>CAWDVJ010000013.1:0-869487 GCA_963805725.1 uncultured Gemmatimonadales bacterium
CCACATCCAGCTCGCCTTGCAGGAGATCCAGGCGTCGTTCGATGATCATTGTCATTCTTCATCTCCAATCCGACCACCTGCTCAAGTGCCAGGGCAACGAAACGAAAGACATGCAAGGACTGGGTCTGTCCTGACCACAACGAGTGGACTTTAGATCACCCGCGCTGCCCCGGGTGCTAGCGTGCAACCCTTTGACGTCCACTTTGGCGGTAGCGTTCTAGCCCCGCGCCTGTAAAAACTGACTACCGAGTGACCAGCGAATTGCCGGGGTCGAGGACTGGTATCTTTCGAAGCCGAAGGACGGAGACATGATTGTTCCAGACCAGATACGAAAGTGCGTTGCGTTTATCGGGTATCGTAAGCAAGACCCAATTTCCCAATCGTTTGGGGCTCAATCACCACAACGACCTCCTGGCGGCACACCGACAACGTTACCACCGTTCTATTCGCGTAGGGGGCAAACTACCGGGTCGCGCTACATCACGGGTACGGGGTAAACTCTTACTTGACCAAGCGTGCCTGAAATCCAGAGTGATCCGCCTTGATGGATGCCTCGATCTCGATGGAACATGGTTTGGCGTTGTCTGCTGTAGCGGTGATGCGAAGACGCAGAATACCCGCGTGGCTGCTCGAACAGAATGTAGGCCGTATTGGTCTGGTAGTTGGAAATTCCAGTGTAAAACTCCGAACTCTGCATCGTCACCACGTTGGCAAACATCGTGATTCCCCGAGGAATCGTCCTAGGTTCCCAATCGTTGTTGGGAGGCCATGAAATGGTTCTCGCATCATGGAGATAGTCAGTACCGTCGCACTGAATAGCCGTAATGTAGATCCGGCAGTTTGTAGCCGCAGATGACCCGAGACGGCCGGACGTTCTCAAGCTGACACGTATATATGTTCTGGTGACTTTCTGGTCGTTTTCGCGATGGGTTGACGAGGCCATATATGCCTTGCCATTTTCGTCGAAGGAAAGCACGAGCTTAGGCCGGGTGAAATATTGGCCGACTCTGACAAGCACCAGCGTTGCCACGGCTCCCCCAATGCCACCAAAGAGCGAAACGTAGTTGCCCATAGCCTCCCCATCGTTGGACCGCGGTTAACGATTCCCTTCCCCTATCCGTTGCTCAATCTTATCCGTATATCCGCTGCTCCCCCGATGCGACCGAGATGCCGCTCTGGGTCGGTACTGCCGGCTGCGTCGCCTATGCTGGAATTCTACTCATGAAATCTCGAATCCCTTGTAGGTGGAGTGCTACTTGCTCTTCGAATACTCACCGTATTTGCCGTGGGCAGCTTTATTTCGCAGATCAAGCCAGGAAGTTATTGATTTCTGGTCGAGCTTGGAATATACCGCTTGACCCGCTAAGTCCGCATTTAGTTGGTCGGCCTTTTTCCGCCTTTCCCGCTGCGTCTACTGGTATCGAGTTCCTGACGCACAATTGGCGTAAATGCTCTTCCAGTACGCTTCCGATGATAACTGCGGCCGGATCTTTGTAGCCTTCGGACAAAAGATACTCAGCCATCTCGACGAAATCACTAAAAATGTCAGCATGTACCAGCTCAACGACCGTATCCAAGTAACCTTCAGCGTAAGCAGTACGCAGGGCGCTAAGAACCCCAGCCAAGTAGGAGACAGCCATGAACCACTCACGGGAGAGCGCTGGAGAAGTGATTTCATCGATTCGATGTATTGACTGTTCGGAGGCGCAAATCTCTTGATAGCGTTACACATTAGCGCGTTGACTGTCGTGATAGCCATTTCCGGCCGGTCGCTGCAGTCTTCATATTGCGAATGTGCCCTAAGCTCCCGGTGTTTGGTGAGCACTGCGTCCAGCTGGTCGAGAATTTTATTCTGAAGCGCCATCTTTCACAGTGAAGGTTACACCGTATTTGGGGACATCTCACGAAACGGAATTTTATGTACGTTTGCAGAGAGTCGATGTAATGTTCACAATCGTTTAGCCGGAGCAGCGACAACGAATCGCGCCCGGTCCCAGAACGGCGAATTCTCAACTTAGATCTTGCTGATTAAGAAAGGCTTAGGTTGAACTGGATTCGCCTTACCGTACGTGGCGTTCCGTTTCCTGAAGTGCCCCCTATTACCTATTACAACTTTTGCCGGGTTCGCAAGACGTTGCGCGTGACTCCGGCGATGGAGGCTGGATTAGCCAATCACATCTGGGAGATCGAGGAACTCGTTACGCTCCTCGAACCGAGGTCTATTTTGGATGGATTAAAGCAGGTAGGGTAAGGGCCGTTCTCAAGCCTGCGAATTATTTGCCGGAAGCGCTAGAGTAAAAGTTCGGGCAGTAGCGGTTTTTGCCTCTTCGTACCGCTTGCCGGAAAGCTTCGGGGCGGCGCCATATTTCTTCATGATCTCGGCCTGGTCTTTTAGGTATTGGGTAGCTGCTTGCTTCGCTTCATTTTTAGACATTTTCGATGCTCCTACTGGGTCGTTTATTTCAAGTCAGGTTGCGGATAGACCTGTTCAATTATGTATTCCGCGAACCACGCCTGCCAAAACTTCTGGGTCAACCCTTTGCCTTTAGATGCTTCTCAAATTCTGGGTCGATTTTGACTGCATTTTGAATCACCGAAACTACATCTCCAACGCGGACCTTTCTTCCTGGAGGAACGCACGTCTTTGCGTAGTGTAGGGCCTTGTCGGCCATCTCTTTGTACTTTTGAGGGGATGAGGAATACAGCTTGTCAAATCCTTTCCCTGTCAGTCTGTGAAGTTTTTCGGTGTCTAGGCTGATTTTAAAGAAAGCGCAAAAGCAACACCGCACCATATCCCGCCGTTAACGCTAGAAGCAAGAAGAAACCGTATTCACTCGTGAGATATATGCAGATGGAATTGTGCATCAACCAAACGAGACATAGGGCCGCATCGCCTAGCGCCAGCACAAATGGAATCAAACCCAGCTTTGCGGCTCGTTCGAGCTTCTCCAGTGTTTCGTCATCGGTAGTCGCGGAAGGAAAGCTGTTAGCCTGCGCAAAAACGAGGCCCGAAACTACCAGCAGGAGTCCCGCCAAACCCACCGCCGCCCCCATCAGGGAGATCATCACATCCTTGGCATATTCGGGCACCCCGTCATATTAGCCCCCGCGTCTGTCTGTGGAAATAATGGGCCCTGTGGATTCAAACTGACCCACTACCAACAACTCTTTAATCTGGCCACAAACCTGAAAATCTGCGTTGCATAAAGGTATTGCGGTTGGCTTCCTGAAGGCGATAGGTTCTTGCAACGAATATAAACGTACGATTTTTGACGTTTGGTGTAGTGACCCCAGCTTAGTCGTCATACATCATCCTGTGAGTCGAACCGCAGCCGGGCAGCCGCGATCGCCTCCCGCAGCTTTCGCTGCAGCACCTCCCGGAGGGAAGACAGTAAGGTACTCCGCGACGTGTATCCCGGCCGCGTCCAGCTCCAAGAGTTCAACTTGCCGGGTACTTGCCCCTGCGCAGAGGATAATGCCTAGCGGCAAAGCTTCGTCCGCTTCTCGTTCGTACTTAGCAAGCCAGCGGAGGTAGAGCTCCATTTGGCCCTTGTACTCCGCGCGGAAGGCACCTTGCTTCAGCTCGACCACCACCAGTCGCTTCAGCTTTCGGTTGTAGAACAGGAGGTCGATGTAGAAGTCCTCTCCGTCAATCTGGATGCGCTTCTGACGGGCGACAAAGGAAAAGCCGGCCCCTAGCTCCAGCAGGAAAGATTCCAACTCGCGCAGGATGGCGTCCTCGAAGTCCCGCTCCAGGTAGTGATCTTTGAGGTCGAGGAAATCGAGAACGTAGGGATCTTTGAGGACCAGGGCCGGCCCCACCTCGCCTCTGCTGTGCAGGGCAGCCAACTCCTGCTTCGCCAGTTCGTCCGGCTTTCGGGACAGGGCCGTTCGCTCGTAGAGCATGGAATCTATCCGACCCCGAAGGGTGCGGACGCTCCAGCCTTCTACTCGGGACATCTCGGCATAGAACTCACGTTGGAGGGGACGCTCAAGCGGCAGCAGTTCCCGGAAGTGGGACCAGCTCAATTGTTGCGACAGTGACGCAACAATCTTCTCGTCTGGGAATGCCTCCGCAAACTTCATCATTCGTGTGAGATTCGTCACGTCGAAGCCGCGGCCGAACTCGCCCACCAATTCCTGCGACAGCGTGGCAAGAATCCGCTCCCCGTACCCGGCACGCTCACTTCCTAGAATGCTGCGCCGGATTCGGTCGCCCACTCGCCAGTAAAGGAGGGTCAGAGCCACGTTGACCGTCGCGGCCGCTTGGCGTCTTGCCTCGGAGATCAGCGGCGCAGTTCGGCTACGAGGTTCTCAGGACCTTCCGGGGGTGATGCAAGCTGAGACATGGGCCATTCTCTAACGGTGGCCATCTATCTGCCACTTTGTTGTAAGCAATGATTTGGCGTAAATCTTTCGCGCTGTTCGGCATAGGAGCCATCGTTTCCTGGCGTTGAACTCTGGGCTTGTTAACAATCATCTCCTATGACTTCCGTTCGAGCTGGGCTGGCACGCGGCCTCATCACAAACTCCATCGATCATTGACAGCTAGGCGATCTCTGCTCGGATCCAGGATTCTCGATCGGTGGTTTGGTCGGCGATGCCCCCGAGATGGCGCGATATCCTCCCGGTTCACCGAACGCAACGCCCGGAGTTATGCTGGGCGGATCTTCTGTTCAGCTCACCGAGGAGCGCCTCGTATCTGTCTGAGATCAAGAATTCACTCAAACTTCCCTCTCCTTGCCTCAGTTTAGCCGTCTACCACACGAAACCAGAGCCAATTGGTTTCCGCAGGGACCCGCGGGCTACTGCCTACCTTTCCAATCCCAGGTTGTCATTCACGGCAGAGACGAAGTCCTGCTCGGCTCCCAAATACCGCTCGGTGGTCTGAATCGACGCATGGCCGAGCAGGAATTTTATTTGCTCGAGGTCGCCGCCGCGCTTGCGGCAGAGCTTGGCACAGGTGCGGCGCATGTCATGCGGCGCCAGCTTTTCGAGACCCATGGCGCGCGCGTACTGCTGAACGATCTGCAGCACTGCACCTGGCGTGAGATCCTCACCCCAGACTTTGCCGCCCTTGCGCACCGCGCGAAAGATCTTCCCCTCGGTAATGCCGGCCGCGGTGGTCCAGGCGTCGATCGCCGCTTTGACCCAGGCGGGGACGGCAACCGAACGAACCCGATTTCCCTTTCCGGTGATGTCGACCAGCACCCAGCGGTTCTCGCGCTGGGCGATGGCGCCGACCTTCACCTCGGAGACCAGCTCCGTCCGGCGCAGCCCACAGCCGAGCAGGAGAGCCAGGATGGCATAGTCGCGTTTGCCCTTGAGGCTCTCCCGGTCCGGCAGCGAAAGCAGTTCCTGCGCCTGCTCCCGGGTGAGCCAGTTGCCGATGCGGTTCCCCCGCCGCGGCGCACCTTTCACATCGTTGATGGCAGCGGCGGTTTCTGCCGGCATCAACCCGGCCATGACCGCCGCCCGGGTCAGAGCTTTGATGGCCGCCAGGTGGACTCCCACCGTGGAGGACGACTTCCCTTCCCCGACCAGCGAGACCCGGTAGCTCGCGACCAGCTCGGCCGAGAGCGTCGGATTCCCTTCCCGGTCGCAAAACGCCGAGGAACATCTCGAGCGCGTGGCCGTAGGCGCGACGGGTTTCGTCCGAGGCGACGCCGTCCAAGACTCGTTTGACCAGCTGCCCGACGCGGTCCTGCCGCAGATCGCCAGGCTGGGTCACCGGGATCAGGGCCGTCGGATTCACGCAGGAGACCTCATTCGGCCCGCCGGCAGGTTCCGGGTCTGCGCCGAGTCCAAGCTGAAGGAGCTCTGAGAGAGTCGGCTGGTCGGCGCCGAGGCTCGGCGGAGGGTCTCGGGCACCTCCTTATATAGGAGAGTGGTTTGCTCAACCGGAACATAGAGGTTGGCGGAAGCGCGCCGGCAGGAGGGGCGCATCAGTTGTCCTCGGGCAGATCGAGCTCGTTGGGGGCGACCACCGGAATAGGGGGCGGGGAGAAGGCGGCCAGCTCGAACTGCCGGTAGAGGTCGGCCCGGCGGATTT
Source organism: uncultured Gemmatimonadales bacterium (assembly GCA_963805725.1). GTDB lineage: Bacteria > Gemmatimonadota > Gemmatimonadetes > Gemmatimonadales > Gemmatimonadaceae > Palsa-1248. The sequence continues at coordinate 6,053 of CAWDVJ010000013.1, forward strand.
CCCGGTGGCGCGAGGGCGTCTTCGAGATGCATGCGTGCCTTCCCCGGCCTCCGTGGCCTGGGCAAACTCGCGCAGATCGGCGACCTGGGCCAGGTAGAGGTCGGCCAGGTCGTCGATCAGGTCTGCGATGTGGGCGCTGCGGGAGGCATGGGACATGGACGAAAGCTCCAAATACCGGGAAAATCGCAATTTCGTGTCAGCAGTCCACTTTACTACTGATAAGAGGCATTATCAGTTAGTTAGAGACCCTGCCTCGCGACCAAACCAAATCGGGATATACGACCTACTTTAGGCCCCACAATAAGCCTCTTATGCGCTCGAATCAGGTGACGTTCGGGTTGCTATTATGCGAGAACCTGCTGCACGATTGGGCGTCTGTCAGCTCATCGTCAAGAGTGTCCCTCGCGAAATGCCAGGTCGGAACGACATAGAGAAACATTGTGGGCTGACCCGCCACGAACTCAGCCCCACGGCCCGACTGGCCCCACGACCGAATCATCTGTAAGAGGCTCGTCGGCGTAGAACGGCCAAAGGCTAGACACTTCCCAGCGTCAGCTATGTGTTCTGTGACCGAGGAAACTGGACACTTTATGAGACTCCGCATTCCGCCGCCCTGTTCTGCTGACTGACTTAGCGTTCTTGGGCGACTCAGTCTCGCGACTGCCACACAATCCGCGCTATACTCACCCTTCAAGAGCCCCGTGCGGTAGGAAAGCCGACGGTTCTCGAGACAATCGGATAAATCTGGCTAGCAGGCCGATATGAGCCGAGAGCATCCTTTGGGCCAAGTGCGGATTAGACGGCGTAAAGAGGATGTTTAGCCGCATCAGGAGATTTCCCGCGTGGCAGACTTGAAGCCTACGGTTGTACATGAATGCGATCGTTGTCACGCTACTGTGACTCCTGCTGAATCCGGCCAAGGTGTCAACGTGAGCGGAGTCATTCAGTGCCGGGTGTGCGCACACGTGGGTCCGCTTCGCATCAAAGTGGTCATGGAAGATCGCCGTTGATTCTCACCCGGCCAGACTAAGGGGTGACTGCCTCTGCGGGATGCTCGAACTCAGGCTGCGAACAAAGGCGCGGACGAATTCGCTCACAACTCTAGCTTGATTGTCTGATCTACATGCAAGCTTCGTTTCCAGGACGAGATCCTCACCCGCAAGAGGGCGAATTGTGATGCCTTCTCTAGCAATCCTCCAAGCGCCGGCCTGAGTTATAACGGCAACTCCCAGCCCACGAGACACGAATTGTGACGCCTCTTCGGCAGTGGTCACGTGATGTAGGGATGTCCCGGGAACCGTCGCCGGCCTTACGCGCTGCACCAGGTTGTCATAGAGATACGGGTGCACGTGCCGGTCGAACAAAACACAGGAACGTACCCTGAGCTGATCAGCTGTGATCTCGGTTGACCGAGAGAGGTCGTCCTGATCGAGCATAACGACGAAAAAGCGTTGTTTGGCCACTGACACAGAGCTGATCTGTGAGGTTTCAGGAATACCCGTGAGAAACGCCAAATCCAGCGTTCCGTTCAAAAGGTCGTGCGACAGATCGACCGCAAATTTGCTCGTCAACGTAACGCTTAGGTTTGGGAAGAACGGGAGCCTAAGCGACAGCACATTAGTGATGAGATAGGGATCTGTGTAAGGTGACTTGCCGACGTGCAGTATGATTTCTGAATTCTGGTTAGCGGCTCTCGAATAGACTTACCGCACGTTCTGCATGTAGAAGTGACAACTTGGCTTGGGCCGCATATACCTCACCCGCAGCCGTGGCCGTGATATTTCGACCCTGGCGGACAAAGAGTTCGTAGCCAAGGTGTTCGTGAAGGTGACTGATCTGTTTGCTTAATGCCGATTGGCCGATATTGAGCTTCGTAGCAGCACGAGAGAAGTTCAACTCCTCCATCAGCACAACCGCCGCCCGCAGGTACTTCGTGTCCGATCCAGACATGGCCGACTCCCTAATACGAGGAGACTTCGTCCATCTTCACTTGAGCATAACAGGTGTTCTCCCCTTTTAACTCAGACGTCAATGCCAACTAACGGGCAAGTGCGGCAAAGATGCTAGTTTCCTGGCTCGGAATGGAACGAGCTATTCCGGCATGGAATACTTGCCGGACGAGATTTCATTGGACAAGCGTGAGCCCATCTCGCGAATCTGAACACAACAGATGTGCGCACGAAGTCGGAGGCAATCATGGACGATGTCGAGGCAATGCGGCAGCGGCAGCAAATAATGCAGGGTGGTGGTATGCAGCCGAATCCTTAACTGCGGGGTCAGGGGTCTGGGGTCAGGGATCTGGGGTCTGGGAAAAATCGAAAGGGCCGATCACGGTGCACAGTGAACGACCTCAGACCGGTAGGGGCGACGCTTTGCGTCGCCCGTTGTTGTCGTCGCCATTGTCGTTCCCTGACGCCTGACCAAACCCCAAAACCCCTGACCTCAGCCCTCTCGCTCCAACGACGTCCGGTCCCAGCGACCGAGGGTCGCTCCGGCATCGTAGGCCGACTCGAGGAAGTCGAGCAGGGTATCGTCGGGGGAGTCCGCGGTGCGAACGGCCTCGTACGGCAGAATGAACTCGCCAACATCGCGGAGGTAGTACGCGGCGCTCGGACGAAGGGTTGCAGACGAGAAACCAGGCGGTTCCGGCGCCGCATAGCAGTAGAACGCCGGCTCTTGCACCGGGCCACTGCCGGGCCAGAAGCCGGCGCTGATAACCTCATGTGAATAGGCCTCGCGCGTGATCCGTCCGCCCCGGGTCGCGGAGGCGCACGTCGGCCGGAGAAGCGCGTCACGCAGAGGTCGAAGCTCCCCCAGAAGAAATGCACGGGGCTCGACTTGCCGACGAACCGGCCGCGAAATGTGCTGAAGACGCGGTCCGACTCGACGAGCACGCGTGGAGTCGGCGCGCCGACTCCGGGTCGTACAATGCGTGCCAATGGTCCTGGAGAAAGGAAACGGGCTCCGGCACTTCGACCGCTCTGGGCCAGATCTGGACGCGAACCCCGAGCTCGCGGAGCGCGGTCATGTATTCAACGTAGAAGTCTGCAACGGAGCGTGGCGCAAGCGCGATGGAGCGTGCGGCTCCGGTACTCGTGCGGATGTGCAGGGCGTGCCGCAGGAAGTCGAACTCAATGTCGACCGCGCCGCCCTCATACGGCATTCGCTTGTCGACAGACCGGCCGGCGTGACGTGGAACGTGACATGCCACCAGTGGTTGACAGGCGCGGCGAGTGCGAGGCGCGTCTTTCCGACGATCTGCGTCCACATGTGCAGCGTCTCGTACGTCTCGCGCCACGCGTCGAGCGGCAACGCGGGCCAACGCTCGGCGCTGAACGTCGTCAGTGGTGTCGGGTCGACCACACCGGGAGCGACGTAGGCCTCCGCTTCGATCTCGACGAGCATCGACGGGTCGATAAGGCGTTGCACTTCGACCATGGTCGCTGTCGGGCGAATGTCGCCAAATACCTCGCCGTGGGCCCGGCCCACACGCTCCCAGCTCTCAATGTTAGTGACGTAGATACGGGTGCGGACCACATCCTTGAGGGAGGCGCCGGCGTGCTCGAGGGCGCTACGAATATTCGCGAGTGCCTGCACCGTCTGCGCGTAGGGGTCGCCTTTGCCGACCAGTGACCCGTCGGTCCCGGTCGCGGTGGTTCCAGAGACATGTACGTGCCGCCCGACGCGAACCGCGCGTGCATAGCCGACAAGTGGTTCCCACGGCGTCCCGCTCGAGACGGTAATGCGGTCGGACTGTTGTGGCATTGCGAGTGTCGATCGAGGTGTGACGGTGGCGGCGCCGAGATCACGGGTCGGCATGGGGCCTCCTCCGGCTCGCCCTGGTTCGTGTGCGTGGTTTTGCAGGATGGGTGAGTGCGCGGCGCCCGTCAACCGCGCGGCACCGATCGTATCGAGATCGAGTGGATCGGTCTGCCGGCGGGCTGGTCGATCGCGCACGGTCGGGTCTGACATCGGGTCAGAGTCTCACGAGTTCGTTGTGCTGTGGGTGAGGGATTTCCGCATTCGGACGCAGGGCATGAGCTGGCCGCTCGGCAGCACGTGGTCGAACCGGTCCAGCACTTCGAAGCCCAGAGCGATCCAGAAGGGAACAGCGCCGAGGCTGGCCTCGATGCGGATCGCCGGCGCGCCGGCGGCACGCGCGACCGATTCGCCGGCCGCGTAGACCGCCCGTCCGACGCCACATCGTGCGGCGGAGCCGCGGACGTAGACGGCAATGCGGTGCATGTCTCCTTCGACGGCGTAAGAGGAGAATCCGAGCACAGTCGCATCCTCGCCTGGGTCGACTGCGTCGATCGCGACGAAGACGATCCCGCCGCGGTCCATGCCATCGCTCACTCGCTTGGCCGGTCGCGGCGCGCCCCATTCTGCGATGATCTCGGGTGGGTAATGCGCCGCACCAAGTGTGCGGACAGCGTCGCCGTGCACGTCCGCGATCGCGGCAGCGTCTTCGGGCGTCGCTCGGCGAATCGTGAATGATGGCATTGGGGGTGAGCATCGGCCGTGGTGCCGCGGCGGTCAAGAGGGCGGCGTCTGCTCGTGTTATCTGGTTTCCGAGATCACGCAACCCAGTTGGGTCGAATGCTGCCGTTTCTTAGCACCTTCGTCTGGTTGAGTCGCGTGAGCGCTGGGGCTACATTGAGCCTCCCAGCCGGGGTGGCGGAATTGGTAGACGCAGGGGACTCAAAATCCCCCGGGAGGCAACTCCCTTGCGAGTTCGAGTCTCGCCCTCGGCATAGTTGTAGCACAACGAGTTAGCCGTCTCGGCGGGTCCTCGCGCTGGCCTTCGTCAGGTGGCCTCGTGACCACGGGTGTGACCAACTCCGTCCGCGGGTAGTGACTTGCCGTAGATCCTGAGAACCATTGTCGCGTCCTTGCATAATGTCGCCTCGCGTCGAGCCGCTTCCCCCGGGCTGATCGATCGCCGCCGATTTTTTCCTACGTGTAAACAGCGACGCCCGAAACGGCGTGCCTTCTGGAACGAGCCGCCGAATGTGACGCAGGTACTTGGCAACCGATTGCGGGCGTGCGCGCCGTTTTGCCCAGCGTTGCCAGCCTTCAATGTGATCGTTCACATCAACATCCGACAGCCGTCGACGTAGTTCGTCCAACTGTTGCGGGCCGCGAGTCTCCAACGCGAGCACGCGTACTGGGTGGGATGCAGTCACAAAACGGTCAAGGTGATGAACCACTTCGCCCGCCACGGGAGTTGTTATCATACACCAGCGATGGAACGAGCACAGTTGGGCGGGTCTGAGTGCGCGGGGTCTCACGACTTGGACGCCACTGACGCTTGAATTCACCTGTTGCGCACCCGGACACCGCCGCCGCCCCGCCTTATGCGTTTGTGTGCTCAAGTCGAACTCATGAGTGTATTGAGCTAGGGCGGCCCAACGACTGCGGAGCCACTCCGGACCACCGTAACCGGAACCAGGCCATTTCATGCCGCTCATTCAGGTTGTGCGCCCCCGCGCCACGAACAAACCCCGTCGCCCCTACGGCGATCCCGTCAGTACGGACAAGCAGCAGATACGCTTCGAGCCACTGCCTCCGCTGACCCGAACCAATCTCGCGCTTCCGCTGGACGTTGTTCTGCCGTCTGTCGCAGCCGCGGCAACGCAGGCCGGCGTGTTGTCCTTTCACGCCGTCGGTGACACTGGCGGCGAGCATGGGACAGACATGCAAACGGCAATTGCCGCAGCTATGGAAGCGCAGATCACCGGCGCGAGAGTCGCCGAGACGGAGTCATGCATCTGCTTCGCGCGGCGAGCTCGGCGCCTTTCGTGAGCGTGCTGGCGATCTGGTGTTGTAAGGCTGATCAGGGATGGCTACCGGCGCTCGCTCCTGAGTCATCTCGTTGACTCCGCTCGATCGGCGGCACTGGGTATGTTGGTTAAGGTGGCACGGGGTGGTATTCCCGCCGACTGGTACTGCGACGCCAAACCTTCATCACCGAGGTCGTCATGATGTCCGACGCGTTGCAACGGGGCTACACGCATGCGCGGTGGGGACTCCTACTCAGAGGACTCATTGCGCTCGCACTTGGGATCTTCATCATTGCCCGCCCGATCATCTCGGCCGCCGCGTTCGCGCTGGTCATTGCCATTTGGGCGCTCATAATCGGCATCAGCGAGGTCGCCAATGCGATCGAAGCGCGTGCGACCTTGCCGCACTGGTGGCTGGTGCTGCTGGCCGGCCTCGTGAGCATTGCCTTCAGCGTGGCCGCGTTCGCCAATTATCCCGGCTTGTCGCTTGCATTCGCCGTCATCTGGACCGCCTGGTGGCTGCTCGTTTCGGGATTCTTCGCCATCTACGTCGCTATCCAGGAGCGACGCCTACAGGCCCCGTGGGGTTGGACCTTCGTGTTTGGCATCCTGGGTGTGGTCGCCGGCATCTATGCCATCATGACGCCCGGCGTCACGTTGGCGGCGATGCTGGTCCTCATTGCGACCTTTGCGATTCTGGGAGGGATCTTTCTGCTGGCCGGATTCTTCCAACTCGGCTCGGCCAAAGACCGCCTCGCGGATGTCGCAGCCGCGAGGAGTGCCTCCACGTCGGCCCGAGCACCGTGACCGCCGGCTACGGCGGGTTCGTTGGTGGCTTCGTTCTCGGGCTCCAGTGGTCTCCGCTCCAACACTTTGGCATCGGGGCTGTGTACCACTACATCGACGCTGACGTCAGCAGGACATCGCACACCGGCAACAGCGTGAAATTCACCTACTCGATCCAGGGACCAGCTTTCCTCCTGTCGGCGACATTCTGACGAGGTTGCGATCATCGCGAAGCAATGATCAGAGGTTCTTCTACAATTGCTCCCAACTCACCTATTCCCCCTGGGATCGGCTGCAGGTCGGGGCTGCCGTGCAGCGCACGAAAGTCTACCAGACCGCCCTCAATGTGCAGCGGGGCTTCTTCTCGGCCTCACGCGCAAGAACGTCAGGTTGTTGATTCGCTCGATGGTACAAATGAGTGATGTGCTTTGGACACCATCCAGTGCTTCACCGCCTGGAGCCCCAAACGGCTACGCTTCGCGCGGGACGATGAGCACGATAGGTCTGACGATGAGCACGATAGGTCTAAGGTCTACTGCATCAGACGTGAGCCGTTTGCAATGATCTACGATTCCGGGGCGGCCGGAAATTCTTCGATTCGTTGAGCCGCAGCTACGGTGGGCTCTGGTCGACAGCTCCGACACCTCCGACAGACGATACATGCTGCACCGATCGATTCGCGCGAGGGGGGCGCTCGACGTGCACGACGCGGTCGTTCAACCGCCGCTGGAACACGCTGCAGCCGCCGTTCCGACCGAAACTCGAGTGCCCCTTGCACAGATCTTCGTCGAGTTTCTCATCATCGGCGCCACGAGCTTCGGCGGGGTGGTGCCGTACCTTCACGGCAGCCTGGTGACCAAGCGGCACTGGCTCGACGACAAGCAATTCGTCGAGAAGCTTTCCATCAGCCAGAGCCTCCCTGGCTTGAACGCGACCAACATGGCGATCCTGGTGGGCGAGAAGCTGCGTGGCGCACTGGGTTCTACCGTTGCAATCGTCGGCATCTGCCTGCCGGGCGCTGTGCTCATGTTCATAATGGGCATCCTCTATCGTATCCATGGGGACCGCGCCTTTGTTACCGCTGCGCTGAAAGGGGTGGCGGCGGCGGCGGTTGGCCTGATCCTGTACACGGTCGTCGGGCTCAGTAAGAAGTCGCTCGCAGGAAAGTTTGACTTCGTTTTCATGGCGCTGGCGGTGATTTCGGTGAACCGGTTGCACCTTGGGGTTCCACTCACCCTAGTAGCCGTCGGCATCTTGGCGATTCTCTACCATCGACCTCGCAGGAAGGACGGGATGACCCATTGAACCAGATCCCGGCGCTTGTCCGCGTGTTCAGCTACCTATCGATCCTGACCGTCGGCGGCGGGATGGCGGCATATCCCGAAATGCAGATCCAGACGGTCGAAGTCCACAAGTGGCTAGCCGCTCACCAATTGATCCACTTGTACAGCTTGGGCCAGATGGCCCCCGGCCCGAACATGATGATGATCGTCCCCATCGGGCAATGGACGGCTGGATTACTCGGCGCAGTCGCCGTACTGATTGCCTTTTTCGGCCCCACTGCCGTACTCGCGTTTGCTGTCGCCCGCACCTGGAAGAAACTCGAGAAGTGGCCGTGGAGAAGTTCGATTCAAGAGGGCCTTGCTCCCGTCTCCATTGGGCTGCTGCTGGCCGGCTGCTTTACTATGGCCAAAGGTGCGATCTCTGGCGTAGAGACTGCTGCAATCGCGGTCGGCGTATTGCTGATCTTGTTGCAATACAAGGTCAACCCAGCGCTACTCGTGTTGGGAGGAGCGTTGGTCGGCGTCATCTCGTTCATGCCCAAATGAGGGCCGAGATCGAGGTTAGCGTCCAACCGAGTTTTCGAGACTGTTGCCGCCCAGAACGATGCAGCGTGGCTCGTCTCATGCGGCACGAATGGTAACATGCCAACAACAAAACCCAGACGCGCGCGCGCTAAGCGGATCCACGCCCCCGGTCAGGTATCGGAGCGCCAGTCGAGAGCTCGCGGCCCCTCGCGCCAACGCCTTCAGGTCAAGAAAGGACATTACGCTGACGGAGCGCCCTTTCGTACGCCCCAGTATCTCGCGTGCAAGGTGATCCTCAAGGCGGATCGGTTCACGTCGCCGAAAGTGTTCCAGGACTTCGGCCGAGTTGTGCAGGATACTGCCCACGAGTTCGGCATCGGCGTGCTCACTAAGCCCTTTGTCGGAGCGAAACCGGCAATCCGAGAGGTGCTTTTTCTCGATACCCCCGACTTCCGTCTGTATAAGAGGTCGTTCATCCTCCGGAGGCGAATCCGATTCGAAAACGGCTTTCCGGCCGGGGAGCCGGAGATCGTGTTCAAGTTTCGCAACCCGGACCTGCAGGCGGCGGCCGAGACCGATGTCAGGCCGAACTTCGCCGGAGACTATCGAATCAAGTTCAAGTGCCAGGCGCTCACGTTGCGCGACCAGGTCGGAGCCTTTCGTCTGCTCTTCTCGCACAACGTTCAGTTTCCGTTAAGTCAGGTTCCTGAGGGAGACCGGACGTCCACGGCGTTCTTGTCGCACGTGTTCCCAGTGTTGCACTCTGTCTTGGCGTCTGGCGCCAAACGGGTCGAACTCGTCAACCAGACGTTCATCGAGGAAGTGCTGCAGGACATTCTGCATCCTCGACTTCGGCAAAGGGATGACCGCCAGAGCCAACGTGGGGATGTGGCGCACGAGAGGAGAACACAAGCCGCTCGTCGGAGAGTTCGCGTTTCAGTACAAGTTCAAGTTGCAGGCTGACCTCGACCAGGCGGCCATCAAGCGGTGCCAGGAGTTCTTCATCAAGTTGCAAACCGTCGGACGCGACTGGCTCCAATTCGGACTGACAAAAACCGGGGCACTGTATCGGCTCAAGGGTGCGGAGCCGGCATTGGCCGAGTAAACCGATCGAGCCCGTGCGCGCGGTCATCCACTGCGAGGTAGATCTACGCCAAGGCGTGTCGCGCATGGTGGTTGGCGAGGTGGCCTCGGTCGCCTGTCAATCCACGCGACGGGGCTGGCCGCGCAATTCCAGCGGGCGACGGCTGTCAGTCCCGCAACGCGTTAGCTCGCTGGAGGAGCAGCACGCGTTCGCGCGCGTTCCCGGTCAGCGACGCGGCTCGCACAAACTCCTGCTGCGCCTCCTCGCGGCGTCCGAGCTTCGCCAGTAGGTCCCCGCGCACGCTGGGCAAGAGGTGGTAGTTGGCGAGTGATGGCTCGCTCGCGATCGCGTCGACCAGCTCGAGCCCCATGGCTGGTCCGAATGCCATCGCCACCGCCACGGAGCGGTTGAGCTCCACGATCGGTGAGGGCGCGACCTGCGCCAGCACATCATAGAGCGCCGCGATCCGCTGCCAGTCCGTGTCGTCAGGCGCCGCTGCACGGGCATGACAGGCGGCAATTTCCGCCTGCAAGACGTACGGACCACGCGGGCCAGCCAGTGATGCCGCGCGCACAAGCGCCGCCAGTCCGCGCCGGATGAGGACGTGGTCCCAGCGGGCTCGATCCTGATCCAGGAGCAGAATCGGGGTGCCATCGGGGCGCACGCGTGCGGCCGTCCGCGAGGCCTGGATTTCCATGAGCGCAACGAGCCCGTGCACCTCAGGCTCCTGGGGCAGGAGTTCCGCCAGCACGCGTCCGACGCGCAGCGCGTCTTCGCAGAGCGCGGGGCGCATCCAATCATCGCCGAAGGTCGCCGAGTAGCCCTCATTGAAGACGAGGTAGATCACCTCGAGCACCGCCGCCAGGCGAGCCGGCATCTCGTCGCGGCGCGGCACTTCGAATGACACACGCGCCTCGCGCAGCGCGCGTTTGGCCCGCACGATCCGTTGGGCGATCGTCGCCTCGGACGTGAGATACGCCCGCGCGATTTCCTTGGTCGTAAGTCCGCCTAGAAGACGGAGTGTGAGCGCTACGCGCGTCTCGCTCGACAACACGGGATGACAGACGGTGAAGATGAGACGCAAAAGGTCGTCCCCGATGTGATCGTCCAATCGTTCATCGAGGTCCGGCGACGCGCCTTCGAGCTGCGATTCGAGCGTCGCATCGAGCGCGTCGTGTGTCCGATCGATTCGGGATGACCGCCGCAGGGTGTCGATCGCGCGGTGCTTCGCCGTGGCCATGAGCCAGGCCCCGGGGTTGTCCGGGATCCCGACCTGCGGCCAGCGCTCGAGCGCGGCGACGAGGGCATCCTGGGCAAGATCTTCGGCGATCCCGACGTCGCGCACGATCGCGGCGAGCCCGGCAATCAAACGCGCCGACTCGATCCGCCAGACCGCCTCGATCGTGCGCCGAACGTCGGGTGTCGTCACGCTACCGAGCGGCGGGGCTCTGAGCCCCCAGCCTCTCTATCTGCGCTTCCAGCTCGGGCGTCACCGCAGGTCCGAAGTCCTCCGGCCCGACTACCTGGCGGATCTCGATCTCGACGTCCTCCGGCCACACATTGGGAACGCGCTTGAACCACTCGATCGCCTCCTCCTTCGACTTGGCCTGAATCAGCCAGAATCCGGCGACGAGTTCCTTCGTCTCGGTGAACGGCCCGTCGATGACCGTCCGCTTCTTCCCCGAGATTCGAATACGCGCACCCTTCGAGCTCGGGTGCAGCCCCTGCGCGTCCAACAGCACTCCGGCCTTCACCAGCTCTTCGTGGAAGTTCACCATCGTCGCTATCTGGTCGGTCGTTGGCGGCACGCCGGCCTCGCTGTCCTTCGTCGCTTTCTGGATTATCATGAATTGCATGGTCCGAATCCTCAGCTAGGGTCAGATATCGGGGATCGGAAGCGACCCCGCATAGTGGCGTCGAACGAGGGTCGGGGAAATCGACAGTGCACTGCAGTGTACCGCGAAGTCAGGAGTCGGGGGTCATGGGTTAAGACTAACTGCAAGGCTTGTCACCGGTTACAGGCGCCAGCCCTTCGGTTTGTTTCCGACTCCCAAGCCCTGACCCCGTGGCACCTGCGGCTAACGGCCCGCCCCAGAACTCGTCAGTCCGCTGCCCCACATCTCCGGCCGCTCACTGTCGAGCTGCTCGAGCTGGCTCGGCGTTGCGCCGCACCGAGTTCGCGCTCGCTGACCATTTCTCCAGATCTCGACGCGCATCGTCGATGCCAGCGATCGGGGACAACGCGCGCCAGGGGCCAGGTGAACCGCTCGCGGGTCGTCGTGGCATGAGGAGCGGCAGGACAGTGATCGCCGCGACGATTAGCTGCATCGCGGTCGCCGCCGTCGCCGCCGGACAGGAGCTACATGCATCGACCAAGCCTGATACTGCTGGCTCGTCGTGGGCCGTCGAGGCATTGCTGAGCGCGTACTTCGTGCCGCAGGATCGTGAGGACTTTCTCAATCCGGTCGTGACAGCCGATCGAAGGGCGCTTCATCTCGAGGCTCGCTATAACGACGAGACGATCGGTGCCGCGTCGCTCTGGCTGGGGTGGAACCTCGGCTTTGGAAAAGCGTTGTCGGTGGACGTTACGCCCATGGTAGGCGGAGTCTTCGGCAGCCTTGACGGCGTCGCCCCCGGGTACGAGGTGACAGCCTCCTATCGGACACTGGAGCTCTATAGTGTCGGTGAGTACGTGTTCGACGTCGCGGGCACATCGGGGAGTTTCTTCTACAATTGGTCCCAACTTGCCTATTCCCCCTGGGACTGGCTCGAGCTCGGGGCTGCGCTGCAGCGCACGAAAGTCTACCAGACCGCGCTCGATGTGCAGCGGGGGCTTCTTATCGGTCTCACGCACGCGAAGGTCAACCTTACGGTCGTCGTGTTCAACCCCGACCTGAGATACCCGACGACTGTCGTTACTCTCGAGGTAAAGCTCTAAGTCTTGGTCAGGCGCGCCATCTACGCCGTACGTGATGCGCGATTCATGGCAGTCGCGACACCCGGTTGGTGCATCCCGGTCGGCGCTATTTCTTCTCTGCCACGAGCAACACGAACGTCCCGGGCGCCGGCGGCCATCTCGGCACCTGATGCTCGCCCGTCGGAGCGAACTGCGCGGTGACCAGGTAGATCGTGTGCGTTTTCGGATCCAGAGTCATCGTACGTGCGCCGGGCTGGGTCGTGACGTTGCCGACCACGGTGAAATGGGTGGGGGAGTCCTCGTGCACGACCGTGAGAGTACCCTCGCCATTCGAGCTGAACGCCAGGCCTGTGCCGGGGTCGAAGCGATTCGCGTCGACGCCGCGGCCGATCGGCACTGTGGCGATGACCTTGCCGGCTTCAGCATCGGAGATCGCCATCATCTGGTTGTGATATTCCGCTGAACAAGCGCTGATGTGCACGATCGAACGCGAGGCCCGATGGCCCCTCGCACGGTGCAACCGACCACTGGCGCGCAACCTTCATCGTCTTCAGGTCGATCACCACCAGGAGGCTTGTATCCTCCGTATTGACGTACACGGTGCCGTGATTGTCTGTGACTGCAAACTCGGGACTGCCCGGCAACGGGATGGTCGCGAGGACCCTAGCGGTACGGGCGTCAATGACGCTGGCCGAACGCGCCTTGCCATTCATGCTGACGACATACTTCGTCCCCGGATCATAGACAATCGCGTCGTCGCGGAGCCCCACCTTGACCGTCCCCAACGGCTGTAGTGTCTTCAAATCGAAAATGTGAACTGCTGTGTCACCGGCAGCAGTGATGAATCCGCGCCCTAGATCGTGCGCGAGCGCGACGCCGTGCACCTTGGGAGTGTTGGCAATGTCTCCGATGACCGCTCCGTTGTCGGGATTGACGACGAGAACGTGGCTCTCTCGCGCAATGAACAGACGATGGGCGGCCGTATCGAATGTCAGATAATCCCAATCACCTTCACCACCGAGCTGATACCGCCTGATGACCGCATAACCAGGATCTTGTGCCGCCCCAGGCGCTGGAATGGTGGCCATCGCGAGAGAGGCAAGCGCGAGCGCCGCACGAGCGTGGGTGCGACCGGGGAAGGGCAGGCGCAGATTCACGGTAGGACCGGTCGAGGTGAGTGAGGACGGAGGACGGGTCAAAGTTACCCGGCCCGACTGACGCTGCGATTACAAATGGCCCGCCGGCCCGACACCAGGGCTGTCTCATTTGGCGGGCCTTCGGTGTCATGTCCTCGAGGAGGGTAGCAGAGTCCCATTACCCATGATCATGACGCAATCCATCCGGGACGCACCGGGGTCGCATGTCGCGGAAGGCGAATGGCAGGCGTGTCTCGACGGCGAGGTCGATCCCGGTTCGACGCTTCGCTACATGTACACGGTGCGCGGTTCGGATGGCAGTTCGACGGGTGTGGCTGAATAGCCGTCGCGAGTCATCACCCACGCGATGATGAGGCGCGACGCTGCGGACACAGGGTCATCAGCCTCGCCCGGATCACCGAAAAATGCATCGTTTCGGTCGAGCGAGCCCAGCCATACTGACAATGATGGGCTCGCTGGGCGTTACGATCGGACCATTGACCGCCGTTCTTGACAGAGCATGTTCAGGCAACCGGCGAGGTGCGCATGGCCTATCTTGTGACCCACTTCATTCTGGTCGCGGGGCACGAGTACTCGACCAAAGGACTCGATTTCGACAAGATGTGCACGCACCGGGCGCAGGAGTGGATCGACACGCTCCGCGCCAAGGTGCGAAGCAAAGGAACGTTTTCGTCGATTCATCTCACGCCGCCGGTCACGCTGCGCTTTCTCCGGTTCCATTTCACCAAAGGTGTCATCGAGTACATCGACTTCGATCTGGATCTCACCACGGGCGGCAAGGTGGTGGGGCTGAAGGAGCCGAGTTGGACACCCATTGCCAACTACACCGGGGACGCGTCGACCGACCCGCGAAAGTTCTGCACGCAGCGCACGATGCGGGCGATCGCCGCCAGCGACTACAGTTCGAGCCCGGGTGACGAATACCCCTCATTCATCAGCGGCCATCAGGCCGACGACGTGATGTCGATTGTGGATGTGTATTCGGCCATCCAGAAGATGGGGCAGGCCGACCCTTTTAAGTACTCGCTCATGGAGTTGAGCTTCTTCTGCCATGGGCATCCCGGCGGACCCATTCTGGTCAACACCGACGAGGCGGATGACACGCCGAGTGACGAGCGCGATCCATTCGACAAGGATGGGCGGGCGAGAAAGGACTGGCGACCGGACATGGGCGACCCCGACGCAGACAACACTGCGTTGAAATCATTCGTCAACGCATTCGCCGCGATCGACGGGTTTCTCCAGGCGTGGGGATGCGTAGCCGTACCCGCCATGCGGCACGTCCTTTTCGAGGCGTTCGTCAAACGCCGCATGCAGTCGGACGCCGTGGGGAAGGCCTTACGGGCCCTCCAGCCAATCGACGACGCTACGTCATTCGACTTCGATTTCTCCGACTCAGATACTTTGCGAGATGGCAGCAAGCGCCCGTGGACCAAGGACTATAAAGTCGACAAGACGTTCTTCCCCAACAGCACGAGCCAGAAAACCTTTTCGGCGACGTTCCTCGAGATCAAGCAGTTACTGGCGCGCCTCAATCGCCACACCTACGTCTACCGGTGCGCCCGGCACGCGGAGATCCTAGCCAAGGGCGCATTCTACGGCATGGAAGGTGACGACGAGAAGACCAAGAAGTACAACCTCATGCGCGTGTGCATCAACGAGACTCTCGTGCCCACGCCCGAGCCGCCCAAGTTCAATCCCGAGTGTCCGGTGGGCTATGCCCCCTATCTCCAATTTCTCGAGACGTATCTCGGGTTGAAGCACGATCCAATCCGCGGCTACGGCATCTACGATCAGAACGCGGTGACCACGATCAGGAACCTGACGGCCTAGCCAATGCCAGACGAGCCGGGTACGCTCGAGTCGCTGGCGTCAGCCCTCGGGATGGCGCTGCTGCCGCTCACGGAAGACTTCGATCCGGCCGCGCTCCCCGAGCTGCTCACGGAGCTCGGACTCGATGATCCGCCCGCTTTGGGCGGCGATCCTGCGTTCGTGGCCACGCTGGCCACGGCCGTTCAAGCGATCGTTGCGATCCCAACCGACATCGATACACTGACGGCCGCGATCGACGCCGGCAACGCGCCACCGATCATTTCGGCCGCCGGCAAACTCGTCACCGATCTGGGGACCGCAGCGACCAAATTCGACCAGGTGGCCACGGATCTCGTGACGGCCACCTCGACGAGCAGCAACGCAGCGGAAATCGCCACGTTCGCCACGACGATGGTCGACCGGCTACTCGGCCACGTCATCATGCGCTATCTCGAGAAGCGACACCCGGTGGCGCTCAGCGTGCTCAATCTCGTCGGGCTGACCGAGTCTACACCCGCCGAGTACGTGGCGAGCGCCGACACGACGCTGCTCGTGTACCGCCGCCGCGTGTACTTCGATCGCATCGCGCCGCTGTTCAACAGTACGCTGACGTATCTCGAGACGGTCTATGGGTGGGGCACTGAGACCTTCGATGCCCAGACGCTGTTCACGCGAATCGTAGACGTGGTCATCGCCCTCGGGTTCCTGAGCGACAACAACAGCTATGCCGGCGCCATCACAACCCCGGCGACTCTCGACGTGTTCGCCCTCAGCGTCGGGCCGACGACCGGCCTGCATCCGCCCGGTCTCCAAGCGTCGCTATTCCACGACGTGCCCGCGCCGATCACGGTCCTTCTCACGCAGCTGACACCCAACTGGCAAGTCAACCTCGTGTTGAACGGCGCGTTTGGCGGAGGGCTAACGGCAACATTGCTGCCGCCCGCGCAGTTCCAGATCACACCGCCGGCGGGACCGCTCACGGGCGGCGCACACCTCGAGTTGCTCGGCCAATCGCCCACGAGCGGCCAGCCGTTCGTGATCTTCGGCGCCACCGGCAGCAGCCGACTACAAGCAACGAAAGTCGACGCACTCGTCGGCGCCGACGTGGCGTGGAGCGGTACGGCCGCAACTGGCGAGCTGGATTTCAGCGTCACGGTCACCGGCGGCCAGGCGATCATCGACACGTCTGGCGGCGACAGCTTCCTCAGCACGCTGGTCGGACCCGACGGCCTGACGATGAACTTCGCGTTCTCGCTCGGCTGGTCGTCGGAGCGCGGATTCTATTTCAGCGGCGGCGCAGCGCTGGAGACGGCGTTCGCCATCAACGCCAC
Organism: uncultured Gemmatimonadales bacterium; assembly: GCA_963805725.1. Taxonomy (GTDB): domain Bacteria; phylum Gemmatimonadota; class Gemmatimonadetes; order Gemmatimonadales; family Gemmatimonadaceae; genus Palsa-1248. The sequence goes on from CAWDVJ010000013.1 coordinate 22,731, forward strand.
CGTCGGGCCGTTCACGATCGAGACCGTGCACCTCGTGCTCGCTCTGGCCGGTACCGGCGCATCGATCGAAGTGAGTCTCGACGGCTCCGGCACTATCGGCCCGATCACGGCGTCCGTCGCGCGGCTCGGGACCACGCTGCAGCTGGCGTTTCAACGCGGCAACCTCGGGCCCGTCGATCTCAGCATCGGATTCAAGCCGCCGACGGGACTCGGCATCGATATCGACGCTGGGCCGATCAGCGGCGGCGGATTTATCAGCTACGACCCGGCGAGCGGCCGATACGCGGGCGTGCTGGCGCTGTCACTGTATGAGATCTCGATCAGCGCCATCGCGCTCCTGGACACGAAGCTCCCGGGGGGCCAGTCGGGCTACTCGTTCCTCATCATCATCGATGTCCAGTTCAACGTCGGCATCCAGCTTGGCTTGGGGTTCACGCTGAACGGCGTCGGCGGCCTGTGCGGAATCAACCGGTCGATGATGACCGACGCCATCCAATCGGGCCTCCGCCACCACACACTCGACGCGATCCTGTTCCCGCCGGATCCCATCGCCGACGCGCCGCAGATCATTTCGACGCTCAGCACGATCTATCCGCCGGCTGAGGGGCGGTACGTGTTCGGACCCATGTTCGAGATCGGATGGGGAACGCCAACCCTGGTGACGGCGGAGATCGGTGTCCTCATCGAGGTGCCGTCGCCGATCGTGATCGCCATTCTCGGACAGCTCGCCATGCTGCTGCCCGATCCCGACGCGCCGATCGTGGAATTGCATATTGACGTCCTCGGCGTGATCGATTTTGCCCAGCAGCTGTTCTCGATCGACGCCACGCTCCACGACTCGCGCATCGCCGCGTTCACGGTAAGCGGCGACATGGCGTTCCGGCTGGGCTGGGGTGAGCCTTCGAGCTTCCTGTTCTCGGTGGGTGGGTTCAACCCGCACTATCAGCCGCCACCCAGCTTCCCGTCGCTGCAACGCCTCACGGTGGCGCTCCACGCGGACGTCGCCAAGCTGACGCTGCAAGCGTACCTGGCCGTCTCCTCGAACTCGTTCCAGATCGGGGCGCAGGTCGAGCTGCTCATGGACGCCGACGCCTTCAACGTCTATGGATGGCTCGGCTTCGACGCCCTGATCATCTTCTCGCCGTTCTCTTTCGTCGTCGACTTCACCGCCGGGCTAGCGCTTCGAAGCGGGACGTCGACGATCATGGGGATCTCGGTGACGGGGACGTTGTCGGGACCGACGCCGTGGCACGCCGACGGCGAGGCGCACGTGTCGATCCTCTTCTTCGACCTGAGCGTTCACGTCAGCGTCACGATCGGGAATGCGCAGTCGAATCCATTACCGTCGGCCAATGCATGGGTGCCGCTGCTCGCCGCGATCCAAGCGCAGGGGAATTGGAGTGGCGCGCTGCCCCCCGGGGCGCCGCAGGTCGCGTCGCTCGTGCCGCCGGAGGGCGCGGCCGCACCCGTGCTCATCGACCCGGCCGGAGCGCTCACGTTTCGCGAGACGGTACTGCCGCTCAATCAGCCGCTCACGCAGTTCGGGGAGGCCACGCTGGCTTCGCAGAGTGAGTTCGATCTCGGCACCTTGACCGTCGGCAGTGCGACCGTGCCGTACGCGACGATCACGGGCGAGTTTGCGCCCGGGCAGTTCGAGCAGCTGTCCGACGCCGACAAGCTGTCGCTGCCGTCGTTCGAGCCGATGACCGCGGGGTTCACCGCGGGCGACAGCCTGATCGGGTTCGGCAAGCAGTACGATGTAGACATCGAATATGAGACACTCATCGTCGATTCGGTGACGGCTACGCGCGCGGGCCCTCGCTATCCGCTGCCACTCGCCAGCACGCTGGGGATGGCGCGCACGGGCGCAGCAGCCCGTGGGGCGCTGTTCACGACGGGCATCCGCGCGTCGAATCCACCCGCGGGGACGGTGCCACTCGTGACGCTGTCAGCCGAGCAGTATGTCATTGCCGGCGTGGAGGACCTCGCGGTGCGCGCGGATATCGCGGCGCCGACGACGAAAACCGCCACGTTGGCCGCGCTCACTCGACATCTCGCTGCCAATCCTGGCGACCAGGGCACGCTCCAGATCGTGCCTCTCTACGAGCTCGCCGCATGACCGCAAGCACCGGGCTGCACACGTTTCTGCCGTGGCTCCGGCGCGGCGTCGGCACGATGATCGGCCGCGTGGATGGCGACGCGACGGCCGCACCGCGCGCGCAGTTGCCACTCACGCTGTCAATTGGCGGCGGGCCGTTGTCTACCGCCGCTGGCCCCGTTGCCGTGCCCCTCTCGCTCTATGGACCGGGCGACCTCACGGGGCTCGATGCGCGGACGGTCATCCGGACGTGGCCGCGGGCCGACGTGTATCAGGCCGAGCCGAACTACTTCCCTCTCCTCGAGCTCCAGCCGGCCGATCTGCCGTGGCGGTATACGCCGGCTACGGCCAACGCGAGCGATCGGCTGCGGCCTTGGCTCACGCTCGCCGTGTTGCGGGACGACGAGATCGTGAGCGTGGCCGCGCCGACGAGCGCTCTGCCGCTCGCGGTGCTGACCGTCGCGGGCGCGCAATCGCTGCCGCCTCTGGATCAGTCGTGGGCGTGGGCGCACGTGCAGATCACGGGCGAGACGACAGTCGACCAGGCCTCCGCGCTCACGCTGCTCGACACGCACCCCGAGCAGATCCTGGCGCGGCTCCTCTGCCCCCGACGACTCGACCCTCGCACAGTGTACACGGGGTTTCTCGTGCCGTCCCTCAAGCGGGCCGTGTTGGCCGGGCTACGTCAGACAGTGCCGGACACGGTCGACGGCATGGCACCGGCATGGGCGGCCGGCGACGCGAACGTCCAGCTGCCTGTCTACTACCAGTGGCGGTTTCAGACGGGTGACGGCGGGGACTTCGAGTCGTTGGTGCGGCTGATCAAGCCACGGCCGATGCCCTCCACCGTCGGGTCGCGGCCGATGGACGAGACGCATCCCGGTCTGGCGCTGCCCGCTGCCGCCGCGACGCCACTCAATGCGGAGGCTGCGCTTCGGGCCCTCGACAGCACGAGCACGGCGTGGAGCGATGCCGACAAGTCGGCGTGGACGACTGCACTCGAAACCGTGCTCAACCGTCCCGCCGCGCTGCTCGCGTCGCCCGGTGGCGAACGAGTGGTGGCGCCGCCGCTCTACGGTCAATGGTATGCCGCGCAGGACACGGTGGATGCCGCGAGCAACCCCACGGCGTGGTTCGCCGATCTGAACATCGATCCGCGCATGCGCGTCGGGAGTGGCCTGGGGACACTCGTCATCCAGGACAACCAACAGCGGTATCTCGCCGGCGCATGGGCGCAAGTGGCCGGCATTCGCGCCATCAATGCCGCGCTGCGCGCTGCGCAACTGGCGCGCGAGGCGGCCCTCAGGCTGTACGCCAGGCATCTCGTCGTGCGCACTGATGTCTCACTCATCGCCGTGACGGCTGCGGTGCACGCGCGCATCCTTGCGAGTCCGCGCACCGTAGCGGCGGTGGTGGGCACGAGCCCCTTGGCCGCCGGCTTGATGACGCCCGCGTGGCGGCGGCTCACGCGGCCACGCGGGCCCCTTGCGCTTCGGCTGGCGCGCGCAGGCCAGGTCGCGGGTCCCACACTCATCGAGCGGGTGAACGCTGGTAGCACTCGGGTGGCCGTCGCACCAGGCACACCCGTGCAGCTGGCGACGCTATCGCGCGCGGGTGCAACGCTCGCGCCGTCATGGATGACGCCCGCGATCGTTGCCAGGCTTCAGTTGCTCGGGCCGCTCGACACCTTGCAGCTGCTTGTGGCCGTGTTGCTGGCGGCGTTGCTGTTCGCGATCGGCGGCGGCGCGATCGCGGTCGTGCTTGCGCTGGTGGTGGCGGCGATCCAGCTCTTTGGTCACGCGCTCGTCACGAGCGCACCGGTGGAGGATCTCGCCCGGCGGGTGGACCTTCGCGCCGGCACATTGACCGCAGCGCAGCTCACGAGCGCGCCGCGCCGACCGGCCTTCGTGCCAATGGAGCTTAATGGTGTGGCGCCGGTCCAGGCCGTACTGGCGAGCGGAGCGACGGAGCAGCCGGCGGCCGCGCGGTTTCGCGCGGCGCTGGCAGACGTGTTCGGGGCGTGGCAAACGCCGGTCGAGGCTGGACCTGTCTTGCAGTCGATTGACATGCATGCGGTGCGCACGACGATCGCCGCAGCCCTCGATCCCCGGATTACAATCGCCGCAACATTTCGGCAGCGGCTAGCGCTGGGGGCGAGCGTCCAATGGGCTGCCAGCGACCCGCTCGAGCCGGTCATGGCTGCGCCAACCTTCGGCGACGCGATGTACTGGCCGCTCTATCTCCGCTCGCAGGACTGGATGCTGCCGGGACTCGATCAGGTCCCACAAGACACAGTGTCGCTCGTGCGCACCAACCAGCGATTCGTCGAGAGCTACATGGTTGGACTCAACCATGAGATGGGTCGCACGCTGTTGTTCAACGAGTATCCGACCGACCAGCGCGGGACGTACTTCCAGCAGTTCTGGGATGGGAGTCCGACGGCTGCCCCGACGCCCGACATCACGCCAATCGCCGGTTGGGCGGGCACGTCGACACTTGGTGCACACTCGGAGCGGCCCGCACCGCCGGGCGGTGGCGACGCGCTCGTGCTGTTGCTTCGCGCGGAGCTGCTCCGGCGTTATCCGAACCTCGTCGTATATGCCGCGCGGGCCAAGTGGAACGCGAATGGCTCGCGCGATATCGACGACACGACCGAGCAGCAGCCGGCATTCCAAGGGCGGCTGAGCGCAGGGGTGGGATTCTGGGGATTCGATCTGTCGGTGTCCGCGGTCCAGGGCGGCATCAAACCAGGGGACGATCCCGGTTGGTTCTTCGTTTTGCAGGAGGCGCCCACCGAGCCGCGGCTCGGGCTCGAGCCAGCCGGCACGTTCGGCGCGTCACCCACCGATTGGCCCGACCTGCCCTGGTCCGCTCTCGCTCCCGACGCCACCACGCTCGCCAACATCGCCTACATCGATCTCACGGCCGCGCTGCCGTCGACAGGCGCGGTAGTCGATGCGCTGCATGCGGCGTGGCACGTTGCCGACGGCGCGCGGGCGTCGGACCTGGCATATATCACGTATCGGGTGCCCGTGCGGGTGGCGGTCCATGGGTCGACGATGATTCCACCGGACGCGGTGGGGCCGTGATGGCCTTCGAGGGACTGGACGCACGGTTTCCGATCGCGCTCTTCCCCGTGCGCATCGAGACGCGCTTCGACCGTCCGAGCTCGAGCCTGCAGATCCGGGTGTATCCCGATGAGATCCTGGCCGACGCGCACGATCCGTCGCTCACCGCGGACGAACAACAGAATGGGCGCGCAGTTCTGGGCTGACGCGGCGTCGATTGGTGCGCAGGCGGCATGGCAGCGACTAGTCGGTGCGACGACCGAGCCGCGCGCGGCGTGGATCGCAACCGCCACCGACCCGTCGGCGACGACGCCACCCACCGTTCGCGCGCATCCCTGGTCGCGGCCCGCGACCGCGCCCGTCTTGCCCGGCGAATGGTTGGCCATCGCCTATCGTGGTGGCACGGAAATCGGCCGAGCGACGAGCGGCCCGGTCGTGACGCCGCTCGCGCTGACTGTCGACCCGACGGCGCCCACGACGGGGAACGTCGACGTCTCCGGAGGCTTGGGCCTGACGCTCGATCCCGCGGTGGCGTGGACCGTGGACTACGTGCGCGCCGTCGCTGCAGGGATGGCCTTCTCGCTCCCCCTGTCGGCCACGGACTTCGCGGCCGGTTGCGACCGCTTGCTCGTCTTCGGGCTAGCCAGCGTACGCTCACCGCAGGACGGCGCGGCGCGGATCGCTGCGCTGTTCGATGCGCACCACTACGCCCGCGGCTGGGCGTTCGTGCCGCAAGGCACACCGACGAACGACTCGCGGGAAGCGCCTTCGGGGTATCCGCCTGCTGATCCCAACGGCGCCGTGAGCTTCGCCGTCGAGCGCGGCGCATCACTGGCGGTTGTCGGCGGGGACGGCGTGGCGTGGGCCCAAGCACTCGGGCTACCGTCATCCGCCGTGGCCCACGTTGCCGGCGCCGATCGGACCGAGCAGCAGTCGGCGGCGGCTATGACGCGGGCGCTGTTCGCCGCGACGTGGGGCTACTTCCTCGACACGATGATGGCGCCCGCCGTTCCGGCAGGGGCAGTCAATGAACTGCGCGAGTACATGGTGGGCGCGGTGCACGCGCGCGGGCCACTGCCGGCCTTCCGTGTGGGCGGCGTGCCGTACGGCGTGCTGCCCGTATCGTCGCTGGCGCGCTTTCAGGTGGCGGGACAGGGCGTGGACGCCTCGCTACCGGGGATTCTTCGCACCGCGCGCGGGTTGTGGACGTCAGCCGCCGCTCAGGCGCCGCACATCGGACGGACCAACGATGCCGACGCCGATCTGCTCGACGTGATGAGCATGGACGCCAGCGCTCGCGCCATCCGACTCCGGCGTGTTTTGGGGCAGGACGCACAGTGGAATCTCCTGGCGTTTCTCGGCATAGACTGGAGTGCGTGGTCCGCGACCGAGCAGAGAGTGGCCGCAGCGGTGTTGGCGTCGGCGGGGATGCCGGGGTTGACCGCACGCATCCTGTCGGCGGTGTTTGCCGACAGTGCGCCTCGATTCCGCTATGGGTTCGTGACGGTTGGCCGCCTCTCCGAGCAGGCGACGCTCGACCCGAACTACATCACGTGGATCCGCACTGCCTCGGTGTCCGATCTCACCTCGCAGGCATTGCCGACCGTGCCGAACCCGCTGCTGTATCGGCTGCTGCGCTACGCAGTGTTGACGGACGTGTGGCGCGAGGGACGCAAGATTCTTGCGGCCAACGGAGTGGCGACCGCTGCCGCGCTCAGCGAGCACGAGCTGGTGGGGATCGCCCCCGGCACCGAGGCGCGTCCCACCCCGTGGACCTATCTCGGCCAGCCCGTTCCTATTGTCACCCATGCATTGTCGCTCGGCGATTTTCTGTCGCCGATCCTGCCGGGCCAGCCGTCCCGCACGCAGCCGGAGCCGATCGTGGCCCTGCGCTCGGCGTTGCAGACGCTGGAGGGGCTACCGACGGCAGAGCTCGAACGTCTCACCACCGAGACGCTCGACCTTGCGGCGAGCCGGCTCGATGCGTGGGTGACGTCGTTGTACACGACGCGGCTGGCCGCCATGCGCGCCGCCCAGCCGACTGGCGTTTATGTGGGCGCGTACGCATGGCTGGAGAACATCAGGCTGGGTGCCGGGTCGGCCGCGTCCAGCGGCGGATACATCCACACGCCGTCGATGATGCATGCGACGGCCGCCGCGGTGCTGCGCAGCGGGTATCTCAGCGCACAGGGATCGGGAGGCACGCCCTACGGCATCGCTCTTACCTCCGGACGCGTGCGGACCGCGCAGTTCGCGTTGGAGGCGGTGCGTCAAGGACAGGCGGTCGGCGCAGTGTTCGGCGCGCAAGTCGAGGCGGGGCTGCATCAACAGCTTGCCGAGTCGCTCATCGCGCCGCTCAGAGCGTTGTATCCGCTCGTGGCGAACAAGATTGTCGACTCCGGCCAGCCTGCCGAGGCGGTAGCGGCGCGCAACGTTGTCGATGGACTGCAACTGCGCACGGCGTGGGTTGGCGGGACGATTCCGTGGGGGACCGCAGGGCTCCCCGCGTCTGGCACGCTACGGAGCGCGCTGGAGACGGTGCTGGCGGCGCTCGACGACATGGTCGATGCCGTGGCCGACGTGCTGCTCGCGGAATCGGTGTTTCAGATCGTGCGTGGCAGCACGGACGGCGCATCGGCCACACTCGATGCGATGGCGCAGGGAGTGCGACCGGCTGATCCTGCCGTCGTGCACGCCCCCGGCGGGGGTACGGACCTCACGCACCGGGTCGCGATCGTGGTGGGCGGCGCGCCGCTGGCGCTGCCGAGCGGATGGGCATCGACACCGACGGCGCGCGCGGCCGTAGAACCGCGCCTCAATGCGTGGGTCGGCACCATGCTCGGCTCGCCGTCCAACGTCCGATGCCGCGTATCTGTGTCGGGGGGCGCGACGCACGAGGTGAGTCTCAATGCGTTGTCCATTCGGCCGCTCGATGTACTGGCGATGTCGGCCGCGGTGAGCCAGGCCGGGCAGGTTTCGGAGTTGGACCGGCGGGTCATCTTCGCCGCGCTCGGCGACACGGCGCCGGTTGGCGGGACGCCGGTGGTGGACTACACGCGGGCCGCGGGCTGGAGCCGAGCCACAGTGCGCACGGTACCGGAGTGGTTGGTGCTCGCGGCGGCGGTCTCACGGGTGATCGGTGCGTCGCGTGCGTTGGCGCCGCAGGATCTCGTGCGGCCGGCGGACGCCGCGAGCGCCGCCGGTGTGGGACTCGCCGTGGCTGACGCGGAGGCGCGGGTCACAGCTGCCCAAACGGCGCTCAGCGCGGCGATTACGACACTCGGCACCGCTGTCGCTGCCGTGCCGACCGGCGCAACTCCGACGCCCCCGCAAGTCGCGGCGCTTCGGACTGCGCTGCGGGGGGCGGCGGTGTTCGGGGTGCCCGGCGCGTATCCGGTGCCGGGAGCAGGAGTCAGTGCCGGCGGTGTGGACACGACGGTGCTGGCCCAGGCCGTGAGCGTGCTGGCCGTGCTCACTCAGCGACAGGCGGCTGCGGCGGCTGCCGCGCTGCCTGCGTCGCCGCCGCCGACGGATGCGGCGCGCGTGGCGGCGGCCGTGGCCATCGCGGGCGCTGTGTTTGGAAGGGATATGGTGTTTCTCACCGGATGCACGCCGCCTCCCGCGTCCACCATGACCGCGGCGCTGGCCGCGAGTGCGTCGCTCGTTGGAGATGCGCACGCGGTGCGGCAGTGGGCACAAACGGTGGCGCGAGTACGAGCGCCAATGGGCCAGTGGCGGCAAATGCGGCTGCTCGCGGCGGCGAGTGCAGCGTTCGGCGCGCCGTCCGCCGATGAGTGGGCGATCGTGCAGCTGCCGGTCGCGAGCGGTGCGCGGTGGGGCGGGCTGCCGTTCGTCACGTCCGCCGATCGGGTAGCGGGGCGGCTCTCGCTGGCGCTCGATCGCGCTGCGCAACCCGGGGCGGGCGATGTGTGGTATGGCCTCGTAGTCGACGAATGGGTGGAGCTCATCCCGAACGCGATCGAGTCGACGGGGGTGGCATTGGAATACAACGATCCCGGCGCCGAGGCGGCGCAGGCGGTGTTGGTGGCCGTACCGCCGACGCCGGATGCCAAGGTGTGGGATACGCAGAATGCTGGCCGATATCCTGAACGACACGTTGGACCTCGCCAGGGCGCGAGCAGTCGATCTCAGTCTGCTCGGCGAGATCGGACAGCTACTGCCAGCGATCTACTTCGCGGCGAACGCGAACGACGACACGATCGCGATCGATTGGGCGGGCGCACTGCGTGGGGAAACGACGATCGCAGCGGCAACCACGATTGCGGCGGCATCCACGTGACCGCGCGCGCGATCGGGAGATTCGTGGGGCCGTCGATCACGTATTGGGTGCGTGGGGAGCCCGATCCGCGGTCGGACGCCACGGATGCGCTCGTGATGCCGCTCCAGGCTCGGGTGCGCGACCCAATGTGGTTTCTCACGCGGCAGTGGCAATTCGGTGAGTTCGAGGGGGCCGACAGCGGATCGCCGGCATACGTCGCGTTGACGGAGCGGTCGGGACGATTGACTGGGTGGGCTCCGGCGGGTGGTGGAGGCGGCGGCACGACCGCGCTGACGCCGGCGCCCATTGAGGCACAGACGGAGCGGGAGGCGTTCACGCCGGACGTGGCGACGCGCGTGGAGTTGGGGCAGGTATTCGAGCAGCTGCTTGCGGAGCGCGGCCAGGTGGGACTCGTCGGAGCGTTTCGCGGGGCGTACGCCGTGTCGAGCGTGGCCGACGATCCGGCGGACTTGGCCGAAGTGCAGTTTCGCGCGGTGGTCGGAGATCGCGCGATCGACGGGGTGGCGTTGGCGCAGGCGATCGCGGGAGCGGCGCCGGGATTGCCGGCGGCGCCCGTGATCACCGACGCGGCCGCGAAGGCGGCGGTGTTGTTGGCGATTGAGGATTTCCAGGCGTGGATCACCGCGACCATCGGGTCCGTGGGGACAGCGGACCCAATGGCGTGGGCGCCGGCTCAGTTGGCCTATGCCTTCAACGTCGCGGGGTCGGGGCCATCGGGTCAGACGGTATCGCTCGTGGCGACGCCAGGGGTCGACGGCCTGGTCGAGTGGTACGCGCTCGATCTCGCGAACGGCGCGGCTGGCGTTGCGGGCGTCCCCGAAGTGGTGGTCGGGCGAGGGCCGGCGCCGACGACGCGGGCGATCATTCCTGCGCACGTGCGGTTTCGGGGGATGCCGAACGCGCGGTTCTGGGATTTCGAGATCGCCGGCACGGATCTCGGGAGCATCATTCCCGACAAGCGTGACGTGGCGCGGCTGGCCATCATGGATTTCGTCATGCTTCACGCCAACGATTGGTTTGTCGTGCCAATCGATATGGCGCCTGGCGATCTGCATCAGATCGACGAGCTCGTGGTCCATGATGTGTTTGGTGTGAACACAACGGTCGGCCGAGCCGACCGCGAAGCGGGCTCCGTCGGTCAGTGGACGATGTTCACGACGACCGTCGTGGGGCAGACGCCGTCGACAACCGCCGACTTCTTCGTCCTGCCGCCGACCGCGGCAACGGCGATCGAGCGAGGCACAATCATCGAAGCGGTGGAGTTCGCGCGCGACGACATCGCCAACATGGTGTGGGCCCTCGAGCAGACAACGGAGAACGCGGTCGGCGCGCCGTGGCCGGGACATGAGCGCGACATCGCGCACAACGTGCCGGCGCCTGGCGCCGGCCCGCCCCCACCGACCCCCGGCGTGCCCCTCCGCTACGGCATTCAGGATCGCGTGCCCGAGTACTGGATTCCGTTTCTCCCGGTGTCGATCGACCCGGCTGCTGGCTCGGTGGCGCTGGAGCGCGCGGCCATGCTCCGCGACAATGGAACGCCGATCGAGCCGGCCGGTCGCATCCTGCGACCATCATTGATCGCGGCATCGCCTTACCGCGTGCCAGAAGAGGTGATTGCCCCCACGGGCGTGCGGGTGGAGCGAGTCGTGGCGCGTTGTCGCGCGGTGGATGGGAGCACGGCGTTGTGGGTCATGCGACAGCGCGGGCCGGGAACTGGCGAAGTGAACAGCGCCTTGCGGTTCGATCAGGCCCTAGAGGAGTAAATCGCATCGCCGCGACGAAGCGTTGGAAGCACGGCTCACCCGAGCGAAACCGGCATTGGAGGTGGCCCTGCAATACGAGTGTGAACAGATGACTGCTCCTCGAAAGCGGGTGATGCCGGGCGGTGCCGCTCTATTCCAAGCCACTAATGTCGACGTCGTATGGATCGCCTGACCGCGTTCGGCGTGTTCGCCGTTGCCGCCATGCTCATCTGCTATGCGCTTGAACGACGCGCAGCCCGTGGTTCATCCTCGGCTTCGCAGCGTCGTGCATTCTTGCAGCGCTCTATGGCTTTCTGCAGGGCGCGTGGCTGTTCGGGGTGATCGAATCGATTTGGTCCGTTGTCGCATTCGAGCGTTGGCGAGGCACGAAACCCGCCCCCTAATCGCCGAATCCACCCACCAGCGGCCGCCCGCCTGTTATCCTTCAGGGGAGCGGGCATGTTGGCGTCCCCGGGGCCGCCTCGTCTCTGTTCTCGCCCTAGGTCCTCCTTCCGGGCGACGCCCCGTATTCAGCCCTCGACCATGACCGAAACTCCGTTGGGAAAGCCTCTGAGTGCGTCCGGTCGAGTTGCTCCGCCGGACGACGTTCACGCCGCAATGTCGGAGCTCATCAAGACCGATTTCGGCGAGGTCATCTCGGCGTGACCGCCACCGCTTCGCTCCGATCGCAGCGAGTGTATCGCCCGTGTCAGGGCGGACATACCTGTACGACGCGGTCGCCGGTGGGAAGCTGAGCGCGGCGAAATGGTTGGTGCGCCTGGGCGGCCGAGTGCGAGAGCCACAAGCCGGGGTGACAGCTCCATATCCGTGTCCGTGGCAAGCCGCACTGTCTACGACGAATCCGCTGCCGATGCTGCGCGTTCTGTTGACAAGTCAAGGCATTACGCCCGCGGACCTCGGCCACTGTGCGGACGACCTGCTGACGCTTCGCCAGCGCGCATCGTCGGCGCGCGATATGAGCGCGGCGCATGACGCGTATTCGGAGACCTGCCAGCGGATTGGGCGGAAACCGAGTCCCCCGCCACTCGGATCGCCGCTGGCGTTCCTGCCTGCTGGGGGCGGGCGGGCCTCGCGGCGCTAACTACACTCAATGGACGCGGTCCGGCAGCCGGGTGAGCAGCTCCTTGCCAGATCGCTGTACTACGACTAAGATTGTACGAGCGACACTCGCGGCGAACACGCCGCCCTAGATCAGGCCCTCGCTCCCGCGAGGGCTTTTTGTTCTAGGCCGGCCGATGGCCGGTGGGTGCTCGCTCGCTGCTGTGCCCTGTCGGTGCAGTGGTGTCCATTCAGTCGCGAGATACGGTACACCCGCAACTCTCGACATCATCATCAGGTACCAGGAGTACCGTATGCGAACGACCGGCAAAGTAAAGTGGTTCAACGACAGCAAGGGGTTTGGTTTCATCACGCCTGAGAACGGACAAAAGGACTGTTTCGTCCATCATTCTGCGATCCAGGGTAGCGGCTTCAAGTCCCTCGCAGAGGGCGAGCGCGTCGAATTCGACGTGGTCCAGGGCCAGAAGGGTCCAGCCGCCGAGAACGTCACCAAGCTGGGTCAGTAACCCAATCCGAGCCGACCCACGCCCCGCCACGAATCTGTGGCGGTGGTCGCTGAGTCGGCTCGACCGTTTGGCTCGACCGAACGATCCATCGACTCCCCGCCGACCTCATTCGGCGTGGTGCCCAGGCGACGAGTGACTCAAACGGAGAAGTCGTGAAGCAACCTTTCAATTTTGAAGACGCTGGCCGGACGTTCGCCTGTCGAGTAGAGCTGGCACGCCGGTCTGACACGACCGCATGGTGGTGGTTTACTGTCTCGAGTGACAACCACCGCTATGCGCCGTTCCACTCGGAAGCCACCGACACCGAAGACTCCGTGCGTTCGCGGATTGTCGCGTTCTACGACAACCGGCTTGCACGACGCGACGAGCCGCGTCAACCGTGGCGCCGCGCTGAGAGGCCGGCCACTGCACCAGCGACACTGTCGCCCCCCGACGATCCTTCGCGTTCCACCGCCGAGCCCCCGCAGCCGGCTTAACGCAGCACGTAACAGGTCGGGAGTGGAGGCCGCGGGATAGCGCGCGGAACCCGGAACTCCCGCCTCGACTTCTTGCAATCATGACCGTCGAGAAAAGTGTCGCCGACCACTATGGCCGAGCGAGCTTGGAGCGGGCCATCCTGGACGCGGCGACCGCCTCCGGCAAGGACATCGATCGGCTGGTTCCGTCCGACCTCTCGTCGGTCGACGAGTTTCACATTGGCGGTCGGGACGCGACCATCGAGTTCGCCGGGGAGCTCGGAGCCGCGCGCGGGTCGCACCTCCTGGACATTGGCTCAGGCATTGGCGGGCCCTCGCGCTTCTTCGCGCAGGAATGCGGCTGCCGTGTCTCTGGCGTCGACCTGACCGAGGAATACGTGCGTGTCGCCACCTCGCTGGCGCGCCGCGTCGGCCTTGGCGACAGGGTCGAATACAGGGTGGCCAGCGCGGCGGCGCTACCCTTCGCGTCCGGGACGTTCGACGGCGCGTACATGCTGCATGTCGGGATGAACGTTCCGGACAAGGCGTCAGTCTTCGCCTCTGTACGTCGCGTCCTTCGGCCCGGCGCTGTATTTGGCATCTACGATGTCATGCGGGACCGCGACGGCGAACTGCGCTTTCCTGTCCCCTGGGCGCCCACGGCGGCTCTGAGCTTCGTCGACACGGCGGCCAACTACCGCGCGTTTCTCGAGGATGCCGGGTTCATCATCATGAAACAGCGCGACCGCCGAGAGTTCGCGGTGCAGTTCTTTCAGCAGCTGAAGGCGCGTGCCGCGCAGAGCGGACCACCACTCCTCGGGCTCCAATTGCTCATGGGGGCGGACTCGCAACTCAAAATCGCGAACATGATCGCGAATCTCGAGGCAGGCCTCATCAGCCCGAACGAGATTATCGCACGGGCCCCAGCGTAGCACGCGACTGCGTCAGGTCGTAGAGCCTGGCCCACGCGCCCGCCGCTATGATAGAGTCCCGTGGGACGCCGAGTGTGGTCACGTACTTGGCGAAAGAGCCTGGGGATTCGTGCGTCGAGGCCCAGGAGTACTCCGACGCCACCACCCAGACGCGACGGTTACCGCGATAGCGATCAAAGCGCGCACGATCGCATCCGCCACGATCGGTGCCGCTGAGCGAAATCCCGTATCGCGCTGCATAGAATCCGAAGGGTGCGTCGGTGGCACAGTACACGTAAATCACGTCACCTGGCTCACGTCGCGCGGCCAGTTCGGCCACCACGGGCCGGAGATCCTCGTGCGCAGCGGTAGGGTTGTGTGCAAAGGCCAGGACGGGCCGGACCATGAGCAGGAGGCATCCGGTGGCGGCGGCCGCGCGCCCGAACCGGGGAAGCTGGCCCAGGAGACTCAGCGCGCTCGCTGTCGCAAGCACGGTCATCGGGGCAAGGAACAGCGCCAATCTGCCTGCCAGCGGATACTGATGGAGTGCCGATGCCCCTAGCGCAAAGACCAGCGGCAGCACGACGGCCAAACCGCCCCAGCGATCGCGTCGCAGCAGCACATAGATGCCGATGACGGCGCATGCGGCCAGGATGAGGGGCGCGGGAGCGGCGAAGAGCCACACACATACGTCGCGTGCGAAGTGGATGAGCCAGGTCGCCTCATGTAGGGAGCGCGGGGGAATCGGGAGGAAGAACGCGGCCCAATACTGCTGCATGTACGGGAGAGTGAATCCTTCCACGCGGCGCCGCGCATCGAGCAGCGCTGCGACCGCGCTCGCAATCCAGATCACGCCCAGTCCGACGAGCCACAATCGGTCGCGGCGCCGTTGCACCCAGGCGTGTGCCACACCCACTGTCGCGGTCGCGGCCAGCGCGAAGACCGCGGGCAAAGAGAGCCACGGCGCGACGGCGCCACCGATCGCGAGGGCGACCCAGTGGTCGCGACGTACGGGTGCGTCCACAAGCGCGAGTGCGACGAGTGCCATGGCCACCGTCGCCAGGACATCGAACGCGTACGGTTTGACCTCGACGGAGTAATAGACTAGCGGTGGCGCGACCGCGAAGAGCGCGACCGTAATCGCCGCATATGAGGGGACCAGTCGGCGCGCGAGGCGGGCAAAAAGCACCAGCGAGATGACGCCGGCGACGAGTGGCCAGAGTCGCAGCGCACGCTCGTCCGGGCCAAACGTAGTCGCCGCCCATCGCTCGAGCTCCAGGAACCCGAGGGGCGCGACCTGGCCGTACTTGAGCGGCAGCCTGGCGAGCTCGCTGGCGGAGCGGCCCAGGATGTTGTAGCTGAGAAATACTTCGTCCAGCCACAGCGAACGATCGCCAAGATACTGCACGACGCGCAGCACGACGCCCAGCGCGATCGCCAGGGAGATCAGCGACGGCCGGACGTCAACGAGTCGTGCGTGCGTCGCCTCGACGGCAGCGGCTTGAGTGGCCAGGGTCCTTTCGTCCGAATGCGGGCGTGGGGTTGTGCATCCCCGCCGGGCCAGTACGCGCGCGCCCAGTCCCAGCGTCGCCGGCGCCGACTCGAGTGCCGATGGATGATCGGCCCACCGCTGGCTAAGAGAGGACGGACCATCCCTCTATTCGGAAACGCCCACACGCTATTAGCATCAACGAGCCAGCCGCGAGGACGGATGATATGGACGTGAAAGTCGCAGCACGTGCCAGATTCGGGTCCCAACGAGACGAGCTGATCGCGCTCAGCCATCGGATTCACGCGCACCCGGAATTGGGATTCGAGGAGGTGCGGGCGGCGTCCTGGCTCTGCGAATCGCTGACCGACGCCGGCTTTCGGGTGGAGCAGGGGGTCTGCGATCTGCCGACGGCGTTCCGTGCGAGCGTGGGATCCGGTCCGCTACACGTCGGAATTTGCGCCGAGTACGACAGCCTGCCCGGGATCGGTCACGCCTGCGGACACAACGTGATCGCCGCGTCCGCAGTCGGCGCCGCACTCGCCGCGGCGACCGTCGCGGACGATGTCGGCCTCACGATCACCGTCATCGGCACGCCGGCTGAGGAAGTCGGGAATGCCAGCGGGAAGATCCTCATGCTGGAGCGCGGCGGGTTCGATGGAATTCATGCGGCCATGATGGTGCACCCGGCGCCATTCGACATGTTGCGGTCAAAGATCATTGCGGCGTCAATGTTCGAAGTGCACTACACAGGCAAGGAGTCGCACGCCTCTGCATTCCCAGAGCTCGGCATCAATGCGGCCGACGCCCTGACCATTGCGCAAACGGCGTTGGGCCTCCTGCGCCAGCATATCTGCGCGACGGACCGGATCCACGGCATCGTGACTAACGGTGGCGCTGCCCCCAACGTCATCCCGGCGCATACATCCGCCAAGTACATCGTCCGCTCGGAGACGCTCGCCCAACTGGAGAAGCTGCGTCCCAGGGTATACCGCTGCTTCGAGGCCGGGGGCCTCGCGACGGGAGCGAAACTGGCTATCACCGGCGGAGACAAACCGTACGCCGAAATGCGCCATGACGACGCGCTCGCCACGCACTATCGCAAGAATTCGGAGGCTCTCGGACGGCCCTTCCCCAACCTCGGCGAGTGGGAGACACGGCCAACCGGATCGACCGACATGGGCAACGTCTCGTTGGCGATCCCGTCGATCCACCCAATGATCGGCATCAATTCGCTCCCGGCCGTCAACCACCAACCGGAATTCGCCGCCCATTGTGTCACTGCCGACGCCGACAAGGCACTCGTCAATGGCGCGCTCGCAATGGCATGGACGTGCATCGACCTGGCAACCGACGCCGCGCTTCGGGAGCGGCTCACGACCGCTAGGGTGCCCGATACGCGGTGACCGCTGCGCCAGCCTTGATCACGCAGCCCGCCTGACGTAGCGTAGCTCGCGCCCGTATCCGCGGGTCCCGAGCGGCCGCACGACGCACCACTGGGTGCGAGTCCGGCTCCCAACTGTAAGCGTTTCGTATCATCCCCTTTTCGGGCGCCCAGCGCCGCGGGACGTCAATGCCGAATCACAGCAGGCGAGAGTTCATCACGACCCTCGGCGCGGTCGCGGTCCTCCCCGTCGGCCCGGCGCTGGTTCGTGCGCTTCACGGCTTGTCGCTCGGCGAAGCCCCGGCGCGCTTCAAAGTGCGAACGATTACCGCAGGGGTCACCACCGACGGGACGTCAGCGGACACCGTCAACCGTGCGATTGCCATGCTCCGAACGGCCCGTGCCCGCATCGAATCAGCTGGCTTCCAGGTGGAAGGCGTCCGCGTCACGACGTCACCGTTCGTGGCGGAGGCACCGGCTGCGGCCCGCGCCCGAGTCCTCGAGGATCTGCAGGCGATCGACCGCGTGCTGGCGCAGGAGAAGGTCTCGCTCTGTGTGGGGCCGGTGCTCAAAGGGGATCGCTATGATCCGAGTCTGCCGGACTGGTTGGTGGAGTTCGCGCGGACCACGCAGCATATCAATTTCAGCGCGATGATCGGGACCGCCGATCTACCCGTTTGTCGCCAGAGCGCGAAGACCGCGAGCGAAATCATTCTTGCGCTCGCGCGAGCGAATCCCGGCGGATCGTCAAACTTCCGGTTCACGGCGCTGGCAAACATGCCTGCCGGCTCGCCGTTCTTCCCCGGTGGCTATCACGACGGGCCGTCGTCGTTCTCGATCGGTCTCGAGTCGGCGTTACTCGTGCATGACGCCTTCGACGGCGCTGGAGACGCCGCGGTCGGCGAGTCGCGCCTTCGCGATTCCATGTCGACGCTGTACGCTCCCCTCGAGACGGCCGCGCTTGCCGTCGCTCGCGAGACCGGCTTCGACTATCTCGGCATCGACTCATCGCCCGCGCCGAGCAATGACGCGAGCATCGGCGCGGCGATCGAAGCACTGACCGGGGTGCCATTCGGGAGCGCTTCGACACTGCAAGCGTGTGCCGCCGTGACGGCGGCGATCAAATCGTTGCGGGTGCGAACCTGCGGGTACTCTGGCCTCATGCTGCCGGTGCTCGAAGACCCCGTACTCGCGACGCGAGCGAGCGAAGGACGCTACGGTATCCGCGAGCTCATGCTCTATTCGTCGGTGTGCGGGACGGGCCTGGATACCGTTCCCATCCCGGGTGACACGCCAGCCACGCGTATCGCGAAGGTGCTCGAGGATGTGGCTACGATGGCGAATCGGCTTCACAAGCCGCTATCGGCGCGACTGTTCCCGGCGGTCGGCAAGGCTGCCGGGGAGCACGTGGAGTTCGAGCACCTCGCGCCGTCGGTCGCACTCGAAGTCATGTGACAATGCCGCCTAGCCGCAGGGTCGGGCCCTAGCGAGCTCAACCTCGCGTCCAAGCGGCGGCGACCGTACTTTAGCCCCGCGCTGATCGTCTCCTGGATGGCCCCTTTCGCCTGGAGTGTCCGTGCCGCCCGTCCAACTCCGCCCCCGGTCTACGACCGAAATCATCGACGCGGCCGTGAGTTTGCTGCGCCAACACTACGTCGAGTTGGTGACGGCCACCGCCCTGTTCACGGTCCCGCTTTTCATCGCCAACTTGGTCGTCGGGTCCCAAACTGGGATACAGCCGGGGATCGGCACGACTCCATTCACGGTTGTACCGCAGGCGGCAACGTTCCCCGCGCGACTGCTGCCGTGGTTTCTCCTGGCGATGTTGGTCGCGTTCTTGCTCGGACCGCTTGCGTCGGCCACGACGGTGGTGATCGTGTCAGACAACTACCTCGGGCGCGAGGTGACGATCGCCGGCGCCCTGGCCCGTGCGATCAGCCGCTTCTGGACCGTTTTCTTTACCGGCTTTCTGCAAGGCGTTCTGGTCGGGTTGGGTTTCATTGCGTTCATCATCCCCGGATTCTTCTGTATCGCCTGGTTCTTCTCGGCGGTCAACATCGTCATGGTCGAAGGGAAAGGTCCGACCGAGGCCCTCGCGCGCGCCCATTTCCTGGCAAAAGGTTCCGTCGGCAGAATCCTCGGTACACTCGCGCTTTGCGGAATCGTCGTGGCGGTCATGAGCGCGCTCGTGAACGCGATTCTGTTCGCGTTGGTGGCCGCGGTCCACGCGGGCCCGCTGGTGGGGGTGGTGCTCAGCAATCTGGTGAGGATTGCCATCTACCCCTTCTTTACGGTCGTTACGACGGTGCTGTACTTCGACCTTCGCATCCGTAAAGAGGGTTTGGACCTCGAGTTGATGGCGAAAGAGCTGGGCGTCGCGCTGCCGGGAGCCGTGCCGGCCTAATCACCCGCGCGACTACGTGAGACGAAAACTGGCGGTCGTGTTGTGCGCCTTTCGCTGTTCGCGTCAGCCCGATGGTAGCGTGAGCGTGAACGTCGAGCCGAGTCCCAGCGCGCTCTGAACGGTCAAGTCACCGCCCATCTTGCGGGCGAGCTCGCGGCTGATGGCCAGGCCGAGCCCGACGCTCTTCTCGGTGCCCTGAGTTCGCGACCCCGCTCGCACAAAGGGTCTGAAGATCGCTTCGTATTGGTCTGGCGAGATCCCGCGGCCAGTGTCGCGCACCGAGACTGAGGTCTTTCCATTGCTGCGCTCCCCGCAAACCACGATTTCGCCCGGGCTCGCGGTGAACTTGATCGCGTTCGACAACAGGTTCAGCAGAATCTGCAGGATGCGATCGTGATCGCCGGTGCACGCGAGCCCATTCACGCAGTCACCAATGGCCACGCCGAGACCTTTCGCACTCGCCTGCGTCGTTACGAGGCGGACGGCTGCCCCGACGCTCTCTTCCATGTCCACGAGCTCACGACCGATTGGGGCATCTGTCGATTCCAGGCGCGCGAGGTCGAGGAGATCGTTGACGATGCGCGTGACATAGCCCGCGGCGCGCTCCACGCGTGTGAGATCCATCTTCTGCTCGGCGTTGACCGGGCCACGCATCCCGTCGGCGAGCAGTGCCGCGTACCCCATGATCGCATTCAGGGGTGTGCGGAGCTCGTGGCTGATGGCGCTGAGGAAGACGGTCTTGGCTTGGTTCGCCCGTTCGGCGGCATAGCGGGCGATCTCGGCTTCGTTGAGGAGTTGTTCCCGCTCGAGCTCGGCCGCTTTTCGTGCATTGATGTCGGTGAGCGCGACGGTCGTGCGTCGCTGGCGCGACGCCAGGAGGACGTCATTGGCCGTCGCAAGGAACCACCGATCGCCTACCTGCACCTCGCGCCCACGCACCGGCACTTGCTGCAGCAGACGTACGATCGCGTCGCGGCCGCGGGCGTCGAACCGCCGCTCCACCACTGATGACAAGCATTGACCTGCCAGATCCCTTGGCTGCAGTCCGACGAGCGTCGCTCCGGCGCGGTTGCTCCGGAGGACGACGCCACTCTCGTCGAGGAGAAAAATGGCATCGGCGATGCCGTCGAATGTCAGGGCCCACTCATTGGCTGCATCTCGCACCCGAGCTTCGGCGCGGTAGGCGCGAAGCAGCGCGCGGATCGTCGCGAGGAATATGACCGCATTGATGGGATGCGTCAGGAAGGCGTCCGCCCCCGCCTCGAGTCCAGCGGCCTTGTCTACGTTGCGCACGTAGGTCGCCGACACGTGCACCACCGGAATCGACGCGGTTGCGGCACTGCCCTTCAGCCTGCGTACGACGTCGTTGGCGCTCATGTCAGGCAGATTGACCGCGATCACGATCAGGTCAGGCTCGTGGGCGGCAAGGCGCAGCGCGTCGTGACCGGTCACTCCCTCCACTACGCGCATCCCTGCCAGGCGCAGGGTGTGCGCGACTGCGTAACGGTTGCCGGGCGAATCGTCCACCACGAGGGCAACGTTCGACTCGCGGGTTTGCCTGAGGGGTCCCCACGGCTCGTCGGGCTGCGTTTCAGCGATCGCGGCGATCGTGTCTCGGAGGGCACTCATCGCCGTACCCAAATTGCGACTGCTGCATCGGCCAACACGGGTGCGATACTCCTTGCCTTCGAACCGGAAAGTGATCGGTTGCGCATCAAGGCGTTCCGCGAAGCCCTGTTCATTAACACGATCGGCCGCGGAATGCGAGCCTTGGCTCGCTGGGCAATTTTAGCGCCGTGTACATTCCGCTGCGCCGCGGGCCAGCGCGCCGGTGAGCGATCAGGAGGTTCTGTGTGTGCTAAGCGCCCGAAAAATCCCGCATTTAGCTTCGCGGCCAGGCCGAGGAGCATGTCGCACGCCGTGGCCCATGAACGTTCCATAAAAAGGGGACCAGGGGTCAAAGCAGCCGCTGACCGGGGGCCGACGCGCGTAACGAAGCGTGCTGGACCATTGTCGTGCGCGGCGCGTACCCATCCAGGGAGGTGTTCGGCGATGACCGGTTTTCAAGCGCGCGAAGGGGCGTGGCTTCGAGATGCGCGATACGGCGTTCGTTCGCTGAGGCGGAACGCCGCCTTCACCACCCTTGCGGTGCTGACACTTGCCGTCGGAATCGGCGCAAGCACGGCGATGTTCAGCGCACTCCGCGGGGTGGTGTTCCGCACGCTCCCTGTCCACGACCAAGACCACATCGCGGTAGTCTGGTTGCAGGCGGCCACAGGCGGCGTCGACCACTGGCCGATCGAGTATCGGGACATGACAGCGTTCCGCGACGTGACGCGCGCATTCGAGTCGGTCGCAGGTGTGAACTTCCAGGGCGCTAGCGAGCTCGTGATGCTTGACGCGGGCAAGCCCGTCACCCTCGATATCTGCTGGGTTACCGGAAATTTCTTTTCGGTGCTCGGTGTCTCACCGGCCCGAGGCCGTCTGCTGCGCCCCTCCGACGACGTGCCGGGCGCGGCGCCCGTGATGGTGATCAGCTATGCCTTCTGGCAGCGACAGTTCGGCGGCGACCCCGCGACCCTCGGTCATTCCCTCGATTGGAACGGCCGCAGTTACACGGTCGTAGGGGTCCTGCCGCAGGACTTCGAGTATCCGAGGAATTCGGACGCGTGGTTCGCTGTACTCCCGCGGTTTCCCGAGACGCAGGACGCCAGCGCCGCATCTCCGATCCAGTTCGACGTGGTTGGTCGGCTTCGCCCCGGCCTGAGCATGCAGCAGGCGAGTGACGATTTTCGGGCATTCCTGCGCTCGACGGATCTGCAGCGCCCCGCATCCGAACGAATGGCAGGCCGGTGGTCACACCGTTGCCCACGCTGGTCATCGGGAGTATGCGGTCGATTCTGTGGGCCGGGTGTGCCGCGGTGGGACTGCTTCTGCTGATCGCGTGCATCAACGTTGCCAATCTGCTGTTGGTTCGTGGCTCCGCCCGGTCGCAGGAGATCGCGATTCGCGCTGCGCTGGGCGCAGGGCGCCATCGTCTGGTGCGACAACTGCTCATCGAGAGTGGCGTGCTGGGCATGATCGGCGGGACGTTGGGTGTCGTGCTCGCAGCAGCAACGGTACGGGCTGTCGTCGCCATCGCGCCCGCCGAGCTGCCGAGACGCGACGTCATCGGCATCGATCCCGCCGTTCTCGTTTTCGCTGTCGTGGTGACGGCGCTGGCCACGCTGCTCGCCGGACTGGCACCCGCGATCCTGGCGGTCGGAAGTGAGCTCAGCCTGTCGTTGCGAGACGGCCGCAGCGCGATCAGTGGAAGCCGTCGGACGCAAACCGTGCGGCACACTCTGGTGATTGGTCAGGTGTCCATCGCGTGCCTCGTCGCGATCGCCGCGGGATTGCTCGCGCGAAGTCTCGTTGCGCTGGCGGGTGTCGATATGGGATTCAATCCTGACAGACTGCTCATTCTCGAGACGAGCATTCCCCCGCAACTGGTCCCCGACCGCAGCGTCCAGGTATCGCTGCAAGACGCAATGCTTGCGCGAGTGACCGCGAGTCCGGGGGTGATCGCCGCGACCATGATGCCCAAACCACCCTTCTCAGCGCAGGGTGGGTGGTTCGGGATGGTCACAGGCCAAGGCCAAAGCGCTGACGCGCAGAAGAACAATCCGCTGGCGAACTTCGAGGTCGTGGGCCCGGGGTACTTTCAGACGATGGGCATCGCGATTCTGCGCGGGCGTGTATTCGGTGAGCAGGATCGCGAGCATGCGCCGCTCGTAGCGGTTATCAGTGACGCGCTGGCCCGGCGGATGTGGCCTGGTCAGGACCCGATCGGCAGGCAAATCAAGAATGGCTCGCTCGAGGACAGCACCGACTGGCTGACCGTGGTCGGCGTCGTCGGCGAAACGCGATATCACGAGTTGACGAGACTCGAGCCGAGCCTCTACGTCCCCATCCGACAGACCGACGCACCGGTCCCCATGACGCTGGCGGTCCGCACGCGCGTTGATCCGGAACAGGTCGTCCCTCAGGTGCGTCGCGCGCTGGCCGAGACGAATCCGGCCTGGTTGGTGTCGGGTGGCGGCTCCATGCGTCAGTTGCTTGCGGCGCCGCTGGCGCGGCCTCGCTTTAGCACGCTTCTGTTTGTCACCTTCGCCACCATCACGGTGCTGCTCGCGATTGTCGGCATCTACGGCGCACTTGCCGCGACCGTCAGCCAGCGAAGTCGCGAAATGGGGATTCGGCTAGCGCTTGGGGCGGCAGGCGCGGATGTGCGAGGGCTCGTGCTGCGCCAGGGGATGGCACTCGCGCTCGTGGGGTGTGCACTGGGGCTCCTCGGTGCACTTGCCGGGGCCCGGGTGTTGCGGAGCATGCTGTTCGGCATCGCGCCGGGTGACCCGGTGACCTTCGTTGGCGTGGCCGGTCTCGTCCTCGCGTCGGCGGCCCTCGCGTGCTATCTGCCCGCGAGGCGTGCGACCCGGGTCGATCCGCTCGTGACATTGCGCGCAGAATAGGTACGATCGAGGAGCGTTTCGGGGTCAGTGCGCGGGCCCTGTTCGGTCGAGGTCGCGGCGGTCGATCATGGATCCGGCATCTCGGGCGGTCTCCCAAGCTGACAGACGGGCGATGCCCCTGCGATCAGGGACTCGATCCTCCCGCCGCCGCGGACACATTCGGTGTGATGACTGCCGACGGCGCCGACCGGAGCCCGTCTTTGAGGTATTGATCAAAGAACGCGAGCATATCGCCGAGCTTTACTCGAATATTCTCGGGAGACGTGATGTAGTAGGTCTCGCCCGGATAGCTCTTGTAGCGGAAGACTTTGTAGTGCGCATCGAGCGCGCGGGCGAAGTCCAGCGAGGCCGGGACGGGGAGTTGCGCCTGACGCCAGGTCGACGTCGCGCCCTCACCGTGGATCACGAACACCGGCGTGGTGATCTGACCAACGCTGTAGAGAGCGGAGTTGCGGCGATAGACCGCGGCGCTCTCCGGGAATGCACCGAACTCGAATGCGAGTAGCTGGTTGTGCACCAACTCGTTGTTGAACTCGGGAAAGCGCACCCAGTCGCCGTATCCCGACTCCGCGATCGCCGCCTGGAACACGTTCGGCGCGAATGCGATCGCGGTCATCGTCATGATGCCCCCATAGCTGACTCCGTGAATCCCCATCTCCTGGGCGTTCACATACGGCTGCTGCTTGAGGTAGTCCACGCCGGCCAACACGTCCTTCAAGTCGCAGTGTCCCCAGCAGCCATTGTTGGCGTCCTCGAATGCGCGGCCATAGCCCGAGCTTCCACGGATGTTCGGCAGCAGTATCGCATAGCCACGCTGCGCGAAGTATTGGACCTGCGGCTGGTAGCTGTCGATCCATTGACCAGTGGGACCACCGTGGATCCACATGATGCCAGGCGCGCGCTCCCCCGGCTTCACGCGAGGCTCGTAGAGGTAGGCGGAGATCGTGAAGCCGTCCGCGCTCGGATATTTGATCTTGCGTGGCGTGATCAACCGGTTGCGCTCGAAGCCGGGCGGCGTTGAAAAGGTGAGCTGTACGGTACGAGCGCTCTGGACGTCAACGGTGTACAGGTCCGTAGGGCTCGTCGTGGAGCCGAGCGTGTAGCTCAGGCGGCCTCCGTCCGGCGACCACGCGATGCGGGACACTACGCCGTCGGTTGGCGAGACGAGCGCCTTCGGGGTGCCGCCGGCTGCACTGACGACGGAGAGTCCTTTCGTTCCGTCGCGGTTCGAGACATACGCGATGTGGGACCCGTCGGGCGACCAGGTGCCCTCGCTCTGTTCGGCCGGTTCGGCCGCGACTGGACGCGGATCCCCGCCGGCCAGTGGGGCCGTCCAATAGTTGATCTGGCCCGATCGCTGGGATTTGAACAGCACGCGCTTGCCGTCCGGCGACACGGGCGCGAAGCCGAACGTGCGACCACCGCCGTAATCGAACAACTCGGGTTCACTCACAACGAGGCGCGGCGGTGTCGATCCGTCCGCGGGGATGGCCATCACGTCGTGCCTGACCCATCGCTCGTCCAACCGGTCATAGACAATGGTGCGGCCATCGGGAGTCCAGCTCGGGAAGTCCTCGTAGCGAGGATCCCCAGTGAGCCGTACCACCTCGCCACCGGGCACGGTGACCGTGTAGATGTCTTGATTGCCGTACCGCCCGTCCGAGAATGCGATGCGGGTGCCATCGGGCGACCAGCTCAGTGAATAGAGACCAGCGCCCATGTGTGTGAGCTGCACGTCGGCGCCCGTGTGCGCGTTCCAGAGCCAGATTTCGGGTGAGTCGCCGGCCTTGGTCGAGACGTAGGCCAGGTAATCGCCTTTGGGCGACCAGGTGGGTTGCTGCCCGTACCCCATGCCGTTCACGGGGATGTTCC
This sequence comes from uncultured Gemmatimonadales bacterium, assembly GCA_963805725.1. Lineage (GTDB taxonomy): Bacteria > Gemmatimonadota > Gemmatimonadetes > Gemmatimonadales > Gemmatimonadaceae > Palsa-1248. The sequence goes on from CAWDVJ010000013.1 coordinate 48,551, forward strand.
GCACGATCAGGCGCGGCGACCCGCCGGCTGGACTCACGACCCAGATCCCGGACGGTCCTCCAAAGGCGCCCAGAAACGCGATCTGCGACCCGTCGGGAGACCATACCGGCTCGGTCGCCCCGCCTACGACGGAGCTGAGCGACAGCAGCTGCTCGGCCGAGAGCGGAGATGCCTCACCGGTGGTCGCCGTGCGCTCCATGCGAGCTTGCTGCTGGCTACCTGATGCGGGCGCCACAGCACACGTCATCATGGCACCGACGAGCCCCTCGCGGAGAACCCACCTCATTGCGCAGCGCATAGGCCCCTCTCCAGAATCAGGACGTCGCGTTGGTGTTCTCCGATCATGATAGGTCGGCTGGCGCGGCTTGTCCAACAGCGAGGCGCGGGGGCAGTTGCGGGCCCGACGCCTGGGAGCATCGATGATGCGCCATCTTACAGCGGGCCGAATGATCGGCTTGACGTGCAGTCTTTCGCTCATGGCCGCCGCGGTCTCGTCAGCCCAGTCGTCGGGCGACATCGCGCACTTGCTGCCGGCCGCGCTCCAATCGTGCGGTGGCGCGGGGTCGCCAGGCGACGTGGAGGTCGAGCGTCGGTCGCTGTACGTTCCGGCCTCCGACGGCGTGCGCCTGGCGGTCGACGTCTTTCTCCCGAAGAACCGTGCTGTGGGCGCAAAGCTTCCTACGCTGTATTCCGCGACTCGCTACTGGCGCGGCGAAAAGGGTGCGCCGCCGACGGTTGACCAAAAGCGATGGGTTGCGCGTGGGTTCGTCGTTGTAAACGCGGACGTACGCGGAACGGGTGCTTCCTTCGGGCAATGGTATATCCCGTATTCGCCGTTGGAGACGAGAGACATCGGTTATCTCGCCAATTGGATCGCCACGCAGCCGTGGTCGAACGGGAAGGTGGTCATGACGGGCACGTCGTATCCTGGCACGACACCCCTCATGGCGCTTGCGTATGGGCAGCCGGCGATCAAGGCGGTCGCCCCCAAATTCTCGGACTTTGATTTGTACGCCGACTTGTTGATGCCAGGCGGAGTGACCAGCGAAGCGTTGACGGTCAAATGGGGTCAGCTCGTCCGGCAAATGGATCTCAACAAGGAACCAGAAGGGTCGACCGCCAGTGTGCGGCCCGTCGACGGCCCCGAGGGGGAGACGCAATTGGCTGCGGCGGTTGAGGACCACAAGATCAATCCGTGGGGCTTCGACCAAGCCGCCTACCAAGTGACATACAAGGACGAGCCGCTGACGCAGTTCGGAGGAATGCCGATCGACGATGCGGGCGTCTTCCATCTCCAGCACGCCGCCGAACAATCGCGTGCGCCGATCTTCGGTTGGGGGAGCTGGCTGGATTCGGGCATCGCACAGGGACTGTTGAATCGCTTCATGAACTGGGACAATCCTCAACTCAGCATCATCGGCCCGTGGACGCACGGCGCTCGGAACGACGTGAACGTGTTTCATCCGAATGAGCCATTGGATCCGTCGCGAGAAGCTCAGGAGCAGATGATCTATTGCTTTCTCAACAACTACGTGAGTGACAAGCCGGAGCCGCTGGCCAACCACACGCTCTACTATTTCACCATGGGTGAGGACCGCTGGAAGAGGACGAACGTCTGGCCTCTGCCCGGAACGAGGACGGAGCGAATGTACCTGGCGGCTGACAATACGCTCACGACCACGCGCCCAACCGTCGGCGGTCGCGATGTCTACAAGGTCGACTTCGATGCGTCTGCTGGCCCTGCCAACCAATGGGCGACGCAAGCCGGCGAGCCGACCATTGACTACGGCGACCGAGCTGAGGCCGATCGGAGACTGTTGGCGTACACCGGCGCGCCGCTCGCGGAGGACCTGGAGGTGACAGGACAGCCGGTCATCACACTACGAGTCACGTCGACGCACACGGACGGCAATTTTTTCGTGTACCTCGAAGATGTTGCACCCAATGGACGGGTCACCTATCTCACGGAAGGGGAGTTGCGGGCGCTGGATCGCCGCCTCTCACAGGCCACGCCGCCTTACAAGACCACGTACCCCTATCGCACGTATTCGCGGGCGGATGCCGAACTGCTTGTGCCCGGGCAGCCGGCCACGTTGACCTTCCAGCTGATGGCGACCTCCGCATTGGTGCGCGCGAATCACCGCCTCCGCATTGCGATTGCAGGCGCAGACAAGGGCACGTTCCTACGAGTGCCCGCGGTGGCGCAAGGCGATGTCACGATCTCGGTCCTGCGCGGCGGTCCTGAGGGTTCCTTCCTCGAGCTGCCGGTGATACGGCGAGGGGCCGGACGCTAAATGTTCGACGTTCGAGAAGAAACCACGAGGCCAGCCTGGTGCACCGCGGCTGGCCTCGTGGTTTCTTCGAACGTCGAACGTCGAACGTCTACTGTCAACGTCTCGCGCTGGACTGCAACTCTCCCGTGAGAGCGCGCGGCCGCGCGGTCGGGACTTCGCGCAGCGTGCTGTCGATGGCCAGCTCCAGCCTGTCCACGATCATCTCGATTTCATCCGGTCTCACGATGTAGGGCGGGGCGACGAGCACGTGGTCGCCCACCTTGCCATCGACCGTGCCTCCGCTCGGATAAACGCCGAGTCCGCATTCGAGAGCCCGCTGTTTGACGCGTTCGTGCAGTCCCAGGCGCGGGTCGAAGGGTTGTTTTCGCTCGCGGTCCTCAACCAGCTCGAGGGCGAGGAACAGCCCGCGACCGCGGATGTCGCCAATGTGCGGGTGTTGACCAAACCGTTCCCGTAGCTGCGCCTCCAGGAGCCGGCCCATGGTGCGCACGTTCGAGAGCAGGTCGTCCTCTCGGATGATGCGTTGTATCTCGAGCGCCGCTGCACAGGCGACGGGATGCGCTTGATAGGTGTGTCCGTGTACGAACGCACCGGAGCCGTTCGCGAGCGCGTCGACCACGTGTCGAGCGACGAGCATACCGGCGATCGCCTGATAGCCGCCTCCCAGGCCCTTGCCGAGCGTCTCGATGTCGGGCGTCACGCCCTCCTGCTCCCACGCGTGCACCGTCCCCGTTCGGCCGCTCCCGCACATGATCTCGTCCAGGATCAAGAGCGCGCCATACCGGTCACAGACGTCCCGCACGGCCCTGAAATATCCCGGGGCTGCCGGCACGCATCCCGAGGTCGCACCCACTATGGGCTCGGCGCAAAAAGCGATGACGTTTTCGGGTCCGAGTCGGCGAAACTCGTCGTCCAGCTCCCGAGCCAGCCGATCCACGTACTGCGGGTCGGACTCCCCAGGCGTCCGGTAGTGATATGTGAAGCAGGGGGAGACGTGACTGAACGCGGTTGCCAGAATCGGCTCGTAGGGTGCGCGCCGCGCGAGGTGGCCGCCGAGGGCGAGCGCGCCGAGGGTATTGCCGTGATAGCTCTGTCGCCGTGCGATGAACCGAGTGCGGCGAAGCTCGCCCTTCTCGATGAAGTACTGGCGAGCAAGCTTGAGGGCACTCTCCACGGCCTCGGAGCCGGACGAGACGAAGAATGCGTGTGATAGCCCGCCCGGCTCGTCGTGCAGCAGCAGATCGGCCAACGCCTCGGCCGGTTCCGTGGTAAAGAGACCGGTATGGGCGTAGGCCAGCTTCCGCGCCTGGTTGGCGATGGCGTCCGCCACGCGTCGGTTCCCGTGTCCGATACACGCGACCGCGGCGCCGCCAGAAGCATCGATGATCTGGCGCCCGTCGGCCAACGTCAGTGTCAGCCGATCTCCGTGCACGACGACCTCGGGCTGACTCGAGATCGAGCAATGCAGCATGTGACTCGCGGCCGCCGGCGCACCAACCGTCCGGCCGCCTGGATTCGCTGGCGTCATCATTCCATTATAGCCGCAAACCGAACAGGAATCGATCGGTAAACACTCGATCGTAGACGCGTGCGGACGTGTGCTCGGGGCGTGGCCTGCTCGGTTCGAGGACGTCGCGCGCGGGCCATCCGCGTGTGAGACCCCGTCCCACTTCATGGGCTCCGGGTCGCGCAAGAATTCTGTCCAAGTCAGCGGGTTCGGCGCCTGCGACTCTGTTCAGGGATGAACCGAGGTTGTATACTCGTCGACCGAACGAGGGTCAATAATCGCTATTCGACGTCTATACGGCAGGACCATTGTCCCGACGTGTAGTCGGAGAGGACGTATGGGCGCACTGCGGAACGTCCCGATGTGGTCGGGGCGTGTACGGGTTTTTTGTTTGTCTCACCTGCCACCCTTCTCCCTCGGAGGTCCCGTGACCACACATGCGAGTCGAACGTGGGTGCGACGCAGACCGTTGGCCGGAGCGGTGCTCGTCGCGGTGCTGGGGTTCGCATCCCTGGCGCACGCACAGGAGCAACGCATCACGGGGCGCGTCGTCGATGCTGCCGAGCATACGCCGATTCCCTCTGCCGTGGTGCTCGTCACCGGCACGACGGTGGGCGCGAATACGAGCGATAGTGGCACATTCGGGTTGCGCGTGCCTGCAAACGCCAGGACGCTTACCGTACGCCGGATCGGCTACCTGGCGCAGACCATCCCGATCACGGCAGGGCAGACCTCGTACACCGTGACGCTTCAGCGGGACGTCCTGCGGCTGGAGGCAGAGGTCGTGACGGGTGTCGCCACGACGGTGTCCACGCAGAATGCGGCCAACGCAGTGTCGGTCGTCTCTGCAGCGGCCGTGAACGAAGTCCCGGCGCCTACCATCGAAAATGCGATCCAGGGACAGATCCCCGGCGCAGTCATCGCGCAGAACAATGGCGGTGCGCCCGGCGGAGGCATGCAAGTACAGATTCGCGGCATCACCTCCATTAATGCCAACGCGTCGCCGCTCTACGTGGTGGACGGGGTGATGGTGAACAACGAGACCATCAACAGCGGTCTCGACGCCCTCACGCTCGGGGCGGGGCTTCAGCCCAGCGCGGAGGACAACACGCCGAATCGGGTCGCCGACCTCAATCCGAATGACATTGAGAGTATTCAGGTCCTGAAGGGGGCGTCCGCGTCTGCGATCTACGGCGCCAAGGCCTCGTCTGGCGTGGTGATCATCACCACGAAGAAAGGGGCTGCGGGCAAGCCGCAGTGGAGCTTCTCGCAAAAAGTCGGGCACTTCACCACTGCGAACGCACTCAACCTTCGCTCATTTCCGACGCTCGCCAGCGCGGAGCTCTGGGGAAAGGAAGAGGGCGTCCTCAAGTCCAAGGTCGATGCGACCTACGGGGCGCCGCAGGATTACCAGAGCCAGCTGTATGGCAATGGACAAGCGTCCTACGAGTCCGACATCAGTGTTTCGGGCACCGAGAATCACACCCAGTATTTCGTCTCGGGCCTCAGCAAATACGACAACGGTACGATGACGAACACCGGGTACAACAAGCAGAGCGTGCACGCAAACGTGACGCAACAGCTCAATAGCGCGCTGTCAGCGAACCTCAACATCATGTGGGCGCACTCGCTGACCCGGCGCGGCGTCACCGGAAATGAAAACGACGGGGTGTCGCCGATCGATGTGATGAGTGCCACACCGCAGTTCTACAATCTGGATCACCGGAACCCGGACGGGAGTTGGGCGGCCAATCCCTTTGCGGTCGCCAACATGTTTGCGGACGCCGTCGAGATTCAGACGCCGGAGGACGTGCAGCGGTTCATCGGGGGTGGCAATATCGACTGGGCGCCCTTCAGCACGGAGCATCAGAGCCTGCATTTTCGCTTCATCGGTGGCGCTGACTTCACCACACAGCACGATCAGCTGTACGCCCCGCCGGACCTGCAGGTCATGCGGGACGTCGCGAGCGGACTCGTGGGCGTTGCCACGGTGCAGAACGATCTCACGCAGTTCATCAACTACTCGATCAACGCCGTCCACCACTATGCGCCGTCTGCCGCGCTCGACGCCACGACGTCCATCGGCTTCGTTCGCGAACGGCGTACCAACAACGCGCCCGACATCGTCGCGCAGAATCTGATCTCTGGGGTCAACTCGCCCACCGCAGGCACCGTGACAACCGTCTTCTACAACCGTGATGCCGCCTACGATCAGTCGCTGTACGCGCAGGAGCAGGTGCTGCTGCTCGATCAGCGCCTCGCGCTCGGGGCGGGCGTCACCGCGGAACGCACCACCAACGACGGTGACATCAACAAGTTCTATCTGTACCCGCACTACTCGGCCTCGTACCGAGTGCCACAGTTCGTCGGTTTCCTCGATGAGCTCAAGCTCCGCGCGGCTTATGGCCAGTCCGGTACGGAGCCGAACTACGGCGTGAAGTACACCCCCGACACGAGTGGGCTCATCAGTGGGCAGTCGGCCGTGTATCCGGCGGTGCTGCATGGCAGCCAGGGGATCCGCCCGGAGGCGGAGACGGAGATCGAGACGGGATTCGATGCGACCTTCCTGAAATCACGCGCTCAGTTCACGTTCACGGTCTATCAGAAGCGCATCCAGGACCTGCTGTTGCAGGCCGGGGTCGCACCAGCGCTGGGTTACAACACCGTCTGGTTCAACGGCGGTGAGTTCACCAACCAGGGCATTGAGCTCTCGCTCAGTGCCACGCCGCTGCAGTTTCGCAACGGCTTCACGTGGAACACCACCGAGACGTTCTATCGCAACTACAGTGTGGTGAACTCGCTCCCGATCCCGCCATTCATCGTGGGCAGCACGTTCGGCGGGATCTTCGGGCAATTCGGGTATCTGGCGCCAGGGCGCTCGGTCTCGGAGATGGCGGCCCCCGGTATTCTTACGGCGAACGGATCACCAACGCAGGTCGGTGACTTCCAGCCGTCGTATATCGTGAGCCTCTCGCAGGAGTTCACGTGGAATCATTTCCGCCTCTACGGGCTGTTGGACTGGCACCGCGGCGCCGACGTCATCAACACTAGCAACCTCCTGTTCGATTTCGGCGGGACACTTGCCGACACGACCGCCAGCAAGAAGCGGCTGTCGGACTGGTTAGGCGGGAGCGTGTATCCGTACATGGAACCAGCGAGCTTCGTCAAGCTGCGGGAGGTGACACTCAGCTATACGGTGCCGCGATCGTTTACGAACTTCATCAGTCGCGGTGGTCTCAACTTCACCAACGCGCGCCTGTCGTTCACGGGTCGCAACCTCTGGATGTCGTTCCGCTATACCGGCCTCGATCCCGAGGTCAGCTCGTTCGGCAATCAGCAGGTGACGACAGCGACAGACACCTTCGCGTACCCGCCGTCGCGCAGCTTCTTCCTTTCCCTCGACCTGGGTTTCTGACATGACCGCCGCTCATATGCACACCGCCTCGGTCGCGGCTGTCCGACGCGCTGCGGACCGTGTCTGCCAGCGCCCTGTCGGGCGCGTGACTGCCCTTGTTGTGGCCGCGCTGATTGTCGGATCCACTGCGTGCCGCGATTCCAATGTGCCGTTTTTTACCGAGCCGACGGGAGTCGACAACACTCCCGGCGGCATCCAGAACGCCATATCGGGCCTTTTTGACGCGTCACGACTCGATGTCGGTTCGTATCTCTTCTGGATGGAGGGGTTTGCCCGCGACGAGGCGAACATCCAGGCGGAGAATCCTGAGGGGGTTGTCGAGCAAACCGGCCTGTCGGCGATTCCGGCAGGTGACATTGCCCCGTGGGACAACGAGTACCGGGCCGCGGACGCCGCGGTCGGGATCATCGCCACGTTGTCACAGGTCTCGCCAGCGTACACGGCGCAGCAGGTGGCAGCGATCACCGGCGTCGCCCAAACGATCGAGGCGCTCGACTTCATGGCCGTCGCCGAGACGCGAGACACACTGGGGATTCCGATCCACTCGACTTCCAGCACGGTCTCCGGGCCGGCGTATTGTGCGAAAGACGCGTGGCAGCAAATCGCCGCGCTGCTCGACTCGGCCAATACCAACCTCAACACCGCCGGGGCAATCCCGTTGCCCGTCAAAGTCCCCGCCGGGTTTTCGGGGGTGAGCACGTCGGCCGGCCCTAGCACGGTGGCCGGTTCCTTTGCATCGCTCAATCGAGCGCTGGCCGGCAAAGCGTATCTGGAACTCGCCTATGCCATCGCCAGGAATCCCGGTGGCACCCACCCGACGCCAACGAGCGCGGGTGCTCCAGACGTCACATCGCTCCATCACGCGGACAGCGCCATACAAGCATCCGCGCTCTTTGCGGTGCCCCTGACGCCGCCGACTCCTGGCAACTTCGCCGAGAATGGGAGTGGGGCCTTCTGGGATTGGAGCTCCCAGTCCGGCGACCTCGTCAATCCGATCAATGGCGCGATCGGTCTCTGGCGCACGCTGTCGTATCTCACCGCCGACGTCGACACGGTGAACGATCAGCGATTCCTTGGTAAGTTCGTGCCGAACACGTTTTCTCTGCTCATTCCGGGCGATGCGTTCTTCTCGACCGATTGGCTGTACGGGGCGTATCTCTCGACGAACTCGCCGATCCCGATCATCCGCAACGAGTCGCTCGTGCTGTACCGCGCCCAGGTGCAACTCGGTCTGGGGAACCTCAGCGCCGCTGTCGCTCTGATCAACCAAGTCCATCAGGGAGCCGGCGGCTTCGCCAACCCGCTGTCTATCGCTCTGACGTACACGGCGGTGCGCGACAGCTTGCTCAAGGAGCAGCGGATCTCGACCGTTTTCGAGGCGAGCGGTGACCGTACCATCTCCGTTGCGTATGTACGGCCTCGAGGCAGTCGCGGACACGACCTGGTCCTCAGTGAAAGCGCCGCGCCCCCCGGGCGGTGTCGATCTGCACACGACCGTCGTTCCAATCCCATCGACCGAGGTGGAAGGACGCGGGGGGACGTACAACTTGACGTGTAACTAGATGGTGATTCGCTCGGGGACTGCCTGAAAACCGGGTGACACGTGACGGGTTTCGGGTGACAGGAAAAACATGGAGGGCCAGCCGCAGCACGCCGCGACTGGCCCTCTGTGTTGTTGCGGCGCACCTCCGCTACTGTCCGTGTCCGGCGCCCCCAACCGTCGCGGAGCTCGCGGGGCCACGCTCGATCACGATGAAGGGCACACGATCCTTCGCCATCGCGCGGAACCATGCGATGAGCTCGGGCGCGTGCTCCTTCGAATAGATCCCTTTCGTGCCGCCGATGCGCCGTGTGATGATGAGGTCACGACCCTCTTGCCGGTACGTCGCCTCGTAATTGCCGAATGGACTGTTGGCCGTGACGTTCGAAGGGAGGCGCGCGTGCCACCCCTCTGGGAGCGTGATGCGCGTCTCAGCGAGGGTCGACGTGACGCCGGCGACACGTTCCGCATCGATAGCCAGTCGGCGTGGCGCGTGCGCCTCGAGCTCGTCGGCGATCTGGGTCCATCGGCTCGACACGTCTCGTGTGGAGAGGATATCCGTTTCACCCGATCGCTCGGTTGCCTGGCCGCTACGAATGACCAGCGAGACCTTTGGCTCGGCTTGGAGATCTTTCCCATTGAACGTCACGAGGCTGTCGCCTTTGGCGTCCGGAAAGATGCCAGATGCGAACGATCGGACAAACGCGGAGCGTTGCGCCGTGTCCATGCCGTTCTGCATCATCGCCCGCATCGCTATTCCGGCCGTTCCGGTCCCGAGCACCTCCACGTGGCCGTTGAATGCACCATCGGCGGTCAGTGTGCCAATCACGCGGACCTCGGATCGGTTCGCGCCCGCGGGGTCGGGCGGCGTCGTGACCTCCTCCGTACGTCCGTCGGGATGGACGATGAGCGCAAACGTATCTTCGTCCGGGTAGGGCAGGGTGCCCAACGGTGACAACTCCGACGTGAGATCGACGAACTCGTACGTTTTCCCGTGTTTGATGGCGGCGATCTCATGATTGAACGCGCCGATCGTCGGCAACGACGGATCGGTACCACCGCCAGCCTCCAGCAAGACCGGGTAGGCATCAACACCGATTGCGCCGAGGGCGGCGATGAAGAGCGACGCCTTGTCCTTACAATCTCCGAAGCCGGTTGCGAGCACCGTGTCGACCGTCCGCGGCTGGTAGCCGCCGATGCCGAGCTCGAGGGCCACGTAACGAATGTCCTGTGCGACCCAGCGATGGATTGCGCGGATCGAGTCGTCCAGCGACTTGGCGTGCGCGACGAGGGCCTTCACCGTGTCGCGCAACCTGGCATCCGGTCGGGTGCGATTCGCCGCCAGCTTCGCGTACCAGTGGCCGATGTCCGACCACGACCCGGGCGTGGCGATCGATATCGACATGGCGAGATTGTTCGAGTCGGCCGCCGGAGCAAACATCTCCGGCTTGATCCACGGGACATCGTGTGTCGCCCACGTGTAGGTGGTGCGGTCGCCCTCGCTCGTTTGTCGCCGCGGGAACGTCAGGTGGTGCTCGACGATTCGCAGGTCCATGTCTTTGGGCGCATCGACGACGAATCGTGAGCGGAACACGGTCGTCCCCGCGGTCACGAGCCAGGTCTGATAGAAGTCGCCCGGGCGGTATGGGCTGGTCTCGTCGTACGACCAGCTGATGTCGATGAGCGTGCCCGGCGCGACTCCGGAGAGTGACATCCGCACGGCCCTCTGGTGCACGTACACGGGATTCACCATGGACGCCGGGAGGTCGGACTCCTGCGTGTGGGCCGGCGCCGTGCTGATCACTTCCCCGTTCGGCTTGAGGACGTGCACCCAGTTGAGCGTGAAGCGCTGGCGTTCCGGCTCGAAGGTGAATTGGCGTTCCTGGTACGAGCGCGCCGCCCGGTCGCGCAGGATTTGCACGACCTGATGGAATGTCCGTCGAGCCCGCCCGTCCTTTTCGAGCTTGACGATCCCGTCGTCGAGGAGCAGCACAGATCCTTGTTCGGGATACGCAGTGCTGTCGACGGCCAGCTTGTAGATCGTATCGCTCGCAATCGAGGGGTCGCCTTGCGGTGTGACGGCCGGCGCCTGCGCTGTGACAGGCGTGGCGATCAACGGAACGGTCATCACAAGAAGGGCGGTTGCAGCAGCCCTGAACGATCCGAGCGCAGGCATCAGAACTTCCCAGTCGAAATGAGGGCCTTACTATACTGCTGGGGCCGCCTCCGCGACAGGCCGACAAATAGGGCTCGAAGCGTCGCGGGCAGGTCACGGCTGCCAATTCGGCGAGGTCGCCGGCCTCGCTACAATTTACCGCCATGTGCCGCAGAACCCGAACGGTGTGTGCGCTGCTGGCCTCGCTGAGCGTGCCTCCGCTGGCTGCCCATCGCATCGCAGCGCGACTTCTGGTCGCGGCCGCAGGATCGTGACCTCCTGTTTGCACGACTCGTGCATGCGCGGGTCAAGCGCCTCGTCGTCATTTCCGAACGCGACCCACTTCGTGCATCTGGATCGTGGCGATCGCGGCCGGGATCGCCTGCTCACCGAGATAACCCATTTCTGCGGCCCCAGCACCCCGCCTACGTGAGAGTCGACTGTCACCACACGAGGAGCCAATGACCATTTTGCGTGAGTGGCGTGCGGAAATCCGCCGCCCGCTTCGGCATGCCTACATGGAGTATGTCGTGGCGACTGGCATCGCGGCCTATCGACGGACTCCAGGCAACCTCGGTGCATCCGTTGCCTGCCGAGATCTGGATGCCGAGCGCTCCGAGATCGTCACGCTGAGTTGGTGGACGGATCTGGACGCCATAAAGGCGTTCGCCGGACCGGACCCCGAGCGGGCGCGATATTTCGCGGACGACGACCGCTATCTGCTTACGCGACCAGAGACGGTCCAGCACTACGACGCGACCGAGCCATGCAAGCCGGGCGCTATTTCCAGCTAGGGCGCGAACGCGTCTGCAAGACGCTCCTGGCTAATTGGATCGGACGGCGGTGAGCGGATCGATGCGGATCGCTCGCCGGGCTGGCACGTAGGTCGCTATGACCGCGACAATCGCGACGAGGGCAGCCACTGACACGAACGTCAGCGGGTCGGCAGGTTGTACCTGGAAGAGCAGTGCGCGCATGAGGCGCGTGAGGGCGAGGGCGCCAACGAAGCCGATCGCGACGCCTGACAGGATGGCTGGTGCGCCCTGGCGCGCGACGATCGTGATGATCGCGCGCGGTGTCGCACCGAGCGCGCGCCGGATGCCGATGTCCCGAGTTCGCTGGGCAACGGCGAAGCTGATCACGCCGTAGAGCCCGACGGCTGCGATTGCGGCCGCCGCAGCCGCAATGGTGACGAGCACGATCAAGCTGATCCGCCGAGAGGCCATCGAGTCGCTCAGCACCGCAGCCATCGTCTTGATGTCCGTGAGCGGCAGATCTGGATCGAGTGCCCGGATCGTTCGCCGAACCTCGCCGACTAGTGCACGCGGATCGCGCGGTGCGCGCAAGACGATGTACATGTCGCGGATGGCGCCGCCGCCGTCCGTCCACTGCGCATGGGGGAGATACAGCTCCGGGCGCGGATCGGCATCCAAGCCACGGTGGTGCACGTTCGCGACGACGCCAACGACGGTGTACCACGAGGTGTCGAGGCCCCCCATTCGAATCCGTTGTCCGACCGGCGACCCGGTCGGCCATGCACGGCGGGCGAGGGCGTCATTGATCACGACGGCGCGCGGTGCACGATCGTCGTCGGCGTCGGTGAGGACCCGGCCGGCAATGAGCGGAATGCCCATCACTCGGAAATAGGACGGTGAGATCGTTTGCCAGTCGCCCGCGAATCCCTGGCCCATCGGTGTGGCCTGACCTTCGATACGAAACCCCCAATCCCCCATCACGTCGGTCATGGGTAGTACCCGAACTGCCGCCGCATCCTCCACACCAGGCAGCGCGCGCGTCCCCTCGATGGCCTGCCGGTAGAATGCCCGAACGGCCTCGTTGGTGCCGTATTTCGCCGTGGGGAGAGCGATGCGCGCGGCAACGACATCGCTCGGTCGGAACCCGGGATCGATCTCCATGAGGCGCGCAAAGCTCCGCACGAGAAGGCCAGCCCCGACGAGTAGCATCACCGAAAGCGCGACTTCCGTCCCAATCAAGAGAAGCCGCGCACGCTCTCCGCGCCGGTCGACCCGTGATCCACCAGCGCCTGCATCTTCGAGTGCTTCAATGAGATCGAGACGGATCGCATGTGAGGCGGGGGCAAGGCCGCATAGCACTCCGGTGGTGAGCGTGGCGATGGACGCAAATGCCAACGCAAGTGGGCTGAGCCCGACTGCGGTAATGCGAGGCACATCCCGCGGGACATAGGCCGCTACGAGGTGCGTGCCAACGATAGCGAGCAGCACGCCCATGCACCCACTGATCAATGCGAGCAGCACCGACTCCGTCAGTAGCTGTGTCGCGATATCGCGGCCGCGGGCACCCAGCGACGCTCGGAGGGCCATCTCGCGCCGGCGCGCGTGTGCTCGCGCCAGGAGAATGTTGGCGACGTTGGCGCACGCGATGAGCAGGACCAGTCCCACTGCGGCAGTCAGCACAAAGACAGTCGGCCGTATGGGCCCGATCACCTGACTCGCCATCGAACGCGTGAATGCGCCAAAGTTCGGCGGGTAACCACGCGGATAGTCAATGGTCATCTGCTTGGCCATGCTCGCGACCTCGCGATCCGAGGCTTGCTGCGTCACACCCGGGCGGAGCCGAGCGACCGCGGTGAGATAGTGACCGCCGCGGACAGTGCGGTCGACGTTGCCCAGCGCGAGGGGCATCCAGAGATCAATCGGATCGCCAGCGAAATCGAGCGGCAGCTGGAACCCCGGGGGCATGACCCCGACAATCGTGGTGTTGCTGTCGTTCAGCATCACGTGTCGTCCGAGCATCGCGGGATCAGCGTTGTATCGCCGACGCCAGAGTCGTTCGCTCATGACGGCGACATGCGGTCCGCCCTGATGGTCTTCCTCGGCGGTAAAGACCCGACCCAGCATCGGCGGGACGCGGAGGACGTCGAAGGTGCTCCTGGAAATGACACCGACGTGGACACGGTCGGGCCGGTCGCCGCCAGTCAGGTTGCGCCAATCATCGAATTGGGCGCCCACGGCCGCGAACGATCGCGCCTTGTCTTGATAGTCGAGGAACTCCGCGTCCGACAGCCACGTGGACGGCCAACCGGTCCATCGATCCCAGACCATTACGAGTTGATCCGGCTGTGGATAGGGCAGGGGCCGAAAGACTACTGCATCCGCAACGCTGAATACGGTCGTCGCGGCTCCGATGCCGAGCGCCACCGTCAGGACGGCGATGCCGGTGATGATCGGCGTCGCTCGAGCGCGGCGCCACGCGTATCGCAAGTTGTCTCTCATCGCTTCGCCTGGGCGGGATTCCCCCTTCTGACACCATCGTGGATCGAGAGGTTTGGACGTCCGAGAAAGGCGGACGCTCGACGCGCGGGGACTTCCAGCCCTTTGGCGAAATCGCTGACTGAGGTGGCTCGTCTCTATGTGACATGGATGACACTGCCAGCACCGCCGACCAAACGTCACCGCCGAACGGTCACGTTCCGGGGGCTGCTGCTGTCGATGGCGGAGCGCATCCGATCTGGCGTGCCAATGGGGAGGGGTCAGCGCCGTCGTGGTCCCCAGTTCCAATCGCGGTCGCGGTCGTAGTCGCGACGCTGGGCTTCCTGCCGATCGCCAACTGGATCGCCGCCGGCTACGAGTTCCCCGAATATGCGAGCAAGCTGGCGCAGTGGGGCTCCGGGACCGGCATTGCCGTAGGGGTCGGAGTAGTGCTCGTGATACTGTGTCGCGGGCTGCAGCGCCCCTGGCCCGTCAGAATGGTGCAGAGACTCGGGTCCCGCGTCGAGCGTTCGCCGTGGGTCGCAGTTGTCGTGGTCGCATGCATCGCCGCCTGCTTGTACATCGCGGTCGCCCACTGGCTCTTTGACGGACGGCCATTGCTAGTAGACGAGATCGTTGAGGAGCGGCAGGCGCAGATCTTCGCCGCGGGTCATCTCTGGCTCGCCGCTCCGCCGCATCCCGAGTTCTTCAGCTCGCTCCTCATGGTCGACGCGGGCGGCCGAGTCTATTCCCAATTTCCGCCCGGCGGTCCGGCGCTGCTTGCTGTAGGCGCGCGGGTGGGCGCGACATGGCTCGTAGTGCCGGTCTGCGCAGCACTTTCGGTCGTCGCGTTCGGGGCATTCCTGCGTGTTGCGGAGCCCAATACCCGCGTCGCGATCGCGGCGGGGGCCTTGTTTGCGGTCGCACCGTTTACCGTGTTCATGTCCGGGTCGCACATGAACCATGTGACTGCCCTGATGGGCGTTCTGGTCGGCGCCGCCGCGCTGGTACATGCCACCGCGCTTCCAGCGCGTGATGGTGGACGGGCGGGGCTGGCTCTTGTCAGCGGACTCGGATTCGGATTAGCTGCGACGATTCGACCGGCGGATGCCTTGGCGTTCGCAGCGCCGGCTGCGGCGTGGTATACGTGGCGCGCGCTGCGAACACCGCAGCGGTGGGTGGATGCACTGGCCGCCATGGCCGGTGTGGCGATTCCGATAGGTGCGATGCTGTACGTCAACGCGCACACGACCGGTGCCCCGCTCCTCTTCGGCTATCAGGTGCTCTGGGGCCGAGACCACGATCTGGGGTTCCATCAAGCGCCGTGGGGTGGGGCGCACACACCTGCTCGAGGTCTGCAGCTCGTCAACCTCTACTTCCTCCGGCTGCAGGACTATTTGTACGAGACGCCGATCCCCGCGCTCCTTCCGGTGATTGGCGCACTCGCGCTGACGAAGAGACTACGTCCGCCAGATCGGTATCTTCTGATCAGCTGCGGCCTGGTGACGATCCTCTATTTCGCCTATTGGGCGGACGGCAATTTCCTTGGTCCGCGGTTCGTGTACAGCTTCGGGCCCGCAGCTGCGCTGTGGACGGTCCGCTTCCCGTCGCTCCTGCGCGATCGGCTGCGTGTGTCGACGCTGACGCCGGCGACCGCGGCATTCGTCGACCGCGTCTCGATCTGTGCGCTGGCCACGAGTGCTGCGATCGCCCTCGTCCTGGGAGTCCCGCTTCGGGCGGCCGAATACCGGCACAACTTCGCGACAGAACGGTGGGCGACCCCGGAGGTGGCGGCGCAGTCGGGCGTGCGCAATGCACTCGTCTTCGTTCGCGAAGGGTGGGTCGCGCAGTTGATCGCTCGGCTCTGGGCCTTGGGCGTGTCGCACCAGCACGTCGAGACACTGTATCGCGAAATCGACGTGTGCCGCCTCGATTCGGCAGTGGCCGCACTGGAGACGCGTGCACGACTCGGTAGCGGCGATGAGGCGGCGCTGTATTCCGCCTTTGCGCCGCTGCTACGCGACTCGGCGACCGTGGGCGTCGCACGGGCCGGTGGGCCGGCCGGCGAGCGCCTGCGCGTGCAGCGGGGCTATACGTATCCACCACATTGCGAGAGGCGATTAGCCGAAGCCGCAGCGGGAAGCTCGCCGCTTGCCGTGCTCCTCGCTGTCGGGGCCGCCGACGGCAATGTCTATGCGCGCGACTTACACGGTCGTGATTCGCTCCTCCTTGCCTCGTACCCGAACCGGCCGGTGTACATCGTGCATTCCAGCCTCTTCGGCGCCGGGCGCGCTGCCGGCCTTCTACCCCGCGTCCCGTGATTCGCTCTTCGCCGCCTGGCACCACGAAGCGCAGGAAGACGTGCGACCCTGAGTTCATACGGCTATGTTAGGCCGCACACCTACGCGGCAGCCGGAGCCAGGAAGAGTCGTTTGGAGCTAGACGGACTCCAGTCACAACTGCAGGCGTCACTCGGGACCTCGTACACCATCGAACGCGAACTCGGTGGTGGCGGGATGTCGCGGGTGTTTGTGGCTGTAGAGCACACCCTGGCCCGCAAACTCGTCGTCAAGGTGTTGGCGCCCGAGATGTCGGCCGCCGTGAGTCACGAGCGCTTTCGACGTGAGATTCTCCTCGCAGCTCGGCTGCAGCATCCCAGCATCGTCCCATTGATCGCTGCCGGTGACGCGGATGGTCTGCCGTATTTCACCATGCCATTCGTCGATGGGGAATCCTTGCGAGCTCGGCTCGTCAGGACTGGTCCACTCCCCGCCGCCGAAGTCGCCCGCATCATGCGCGACGTGGCGTCAGCGCTCGCCTACGCGCATGAGCGGGGCGTCGTCCACCGCGACATCAAGCCTGACAACATCCTCCTGACGAAGCACCACGCGCTGGTCGCTGACTTTGGCGTGGCCAAGGCGATTGCGGCATTGACGACCAGGGCGGACGCCCTCAGCCATGCCGGCATTACGTCAATGGGTGTGGCGCTGGGCACGCCTGCGTACATGGCTCCCGAGCAAGCACTCGCAGATCCGGGAATCGATTATCGAGCGGACCTCTACGCATTAGGCGTGACGGCGTACGAGATGTTGACGGGGAACACGCCGTTCGCGGGAAGGTCCGCTCAGGCAATGGTCGCGGCGCACGCGGTCGAGCTGCCGGTGTCGGTCTGTGACCGCTGTCCGGGTATTCCCCCCGTCCTGGCCAACTTGGTCATGCGCTGCCTGGACAAAGAGCCGGCCAAGCGTCCGCAGAGTGCAGACGAGGTCGTGCACGCGATCGATGCGATGTCGACCCCCGCGCCGGGGACGGTGCGATCGGCAGCGGCGCCGCGCGCATCCTTTGCGGCTTCCCTTCGATCGCCGTGGCGGCTTATCGCGTCGGCGACCGTGGTCGCGCTCGTGGGGGTCGTGGCGGTCCGGTCATGGCGTCATTCGGCAGTGACGCGAGACGTCGTCACCGCGCCCTCGATCGCGGTGCTCCCGTTCACCAATGTCGGCCACGACACCGCCGCCGAGTACTTCGCGGATGGCATGGCCGACGAGTTGGCCAATGCGCTGGTTCGCGTTCCCGGGCTGCGCGTCGCCGCGCGAAGCTCGGCCTTCACCTTTCGCGGGGACACCGTCAACGTCCACGATGTCGGCAGCAAGCTGCACGTCGGCGAGGTGCTCGAGGGAAGCGTCCGCCGCGCAGCGGGTCGATTGAGGGTGACGGTGCAGCTCGTCAGCACGGCCGATGGCTTGGCGCTCTGGAGTGATGCATACGAGCGGCAGGAGGCCGACATCTTCCAGGTCGAAGATGCGTTGGCGCGGGATATCGTTGCGGCGCTCCACACGCGGCTCATTGGGATCCCCGCGGACACGACTCCGCCCGCGCTCGGTCCGCATGGTACCACCGATCTGACGGCCTACGATCTGTTCCTACAAGGCCGCTACTTCTTCACGAAGGGCGACGCCCCCTCGCTGTGGCACGCGGTCGCCTTGTACCAGCAATCGCTTGCCCACGACTCGACCTTCGCGCGCGCACACGCCGCGCTCGCGATGTCGTATCTGCTGCTGCCGCGCTATGGTGGCGCCCGCGCGGACTCCGTGATGCCGCTAGCGGAGCGTGAAGCGACGCAGGCCCTGGCGTCCGATCCGGGACTCGCGGACGCGCACCTGGCGTTGGGCGAGGTCCGTATTCAGCAGTGGCGGTGGACCGATGCGGACGCAGAGTTGAATCGGAGCGTGGCGCTCGACCCATCGAATCCGCTCGTGCATCTGTGGCACGCGGACCTCTTCATCGCGCTGGGCCAGGCCAATGAGGCGGTGAACCACGCGATGATGGCCTATGATATTGACCCATTGACTCCGGTGACGAGCCAGATCCTCAGCTCGGCGCTGATCGACGCCGGCCGCTACGGTGACGCAGCCGCGATCGCGCGTCACGGCCTGGCCCTCGACTCGACGCTGGCCGGGTTGCACGCGACGCTCATCGAGGCGGAGTTATTCGGAGGGCACCCGGACACCGCGCTCACGGTCGCGGACCATGCCCTGCGTGTGGCGCCACATGGCGTGGGCGTCCGGAGCGCTGCCATGTGGGCCGAGGTTGCCGAAGGCCGGCGGGCGGTGGGCGATTCCCTGCTGGCCGCGATGCGGTCCGACGTCAGAACCGGGGCCGTCTCATTCCTCGATCTCGCCGACGCGCAGCTCGCACTTGGCCACCGCGATTCTGCGTTGGCGTGGGTAGCGCGGGGGGTTCAGCGGCACGCGGCCGAGCCGATGTGGACCGGCCTTGCATGCGACCCAACGTTCGACGCCCTGAAGCATGACCCGCGGTTCATCGCGCTGATGCGGCCCACGGGGATGCGGATGTGTCCGGTGAAGACGCTAGACGCGAGACACTAGACGTTCGACGTTCGACGTTAAGAAACCTCGAGGCCAGCCACGGTGCATCCAGCTGGCCTCGAGGTTTGTTACGTCGAACGTCGAACGTCTAGCTGTTCGGTGGGTCAAAATGCACCGACCCGTCACTCGCGCGGCTGACGGTGCCACCGTAGAGACCCAGGAGCTCGCGATGCCACCATTGGCCGGTGCGGCGACGGGTGGCGACATCCGTGAACGAGTATCGCCAGAGCACGCTCCGCACAGCAGTCGGCGGAGCGGCGGCGAAAGGGTTTGCGGCAAACAGGGAGAGGACGCTGGGGTCGTTCGTGAGCAGCTGGACCTGGGTCATGACGACCCAGGGGCTGTCGTTCCATGGACCTAGCGAGGCAAACCACAGGTTCCAGTCGAAGCGCGGCTGATAGGGGACGTAAAGGCGCGGCGCGACACCCGGGTCCTGCGGCTTGTAGCGAAAGGGATAGGGCACCCAGGTCGTATCGTTGCCTCGGCCCTGGAACTCGATCTCGTACTCGGCCGTCGTCATGACGGCGTACAAGCCGTAGGCGTTCGTCACGCGGAAGGGAGCGAGCACACGGGCTGGCGTGCGCATCGTCGCGGGGAGAGCGAACGGAAGGAAGTCCACGACGCCGACGTAGACCGTGATCGCCAACACGGCGGCGCTGATCCAGCCGTTCCAGCGTGAGCCACTGCGTCCCATCGCGGGTGACTGCGGCCCGTCGGCGCGATGCCCCAGCGATCCGTCGACTTGCGAGCGTGTCCGCAGACTGGTCGCGCCCGAGCGCAGTGCGATCGGAACGCGGTCGACCACCCAACGACCCGTAGCAATCAGCGCGCGATCGTCCACGAGGGCCACGCCCAGCACAAGGACCAGCACATTCAGAAACCCGTAGTTGGACGTCACGATGATCCCGACCTGGAACACCGAGACGATCGCCGCGAGGATGATTCGTGGTCTTCGTGTGAAGAAGACCACCCACGGCGCGACGAGCTCCAACGCGAACGTCAGCAAGACGGTGCCTGCGTGAAAGGCATGCGGCAGCTGTTGTGCATACCACCCAGGCCACGCCGGAAGCGGGCTATCTTCGTAGTAGTGATCCATCGCTGTGAGCGTGCGCCACTGGACGTCGCCACTCAGGAGCTTGACGACTCCCGACTCGAAATAGATGGCGAACCATTCCCATCGGAGCAGCCAGAATGCCGGAACGAGACGGAGGGGTCGACGCCGCCAGTCCTGGCCTCATCCCTGGCGGGGCGAGGCACATGCACGCGACCCCCGCCTGCAGCAGCATCCCGTCGGACTGATACGAGGCAAAGTCCTGCAAGGCGGCGATGCAGGAGAGGAATGCGATCGTGCATAGGATAGAGGCGAGTCGCGGGGCCACATTGATCGCGAGCAGCACCGACGCGACGATGCCGACCCACACGACGATGCTGAGGGCGCGGTCTCCCGCGGACAGCCACAACAGGGTGGGTGCAATCCAATACCGGCTGTTACCGGGTACCGCGTCGCGGACGGCGTGCAAGTACGATGTGGCGGGGAGGATGCCGCGCTCCCCGATCAAGCCGTGGATCTGGAAGAGCAGTGAGTAGAAGGCGGACCCGAAGATGAGCCCCATCGCACGGAGAAAGAGCCACCTGGGCCACAGCATGTCGGACGCCGGACCGGCTAGCGACCAGCGGGGCGAAGCGGGCGAGCCGGGCCGGGCCATTGTCGTCGGATCCGGGCCTAATGGGCTCGCGGCCGCGATTGTGTTGGCGCGTGCCGGCTGGTCCGTCACGGTGCGCGAGGCGGCCGGTGTCCCTGGCGGTGGAGTGAGGTCCGAGGCGCTCACGGTCCCGGGATTCTTGCACGACGTGGGCTCGGCCGTCCACCCCCTGGTCCTGTCGTCGCCGTTCTTCCGAAGTCTGCCGCTCGCCGCCCATGGCCTCGAGTGGGTGCACCCGCCGATGCCGCTCGCGCATCCGCTGGACGGTGCTCCGGCGGTGGCGCTGCGGCGGTCGGTGGAGGAGACGGCGGCGGGATTGGGTGTCCCCGATGCGGGGCGATACCGCGCGCTCGTAGGGCCCTTCGTCGAGCGATGGCCGGCACTCTGTGGCGACATCCTGGCGCCGCTCCCGCCGTTCCGCATGCCAGCGCACCCCGGGCTCCTGGTGCGATTTGGGGGGCGCGCGCTGCCGCCCGCCACGATGGTTGCGCGCGCAACCTTTGCCGGCAGCCGCGCCCGGGCGCTGTTTGGCGGCCTCGCTGCCCACAGCGTGCTTCCGCTCACGGCGCTCGGCTCCGCGTCGTTCGGGCTCGTGCTGGCGCTCGCGGGGCACGCCGTGGGCTGGCCGATCCCGCGGGGCGGGGCGGGGGCGCTGGCAGCCGCGCTCGTCCGCTATCTCCTGGCCTTGGGTGGCACGGTCGAGACCAGCGCGCCGGTCCACTCCTTGGCTGAACTCGGTCCGGCGGATGCCATCCTTCTCGATCTCACCCCGCGACAAGTGCTGCGCGTGGCAGGGAGCAACCTGCCACGCGGGATAAGCGCCGGGCTGTCGAGGTACCAATACGGGCCGGGTGTCTTCAAGGTCGATTGGGCCCTCTCGGCACCGATCCCGTGGCGCGATCCGGTCTGCGCCGAAGCGGCCACCGTCCATGTGGGCGGCACGTTGCCGGAGCTCGTGACGGCCGAAGCGGCGCCGTGGCGCGGCGAGCACGCCGCCCGCCCGTTCGTCCTGTTGGTGCAGCCGTCGCTGTTCGACCCCTCCCGCGCGCCGCCCGGCCAGCACACCGCGTGGGCCTATTGTCATGTCCCGAACGGGTCGACCGTCGACATGTTGGCGCGCATCGAGGCACAGGTCGAGCGATTCGCTCCCGGTTTCCGGGATGTCGTGCTGGCCCGATCACTCATGCCTCCGGCTCGACTCGAGTCCTACGATGCCAACCTCGTCGGTGGGGACATCAGCGGCGGTGCGAACCTGCTCCGCCAAATCCTGTTTCGACCGATTGTCGGCCGTGCACCGTACCGCCTCGGCTCCCCAGGCCTCTACCTCTGCTCGTCCTCGACGCCGCCCGGCGGCGGTGTCCACGGGATGTGCGGGTACCACGCCGCCCAGGCCGCGCTCGCTGACCGGGCACGCCGGCATCCCGGGTACGTCGCTCCGTGATTTAGATGTGTTTAGATCGACAAGCAATGTCGTTCGATACAACCTTGTCACTTTGACAACGCATCGACCCGGTAGGCCTCCTGGTGCAAGACCCGGGCGGCCAGAGACAGGCGCTCGGCTTCGGCCTCACACACGAGCGCCAGCTCTCGCAAACGATCCGCCAATGGCATCTGTGATGCCCCGCGGCGCGCCAGCGCGTACAGCGCGCTCGGTGTAATCCTCAGGTCGGCTGCGACACTTCGGGCGTCGCGCCCCAGCAGCGTCGCCAGTCCGTCTCCAAAAGCCTTCTTTCGCCTCGCCGACTCTCGTGCGTTGTTCGCGCGCACCGCACGCTCCCGCGCCAGGGGTGGGTGTCAAATGATGTGCACATTATGACAACATATCCATCACGTCAATCTATGGTCAGTATGACCACACGTGTGTGTGGTCGACGACTCGGCGGTCGGCGATTCAGAAACTGCGGGACGTGACGCCGACCGGTCGCCTCGGGGCACGCGCCGCGATCACCGGGCACCGCTAGTCACCGTCTTGGGCTCGGCGTACTTTGGTAGGCTCACTGCGGCGTTCTGATCAGCCTCCTCTCACCCACCAATGCCTCTCACGTTGTCGGCTCACCGCCTCGATCTGGCAGCGCTCGATACTCCCCTGCTGGTCGTGCCTCTGGGGCCGGACGCGCCGGTGCCGGCGGCCCTGAGCGCCGTCAACGGCGCGGTCGGCGGCGCACTCACCCGGGCGGTCGAACGCCGGGATTTTCGGGGCGCGCGTGACGAAGTCCTGCACCTCGCCGGCGGGACACGCGGCCCAGGTCGGATCCTCTTGGTCGGCCTTGGTCGCGGGAGCGACCGGCGCGCGATGCTCCGCCGCGCCGCTGCCCTGGCGGGTCGACGCGCGCACGGCATGGGCGTGGGATCGGTCACGTGGTTTGCCGGTGCCGCGTCGGCCGCGGACGTGGAGCAGATCGGCACCGGACTGGCGCTCGGCTGCTGGGAGTACACCGACCTCAAGAGCCCACCTCCGGCCGAGGACCGACGCATGCCGCTTTCGGCGGCGACGATCCACGTCGATGATGCGGCGGGCGGGGAGCTTGGGGTCGCGGCCGCCCGTGCGCTGGCGGCCGGATACGATCTGGCGCGACGCCTCGGCATGATGCCAGGCAATGTGTGTACGCCGGACCTCCTGGCCGAAACCGCGCGCGACCTTGGTCGCCGGCACAACGTCGAAGTCGCAGTGCTCGGACGCGCAGAGCTGGAGGCGTTGCGGATGGGCGCGTTCCTCTGCGTCGCACAGGGGACGCCACAAGACCCCAAGCTCATCGTGCTGGAGTACCGCGGTGCCGCGCCCACGGCGAAGCCGATCGCGCTGGTCGGTAAAGGGCTGTGCTTCGACAGCGGCGGGATCTCCATCAAGCCGGCGGCCGGCATGGAGTTCATGAAGTTCGACATGTGCGGGGCGGCCGGCGTCCTCGGTGCGTTCGAGGCCATCGCTCGGCTCCGTCTGCCGATCAATGTGGTCGGCGCCATCGGCGCAACCACCAACATGCCGTCGGGGACCGCAGTAAATCCGGGGGACGTCGTTCATGCGTCCTCGGGCAAATCGATCGAAGTGATCAACACCGATGCCGAAGGGCGGCTCGTCCTGGCCGACGTCCTCACCTACGTCCGTCGCTTCGACCCGACGGCAATCGTCAATGCCGCCACGCTCACCGGCGCGTGTGTGGTCGCGCTTGGCCACGTAGCGACTGGCGTGTTCGGCAACGACGACGCGCTCGTCGCCGAGGTCCTGGCTGCGGGAGACAGGGCGGGCGAGCGAGGGTGGCGGCTGCCTGTCTGGGATGACTACCAGGACGCGATCAAGTCCGATGTCGCCGACATCAAGAACACCGGCGGCCGGCCGGGTGGCGCGATCACCGCCGCGAAATTCCTGCAGGAATTCGTTGCCGATACCCCGTGGGTGCATCTCGATGTCGCAGGGACCGCGTACTCGGAATCCGATCTGGTGGCGATCCCGAAGGGGCCAACCGGTGTACCAGTCGGAATGTTCGTAGAATTCGCCCGCGGGCGGGTGCACTGATCATCGGTGCTCGTGCTTGCCGGACGGCGTGGACGTCTCACGCCGTGCGGCTGTGGGTCCTTTTGGCCACGGCTGCCGGGGTGGCGTTGGGGAGCGCCGTCAATCAGGCCGGGGCTCAGGTCACGGCTGCCGACTCCGCGCGCGCGCGACGCGACTCGGTCTCGCATGCCGTGCCCCTGCCATCGGATTCGGCCCGCCTCGACACACTGGCGGCGGACACCTCGCATCGGCGGGTATCCAAAGCCGACAGCATCCTGTTGTCGTACCACCCCGATACGACGAAGCTCAAGGCGCCGCTCCTGCGGGCCGAGCAGCCGCGATTGCTGAGCGTCGGTCCCAGCTATCACTGGGATCGCGATCAGCTCTTCGCGTCCGGAGCCCTCACGCTCGCCGATCTGCTGACTCGCGTTCCCGGCTTCCAGATGTTCGCGGCGGGGTGGGTGTCAACGCCGATGGTGGGGACATACCTCGGTAATCCTGGGCGCATCAGGGTCTACTACGACGGCCTCGAATACGACGCGATCGATCCTGGCATGCGCGGATTACAGGACTTTGGCACGATCGAGCTGTGGACACTCCAGGATGTGGCCGTCGAGATCGGCGCAGATGAACTGCGTGTCTACGTTCGGACCTGGGCGGTCGACCACGTCACGCCGACGACGCGCGCGGATGTGCTCACCGGCAATGAAGAGACGAATCTGTACCGCGCATTCTTTGGCGAGCGTCTGAGGAACGGGGCCAACATCCAGTTCGCCGCCCAGCAGTTCACCAACATCGGGCCTTACGGCGGTGGCGGCGTCGGGACATCGATCATCGGGCGAGTCGGCTGGGCCAGCGGCCCGTGGGCGTTCGACGCGTTCCTAGATCGATACCGGCGAGGCATGGACGCGCTCGCGCGCGTCGACCTCAACGGATCGGTCGCGACGGGGGCCGGGCTCCCCGACTTCGAGAAGACCTACACCAACGCCTACGTCCGCGGTGGCTTCGGCAATCCCGACCACGGCATCTGGGCGCAGGTCATCGCGGGCTCGGAGTCGTTCAGGAACACGAGTCCGATCGGCACGTCGACGCTGGTGACGACGCCAACCACATCGACGACGATTACCTCGACTACGACGTCCGTCGACACGGCCAACTCGGAGTCGCAATACGTCGCGACCGGTGGGTTTTCGGAATGGGGTATTCGATTCACGGGCACCGAGCGGCTGCGGATCTTTGGTAGCAAGGAGACGATGAGCTCGCCGTCGCTGCGCGCGTCATGGGGCAGCGGCCCACTCGCCATCGAAGCGTTCGCCGAAAGCAATGCGCCGACCGCGTGGCCCACGCTGGACTCCCTGAATCGCAAGCGACTGCTCGGGATCAACACCGAGGAGGCCACCGTTCGATTGACGCCGCTGCCGTTCATCAGCCTCCTCGGCGATGTCGCTCGGACTACGTCCAATGGGGGCGGCTCAGACGCACCCCCCACGTCCATGTCGATGCGCGGCGAGGCGGGTTTTCGACTGAGCCAGCTGTGGGTGAGTGGCGGCGTGATCACGCGCGATTCCGCCCTGGTGCAGGGGATGGCGATCTACGACACGACGTTCGTGCCCGCAGCGCTCGGTCGAATGACCGGATACTACGGGACGATCCGCGGCACCCTGCTTGGATTGCTGACCGCGAATTTCTACGCGGTCGATTGGGGCTCAGAGGCCTTTTACCGACCCCACTATGCAGCGCGCGGAGAGCTGTCGCTGGAAACGTCGCTGCTGAAGAAATTCCCGCGAGGAGATTTCCACATCAAGATCAGCGGCAGTCTGGACTACTCGACGAAGGTGCTCTTTCCGACGACTACCGGGCCCGAGGAAAGCAGTGGTGCCGTCGTGGCGTCGTCGCTTCTGGAGATTCGGATCCTGCAAGGCACGATCACCTGGCAGTTTCGCAACCTCTTGGGTTACCCGTACAACCTCGTTCCGGGGTACATCATGCCGCGCACGCTCAACCTCTACGGCATTCGTTGGAGCTTCTGGAATTAGTGAAACGACATCGCTGCAATTGACAAGGTTATTGTCCCGTCATAACTTAGGCCCTTGCCGATCATCCGGAGCATGACGGGGTTCGGGACGGCTGATGGCGGGGTCGGCCACGCGCACGTCACCGTCGAGATCCGCACCGTCAACCACCGCTTTTTCAATCCCAGCATCAAGCTCCCCACACGGTACGTCCGGTGGGAAGCCGACGTGCGCGAATTGCTGCGCAAGCACATCTCTCGAGGACACGTGTCCCTCGCCGTGCGCTGGCAGCACGACGGATCCGCTGGCGGCGCCGGTATCGATGAAGCGCGATTCGCGAGTTATGTGACGACGTTGACGGGACTCAAGCAGCGGTATGCCCTGGGTGGAGAGATCGATCTCGCGACGGTGCTACGGCTGCCCGATGTCGTGGTTTCCGAGACCGATGATACCGCGACAGATGCGGACGGCGGCCAGCTGCTGGGCGTCGTGGACATTGCTCTCACGCGGTTGACGATGATGCGCGAGGCGGAGGGCGCTCGGCTCTCGGTGCTCCTGCAAGAGCGTCTGGCCCTCGTGGAATCCGCCATCGCACGGTTGTCGGCGCGAGCGCCGGACCGGCTGATCGAAGCACGGGACCGCTTGCGCGAGGCCGTCCGTGTGCTGATGGACGGGGCGATCGCGGACGACCAGCGGATCGCGCAGGAGATCGCGTTCCTGGCCGATCGGCTCGATGTCAGCGAAGAGCTCGACCGGTTCGGATCGCACATCGAGGCCTTCCGGTCGGCGCTGCAAGACGGAGCCTCGGACGGCGTGGGGAAGCGTCTTGGGTTCCTGGTTCAGGAAATGCTTCGGGAGGCCAATACGACCGGGAGCAAGGCGAATGACGCGGGCATGCTGCAAGACGTCGTATTGATCAAGGAGGAGCTCGAGCGGATCCGCGAACAGGTGGATAACCTCGAGTGACATCGATCGCCGCCGACTCAGGTGACACGTCTCGCACTCTTCTGCACGCCCCGATGAGTCCGTTCCCGATCATTCTCTCGTCACCCTCTGGGGGCGGGAAGACCACGATCACGAAGCGGCTCCTGGCCAGCCGCACCGACCTGGGATATTCGGTGTCGGCTACGACCCGGCTCCCGCGACATGACGAGGTCGAGGGTCGCGATTATCATTTCCTGACGCACGGCGAGTTCATCGCAAAGCGGGAGCGCGCGGAATTCGCCGAGTCAGCCGAGGTGCACGGGAAGCTGTACGGGACCCTCCGGCGGGAGGTCGAGCGGGTACTGGCGCGAGGCCAGCACGTCATCATGGATATCGACGTGCAAGGCGCGCGGCAATTCCGTGAGGCCTTCCCGGATTCGCTGTTGGTTTTCTTGTTGCCGCCCTCAGCGGATGTGTTGCTCGCCCGGCTCCAGGCGCGCCGGACCGAGGATCCCAAGGATCTCCTCATTCGGCTCGAAACCGCCAAGCACGAGCTCGCGTCCATAGATTGGTACCAGTACGTGGTAGTCAATGGTGATCTCGACCGCGCGGTGTGCGAGGTGTCGGCGATCATCGACGCCGAAGGGGCACGTCGGGAGCGCGGCGGGGAGCAGCTTGCGGCGCGCGTGATGGAGTTGGTGCAGGGCTTGGACCGAGACATCGGGGAATTGCGGGCTCGGGACTTTCACAGTTAGGCGAGGTCAAACGATGCGTGTATTCACCCCCAGCGAAGTCGCTGCGCGTTCGACGAACAAGTATCTCGGCGTGCTCGTCGCGGCGAAGTACGCTCGAGGGCTCAACGAGTTTCCGCGCGATCGATCGTCGACGAAGGAGAAGAAGCTGACGACGCGATCGTTGGAAGAGTTGACGACGGGTCAGATCCAGTACCGCGTGGTGCCGCGGCGGCGCGCCGAGTAGCGCTCAGGCCGGACGAAGGACACGGTCGTCGTGCGCCCGTTCGCCAATCGTCGGATCGTACTCGGGATCACGGGCGGTATCGCCAGTTATAAGGCCGCCTGGCTCGCGCGACTCTTGAGCGCCGCGGGCGCGGAGGTCGACGTCGTCATGACGGCGGCCGCGCAGGAGTTTGTCGGTGCGGTCACATTCGAAGCATTGACCGGCAGGCCCGTTCACAGCGCGCTGATCGCGCAGGGGCACGCTCTCGACCACATTGCCCTCGCGCGCTCGGCGCACGCCATCGTCGTCGCGCCGGCTACGGCCGACTTCATGGCGCGAGCCGCGCAGGGACGTGCGGATGACTTGCTCGCCGCATGTCTGTTGGCGGCGGATGCTCCGGTGCTGCTGGTTCCGGCGATGAACGACCGCATGTGGGCGCATCGACAGACGGTCCGCAACACGGCGCATCTCCGCGGGCCTCGGATACCACGTGCTCGATCCGGATGAAGGCCCGCTCGCTGCGGGCGAGGGCAGCGGTCCGGGGCGGATGCCCGAACCGGAGACCATTCTCGCGCACGTCGGTCGGCTGCTGGATGCCGATGGCTTGTTGCGTGGTCGTCGTGTGCTCGTGACGGCGGGCCCCACCTGCGAGCCTATCGACCCGGTGCGCTTTCTGTCGAATCGGAGCAGCGGGAAAATGGGCGTCGCGGTCGCGGCGGCGGCGTGGCGGCGTGGCGCTGACGTGACGCTCATCGCCGGTCCGCTCGCAGTAGCGTACCCCGTCGGCCCGACGATCATCGCGGTCGAAACGGCTGACGACATGCGGGCGGCCGTCTCGCAGCACCTCCCGTCGGCCGATGTGTTCGTGATGGCCGCAGCACCGGCGGACTTCCGTCCCGCCGCAGTGGCGACTCACAAGATCAAGAAAGACCAGGCGCCTGACGCCATTCCGCTCGTGCCAACCGACGACATTCTTGTCGAAACCCGCGGGCTGCGCGGTTCGTCGGCGATCGTCGTCGGGTTCGCGCTGGAGACGGAGGCCGCCCTCACGGGTGGTCGCTCGAAGCTCCAGCGCAAGGCGCTGGATATGGTGGTCGTCAATGACGCTTCGGAGCAAGGGGCGGGTTTTGCGGGTGATACCAACCGGGTGACCTTTCTGGTGGGCGACGGCGAAGTCGAGGAGATGCCGCTCCTGCCGAAAGTGGACGTCGCGGATGCGATTCTGGACCGAGTCGAAGGGATGATGCGTGGACGGTAAAGAGCAATTGCGCCGCTATCTGGAGCAGCGGCGCGAAGCAGGTGAACGAGATCTGCTGCTCGATGACATGACCGTCGACGACGTCCTTCGCATCGTCGGGGCGAGCAGTGGCGCGTCGCGATCCGTTGACGAGCCGGCACGCTCGGCGAGCACTCCCACTCAGCACTCCGATCCCGCCGACTGGCGTGCCGTGCTGGCAGCCGCTGAGCGCCCGCGCGCGCGCCGCGACCCCGCAGGCGCCGACTCGGGCGATGTGCCGCCTGAGCCGCCTCGGCGCGGGCGCGGCCTGCCGCCTGTCCCGACAGGCGCGACACCTTCAGTGGCCCCGGAGGCTGCGGCACCGGTCCCCGCCGACGCGACCAAGGGCAGCGCGGCGGCGGAGGCGCGCTGGCCCTCGGGGTTGGCAGTCGGCCAGCCACACACGGAGCTTTTTGGCGGGCCGCTTTCCTCGCTTTCGACGCTCGACGAGCTGGCCGCCATGGTCGCTGGCTGCACGCAGTGCCCTCTCTACGCTACGGCGACGCACCCGGTGCCGGGCGAGGGATCGCCGGTCGCCCCGCTGGTGTGCGTCGGGGAAGCGCCAGGGGCCACGGAAGACGCGACGGGCCGGCCGTTTGTCGGCCAAGCAGGCAAGCTGCTCGACAAGATCCTGGGCGCGATCCAGCTGCAGCGCGAGGATGTCTTCATCTGCAACGTGTTGAAGCATCGGCCGCCCGGTAATCGAAACCCGTTGCCGGACGAAGTCGCGGCGTGCAGTCCTTACCTCGTCCGGCAGCTCGAGCTGATTCGCCCCAAGGTGATCGTCGCATTCGGCACGTTTGCATCGCAGACCCTGCTCCAGACCAAGGATTCCATCGGGAAGTTGCGCGGCGCGGTCCACCGGTATTACGGTGTGCCCCTCATCGTCACGTACCACCCGGCCGCACTCCTCCGGAATCCGGCCTGGAAACGTCCGACTTGGGAAGATGTCCAGTACGCACGTCGTATCCTCGATGGCACCGGGGTCTGACCGGGACGACGGCTATCCGTCGGACCGCGACCCGTACGCCGACCGCCGCCCCCCGTACTCGGAGGATGCCGAGCAGGCCGTGCTCGGCGCGATGCTGATCGACACGGATGCGATCATGCGGGCATCCGAGATCGTCGACGATACAATGTTCTATCGGGAGGCGCATCGCCGCGTCTTCCGGGCGATGATGGCGCTCACGGAGCGGCGCGAGGTGGTGGACCCGCTGACGCTCACCGATGAGATGGCGCGGCGCGGAGAGCTCGACGCGAGCGGCGGCGGCGAATACATCTCGTCACTGATCGACGCGGTGCCGACTGCGGCCAACGTCGAGTACCACGCGCGCATCGTGCGCGAAAAGGCGATGCTGCGGCGGTTGATCGAGGTGTCGACGTCGATCGTCTCCGAGGCGTTCGAGGCTCGGACCACGGCGGCCGAGATGCTGGATGCCGCCGAGCACAAGATCCTCCAGCTCAGCCAGGCGCGCGGCGCGGTCGACTTCACGCGGATCAAAGAATTGCTCTGGCCCACGATGGAGCGGATCGAAGCGCTCTCGAAGGGCGGCAAGATCATCACCGGCGTGCCCAGCGGCTTCGCGGACCTCGATGAAATCACGTCGGGCTTTCAGCCGTCGGAGCTTGATCATCGTCGCGGCGCGGCCGGCAATGGGGAAGACGTCGTTCTGTCTCAACCTGGCGCAGCACGCTGCCATCGAGCACAACATCCCGATCGCGTTCTTTTCGCTCGAGATGAGCAAGGAGTCGCTCGTACAGCGATTGCTGACGAGTGAGGCTCGCATTGATGCGCAGCGGATGCGCAAGGGTCTGCTGCGCGATGACGATTTCCCGCGCCTGGCGCGGGCTGCGGGGATCCTCAGCTCCGCGCCGATCTACATCGATGACAGCGCCGGGATCTCGCTGTTGGAGATGCGCTCGCGTGCCCGGCGCCTCAAGGTCGACTCGGGAGTGGGGATGGTCATCGTCGACTACCTGCAGCTGATCCAGGGGCCCTCGAGGGCTGAAAACCGGCAGCAGGAGATCAGCCAGATCTCGCGATCGTTGAAGGCGCTGGCAAAAGAGCTGGCGGTGCCGGTGATCGCGCTGTCGCAGCTCTCGCGAGCGCCCGAGCAGCGGACTGGCGAGTCGAAGCGGCCGCAGCTCTCGGACCTGCGAGAGTCCGGCGCGATCGAGCAGGATGCCGATCTGGTCGTGTTCTCTTCCGACCGGAGGTCTATGAGGGGCCGACGGACAAGGATGGGAACTCGCTGGAAGGCCGATCCGAGAGTCATCGTGGGCAAGCAGCGCAACGGCCCGATCGGCACCGTGAACCTGTACTTCCACAAGCACTACACGCGCTTCGAGAGTTACACGGCGCGGCCGACGGGGTGATATAGGGCTCGACGTTCGACGCTCGACGTTCGACAACAAACCTCGAGGCTAGCGAGTTCGCCACTGCCGGCCCCGGAGTTGGTTTCGAAGGTCGAACGTCGAACGTCGCAATCCCCTTATCTTCCCCCATGCCCAAGACCAAGACCGTGTATCGCTGCACCGAGTGTGGGGCCGAACACGCTCGGTGGGGTGGTCGGTGCGGGAGCTGCGGCGAGTGGAACACGCTGGCCGAGGAGCTCGCGGCGCCGGCGCGGTCGCCGAAGGGCAATGGGCGTCGAGCAGGTCGAGCGGCGAATCTCGCCGCGGGTGGGCGCCGTCGCGCCGACTCCGCGCGTGCGCGACATCACCGGGTCCGAATCGGAGCGTTGGCGGACGGACCTGGGCGAGTTCGACTTCGTCCTGGGCGGCGGCGTGGTGCCAGGCTCGATGGTTCTGCTGGGTGGCGAGCCAGGTGCCGGGAAGTCGACCCTGCTGCTCCAGGTGGCGGCGCGATTGCAGGACCGGCGGTCGGCCCGCGCTGTACGTCTCCGGCGAAGAGTCACCGCTGCAAGTCAAGTTGCGCGCCGACCGACTGGCCGACGCCGCGGGCGATGTCACGTTGTTGAGCGAGACCAACCTCGAGACGATTCTCGCCACTGCCGGCTCGAGCCGACCGCGTGCGCTCATCATCGATTCCGATGCAGACCGTGTTCACCAGCGATCTCGAAGGCGCGCCGGGCAACGTCGGTCAGGTCCGCGAATGCGCGGCGCGACTGATGCGCTTCGCGAAGGACAGCGGAACCACCGTCTTCGTCGTCGGTCACGTGACGAAGGGCGGTGGGATCGCGGGACCCAAGACTCTCGAGCACATCGTCGATACTGTGCTGTACTTCGAGGGCGAGACGGTCGCGGACCACCGCGTGCTGCGCGCGACCAAGAACCGATTCGGGAGCGTCGACGAGATCGGCGTGTTCCGGATGAGCGCAGTTCGGGCCTCATGCCGGTCGACAATCCGTCCGAGCTCTTTCTGGGCGACCGCGACCGGACCGCGTCCGGGAGTGCGGTGACCGCGCTGCTCGAAGGGCACGCGCCCGGTGCTGGTCGAGGTACAGGGGCTTGCGGCCAAGGCGGGATTCGGAACGCCGCAGCGCGTCGCGACCGGGCTACGACAATCGGCGGCTGGCGCTTGCTGTTGGCCGTGCTCGACAAACGGGCTGAGTTGTCGTTCGCGGCGCTCGACGTGTTTCTCAACGTCGTGGGTGGCGTCCGCATGCAGGAGCCCGGCAGGCGATCTCGCGGTGGCGCGCGGCGCTCGCCTCGAGCGTGTTCGATCGACCGGTCCCGAGCCGACGCGGTGTTCATCGGAGAAGTCGGTCTGGGCGGCGAGGTGCGTCCCGTGTCGCAGATCGAGCGGCGGCTCGCCGAAGCGGCCAAGATGGGGATGCGGGTCGCATATGTCGCAGAGCGTGGCGCGCCGAAGCGTCGGCCTTCGGCACTGCAGGTCGAAGGAGTCGCCAACCTGCACGCGTTGTTTGCCCGGCTCTTCCTGTGACCGCTGATGTCGGCGTTGTGATCGTTGCGGCGGGGACCGGCACGCGCACAGGCTCGACGGAGCTGAAGCAGTTCCGCTGGGTCGCTGGGAAGCCCATGCTGCTGCACAGCGTGCAACGCTTCCAGGCGCGGCCAGATGTCGCGATGGTCGTGTGCGTCCTGCCGCGGACGGCGCGCGGGGGACCCGCCGCCCTGGCTCTTTCAGGCGGATCTCGACCGGCTGCTGATGTCGGTCGGAGGACGCCAGCGCCAGGAGTCGGTCGCGAATGGCCTGCAGGATCTGCCCGAGGCGGTCGAGATCGTCGTCGTGCACGATGCGGCGCGGCCACTCGTTACCGATGCGACGATCGACGCCGTCATTCGGGCCGCGCGTGCCGGCCATGGCGCGATCGCGGCCTGCCGGTCGTCGACACACTGAAGGAGGTCGATGACCGAAGGGCGCATCGTCAGGACGGTCGACCGCGGCCGGCTCTGGCGGGCCCAGACGCCGCAGGCATTTCCACGTGCGATGCTCGAGCGCGCGCACGAGGCTGCGCGCCGGGATCGTGTGGTCGCGACGGATGAGGCAGGGCTCTGTGAGCGTCTCGGGATACCGGTCGTGGTCGTGCCCGGGAGCGAACGTGCCATGAAGATCACCGAGGAGGGCGATTTTTCGCGCGCGGACGCGATCGCAGCCCTGCAGGAGTGACGGTCCTCCCTGATCCCGCGCTGCCGTTCTGGTCGAGTGCCGAAGTGGAAGCGGCCATCCCCACCGCGCTCGCGCACATCGAGCGGCACGGAGTGCTCGCGTATCCGACAGAGACCGTGTACGGGTTTGGAGGGACTCTGGACGACGCTGCGGTGGAGGCGCTGGGGGAGCTCAAAGGGCGCGGGGCGGGGAAGCCGGTGCTGCTCCTCATCGCGGGGAGTGACATGCTCTCGCGCCTCGGACTGCACCTGGGAGGGGCGGGTGCGCGGTTGGCCGCTCGACACTGGCCCGGTCCCCTGACACTGGTTCTCCCAGGCGGCGAGCGGCGGGTCAGCGACCGTTTGCGGGGGCCCGAGGGTGGTGTGGCGGTGCGCTGGACGCCGCACCCGGGGCTCACGCGCCTTCTTTACATGCATGGTGCACCATCTGACGTCGACCAGTGCCAACCCGACAGGGGTACCGCCTGCGATGTCCGCCGCTGAGATTGTAACGCAGTGGGGCGACGCGATCCGGCGCGGCGCGCTGCTCGTCTTGGATGGGGGACGACTGGAACCGTCTGCGCCATCGACGGTCGTCGACTGCACGGGACGGCGGCTTCGGGTGATCCGGCCCGGTGCCATCTCAGCGGACGTGCTGCGGGAAACAGTCCCGGACTTGATTGGAGACGCGTAAGACAGTCGATGCATCTGCTCTTTGTGTGTACAGGGAACACCTGCCGCAGTCCGATTGCGGTGGCGATCGCGCGTCAGGTCGCTGACGAGCGCGGACTATCCGACGTCGAGATTGCCAGCGCCGGTACGAGCGCGGCCGAGGGTCAGCCCGCGTCCGACGGCGCGGTGCTCGTCGGCCTCGAGCGGCAACTCGATCTTACGGCCCATCGGGCGCGGACACTGACCCCGGAGCACGTCGACAATGCCGATCTGATCCTGGTGATGGGCTCGCACCATCTGGAGCGCGTCGAAGCCCTGGGCGGCGCCGGCAAGGCCTATCTGCTCACCGCATACTCCTCCCGTGGGGCCGAAGCGCGCCCGGTCACCGATCCATTTGGCGGCGATCTCGATGGGTATCGTTCGACGGTCGACGAGCTCGACACCGAGATTCGGCGCGTGCTCGATCGGCTGGCGACGGAGCGCGCGACGAGCTGACGCGGACGCGCTTCGCGCGTGAAAAGGCCAAGGTGAGCGGAGACGGACGCGCTGCGCGCGGAGAGAGGAGAAAGGAGACAACCATCCATACGCGCGCATCATGAAGGAGAGGCCGGCACGTCTTGTCCTCGTGGGGCATCCGGTCGCTCACTCGCTCTCGCCGGCGATGCAGAATGCAGCGTTGCGCGCGGCAGGCATTGCGCTGACCTACGAGAGTGTAGACGTACTGCCGGGCGATCTCGAGGCAACACTCGCTCAGCTCGTGCAAGGGCGCGCCGCTGGGAACGTCACGGTTCCGCATAAAGAAGCTGCGGCGCGATTCTGTGGCCGTGTGACTGCCGTGGCGCAGCGCGCTGGAGCGGTCAACACCTTCTGGGTTGAGGATGACGCGCTCGTCGGTGACAACACTGACGTTGCGGGCTTCCACAACGCCGTGATACGGCTCTCGGGGCGAGTGCCATCCCATGCCCGTATTGCCGTCCTCGGAGCGGGAGGCGCCGCTGCAGCGGTGCTGACGGCGATCTCCGAGTGGCCAGACTGTGAGGCGCGGGTCTGGAACCGTACGCCGGAGCGCGTGGGGGCGCTCCTCGCCCGATTTCCGGGCGTGGGCGTCGCTGTCTCAACCATCCCCGAGGCATTGTCGGACGCAGCGCTCGTAGTTCACGCGACGACGATCGGCATGAGTCGCGAAGACGTTCCCTTTGATCCCGCGCTGCTGCCACGAGGCGCCGACGCGATCGACCTGGTGTACCGGCCCGGCGAGACCGCGTGGGTCCGAGCGGCGCGGACGTGCGGCCATCGTGCGTGCGATGGGCTCACCAATGCTCGTCGAACAGGGGGCGCTGGCGTTCGAGCGGTGGTTCGGTCGTCCTGCAGACAGGGCTGCAATGTGGAGTGCGGTAGCGCCAGGCATCCCGAGGTGGAACAGGTCACAGCACGGCTGAGAAGGCAAATGCGCGCACGAGAGGTAGGAGGCGCACTGCAATTTCAAGGGGCGTCTCCTCTCTCCTTTGCCCTCTCTCCTCTCTGCCGGCGCGCCAGCGCCGGTTGACACTCGCCACCGACGTCGTGAGACTACGGCCCATGACGACACGGGTGGGAATCAACGGCTTTGGGCGAATCGGCCGCCAAGTGCTCCGCGCGGCGATCGATGAGGGCGTGGCGGACCTCGAGTTCGTCGCGGTCAACGACTTGACGGACACGCGGACGCTCGCGCACTTGCTCTCATACGACTCGGTGCACGGTCGGTTCGATCGGACGGTGGAGCACTCGGGCGATGCCCTGCACGTCGACGGGCAGACCATTCGCGTGCTCGCGGAGAAGGACCCGGAGAAGCTGCCGTGGCGTGCGTTAGGCGTCGATCTCGTTCTCGAGTCGACTGGCAAGTTCACCAATGCCGCCAAGGCGCGAAAGCACCTGGATGCCGGCGCGAAAAAAGTGGTGATCTCGGCCCCCGCCAAGGGCGAAGACGTGACGATCGTCATGGGGGTCAACACCGAGCGCTACGACCCAGCTCGACACGCCATCGTGTCCAATGCGTCCTGCACGACGAACTGTCTGGTGCCGATGGTCAAGGTCATCCGCGATACTTTCGGGTTCCGGCACGCGTCCATGGTGACGGTGCACAGCTACACCAACGACCAGCAGATTCTCGATCTGCCCCACAAGGATCTACGCCGCGCACGCGCTGCGGCGCTTTCGATCATTCCGACCACGACGGGAGCCGCCAAGGCGACCGGTCTGGTGATCCCGGAGGTCAAAGGCAAGATCGACGGCGTGTCCATCCGGGTGCCGACGCCCGACGTGTCGTTCACCGATCTCGTCGTGGAAGTCGAGCGGGCGACGACGATCGACGCCGTGAATGCAGCGTTTCGGGCCGCGGCCGCCGCTGGACCGCTGCAGGGGATTCTCGCGGTGTCGGAGGAGGAGCTCGTGTCCGTCGACTATATCGGTAACCCGTACTCCTGCATCCTCGACGCCAAGAGCACCAACGTGATTGATGGAACACTGGTGAAGGTCGCTGGCTGGTACGACAATGAGTGGGGCTACGCGTGCCGCTGTGTGGATCTGATGCGGTACATGGGGGCGAGGCTATGACGCAGCCCGTGCGCGGCGCTTCTGCGCCCGGCGCGATGCTTTCAAGCGACGGCACGACGCGCGGCGATCGGGTGCGCGACGCGATCGCACTCACGCTGGTCCTCATCGGAATCGCGCTCGTCGTCGTGGCATACCGCGTGAATACCCAGCTCGCCACGCACGCGATCGTCGTGCCCCCCGGGCATTCGGCATTCACGCTGTGGCTGCACAACTACTACCTGGAGCTCGCGGGGTACGCGGCGATTCTCGTCGGTGTCATCCTCGGCGTGGTGTCCTACGTGGTGCACGAGCGCCGAACGCGACGGGCGAGGAGAGCGACCGGCGGGGCTGCGTAAGTTGGCACGCAAGAGGACGGTGCGGGACCTCGCGCCGAGCGAAGTCCGTGGCAAGCGCGCACTCGTCCGCGTCGACTTCAACGTCCCGCTCGACGCCGAGCGCCGCATCACGGACGACACTCGAATCCGTGCGGCGCTGCCCACGATCCAGCTGCTGCGCGAGCTTGGTGCGTCCGTTGTGTTGGTATCGCACCTGGGCCGCCCCAAGGGCAAGCCTGATCCCAAGTATTCGCTCGATCCGGCCGCGGCGAGGCTGACGGAGCTGCTCGGTGCCCCGGTGCGCTTCCTCGAGTCGACGGACTCGGACGAGGCGGTGAAGGCGACACACGCCTTGGCAGCCGGGGATGTTCTGCTGCTCGAGAATACGCGCTTCCTGCCGGGGAAGAGAGCAACGACGAACGCCTATCGCGCGGCCTGGCGACAGCTCGGCGACTTGTATCGTCAACGATGCCTTCGGGGCCGCGCACCGCGCGCACGCTTCGACGGTCGGCGTCGCACAGGTGCTGCGACCGGCAGTCGCCGGCTTGCTGATGGCGAAGGAGCTGGAGTATCTCGGGCAGGCGCTTTCAGAACCGAAACGACCCTTCATCGCGATACTGGGCGGGGCAAAGATCTCTGGAAAGATCGACGTCATCGCGCAACTCCTGCCGCGGGTCGATGGGATGCTGATCGGCGGGGCGATGGCGTGCACGTTCTTCCAGGCGATGGGGCTGAGCGTCGGGAAATCGCTCGTCGAGCCAGATCGCGTCGATATGGCGAAGGATCTCCTCGCACGGGCCGGCGCGCGGCTCACGCTCCCGCACGATGCGGTCGTCGCGCCGGCCCTCGATCAAGGCGCGGTCGCGCACGCGGTCCCGCGCGACCGGATTCCGCCGACGGAAGCGATGTACGACATCGGCCCACGCAGCGCGGAGTCGTTCAGTCGCGCGATTTCGATCGCCAAGACCGTGGTCTGGAACGGACCAATGGGCGTCTTCGAGACGGCCCCGTTCGACGCCGGCACGCTCGCCATCGCACGCGCAATGGCGGCGGCCACAGCCCAGGGGGCGACGACGATCGTCGGAGGCGGGGATTCGGCAGCGGCCGTCGCACTCGCCGGACTCGAGGCGCACATGAGCCACGTCTCGACTGGCGGTGGCGCG
This sequence comes from uncultured Gemmatimonadales bacterium, assembly GCA_963805725.1. Taxonomy (GTDB): domain Bacteria; phylum Gemmatimonadota; class Gemmatimonadetes; order Gemmatimonadales; family Gemmatimonadaceae; genus Palsa-1248. Next base: position 87,253 of record CAWDVJ010000013.1, read on the forward strand.
TCGCTCGAGTTTCTCGAGGGGAGAGCGTTGCCAGGCGTCGCCGCGCTCGATGATGCGACCTGAGTCGCACCGCCCGAAGACGGGATCTCGACCCGTGACGGGAGCTCGACCGTGAGCGCCGACGCGCTCGGTGCCCCACTGCCGCGCCCCGTGCTGGCGGCCAACTGGAAGATGAATCTCGGCCCCGACGATGCCCACCGTTTCGTGACGGCTTACATCGCGCGCGTTCCGGTGGTCTCGGATCGCACGGTCATTCTCTTTCCGCCGGCACTGTCACTCGCGGCCGCGCGCGCTGCCGCATCGGAGCGAGCGGACATCCAATTCGGCGTTCAAAACGTGTACTGGGAGCCGAAGGGCGCATTCACCGGCGAGATCTCGGCGCCCATGGCGCGTGCCTCCGGCGCGCACTTCGTGCTCGTCGGCCACTCCGAGCGACGCCACGTGTTTCATGAGTCCGATGAGGACACGGCACGGAAGTGTGAAGCCGTTACTGCCGCCGGCCTGACGCCCGTGCTCTGCGTTGGCGAGTTGCTCGCGGAACGCGAATCGGGACGGACGAACGCGGTCGTCACGCGTCAGCTCACCGTGGGTCTCAGTCGGCTGTCGCCCGAGCAGGTGGCCCGCGCGCTGATCGCGTACGAGCCCGTGTGGGCGATCGGCACGGGTCGCACGGCCACGCCGGCTGATGCTGCTGAGACGCACGCGGCGCTGAGCGCTACGTTGCGCACGCAGCTGCAGCGGCGCGTGGCCACGCCCCCGATTCTCTACGGAGGCAGCGTCAATCCGGCGAACGCGGCTGCGCTACTCGCCGCCGAGGGCGTTGATGGGCTGCTCGTCGGCGGAGCCAGCCTGGACCCAGGATCCTGGGCGGCTATCGTCATGGCGGCGGCTGCTGCGTAAACGAGGGTTGATCCGTACCGCCCGGCCCGACACATTTCCTAGCTAGGAATTTTTGCCACGAGTCTGATGTTCACCACGCTGCTCCTGATTCTGCTCATCCTCGATAGCTTCGTCCTTGTGGCCGCCATTCTGTTGCAGGCGGGCAAAGGGCAGGGCATGGCCGCAAGCTTTGGTGGTGTGAGCTCGTCGCCCGACGCCTTCATTGGCACTCGCCAAGCCGGGACCTGGCTGACGACGATCACGTGGTGGGCGGGCGGCATCTTCATCGCAATTGCGTTCCTGCTCCAGATCGGAGCCGCACGTGGTCGCGCGCCGAAATCCGTGCTCGAGCAGGGGCTTACCCCTCCGCCCGCCGCGCCCGCGCCCGCACCGACGTCATCGGCTCCAGCCTTACCGTTCCTCCCGGGGCAGGGTGCTCAGGCGCCCGGTGCTCAGGGTGCCGCGCCCGCTGGGAAGGGGTCGCCTCCGGCTGGCGCCAAGGCGCCCGCCACCCAGGCACCGACACCAACGGCGCCAGCGCCGACTGCTCCCGCCCCCAACTCCAAGAAATGACCGCGGGGTATGGATGAGGGTGTACTGGCCGGGGTCTGCAGCCAACCAGAGTTCCTGACCTGATCGCCTCATGACGCCTCCGACGTTTCAGCCAGGGTTCCTCCTCCTCGAGGATGGGACCCTTTTTCACGGCCGGCTCCCTCCTGACACTCGACCCACGTGCGCCGAAGTCGTGTTCACAACGAACATGACCGGCTACCAGGAGGTGTTCACCGACCCGTCCTACTGTGGACAAATCGTCGTCCTGACTGCCCCGCAGATCGGGAACTACGGCATCAACGACGAGGACCCGGAGTCGAACAAACCGCAGGCGGCTGGCATCGTCGTTCGCGAGCTCTCTCGCGCGTACTCGAACTGGCGAGCAATCGGTTCACTCGACCGCTGGCTTGCCGATGCCCAAGTGCCTATTTTGGCTGAGGTTGATACACGGAAGCTCACCCGGGTTCTGAGGCTGGGCGTCATGCGCGGCGTCATCGCCCCGGGCGACCAGGTCACGGATGAGGCGCGAGCGGTGCTTGCGGCATGCCCATCGATGGATGGGCTGGATCTCGCGACTCGCGTGTCTACGCGTGACCCATACACGTTTGGAAGCCCGAAAGCCCGCAATCACATCGTCGCGTACGACTACGGGATCAAGGCCAACATCCTCCGTCTGTTCGACGAGCGGAACTGTCGTGTCACCGTCGTTCCGGCCAACACCCCGGCGGAAGCTGCCCTGGAGCTAGAACCCGACGGAGTCTTCCTGTCGAACGGCCCGGGAGATCCTGCGGCGGTGACGTACGCGCCGGCGATCATCCGCTCGATCGCGGATCGGGGGGTCCCGATCTTCGGCATCTGCCTGGGACATCAACTGATCGCCCTGACGTTCGGTGGCCAGACGGAGAAGATGCCGTACGGGCACCGGGGCGGGAATCATCCGGTTCTGGAGATCGAGAAGGACGTCGTGACGATCACGTCCCAGAACCACGGGTTTGCGGTGAGCGGCTCGCGTAAGGGAGCCGCTGGGGCGTCGGCACTGGACGTCACCCATGTGAATCTCAACGACCACACGATCGAAGGGTTGCGTCACCGGGAGCTGCCGATCTTTGCCGTGCAGTACCATCCCGAGGCGGCCCCAGGGCCCCACGACGCCCGGCCGCTATTCGACGCTTTCATGGCCTATGTACGGGGGGAACCGGCGAACCCGGCCGTAGCAGGCGCCGCGGCTGGGGTTAGCGAGCCAAGCTCTTGACGCGCAATAAGTAACGCCATAGCTTCGACCCACGAGCGCGCGGCCGAGGCGGGCCCCGCGGCACGACGGTTCTGTTTCGCCTTAGCGTCTTTCGTTGGGGTCTACCAATGACTAAAGCCGACCTCGTCGAGCACGTCACCACGCAAATTGCGCGTACTGCGGGGCCGATGATCTCGAAAAAGGACTGCGCCCGCGTGGTCGACTCCTTTCTCGATGCCATCAAGGACGCCCTCCGCGATCAGCAGGAACATCGAGGTTCGGGGCTTCGGCACCTTCAAGATCCGACAGCGCAAGACACGCATGGCCCGTAACCCCAGAACCGGCGCGCCGGTAGAGGTGTCGGCCAGGCCCGTGCCTGTCTTCAAGCCGTCCAAGGAGTTGCGCGCTCTGGTTGCACACGTATCGGTATCGGAGCTGTCCGAAGCCTAAGGTGGCGGGGCCTTCGCGGCGCTTCGGTTACATTCCGAGAGAGCCGCTCATGACAATCACAGTTCTTCTGTTCGCGTCCTATGCCGACGCCTTTGGGCGCACGCACTTGGACGTGGCGACTCCCCCGGGCGCTACGGTTGCCGACATTGTTGCCCGCGTTCGCTCGGAGGGCGGCGCCAACCGCTTGCCACCACGGCCCTTGGTGGCGGTCAACCACGAGTACGCTGACTATGATCGCGTCCTTGTCGCGGATGACGAGGTGGCGCTCATCCCGCCGGTGGCTGGCGGATGACCGGCCTCGCGACGGCGCTCTCGGTCGGGCTCACACACGCGGCGCTCGTCGAGCGCGCGCTGGATGTGAGCGGTCTCGTCCAAATGGTCGCGGACCCGGGCGCTGGCGCGTCCTCGCTGTTCCTCGGGACGGTCCGGCACGCGAACGACGGCCGGCCGGTTGTGGGGATCGACTATCACGCGTATTCGCCGATGGCAGCGCGTGAGCTCCACGCCATCATAACCGAAGCGGCACAACGGTTTGGGACGCGCGCGATCGCGGCCGAGCACCGGGTCGGGTACCTCGCCGTGGGCGACATCAGTATCGCGATCGCCGCCTCCCATGAGCGGCGTGGGCCGGCACAGGACGCGACTCGCTACGTGATCGAGCAGGTGAAACGCCGGCTGCCGGTATGGAAGCGCGAGCACTATACGGACGGATCCCGCGAGTGGGTGGATCCGACGCGCCAGACGGAGCACGCGTCAGGCGCCGGCGATGCCGGGAGCGCGCGCATGAGCGCGCCTGCCTATACCGCCCGCGACCAGTTCGGTCGCCAGATCGAATACCTGCGGATCTCCGTGACGGACCGGTGCAATTTCCGCTGCCTCTACTGCATGCCGACCGAAGGGCTGACGTGGTTGCCGAAGGCGGACATCCTTTCCTACGAAGAGATCGCTGCGATCGTCCGTCAGCTGGCGCCACTGGGACTTCGCCGGATTCGGATCACCGGTGGCGAGCCCACGATCCGGCCGGACCTCGCTCGCTTAGTGGCCATGCTGCGCGCGGTCCCCGACATCGAGGACATCGCGCTCTCCACCAACGGAGTCCGTCTCTCCGAGCTGGCAGTGCCGTTACGCGACGCGGGTCTCAACCGCGTGAACATGAGTGCGGACAGCCTGCGGCGGGAGCGCATCGCGCAAATTGCCCGTCGCGACCTACGGTTCGATCCAATCGCGGCCGCTGCAGAGCGCCGAGCGAGCCGGGCTGTCCCCTATCAAGATCAACGTCGTCGTGATGCGCGGCATCAACGATGATGAGATCGAGGATTTTGCTCGGCTGACGTTGGCGCACGAGTGGCACGTGCGGTTCATCGAGCTCATGCCGGTTGGAGACATGCGCGAGCTGACCTGGGAGCACGTTGTGCCGAGCGAAGAAGTGCTGAGCAGGGTCGCGCGGATCGCGCGACTGACACCGACTTCAGGACCGGCGCGCGGCAACGGCCCGGCGACCTATTACCGACTCGCGCGTGCAGCGGGCACCGTCGGTGTGATCACCCCGATGACCCACACGTATTGCGCGTCGTGCAACCGTGTGCGCCTGACCGCCGACGGCCGTCTGCGGACGTGTTTGTTCGGCGACCACGAGGTCGACCTCCGCGGTCCGCTGCGCGACGGGGTGCCAATCGAGCCAGCGTTTCGCGCGGCGCTCGCGGAGAAGCCGCGCGAACACGCGCTGCTACAGATGCAGGTCGGCGGGCTGCGCGCGCTCTCGCAAGTTGGTGGCTGACCGCGTAAACTTCGCGTGTATGGTCAACAAAATTACTGTGGTCGGCGCTGGCAATGTCGGTGCAACGGCTGCGCAACGAATCGCTGAGAAGCAACTCGCGCGTCACGTCGTCATGGTCGACGTGGCTGATGGCATTCCCCAGGGCAAGGGACTCGACCAGTACCAATCCGCTCCGATCGAGGGCTTCGACTCGCTCGTCGTCGGCACGAACGACTACGCCGAGACAGCGGGCTCCGACATCGTCGTGATCACCGCCGGCATCGCACGCAAGCCCGGGATGTCGCGTGACGACCTACTCGCCACGAATGCAGGCATCGTCCGTCAGGTGAGCGAGGCGATCAAGGCCAGCTCGCCGGACGCGATCATCATCATGGTGTCGAATCCGCTCGATATCATGAGCTACGTGGCAAAGAAAGTGACGGGATTTCCGCGTGAGCGGGTGATCGGGATGGCCGGGGTGCTCGATACAGCGCGCTTTCGGGCGTTTCTCGCGCAGGCGCTGGACGTTTCCGTGCGTGATATCCAGGCCATGGTCCTCGGCGGCCACGGTGACACGATGGTTCCACTGGTGTCGTACACCTCGGTCAGCGGCATTCCCGTCAACCAGCTACTCGATCGGGCGCGACTGGATGCGATCGTGACGCGGACGCGAAACGGCGGTGCCGAAATCGTCAAGTATCTGAAGACGGGGTCGGCGTACTACGCGCCGTCGGCCGCCGCTGTCGAGATGGTCAAGGCCATCGTGCACGATGAGAAGCGCGTGCTGCCGTGTGCGGCCTGGCTCGAGGGTGAGTACGGGATGTCAGGGCTCTTCCTCGGCGTGCCGTGCAAGCTGGGCCGCCGTGGTCTGGAGCGGATCTACGAGGTGGAATTGACGCCGGGCGAGCGGGCCGAGCTGGCCAAAAGCGCCGATGCGGTCCGCGAGCCGATGGCGGCCATCAAGTTCTAGCCGCGATCCCCGGGCGTCGTGGGCCTCTGGCGGTTCTACCAGTCGACGATAGGCAAGAAAATCATCATGGCAGTGACGGGGCTCATCCTCGTCACGTTCGTGGTGATGCACATGCTCGGCAATCTGCTGATCTTTCAGGGGCCCGCGCGTATCAACGCGTACAGTCGATTCCTGCACGGAACGGGTGAGCTGCTCTGGGTCGTCCGGCTCGTGCTCCTCGCGGCCGTTGTGCTCCACATCGATGCGGCTGTGCAGCTGACGCGCCGCTCGTTGGCGGCGCGGCCCGTGGGATACGAGGAGCACGACCCTCAGGTCTCGACGTTTGCTGCACGCACGATCCGGTGGGGTGGGGGCCTGTTACTCATTTTCGTCGTGTTCCACCTGCTGCACTTCACGACCGGCACGTTGCTTCCGACGTTCCACCCGGGCGACGTGTACCTCAACGTCGTGACCGGCCTTCGTGTCTGGCCGGTCGCCGTGTTCTATGTCATCGCGATGGTCGCGCTCGGACTACACCTCTATCATGGCGCGTGGAGCTCGATCCGTACGCTGGGACTCGCGCGGCCCAGCCGTGACCCGCTGCACCGGCCGATCGCGACAGTACTCGCGATCGTCGTCGCCGCCGGGTTCGCGCTCGTCCCGGTCGCCGTGCTGGCTGGATGGGTGAGGTAACGGGCCCGTGATCGAGTTGAACGCGCACGTGCCACCCGGGCCGCTCGAGGAGAAGTGGGAGCGCCACAAGTTCGACATGAAGCTCGTCAGCCCGGCGAACAAGCGCCGGTACACCATCATCGTCGTCGGTACGGGGCTCGCCGGTGCGTCGGCTGCTGCGACGTTGAGCGAGCTCGGATATCGCGTGATCGTCATCACGTACCACGATTCGCCTCGCCGCGCGCACAGCATTGCCGCCCAGGGTGGCATCAACGCCGCGAAGAACTATCCCAACGACGGCGATTCCATCTTTCGCCTGTTCTACGATACGATCAAAGGCGGGGATTTCCGCTCGCGCGAGGCCAACGTGTATCGCCTCGCTGAGGTCAGTGTCACCATCATCGATCAGTGCGTCGCCCAGGGCGTTCCATTCGCCCGCGAGTACGGAGGACTGCTCGCCAACCGGTCGTTCGGCGGCGCGCAAGTCTCCCGCACGTTTTACGCACGGGGACAGACAGGTCAGCAGCTGCTGCTCGGGGCCTACCAGGCCCTCGAGCGCCAGGTGGGTCGCGGACTGATCGAGACGCGGGCATTGACCGAGATGCTCGATCTCGTCGTGATCGACGGACGCGCACGTGGGATCGTGACGCGCGACCTCGTCTCCGGCGAGGTCCGATCCGTAGCGGGTGACGCCGTAGTGCTCGCGACCGGCGGATATGGCAACGTGTTCTTCCTGTCGACCAACGCGCGGCTCTCCAACGTCACGGCGAGTTGGCGCGCGTACAAGCGCGGGGCCGCCTTCGCCAACCCGTGTTTCACGCAGATTCACCCGACCTGTATCCCGGTGAGCGGCGAGTACCAGTCGAAGCTGACGTTGATGAGCGAATCGCTGCGCAACGACGGTCGGGTCTGGGTCCCGCTTCACCCGGGCGATCGACGGGCTCCGAACGACATTCCGGAGGCCGAGCGCGACTACTTCCTCGAGCGCAAGTATCCGAGCTTCGGCAATCTCGCGCCGCGCGACCTCGCGTCACGCGCTGCGAAGCAGGTCTGCGACGAGGGGCGCGGTGTCGGTCCGGGCGGCCTCGGCGTGTATCTGGATTTCCGCGACGCCGTCCGCCGGCTTGGGCACGAAGGGATCGCCGAACGGTACGGCAACTTGTTCGAGATGTACGAGCGGATCACCGATGAGGATCCGTACCGCGTCCCGATGCGGATCTATCCGGCAGTGCACTACACAATGGGTGGCCTCTGGGTCGACTACAATCTCATGAGCAGCATCCCGGGGTTGCACGTCATCGGTGAGGCCAACTTCTCCGATCACGGCGCCAACCGGCTGGGCGCGAGCGCGCTCATGCAAGGTCTGGCCGACGGCTACTTCATCCTGCCCTACACGATCGGCGACTACCTGGCCACGGCGAGGCTGACGCCCATCGACGCAACGTCGCCCGAGTTTCGCCGCGTCGAGCAGGACGTAGCCGCGAGAACCAAGACGCTGCTTGGGATCCGCGGGCAGCGCACGGTCGACTCGTTTCACCGTGAGCTGGGCAAGATCATGTGGAACAAATGCGGTATGGCTCGCAACGATCGGGGGCTCCGTGAAGCACTGGCGGAGATCACGGCACTCCGGGCCGAGTTCTGGCGAAATGTCAGCGTCCCCGGAACGGGCGAGGCGCTCAACCAGTCGTTGGAGAAGGCGGGGCGCGTCGCGGACTTCTTCGAGCTGGCGGAGCTTTGTTGCATTGACGCATTGCATCGGACGGAGTCGTGTGGGGCGCACTTCCGGGAGGAGAGCCAGACGAGCGACGGGGAGGCCCTCCGCGACGATGAGCATTTCGCGTACGTCGCGGCGTGGGAGTACGCCGGCGACGGCAAGGCGCCCGTGCTGCATCGCGAGCCGCTGGAGTTCGAGGCGGTCCACCTGAGTCAGCGCAGCTACAAGTGACGCCGTGAACATCACCTTGCGGGTGTGGCGGCAAGCCAATGCCGGTGCCCCGGGCCACTTCGCGGAGTATGCCGCGCCCGAGATCAACCCGGACGCGTCCTTTCTCGAGATGCTGGACGTGGTCAACGAGCGTCTCAGCGAGCGGATGGAGGACCCGATCGCCTTCAGCCATGACTGCCGCGAGGGGATCTGCGGGTCGTGCGCAATGATGATCGACGGCGTGGCGCACGGACCGGTCCGCGGCGCCGCGACGTGTCAGGTGCACATGCGCACATTCAGTGACGGCGCAACGATCACAGTCGAGCCGTGGCGATCAGTCGCGTTCCCCATCATCAAGGATCTCGTGACCGACCGCTCGGCATTGGACCGGATCATCCAGGCCGGTGGCTTCATCACTGCGCCCACGGGCGGTGCCCGCGACGCGAACGAGATCCTGGTGCCGAAGGACGCGGCCGAGGCGGCGATGGACGCGGCGGCGTGCATCGGGTGCGGCGCGTGTGTCGCCGCGTGTCCTAATGGATCGGCCTCGTTGTTTACCGCGGCCAAGATCACGCATCTGGGCGAGCTCCCGCAGGGACAGCCGGAACGGCTGCGTCGCGTCGTGCGGATGGTTGCGCAGATGGACGCTGAACACTTCGGCTCGTGCACTTTGTTCGGCGAGTGTCAGGAGGCGTGCCCGAAGCTGATCAGCATCGACACGATCGCGCGGATGAACGCGGACTACCTGCGGGCCACCATCCGCGGCAGCTTCGAACGGGAGGCCGTAGGGAGGACGTAGGGGCGGCGCATGTGTTGCCCTCGATCGCCGCCTGCACCACCCACCCAGACCGTGCCGGTGGCACGAGCGGGCGACGCATGGCGTCGCCCCCGCCCGCCGCACGATTGGTCTCTGTGCAATGGTTGCGGTGCTTGCCGCCCTACTGTTTCGGGAGGGTCACACCCTTCTGTCTCTGCGCCATTGTCGCCGTGCGGCGGTTCGGTTGGGTGGCGCCCTACAGTTTCGGGAGAGTCACGCCCTTCTGGCCCTGGTACTTACCCTTCTTGTCGGCGTAGGAGATCTCCGGCGGCTCATCGCCCTTGAAGAAGAGGACCTGCGCGATGCCTTCGTTCGCGTAGATCTTGGCCGGCAGTGGCGTCGTGTTCGAGATCTCGAGGGTGACGAAGCCTTCCCACTCGGGCTCGAAGGGCGTCACATTCGTTATTATACCACATCTTGCATAAGTCGATTTTCCGACACAGACCGTGACGACGTCGCGGGGGATGCGGAAATATTCGACGGAGCGGGCGAGCGCGAACGAGTTCGGGGGGACGATGCAGACGTCGCCCTCGAACTCGACGAAGGATCGGGGATCGAAGTTCTTGGGGTCGACGATCGAGTTCAGAACATTGGTGAAGATCTTGAACTCACGCGCCACGCGCATGTCGTAGCCGTACGAGCTCACGCCGTACGAAATGACGCCTTCGCGCATCTGGCGCCCCTCGAAGGGCTCGATCATCCCCGTCTCGAGGGCCATGCGTGTGATCCAGCGATCAGATTGGATGCCCATGGCCGGCGAATGTATCGGGTTGACGACGTGATTGACAGCGCCGGGGGCGGCCTCGGGACCGTCCGTTCGCGTCGCGCCGCTCGGGGTCCGGACGCGCCCGCGAAAATCACCGCGGGCGGCTATGTTGAATTCAATTCGCCCGATCGGTAGTTTCCCTCGGCTGAGCTAGTGAAATTTTTCACGAACCGCGGAGGACCCCCGGCCGACCATGGCGAGCTCATACTTTCCGGTGCTGTTGCTGCTCGGGTTCGTCGTCGCAAATGCGGTGCTGATCATCGGGCTATCGCACCTGAAGCTCCGCCGCAGGGTGACCCCGGAGAAGCAGTCCCCCTACGAGTCTGGCGTGCCGCCGCTGGGTGATGCCCGTGAGCGGTTCTCGGTCAAGTTCTACATGGTGGCGATGCTCTTCATCGTCTTCGACATTGAGACGGTGTTCATGATCCCCTGGGGCGTCGCCTACCGCCAGCTCTCGTGCGGCGCACCGCTCACCGACGGTGTGTGCCCGCTGGGACAGATCTCGTGGTTCGGGTTCGGCGAGATGTTCGTGTTCATCGCGATCCTCTTCGCCGGCTTCGTCTATGTCTGGAAGAAGGGAGCGTTGCAATGGGATTGATTCCCGCACGGCCCGGCGGCCCGGCTTCGACGCCCGACGCCGGAGCCCGAGGGCTCACGCGAGTCGCCTATCAGCCGCAGTCGCAGGAAGGGTGGGTCGCGACCAAGCTGGACTTCCTCGTCAACTGGGGACGCGCCAACTCGCTGTGGCCAATGCCTTTCGGCACGGCCTGCTGTGCGATCGAGTTCATGGCGACGGCGGCCAGCAAGTTCGACCTCGCACGGTTTGGCATGGAGCGCATGAGCTTCTCGCCTCGCCAGGCGGATGTCCTGATCTGCGCGGGGCGTGTACCGTTCAAACTGGCCCCGATCATCCGGCGCATCTGGCAGCAAATGCCCCAGCCGAAATGGTGCATCTCAATGGGCGCGTGCGCGTCGTCGGGCGGCATGTTCGACAACTACGCCGTGGTGCAGGGCATCGACACCATCATTCCGGTGGACGTCTATGTGCCCGGATGCCCGCCGCGTCCCGAAGGCTTGCTGTACGGCATCCGGATGCTGCAGGAGAAGGTGATGCGCGAGCGCCTCTCGGACTCCGATCGCCTGCGGCGTGAGATGCAGCCCGATCCGTCGAGTCAGCTCTACATCCCGCCGCCCACGATCGACGAGCTCTCGGAGCCGTTCGGTAACTCGGTCAACCAGACGCGGTCCGGCGTGTGAGCCCATCGCTCGACGCACCGGGTTCGACAGGCATCGTGTACCCGGGCAGCGCAAGCCCGTCGGCACCGGCGCCGGTATCGCCCAAGAACCTCCCGCACCACGGGGGGCCGGAGAATCCTTCGGTGGCGGCGCTGCGCGCGCGGTTCGGCGACGCGGTCCGCCGAAGTGCGGTCGTGTGGAGTGAGACGACCGCGATCGTTGCGCGCGAACGCCTGGTTGAGATGGTACGCTGGCTGCACGATGATCCGAGCCAGCAATACGGGTATCTGGTGGACGTGACCGCGGTCGAGTTTCGCGACCCGGAGGAACCGTTCACGGTGGTATGGCATCTCCGCTCGTTGCCTTATCGGCGGTTCCTCCGCCTCAAGGTCGAGTTGCCGAAGGGCGCAGCCGCTCGAAGTGGACAGCCTGGTGTCGGTGTACAACGGCGCCGATTGGCTCGAGCGCGAGTGCTACGACATGTTCGGCGTCCGCTTCCGGGGGCACCCGGACCTGCGGCGCATTCTGATGTGGGAGCAGTACCGTGAAGGCTTCCCCCTCCGAAAGGATTTCCCGCTGCGCGGACGGTTCAGTCGCGCGGAGCAGCTTCGTCAAGCGCTGGCCGCCAATCCGGAAGCGCGGTACTCAATGGAGGAGCTGTCGATTGCGGATGCCTTCGAGGACCTGCCCCCGGATATGCAACAGCGCATCCGATCCGGTGAGCGGACCGGGGAGTAGGCAGCCGCTATGAGTGCTCGTCGCACTGTCGACGTCGCCGTCTCGACGACCGGACTGGATGCTCAGGGCCGGCCTCAACGCGTGCCGATCGGCCGTGGACAGCGCCGGCAACGCTGTAGCCGTCACGACGCCGCCGGCCATCGAGCCGGACCTCGAAAGCGATCACATGCTGATCAACATCGGACCGCAGCACCCGGCGACCCATGGCGTGTTGCGGCTGGTGCTCGAGCTCGATGGCGAGACGGTCGTCCGATGTATCCCGCACGTCGGGCTATCTGCACTGCGGCTTCGAGAAGATCGGTGAGTACCGCCAGTACAATCAGATCATCCCGTGGACCGACCGCGAGGATTATCTCAACTCGCTCGGCAACAACGTGGCGTTCGCGCTGGGTGCGGAGCGTCTGTTCGGGATCGAGATCACGCCTCGATGTACCGTGCTCCGCGTCATCGCCGATGGAGCTGTCGCGGATCGCGTCGCACCTGGTGTGGCTGGGCACTACCTGTATCGACATTGGCGCGTTCACGCCGTTCCTGTGGACGTTCCAGGAACGCGAGAACATCTACCGCATGCTGGAGAACTGGGTCGGCGCCCGTCTCACGACGTCGGCGACTCGGGTCGGCGGCATGGCCGCCGATATCCCGCGATGGCTGGCTCGATCTGCTCAAGGGCTTCGTCGAGCGAGTTTCCGCACACGATCGACGAGGTCGACCGCATGCTCACCCGGAATGGCATCTGGGTCGGGCGCACGGTCGGTCTGGGCGCGATTTCGGCCGCCGACGCGGAGAACTACGGGCTGTCCGGGCGCGATGCTGCGCGCATCGGGCGTCGCGTACGATGTCCGCAAGGACTTCCCGTATCTGGACTACGAGACGTACGACTTCGACGTGCCGGTCGGCACCCACGGCGATGTCTACGACCGGTATCCTCGTGCGTATGGAGGAGCTGCTGCCAATCGACCCGCATCCTGGCGCAGGCGATGGCGCGGCTCCCCGAGGGCCCGGTCAACATCGACGACCCGCGGGTGATTCTGCCGCCGAAATCGAAGGCGACGAGCGAAATGGAGTCGATGATCCATCACTTCAAGCAGGTGATGGAAGGACCGCGCCCGCCGATCGGCGAGGCGTACGTCGCAGTCGAGAGCCCGCGGGGCGAGAAGGGCTACTACATGGTATCCGACGGCACCGCCAAGCCGGTGCGGTGGCGCATTCGCCCGCCCTCGTTCGTCAACCTGTCGGCGATTCCGAAACTCGTCGAAGGGCCATCTCCTCTCCGACGTCATCGCCATCAACGCGAGCATCGACATTGTCATGGGAGAGATCGACCGGTGAGCGCCGCTGCCGGTGGAGCTGCCGATCGGGCCGACGCTTGACGGGCTGGAGCGCGCGCCGCGCGCCGATGCGCATCGAGCGGGAGCGAGACTACCAGCCGGTCTTCGTGGACGCCGCGCCGGACGGAGCTCGACGAGCTGCTGACCCGCATTACCCGACGAAGATGGCGGCGCTGCTGCCGGCGCTCTGGATCGTGCAGCGGGAGCGCGGCTGGGTGAGTGAAGCCGGCGATGGCCGAGGTGGCCGCGGTCCTCGACCTCACGCCCGCCTACGTCAAGGGCGTCGTGACGTTCTACACGATGTACCACCAGCATCCGGTCGGGAAATACTTCGTCCAGGTGTGCACGACCTCGCCGTGCAATGTCTGCGGGGCCGAGGATGTGGTGCGCGCGTTTCTCAAGCAGACCGGCGCGCAGCGAGTTGGGCGCTGACCTCGCCGGACGGCCGGTTCACGGTGATCGAGGTCGAGTGTCTGGGCGCCTGCGGATTCGCAACACCCGTCATGATCAACGAAGAGTTTCTCGAGTCGGTGTCGGCCGAGCGCGTGCCGGCGATCGTCGGGGTCGCTGAAGTAATGTTCGGCCACGAGGCGCTGACACGCGCCATGGGATTTCCGCACAAGTCGCATCCGCGGGAGACGCCGATTCTCTCGAAGCACTTCGGTGACTCGGACGCGGTCACGCTCGCCGGCTGGCGCCAACGGGGCGGGTATCGGGCGCTCGAGCAGGCGCTCGCGATGGAGCCGGCGGCGATCGTCGCTGACCGTGAAGGAGTCCGGGCTGCGCGGCCGCGGCGGCGCCGGCTTTCCGACCGGCTCAAATGGTCGTTCATGAAACCGGGCGACGGCAAGCCGCACTATCTCTGCTGCAACGCCGACGAATCCGAGCCGGGGACGTTCAAGGACCGCGAGATCATGCGCTGGACGCCGCACGCCCTGGTCGAGGGATGCGCGATCGGCGCCTACGCGATCGGCGCCGAGACGGCCTACATCTACATCCGCGGTGAGTTCACGGAGCCGCTCCAGCGGATGACCGACAGCGGTGCGCGAGGCGTACGCCGAGGGCGATCCTCGGCAAGAACGCGCTCGGGTCCGGGAAGCGCGTCGACGTGTACGTCCACAAGGGCGCGGGCGCGTATATCTGCGGTGAAGAGACGGCGCTCATGAATTCGCTCGAGGGGCGCCGCGGCAATCCCCGCATCAAGCCCCCGTTTCCGGCCGTCGTCCGGCGTGTTCGGCCAGCCCACGACGATCAACAACGTCGAAACGCTCGCCGCGGTGCCGCACGATCATCAACAACGGCGCCGAGTGGTACAAGGCGATGTGCCTCGGCAACCCCAAGAGCACCGGGCACCAAGCTGTACTCCGTCTGCGGCAACGTCCGCCGACCCGGCAACTACGAGGTCGTCATGGGATTTCCGTTCAAGGAGTTCCTGTACGACCTCTGCGGCGGGCCGCCGCGCCGGCCGCGAGTTCAAGGCGATCATTCCCGGCGGTGCGTCGGTCCCGATCCAGACGATCGCCGAGGCCGAAGCGACGGTCATGGACTACGAGGGATTCGTCGCCGGCGGCACGATGCTGGGATCCGGCGGCGTCATCTGCATCGACGACTCGCAGTGCATGGTGAAGCAGATCGGCCGGCTCGCGCGGTTCTTTGCGCACGAGAGCTGTGCGCAGTGCACGCAGTGCCGCGAGGGCACGGCGTGGACGACCAAGATCATGGAGCGCATCGAGTCCGGGCAGGGCACGCGCGAGGACCTCGACACGCTCCTGTCGAATCGCGGACAACATGACGGCCAAGACGATCTGCGTCCTCAGCGATTCGTGCGCCGTGCCCGTCGTGTCCGGGATCCAGAAGTTCCGAGACGAATTCGAAGCGCACATCTCGCAGCACCGATGCCCGTTCCGGCTCGGCGGGAGCAGCACCGGCGTCGGCGGCCGCGTGATGCGGCGAGCTCGCGTGACCCTCTAGGCAACGTGCACGCATGCCGGACACGACGACTGAACGGCAAGATGGTGACGGTCACGATCGAGGGGCGCGCCGGTTCAGGTCCCCGAGGGCACCTCGATGCTCGAAGCGGCGAAGACGGCCGGCGTGCTCATCCCGCACTACTGCTACCACCCGGGCCTCCCCGTGGCCGGCGTGTGCCGCATGTGCCTCGTCGAGGTCGAGAAGATCGCCGAAGCTCGCGCCGGCGTGCGCCACGCAGTGTCGCTGACGGCCAGGTCGATCACGTGCATCCGAGAAGGCCACGCGAGGCCCGGCAGGGCGTCCTCGAGATGCTGCTGATCAACCACCCGCTCGATTGTCCGATCTGCGACCAGTCGGGGGAGTGCGAGCTGCAGGACTACACGTTCGCCGAAGGCCGGAAGGACTCGCGATACCGGGAGGCCAAGCGGTTCAATCCCGGTCGAGGACTTCGGTGGCGACGTCCTGTACGTCCGCAATCGATGCATCCTCTGCACGCGATGCGTGCGGTTCATGGACGATGTCGCGCACGATCCGGTGCTCAACGTCAGCGAGCGCGGCGACCGCGCGGTGATCGGCAAGTTCGAGGGGCAGGATCTGACCCACCCGTGGGCGGGCAATGTCGATCGAGCTCTGTCCGGTCGGCGCGCTCCTGTCCAAGGACTTCCTCAACAAGGCGCGCTCGTGGGACCTGGACCGCTGCGGCGTCCGATCTGTCCCAATTGCTCGCAGGGCTGCAGCGCCACGCTCGAGACGCGCGACAACGTCGTCGTCCGCATGCGACCCCGGCCCAACGAGGCGGTGAACAAGTTCTTCCTTTGCGACGAGGGACGCCTGAACTATCGGTGGCTCAATCGCCGCGACCGGGTCGAGTTCCCGCACGTCCGACGCGGCGGCGCGCTCGAGCCGAGTGGATTGGGATGTCGCGGTCGATGCCGCGGTCGGCGGCGATTCGCGGCCGCCGGGTGCTTCGTCGCTCGCATCGCCTGGCCTGTCCAACGAGACGCTCTTCCTGCTGGACCGCATCCGTCGCCGCGTTGGCGGGGCCGGCGCAGTTCCGCGTGCCGCAGGGACCCGAGGCGCCGCTCGCCGGAGTGCCCGGATCTGGCGCTGCGCGCCGACCGTGCGCCCAATGGGCGCGGGCGCCGAGCTCCTCGGGTTCACGCGCAGCGGAGTCGCCGCTCGACGGGATCGCGAGCGGGCGATGTGCTCCTGGTTGCCGATGAGGAATTGGCGGGCGTCGATCCGGCCAGCTGGTCGCGGCGGCCCGTCGGACGGGCGGCGGCCATCGTCGTGATCGGGACGGCGCTCCCGCCGTGGGCGCGCGGCCGCGGCCGTTGTCCTGCCGATCGCCAACATGGCGGAGGAAGAAGGGCACGTTCACCAATCTGCGTGGACGCGTGCAGCGATATCCTCCAGGCGAAGCAAGCACCGGGACTCGTGCGGCCCGGATGGGCTGCGCTCTCTGATGTCCTCACGGCGCTCGGGGAATCGGCCGATCTACTTCCAGCCCGCCGATGTGTTCGCGGCCGCTCGCGGCGGCAGTCCCGGCGTTTGCCGGGTTGACGTACGACGAGTCTGGGCTTGCGGGGCGCCGAGCTGGCATCAGGCCATGGCGACGCTCGCGCGAGCAGCGACTGCGGGGGCGCGGTGATCGTCAGCTGCCATCCGGTGTCCTGCTGCTGCTAGCAGGTCGCCGATCCGCAGCGGCCGCCGCCGGCGATCGGGTTTCTCGGACCGATCAGCGTCGGCCTGGTCTACACGATCGTGAAGATTCTGGTGGTGTTCACGGTGTACATGGTTCGGCGTCGCCCTGCTGACGCTGGCTGAGCGGAAGATCTCGGCGTGGATCCAGGACCGGCTCGGGCCCAACCGCGTGATCAAGGGATGGGGCCAGCCGCTGGCTGACGGCGTCAAGAATTTCATGAAGGAAGAGACGCTGCCCGACGCGGTGAACAAGCCGCTGTTCCTCCTCGCCCCGGCGCTCGCGTTCATTCCGGCGCTTTCGCTGTGGGCCGTAATCCCGTTCGCCGCGCCGCTCCCGCTCCCGTGGGGGCGGATGGACATGGTGCATCGCGGATCTGCCGATCGGCTACCTCTACATCCTGGCCCTGGCATCGCTCGGGGTCTATCGGCGTCGTGCTGGCCGGCTGGGCATCGAACAACAAGTATGCGTTGCTCGGCGGACTCCGATCGAGCGCGCAGATGGTCTCCTACGAGATCGCGATGGGCATGTCGACGATTCCGATTCTGCTGCTCGCAGGCAATGTCACGCTCAACACGATCGTGCGCCAACAGCAGAACCGGGCTCTGGAACGTGCTCACGCCTGAGCGTCGCGTGTTTCATGTTCATCGTCTCGGCGTTCGCTGAGACGAACCGGCTGCCGTTCGATCTCCCGGAGGCCGAGTCGGAGCTGATCGCGGGCTACCACACCGAGTACAGTGCGATGAAGTTCTCGCTGTTCTTCATCGCCGAATACGCCAACATGGTCACGGCCAGCGCGCTCATGGTGACGCTGTTCTTCGGCGGCTGGACGGTGCCGTTCTGGCACACCGTCAACACCGCGCCCGTGGGCGGCGTGGAAGACGGCGATCACGCTGTTGGTCTTTCTGCTCAAGGTGATGTTCTTCCTCTTCTTCTACATGTGGATCCGGTGGACGCTGCCGCGATTCCGGTACGATCAGCTGATGTCGCTCGGATGGAAGCTCATGCTGCCGCTTGCTCTCGGCTATATCGTTGTGATCGCGGCGCGACGCTTGGGCTCGACGCCCTGGGCATGGGGCGGACGCGGGCCACACGCCGCGCAGATCTACGGTCTCTGTCTGTTTGCGGTCAACATGGTGATCGTGGCTCATCCTGTTCGTCGTGGTCGATCGGGGCCGTCTCATCAGCCCGGCCAGCGCCCGGGTGCGGGCGGTCGAGCTGGCGCGGTTGCGCGCCGTCGAGCGGCGTTCGGCGCTGGCTCGGCGGGCGGCCGCGGGCAGCACGCCGGTATCACGTTCGTTCGAAGCGGGGGACTGAGGTCAAATGGCGATCAACGTGAAGGTGCTCGAGCGCCCATCGAGGACGTGAGCTATGTGCGCGCGGCGCTCAAGGGCATGGCGCTCACCTTCAAGCATCTGATCAATCCGGACAAGGTGACGGTGCAGTATCCGGAGCAGCGGGATCCGATCTCCGCCCGATGGCGCGGGACGCACCGGATGCTGACGACGGAGACCGGCAAGGCCAAATGTGTGGCGTGCGGCCTGTGCCCGACCGTGTGCCCGGCCAACTGCATCAAGCTCGTGCCCGGCGAAGACGAGCAGGGGAATCGGTATCCCCTCGTCTTCGAGATCGACGAGTTCCGCTGCATCTTCTGCGGCTACTGCCAGGAAGTCTGTCCGGAGGAAGCGATCCACGTTGGGCGGCATTACGAGAACTCCGAGTACAGCCGCGACGGCTTCGTGTACGATCTCGAGCGGCTGATGGCCCAGACGCATCCCGGTGTGTGAGATGTGGGATCCCGCCGATCCGGCGGGGGAGTAGCGCGCCGCCCATGACGCTGTTCTACAATGTCATCTTCTATTTCTTCGGCCTGGTCGCGGTCGTCTCGGCGCTCATCTTCGTCACGCGAAAGAGTCCCGTGGCGGCGGCGCTGTGGCTCGTCAACGTGTTGTTCTGCCTCTCCGCGCTGTACGTGCTTCTGGACGCACAGTTCATCGGTGTGATTCAGGTGCTCGTGTACGCGGGCGCCATCATGGTCGTGTTCCTCTTCGTCATCATGCTGCTCAACCTGGGCGAGCCTGGCCAGCTCGTGGACACGAGCGGGGTGGCGCCATGGCTCGCATCCGGCGGCCTGGCGATCATCGTCCTGGCGGCGGTGCTCGCCCGCGTGCCGCATATCTCAACGGTGCCCTCGCTGCAGATCCGACCGGATTCGCTCGCGCGCGCGACTGTGGCGAGCGGTGCGGTCGCTCCGATCGCGCACTCGCTCTTCACCGATTACCTGCTCGCGTTCGAGGTCACGAGCGTGCTGTTGCTGGCGGCGGTGGTGGGCGCGGTCGCCATCGGTCGCAAACGCAGCGAGGCGGAGGAGGCGGCGGCGGATGCCTACATCGAGGCCACGGAAGCCGCGGCATCAGCGGCGTCGGCCGGAGGGATGGTGACCAGTGGTCGTTGATTCGCTCTTCTTCTCCGCGGTGCTTTTCGCGATCGGGGTCGTCGGCGTCCTGACGCGCCGCAACGCGATCCTCATCTTCATGTGCGTTGAGCTCATGCTCAATGCCGTCAATCTGTCCTTCATCGCGTTCTCGCGACTGTACGGCTTCGCGGGCCAGGTATTCGTGATGATCGTGATGAGCGTGGCCGCCGCGGAAGCGGCGGTCGGGTTGGCGATCATCATCTCGATCTTCCGTCATCGCCAGACTGTCAACATGACGGCCATCAACCTCCTGAAAGGGTGATGCTCTTTCCCACTGCGTTTCAGCTCGCGGATTCCGCGCGGGTGTCGACCGCCCTCCATCCGCTGGCAGGCACGGCAGCCGAATGGATGTGGGCGCTGCCGCTGATCCCACTCCTGGGCTTCGTCATCAACGGGGCCCTCTCTGTGCTCAGCGCCGCCCGTGTCGGCCCGAGCGATCCGACGGCCGCCGGACACGAGCACGGAGCCTCGGGTGAGCACCGCGAGGACCATGGTGAGGCGCACCCGACGCGCCATCGGTTCGCCGGGGTGGTCAGCATCATCGGTCCGCTCGTTCTCGTCGCGGCGTTCGGGCTCGCCTGCGCGATCTGGGCGGCAATGGTCGCGGCCTCGCCCACCACGCCGTTCATCCAGCGGTACTACCAGTGGATGCCCGTCGGCGATCTGCAGATCGACGCGGCGTTCCAGCTGGACCAACTCACGATGACGCTCGTCCTCGTGATCACGGGCGTCGGCGCGCTGATCCACATCTTCAGTGTCGGCTACATGCGCGAGGATCCCGGGTACCCGCGCTATTTCGCGTACCTGAATCTCTTCGTCGCCTTCATGCTCGTGCTGGTCATGGGTGCCAACCTGCCGGTGACGTTCGTGGGCTGGGAAGGCGTCGGATTGTGCTCGTATCTGCTGATCGGGTTCTGGTTCTCGGACCGAGCCAACGCCGACGCCGGGAAAAAGGCCTTCATCGTCAACCGGATCGGGGATTACGGCTTCCTCATGGCGATGTTCATGTTGTTCGCCAACGTGGGGACGCTGAACTACGCCGGGATCGCCGCCGCCGCGCCGACGCTCACGAGCGGCGGCCCCGTCGTGACCTGGATCTGTCTGTTCCTCCTGCTCGGATGCGCCGGCAAGAGCGCCCAGATTCCGTTGTACGTGTGGCTGCCGGACGCCATGGCGGGTCCCACGCCCGTGTCGGCGCTGATCCACGCCGCCACGATGGTCACGGCAGGCGTCTTTCTCGTCGCGCGGATGTCGATGCTCTTCGCAATCGCGCCGGTGGCCGACCTGACCGTGTGCGTGATCGGGGGCGTCACGGCGCTTTTCGCCGCCACGATCGGTCTCAAGCAGTGGGACATCAAGAAGGTGCTGGCGTATTCGACGATCTCACAGCTGGGCTACATGTTCGTCGCGGTGGGGGCGGGCGCATACGCCGTGGGGATCTTCCACCTCGTCACCCACGCCTTCTTCAAGGCCCTGCTGTTCCTTGGTGCCGGGTCGGTGATCTACGCGATGCACGAGGCCTATCACGAGACCCACTCGCACGAGGACGCGCAGGACATGCGCAACATGGGCGGCTTGCGCAGCAAGCTGCCGTGGACGTGGGTCCTCATGTGGGTCGCGACGCTCGCCATCACGGGTATCCCGCTGTTCTCGGGGTTCTTCTCCAAGGACGAGATCCTGGGCACGGTGTTCGAGCGTGCACGAGGGTCGGCGCTCAGCAGCGCGACCTGGCTTGGGCTTCTCCGGCAGCACCGTGCTCTACGCCGTCTACGGTATCTCGCTCCTGGCCGCATTCCTCACCGCGATCTACATGACACGGCTCATGCTCTACACGTTCCACGGGCCCAACCGGACGGGCGAGCGCGAAGCGGCGCACCTCCACGAAGCGCCGGCGATCATGACCGTGCCGCTCGTCGTGCTGGGCGTCCTGAGCGCGATCGGTGGCTTCCTCAATGATCCGGCCTGGCTGCCCATTGTCCGGGCCGATGTCCTCGACCGGTGGCTCGATCCGGTGACCGGTGCTGCGTCGCAGCGCCTCGCCGGCTCGGGGGCGGCGGCGGGCGACCCGCGAGTCGCCGAGATGCTGGCGGGCGTCGCGGCCGTCGTCGCCGTTGTCGGGGTGCTCGTAGCGGTGCTGCGCCTCAAACCTGCCGCGCTCAAGCCCGCGCGTGAGCCGCAGCCCGCGGAGCGGGGTATCGAGCGGGTGATCGCCAACAAGTACTACGTCGACGAGATATACGACCAGGCCATCGTCGAACCGCTCGTGGTCGTGTCGCGCAACGTGCTGTGGCGCGGCGTCGATGGGTTGATTGATGGGACGGTCAACCTGTCGGCTGCCGTCTGGCGATGGCTCGGCAGCGCGGGCTCGGCTCTGCAGAACGGTGAGGTCGGCACCTACGCGTGGGCATTGATCGCCGGCGTGGTTGCAGTGTTGAGCGCCGTCGCGCTGCGGTCCTGACGATGCGCGACTTCCTGCTTTCAGTTGGCTACGACCGGTGGATTCTCCCGGCCCTGCTCCTCATTCCGGTGTTCGGCGCCGTGATCATCTGGCTCGGCGGCGCAACGGGGAAGGGAGGGCCGACACCGGCTTCCACGACGGGAGAGCACACCGACGTGCCGCCGATCACGGGCAGCGCGCAGTTCGCTCGATGGGTGGCGCTCGTCACCTTCGTCCTCGAGTTCGTGGTGTCCATCGGCTTGTGGTGGACGTTCGATCCGGCGGCCGCGGGGTGGCAGAGCACCATCCACGTCTCCTGGATTCCCGCATGGGGCATCAGCTTCTACCTCGGCATCGACGGCCTCGCGCTCGTCCTCATTCTACTCACCACGTTCTTACTGCCGCTGACGGTGCTGGGCAGCTGGACCAGCGTACGTACGCGGGTCCCGTCGTTCTACGTCCTCATGCTCATCCTGACGAGCGGCATGCTGGGCGTGTTCATGTCGCTCGATCTGTTCCTGTTCTACGTGATGTGGGAAGTGATGCTGATCCCGATGTACTTCATCATCGGCATCTGGGGTGGTGAGCGACGCATCTACGCGAGCATCAAGTTCTTCCTGTACACGTTTCTCGGATCGCTGCTCATGCTTGTCGCGATCCTGTACGTCGGCTTCCACGTTGGCAGTCCGCATGGCGAGACCGTCGCGGCGGACTTCAGCTATCCCGACCTCCTGGCTCGCCTGAGTCTGACTCCCGTCATCGCGCGGTGGCTTTTCGGGGCGTTCTTCGTCGCGTTCGCGGTCAAGGTGCCGATGTTTCCGTTCCACACCTGGCTCCCGGACGCCCATACAGAGGCGCCGACTGCGGGTTCGGTGATCCTGGCGGGCATCATGCTCAAGATGGGGACCTACGGGTTTCTGCGGTTTGCGCTGCCGTTGTTCCCGTCGGCCGCGATCGATCCAACGATCCGCGCGATCATTCTCGTTCTGGCCGTCGTTGGCATCCTCTACGGCGCGCTGGTGGCCCTGGTGCAGCCTGACTTCAAGCGCCTCGTCGCCTACTCATCGGTGAGCCACCTCGGCTTCGTGATGCTCGGCATCTTCGCGCTGACCGAGCAGAGCGTGCAGGGTGCGATTCTCGTGATGATCAACCACGGCATCTCGACGGGCGCGCTCTTTCTCCTGATCGGCATGATCTACGAGCGCACACATAGCCGCATGATCAGCGCGTATGGCGGCATCGCGCGCGTCGTTCCGCTGTTCGCCGCGATCCTGACGTTCGTCTCGCTCTCCAGCATCGGACTTCCCGGGACGAACGGATTCGTGGGCGAGTTCCTCGTCCTGATCGGCTCCTATCCGCTCCGAGCCCTACTTCGTGCTGTTCGCGACAGTGGGCGTCATCTTTGCCGCGGCCTACCTGCTGTGGGCGATCCAGCGCATCCTGTTCAACCCGCTGGACAAGCCGCAGAATGCAAGCCTGCGCGATCTGAACTGGCGAGAGTTCGGGCTTATGGCTCCGTTGCTCGCCAGCATCATTTGGTTGGGCATTTATCCCGCGCCGGTGCTGCGACGCACGCAGCTCTCGGCTCTGGCCGTGGTTCAACAAGTCGATCGTACCACGCCACCCCCTCACTCGCAGATGCCTACCCGGCCGCCTCAGCCGCGCAACGCCCCGCCAGCGGGGGCGCGATGATGATGTGGGCGTTGTTGCAGCAAGCCGTGCCGCTCCCTGGTGCCCGGGCCGCGGCGACCGTCTTTGATCTGAGCGTCCCATCGCAGCTCACGCGTGGCGCTGGGCCCCGACCTCGTGCTTGCCATTGGCGCGATGATCCTGATGCTCGTCGCCGCTTCGCGTCCGGACAGCGAAGCGCTCCAGCGGCGGGTAGGCGAGCTCAGTTTATGGCTGGTGGCCGCGACGATTGCGGTCGTCCTGTTCTACGCGTCGCACCCATGGACGGCCCTGCCCGGTCCCATCGCCGTCGATGAATTCCGCTGGGCCTCGGACATCATCTTCCTGGTGGCGACGTTCGGGACGATCGCGCTCTCGATCGATTACAACCGGCGCGAGCGCATCGTGCAGCCCGAAGTGACATGTGCTCGTGCTGTTCGCGACGGTCGGCATGATGCTGCTCGCGGCCGCCCGGGACCTGATGATGGTCTTCCTCGGCATTGAGCTGATGTCGATCGCGGTGTACGTGCTGGCGGGGTTCAATCGGCGGAGCGGACGCTCTGCGGAAGCTGCGCTCAAGTACTTCTTACTCGGGGCGTTCTCCACCGGCCTTCTTGCTGTACGGCATGGCGCTCATTTACGGGGCTACCGGCAGCACCAATCTGGCCGACATCGGTGAGCGCATCCGTGCGAACGGGCTCGGCTGGGACCGCTCTCGTGACCATCGGCGTCGCGCTGCTGCTGGTCGGCTTTGGCTTCAAGGTGGCGGCAGTGCCGTTTCACATGTGGGCGCCCGACGTGTATGAAGGTGCGCCGACGCCGATGACCGCGTACATGGCAGCCGCGGTCAAGGCGGCCGCCTTCGCCGCCTTCATTCGCGTGTGGGTCGAAGCGCTCCCGGACGTCGCCTTCCGCTGGCACGACGCGTTGTGGTTCCTCGCCGTCCTCACGATGCTCGTCGGCAACATCGTCGCGCTCGCCCAGCGCAACATCAAACGGCTGCTCGCGTACTCGAGCATTGCGCAGGCGGGCTATGTGCTGGTAGCGGTCGTCGCCGGCACGACACTGGGGGCATCGGCGTTCCTGTTCTATCTGGCGGCGTACACGCTCGCCACCATGGGGGCATTTGCCGTTGTCGTCGCGCTCGGTCGCGCAGGCGAGCCGGACCTCGACATCGACGACTATGCCGGCTTGTGGAAGACCCATCCGTGGCTCGCGACGGGGATGGCGGTCTGCATGCTCGCGTTGCTCGGCTTCCCCGTGTTTGGCGGCCTGGGTTTCGTGGCCAAGTGGTACGTGATCGAGGCGGCACTGCGGGCCGCGTACCTCGGCTCACCCGACGCCGCAGACCAATCTGGCTATCGCCGTGGTGATCACGAGCGTGATCTCCGCAGGGTATTATCTCCGGGTGGTCACGATCATGTTCATGCGTCCAGCCCCTGCCGACTCGCAACCAATTGCGACCGATCGGGCCGGGCGGATTGACCGAATCGGTGGTCCTGGTGAGCGTCGTTCTGCTGTTGGTGCTGGGGGCCATGCCCTCGTATTTGGTGACGTGGAGCTCCCGGAGCGTGCCGCTCGTGACCCCGCGGGGGTATTTCGGCGCCGCGCCCACGGGCGCGCCGTCGCCGTGAGCGCGCGTCGACGAGCCGCCTCTCCCCTCGCGAGCGCCGCATTGCGGCCATGACGGTCGCACCCGGCATCTTCCGACAGTACGACATTCGCGGAGTGGTCGGACGCGACCTCCTGCCGGATACCGCGCACGCGATCGGACGTGGGTATGCGGCAGTGCTCGCCGAACGTGGACTGCGCGGCGCGGTGGCGGTCGGACGGGACAATCGGCCGAGTGGCGAAGCGCTGCAGGCCGAGCTCGTCGCGGGGCTCACGGCAAGCGGCGTCGACGTCGTGGAGCTGGGCGTCGTCCCGACGCCGCTTCTCTACTGGGCCCTACACCACGAGCCCGTGGTCGGCGGGATTCAAATCACGGGGTCCCACAATCCGCCCGAGTACAACGGGTTCAAGCTGTGCGTGGGCCACGAGTCGCTGCACGGCGACGAGATCCAACACGTCCTGGCGCTCATTCAACGAGGGGCCTTCCCGACCGGGCAGGGCGCCATCCGGTCGGCCGCCGTGATCGAGCGATACGTCGACGATGTCGTAGCGCGCATTGGCCCGCTCGCACGCCGGCTGCGCGTCGTCTTCGATTGCGGGAACGGCGCGGGCTCGCTCGTGGCCGGGCGGCTGTTCGGGCGACTCGGCATCGATGCCCGTTATCTGTTCTGCGAGAGCGATGGCACCTTTCCCAACCACCATCCCGATCCGACCGTCGTCGAGAATCTGACCGACTTGATCGCGGCGGTCCGCACGGGTGGTGCCGACCTGGGGATCGCGTTCGATGGCGACGCCGACCGGATCGGCGTCGTCGATGGCACCGGGCGTATCGTCTGGGGCGATCATATCCTGATTCTGTATGCGCGCGATGTCCTCTCGCGCACCGGTCGCGGTCAGCCCATCATCTTCGACGTGAAGTGCTCACAGGCGCTCCCCATGGCGATCGAAGCGGCGGGCGGCACGCCGGTGATGTGGCGGACCGGTCACTCGCTGATCAAAGACAAGATGAAAGCGCTGCGCGCACCGATCGCCGGCGAGATGTCGGGCCACATGTTCTTCACTGAAGGCTTTTACGGGCACGACGACGCGCTCTACGGCGCGGCTCGACTCCTCCGGATCGTCGCCGCCGCGGGTATCCCGCTGGCGTCGATGCTGGCCGACGTGCCGGCATTCGTCTCGACACCGGAGATCCGCGCCGATTGTCCCGACGACCGGAAATTCGCGGTTGTGGATGCGGCGGCGGCGCACTTCAAGCGATCGCACGACGTGATCGATGTCGATGGCGTCCGCGTGCTGTTCGGGGACGGGTGGGGACTCATTCGCGCGTCGAATACCCAGCCGGTCCTCGTGTTGCGCTTCGAGGCGCAGACGGACGATCGATTGGCAGGTATTCGGGCCGAGATGGAAGCGTGGCTCGCGACACAGGGCGTCCGTACCTGACCACGGCGGCCCGCTCCGCCGGGGGCGGTCCGGCCACAGGCCGGCCCACGCAATCGTGCGCCCTATGACACGTCGCCGGATGGCGGTGCTCTTCGTGTTCGGGGCGGCCGCGGTGCTCCTCCTGGGTCGCATCGTATCCGGCCTGTTCATCGACTACCAGTGGTTTGCACACATGCACGCGAGCAGCGTGTGGACGGCAGAGGTGGTCAACCGGCTGCTCCTCACCGGGTCGATCGCTGCGGTGACGACCGCCTTCGTATTCGCGAATCTGTATGCCGTGCGTCGGTCCATCGTCACCGTGGTGCTGCCACGCCGCCTCGCTAACGTCGAGATCGGCGAGGAGCTTCCGGGTCGGTTTCTCACCACGGTCACGGCCATTGTGGCGGTGGTACTGGGGTTGCTCCTCGCACTGCCACCCGAGCCATGGATGGAGCTCGCGGCCGTGCGTTATGGCCGGCCGTTCGGCGTCACCGACCCGTACTTCGATCTCGATCTCGGGTTCTATGTGTACTGGCTTCCGCTCGAGAACGCGCTCTACGTCCGCACGCTGCTGGTCTTGGTGGGCACCATCTTCGTCGTCGCGGTGCTATACGTCGTGGTCACCCCCAATCTCCGGTGGGATCGCAATCGCTTTCGCCTCACTGCACACGTGCGTCGGCACCTTGCTGCTCTCACGCCGCTCTTTTTCGGTGTCGTGTCGTGGAACTACCGGCTCGACGCGTACGCGGTGCTGAGTCACGGCTCAGGCCCGGGCGGACTGTTCACCCACGCGGATCATCACTTCGTCATTCCGGCGGAGCGCTTGCTCGCCGTCGTGCTGCTTGCCGCCGGCGTGGTCACGGCCCTCGCACTCTGGCGCAATCAAATCAAGACGGCGCTCATTTTCGTAACGGCCTCTCTCCTCCTGCTCGGCGCCTATCATTTCACGGCGTCGCTGATCGAGCACGGAACGGCGGGACCGGACAGTGCGGCGCGTGATCAGGATTACCTCGTCGTGCGCCGGCAGGCCACGCGCACGGCGTATGGGACCAATCGGTTGGTCACCGTCCCCACCCGGGAGGCGCCGATCGAGTTCGCATCCCTTGGGGAGGCGGCGTCACGGATCTCCATCTGGGACCCCAAGGCGCTCACCGAGGCGTTGACTGTTCCTCGGCACCAGGCCGCGCTCGCCGACGCAGTCGCGTGGCGATGGTCTCCGGCCGGCCTGCTGGCCCTGGCCGTGGAGTACGGTGGTGAAGCACCGGCCGAGGGCGGAACGATTGCCCCGCCGCCACCGGGCGCCCTCCTCCCGGTCCGCGCGACGGTGCTGGACGAGCGCGGCGCCCCACAACGCACGGATCTCGCGGGGCGACCGAGCACCGACGAGGTGCTGGTGCCGCCGGTATTGGTTTATCCCGGTGCCGACGGGCCCCTGATTGTCGCCGATTCCCTGGACCGCATCGCGGCGCCTGCGCTGGATGGTTTCGTGGCGCAGGTGGCCGCGTCGTGGAGCGCCCAACGCTTGAACTGGCTCGCCACGCAATTACCGGAGCCACGACCGCGACTCGTGGATCGGCGCGATGTCACTGAGCGCCTGCACGCGATCGCACCCTTCTTCACTCAAGGTAGCGTCATCTGGCCGGTGCTGTCCGCGGACACGCTGTACTGGGTGATCGATCTGTACGTGGCGGCCGACATGTATCCCCTGAGCGAGCATTTCGTGCTCGCCGGCGAGCAACGCAGCTACTTCCAACATGCGGCGACGGCCTTCGTGCACGCGTATACAGGTCGTGTGCTCCTCGTGGCCGACTCTGTCCACGACGTGGTCGCTGACAGCTGGATGCGGGCATTTCCGACGTTGTTCACGGCCCGATCCGCGCTCGCGCCCACGCTCGCAGCAGCCGCGCCACCCGCGACGGATGCGGGGATCGCACTGGCGGACGCGTTCGGATCGGTGGGCGCGCGCACATCCGAGCGCGCCGGTACGGGACCGCTCCTCCAGCCCGCGGTGACTGACAACGCGGATTCCCTCATGGCGGGCGGGCAGCCGCCGTGTATCGCTGCGCGAGGCGATAACGCGTGCGCGAGCATTGTGCCCCTCATGGACGTTACCGACCACGTGGTGGGGCTCATGGTCTCCACCGGTGGGGCGGAGCGCGGCGTCGACTGGGTGCCCCTCGACGGAACGCCTCCGCTCTGGACCTCTGTCGTGTCGCGGCTCCGTCAGGCGGGTGACTCCGTCCTCGTCGGCCGCAGGGATGCCAGCGTCACGCGCGGGCGTATCCGATCAGCGCTCCTGGGCGATCGGCTGGCTTTCATTCAGCCGCAATACGCATGGCGCACTGATGGCCCCAAGACGATGCTTGCCGTCACCGCGCTGGTTGGCGACACCACTGTCGCGGGGTCGTCGCTCGCGGAAGCGGTCGGTGCAGACACGCTCGCGCCGCTGCCCCTGGCGCCGGTTGCGAGCGGAACCGACGCGATCGGTTTCCGGGCTCGGGTAACAACCCTGTACGATACAATGCAAAGTGCGCTCAAGCGGGGCGATTTGACTACGTTCGGTACGGCCTACTCAGAGCTGGGGCGGCTCCTCGGCCGTCCCGCCGAGCGACCGCCGATTGGGAAGAGCAAGTGAACGGCGGGACGTCCAACGTCGAACGTCGAAACTCTAACGTCCAACATCCAACGTCCAGGAGTCCCAGTACGTGAATATTCACGAGTACCAGGCGAAGGAACTGCTTCGACAGGCCGGCATCCCGGTGCAGCCTGGCGAGGTGGCGACCACGGCCGACGAAGCCGAAGCCATCGCACGCCGGACTGACGGCGCAGTCGTGGTCAAAGCCCAAGTACACGCGGGCGGGCGCGGGAAGGCGGGCGGTGTCAAACTCGCGAAGACGCCGACAGAGGCCCGCGACCGCCGCCGAACGGATCCTTGGCATGTCGATCAAGGGTCTCGTCGTGCAGCGCGTGCTGGTTGCGGAGGCGGCCGACATCGGTGCGGAGTCATACGTCGGCATCATCATCGATCGAGTCTCGAAGCGACCGGTCGTGATGGTCAGTCCGGCCGGTGGAATGGACATCGAGGAAGTGGCG
Source organism: uncultured Gemmatimonadales bacterium (assembly GCA_963805725.1). GTDB lineage: Bacteria > Gemmatimonadota > Gemmatimonadetes > Gemmatimonadales > Gemmatimonadaceae > Palsa-1248. Next base: position 116,928 of record CAWDVJ010000013.1, read on the forward strand.
GCGACGACTCCTGACCGCATCCGGCGCCTCGCCGTCGATCCGCGCTACGGTCTCAGAGTTTCGAGGCGATGGACCTCGCCTTCTTCCTCTACAAGGACCTTCGACAGGTGCGCGCCGCCGCGCGCATCCTCCGCCAACTGTACGCCGCGTTCATGGAGCACGGGGCGTCGCTGGTCGAGATCAATCCGCTGGTGACCACGAAAGGGACGGGCGATCTCGTGGCGGTCGACGCCAAGATGTCGATCGACGACAACGAACTGGAACGGCATCCCGGTCTGGCGGCTCTGCGCGACGAGAGCGCCGAGGCACCGAGTGAGATCGCGGCGCGGCAAGGCGAATCTCACCTTCATCAAGCTGGAAGGGAACGTCGGCTGCGTCGTCAATGGCGCTGGCTTGGCGATGGCGACGATGGATCTGGTCAAGTATTACGGTGGGGAGCCCGCGAATTTTCTCGACATCGGTGGCTCGTCCAACCCTGAAAAGGTCGTCAACGCGCTTCGCATCATCACAAGCGATCCGGCCGTGCGTGTCATCCTCTTCAACATCTTCGGTGGCATCACCCGGACCGACGACGTGGCCACCGGCATCGTATCGGCCATCGGCAGCACCCGTTGCCCGTGCCGATCGTGATTCGGCTCACCGGTACCAACGAGGACGTGGCCGTTCGCATTCTGGCCGGCGCAGGCCTGTCCGCGATGACCGACATGGACGAAGCGGTGCGCGCGGCGGTTGCGGCCGTCGGGGCGGGGAGGGCCGCATGAGCATCTTCATCGATCGCAGCACCCGACTCCTGGTGCAGGGGATCACCGGCCGCGACGGATCGTTCCATACGCGTCAGATGGCGGAGTACGGCACGGTCGTCGTCGCCGGAGTCACGCCCGGCAAGGGCGGACAGACGTTCGACGAGCGGGACCGAATGCCGCATTCCGATTTACAACACGGTCGCAGAGCGCCGCCGAGGCAACGGGCGCCAATGTCACGGTGATCTACGTGCCGCCGCTGTTTGCAGCGGACGCGATCATGGAGGCCGCGGCGGCAGGCATCCCGCTCATCGTGTGCATCACCGAAGGGGTGCCCGGTGCTCGACATGACGCGGGTTTACCCGTTCGTGCAGCGACCATGGCGCCCGGCTGATCGGACCGAACTGTCCGGGGCTCATCTCGCCAGGCGAATGCAAGGTCGGCATCATCCCGGGACGGATCTGCGCGCCTGGGCCGATCGGACTCGTGAGTCGATCGGGCACGTTGACCTACGAGGTGGTCGATCAGCTCACGCGCGTCGGGCTTGGGCCAGACGACCTGCGTCGGGATCGGGGGCGACCCGATCAATGGGACGAACTTCATCGATTGTCTCGACGGCGTTCGAGCCGATCCAGCGACGACCGGCGTCGTGATGATCGGTGAGATCGGCGGGACCGATGAGCAGGACGCGGCACGATACGTGGCCGAGCACATGAGCGAAGCCCGTCGTCGGCTTCATTGCCGGGCGGACGGCGCCGCCTGGCCGGCGCATGGGACACGCGGGTGCGATCATTTCGGGCGCGACCGGCACGGCGGCCGAGAAAGTCCACGCGCTCGACGGAGGCCGGCGATCCCGGTGGCCGAGCGACCGGTCGATGTGGTGCCACTGCTTCGGGAGCGGCTGCGCGTCGCGCAGCGGGAGCGGCGCGGTGAACCTGGCGGACTTCCTCCGTCCGGACCACACGGTCGTGCCGCTCGAAGCGGAGACGGTCGAAGGCGCGGCCCGCATCCTCCGCGACCGGCTGGTCGCGGCCGGCGCTGTGACACGATGCCGGACAAGCTCCGTCGCCGGATGAACGAGGAACGGCCCGGAGGACCTCGTCGCGATGGGCGATCGGGCGTTCTTGCTCCACTACCGCACCGACGCGGCGCGCGACGCCTCTGCGTCGCGCTCGGCACATCGCACCCAGCCGATCTGTCGCGAGCTGACGGAGGCGAGCGGCAATGCGCGCGGGTGCTTCTGCTCGTCGTCGCTCCGCCGCGATTCGCGGCGCGGTACCTCCAGGTCGTGGGCGCCTTCGCGCGGCTTCTTGTCCAGTGCGGAGCGAGTCGATCGTGTACTCGCCCAGCCGTACTGCTCGATGCGCTGGTCGCGCATGCCCGAGTTGCGCGAGTATGAGCTGCCCCATGCAACTCACGGTGCGGGAGCTCATGAGCGAGCGGCCGCAGGTCACGCGCCCCGACGCGCCGCTCCGCGACAGCGGCCCGGGAAATGGCGCGGACCCGCATCGGCGCGCTGCCGGTCGTCGACGACGAGGACGTTGCTTGGGATGCTGACGGAGCGGGAGCTCATCGGGACTCGCTCGGCACGTATCTGCAGCGGGAGATGCTCGGGGCGTCGGTCCGCGCGCCGAAGTCGGCTGCGAAGGATGCCCGCCGCACCGTACGCGAGGTCATGACGCGGCAGGTGCTGTGCGTGTCCCCGGATCAGCCGCTGGCCGAGGCGGCGTCGCTCATGGTGAACAAGGACCTGCGCGCGGGTGCCCGTAGTGCGCGACGGGCGGCTCGTGGGATTTCTCACGCGCGGCGACATCGTGCGTAAATTGATCGGTATCGTAAGCGTCCGTCCCTCGTCGTCCGCTGACCTATCCGTCTGCTCCATGCCATCTGATCGCACGCTCGCCATCATCAAGCCCGACGCCTCGGGCGCCGCGCTCGCAGGCAAGATCATCACGGCTACCTCGAGGAGGCCGGCTTTCGCGTCGCGGCTGCCCGCGTGCTTCACATGAGCGCCGCTGAGGCGGGCGAGTTCTACGCCGTACACCGGGAGCGGCCGTTCTACGGCGTCGCTGGTCGCTTTCATGACGTCCGGACCGTGCATGCCGCTGGTCCTGACGCGCGCCGACGCCGTGGCGACGCTGCGGCGAGTCGATCGGCGCGACGGACCCGGCGGAGGCGGAGCCTGGCACCGTCCGGCAACTGTATCGCGGAATCCAAGGAGCGGAACGCGATCCACGCCTCGGATTCCGACGAGAACGCGGCGCGCGAGGAGCGGTTTTTCTTCTGCCGAGACCGGGCTGCCACGCGCCGGTGAGCTCGTCGCGCGGTGCAGGACGGGGCCGTGCACGCTCGTAACTCCGCATCGGCGACGGAACTTGATTCACGTTCACGCCGTGTCTAAATTGCAAGGTTATGCTGGTATTCGACCTCCGCGATCTTGCGTCCGCTGCAGCCGCCGTCGACGACGTGTTACCGTCTGACCGACCCCGTGTGGGAGGAAGCAGACCGATTGCCCACGGAGGGCGTACACGTGACGGGGCGACTGTCTTCGGCTGGCCCCGGGCGATTTTATTTCAGCGGCCGCGTGGCTGGCCGGTCCGGTGGCGAGTGCCGGCGCTGCCTACAACCCGTCGAGATGACGGTTGATGAGCGTGTGCAATTGGTCTTCGCCGAAATGGCGCGAAGAAGCGGCCGACGATCCCGATGTCTTCTGAATTCGACCCTCGTACGCATGAGCTCGATCTGCGTCCTGCGGTCCGCGAGCAGTGGCTCTTGAGTGTGCCGGCCTTCGTGCAGTGTCGTGAGGACTGCGCCGGTCTGTGCCCGTGGTGCGGCGTCGATCTCAACGCCGGCCCGTGCGGGTGCGTCCAACAGTCGACGAGCGCTGGGCGGCACTTCGGCACGCGGCTGGGCGCGGCGGTGCGGACGGCGGTGGTGATCCGACCGCGTAACCGTCTCGTCGTTGTCCCGGCAGCTGTGCGACGGCCCTGGTGCGCGTCGAACGCTCGTGTAACGTGATGCTCCTGTCTTTCCTGATCCTGATGTTCCTGATCCTGTCGTTCCTCGTTCCAGTCCCAGAGCAAACCTGACCGATGGCCGTACCGAAACGCCGGACCTCAAAGCGAAAGAAGCGCGCGCGCAACACGCACAAGATCGCACCCGCGATCACGCTGCAGCCGTGCCCGCGCTGTCAAAGCCCGAAACTGCTCACACCATGTGTGTGCAGAGTGCGGTTACTACGCGGGCCAACAGCGAGTAGCAGCCCGGGAAGCATAGCGTTGGCGCGGATCGCGCTGGACGTCATGGGGGGAGACAACGCCCCCCGTGCCCCGATCGCAGGCGCGCTCCAGGCTCTGGCGGAGCTCGATGCAAGCCATCGCATCCAGCTCGTCGGGCGCCGCCAAGTCATTGCGGGTGAGCTCGACGCCATGTTGGCTGGTGAGCTCGCATCGCTCGCAGCGCACCGTGATCGCTGCGAGGTCATCGACGCACCCGACGTCATCGAGATGACAGACCGTCCATCCGTCGCGCTGCGCGGTAAGCCCAAGAGCTCGATGGTCGTCGGCCTCCGGCTGCAGGCGGAAGGAGGGTCGGACGCGTTTGTGTCTGCCGGCAACACCGGCGCGCAGATGGCGGCGTCCAAGGAGCTGCTCGGGCTGCACCCGGGCCTGCGCCGCCCGGCTATCGGGACGGTCTTTCCCACCGCCCACCGCCCGGTCGTCGTGATCGACAGCGGCGCCAATGTCGACTGCTCGGCCGAAGAGCTGGTGCAGTTTGCGCGATTGGGCGCGGTGTACGCGGAAGACTTTCTCGAACGGTCGGCGCCCTCCATCGGGCTGCTCAGCGTCGGCGAAGAACCGGAGAAGGGCAACAAGGTCGTGAAAGAGGCGCACCAGCTGCTGCGGAACGCGGGGCTCAACTTTCAGGGCAACGTGGAGGGGCGCGACGTCATCGCCGGCGCGAGCGAACGCGGACCGATCGATGTGGTGGTATGCGACGGCTTCGTCGGGAACGTGCTGCTCAAGTTCTACGAGTCCGTGCCGACACTCATGGGCGAGCTGCTGATCCGTCACGGGCTCCAGCGCGATGCATTGCGTGCGGTGATGGCCACCCTCGACTACGCCGAGCGTGGCGGCGCGCCGCTGCTCGGAGTGTGCGGCGTGAGCATCATCTCGCACGGAAAGTCGAGTGAACGCGCGATGAAGAACGCGATCAAGGTCGCGCTGCGGGGCGTCGAGACTGATCTCTCGGCGCACATCGGTCGGCGTCTCGCAGCGTCCGGCGGGCCTCCTGCTGGGACGGATGTGAGCGGAGTTGGCGCCACCCGCAAGAGCTAATGGACGTCGTCCTGTTGTTCCCAGGACAAGGATCGCAGAAGCCGGGAATGGGCCGGGAGCTCGCCGAGGGTTATCCGGTTGCCCGGGCTGTCTTCGAGGCGGTGGACGCCGCGCTGGGCATCCCCCTCAGCCAGCTCTGCTTCGAGGGTCCGGCCGACCAGTTGACGATGACGGACAACGCACAGCCGGCACTCTTCGCGCACGGGGCGGCCGCCTGGGCGGCGACCAGGGACAGGCTTGCCCCGTTGGTGCGTGCGGCGGCCGGTCATTCGCTCGGCGAGTTCACGGCCTATCACGCGGCAGGGGCATTGCCCCTCGCCGCGGGGGCCCGCCTGGTACGCAAGCGCGGCGCGCTCATGCGTGAAGCGGGGGACGCGCGGCCAGGCGCCATGGCGGCCATCCTGGGCGAGTTGTCGACCTCAATCGACGTGCTCTGCGCGCAGGCGTCGGCCGAAGTTGGGGAAGTGGTTCCCGCGAACTACAACACGGCGGAGCAAACCGTCGTCTCGGGCGAGGTACCGGGCGTCGAGTGCGTAATGACGCTCGCAAAACAACACGGCGCGAAGCGAGCCGTGCGGTTGCCGGTGAGCGGGGCGTTTCATTCTCCCCTCATGGCCCCGTCGGAGCCCGGCCTTCGCGACGCCCTCAAAGGGGCTGACCTCGTGGACCCATTGGTGCCGGTCTATTCGAACGTCGATGGCCAGCCGTCGACCACGGCCGCGACCGCGCGAGATCGGCTTCTACGCCAGCTCACCTCACCCGTCCGTTGGACGGACGTGGTGCAGCAAATGGCCGCGGACTACCCGCAGGCACTGTTCGTCGAGATGGGCCCTGGTGCCGTGCTGACCGGCCTCGTCAAGCGCATCGCCCCGGGCGTTGCGACCGCCACCTGCGGGACGGCGGTGGAAGTCGAACACCTTCTGACAAAGGTGACCTCATGAACATCGAGATGTCTGGCCGCGCCGCCCTCGTCACCGGCAGCACGCGAGGCATCGGCCGCGCGATCGCGGCGTCGCTCGCCGACTCGGGAGCCAGGGTCGCGATCGTCGGCCGGGACCAGGCGCGTGCGGCGGAGGTTGCCGAGATCATCGGCCGCGGATCGCAGGGGTTTGGCTGCGACGTCACAGATCTCGCAGCGGTCACCGCCCTTATCGATGCGGTCGAGCGTGCCTTCGGATCGCTGGACATTCTCGTGAACAACGCGGGCGTGACGCGGGACAACATCTTGCCGCGTCTCAAGGATGCTGACTGGACCGAGGTTCTCGATGCGAATCTGCGCAGCGCATTTGCCACCTCGCGCGCGGCTGCGCGCGGCATGATGAAGCGCCGCTGGGGTCGCATCATCAACATCTCAGCATCGTCGGTCTCATGGGCAATAAGGGCCAATCCAACTATGCGGCCAGTAAGGCCGGTTTGATTGGATTCACGAAGTCGGTGGCTCGAGAGCTCGCCACGCGGAATGTGTTGGCCAACGTGGTAGCGCCCGGTTTCATCGAGACGGATATGACGGCGGCCATGAGCGCCGAGGCGCGGTCCGCCCTGCAGCACCAGATCCCCCTGGAGCGGCTTGGCGTGCCCGGCGATGTCGCGAATCTGGTCACGTTTCTCGCGTCGGACGCGGCGTCCTACATCACCGGCCAGGTATTTGTCGTAGACGGCGGGATGGCGGCGTAGGCCGCGGGCGCTTCGCGCCCGAGAAAGTAGCAAATCAGAAGGCGGAAAGCAGTCAACAGCTTCTGGGCGTCGGGCAGGGTCTACTGTCTACTTTCCGTGCCTCTACTTTCTCGGGTGCGAAGCACCCGTGCCGCTGGCCGCTGACGGTCGGCTATGGTTAGATTCCCACAGCATACGGCGGTCAGCCACTACCGGACCACACCGAGGGTTGCATGTCAGATAACACCGAGAAGGTCAAGGACATTATCGAGAAGGAGTTGGGAGTCGAGCGTGACAAGCTGACCGATGACGCGAACTTCATCGAGGATCTCGGCGCCGACAGTCTCGACATCGTCGAGCTCGTCATGGAGTTCGAGAAGGAGTTCAACATCGACATCCCAGATGAGGACGCCGAGAAGCTGAAGACAGTCGGCGATGCGATGGCCTATCTGAACCAGAAGGTCGGCGCCTGAGCTGACCGTGGACCCCGCGATAGCCCACAGGCTGGGTCGGGGTCGAACCTACGCTCCGACGGGGTCGGCATTGGCGCCTGGCACGGCCGATGACCAGCCCCCTCCGGTGAGCGTTGCGGGGGGGTGGGGCTGACGTGAGCGGCGCACATCCGGGGGCGGTGACGGTCGACCGGGACCGACTGACGGACCCAGCGCTGAGAGCAGATCGCTGACAGGCGTGGCCGCCGGCGAACGACTGAGCGAGGCCGATGGCGCCACGCTCTTTCGGACGCCGGATTTGCTTGGCTTGGGCTTGCTGGCAGACGCGGCCAACAGCGCTCGGCACGGCGACCGCGTCACCTTCGCGGCGAACCAGCACATCAACCCGACGAACGTCTGCATTCTCCGGCGGACGTGCGTGTTCTGCTCGTACGCGCGGCTTCCCAAGGAAGAAGGCGCGTATCGCTACACCCTCGATCAAGTGCTCGCCGAGGCCGATGGGGCAGCCCAGGGGCTCACGCGGGAGTTTCACATCGTCGGCGGACTCGACATGCATGCGGGGCTCGCCTACTACGCGGAAATGTTCCGCGCGCTCAAGGCGCAACTACCCGCACGTCCACATCAAGGCGCTGACGGCCGTCGAGCTGGCGCACATCGCGCGCATCGAGAAGATGTCGGTGGCGGACGTGCTCGTCGCCCTGCGCGAGGCGGGACTCGATACTCTCCCGGGCGGAGGCGCCGAGGTCTTCAGTCCGGCCGTCCGCGCGACGATCGCCGATCGAAAGCTGGTGGCCGAGGAATGGCTGGACGTTCACCGCACGGCGCACCGGCTCGGCATCCGATCCAATTGCACGATGCTGTACGGACACGTCGAGACGATCGAGGACCGCGTTGCGCACCTGGCGCTGCTGCGGGGGCTGCAGGATGAGACCGGCGGGTTCCTGGCCTATATCCCGCTCGCGTATCACCCGGACCACAACGAACTGGGCGCCACGCTCAATCGTGAAGGGACCGCAACGACTGGCTTCGACGATCTGCGCAACCTGGCGGTGGCCCGTCTGTTCCTGGACAACATCGAGCACGTCAAGACCCACTGGATCATGGTGACGCCGTTCCTCTCGCAAACGGCCCTCTCGTTCGGCGTCGATGACCTCGAGGGGACCGTGGTGCGCGAGAAGATCTATCACGAAGCCGGCGCGCGCACCGCACAGGGGATGTCGCTCGACGAGATCCTCCGTCTGATTCGCGGAGCGCGAAAGGTGCCAGTCGAGCGGGACTCGTTCTACCGCGTCGTGCGCACGTTCGATGGCGCCCCGCCGGACCAGGGAGCGCCGCCCCTCGATCCGTCCGGGCGGGGTGCCGCGGTCGCGGCGGCGGCTTGAACATGTCCGGCTCGTCGTCCCTGCGTGTCGGACGGATTCCGTACGTCAACTGCTATCCCGTCTATGGCGCTGTGGATCGCGGGATCGTCCCGCTCGACGCGCAGGTGGTGGACGGCGTCCCGACCACGCTCAATCGACTCATGAACGAGGGCGGGCTCGACGTCAGCGTCGTATCCGCCGTCGAATACGCTCGCGAGTCTGAGCGGTATCTGTTACTGCCGGATCTCGCGATTTCGTGTGACGGTCCGGTGCGGAGCGTGATGCTCTTCGCCAAACGACCGGCGCCCGAGTTGACCGCTCAGCAGGTGCTGGTGAGTCGGAGCTCGATGACGAGCGTCCGGCTGCTGGATCTGTTGTTCCGACATGTCTGGCATGCACGACCGCAGTTCGTTCCCGGCGACGCGGAGGTTAGCGACGTGGCGCGGTTCGGTGCAGAGGACCATGAAGCGCGACTCGTCATCGGCGACGCGGCATTGGTGCTTTCCGATGAGGGGAGCGGCGTCACGTATCCGTACGCGTACGACCTCGGCCTGGAATGGAAGCGGTGGACCGGCCTGCCATTCGTATTCGCCGTCTGGGTCGCACGCCGTGCGACGCCCGTAGCCGATGCACTGGCGGTCCACGGCGGGTTGATCGCCTCCCGCGATTGGGGGATGGATCACTTGCCGAGTCCTCGCCGCCCAGGCAGCAGTCGCGACGGGTGTCCCGGAGGCGACGTGCCTGACGTATCTGTCCGGACTCGACTACCGGCTGTCGTATCCGCATCTCGCAGGGCTGACGGAGTTCTTCCGGCGCCTCGGGTCGCGGGCCAGGTGCCGCACAGCACCCTGGCCTTTCTCCCCGCCGCATGAGCATGCGCTCTCGCGATGGTCTGACGTCATTCTCTGGACGCACTCGGTGACTGCCATGCGCGACATCCTCGATTTCTACACGAACGCACCGCTCCTCGAGCTGGGCGCCGAAGCCGACCGCGTTCGACGAGAGAAACATCCCGATGACGTGGTGACGTTCATCGTCGACCGCAACATCAACTACACGAACGTCTGCGTTGCGGACTGCGGATTCTGCGCCTTCTATCGCCGGCCCAAGCACGCCGAGGGGTACACACTTTCGTACGAGCAGATCGGGCCAAGATCGAGGAAACCAAGGCACTGGGCGGGGTGCAGATCCTCATCCAGGGCGGCCACAATCCGTACATCAAGTTCGAGTGGTACTTGAGCCTGATGCGATACATCAAAGAGCATCACCCGATCCACATCCACGGCTTCAGTCCGAGCGAGATCGACTTCTTCGCCAAGCTGTACCGGATGGATGCGCGCACGGTGATCCGCGAGCTGCAGGCGGCCGGTCTCGATTCGATTCCCGGCGGCGGCGGGGAGATCCTGGTGCAGCGCGTCCGAGACCTGGTGGCGAAGAAGAAGGCCGGGGCGGATCGCTGGCTGGAGATCATGGAGATCGCGCACCAGGAGGGGATGAAGACGACGGTCACCATGATGTACGGGATCGGGGAGACGCTGGCCGAGCGGATCGAGCACCTGGAGCGCGTGCGCGAGGTGCAGGCGCGGACCGGCGGGTTCACCGCGTTCATCTGCTGGCCGCTCCAGCCGGAGAACACGCCGACGATGTCGCGACAGCCCAAGACCGACGCTGTCGACTATCTGCGAACCGTGGCGATCGCGCGCATCGTCCTGAGCAACGTCGACAATCTTGCAGGCGAGCTGGGTGACGATGGGGCTCAAGATCGGCCAGGTCTCGCTGCGCTTTGGATGCAACGACTTCGGCTCGCTCATGATCGAGGAGAACGTGGTGTCGGCCGCCAACACGACGCATCGCACGACGATCGGGGAGCTCGATCGCCTGATTCGCGACGCGGGATTCCGGCCCGCGCGCCGGCGGCAGGACTACTCGATCATCGCGCCGCCAGCGCGACGCTCTGCCGCGGTCGACGCCGGCGCCTGCCGCGGCATAGGGTGCGGGCACCCGGCGCCCGGTGAAGTCGCGGGTTGGTATCGGTTACGATTCCCACCGTTTCGCGCCCGGCGGGCCGATGGTGCTGGGTGGAATCCGCATCCCGGCCGACGAGCATCTTGCGGGTCACTCCGACGGCGACGCGATCGCCCACGCCGTGACGGACGCGTTGCTCGGTGCGGGCGCTGCGGGTGACATCGGCGAGATGTTTCCCGACAGGATCCCGCCAATCGTGGGCGCGACTCGCTCGCGATGCTGCGCGCCGCGGTCGCGCGCCTCCTGTCGATGCAACTCGTGCCGCGGCAGGTCGATGTCACCGTGATTGCGGAACGCCCCCGGATCGGGCCTCACCGCGCGGCCATGCAGGCGGCCCTCGCCGACGCGATGGGCTTGCCGGCGAGTGCCGTGAGCATCAAGGGCAAGACCAACGAAGGCATGGGTTGGATCGGCGCGGGCGAAGGATTGGCGTGCATCGCCGTCGCCACGGTGGACGGCAGTGGGTAGCCAGTCGATCGAGATGCCGATCGGGCGCGCGTTCCTGCTCGAGCCGTTCGCGGATTTCCTGTCCCTCGAGCGCAGCGCCGCGCCGCTGACGTGCGAAGCCTATGGTCGAGACGTGACACGATTCGCGACGTACGCCGCGACGCATGGCGCGGACGCGCCGGCCGCGATCGGGATGCGGCTCGTCCGGGACTACGTGTACCACCTCAAGGATCTGGGACTCGCCCCGGCGTCGATCCGGCGCAACGTGTCGGCGGTGCGGACCTACTACCGTTTCCTGCTCGCCGACGGGCACGTGGTGCGCGATCCGACGGAGCGCTTGGAGATGCCCAATCGCTGGCGGAGTCTGCCGGAGGTGCTGTCGGTCGAGGAGGTGCAGCGGCTGCTGGCGGCGCCGACACTCGACGAGCCGCTCGCGTTTCGCGATCGCGCGCTGCTCGAGCTCGCCTATGGCGCCGGGCTTCGCGTCTCGGAGTGGATCACCCTGGGCGTGCGGGATGTGGTGTTGGCCGAGGCGCTGGTTCGCGTCGTGGGGAAGGGCAACAAGGAGCGGCTCGTCCCGATCGGCCGGCCGGCGATCGGCGCGGTCGCGGTGTATCTGCGGGAGCTGCGCCCGCGGCTCGAGCGCGGAGGCGGGCGCGGGATGCTGCTGCTCAACGCGCGCGGCGAGCCGCTGACCCGGATGGGGGCGTGGAAGGTGCTGCGGAAGTATGTTGTCGCTGGCGGGCATCACCAAGCGCGTGACACCGCACACCCTGCGACATTCGTTCGCGACGCACCTCCTCGAGGGCGGCGCCGACCTGCGGGCAGTGCAAGACATGCTGGGCCACGCCGACATTTCGACGACGCAGATTTACACGCACGTCGACCGCGAGTATCTGCGCAGCGTCCACCGCCAGTTCCACCCGCGAGGTTGAGGTGACACCAGACGCCGAGGCGAGCGTACCGCCGCACTCGACTTCGACGAGCGGCTCCGTGCTCGTGATCGACAATTACGATTCCTTCACGTACAACCTCGTCCAGTACCTGGGCGAGCTGGGCGAGCACCCCGTGGTGCGCCGAAACGATGCCATGGCGGTCGACGACATCGGCGAGCTCGCGCCGCGCGCCATCGTGATCTCGCCCGGCCCGTGCACGCCGGCGGAGGCCGGGATCAGCGTCCCGCTCGTTCGACGCTGGGGCGCCGAGATTCCGATTCTGGGCGTGTGTCTGGGACATCAAGCGATCGGCGAAGCCTATGGCGGGCGGGTGGTGCGCGCGGGTCGCGTCATGCACGGCAAGACATCGGACGTCACGCACGATGGTCGGGCCTGTTCGAGGGCCTGCCGTCGCCACTCCGTGTGATGCGCTACCACTCGCTCATCGTGGATCGCGCGTCACTTCCGAGCGGCGCTGGCGGTGCTGGCGCGAGCGGGCGACGATCCGGAGGAAATCCACGCCATGCGGCACCGCCAGCATCCGGTGTGGGGCGTTCAGTTCCACCCGGAGTCGGTCCTGACCTCGGGCGGAAAGCGGCTCCTGGCAAATTTCCTCCGACTCGCGGACGCGCATCAGAATCGCGCTGCAGCGTGGTTTGCTTTTTGCTTCCGCCGACCGGTAGTTTCGATGGCGTGAATCTTGCTAGCGTGCCGCGTTTTTGCCCAGTTCATCGGCCGTGTCGGCGGCGCGGCAGGTACCGCGGCGGTGTCGCCAGGTGAGGGTTCTGGCGGTGATTCCCGCCCGGCTGGCGGCCGTGCGGCTCCCCCGCAAGCCGCTACGTGATCTCGCCGGCGCGCCGCTCGTGGTCCGCGTGTGGCAGCGGGTGCGAGCGATGGGAGTCGCCGATCGGGTGGTGGTGGCGACGGACAGCGACGAGATCGTGCGGTGATGCGAGACGCCGGCGGCGGAATGCGTGCTGACGCGGGCGACGCATGCGTCGGGGACCGAGCGGGTCGCCGAGGTAGCGGCCCGAGAGGAGTTTCAGCGATTCGAGGTCATGGTCAACGTGCAGGGTGACGAGCCATTTCTCGGAGCGGAGGCCGTGCGAGGAGCGGTCGAACAGGTGCCGCTCGGGCTTTCCACTCGGGACGGCCGCGGTGCCGGCCGATGCCAGTCGGTGCTGGCAGAGCCGGCGATCGTCAAGGTCGTGTGCGCGCGACGACGGGCGGGCGCTGTACTTCTCGCGGGCGCCGATCCCGTTCTTGCGGGAGCTGGCGGACGCGCCGCTGCGCGACCCGCTGGTCCGGCAACACTGGGGGTCTACGCGTACACCCGGCCGCGCTCGCCGCCTGGGTGGCGTTGCCGCCGCATCCGCTCGAGCTCGTTGAGCGGCTCGAGCAACTCCGTCCGCTGGCGGCGGGCACGGCGATGGGCGTCGCCATGATCGCCGACCATGCCCCTCATGGGCGGGATCGATACGGAAGCGGATCTGGTGCGCGCAAATGCGCTGTGGGCTGCCCGCCCGGCGCACGGGGTGGGCCACGTCGGGCGGCCCGTTCACACTCATGCAGTGGCTTCGGAGGTAGAGGCGTGATGCCGACTGATGCAACGAGAGCAAACGACCCGCTTCATTTTCGTCACGGGCGGCGTCGTCTCCTCGTTGGGCAAGGGAATCGCTGCCGCGTCGCTCGGGCGGCTGCTGGTCGAACGCGGCCTGCGCGTCTCGATCATGAAGTTCGACCCGTATCTCAACGTCGATCCCGGGACGATGTCGCCGTTCCAGCACGGCGAAGTGTTCGTGACCGACGACGGCGCGGAGACGGATCTCGACCTCGGCCACTACGAGCGGTTCATCGATCGGTCGCTCTCGCAGGCGAACAACGTCACGACCGGGCGGATCTACCTGAACGTCATCACCAAGGAACGGCGCGGCGAGTTCCTGGGCTCGACCGTGCAGGTGATCCCGCACATCACCGACGAGATCAAGGCCGCGATCAAGCGCATCGCGCCCGACAACGATGTCGTGATCGTCGAGATCGGCGGCACGGTCGGTGACATCGAGTCGCTGCCGTTTCTCGAAGCGATTCGGCAGTTCCGCCAGGAAGTCGGGCGCGACAACGCGATGTTCCTGCACCTGACGCTGGTGCCGTTCATCGCGGCCGCCGGCGAGGTGAAGACGAAGCCGACGCAGCACTCCGTGCGCGAGCTGATGGAGATCGGAATTCAGCCCGACATCCTCATCTGCCGCACGGAGCGCCCGCTGTCGGAGGACACCAAGCGCAAGATCGCGCTGTTCTGCAACGTCGAGTTCGGCGCGGTGATCGAGAGTCGCGACGTCCCGACGATCTACCAGATCCCGCTCTCGTTCCACGAACAGGGGATGGACGCGCCGCATCGTGCAGCGGCTGAATCTCGCAGACGTCGCAGCCTGACCTGTCTGCCTGGCGCGCCATGGTGCAGCGCATCATCGCGCCCCGCATGCGCGTGCGCATCGCCGTGGTCGGCAAGTACACGGAGTTCGTCGACAGCTACAAGAGCGTGCAGGAAGCGTTGATCCATGGCGGCATCGCGAACGATGTCGGCGTCGACATCTCGTGGGTCGGCAGTGACGCGCTTCACGGATCCCGCCACTGCGCGCGCGATCCTCGCCGGCTACGATGGCCTGCTCGTCCCGGGCGGCTTTGGGGTTCGCGGCGTCGACGGCATGGTCGAGGCGATTCGCACGGCGCGCGAGACCGGCTTGCCGTTCTTCGGGCATTTGCCTCGGGATGCAGGTCGCGATCGTCGAGTTCGCCCGCAACGTGATCGGGCTGGATGACAGCAACTCGAGCGAGTTTGCACCGGAATGCGCGAACGCGGTCGTCTCGCTCATGGAGGAACAGCAGCACGTCACGGACATGGGTGGCACGATGCGCCTCGGGGCGTACGTCTGCCGCCTCGCCCGAGGATCACGGGCGGCCGAGGTGTACGGGGTTCCGGAGGTCAAGGAGCGACACCGGCACCGCTACGAGGTGTCGAATCAGCTACCGCGACGCACTCGTCGAGCATGGGATGCGGCTGAGCGGCCTGTCGCCCGACGGTTCGCTCGTCGAGATGATCGAGATCCCACAACATCCGTGGTTCATCGGCTGCCAGTTCCATCCCGAGCTGCGCTCGCGCCCCACGCGGCCGCATCCGCTGTTCGCGGGATTCATCGCCGCTGCAGCGAAACACGCGCGGAGCCGCCTGACGGCGACGTCCGAGAGCGCGACAGCCGCGCCTGGGACCCCAACGCCCCCGGGGTCGGCCGCGCGGACTCGTCGGGGCTGGCGACTGACTGGTGGCTTGCCAATCCCGCCGGCCTTTCCGGCCGATGCGTTGTTTCTGATCGCCGGTCCGTGCGTGCTCGAGGACGACGGACTCAACGTCGCGCGTCGGCGAGTATCTCGCGCGCCTCGAGCGAGCGCATGCCCGGCGGCGTGATCTACAAGGCGAGCTTCGACAAGGCGAACCGCTCCAACGCGGCCGCCGCACCGGGGCCCCGGCATCGACGAGGGGCTCGAGGCGCTGCGATCGCGTGCGCGACGCCACGGGACTCCGCATCCTGACGGACGTGCATGAGCCAGCGCAATGCGCGGTCGCGGCCCAGGTCGTCGATGTGCTGCAGATCCCGGCGTTTCTCTGCCGCCAGACTGATCTCCTGCAGGCAGCCGGCGCGACGGGCGCGCCCGGTCAACGTCAAGAAGGGACAGTGGATGCACCCGGAAGGCATGCGCGGCGCGGTCGAGAAGGTGCGCAGGCCGCCTCGGCGGGCAACGGCCAGCCAGAGGTCGCGGTCACCGAGCGCGGCACATTCTTTGGATACGGCGATCTCGTCGTCGACATGCGGTGCGTTCCCTCGCCTGCGCGAGGCCTGTGCGGCGCCAGTCGTGTTCGACGCGACGCACAGCGTGCAGCGGCCCGGCCAGGGCGCCGGTGGGGCGAGCGGCGGCGCGCGCGAGTACATCGCGACACTCGCGCTCGCTGCGGTGGCCGCCGGGGCCCAAGGCTTGTTCCTCGAGACGCATCCGAACCCCGATCGTGCGCCCAGCGACGGGCCCGAACATGCTGCCGCTCACCGCGCTCGGTCCGTTGCTGGATCGGGTCGTCGATGTCTGGGCACGGTGTCGCCGATGACGGCGGAACGGAGCCGCCGCCGCGGAGCCGGAGTGGGGCGAAATGACGGCCGCGTGGTATCCCGCGCACGTCGGACCCTCGACCCCGGCGCTGGCCAGGCGCATTCGATTGGTAGGGCTCGATGTCGACGGCGTCATGACCGACGGTGGGATCTATCTCGGCGACGTCGCCGGCGCTGCGCTCGAGTTCAAGCGGTACGACATCCAGGACGGGCTCGGTGTGTTCCTGCTTCGACAGTCGGGCCTGCTGGTGGCGATCGTGACCGGGCGGGTGTCGCGACAGCGTGCGAGCTTCGAGCGCAGGAGCTGCGCGCGGATGACCTTTATCAGGATGGGCAGGCGCGCAAGCTTCCGGGCCTGCTGCGAATCCTGGAGCGGCGGGGGGTATCCCTGGCCGAAACGGCGTTCGTGGGTGACGACTATCCGGATCTCGCCATCATGCGAGCGGTCGGGCTTCCGGTAGCCGTTGCCAACGCGGTCCCCGAGATCAAGCAAGTGTGCCGCGCTGCAATTGCAGCGCAGTGGCGGCTACGGGCGCCGTGCGCGAGTTCGCGGAGGTGCTGTTGCGCGTCGCGCGGCCAGTGGGATGAAGTGGTCGAGCAGTACGTGACCGGGACGATGAACGCCCCCGAGGTGCGCACCTGGTGGCCAAGAGTCGGAAGAACGGTCCGACGACGGCGGCGCCGCGCGTGACCGCGACGCTCAGCCGCGCCGCACCCGGTACGGGTGGCCGCGCGTGGACGGTGCCGATCCTGACATGCGCATCGTCGAGCGGGGACGCGCGGTGATCCAGAAGGAGCGACAGGCGCTGCATGCACTGGAGCGCCGGCTCGACCACCGCTTCGCGGACGCAGTCCACCTGATCGCCGGCGCGCCGGGACGAGTGATTGTCGCCGGCGTGGGGAAGTCGGGTCTGGTGGGCCGGAAGATCGCCGCAACACTGACCTCGACCGGCACTCCGGCGACGTTCCTGCACCCCGCCGACAGCGTGCACGGCGATCTGGGGATCGTCGGGACTGGCGATGTCGCCGTCCTCATCTCGAAGAGCGGCGAGTCGCACGAAGTGCTGGCGCTTCTCGAGCATCTCCAGCGGCTGGGCGTGCGCATCATCGCCGTGACCGGGAGCGCCTCGTCGACGCTGGCCCGTCATGCCGACGTCGTGCTCGACGCCACCGTCGACGAAGAAGCCTGCCCGCACGACCTCGCACCCACGACAAGTACGACGGCCGCGATGGCGATCGGCGATGCGCTGGCCGTGGCGCTGCTCCAGGAGAAGGGGTTCCGGCGCGAGGACTTCGCTCGCCTGCATCCCGGCGGGTCGCTGGGGAAGCGGCTGCTCACGCGCGTGGCGGACGTCATGGTTGGCGACGATCTCCCGCTGGCTCCGCCGACCGAGGTCATGGAGAGCGCCCTCTTCACGATCTCGGAGCGCCGCGGGACGCTCATGGTGACGGATCGTGCACAGCGTCTCCTCGGCGTGGTGACAGCGGGCGACATGCGCCGCCTGCATCATCGTGACGAGACGGGGTGGCTCAACGTGCCTGTGTCCGAGATTATGACGCGTGAGCCGCGGACGGCCCAGGCCGCCGAACTCGCGAGCGCCGCGGTGTATCGCATGCAAGAGGCCGGGATCATGGCGCTGCCCGTGGTCGATGACGCGCGAGCGGGTCGTCGGGATCGTGCATCTGCACGACCTCCTGCGCGCGGGAGTGGTATGACGGGGCGCGCGCGCGGTGGCGCCGCCATTGCCGGCGCGGTGGTGCTGGCCCTGTCGACCGGGTGTAGCAATGGGAAGCAGCCGCCCGTCGCGGTCCGCAACCCGCTCGCCGATTCGGCGGACCAGGTCCTGTACCACACCAAGTCGGTCCTGACGGACGGCGGCGTCATGAAGGCCGAGGTGTATGGCGACACCGCTTACGTATTCGATGACAACACGCGCGTCGAGATGCGCGGGGTGCGGACGGTGTTCTTCACGGTAACCGGTGCCAAGAACGCGGTCCTGACCTCTCGTCAGGGGACCTACAACACGCGCACCAACAACATGGAGGCGCGCGGCGACGTCGTCGTCGTGTCGGAAGATGGCCGGCACCTGACCACGCCCATGCTGCGGTATTCCCAGTCGCGGAACGAGATCTCGAGCGATACCTCGTTCACGCTGACCGACTCGACGCATCAGATGACCGGCATCGGGTTCACGTCGGATCCGGACATGAACAACATGCGGTGCCTGCGGGCATGCTCCGGGTCTGCGGGAACGGTGACGCTGCCCGGGGGTCCGGGTGACACAGCTCGAAGCGGCGCTCCGGTGCGTCCGCCGAGCGGCCGCGAGCCCGCCCGATGCCTCCGAGCAGCGGCGGGGCGCCGCCATAGCGCCGGCGGGGCGGCCACAGCGCCCGGCGCGAGCGTCCGCGCCGCGGGCCACGGCCGCGCGACCGGGGCAACGGCTCCGCCCGGCATGCCCGGCGCCGCGTCGCCAACGGTGCCCGCGCCGGCGGTTCCGCAGCCGCAGGCTCGCCGCCGGCCGCCCGGCCGAATGCCTTGAGGTGCGCGTGGCCCGCCTTGCCGTCTTCGGCCCAGGTTTGGGCGCGCACTCCATACGGCGCCTCGCGTGCTCTGTGTTGCTGCTCGCAGGGACGGTCTTGGGCCTGTCGGGCACCTGGACTCGACCAGCCCGCGCGCAGGCGCGCGACGCAGGAGCCGGGCGGCCCGTGCAATCTCTACTTCGACGACACCCTCACGACGCGGGTGCACTCGATCAAGCTGCCGAGCGGCAAGTACAACACGTTCAGCGGTGGCCGGGTCATCGCGCACTGCACGAACCAGCCAGGGGTCCGCCTCAAGGCGGACAGCGCCGAGTACTACGATGAGCAAGGCCTGCTGTATCTCATCGGGCACGTCCACTACACGGACCCGCGGGCCGTCATTGACGCGCACCACATGACGTACTTCGTGCAGACGGAGCGCCTCCTCGCCGACACCAACGTGGTCGCTGTCCTGCCCAGCGGGACGACAATGCACGGCCCGCACGCCGACTACCTGCGCTCGATTCCCGACGTCCGGCCGCGCGCCCAGCTCACCGCGCCGGGCCGGCCGCATTTTCACCTCGTGCAGCGGGACTCCAACAGCACACAGGTCGGACACGGCGGGCGTCGATGCCAATCTCGTGTACATGGACGGCGACAGCTCGATCTACGCCTCACGCAAAGTCGTCATCAAGCGGACGGATCTCAACGCCACGGGCGACTCGGCCTTCATGAACCAGGGGACCGGGTTTCGCGCGGCTCATGATCGACTCCGGTCATCCATGGGACTCAGGACCAACACCCGTTTACCCTCAAAGGCGATATCGTCGACCTCTATACGGTCAATCACGAGCTCATCCGGGTCGTGTCTATTCGGCACGCCGATGCAGTGAGCAAGGACATGCACCTGACGGCCGGACACGATCGACATGCGCTTCACGGACAAGGTGCTCTCCCGCGCCTACGCCTGGGGGCCAAGCCGTTCGCGCATGCGACGACACCGGAGCGTGACATCCTGGCCGACTCGATCGACGTCCGCATGCCAGGGCAGGTGATCCACCAGATTCGCGTCGGTGCGAAAGGCGTTTGCGACCGGGCGAACCCGACACCACGCACTTCAAGTCGAAGGAGCGGGACTGGATGAAGGGCGACACGATCTTCGCCTACTTCGACACGAGTCAGCTGCATCATCGCGACTCAGCCACCCACACGTCCTCGGAGGCGCCGGGGGCCGCGCCAGTGGCCAACGCACATCCCGCCGGGCAGGGGGACGGGACCGGAGTGGCGCCGCACGCGGCGCAGCCGGCCGCCGACACCCAACCCGAGCTACGGACACTGGTCGCGAGCGGCAATGCGCACGCGTTCTACCAGTTGGCGCCACGTGAGAAGAAGGAGACGCGGCCGGCGATCGATTACACGCGTGGTCGCGTGATCACGATCCACTTTCTGAACAAGCAAGTGCAAGTCATTGCCGTGACCGACAGCGCGGCCGGCATTTATCTCGAGCCACAGGCGGACAGCATCAACAAGGACTCGGCGCGACGCGCGCGGGCACTGACCGACACGCTGCCCCAGGCCAAGAAACGGCCCAAAGGGGCGAAAGGTCGACCGGACAGCGCCGCGGCGCCTGGTCGCCCGGCTCCCCGTCCCGCGGCGGTCGACAGTGGGGCCATGGCCGACAGCGCCGCGATGGCAGACAGTGCAGCGGCCGAGCATGAGGCTCGCGACACCGGGGCGGCCGACAGTGCGCGGACAGCCCAACCGCCGCCGGCCGGTGCACCACCTCCGGCGTCGCCACCCTCGGGCGGAAAGCCACCCAATCAGTCGGCGTCGCGATCGGGCCCCATCGCGCCGTCCAGTGCCGTCCGGCTCCTCGCGCTCACGCTGAGTGAGGAGGCGGCCTGATGATAGGCGGCAATGGCCAGAGCTCCAACAACGGCCCTGGTGACCCTGGGGGCGATGCGCGGGCATTGCTCCGCCGCATTGGGGAAAGCGATCGGTCGCTCGCCCTGTTGCTGGCGTGCGTGCTGACCAGCGCGAATGACTCCGGCGTGGCGTCGCTCAACGACGTCGCCATCGCGTTCCGCGACCGACACCTCCGGCTCGTTCGGGCCGAGGGGCGGGACGCCGAGCGCGAGTCCGGCCGCCTCTCACTGGACGAGGTACGGACCTATCTCGGTGGGTCCCTGCTGCCTCGCCTCGCGCGCGAGAGCGTGGTCCAGCTGCCGCCACACGAACACCTCACCGCGGATGCCGAGATCACCATCGCGCCGTACATGTGGGCGCAGGTAGGCGCGTTCCGCGAGCAGTTGGCGCAGTCGCTCTTGGTGCTTGGCGAGCGGCCCTCGGGGGCGGTCGTTGCGGCGACGGTCGATGCCGGTCACAGCCTGCTCGAGGCAAAGGGGCTGGTGAAGGTTTACCGGCGACGCAAAGTGGTCAACGACGTGGCCCTTCGATTGCAACAAGGGGAGATCGTCGGTTTGCTTGGGCCGAATGGCGCCGGGAAGACGACGATGTTCTACATGATCGTCGGCCTCATTCCCCCGCTCACCGGCCGCATCGTGCTCGACGGAGAGGACATCACCGAGATGCCGATGTATCGGCGCGCCCGCCGCGGCATCGGCTATCTCTCTCAGGAGCCCTCGGTCTTCCGGAAACTGTCGGTCGAGGACAACATGCTGGCGATCCTCGAGACGCTTGCCGCTCTCGGAGAGCAACCAGCGCCACGCAGCGACTCGAGCAGCTACTGGACGAGTTGAGCATCAAACACCTCCGGCAGAGCAAGGCGTACGCGTTGTCCGGGTGGCGAGCGCCGGCGGCTCGAGATCACGCGGGCGCTGGTCACGCAGCCTAAGTTCATGATGCTCGACGAGCCGTTTGCTGGCGTCGATCCGATCGCCGTTCACGACATTCCAGACCATTGTCGCTGGCCTTCGGCATCGGGGCATCGGGGTGCTGATCAGCGACCACAACGTCGAGCAGACGCTGGACATTGTCGATCGCGCCTACATCATGTTCGATGGGAAGGTGCAAGGTCTCGGGCACAGTGCAGGAACTGGTCTTCGATGAAAAGGTGGCCGAGATCTATCTCGGCCCCACGCTCACCGCGCGCCTGCGTGCGCGATTCTCGGCCGCGTAGGATGCGCGCGGACGGACACGGCGCCTGCCGGAGGAGTGAAGCGGAATGAAAACCGGACTGAGTCAGAGCGACACAGCTCAAGCAGGAACTGAAGATCAATCCGCGCCTCTACCAGGCGATGGATCTGCTCTACATGCCGCTGCTCGATCTGCAGCAGCACCTCAAGCAGGAGCTGGAGACCAACCCGTTCCTCGAGCTGGTCGAGCCGGAGGAGGAAGAAGAGGAGGAACGCGGAGGCCGAGCCCGCGGCCGAGGAGCCCAAAGAGGAGGAGCCCAAGGACGAGATCGACTGGGAGGAGATTCTCCTCGAAGGGTTCGACACCGGAGGGCGGCGCGAGGAGCACGAGGAGAAGGAGTACTACGAGCCGGTCACGGCGGCCACACGCGACCTGAGTGACCACCTGCTCGACCAGATCGCGCTGCTCGACCTCTCGCCGCGCGAGCTGGCGCTCGCGGAGGAGTTCGTCGGCAACATCAATGACGAAGGGTACCTCGTCTGCCCGGTGCAGGAGATCGTCGACGGCATCAACACCGAGCTCGCCCGCAAGCGCGAGGAAACGGGCCGTGACGAGCGGCGGGCCGCTGCCGCTCTACGCGATGGCGGAAGGCGGAGCGCATGCTCGCGCGCATCCAGGATCTCGAGCCGCCCGGGGTCGGCGCGCGCGACCTGCGCGAGTGTCTCATGCTCCAGCTCCGCCAGGCGGGACTCGAGCAATCGGTGCCCGTATCGCCTGGTCCGTGACTGCTTCGACGAGCTGATCAACCACCGGTGGAGCGAGATCTCGAAGCGGTTTGCGATCAGCCAGACCGAGGTCCAGCGCGCCGCCGACGAGATCGCCAAGCTGGACCCCAAGCCGGGATTGGTCTACAGCAGCGCCAGCGACAACTACATCACGCCGGACCTCGTCGTCGACAAGATCGACGGGCAGATACCACGTCTTCCTGAACGACGCCAATCTGCCCCGGCTCAAGTTCAGTCGCGCCTACCAGGAGATCGCGCGCGACAAGAAGAAGTTCGATGGCGAGAACAAGGAGTTCATCTCCAACAAGCTCAACTCCGCCAACTGGATGATTCAGGCGATCGAGCAGCGGCGGCAGACCATGCTCAAGGTGATGAACTACATCGTCGACCGGCAGCGCGACTTCTTCGAGAAGGGCGTGCAATACCTCAAGCCGCTCACGCTGCGCGAAGTGGCAGAGGTCATCAACATGCACGAGTCGACGGTGAGCCGCGTGACGAACGAGAAGTTCGTGCAGACCCCGCGCGGGGTCCTGCCATTGAAATTCTTCTTCTCCTCGGGGCTCTCGACGTCGGGAGGCGAAGATGTGTCGGCCCGCGGGATCAAGGCGCAGATCCAGAAACTCGTCGAGGATGAGGATCCCAAACGGCCCCTGACCGACCAGGCGATCGTGAACATCCTCAAGGACGGCGGTGTGCAGATCGCTCGCCGCACCGTCGCCAAGTACCGCGATCAGCTGGGGGTGCTGTCGGCCCGGATGCGGAAGCGGGTGTGACGAGCACCGTGACGCCGACGCCGATCGCGACCCGGCCCGACCCGTCGGCGCGTAGCGTCCCCAAGCCGGCCGACACGGTCGCGCTGGCGCCGCGGGACGGGACACGCATCGACGTGAGCGTGCTCGTGCCAGCCAAGGACGAGGAGGCAAACCTCACGCCGTTCATGGAGCAGGTTGCCGCGGCGTTCGCGGGGACTGGCATCTCCTTCGAAGTCGTGGTCGTCGACGACGGCTCGGTCGACGGCACCTGGTCGATGCTGGACACGCTCGCGAGTCGCTATGCCTTCCTGCACCGGGTTCGGCACCGCCGACAACGCGGGATCGCCGATGCGCTGCGGACCGGGTACCTCCATTCGCGCGGGACCGTGCTTGTCTTCTATCCCGCCGACCTCCAGTACCGCCCCGAAGACATTCCTCGCCTCGTCCGCCCGATTCTCGCGGGCGAGTCCGACATGGTCACCGGTCAGAAGCAGGGCAAGTACGAGCAGCGCCTTCGTTTCGCGGGTCTATAACTGGCTGAGCCGGTCATTGTTCGAGGTGCCGGTTCGCGACCTCAACTCCGTCAAAGCCTATCGCCGCGAGATCATGGATGCATTGCCTATCCGTCCCGACTGGCATCGCTACATGATCGTGATCGCGGCCGCCGAAGGCTTCACGGTCTCCGAGATTCCGGTGCCGCTGTATCCGCGGGCGGCGGGCCGGTCCAAGTTCGGTCGTTCTCGAATCTTCGTCGGCGTCCTCGACCTCCTGTCCGTGTGGTTCGAGCTGCGCTTCGGCCGGAAGCCGCTGCTGCTTTTCGGCCTGCTCGGCGCCGGCCTGTTCATGGTGGGAGTGGTGACCGGGATTGTCGCGCTCTTGATGCGCTTTGTCATCCCGCCGTACCAGGGCTTTCGGCCCCTGCTCAACCTTATCGAGGTCTGTCTGATCCTGGGGTTCCTGTCCTTCGCCACAGGCCTCCTGGGCGAGCAAATAGCGGGGCAGCGGGCCGAGGTGCAGGAGCTCCGTCGTCGGCTCGATGAGCGAGGGCAAGGCGAAGCGTAGGCCGAGTAGCGGAGGCCGGCCGCGCGAGTCCCGGGTCAATCGCGAATGAGTCGGATGCCGTAGCGCCCGAGGAATTGCGCGAGTTCCTCGGTGAGCGGCGTGCCGTCCCGACTCCGCGTGTGGCCGCCGAGGTCCAACCAGTCGACGCCATGTGCGCGATACGCGGTGCACTCGTCGGCGCTGAGTGCCGTTTCGCTAAAGACGGTGTCTCCACGGCTTGGCCGGATGGTCTGGTGCATCGCGCGATCTCGCACCCACCAGAGTCGCCAGCTCTCGCCGGCTCTGGCGTAGGTGCGGGGTACGCCACTGGCCTGTATGGTCACGCCGCTGTACTCGACGTAGCGATCGAACTCGCGTACCATGTCATCCACGAGCGCCGCGCGAGCTTGCTCGGAGAGCGGGCGCGGAAAGTCTGGCTCGCGCCGAATGACTTTGGCGGGGGAGCCAACGGCAAGGCTGCGCGGCGGAATCGCGCCGGACACGAGGGAGTTGGCTCCGATCACGGTGCCATCGCCGATCGTCGTGCCTGGCATGATGAACACCCGCCAGGGAAGCCAAACACTGCGGCCCAGGGTCACCGGCTCATAGGTCATCGGGTATCCGTCCAACACATTGAGCCACACGCCGTGGGTGAAGATCAAACAGTGGCCGCCGATCCCCGTATCGTCGCCGATGATGACCGGCTTGGTTGGATTGATGTAGGCCATCTGGAGCACTATCGTTCGGTCGCCAAGCACGAAACGGGATTCGGGAAGCTGCGGCCCGCCGACGTAGACCTGTTCCCGAATACGTGCATCTTCGCCGATCTCGATCGCTTCGCACGATACGTACGACATGGTGGCGATCGAGGAATGACGGCCGATGCGAATGCGCCGACCCTGCACAACGGCCAGCAATCCGATCTCGACGTGATCGCCCAGCTCGACGTCTCGCCCCACGATCACGCCGCCAAACGCGATCTTGACGTGTCGTCCAATCCGGTATCCCAGGAATGTCCGATACGCCCACACCTTCAGCAGGCTTGGGAGCCAGCCGAAGAGCATGAGGTGCCGGATCGGGAGGCGCGATTTGGGGACGAGCGGGCGTGACACGGACCGGAAGGTGGACCGCGTGGTCGGCGGCCGTCAAGCGCATGGCTGAGCAAGACGCGCGGCCGGTCGCGGTGCGCACGTGATCCGCCTGGCTCGACCGAGTCCCGCGCTGACACCCGCCGAACAATTCGGCTGGGACGTGCTGCTCGATCTGTCACGCCTCGTCGCCATCGACGTGGGCCTCTCGACCACGGAGGGCGATCAGGCCCGTACAGCCTCGCCCGACGTCGTGACGGTCCGGCTCGAGTCGGGCGATGGGACGCAACCGGCCGGCGGTGATGGTCGCGCAGCGATCGCGACGCTCTCCCGTGGGTACGACGTCCGAGATGGCGAGGTGGGGGTGTCGCGTGCGCTGCTGCTCGCCGTCAGCGATGTGGCCGGGGCAGCCATCGAGCAACGGACGACCGCAGCAGACCGACACGGCCGTGTGCCCTCGATCGACAACCCCGCGGTGGTGGCGGGACGCGAACGCGAACCGGTGGTGTCGACGGCCGCAGAGGCGTTCCGCACGGCCGTCACAAACGCAGCCGGTCGGCGCCCCATGCTCCTCGTCGCGCCCTGGCCGGACGGACGTCGCTGGGCAGCCGCGTTGAGCCATGATGTCGATGTCGTGACCGGATGGCCGATATTCAGTGCGCTCCGGCTGACCGAGCTCGCGGCGAAGGGACAGTTCCGGACCGCGAGCACTGTCGCAGCGGCGGCGCTGGCTCATCTGCTCAAGGACCCCGTGATGCTCGGCCTGCACGGGGTGCTCGACATCGAGCGTCGCGCCGGCATCACCTCGACGTGGTTCGTGCTGTGTGGCACGCCGACACTCGATTCGTTCAGACGAGGCGACATCACGTACCGTCCAGATTCTCCTCGCGCACGCGGCGTATTCCGCGCCATTCGCGATGCTGGCCACGAGATCGGACTGCACGGCAGCTTCGTTACGATGGAGGTCGGCGAGACGTTCATCGCGCAGCGCGCGCGGCTCGGTGGGCTCATTCGGAGCACACCCGTCGGCGTTCGACAGCACTTCCTCCGGATGCGGCCCGGCGTGACGCAGCTCGCGATGGCCGCGGCCGGCTTCGACTACGACGCCACCTTCGGCTTTCCTGATCGGAACGGCTTCCGGCTGGGCGTTGCCGACATCGTGCCGTCGTGGAACGCCACGGATGGCGCTCGCACGAGACTGGACGAAGTCCCGCTCACCTGGATGGACCGCGCGCAGAGCAAGTATCAACACGTCGAGGACCCGGCCCGATGGGTCGATGACGCACTCGAAGTGGCCGCAGCCAGCCGGCGAGTCGGTGGCCTCTGGGTCGGACTCTGGCATCCGAACCTCACATCACCACTCGGGTTCCCCGGCGCGACTGCGGCGTATGAGATGCTCGTTGCGTCGCTGCTCGCAGACCAGCCGTACGTCGCACCGCTCGAGCGCATGGTCGCGTGGCGACGTCTGCGCCGGGCCGTCACAGTCGTGCGCGCGGACGCGGATGCCATGACGCTCACCGCGCCCGCGCCGCGCATGTTCGATGTGCCGATCGTCGACCGCGAGGGTGGCGTCGTGGCGACGCTCGCTCGCGGCAGCGGCGAACCGGTGCGCGTGGCGATTCCTTAGCCGGTTGCTACGTCTCGATACAGCTTGCGCCACGCGGCGAGCACGCCGTCCCAGCCGAAATGCTCCTCCGCGTATTGCTGCCCGGCGATACCGAGGCGCTCGGCCAACGGCTTGTCAGTCGCGAGCATCGTGATCGCTCGCGCCAGAGCCGGCGCATCGTTAGGTGGGACGAGCACTCCAGTCTCGCCGTCGCTGACGATGTCGGTGATACCGCCGAGCGGAGTCGAGACCACTGGCAGTCGGTAGGTCATCGCCTCCAACAGGACCATGCCCAGCCCCTCGGTGTCACCGCGAGCGTCGACGACGGCGGGCAGTGCAAACACGGTGGCTTCGCTGTAGGCGTGGTCCAGTTCCTCAGGCGTCACCCAGCCACGAAACGATACGCGATCAGCGATACCGAGGTCGCGCGCCGTCGATTGCAGCGCCTCGCGCTCGGGGCCATCACCGATGATCGTTGCCTCTGCACGCAGGCCAGGCGCGAGCGTGGCGAGCGCCTCGATCAGGTAGCGCACACCTTTCCGCTCCACGAGCCGCCCCACGTAGAGCAACCGCGTGCGTCCCGCGTCGCCCGAGGCGAGCTGGGACGGATGCGGCAAATCGACGGCGTAGGGAATGACCTCTACCGGCACGGGCGCGAAGTGCTGGACCTCGCGCGCCGTGCTGGTGGAGATGGCGACGACGCGATCAGCGGTGGTAATGGCGCGGCGCAGAAACCCGGTCAGCATCCGCAGCGAGTGGCGGACCCAGCGCAACTCGATGCTGTAGAAATGCGCGATCACCTTGGGGCGCCGGCGTGCGCCGGCGCGTGCGGCCCATCCGAAGAGCGCGTGGGGGACCGGCCAATGGACGTGAATGATGTCGAAGTTCCCGCGGCGGCCCAGTCGCCACGCGGCGACCGTGCCGCTGAGCAGGTAGAACGCGGGCAGGATCTTGTACAGCAGAGAGCGTCGCATCCGATCCGGTGCGGATTCTTCATGCGTGAGGCGCTCCCAGCGAGCGAAGAAATAGCGGAAGCGATGGACCGGAATGCCGCCGAACGACGTGTTGCCGCCACCGCGGTACGCAGACGTCAGGACCTCGAACTCATAGCCCTCGGCTGCCAGGCGCCGAATGGTCTCGACGAGCCATTTGGCGGTTGGATCATCAGGATACCGCGGAAACGCGGTCGATACGATCAAAATGCGCACGACGCAAATGATGCCCGGCGTGCGCCCGAGCGGCAACGCGGATATACTCCGTCGATCATGCTCCGCCCGCTTTCACCGACTGTCAGCCAGGCGTTTCAGACCGCCGCGCGCCAGGGGCCGGCTCAGGTGCGTGGTGCGGCGGTGGGTGCATCGGTCTGACGGAAGCGACGAATGTGCGCCGCCCGCGCTGGCGGCGGCGGCTCGTCACCATCGGTGAGGTCGTCGCGGTCCTCGCCGCGCTGATTGCTCTCTACGGCTTCTTCCGGTTGGCGGGGCCGACGTTGCGCAGCGCGCACCCCAAGCTGCACTGGGGCACATTGGCCGCCGCATCCGCCGTGTGGATGGCGTCCTACGCGCAACTCGTCCAGCTCTGGTCCAGCAGTCTCCCGTGGTGGAACGCATCGCTTCGCGCGACGCCGCGTCCGTTGACATGGTTTCAGGCGATGCGGGTCTTCTTCGTCTCGAATCTCGCACGCTACGTCCCAGGGGCGGTCTGGCAGTTCGCCGGTTTGGCCGCGATGAGTGCACAGGTGGGCGTCTCGCCCGTCGCCGCCTCAGTGGGAGTGTTGTTGCAGCAGGCGGTACTGCTGGCGACCGGATTCGTATTGATTCTGAGCGGTGCGCCACACGTGTTGGGCGCGTGGGCGCAGACCATGGACACGCTGTCGCAGGCCGCCTTGGCCGCGCTGCTCACGGCGGTGCTCATCGTCGTTGGGCCACGCGCGCTTCCCGTGGTGCGTCGATGGGCGGAGCGCTTGATCAAACGGCCGGTGCCACTCCCGGCACCGCCGCCGGGTGCGTTCGCCGTGTACGTGGTCCGCGCGGCGCTCGGGTGGGTCGGCTACGGATTCGCGTTCTGGCTCTTTGGACGCGCGCTCTTCGGCGTGGAAGCGCCGGACATGTGGCTCGCGGGCACCGCTTATCTATCGAGCTATCTGCTCGGGTTGATCGCGGTGTTTGCGCCCGGCGGGATCGTGGTGCGAGAAGGGGCGTTGGTGGTGCAGCTCAGTGCAGCGATCGGGTCGGATCGCGCGCTCGTCCTGGCCGTCGCCTCGCGTCTCTGGCTGGTATCGCTCGAGATCATCGGCGCCCTCGTGGTCCTCGCGATCGACTGGTGGCTACGCCGCGTCAAGGCTTCCGAAGCACGAAAATGAACTGGTAGCGAAGGGCCGGCACGGCGCCGAGAAGCCGCAGTCCGAGGCGGAGGGCAATGCGTGCCGGCCGCCGGTTTTTGAGGATGGCCGGACCTCGATCCGCGCCGACACGCACGACCTCGAGGCCTGAGGGCGCGATGATGCGCTTCCAGCCGGCGACGGTGTCGCGGTGCTCAACTGGCTGCGCGGTGCGGACGTAGAAGTTTGGAACGACCGTCACGGCGAGACCACCCGATCGGAGGACGCGCGCGAGCTCCATGAAGCCCAGCGCGACGTCTGGAAAATGTTCCATCGACCCGAACGAGAACGCTCGATCGAAACTGCGGTCGGCGAAGGGCAGGGCACCGCCGTCGCCGCAGACCCAGGACACGCGTGTCGCGGCCGGTGCCTGCCAGTTGTGCGCGGACTGCGCACCGAGCGACAGCGCCGTTCGTGAGAAGTCCAGACCGACGGCATGTCCGACGCGACCGCGCTCGGCGGCCAGGCGAGTCGCCCATCCGACGCCACATCCGAGGTCGAGCAGGCTGGTGTGCTCCAACGGCTCGAGCTCGCGCAACGCACGCCACAACCGATCCGGATTGGGTCGGTCGACGTCTTCACCGAAGTGGTATTCGCGATCGTAGAAGTCGCGGAGCGCCGATCCGCGCATGGCCGCAGAAGCTAGCTGCTGGCGCACGCCCCGTGCAACGCACAATTTTCGTCAGCAATGTCTCCCCAAAAAGTCCGCTCCACACCTGAGGCGCCGCAGGATTCGCCGCGTCTGGCCAGCGCCTGGGCCGCGCTCGTCTACGCGGTCGGGACGGTGACCCTGTGCTACCGGGCGTTCGGCGGTGGGTTCCTGGTGTCGCCGTACAGCGACCAGTTCAAAGGCGGATACGCGGTGCGCGAGTTTGGCACCGCGGTCTTGAAGCAGACGGGTCACTTCCCCCTGTGGAATCCGTACCTCTTCGGTGGGATGCCCTACGTCGGCTCGGTCAACGGCGACATCTTCTACCCGCCGAGTCTCGTGCTCCGGCTGCTGTTGCGGCCGGACGCGTTCGTCACGTGGGCGTTCATCATCCACATCTTCCTGTGTGGGTGGCTGACCTACCTGTTCCTGCGGAAGGCGGGGCTGCGGTTCGCGGGCGCGCTCGTCGCCGGCCTGGCATACATGATGGGCGGCCCGATCGCATCGTACGTGTCGCCGGGGCACGACGGCAAGCTGTACGTGAGCGCGCTGCTCCCCCTGGCGCTCCTGTTCCTCACGTACGGGGTTCGCGACGGTCGGCGTTGGGCGTGGCCTGCGCTCGCCCTCACGGTCGGCTTCGCGATTCTCACACCGCACCCGCAGATCCTGCAGTACATGCTGCTCACGTCGGGAGCGTGGGGGTTGTATCTCGCGTTCTGGGCGGGTCCGGATGTGTCGCCCAAGAGGCCCGAGGCGATCCGGCGCTTGGCCTGGGCGCTGGGCGCCGTCGCGCTCGGCCTCAGTATCGGAGCCATCCAGTTCTTGCCGGTCGCGCAATACGTGCAGTGGTCGCCGCGCGGCACCGGTGGCGCTGCGACGCACGGGTACGAATGGGCGACGTCGTGGGCCATGCCGCCGGAAGAGTTGATCAACACGTATTTGCCACAGTTCTCCGGTCTGTTCGACGCGTACTGGGGGCGCAATTACATCCATTTGCACAGCGAGTACATCGGGGCGGCGGTCCTCGTGCTCGCGGGCTGCGCGTTTATCGGCACGCCGGCCGATCGGCGGCGATCGGTGCGGTTCTGGCTCATCGTCGCGATCGCCGGCATCATCTGGTCGCTCGGCGGGTACACGCCGCTGTTTCACGTGATCTATCTACTCGTGCCGGGCACCACCTATTTCAGAGCGCCTTCGGCGATCTTCTTCGTCACGGGTTTCGCGGTGGCGACGCTCGCCGGCTACGGGGTCGAGAACGTGCTGCGGCGCGAGGTGCGGATGCGCTACGCGGTCACGTGGGCGGTGGTCGCCGGCGTGATCACTCTCATGGCGGTGAGCGGCGTCCTGACGACACTGTCCGCGGGCCTGGCGCTGCCGCAGCTCGCGGACATGGCGCAGGCCAACGCGTCCGCCGTTGCGTGGGGTGCCGCACGATCGCTCCTCTGCGTCATCGCGGTCGCGATCGTGATCGTTCTCGTTCGGGACGACAAGCTGCCTGCGCGATTCGCCCTGTGGGTGATCGCGGTGATCGTCGCGGCCGATCTCTGGAGCATCGAGCATCTGTACTGGCGGTTCTCGCCACCGGCGTCCGTCGTGTACGCCAGCGATTCGGCGGTGGACTACCTGCGGCGCCAACCCCAGCCCGGGCGAGTCATCTACTTCGGCCGGGGACCGGGCGACGAGCCGGGCGACCCGGAGATCGACCAGGGGGATGCGCTCATGATCCATCGCGTCCGTCAGGCGGTCGGCTACCACGGTAATGAGATTCGGCGGTACGACGTGCTGGCCGGGCACGACGAGGGCTATCAGCCACTTTTCACATCGCCCCAGATCTGGCGGCTGCTGAACGTGCAATACCTGCTCACCAACGTCGCCAACCTGCAGATGCCGGGTCTGGAGAAGCTGGTCGGTCCCGCGCGGGACGCCTCGGGGTCGACGATCTACCTCTACCGGCTCCCGGGTGAGAACCCCGTGGCGTGGACCACGCCGGTCTCGGTCAAGGCTGGCGATGATCAAGCGCTGGCGACGGTGAGCGATGCGCGCTTCGATCCAAAGCTGGCCGCGATCTACGACACCGCGGCTCCTGTCGTGGCTCAGCAGGTGAAGACGCTGCCGCCGCCGACCGGCGTGGGCGTCACGGCCACCCGATACGATCCCGGCCACATGACGTTCCGGCTCGACAAGCCGGCGCCCGAGGGCTCGTCGTTGGTCGTGTCGGAGAACTACTATCCCGGGTGGGTGGCGACGGTCGACGGCAAGCCTGCGGTCGCCGCGCGCGTCGATTACGCGCTGATTGGCGTACCGCTGCCCGCCGGGGCGACGACTGTCGAGCTCGTGTTCACCAGTCGTGTGGGCGAGATCGGCAAGATGATCACGTTGGGTGCCGCCGCGCTCGTGCTGGCGTGGTTGGCGGCGGCCCTTCTTCTCCCGCGCCGACGCCATGGCTGAACGGGCGCTCGTCATCGTTCCGACGTACAACGAGCGGGCCAACATTCAACGACTGATCGGCATCGTGCTCGCGCAGGATCCGCGGCTCGAGGTGCTGGTCGTGGACGACAACTCCCCGGACGGCACGGGCGGGATCGTCGACGCGCTGGCTGCGGAGAATCCGCGCGTGCAGGTGCTGCACCGTCCGAGCAAGATGGGACTCGGCACGGCATATGTGGCCGGGTTTCGCTGGGCGCTCGAGCGGGGCTACGACTATCTGTTCGAGATGGATGCGGACTTCTCGCACGACCCGGCGCACCTGGCCGACTTCCTGAACGCCATCCAGACGGCGGATCTCGTGCTCGGGTCGCGGTACCGCAAGGGACGGGTGACGGTGGTGAACTGGCCAATGTCCCGACTCATTCTGAGCTGGTTCGCGAACATCTACGCTCGTAATGTGACGGGCATGCCCTTTGATGATCTGACGGGCGGGTTCAAGTGCTTCCGACGCGGTGTGCTCGAAGCGATCGACCTCTCGTCGGTTCGCTCGAACGGCTATGCGTTCCAGATCGAGATGACGTTCCGCGCGTGGC
Source organism: uncultured Gemmatimonadales bacterium (assembly GCA_963805725.1). Classification (GTDB taxonomy): domain Bacteria; phylum Gemmatimonadota; class Gemmatimonadetes; order Gemmatimonadales; family Gemmatimonadaceae; genus Palsa-1248. Next base: position 149,972 of record CAWDVJ010000013.1, read on the forward strand.
GCCGCCAGTTTCGCATCGTCGAGATACCGATCACCTTCGTGGACCGGAGCGAGGGCGAGAGCAAGATGTCGAAGCGCATCGTGCGCGAGGCGGTCTGGATGGTGTGGCGTCTCCGGTGGTGGTCGCTGACGGGGCGCGCATAGCCCAAGTGGGTACGTTTCTTTAGCTGCCCATGGTGATTCTGCTGTGACCGAGTTCTTCAAGCTGACTGGATCGGGTAACGACTTCCTCTTCATCGACGCACGCCGCGATGCAATGGAGCTGTCGGCCGAGCGCATTCGCGCGCTGTGCGCCCGTGGTACCGGGGTCGGCGCCGACGGGGTCGTTGTCCTGGAGGACGATCCTGCAGCGGACGTCCGGATTCGCTATGTCAACAGCGATGGATCGGCGGCCGACCTCTGCGGTAACGCCACATTGTGCACCGTGCGGCTCGCGCACGCGCTCGACATTGCCTCGCCGGGCTCAACGCTCAGGATTGCGACCGACTCCGGCGTCCTGCGCGGGCGCATCGTCTCGGGAACGCCCGAGTTCGACGTCGGGCACATCGCTCAGGTGGCCTTGAACACGGGGATGGCGCTCGCCCCCGGCGAACAGATCATCGGGTATGCGCTCGTGGGTGTCCCGCATTTCGTGGTGGTCGTGGACGACCTCGAGTCGGTCGATGTCGTCACGCGGGGTCGGGCGCTTCGGCACGATGTGTGGGCCGGTCCGCCTGGCGCCAACGTCAACTTCCTCGCGCAGGACAGCCGTGGGGGATGGTCGATGCGAACCTACGAGCGTGGCGTGGAAGGGGAGACCCTCGCGTGCGGCACTGGTGCGGTCGCCGCGGCCACGCTGCTGCTTGCGTGGCACCGCGAAGCCGGTCCACTGGTGCGGATCCGGACGCGGTCGGGCAAGCCCATCGACGTCACCGTGCGGCAGGCCGACGACCACTGGGTGGCGTCGCTCCGCGGCGAAGGACGGATTGTGTTTCGCGGGGAACTGGTCGACGTCTGAGCCGCGCGACCCCTGACGGGAGTCGGCGTGCTACGAGCCGCCCGTTCTCCCAGGAGGCTCAGCGCTCTTCGTGCCGCCGATCGCACCCGCCGGCGGCCGGTTGGCTAGCAGGTCGGTGAAAAAGCGGTGCCCATCCGCCAGGCGTTGTGTCTGGGCGCCGAGTCCTTCGACCGACGCCTCGAGCCTCGACAGGCGCTCCTCCAGCGCGACAGCGTCAATGCCGTGGCCGTGTCTCCGCAGATTCCACTGAGCGGCCAGCCGGACGACCGTGGTCACGGTGTATGCGGCGGCGATGATGAACGCGATCGCGACGATCATGCTGAACGGAGTCACGGGTCTGAATCCCTCAAGCGGTTCCGTTCCTTCGGAACTGGTCCGCCGTACCGGCGCCGGCCAGTGCGGGGGGTGCCGGGCGATTTCTGAGCAGGTCTGCGAAGAACCGCTGCCCTTCGATCAACCGCTGCGTCTCGCCACCGACGCTCTCGACTGCAGCCTCCAGTCGCGTGAGTCGTTCCTCGATCGCAACCGGGTCGACGCCGCCACCGCGTGCGTGTATCCGCCACTGCACGAACAGGCGCGCGAGGGTCGTGATGGTGTACGCCCCCGCGCAGAAAAACAGAACAATTGCCAGGATTCCAGCCAGGTCTCTAGCCACAGGCCCCCCAACGTGACCGCACCGGCCGAGCGCCGGCGCACGGTCGAGGTCATTTCGCTCGTTTGGCACTACGCGGTGGAGGGCACTAGAGTTTCGGTATCGGCCGATGGTCGGGTGAGGCGGGCCCAGCCATCGCGCCTCGCTTGGCACCCGGCCTGCGCACACACCTGACGCGTCTGGAGGGGGATCTCGAGTGCGGTATCTGGCGCTTGCGACGGACTACGACGAAACGTTGGCGACCGGCGGTCTCGTGGATGCGGCCACGGCTGCTGCGCTGGATCGCTACCGGGTGTCTGGCCGGCGGGTGATCCTGGTGACCGGGCGCGAGCTCGACGACCTGATGCGCGTGTGTCCGCAGCTCGACTGGTTCAGTCGGGTGGTGGCCGAGAATGGCGCGCTGCTGTATAACCCTGCCACGCAGCGCGAGCGGGCGCTGGCGGAGCCCCCGCCGGAGGCCCTGGTGGCGCTCTTACGGGCCCGCGGGGTGCGGCCGCTCTCGGTGGGGCGCGTGATCGTGGCGACTCGGGAGCCGCATGAGATCCAGGTGTTGGAGGCCATCCGGGAACTCGGCCTCGAGCATGAGGTGATCTTCAACAAGGGCGCGGTCATGGTGCTGCCGTCCGGGGTCAACAAGGCGACGGGCCTGGCGGCGGCGGTCGAAGAGCTCGGCTTCTCATCGCGCGATGTGGTGGCGGTGGGCGACGCTGAGAACGACCACGCGTTTCTCGCGGCGGCGGGGTGTGGTGTGGCGGTCGCGAACGCGGTGCCCGCGCTCAAGGCGCGAGCCGACCTGGTGACGGTCCGCGATCGCGGGGCGGGGGTGGTCGAGTTGATCGACCGGCTGCTGAGCGACGACCCCGAGCATGTCGGGGCCGGCCGGCGGAGCGGGTCATCGGTCGTGGAGACCTTCGAGGAAGGCTGAGCGCCCGTTGCCGATGGCGCCGAGCGGGCGCTTCGCGTAGTCGCGGCCTACCCGGCTGATACGCCGCCGGAACTAGCGGGCAATACTCGGCCCCGTCTTCTGTATGGCTCAGCGCGGTTGTCAAGCGACCTCTACTATATGATAGGGACGCCTGCCGGGACCGGTCTCCGGCTCCTCTAGTCGACGGGCTCGGGCGCGGGTTCGTCGATCCCAAAGGGGGCTGTTGGGGGGGCCGCACACGGAGCGCGCAATGGCTGGTCTCGCGGCGTTTCCAAGCTCAAATCCGGTGGTCCCGCGCACCGTTTTGGGGGGAGGAGTGCGCTCATGCTGTCGCCACGCGGTCGGCGGCCGTGGAAAGGGACATGTGATGTGGAAAGTTTCCTCTGCTACGATCCCTTTCCACTGGGGGCCGGCTGCTGGCAAGGGCGCGCCGTCCAAGCACCTCGCCATCAATCGCTTAGTGGATTGACCCTCACGTGCGGTCTCAGTAGGTTCTCCGGGATGGCCCTGAGCCCGGTTGCCGGCGGTGCCACGGCCGGGTCCTTCGGTGCGCGGAGCGGGGTCCTTCCACACGAGTGACGCGATTGTGCCTGAAGCGGGTCGGACGAGTCGATCTGGAGGGTGGCTAGTGGCCGAGCCCGATGGCTGACCGGCCCGGGGATAGGCCGCCTGGGCGGCTTGGGCGCGAGCCATTCTGATGGCGCCGGGAGCGACCGACAGGGGTCGTCCACCGAGCGCAGCCTCGAGGATCCGATCGTGCGCGCGGCTGTGGAAAACGTGGTCCGACATATCGCCGCACTGTCGGCGAGTGAGGTCGTGCAGCTCGTCCTGTACCCGGAGTCACTCGCGGCCTGGGCGGGAGGGGCACGCGTGGACGATTCCCAGGTCGCCAACCTCTTTCGGCGGCACCGGCGGTACAACCGGGTTCGCGTGCTCCTCTCGACCCGACTCGGCGTCCCGATCGCCGTGCTCGATCATCTGATCGACGCGACTCCGGTGGTGCCCGCCGCCAAGCGGCCGCCGGGGTACGATGCCATCCTCTCCGACGCCGGGCTCAGCCAGTGGGCGACCCGTGCGCCGATCGACTGGGCGGCCCCGCCGTATCCGCTGCACCGGGATGGGACGAGCCCGCTCGAGCGCCTCGCGCTGGCCGTATTGCCGCTGGCGGCGCCATCAATGCCCGCGTCGCGGATCGTGGGCTACGCGCTCTGGCCCGAGACGCTGGCGGCGTTCGCGGCCCGCGCACAGCGCTTCACCCTGGACCAGCTGCTCACGACGCTCAGCGGTCTTCGCCGGTCCGACTCCATCGAGGTGGCCCTCGCGCGCCGGCTACGCGTGACGCACCGGACGCTGGACGTTTTCATTCGGGCCGAGAAGCGTGATCCGTTGGCGGAGCTGAGTGCGCCGGCGGAGACCCCGGCGCCGGGTGGTCCCCGGGGCCGTGCGGGTGAGCCGGCCGTGCGGGGCCGCGGGCCCAGCCAGTAAGCCCCACGACAAGCAGTTCTCCACACCCACTGTGGATGTGGAGTTTACATAATACCTCTTATACGTAGTATGTCAGGACGACAGTTCGCCACCACCATCGCGCCCGATCCGAAACAGCGAGGCGGTGAGCGCGACACGCGACGACTCCGACTCGCGAGCCAATCCCACGCCATGTTGAAGCGGCAACTCGCCTGTGGGCAGTCGCTTCGGCGAGTACACCTCAGGCGATACATCTCCTGGCCGACAGACCACGAGGTGCCACGCCCGCGTCCAACCGGGCCCAGCCCGCCAATTGGGCCCCCGAGTTGCACTACTGGGCCTCAAGAATGCGCCTATGGGCTGGCTACCAGATGGGTTCGATCAGAGTTCGAGCCGTCGTGTGTGCCGCCGCCAGCCTGATCGCCACCGGGGCTTGTACCGACTCGGCAGACCCATCATCGGCCCCATCAGCGACGGCTCCCACGCCCCTCAATATCGACGGTACCTGGACGTCGACGGACCTCACCTTCACGTTCAGATCGTCGGGCGACTCGATCTCGGGCGTCGCAGTCTGCAACATCGTCGCCGCCTGTGATGGCATCACGGATGGGAGCCCGATCCGCGGCACCCTCGTCGGGCAGACGCTCCAGGTCACCTTCGAGCTGGATCCCGGCACCGGCGACTTCTCCGGACAGGTCGCGAGCACGGCGAGCATCCCGGGCACCCTCACACTGAACGGGGCCGAGTCCGCCGACACGCTGCGCAAAGTCACCTCAGCACCGTCCCAGTAAGACCCGCCGGTCCCGCAGGCTCGCGCCCACGGGCCTCCTGGCCCCCCCCTCCTGCCTGCCGCCGGACGCATCGCGCCGGCCAGCGACCCGGCCCCAAAGGGTGAGAGAAAGTCGGGTACCGCGACGTTCCTCAAGAAAACGTCTCCAACGAGCGGAGAGAGCGACGGGGGCACGCCTGGGACCGGCCCATCCTTCAAGTGGTGGGCTCAGCTCGCCTCGGGCAACGCGAGGGTGCAAGGTACGTTCACTCTGCAATGAGACGTGCCGCGCTGGTGCCGCGCGCACACGTCAGCTGAACGTGACGGTCAACCTCTTCGTCGCCCCGTCGTACGATGTCTGGTACTGACCCAGCGGATACTGCGCCGGTCCGTGACGCACCTCGCCCTCGAGCCCAAACTGCGACCCGTGGCAAGGGCAGGTCATCACGCCCTCCACGGGCGTGTTCACCGGGCAGCCCATGTGCGTGCACTGCATGGAGAGCGCGAGGTACCGAGTTCGTGCCTGCCGCACGATGAGCATGGGCGCACCGTCCGGCCCGGTCGACGGCGCGACGAGCCAACCCCCATCGGCCGTGAGCACGCTCACATCCACAACCACCTGGCCCGGCGCCGCCGGCGCTTGCGACGCGGTCGTGACCTCTCGCCCTCCAGCGTGACGGGAGGAGAGCCAGGGGCCGGTGACGCCGACCACGGCTCCAGCCGCAAGGGTGCGCGCCGCGCCGCAGACGAACTCCCGCCGACTCGTGAGCACCGGGAGCGCGCGCCGCTCGGGTCGAGGCGGCGGCCCGACAGGTCCCGCGCTCAGTGCCCCGCCACCGCCGCCATCCGCTCAGGGAAGCGGCCGACTTTGATCCGCGCGATTTCCCGCCGGGTGGCGAGGTCGATCACCGACACGTCGTCGGACCCGCGGTTGCTGATGTACACCCGCGCGCCATCCGGCGAGAAGGTCACCCAGTTCGGGTCGTCGCCGACCGGGATGGTGCCGACGAGGGAGAGATCCGGGAGCGCATACACCGCGACGAGATTCTCCATGCTCCCATTGGCCACGAGATAGCGGCCGTCCGCCGTGATACGGAGCCCGTGATCCGCCGTCACTGGCATCGAATCGGGCAGCGCGCGCCCGGGCGCCAGTGGCATCGACACCCGGCGAATCGTTGCACCGGACGACGGATCGACGACCGCGAATCCGTGAAAGCTCGAGAGCTGTACAAAGAGGCGTTGCTGATCCTGCGTGAGCGCGATCGGCCGCACACCGGCGTCAAACGGAATCTGGCGAATGACGTGATGGGTCGTGGCATCGAAGATGGTCACCTTGTTGCCCCGGATGAGCCCCACGTAGACGCGACGCCCATCGGAGGAGACCACGATGTCGTGCGGGCCGATGCCGACGTCCACACTGTCGACGACCGCGTGCCGCGCCGGATCGATGATATCGACGTAGCTCGTGGACACGATCGTGACGTAGACCTGCTTGCCGTCTGGCGACACGGCGAGGTGGTTCGGCGCGCCGGCAAAGGATGCCCGCCATAGAATCGTGCGCGTCGCGGGATCGATCGCGACGACCTCACCGCGTCCCGTCGGGCGCCCGTTGTCCTGCCGCACGATCCGGCTCACGTACAACGTGGATCCGTCGGGCGAGGGAATCACGTCGTCGGGCGAAAGCCCGACTGGAATCGTGCCGACGACACGCAGCGTCGCATTGTCGATGATCGAGACATCCCCGCTGTTGGTGTTCTCCACGAACAGGGTTTGCCCGACACCCTGAGCCACAAGCGCCCCGGCCGGCAGCGCGCTGGTGAGCGCCAGGCGGCACCCAAGCGCTACTGCTCGCCATCCACGTCGCGTCATCCGATGCATGAAGGAATTCCTCGTTGTCATCCAGTCAGTGCCAGGCCGTGCTCGGGCACTCACGCAGCCAGAGGACGTAGTCCATCGACGGCGGGGTGCCGCCAAGTGTCCGAAGCCGCCTCGCGGCCTGCGCTCGATACCCGTGGCTGTGCAGGCGCACCTGGATGATGGCCTACGCGATCGAGCAGCGCAGGTCCCGAATGTACGCCGTCGCCAGTTCGCGGTCGAGCGCTCGACCACCCAGGTCATGCGATTCAGCGGAGCGCCGCGTCGTGCGTCGCACGCAGCGGTGCCCTGACCACGGCGAGCGTCATCGAACGCTCGCCACCGCACACCGTTCCGCCAGCCAGCGGGCGACGCATTGCGCCGCGTCGCCCCTACGAGTGGTCCGGCGGGCCCTTCGGATGCCCGACGATGATGGTCGCCGAGCCCGCCTTCCCGCCAATGGTTGCGGACACGGTCGTGGTGCCTTTCCCGACTCCGGTGACGACGCCCGATGCATCGACCCTCACCACCGCCGAGTTGCCGCTGACCCAGGCGATGGGCAACCCCTTGATGATGTTCCCGCGCGCGTCGTACGCGGTGGCCCGCAGTTGACCCGCAGCGCCGCTCGCGAGCGTCAGCGAGTCCGGCACGATCAACACGGTCGCGACCTGTGGGGCCGAGACGATGACGGTGGCCGATCCGATCTTCCCGCCGATCGACGCACTCACTGTCGACGTCCCCGGGCTGACGGCCGTGACGGCGCCCGTCTGATCGACCGTTGCCACCGCGGTGTTACTGCTCCCCCACGTCACCGCCAATCCATTGACGACGTTGCCGGATCCGTCATACGCGGTCGCGAGGAGGCGCGCGCCGGCGCTGGGCGTCAGCCGCAGCGTGTCCGGCACGGCCGTGACCGATACCACCTGGGTGATGGGCACGGTAATCGTGGCGGTGCCCGTCACCCCTTCGGCACTTGCGGCAATGCGGGCGACTCCGGGCGCCATGGCCGTGACGACCCCGGTGGGCGACACCAGCGCGACGGCCGAATCTTCTGTAGACCAGAATACCGCGACGCGGCTCGGTGCTCCGGATCCTCCGATGAGCGAGGCTTGGAGTGGTAGCTGGTCGCGGACAGGTAGCGTTGCACTCGGCGGGGTCACCGCAATGCGGCTCACGCCGCCAACGTCGGTCGCGCTGGAGCAAGCGGCCGCAACTGCCACGAGCAATCCCGTCCATGTCCAGGACGTGGTCGCTCGACCCCACCTGACACTGCGAATACCGACACTGAAGTCCACGGAAGTGCTCCCGGCCAACCAGCTAGCGAAAGGCGTCCAACCGATCCCAACCGCCGAGAAACTAATGCACGGCAGGTGCCACTTGGGTTCGGTAGACGCGGGCGCGGTTCGACGAGATGAGTCGGTCCCGCGAGGGCGACTATTGGCCGCCAGCTCCTTCGATGACGGCGATCGCCCGGTCGAGCCCGGGATCACGGCCTGCCGCGAGATCAGCCGCCGCGAACGTCGGCACAGGAATCGTCGGCGGGATCCCACCCCCGTCGAAGCTCGTCCCTTCGCCCGTCAAGAAGAGCTCGTTTGGAAGGCCAAAGCGCCACCCGTTCGGCAGGTGCCGCCCCAGGATGTCCGAGAAGACTCCCTGCGTGTTCTCGCCCACGCGCGCAATGGCGGGACGGCGGCCCATGAGGGACTGCGTGAAGGTCTCCGCCGCGCTCACGCTGTGCCGGCTGATGAGCTCCACCACGGCCCCGTGCCACCCCGGCCGGCTACTCGGTTGCACGATGCTCGGTTGCTCATCGGTCATGAGGCGCGGATTCGTCGTGTCTCGGCGCGCCACCTTCGCGTAGGCCAGGTACGGCGCCGTCGCCAGCCGACTCGCAATCGCGAGCCCCAACGGGTCGGCACCGCCGCCGTTGATGCGGACGTCGATCACAAGCCCACGCCAGCCGCTGGTCGACGCGAAGATGGTGTCGAGGGCGGCGTCGAGCACGCGCCGATCGGCTATGTAGCCGCTGTCCTTTACATAACAGCAGAATGACGCGAGACGCACGTAGGCGATCGAATCACGGAGCATTCCGAACCCCACCCACCCACGGGCAAACTGATGCAACGGCGTGCGGAGATACCGGGTCGTTATGATCTGCAGCACCCGCTCCCTGCCCGCGACTCCGATCGGGGTCGAGTCCGGGCGCTCGCCATGGTACCGGAGTGCCGGGTCCGGCGCTCCGATGTACGTGTGTGCATCATGAAGCGGTTCGATCATGGCCCGCAGGATCCCGAACAGCTGCTCCGGCGAGGCACCGGCGGCCTTTGGTCGGAACTGCTGGCGCACTGCGTCCCAATCGACGTGTCGCAGGACGAAGAATGCGTACTGTTCCCGGTACGTCCGCCAAAACACATCGAAGTTCGTCGTGGGATCGTTCGGAACCGGATGCGCGCACCCCGCCGGCAAATTCGCGACGCGATGGATGATCTTGTCCGAGGCGGCGCCGTCTACGTGAAACCGCCGCGGGCCCCCCTCGCCTGCGCCCGACATGATCTCGAACGTGGTCGGATCGCTGTCCGCCTGGAACACCACGGCCGGCGCGGCCGGCTGCACGCGGTGCGCAGTGAACGCGGGAAGGCAGCTGATCGCCGTCACCTCGAAGGCCCGCAGCGAATCGCCAGAAATTCGGATGGCGAGGCCATATCCCTCGGTGGTCCACACTCCATCGAGGGACGACGGTCCTTGCGCGGCTGCTGCCGACGCCACTACACCAAGCGCCACCGCCACGCCACACGACCACCGCGCCGGTCGGCTCATACGCTCAGAGCGAGTTGATGTCGCGCGTCTCGAGCACTCGCGCAGGGTAGCCGCCTCGCGCGACTGCCAGCATGGCACGTCCGAGCTGCTCGCTGGTCGTCACCGCATTCGGGAAAAAGCGCTGGACCACCGGTCCCAGGGGTCGCGTGATCGCGTACAGTAGCCGGTACCAGGTGGTCCGCGACTGGATGCCGGGCCCCGGCACGATCATGCCGGGACGAAACATGTAGGCGGCCTTGAATGGAAGCGCGAGCAGCGCGTTCTCGGTGCGTCCTTTGACCCGCGCCCACATCGTCCGTCCGCGTTCGCTGCTGTCAGTGCCCATCCCCGAGACGTAGACGAACGTCATGGCCGGGCGAATCGCGGCGAGTGCTCGCGCAACCGAGAGCGTGAGCTCGAAGGTGAGGCGCGTGTAGTCCCCTTCGCTCATGCCGAGCGATGAGACCCCGACGCAGAAGAACGTGGCGTCGATCCGCGCGATCTCCGATTCCACCGACGACAGCGCCGCAATGTCCTGCACCACGTGCTCGTGCAGCTTGGGATCCTGTCGGCCCGTCGCGCTGCGGCCGACCACCAGCACGCTCTCCACCAGCGGATCGCCGAGACACTCGCCCAGCACCCCCTGCCCCACCATGCCCGTGGCGCCGAACAGCGCGACGTTCATCGCGCGAGCGTCCGAGGCGCCGCGCGTTGCACGGCGGCCTCAGGGCTTTGCGGCCTTGACCGTGAGCTCCCCGAGCATGAGCTGGGCTTCGCCCGCCTCGCCGTTCTTGGACTGATCCAGCAGCGATCGCCAGGTGGCCACCGCCGCCGCGGTGTCACCCGCGCTGGCGTACGCCCGAGCCGCACTCGCGCGCAGCCGCGCCTGCTCCGTCGGATACGACGTCTTGCCCGCTGCCGCCACGAGATGAGTTGCGGCGTCCTTCGGCTTGCCCTGCTGGATGTAGCCGTCCGCGATCAATCGCTCGATGGAAGCGCTGAAGGGCTTGGCCGCGCCGCTCGTCGAGACTTGTTGCAGCACTGCGACGCCCTCCGCGTACTTCTGCTGCCGGTAGTACGTGTCCGCCAGCAGCATGGCTGCCTGGGCAGCGGCAGACGTGTTCGTGTAGCGCGTCATCACTCGCCGCAGATCGGACTGAGCGAGGGGAATGTTCCCGGCTTGGAGCGATTGCTCCGGCCCGACCAGTGCCTGCTCTGCCTGCGCCGCCTGCGTCGCGGATGCCGAGCGGTAGAGGTACACGCCGGCGGCGGCGATCACGACGACCGCGAGCGCAATCAGCAGCTCGCGCACATGGAGCTGCATCCAGTCGAAGAACGACTCTTCGTCGACAATAAGGGGCGGCCGCGCGGCCGCGCCGGTTGCTGGCATGGAACGGTATGAAAGGGGTCCGATCGATCGAGCACACCACAATGCGCCCGCGGTCGCGGAAGCAACTCGCGCACACCACGGGCAACACAGTAAGTACGCGCGGCGCGCCGCCGGACGCAAGCCGCCCGCCTGGGCCGCGCCGACCGTCCCGCGTGGGACGGGCTGTGTCCGGATTCGCACGCCATCGCGTCGCGATCGGCGCGACGATAGCCGGTCAGACTATTCCCAAGGTGCGGTCAGACTATTCCCAAGGTGAATGTGTGCCCTGCTACGGCGGCCCCGACAGCGCAAGTGGCGCGTGAGTTGCTAAACGATCATTCGTCATTTCCGGTGAGTGCAATCGCCACATGGCAGTTCCCCGGTTTGGTGCGGCCGTCGCGAGTCCGATGGCACCCACGCCCAGTCGCGCACCCTGCGAGATCGAGCCGAGTGATCAGGAGCAACCGCTCGTTCTCATGCATGTCCCCTGTTGCGTTTGCGGCGCGACGAATGGGCAGCCCATCGGTGTCGGTGAGGACTTCGAGTATCGGAGCAGTCCTGACAGCTTCCTAGCGATGCGATGTCGCGAGTGCGGTCTCGTGTATCTGGACCCGCGCCCCGCACCGACCGAGCTCGCACGCATCTATCCGCCCAACTATCACGCATTCGATTTTTCACCGGAGCGCTACGGTTTTGTGTATCGCGTGCGACGGCGTCTCGAGGCGCATCGCGCGATGCAGTGGTGCCAGGGGTTGCCACCCGACGCGCGCATTCTCGATGTCGGGTGCGGCGACGGGTTCCACCTCCGGCTGCTTCGCGATTTCGGCGAGCCGACGTGGTCGCTCGAAGGCGTCGACGCCAGCGTGCGCGCGGTCGAGGCCGCGCGGCTTGGCGGGCTCGCCGTGCATCAAGGCACGATCGAGACGGTGCGTCTGGCCGCGAGCTCGTATGACCTCGTGCTTCTGATTGCCACCATCGAGCACGTCGACGATCCGCCCGGCGTGCTCAAGGCGGTGCGGAGTCTCCTCAAGCCCGGCGGTCGCGCCGTGATCGTCACCGACAACACGGCGACGATGGACTTCGCCATCTTCGGCGGACGACATTGGGGCGGGTATCACTTTCCGCGGCATTTCAACCTGTTCAACCGGCCGACGCTCACGACACTCGCGGCACGCGCCGGCCTTGAAGTCGACTCAATCCGGACGGTCGTGAGTCCCGTCAACTGGGTGTACTCGATACGCAATACACTGGTTGACTGGCGCGCGCCGCAGTGGCTCGTCGACCGCTTCAGCCTCTCGTCACCGGTCGGCCTCGCCGTCTTCACGCTGTTCGACTCCTTCCATCAGTGGTGCGGCGCGGGCGCGCTGTTGCGGGCCGTGTTGCGCCGACCAGCGGAACGCGTGGCGGCGTTCCCGGTCGCGGAACCGGCCGGTGGAGCGATCGCGGGGCCTTCGCCCACGTACACGCCCGGCGAGCGACGAGTCACTGTCCATGGCTGATCTCGGGAATCGGGACCCTATCATCGTCATCGGCGCAGGGCTCGCCGGACTCACCGCAGCATCGTATCTGTCGCGACGGGGCGTGCCGGTGCGGGTCTTCGAGGCGGGTCCACGCATCGCCGGGCTCGCCGCGACGGAACGGGACGCGGACGGCTTCACGTACGACTTCGGTGCCCACTTCATTACCAACCGGCTCGCGGCAGCGATCGGCGTGAGCGCGCAGTGCCGCACGGTCGAGCACTATGGTGAGGCGGTCCGTCTCGGTGGCCACAGCTACGCCTATCCGTTCGGCCTCATGCGCCGTCCCGATTTCGTGCTGAGCGCGATTCGCCGGCGTGCGGTCGTCGATGAGCGTCGCCAGCCCGGTTCGGCGGCCGACGTCTTTCGTCTGCGCTACGGCAATGCGCTGGCTGATCGCGTCGCCATTCCGTTGCTCGAGGCGTGGTCCGGTGCGGCGGCGGACGATCTCGCGCCGTCCGTCGTGGAAGCGTTCCCGCACAGCATCGGGCACACGTTGCTGCTCAAGCTCGACGGACGCCTGAAGCATCGCGCGGTCGCCATCGGCTACAGCCGGGAAATGCCAGAGTCGCCGCACGTCTGGCATGTATACCCCGAGGGCGGCGTCTCGGTACTCTGTGAGCGGCTGGTCGAGCCCATCGAGGAGTGCATCACGCTCAACACCCCGGTGCAGCAGGTGCATGTCGATCGGGGTCGGGTGGTCGGTGTGCGTGCTGGAGGCAACGATTATCCGGCATCAGCGGTCGTGAGCACCGCGCCGGTCCACGTGCTGCCGCGACTGGTAAGTAACAGCCCGGCGCTGCAGCCCCTGGCGGCCTTCAAATACCGGCCTATGGTGTTCGTGAACCTGCGGCTGGAAGGACGCGGACTGCTCCCCGACACAATGCTGTGGACGCCGGAGGACGGCGGGCCCTTCTTCAGGTTGACGGAGACGCCCTTGTCCATGCCCTGGCTTGCCCCACCGGGGAAGACGCTGATCACGGCCGATCTCGGATGCACGGTCGGCGACGAGATCTGGCAGGCATCGGACGACGATCTGGCTGCGCGCTGCCTCGACCATCTCGGATGGATCCCCGGGATTCGCGAGCGCTACCTGGGATGTCGGGTCATGCGCTCGCCGATCGCGTATCCGGTCTATCTGCGCGCGTACGAGGACGCCCGGCAGCGATTCGCCCGCTCAACCGGTGTGTCGGGGTTCGTCAGCATCGGTCGCAACGGCGAGTTCTCGCACCTCTTGATGGAAGACGTCTATTGGCGGACGCTCGACGCGATGCGGCGATTGCTCAACGAGCGAGCAGTCGCGGCCGCGTGAGCTGCCACGTGTCGCGGCGCGGCGCACAGAGCCGCTGACCGGCACACTTGGAGTGAGCGAGACCGGACGCGCGGTGCAGTGAGTGGCGCTGATCGGCCGCATATCACATTTGTTGCGATTCGTGCACTGTCCACAGCACCGAGACTCGGTGCACACGGCACTCGACTACTGCGGTCGTAACGCCCTGGTCGCCAGGCGCTTGCCGATACGACGTCATGTGCCTTCGAGCTGTCCCGCGCCGTGCTCGGGCCGCATCGGCTGAGCCACCGCGCTCGGGGACCTGTCCAGCCGACTGATAATTGCCTATCTTTCCTGGCACCGAATAAAAGCCGAACCTATCGAGTGCTTTCGAGGAGAGACGCATGGCCACGTTTCCGTTCACCTTTCCGCACGCGGGACGCACGCTCAGCGTGGTGAGCGATGGCGAGCACGCGACGGCGAGGCCGCATGCCGAAGGCGTGGGGCAGGAAGTCTATGTCCGCATCGTCGGCATCCGGGGATTGCACGAGTTCGGGCGCGCCGAACCGGAAGAGTCGAACGGGCGGCTCATGGAGCGGATCCGACGGTGGTACGACGAGACCTACGCCGGAGGCACGGCCGACGCGTCGCGGGTCGGGCGCTCCTAGCGACAACTCCAGCGCGCGGCCGTTCCACATACGGCGGCGTCAAAGCTGCTCTGGCAGAAAAGGGGTCGGGGCGCTAGTTGTCAGTAAAGCGGCGCGCGTGCCGCGGCACCCTCGGCTCACGCGCGAGGTGGTGCGGACGCGGCCCTCTCTCGCGAGGACGGCGTGGTCGGCTCTCTCAAGGACGTCATGGGGGTCGTGGCCCATCGGCCGTGGGCGCTGCCGACGGGGCCCTGGGTCATGGCGCAGCGGTGGAACACGCTGCTCTTTGCCCATTGGCCAGTCCCGGTTGCCACCATGCGTGCACTGGTGCCAAGCACGCTTTCAGTTGACGTCCGCGATGGCTCGGCCTGGGTTTCGGTGACACCGTTCTATCTCGATGCGCTCCGCCCGCATCTCGGTCCGCCCCTCCCCGGCATCTCATCGTTCCTCGAGATCAATGTGCGGACCTATGTAACGCTCGAGGGCAAACCCGGGGTCTACTTCTTCAGCCTCGATGCCTCGAGCGCGATCGCCGTGCGCGCCGCGCGATTGCTGTACCACCTCCCCTACCAACGCGCGGCGATGCGACTGCGTGCCGAGGCGGATGGGATGATCGCCTACGAGTCGCGACGCCAGGAGCGTCGGGCGTCGCCGGCCGTGTTTCACGGACGGTACCGGGCGACCGGGCCTGTCTCGCATAGCGCACCGGGGTCTCTCGACCATTGGCTCACGGAGCGGTATTGCCTGTATGCGTCGGACTGGGCCCAGCATCTCTATCGGGCCGAGATCCACCATGTGCCGTGGCCGCTGCAACCGGCGGAGCTCGAGATCGAGGCCAATAGCATGGCGCTCGCGGCGGGGATCACGCTCCCGGCACAGGCGCCACGCCTGGCGTTCGCCGAGCGCCTGGACGTGGCCGTGTGGCCGCCCGCACGCGTCGATCGGACGGAGGCGGACGCCAACGCGAGCGAGAGAGCCGCCGTGCGCAGGTAGGCAGTCGACGACGATTGCGACGCTCCGTCGCCCGTTTCGTGCGCCAGTCGTTGCGTCAGCCGCGTCGCCGTCTGGTGCGCGCTTTGCATGTGATCGCACACGGGCCCGGTCAATGCCGCCCCCCGACGGCCGCCGCACGCCCCATACGCATCGCGAGGAATCCATGGGTATCAAACTGTTGACGACCATCGCTGCGATCGGCGCTTTTCCCGCGGTCGCGCTCGCTCAGCAAGCCACCACTCCACCTGCCAGCCCGAAGCCGACGTCGACTGCACCCGCGAGCGCTCCGGAGACCGTGACGCGCACGACCTCGAGCGGAGCGGTCATCGGCACGACGACCGTCACCGAGGCCATGCACAAGGCGCAACAGGACCCAAATCTGATCGGCTCGCCGGCGTGGTGGAGCAACCACTCGACGGCCGACGGGAAGCCAAAGCACTAGGCGGCCCGGCCGCCCGCGCCAGCGGCATGGCCGAGCGCCGGCCTTTTTTGGACGGCGCCAAGTGCGTGGCGGAGAGCACTGTGTTCGCGCCGCGGCCCGAGGGGCCCATCCACTCCGTGGTGAGGGTCGCGACGTCAGATGAGCGCGCCCCGTGCGTGGCCGGGCATACCGGTTGGCGGCACTTAATAAGTCGCATCGAGACAGATAGTTAGGGCCAGGAGCTCGCCCGGAACGGCGCCCGCTGCACAGGGCCACGGTCTTCCTGAACGCGCGCCCGAGACGCATTCTACATGTCTTATTGATCGGCCCGCTGCCGGGGTTTCTGGTAAGCGGCGGCCCTCGTCACGACAGGCGGCGGAGCGCCGATGGGTTTCGGCGGCCGCTGAGAGCGCAATGACCTTGTACGTCTTCAGTCTCATCGTCGGCAGCCTCGGTCTGGCCACGATGGGACTTGGCGGGATGCGACATGGCCACGGCCACAGCGGACCACGTGCTGGCGGCCGTCACCACGCGGCCGGTCCGCGACACCGAGTCCATGCACACCACGCGACCGCAACACAGGGACAGGCCGGCGGAACGTCGGTATTCGGGGGGCTGCGCACAGGCGTAACGCGCGCGTTCTGGGCGCTGACATCGCCGCGTGTGCTGTTCAGCCTCCTCGTGGGGTTCGGTGCGGCTGGAGCACTCGCCGCGCCGCGTCTCGCGGCACCGGCCGTACTCGGCGTAGCCATCGCCGGCGCGCTCGTTTTTGAATTGGGGATCGTCGGGCCGCTGTGGCGCACGCTGTTGCAGTTTGCCTCACGGCCCGCGCTCACTCTCGATACCGCGCTCTACGATGAGGCGCGCGCCGTCAGTGGATTCGATGCGCATGGGGACGGGCTGATCGCACTCGAAATCGACGGGCAGGTGGTCCAGCTTCTCGGCACGTTGACCGCTACCGACCGGTCCGCTGGTTGCCGCGTCCATGCGGGCGACCGGGTGCGAGTGGAAGCGGTTGACGATCGACGCAATCGCTGCACCGTGTCGTACATTGGCGCCTAATGCGGCGCCGTGAACCGTGCGCGCGGCTCGGGCCCGCGCATTTCTCGTGGAGGATGTATGGACGGCAATACGACTGGCATGGTGATCATTGGCGCGGTAGTCGTCACAGTGGTGATCGTGATCCCACTGATCGTTGCGTCGTTTCTCCGCAACGTCGACGCCGGCACGATTCGTCTCGTCAGCTGGCTCCAGGGCGGGACCATCACCTATCGTGGGCCCGGCAAGTCGAAAGAGATCCCCTTGCTCACGACCGGAACGACGATCTCCAGTAAAGTCATCAACGTTGACCTCGACATCACCGATCAGACAGCCGATGTCGATGACAGCGGAACTCCACGACCGATCAAAGTCCGCGTTCTCGCCAGCGCCATTGTGTCGGTGGGTGACTCGGACCAGTTGATCAAAACGGCGGCCAACCGGTTCTTCTCGAAGGGGCAGTCGGATCAGTTGAACACGTTGACGGATCTGTTGTCCAGCTCTGCCCGTCGCGCCATCAACCTGCTCACGCACGATCAGCTCTTCTCGGCTCGGACCGCGCCGCCCCGTGCCCTACCACCCGCGCCGCCACCAGTCACAGCTGTGCCGGCGCGCTCGGCGCTCGACATCGTGCCATCCGCGGCCCAGGCCGTGGCGGTCGCCGAAGAGGAAGACGATCCGCTCGCAGTCATCATCCGAAAAGCGTGTTCGCGCGAGCTGACCGATCTTGGGCTCGATCTTCAACTCGCTGAACATCTAGGTCGTGCAGTCAGAGGTCGCCGACGCTCGCCGGCGGCAGTCGGCCGCTGAAGCACAGGCCAACGCCGACATCGTGTCGGCCCAGCAGGCGCGACGCGCCAAGGAGGCGCAGCTCGAGGCGGAGCGCGTGATCTCCGACAAGCAGCGGGAACTCGAACAGACGAAAGCGTCGAACGCCGCGATCATCGCGCAGGCCGAGGCGAAGAAGCAGGACGCTCTCGCGATACAGCGCACCGCCGAGCTCGATGCGACGCAAGTGGCGCAGGCGCGGGCCGACGCGGAGAAGACGCGGATTTCCGCGGAAGCCGGCGCGCGCGCGGAGGCCGTGCGCATCACCGCGATTGGTGAGGCGACGGCGGAAAGCATTCGCAAGGTCAACGAAGCGATATCTGCGGGTGGCGACGCGTATCTGCGCTACCGTCAGATTGAGTTGCTGCCGCAGATCGTGCCACCCATCGCGCAGGCGCTGGCGGCGGCGAAGCTCGTGACGATCTCGGGTGCCGGTGACGAACGGGGCGCGGCCGAATCAACGACCGCCACTATCACGGGAGTCATCCAGGCCGTGCTTGCTGCGCAGCTGGTGACGAAGACCGGCCTTCTAGACGGTGCGATCGGACCCAGCAACGGCCAAACGCAGTCGGCCCCGCCCCCGGCACCTCCGACGCCCATCTTCGGGCGCTGACGCGAGACAAGCGAACCCCCCGAGGGGCCACCCGGCTGTGACGTACGGGTTTCGGCGTCGCGCCGGGTGAGCATGGGTGGAAGCGCTCGGACGGCGACGGGTGACCAACTGTGTGACGCAGGTTTGCCGTTCCCCGCATGAAGAGGGACCCATGCCTTCCCATCGCGCCATCTTTGGCCTCAGCACTCTGCTGGGCCTCACGCCCGGCCCCAGGGTTGTGATCCCGCTCAACTCGACGACTGGACTCACCCTCGTTGGCGTGAAGGCCACCGCGGTCAGCTATCGAGGTCGCGACGCCGTGCGCCTCACGGTCGCGCCACGAGCGAGCGCAACCGGCGGGCTCGTGAACCTCGCGGTCATTGACGGCTCGGATTTCGCGTCAGGTACGATCGAAGTGATGGTGGCGAGCACTGTCGCGCCCGACGCTGACACTTCGGCGCGTGGATTCGTGGGGCTGGCCTTTCATAGCACGGAGGATGCTGCACACTTCGAGAACATTTACCTGCGCCCGACGAATGGACGCGCACCGCAGCAGCTGCGGCGGAACCATGCCGTACAGTACGAGTCCATCCCGGACTATCCGTGGGACAGGCTTCGCCACGATACACCCGGCCAGTACGAATCCTATTCGGATCTCCAAGCGGGCGTGTGGACCAAGGTGCGCATCGTGGTGGACGGCACACGGGCGCAGCTCTACGTCGACGACGCGCCGCAGCCCTGCCTCGTGGTGAACGATCTCAAGCTGGGGCCGGGGCGCGGGCGCATCGGGTTGTGGATCGGTCCGGGCACGGTCGGCTACTTCTCCAGACTCTCCTTCACCCGATTGTCTACGTAACGGCCAGCGCGCGACGGACACCGTCGCCGCTCCTGCCGGTGCTACATGCGCTCATGCGCGCGCAGGCGAGGATCCGTCAGTCACCCTCCACTGGACGCGGCGAGCAACGACTGCACGTCCGGCGCTCGATCGAGGAGTGTGAGCGCTTTCTGAAACTGTGCATCGTGAACGACGCTCAGGCGGAACGCGGCCGAATCGCCAAATGCAATGTTGGCGACCCGCTCCGCGATCAGGTCATCCACGAATGAACCCGCGGAGTCCATCAACGCCGGATTCACCGTAAGCCCCACGCCGCGCAGTCGAGCCGAATACATGGCCCGCCATTCCGGTTGAGGAGTGAATTGAGCGGTCACGGTCCCTTTGACATCGCGAGCCACGGCATAGAGAATGGCGCGCGCGGCCGCGGCGTGCGTCTGTAGCGCTGCCATGAGATGCTGCTGGGCAGTCGACAGCGTGTCCATTGGAATGACGACATCGGGCACGATGCCACCCCCGCCGTAGAGGACACGGCCCGCGTCCGAGTGGACGATGGGTCTGCCTGCCCGGATGGCCGCCGCGGTGCGGCCGAGCGGCGCGCTGTCTTCGGTGACGAAATGGCCATCCTCGTACGGGCGCGGGCGGTGGATCGATCGGCCGCTCGGTGTATACCAGCGGCCCGTCGTCATCTTGAGGAGCCAGCCGTCTTCGAGCGGAATCATCGTCTGTACGAGTCCCTTTCCGAAAGAGGGCATCCCGACAACGAGCGCGCGGTCGTGGTCCTGCAGCGCGCCGGCAATGATCTCCGCGGCCGATGCCGTATAGCCGTCCTCCAGCACGACCACCGGGGCGCTGCGTTCGATGCCCATCTGACCCGATAGGTACGCCTCGGGCAATGGTGAGCGCGAACGCACGGTCGCGAGCAGTGTTCCCTGGTTGAGAAAGAGGCTGCTCGCGTCCAGCGCCTGGTCGAGTTGCCCGCCGGGGTTGCCTCGCAAGTCGAGCACGTAGGCCGTGGCGCCCCGCTGATGCAGTTGTCTGAGCGCCGCTCGGATCTCGGCCGTCGCCGTCTCATTGACACGAAGCAGTGGCACATATCCGACGTGGCCGTCGAAGAGGAGCGCATACGGGACGGAAGGAACGTGGACGACGGCTCGCGCCATCTGGACGGTGACCGGACTCGTGACTCCGGAACGGATCAACGTGATCTGCACCTTCGTGCCCGGAGCGCCGGTGAGACGGGTTGAGACGTTGTCGGTCGTCCAACCCACGACGCGCGTGCCATCCACCGACATGATCCGATCGCCCCGCTGGATGCCCGACGTCATCGCTGGCGTGCCCGGGAATACGGCTGTGACCGTGACGGTGTCGCTGAGGCTTTCGATTCCCAAGCCCAGCCCGGCGTAGTCGTTCCCCAGCGCGTTGCGCTTGAACTCAGCGAGCTGCGCCGGCGAGTAGAGGTCGGCGTAGGGGTCATTGAGCTGGCGCACCAGCCCACGGGCCGCTTTGATGAAGAGTTCCGAATCCGGCATCGACTCGATGCTCGACGCCCTGATGCGGGCGAGGACTCTCTCGAATAACTGAGCAGTGTCGGGTTGTTCTCGGGCCGCGATGACGCCGAGGCCGAGCACGGTCGCCGCCAGGACAGCCTTGGCGGTCCAGCCGGTCAGGGGACGGTTGAGCTGAGCCACGTTGCACCTCGAAGCCTTGGTCTCCACACGAGTTGCCGAAGCGCGTACTCAGGGCCGCGCCCTGCTCTACCATTGTTCAGCGCCACAAAAGCCCTTTTGGGCATTGTAGTAACGAGCTATCGAGAGCAGTACTCGTCCAAAGTCCTATCATTGTTCACTTGCTCGCGGCGAGTCGACCCCATTCGGCGAAGCCAGCCGACCGCCCGACGATCGCCGCGTGCGATCGCCGGTTGGGGGCACAGTGGCCCGGGCCCCGGATGATCGTCCTGGTCCGCTATCCGGCCCCCGAGTCTCTGTTTAGGTCTGCAGGCAGGGTCAATGGTTTCCGCGCGCCGCAGGCGGAGGCCTTCGCGCGTGCCTCGCGCCTTCAATCGCGGTTGGTTGCCCGCCGGGAGAGGTCGTTAGCCGATGCCGACTCGCATTGTCGCCGCGAGGCCCTGCCGCCCGCGCGGGCCGGCTGGCACGAACCACAGATTCATGCGCGAGGCTGCGCGTGCAAGCGGGACGTCCTGCCACCGGTCAGTGCGGATAAACGCACCGGCGATGCCGCCGACGACGGCCCCTGCGACGAACCCCAATGCACCGCCGACGGCCGCGAATGACGCGTTGTTGGTCGTGGTGAACGTGCAGTTGTGCGAGCAGCCGCCCCCAGTAGCAATCGCCATGGTGCCGCCAAGCGCGATCCCACCAACGAGGGCGCCCGCGAGTGCGTGGCCATGCCGTCCGTTCGGTTCCTGGATGCGCGTGAGATCCTGCACGTCGACGGTGTCTCGCTCACGCGCGATGCGGAGCGACGAACTGGACGTCGATATTGCCGTGCCGGTGACGGGCGCTGAACCCGCAGGCCCCCATGCGCGCACACGCATTCCCGGCTGGACAGACATTGTGTTCGCGACCGGCCGCTGTGCGACAAGGGCTCCGGCGACTACGACGAACGCCAGCGCAGCCGCCGCCGCGCTCTGCTCCACCTGCCTGCGGTCCTCGATGACACGGTACACCTCCTCGCAGAAGTCGATCGGGGCACCCTGTCAACGAGATTGTGGTCGCGATGACGCACAACAGTACAGGCAGAGTCGTGCAATAGCCACCGGCACCGGTATCCCTTGCTCGGGAGGGAGCTCGCCGTGCGTATCGATGTGCGCGTCGTCCTGAGTCGCGATAACTTGGCGCATGCCGCGCATCGACGATCAGTGGGCTACGGCGGGCGGGATCGCGCCCGACGCCGACGAGCTGGATCAGATCATCTACCTCTCGCACCTGATTGGCCGCGAGACGAGACTCGTCCAACCGGGCGGCGGGAACACGTCGATCAAGGTCGGCATCGAGCTGCTGGTCAAAGGCAGTGGCACTGATCTCCGTACGATCGGACGAAAGGGATTCTCGCGGCTTTCGATCCCCGCACTCGCGGCCCTGCGGACCGCCGAGTCGATGGACGATGCCGAAATGATGCGCTTCATGGCGAGTTGCGCGCTGGATGCCGACGCGCCGGCGCCGAGTGTCGAGACGCCGCTTCATTCGTTGCTTCCCCACCGCGTGATCGCGCATACGCACGACGTCGCGACGATGAGCCTGACGAATCTGCGCGATGCAGTTGCCGAGCGGCTCGTCGCCGACCTCTTCGCGGGCGAGGTCGTGTACGTACCGTATGTGCGGCCGGGTTTCCCGTTGGCCCACGCGGTGAGCCGGATGGTCGACCGGATTCCAACTGGTGCGATCGGGCTCGCCTTGGCGCACCATGGGCTGGTGGTCTGGGCTGAGAGTCCGCGTGACTGCTACGCGCGACTCATTCGCGCGATCAACGTCATCGAAGGCTTTTTATCAACCAAGGCGCGGGCCCGATCGGCGCCCGCGCTGGACGCGCCAGACGTGCGTCGGCAATCGGCGGAGCAACTGTTGCCCGTGGTGCGCGGCGCGCTCGGCGCCACGGGTCGCGTGATCCTGCACTTCGATGATGGCGAGGACGTCCTCTCTGCGCTGGCGGCCCCCGGCATGTCCGAGCTGACGCGCCGCGGCGTGGCGACGCCGGAACACATTTTGCGCGCCGGGCGTCTGCCGGTGTGGCTGGACGTCGATCTCTCGGCCGGCCCGGGCGCGATCGCCGACGCGGCCCGTGCACAACTCGCGGCGCAGCGCGCGGAGTACGAGGTCTATCACGCACGTCACGCAATCGACGGGCGGCGTCCACTGGACGACTGGGCGAAGGTTGTGTTGGTGCCCAGGGTCGGCATGATCACGGCGGCGAGGGACAAGCGCGGCGCGATGACGGCGAATCTGTGCTATCGGGCCACGCTCGAGGCCATCGTGAATGCGGACGCGGTCGACGCGTTCCAGTTCATCTCCGAAGCCGACGTGTACGAATTCGAGCAGTGGCCGCTCGAGCGGCGGAAGATCGACGAGCAGGATCTCCGAGAGCGCGGAACGTTGCTACTCCCACGACACGTCGCTCTGGTGATTGGTGCCGGCAGCGGGATTGGGAAGGCTGCGGCTCGCCGGTTCGTGGCGCAGGGTGCGCACGTCGTCCTGGCCGATCTCGATCGAGCGGCGGTCGATGCCCTGGCGGCCGAGCTCAACGCGTCCTTCGCGGGTCGCGCCGTGAGCGCCAGCGTGGACGTCCGCGAGGACGCAAGCCTCGCCGATCTCATTCGGCAGGCGGTCTTCGAGTTTGGCGGACTCGATTGCCTTTTTTATACGGCCGGCCTGGCGCCACGATTCGCGGACGTGACGACTATCCGCCGGGAGGATCTGCAGCGACAGCTCGATGTGCACTATGTCGGCGCCGTGTTGGCGATCGGAGGTGCGGCGGCCGTGATGCGGCGCCAGCGGCTGGGCGGCTCGATCGTGTGCTCGGTCTCGAAGGCCGCGCTGACGCCGGGTCGCGACGCGGTCGCGTATGGTGGGAGCAAGGCCGCACTGCTCCAGGCGATGCGTGTAGCTGCCGTCGAGTTGGGCGCGGACGGGATTCGTGTCAACGCGATCAACGCGGACCAGATCGAGACACCGATGTTCATGCGCTTCGTAGCCGAGCGCGCCGCCACGCGTGGCGTATCGGTCGACGAACAACTCGAGGCCTATCGACGTCGGAATGTCATGGGCGTCTCGCTCATTCCGGCGGAGACGGTGGCCGATGTCGCGACGCTGTTGGCGAGCGACCGGTTTCGCTATACGACGGGCGACATCATCACCGTCGACGGTGGGCTGCCCGAGGCGTTCCCGCGTTGACGCGTGTCACGTCCCCGGACTGTGTCGCCTGTTTCGGCGCAGACTCACCGACCGCCGTGGCCCAGTCGGCGGGAAGCACGATGGGCCTGCCGCGGTCGGCGACATGCGGCAAGACCAGGTGGCGGGCCAACTCTTCCGGACACTCGTGAGGCTCGCGCGCCCGCGGATTTCGTCCGGCGATGTAGGCCTGCAGATAGTCGAGTTTCCCCCGGCCGGCCGCGAAAATGGCGCCCGTCCACCAGCGAGCTTCATGGCGTCGTCCGCGCAGGGCTCCGAGCTGGTAGGCACACACGGTGAGGACAGCGACGACGGCGATATCCAGGGGCATGCAAGATCTCAGTAGTAGGGCGTCCCCTTGGCGACGAAGAGCCACGAGCCAGGTCACATAGGCGCTAACGCGACGGGTGACGCTCGTCGCGTAGGAAGAGGTCGTCGACGCCGCTAGACCGCTGTGACCTCGAGCGGATGGCCAGTGTGCCGGTCGAGTCGAACCGCGATTGGCCGTATGCCGCTCACCGCGCCATCCCGCGCTGTACACCATGCGGTCCAGACAAAATGCCCCTGGTACCGCGACGGATCGTCGAGAGTGAGCATCAGGTCGAGGTCGTGCGGCGCACCGATTTGCGCCTGCGCTGCCGCGAGGGCGAGCGGAGCGATACGAGGGGAATCGGACCAGTCATCCACGGCGACCGATGCACTGTACTTGGGGCTCGTGTGCTGCACGACCGGGTACAGCGTCCACCACACGCGGCCCGTGTACGGCACGGCGTAGTGGCACAACATGTCGCGCGCTTTCGACAGCCCGACGATCGTCCAGCCCCCACCGTCGGCCAAGCGGCCGGTCGGCGTGAGAACCAGTCGCCTCGAGCGAACGGGAGCGGGATAGCCTGACGTGATCCGCTGGAGCTCGACGTCCGGGGCCCAAGCTTGCGCCATTGGCCACGCGATCGCCAACGCGTCGCGGGCGCTGAGTGGTCCATACCTGGGCGTGCCCGGGAGCAGGACCGTCGGGGGCGGCACGAGGAGTGACCGGCATTGTTCCTCGATTGCCGGGAGCATCCGACCGAGCAGCGCGCCGCATCCGTCCAGCGCCTCCGCCAACTCGCCGCGCGTCGTGTAGGCCCATGCATGGGTTTGCGGTCCGTAGTGGAAAAGCCAGAAGACACTCACACCCGCCAGCCCGTGGATGCCGGAGAACGCCGTGTCCGGGAAATCGACGCGCACATCTACCCTGAAGGACTTGCCCAGGCCCCACTGGTGGACGCGGTCAAATCGGACGATCACATCGAGCGTCGGCCCCAGCGATCGCCGAAACGACGTCTGCTCGGTGCCGCTCGTGTCGAGGCGATAGTCGGGGAGCCTCCCTTTCATGAATTGCTTGAGCGCCGACCCAAGGTTGACGACCTCTTTTTTCCCGGCCTGCACATCCGAGAGGCGCTTGTTGAGTGCTCCCGAACCAACGAAGAGGAACGGCACCTGTTCGAGATCCTGCGCGCGCGCCCCAATGGCGTCGGCCGCGCGCGCGAGCGACTCGTACACGCTTTGGACCACGACAAGCCCCGCTGCAGCCCTGGCCGCCTCTGCCGCCTGACTCGCCGGGTCACGCGCGTTGCGACCAGTCGCGAGTGGCAGTACGGACACCTGGCTATCGAACGGCACGTCGAGTCGGCGGGACAGCTCGGCCAGTGTTTCGGCCACGATGGAATCCTTCACGTCGGGCGCCTCAAAGCGCACGCTGACGATGGCGGTGCAAACGGGCGGACGGTGTGGGCGGCCAAAGTGAACTTCCACCGCGACGCGGGTGTCGCCGTCGGCGAGGCGCCACTCGCGCAAGTGGCCGAGCAGCATGACTCCCCGTCCACTCGGCGGCAGCGCGTCGGCGAGCTCACGCATGAGGCGGACGCAGTCGGCGCGTGCAAGTCCGCGGACGCGCAGCTGCGACGACGTACGCTTGGGCTTCTTTTGCGCGATCGCCTCGCGAAACTCGCGTGCCGTGAGTCCCTGCCCCGTGGGGGCGAGTCCGAGGCTGAACTCCTGCGTCTCGGGCGCCAGCCGGCTCGCTAGCAGTGCGTTGCCGCGGGAGCCGGTCTGCATGAGCGCGACGGCCAACTCTGCGTCGGGTCCCGGGACGAGTCGTCGCTCGATGAACTCTGCGAGGGTGCGGAGCGTCTCGGAAAGCGACGCGGGAGCGATCGCTAGCTTCGCCTGCGCCTGGATGAGCATTGGTGCGCCTCGCCGCGTCGCTTACTCGGGAGCGATATCATGCCTGGGTGCACACTCGTCTGACGCGTGACCTGGCACACGCGCAATTCTGCGCTGGCCGCGCAGTCGAACGGCTGGAGGGTAGGCTACTGGGCGACTGCGAAGCTGTTCGAGAATGATTCTCCAGCTCTGGCGCCCGATGAGTCGGTCCCGTAGTAGACACCGATTCGATAGGTGCCCGACCTGAAAAACGTTGCGACCAACGTGGAGTCCGTCGCGCCAGGTCCCACACGGAGCTGCTCCGTCGTCGTGGCGCACATGCCGTTCGCCAAGGGCGCCCACGAACCCGTCTTCGACTGCTGTTCCTCCTGAATACAGGAAGACAGGTAGAGCGGCCGACTGCTCTGGTTTGTCGCGAGCGCCTGGACGACTGCGGGCACGGCATACGGGTCTACGCTCGCTGACACGAGGAGTGGCGATGGCGTCGGACCAGTCGTACACCCCACCACAAGACAGACGGATCCTGCAAGCACCCAGCGAGTGATCATGACACACCCCACTCAAAGAACGGGTCCTGCACTCTCGTGGCCGGCCAGCGTACGTCCTTAGTCCGCATGGTGCCCCCGGGGTGATTCGAACACCCGGCCAACGGTTTAGGAAAATATACGAGGCCACCGCCACGTCCGACCGCTCCCTCCTCGGTTCCGAACGCGCGCCCCTGCGGAGCAGCGGTGGACTCGATGTCGATGAGGGCCAAGGGACCCTGGCGTCGTATCACCTATGGAACCCGGGCGCTGGTCCGGATCGATCGGCAGGCGCATGCGCTTGTACTCACTCTGACCGGAGAGTCTCCATGACGGCGCGTCGCCTCCCCGCTGTCGTTGCTGTTGTCGCGTGCCTGCCACTCTCGGCGCATCTTGCCTCAGCGCAAGTACGGGTGCCCGCGATCCCTTAGAAGGCTGCGCCCACACAGGCTGCGGCGACCGCGCCTAGCGTCGTACAGGCGCCACGGCCGGTGTCACAAAACTGCGCTTGTCCCGACCAGCACCCGGCATCTTTGTCACCTACACGAATACCCCCACGGGAGTGGCATTTTTTTCTCTCGGCGCGGCCACGAACTTCCAGTTTCAGTGCCAACCGACTAGTGGCAAGGATGCCACCCCCCCGGCCTGGTCAGGCAGCATCCAATTCACCCCCACGAATCAGCAGGCCTCGCAGATCAACTCCTGTGCGGCGAGCCACTGTTTGTGGACGGTCCGCCTCAGCAACGTGACGGCTCAGGGAACGATCACCTACACATTGAGCGGCGTGAGTTTCACGAACAGCGGGACGGGAGCGGGAGGCCTGAACGCGTCGTTCACCTTTTACAAGCTGCAATGGGCTCCAATGGTCCCATCCTCTGTGCAGGCGCTCGGAATCAACCAGGCGAGCGTGCCGCCTGGTGTGACCGCGACGGCGGGGGCGGGCCAATTCCTGGGCCCTGTCGTGGGCTACCAAGTCGAGGATGTCCCGTCGGGGCCGAATGGCCAGAAGCGAGGCACGGCGACACTCCAGTTCCCCGTCACACCACAAGCCCTGAACGTCCTGGAGGGGCCGGACCCGCTCACGATCACGATCGCGACCACCCACGGACGTTCCGTTTACACGCTCGGCGCGGTCAACATGGCTTCAGTAACACTTGGCTCCGCACTGGCCACCATGAACCTGACCTTCAACTACTCCGACGTGAAGTACGCGACCTACACGGGAGCGAGCACGGTCCCAACTCAGAGCGTCGGGTGGGATTATTACACGGGGCAGCCAATGCAGTGACACGAATCCTTGAGTCGCGCCCTCGAGTCAACGCGTCCGGCGACATAACCGATTCGGCGAATGACGGGCAACTACTCGCTGGTACGTTCCCACCTTCCGGGACCCCCAGTTTGACCGGCTCGGTTCCCGGGACCATTTTGGTCGCTTCCTTTCCTTGCGGTAGCCACATTGCGTATGCGAATCGTTGCGGTGCTCGTGCTGCTCACTGTCGTTGGCTGTAGCAGCAGCACCGCACCGCCCATCTCGCTCAGCGGGACATGGGCGTACAAAGTGTCGAATCTCACCGGCGGCGGCTGGACTTGTGAGGAGGCCGTAGCAACAATGATGGTAACCCAGACCGGCTCGATATTGACCGGTAGCGTTGGGGACAACCTTGTATGCACGATCGGGGCGCAATCGGCGTTCTTTGGCCCATATAGCGGCACGATCACCGGGGGCACGATCAGCGGCGATCAGGTCTCCTTCGACTTCCAGACACTCGAGGCGTGGACCTCGACGGGGACGATCTCCGGGCGCACCATGAGCGGCAATGCGACTGTGACATTGCACGATCCGTACGGTGCGCCGCCGACCGTTGTAATGTCGGGCCAGTGGTCCGCAACCAAGCAGTACCCGTGATCGGGTGGCCGGATCTACATGCGCACGCCGCTCACTGAGATTCGTTCGACCTCGTGAGGAGTACGACATCATGTCCGAGCCACTCGGCGTTCTGTTCCTGTTGGCAGCGATTGTTTTCGCCTACCTGTACATCTCAACCAAAAGCCGCATCTCACGGGAGGTGCAGAGCGACGTAATCCGCTGGCGCGAGAAGGAGCTTGAGAGCCAAAAGCAACAGATTCTGGAGATCGCGCGCGGCGAGGCGAAGATCGAACTCGAACGGTGGAAAGCCGCTAATGAGGTCGAGCTGAGGCAGGATGCAATTCAGCGCAGCCAAGCGGTCACGCTCGGCAAGGTAACGGAGCACATCGTCCCGTATCTTCCAGGCTTCAGCTTCAATCCCAAAGATGTGCGTTTCCTTGGGACGCCGATCGATCTACTCGTTTTCGATGGGCTATGCGACGGTGACTTGAAAAAGATTGTGTTCGTTGAAGTCAAAACAGGTTCGTCTGCCCTCACTGGACGCGAACGCCTCGTTCGGGACGCGGTTCACGCGAGAAGCGTGGAATGGCTGGAGTTCAGGCCCAACCTGCAAGCCGCAGGTGTCAACTCGATCGTAGCGGCCACAGGCTCATCGGTCGTGCCCGCACCGCGGCTCACCCGATCTTAGCGGGATCTCAAACCTATTCGTTGCCGGCGGATCAGGACTCCCAACCTACTTTGTGACTCCGCTTACGGGGAGAAGCCAGTGCGGCCCAGCACCCCTCTCTGACGGTGCGACGCGGCGCTCCTGATGATTACTCAGAGCACCGGCTACTGGGCAACCCCGAAGCTGTTCGAGAAGGACTCCCCAGCTCTGCTCCCAGAGGAGTCCGTGCCGTAGTAGACACCGACGCGATAGGTACCCGTCGCAAAAAACGTCGCGCCCAACGTGGAGTCGGTCGCGCCAGCCGCCACACGGAGACGCCTCGTCGTCGAGGCGCACATGCCGTTCCCCAGCGGCACCCACGAACCGGTCTTCGACTCCTGTTCCTGCTGAAGACAAGAAGACAAGTACAGCGGCCTATTACTCTGGTTTGTTGCCAGCACCTGGACAAAAGCGGGCGTCGCGTACGGGTCTACGGTCGCCGACACCAATAGCGGCGACTGCGTCGGGCCAGTCGCACATCCGACCACAAGAAGAACGGATCCTGCCAGCACCCCGCGAGTGACCATGACACACCCCCACTCAAAGAACGGGTCCTGCCAGCACCCACCAGCGGTCCTGTTTATGGGACCCCGCAAGGGGCACGCCGCGGCGCCGTTGCGTCAGCGGATCGAAGCGACGGGAACGCGCGTCCAGGACGTGCCGACCGATTCCCCGCACTGAATGATGCCCTTTCGCGAACACGCTAATTTTTGGACGGGTGGGATCCGTTGTATTGGGACCAATGCAATTCATCCGAACGAGGGGGCACCAGGCACGCTGCAAAGTCGACCCTGCCCCCACCCACCCCCGCAGTCCCACAAAGGGTTGTCCCTTTTTTGGTGGGGGCGTTCCTGGCCCTGTGGCTCACGCTGCGCCGTGCAATTTGCTACACTCCGGCGTGCTTTCGCTTGCTACACTCTTGCGCTGCGCTCGCCTAAGTCGTTGTCTCACATAGTGCCCCCGGGGTGACTCGAACACCCGGCCAACGGTTTAGGAAACCGCTGCTCTATCCACCTGAGCTACGGGGGCGATAGACGTCTAATCTACTCACCTATATCACCACCACGATGCGGGCGATTCTGCCTGCGCCGCCAGACATTGCTGCTCTCCCTTCCCGGTGACATTATCCCGGTTCTTCTCCGTGGACGTCAAATGCGCACGCTCGTCGCCGCCCGCAGCCTGATCACTCTTGTCGCTGTTGCCTCGGTCGCGGCCGCGCAGACCACGCCGGACCGGGCTGCCGACGCAATCTTTGCCCAATGGGCTAAACCAGGCACTGCCGGTTGTGCTCTCGGCGTCCTCAAGGATGGGAAGCCGCTCTACGTCCAGGGTTACGGCCGAGCGGACATCGAACACTCTGCACCGATTACGGCGAGCACGGTGTTCCACATCGCATCGCTGTCCAAGCAGTTTACCGCCTTCGCCATCTATCTGCTCGAGCAGGAGGGGAGGCTGTCGCTGGACGACGACATTCGCAAGTACGTCCCGGAGCTTCACGACTTCAACACGCCCATCACGATCCGCGATCTCCTGCATCACACGAGCGGCCTGCGTGATCAGTGGAATCTCCTCGCCATGGCGGGTTGGCGCCTGGAGGACGTGATCACGCAGGAGGACGTCGTGAATCTGATCTGGCGGCAGCGGGAGCTGAACTTTCACCCGAACGACGAGTTTCTCTACAGCAACACGGGCTACACGTTGCTGGGGCTCATCGTGCAACGCGTTTCAGGCAAGTCCCTGCGTGAGTTCACGGACGAGCGCATCTTTGCACCGCTCGGCATGCGCAGTACCCACTTCCACGAGCATTACGGGGACCTCGTCGACAACCGCGCCTACTCATACGATCGCAAGCCAGATGGTCGGTATGCCTATGTGGCGCTCTCTTACTCGACAGTGGGGCCGAGCAGTCTGTTCACGACGATCGACGACCTCGCGCGCTGGGACGAGAACTTCTACACCGGCGCAGTGGGCGGGAGAGACCTATTGCAGAAGATGCAAATCAAGGGGCATCTGAATAATGGCAAAGAGATCGAGTACGCCTCTGGATTGGTAGTCAACGAGTACCGTGGGTTGAGGACAGTCAACCACGCCGGCGGAGATGCCGGATTTCGCACCGAGTTACTGCGGTTTCCCGATGAGCATTTTTCTGTCATCACGCTGTGCAACGCCGGCGATGCCGACGCTGCTGGACTCGCGTACAGGGCGGCGGACATCTATCTGGCGCCCCACCTGAAAGGGTCGCCGCCGAAGCCCCCAACCGCTCGCGACTCGACGCTGGCCCAGGTGAAGGTCGACCCGAAGCTGCTGGATGCCTATGTCGGCGATTATCAGCTAAGTCCGGACTTCATCATCTCCTTTACTCGGGAAGGCGATCAGCTCATGACGCGGGCGACCGGGGAGTCCAAGATTCCGGTGTATCCTGTATCCGAAAGCCGTTTCGTCCTGAAAGTCGTCGACGCGCAGGTGACGTTCGACGCGCCCGCGCCGGGCGGCAAATCGGCCCGCGTCACCCTACACCAGGATGGGAGCGATCAATCTGCACAGCGCATCGAACGCGTCCAGCCAACGACCGAGAGAATGCGGGAGTACGCAGGCGCCTTCTACAGCAACGAGCTCGATGCCCTATACACGATCTCGGTTCGGGACAACAAGCTCGTTGTGCATTACGCCCGAGGCGAGCTCGAGATGACGCCCACGATTGCCGACGTGTTCGTGGCAGAGTTCCCAATGGGAGCGATGGAGTATCGGTGTCCAGAGCTCGGGCGATGCAACAGCTTTACGGTCAGCAACGGTCGCGTGCGGAATTTGCGCTTTGACCGAGTAGATGTGACGCCGCTGAGTAGGTGATAGCCCGAGAGCCCGACGCCCGCGCTGCCATCGATATTCACCCTGAGCGCTGGCTGCCGGTTTGCGCGTTTGTATAACGTTGTGGTGTCGCCGGTGCAGGCGCCGGATTGCGTCGCGAGCGCGCGTCATTGCCGCCGCTGTTGTCGCCTGCGCGTCGCCGGGCGCTTCAATGTGGCCCAACGTCGTCGTGACGTCTTTGTACCCACTGCCATGGCAACGTTCTTCCTCTGCCGTCCGTCGACCTGAGGCGGCGACGGCGCAGCCCGGGACCGGCCGCCGCGCGACGACGGCGAGGTAGCCTATGGGCGGCCTGACCGGAACGATGAACGGGAATCTCGCGAACTGCCCATGTCAGACCGAGTGTCCCGTCGTACGCGGGTCGTGGTCGTAGTAGGCGGTAATCAAGGCGCTGACGACACTCCAGCGAATCTCGTCGCGTCTCGACTCTCGGGCATGGCCCGCTCCGGGTAGGTTGTCCCAGAGATGGCCAAACGCCACCACGGCCTGCTCTGCGCGGAGGCCGTCGATCCGCGCCTGTTGGGCGACCCGTTGAATGTGATGCGGCATGTGTCCATCGAGATTCGCATCAGTGAGGTGCAGCGTGATCTCGTCGCGGAGATCGCTGAGACTGGCTGTGAGTGCGGCACTCAATGGCTGACGCGCGCGCGTCCCGCCACTCGGGTGGTTCGGTCCTGTCGCGTCCATTGTCGGGGGCCCGTCACGGGTACCGCGAGCAAGAGGCCATCAGGAGGCTGCGGCGCGGCAGAGGGCTCGCGGACCCAGAGTGGCGATAGCGCAATATAGTATTGGGCACAATAAAATGCTAGTGGGCACAATTGACGACTATTCAATTGTGCCCGCAGTATCGACGCAAGTCCTTCGCTACAGCAGGAACGCCAGACCGGCGCCCTTTTCCGGTTCCGTCGACAGGCGCCCGGACCGTATCGCTCCCTGAAAGGCCTCAAAGTCCCGTTCTGCCTGATCGGCGTAGGCTTGCGCGTACCGCACCAAGGCGTCATCGAACTGATCGCTCGATCCCAGGTAGCCGGCAATCATCGCCGAAGCGCCAGCCTTGGCGTGGGCCCGCGCCAGGGCCCAGCCGCACAAGCGGGCGTACCCAACCAGTGTGTCGGGCCGGAAGGTTTCCACTTCGGCGGAGACCTTCATGTCGCGGAACTGACGAACATAGTAGTCGTGCGCTTTGCTGTGAGTCCAGCCGAGAAAGATGTCGCTCGCGGCTTGCATGAGGCGTTGGCCGTGCACGACGCGCATGCCCTGATTTGCATACTGGCTCTTGCCGCGCGGCTTCTCCAACACGGATCTGCGCGCCTCCTTGACTTGCAGGAAGAGCGGATCATTGTCGTCCGCGAGCAACAAGGACACGTAGCAGCGCGTCCCGACGCTGCCCACGCCGACAACTTTGATTGCGCTGTCCTCCAAGTGATAGCGATCGTACAGGTGTCGCCGATCTGCGGGCAGCGACCGCTTGTACTCTTCGATGAACTTCCCGCTTCGCTTGTTGAACTCGCGAGCGAATTCACCGAAGTGATAAATGACCGGCGGGTTATCCGAGATCTTCCGGTGCCCGTCCACGACCTCAGTGAGCTTCGGAATCACGGCTTCGGACGTCTGCGAGTGGGCCTGCTTCTGTTTCCTGAGGAGCCGCGATTGCAGGTCCGGATTGTTCCGAAACTGCTTCCGAAATCGCTCCTGGATGGCGTCGATGTTGAGCTGGGCATACCACGCGTCGAGCACACCCATTCCTCGGCGAACTCGGCCATGTGCTCACGATAGGACGCGGCGGCCGCACGAACCGCATCGTCCGCGACTTTTGTGGAGAAACGACGGTCTCTCGCTGCTAGCACGAAGCTCGCCGCCAAACGCTTGACATCCCATTCCCATGGAGCGGGGAACGTTTCGTCGAAGTCGTTGATGTCGAATACCAGTGTGCGCTCGGGAGAAGCGAAGCCGCCAAAGTTGGCGAGGTGGCAGTCGCCGCACGCCTGAACGGTGATCCCCGACACGGGCGCCGTGGCGAGGTCCCGTGCCTGGATGATGGCTGTGCCCCGGAAGAACTTGAACGGCGACTCCGCCATCCGCTGATACTTGAGCGGGACCAGGCCGGGAATGCGATCGATGTCCGATTCCTCGAGCAGTTTGATCGGGTCTTGCGACTTTGGTCGAGCCTTCCATTCGGCCTGCGCAGCGCGCGGAAATTTGTCCCGCAAAGCCTTCCCCTGCTTGCGGCGTTCAAGCCTGGATGAAGCGACAATGGGTGTCATTGTGATATTTGTTGAGGCTCGTGATCAGCGTTCACCGCATCTCGTCGACGGCTCGTATCCTCCAGCTCGTCGAATCGTGACTTCCCCGCCTCCATCGAATGAATCGAAAAAACGGATGAACGAAGCGAACAGGTGCATTGCGCTTCGGTTCAGTTTGTATTGCGCCCGTTATAAGGCCAAACCTGGAGCTTAGACAACCAGCCGCCTCACCTGCATTGGCTCATGGGTGACCGTTGGAGGGCGAGCCCGTGGTGGCGTGCTACGCGACCCGAGACCGATCGGGGCGCGCCTCGAGGTAAGCGGCGCGGACAGGCTGCACCACGCCCCAGAACAACCTTCCAGCAAGCTGCGGCGAGCACGCTGTCGCGCTATTGCGGCGGCGGTCGCGACGACGCTGAGTCCTTGAACAACCCCAGGTCGTAGAGTGCGCGGATTCGCCGCCGGATTGGCGGCGCAGCGTTCGTAACCTGGGCGAGGAAGCCTGTGACCCTGGTCCCTGACCTGAGCGCTCGCAGGTATTCCGCGACGTCTACTCGCGGGAGAATCAGACGGCCGGTTGATAGGGCAATGAGTCCGCGCAGGCCCTCGGGCTCTAGAAACCCTCCGTACCGGTCAGCCGAATACGCTCTGAGATGCATGAGAGGCGTGCGCAGGACGGGGATGCGTACGATATAGGAGATGAGTAGCTCGTCCCACCACTCAGTGTGCTTGAGACGGATCCGTCCGACTTCCCTGGCGATATTGAACGCGATCGCGTCGCTGATCGGTGCCAGGTCTGGTTGCAGCAGCTCGATACCGAGTACGACGTAATAGTGGTGCCACGATGAGTATGCTCGTGCGATCCCGGACTCCTTCTGTGATATGTACAACGCCGGAACCGGCATGCCAAACACCGCGCAGTGTCTCGCGAGGATCGCATAGAGCTCCGGGATTTGTTTTGACGATAGCCTGATGCCATTCCAGTCAGTCGCCGCCCAGCGAGTGTTGCGCAGGAATGTCACGCTGGGCCCGGCGGCAATCCCGGCGATCGCGAGTGCTCGCAGCTGGGACGCACGTTTGTGGAGTAGTGGGTGTGTGTCCAGCCACGGCGTGCCTTTGGTGACGAGCCATACCGCGCCGATGAGGAAGAGGATGTTGAGGGACGCAGAAAGAACGTAAACAGTACGCTCCCACGGATGCCGGAGCATGCGCTCATTGATGCGCGTCTCGGGTTCCTCGGCTCGAAGGGCCATTTGACCCTGCGGTGACGCCGGGAAGCTCACCAAGAGCCAGCATCCGGATGGCGGACAGCTTCGACGTGCACCCCTGTTCGATCCCAAACTGACCCGCGCGAGCTGCCGGCCTTCGGCGCTATCGGCTCAGTTTGCATCTCCGATAATCGGCAAGCGCGATGTAACCGAGCTAGTGGACTTTAGTGCCTAACGGGTCAGACCCGTTCGACGTGCGCGCGATGACTAAGAGCAGGCGACAACGCCCGGCGCGCGCACAGAACCTCGGCTTCTGACCATCAATTCTCTTGGCGTTTGAGTTCGGTCTGGAAGGCTTGCTCGCGCTCCGCCACCGCGGCTCGATAACCCTGTGGATCGATCCAGATATCTCCGGTCGCACCCGACTTTATTTTGTCGAGCTTTGCCAGCATGTCGAAGTAGGCTCCATGTGCTCCCAAAAAAACGTCGCACGGCAAAGCCTTCAAGACAGCAAACGTGCGCCGGTATGCTTCCGCAATCCCCGGATACGAAGCGGACTGCCCCGGGCGGTCTACCAGTCGAAAGCCGGGATTCACATTCCAGCTCCCGACGATGACGACGTTGAGAGGCCGCCCACCCTCCTGCACGCGCAAGGTCCACGTGGTACATCCGCGGGTATGGCCCGAGGTCTTGTGCGCAACCAGGACGGTTTCTCCAAGTTTCACTTCATCGCCTTCGTGCAGCACGCGATCGACCTTCGCCGGCGGGTAGAGATCGGCGGGGTAGGCAAAATCCTTCGCGCCGCCGCTTTCGACCACCGGAACGTCTCCGTCCATCACCATGTACTTTGCCCCGGTCTCTCGTATGATTTCGGCGCTCCCGGCGTCATGATCGATATGAGCGTGGCTGATGAGCAGGATCTTGATGTCGGTGAATTGAAAGCCCAGCTGCTCGACACTGCGGCGGATCAGCGGAACCGAGGCCTCGAGACTGGAGTTGATGAGAATGTCGCCCTGGGGCGTGACGATGAGGTAGGAGGCCAGGTCCTTACTGCCGACGTAGTAGAGATTGCCGGCGATGTGAAACGGCGTGATGGGCGTGGTCCACTCCGGCTGCGTCTGGACGGTCGCCTGAGCATGCGTCGCACCGGCACAGAGCATGGTGGCCAGTGCTGCGATCCTGCTCAAATGGGCTCTCGGCATGGCTCCCTTGGAACGTTGGATTGTCGATCGCATTGGATGAGCGAGGCGAGTCGATGTTGCTACGCCAGCTGTGTGCAGCCCACCCTCGAGTTCCAGTGGAACTGGAACCTCGCGGCGCGTTCGCGTGGACTGTGAAATACCCTCCGGTGGTCGAGTCGAGGTCGAGCTCAGGAGAAGAACCTATCGTCCCCGTGTCACGGAGCCAATCGCGTGGGGCTCTGCCGGGATCGCGATCCAGCTCGGGCCGGCCACCCGGTGGACCTGTTCCGCGGTCTGACGGTATGATGTTGGCGGACGCGATCCATGGCCGCGACCAAGGGCGTTCCGGAAGTGCGATGATGCGTATGAGTGTGGTGGTTATCGGCACCTGCCTCGTGCTTGCGCACGCTGACGTGGCAGCTGCGCAGGGCGGTGGAGTGGGCTCGGTCCCCACGGCGACCAAGCGATCGATGGACTCGGTTGACAAGCCCGCGCGCCTCAGGTGGAATTCCGATTGTCCTGTCTACGCCGATTTCTGGACACCGCTGATTCTCGGCTGTCAGCTCTCGGATGTCCCGACGCCGATCGTCCACGACAGCGTTCGCACCCTGTCGTTTCAGCACCTCGCGTCTCCATTCATGCTGCCGGGACCGCCGAGGCGGATCGAGAGCGCGGACGTGGTCGATAGCATTCCGATCGTCGTTGGGGATTGGCACGGGCTCGTCGAAGCACATCGCGCGGACGCCCGGAAGAACGTTGATTTCGTCCTTTCGTCGGCTGATGCGCTTGGATCACCGCGAGCCGCCCTCACGCTCCGATGTCACGACGGCGTACTCGAGGCCTCGCTCGACAGCCAGCAGTCCTTCGGACGACCCCGCTCACATACGGTGACGGTGCTATTCGGGGCCGAACCACCGCAAAGCCAACACTGGGGGTACGGACGCGACAGCACGACACTCATCGTCGGTGGCGGCCAACACAAGGTACGGGCCTTCGTTCACATGCTCGGCCGCTCCCCCCGCCTGACGATAGAGCTGGCGCGACCGCGCCCCGCACCGTCCTCGGTCTTCGTCTTCGACCTGGATGGGATACCGGTGGTCGTCGGACAACTCGAGAGCGCCTGCAAGTGACGATCGCGCGCCCCTATGGCTTCAACGCGGCGAACAAGGCGCTCACGCTGAAGCGCGCGGGATCGTTTTCGTAATACGCGTTGATCGCGAACCGACCGGTCGCGGGGAAATACGGGAGTGGGTCGGTCACCGAACAGTCGTCGAAGACGTACTGCTTGGCGTACCCGTAACCTGTCGTCGACCCGTTGCCCGAGTTCACCGTGTGCCGCGTGCTCTGGATGATGCCGCCCTGCACGTGGAGACACCCGCGCGCGTAGTTCTGCGCGTTGCACGGCTGTTGCAGCGGCACGAACAGGACACCGGGATCGCTGACCAATCCTTCAGCTCCCCA
Organism: uncultured Gemmatimonadales bacterium; assembly: GCA_963805725.1. GTDB lineage: Bacteria > Gemmatimonadota > Gemmatimonadetes > Gemmatimonadales > Gemmatimonadaceae > Palsa-1248. Next base: position 188,102 of record CAWDVJ010000013.1, read on the forward strand.
CGACTGCAGCGCCATCACGGTCGACTCGACCCACAGGTCGCTCGAGCCGCCACGCATGTTGAGGCGCGTCGTATTGTCCCCAGCGGGCGCGTTGATGCCGTTGTCGGCGGCCAGGATGTTGGTGCCCGCCAGGAGCGCGGCCAGATGCTGGCACGTCGTATCGGCATCGTTCGTGAGTCGCAGATTGTCCAACACGGCGATGCTGCCGTCGGAGTAGAGCGTCACACGGCCGTTCACCGTACCGCTCACGCCGACGCTCCCGTGCGCCGCGATCACCATCTTGAAGGCCGGGTTGTAGACCGTGTCGATCGGGAACAGGTACCGCCAGTCGGGATGACTGGCCTTGAACGCGGCCGTGAACGTTGGCGGCGTGGCCCCTGGCCACGGCAGCCAGTGCCCCATGCGTGTCGGACGGGTCGGATCGGTGGCGTCACCCGCGGTGAATGTGGTGTCGGTGCCGCCGCGCCGCCCATAGGTCCAGTTCTGGGCGCCCCACTGCGCGCCGGTACGCAACGGCGCGGCCGCCGTCGTGTCGCGCTCGGTGGCCACGAGATGGGGATCGCCGCCGAGATAGCACCGAGGAGGCTCGGTGGTCGAGCCATTGCGCGACGGGTTCTTGGCGACCCATGTCATGCTCACGGTGTCGGCCGGCGCGATTGCGCCCGCGACTTCGGCGGCGTTGGCCGCTGAGATTGCCGCCGGCACGCTGCCGCCGACCGCATTTCCCACGATCGTCTTGTACCACGCGCTATGATGTACGGCAATCGGGAAGAACTCCCACTCCAGACTGCCGTTGTCGTCCTGGACGTACCGCCACTCGCCGCAGTTGTTCGCGTCGGGCTGACGGGTGATACCGGAGCGGAGATACCCCACGGCGACCGAGTCGATCTGCGCGGGTGACCACACGCCAAAGGGTGGCGCGACGAGCGGCTTCGACCCCGCGTCCACCTGATAGAACTTGACGAACCCTTCGCCTGGATTGACACTGTCCGCGTCACCATTGAGATCGTAGGCCACGAACTCGAGGCGCGACAGAATGTCCGCCGTCGAGTCGGTGTTGGCGTTGGGCGTGACGAATTCCGTGCTGCCTGCCGCCGCGATCCCGAACAGAGCTGCCAACCCTGTCGTGTTGGGCATTTGCAGGGGCGCAGTCACCTTGGTCCACCCCTTGTACAGCGTGTCGAACGCGGGGTTGCCATTCACAAAGGTCTGCGGCGTCCATACGGAGTCCATGAAGTCCGCGGTCTGCGGCGAGCCGCAGGTCGTGATCACGTCGTTTGAGAACACCGGTCCGCTGAGCCGGTCGCCCGACCCGAAGCAGATCCCGTTCTCACTATTCGAGAAATACGCGAACCGGGCGAACGTCTCCTGATTCAACTCCACTCGACGAACGAACTGGCGATGCCGGATTGTGTCCTTTGCGATCGCGACCAACGTCACGAACCGCCCGTGTTGTTGCGAGGCGGCGCCCGTGGGACCGGCAAACAGGTCGTAGGTCACCGAAGGCACCGGCGTTCCGTCCGCCGCGAGGATCGCCGCACTGGTAGCGATCTGCACGTAGCCGGTCTCCGGTACCGCAAACGGATTGTTGGCCAAGGTACTGATCCCGATCTGCAGTGCGGCGGCCGCGCCGTAACGCAGGTCGCGCTCCTGGTCGTGATAGTTCGAAACGAGGCGGCCACCCGACGTCAACAGGACCGCCGATCCGGCCAATGCAGCCAGCGCGATCGTGAAGATGAGCACCAGGAATGCCGCCGAGCCTCGGCGTGCACGTCGTGGCACTGACATAGTGTCACGGGTAGGTGTGTGAGCGGGAGTCATAAGCGGTCGCCTGGCTAGCTGTCAGGGGTTGGGTGTCACGGAAGTGCCCGACGGTGTCATCGAGGACAACGCCGGAGTGCAGTCGCGCGCGACGACGCCGTACTGATAGGATTGGCCCAGGGGCACAGCCTTGTCTTCGAAGTTGTAGCTCCCCGTCCCTGCCGCTGGTGCCGTGTAGATGGGCGTTCCCCAGCCCGAGCTTCCCGTTTGTCGGTATACGGAGTAGCTCCTGACGTCGTGGTTCCCACCGGTCTCGTCGCCCGATGCCGGCCATGTCACGTCGATACTGTCGCCGGACGGCCACGCGGTCGTGCTGATGACGGTCGGTGCCAGCGGCGGCGAGTTGCAGGCGGAGAGGTGCAACAGCCCCGCGTTGAGCACCGGGATGAATTGATTGACGGTACGATAGACGTCGTGACCGAGGGGATCTCGATACACGGCCTGCAGCTGGAGCTCGATCTCACTGATCTTGGCCAGCAGCGTATCGGGCCCGACGTTGCCCACCTTGAAGAACAGCGGCAGCGTGGGCGGCGTGACCTCTACCCGCGAGTTGACAGCGGTCCCGGGGATGAAATAGCGAAATGCCGGTACGCCGCCCGGGAAGACGAGGCCACGCGCGACGACTGTCGCCGGCGCGCTGTTCACCTGCCGGAGCAACAAGTAGTCATCTGGGCGCGCCGTGTTGGAGTCTGGCGTCAGCCAGTACGAAATCGTCTCGGCGTTGCTGATCACGCCGGTCGATTGCAGATAGAGGCTATCTGGGTAGGTCGTTGCCGAATACGGATACGTGATCTGATGGGCCGGCGTCAGCGCGACTGTCAGCGACTCGGGGATGCTTGGGTCGTAGTAGCCCGCGGTCGAGACGCTCGCCGTGTCGGTCGTGACGAGATCGGCGTTGAACGCGAGCGCGTAGGGGTGCGCTTCGATCACCGCCGGCTGGTTGGCCCCCAACCCGGTGCCGGCCATCCGCAGGTCGTGGTCGATCTCGTTCAGAGCGAAGCTCACGTTTTGCTGGGCATCGAGGCGTCCCGCCGTGACCGTGACGGCGCGCGTCTGCTTGATGAAGAAGCTGAGAGCCGCGGCCCCGAGGATACTGAGCAGCGTCAGCGCAATCATGATTTCGGCGAGCGTGAACGCCTCGCGCGGCCGACGGCCGCCCCATGGCGTGCGCGCATCACCAGCTCGAGGCTGGAGGGCGATCTCTCGGATGCATGGGGTCATGGTCAGAAGGCCGCGATGACGGTGGTCTTCCGGGTCGGCGTGATTCCCCCTGGGGGAGTCACAGCGACCGTGACGATGCGATAGTCCTGCGTGTCCGACGGCCCGCCGCCAACGTGTTGCACGATCGTCTGGCGCTGATAGGTCGTCGAGTCGGCGATGACCGTTTCGACCGCGGCCATCGAGTCGATCGCGGCATAGGTCGGCGAATGCATCACCGAGTCGATGCGTTGCGTCGCCAGGTCGAGCGACCCCGCCTGGACGGCGGACGTCTTGGTGGCGTGGGCAAACTTGGCCATGAACTCGGCCATGCCGATCATCGCCGTGGCCAGGATCGACACGGCGATGAGCGTCTCGATCAAGGTCATCCCGTGCGGGATCGACCCCGATCGCGTCAGAACCCCGCGAGTGCCCATAACCCCGTGGACCGCTTGTACCAGTCGGTCCGCCCCGTCGTTTGCAGGATGCTCACGCCGCGGAAATCCGTGTTGACCCCGCGCGAAGACGTGAGGTAGATCTGCGCATCCGTACTCGCTGCGCCGTCCGACCGGAACACCACCGTCGGAAGCGCCACGCCGTTCACGGAAGCGGTCGTCAGGACGGAAGCATTGAGCGGGCCGGTCGGCGTGGGCGCTCCGATCCAGGTGTCGGGCGGCGCACCGAAAATCACGCCGTCCTGGAAGGTCTCGCTGGTCACGCGCTCGCCCGGATCGGCAGCCAGGTTGTTGTTCACGTCATCGACTACGTAGACGCGCTGGTTCGCCACATCGAAGGCGAGTAGGACGTCGTGCTGTGATGTCACGGCCGCGGACTGAGCGCGCTGAATGGTCGCGCGCAGACCCCGTGCGGCCGAGTCGACGCGATAGCTCGTATAGTCGACCTTGGACAGCGCGATCGCTGAGGCGATCGAGACGATGGATACCGCTATGAGCATCTCCATCGCCGTGAACCCACGCTGAGTGCGCTTCATGGCAGGATCCATCGAGAAGTACGGTCAGCACGTGCGAGTGCACGCGTCACCACGTTGTGCCCGTCGGTCGGACAGCGTCGTGGAGCTACCAGGACGTGGGGTCCCAGTAGGAGCCCGGAATGCACTCGAAGCTAATGCACGCCAGCGCACTAACCGTGACCGCCGTCACCCACAAATGTTCAGAAAGTAACGTGACAGATTGTGATACGACATCGGATGTTCCCCTCGGGCACAGGGCAGACGGATCGACCGGTCATCGGTGCAAAATGTCGCCACCGAGCGCCCCTGCAGCAGCTCGGGCGCTTGTTGGTTTGCGGTCTCTGAAATGGGGACGCGCAACCGCGTGGTTACGGTCATAAACGCTAAAAAAAGCAAAGGGGCGACCCAAGCGTCGCCCCCTGCTGCCCGAGCATTCAAATGCACTCTACCGTGTGCCACTCCCTCCTTTCTCAGACAAAGCTGTCGATCCGGTGAGCACGTACTGGCCGAACCACTTCTCGTTCTCTTCCATGACAGCTCGCTGTTGTTTCGGCTTGTCGATCCCGTGCCCGAACCCCTTGTACACCACCATTCTGACCGGGACACCGCGATCTTCGAGGGCCTCACGCAGCTCGTACGCATTGGGGATCGGCACGCGCCGATCCAGCTCGCCGTGCTGGATCAACGTCGGCGTGCGTGCCTTGGCGATATAGGAGATCGGCGACGTTTTCTTGTAGATCTCGGGGTCGTCCCACGGGGTCGCGTGCAGGTATTGGGGGGTGAACGGCGTGATGTCGGTGTTCACGTAATACGTCATCCAATCGGAGATGCCGGCGCCTACCGAGACGGCCTTGAACCGATCGCTGGATGCAGTAATGAAGGCCGAGATGTAGCCGCCCTGGCTCCAGCCCATTGCGCCGACGCGGTCCTTGTCGACGAATCCCTTGGCGATGAGTGCGTCGACGCCGGAGATCACATCGGCATAATCGCCTGCGCCCAGGTTGCGGACATTGAGCGATCGGAACTTCTCGCCATAGCCGGCCGACCCGCGATAGTTGGGGCGCAGGACGACCGCCCCCTCCGCGACGAAGCGCTCGACTGGATAGTATCGGTCCGCATAGATCGAGGCGCGGTCGGTACCAGTCGGGCCTCCGTGAATGACGACCAGCAGTGGATACTTCCGGTGCGGGTCGAAGTCGCCAGGGGTGATCAGGACACCCTCGATGCGCGTGCCGTCGCCCGACATCCACGAGACGACCTCTCGGTGGGCGATCCGCAGTCCCTTGAGCTGATCACCCATCGTCGTCAGGCGCGTCGGCGTCCACGGAGCCAGCGTGGCCGCATAGATCTCGCCGTATTCGTTATCCCGGTCAGCGGCATACGCCACGCGCGCCAAATCAGACGAGAAGGAGAAGCCCCCTGCATCGAGCCGCGGCGTGCCACTGACTTGCTCGATCGATCTGGTCGAAGGGTTCAGTCGATAGAGCAGCCGCTCCATGCCGTGTGCGGCGCCGAAGTAGATGCCGTCCTTCCCCCATGCAATGAGCCCCGGGTTCTCATCGAATGTCTCGGTCAAGACGCGAGGAGTGCCGCCATCAGCGCCGACAACGGCAAGGCGCGTGTCCGTATAGAAGAAATATTTGGACCCGGCCGCTGTCTGGAACGCGATCTCCTGCCCGTCGGGCGACCAGACCGGAGTCGTGTTCGGTCCCCCCTCCGTAACGATCTTCTTCAACGCGCCGGTGCTCACCTCGACCACCGCGATGCCGGCGGTGCCCGTGGAGATGAGATCGGGATCTCGCAGATAGGTGATGGCGATGTGCGCCCCGTCCGGCGACCAGGCGAATCCGTCCGCCCCTGCCCCGCTGCCGTCCGCAGCCACGCTGAAGGCGCCGCTCGTCAGCCGTCTCGCCGGGACGGCCTCGGTCCCCGGCTCGGTGGGCGCATCCAGGACCCACAGATGATGCATGACGTAATCCGCGTGCACGACACTGTACTCGCCATATCGGTCCTTCCGGTCCTTCAGGTACTTTGGCTCCGAGTCCTCGGCGACGTATGCAATGCGGCGCGAGTCGGGCGACCATGCCAGGGCGTCCACTCCTTTCTCGACCTTGGTCAGCTGGGCGGCTTCACCGCCGTCGGGCGAGATCAGATAGATCTGCCGCTTGTCAACCGGCGACCCCGGCAATTGCCCTGGTCGATCGGAGAGAAAGGCGATCCATCGACCGTCGGGTGACCAGCGAGGACTCGCACTCGACTTCTTCCCCGACGTCAGTTGGTGCGCATGGCCCGTCGCTACGTCGGCAATCCAGATGTCGCGCTCGAACGCGTTCTCATCCCAGTTCGTGCGCTGAACTTCGTAGACCACCCGGCGACCGTCGGGTGATATCCGGGCGCCAGACACACTGCGCATGTCCAGCGACTGATCGAGTGTGGGAGCGGAGCCGTTCGCTGACGCTTGCGCCGTAACGCTGGCCGGAATGGCCAGACTGCCGCCGAGAGCGAGGAGCTGCATCAGCCGGCGGACGCGATGTGCTGATCTCGAAGTCATGATCCCTTGCCTGCCAGTGGCGAGTGCGTGGGTGGTGGTCGCTGGGACGCGAGGCTGTGCCCGATCAGATGGTACCGGGTGCCACAGGGTTTGGAGTTGGTTGACGTTGCACGCAGAAAGAGGCGGAGGCCAGTGGTAAGGGATAGTGTGGCCTGGCGAGGGGATAGTCCGCACGAGTTCGTCACGCGTGAGCGGTCGGCTGAGACAAGGTCTGATGCTTGCAGCCGTTCTCCCCGATGCTCGTGACCTTGATCAGGGTCGCCGTCTGGACCGCGACGTTCGCTGTCATCTTGGGCGGGGCGCTTCGTGTCGGGCCTGCCGCATTCCATCAACTGCGCGACCAGCCAGGCCTTTTTGCTCGCACGCTTGTCGCCATTTGGGTCGCGGTGCCCATCGTGAACATCGCGGTGGTGTTCGGGCTCGGAGTGACAGGACTTGGCGCCACGACACTGCTCCTCATGTCAGTCTGTCCTGGCGTGCCACTGTTGCTTGCGTCAACCCGGTCAGTCCGCGGGGCCGTCTCGACGGCGTTCCTGGCGCTACTGCTCAGCGCGGCGATCGAACCGTTGATGCTTCCGTTGTGGACGCGCGTGATGAGCGCCATCCAGCCTGCCGACCTCACGATCCGCGCGATCGATGTCATGCAGGTCCGTGTTCCAACGCTCTGGTTGCCCATCGCGGTCGGCTTTGCCGTTCGGGCTGCCTGGCCGCGTGTCTCGGGAGTGCTGGCGCGCGTCAGCGACGCGGTGTTCATCGTCGGCGTGGCCGCGAGTGCGATCGTCGTCATCATCCAGGGGCTGCCGCTGCTAGTGCAAACGCCCATGAGGACCTTCATCGCGGCGGCGGTGATCACGGTCGGCGACGCACTGATTGGCTACTGGGCCGGCTGGCCTCATCGCGAGGATCAGAAGGCCATTGCGCTTGCGGCCGCGCTGGCCAATCCGGCGCTTGCCCTCGCGGTGGTCGAAGTGAGCTATCCGGGCTACTACGCTAGCGCACTAGTCGCGGTCTATCTGCTCGTGCGCGGGCTCGTCATGTTTCCCTTCGAGTTCTGGCTCAAGCGCTTGAGTGATCGCCCACGGCTTGTGGCACGGGCGGGCAAGAGCGTCGTGTGACGCTCGGATGTCGCTACGCGTAGGGCTGTCCGTGGCCATCTTCTTTCATCTCACCGCCCTCTAGCGGCCAGTCGGCGCCGTCGGCCTTGCGACCGCGCCACCAGCGGATCCCAAGCCCCACCGCGACGACAACCGCAGCGATCAGGATAGCCGGCCCGGTACTGTGCTTCACCACAGCCTCCCCGAGCACGATGAGCACTGCGGCATAGAGCCCTCCGGTGAGCATCGACACCACGAAATACACGAGGAAGTCGACTCCAGAAATGACGACCCAATAGTTCTTCACGAACGCGGGAACGCCTGGGGCGACCTTGACGGCCAGGGTGAACCGGACGGCGTTCTTCTTCCTGGCTTCCGGGCTTGGCAGCTCATAGCCAAATCGGCGTAGCAGCGGCGCAACCCGGGGACGCATCAAGTTGGCGATCCAGTAGCACAGCGTCAGGTTGAGCGCCAGCGCTAGCAGCGACCCCAGCAAACCAATGCCGGGTCCGAAGGTGGCGCCAGCGAGTAGGAGGAGCGGGGTCATCGGGACGCCGATTGCGGGCAGCAGCGACATCACGACAAAGAACCGCGCCGGGGTCGCCCGCCGCTGCCACGCCAGCATCGCGTCGAGATCCCAGATCGCCCACAGCAGGAGGCTCACGAGGAGCACCAATGTGACGGCCAGTGTCCTCTTGACCCAGACGCGAGGCTTACGCGGCGCGTCGCTCATGTCCGACACAGGTTGCGGCTCGATGCCTCCTGCGACTAGTCGACCTTGGTTCACCTGCGCGCACCAAGGTCGTCTGTCGACAGAACCGGCCGTCTACCATGCTACGTTCTATCATGATGTTGGGGGGTCGGCGAGGTGAAGCCATCATCGATCGGGTGGCGAGCGAGCGAGAGAGCTGGGATGCGTCCGTTCATCGATCCCCACGACGGCGACATCGAGGATGATGCGGCCAGTACGAAGCAGCGCTCCCTGCTCTCGCTCTTCGGCAGTCTGCTCGCCGAGATCAGCCTTCCGAAGCTCGTATTGGTGTGGCTCGCGCTGGTGGTCATCCCGGCGATTCTCGTCGGCCTTGCCCCGATTGGAATCTCGCTCTGGCTCGACGCGATTTCGACGAGGGTCCTGTCTCCCGCCTACGCGATCGTGCCGACGCTCCTGCTGCTGCTCCTCCTTGCCTTGACGTGGTTTGGACGCCGCCCCTTCCTCCGTGTGGCAGAAAGCAGCTTCTGGTCGCTGCAGTCGGTGGTCGTCCAACCCGTCTACGCTCTGTTTCGCGAGGGGATGCGCCATGTCGTGTCCCGCGTGCTTTCGCCCCGGTCCGACACCGCTGCACGCGTAGCGACCGTGGCGGCCGGTTTGCTGGTGTGCGGTCTGGCCACCGGTGTGGTGGCAATTGCTTGGCCGGCCTCGCACTGGACGGGCGACGTTTCGGGAATCAACTCACCGCGCGCGCTGGCGCTCGTCGCGCTGGCTAACAGCTCCGTGATCGTCGCCGCATACCTCGCAGTGGCTGCGCTGGTGTGGGGGATTGCGGACGCGATCATGCCGCAACCCCATGATCTCCACGGCTTCGATGCGCCGGCTAACGGTGGGCGGGTGTGGCGAGTCGCTCACCTGTCCGATGTCCATGTTGTGGGCGAACGCTACGGCTTTCGCATTGAGAGCGGTCGGTTGGGGCCTCGTGGCAACGAGCGCTTCCGGGCGGTACTCACGGCGCTCGAGGCGATCGCCACGACCGAGCCGCTGGACGCGATCCTCATCACCGGTGACATGACCGATGCTGGCCGCTCTAGCGAATGGTCGGAATTTCTCGATGCAATGGCAGAGCATCCCCGACTTGCCGGACGCGTCCTCGTGCTGCCGGGCAATCACGACGTCAACATCGTCGACCGAGCGAATCCGGCGCGGTTCGAGCTGCCGACGAGTCCAATCAAGCGCCTGCGCCAGCTGCGCTTGTTATCTGCGACTAGTGCGCTGCACGGCGACCGCGTCCGCATCGTCGACGAGGCACATCACCGCGTCGGAGGCACGCTGGCCGAGGCGTTGGCGCCGCATCTGCCAACGATCACCTCGTTCGCCGACGCCGGGCGGCCGCGGCTGTCGCGAGAGCTCATGGAGCTCTGGGCAACAGCGTTTCCGCTCGTATGGCCGCCCGACGCGGCGGATGGCCTGGGCATCCTCCTCTTGAACTCGAACGCCGAGTCGCACTTTTCTTTTACCAACGCACTGGGGATGTTGGCCGCCGATCAAGTGGCGCGCATGCGCATCGCCGTGGACGAATACCCGCGCGCACGATGGATCGTCGCGCTCCATCACCACATCGTCGAGTATCCGCACCCCGCGCACGCCCTGTCCGAGCGTGTCGGCACCGCGCTGATCAACGGACAGTGGTTCATTCGGCAACTCGATCCCCTGGCGCAGCGGGTCGTCGTGATGCATGGCCACCGACACGTGGACTGGGTCGGGCGATGCGGCGACCTGTTGATCGTATCGGCCCCGTCCCCAGTCATGGAGGCGACGAACGATCAACCCACCGCCTTCTACATCCAGTCCTTGACGGCGGGAAGCAACGGCGGGCTTGCACTGCTCCCGCCGCGGCGAGTCACCCTCGAGCCCTGACCGTTGGCTCGCTCACCCGGCCCGCCGACGGATGGCGTCGCGGTCGGGGGGCGTGTACAGGAGGGTGGCTGTGGGGGATGCGAATCCGGTGCCCGCTTCCGACACCAACTCCACGATTCGCAGCAGGAGCGCCTCGCGAGTCCGCTGGAATTCGTTCGCGTCGGTGGTCGTCACATTGCAGTTGATCTCGACGTTGAGGCTGCCATCGCCGAACCCCACGAACCGAACGGTCGCGCCGTCGCGCATGAGGTGCGGATCGTGATCGAGGAGCTCCTGGGTTTCTGCTAGCAGGGACCGCAGCTGATCAGACGACGTGTCCAGGCGCAGACGCAGCGTCGTTCGAAAGCGCATCATGTCGCGGCGGCTCAGGTTCTCGACGCTCATTATCGCCAGCTGTCCGTTGGGGATCGACAGCTCGGTGCGATCCAATGTGCGGATCCGCGTGGATCGAAGACTGATGTCCTCGACGGTCCCCTGCTTGTCACCGATCTGGCACATCTCGCCCACGCGAATGACTTCATCACCCAGGATCGAGATGCCTCCGAGGAGATTCTCCAATGTCTTCTGTGCCGCAAATGCGATGGCGAGGCTTCCGATACCAAGTCCGGCGACCGCAGCCGTCGTGTTCACACCGAGGCTGGACAGCATGACCAGGCCTGCGACGATCACCACGACGACCTTCAGCATGCGTTGGCCCATCAGCATGACGGCGCCGCTGCGATTCGGTGCTCCGGCCAAGGCATTCGAGCGTGCCTTGTCGGTCCAGCGGTTGATGAGGCGAAAGAGGAGCCAGGCCGCACCGGCCGCTATGAGCAGCCCTGCAATCCGATAGTTGTACAGGCGAAAAATCAGCGGCAGGCCAAGGGAAACGACGCCGATCTGATGAATCAGGACGGTCAGAATCAGAATGCTTGGCGCTGCGAGCGAGTGCCGATCGTCGGGCGCGATGGGTCGACCCCGCCGCTCGAGCCACCGCCGGTGCCAGAAGCGCGCAAGCCGGACGAGAGCCCATCCCGCCACGATTGCGACCGGAATCAGCAGGAGAAAGGCGAGCCACCCCCAGAGCGGGGTGCTCAGCACGCGCTCGTTGACCAGGAACGCCGGAAGATTCGGCTCAATGTTGCTGTTTTGAAGCTCCGCGAACAGCTCCGGCACCTCCGCGAGCGTCTGAGCGGAGAAAAGCCAGACGTCGTGGTCCTCGATATTGGATACGCGCACCAGCTCCACGCTCGCTTCACGGTCGTGAATGCGAAACGTCCCGATGCGATCGCGCGAGCTGCCGGCACCGCTCGAGCCGTCCGGCTTGTCGCTGAGGGGACCGGCGCGTCCGACGAACGTAAAATCCATGAGGGCCGCGAGGCGGCCCGCGAGCCGAGGTCCCTGGGTCCCCCGATCGTTGTGGGACAGCTGCAGAAATTGGGCGGCGCGTGTGAAGTCGCTGTCGTGAGCGGCACGGAGGAAACCCATGACCGTGCCGCGCGGTGTGTCTCTGCCGAGCGAGTCGGTCGGAGGGGCAACCTGCTGCGCGGTGTCTCTCGATGCGTGGGGCGGGGGAACCTGTGCGCGGGTAGCCCTCAATGGGAACGCGCCGATCAGGAGCGAGCCGCAAAACACGAGCAGCCCGCCGCACCCGCCTCTCCGACTCATCAGGTGGACGATAGACGACACCGGTTGCAGGCGCATTAGACCTTGGTCGCTACGGACCACGGGGCGCCCTCGACGACGTGGCGGCAGCCAATGCTGGCTGCCTTCGGCTGAGCTGCTTCGGGGGGCCACAGTCGTGCCCTGGGCAAGCGACTCGGCAATGCGGAAGAAGACCAAATGCCTCACGACAATGAAACAGCGGCGAGCCGTCTGGGGCATGGATGTTGATCGTGGTGCGTGACCGACAATGTGGTGCCTCTTGATGGTGCGGTGCACGCGCGTTTCAGCAACGAGTCTGTACGGATGAAATCGTCCGTACACCGGCGCACGCCCGCGCGGTGCGAGCAGTGGCTCGTGTCCGCGGCAGCAATCGTCGCGCTCGCCGCGGTGGCGGCGCCGGCTTATGCCGATCCCGATACTGTCGTCGTCAAAGGGGGCAATGTCCTGACCGGCTCAATCAGCGAGATGGATCGCGGCAACCTCGCGTTCGCCATCGCCAACGCGGGCACTGTCGATATCCATTGGAAGAACATTGAGCGCCTCGAGAGCACGCGATCGTTTGAAGTCGAGACGACCTCGGGAGCCCATCTGTCGGGACCGATTCGCACCGTTGCCCCTGGCCAGCTCGAGATACGCACCCCGACCGGCCCGCACATCGTACCAATGGGCGAGGTGCTTCGGATGAGAACCGTTGGGGCGACCGTGCTCCAGCGGACCTCCGGGTCGGTGGCGTTGGGCCTCGAGTACCTGCAGGCGAACCACGAGGTGAACTATACGCTCAATGCCGATGCCAAGAATCGGACACATTCTTATCTCACCGAAGCGCGCTTTTCATCGCTGCTCACCCACCTGAACGGCGAGGACTTCGCGTCGCGCAACGATTTCGAGCTGCAAACGCGGCGGTTGTTCCCCGGCGGCTGGTTCGTGCCAGTGCAGTTTCTCTTTCAACAGGACCAGGCCCTCGAGCTCGACTCCCGATTCTTGATCGACGCCGCAGTGGGCAAGTATCTGGTGCAGGGCCTGGGCACGTCCCTCGGCGCCTACATCGGTGTCGACTATGCCGTCTCGCAGTACCGGGAGGTCCCTGGGACCAACCATGCTGTCGAGGCGCTGGGAACGGCCGAATGGGACTGGTTCGAGAGCACCAGCAAGACCGAGCTGAAGACGTTCGTGACGACCTATGTCGGTCTGAACGAATCACGGGTGCGCGTCGAATGGGACGCCGACATCCGCCGAGACTTGTTCCGGACCTTCTACTTGAGCATCCACCTGTTCGACTCCTACAACAGCAATCCGCCGGCTTCTGTCGCGCAGACCAACGATTTCGGTTTGTCGTTCGGAATCGGGTACAGCTTCTGACGAGGGCATTACCCATGGCTCAAGCAGCTACTAGCGTTGGCGCCCACCCCACTGCGCCACAGAAAAGCGAAAAAAAGGGGATGGAAAAGGTGCTCGACGCTATCGAGCGCGTGGGAAACAAGGTGCCCCATCCTGCGGTCATCTTCATCCTGCTCATCATCAGCATCATCATCATCTCGCACATTGTCTACCTCTTCGGGGCGAGCGCGACATTCGACTCGATCAATCCCGAAACGCACGAACCAGAGTCAGTGACGTCCACCGCGAAGAGCCTGTTGACCAACGAAGGGCTTCGGTTCATGTACGCCAACGTGGTCGCCAATTTCATGAGCTTCAACGCCGTGGGGGTGATCATTGTCGCCATGCTCGGCGTAGGAGTCTCGGAAGCGAGCGGACTGATCAAGGCATTGATTCGCAAGCTCGTTGCGGTGGCCCCGCCATCGGCTCTCACCTACATCCTGGTGTTCGTCGGCATTGTCTCCAGCATCGCAGCGGATGCCGGATACCTCGTGCTGATTCCTCTCGCGGCCGCCGCGTTCCTCAGCGTCAAACGCAACCCCCTGGTCGGGCTGGCGGCCTCGTTCGCCGCCGTGTCGGCGGTGTTCAGCGTGAACATCCTGATCAAGCCCCTCGATGGCATTCTGACGGGCATCACCAACGACGCCATCCACCTGCTCAATCCGAACCTGTCGGTGGGGCTGACGGCGAACTTCTGGTTCTCAGTCGCGTCGGTCGTCATGCTGACCGTGGTCGCGGGATTGATCACGGACAAGATCATCGAACCGCGATTGGGCCCCTATACCGTCCCCCCGGAATTTGAATCCGAGGAAGGTCCGGACGACATAGACCCCAAGCTGGAAGCGCGCGGATTGAAATTCTCGACGTGGGGCCTGATCGCCGTGCTGGTGGTTTTTGGACTCCTGGCGCTTCCGCCAGGCGCACCACTGCGCAATCCCGACACGGGCGCGTTGATCGGTGACTCGCCGTTCATGAACGGCCTCATCGTCTTCATCGCGGCCGCATTCCTCGTTGCGGGCGCCGCCTACGGCTTTGGCGCCAAAACAATGAAAGGGTCGGCTGACGTGGTCACGGCGATGGAAAAAGCGGTGATCGGACTGGGTGGCTTGCTGTTTCTGCTGTTCTTCATCAGTCAGTTCATCGCCCTCTTCACGTACACCAACATGGCCACGATCGCGGCGGTGAAAGTGGGCGACTGGCTGGAGCACGCAGGCTTCGGCCCGCTCACGCTCCTCGTGGGATTTGTTCTGGTCGTCACCGTCCTCAACCTCATCATCACGGGCATCATTCCGAAATGGGCGATCTTTGCTCCGGTGTTCGTGCCGCTCATGATGCGACTACACGTTGCGCCTGAGGCGGTGCTGGCGGCGTACCGAGTCGGCGATTCGCCGACGAACGCTATCACGCCAATGATGGCGTATTTCCCCTTGATCGTGGGGTTTGCAGCGAAATATCAGAAGGGAGCGGGCGTGGGGACCGTCATCGCCATGATGCTCCCATATGTCGTCATCATTCAGATCGTGTGGATAGTTCTCTTGGTGGTCTGGCAGGTGCTCGGACTCCCATGGGGCTTCTAGCAACGCTGGCCAACTCCGTCCCGATTGGCATGCTACGCTGACTTTGCGAGGAACAGGCTATGGACACCAGCAAGCGACATCCCCTCGAGCTCGCGATCGAGACGGCGCCTCCGGAGAGAGCGCACACCGGCGTGCTAGTAGTTGGCGTCTTCGCTGACGGCACGCTGCCGCCGGCGTCGCGGCGTATCGACGAAGCATCGAAGGGCAAGCTCTCGGCCGTCGTCAAGCGCGGAGATCTGGACGAGAAAGCGGGTGCGTCCGTGATGTTGTACGACCTTCCCGGGACCGAGGCCGAGCGTGTGCTGCTTGTCAGCCTCGGCAAGCGGGAGGGTTTTGGGGACAAGGCTTTTCGGGACGCCGTGAAGGGCGCGGCGACTGTGCTGGCGAATGGCGCGGCTCGCGACGCGGCCGTGACCTTGATCGACGTCGAGGTGCCGGGCCGGTCTCCCCACTGGCGTGTGCAGACTGCCAGTCGGCTGATTGCGGACGCTGCGTACCGCTTCCCTGCACCAGGGGCGAGAGCCGACCGGAAAAGCCACGAGCCCGGCGCGAGAAAGGTCACGCTGCTGACCGCCGACCGTGTGAATGGCGACTCGATCGATGCGATTCGGCGCGGCCAGGCGGTGGCCGAGGGGATGGCGCTCGCCAAGGACCTGGGCAACCTGCCGGGCAACATCTGCAATCCGCAGTTCCTCGCCGAGACGGCACGTGCGCTCGGCAAGGCGCACAAGCTCGACGTCGATGTCCTGGAGCGCGAAGACATGCGGCGCCTCGGGATGGGCGCGGCGTTGTCCGTCGGCCAGGCGTCGGCTGCGCCCTGCAAGTTCATCGTCATGCAGTACAAGGGAGGCGGCGCGGGCGCCAAGCCCGTGGTGCTCATCGGCAAGGGCATCACATTCGACACAGGCGGCATCTCACTCAAGCCCGGCGCGGACATGGATGAGATGAAGTTCGACATGTGCGGCGCCGCGAGCGTATTCGGGGCCATGAAGACCGTGGCGCGGCTCGG
The DNA here is from genome assembly GCA_963805725.1 of uncultured Gemmatimonadales bacterium. Lineage (GTDB taxonomy): Bacteria > Gemmatimonadota > Gemmatimonadetes > Gemmatimonadales > Gemmatimonadaceae > Palsa-1248. Next base: position 203,971 of record CAWDVJ010000013.1, read on the forward strand.
CCTGCCGATCAACGTGGTAGCGATCATCCATGCGGCGGAAAACATGCCGGGAGGTAACGCCAGCCGTCCGGGCGACGTGGTCACTTCAATGTCTGGCCAGACGATCGAGATCCTGAATACAGACGCCGAGGGTCGTCTCGGCTTGGCCGACGCGCTGACCTATGCCGAGCGATTCGATCCGGACAGCGTCATCGACGTCGCGACGCTGACTGGCGCCTGCGTCATCGCACTTGGCAAGGAGACGAGCGGTTTGTGGGCGAACGACGATGAGTTGGCCGATCGCCTGGTGCAGTCCGGCATCAAATCCGGCGACCGCGCCTGGCGCATGCCGATGTTCGACGAATATCAGGACCTGCTCAAGAGTAATTTCGCCGACATGAGCAACCTTGGTGGCAGAGCTGCGGGTGCCATTACGGCTGCGTGTTTCCTGAATCGCTTTGCCAACAACTTCAGGTGGGCGCACCTGGACATCGCGGGAACCAACGCCGTGTCGGGCGACGCGAAAGGCGCGACCGGCCGGCCGGTGCCATTGCTTGCCGAGTTCCTGCTGGCGCGCAGCAATGTCTCGACTCCACCGGTGAGCGATGCCCGGGAGGCGCGGCCCGCTACGTCGCGGCCCGCGACCAAGAAGCGGAGTGCGGCGGCGCGAGCGGTTCCTGCGTGGGGAGCCGCGCGGCTCGTTCGGAGAAAGCGCCGCGCGGCGCGACGGGCGAAAGCCTGAGTCGATTCAGGCGCGCTGGCGTTTGAGCGACGGGCCGCCTGGCGGCGGCCGTCGTGGTGTCCGTGCCTGGCGCGCGGCCTTACGCGGCCGCAAGCGGCTCGTGCGCCAATTCGTCGAGGTATTCGATGGCGGTCTCGATCCCGCGCTGGAACATCTCGACGCTGTAATGCTCGTTGGGTGCATGCAAGCCGTCGCTATCCAGCCCGTAGCCCATCATGACCACCGGGATCTTCATCATGGTCCGGATGTCGGCGACGATCGGGATGCTCCCTCCACCGCGCGTGAACACGGGCTTGTGACCCCACGCCTTCTCGTAGGCGCGTGAGGCGGCTTGCATTTCCGGCAAGTCGAAGGGAATCAGTGCCGGCTTTCCGGTCGTCAGGAGATCCACCGTGACCCTCACGGTCGCCGGCGTGATGGACTCGATGTGTTTCTTGATCAGCTTGAATATCTTGTCTGGGTCTTGGTTGGCGACGAGACGCGCGCTCAGCTTGGCACCAGCCTTGGCCGGAATGATCGTCTTGGGTCCGGGACCGGAGTACCCGCTCCATAGGCCGTTGATGTCGAGCGTCGGCCGGGCTGAGACGCGTTCGCGCAGGGTGTAAATCTTATCGCCCCACGTCGCAGGTACGCCCGTGGCCTCCTTGAACTGAGCTTCCGTGATCGCCGTCTTGGCGATCATGTCACGCTCTTCCTTGGTCAACGAGACGACGTCGTCGTAGAACCCGGGGACGGCGATCGTATTGTCGGGGTTGTACAGCTTGGAGAGAATCTCAACGAGGGCCAGAGCGGGGTTGTGTGTCGCGCCGCCCCAGAATCCGCTATGCAGGTCTTCCTTGGGTCCCTGGATCTCGATCTGGGCATACGTCATGCCCCGCAGGCTATGGGTAACAGCCGGTTGTTCGATCGCGCGCATTGACGAGTCGCTGATCACGCAGACGTCGGCTTTGAGCAGATCCTGATGGCTCTTGATGAAGGGAGCGAGGTTGGGGGAGGACACCTCCTCCTCGCCCTCGATGAGCAGCTTGACGTTGACTGGCGCCCCGCCGTCGGCCTCGAGGTATGACTCGAGTGCCTTGAAATGAATGAACAGCTGCCCTTTGTCATCGGTCGCTCCCCGCGCGTAGATCTTGCCGTCCTTCTTGACGGGCTCGAAGGGTGGTGAATCCCACCCGTCGGCCATCTCGGCGGGTACCACGTCGTAATGCCCGTAGATTAAGACCGTCGGCTTGTCGTCGCCGGCTTCGAGCCATTCGCCGTACACGACGGGATGGCCACCGGTCGGCATCACTCTGGCGTTCTTGACACCGAACCCGTGCAGCTGGTCCGCAAGCCAGTTCGCGGCGCGCTTCACGTCGCTCGCATGCGCCGGGTCTCCGCTGAGGCTGGGAATTCGGAGAAACTCGAGCAGCTCGTGCTGAAAGCGCTCTGCGTGATCGCGGGAATACTTCCTGGCCTTCTCGCTCGACTGAGACATGGTGCGGACTCCTCGCCCTGCCCTAATGTTTGGCCGCGCTATCGGGCGTCGGCTTCGTGACGACTGCTGTATCGACGGCGGTGTTGTAGAATTGCACCTGGTTCGGGACGAGTGCCCACGAAACGGTGCCGGTCTGCGGGTCATTGACCGTGAACCGCGGGGACGTCACCGAATTCCCCAAATTCGGTCGGCCGATCAACCGGTAGGACTGGCCCCAGGAGACGGGCGTGAAGGTGAAGGTTTTCGTCTGCGCGCCGGGGACCGTGCCGAGCATTTGCTGTGCACCGCCCTGGTCCGGCTGGACGAACACCGTGAGCTCGGTCGGTACGGTGATGTTGTTCTGGACCTCGACGGCAATGGGATGGGGTGGGGCTTCACTGACGTGATGATGGCCCGCGCAGCCCGCGAGGCCGACGCCGAAGCCGGCCACGGCACCGAGGTAGGCACTGGCAGACAACACGACACGGGCGCGGCGACCGAGGCGACGCTTGGCTGCGGACATGGTAGGCTCCGGAAGCGCTGACAGGTGGATGGCACACCGACCAACTGATCGTCAGACTACCTACGCCGTCGGAGACGCGTAACGCGTCTGCCAGACGGATGTAGCTCCTCCAGCTCTCTGCACTCGGTATCGTAGGCCACCCGAGATCGGTACGATATGCGACCTTGATCTGACTTGCCGTCGCACAGCGTATCCCGGTCGGTTTTCTCTCCTCAATGGCGCTTGTGCAGACATGGGACACGTCCGCGATGCTGCGACAATCGCGCGTCACAGCGCTAAATGCGAGATCGCTGCAGTGCACGAGAGCGCAAGCTCTCGGGCGCACACCCTCTGCCCAAGTCGCCAGCCACACTAAGGTCCACTGGTCGTCCGACGGCTCGAGCGCAGCATTCGGGAAAGTCCGGCACGCGGGCTGTTTCATCCGCCTCGAGTGCCGTGCCGCCGGGGCCTGAATGGAATCCCACGAACCGGGAGCGAACGCCATGACGCACACCGTCATCACGCCGACATCGCCTCGTGTGGCAGGCTCGGCGGACCCATCCGACCTGTCGTGGGAGGATCTCACGAGACGGACGGTCGAGCAATGCGCCGTCGAAGCGGTCATCTGGGGCATGCCCGCCGTGAACTACGACTTGATGTATCAAGCGATGGTGCGCGCGAGGGGCACGTTCAACCAGATCGTGTACTGGTCGCGCCTTCCCGACTGGAAGAACCAGACGCTGACGCCCAACCCCGATTCGATCTACCTCATGCCGTTCATCAATACGCGGGACGTGGGACCGATGGTGCTCGAGATTCCGCCGGCCGACGACGGCAGCATCAATGGCAGCATCATGGATTGCTGGCAAGCGGCACTGGAGGATGTAGGGCCAGCGGGCGTGGACAAAGGCAAAGGCGGCAAATACCTCATCCTCCCGCCCAACTACAGCGGCCCAGTGCCCAAGGGCTTCATCGCGCTCCCGTCGGATACCTACGAGGGCTTTGCGCTTATCCGGTCAATCTTGAAGGGCGGCACCGAGGCCGACGTTGCGAAGGGCGTCACGTACGGCAAACGTGTCAAGCTGTATCCAATGTCGCGCGCAGCGAGTCCGCCTCCAACGATGTTCATCGATACGGCGGATGCCGTGTTCGATTCCACGATCCCGTATGACCTGCGTTTCTTTCAGTCGCTGAATCGCATCGTGCAGTACGAGCCGTGGTTGACCAGAGACAAGGCGATGATCGACCAGCTCAAGTCGATCGGAATCGAAAAGGGCAAGACGTTCAGCCCGGACGCGCTCACGCAAGAGTCGCTCAGGGAAGCCGTAGCGGAGGCGCATGCCTGGCTCAATGCGCGATACGAAAGCGCCTTCTCCCCGGCGTTCTATGAAGGGTCCTACTGGGCCGTGCCTGCCTCACAGGAGGTGATCGAAGGGCTCGAAACATTCTTTGCCAAGCCGGACAGCTACCCGGTCGATGACCGCGGCCTGACGTTCAGCTTCGCGTTCTTCAGCGCGAAGCATCTGGGCGCCGGACAGTTCTATCTGATGACCATTAAAGACAAAGAGGGTCGCTTCTTCGATGGCGGCAGTACGTATCGCCTGACGGTCCCCGCAAATCCCCCTGTCACGGAATACTGGTCAGCCACTGTCTACGACCGTGCCACGCACGCCCTCATTCGCAATCAGCCCTGGTCCAGCCGGTCGTCGCAGTCACCGGCGATCGAGAAGAACGCGAACGGCTCGACCGATGTGTATTTCGGGCCGAAGGCGCCGGCCGGCCAAGAAAAGAACTGGGTCCCCACGAGCGCCACCGGCAAGTTCGAGGTCCTGTTCCGGTTATACGGCCCGGAACGTTCCTTCTTCGCCAAAAGCTGGAAGCTGCCGGACATTGAAAAAATATGACGTTCGACGTTCGACGTTCGAGGTTCGAACAAACCTGAGGGCCAGCCACGGTGCATCCAGCTGGCCCTCGAGGTTTTTTGTCGAACGTCGAACGTCGAACGTCGAACGTCTAACCTGGCGCCCTCACCACGCATCGAAACCCAACGTGACACGTTGATGTGTCGATCGGCTCGGGGAAGCGTGCCGCGGGGCGGTATCGACGACAGTAGTTCGGGGCGCAAAGATGGGAGCCGCCCTTGAGCACCTTGCGCGGGATCCGAATGCGCGGGAGTGCCGGGTCATAGCTCTCGCTCTCGCGGGTACTGCGAGGGTTGGTCGGCGCGCAGCACACGCCCTCGCTCTCGGCCGGGTGACCGGCCTTGTACCAGTCCGTGGTCCACTCCCACACGTTGCCAATCATGTCGTACAGTCCGAATCCGTTTGGCGGGAAGGCCTCGACGGGCGACGTGCCTTCGTAGCCGTCCTCGCACCGGTTCTGCCACGGAAACTCACCCTGCCAGGTATTCGCCAGTGTGCGTCCGCTTGGGCGAAACTCGTCGCCCCACGCATACACCGCTCCGTCCAGGCCGCCGCGGGCGGCGTACTCCCATTCTGCCTCGCTCGGCAGATCCTTCCCTGCCCACTTCGCGTACGCAGCGGCGTCAGCAAAACTCACATGGACGACCGGATGTTCCGCGCGATCTTCGAGCGTGGTCTCCGCGCCCTGAGGAGATCGCCACATCGCACCAGCCACATAGTGCCACCAGGAGCCATGCTTGGCCGGACCAGACGGCTTCACAAACACCAAGGACCCCGCATACAACATCTCGGGGAGCGCGCCGGGATAGTCCTCGGCCTTGGGTGGTACCTCTGCAGTCGAGACGTGCCCGGTTTCGGCCACGAAACGAGCGAATTCTGCGTTGGTCACCGGTGTCCGATCGATCCAGAAGCCATCGACGGACACGTGATGTACCGGTCCCTCTTCCGGATAGTGCCAATTCGATCCCATCCGGAACGTGGTCGCCGGAATCCAGACCATGTCGGCAGTGAGTGGCATACCCAACCCTGGCCGCAGCAATCTCGGGCGCCTATTGGACCTTGGTCCACAGATAGACGGCAGACGCTAGACGTTGGACGTTAGACGTTGGAAGTCAACATTGGGACGAGCGAAGGGTGCTCCCGCTGGGCTCCGAGGTTTCTTTCCAACGTCCAACGTCCAACGTCCAGCCTCTTGCCCCCATCAGTGCTGCGAGCCGCTTCCGACAGCCGCCATTTTGTCCATGGCCTCATCGATCGTGAAGCTTGCGGCCTTCTGTCGCGGCGGGAACTCCTTGAACGTGGCCATGAAATCGGCGATGACGGACTGCGAGGCGAGCACGAGGTACGGGTGATTCATGAACCAGTCGTAGTAGGTGTTCGACGTGATGTCGGCACGCTCGAACGGATCGGTTCGCAGATTGAAGAGCTTCGGCACTCTCAAGGCGATGAACGGCTCGGCCCAGATCCGCATCGTACCGGGGACACGCTGCTCCATGAACACGACTTTCCAGTTGTCGAACCTCAGGCCAACGAGGTCGCCATCGTCGTTGAAGTAGATGAAACCCGGCCGCTCGCTCTTCGGGGCCTGACCCGTGAGGTACGGCAGGACGTTGTAGCCGTCGAGATGGACCTTGAATGTCTTTCCTGCTGCGGCGTACCCCTTCTTGAGCTTCTCCTTGATGTCGGGCTCACCCGCGGCGGCAAGGAAGGTCGGCAGCCAGTCGTTGTGTTGCACGACCTCGTTCGACACCACGCCGGCCGGAACGTGTCCCGGCCATCGCAACAACAGAGGTACTCGGTATGCGCCTTCCCAGTTGGAGTTCTTCTCGTTGCGGAACGGTGTCATGCCGGCGTCCGGCCACGAGTTCATGTGCGGCCCATTATCGGTGCTGTACATGACGATCGTGTTATCGGCAACCCCAAGCTCATCGAGCAGGTCCAGCATCGACCCGATGTGCTTGTCGTGATCGATCATCGTGTCATGGTAGGTTGACTGCCAGCGGCCAGCCTGTCCGACGCTGGTTGGCTTGGGATGCGTTCGAAAGTGCATGTGCGTGGTGTTGAGCCAGACGAACCACGGCTTCGCGGCAGCATGCTGCTTCTTAATGAAGGCACGGGCCGCTGCGACGAAATCGTCATCGCAGGTCTCCATCCGCTTCTTGGTAAGTGGCCCCGTGTCTTCGATCTTCTGCTTTCCGACGCGACCCCAGCGGGGCTGCTCCGTGGGATCGTCCCGGTCCGTCGCATGGCAGCGCAGGACGCCGCGCGGGCCGAACCGTTCCTTGAAGTGCGGGAAGTCTTTCGCGGGCGGCCAGTCCGGCAACTCCGGTTCCTCTTCAGCGTTCAGGTGATACAGGTTCCCGTAGAACTCGTCGAAGCCATGGACGGTCGGGAGAAAGTCATTGCGGTCGCCCATATGATTCTTGCCGAACTGGCCCGTTGCGTAGCCCTGGTTCTTCAGCAGTTCGGCGATCGTCGGGTCCTCAGCCTGGAGGCCCGCGGTCGCGCCCGGAACGCCAACCTTGGAGAGTCCCGTGCGAAAGCCACACTGGCCGGTAATAAATGAAGACCGGCCCGCCGTGCAGCTCTGCTCCCCGTACGAGTCGGTGAACCGCATCCCTTCTTTGGCGAGTCGATCGATGTGCGGCGTCCGGTACCCCATCAACCCGTCGCTGTAGCAGCTCAGGTTCGAGATGCCGATGTCATCACCCCAGATGACGAGGATGTTTGGCTTTTTCGCCTCGCCGTTCTTGCCTCTCGCCATGGTGAGCTCCGTACAGGACCCCCCATGGTTGAGAGCCCGCGAAGATCTGGGCTATTGTACCAAGGTCAATGGGGGAATTGCGGCCAGCGGGGCCCGAACGCCGCGGCCAGGAGGTGCACGAGCTCGACCCGCCACTCGGCAATCGGCAGACCGTGCTCCGGACCGAGTCTCGCGCCAACGTGCGCCTCGGGGGCGCGGGGATTAAATGGCGGGTCCGACACGTCCGACATCACAATATGCGGTTGCACATAGACGAAATCGCCGTCGCGCCACAGAGCCCACATCGAATGGGGCCGACTGTCCCGCCCCGCGTATCCGGTGACAAGCGCGGTCGCTGGGGCGCCGCGAGCTACGCGATCGATCGCCGCACGCCACTGCCGCTCGTAATCGGAAATCCGCCACACTGACAGGTCGACGATGAACGGAAGCGAGACAGCCGCCACTCTCAACACCCCGCCAGCATGCACCCACCCGTCAGCACCGGTGACCGCCGGGGTCACTACCCGAATCTCAAACACCACCATCTCCCTTAAGACCAAGCGAGTCCATCCATTTCGCCTCGCGGCAACATAGAGTCGCCGCTCCTCGCGAGCAACGGCCAAACGGCGCGAAACGGGACGGCATTCGACCTAGGTGGACGTGTGCCATGGCGAGCCAGCCGACGATCTTGATGTAATGAGGCGGGCGCTCGGCCCTGCACTGATGGCGTGTCTAATCGTGTTCAGCGGCAACGTGGCGCGGGCCCAGTCCTGGGAGTTCTGGCCCGAGTTCGACGCGTATATCCCCATCGCACCGGCCACGCAGCTCAATCCGTTCACCAATATCACCCAGTCCCGGGACACATCGTATAGACAGATCGAGGTTGGGACGTATGTCGACTGGCGTGTCGCGTCGTACCTCGTACTCGGCGGCGGATACAGCTACCTCTACTCGCCTGATGCGCACTCGGAGAACGAAGACCGGGGCATGGTGGAGGGAACGCTGGGGGTCCATGTCCTGCCGGAGCTGCACGTCGAAGACCGCAACCGCTTCGAGTTCCGATGGGTCGGCGGGGTCTACTCGACTCGCTACCGCAACCGCTTGCGTCTCGGGCGAGTGCTCGCCTTCGACCATAATCACCCGGTCACTCCGTATGTCGAGGTGGAGATCTACTACCAGTTCAATAAAGCGTCGATCACCAGGGTCCAGCCTCAGATCGGTGCCGTCGTGGAACTCTCGCACCATGTCACACTCGATGGCGCCTACCTGCACCAGAATGACCAGACTGGAAGCCTCAACAACGTCAACGCCATCGAGCTTACAGTGCGGCTGTATACCGGGGGAAACGCGAAATGAACCTTCCAGACTTTCCGAACGTCGACCTGTTCTCTGCCGGCATCAACGCGCTCAACGGAGTGCTCGTCGCGCGCGAGCCGGGGCACAATCGCGGCTACACGCTCTCCGGGTTGCTGATCATGGCCTTCATGGCGGGTATCGGTGGAGGAACATCGCGTGACATCCTGCTCAATGATGTCCCCTCGCCGCTCAAGAACGTGATCTATCTTGTCGTCTGCCTTCTGATGGGGTTGCTGGGACTGGCCATTTATCGCTACGCCGCCACACAGGAGGAGCAGTTCCGCAAGAGGACGCTAGCATTCTTCAAGTCCTTTACCCTGCCCTGGTTTGCGATCCTGGGTGCGCACAAGGCCCTCGATCACGGACTCGGAGTCTTCGCGGCAGTTGTCATTGGGGTGGTCGCCACCACGGCGGGTGGAGTGGTCATCGACCTCTTCTCGGGAGTCACGCCCGAGATCGTCATACCGTCGGAGCAGCTGGTCACGACCGCAGTCCTGGCGGCCGGGATTTACTCGTTGCTCGCAGTGCTCACGGCAGGCCTGGGCTTCTTTCCCACCACGCTGATCGCGGCGCTCGGCGCGTTCATCTTCCGCGTCTTCGCGGTCCGGGGGCACTGGCCATCGGTCGTGCCGCACAACCCGTCGGCCGAAAGCCTGAGGAAGGGATAGTGGGCTCGACGTTCGACGTTCGACGTTGGACGTTCGAAGCAAACCTCGAAGGCCAGCTGCTGCGCATCCGGCTGGCCTCGAGGTTTGGTCTCGAACGTCGAACGTCCAATGTCGAAGGTCCTTAGTCCTATCTCTGAAACAGCCACAAGACCGACCACACGCCGAGCACGAGGACGCCGAGGGTCACGAACCAAATCGTGACCGCATCAGACGTATAGTTGTCGCGCTGGATCTGCACCCTGATCCTGGAGTACCGAACGGCCGACCAGATCAGGACTATCAGGCCGCCGATGACCATGCCCATCCCGAGATGCTCGGTGTCTCCCAGGAGCACTCGCGGCGCGGGGACCGCGGGCACAGGCCCTTCATACGGCCGCGCCGGCCCAGTCTGGATCAGAAACAGGCTGAACCGGTTGATCGTGATGCCGAAGGTGATCAACGCGATGCTGGTACGCACATAGGCCAGATACGTGCGCTCGTTGGCCAGGTGTTCTGTCAACCGCGGCGTGCTCACGCGCCCAGAATATGGGTGAGCCGCGCACCACTGTAGTCGACCTAGGACTATACCTACGTTCCCAGCGATGCGCCCGCGACACCATAGGTCGCCGGCCGAACCATCCGCGTATCCTGTGGGACGCGGCCAGGTCGAGTCGCTTACTCGATGACCTACCTAATGTCGCATTGGGGTTGCCGACGCGCCGCCGGACATTGGCGGTTTTGCGGCGGAGTGTCGAGGCGAGCTCTCGAGACGATCGTAGATGAATGCGAAGACCGCACTGGCCAAGAGGTACAGCACGATCGCCGACGCCGTCAACGGCTGCCCCGGAAAGTTCAGGTGGGCGATGGCGAGGGCAATCGCGGGATGGCGGCTCGCCGTCGCGAGCGCGAGGGTGTGACGGTTATCAGGGTCGGGGCCGCCGAGCGCGTGGCCGGCGACAAAGCCAACCAACGCGAATATCGCCATGGCGAGTAGCGTTCCGTTGCCGATCAAGGGCGGAATGTCACGGGCCACTTTCAGGATCACTGGCAGAGCGCTCAAGATCAGGAGGATTAGAGCGAAGGTCCCAACCGGTTTGGCCGCCCGATCGGCCATTGACGACGACAGCGCGCGCACACTAATGCCGGCAAATAGAGGAAGCAGCACAGTCAGGGACATCAATCCGATGATCTGCTTGACGGGCACATGCAGCGGTGAGTCGCGCAGGCGCTCAAAGATGCCCAGGGCAATCGGCACGAGCACAATCGCCAACGCTGCACTCGCCACGAGTATCCCGACGGCGTAATTCTCGTGGCCATGCGCCTTCATGGCCTTCTTCGGGAAGAACGGAGGAACCGGCGAGATTGCCAGCGCAACGAGTGCGATTTTCACCGCCGGGTCGAGAGCAAAGTTGCTGGCGAGTACAAACGCTGTGACTGGCATGATGACGTTCATCGACAACAGCGCGCGGCCGAGCTCTCGAGGTCGACCGAACAGATAGACGGCATCAGACGGCGTTGATGCTAGCCCGAGCGCAAATACGTTGAGCGCGATGCTCAACTTCACGACGAGCAGGACAATAGCTACAGCGGTCATCGCGCCTCCGCGACGTCGAGGACGACCGGTGCAAGACCGACGCGTACCGCTGCTATGGTAAGATCAGTCCGGACCGCGAATCAGTAGACCTAGGTCTGGAGCAACGGGCTGCGCCGTTGGGCTGGAGCCTTCCTCGCCCCACATGAGCTCGACCCGCCTACGCAGGCTTGCAACACGGCCGCGGGGATGACCAGACCGGCCTAAGACGGGTCCCCTGCCAAACCGATGTCCCGTTCGAGGAAGTAATTCAGGAATGTCCGAATGACAGCGATCGCCCCAAGCTGGCCAATCGCCACCCAGGTCGGGCTGATCCCGGTGCTCACGATGTCCGCCCCGAGCTGAAACTCGAGACCGAGGAGCAACCAGACGCCAAATTCAATCCGGGCCGCCCTGCGAGCCCCAGGTACTTGGCGTCGAGTGACTATCGGTCCAAGCGAGAGAATCAGCGCTTTGATTGCGCCGACGGCAATGAGCAGAGTCCCCGCGGCGTCGAGACCGAGCGCGATGCTACCGGCGATTTGGTCGAAGACGCCCCGCACAATAGCGAAGGTTATGAAGGGCGATGACTGACTCTAGTCGACCTAGGGGTACGCGGCCGGATTGCCTCAACTGCACCGAGTCTGAGGTGTGTGGCCCCCACTGGGCAGGTGGACCCCGCTCGTCTCGCGGCCCAGATTCATCGCGACACACGACCAGGCTGCCAGGGCCCGAGATGCCGCTCCCTGCTCCCTGGAACAATCCCCCGACTGATGCGGAGTGCACGTCCATGATCCCTGCCCCCGATACGGTGCTCGAAGGACTCGTGTTTCCCGAGGGGCTGCGATGGCACGAGGGTGCTCTCTTTTTCTCCGACATGCATGACTGCATCGTCTGGCGGTTGGACGACGGCCATCAATCGACACGGGTTCTGGATCTCAAGACGCAGCCATCGGGCCTCGGCTGGAGTCCGGACGGCACTCTGTACGTCGTTTCCATGTTCGATCGGCGCTTGCTCGCGCTGACGGCAGACGGCGCAAAGACCATCGCTGATCTGAGTTCCGTGTGCCGCCACGTGATCAATGACATGGTGGTCGACACGGCGGGACGCGCCTACATCGGCACCTTCGGGTGTGACCTCAACGCGGGCGAACCGCCTTGCCCAACGCTCCTCTACTGCGTCCAGCCCGGGGGTGAGGTCGTCGTCGCCGCAACGGATCTGTTCTTCCCCAACGGTGCAGTCATCACGCCGGATGGCAAGACGCTGATCATCAGCGAGACCTTCGGTCACGCGCTCACGGCCTTCGACATCGATGATGACGGGTCGCTGACCGGTCGCCGAGAGTTCGCCCGGTTCGACGCAACCGCACCCAATGGTTTGTGTTTGGATGAAGATGGCGGTGTCTGGGTAGCTTCGCCCGGTGTCCAAGAACTCATCCGCGTAGTGGACGGCGGGCGTGTCACCGACCGAATTCCACTCCCGGGCCGCGACGCCTTCTCCTGTATTCTGGGTGGCTCGGACAGGCGCGACCTCTATATCGGGACCGCGCGCGAATTCATCCCTGAGCGCACCCGCGCGCAGCGCGCCGGGCGCATCGAGGTGACACGCGTCTCTATCCCGGGCGCCGGTCTGCCCTGAGGCACGGGTCCTCTGGCGCTCGGCTGTGCGCTACATCGCCGGAGTTGTCGCGACGAGCTAGGCGGCGTCCGCCGCTAGAGGCGTCAGTGTCGGACGCCCTGCCGCCACCCCGTCGCGCGGCCCGTCGCCGAACCGCGCCACGACATCTCGCAGCGATCGCGCGGACTGCTCGAGCGCGGTCCCGGTGGTGCGCAGGTGCTCCGTGAGCGCGCGCTGGCCTACGGTCGCGCTTTCAACTTGCGCAGTCTCGGACGCCGTGCTCTCGGCGACTTTGACGACCAGCTCGGCGGTCGCTCCCAGCTCGACCACCAGTGACTCGGTCACGGCCGCAGCCTCCACGGCGGTTTGCGCCAGCGCGACGGTCCGCTGGACGCGCTGGGCGATCTCCTGAAAGACTCCCAGCGCCTCCTTCATTGTCTCTTCTCCGGCTTCAGCGCTGCGCCTCGCAGACGTCATCTGTTGCTCCACGCCATCGGTCTTGGCCGTGATCTCTTCTAGCAGGGCCTTCACCCGTTTGAGCGCTTCGCTGGCGCGCCGCGAGAGCTGCCGGACTTCGGCTGCCACGACACCGAAGCCACGTCCTTCCACACCGGCGCGAGCCGCTTCGATCGCCGCATTGAGGGCGAGAAGGTTCGTCTGCTGGGCAATTTCTGCGATTTCGGCGGTGACATTGGCTGCGCTGCCGGCAGCCGAGCGGAGCGCAGCCAGCGCGTCGACGGCGTCGCGCGAGGCTCCGGCGATCTCGACGACGCGCCCGGTGGCCGCTACAGCTCCCGCGACACCGGCCTGCGTTCGCCCATCGACGTCTCCCGAGATGCCTAGCGTCTCGCGTGCAGCGCCGGCGACCTGGGCGGCGGCGCGGGCAAGCTGCGAAGCCGCATCACGGATGCGGCGAGCCGCGACGGTATTGCCGCCCGAGGCGCGTGTGAGTCGGCCCAACGCGGCCGTTACCTGGTCCGCGCCATCGGCGACGTTGGTCGCGATGTGCGCGACGCCGGTCGCCGCATCGAGCAGCGCATGAGAATGTACGCTGGGTCTCGACCACCAATACAGCCACATCCTGGATGGCGGCTTGAACGTTGCCCGTCTGGCTCGAGTGGCCGACCACGGCCCCTGCCTGGCGTACGTTTGCCGCGAGTACTGCGCCCCATTGCCCACGCTTGATCGACTCCCCGAGGTCCTCGAGCACGATCAGCGGACGCGTCATAATCGCGTTGAGACGCCACACGAACCAGGCGATCGCGGGCCCGGAAAGCACCCAGGCAATTGCGACCTCCAACGGCCGCAGTCCGCGGAAGGCGACGGTGTAGACAATGCTGCCAATGATTAGCAGAAACACACCCAAGGTCGCAGCGATGTCGGCGAGCAGACGGTCGCCGAACTTGCGTCTCACGGATGCGACTGTCGCCGTCACAGCGACGAGCATGACAAGCAGCGTAACGTACAGCCGCGCGGGCGGATACGGGACTCCGCTCCAGACACTCGACATCAGATCGCTGACGCGTACGGTGATAGTTGCGCGGGCATGGAGTGCGGGGATAGAGACCTCCTACCTGACGAACGCAAGCTGGAAACGATTCAGCGGTGGGGGCGTGGCGAGTCGCCGACAGCGCTCAGCGCGCTAGCTTTCGGGTATGTCGAACACGACCGTTTCGCCGGCGGCCCCGTCCCTTCCGTCGCGGTATCAGGTCGAGCAGGAGCTGGGCCGGGGCGCCATGGCCGTCGTCTATCTGGCGCTGGACGTCAAGCATGGGCGGCGGGTCGCGGTCAAGGTCCTGCGACCGGAGCTTGCGGTGTCAGTCACGGCCGACCGGTTTCTGCGCGAGATCGGGATAGCGGCGCAGCTGTCGCATCCACATATCCTGCCGCTGATCGATTCCGGTGAGAGCGCGGGTCAGCTCTTCCTCGTCGCTCCGTACATAGCCGGGGGGTCGCTTCGCGAGCGTCTGGCCGCCGATGGCCCGCTGCCACTGGGCGAGGCACTGAGGATCGTCGAGGAGATCGGGTCGGCTCTCGACTACATGCACCGCAGTGGTTTTGTGCATCGCGACGTGAAGCCGGCGAACATCCTGTTCGCGGACCACCAAGCAGTTCTGGCTGACTTCGGGGTTGCGCAGGTCGTGTACGCCCAGGGTGTCGACGTTCTGACCGACAGCGGGCTCGCCATTGGGACGCCGGCCTATATGAGTCCAGAGCAGGCGAGCGGCGAGCGGGGACTCGAGAGCCGCACAGATATCTACAGCCTCGCCTGCGTGCTGTTCGAGATGCTCGCGGGTGAGCCGCCGTTTCAGGCCGAAACCGTGCGTGCGTTGCTCGCGAAACAGGTTACACAGCAAGCGCCGTCCGTACGGGCCCGGCGGCCGGACGTCTCGTCGAACGTCGATCGGGCCATCGCGAAAGCGCTGGCGAAGGACCCCGCACAACGCTTCGCGACAGTGGCCGAGTTTCTGGCCGCGCTGCGCGCCTCGAGCCCGGCGCAGCATCTTGCGGTCGGCAAGACCCGATCGATCGCCGTTCTGCCCTTTGTCAATGCGAGTCCGGATCCCGAAAGCGAATACCTGAGTGACGGGATCACGGATGAGCTGATCGATGCGCTCGCCAAGGTGAAGGGGTTGCGTGTGGCATCACGGACATCGGTCTTCGCGCTCAAAGGCCGGCCGCAGGATGTGCGCGCGATCGGGGTCCTCCTGAGTGCCTCGGTTGTGCTGGAGGGCACGGTACGTCGGCTGGGTGAGCGCCTGCGCATCACGGCGCAGCTCACGTCGACTGACGATGGCCAGGTGTTGTGGTCGCAGCGGTATGACCGCACGCTCCGCGATCTGTTCGCGACACAGGACGAGATCGCCAGCACCATTGTCAATACCCTGCGCGCGACGTCGTTCGCGGATCTATCCGAGCCGGTGACGCGCCGATACACGGACAACCTGAAAGCGTACGCGCTGTACCTGCGAGGTCGCCACGAGTGGAACAAGCGCACGCAACACAGCGTGCACGAGGGTGCGGCGTACTTCGAGCGAGCCATTGCTGAAGATCCTAAATACGCGCTTGCGTATACCGGCCTCGCGGACTCGTACGCATTACAGGTGGACTACCGCGACATGCCGGTCGCCGAAGGGTTCGAGCGAGCGAAGTCGTACGCATGCCAGGCGATCGCGCTCGACGATCAGGTGGCCGAGGCGCATGCGTCGCTCGCGTGGGCCATGTTCATTTATGACTGGGATTGGGCCGGGGCGATTCGGGAGTTTCGACGCGCCATCGAGCTCGATCCGCGTTACGCGACAAGTCATCAGTGGTACGCATTTCTGCTGCTGTCGCAGAGCAGAATCGAGGAGGGTCTGCTCGAGGCGCACACGGCTCTCGAGCTCGATCCGGCGTCGGTATCGGTTCGGCGCAGTGTGGCGCACTCGTACATGTATGCGCGCCGGTACGATCAGGCGATCCACCACATTGAGCGCGCGATCGCCCTCGATCCGGTCGCCGGCGAGAGTCATCGATTGCTTGCCTCATTCCTGGCGTATCAGGAGCACTACGAGGAGGCGATCCGCGTGCTGCGCGAAGCGCTCCAACTGCCCGACGCTGGCACCGGGCCGCTCGCCACGCTGGCGTACGTCTTGGCGCGATCGGGTGCCGCGGCGGAGGCCCGCACGTTGTTGAGACAGTTCGAGGAGCGCGCCCGCCGCGCGTACGTCTCCCCCGTCGTCTTCGCCACCATCCACCTGGGCCTTGGCGACTTCGATCGCGCCCTCGAGTGGATGGATCGTGCATACACCGAGCGGCGAGGCTGGATGGTCTACTTGAATGTCAACCCAATCGTGGACCCTGTGCGCGACGACGCGCGCTTTCGCGCGCTGGTCGGGCGGATGAAACTGAGCGGCCCGCCGCAATCCTGATCGCGCCGTATCGACGACCGCGTGCTCACGTAGGTCCCGCGATGGTCGGTGTTGGCAACTTCCCCTTGTGCCGCAGCCAGTGCGCGGTCACTCGGCTCGCGGCGGTGCCGACGATAACCCCGCCCATGACATCGCTCGCCCAGTGCTGGTCACGATAGAGGCGCTGCCACCCCGTGAACGCGACGGCACTCATGCTGAGCGCCGTGACCCACGGCTGGTGGGCTTCCTGCGCGAGCGCTGCCGCAATCGCCGTGATGTGGGTGACATGGCCGGAAGGAAACGAGTGCCACTCGTCCTTGAATGACAGCGGTCGAAAGAGCCACGGATTCCCGGAGTAGTCGGGCCGTTGTCGGCCCGCGGCACCCTTGATCAGGGCCTCACTCACGTCGGCGACGATGTAACTCAATGTGATGTGGCGCGTTGCGTCTTGCCAGTTCGCGTTATGTGTGAGGTGGGCAGCGACCAGCGCTACGGTGATCGTCGGCACCGTGTAGTTGGCCGTGCCGAACACGTCGCCGAGTGGGGCAATGCCCGTGAGAAACGGCGTGCGGTAGTTGCGGATGACCGGGCCCGCGGTGTGATCGAGGAACACGCTCCCCGCGAGTGCGCTCCCCGACAGGATCCAGTACGTCCGATCGTCGAGGAGCAGATGTGGAGGATAGAGATACGGCGACACGTGTCGAGCCGTGTCGCTCGTGGCGGCGTAGGTGACGCGCGCCGCCTCGCGTGTCGGCGCTTGACTCAGGCAGGGCGCGGCAACCCATGCGGCGGTCGCGGCCACGAGACCAAGCGTGCGCCGCGGGGTCACATCGGCGCTGGATCGTGTGCCGCCTGGACGATGCCGTGCGACGCCACGTATCGCGTGAGCGCATCCAGCACTCCCACCTGACTTGCGAGCGCGACATAGCCATCAGGCCGGATCAGGTACAGCGCGTCGCGCATGATTCCAGCACGGCCGGCTTCTCGTGTCCATGGGAAGACATGGAGTTGAAGCCCCATCGCGGTGCACCCATCCCGGAGCTCGGCACGTGCTTCGCCGTATACGTGCACCTGCCAACTCAGCGACTCGAGTGGTGTGAAATTGTCCTGAAGCGCTCCTCCGGCCGGGGCGTGTGCATTCGGGACCCACGGCAAGCGGTCACCGCCGTGAACGCGTCCACTTTGGCCTTCACTGAGCGGGCTGCTTCGGTACTCGATCTCGATCTGCGACGCGGTTCGGAATAAGAAGCGCCGCACCGCACGCAGGCCGACCAGCGGGCGGGCCATCAGCGGGCAGAATGGTCGTCCTGATTCGTTGAGCGAGGCGACCATCGCTCGCCGCGATGGTGAAGACGCGATCGGTCGTGGCAACAAGCCGGCGAGCGAAGGCGATCCGCTCAGGCTCATAGCTGTCGAGCAGTGCCGTTGGTGCCCTGCCCTGCAGGACGTTGGCCAACTTCCACGACAGGTTGATCGCATCACCGATGCCGGTATTCATGCCCTGTGCGCCGACCGGGCTGTGGATGTGCGCCGCGTCGCCGAGGAGAAAGGCCCGTCCGCGCCGGAAGCTCTGGGCGACGCGGTGGTGCACGCGATACGTCGAGAACCAGTTCACGTCGGTCACTTCGAGATGCAGCTGACGGATCGCGCGATCTCGAACGTCGCGGAAGGTCAGCTCGGCCGGGTCGCGATCGAGATCCTCACGAAGGGTGCCGACGAGTCGAACGTGACCTGTGCCCCGCAGAGGGAAGACCGCCAGCAAGTCGGCTTGGTCGAGATCGACATGGAGCTCGTGGTCGGTGACGGGGCCGGTCGCCGACACATCTGCCACGTAGAACACGCGCGTGTACGTCCCTCCCGGAAACCCGATGCCAAGCCCTTCGCGTACTGTCGAGCGCGCGCCGTCGCAGCCCGCCAGGTACCGGGTCGCGCACTGTTCCTCCGCACCACTCGCCCCTCGCAGCGTCGCGCGCACGCAGGTGTTGGTCCTGCTCGAACCGAACGAGCTCGGTCTGGCGCTCCACTGCCACTCCCGACTCCGCCAGGCGAGAGATCAGGAGCCGCTCGTGCGCGTCTTGCGGAAAGATGAGGAGGAACGGGAACGGGCTCAGTCCTTGGCCCACATTGTCCAGTGGTACGCGTGCGACGCGCGCACCTGCAACCCACAGGTTGATCGCCACATTTGGCAGGCCGGCGGCGACCACTGCATTGGCGAGGCCGACCTGGCGATAGAGCTCCAACGTGCGGGCATGGACGCCCAACGCACGAGACGTCGTGCCCGGTTCTGCCGTCTTATCGATGATTCGAACGCGCACACCCAGACGGGTCAGCCAGAGCGCCAGGACGAGGCCCGTGGGACCCGCGCCGACGATGAGGACGGGCGTGTCGCGAGACACCGGCATCCCACTAATTTACCGCCGAAACACGGTTCGAGGGGTGCACGTAGGGTATCTGTAGAGTCGACAGGGTCGGCGGGCAGACATAGACTAGGGTGAAACAAAGCCAGGTCCGGGGCTGTTCCCAGCCCCTGCCCTTCGAACAACGGGAGTCAGTCGCATGGGTGATCCGGGAACGATTGCTATGTGGTCGGAGTTGATCGGACCGATCGTCGGGATGGGAGCGTGCACATTTTTTGGGTTGATGTGCTTCCCGTCCATTCGCGAGGCGGTCGTCGAGCGATTCCGTCACCGGACGCTCCGGCACGCGGAGGCCGCCGACATTGTGGGGCAGCTCGCACAATTGCGCGGCGAGGTGTATGCGCTGCGTTCGGAGTTGGCCCAGGCCACTCGCGGGCTCCCGCCCACGAATGGGAGTGTCCCTATCAGCGCGGGGTCACCGCAGGCTCGCATTCCCAGCTAAGCGCATCCCGTCGTGGGTGCGCCGTGGGGCGCTGGCCGTCTATCAGGGGCGGCGGCTAGCGTGCGTGGCTCGTAGCGATGACGATCAGCGCACCGGCCAACAGGAAGGCGATTGCAAGCCCGACGGCGACGGCGGCCATGACGCGCTGCTGCCCCACTTGTCGGCGCCTGTACGCCGCGAACGCTACTTCGCTCAGATAGAAGCGGGCGGCGCGCGTCCCTGGTAGAATCACACCGGCAGCGATGAGGCGGCTGACCACGCCCATGTGCTGCAGGCCGAGACTCTCCAATGACTGGGCGCGGTCGGCTGCCGTGGCGTCGGCCACGCGGAACCGCTCCAGCGTGTCGGCCATCTGCTTCGCCGCCGCTCCTGCCCCCGCGCCGGCGGCGGCGATAATCCCAGCTGTCATAGTTGTCGTGATCGTGGTGTCGGGTTGCCGCGCCGTTTGGCTGAGGGACGATCGAATGCGGCGAGCGCTACCACGAAGCGCGCGTCGTAGCGGCACGGGTGACGGATGCATTGCCCATGTTCACATGTGCGGCCGCCGAAAGACGAACGCAGCCTCCTGACGCCCGCGGTCGGCACAGGGCCCGTCAAGGGTACCGCCCCCTTCCAGCAACGAGCCGCCGTTCCAGAGTGCGAGCGTCGTGGTGAGCGTGCCCGTGCAGTTGTTCTTTCCGGCGTATCGCAAGGGGAAAGACAGTGTGACTGCTCGGCCGCTCCGACGTGCGCTCACCGGGCCTGTGATGTCGACCGAATCGAGCTGCGCGATCGCCGCCACCGAGTCGCCACCGATGTGAATCGTCACGCGCATCCGAAATCGTGCGTCGCCAATGTGCATCTCGCCCGTCACAATCACCGTCGAGCGATCCAGTCATTGTATCCGGGACCGGAGCTCCCGGCGCCGGCAAGGTGAAGGCGAGCACATAGTCGCCCATCGTCGTATGCAGCCGATCATGACCGCCTGCTGCGATCACGACGTATTGACGACCACGGGCCTCGTAGCTCATCGGCAGGGCCTGCGCGGCAGCGGGAAGCTCCGCACTCCACCGCTCCTTGCCGGTTTCGATGTCGAACGCACGCAGGTGCTGGTCGTACGTGCCCGCGATGAACACGAGGCCGCCTTCGGTGAGCAGCGCGCCGCCGAGGTTGAAGGATCCCCACGCCCGCCCACCACCCGGCGCACTCGCGAGCGCAGGCATGTAGCCCAGTGGAACTTGCCACATGACACGGCCGTGGCTGAGATCAAACGCGGTCAACGCACCCCACGGCGGTGGAGTGCACGTGCCGAGGTTGTCGCGGCTCATCGCGTATGGAGTCCCGGTCTGGCGACCAAACTCTAGGTCTGGATGTGCGGTGGCCACAGCGCGGAGGCTGTCGCGCGGAAAGAGCCGTACGACCATCGCGAGTCGATTGGTCGGAGCGATGAGAATGCCGCGGCGGTCATCCACTGACACGCCGGACCAATTCATGCCGCCGATGTTGCCGGGCCAGATGATGGTGCCTTGGAAGGACGGTGGTGTGAAGACACCATGGAAGCGAAGCGCCGCAATGCGCGAGCGGCATTGTGCGCGAGCGGATTCCGTCAGGCCAAAGGCGTCTCGTGCGCCGAGAGCGTTTCAGGCGCGAAGCGATAGGCCGGGGGCGGGAAAGGCTGAGTCGCGGATGCTTGCTCACCGGGGACATCACTGGCGGGTACCGGTCGTTCCGTGACCGGCACGAGCGGCTTGCCCGTCAGGCGGTCGAGGATGAAGACGTGACCCATCTTCGTCGCGACAGCAACGGCGGGTACGCGCTGTCCGTTGTGCGTCCACGTGAAGAGCACAGGTTGGGCCGGGACATCGTAGTCCCAGAGGTCATGATGGACGACCTGGAATGCCCAGACCATGGCGCCCGTGGACGCGCGCATGCGCGATAACGCAATTGGCATAACGATTGTCGCCCCGGCGCTCGCCGCCATAGAAATCCGGGCTCGCACTGCCGGTCGGGACGAATACCAAGTCGCGCGCGGTATCGGCAGAAAAGATGCTCCACGCGTTCCCCGCGCCCGTGTTGTGTGCGGTTGGCCCGACCCAGCTCCCGTATCCGGGATCGTTGGCTGACGCGGAATGGGGTCAAAGCTCCAGCGGAGCGCACCTGTCCGCACGTCGAATGCTCGGACAACGCCGTCGGGTGCGTCGGTGCGGTGATTGTCAGGGACAGCCGATCCCAGGATCACGAGATTCCGCACGACCATGGGAGGGGAGGTGACCCCGTACTCCCAATGAAACGCGGGTTGGTGACGCAACCCGACGGTCAGGTCGATCGTGCCGTTCGCGCCAAAATCGCTGCACGGCTTCCCCGTTCGGCCGTCCAGGGCGATCAGTCGGGCATTGACGGTCGCGACGAAGATGCGGAGTGCACATGCGGTGTTCGACCTGCGGTCGCCCCACACAGCGACGCCTCGGTTGGCAAAGTCGCCATAGTCGTCGTAACCGAAGCGGACAGGGCCATCGAACTTCCAGCGCTCGGCGCCGGTCGCCGCGTCCAGGGCGAGCACACTGCCGAGCGGCGTCGAAACGTAGAGCGTTGTGTCGGCCAGGATCGGGGTCGCCTCGAAGCGGCCGCGGTCGGTGAGAAAGTCACCGGTGCGCGCGACCCAGGCGAGTCGCAACTGGCCGACATTGGTCGTGTCGATTTGAGCAACCGGTGCGTAGCGACTCCCGCCCGGGTCACCACCATAGGCATTCCATGCCCAGCGGTCCGACGTGGTCTGAGCGCGCGCGCTAGTCGCCGCCAGGATCCCACGTAGCACCATGCTAACAGCCATCTCATGGTCAACCTCACGAATTGCTGAGCACCCGTTCGTGGAGCCGCTGCGGTTACGTGCTCCGTCGGCGGGCGTCATGGCCAGACGAGGCAGCTCGACTTCACGGTAACGATCCCGCGCATCCCGGCGCATTCCAAAAAGGAGGGGGCTTTCGTGTCGTACTCACGCACAGCAGGGCCGATACTGTGTGTCGCCATGGCTGCCTGCATTCACACCAACGGGCCGGTGACGGCGCCGGTTTCACAAGGGCACGCCACGGCGGGTCAACCGCCCCAGGTTGCCAACGCTCCATTGGCCGTCGTCGACGCCACGCACCCACCCGTCGCAGGGCGCACGTTCCTCCATCCCGTGTCCGCATCAAGCGAGCCAAAGGTCACGGTGACATTTGAGGACGCCGACATACGGGACGTCGTCGCTGCATTCGCAAAATTCGCCGGACGGGCGATCATCGTTCGATCGGGAGTCCAGGGAGTCGGTGACCGTCGAAGTGCACGGCGAGCCGTGGGACGTTGCGCTGCAGTCGATACTGGCGCGACAACAGCTCGCGGCGTCTGTCGACCAGAACGGTGACATCAGCGTCGGGCCCGATCGGGAGCTGAAAGGCAACAGTACGGCGCGCTCGCGGCTGGCATGGCCAAGGGTGGGCGGCTAGGTTGGGGCCCACCTGAATATGCCCCTGTATGCAGCGACGATCTTCCTGGCGGCGTTCCTGCTGTTTCAAGTCGAGCCGCTCATCGCGAAGATTATTCTTCCGTGGTTTGGCGGGTCAGCTGCCGTCTGGAGCGCTGCACTCCTCTTCTTTCAGATCGTTCTCCTCGCGGGCTACGCGTACGCGCACGCCCTCGTGCGCTTCGCCCGCCCGCGCGCCCAGGTTGGAATCCACGCGCTGTTGCTGGGCGCGAGTTGCGCGCTGTTGCCCATTCTCCCCCCGGCCTGGCTCAAGCCGAGTGACGCAAGCGAGCCTGCGCTTCGGATCCTCGCGACTCTCGGGGTGACCGTCGGGCTTCCCTACTTCCTGTTGTCGGCCACGAGTCCGCTCCTGCAAGCCTGGTACGTCCGTCAGCGAGACCGGGCCGTCCCCTATCGACTTTTTGCCCTCTCCAATTTCGGCTCGCTGCTCGCGTTATTGAGCTTCCCATTTCTCGTCGAGCCGTGGCTCACGTCGCGGCAGCAAGCGTTGAGCTGGTCCGGCGGGTACGTCGCCTTCGTGCTTCTCTGCGTCACCGTCGCCTGGGTCAGCCGGCGCGACGGCATTGTGCGCGAACCCGCGGCCTCACGCGGAGCGCCTCCAGACCGTCCGGGCATCGGCGCCATCGTGTTCTGGGTGGCGACTGCCGCATGTGCCTCGACGCTGTTGATCGCGACGACCCATCACATGAGCCAGGACATTGCCCCCATCCCACTCCTCTGGGTGGTGCCACTCGCCGCGTATCTCGCGACCTTCATCTTCGCCTTCGAGAGCGATCGGTTGTACCAGCGGTGGGTCTTTCTCCCCCTCCTCGCGCTCGCCCTCGGAACGATGACCTATTTCATGTGGGCGGGCTCTCCGAGCAAAAAGTTGTTGGCATTGTTTGCTGGTGGTCTCTTCGTCTGCTGCATGGTCTGTCATGGCGAGCTCGCCCGCCGCCGTCCTTCACCGCGGTATCTGACGCTCTTCTATCTCATGGTTGCGCTGGGCGGCGCCGTGGGCGGCTTGTTCGTCGTACTGGTCGCGCCGCGCGTCTTCGATACCTATTTGGAGCTGCCGATCGGCATTGTCGGGTGCGCCGTGATCGGAGTGATCGTCGCTTGGCGCATCGAGCTCCCCGACATTGGACTGTGGCCGCTGCGCGCCCTGTTGGTGGCCGCCGCGATCGTGTTGACCGGCTACATCGTTCGCGAGGAGCGGCTCGGTCGCCAGGGGTACCGGTTGCTCGCCCGGAATTTTTATGGTGTCCTCGAGGTAAAGGATGACCCGCCGAACCTGGGATATCGCGTCCGCACCTTGTACAACGGTGCGATCGTGCACGGCTCGCAGTTGTTGGACTCGGCCAGTCGCTACGAGTCGACTGACTACTACGGTCCGAAGTCAGGGGTCGGACGTGCGTTGCAGGCGCTCGAAGCCGGGCGGCCGATTCGGGTGGGCAGCATCGGGTTGGGAGCGGGGGTACTGACGAGCTACGGCCGGGCGGGAGATGTGTATCGCATCTACGACATCAATCCGCTGGTTCCACGCATAGCGGAAACAGAGTTTTCTTTCTACCCGCATTTGCCGGCTGACAAACGGATCCTGCTCGGCGACGCGCGGCTCACACTCGAGCGACAGGACAACCAGGACTTCGATCTGCTATCGGTCGACGCCTTCACCGGCGATGCGATTCCGGTGCATCTGCTCACCAACGAGGCGATCGCGCTTTATTTCAGACACCTCAAGCCCAATGGCATTCTCGCGCTGCACATCTCCAATCGCTATCTCGACCTCGCGCCGGTCTGCGCGCGCGGCGCAGAGTCGGTTGGCAAGCACGCTGTGGTCGTCGATGACGACGGTGCGAGCGCGCCCTACTTTTCCGCATCGACCTGGGTCCTGGTAACGGCAGACACGACCTGGTTCCAAGCACCGAGCTTCCAAGGCGCCACCATGTCGCCTGCTCGCGCCCCGGTAGGATTTCAGGCCTGGACCGACGGATTCAGCAACGTCTTTCAGAGCATGAAGCTCAAGTAACTACACGGGTCAGGGGTCAGGGTCAGGCAACACGCCGAAAGGGTGGTGCGGGCCTGTGCGTCGCCCTTAGCCTCTTCCCTGCTTGGCGGGGAGCGCTGCGTTGGCGGCGCGAGCGAACTCGTGCGGTGTGCCGTCCGGATCGGTGATCGTCAGGGCCCGGGCGCGACCGTCGACAACGGTGAATCGGAGTTGCGTGTCGTGGTCGTCTGCGATCACAAATCGGTCATGCCCCTGGAATCGGAGCGGGTGCTCGTCATGGTCGATGAGCACGAGTCGGCTGCCGCGCTGCTCGATCCGGGGCTGCTCCGCCTGAGCGGTGTACGTTCCGACGTAGCGCTGGCTACTCGACGCGTCGACAGCCAAATCGAGGCCACCGTCGTCGGGCGTCTGGATGACCAGCTCCGCGACGCGACGGGCGAGCAGTGAAGCGTCGCCGGCATCGCTGTTCATGAGCACGACCACCGACAGACTATCGGCTGGATAGTAGGCCAGATCAGCGCTGAAGCCGTTGATGCCACCCGAATGCTCGACGGCGGCGTGGCCGTGCAGCGTGTACACGCCGAGGGCAAAGCCGTACGTGGCGTGCGTCCCATCGCGCAACACTGCGGGGGTCGTCATGTCGTGGTAGGTCGCAGGTCGAACGACGCGGCCTCCGACGAGTGCGCGCTGCCAGCGCAGCAGGTCACTGACTGTCGAGCAGAGCGCGCCGGCAGCGCCGGGCAGGTGCATGCTGAGATAGGAGGCATTAACGATCTGATTGCCCGAGACGGAATACCCAGCCGCGCGGTGGGGGACGAGGGGCTCGACACTGCAATAGAGCGTGTGCTCCAGCCCCACTGGCTTGAGAATCGTCTGGTCGAGGTATACCGCGTACGGCACGCCGCCCAGCTGTTGCAGCACGAGCCCCAGAGTGTAGTAGCCCGAGTTGCTATAGTGCCATCGGGTCCCGGGTGGAAAATCGAGCGGCCGGTCCCCGAACAGAGCTACCAGCTGGCCGTCGGCGAGATCGGTGCGTCGCAAGTCGGCGAACTCGGGAAGCTCAGTGTAGTTCGGCAGCCCCGACGTGTGGGTCAGCAGCTGTCGTATCGTCAGGCGCCCGTCTTCTCGCGGAAACTTCGGCAGATAGGTCGAGACCGGCGCGTCGAGCTGGACCTTACCCTGCTCGACGAGCTGCAGGATGGCGGCGGCTGTGAACTGCTTTGTGATCGACCCAATGCGGTAGACGGTCGCCGCGGTTGCCGGCACACTGTCTTCGACGTTTGCCAATCCGAACCCCTTGAGCTCCAAGGTGTCCGATCCGCGAACGATTCCGATCGAGGCGCCGGGTGCATGGTGCGCGACACGGAAGGCGTCCACCAGGCTATCGATACGGCGCACGAGGCCTTCTCGGTCGCTTGGCGCCCCCGCGGTAGCGTGGCCCACCGGCCTGCATGCCTGTGCGAATGGCTGCTAGTACAACCAGGTATCTCGCCCACCGCCCTAGCTCGCTGGCGGAGTCTGCGTTGCCGGTCGTCGTTCGCTGGGGGCATTGGGCGCATCTGAAAAGCGTGGGGAAACGGCCTCGCCAGTAAGCGGCGATAACCGCGAACGATAATAGCGTGCGGCGGACGCCGGGGGCCGCGGTCGCCTCTTTCCAAGGCGGAAACCAAGGGGTACGTTCTGCAATTCCTGCGACCGCAGGGGGTCGCGGAGTCCTGGGCGATCAGGACCCGCCGTCTTTTCGCCCAGGCGGTCATATCATGGTGCCACGGAGAATGACACGAATGCGAACCTGGTCTCGCTCGGTGGTCGCGGCGGTGATGCCCGCGACGATCGCGCTCGCCACCTCGATACTGGCGGCCCAGAACATTGCACTCACGCCCGCACAAAAGTCCGCGGCGGACAGCGGTCGTCCTCAGTACGCGGCTGCTGACGTGCACTTCATGCAGGGCATGATCCATCACCACGCCCAGGCAGTCACGATGGCGCGTTGGGCGCCCACACACGGAGCGCGGCCGGATGTGCTCCGTCTCTGCGAACGCATCGACGTGGCGCAACGGGATGAGATCGTGACGATGCAACGCTGGCTGCGCGAACGCCACGAGATGGCGCCGGAAGCGGACTTTGCGACCGGCACGGCGACAATGGGCGATATGGCGGGAATGAACGGAGGCCGTATGCCTGGCATGCTCTCACCGGAGCAGATGGCGCAGCTCAACGCCGCGCGCGGGCCGGAGTTCGACCGATTGTTTTTGACCTTCATGATCCAGCACCACCAAGGCGCACTGCAAATGGTGCAAGCGCTGTTCGACTCGCCAGGCGCAGGTCAGGACGAAGACATCTTCAAGTTCGCCTCTGACGTGGGTGCCGATCAGACCTCAGAGATCGACCGCATGCACAATATGTTGGGTGACTGAACGGCGGGATCGGGGGTCAGGGGTCAGGGGTCTGGGGTCAGGGGTCAGGCCTTCGCCCGCCGCCGGCGCCGCCACAGGGATCGTATCGACCCGGGTGATCACGAACCGGAATTCCTGACTCACCAGTTGCGGCACGTGTCGGCCCGCGAGCTCCGCCGGGATGAACCGCATGCGGGGGAGCGCGCTGCGGACGGCCGCTGCAAACCCGGGGTGTGTCGCCTCGATGAACCGGAGGGTGCTGCTATCGGCGTGTCCGCCGGTGTCCACGATGAAGCGGATCACCACGAGCCCCTCAACGCCGTGCGCTCGCAGCGAATCGGGATACATCGGCCCATCGCTCGAAGGGTCCCGGGAGACCGGATGCTCCAACTCTGGTTCGATGTACACACGGCTTCCGTCGTACACCGTGGGCTCGGAGTCTTTCACGGCCACCCGAGCCATCACCGCCGCAGGATGCGGCCGACCAGCTTCACGCTTTGGACGGATCGCGGCGGCGAACCCGGCCACCGGCCGGGCGTTGTGATCTGCGCCTATGGTCGTCCACTGCACGCGCTCGGCACTGCGCTGCGTCTGCTGCGTCGGCCACAGAGGAAGCAGGTAGAGCGCGGGCGTTGAGACCGTCTGTTTCATGGGAGCCGGCCCGCCGGCTCCAAACGTGGGCGGCATGAGCAGTCCGAGCTGCACGCCTGCCAGCAGGGTCGCGATCAGGAACGCTGGTCGAGACCCGACATGTTCTCCTGTCGGTGCAACGAGTTGCCCTCGCACGCCCCCTCCGGCTGTCGCCATTGGGACTGTGCATTCACGATAGTGCGCGGAGCGACGCACCATCAAGGGCGCGCCCGCCGAAACACCAGCCATTAACAAATCGCTAACCGGGGCGATGTGTTCAGCTCACGTTGCCACCGTCGCGTGCGCTCCGTCGCATCATGTATCCGACCGAGCGCACGGTGATGAAGTAGCGCGGGTCGAGGGGGTCCTCCTCGAGTTTTTGCCGCAGCCCAGCCATGTGCGTATCCACTGTCCGGCTCACGGTGTCCGCCTGATATCCCCACACATCGCGCAAGAGCTCGGAGCGCGACACGATGCGATCCTGGTGCCGTAGCAGGGCGAGCAAGAGATCGAATTCCTTTGGGCGCAGATCAACCTCGACGCCCCGCCGCCGCACCGTGCGAGTCGCCGGGTGCACTTCGATGTCGCCGAATCGGATCCAGAGCGTGCCCGACTCGTGACGCGGATGGGCACGCCGGAGTACCGCGCGTATGCGTGCGATCAGCTCCAGGATGCTGACGGGCTTTGTAATGAAGTCGTCGGCCCCCAGTCCGAATCCGCGCAACTTATCGATCTCGTCGCGGCGAGCCGTGAGGATGACGACCGGGACATCAATGCCCTGGTCCCGCATGAGGCGGAGCAGCTCGTAACCATCCCGGCCAGGCAGCATGATATCGAGCACTACGAGCGCGGGCGCATTGACCTGCATGCGGCGCAATCCCTCGACCGCATCGCCCGCAACGTCGACGACGAATCCGTCGATCTCGAGGTTGTTGCGAAGCGCGGACGCGTAATGCACGTTGTCTTCGATCACCAGGAGCTGCAGTGGCTGCGGCTCGGCTGTCGGAACGCGCCGGCTCTCACCCGCGGGGTCCGGGCGCGCCTGCCCAAGCGGTTGGGACCGAACTCCCCGGGCGGGCGAGTTCTTGTCCCTGAGACCGTTGCCGGCAACTTCGGCGTCCGTCGAACGGTTGTCCGTCGTGTCGGTGTCACGCTGCGTCATTGCGACCCACCCTCGCGACGTCTCATCGGTGGCGAAGCGCCAACAGAGCGCAGTCGGCAAACGGTCGCTCGGTCAGCCAATGGCGGCATCTCTGACGCCTCTCTCACACAGATGTGACCTCATTCGAACATACCTTGGCACACCGTAACGGCGCCGCGCTCGCTTCCGTATTTTACCCAACGCTGACACACATGGCGGGGTCCCGGTCGGACTGGCCGAGGCACGCTGTGCCCACATTAGTGGACGCCCGCGAATTTGGAGATGGCAATGCGATTTCGCTTCGCTCGAAACGGTCGATCCCGCCGACCCTTGTCACGTGCGCAGCTGCTCATCGGACTGACTGCCGCGCTGACCGCGCTGTTCGGCATAACCGCGTGGCGCACAGCGTCTGCGGATCGACACAACGTCGAGGAGGCGACCTGCATGTTTGCGGCAAGCGCCGCGCACATTCTGCAAGCGCGAGCCCAGGTATTCCTCGCGTTGGTGAGCAACCCGGTGTTCGCCGCGGTCGGGGGGCGTGCGCCCGCGTCCGCGACGGAACCCCTGCCCTCGCCCGCGTTGCTCGCGCAGGCTTCCGCCAAGGTCAAGGACTGTCACTGCGCGCCCGAGCTCCCCACGACACGGTTCTTCCGCTTCGATCTGGAGGGGAACACGCTCTCCCAACTCACCCTCGTGCCGGCGTTGGACGCGGGATCGTCGCGCGACGGGCGCACGGTTGCAGATACCGCTGCGGGGGACACGATCGGCTTGCGGTGGACGCTGACATCTGCGCTCCCGCACCTGCGCGGCACGGACGTATTCGCAGCTGGTGTGCGCGACTCGTCAGTGCGTCCCGACTCGATCCGCACCGTCGCGATCGTCATGGGCAAGTACGGCACGGACGGCCAGCTGCGCGCCGTGTACGGTCTCGTCGAGCCAACGCTGCCGTTCGTCCGAGCCATCTTCGTCCCGGTTTTCGACAGTGTCGGGGTGTTCTCCGGCTCGCTCGCGGACACCTCGAGACGACAGGGATGGGCCTGCTGCAGTAATCTGACCTATCGCAACCGCGATGTCGGCAACATGGAGGTCACTGACCAGAACTGGCGCCCGCTATACGCCACCGGGCCGATGCCGGATACGATCAGCGGATGTCTCGGTTTTGCGATCCCCGACCCAGCGCTCGCCGGCGTGTGGATCGACTTTGGGCCGCTGCCACATACCTGGGAGAGCTGGGTCGGCAAAACGCTGATCTTCTCACGCGCGCCGTTGCTAATGATTCTGCTGGGCGCGGTTTTGCTCTGCGGCGCCGCGGCTGCATTCACGGCTCAACGGGATGCCGAGATGGCTGCACTGCGTTCGGATTTCGTCACGAGCATTTCCCACGAGCTGCGCATGCCGCTCGCGCAGATCCTGCTCGCTGGCGAAACGCTCAGTCTGGGCCGAACACGGTCGCAAGCGGAGCGGGACGACGCGGCCGACGCGATTGTCCGGGAGGCACAGCGGCTCAGCGGACTCGTGGACAATGTGCTGTTCTTTTCACGGATCGAACACCACAATGTGCAAGTCACGCCGGCGCCGGCCAACATCGCCGATGTGGTAGCGGACATCGTTGGCTGTGTTGCGCCACTCGCCGCGGGTGCACGCGCGTCCGTCAACGCGACGGTCCCGACGGACGTGGTGGCGATGCTCGATCGCAGCGCGTTCCGGCAGGTCCTGTACAACCTCCTCGATAACGCGTTCAAGTACGGCACGCCCGACCAGAGTGTGTTCATCGGGGTAACCGTCCCCCGTCCGCGCCTGATCGGGTACAGGTGTGGGTCGAGGATCAGGGACCAGGAATTCCGCGAGGACAGGAATCCGCGATCTTCGAGCCCTTCGTGCGCCTGGATCGCGAGACTGAGAAGGCGGTCGCTGGCAGCGGCCTCGGTCTGGCAGTCGTTCGCCACCTGGTGATCAGCCAGGGCGGGAAAATCTGGGTCGAGCATCCAGCCAGTGGTCGAGGGAGTCGGTTCGTGATCGAGTTGATGCGTGCGGACGCGAGCGACGCGACTGCGGATGCCGAGAGGAAGGAGGAGAAGGGCGAACACCAAGCAGGCAGCATTCCGGACTCGCCATCCGGGACTCCCGCATAAGCGGCGAGGGCTGGCGATGCCAAGATCTGACCGGCTCACAAGAGACAACGCACATTCGACGACGGTCATGACGCCGTAAGCCAAGAGCCACTGGTTCGTGGCCGCCGCGCGCGTCGATCCGTCAGCCGCCGGGTGCCGGTAGCGACGGGCGCAGGCCATGCGGCTGGGCGGGAAAACCGTACGTGATCGCCATGCCCACCATCGCCAGGACTGCGCCGATAACCGTCTCGTAGAACCGCAGCCACAACAGATTCAATGCGCCTCCCCGTTGCAGGTAGACGAGATTGAGTGCCGCGATGACAAAGACCACAACGGACGCGCTGCCGAAGAGGTAGTTGCGAGCGGTGGCAAAGGGTATGGCAAAGGCCGACAGCGCGATCACCACCATGAGCAACGCAGGGTGTTGCCCGATGCTCAGTGCAGCGATGGTGACGGGCACCGCGAGCAACGTGCCCGCGACACGCTGCGACATTCGCACGCCCGTCCGAGCGGATTCCGGCTGCATGGCGAAGATTGAGGTCACGCTGACCCAGTAGGGACGCGGCAGATGCAGGACTTGCCCAACGACGAGCCCCAACGCTGCCACTCCGCCATAGCACAGCGCGAATCGGACGTCGGGCGTGATGGTGCTCGACAGCCGCCGGGTCTCCCGCGTGAGCGCGCCTGGCTGGAGGCGGCGCTCGGGTCCGAACAGGATTTGTTGGACCCAAGCAACCGCGAGGATCACGAATCCACCCAGCATCAATGGCGGAAGGCGGCTCCAACTGAGTTGCGGGAACACGGTCGCCACGAGCAGGGCCACGATGCCGAACCGAACAATCTGGAGCACCCGCGGACCGACTGAATAGATCGCGCCACCGAAGGCCGCGAGAGCGAACACGGCGATGATCCGCCCAATGTGATTCCCTGAGAGCGCGTGGCCTACGATTCCGCACGCCACGATCGTTGCGAGCCCAACGAGCACTGTCGGGTTGCGATGCCGAAAGGGCCCGCCGAAATCGAGTGAATACGCGTAGTAGACCGCGAATGCCCCGAACGCCGCATCAACCGGGCCCCAGACGAGGGCGGAGATCGCCTGCGCGATCGCCGCACTGAGGCCGATCAGCAGCATGCGCCGCCACGGTGGCCGTCCTGGCATCACGGCCACCACTTGGCTGAGCCAAGCCCGAAGCCCGCTCATGCGCGGACCACCGCGTTGAGCAGTGAGTCGCTAGTCGGTAGCCTGCCGGTGACCGGCCCGCGCGCGAAGCTCCTCTTCAGTCAGCCCGTACAGCGGCGGCGTCGGGATCCCGCGCAGGCCAAGCATCAGATAGAGCTGGCCCCGATGGTGTGCCTCGTGCTCGAGATGGGCCCGCAGCCACTTCCAAACGGTGATCGGCGTCCCTGCGGGCGTCGTGCACTTCCCCTGCATCTGCGCATCCGTGAGCAGTCGAAACGATGCCACTGACTCGGCGTGGAGTCGGTCATAGTACTGGAGCGTCCCGCCGTCACCGCTGGCGAGCTCGGTGCCGCAACCTTGGTAACGCGACGGGCGCCCGTGCACGGTCTCGGCGTACATCAAGCGTTCGACTCCGGCGAGGTGTCGGACCAGCCCGCCGAGGGTGAATCGTCCGGGCTGAGGCGTCCACTCCATCTCCTCCGGCGGAATCAGAACGGCGACGCGTCGGGTGCGCTCGTGAACGCGGGCGAGTTGATCCAGGAAGGACGCAACCTGCGGTTGAAAAGACTCTGTCATGTGATCAATACGCCAGAAGGACTTCCAGTCGGCGGCCGGTGAGTTGGTTGCGGCCGCCCAGGAAGCCGAGCTCGATCAAGAAACTGCAGCCCACGACCACGGCGCCCAGCCGTTCGATCAACGCGCACGTCGCTGCGGCCGTGCCACCTGTCGCAAGAACGTCATCGACCACGAGCACACGCATTGGTCCAGCGCACGCGTCCCGGTGAATCTCGAGCACCCCGGAGCCGTACTCGAGCGCATACTCGACCCGCTCAGTACGCCAGGGGAGCTTCCCCGCTTTCCGCACTGGGACGAACCCCACGTCGAGGTGCTGCGCAACGGGTGCCCCAAAGATGAAGCCGCGGGCTTCCACCGCGACGACGTGTGTGATGCGATCGCCCTGAAAGGGCGCGGCCAGCCCCTCCGTTGCGCGGCGAAACAGACCCGCGTTGGCGAGTAGTGGGGTGACGTCCTTGAAGATGATGCCCGGCGTCGGGAAGTCGGGTACGTCGCGGATGGCTGCGGCGAGCGACTCACGCAGCGCGCTCTCGGGTCGTTTCAGTGAATGCATATGAGCCGCACCGGACGCGTCCGGGGGCGAAAATGGTTGGGATCGGGTCATCCGCTAGCGCACCACGCGGAAGGGACTCGACACTGGTGGGTCGACGGGGCCAGCCGCGAACGGCTCAACCGCTGCGACAGCACTGCCTGGCGGGCCGCGGCGAACGGCGGTGACGAGGAGGTCCTTCGCCTCAGGCGGCCCCTCGACGGCCACTTCCACGCTACCGTCAGCGCAGTTGCGTACCCAACCGGCGAGCCGCAAGCGATCCGCGGCCTGCCGCACGTACCACCGGAAACCGACGCCTTGAACGCGTCCCCTGACACGGAGGTAGAGCGGCGTCACCCCTATAACCTAACAGTAGCCCCTACCCGCCAGTGCACAGGTCAGGTGCGGTCGGCATCACGGCGGGCGACGCATGCGTCGCCCCTAGCGCTGCACCCCCAAGAGTGCCGCGAGCGCCGCCGCGACAGCAGCGGCGAGCGATGCGACGTCGTCACCAGACGGGACCTGGCCGGCGACCTCGATCTGCCCTGCACGAATGCGGTTGGCGACAGTCTCCAGCGCATATGCGATGACGCGCGATGCGGCGAGATCCTGCAACGCCGGCACCACGGCTGGCGTCAGTGACGACATCGTTGACCGCTCCACCATCTGGTGTGGAGAAAGAGCGCTCGGGACGTTCGCCGCAGCGGGTTCACGGATGGCAATCGATGGAGCCAACGGGGTCCGCCGAATCTGCGGCACGCTGATCGGCGTGATCGCCTGGGCTCCCAACACCGGCGTCACAGGGCGCCCTGATCGCGGCGAATACTGCTCGCGGCTGTTGATCGGCGTCGCTCGGCCAGGACCTGGAGTGCCGAGGGCTGGCGTTTGTCGGGATGGTCGGCCCGGCATCGGTGCGGGCGTCACCGGCGGCCTGGAAACATGGTAATGCTCTGCGAACATGTCGTTTATGTCATCCGACCTCATGTCTTGCGATATGTCAGCCTCCGAGGTCGAACCGCCAGGCGGCGCGGCTTCGAGGTCGGTGAGGGCCTGATCGGCGAAGAGACTGGGTGGGAGCACGCGATCGGCTCCCCCTGGAGTGGGGTGCGCCGCTACGCCAAGCACCGGCGTTCGGCGGCGCGCCGTGGCCGGAGCCCCGAACGGGTCGGGGCCACGACTCGTCTCGTCTGTCGCCATCGGCAGGTTCTCCTGGGTCCGAGTCGCGTACTCGGGATCCGCCTGGAGAGCGTGTTCGCCGGGGTATTCCAATTCCGGCAGTGCAGGAGGCTCTTCTTCAGCGGCGGTCTCCACAGGATCGCTCGCGAAGGGGTCGCCCGAGCTGTCTGCGCCGGCCGTCAGTTCAGGCTCGGGAAGAGGAGCCGCCCACTCGGCCTCCCCGGCCGACGTGGCGGGCTCCGGCCGCTTCGTTCGCACTACATCCAGCGCGATCGCGGAGGCCATTGGCGGAGTGTCCCAGGACGGCGCCGGGGGCGTCTGCGGCGTCGGGTGAGATGGCGTTGGCTCGGCAACCGATACCGGGCGGGGTGCCGGCCGTGGGTGGATACTCGGGCGCGGACGGCTCACGACGGTCGCCGCCGGGCGGCTTACCGCGCCAGGCAGCGGTCCACCCTGCCGGATAGGAGGGCCGAAAAAACGGCGGGAGGGTCTTCCGGCCACGCAGGTCCGTCCCGGGCCGCAAAACCAGTCCCGCAGGCGCTGCTCCGCCCCCAAATGGAGGCAACGCGGGCTTCCGCTCGCGCTCCGCTGCGTTGGGCTGGGTCTCTGACTCCGGCATAGTGATCCGCTGGCGCTAGCGCAGCCGAGAGAGGAGATGGGAAAGGGGACAGCCGACCGGCTAGCGGCGGAAAGCGGAGCCGCCGGCTAGTCGACCCACCCATAGGTGCCTAGGAGCGGGACGAATCGCACGGGCGCAATGTCACGGCGCACGAGCGCCTCCCCGCGCCGGGTGCCCACCGTCAGCATCTGCTCCTCTCGGCTGCCCAGGGGGATCAAGATCCGGCCGCCTTCCGCGAGTTGCTCGAATAAGGGCCGCGGCACCTCACCAGCACCGGCACTCACGAGAATCGCATCGTATGGCGCGTACTCGCGCCAGCCCAGAGTGCCGTCACCGAGCAAGAGCGAAATGTTGCGCGCCCCCACGCGCCGAA
This sequence comes from uncultured Gemmatimonadales bacterium, assembly GCA_963805725.1. Lineage (GTDB taxonomy): Bacteria > Gemmatimonadota > Gemmatimonadetes > Gemmatimonadales > Gemmatimonadaceae > Palsa-1248. The sequence continues at coordinate 239,475 of CAWDVJ010000013.1, forward strand.
TGACGTCGCGAGCCCGATCCAGGAGCTCTCGCATCCGCTCGATCGAGAACACCTGCGCGGCGAGGTGAGACAAGAGCACTGTCTGATAGCCCGACCCGGTTCCGATCTCGAGGACGCGTTCATGGCCACTCAGCCTGAGCTCCGATAGGTAGCGCGCGTGCACCGACGGTTGAGAGATCGTCTGGCCGTTCCCGATCGGCAACGCCGAATCATCGTACGCCCGGTGCTGAATGGCGTGAGGGACGAAGACGTGCCTCGGCGTGAGGTCGATCGCGCGAAGCACTGCAAGGTCTGTGATTCCACGCTCCCGGAGCGTCTCCATGAGACGATTTCGCGGGCCGTGCAGGTTGTGCTCTACCTGCGGCTCCGGGCCTGCGCTTCCCGCACGCGGGGCGCCCGCCCTCGGCCCTTCCTCGCCTCCCCCTAGGGTTCCCGCCACCATCGCTCCGCTGAATGCAGTATGTCGAAATGGGTCAGGTCGAGGTGCAAAGGCGTGACTGAGATGTATCCGTCGTGCACCGCGCGGAAATCTGAATCCGCCGCGCCGGACCAGGCGATCGTGCCGCCCCCGATCCAGAAGATCTCCTTGCCCCACGGGTCCTGCATGCGCTTGAGCGAGTCTGAGAATACGCGACGGCCGAGCCGTGTCAGCCGGACTCCCTTGATCTCGGGGCCTCTCAGCGGCGGCAAGTTCACGTTGAACAAGGTATCGGCTGGCAGCTCGGCGAGAGTGACGAAGTGCCGCAGCAGGCTGGTGATCGCCTCCACCTGGCTTGCGAGCAACGATGGGTCAGCGCCTGAGTCGCCCCCCGCAAGCGAGAACGCGATCGACGGAATACCGAGGGCCAACCCTTCCATTGCCGCGGCTACTGTCCCGGAGTACAGAACGTCTTCGCCCATGTTCTGTCCGTGGTTCACACCGCTCAAGACGAAGTCGGGTCGGTTCGGCATGAGTGCCTCGACCGCCAGCATGACGCAATCCGTAGGGGTGCCGTCGATCTGAATGCGCCCGTCCGGCCGGCGCCGCGGCCGCAGCGGGTGCTGCATCGTCAGTGCGTGACTCGACGCACTCTGCTCGCGATCCGGTGCGATGACGGTGACCTCACCGAGCGGCTCGGCCGCACGAACCAACACATCCAGCCCGTGCGCCATCACGCCGTCGTCATTCGTGCACAGCAGGCAGAGCGGGCGGCGCGATTCGGACCGTGGGGAGCGCGCACGACCGGGACGCTTGGCGCTCATTGCACCCCGGGCGTCGGTCCGCGCGTCAATCCCCGTCGCACCATCGTCTGCGCGATTCGCATGCTGTCGCGTAGCGGTCGGAAATGGCTTGGTGCACCGTAAATCGTCGGGATGTGAACCCAGGCGATCCGCAGGCCCGCCCGCGCTGCTTGAATCAAGAAGTCCGTCTCGTACTCGTATCGATCGCCGCGCGGTTCGAGCGCGGCAAGACGCTCCGGACGAAATGCGCGATACCCAGATTGGCTGTCACTGATCCGACATCCTGCGCACACGCTGACCGCGGCGGCGGATACTGCGTTGCTCACCCGCCGGTGCCATGGCATCGGGCTTCCCCGCCTGGCCCGGACCCCGACGACGAGATCCGCGTCGTCGAGCGCGGCCAACAATGCCGGTGCGCAGCAGGGATCATGCTGGCCGTCCGCATCGACCGTGAGGACCGCGGGTGATCCCCGTGCGGCAGCGACGCGAATGCCGGCGCGCAATGCCGCCCCCTTCCCTCGATTGCCCGCAAATCGCACGACGTGGTCGGCACACGCGCGCGCGACGGAGGCCGTGTGGTCACGCGAGCCATCATCGACGACGACGATATACACCTCTCCGACGGCCCGGCGGACACCGCGGACGACCCCAGCGAGTGTGCGACCGGCGTCGAGGGCGGGGATGACACAGGCCGGTGCGTTCACCTAGCCACTCTCAGCGGCACGGCCCTCGTTCCAGTCACTGGCCAGCGCGGCGTTTCGCGAAGCGAGGGGACGGTCCGCTGCAAGCGATAAATCGCCGACAAGCCCGGCGAGCTCGCGCTCGATCGCTTCCAGCGTCTCTCGCTCGAGCGCGACGCGCGACATCGTGCGGACGCCACCCGTCTTGCGATGCTCGTCCACTTTTCGGCGGGCGCCTTCGATGGTGTACTTCTCGGAGTACAGCAGATGCTTGACGAGCAGGATCAGCTCCACCTCGCGCCGCTGATATACCCGATTGCCCGACCGGTTCTTGGCGGGGCTCAGAAACCTGAACTGTGTCTCCCAGTAGCGCAGGACGTGCGGCTTGAGGTCGGTCAGCGTGCACACGTCGCCGATCGAGAAGAACTGTCGCACCGGCTCCTCGCGCGTGCGTGTCGGCTGCGCGACGCGCCGTCGCTCTGCTGATCGGGTCATCGGGCCGCGGTCCCCTCTGGCTGTTGTGCGCTCAATCGGATTCCGCGCGGAGCTCGCGCTCCATGAGATCGCCAATCGCCTGTCTGGCCGGGCGTGCCTCGAAGAGCACCCGGTTGACCGCCCGCACGATCGGCATTTCGACACCGGTTCGCTCGGCCAGCGCCAGCGCACTCCGCGCGGTCACCACTCCCTCCGCCACACTTTCGCCGATGCCGCAAGCGCCTCCGCTAGGGTCTGGCCCCGCCCGACGGCCTCGCCGACAGCACGGTTTCGACTCAGCGCCCCGGTGCAGGTCAGCACCGAGATCGCCGAGCCCCGCCAGACCGGCAAAGGTGACGCGCGCGCGCCGAGCGCGACGCCCAGCCGCGTCATCTCCGCCAAGCCCGCGCGTGACCAGGGCGGCGCGTGAGTTGGCGCCGAGGCCCAGCCCGTCCGAAATGCCGGTGGCGACCGCCATCACGTTCTTGAGCGAGCCCCCCAGCTCGACTCCCAGCACGTCGGGATGCGTGTACACTCGAAACGCGCTGCGATGCCAGAACGCTGTTGCACCAGCTCCGCCGCCTAGGGCACCGCGGACGCCGCCACTACAGCGGTCGGCTGGCCCGCGGCTACCTCGGCCGCAAAGCTCGGCCCCGAGAGTGGCGACGACGGGATGACGCTCCGCCCGTCGCCTCGCGGACCACCTCGGTCATGACCGCCAGCGTGCCCTGCTCGATCCCCTTCGTGGCGACGCGCCAGCGTCGCATCGGGATGCAAGTCGGATGCGGCGCGCTCGACGACCGTGCGCAGGTAGCGCCGATGGCACGGCGAAGAGCACGAGCTCGGCCGACCGAACGGCGTCCGCCAGCGATCGGAGTCGCCACCAACGCGGACGACAGCGCGAACCCGGCCAGAAATCGTGACATTCTCGTGGCGCGCAGCGATGCCTTCAGCGACGTCCGCGCTCGCGCGCCCACAACCGCACGGAGTGCCCGTTGCGGGCGAGAAGATCCGCCAGAGCCGTTCCCCACGCGCCCGCCCCGACGACGGCGCAGCGCGGTCATCGGACGCCGGAGGCCCCCGCGATCTGCATGCCGTCGCGCGTCGGATCCTTCGCCTTGCCGCGTCCCCAGGTCTTGGGCTCCTTTCCGCGCCGCAGCCGCTCGATGTTTGCCCGATGTGTCAACCAGACGAACGCCGCCGTCACGACCGACATCCAAAACACGGGGTGGGGCCCGCGGAGCAGAAGCTGCGCGATTGGGAGCGCGGTTGCCGCGGCGAGCGACGCGACCGACACGTAGCGTGTGGCCGTTAGGACGATGAGCCAGAGGCCGGTGGAGATTGCCGCCGGCAGCAACGTCAGAGCGAGAAAGACGCCGGCCGCCGTCGCGACGCCTTTGCCCCCGCGCCGCCACAGGAAGAACACGGGGCGCACGTGCCCGAGGATGGCTGCCACACCATAGGCGACCGACCACCATCCGCCACGCGGCCCGTGCGCTGGCAGCAAGAGGACAGGCAGGGCGCCTTTGGCCGCGTCGAGCAGAAAGACGGCGAACGCCGCCGGGAGTCCCAGCGCGCGGTACACGTTGGTTGCCCCCAGATTGCCCGATCCATATTCGCGGAGGTCGATCTTTCCAATGAACCGTGCAACCAGGTAGGCGAACGGGATAGATCCCGACGACATACGCGACCAGGATCGCGATCCATGGACTCATCTAGGCCGCCTTGCCCCGCATGACTATGCGCAGCGGGTTGCCGAGTCCATCCCCACGCGGCTCGAAACCCATTGTGGAGATATCGCACGTAGTGCTCCTGCACGAGGTCGGGCCGATTCCCGAAGACGGCGATCGTCGGCGGGGCGACTTCGACCTGTGTCGCGTACATTAACCGAACCTCGTGCCCTGCGGCCTGGGGCGGCTGTTTGCGAGCGATCAGCTCTCCCAGCGTCGCATTGACGTCTGCCGTGGAAACGCGCTTCTCCCGCTCGCCCGCTACCTCGAGGATGATATCGAAGAGTCGCGTCACTCGTTGCCCGGTCAGCGCCGAAATAAAGACGAATGGGACGAAGGCGAGGTAAGGCGCTCGCTCGACGCACTCCTTCTCGAAGTGAGGAGCGGTCTTGTCGTCCTTCTCCTTGAGGTCCCACTTGTTGACGGCAAGGATGAGCCCTCGCCCGGCGTCCCACGCCAGCGATGCGATCTTGAGATCCTGAACGCTTAGCCCGGCCACGGCGTCGATCACGAGAACGCACACGTCCGAACGCTCGATCGCCCGCCGCGTGCGCAGCGACGCGTAGAACTCGACCCCGTCCGCCACCTTGGATTGGCGCCGGAGGCCCGCGGTATCCACGAATACCAACGTCCTGCCGTGGTAGGTCATCGGCGTGTCGATGGCGTCCCGTGTCGTGCCTGCGTCCGAAGATACGACCAGCCGATCGGCCCCAAGCAGCCGGTTGACCAACGATGACTTGCCGACATTGGGTCGGCCGACCACTGCGATCCGGAGCTCTTTTGTCTCATCCGGCGCTGCCAGCGGCATGTGTGCGACGACGGCGTCGAGCAGGTCACCCGAGTTCTTTCCGTTCGTTGCAGAGACTGGAATTGGATCGCCCGCCCCCAGCTCGTAGAACTCGTAGAAATCGGCCGATGCCGGATCGTCCACCTTGTTGGCGACCAGCAGCCAGGGCTTGCGTTGCGCACGCAGCAGATCGAGGATGCGCGCGTCACTGGGTTGGAGGCCGCTCTTGGCGTCGACCACGAACAGCAGGAGATCGGCCTCCTCGATCGCCTGCAACACCTGGTTCCTGATCGCCACATCCATCGGCAGGTGCGAATCTTCGACCAGCCCTCCGGTATCGACCAGCCAGAATCCACGGCCAGCCCATTCCGCACGGGCGAAATGGCGGTCGCGCGTCGTGCCCGGCTCGTCAGCGACGATGGCTGCGTTGCCGCCAACCAGTCGGTTGAAGAGCGACGACTTCCCGACGTTCGGGCGGCCGATGATGGCGACGGTGGGCGTGTTCAACGCAAGGCGTCAATGAAGTCGTACGACGGAAACACGGGCATCGGCAGAGACTCGCGGACGTCGACAAATCGGGCGTCGTCGAGGAATTCGCCGCGCTCGTTGATTGACTCCGCAGGAATCAGGGCCATGTCCAGATCGACGCGGCCTGCCAGGGCACGCGAGATGTCGGCACCAACGAGCAAGCCGGCCGTTGTGGTGGTGGGACCGAACAAGCTGTTGATGGTGGGAATGAGCTCGAACCGGGCACCCGTTGACGCCCGGATCGAGTCCAGAAGCTCCGGCATGAGTGGCGCCATGGCCGACCCGGTGACGACACCAATGCGCTGGCCATCGAGCCGCGGCAAGGACCGTAGCCCGTCGGCAACACGTTCCCGCAGTTTGGTCACCGCCCCCACCCCGTTCTCGATCTGCGCGAACTCGCCGTAGTGCTCTGCATCGGGAAGCGGTTGCCCTGCCAGCAGGTACAACTCGTCGGAGCCGAACACCCAGGCGCTCCCGCGATCTCCCCGCGCCCGAGCAGCCCAACGGTTCGTCGCGGCGAGCAGCGCGCGCGCGGTCTCTCGATCCATCGATCGCCCGGCATACAGGTGCGAGAACTGGGTCAGGCCGACGGGGACGATTGCCACTGTGGGCACCGCATCCCCGAGGTCCCAGAGGTCGGCGAGCGACTGCTCAAGGGCCGCGCCGTCGTTGATGCCCGGGACGATGACCATTTGACAGTGAAACTGAATGCCGCCCGCCGCCAGCACGCGCAGCTGCTCGAGGACGTCGGGCACTTTCGGGTTGTTCAGGAGCACCCGGCGCACCGCCGGCGACGTCGCGTGGACAGAGACGTACAGCGGCGACAGACGGTACTCCAGGATGCGCTTGAATGTCTCGTTCCCGGACGTTCGACAGCGTCGCAAAGTTGCCGTAGGCGAACGACAGACGGTAATCGTCATCGCGCAGGTACAGCGGCCGCCGCAGACCTGGAGGCAGCCCCTCGATGAAGCAGAACTCGCATCGGTTCGCGCATTGCCGTACGGTGGGCGGCTCGAGCTCCATGCCCATGACATCGCCCTCGCCGCGCTCGATCTCGTACGTCACCGTGTCGCCATCAGGATCGCGCGCTTCCACGACCAAATCATCGTCGGCGGTCAGGAACTCCCAATCCAGGAAGTCCGTCACGCGCCGTCCATTCACCGACAACAGCTCAGTGCCGGCCGCGATGCCGAGTGCGGCAGCAATGCTGCCGCACTCGACACGCGCTACCCGGACTACCGGCATGCTCGACCTCGCAGCGTCGTGATCCTAGTCGAGCGGGGCGTACTTGTACGCGACCGCGCCCTTGACGGCCGCGGACACCTGGAACGTGGCCGTGCCAGGACTCTTGGAGTTCTGACCAGCCGGCACATTGACCGGGTCGGCGTCTTTGCTGCCAACCACGTTGCCACTCGCATCGATGAACGTGAACTTGGGCGCGAACGGATGGGCCGCAGTTGAGTCGTAGTTCGCGAGACGGCCCGTCAGCGTAATGTGCTCCCCGTCGTTCGCAAATTGGGTGATCGTGAGTCCGACCTTGGGCTGCTGGAATTTCTTGAGCGCCGTCAGGGTCGAGTCCTGCATCGCGCGCTTGACCTTGGGATCCGTCGCGTCGCGCGACCGCAGCTGGTAGGCCCCGGCGAGCAACCGGTAGTCATCCGGGTTGTTCGGGTCGATCGCGACCAGACGCCGGACCGTGGGCATCAGCGAATCGACCTGGCCGTTGTTGAACTGGGAGTTGGCGACATAATACAGCGCTTCCCGGAAGTACGGGTTCGTCTTCATGCCTTCCTGGAAGAGCTTCACGGCCGTGGGCTCGTCCTTCGCCTGGGCGGCCGAGATGGCGCTGTTGAACAGCTGCATGTTGGAGTACTTGCTCGGGTTGCTCAACATGTCGGAGTACAGCGCTTTCGCTTGTGCAGTATCCCCCGACGCCTGGAGCGCGTGCGTCAGGCCCGCCTGGGCGTTCGGGTCGGTCGGATACGCGGCCTGGTACGCCTTCCATGACGCGACCGCCGAATCCGCTGATGACTGGTGCTGGGGCGTTCCCTTGAGGGAGTCCGCGATAGTGCTGGAGACCACTGCCAGGTTGTACATCGCAACTTTCTTGAGCGCCTTGACGGTCGTGTCAGTGCCGGCGAGCGTGATGACCTTGTCGAAGTTCACCTTGGCGTCGGCGTAGTCGTGCTTGGTGATCGCGACGCTTCCCAGCGCGTTGTACACGTACGGGCTCTTCGTGTAGATGCTGACTGCCCGGTGCGCGAGCGTGTCGGCCTGGCCGTAGTTCTTCTGGTTCAGGTCGGCGAGGGCGGCGTTCGTCAGCGGGACGTACGCCTGTTGCCGAATCATGTCGGCTTGCTGAGCGCACTCGGGCTTCTTGGCCATCAGCGTGTTGAGCAGCGTGTCCGCAGTAGCCAGGATGTCCACCTGTGTTGCGCTGTCACCTTTGAAACCAAAGGTGCCGCGCGGGCCGACAGTGTTGACGGTCGGATCCGCAGCCTGAAGCACGAGGGCCTCGGCCAGGAGATAATCACGGCCGAACTCCTTCTGCTCGTTCAACTTCGTGGACGTCAAAGAGCCCACGGCCTGACGAGCCAGCGAATCCTTCTGCGGCTGGTTGGTGTTCTTATTGTCCGTGGCGCGCGCCAGAAACAGGCGACCACCCATGGATTCACTACTTTGGTCGTCGCCAACGTCGCACTTGCTATTGCGTTGTTGTGCTTGTGCCCGGGACGCGACCCCTAGACTGGCGACGGCCAAGGACACAGCAACCACGGTTCGGAGGCGAGGACTGTCGACAAGACTCATACTTGACTCCTGGAGCGTGCGAGATGAGGCACGTGATCGGGCACCGGCTCCCCCTCGGGGGTGCGCCGGACGCCCGGCAGGCCGGATTGGGGTGAATCGTAAAACACACTCGCGGCCTCGGCCGCGAGCGAAAATATATCGCTCGCCGGTCGGCCTGTCGCGTCTGATGCCCGTTTGACGGCATCCGAGTCGGGTTTGGCGCGTACGGTTCCGTCCGGGAGCGTAACCTCCTTGACGGTGATCGAGTGCCCGTGCACCACCACCACCCGGTCGCGTCGCGGCAAGGCCCGCCGAGCGACCGACCAGCGACGAACGCCGATCGACGTGGTCGACGACAGCAGCAGGATTTCGAGGTGATCCGCGTCCTCGGGGCGCGCCAGCACCTCGAGCCGAGTGCCTGGCCGCCCCTTTTTCATCAGGGTGGGTAGAAGCACCACATCGAGTGCGCCGGCGCCTCGCAAGGCGTCAGCGGCGTGAGCGAGGTACTCCCCGGTCATGTCGTCAATGTCCGTCGCAAGTACGACGAGCGCGTCGCGCGCGTTTCCGTCGGGCCCGGGCACGCCGCCCAAGCTCGCCTCTACCGAGGTGGCAAGAATGAGGCGAAGCGCGTTCGCGCGCCGGGGAAACACTTTAGTGCCGGCACCGTAGCCGACGCGCACCGGGACGAATGCGGGCGGAGCGCCTTGTGACAGCACGCGTACCAGTGCCGCGCCCGTCGGAGTTACCAGTTCGCCGGAGCCCGCGGGGCCAACCTGCACGACGTGGCCCTCCAACAACTCGAGTGTTGCTGGGGCCGGCACTGGTAACGTCCCGTGTGCGGCCTCGACCGTACCATCGCCGAGCGCCAACGGGAGGCAATAAACCAATGTGACGCCCAGCAGATCCAAGCCCCAAATCGAGCCAAGGACGTCGAGGATCGCGTCGACGGCGCCGACTTCGTGGAGATGCACTCGCTCGGGCGGCACGCCATGAATCGCCCCTTCGACCTTGGCGATCGCAAGAAAGGCCTCGTCGGCGCGCTCACGTACGTGAGAGGGCGCGTCGCTCTTCGCGACGACGGCTCGAATCGCGGCGAGGTGACGGCCGTGCGGTTGCGGCGGGATGTCGAAGTCCACCTTCTTGCAGGCCAGATCGCCGCGTTGGACGTCCTCGATTCGCACGCCGATCCCCGTCAACCCGAGTCGCTCGGGCAGCGCGGTCAGCCACTCCGGGCTCAATCCGCAATCGATTAGCGCGCCGAGGGTCATGTCACCGGCGATGCCGCTAAACGGATCCAGGATGGCGATCGTCACGCTTCACCCTCGCTCGAGGTGCTGGACGCGACGACAGAAGGAGATTCGTCCTCTAGCCCGACCGGCGCATCGTGATCGGTCGCGGGCGACGACCCGGTCGACGCCCCGAGCGGCCCGGGCTCAGATCCCTCGGCCGAATCGCCCGACGGTCGAGTGGGAGAGCTCGCGCGCAACGCACCGAGCACCCGCCCGGCACTCTTTAATGTCCAACCCGGCAGCGCCGCTACCTGCTCGGCGGTCGCCTCGCGAACGCCCTGAATGCTCCCAAATGCGCCCAGCAGCTGACGGCGCTTCACCGGGCCAATACCCGGCACGCGCAACAACTCCGACGTGACGGTCCGCACTGCTCTCCGCTTGCGCTGAAACGTCACGGCGAACCGGTGTGCCTCGTCGCGTGCCTGTTGCAGAAGTCGAAGGCCGGCCGAGCGACGCGACAGGCGGATGCTCTCACTTCGTCCGACAGCAAAGACTTCTTCCTCCCGCTTGGCCAGGCTGATCGAGCGGAAGCTCGCCGAGGCCCAGGGCGATCAACGCCTCCCGTGCGGCACCGAGTTGCCCTTTGCCGCCATCGATGAGCACCAAATCCGGCAGCGCGGCATGCTCGTCGAGCCGGCGATGGAAGTACCGAGTCACGACCTCTCGCATTGCGGCGAAGTCATCGACTCCGCTGACCGTGGCAACTTTGAATTTCCGGTATTCCGATCGCTTGGGTCGCCCGTTCTCGAACCACACGAGCGAGGCGACGGTGTCGGTGCCTTGAGCGTGAGAGATGTCGAAGCAGACGAGCGCGCGTGGGACGCGCTGCAACCCAATCTCGCGCTGCAGGTCGTAGACGGGATCGGCTGCCCGCTCGTCGGTTTCCGCGCTCGCCAATCGGAACTCTTCGAGCAGATGTCGGGCGTTCTGATTCGCCAACTCGACAAGCTGCCGCTTTGGGCCGCGCTGTGGCACGATGATCTTCGTCCCGGTCAGCGCTGCCTCGAGCGGCTCCCGATCTTCGAAGTCGAAAGGGACGAGCAGGTCTCGCGCTCGTTCACTCGCTCCGACGTAGGAGCGCGCCAGATAGGCTGACAAGGCGGCGGCGTCGGTCTCCTCCTCGACGTTCTCGAGAAGCCGGTGGTCTCGAGCGAGCAACTTGCCGCTCCTGATGCGGAGAATCGCGACTGACGCATCATCGCCATCCCGCGCATACCCGACGACATCGCGGTCACCACCTTCCACTTCGAGGACGACTGTCGGTTCCTCGAGCCGCTCGAGTCGCGATAGCACGTCACGCAATTCCGCCGCGCGCTCGAAGTCGAGCCGCTGGGCCGCATCGGCCATCCGAGCGCGAACCGCGGCGATGACATCGCCGCTTCGCCCCTGCAGGAAGTCGATGACCTCATCGATCATCGCGCGGTACTCCTCCATCGACTGCGCCAGGATGCACGGCGCCTTGCAGCGGTTGATGTAGTAATCGAGGCAGGGGCGCTCGGGCATCTCACGGGGCATGTCATAGCGGCACGACCGCACCGTGAAGAGCTGCTTCACGACGTTGAGCGCGCGACGCATGGCCCCGACGTCGGTGTATGGCCCGAAATACCGCGCGCCGTCGGCCTCGAGTCGCCGGGTGACGACGACGCGAGGAAATGGCTCCTGAATGGTCACCTTGATGTAGGGGTACGACTTGTCGTCGCGCAGCGCAATGTTGAACCGCGGCCGATACTCTTTGATGAGGTTCGCCTCGAGTATCAGCGCGTGAGCCTCGCTGGGTACGACAATGGTCTCGAAGTCCGCGACCTGGCGCATCAGCGCCAGCGTCTTGACGCTCCCTGCGAGATCAGCCCCGAAGTAGCTCCGTACCCGGGAGCGCAGTCGTTTGGCTTTCCCCACGTACAGCACCCGTCCGTCGGAGTCCTTCCAGAGGTACACTCCGGGGGACTCCGGCAAGTGCGGCACCTTTACCGCCACGGAGTCCGGAGGGGTGGGCATGAGGGAAAGATAACGGCTACAACAGGTTAGGGATTAGGGGTTGGGAAGAAATGGGGAACCGCGACGTCGTTCGCCCAGCGGATTGCAGGGCTAATCGCGTGCCGACTGAGATGCACCCCAAAAGCCTGGCCGAAGAACCGGCTCACGGTGCCGATCGACCCAGTAGGCCAAGAGCACTAACAGCCACATCGCCTGCGCAGACACGACGACAGTGGTAACGCTCGGGGGCGGCGGGCCAAGGACGCTGACGACTTCCACGAGCGCCAAGAATGCCAGCAGCGCCCAGAGTCCAATGGATCCGATCCGGTCGCACGCCACGGTGGTCTTCAGGTACAGGCACACGCCGGCCGCGTACAGCCCGAACTCGACGACCAGCGTCCACGCCACGGAGTTCCACAAACCCGAGTCCCATATCCGAGGGCGTATTGGGCATCGGGGATGGTATATACTCAACAAATGGCTAACGCAGCCATCCTGGCGCTTGGCTCGGTCGAGACGCTTTTGCGCGAACTCCTGGACGGTCCGCCGCGCGAGGCGGCCTATGTTCTCAATTCAGGTGACCGGGGGCTCCTCGCATCACTCAACCTGTTGTCCGCGGACGCTGCGAGTGCGCGCCCGGTCGGGAGAGCCTCGATAGCGGCGCACGTCGCTCATCTTCACTATGGCTTCCACCTACTGAATCGATGGGCGCGGGGCGAAGATCCTTGGCCAGGTGCGGATTGGGCGGCGAGTTGGCAACATCAGCGTGTGAGCGCGGAGGAGTGGGCCGATTTGCGGACGGCGTTTGCCAGTGAGGCACGAGCGTGGCAGACGGTGTTGCAGGAGCATCGCCCCTGGGACGAATCGGCGATGACGATCGCGCTCGCCAACATTGTACACCTGGCTTATCACGTTGGCGCGATGCGACAGGTCGATCACGGACTCGCTGGGCCCCCGGCATGACCGGTACTTCGCCCCGCCTTTAACCCCTCCTCGCCCCTAACCTCCTGCTCACCAGGTCACGGAGCTGGCGGGCCTCGGGGATCCCGAGCAGCACGGCAATCCCCATATACACTGACCCATATACGGGCAACACGATCGACGCATGCAGCACCGGGTGCTCGACAGAGATCACATGCCCGGCGCCCCAACCCGCGAGTGCGCCAGCTGCGGCCGCGACCCATAGGAGCGCAACCAATTTGAGTGGCACGCTCGCCGGCCCGATCCGCCGCCCGAGGGCGCGACGCAAGAGCGCGAACTCCACCCAGCCGGCGATTCCGGCCGATGCCGAGAGGCCCACCATGCCCCAGCGCGGGTCGATCCCCAGCCACCGCGGCCCGGGGAGGGCGCTGAGGTACCCCAGGAGGGTGGTGAGTCCGACTCGTACCAGCGCGAAGCGCAGCGGCGTGCGGGTGTCGTGCAGCGCGTAATACGCGGACGAGTACAGCCGGCCCAGTGTCAATGCCAGCAATCCCACCGCCGACCCGGCCAGAATCGCCCACACCCAGAGGGCGTCCGCATGGGTGAACCGTCCGGTGCGATAGATCGCGCCTGCTATGACATCACCGAGCGCGAGGAACCCCATCGCGGACGGCACGATGAAGAACGCGATTCGGCGCAATCCCGCGTTCAGGCGAACGCGTAGCGCAGCCGCGATCTCCTCCGCGTGGCCGACCATTCCCGACATCGCCGGGAGCTCGGCCGCCGACACCGACATACCAAACAGGCTCACCGGCAGCACGGCCAGGTTCTGCGCGTACCCAATGAGGGCGACCGAGCCAGCTGGCAGCCAACTCGCCAGAAACTGGTCAACGTAGGCGCTCAACTGCGTCACGCCGCGGCTGACAAACACCGGACCGAAATTGCGAACGACTGTCCTCACGTGAGTCGACGCGGTGCGCGGCAGAATCGACATGTGTCCAGCCAGCCGCAACACTGAGGGGAGCTGCACCAGGAACTGAAGGGCGTTCCCCGCCACAGAGCCCCACGCCACCTTGACGGCCAATTGGTCGAGGTCGGGCTGCCGCCCGAACGCCATGAGCGTCGCGACAATCACGGCGTTCCATACCACGGGTGCCGTATACGACAGGAGGAATCGGCCGTGGCTGTTGAGCACCCCCAAGCACCACGCCGACAGGACGAGTATGCCGGCGCCGGGGAAGAAGATTCGCACGAGGACGATCGTGAGCGCGCGTCGCTCGCCGGTGAAGCCTGGTGCGATGAGGTCGATGATCAGCGGCGTGCCCAGCACCCCAACGAGAACAAACAGCGAGACGAGGAGGCCCAGGAGACCTGCAACGGCACCGGCTACACGTCGGGCCTCGTCTCGCTCGCCGCGCGCCAGCAGTCGAGCGTACACAGGGATGAATGAGGCGGACAGCGCCCCTTCACCGAACAGATTCTGCAAGAGGTTCGGGATACGAAACGCGGCGCGAAACGCGTCGGCCACATACGCGCTACCGAAGTAGTGCGCGAGGGCTCGCTCTCGGACGAGGCCCGTCAGCCGGCTCAATAAAATCCCAGTGGCAACGAGCAATGCGGCCCGTCCGCCGCCAGTTGGGGCGCTGGTGGTCGGCGGCGTTGTCGCCGTATCTCCTTTCTCTGCTTCCGTTACGGGAGCTTCGATGGATCTCCCCCCGCCAGCTCGGAGGCGTGTCGCGCTGCCTCGCTCTGCATCGCTTCGAGGAGCGCCATTCCGCCACGTGCGAGGAATGGAATGAAATTCAATACGCGCTCCTGGCGCGCGCCACCAGGGTAAAGCGCGCCTCGTAACGTGGCCAGGTCGCGGAGAACGGCTTGCGCTCCGCGCTTGGCGGCCGCGAGATACCTGCGCTCCAGCCGACTCACGCAATGCGACGAATGCGCGCGCGCTCCCTCGACCACTGCCTCAGGCACGAACGTGTCTCGGTCCGCGGCGGCGACCCGCCTGGTCCCCGTCTCGACCGCTTTGGCCAGCGCGTCGAGGGCCTCGCGCAGCGCATCGGGCAGCGCCGCTCGGGCGAGCCGCGTCTCAGGCCCATGGGGATCGCGCAGCTCCTCAATGGACGTACCGTAGCGCGCGAGCAGCGCGGCGGCCGACGGCTCTATGAGCGTGCACGACCATCGCGGGAGGATCAAGGGCTGCGGCACACCCAGCACGTCGGCCACTGCGCTGGTTTGCGCGAAGTACGCGATCTCGCTCGGTCCGCCCAGGTAGGCGACACTTGGCACCAACGCTCGCTCGACGATCGGCCGCAGGAGCACGTTGTGCGTCAACTCGCCAGGCTTCGCCGTCGCTGCGAGTTGGCGCGCCTCGGCGACGGGTACCCGCACTTTGGTCGGACCAGCCGGCCCCGTGCCATCACCGGCGCCTGTCTCGGGTGCCTTCCACGCAAACACGAGGGACAGCCCACGGACATTGCTGACTTGTGGGGTAAAACCAGCGTGTGCTATGGCCTGGCTCCGCTCCTCGAGCGCGTGGGCAATCGCCTCGCTCCGTTCGAGCGCGCGCGTCAACGTGGGGAATGCGCGGCGCCGCACCGCGTCGTGCGCTGCGTCAAGCACGCTCACTCCCAGAGGGGCGAGCAATTGGCGCAACAGCGAAACGAACGCCCCGCCCGCCGTGACCTCGCGGGACGAGGTCCCATCGAGTCCGCCGCTGGCGTCGACGACTTGCCCACCGTATGCAGCGCGAACCGCGTCGAGTGCCCGCGCAAACGGCGCCGATCCGGCCGCCCCGACCAAACGAGCCAGCGGCACCGACAGGTCTCCGAGCCGCGCGGCGTCGAGGACCGTGCCAACGCGGGCGATCGGCTCGGCCGTGATCGCTTCCGCGCCGCCGGAGACGGCAATCCATGTGGTGCTGGCCTCGGCGAAGTCCGCATCGTCCGTTGCGGCCCAAAAGAGTGGTGCTACCGGCACGCCACACACCTTCTCCAGGGTGTCGGCCAATGCGAGCACGGCGATCGCCTTGGACCAGGTGTACACCGGGCCGCCGAAGAGGCCCGGTTGCTGGCCGCTGGTGACGACAATGCCATGCTCGGCCGCCCGCTGGAGACGCTCTCGCGCCACGCCAGTTGGCTCGATTGCCGGCCAGAGATCCTCGAGCCATCGCGTGTCACGCATCTGTTCGTTGACGGCAAGCGCGCGCTCGCGCCATTCGCGGTGAGTGCGCGGGCGAGGCGGGTACCATCCTGGCGGCGTAGTGCCTGCGAGTGCGGCAAGCGTCAGGGGTCCACCGCCGAGGGGCTCTGTTCGGACGATCGTCTGAGCGGGGATGCGGGCGCGCTCGACCGGTGTCGTTGCGCGGACCATCTCTGGCTCGACGCTCGGCCTGTTCATGCGGCCTGGCGTCTCTCAGCGCCGCAACATGGACGGCGACAGCAGGTACGGAATGAACTGACGGGTGAGGCGCGACGGCTGACGGGCGACGACAACGACATAGCCGATCCTGCCAAGCTCAATAACGAGCTACCAGGCGACAGGAATGGGGCGGACGGCGTCCCGGTCATGACCCAACTAAACCCGTCGAGTCCGCAATAGGTTCGCGGCCGCCGAGTCACCGGGCGATCATTTGTGGTACGGCTCGCCCCGAGCAATGGTGCCGGCCCGATACAGCTGCTCGGCCAGCACGAGGCGCGCGAGCTCGTGCGGAAGGGTCCACGGCGCGAGCGACAGCTGGGCCCAGGCCGCCGACCTGACCGCATCCGAGACTCCGAACGCTCCGCCAATGACGAAGGCCACGTCAAGGCTTCGCTCCTGGGTTTCTTGCATCCATCGCGCAAACTCCTCGGACGTCCTGCGCGTGCCGTCGCGGTCGCATAACACGAGTCGCATCCCACTGACTCGATCCAGGATGTGCTGCCCTTCCTTGGTTCGGACCATGTCTGGCGTGCTGCCTCGGCCTGCAACCTCACGCACCTCCCCGTGCTCGAGAGGCCAGTACCGGGCTGCCCGCGCCTCGTACTCCGCGACCGCCGTGGCGATCGCCGCGGCCCGCGGCCGGCCCACAGAGGCAATGACGAAGCGCACGGCGCTCGGACAACGTCAGGCCGGCGGCCCGGTCCGCGCGCCCGCGCCGACCTCCGCTATGCGTATATGCCGCGGAGTCTGTGCACAGTCGATACGCGGCTGATCGCAAGCATGTACGCTGCCGTCCGCATGTTGACCTTGTGCTGTCGCGATAGGCCCAGTACGTCGCGGAAGCTGCGCGTCATAATGTCGCGCAGCCGGTCGTTGACCGTCTCCTCGGACCAGAAGTAGCCACCGCGATCCTGAACCCATTCGAAATAAGACACGGTCACGCCACCGGCGTTTGCCAGGATGTCCGGAATGACGAAAATCCCTTTCTCGTCCAGAATGGCATCCGCGCCCGCCGTGGTCGGCCCGTTGGCGCCCTCGCAGATGAGCTTCGCGCGGACTTTGCCAACGTTCTTGCTCGTAATCACGTTCTCGAGGGCCGCCGGCAGCAACACGTCGACATCGAGGGTCAACAGTTCGTCGTTCGTGATCGCGTCACCCTTCTGGAATCCCTCGAGTGACCTGTGGTCTTTCACATGCTTTATCGCCTCGGCAATGTCGATCCCCGCTTTGTTGTAAATCGCCCCGGAGCGATCTCCGATCGCCGTGATCTTGCACCCTTCGGCCTGCAGAAGCTGCGCGGCGATCGACCCGACATTCCCAAATCCCTGTACTGCGACCGTCGCTCCGCGGACGGGCATGCCGAGATAATTCAACGCTTCCTTGGTGACGATCATGCATCCGCGGCCCGTGGCCTCGCGCCGGCCGAGTGAGCCACCCATCTCAATGGGCTTGCCGGTGACGACCGCGGTTACAGTGTGCCGGGCGTGCATGGAGTACGTGTCCATGATCCACGCCATGACCCGTTCGTTGGTATTCACGTCGGGTGCCGGTACGTCCGAGTCCGGGCCGAGGGTGTTGATGATCCCGGCCGTGTATCGACGGGTCAGTCGCTCGAGCTCGCCGACACTCATCTTGAGTGGGTCGCACACAACGCCGCCCTTGGAGCCGCCAAAGGGAATGTTCACGACGGCGCACTTCCAGGTCATCCACGCGGCGAGTGCCTTGACCTCCTCCAGGGTCACCTGGAGGTCAAAGCGGATGCCACCCTTGGCGGGCCCACGCGACGTGTTGTACAACACGCGATAGCCGGTAAAGACCTCGACGTCTCCGCTGTCCAGCTGGATCGGGATGGAGATGATGATCTGCTTCTCAGGGTTCCGAAGCACCCGATAGATGCCCGGCTCGAGATCGAGCAGCTCCGCGGCTCGATCGAACCGCGACATCATCGCCTCGAACGGGTTCTCTTCGTTCAGGAACCGGTCCTTATCAGGGCGAACGATTTTATGCGTTGGCAATCTGAGATCTGTGGCCATGGCGAAGCTCTGCCGCCGGGTACCGTACCCGCGCTGGCAAATGGGTCGAGGGTGAAAGTCCTACGTGGCTGACATTGGCTTCAGTCGACTCACCGCGTCGAGGGCGACCTGCACCGCCTCGCCACCGCGTTCAACCTCAAGCCGCTGAGAAACATACCATATCGGTGGAGCTTCGCGAGGCCACTGCCCTGCCAACTTGACCGCATCTTTGAGCGTGCAGACGACCGTTGTGCCGACGGGCGCCCGCCGGATGATGGCCGCCACATCTGCGGATGTGTAGTCGGTGATGATCGCGGTAGAAGACCGGGTCGACGCGGGCCCCAGCGGCTTCCAATTGCGCTGCGAACGCTGCCGGCCATCCAATCGCGGCGACCGCGCACACGCGACTGCCGCGGAGCGTCGAAAGCGGTTGGGTGCGGCCGTCGACCGTCCGCAACTCGTCCAGATATAGCGCGACGACCGCGTTGCCCACCCCCGGCGCCGCGCGTTGCACGGCGTCGTGCGCAGTGTCGACTGCCGCTGAAGGGGCTGCTTTTCGCGTGATGAGGATCAAATCGGCGCGGCGTAGGGCGTGCAACGACTCGCGCCAAGGCCCTGAGGGGAGGGGCCATCGCACGTCGCGCCATGCGTCGGCGCTGACCAAGACGACGTCGAGCGCTCGTCGCACTCGCTGGTGTTGGAACCCGTCATCGAGAATCGCGACATCGCAGGCTGCTGCCGCGAGAGCGCGGATACCGGCCAGACGGTCCGGATCGGCGGCAACCGGCACATCGGGGTTCAAGATCCAATGCACCGCCGTCTCGTCCCCACCGGCGTAGCCACGAAGGACGATCCCCGAACGGCGGCCGCGGTCGCGCAGACTACGAGCGATCCACGCGGCGACCGGGGTTTTCCCGGTGCCTCCCACAGTGAGGTTGCCCACACTGATCGCAGGAATCACCGGCTCGTATGTCCGGAGCGCGCGACGGTCGTACAAGCCGCGGCGTGAGGCCGCGAGCAGCGCGTATGCAGCGGCTGCAGGGGCGAGCGCGAGACGTGAGAGGCGTGCGGGCACAGACCGCTCGAACCACAAACGCTCGACCAGGTGCGAGCCTGCCATCAGTGGCTCATCCGGCCGGGAGCAACTGATTGAGGGCCTTGAGTCGCGCTTGAAAATCCGTCGCTGCCCTCGCGGCCAGCCGCGGAGTTTCTGCCGTGACGCTCAACTCCTCAGAGTACGCGACCACGATTTCGGTGAATGGCTTGGGGACAATGAAGCGATCCCACGTCTTCAAACGCCAGGCCCGCGTCGGCCCAATGGCGCCCAGCACGACCGGAACGGCCACCCGCTGAGCCGCGATCAGCGTCCCAGGTGCAAATACCTCGGCTGGTCCGCGGGGACCGTCGGGCGTCACCGCGACGGACAGCCCGTCGGCCAGCGCTCGCTCGATAGCACGCAACGCACTGGCCGCGCCCCGCGACGTCGAGCCACGAATGGCGACGATCCCGAATCGGGCTGCGACTCGAGCGATCAACTCGCCATCGCAATGCGCGCTGATCAGCACGGCAATGCCGGATCCCCTGTGCGCGACCATAGCCGGAATCATCTGGGCGTGCCAGAAGGCATACAAGCGCGGCCGGCCGTCGCCCAGCCCCGGGACAACGGCTGGATCGTGTGCAATGCGACGGACCCGCCAGGTGGGCGTGAGTGCGCGTAGCAGGGTCGTTCCCGCGACGACGATGCCTCGCGAGCGCCAATCGAGTCGGTACGACCCTGCTTCGGCCCCGCCCTCGGCGGACGTCATCAACCCGCAGTCCTGCCGGCCGTGGCGCGCGACAGTTTCGCATGTGATTCGGCTAGGGCGACTGCGAGGGCAGCCACTCGATCAGCGGCGCCTGGCTCCCCCAACTGTGCGCGAACCTCTCGCAGTCCGGCGATCGCTTCCGCACGCGCCGGGCTTGCCGGATCGAGGAGCGGTACCAGCGCGTCCGCGACGGCGCCGGGTTGGAGCGCGTTCTGGACGAACTCTGGAGCCACCGCACGACCGGCGAGGACGTTGACGAGCGCAATCCGCGGGATCGTGACGACTCGTCGAGCCAGCGCATACGTCCACGCACTCGTGCGATAACCGACGACGAGAGGACACTCGGCGACCGCGGCCTCGAGAGTCGTCGTGCCGCTCTTGCACAGCGCGGCGTCAGCTGCTCGGAGCAGTGCAAAAGACGACGAGGCGATGAGTGGGTACGGACACTGTGTGCGATCGATGCGGATACCCGACCCCTCAGCGACGAGAACGCGAAGCCCTTCGACTCGTCGCGCGACAGCCTGCGCTGCGGCGACGAAGGCGTCCAGGTGACGCTCGACCTCTTGAGCACGGCTCCCGGGGAACAGCGCGAGGATGGGGTCCCCCTCGCCAAATCCGAGCTGTTGCCGTGCGGCCGCCCGTGTGGGCAGATCCTTCGCCCGGTCGAGCAACGGGTGTCCGACGAACGTGACATCGAGGCCATGCTGTCGGAGCAGCGGTTCCTCGAACGGCAGGATGACCGCCGCCTTGGTGACGGTGCGCGCCAGCTCGGGAAGCCGCCGGGCGCCCCACGCCCATACCTGTGGGGTGATGTAGTACAGCACCGGGACGCGGGCGTCGTGCGCGGCGGCCGCGAGCTTCATGTTGAAGCCGGGATAATCCACACAGATCACCAGATCGACCGCGCCACTCTGCAGACGGGCGCGGAGTCGCCGAAGCAGCGCGTAATGCCGCGGGAGGTGCGCCAGAACTTCCACGAAGCCCATGACGGCGCGCGAGACCACGTCCTCCATGAGCACTACGCCCGCCGCCTGCATCCGCGGGCCTCCGACTCCAGTGAGCTGCCACTCAGGCCGAAGCGCGTGAATGACGGCTGCGACGCCGCTAGCGTGCAGATCGCCCGATGCTTCGCCCGCCGAGAGGAGTACGCCAGTCATTAGGACTACAGGCGCTAGACGTTGGAGAAGTAATCGAGCGAGCTTGGCACGGTGCATCCTGACAGCCGTCTTGGCCAGTTCACTACCATCTAACGTCAAACGTCCAACGTCCGACGTCTGTACCTTCGGCATCGCTCATCGAGGCGCACGGATCGCGGATCGCTCGATCTCACTGACTATGCGCAGCGCTATGTCCAGGGCATCCCGTCCCTCTTCGCCGGTCACCGCTACTGGCTGCTCGCCGCGAACGGCGGCCGCGAAGCCTTCGAGCTCGAGCTTGAGCGGCTCATCCGCGGGGGCCTTGAGCCCAACACGCTCGACAAACGCGTCGATCTCGACAGGGCGACCGGAGGTGGCGATGGTCGCGAGGTTCACATCGCGCCGGAGCCGATACAACTCGCCCGTGCCCTCGGCGAGATCGAGAGAGAAATACGCGCTCGGCTGAAAGATCCGAATCTTGCGCAGTCGCTCCTTCGACACGCGGCTGGCGGTGATGTTGGCCACGGCGCCACCGGCAAAAGTGAGGCGCGCGTTGGCTATGTCGATCGAGTTGGTGAGCAATGGGACACCGATCGCGGCGACGTCGAGGACGCGGTCGCGGACCAGTGTGTGCACCAGATCAATGTCATGAATCATGAGATCGAGGACCACCGCGACATCGGCCCCGCGCGCGCTGAACGGCGCCAGCCGGTCGCTCTCGATGAAGAGCGGCCCGTCGATGTATGGCGCCGCGGCCCGGATCGCTCGATTGAAGCGCTCTACATGACCGGTCTGCACGAGCGCGCCGCTCGCGTGTGCGGCGGCGACAATGGCGTCTGCTTCCTGGAGAGTAGTGGCGAGCGGCTTTTCAATGAGTACGTGCACGCCGCGCGCGAGAGCTGCGATGGCGACCTCTGCATGCCCTTGCGTCGGTACGACCACCGTGACCGCGTCGACCCGCCCCAGCAGATCCTCGAGCAATGCGGCCGCCGCGACGCGTAACTCGCTCGAAACAGCTTTCGCGCGATCGGGGCGTGTCTCAAAGAAACCCGCGAACTGGACGCCCGGGAGGTCGCGCAACAATCGAATGTGGTGGTAGCCCAGCGCGCCAGCTCCGACGACGCCGATGCGAGGGACGCTCGGATGCCGCCGGGCCGAGCCATTGCCAGGGGTCAAAAGGTGATCCCGCGCCGGCCGGCCTCTCTCATGAACTCGATCAGGACTTGCACCTGGGGAAATTGCGTCAGCTGGGTCGTCGCCCGCTCGATCGCGTCTGACATCTTGAGTCCCGACATGAACAAGATCCGGTACGCACGCTTGAGCTCCTGCACGACCTCCGCCGGCAGACCGTTGCGCGCTAGCCCTACCTTATTGAGCCCATACAGCTTGATTGGCATTCCGACCGCCATCACGAATGGCGGCACGCTCTGTGGTACCCGCGAGCCACCGCCAATGAAGCTGTACTGGCCGATCGTCGCGAACTGATGAATCACGCAAAGGCCGGAGACGTTGGCGTGATGCTCGATCGTAACGTGTCCGGCGAATTGCGACCCGTTGCTGATGATGACGTTGTCGCCAACGTGGCAGTCGTGGGCGAGGTGCACGTAGGACATGATGAGGCAGTCTCGCCCCACGGTCGTCCGCTGCGACTCCGCCGTGCCACGATTGATCGTCGCATATTCGCGAACGACCGTGCCCTCGCCGATCTCGACGAACGTCTCTTCGCCACCGAACTTGAGATCCTGAGGATCGCCGCCGATCACCGACCCGACGCCGATCCGGACACTCGCGGCCAGCGTGACATTGCGCTCGAGCGTCGCCCGCGGCGCGAGCACGCACCCATCACCGATGACGCATTGCTCGCCGACGATCGCATAGGCGCCGATTCGGACCCCGTCCCCGACCTGCGCATCGGCGCTAATGATCGCCGTCGGGTGAATGAACGTCTCCACCGCGGCGGTCACCTGTCGCGCACGATGGCGGCCATGTCGGCCTCGGCCACTACGTCGCCATCAACACGGGCGACGCCTCGCATCTTGCACACGGATCCCCGGATTTGCGTTATCTCGAGCTCGAAGCGCATCTGGTCGCCCGGGCGAACCGGCCGACGGAATTTCACGTTGTCGAGGGACATGAAGTAGACGACCTTGCTCTCGTGGTCGTCGACGGCGCCCATGAGCAACACACCGCCGACCTGCGCCATGGCTTCGATGATGAGCACACCGGGCATGATCGGATGGCCGGGAAAGTGCCCCTGAAAGAATGGCTCGTTGATGGTGACGTTCTTCAGGCCGACGATGCGTTTGCGTTCCTCGATCTCGAGGATCCGATCGACGAGCAGAAAGGGATAACGATGAGGGATGACCTTCATCAGCTCGTCGATGGTCAACACTGACTTATGGGCAGACTTCGAGTCTCGGGGCGACTCCGACATGCGTGTCTCCTGTCGTACACCGGGCGACCCTGGCGGCGCCCCTATCGGTCCATGGGCAAGGTCGTGTCGAGCACTCTCGATCACGCGAGCGGTCGCGACTGACGGATCCGCGACCGGTACGGCCGCTTTCACCATCTCACGCACGAGGGTTACAGTCCCGCGATGGCTGGGACGAATCGCTGAGACCCGCGCCCGGACGCGCCGGCCGGCCAGCGCCAGGTCCCCCACACAGTCCATCGCTTTGTGCCGAACGAATTCGTCCGGCCACCGCAACGCCCCTTCGAGCAAGCCAACATTCGGTCAACACGACCGCGTTCTCCGTGGACGCGCCACGGATGAGGCCTTTGGCGCGCAGCATCTCCTGCTCGTGGAGAAAGCCGAATGTTCGAGCGGGAGCCAACTCGACCCCGAATTCGCTCGGGCGTAACGACGTAGCTGCCTTGCTGGCGCCCGATCATCGGATGCGGAAAGTCGATCGTGACATCGAGGGTGAGCGCAGAGGCCGGAAACGCCTCGTAAACCGACGCGCCGTCGATGACGCGAACAGGGTCACGAAGCTCGAGATACTCCGCGGCTTGCTGCCCGGCCGCCAGTCCGGCCGAACGTAAGGCTTCAAAGAACGGTGCCGCACTCCCATCGAGAATCGGCGGCTCCGGTCCATCCACGTCGATCCACAGGTCGTCGAGGTCGGCGGCGCAGACTGCTGCCAGCACGTGTTCCACCGTGTGGAGTTCTGCTCCGGCTTGCGAGCCGGCGAGCTGCGTCCTCCGCTCCGTGAGCACGGCCCGATCCACTTGCGCGGGAATAGTCGGTTGACCCGGGAGGTCGGTGCGGCGAAACACGACCCCGGTTCCATCGGGAGCGGGACGGAAGGTGAGACGCGCGGGTACACCGAGGTGGAGGCCATATCCCTCGAGGGACACGGATCGCTGGATCGTCTGGCGACGTGCGCTCGCCCCGACAGCCTGACCGGACATCAGGCGTCGCCCTCGAGAATCGTGGACTGTTCAGCATCCGGCGATGGCGTCTCCGATCCGCTATCACGTCCCACAATCCGCTCGAGCGTGCGAATGTGGCGGGCGAGTCGCTGGATGGCTGCCTGCGTGCGCATCGCTTCTCCGTGGGGACGGGCCGGATACCCAGACCACTTCTCGCCCGCGGGCACATCGCCAAACACGCCGGCCTGGCCACCAACCATGGCGCCGGCGCCGATCGTACGGTGCCCACCGACGCCTACCTGCCCCGCCAGGATGCAGCCGTCTTCCAGGCGAACGGATCCCGCGAGGCCGACCTGCGCCATGATGAGGCACAACTTACCGATTCGCACGTTGTGTCCCACGTGGACCAGGTTGTCGATCTTGGTTCCAGCGCCGACCGTCGTGTCATCCACACTGCCCCGATCGATCGTCGTGTTTGCGCCGATCTCCACGTCGTCACCGATGATACAGCGGCCGACGTGGGGGATCTTGGCGTGCACCCCGGCGCGCGACACATAGCCAAAGCCGTCGCTGCCGATGCGCGCGCCCGAGTGGATCACGACGCGGTCGCCGAGCTCGCTCCCGCTGTACAGCGTGACCGACGGGGTGCAGCTTCACGTCGTCGCCGATCGTGACTCCAGCGCCCACGACGACGTGCGACCCGATCCAGGCGCGCGCGCCGATCCGCGCGCCGTCGCAGACGACCGCGTAGGGCTCGATCAGCGCGTCGGTCGGAAGCTGTACGCCCCGCCCGATGTGTGCCGTCGGATGGACGCCCGGTACGCGCGCCGGCGGCTCATAGAGGCGCGGCAGCAAGGCCAACAGAGCGTCGCGAGGGTTCGCGACGACGATCCGCACGGGCGGGCCCGGCGCGTCGGCCAGCGCGGGCGGGACCAGCGCGACGCCGGCCCGCGACACGGCGAAGAGCGGTGCGTACCGTCGCGTATCGAAGAAGCAAATGTCGCCGGCGCCGGCCCGATCGAGCGGCGCCACCGCGTGCACCGGCGTGCTGGGCGCACCAACCAGGCGGCCGTGGCTGATCGCTGCGACTTCGCCCGCGGTCAGAATGGGGTTGGACTCCCTAAGTGCGGGTTTGGGGTTTGGGGTGTAGGGTCGCGGGCGCTCGGCGCGCCCGAGAAAGTAGAACCCAAACCCCAGACCCGCACTTTCAGTCCGTTCACTGAGGATTCTTTGGGCGCGACAGGCCGGATGGCGCCGAGGTCGGTCCAGTTCGCGGTGCAGTTGCCGGCGTTGCGTCGAGCCGGCGGCAGGCGCCGCGACGGGGCCCATCGCCTTGAGGCGCGTGATCACCTGGTCGGTGATGTCCAGATTCTTGTCCGCGGAGACGATGCCGCTCCCCTGGTTCTGCACATCGAAGATCATCGTGTAGCCGCCTTCGGTGCGCACCTGGTCAATAATACCATTCACGCGCTGGAGGACGGGTCCCACGAGGCGCTGATTGTCCGCCTGCACTTTCTGCTCGAGCTGCTGCGTCCGCTGCTGATACGACGCCTGCTTCTCGCGCAGGGCGGCCTGCCGGGCGGTCTTCTGGTCTGCCGACAGTGTCGCTTCGGTCTTAGCGTAGTCGGATACCAAGACGTTCATCGAATCGCCCCAAGCCTTTTCGAGCGCCTTGGCCGAATCGACTTCCTTGTTGAACTGGGCCTCGAGCTCCGGTCGTCCCGGTGTCTGCGCCAGGATGTCTTGGCCGCGGACATATGCGAACTTTGGCGCCCCGCCCGGCGCGGTCGCTGCCTGGGCGAAAGCGACCTGGCTACCGAAACCAATGTCGTGTAGGGGTGCACCGGCGATCAGCGCTACGGCCAACAGCGCGCTCCCGGCTAGTGAACGGGTGATTGTCATCTTCGACTCCAGGAAAGTGGATTGTGCCGAAACGCGCCCCGTGCGCGCGCCTCGCTCGTACTCGCGCTCGGGGTCGACCGGTCGAACGAATGTGCTACGAAGGGAGTGATTCAGCGCTAGAAAATATTGCCGAGCTTGAAGTGCACTTGCCAACCCGGGTTGGGCTGCCCGAAGGTGTTGACCTTGTCGAAGCCATAGCCGAGGTCGAGGCCCAGGGGTCCAAGCGGGGTAACGATTGCTACCCCAACACCGGCCCCGCGGAACAAGCGCCCCGGGTCAAATTCGGACGGGGTCGCGTAGACATTGCCGGCATCAAAGAATAGGTCTGTGTAAATCGAGCTATTCAACCTGAGTCCCAACTCAGTCGTCGTCACCATAAAGGTATTGCCGAATGAGGCTCGAGTGGCGTTAAAAGTACCCGTCCCGGCGATATACCCGTTGGGGCCGATCGAGAACTCCGGGTAGCCGCGCAGCTGCTCGCCGAACTGCACGCCGCCCATGGCAAACGCCTGTGTATAGAAGAAGGGGCCCGTATTGCCGAAGACCGTGCCGGCCCGCCCCTTGAACCCCACGACCAGCGCGGCCGGCTCCGACCCCAATCCCCGTCGCGCCGAACGTCGCGACGGTTGCGTATCCACGGACCTCGCCGATCAACCGCTGATAGTGCGCGGCGCCGCCGAGTATGCCGCCGTTGAAATCGGCGGTGACGGTTTCCAGCGTCCCGCCGACCGGGAAGGGCATCCCGACCCGCGTGTCACGCTGCATCGACACGCTGACCGCCGATCGAATACACCCATGACACGTATTCGGCGACGCTGCCCAGCAGCGTGGTCGTATCGCCGCTATAGCGCACCGACTCCAGCGTATACGACGTAAAGAGCCGCGTGTAGAGCGACCGGCCGACGGGCCAGCCCAACTGCACCGATCCACCGAGATTGGTGCTCTGTCCCAGGTCGCCGATGAAGTAACGCGACTGCGAGTTGTACGCGGTCACCGTTCCCGATACACGCGATTGCTTGATCGTGGGGTCGGTGTAGGAAATCTGCAGGTTGTTGATGTAGCGGCCGAACTGCCACTGGATCGATCCCTTCTTGCACTCACCGAACAGGTTGGGCTGGTCGAAGCCGATGAATCCGCCGATGCCCGTGCCCTGACCGGTCGAGGCGCCGAAGTTGATGTTGCCGGTGTGCTTCTCTTTGACGTGGAAGATCGAGGTCGACGTCGCCGCCCGAGTCGCTCGTCGGTCGCGTGTCTGGCGGCGGAATCGGGCGTATCGAAGAAGCCCAGGTTGCCGAGGTTCTGATAGCTGCGAATCAGACGGTCCTGGGAGAAGACGTCGCCCGGGATGATGACGAGCGCATCGCGGATACAGCCTTCGGTCGTGTAGTCGTTGCCCGTGATCTCGATGCGATTGACGGTCGCCGGGATTCCGCTCCTCGATTATCCACTGCAGAGTTCACCCGCGGCTGCGAGTCGGGACCGACGACGCGTTCGGTCACCGGTCGGATCGAGGCGTAGATGTAGCCATCGTTGTTGTACGCCGTCCGGAGATTGCGTCGTCGCCTCGTCCCACTTCTGACGGTCGAAGATGCCCTGAGGGGCGCGTTTGCTGGGCCAGGATGACATCGGCGGCCCGCTCGGTGAGCGTCGCCGGGTTGGGCCCGAAGGGATAGAATCGGTTGATCTCTTCGCTCGAGAAGTGCCGATTGCCGATGACGTCGAATGTGCCGACGCGATACTGTTTCCCTTCCGAGATCGTGATGTCGAGGAGCGCCTTGCCACGTGTGCGATCGACGATCACCGTGTCCTTGAGTACCTGGAAGTCGACGTAGCCCAGTCGGGCATAGAGGTCCGGGAGGCGTTCGGCCAGGTCGGCGGCAAACTTGTCCTCGTCGAACTCACCCTTTCGCCACCATGGGAATGCCTCGGGCCTCGTGCTCATGGCGTGCACGATGTCCTGGTCGGACATCACATGGTTGCCGTGCAGCCGCACGCCGGAGATCGCGAAGCGATGCCCTTCGTTGATACGAAACACCAGTGTCGTTCGCCCGTCGGCCGTCGACGAATCGACGGTCACCTTGGCGAGGTAGTACCCGGCGTTCTGATAGGCTGAGTCGATCCGCGTGACCGCGCGCGTCACATCACCGGCCTGGAGCGGACGGCCCGGCGTGACATCGATCAGATCCTCGATGCTCTTCTGACTCAGCTTGTCGGTCCCGCTGACCCGCGTGATCTCGAGCAGGGGTCGCTCGGTGACGGTCACGGTCCAGACTGCGTGCTGCCCGCCTTTGGGGACCGTACAGGTCACGCGGACGTCATCGAACTGCCCGGTCTCGAAGAGGTTCTTTACGGCGTCCTGAGCGGTCTTCGCATTCGCGGGCACGCCGGGGGCGAGTCCCGATGCCGGCACGGACGTCGGCATCGCTGCACGCGGCGGTTGCCGACGACGGCCACCGAGTCTGGCGCCGTGCAGCGACCGAGCATGTTCGTAGTGTCTTGAGCAAAGGCACGCGCACCCGGCCCAACCATGGCTAGGCCGAGTGCGACGTATAGCAGGTGTCGCATGGCGGGGTAATATACACGGGCGTGCTGTTCACAGATCCAAGGAAAATCGGGAGTTACGGCGAGGTCTTTGAATGCGAGCAGGGTCTGGGGCCTGGGGTCTGGGGTGACACAAACTGAGAGGGCCGGTCACGGTGCGCTGTGACCGGCCCTCATCGTTCTTCCCAAACCCCAAACCCTCAGACCCGCAGACCGCCTCTCGCCGTTTACGAGTGCGCGGCTGGCTGCGTGACTCGGAACTCGAGCTTCGTGCCGTCGGCCGAGACGTCGACTTCGATCTCGTCGCCCTTCTGGAACTCGGCGAGGAGGATCTTCTCGGACAACGGATCCTCGATGAACCGCTGGATCGCGCGCTTGAGCGGGCGAGCGCCATAGTTCTCGTCGTAGCCGTGCTTCACCAGGAAGTCCGACCCGGCGTCCGTCAGGCGCAGGGTCAACTCCTCATCGGTGAGGCGCTTCTGCACGTCACGCAGGAGGATCCCGACGATCTCCTTGATGTGCTGCTGGTTCAGCGGGTGGAAGATCAGGACATCGTCCAACCGGTTCAGGAACTCTGGGTTGAACACGTGCTGCATCTCTTCCTTGACCTTCTCCGCCATCCGCTCGAAGCTCTGTCGCGAATCGACCCCGCCAAACCCGAGTTGCTTGCCCCTGGCGATGTCTTTGGCCCCGACATTGGACGTCATGATCACGACCGTGTTCTTGAAGTCGATCACTCGGCCGTAGTTGTCCGTCAGGTGCCCTTCATCGAGCACTTGCAGGAGAATGTTGAACACGTCGGCGTGCGCCTTCTCGATCTCGTCGAGCAGGACGACGCTGTATGGCTTGCGGCGAACGGCCTTGGTGAGCGTGCCGGAATCCTCGTAGCCCACGTATCCCGGCGGTGCGCCGATGAGTCGCGAGACGGAGAACTTCTCCATGTACTCGGACATGTCGACGCGGATCAGCGCTGACGAGTCGGCGAACAGGAAGCGGGCGAGCGCGCGAGCCAACTCGGTCTTGCCGACACCCGTGGGCCCGGCGAAGATGAACGTGCCGATCGGCCGTTGCGGATCCTTGAGTCCGGCGCGACTGCGACGAATCGAGCGCGCCAGCGCCCTGATGGCTTCCTCCTGCCCTACGACCGACTTGTGCACTTCCTCTTCCATGCGGAGGAGTCGCGCGGTCTCGGCCTCCTGCAGCCGCGTCACCGGAATCCCGGTCCAGCGGCTCACGATGAAGGAAATCTCCTCCTCGCCGAGCACCGGCCGATGCGACTGGCGACGCTTCTCCCACTCCTCCTGCTTGCGACGGATATCGGTCTGCAGCTCGCGCTCCTTGTCGCGCAGCGCGGCCGCCCGCTCGAAGTTCTGGTCGCGGACGGCCGCTTCCTTCTCGAGCGATGTTCTCGTCGAGCTCAGTCTTGAGCTCCGCGACCTCGGGCGGAGGCGCCTGTGCCGCCAACCGCGCTCGTGCACCGGCCTCGTCGATGACATCGATGGCCTTGTCGGGCAGGAAGCGGTCGGTGATGTAGCGTTCCGAGAGCTTGGACGCCGTAACGAGCGTCGTATCCGGGATCGTCACCCGGTGGTGATCCTCATACTTCTTCCGCAAACCCTTGAGGATCTCGACCGTCTCCTCAACGGAAGGCGGGTCGACAATGACGGTCTGGAAGCGACGCTCGAGCGCGCCGTCCTTCTCGATGTACTTGCGATACTCGTTCAGCGTCGACGCGCCGACACACTGCAGCTCGCCTCGCGCGAGCGCCGGCTTGAGCATGTTGCTCGCGTCGATCGCGCCTTCGGCCGCGCCGGCGCCTACCAACGTGTGCAGCTCGTCGATGAAGAGGATGATGTTCTTGTTCTGGGCGATCTCGTTCATGACCGCCTTCAGCCGCTCCTCGAACTGGCCGCGGTACTTGGTCCCCGCGATCACCGCCGCCATGTCGAGTGACAGCACGCGGTGGTCACGCAGCGACTCCGGGCACTCACCGTTGGCGATCAGCTGCGCGAGTCCTTCGACGATCGCCGTCTTGCCGACGCCGGGCTCTCCGATCAGGACCGGGTTGTTCTTCTTGCGCCGGGTGAGCACTTCCATCACGCGCTCGATTTCCTTGGCGCGTCCGATCGTCGGGTCGAGCTGACCTTCGGCCGCCAGCTGCGTCAGATCGCGGCAGAAGTGGTCGAGGGCAGGGGTCTTGGACTTCTTCTCGCCCTTGGCCGGAGGCGATGCCGGCGCAGCGGCGTCCACCGCCCTGCTGGGCCGTCGCGCTGCCGCCCTGCGGCATCTCAGTGCCGAGCAGCCGCAGCGTCTCGGTGCGAGCCGCTTCGAGGTTGACGCCCGCGTCGGTCAACACCTGCGCGGCAATGCCCTTCTCCTCGCGCAGCAGCCCGAGGAGCAGGTGCTCGGTCCCGACGTAGCTGTGGTTCAGCTCCCGGGCCTCGCTCATCGCCAGCTCGAGCACCTTCTTGGCGCGCGAGGTGTAGGGAAGATCAGGACCCGTCGTCTGCGCGGCTTTGCCCTTCTTGACCGTGTCCTCGATCTTCTGCTGCACTTCGTCGAGGTCGACGCTCATGTTCTGGAGCACCGCCGCGGCGACGCCCTCGCCCTCGCGAATGAGGCCGAGCAGGATGTGCTCGGTCCCGACGTACTCGTGGTGGAGCCGGGCCGCTTCCTCCCGCGCCATCGCGAGCACCTTCCGGACACGCTCCGTGAAGTTGTACCCGTTCATGACGCCCTGACCCCCTCACTCGCGCGACGTGCCGAGCTCACCAAGGGCTCGGCAACTGTCGACATCATCAGTCGCGCGTCGTTGCTTCGTTGGCGAGCGTGTGCCGCACATACCGTGCGCGCGCCAGGTTCGCCTCGCTCTCCGTCAGCGCCCGCCCTTCCGCGTGCGCAGAGGTGCGCCAACTGGCTGAAATATCAGGAGCTTGTTGAGAGTATATACACTTAAGCCGGAGATCAGTTTCAATCCCACGGCCAGACGTACGCCGCTCAGATAATTCATCGCCTCGTCGAACGTGAGGCTCCGTGCATATCGTCAGAGTGCCGTACGCGCGCCACACCTTATCCTCAATAATATAGCCGGCATCGCGCAGCAAAAGTCGCCGCGCATCTTCTTCTCGATCGATCACTGTTTTCACGACGCGCACTAACAGCTCGAGTAACTCCTCCTCGCTCTTGCCTAGCGTCGTCTGGTTCGAGATCTGGAAGAAATTCCCGACAACGTCGCTCCCTTCGCCGTACAGCCCACGGTAGGTCAAACCCATTTGCTGCAGGCTCGCCAGCACCTTGCTCATCTCCTTCGTGAGCACGAGCCCTGGGAGATGAATCAGCACCGACGCCCGCATCCCGGTGCCGACATTCGTCGGGCACGCGGTCAAGAACCCAAACTCGTCGTGAAACGCGTACGGCACCCGCGACCCCAGCTCTGCGTCGAGTTGGTGCACGGCCCCAAACGCCGCCGGCAAACCGAACCCCGATCTGCAGCGCCTGCAACCGCAGGTGATCCTCTTCATTTACCATGACGCCTACGTCCGGCCCAAGAAACACTGCCGCCCCGCTGCGCACCGGGTGCTGAGTGTCCAGACCCGCGAGCTCCTTGCTCACCAGATGACGCTCATGCAACAGCAAACGGTCAGACGCCGGCAGCTCGTCGACGCGAAGCAGTACGCTGTGGCTCAGGCTGGGCACTTCGCGGGCGGCGTCCCGGACCTGCGCGAGCACGCGCAGCCGCTCCCCGTCCCGGGCGCGCCCGGTGAAGGCGAAGCCCTCGACGTTCCGCGCCAGGCGGATCCGTGTCGAAAGCACGATGTCGGCGTGGTCGCCAGAGGCGTCCAGCCAGCTCACGCCTCCGTCCGGCAAGAGAGTCAGATCGAGGCTCATCGCTACTACTCCAAGCACCCGTATCCGGTCGCGGATGTCCGCGGCCAGCTCGAACTGTTCGCTCTCTATGGCTCGCTTGAGTCGGTCTCGTAGCTCGCCCAGACGTCACCGCACGCTGCATGGCGTCGGGGCGCGGCGGGACATATCGCCGGCCTGTGTGGCGTGCGCTCCCGTGGACGCGGCGCAGCAGGCTGCGAAGGCTGGCCTCGAACGCTCCGTAACAGTGCGCGCACCCCAGTCGCCCGGTCGCGCGAAAATCAGCGAGGCTGGCCTGGCAGAAGGTGCACCGCGCCGCATCGGGGCTCGGGACGGTCGTCCCTCCGAGCGCCCGACCCGCCGAGCAACGGCTGCTGCTGGAGCTTCTGCAGGAGCTCGGCCAACTGGGGGGCCGGGGCGGCCGCCATGGTCTCGACGCCCTTCTCGGCCGCGCACTTCTCGCAGAGGTGGAGCTCCTTAGGGCCCCCCTCGAGCATCTGGACGAGCTTCACGACGCTGTCGCGGTCTTTACAGTTGTCGCACAGCATCAGGCTACCCCCTCGCTCACATCCGTCGGGACCAGCCGCCCATCCTCCAATAGAAGCACACGGTGCGCCCGCGCGGCGAGCGACCGGTTGTGGGTCACGACGACCATCCCCACCTCGAGGTCCCGAACGAGCTCAACAAACAACTCATGCAGCCGCTCGGCGTTGAAATGGTCGAGATTGCCTGACGGCTCATCAGCTAATAATACAGCCGGGTCCACCGCGAGCGCTCGGGCGACCGCGGTCCGTTGCTGCTCCCCACCGGACAATTCCCCCGGCCGATGGTGCATGCGGCCGCTCAGCCCGACCCGCGCCAGCAATTCCTCCGCCCGGCTGCGGGCCCGCGCAGGTTCCACCCCCGCAATCCGCAGGGGCATCATCACGTTCTCGAGCGCGGAGAACTCGCGGAGCAGGTGGTGGAATTGAAAGACGAAGCCGACCGAGCGGTTTCGGATCTGAGCCAACTCGTCGTCTGGTAGCGTGGCCACCGGCGTGCCGGCGATCACGACATACCCGCGGGTCGGGCGGTCGAGCGCCCCCATCACATGTAACAATGTGCTTTTCCCGGCTCCACTCGCACCCACGATGGCGACCATTTCGCCGGGCGACACGGTCAGGTTCACGCCGGAGAGAACCGACAAAAGACCACCGTCCCCACCGCGGAACGACTTCCATAGGTCGTGCGCCTCTAGAACCGAGAGAGCGCTACCCGCACTCGTCGGCTCACGAGCCGGCTGACTGGCTGAAGCGCCACTGCCTATGGGATCACTCATGACGGATCGCGTCGAGCGGGAAGAGTCGGGCCGCCTGGATCGACGGATAGAGCGTCGCGATCGTCGCAATCAAGAGACTCGCAGCGATCGTGACGATGACGTCGGTGGCCTGAATGGTCACGGGCATGTGGTCGATGAAGTACACCTTCTCATCGAGCTTGATGAGCTTGTAGTGGTCGAGCAGGAGGCCCGCGACGAGGCCGATCGTCACGCCGATCGCGGTACCCACGGCGCCGATCACCACGCCCTGGCTCAAGAAGATGCGCCGGATCGACCGGGCGGGCATCCCCATGGCCTTGAGGATTCCGATCTCGCGCGTCTTGTCGGTGACGACCATGGTGAGGGTGCTCACGATATTGAACGCTGCGACGAGCACGATCAGCAACACGATGAAGCCCATCGCGAATTTCTCGAGCTTGAGCGCGCGGAAGAGTGAGCTGTTCTGATCCTGCCACGACTGCGTGCGGTATGGGAAGCCGAGGACGCCCTCGAGTGCCAGAGCCACCTCGTTCGCCTTCCACCGATTGGTGGTCCGCACCTCGATGCCTGTAACGGCAGGCCCGAGACTGGCGAAGTCCTGCGCGACCTCCAACGGCATGTAGATATACGAGTTGTCGTATTCGTACATGCCGGTCTCGAACAGGCCGGTAACCTGGAACTGGAAGTAGCGGGGTCTCACGAAGGTGCCGACCGAGGTCATGAGCTTCCCGCCAGGAGGCGGGGCGAGCATGCGGATGGTGTCCCCCGGCTGCACGCCGAGACGGTCGGCGAGCAGCTTGCCGAGCACGACGCCGCGCGTATGCCCGTCCGAGCTGGCGAACCGGAAGTCGCCCTGCCCCTTGATGATGTGCTCGCGGATCGTCGTCACCTCGGGGACGTGCGGCGCTTGCGGCTGGATGCCCGCCACCTGGGCGGCTTCTGCGTAGTTGTGGCCAGCGGTCACGAGGCCTTGTGTCAGAACGAACGGCGCGGCTGCCACGACTCCGGGAAAGGAGTCGACCTTGGCCAACACGTCCCGCCACGCGCTGATCTTCAGATCGTCGCCGTAGTTCAGGACACGGAGGTCCGGGCTCCCGACCAGGATCTTGTCGCGCAGGTCGTTTTGCAGCCCGTCATCACGCCCATGATAAGGATGAGTGCACTGACCCCGACGATCACGCCGCCGATGGCGACGACGCTGATGAACGACAGCAGCCGTGAGCCTTTGCGACTCCGCAGGTATCGCCAGGAGATCGACCACTCCAGCGCGCGCGAGACCGTGGACTTCGCGGCTTTGGCGCCTTTGACCGTGGATCCCCCTGCGCGGGAGACTGCCGACCTCACTGCTCCGGTGCCGTCAGCCATCGGTCCCGCCTCCACCCGCGATCGGTGTCTCAGGCCGCATGGCCGGAAACAGAATCACGTCGCGAATGTGGTGTGTCCGCGTGAGATACATGAACAGCCGGTCGAGTCCGATCCCTACCCCGCCAGTTGGAGGCATGCCGTATTCCATGGCCCGCAAATAATCCTCGTCCACGCCCACGGCCTCGACATCGCCCTGCGCCCGAAGAGCGGCTTGCGCCTCGAAGCGACGGCGCTGGTCGATCGGGTCGTTCAACTCACTGAAGGCATTCGCGAGCTCATGTCCGCTCGCGAACAGCTCGAACCGTTCCGTCAGCGCCGGATTGCCCCGCTTGGGCTTCGCCAACGGCGATAGCGCGACGGGATAGTCCGTCACGAAGGTCGGAGCGTCGAGCGTCGGTTCCACCAGTGCCTGAAACATTTCATCCAGCAGCTTTGGGCCCGAGCGAGACGCTACCTCTGAAACTCCAATCCGAGTTGCCCGGTTCCGCAACTCCGTCTCGTCGAGCGATAGCGGATCGACGCCCAGCTTCGATTGCAGAGCCGAGCGCCATTCCAATCGCGGAAATGGCGGTGTCAGGGCCGGCACGGTGTCGGCAAAGGTCGCGATCGACCGCACGGCCTCCGCGGCTGCCACGAGGAGCGACTCGACGACCTCCATCATCTCGTAGTAGTCGGCGTAGGCTTGGTAGAACTCCAGCATGGTGAACTCCGGATTATGAGTCCGGTCGATCCCCTCGTTGCGGAAGTCGTGGCCAATCTCATAGACGCGCTCCATCCCGCCGACGATCAGACGCTTCAGGTACAGCTCATCGGCGATTCGGAGATACAGTGGCATGTCGAGCGCGAAATGATGGGTCGTGAACGGGCGCGCGGTGGCACCACCGTACAGCGGCTGCAAGACCGGGGTCTCGACCTCGAGGAAATCACGGCCATCGAGGAATCGTCGGATCGCGCTGACCATCCGGGCACGCGCCACGAAAATCGAACGGACCTCCGGGTGCACAGCCAGGTCGGCGTAGCGTTGCCGATATCGGAGCTCCGGGTCTGAGAATTCCGCGTGGCGAACGATGCGCCCCTCGACCTGCTCCTCTTTGCCGAGGGGTAGGGGCCGCAGCGACTTGGCGAGCAATTCTACCGAAGCGACGCGGATCGTCGATTCGCCTGTACGTGTGCGAAAGAGTGTGCCGGCAACGCCCACCACGTCTCCCAGGTCGAGGTGAGACACTAGGTCGTACCCGGCCCCGAGCTCGTCCTGTCTGAAGTAGAGTTGAACCCGACCACTCTGATCGGCAAGATGGGCGAAGGTAGTCTTGCCGTGGGCGCGTAATGCGACCAATCGTCCGGCGACGCGCACAGGCGGTCCCTCGGCTTCGGCACCAAGGGCCTCGACGGCTGCTGCGGCTGAGTGGGTTCGGGAAAAGGCGTAGGCATATGGCTGGATCCCCGCCGCCAGCAGCGCGTTCAGCGAGGCGCGGCGGTCCCGAAGGACGAAGTTGAGGTCCTCGCGCCCGGCATCACCAGCTGCCACGGGGGTGCTCACGCCGCGGCCGTGCCGTTCGCGCCGGCCGGCCGACGTTTGAGGTACGCTTCGATGAACGGATCGATGTCGCCGTCCATGACTCGTTGGACGTCCGGGAT
Source organism: uncultured Gemmatimonadales bacterium (assembly GCA_963805725.1). GTDB lineage: Bacteria > Gemmatimonadota > Gemmatimonadetes > Gemmatimonadales > Gemmatimonadaceae > Palsa-1248. Next base: position 276,218 of record CAWDVJ010000013.1, read on the forward strand.
CTTGAGCTCGGTCCGGTGGTCGTTCACCATGGTGTACGGCTGAAACACATAGCTGCGAATCTGGCTACCGAATGTCACGTCCTGTTTGGTCGCGTCCAGCGCGGCCTTTTGCTGCGCTTGCCGCTGGGCCTCCAACTGATACAGTCGATTCTTCAGCATCTTCATGGCAGTCGCCTTGTTCTTGAACTGCGACCGCTCCTGCTGTGACGCGACGACGATGCCGGACGGCGTATGCGTGATACGGACCGCGGAGCTCGTCTTGTTGACGTGCTGGCCACCGGCACCTGAGGCACGGTAGACGTCGATCTTGAGGTCGTCGTCGCGGATCTCGATGTTGATCTCCTCGTTGACGACGGGATAGACGAAGACGGACGCGAAGCTCGTGTGGCGTCGTGCGTTGGCGTCGAATGGGGAGATGCGGACGAGGCGGTGTACCCCGGTCTCCGGGTGCAGGAATCCGTACGCATAAGGGCCGTGAATCTCGAGCACGGCACCTTTGATGCCCGCCTCCTCGCCTTCACTCAGGTCGAGGACGTCGACGCTGTACCCGCGGCGCTCGGCCCAGCGGGTGTACATCCGCATCAGCATCTCCGCCCAGTCCTGGGCTTCCGTCCCGCCCGCCCCGGCACTGATCTCCAGCTGCGCGTCGCGCTGGTCATCCGGCCCGCTGAGCAACGCGCGCAACTCGAACGCGGAGACATCCGCTTCGACCGAGGCGGTCTCGCGATCGAGCTCCGCGGAAACGCTGGCGTCGGGTTCGGCTTGAAGGAGCTCTGTCAGCTCGAGCGCGCTCTGAATGCGGGCCGTGAGGCGATCGAACGGCTCGACCGTCGCCTTCAGCAGCTTGACTTGCTGTACGACGTCGCGGGCACGATCGGGGTGCTCCCAAAAGCTCGGCTCCGCCATCGCCTTTTCGCCTTCCTCGAGCACTTTGCGCTTCGAGTCGACGTCAAAGGTACCTCCGGAGATCGTTGAGGCGCTCCATGTTGCGCTGCAACTCCCGCTCTCGCTCGCTGTCATCCATGGGGGGAAAGATAAGGGATCGGACGTTCGACGTTAGACGTTCGACGTTCGAAAAAACACTGAGGGCCAGCGACGCGGCTTGCGGGCTGGCCCTCAGGTTTGTTTTCGAACGTCGAACGTCCAGTCCCTCAAAACATTTTCTTTCCCGCCGCCAGCAGTTCATTCAGCGCTTCCTGGAAATGCGTCGTGCTCTCGGCAAACTCGCGACCGATTTGCTCGACGTATTCCTCATAGCTTTTCTTGATCTCCTCGCGGAAGATCTGCTTCAGCGTCCCGTTGGCCAGACCTTCGTCTCGCTTGCCCGGGTGATACGCGAGCATGTCCGAGACGAGCGCGCGAGCGAGTCGCTTCGCTTTCTGGTTCGGATCGTTGGCGAGGAATGGGTTGATCGGGCGGCGCTCGGGGGCGGCTGTCGTCGCGCCCGATGGGCGCGGGGCGGCCGCGGCGGCTGCGATTCTGGGTGCGGGCGCACTCGACGAAGCAGCGCTTGGCGAACGCGCCGATGGAGCGGCCGACGGTGCGGCGCCTGCCATGGGAGCGACTCGAGGTTGAGCGGGCGGCGGACTGCCCGGTGCTGCGACCGGCGCAGCCGGTCGCATTGGACCACTCAGCGGCTCTCGCGAAGGCGCCGGTCGGGCCGCAGCAGGCGGCCCGACCGGAGGTGCCCCGGTCGATGCACCGGGGCGAGCGGGCGGGATTGTCGCGGGCCGCAGAGGAGCGAGTGGTGGGCGCGGCGCACCGCCAACTCCGCCAACGGCCGGGGCGGCCCCTGCGGGTGCGGGACGAGGGCCACTGAGCGGCTCGGCTCGCGGACTCGGCGACGCCGCGAACGGACCGGGCTGCCGAAGCGAAGGTGCTGCAGGCGCCCCGGCTGCAGGCGCTGCCGGCCGAGCCGGCGGGGCGCCCGGCGCGCCCGGTCCACGTGGGGGTTGACCCGGCATCGCGGGCCGAATGCCCGGCGCCATTCCGCCCGGTGCACCCGGAGCCCTTGGTGCGCCTTGTGGCGCGCCGGAAGAAGCGACTGGACGAGGCGCCATGGGTGCCGGGCCGCGTCCGGGTCCAGGAAGACCCGCCGCAGGTAGCACGCCTCGGGACGGCGGAGCGATCGGGCCCGAAATGGGCTCGATTGGCAAGCTGTCCGGCATCCGCAGCCCGGCGGCTGGCGTAGTTCGGACGACCAGCGGTTCGTTCAGCGGACCCGGCGGACGATTATGAGCTGTCCCAGCCGCCGCCGGACTACTGCCCGCTCCCGGCGGGCGACTCGCGCCAACCGAGGGACCACCCCGCGAAGGGGTAATCGCCGGACGCGCAGGGACGTTGAGGCGGGGTGGCGCGCCGGGCGGCTGTGGTGCCGGCGGCCGTGCCTGGACAGCGGAAGCATTGGGGGCCACGGGCCGGGGCGTGGCCGGTGCGCTCGGTGCCGGAGCGGCTGTGGGCGCGCCTCGCGTGGCTCCGCTCGCGGCGACGGCTGGAGCGGGCGCCGCGGGTCGCGTCGGCGGGATGACCGGCGCGGGGGCTTTCATGGCCGGAGCAGGTGATGAAGCTGCGGCGGGACGCCCTTCGCGGGCAGGCGCTCCCGTCCCCACGCGCGGTGGCGATGCAGTTGCCGTCGATTGCGAAGCGGCCGTCGCCGCAGCGGGGCGAGCGCCTACGACCGTGAACTCGGATGCCGACGGGAACGCGACGGTCGCCTCGACCGCCCCCGCGGCGGGGGCGGCACTGTCCTCGCCGATGGGGATGACGCCGCCGCACACGGAACACCGCGCCCGCGTACCACTCCGGGGGACGCGCGCGGGGTCCACCCGAAAGACAGACCGGCATTCTGGGCAGACGACGTTCACGGTCCGCCTCCGACATTGGCGGAACCTGATCGGCGCACAACCAAGGGATGCTCCGCCACGGCGTCCTGCCGTCGATCTACCGTGTAGACCGATCCGCTGAGCGTCTTCGCGTAGCTCTTCATCTCCGTTGCCAACTCACTCATCTGCGAGGCGTGTGTGAACTGTCGGCGCTCGTTCGTGACGACACCGATCGAGACCGTCATGAGCGGAACCCGGTGCAGCTGACCGCGACGATCCTTGCCGAAGAAGTAGCCTGCGCGCCGGTCCTGCTCGGAGTATTGGTAGGGGACCAGGGCGTCGAAGATCGAGATCACCTCTCCGCACGTTTCCGCGACCGCCTCTGCGGGCACGACGAAGATAAAATCATCACCTCCGATGTGCCCGACGAATCCGTCCTCGCCGCAGAAGCCCTTGATCACGTCGTGGAGAATCTTGGCCAGGATTCGGATGACACGGTCGCCGTCGTAGTAGCTATACCGGTCGTTGAATTCCTTGAAGTGGTCGAGATCTGCATAGCAAACGGCGAAGGTCGCGCCTGCGCGCAGGCGACGGGAGATCTCGGCCTCGATTTCGTCGGTACCGGGCAGTCGCGTCGACGGGTGCACGAAGGTATCGCGGTCCGACCGGCGGAGCAGCACGCTGAGCCGGAGCGTTGCCTCTTCCGGGGAGGCGCTCTCGCGCACCACCTCGTCGGCACCAGCCTCGAACGCTTCCGCCAGATGTTCCTCTGAAGGGCCCGAGAGTGCAACTGCCGGGATGATGCCCGTGTACGAGTCGCGCTTCATGCGGGTACACGCGGCCAGGACCGCTGAGCGATCGCCCCCACGCGCGTCGAAGATGACGACTCGAGGCCGTCCGCGAAGGGCTCGCGCCATGAGCTCATCCGCCGAGCCGAGGGTCACGACGGCGAGTGATCGCGCGGCGAGCCACGCGAGCACGGTCGGTGGCGCCCCCGCCCGGTCGAGTGTGAAGATGATCGCGGTTGAATGAGCCACAGTTTCCGGGTGCGACTGAGAAGGGTCACCGCACCCGTCGGGGGGTTGGGCGGCCACGCTACTATGACCAGTCACGGCCCCCTCACGCAACGCCATCCGTGGCGTCGCGTGAGGAGACTGAGAGAGTGCCTACCGGTGGGCTTCTTCCTCGTCTCGGCCCAGCGGCTCAGCCTCGTCGATCAGCATGATGGGGATGTCATCGCGGATGGCGTAGCGGAGCCGGTCGGTGTGACAGACGAGGCTGGATTCGGATTCGCGGTACTCGAGGTCGCCTTTGCACTTCGGACAGACCAGGATGGCGAGCAGCTGCGGTGCGAGAGACATGGGAGGGCGGCGACCGGAGGCCAGGGTTCAGGGTCAGAGCGCGGGAACCGGGATCGGGGGGCAGATCAAACAAGGAGGGACGACGAGCGATAGTATCGCCTGCCTCCATCATTTGACAACGGCAAGAAAAGGGCAAGCGGGCTAGTGCGTCCCGTAACCCAAGCGCCTGAGGGCGTCGGGGTCGCGCCTCCAGTTGGGCAGCACTTTGACCCATAGGTCGAGATAGACCGATTCGCCTACAAGCCGCTCGACCTTGAGGCGCGCGGCTTTGCCGATCTCGCGAATGCGGGCCCCTTGGTGGCCCAGGAGGATCCCCTTTTGACTCTCGCGCTCCACATAAATGATGGCGCGGATATACACCGGCTTCTGGTTTTCGCGAAACTCGTCGACCTGAACGGCCACGCTATGCGGGACCTCTTCGCTCAATTGCTCGAGCGCCGTCTCCCGAACGAGCTCCGCGACGAAGAACCGGACAGGCTGCGCGCTGATGTCGTCGGCCGGGTACAGAAAGGGGCTCTCTGGTACGCGGGTCACGATGGCATCCAGAAGCTCTTCGATCCCGGCGCCCGTTGTCGCCGAGATCTGGAACGCGCCGGAAACCTGACCTCGAAGGGCTGATCGTGCGTCAGAGGCGATGAGATCGATCTTGTTCAGCGCGGTCAGCACGGGCGCCGCTGGTGTCGGAATGTCTGCCGCAGTCGCGAGAGATTGAGGCGGTCCTTCCGTTGCATCGACCAGGTAGACAATCACGTCCGCGTCCTCCACGGCTTGAAGTGCCGCGCGCCGCATCGACCGCTGGAGGTCATCCTTGGGCTCGAGCAGCCCTGGAGTATCCAGAAAGACCAACTGCGCCCCCTCATTGGTTGCCCCGTCGGCGTCGAGCGTCCGGATACCGACAATGCGGTCGCGGGTGGACTGCGGTTTGGGGCTCGTGATGCTGAGCCGCTCTCCCACCAGTCTATTGAGGAGCGTCGACTTGCCGACGTTGGGTCGGCCGGCGAGCGTGACGATACCGGCTCGGGGCACGCTAAAAGGTATAGAGAAGGCTGGACGTTGGACGTTAGACGTTGGAGAACAAACCCTGGGGCCAGCTAGCTGCGCCATAACTAGCCCCAACGTTTGTCTTCCAAGGTCCAACGTCTAACGTCCTTCTCCTCAGGTGACCTTACGACGCCGGGGTGGGCGACGACAGGGCGACGACCAGGTCGTGCATGTAGGGTAGCGCGGCATAGTACGCGTTGACGCTGATGCGCTCGTCCCGACCGTGCGCGCGCACGTCGTCCACGTCACCTGCAACGCCAGAGACGCCGTACGTTGGAATGCCGGCGTTGCGCAGATACAAGCCATCGGTCGCGCCCGTCCCCATCATCGGAATGACGGGTACCCCCGGCCACTGCGCGGCTGTCACGCGCTCGATCGCGCCCATCACTGCCGGCGTGAGCGGCGACGGCGGGCTCGGCTTCGGCGGAGCGACCGGCGTCACAGCGACCTGAGAGTCGGCAATGACGCGGACCAGTGTTCGTTGGACGTCATCGGCGGACTCGGTCGGCAGGATACGGCAGTTGACGGTCACACGTGCCATCTGCGGGAGCGCGTTTTCTGCGTGACCCGCGGTGAGGAGTGTCGGGACGCACGTCGTGTGGAGGATGGAGTTGTACAGTGGGACGACGGACAGCCGCGCCGCGGCGGCGAGGTCGGGCTGCGTGGCGACGACCGCTCGCATATCGGTAGCGGTCTGGCCGGTCTGGATTGCCGCAGCGTGGGTGAAGAAGCCGCGACTGACCTCGTTTAAGTCCACCGGAAAGTCGAATTGCGAGAGGCGGCCGAGTGCGGCGGTGAGCTCGTAGATCGCATTGTCCTTGCGAGGGAGGGAGCTGTGACCGCCGGGGTTGTGCACCTCGAGAGCGTAGCTCTCGTACACCTTTTCGCTCGCCTGAACCGGGCGTGCGATCAGCTTGCCGTTCTTGATCTCCGGTCCGCCGGCGTCGGCGTTGATGCAGTATTCCGCGTCGATGAGGTCTCGGTGGTTGGTGATCAGCCAGGAAACGCCGTTGTAGTCTTCCGACGACTCTTCACCGGCCGTGAGTGCGAGGACGAGATCGCGATCAGGCTGGTAGTGCTCGCGCTTGAGGCGGATGAATGTGGCGATCCAGATCGCGGCCCCGTCTTTGACGTCACTGGTCCCACGACCATAGAAGTATCCATCGCGCTCCAGGAACGTGAAGGGATCGACGGACCAGTCTTCGCGCCGGGCTTCCACGACGTCCAAGTGGGCGAGGAGAAGGATCGGCTTTCGAGCGCCGGTACCGCGAAGACGCGCCACGAGATTCTGGTTCTTGGGCCGGGGGCCAATGACCTGGACGTCACGTGCGTCGAACCCGGCATCCAGCAGACGCTTCGCCAGCGCCTGGGCGGCATCCGTCGTGTTCCCGGTGCTGTGCGTCGTGTTGATGTCGATGAGCTCGCGGAGGATGTCGCGGGCGAGTGCCTGGTCAGGCGTCGCCGTGGCATTCTGGGCATGGGCGCTCGACGCCGCCGGCGTCGACGCACTCGCGAGAAGAAGTGCGAGCGCGACGGACCGGCTAAGGACCGGTAAGGGCGACGCATGCGTCGCCCTCGGACTCGACACCGCCCGCGCCCGGTCCGAGACGGCCGTCATGACGCCACCTTCGGTGATGTGAGCGCGACGACGAGGTCGTGGATGTAGGGGAGCGCGGAATAGTATTGAGCGACGCCGATCCGCTCGTCGCGGCCATGGGCGCGGACATCATCGATGTCAATCGCGACGCCGGACACCCCGTAGGTCGGCATGCCAGCGTTCCTCAAGTAGAGGCCGTCGGTCGCGCCGGTCTCCATCACGGTGATCACGGGCACGCCGGGCCAGAGCGAGGCCGTGACCTGCTCGATCGGCTTCATCACAGCGGGCGTGAGGGGCGAGGGCGGGCTCGGCTTCGCCGGTGCAAGAGAGGTCACGGCGACCGCAGTGTCAGCAATCACTCGCACGAGCGTGCGCTGGATCTGGTCCGCCGACTCGGTTGGCAAGATCCGACAATTCACCGTCGCGCGGGCCATTTGCGGAAGGGCATTCTCTGCGTGGCCACCCTCGAGCATGGTCGCCACGCAGGTCGTCCGCAGCAGCGCGTTGTAGAGCGGGACGGCCGACAAGCGCGCGGCGGCCGCCGGGTCTGGAGTCGCCGCCGCCACGGCGCGCATATCGGCACTCACCTGGCCGGTCTCTGTTGCGGCCGTGTGCGTGAAGTAGTTCCGCGTGACCTCATTGAGATCGACCGGGAACTGGAACTGCGATAGGCGGCCCAGCGCGGCGGCGAGTCGATAGATCGCGTTGTCCTTCCTCGGCAGCGAGCTATGGCCACCGGGGTTGTGGACCTCGAGCTTGAAACTCTCGAACACTTTCTCGCTCGCCTGCACCGTGCGCGCGATCAGCTTGCCGTTCTTGATCTCCGGATCGCCGGCGTCGGCATTGATGCAGTACTCGGCGTCGATCAGGTCGTGGTGGTTCTCGACGAGCCATTGGACGCCGTTGTAGTCATCGCCGGCCTCCTCGCCCGCGGTGAGCGCCAGAATGATGTCGCGGTCCGGACGGTACCCTTCCCTCTTGAGGCGGATCAACGTCGCGACCCAGATCGCCGCGCCATCTTTGATGTCGCTCGTGCCGCGACCGTAAAAGAATCCATCGCGCTCGGTCAGCGTGAATGGATCGAGCGACCAGTCTTCGCGCCGGGCCTCCACGACGTCCAAGTGCGCGAGCAGGAGAATCGGCTTCCGGGTTCCGGTGCCGCGGAGTCTGGCGACCAGATTCTGATTCTTGGGTCGTGGACCTAGAACCTGGACGTCGGCCGCGGGAAACCCGGCATCGAGCAGGCGTTTGGCCAGCGCCTGGGCGGCGACCGTCGTATTCCCCGCGCTGCTGGTGGTGTTGATGCCGATCAGCTCGCGGAGGATGTCGCGTGCGAGCGTCTGATCGGGTGTGAGCGCTGTCGACTGTGCGGCGGCGGGGACGGCGCTGAGCGCCAGCGCAAGAACTGCGACGCAGGCGACGAGCCGCGGCCGCTGCGCGGCCGAGAAAGTAGAACCACAAAACGTAGAAAGTAGACGGGAACGACGCCCGCCTGCGGTGACAACCAGCGAGTGGCGAGCGGTGGCGGCGCGACCGAGCAAGCAGACCTCTAGGAACGAGAAGGGAGGCGACCGCTGTGCGGCCGAGAAAGTCGAGAAACAGAAAGTAGAGAGTAGACGAGAGGCCCCGCCAGGCACCGGCATGGGGTAGGCATGTTGCAAGTGACGTCTAACTACTGTCTTGACGCTCGGGTATCTTCCCCAGCGCCTGACATGAGTTCGCCATCCTCGTGACCCAATCCGAACTGCTCGACCGATTGCGGGCCGCCCTGGCCTCGCAATACTCGATCGATCGAGAGATCGGCCGAGGAGGTATGGCAACTGTCTATCTGGCCAGGGACCTGAAGCACCGGCGCCCGGTCGCGCTCAAGGTGCTGCACGCGGAGCTCGCGGAGTCACTGGGCCCCGAGCGGTTTCGCCGCGAGATCGAATTTGCCGCGCAGCTCCAGCACCCGCACATCCTGACAGTCCTGGATTCAGGGGAGGCGGCGGAGGGGCTCCTGTGGTTCACGATGCCGTTCGTCGAAGGCGAGAGCCTGCGCGCGCGGCTGCGTCGGGAGCGACAGCTGTCGTCCGAGGACGCGATTCGCGTTATACGGGAGGTCGCGCAGGCGCTGGACTACGCGCACCGCCACGGCGTGATCCATCGGGACGTCAAGCCGGAGAACATCCTCCTCACTGCTGATGGCCAGGCACTGGTCGCGGACTTCGGCATCGCGCGCGCCTTGAAGGGGCAGACCGGCGAGCATTCCCTCACGGGGAGTGGCATTGCCGTCGGGACGCCCACGTACATGAGTCCGGAACAGGCGAGCGGCGACAGTCACATGGATGCGCGCACTGATGTCTACGGGCTCGGTGCCGTGTGCTACGAGATGCTGGTTGGGGAGCCGCCGTTCACCGGGGCGACGTCGCAAGCAATTCTGGCGAAGGTGCTATCTGGAGAGGTCCCGACGATCCGTCGCACAAGACCCGCAGCGCCCGTCGGCATCGATACTGCGATTCAGAAAGCGCTGGCGCCCGTGCCCGCGGACCGATTCGCGACGCCAGTGCAGTTCGCTCAGGCGCTCGAGGCGGCCGAGCGATCGGCCGCGACCGGGACGACGTCGCATCCGACAGCGGCGTCGCAGTCAAATCCGGTGTCGCAACGAACGGGAGTCACGAGCAGGCGGCGCATGCCGGCGGGGGCTGCGCTCTTGGGGCTCGGTTTCGTCATTGGCGTGGGCGTGCTCTTCGCTTGGCGATCGCACAACACGGCAGCGCCGCCCGAGGGTCCAGTTCGGGTTGCGGTCTTGCCGTTCGAGAACCTCGGGGATTCGAGCGACGCGTATTTCGCTGATGGCTTGACCGACGCAGTGCGCGGCAAGCTGACGACCGTTCCAGGGCTCGCCGTTGTCGCGTCGGGCAGCTCGAGCCAATACAAGCATACGGACAAGACGCCGCAGCAGATCGCAGAGGAGTTGGGCGGGGTACGCTATCTCCTCGTGGGCAAGGTGCGGTGGGCGAAGGCGCCGGGCGGCGAAAGCCGCGTGCAGGTGAGTCCGTCGCTCATCGACGTGACCACTGGAACAGACGCATGGCAGCAGCCGTTCGACGCGCCATTCAAGGACGTGTTCGCAGTCCAGGGCGACATCGCTGGACGCGTGGTCCAGGCGCTCGGAGTTGCCCTCAACGCCGGGGCGCAGCAGACCTTGGCGGAACGGCCAACGACGAACCTTCAGGCCTACGACACGTTTCTGAAAGGCGAGGCCATGCAGGCGTTGGGAACGACGAATATCGGCTCCCTCGATCGCGCCGCGCAGTTCTATGAAGGGGCCATCGCGCTCGACTCCGGGTTCGCGCCGGCATGGGCGAAGCTCGCTCAGGTCGAGGCAGCGGCGTTTTTTGATGGCAGCACGACACCCGAACGAGTGGCCCTCGCTCGTCAGGCGACGGAGCACGCGCGATCACTGGCGCCGCGGCGGGCCGAGACGTATCTGGCGGAGGGGGCTTACGATGGTTTCGTCCTTGGCGACAACGCTCGCGCGCTTGCCGAGCTCCGCGCGGGAATTGAGACTGCGCCCTCGAACGCCGATCTCCTGACTATGGCAGCCGTGACAGAGCAGAGCCTTGGTCGATGGGACTCAGCACTCGTGCACTTGCAGCACGCGCAGTCCTTGGATCCGCGAAACATCCTCACGGTACGGCGGTTGTCGACGACATATCTGTGGCTGCACCGGTTCAATGAGGCAACAACGGCCGCGGACCGAGGGCTCACCCTTTCGCCGACGAACGTGACACTGATCGAGGCGAAAGCAATGGTGCCCCTTGTACAGGGCGACCTGGCCGGTGCGCGCGCGATCATCGCGAACGCGTGGCCGATCGCTGATTCGGCTGGGCTCGCGGTGCAGATGTCGAACTTTTGGGATCTATACTGGGTGCTCGACGACGCGCAGCAGCGATTCCTCCTGTCACTGCCGGTGGCAGCGTTCGGCGACCGGGCGCCATGGGCAATCGTTCGAGCCGAGACGTACAGTGTTCGCGGCGATCAGGCACGAATGCGTGCTTATGCGGACTCCGCGCGTGAGGCGTTAGACGTCGTGTTGCGGGCGACCCCGGAGGATGCGCAGTCGCATGCGGAATTGGCGGTTGTACTCGCTATGCTGGGGCGGAAAAACGACGCGTTGCGCGAGGGTGAACACGCGGTCGCGATAGCGCCGATCGCGCAGGATGGATACTCCGGCCCGTATTACGAGCATCTGCTTGCCCGCACCTACGTACTCGTCGGCGAGCCGGACAAGGCGATCGAGGCGCTCGCGCGGCTGATGCACACGCCCTATTGGCTCACGCCGGCGCTGCTCAAGATCGATCCATCGTTCGCGCCGCTGCGAAACAACGCCAAATTTCAGACGCTTCTGTCAGCGAACTAGCGCTCGGGAGAACCACCATGAACCGTCGGTTCGAGAGACTCCTCGTCGGCTCAGCGTGGCTGGTGGTTGTCGGAATCGCGGTGTCGTGCCGCGGGTCTCAGACGAACGACCGTGCGGGCAATCGCGCGGCGGGTCGGCCGATCGCCGTTACCCATGTGACGGTCATCGACATGACCGGGGCAGCCGCGAAGCCCAACATGACCGTGGTTGCGACCGGTGGCCGAATCACGGCGCTGGGACCGAGCGATTCCCTGACGCCGCCCAGCGGATCGACGGTGGTCGATGGGTCCGGGAAGTTCCTCATTCCCGGGCTGTGGGACATGCACATGCATTCGACCTTCGACCGGTACGAACGCTCGATCGTGCTGCCACTCGAGATTGCCAATGGCGTGGTCGGCGTGCGGGACATGGCGGGCGATTGCTTCGGGAAGTGCGCCGACAACGACTCGACGTACAATCCCGAGCACAGCCCGACGATCGATTTGATCCACAAGTGGCAGCGCGATATTGCGGCGGGCACGTTGGTCGGCCCGCGCATGGTGGTGGGCAGCGACATGCTGGATGGACCGCATCCCCGCTGGGACGGAGCTATCCCGATCCACGATACCGCGGAAGCGCGTGCGGCCGTGCGCAAAGAGCAAGACCGAGGCGCCGCGTTCATCAAGGTCTACGATGGGCTAACACGCGACGAGTACCTGGCGATCGCGGACGAATCGAAGCGACGCGGCATTCCCTTCGCGGGGCACGTGCCGATCGCGGTCACGCTCGCTGATGCGGCCGACGCCGGCCAACTCAGCATGGAGCACCTCATCAAGATGCCGGAAGCGTGCTCGAGCCGTGGGGCAGAAGTGGCGGCGATCGACCGGCGGATGTTTTCAGGGCCGAGGCCGGCGCCGGCGGCGATGCGCGCGCAGTTTCTGGAGCGGTCCAACCTCTTGAACACATCGTTTTCGCTGGATGCGTGCGCGCCACTGTTCCAGCGCTTGGTGCGCGATCACACGTGGCAGGTGCCAACGTTGACAGTGCTGCGCGGGAGCTATTACGCGCTCGACAGCGCGTTCACGCACGACCCGCGACGCGCCTATATGGCGGCCGCCGACACGGCGTGGTGGCAAGGCCTGGTCAGACGGCGGCAGCAGGTCTTTCGGCCGGGGGACCTTGCCGTTGCCAAGGCGTTCTTCGCGCATCACGAGCAGATCGTCGGTGCGATGCACCGCGCCGGTGTTGGCCTGCTCGTGGGCACCAATGTCAGCAACCCGTGGGTGTACTGGGGATTCAGCTTGCACGACGAGTTGGCAAATTTCGTGGAGTCGGGGCTCACCCCAATGGAGGCGTTGCAAGCGGCGACCATCGAGCCTGCGCGCTTCCTTGGGGCGACCGATTCGCTTGGCACCCTCGAGCGCGGCAAAGTCGCAGATATGGTCCTACTCGACGCTGACCCCCTCGCTGACATCCACAACACGCAGCGCATCTCAGCGGTGGTGCTGCGCGGCCAACTCATTGACAGCGCGGCGCGTCAGCGGTTGCTGGATGGCGCGCGGGCGGCGGCGCAAACAATGTAGCGGATGGACGTTCGACGTTCGACGTTCGAGAACAAACCGCGAGGGCCGGTTGGCTACGGTGGCCGCCCCATGAGGTTTGTCCTCCAACGTCGAACGTCGAACGTCCAACCCTCTACATTGCCACATATCTTCTTCAGCGCCCAGACATGAGCTCGCCGCCGTTGTGACCCAAGCCGAACTGCTGGTGCGGTTGCAGGCCGCTTTGGCCGCCCAGTACACGATCGGTCGAGAGATTGGTCGGGGCGGCATGGCGACCGTGTACGTGGCTCAAGACCTGAAGCATCGACGCCCGGTCGCGCTCAAGGTGCTGCACATGGAGCTCGCGGAGTCGCTCGGGCCCGAGCGGTTCCGGCGCGAGATCACCTTTGCCGCGCAGCTCCAGCACCCGCACATCTTGACTGTCCTCGACTCGGGCGAGACGGCGGACGGCCTCCTCTGGTTCACCATGCCCTTCGTCGAGGGCGAGAGTCTGCGCAGCCGCATTCGTCGAGAGCGGCAGTTGTCGTCCGAGGATGCGATCCGCATCACGCGAGAGGTCGCGCAGGCGCTCGACTACGCGCACCGGCACGGCGTGATTCACCGCGACGTCAAACCGGAGAACATCCTTCTGACGGCCGACGGCCAGGCGCTGGTCGCCGATTTCGGCATCGCGCGTACGTTGAGGGACCATACAGGCGAGCATCCGATCACGGGCACCGGGATCGCCGTCGGGACTCCGACCTACATGAGTCCTGAGCAGGCGAGTGGCGACAACCACATCGATGCGCGGACGGATGTGTACGGGTTGGCTGCGGTGTGCTACGAGATGCTGGTGGGCGAGCCGCCGTTTACGGGTGCCACATCCCAGGCGATTCTCGCCAAGGTCTTGTCCGGTGACACGCCATCGGTGCGCCGGACGCGACCCGCTGCAGCGCCTGGAATCGACGCCGCAATCCAGAAGGCGCTGTCCCCCGTCCCCGCGGACCGGTTCACGACGCCCGTGCAGTTCGCACAGGCGCTCGAGGCAGCCGAGCGCTCAGGCGGGACAGGAACAGTGACGCAGACCGCCGCGAACGCGGCATCACTCCCGGCATCCGGTACGACGACCCCCACCGGGTCGCGGCGCCCATTTCCAGGCGGCGTCGCGTTGTTGGGGCTCGGGTTCGTGATCGGCGTGGGTGTGCTGTTCGCGTGGCGCTCGCACAAGCTGGCCGTGTCGTCGACGGGTCCGCTCCGCGTCGCGGTGCTCCCGTTCGAGAACATCGGCGATACGAGTGATGCCTACTTCGCGGACGGCTTGACGGAAGCGGTACGCGGGAAGCTGACGACCGTCCCGGGGCTCGCGGTCGTGGCGTCGGGCAGCTCGGGCCAATACCGGCACACGGACAAGACGCCGCACCAGATCGCACAAGAGTTGGGTGGTGTGCGTTATCTGCTCGTCGGGACCGTGCGATGGGCGAAGGCACCGGGCGGAGCCAGTCGCGTGCAGGTCAATCCATCGCTCGTCAATGTCTCGACTGGGACGGACGCGTGGCAACAGCCGTTCAATGCGCCGTTCAGAGACGTGTTCGCGGTTCAGGGCGATATTGCGGATCGGGTGGTGCAAGCGCTCGGCGTCGCGCTGAATTCAGGGGCGCGACAGACGCTGACCGAGCGTCCGACCACCAATCCCGAAGCCTATGACGCGTTCCTCAAGGGCGAAGCCCTGGAGGCATTGGGAACGACCAACTTCGCGCGCCTGGATGCAGCGGCACAGTTCTATGAGCAGGCGATTTCCCTGGATTCCGGATTCGCGCCCGCCTGGGCGAAGCTGGCGGAGGTCGAGGCGGCCGCCGTTTTTGATGGCAGCACGACGCCCGAGCGAGAGGCCCTCGCTCGCAAAGGTGTTGAACGAGCACGAGCGCTGGCTCCTCGACATCCGGATACCTATTTGGCCGCCGGCACGTACGACGCGTACATCCGTGGCGACATCACGGGCGCGCTGACAGAGTTCAAGGCCGGGCTTGCCGTTGCGCCGTCAGATGCCGAATTGCTGACGACGACCGCCCTGACCGAGCAGAGCGCCGGGCGCTGGGATGCCGCGCTCGCGCACTTGCAGCAGGCGCAGTCTCTCGATCCCAGGGACATGCTTACGGCGCGCCGTCTGTCGACGGCGTATCTCTGGCTGCACCGGTTCGGCGAGGCGACGGCGGCAGCCGACCGCGGGCTGGCGATTGCGCCGACCAACGTGGCGTTGATCGAGGCGAAAGCGAAGGTGCCGCTGGTGCAGGGTGATCTGGCTGGCGCGCGGGCCATTGTGACGAACGCGTGGCCAAGGGTCGACTCGACCGCGCTGGCCGTGCAGTTCGGGAACTACTGGGACCTCTCCTGGGTGCTCGATGATGCGCAGCAGCGCTACCTGGTGTCGCTTCCGGTGGCAGACGTGGGCAATCGGGCCCCGTGGGCCTTCATCCGCGCGCAGACCTACATGGTGCGTGGCGATCGGGCCCGGGCGCACGCGTACGCGGATAGCGCCCGACAGGAATTCGAGGCCGCTCTGCGGGCGACGCCCAACGACCCGCAGTCACGCGCCGAGCTGGGACTCGTGCTCGGGTACCTGGGACGGAAGGCCGACGCCATGCGGGAGGGGGAGCACGCCGTCGCAATGGTGTCGATCGCGCAGGATGGGTATTCGGGCCCGTACTTCGTGCACCTGCTGGCGAGGACCTATGTGGTGGTCGGCGAGCAGGACAAGGCGATCAATGCGCTCGCGCGGCTCATGCACACTCCGTACTGGTTGACGCCCGCGCTGCTCAAGATCGATCCCTCCTTCGCGCCGCTCATGAGCAACCCGAAGTTCCAGGCGTTGCTCGCAGCGAAATAAGGACGGAGGGCTGGACATTGGATGTTCGACGTTCGACGCTCGACGTTCGAGGTGGGAGACAAACCTCGAGGGGGTCACTCACGGCGGAGTGAGTCGGACGCCGGAAATGCTGGGCTCGCGCGAGGCGTTGGGCGATCGAACGGTCGCTGCCAGTACGCTGTGCCCTATCGAGAGGGCGCGCCGGGCGGGCTCAGGGGCTGCCCGTACTTTGTGAAAATTGCCGGCAGACGACTGGCTGGCAGCGCGTACATCCGACGATAGT
The DNA here is from genome assembly GCA_963805725.1 of uncultured Gemmatimonadales bacterium. Taxonomy (GTDB): domain Bacteria; phylum Gemmatimonadota; class Gemmatimonadetes; order Gemmatimonadales; family Gemmatimonadaceae; genus Palsa-1248. The sequence goes on from CAWDVJ010000013.1 coordinate 292,110, forward strand.
CGGTGCCGGTCATCTCCTGGCCATTGAGCAGGCCATTGGTGATCGCGGCTTCAATGGCCTGGGAGGTCGCGATGAAGAGCGGCGCGATCCGGGAGTTGGCGACGAAGTGAGCGGTGGGGGCTGTATCGGTCGCCGCGCTGGGGTTGGCGGTCGAGAAGCCGATGAAGATGTCGCCATCGCCGTTGCCGGCGATCGTGCCCTCGCGCCCCATGCCGGCGGGGAGGCGCTTGAGCATCCGCTCGATCTGGTGCGGTAGGAGCGGGGCGTCCGTGGCGACGACAATGATCATGGAGCCCTGCCCTTCCTCCATGATGCCGGCTTCGCGCGAGCCGCCGAACGGGAGCAACATGGCGGTTTCGCCGGGGACCTCGAAGCCCGGGCAGCGGTGTCCGAAGCGTGGGTGGACCGTCGTGTCGCGCGTTGCGGTGCATGGGAGGAGCGTGTCGGCGAGCTCGTGGCCGACGGGCACGCCGCCGATCCGGAGCTCGCGGCGCGCGCCGGTGTTGCACTGGACGAGAACGCCGACAGTGTAGCCGCCCTGGTTTGCGGGAAGCTTGCGGGACGCGGTGCCGGTGCTGCCCTTGAAGCCGAAGCACGTCATCCCGGTGCCGCCGCCAACATTACCCTCGAGCGGAACGCCGCCGCGTGCGCTGTCGATCGCCTGGTAGACGGTCTCGTAGGTGACGTGGAATCCGTTGATGTCGTTCATGAACCCGTCATAAGTCTCGGCGGCGACGGGGAGCTGCCACGGTTGGAACATCTGGTGGCCGGGTCGCGTCTCCCAGCGGATGATGGCGTCGCGCACGACGCCTACGCTGTGGGTGTTGGTGATGCCGATGGGTCCTTCGAGGAATCCGCCTTCCTGAATCCAGGTGGTGCCGGTCATCTCCCCGTTTCCGTTATAGGAGTACCAGTTGGCAAATACGGGGTCCACGTTGTTGCGGCCGCGCGGGAAGATCATGGTGACGCCAGTGCGGACGGGTCCCTGTCCGACGACGAGCTTGCCTTCTCCACTGATGAGCGTTCGGCTGCCAACCTCGACGCCGGCGACGTCGGTGATGGCGTCGAGTATTCCGGGCTCGCCACCGATCTTGTCAGCTAGTCCCAGGTCGCGCTCGCGCGGCCTGTGTTGCTGAGCGCTCGCGACGGACGATGCGGCGAAGATGAGGCAGCAGAGAAGTCGGCGCATAGGCGGAGTGGTGGGTGACCGACCATAATGCGGGCTGGCGCCTGGGGTTCGGTAGGGGGACGGCCGCTTCGCGCCACCTAGAGGGGACAAAGGAGAGAACGGCCGGGCCGTCGTGGGGGAGTCCGCTGGCTCCGTAGCTCCCGCCCTGTAACTTGCACGCTGACCTCAACATCAGAGCAAAGGTGACATCAGCTGAGATGGCCGACGGCCTGCGGCAGGGATTACCGCCCCTGTGATGAGCGCGCGCTTGACCCTCCGCGGACTGCGTACGAATGCGACCTGACCATGGAGCCCTGAGGCGCTCCGCAGCACTGCTGCTGTTGTCGCTGTGGGTGTGCGGTTGCGACGTAACCGCCCCGCCCTCGGGTGCGCGCCGCTTCACACCACGTGCGCAGTATCGCGCGTGGTGGGCGCTGACAGAGGCGTGCTCGGGCCTTCGAGGTAACTTCGACGCGGTGTCCTGGTATTTGTATCGCGGCGGCGACGTGTTTGTACTGGAAGGCACGCCGGTGAACGCCGCCTGGTATGAAAAGGGGAACCGCATTGTGCTCGGCGCTTCCGAGGAGCTCAACGGGTCCCTCGTGCGGCACGAATGCTGCACGCGCTGCTCAAATCCGGTGATCATCCCCGCCAGCAGTTCCTGGGCAACTGTAGTGACATCGTGGCCTGCGTCACCGAATGCTTGAGGGGTGCGGGCGGACCACCAGACACCTCAGACACCTCGCCGTTCGTGGCGCCCGCCCTGTTGCGAGCGTCGATTCTAGTCGCCCCTGACACACTGTCAATGTCGGCGGACAGCGGCTGGGTCACCGTTACCGTAGACCTGACGAATACGACGCGCCGTGCAGGACGCGTTCAGGTCGGCACCTACGAGGGGATGCCGCTTACGATCGTGGCCTTGAGCGCCGAGCCCTATTTGGCGGCCGCCGAAGACTTACAGAATGGACTACTACTTGACGTTCGCGCCGGCGGACAGCGCTGGATCCACTCGTCGCATCGAGTTCGACGTGCAACTCCCGTTGCAGGGGGCGGCGCGGCGCTATGTGTTCATGGGCGGCCTCGAAGGAAAATCTCTCTACATGGATCCTACCGCGGCCCCGCAAGTTCTAACGGTCGTGCCGTAGCGCGACGCCATGCGTACGTTGGACGTTCGACGACAAACCTCGGAGCTAGCTGCACTGCGCTGGCCCCGAGTTTCTTTCAACGTGCCGCGACGGCTCGAGCGCAGGATCGGCGTTGGCACGCGTGCTGCATATCTATGGCGTGACGGGTTGTGCTGGACAACAAACGATGACACCCCTGCGGGCCTGGCTCGGTCCACAGGGGTGTTCCGTTTGGCTACGGCGCCTGCACGCACGCGAGACGTGCGGCGACGAGCTGCCTGGGTCTACTCCATTAGCTTGCGAGTGAAGTAGGTCATCTCGAGGGCGGTGGTGTGGGCCTTCTCGGACTGATTCGCCCCTGACCCGTGTCCGCCTTCGATCACCTCGTAGTACAGGTACGGGATGCCGTATTCGGCGAGCCGTGCAGCGAACTTTCGCGCGTGCTCCGGTCCGACGCGATCGTCATTGGTTGTCGTCCAGATGAACGGCTCCGGATAGTGTGTCCCTCGGCGTAGGTTCGCGTAGGGCGAGATCGAAGCCAGGAAGGCACGTTCCCTCGGGTACGGACACCCTGCCGTATTCACCCACCCAGGACGCACCGGCTTCGATCTGCTCGAAGCGCAGCATATCGCGCAGGGGGACCTGCACGTCGACCGCCTGCCAGAGGTCCGGATGTTGGGTGAACTCGACGCCCATGAGCAGGCCGCCGTTGGAGCCGCCGACGATGCCGAGCCTGCGTGAGCTCGTGATCCGTCGCGCGATGAGGTTTTTCGCGACGGCGGCGAAGTCATCGTAGATCCGCTGCCGGTGGGTTTTGAGACCGGCCTCGTGCCATGCAGGTCCGAACTCGCCCCCGCCCCGGATGTTCGCCACCGCGTATACGCCGCCTCGTTCAAGCCACAGCTTGCCCTCGTCGGCCACGTAGGACGGCGTCATCGAGAACTCGAACCCACCGTACGCCTCGAGGATCGTCGGATTACTGCCGTCGAGTCGCATCTCCCGGGGATGCACGACGAAGTAGGGAATGTGGGTTCCATCCGTCGACGTGGCCTCAAACTGCTCGACTGTATCCCGAGACGCGTCGAAGCGCTCGGGCAGGACCTTCACGGTCGTCAACGAGTCGCGATTCACATCCGGCAGCATCATCCGCGGCGGCAGCAAGACGCCCGCTCACGCTCAAGAACGCATGGTCGCCGTGCAGATCCGCGTCGACGATGTCGATCGCCGCATTGTCGGGGAGCATGAGCTGGTGGCGTGTCCAATGGCCGTCGCGCTCGCGGCGGTACACCCACGCGCGTCCGCGGACGTTGTCGAGCGTGGCCACGAGCAGGGCGTCGCGCGTCGCGGCCGCTTCGTTGAACGTCTCGCGCGGGCCGGGCCCGTAGATGATCGTCGGTTCGAGATGCTGCGGATCAGCGTGCGCGGCCGCGAGATCGATCGACACCACCGAGCCCTGCGGAATGTGGACGCGTTGGGATGCGTCCCAATCCTGGGCCACCTTCACGATGAGCTGATCTGACACCAGCGCCACGATCTGCGCTTTGAGTGGCAGCGCGAGCCGGGCGACGGCGCGTCCGCCGACGAGGTAGCGCTCGGATTCGAAGAAGCTGACCGAACGGGAGACGACGAGAGCGGAGTGCCCCTCCCCGTCGTCGAGCGCAACGGGATCGGTCGAGACATCGGTCGCGGCGCCGCGGAAGACTTCGACGGCGTGGCTGAGCGTTTGGCCGCGTTTCAGGCGTTTGACGACGAATGGATAGCCGGACTTGGTCAGGAGGCCCGGCTCCCACTCGCGGGCGACGAGGAGTGTGCTGTCGTCCTGCCACACCGCGTCCTGCTTGCCGCGCGGGAGCGCGAATCCACCGGGGACGAACGTCCCCGTCTCGAGGTCGAACTCGCGGAGCGTTTGTGCGTCCTCACCGCCGTCCGACAGCGCGATCATGCAGCGCCATTGGCTGGGTTCTTCGCAGGTGGCATCTTCCCAGACCCAGTTGGCGTGTTCGGCTTTGGCCAGCGAGTCGAGGTCGAGGGCCGTGTGCCACGCGGGGTTCGGATTCCCGTAGTCCGCCAGGCTGGTATGGCGCCGAATGCCGCGCACGTGGTCGGCGTCCTGCCAGAAATTCCAGACGTCGCCGCGGAGGAGCCGGGGTGCGGGGATGCGGTCCTTGGCTTGTGCGATGGCGAGCGCTTGGGCGTAGAGCGTCGCGTAGTGCGGATCGCGCTCGAGCACCGCGACGGTTTTCGCATTCTCGGTCCTGACCCAATTCATGGCGCGCGTGCCGTGCACGTCTTCGAGCCAGAGGTACGGGTCTGCGCTGTGAGCGACCGGTGTCTGGCTTGCGACGCGCGCACTCACCGCGATCGACGCGAGACCCACCCATCGCAGTGTCCGCATGCGAAGAGACTAGCTCCCGACGCCCACAGCGGGTACAGGCCGAGTTGTCTCCAGTGGCCCGACGGGCCACCCGGACCTGTCAGTGGGGCGTTGGCGAAAGGCGGGCGACCTGAAGGCGAGACCTGGTGTCAGACGAAAGGTCCTTGATCAACGCCGCGGCTGGCTGAGCGGCCATCACCCTGTAACTTGCACACTGCCTACAACGCCAGAGCACGAGTGACCTCGGCTGAGATAGCGGACCGCCTGCGGCAGGCGCTGGGATCACAATACGAGATTCGCCACGAGATCGGACGTGGCGGGATGGCCACGGTCTTTCTGGCGGAGGATCTCAAGCACCGACGGGCGGTGGCGCTAAAGGTGCTGAGCGCAGAGCTCGCCGAGTCACTGGGGGCCGAGCGGTTTCGTCGCGAGATCGCCACCTCGGCGAAGCTACAGCACCCACACATCCTGACGGTGCTCGACTCTGGTGAGACGTCAGATGGGCTTCTTTGGTTCACGATGCCGTATGTGGACGGGGAGAGCTTGCGCGCGCGCCTCGAGCGCGAGCGCCAGTTGCCTGTGGACGATGCTGTCGGCATTACGCGGGAAGTCGCGTTGGCACTCGACTACGCGCACGGGAACGCCGTGGTCCATCGGGACATCAAGCCAGAGAACATTCTGCTGACGCGTGATCGGCAGGTGCTGGTTGCCGATTTTGGCATTGCGCGGACGCTCGCCTCGCCGTCCGGCCGGGAGACCTTGACGGCGACGGGGATGTCGGTGGGAACGCCGGCCTATATGAGTCCTGAACAGGCCGCCGGAGATCGCACGGTCGACGCACGATCGGATATCTACTCGTTGGGCGCGGTGTGCTACGAGATGCTGGTCGGTGAGCCGCCCTTCACCGGTCCGACGGCGCAGGCGATCCTGGCGAAGGTGCTGTCGGGCGAGACGCCATCGGTGCGACGGAGCCGGCCCGCGGTCTCTGAAGGGGCAGATGTCGCGATTCAGCGGGCGCTCGCCCCGGTGCCTGCGGATCGCTTTGGAAGCGCGACCCAACTGGCGAACGAGCTGGAGGCGGGCGTGCGTGCCGGGACCGCGGCGGGCAGGGGCGGTCGCGTGCCGGTCGCGGCCTCGGGCGGGTCTTTGACAGGATCGAGGCGAATGCGGCCCGCAATCGCGTTTCTTGGACTTGGTTTTCTTCTCGGGATCGGGGCGCTCTTCGCCTGGCGTGCGCGGAATGGAACACCTGGGGCGAAAGTGGCGTCCCTCGCGGTGATGCCATTTGCGAACGGCGATGGCGATGCCAACACGGAGTACTTGAGCGACGGCATCACGGAGTCGTTGATCGCGAGTCTGACGCACGTGCCCGGGCTCCGAGTGAAGTCGCGGAGCTCGGTGTTCCACTATAAAGGAAAGGACGTCGACATTGAGAAGGCCGGTACCGCGCTCGGGGTGCCGGCGCTGGTGACCGGGCGTGTCGTGCCGCGGGGCGATAGCGTCGAGGTGAGTGCCGAGTTGGTCGAGGTGCGGGACAACACCGAGCTTTGGGGACACCGGTACGGCGGGAAGAGTGCCGACATTATCACGATCGAGGAGCGGATCGCCGGCGATCTTGCTGCGGCGCTCCGCGGGTCGCTAACTGATTCAGCGAAGCGACAGGTGACGCGACAGGGTACGCACGATCGTGAGGCGTACGAGTTGTACCTGCGCGGGCGATACGCGTGGAACAAGCGCACGCTCCCGGACATCCGTTCGTCGATCACGTACTTTGAGCAGGCCATAGCCAAGGACCCGGCATATGCGCAGGCGTACTCGGGGCTGGCGGATGCGTACCTGGTGTTGCCGCAGTACTTTGACACGTCGAGCGATGACATTCCCAAGGCCAATGCGGCGGCCCGGAAGGCGCTCGAGTTGGATCCGGCGCTCGCGCACCCTCACGCTGTACTCGGCGCCAACGAGATCGAGTATCACTGGGATTTCGCCGCCGGGGAGGCGGAGTTCAAGCGTGCGTTTGCCTTGGACGAGAGCGACGCGACCGCGCATCAGTGGTACGCCGAGTGTCTGGCGCTGCTCGGCGGTCGAGAGCTGGAGGCGATCGCCGAAAATGAACGTGCGCGGTCGCTCGACCCGCTGTCGCCCATCATCGTTGCATTGGGCGGAGATGTGCTGATCCGGGCGCGGCGCTTCGACGAGAGTGTGGCGCGGCTGCGGACTGTTTTGGCCGAGTATCCGACGTTCGGCATCGCGCACGCGTTTCTGGCAGAGGCGTACTGGGGGAAGCGCATGTATCCGGAGGCGATTGCGGAGTACGTGACGTTGGACAGTCTCTCGCCGACCGGGCAGGATCGGATCACCAACGGTCTAGCGATGCAGCGCGCGTATCGGGCAGGCGGCGCGCGGGCGGCGCTCAGGACCGCGCTGGCGTTTGAGCGGGAGCAGCTGGGAAGGGGTCTAACGCCGCCCTACTTCGTTGCGACGATGGCGGCGCAGCTTGGGGAGCGGGACGAGGCATTCCGGTGGCTCGATAGTGCGTATAGGGCGAGGTTCTGGCTCATGGTCGGGCTCAAGACCGATTATCAACTCGACTCTTTGCGTTCCGATCCCCGTTTTGCGGAACTCGCGCGAAAGATTGGGTTGCCCTGAGCTGGGCCGCCGCGGGTCAGGGCGACGCGTGCGTCGGCCTTGGATCCGTCACCCCGTGCAACGTCCGTGATGCAGATGGCCCGTCAGCGGGCAAGGCGCTCAAAGAACTCTTGACAAGTGCCACGACCGCATGTTATTGCCGTGCCGCAAGCAGGGCTCGTCCGATCCAGTTGCCTGACCGTGGCGGCGATGCAACAGCATTGCGGTCGCCCCGGGGATGGTAACTGCGTGGTGGACGAGAGCGAGGTCTGCAGTACGGTAGTCACACCGACAGCAGGGGGGCTAATGAAAGGACACGGATGTCGGACGGGCCGCAGGTGGGGCCTAGGTATCCTGGCGTGGGCGTTGGGCGGAACATTGGTCATAGTGGTCCCGCCCAGCAGCGCGCGTGCGCAGGAGGGGAACCGCATCACGGGCAAGGTGGAGGACGGGACCGAGCACGGGCCGGTCCCGGCGGCGACGGTCCTGATCACCGGCACGACGATCGGGATTAACACGAGTGACAGCGGCACGTTCACACTGCGACTGCCAACGGACGCGAAGTCGATGATCGTGCGCCGCATCGGCTATCTCGCGCAGACCGTGGCGCTGACACCGGGCAAGACCGAGTACACGATCCTGCTGCAGCGGGACGTGCTCCGGTTGGAGACGCAGGTCGTGACTGGCCTGGCGACGTCGGTGGCGTCGCAGAACTCGGCCAACGCCGTTTCGGTCGTGAGCACGCAGGACATCAACCTGGTGCCGGCGCCGACGATGGAGAACTCCATCCAGGGGAAGATCCCGGGCGCGGTGATTCAGGGGAACAATGGTGGCGCGCCCGGTGGTGGGCTGCAGATCCAGGTCCGTGGCGTCACCTCGATCTACGGCAACGGGACGCCGCTTTACGTCGTGGACGGCGTGATCGTGGACAACGAGACTGTGAACGCCGACGAGAACGCCATCAACAACTCGGGTGGTGGGATCAGCTCGACGGGCTCGAGCGCCTCCGGGGCGCCGAGTGTCCAGGACAACGGGGTCAATCGCATCGCCGACATCAACCCGGATGACATCGAGTCACTCGAAGTCTTGAAGGGCGCCTCGGCGTCGGCGATCTACGGCTCCAAGGCCTCGGCTGGCGTGGTGGTGATCACGACCAAGCGCGGCACGAGCGGCAAGGCGCGATGGGATATCAGCAACCAGGTCGGCCACTACGCGATAAGTCACGAGTACCCGATCCGCACCTTCAACAGCCTGGGATTGGCGCAAGCGTGGTACAATAACGACATCGTGGGGACGTCCAACCCGTCGACGATCGCGTCCGACAACGCGTTCATCCAGAGCGTGTATGGCGGGCCGCAGGACTACCAGACGCAGTTGTTCGGCAACGGACAGGCGTCGTACCAGACCAACATCAGTGTGAGCGGTAGCGCGGGGCAGACGCAGTATTACGTGTCGGGCCTCTCCAAGTACGACAACGGCTCGCTGCTCAATACCGGCTACAACAAGCAGTCGTTCCGCGCGAATCTCACGCAGCAGTTCCTGAGCGCCGTCACCGTTACCGCGAACATCAACTACATCCACGACGTCGCGCGTCGCGGCATCACCGGCAACGACAACATCGGCATCAGCCCCTACGACGTCTTCTCCTACACGCCAGGGTTCGTCAACCTGCAGCAGCAGACTGCCGCCGGTACCTGGCCGGACAACCCGTTCGGACCGGCCAATCCCTTTGCCAATGCCAACGAGATCAGTACGCCGCAGCAAACGAGTCGCACGATGGGCGGGGGCAGCATCAACTGGACGCCGTGGAAGACGGATCACCAGAGCCTCCAACTGACCGCGGTCGGTGGCATGGACTTGACGAGCTTCTCGGCCCTGCTCTACGCGCCGCCGGACCTGCAGGTGGAGCAGCGAGAGCCGAGCGGCCTGCCCGGGACTTCGGTTTCGAACACCGATCAGATCAACTATTTCAACTACCAGCTCAACCTGATCCACCACTACACGGGACTGTCGTGGCTGGATGCTACGACCTCCATCGGGTTCGAGCGCGACCGGCGGACCAACACCGAGCCGGTGAACGTCGGTTACAACCTGCTCTCGGGTGTCAATGCGCCAAGCGCCGGGACGGTGCAGAACAGCTTCTTCTACAACACCAAGGAGCTGGACCAGTCGTTCTACGCGCAGGAGCAGGCTCTGTTGTTCAACCAGCGGCTTACGGTGACGGGCGGCGTCACCGCTGAGCGGTCTACGAATGACGGCAACATCAACCGGTTCTACTACTACCCGCACTACTCGGCGGCGTTTCGGCTGCCGGGCATGCCGAGCTTCTTGGACGAGGTCAAGGTGCGCGCCGCCTATGGCCAGTCAGGGAACCTGGCTCCGTACGGGTCAAAGTACACGCCCCTTCCCCCCAGTTTCATCGCCGGGAACGCGGCGTTTGCCAGCAACCAGCTCCTCGGCGATCCGACCATCAAGCCGGAGTCCGAAGTCGAGACCGAGTTGGGATTCGACGCGACGATGCTACACTCGCGCGCCCAGTTCTCGGCCACCGTCTATCAGAAGCGGCTGTCGAGCCTCCTGCTCCAGGCGGGTGTCGCGCCATCGTTTGGGTACCTGTACGCATACACCAACGGCGGCCAGTTCACCAACCAAGGCATCGAGCTGTCGCTCCAGGCGACGCCGTTGCAGATGCGGAACGGCTTCACGTGGAGCACCACGGTCTCGGAATTTCGCAATTACAGCCGCGTGGATGCGCTGCCCGTGCCCCCGTTCGGCGCCTGTTCTGGCGGGTGGTGCTACGGCTCCTTCTTCGCTGTGGGCCGGTCAGTCACCGAGCTCGTGAACACTTCGTTCACCGGGCCGAGCGGGCTGCCAGTTCAGAATGGAGACGCCAGCGCCGGCTTACTCACCGAGCTCGGCAACGAGTTCACGTTCAAGGGATTCCGCGTCCACGGGCTTCTCGACTGGTCTCGCGGTGGCAATACCTCCAACTCGACAGATTTTTACTTTGATGAGCTTGGGTCGCACCTTGCCGCCGACTCGGCGAGGTCGGCGGTTCACCAGGCGCAGGTCGCCCTCGGCCTCAACCCGTTCAATCAGCCGGCCAGTTTCCTCAAGGTCCGGGAGGTCACTGTCAGCTACGCCCTGCCGGCGCGGTTCGTCGCCTCAATCGGCGGCGGCCGGATCACGAACGCGCGGCTCAACCTCAGCGGCTACAACCTATGGATGATCACGAGCTACGGCGGGCTGGACCCCGAGGTCAGCTTCGCTGGCAACCAAGCGGTGCGCGCGGCTGGCGAGGTCACGCCGTATCCCCCCTCCCGCAGCGTATTCCTTGGCCTCGACTTGGGGTTCTGACATGACCAACACACACACAATCGCCGCCGGCCGGCGGCTTCGCCGGAGAGGCGCGCTCCTGACCGGGGCCGCGGCGCTGATCGTCGCTGCAGCCTGCAGCGACACCAACGTGCCATTCCTCACGGCGCCGACGCAGGTGCCAGCCACGCCAACCGGGCTGCAACAGGCGCTCCTCGGGCTCTTCTCGAGTTCGCGAAACGACATGTTCAATGTCGGCATCGACATGTCGGCGATGTCGCGTGAGGCCGCCAACTTCACCAGCACGGAGCCCCGGTTCATCCGGTACGACACGGGGGTTCTTCCGACCCCGATCGGAGCGTGGATCGAGATGTGGCAGAACGAGTACCAGGACATCCGCACGGCACAGGAGATCTTACTGGCCATTCCCAAGGTGCAGCCGGCGTACACGGCGCAGCAGATCGCCGGGCTCAACGGACTCGTGAAGACGATCGAGGCGTACAACTATCTGCTGATGGCCTGGGCGCACGACACGGAAGGGTTCGTGGTTATGCAGTCGCCGAGCGCGACCACCCTCAATCCGCTGGTCTGCCTCAAGGACGGGCTCGCGTACACCGCCGCGCTGCTCGACTCGGCCAACGCGGACCTCAACACGGCGGCGTCGACCCCGTTTGCGGTCAAGCTCCCGCCGGGCTTCGCGGCCGTCGGGCAGTTTGCCGGGCCCAGCACGGCCGCCGGCTCATTTGCTTCATTCAATCGCGCGCTCGCGGCCAGGGCCAAGCTGGAGCTGGCCTACGCGATGGCCCCGAGCCAGCCGACGTTCACCTCGCTGGGAAGCCCGAATCAGGCGATGCTGACGAGCGCCGACAGCGCAATGAAGGCATCGGCGCTCTTCCAGCCGGCATCGCTACCGAAAAACGCGGCGGGCGGCTGGCCCTACGACAACTTCAGCGTCCTGTTCGACTTCAGCTCGGCATCGGGGGATCAGGTCAACCCGATGAACCAAAACGTCGGCACGTTGGCTGTTTTGAGCCAGGTGCCGTCCGACCAGGACACGGCCCACGATCTCCGCTGGAAGGCGAAGTTCATAGCAAATCCGGCGTGCCAGGCGGGAGGATGCCCGAATTGGCCGGTGCAGTTGCCGGGGTATTCGGAGGCGAGTGCGCCAAACAGCCCGCCGGTCGCCTCGAAGGACATCTACGCGATGTATCTGTCGCCGGGGTCTCCGCTGCCGATCATCCGGAGCGAGAACATGACGCTCTTCGAGGCGGAGATTCGGCTCGGACTGGGCGACATCCCGGGCGCTGTCGGCTACATCAACGACGTGCGCACGGAGGTCGGCGGACTTTTGCCAGTCAGTCCGAGTGCGCCGACGGATGTCCGCAATCAGATCATGAAGGAGCAGGAGATCTCGACGCTCATGGAAGCCGGTGCCGACCGGCTTGTCTCGATCCAGATGTACAACGTGGCGGCGGAGGCCGACACGACGTGGGAGCACGTGCCGGGCTACATGGCGGATGCGCACACCGACATGTTCGCCATCACGTCTGAGGAGTTTGTCTCACGCGGCAACAGCTGGAGCCCGACCTGTCACTAGACAGATGAGAAGACCAGAAAGGAGAAAGGAGAGAAGGATGAAGCGCGAACGCCCCCGGGGGGAAACCCTCGGGGGCGTTTGTCATGCGGACGCTGCGGGCGCTGCGCGCCCGAGAAAGTAGACCTGCAGAAAGGAGAGAGTAGAAACGACACCGCCACGCGGGCGTTGCGCGAGCGAGAAAAGAGTGGAGCAGAAAGGAGAGAGGAGAAACGACAATGCCCCCGGGGAAACCCCGGGGGCATTGTCAATGGAGTGCCGGCGACGGCCTACTCTCCCGCGCTCTCTCGAGCGGAGTACCATCGGCGCTGTAGGGCTTAACGATCGTGTTCGGAATGGGAACGAGTGTGGCCCCTACGCTCTAGTCGCCAGCGATGTATGGAGACATTGGGCAGCAATAGTGATCGTGTGATGCGGAATCTTTTGTAGATCGCAGTGCTCTGCTTGGATTCAATTACAGGGACGACGCAAGCGTCACCCTATGGAAGTAGTCAAGCCTCACGGGCGATTAGGACCGCTTTGCTCGGAGGTCCTTGCGGACGTTCCACATGCGGCCTATCGACGTGATAGTCTCTCACGGCCCTTCAGGGAGCTCAAGGCTCCAGGGAAGATTCATCTTGGGGGGAGCTTCCCACTTAGATGCATTCAGCGGTTATCTCCGCCTGCCATCGCTACCCGGCGTTGCAGCTGGCGCCACAGCCGGGACACGAGCGGGCAGTTCGACCCGGTCCTCTCGTACTAGGGTCCACGCCCCGCAATCTTCCAACGCCCACAGCGGATACAGACCGAACTGTCTCACGACGTTCTGAACCCAGCTCATGTACCACTTTAACCGGCGAACAGCCGGACCCTTGGGACCTTCTCCAGCCCCAGGATGTGATAAGCCGACATCGAGGTGCCAAACCGCGCCGTCGATGTGAACTCTCGGGCGCGATAAGCCTGTTATCCCCAGCGTACCTTTTATCCGTTGCGCGATAGCCGATCCACACCGGGCTACCGGATCACTACGGCCGTCTTTCGACCCGGTTCGAGCTGTCGCTCTCACCGTCAGGCTCCCTTCTGCCGTTACACTCTATAGGCGCGAGTACCGACCGCGCTGAGGGAACCATGCGCGCGCCTCCGTTACACTTTCGGAGGCGACCGCCCCAGTCAAACTGCCCACCTGCCACGGTCCGAGGGAGGGTTTGCCTCACCTTCGTGAGAGCATCACTACAGTACAGGGTGGTATTTCACTGTTGCCTCCGCCCAAGCTAGCGCCTGGGCCTCAACGGCTCCCACCTATGCTACACAGTCCGGGGCAATGCTCAATGACAGGATACAGTAAAGGTGCATGGGGTCTTTTTGTCCTGCTGCGGGGACTCGGAATCCTCACCGAGACTGCAATTTCGCCGAGCACGTGGTCGAGACAGTGCCCAAGTCGTTACGCCATTCGTGCAGGTCGGAACTTCATGTGATTCCACGGTTTCCCGTGGCATAGACTATACGTTCACCTGGTCGAAGCGAGTTGAGTATCTCGCTTCCGACGTACTTTCGCTTGCCAGACGGGTTCATCTCCATCGCGAATTTCACGATCTCAGTCAACCCGTTTTGGTCGAGATGTCGACCCTCATGCACAAGCTGGCAAACACGACCGAATCGGTCGCAGTCGCTTTGCTTGGACGACATCAACGGGTACGCTCGAAAATGTGGCAGCACTATCGCCACCAGATCTCGAACGTTTCGGACTTCGTATTTCAAAGTCCGGTCTGATCGATCGGGTCGAATGAACCCACATCCCCAGCGCTGCCTAATGATTTCGAGGAGCTCTGCTCGACCTGCGTTCTGGCTGACCGAAAAACTCGGTCGTACCTCCCAGCCAAAGCGGTGTCTGCCACTTGGCTGGAATGAAACGCAGAAGCAGCCTTCGCCGTCGACGAAGCCTGAGATGTAGGATCCGATGTCCGTCATTGACAATTACCAGGGCCGGCGTGTTATGGATTGCGAGCAATCCATCCAGGGATCTCACTCCTGAGTCGTTACGGGGGTCGCGATGCATTTACGACCTTACCCTCGGTATTACCCGCGGCGCACCTGCATGCACCGCGGTGGGCTTCACCGATTTGAGCCGGTTGAATGAACGGGATCGCTCCCGTTCCGGGCAATGTTACTTACCCGACAAGGAATTTCGTCTTGACTTCGTGTTGTTTAACCAACCATCTGCTTAGACGGCCTCACCATTGAGGCCCTGCATGTCGCCATGCAGTCCGGACTTTATCATTCGCCGACTGCCTGTCGGCGTCTGGCGTTAAGTCTCTGAGGATTTCGACCGACCCAGTTGCACGTTCGCAACCGCGTGCGATCGAGTCTTTCCTGCTGATTATCTGCACCTCCGCGGATTTTCACTGCCGCGCAGGTACGCGAGCGGCGAGTACCGAGAGATACTCAGACGTTCCAGCATATGGCCAATTTTACTAAGGCAGCTGATTTCACCTTAGGACCGTTATAGTTACGGCCGCCGTTTACCGGGGCTTCGGCTCAAAGCTTCGCCTTGCGGCTAACCTCTCCCCTTAACCTTCCGGCACCGGGCAGGCGTCAGTGTGTATACGGCGCCTTGTGCGGCTTGGCACACACCTGTGTTTTTGCTAAACAGTCGCTTGGGCCGATTCGCTGCGGCCGATCCTAGCAACAGGGGTAAACCCTGCTACCAAGAGCGGCATCCCTTCTTCCGAAGTTACGGGATCATTATGCCGAGTTCCTTGACCACGTTTCACTCGTTCACCTGAGGCTGCTCGCCTCGCCCACCTGTGTCGGTTTACGGTACGGACGTCGTACGAGCTCCCCAGTCAGGCTTTTCTTGCCAGTCGACTCCACGAGACTCGGTTCGGAGTTGCCCCCTCCCCTCGCATTCCCCTCTCGGCTTGCGCCTACCGGGTTAGACGGCCCTCCACGTGGCCGCTCCCACTTCGTTCCTGTGTCCCCTGATGGGTGATAACGCTCGTACGGCGGGGTGGGAATTTTAACCCACTGTCCATCGGCTACGCCTCTGGGGCCTCGCCTTAGGGTCCGCCTCACCCTGCGCTGATTGCCATGGCGCAGGAATCCTTGGGCTTACGGTGCGCGGGGTTTTCACCCGCGTTTGCGCGTACTCATTCCGGCATCCTCACTTCCCCTCGCTCCACCCCATGGTTTCCACCGGGGCTTCACAGCACGGGGAACGCTCCCCTACCCCTGTTGCTAAGAAACAAGACCAAGCTTCGGCGGGCCGCTTAATCCCGACCATTCTCGGCGCATACACGCTGGACTGGTGAGCTATTACGCACTCTTTAAAGGATGGCTGCTTCTAAGCCAACCTCCCAGTTGTCGCGGCACGTACACATCCTTCGCTATACTCAGCGGCCACTTCGGGACCTTAGCTGTGGTTCTGGGTTCTTTCCCTCTCGCCGACGGACATTATCGCTCGTCGACTGCCTCCCGAGGTCCATTCATCAGGTATTCGGAGTTTGGTTGGGTTTGGTACTGCGCTCTGCGGCCCGCGCCCATCCAGTCGCTCTACCTCCTGTGAACACGCCTCGAGGCTCTACCTCAATAGATTTCGGGGAGAACCAGCTATCTCCAGGCTTGATTGGCCTTTCACCCCTACCCACAAGTCATCCGAGCGGTTTTCAACCCACACCGGTTCGGGCCTCCACTCGGTGTTACCCGAGCTTCACCCTGCTCATGGGTAGATCGCCCTGGCTTCGGGTCTACGCCCAGGAACTTTAGTCGCCCTCGTTACAGGACTCGCTTTCGCTATGGCTCCGCCGCAGAGCGGCTTAGCCTTGCTCCCGAGCAGTAACTCGCCGGATCATAATGCAAAAGGCACGCAGTCAGGCGCCCACGCATCCGAAGACACGTGTCACCCTCCTACCGCTTGTAAGCATGTGGTTTCAGGATCTTTTTCACTCCCCGCCCAGGGGTGCTTTTCACCTGTCCCTCACGGTACTCGTTCACTATCGGTCACACGAGAGTCTTTAGCCTTGGAGGGTGGTCCCCCCAGCTTCACGCCCGATTTCTCGTGTCGGGCGTTACTCAGGAACTCCACTACGACAAGCGACTGGTTGTCGCGTACCGGGCTCTCACCGTCTCTGGCGCCCCTTTCCAGGGGACTTCGGCTACCTGCGCTTGTCGCGTCCGTGGGTCCTACAACCCCGCGGCGCCCGAAGGCCCCACGGTTTGGGCTGTTCCCGTTTCGCTCGCCGCTACTTCGGGAATCTCGGTTGATTTCTCTTCCTCCGGGTACTGAGAATGTTTCAGTTCCCCGGGTTCGCCTCTCGTCTCGAAGCGAGATGACGGTGCTCGCGCACCGCCGGGTTTCCCCATTCGGCCATCCAAGGATCAATGCGTGTGTGCCGCTCCCCTTGGCTTATCGCAGCTTACCACGGCCTTCATCGCCTTCGTGTGCCCAGGCATCCCCCACATGCTTTCGCTCGCTTGACCACAAATTGTGCAATGTGTCAAGCAGAGCACGCGCGATCTACTGTCATCTACAAGTGAAACGGCTCGTGCAGCTGCAACGTCGTCCGAGTTGCTCTTGCGTCGCGCCACAACGCCAGCCGGCTCCATTGCCATTTCTCGTGTTGATTCGTTATCCCACGATCACTACTGCTATCCATTGTCAAACAGCGCGATCGAATGCCGCCGCTTGACAACCGAGATTGAGATCCAGACGTGCAGGGCGGGCGACTTCCGAGGACTTTCCGCGCACGCTCGAGCTCGACGCTCTCACGTGCGCTTACTCGTCGCTCCGGTAAGGAGGTGATCCAGCCGCAGGTTCCCCTACGGCTACCTTGTTACGACTTCGCCCCAGTCACGACGCTCGCCTTCGGCGGCTTGGTCCCTTGCGGGTTCCGACACCGACTTCGGGCGCTCGTCGCTTCCATGGCGTGACGGGCGGTGTGTACAAGGCCCGGGAACGTATTCACCGTGGCGATGCTGATCCACGATTACTAGCGATTCCAGCTTCATGCCGCCGGGTTGCAGGCGACAATCCGAACTGAGGACAGCTTTGGGGATTGGCTCGGCATTGCTGCCTCGCTCCCCTCTGTACTGTCCATTGTAGCACGTGTGTAGCCCTAGACGTAAGGACCATGATGACTTGACGTCGTCCCCACCTTCCTCCGGTTTGGCACCGGCAGTCCCCCCAGAGTCCCCGGCCGGTATCTCTACCGCCGCTGGCAACAGGGGGCAAGGGTTGCGCTCGTTGCGGGACTTAACCCAACATCTCACGACACGAGCTGACGACAGCCATGCAGCACCTGTGCACGCGCCCCGAAGGGCGACCGCGATCTCTCACGGCCTTCACGTACATGTCAAGCCTAGGTAAGGTTCTTCGCGTTGCGTCGAATTAAACCACATGCTCCACCGCTTGTGCGGGCCCCCGTCAATTCCTTTGAGTTTCAGCCTTGCGGCCGTACTCCCCAGGCGGGGCACTTAATGCGTTAGCGCCGGCACCCAAGGGGTCGCTCCCCCGAGCACCTAGTGCCCATCGTTTACGGCGTGGACTACCAGGGTATCTAATCCTGTTTGCTCCCCACGCTGTCGCGCCTCAGCGTCAGCCACACCCCGGCAGGCCGCCTTCGCCACCGGTGTTCTTCCGGATCTCTACGCATTCCACCGCTACACCCGGAATTCCACCCGCCCCTAGTGTGCTCAAGCTCGGCAGTCGGTCCGGCAGACCCGGGGTTGAGCCCCGGGCTTTCACCGCCCCCTTACCAAGCCGCCTACGCGCCCTTTACGCCCAGTGATTCCGGACAACGCTCGCACCCTCCGTATTACCGCGGCTGCTGGCACGGAGTTAGCCGGTGCTTCCTCACCCGGTACCGTCACAGCGAGATAAATCTCCTCGTTCGTCCCGGGCAACAGTGGTTTACACCCCGAAGGGCTTCATCCCACACGCGGCGTCGCTGCGTCAGCCTTGCGGCCATTGCGCAATATTCCCCACTGCTGCCTCCCGTAGGAGTCTGGGCCGTTTCTCAGTCCCAATGTGGCTGGCCATCCTCTCAGACCAGCTACCCGTCGTCGCCTTGGTGGGCCGTTACCCCGCCAACTAGCTGATAGGCCGCGAGCCCCTCGATCCGCCCCGGAGGTTTCCCAAACAGGCCATGCAGCCCGACTGGCGTATGCGGTATTACCCGGCCGTTGGGCCGGCTATCCCCCACGAATCGGTAGGTCGCTCACGTGTTACGCACCCGTTCGCCGGTCACCTCTTGCGAGGATGCCCACGACTTGCATGTGTTAAGCACGCCGCCAGCGTTCGTCCTGAGCCAGGATCAAACTCTCCAAGAGAAGAATTCGAAATAGCTCTTCGAACGCGTCCTGTCCACAGCTCGCACGAAGCGCTCCCGACGGTGCGTCAGAATCACAGATTGATTGTCGGTCAAACTCTCCCCAGCACCCCGACAGGGACGCAGGATCAAAGAGTCCGCCCTGCACGTCTGCGATCTCAATCTCAGTTGTCAAACAGCACTCAACTATTCATCAGCTCGGAGCCGCATTCCGCGGCAGCCTTACAAAGTAGCTCGGGTTTGCGAGCAAGTCAACCTGCCCGACCCCCAAATCGTCCGCGCGGCGTAACCTCCGCCGCCATTGGCTGAGCCGGAGACAACGACGGCCCCGAAGGGCCGCAGACCGCCTCCCGCTGGAGACACCGCCCGGAGGCAGCGCCAAAAGGACCCGTATTCTAGCGGAGCCGATTGGCTGGCGCAAGCTGAACAGGAAAGACGTTCGATGTTCGACGTTGGACGTTCGAAAAAAACTCGGGGCCAGGCGACGGTGCATCCAGCCGGCCTCGAGGTTTGTTCTCCAACGTCGAACGTCCAACGTCCAGCCTTTCACCAATGCGCCCGGACGGACTCGAACCGTCAACCTCGGACTTAAGAGGACCTTGCTCTACCAATTGAGCTACGGGCGCGACGCCGCCGCGAACGCGGCGAACGAGAGACGAGAAAAGTAGAGAGGGGCAAGGACAAACGACAATGGCACCGACGGAAAATCGCGACAGGCCAGCTACCGCCAACCTTCCCGCGCGAACGCATTGCCCGACGGCATTGGCCCCATAATCGGCAACCGCGCATGCAGCCGGTCGATGGCCGCCGCGGCCTCCGGGTCGTCGCGCCTCAACAGCTCGACCAACTCGCCCACCGTTTGGTGCGGGTTCGCGTACGCATAGGGCGTGAGCCGCTCGAGCATTTCCCTCACCGCGCCCTGGTTCGCGATCCACGCCGCCGGGTCTGCGAGTGCATCGAGCGCCTGGATCGCCGCCCGACGCAAGTCCTCTATCGAGATGACTGCACAGCGCTCGGGATAGCGCTCGAACGCAAGCGCCACCACGTCCTCGGCAGTCGCCGAACGCCTCGGGGTGGCAAAGATCAGGTCTGCGCAATGGTGCATCGCGCGCATGAGCGGACTGTTGTCATCCAGTTGCATTGGTCGATCCCACCGAGATGTGTGACACGAGATCGTCGGCCGGAACACATCCCCAGCCAACAACCGAAATACGGACGCTTGTTCTGGTGACCGGTCGAGCTATCCCCACCCCTCAGCTCGCACGCCGGCATAGCGGCACAACCGCCTGCATCAGCCGCTCGGCTTCATTGCGCCGGACTGCGCGCCATCCCACCGGCCGCCCCCTCGAGACGGACTCCACCTACCAGGCTCGAGCAACTCAAAGCCCCGCGGGCAGTATAGCGGCCTGCTGACCTCGGCGAAACGTCGCCGCGGCACTGCCCCGCCAAGCGCGAGCCAGAGAGCGTCGCACAGAGGCGATCAGCATCAGATCCGAACGGATCGGGAGGACCGCTGTTAGGATCGCCTCTCTTTACCCGGCAGTTATCGGCTGCAGCATTCGGAGCCCAGTGCCAACGCGCACTGTCGGCGGCTGTGGAATGGGTACGGCGGTCCGCGTTCGCACAGAAAGCCGGAATCCGGGGTCGCCACACGAATGGACAGCGGCGGGACTTCGACCAGTGAAGTCCCGCCGCCGCATTTCCGGATCGAATTTCGAGTGTCGACTACTGTCCGTGGTGCGCCATCGCCGCGTCGATCTTCTCTTTCACGGCACCGAGGTTGAAGGTGGCGCCCTTCTGCATTGGCGGGAACTCGAGGGCCGTCATGGCAAGCTTCCCGACTTCGCGTTGGACGAACACGAAGCGCCAGAACTCGTACTTGAACCAGTCAAAGTATTGGTAGGATCCGAAATTGCCATCTGCCCCTGGCCATGTCGCTTTCTCGAACGGATCCAGCCGGAGGTTCGCGATGATGGGCGCGTCCGGGTGATTCTTGTCGCCAATCCAGCCGCCCGGCTGGTCAATGAAGCGATACTTGTAGTCGTCGATGCGCACCGCGGCGAGGTTGCTTTCAGTGAAGTAGAAGATCTCGTGGCGGGCGGACGGCCCCTTGCCGGTGATCATGTCCAACTGATTGTAGCCGTCCAGATGCACCTTGTAGTTCGTTCCGCTGAGTTGTTTGCCCTTCTTGAGCTCTTCAACGATGTTCGGGTTCCCAGCGGCCGCGACGAATGTCGGCAACCAGTCCTGGCCGGAGATGATGCCATTCTCCACCTTGCCGGCGGGGACTTTGCCGGGCCAGCGGATCATCGCGGGGCAACGGAACCCGCCCTCGTAGCCCGTGCCCTTACAGCCGTAAAACGGCGTTTGTCCGCCATCCGGCCAGGTGAAGGTCTCCGTGCCGTTGTCGGTGGTGAACATGACAATGGTATTCTCATCCAGCCCGCTGTTTTTCAAGTGCTGCATGAGTGTGCCGACGCAGTCGTCGAGCTGCGCCATGCCGGCTTCGTGAATCGACCAGCCGTTCTTGGCATTCCGAAGCGCCTGGTACTTCGGCGACAGATGGGTGACGATGTGCATGCGCGTCGGGTTGTACCACACGAAGAACGGGGTGCCGTTTGTCTTGGACTGGTCGACGAATTTGAGGGTGGCGGCGAGGATCTCGTCATCCACGGTCTCCATCCGCTCGGGATAGAGCGTGCCGGCGTCCTCGATCTTCTGCTTCCCGATCGCGCCCCACCGCGGCATCACGGTCGGATCGTCTTTATCCGTTGCCCAGGAATGGACCATGTTCCGTGGGCCGACCGTGTTCAACAAGTCCTGCGGGTATTCAGGGTGCGCAGGGTCCTCCATGGCGTCGAGGTGGTAGAGATAGCCGAAGAACTCATCGAACCCGTGCACCGTCGGGAGGTACTTGTTCATATCGCCTAAGTGGTTCTTCCCAAATTGACCAGTTGCGTAGCCCATATCCTTGAGGGCGGTGGCAATTGTCGGCGCCGCAGCCGGCATCCCGACATCCGCGCCGGCCTGGCCTACGGTTGTCAGACCCGTGCGGTAGGGGAGCTGCCCGGTGATGAACGCGGCCCGGCCCGCCGTGCAACTCGCCTCGCCATAGTAGTCGGTGAACAGCATTCCCTCGGTAGCGAGTTTATCGAGGTTCGGCGTCCGGCCGGCCATCATTCCTCGGTGATAGGCCCCAATGTTCCAGATGCCGATGTCGTCGGCCATGATCGCGACGATGTTGGGTTTCTTCGTTTGCGGTGCAGCCATATTGCCGTCCCCTCCGTTGAGTGGATCTTGGGTTGTGGTTGCCCGGGCTGGCCGAAGAGACACGTGTTCGCGTCGCCGGCCGATGGTGTGCGCGACGCGCCGGCGGCTGTCGCGCAAACGTCGACAAAGCACGCGCGGTCGACGCGAACATCACGACCAGGGCGGTACTCGCATTCCTCCGTCGCGTTCAGGTCGCCACTGCGTTGCGGTAGCGAGAGCGTTCCCGTCCAGGGTATGAAACTGGGCGTACGCGACACGAGTCCCAATTGGACCTTGGTGTGCTCAGCTTGAGCGAGAAGGGCAACTTCTTAGAGACCTACTCGAACGGCCGCGCAGCTATGCTCGGTTCGATAGGGTCGCGCTCGCCAAAGCGACGGCCCCTAAGCGCCCATTCGCTTCCGCTTTACTGTCCGGCGGCTCGACTCCCGTCGCCGTGATGAAGCCACCGCAAGCGAAGGCAAGACTTGCGCGAGCGAGAGGTACACCTCCGCCGCGCGAGAGGCGTCCAGTGGACAACTGACCGACGTGGGAGATACCTGGACGGTCAATTAGGCTGGCTACAACAAAGGCGCGCCCGGGAGGACTCGAACCTCCGACCAACAGCTTAGAAGGCTGCTGCTCTATCCACCTGAGCTACGGGCGCAACGTATTGCAACGCTGCAAGGTCGCTTTCGAGCGTGGGCCCGTCAAACCCCGGTTTGCATGCACCTACATGCGAGTCATCCGCCGCGCATGGCGCCCAGGTGGTCGGGTTGGGCGCTGCGCGCTGGTTCGGAGTCGACGTAGGGCGGCAACTCTAGTTTCGTCCAGCTACCGGACGTTGGTGGGGCTGCGCTGTGCCACAGGCAGCCGTTCGCGTCGACGAGATATAGCTGTCTCGCGTTGTCGACGGCGATCTGCACTGCGCGAACGGGTTGGACCGGCATGGTGCCGTTCTCCGTGTGGGAGTGTTCGTCATGCGTGTGTGGCGTGCTGCTGCTCACGGGGTCGCGAGAGCGCGCGACATTCCGCCTCCCGTCAGCGTCTCGGCGTCCGCACGGCCTCAATGTAGCCCAGCGTCGTCGTGACCGCCTTGCGCCCGCGCAGTCACGTGCCCCATGACGCCAGCAGATGCGTGCACAAGGTCGCACCGAGCGCACCGGTCCCATTGGGAGAATCCTGACATTTGACCCCTTGCGTGGCGATGGGTCGGCACCCTACCATGCGTGCATGGACGAACTCACAGTCAATCTCACGCGTGGGACGCTGGACCTGCTCATACTCAAGGCGCTCTCCTGGGGGCCGCGACACGGCTACAGCGTAGCCGAATGGATTGAGCGCGCGACCGGAGAAACACTCTTGATCGGCGAGGGCACGCTGTACCCTGCCCTGCACCGCCTGGAGGGGCAACGGCTGATCGCGGCCGAGTGGGGGCTCTCCGACTCCAATCGCCACGCGAAGTTCTATCGGCTGAGCCCCGCGGGGCGCCGGCGCCTCGCGTCCGGGACGTCCTCGTGGCAGCGCTTCGTGGAAGCGACTGGCCGCGCGCTTCGGGCGACCGCTCCACTCCCCGTCTGACCGTGACACGACGCCCCTTCCGCCTCGGGCAGCCCACGCGTGACCTCGATGACGAGATCGCGTTCCACTTGGCGGAGCGTGAGCGCGCATTGATCGCCGCAGGACAGGACCCGAGCGCGGCCCATGCACAGGCACTCCACCGATTTGGCGACCTCTCGAGCGTGCGCTCGGAATGTCTGTCGATCGACCGCGACCGAGACCGCGCACAGCGCTGGGCGGGGTTCCTCGGCAATCTGCGACAGGATGCGATCTACGCGCTTCGCACGCTGCGACGCCAGCCGGGTTTCGCCTGCATCGTCCTCCTGATCTTGACCGTCGGGATCGGCGCCAATACCGCGATTTTCACGCTGATCGACGCGCTGATGCTTCGGCCGTTGCCAGTGGCGCATCCCGAGCAGCTGGTGGGCTTCGGTGACCCCCGCCGAACCGGCGGCCTCTCCGTCGGGCCGCCCCAGACGCGGACGGCATCGTATCCGTTATATGTCGACCTCCGTGACCAGTCGCACGTGTTTTCGGGCCTCTACGCGAATGGTCGAACGAACCGGCTCGATGTGGTGGTTCAGCGCGGCGACGAAGTGACTCACCCGCACGGCCGATATGTCTCGGGCGACTTTTTCACCGTACTCGGCGTGCGCGCAGCCGCGGGGCGCACGTTTACGGGCGACGAAGATCGTTCTCCCGGCAGCGATCCGGTTGTCGTCCTGAGTTATGGGTACTGGCAGCGCGTGTTTGCTGGCGATCGCGCGGCGGTCGGACGCACCATCTCGATAAACGGGATTCCGCTGACCGTCGTCGGCGTCGCCACTCCGGACTTCATGGGCGACGTGGTCGGCCAAGCGACGGACCTCTGGATCCCGATCATGATGCAGCCAGTGCTGATGCCGCAGACGACCTGGCTGACCGACCGCGGCGTGTCCTGGCTGCTGCTGATGGGCCGTCTCGCGCCCGGCGCAACCGTCGCCAACGCGCGGGCCGAGCTGACGACCATTGCGACGCGGTCATTGCTGGCGCATACCACGGCCGCTGACCACAGCTGGGTCGAGCGCCAGCTGCGTGAGCAGCCCGTGGAGGTTACATCGGGTGCACTGGGCTTTTCGTATTACCGTTCTGCATACGCGCGCGATCTCGTGACGCTCATGGTCGCGGTGGCGCTCGTGCTGCTGGTCGTCTGCGCCAACGTCGCGAATCTCCTCCTCTCGCGCGCTGTCGCACGCTCCCGCGAGATCGGCGTCCGGATCGCCATTGGCGCCGGGCGACTGCGCCTCATCCAGCAGCTGTTCACCGAGAGCATGTTGCTCGCGATGCTCGGCACGGCCTTCGGGCTCATAGCGGCGTTCTTCGCGAGTAAGGTCTTGCTGCATTTGGTCGGCGGCGTCAGCCTCGCTCTGCATCTCGATGGGCGGGTCCTGGGCTTTGCAGTGGCGCTTTCCTTTGCGACGGCCGTGTTGTTCGGCGTCTTGCCCGCGCTAAGGGCCACCCACTTCCCTGTCGCGACGGCTCTGAGAACACAGGGCCGAGATGGCGGGCTTCGATCGCTTTCGCTAGGCCGCTATCTCGTCGTCGCACAGGTCGCTCTGTCGATGCTGCTCGTGGTGGGTGCGGGCATGCTGGCTCGAAGCACGCTTCGGC
Source organism: uncultured Gemmatimonadales bacterium (assembly GCA_963805725.1). Taxonomy (GTDB): domain Bacteria; phylum Gemmatimonadota; class Gemmatimonadetes; order Gemmatimonadales; family Gemmatimonadaceae; genus Palsa-1248. Next base: position 317,068 of record CAWDVJ010000013.1, read on the forward strand.
TCACCAAGGCTGACGTGGGCGTTGCCCGGGACGAGCTCGCCATTGTGGATGTCGACGCGCAGCGTGTCGGCTTCTCCGGCGCCCGCCTCATGGCACTCGAGCGCGACATCATCGCGCGCATCCAACGCGTGCCCGGTGTAGAGGCCGTGAGTGCGTCGGCAAATGGGATCTTCAGCGGCACAGAGTCGATGACCAATGTGCAGGTCGAAGGGTTTACCGCTCGGGCGGACACTGACTCACTCGTCACTGAGGATGCCGTCGGCCCGGCGTACTTTCACACGGTCGGAGCGCACCTCCTCCGCGGCCGGGATTTCGAGGCGCGTGACAACGAGACGAGTCCCAAGGTCGTGGTCGTGAACGCATCCTTTGCCAACTTCTTTTTCCCACGCGGAGAAGCCGTTGGGCGCCTGGTGGTCGCCGATAGCTCGAGCTGGGAGGTCATCGGTGTCGTCGGTGACATTGAGGAGAAAGACGTACGCTCGTCCCCTGTCAGGCGACTGTACCGTCCGAGCCTCCAGGACACGGCGCCCGAGAGTTATTTCCGCTTCGAAGTCCGGACATTCGGTGATCCCGCGCGGCTCCTCATACCGCTCCGCCAGGCCGTGGCGAACGCCAACCCGTCACTCGCGATCCTTGGCGTGGATCCGCTGAACGATCTCATCCGCGAATCGATCAGCGGCGACCGACTGGTCGCGACGATGGTCTCGTTCTTCGGGCTGCTCTCGCTCGTGCTCGCGGCGCTCGGTTTGTATGGCGTGATGGCCTATACCACGGTGCGCCGCACTGCGGAGTTCGGGCTCAGGATGGCATTGGGGGCCGCACCCGGATCCGTCGGTCGAATGGTCGTGCGTGAGGCGGTGCTGATGACCAGTGCTGGCATGGCCGTCGGCTTGCCGGCGGCCGTGTTGTCGGCTCGCCTCGTGCGGGCCGAGCTGTTTCATATCAGCCTTTTCGATCCCCCGTCGATCGGGCTCGCGACTGTCGTGTTGGGCTTGAGCGCCGCGCTCGCAGCGTTCATCCCCGCGACGCGCGCAATGCGCGTGGATCCGCTAAAGGCGATACATACGGAATAGAACAGACGTTAGAGGCTCGACGTTCGACGTTCGACGCTCGAGACAAACCTCGAGGCCAGCTGGATACACCCTGGCTGGCCTCGAGGTTTGGTAACGTCGAGCGTCTAGCGTCTAATGTCCCGCGCGTGCATTCCTCCGCACCCTTCCCTTCAGCGAGGCCGACGTGCCGTTCCATCGCGCTCTGACACGACAGTGTGGCTACCGACAAACGATGCGACGCGCTGTCGTGACGGGGACGCTGGTCCTCGGCCCGCTTGCGGTGTCGCCGCGCTCGGCGGGTGCGCAGGTCACCGCGATCCGGTTCGGCCGCCTGATCGACGGACGCGGCGGCGTGCAGACGGACGCGGTCGTGCTCGTGAAAGGCGAGCGCGTGACCGCGGTCGGGACGGGCGACAAGGCGGTGCCGGCAGGCGCCTCGATCGTGGACCTCCGCAAATACACGGCACTGCCCGGTCTCATCGACGTGCACACGCACATGACCTTCTACTGGGACCGGACCCCGGGTACCAAGCCGTGGACGCAACTCGGGACCCTGGGCGACGCCGTCACGGTCTTTCTCGCGCAGGACAACGCGCGAAAAACGCTGGAAACCGGTGTGACGACTGTGCGCGACCTCGGCTCATCCGATTACAACGACATCGCAATGCGCGATCTGATCAACCGCGGCGCCATGGTCGGACCACGGATGTACGTCGCCGGCTACGGTCTGCACGTGAACGCATCCCCAATCCGTCCCGGCGCCGTCTCGACGCCCGACCCGGGCACGGCCGATGGCGTCGCCGAAGTGGAACGCGTCGCTCGGCAGCAAATCGCGGCGGGCGCGGATTGGATCAAGATGTACGGGTCCACCGGTAGCGATCGCGATACGTCCGGTTACCAGACCTTCACGCTCGAGGAGATGAAAGCTGCCGTCGAGGTAGCGCACTTCGCAGGTCGGCGCATCGCGATCCACTCGTACGGACCCGAGGGCGGTCGTGCAGCGGTGCTAGCAGGCGCCGAATCCGTGGAGCACGCCGTGGATCTCGATGATGCGACGCTCGCAGAGATGGTCCGCCGCGGGACGGTGTACGTTCCGACGGTCGATCACAACCGTTATTACATTGCCCACCGCAACGAGTATGGCTACTCGATCGAGGACTCGGCCGCACTCACCGACTACATACGACGCAACGTCGCTACGCTCCGCCGCGCCATCCGCGCCGGCGTGAAGATCGCGATGGGCTCGGACGCGGTGTTCACCGGATTCGGCGAGAACACGCGCGAGCTCGATCGCTTCGTCGAGGCGGGGATGACGCCAGCCCAGGCGATCGCCACAGCTACCACGACCGCCGCCGCTCTCCTCGGCAAGGAGAAAGACCTCGGGGCGATCGCGCCGGGCTATTACGCCGACATCGTAGCCGTCGAGGGGGATCCGTTGAGCGACATCACTGCGGTGACGCAGCGCGTGCGGTGGGTGATGAAGGGGGGCAAGGTCGTCGTAGACAGACGGACGGTCCAGTAGGACGCTCGACGCTAAACGTCGAGCGTCCATTCGTCAGGCGACACCTTCATCCGCTGAAGGCCCGTAGATCGCCGGCACTTTGGCTTCGTTGAGCCGCAGGTAGACGGTGAGCTGCCCGCGGTGGTGGGCCATGTGGTTCAAGACACCGTCGCGGATGGCCTCGTAGCGCGACTGTTCACTCACGACTTTGCCGGCGTTCAACATGCGCCATTTCGTCGTGAGCAGCCGCTCATCCGTCGTCTCGCGCAGGACCTTCTTCCCTTTTTCGAGACTGCTATCGAACTGGGCGAGGAGGTCCTTTCGCGTCTTCCACTCCGGCGGCCTGAACCGCGGTCCACCAGGCGGATTGATGTCCAATTCGTCCATGTTCACGACCATATCGAGCCACGAAGGTATGGTGGCGACGATCGTGGTGAGATAGCCGAGTGCCATCGACTTCTCGTGGGGCTTCCAGTCGTTCTTGCCTTCCGGCACACGCTCGAGCGTCTTGCGGATCTTGACACCCTCGCGGTCGAGTTCGGCAGACAACAGCTCGGTGATCTTCATCGTCTACGCTCCGTTTTCGTGTCGACCCACTGGGAGGATCTCAGAGATAGTTGAGCCGCCAATCGTCGCGCCGTTGCTTGCCCGATCCGAACCAGCGGCCGAGCGGCAGACAGCATCACAAGCGCGTCTCCCCATGCAAGATAGACAACCGGAAGCGAAGAGCCGAGGTCCGCGGGGAAGTCCGCGCGTGGATCACCGAGCGCCGTCAGCGTCGCGAAGAGAAATGGGGCATCACCTTTACCCCGCGTACATTAACACGCCACCTGGGGTTTGCGCATCAGCGAACAACGGACCAATAGAAATCAGTGAAAGTGGACTGGCGGGCGATGTGTGCCGCAGAGAGCGGGAAAGTAAAGAGACACCACTTTGAGAGATTGGTAAACGTGCGCGATGGAATCTTGCGGCCATTGCTTCCGAGGCGGTATTAGCGTAGGTCCCCCACGGACTTGATTCGGCCCTGGGGCCAGCAGCGCGCGGAGAGGACACGTCGTGAACGGCAACTTGGTCAGCTTCGGAAGTTCGTCTGCGCTCGTGGCTCTCCTCGCAATTCCTCGCGAGGTGATCTGGTCGTACGTCGTCGGCGGAGCGGTGTTTGCGATCGGGATCGCCACGATTGCGCTTCGCGGCGATTGGCACAGGGCGCGCCGGCTCGACAAGCTGATTCTGTTCGGGCCCGTTTTCTACGCGGCGCCGCTGGCAGCGTTCGGCACCGAACACTTCACGATAACCGAAACGATCAGCTCTCTCGTTCCGGCATGGATCCCGTGGCACCTGTTCTGGACGTACTTCGTGGGAGCGTGCTTTATCGCAGCAGGGCTGAGTCTGGCGACGAAGATTCAGGCACGTCTGGCCGCCACTTTGCTCGGCTTGAACTTCTTTCTTTTCGTAGTGCTGATGGATGCCCCGTCGCTGGCACAGGATCCGCGAGATCGGTTTGCACTCGCCTTGCTGCTGCGGGAGCTCTCCTTCAGCGGCGGCGCGCTCGCCTTGGCGGCGAACCTCACCGAGCCGGACCGTGAGCGCCGCGCGCATGTCCTCGCGACGATTGGACGATACTTCATTGCCATTCCGGTGCTGTTCTACAGCGTCGAGCAATTCATGCACGGCGATCACGTTCCCGCCATTCCACTGGAGAAGGTGACGCCAGCGTGGGTGTTTGGACACGCCCTGTGGACGTACCTGGCGGCAGTGGTCTATGCAGTAGCGGGCATCCTGTTGGTTCTGGCAAGAAGACCCGCGCGGCAGCGACGTGGCTTGGCGCGACCGTGCTACTCGTCGAGCTGGTGGTTTACGTGCCGATCGCCGTAGTCGACCGCGGCAGCTTCGAAGGGTTCAACTTCATGGCGGACACTCTGATGTATTGCGGCGCCCTTCTCCTGCTCGCGGGGGCCATGCCGCGTGAGCCATCGCAGCGGCGATCACAGAGCCCGCATTGCCCTGACAATCCTGCTCGCCAATGGTCCGCCGAAAGCAGTGGCTACGGGTGGCTGCGTGCCAGCGCGCCCTCGAGGTATACCGGCTCCAACCCGGTTGCCCAATACTCGACGGCGGCACGACTCGGTTGGGACGTTTCCTGTTCTGTGTGCATCCGGAGCCGGTGTGGCGCGAGCGGCTCGAACTCGAGCCACGCATACCACGTCCCGTCGGCGCGCTCTTCCGCATAGGTGCGGCCGATGTACGACGTTCCCTGTCGATCGTGCACTCGTTTGCTGTGCTCGTGAATCAATGTCCGCACGGATACAAAAGCAGGGGTGTCGGGTGTCGCTGGGTGATCAACTCGCTTGAGCGGATGTCTGATCAGGTCACCTCATCGAAGAACGACACATAGCAAGAGGCGGGCTCGGTGACCGGGAAAAAGACGAACGGCGCCCGTGGCGGCGATGGTTGCCTACTCTCGCGAATTACCGCGAATTGCCGCGCAAAGAAAAAGAGCCTGCGACCTTCGCAAGCTCTTGGACAAATTCACGTTAGCTCTCGCATTTCGCAGCGCGCCAGGAGGGATTCGAACCCCCGACCCACAGCTCCGAAGGCTGTTGCTCTATCCAACTGAGCTACTGGCGCGTTTCTGAGCCGCCACACAGGGCGACGGTGCGAAATCTAGGACGGCAATGCGAGCGCGGCTACGGGGAGAAAGAAGAGAGGAGAAAGGAGACAACGGCGCACCGACGCTCGCCGCGCCTAGGAGGCTTTGCCTTGCGATGCAACGGCCGCGGTCGCAGCGGCAATCGCATCCGGATCGCCCAGGTATGTCGCAGTACAGCCGACCGACGCTCGGTTTGGGTCGGAAGGGGATTGGTGATGGATCGGCCGCAGATCGTCCGTCAACTCGTACACGAGCGGGACGCCAGTCGGAATGTTGAGACCCACGATCTCGGCGTCGCCAATGCCATCGAGATACTTGACCAGTGCGCGCAACGAGTTACCGTGCGCCGCGACGATCACACGATCTCCGCGCGTGATGGCCGGAGCGATGACCTCTCGCCAGTAGGGTATCACGCGCGCGACCGTGTCGGCCAGACACTCCGTCAGGGGCAGCTCGTCGGGGCGCAAGCCGCGGTAGCGCGGGTCGCGAGCCGGAACCCGCTCGTCCGTCGGCTCGAGCGCGGGCGGGCGCACGTCGTAACTGCGGCGCCACTGCAGTACCTGCGCTTCACCGTACATGGCGGCCATCTCTGCCTTGTTGAGTCCTTGCAGGTCGCCGTAGTGTCGTTCGTTGAGCCGCCAGTGCTTCGTCGTGGGGATCCACATGAGATCCATACGATCGAGCACGATCCACAGCGTTCGGATCGCGCGCTTCAGAACCGACGTGAACGCGACGTCGAAGCTGAAGCCCGCGTCTCGCAGCAGATCGCCGGCCTGGCGGGCTTCGCCGACTCCGCGATCGGACAGATCCACGTCCGTCCACCCGGTGAACCTATTTTCTTCATTCCACGTGCTCTGGCCGTGCCGGAGCAAAACGAGCTTTGGCATGCACGAAAGTTACGAAGCGCCGATGGGAAAGGAGAGTGTCCGGCGCCGACCAAACGAAGCAGGAGACGTGCCCACGGTGATCGACGCGTCCCGGTGTCGCGGGTCACGCACCGCGCGCCGGTGCGATCAGTGCTGGTTGGCCAGGTCCGCACAATGTGCCCAGCCGCCGCCGAGTGCCTGGAATAGCGCGGCGGTGTCAGCGAACCGATTCGCGCGCGCCTGGGCCAGAGTGATGAGCGCTTGCTGGTAGCCTTGTTCGGCGTTCAGCAGGGCAAGCGTGCTGGTGTAACCCACTCGCAGCTGCTCCTGCGCCAGGTCGAGCGTCGTTTTGGCGGCGGTTGCCGCGGCCGCAGCGGCCTTGACCGCGTCTCCGTCCTGGACGAGCGCGTTCAACACATCCGCGACATTCTGGAAGGCGGTGATGACAGCGCTCTGGTACTGCGCGGCCGCCTCGTTGTAGGCCGCCTCCGCCGCACGCTGCTGATGCAGCAGCGTCCCGCCTTGAAAGATCGGCTGGGTCAAGCCAGCTGCGAGCGACCAGAACCCGTTGGCCGCGGAGAAGATGGTGCTTGGACTCAACCCGGTGGAACCGGCGGTCGCCCCGAGCGTGATGTTGGGCAGCCGGTTTGCGACGGCGATTCCGACTTGAGCGCTCGCAGCGTGCAAGTTGGCCTCCGCCTGCCGAACATCCGGACGCTGCTCCACGAGCTGCGATGGCAGGGACACCGGGAGGTCCTCCGGCAGCTCGAAGCTCGAGAGCGCAAACGTGTCGGGGAGCGCCTCGCTCGGGAACCCGCCGGCCAGAGCGGAGAGGAGATCACGCTGCTGCATCAGCTGCTTGAGAAGCGGAGGGAGGGTCGCGGCTGCCTGAGCGAGCTGGGACTCCTGCGATGCGAGATCGAGGCGGCTCACGTAGCCCCTCGTGAACTGTGCCCGCAGGATCTCGACCATGTGCGTACTGGCGGCCACCGCCTGGCGGGTCGCATCGATCTGCGCCCGGATCGACGCCTCCTGAATTGCGGCTGCGACGACGTTCGAGCTGAGCGTGATGTGGGTGGCAATCAGTTGAAAGCGTGCTGCCTCCTCCTGCGCCGCCAACGATTCGACGGTGCGGCGATTCAAGCCAAACACATCGGGCACGTAGGACACCGCGACTTGCGGGGTATACAGGCTGAAATACAACGCGCCCGAGCTGGTCGAGGGGGACAGCGCGGCCGACGTCTTCTGCTTGCTCGCGCTCACCGCTGCATCGACGCTCGGGTAGTACGCCCCATGCTTCGCCAAGACGTTTTCTCGTGCGACGGTCAGTGCCGCTTGGGCTGCTTTGACGTTCGGATTGGCGCGTAGTGCACGCTCGACCAGATCGTTGAGCGCTCGTGAGTGGAACACCTCCCACCACTCCCCGGGGATGTCGACGCCGTACGCGAAGCGCTGCGCCCGAGCGGCCGCCGAGGTGTCGCCAGTGGTGCTCGCGACCGCTTGCGCTGCATAACCGCCAGCCGGGGTGAGCGTCGGTCGGTGATAGTTGGGACCGACCGCGCAGGCGCCGACCATCGCAAGCATGGTGGCGCACGAAGCCTGCGCTAGTCGAAGCAGTCGCGGCGTATTGCACGCTTGCCACGGTGTGAGCATCACGAGGTCGCCGGCGAAGGCTCGGTTTCCTTGCCGAGGAATACGATCTGCAGCGCGGGCACGACGAGTAGCAATACGAGGGGGCCCAGCAACATGCCACCCACGATGACCGTGGCGAGGGGCCGCTGCACCTGACTACCGATCTGGGTCGATATCGCTGCGGGCAAGAGGCCGATGCAGGCCGACAGGGCGGTCATGAGGAGCGGCCGCATGCGTGTTGATGCGGCGCGGAACATGGCGTCCATCGGTGGCGCGCCCTGCTTTCGCTCGCTCTCGTAGTAAGTGATGACCAGCACGCCGTGCATCACCGACACGCCAAACAGCGAGATGAACCCAATGCCGGCCGAAATGCTGAAGTTGAGGCCCGACACGTAGAGCGCGAGGATGCCACCGGCTGCCGCGAAGGGAATGCCGACGAGCGCGAGCAGGCTGTGGCGCAGGGAGTTGAACAGCGCGTAGAGGAGCCCGAAGATGAGCAGGAGACTGATGGGCACGACGAGCGCCAAGCGCGCCTTGGCGGCCTGCAGCTCGCCAAACTCGCCGCCCCACACGAGGCGGTACCCGCTTGGGAGCACGACGGTGGCGGCGATCCGCTGCTCGGCTTCCGCCACCGCGCTGCCCAGGTCGCGGCCTCGGACGCTGAATTTGACGGGGATGAACCGCTCGGTGCTCTCGTGATAGATCCACGACGCGCCATTGTCGAGGGTGATCGTTGCCAGGTCGCTCAGTGGGATGTACGCAATGACGCCGTTCGTCTGCACGCCGACTTTGATGTTGCGGATTTTGTCCACGTCGTCACGGAATTGTGGACTGAAGCGCACCACGAGCTCGAACTGGCGCTCGCCTTCCAGCACTGTCGTTGCGACGGTCCCGCCTAGCGCCGTCTGCACAAGGGCGTTCACGTCACCAGCGTTGAGACCGTAGCGAGCGGCGCTAGCGCGATCGACGGTGATGTTCAGGTTTGGTTGACCCAGCACAGGGAAGATGCCGAGGTCGGCAATACCACGGACCTGCGCGAGCTGATCGCGAACGCGCGTGGCGAGCTCGGTCAGCGTCTGGAGATTCGGACCGACGATCTTGACTGAATTGACGCCTTTGACCCCGGACATCGCCTCTTCAATGTTGTCCTCGATGTACTGGGAGAAGTTGAAGCCGACGCCGGGGAGCTCCCGTTCCAGCTCGGACTGGATTTCCGCTGTGAGTTTCTCCTTGGTCTGGCCTCGGGGCCATTCGTCGGCGGGTTTGAGCGGCGCAAACAGCTCGACGTTGGAGAATGGCGCCGCGTCGCTCCCGTCATCCGGGCGTCCATGCTGCGATACGACGGTGACGATCTCCGGATGACGTAGCAGAATGAGCCGCATGCGTCGCGTGGCCGCCTCGCCATCCTCGAGCGAGAGGGTGGTCGGCATGGACGCTCGTATCCAGTAGTTCCCTTCCTCCAGTTGCGGGAGGAACTCGCTGCCCAACCGCGGCAGAAGCAGGGCAGCGATCGCGAGGAAGGCACCCCCGGCCGCGACAACGTTGCGTTGATTGGCGAGAGCGTACCGCAACGCTGGCGTGTACACGCGGTGCAACGCGCGCACGACAAGCGTCTCGGCTTCCTGCACTCGCTCCGGAAGCAGGTAGGACGCCAACACCGGTGTCACGGTGAAGGTGGCGATGAGCGCGCCGGCCAGCGCATACCCGTATGTGCGCGCCATTGGGCCAAAGATCTGCCCTTCGACTCCCTGCATCGTGAAGAGCGGTACGAACCCGGCGACCGTGATCAGCGTGGAGAAGAAGATGGCCCGATCGACCTGTGTTGCACTGATCAACAGCAGCCGCAACCGGTCGGTCCACTGGCCCGTGCGACCCGACCCGTCGTCGGCGGTCGGGTCGCCACCAAGGGCTTCGTTGGGCAGGCCGCGCAACAATCGCTGAATCTCCGCCGGCGGGCTCTGAAAGACTCTGAACACGTTCTCGACGAGGATGACGGCCGAGTCCACGATGATGCCGAAATCCACTGCTCCGACCGAGAGCAGGTTGGCGCTCTCGCCCCGCCAGACCAACAGGATGACGGCGAACAGCAGAGCGAACGGGATGTTGACGCCGACGAGAATCGCGCTGCGCAGATCGCCCAGGAAGATCCATTGGACAAGGAAGACGAGCAGACACCCGAGGATCAGGTTGTGCAGCACCGTGTGCGTCGTCACGCGGATCAACGACGACCGGTCGTAGTACGGAACGAGCCTCACGCCTGGGGGCAGCGATCCGTCGCTGTTCAGTCTGGCGATCTCCGCTTTGACTTTGGGAATCATGTCGGCGGTCTTCTCGTCGCGATTCATCACAACGATCGAGCCGACGACATCATCGGTGGAATCTCGGCCCATGACGCCGAGGCGCGGTCGGTTGCCGATCGATCACGGTGGCCACGTCCCGGACCAGAATCGGGACGCCGTTCGACTCCGTCAGGACGACGTTCTCAATGTCGTCGACTCGGTAGCCCTTAGTCAGGTCATCGGCGCCTCCGTCATCGATCAGGCCGACACCACGGATGTTGACCGACTGTTGCCCGATACGGATCTCGCGCCCGCCCACGTTGATGTTCGCGTTGCCCAGGGCGGTGAGCACCTGGGGGACGGTGATCCGATACGCCTCGAGCTTGCGCGGGTCGAGCTGTACCTCGAATTCTTTGGTGGGGCCTCCCCAACTGTTGACCGCGACGATACCCGGGATTGCGAGCAGCCGGCGGACCGCGATCCAGTCCTGGACGGTGCGGAGGTTGGTCGCTCCGAAGTGCGTCGGGCCGACGACTTGATAGCGGAGGATCTCACCAGTGCCGCTGTTCTGTTGGATGGTTGGGACCAGGCCGCCCGGCAAGTTGACGTTCTGTTGGAGCGCAACCGCTGCCTGGGCGTACGCATAGTGGTAGTCGACTCCGTACTTGAATACCACGCGGACAAAGGACAGCCCGTAGAACGATGTGGAGCGAATCACATCGATTCCCGGTGTGGTGTAGAGTCCGATTTCGATCGGCCGGGTGTAGTATCGCTCCATGTCTTCGGCAGACAGACCGGGCGCTTGCGCGGTGATCTCCAGGATCACGGATGATGGGTTGGGATAGGCCTCAATGTTGAGTGATCGAAAGGCGAGGAACCCGCCGGCAGCGAACATCGCGAGACCGATCAGGATGATCGGCCTGCGACTCAAGCAGAATGCAACGATCGACTTGAACACCGTCGGACCGGCCGCTGACCCCGTCAGTCCGTCGGAGGTGTCTGCAGCATGTTGCTGAGGAAGACGCCGCCCTGGGTAACGACCAGCTCACCCGGCTGCAGGCCACTGAGCACCTGGTAGCGTCCATCTCGCTCGAGACCGACGGCGACCACGCGCTGGGTCATGCGTCGTCGGTCCGTCGTCACCCATGCCGTCATCGTCCCGTCGCCTTCGCGGACGACGGTTGTCGTCGGGACGGCAGGTGAGCGGACCGGAGCCCGAACCTGGATCACGAAATCCGCGAGCATGCCGGATCGCAGCTCATTGCTCGGGTCGGCGAGCTCGGATCGGATGGTGACGCGACGCGTACCGGGGTCCACCGCAGGGTAGACCGTCGATATCGTCCCGCGAAATGTGCGACCGGGAAACGCCATGACGGACACTTCGACCGGCTGGCCGATGTGATACAGCGGGCTGTCACTTTCCAACACGTTCGCCACCATCCACTTGCTGGTGACCGGCGCGACCGCGAACGGCGGCGGCGCTGTACCCGGCTCGACTAACAGGCCGGGTTGGGCGTTGCGCGCTGTCACCTGGCCCGTCAACGGGCTCGGCACAACGAGCGCCGCGTCGATTTTCCGGGTTGCGATCACGCGATCAATGTCGGCGTCCGACTTCCCGAACACCCGCACCGCGCTCCGTGCGGCTTTCAGGTTTCCCTCGGCGGTCTGATCTTCTGAGACCGCCTGGTCGTACTCCCTCTCCGAAACTCCGCCGCTATCAAGACCATAGAGGTCTCGCGCCCGCGCTAGTTCCCGGCTCGCGGTCGTGAGAGTGGCCGCCGCCCCGATCAGGTTCGATTCTGCCTGGATGAGGTCGGGGCTGTCGATCGTATATAGGAGCTGACCCTTTTCCACTCGGCTGCCAACCTCAGCGACCGCGGCAATGATCTTACCCGGGTACGGCGGGAAGACCTGTACGGCGCGGTCCTCATCGAACTGGATGTCGCCGACCGCGTGCTTGTCGACTGGAAACAAGTACGTGCCAACCGGCTCGACCCTGAAGGCGGCCAGCTGGCTCGACGCCAACTCGACGGTGGGGGCGGACCGCACCTCCGACTGCGCCCATGCACCCAATGACGCGGCGGCCGTGTTGACCTGGGACCCATGCCTAGGGGGATGCGTCGCGAGCACGGCCGCGTTGGTGACGAGCACCAGTCCAACGGCTGTCGCAATGGCCAACCGCGTGAGCCAGACCGCGCGTTTGCTGATCACAGGAGAAGGATCGGCAATTCGAGACTAAGGCGCGGCTAAGAACGGCGCAAATGGCGCTAAGTTTTAATAAAGAACGGTGCGGCGGGGCGCGGTCGTCGCCACTGTCATGACGGGATGGTGAGTTCTCCCCTCGAGCCATGCATGCCCGTGACCAGTTCTCCTGTGACCGTCCTCGTCATCGACGATGAGGCGCAAATCCGACGCGCGGTGCGCCATGCGCTTGCCGCATTGCCAGCGGAAACGCTGGAAGCGGCAACCGGTGCGATCGGCGTGGATGTCGCCGCCGCCGCACGCCCTGACGCAATCATTCTGGACCTGGGATTGCCAGACATGACGGGGCTCGCCGTTTGCCAGGAGATTCGCCGGTGGTCGCGTGCACCGGTGCTGGTGCTGTCGGCGCGCGAGGCCGAGTCGGAGAAGGTCGCGTTGCTGAATGCCGGTGCCGACGACTACGTGACGAAGCCGTTCGGCATGGCCGAGCTCGCGGCGAGAGTCCGCGCGCAGCTGCGTCGCGCCCAGAGCGAGCAGACCCTGACGTCCGATCGGGTCGTGGTACTGGGCACATTGCACGTCGATGTGTCGGGTCGAATGGTTACGCGCAATGGCACGACCATCCGTCTCACCCCAATTGAGTGGGACCTGCTCCGGACCTTCATCGGAAATCGAGGCCGCACCCTCACGCACCAGCAACTTTTCGACGCGGTGTGGAAACGGAGCTACGGTGACGCACGCCTGTATCTGCGAGTCCATATCACCAACCTGCGGCGAAAAATCGAGGTCAACCCCGCGTCGCCGGAGCTCATCCTGACGGAATCGGGCGTCGGATACCGGCTCGTGGGGGAAAGCGAGCCGTGATCAGCGGCTCGCGATGGGCGGGACGGCTAGCACTGTGGGGTGGCTGGTTCGTCGTACTGCTGGTCGCGACCGTCTTCATGATTCGTGCGAGAGGCGATATCGAGCAGGTGCACGTCGTCCTGGTGTACTTGCTGATCGTGCTGGGAGCCAGCGTCACGGGCGGCCGGCCGTTTGGGTTTGTCCTCGCCGCCCTCGCCTTCGGCGCCATCGACTATTGGTTCCAGCTCCCCTACAACGAGATCGCGGTCGCCAAGCCACTTGATTGGCTCGTGCTGATCGCGTTCCTCCTGACTGCCGTCGTGACGACGCAACTGCTCGCCCGAGCGCGCGCGAGAGAAGCGGAGGCTCGTGCCCGGGCCGCGGAGGTCGCCCGGCTCGCTCGTGAGGTCGAGCATGCGGCGGTGCTGCGTGAGTCGGCGCGCTTCAAGGACACCCTATTGGCGTCTGTGTCGCACGACTTTCGGACGCCGCTCACAACGGTCAGGGCCCTGGCCGAAGAGCTCGCGCAACCGTCGCACGTTACCGACGCGCACGCGTCAGCCGCATCGATTGGCGTCATGATTGCCGAGCAGGCCGATCGGCTCATGCACCTCGTTGACAATCTGCTTGATCTTTCACGCATTCGCGGTGGCGTCCTGCCGGTGAACGCCGAGCTCAACACCGCAGAAGATTTGGTGGGTGCCGCGATCCGGCACGCCCAGGGAGTCCTGACCGGCCATCCGATCGAGCACAATATCGATTGGGACACCCCTGCACTCACGGGCTATTTCGACTTTACGCACGCACTCCGCGCGCTCTCGAATTTGCTCGCGAATGCGGCGAGGTACTCGCCGCCCGGCAGTCCGATTACGATTGAGGTCCGGCGGCAGGATCGTTGGCTCGTGCTGGGCGTCGGTGATCTCGGTAACGGCGTTGCGGCTCCCGAGCGCGAACGGATCTTCGAGGCATTCTACCGCCCGGCGGGTACTCCCCCGGACGCGGGCGGCGCCGGACTCGGACTCGCGATCGCACGCCAACTCGCTACGGCGCAGGGGGGTACGGTGCGCTACCACCCGCGCTCGGGCGGCGGAAGCCTCTTCGAGTTGGAGCTTCCCGCCGAGCCGCCGCCAGGCACGCAAACTCCGGACGCCGTCGTCGCCTCCGCCGTCGCAGAGTAACCCAGGCTCGGAACGCGCGCGTCGAGGCGTGTCGAGACATCTATCACGGTACTGGTGTTGGCTCTCACTCGGTGAGTGAGTCTGCGCACTCGGAGACGGCAGCGACACCAGTGCGACGGTGCCGGCTGCTGTGAAAGGCGGCCCCTATTTCTTCATTGGTGTGGGCGTGGGCAATGCGTGCGCCATCGCCGCTGAAGGTCAGGCGTATTGTTGGGGAGATAACGAGTACGGCACGTTTGGGAGCGGGACATCCTCGAGCGCGCCGGCGCCAACGCCCACGCCGGTGTCGGGCGGATTGAACTTCACGAGCATCTCCGTAGGCCAGGATATCGCCTGTGGCGTGACGGCGGCGGGCGCGGGGTATTGCTGGGGCACGAACACGCTCGGGAGTCTTGGGAACGGGACCAGGACGTCGTCGTTGGTACCGGTCCAGGTCACGGGCGGCCTGACCTGGCGAACGATCCTCGTCGCAGAAAGCGTCGCGTGTGGACTCACGACGTCGGGGTCCGCGTACTGCTGGGGCCTCGGGAGCCAGACGACGGCGAGTGGTGATTACACACGGCCCGGACTCGTATCGCCGAGTCTCGTCTTTACCTCGATCGCGCTTGGTGGCGATCAGGCTTCCGGCGTGACGGCGAGCGGAGAGGGGTATTGCTGGGGCGGCAACGTCTATGGCGAGCGTGGGACCGGCGGCTCGATCGCCAGCGCGGGGACGCCAGCACCCGTGACGGGTGGCCTCACGTTCACGGAAATCATAGGTGGGGCTTGGTCGACGTGCGGTCGTGCGACGGGTGGGGCGATCTATTGCTGGGGCCAGGAGTTTGGCGCGTCGCCATTCACGACGACGCCGTCGCCTGTCGAGCTCGTGGGCGATGGCTCGACCTGAGGATCCGGGCCGGTCCCAACTAGATTAGGGCGACCCGTCGGCACGGTGCGCTGGCTGCCGACGTCAGACAGACCGTGAGTTGGAGTCGCCCTGGTGTCCCAGCCCCTACGAGCTCGTCCAACACCGTCCGCATCAGGCCCTGTCGGCCCGTGTCCAGGGAGCATTCGCTCCAAAGTCACCGGAGCGTTCGCGGTCCTCATTAGCGCGAATGTCTGTGCGTGGATCTGGGCGTTCGTGACGTTTCGCCACTTTCCGGTGGCGATGGGGACCGCGGTGCTCGCGTACACACTCGGCCTCCGACACGCGATCGATGCGGACCACATCGCCGCGATCGATAACGTCACACGCAAGCTGATGCAACAGGGCGAGCGCCCGGTCGGTGTGGGCTTGTTCTTCTCACTCGGGCACTCGACAGTCGTCGTCCTGGCATCCGTCGCGATCGCCGTCATGACCAATGGACTCAAAGAGCGCTTCGCTGCGATGCGCAACGTCGGGGGGATCATCGGCACTTCCGTGTCGGCGCTTTTTCTGCTCCTCATCGCATTGCTCAATGTCTTCGTGTTGCTCTCCGTCTATCGAACATTCCAGCAGGCGCGGCGAAACGGCACCTATGTCGCCACCGATCTCAACGCGTTGCTCGCCGGCGGTGGCCTGCTGGCTCGGATTCTCCGCCCGTTGTTTCGGCTCATTGGCCGTAGCTGGCACATGTATCCTCTCGGATTTCTCTTTGGCCTGGGATTCGATACGGCGACCGAAGTCGGGCTGCTCGGCATTTCCGCGGCGGCGGCGTCGAAGGGTATGGGCATCTGGTCAATCCTCATTTTCCCCGCGCTGTTCACGGCGGGGATGTCTCTGGTCGACACGGCCGATGGGGTGTTGATGCTCGGCGCATATGGCTGGGCGTTCGTCAAGCCTGTGCGGAAGCTCTATTACAATATGACCATCACGTTCATCTCGGTCGTCGTCGCACTCCTCGTTGGAGCGATTGAAGTGCTTGGCTTGGTGCAAGATCACTATCGGTTTCAGGGTGTCTTCTGGGCAGGTGTTGGAACGTTCAGTCACGACTTCGGCGTCGTCGGCGCACTCATCATTGGCGTCTTCGTCGCGACCTTGCTCGTCTCGGTCGCGCTGTACCTCGCGAAGGGCTACAATGGCCTGGAGATGACGGAGCTGGCGGGTGACTGAGTCCTTGCGCGAGGCATTCCCGCTCGCGGTAGGCGGGTGGCCGACGGCGTGCGCTGCCTGGCTCGCGACCGGGAGCGAGCGAATCCGGCGCCGCGGCGGGGCCCGCGTGACATCCAGTCGCACCCACGGCGAGCGGCTCCAGGCACTGCTGCAGTAGGCTCCGGCGGGCCCAGGCCCCGTCCTCGTCGATCGGGGCGACGACCGAGAGTGCGGCAAGTGTCGACAGGTAGGGCCGGGCCCGGCCCGGCCTTCCGCCGGATCAAACCCGACCATACGGTTGACCCGCGCGGCCGATCCCCCGCATTGTTCGTTGGTAAACCATACGTTCGCCGTCGCGATTTGACTGACCGTGGTGCCTACGCGTTGATTTATAGTGTGGCGGCAGACCCCCTCAGGCCGGTGCTCGTGAGGGGGGTCCCGCGAACGGAAGTTCAATGAGGTCAGGATCTTATGCCTACCAAATCGTTTGTTCGTCTGACCGAGCCACTCGTCCGTGACGGTGGTGTGCTCCGGCCGGCGTCGTGGGATGAGGCCCTGGATCGGGCCGCGGCTGGGTTCCACGACATCGTTACACGGCATGGTGGCGACGCGCTGGGAATCTTCTCGTGCTCGAAATCGACGAACGAGATGAACTACCTGGCGCAGAAGCTCGCCCGTGTGGCGTTCGGCACGCACAACATCGATAGCTGCAACCGGACGTGACACGCCCCTAGCGTCGTCGGTCTGGCGACGGTCTTTGGGGCAGGCGGAGGGACGAGCTCCTACCGTGAAGCGGAGGAGACGGACGTGATTTTCCTGTGGGGGGCCAACGCGCGGGAGAATCACCCGATCTTTTTCCATCACGTCCTGAAGGGCATTCACAATGGCGCCCGGATGTACGCCGTGGATCCTCGACGCACGTCGTCCGCCCAGTGGGCCGACGTCTGGCTCGGCCTACACGTCGGGCACCGACATCGCGCTGGCGAACGCCATGGCCCGCGAGATCCTGCATGCCGGGCTGGCCAACGAAACATTCATTCGTCGGGCGACTACGGGCTTCGATGCCTATCGCGCTTGTGTAGAGCCCTACACGCTCGAGTATGCCTCGCGCGAGACCGGGATACCTGCAGACGTCATTCGAGAGGCAGCGCACAGCTATGCGCGCGCCGACCGGGCGATCATTTGCTGGACACTGGGGATCACGGAGCATCACAACGCGGTTGACAACGTCCTGGCGCTCATCAATCTCGGTCTGCTAACCGGACACGTGGGGCGCTTCGGCAGCGGGCTCAATCCGCTGCGTGGCCAGAACAACGTTCAGGGCGGCGGTGATATGGGGGCGATTCCCAACAAGCTGCCCGGTTTCCAGGACGTTTTGGTTCCTGAGATACGCGCACGCTTCGAGCGCTCGTGGGGTGTGACGTTGGAGCCGAAGCACGGCCTCAACCTGTCCCAGATGTTTCGGGCGATGGAGCATGGTACGCTCAGGGGACTGTTTGTGATCGGCGAGAATCCGGCGCAGTCGGAGGCGGACCAGCATCACACGGTCGAGCTCATGGAAGGGCTCGAACACCTCGTGGTGCAGGAGATCTTCCTGACGGCAACGGCGCAGTTGGCTGATGTGGTACTGCCGGCCGCGGCGAGCTGGTGTGAGGCCGAGGGCACCGTGACGAACAGCGAACGTCGCATTCAGCGCGTGCGGAAAGCATTGAACCCACCGGGCGATGCGCGTGATGAGTTGTGGATCATCGCGCAGATCGCCAAGCGGCTTGGACACGATTGGGGAACGCCGACCGCCGAAGAAATGTGGGACGAGTGTCGCTCGGTGGCGCCGGCCATGTTTGGCGGGATGTCCTACGGGAGACTCGAAGAGTTGGGAGGCATCCAGTGGCCCTGTCCGGACGAATCGCATCCCGGCTCGCCATTCCTCCACGGCCGGCTGTGGAATGACCCGGAAGCTTCGCCCGGCATTGGTGAACCCGCACCCTTCTCGGTCGTGGAGCACGAGCTTCCTCTCGAGCGGCCCGACGCCGAGTATCCGTTCGTCCTCACCACTGGCCGTCGCCTCAATGCATACAACACTGGGGTGCAGACCGCCGGCTACGTGTCTCCGCTGCTGCGCGCCGAAACCCTGGATCTGAGCCCCGAGGATGCCCAATCGCTGGGGATCGCCGAGGGAATGCCCGTCCGCGTCGCCTCGCGGCGCGGGAGCTTGGTCGCGCCGGCGCACGTCGATGAATCGCTCCGCGCGGGCCTTGTCTTCATGACACCGCACAATCGGGGCGGCATCGGCGTAAACGTATTGACGATCGATGAGGTCGACCCCAAGTCGGGCACCGCCGAATTCAAGGCCTGCGCGGTGAGCGTGGAGCCGGTCGCGCAGGCCAAGTCCAATGCGCACCGGGCTCGCACCAGTTCGGCTGTCGCTGCCAATGATTGATCGACGAGCCGGCGCGCGTTGCGCCTGCTGATGGGAGCCTGACGGCGATGGATCTGCACTTCCTCGACGCGGAACCGACCGACGCCGAGCGTCGCGTGGTGGACACCCTGCTTGGCCCTGCAGCTTCACAATGGGACGGCGGCGAGCGGGATCCCGCGCGCGACGCGCACGTGGCTCACGGGGGGCACGCGGCACGCGCACGACGGCACCTGCTGCTGCCGGCCCTCCACGCCGTGCAATCCGGGATCGGGTGGATCAGTGAAGGTGCGCTCAACTATATCTGTGAGCGATTGACCATCCCGCCAGCTGACGCTTGGGGGGTCGCGACGTTTTACGCCTTGCTCGCGACAACGCCACGGCCGCGGCGCGTGCTGCACGTGTGCAATGACATTGCTTGCCGCATGCGGGGGGCCGAGTCGCTCATTGCAGAGCTCGAGCACTCCGTCGGTCCCGCGTACCACGCGCCATCGGGGAATGGGCATGTGCACTTGCGGGGCGATGGGTCGGCGTGGCTCCGGAGCCCTTGTCTGGGCCTCTGTGATCAAGCGCCTGCAGCCATGGTGACAGTCGCGGGTTCGGACCCTGTGGAGCGATCGTTTGGAGAACTGACCGCGGACCGGGCGCGAGACGTGTTAAGCGGTGATCTGTCGGCCGCCGCGGTGAATCGTCTTCGACTGCCGCAGCAGGGCGACCCAGCGCTGCGTCTCTTGAAGCGCGTAGGGGTGGTGGATCCGACCAGCCTCGATGAGTATCGCGCATCGGGCGGGTACGAGGCCTTGCGACGGGCGTTCTCGATGGGAGCCGATGCAGTTCTTCGAGAGGTTATCGACTCGAAGCTGCTGGGCCGCGGGGGCGCGGCGTTCCCGATCGGGCGCAAGTGGGACGCCGTGGCTCGTCAGCCTGTGCGCCCACGATATGTGATTTGCAACGCGGACGAGTCCGAGCCCGGCACGTTCAAGGATCGGGTGCTGCTCGAAGACGATCCGTTCGCCATCGTCGAGTCAATGACCATCGCAGGCTTCACAGTGGGCGCCGAACAGGGGTACGTGTACCTGCGAGGCGAATATCCCCTCGCGGTCGCGCGGATACAGCATGCGATCGATCAGGCGCGCGCCCGTGGGCTGTTGGGCACCGACATCATGGGTCAGGGCGTCCGCTTCGACATCGAGGTCCGCAAAGGCGCGGGCGCGTACATCTGCGGCGAAGAGACGGCGATCTTCAACTCGATCGAGGGGTACCGCGGCGAGCCCAGAAACAAGCCACCCTTCCCAACGCAGTCCGGTCTGTTCCGCCGCCCAACGGTTGTCAACAACGTCGAGACCCTGGCGAACATCCCCAGCATCGTGCTCGGGGGTGGGCCGGCGTTCGCGGCGATCGGCACGCCTCAATCGACCGGGACGAAGCTCTTCTGCCTGTCCGGCGCGGTTCAGCGGCCGGGCGTCTACGAAGTGCCCTTTGGCGCGACACTCGGCGATCTGCTGGCGCTGGCCGGCGGCACTCCGGGCGGGCGGACTATGCAGGCCATTCTGCTGGGCGGCGCTGCGGGCCTCTTCGTTCGACCCGATGAGCTGGAGATTCGCCTGACGTTCGAAGGGGTGCGCGAAGCGCGCGCGACGCTCGGCTCCGGGGTCATCATGGTGTTCGATGACCGGGCCGACCTGCCCGATGCCTTGCGCCGCATCGCCGCCTTTTTCCGCGACGAATCCTGCGGCCAGTGCGTGCCCTGCCGCGTGGGCACGGTCCGGCAGGAAGAGGCATTATGTCGGCTCGCGGCTCGACGACCCCGCGGTACGGTGGCCGACGAGGTCGCGTTGCTGGCGGAGATCGGCATGGCGATGAAGGATGCGTCGATTTGCGGGCTCGGGCAGACGGCGTACAGCGCGGTCGAATCGGCCGTCGAGCGATTGCACCTCTTCGATGGCGGGGCCCGATGACGACGCTGGTGACGCCGAAGCGGAAGGTTGAGCTCACCATCGACGGGCAGACCGTCGGCGTCCCGGAAGGGACGACGATTCTCGAGGCCTGCAAGCACATCGGGCTCGAGATTCCGACGTTGTGCTATCTCGAGACGCTGCATCCGGTGAACGTCTGCCGCGTGTGCGTCGTGGAAGTCGAAGGGTCGCGAGTGCTGGTGCCGTCCTGCGCGCGCGCTGTCGAGCGCGGGATGGTGGTACGTACGGACAGTGAACGCGTGCGACACAGCCGGAAGATGGTGCTCGAGTTCCTGGCGTCCTCCGTCGATCTGTCGACCACACCGGACGTCGCCGAGTGGCTGGACGAATATGGCTGTCGGCCGGCGCGGTACGGCCCGCCTGCGCCGCAGGAGCCGGCTGGCCTTCGAGACATGGCGCCGCCAGGCCACCATGAGGCGCCGGACCCGGCCTATGCGGCTACCGTTGCGCAGCCGATCAAGATCGACAACGAGCTGTACGTGCGGGATTACGGCAAGTGCATCCTCTGCTACAAGTGTGTGGAGGCGTGCGGCACCGATTACCAGAACACTTTCGCGATCTCCGTCGCCGGTCGTGGCTTCGATGCTCGCATCTCGACCGAGTTCGCGGTGTCGCTCCCGAAGTCGGCATGTGTCTATTGCGGCAATTGCATCGCCGTGTGTCCCACGGGCGCGCTCATGTTCAGCTCCGAGCACGCTCGGCGTGAGGCGGGCACGTGGGACGAGGCGCGGCAGCAGGCGGTGGATACGATCTGCCCGTACTGCGGCGTGGGGTGCACGCTCACGCTCCACGTTCAGGACAACGAGATCGTGAAGGTGACGTCACCGTACGACGCATCGATCACCCGCGGCAATCTCTGCGTCAAGGGCCGATTCGGTTGGCGGTACGTGCAGGAGCGTCCGAACCGCTCCAATTCAGGGCCAGACGGCAACGGCACTGGCGGGGACAGCTCGCGAAAAGCGAGTGACGGGAGCGACAGCCGGCCCAACGGATCGGGTCGCGATTCCCGATCTTCGTGACTCGGCCGGTCCCTGACACGCTGACCCCCGGGCATCCCCTGCTCGGGTTGGGGTACGCCGAGATACAGAAAGAGCGGTCGTACATTCACCTCGACGGCGATACGCGCTCCACTGGCATCGCCGCCGTAGCGGAGGAAGTGCCGGTCGCTTTGGTCTACAACGGGCGGCCCCATGTCGTGATGATGGCGACGCCGGCCGACCTGGACGACTTCGCCGTAGGATTCACCCTGTCGGAAGCGATCGTCACGTCGGTACGTGAAATTGGTGAGGTGCGCGTCGACCGGTACAGCCAGGGGATCGAGGTGCAGATCACCCTGCCCGTCCCGGCGGCCGATGCGCTCGCAGCGCGCGGGCGTCAGCTTGTGGGGCGGACCGGATGCGGGCTCTGCGGAGTTGAGACGATCGCGGAGGTGCTGCGCCCGACGCCGCCAGTCGCCCCTGGGTGGTCAGTCGAGCCGGCGGCATTGTGGCGCGCCGAAGCCGCACTGGTTGGCCGTCAACCGCTCAATCGAGCGACGGGTGCCGTGCACGCGGCTGCGTGGGCCACCGCAGACGGCGCGCTCGGAATCGTGCGGGAGGACGTGGGCCGGCACAACGCACTGGACAAAGTCGTGGGTGCGCTCGCTCGCGAGGGCCGCGACGCGTCGCAGGGATTTGCGCTGATGACAAGCCGCGCGAGCTATGAGCTCGTGCAACGTGCGGCGACCGCCGGCATCCCGTTGCTGGCGGCCGTCTCCCGCCCGACCGGGCTCGCAATCCGCATGGCGGAAGCCGCTGGCCTCACGCTCGTGGCGCTGGTGCGCGGAACGACGGCGAATGTGTATAGCCATGCGGAACGGCTAGACGTTGGACGCTAGACGTTCGACGTTGGAGAAGAAATCTCGGAGCCGAGGTAGGCGCAGTGCAGCTGGCCGGAAGGTTTCGCATTCAACGTCGAGCGTCGAGCGTCTAGCTTGCAGCGTCTAGCAGTTCCGCAGTGTGTCCATGGGATCTACACGGCTCGCCCGCCACGCGGGGAGCCAGCACGCGAGGGCGGAGACCAGGCCGAGCAAACTGGCCATTACGACATACGTGATCGGGTCGAGAGGCGTGATGCCGAAGAGGAGCGTGGCAATGGCGCGACTCGCCGCGAACGCTCCAGCGATGCCGATCAAGACGCCGAAAGCGGTCAGTCGCATCCCGTCTCGACCGATCAGACCCAGGATGGCGGCCTGAGACGCGCCCAGCGCCGATCGAACGCCGATCTCTCGCGTGCGCTCACTGACAGAACCGGACAAGACGCCGTAGATCCCCACCGCTGCCAGAAGCAGTGCCACTGCGCCAAACGCCTCGAACAGAGTGAGGGCAAAGCGCCGGTTGGCGGTCGACCCGGCGACCAAGGCTTCCATCGTCACGATGCGCGTGATGGGTATAGTCCTTGTCGACGGCCCAGACCGCACGCTCGAGAGCGGGCACGAGGGCGGCGGCATCGCCCGAATGTACGAACGACGAGGGACTGCTGAGCGTCGACCCAATCCCACTGGCCGATGGGCATGTAGAACGCATCCGGGTTGCCAATCGCCAGCGAGTCCTGTTTCACGTCCGCTACAACGCCCACGACCGTCCCCCATCCTCGATTCGAGTCGTTGAAATCCGGGCCCGCCCTCATGTGTTGGCCAATGGGATCCTCGCCGGGGAATTCCCGCTTCGCGAACGCCGCGCTGATGAGCAACACCTCCGGCGAGGCACGGACATCATGCTCGTCGAACAATCGACCTTGGAGCAGCGGGATGCGCATCGTCTGGAGGTACCCAGGCGTCACGACATACCGGTCCGCATTCAGCGTATCTGTGGGGTGTGCCTGAAAGGTCACGCCATAGCCGTCATGGTCTCCACTGAGTGGCAGTTGGCTCGTGAAAGCGGCCGTGACGACCCCCGGCACTCCGCGCACGGCATCGAGCGCATTGGTGAAGAAGCGCGATCGCGCATCGTCGGCATCATATTGGTGGCCAGCGGCCAGCACTTGCATCGAAATCGCGTGCGAAGCATCAAACCCTGCGGCGACGGACAACAGGCGCTCGAGGCTTCGTACCAGGAGTCCCGCGCTGACCAGCAATATGAGCGCCAGGGCAACTTCAGCGACGACGAGGGTTCGCCGCGTGGCGTGATGACCTCCGGCGGTGCGTCGTGATCCTTCATGCAGTGCGCCGTTCAGGTTGCCCCGTGAAGAGCCAAGGGCGGGGGCGAGACCCACGGCGATCCCCACCATGTCGTGATGGCGAGCGCGAACACGAAGGCGCGGTATCGAGACGAATCGTATCAGCGCGCGGTAGTCCCGGTGGACTGAGTGCGACAATCGCGCGGACGCCGATCACGGCGAGGCCAATGCCAATGCTCCGCCCAGCAATGCCAGGAGCACGCTCTCAGTGAGGAGTTGGCGGACGAGTCGAGCGCGACCAGCGCCGAGCGCGATGCGCATGGCAA
The DNA here is from genome assembly GCA_963805725.1 of uncultured Gemmatimonadales bacterium. GTDB lineage: Bacteria > Gemmatimonadota > Gemmatimonadetes > Gemmatimonadales > Gemmatimonadaceae > Palsa-1248. The sequence continues at coordinate 341,195 of CAWDVJ010000013.1, forward strand.
ACTCGCCCCGGCGTTCCACGCCGCGGGCGAGGAGCAGGTTCGTGACATTGACTGCGGCGATCGCGAGGACGAGAAACACCGCGCCCAGGATGGCGAGCAGCGCGGGTCGCGCGTCGCCGGTAACATCCTGCTGAAGGGGGTGTACGATCAGGCCGTCCGAAAGATCGGCCCAGCTCGGTCTGGGAAAGCCGGAAACCGGTGTGTGAGCGATCGCCTCGAGCTCGTTCCTGCTCTGGGTAGCAGTCACACCGCCACGCAGCCGACCGACAATGTGTAGATGGTGGCCCCACTCCCGGGTCTGGGGTGGCGCGTGCGGCCTGTACTGCAGCGGTACCCAGACATCTGCCAATGGCGCCAGCTCATTCTCGAAGCCTGGTGGCATGACGCCGACGACGGTGTACGGATCGCCATTGAGGTTGACCGCCTTCCCTACCGCGTTGCCTGCGGAGCCGAACCGCTGCGTGGCCAAGCGAGAGCTGAGGACGGCGACACGCGGACCGTTCAGCACGTCCTCGCTGCTCAAGAAGTCGCGCCCCTCGGCGGGCAGGATCCCCCACACTCGGAAAAACGGAGCACTCACCTGCTCCGCCGCGATGCGTTCTGGCGCTCCCGATCCGGTCAGTGCTGGGGTCCACGCGTTGGTTGCCGCGAGTGCATCAAATGAACGACTCCGTTGCGCCAACTCCTCGTACGTCCCAAAGGTTGGCTCGCTCACCGCGTTCCCCGGCTCCCACATCCGAGATCATGAGGATCCGGTCGGGATGGGGATATGGCAGCGGCTCGAAGAGAATGGCGTTGACGGCGCTGAAGATGGCGGTCGTCGCGCCAATGCCGATTGCTAGCGTTGCGACGCTCACGGCCGTGAAGCCTGGGTTGGCGCGCAGTCGGCGTGCCGCGTATCGGATGTCCGCGACGGTGGTATCCACCAGGTGTTCCCAGCCGGAGATGCGGACTTCCTCACGACGGCTCGTGAGATTGCCGCATTCGGCGCGCGCGGCACGGCGCGCTTCGTCGGGGGACAACCCGCGGGCTAGCCCCTCGGCAACGGCTTCGTCGAAGTAGTGCTGCAATTCGTCCGAGAGGTCCTGGTCTGCATCGCGTCGATGGAAGAGCACGCGGAACCCGTGTGAGAGCTGGCCTCGGATCGACATGCGTCAGCCCTCGGCCTTGAGCAGGCGGGCGACCGCCCCCACCCGCCGGGTCCAATCCTCTGTTTCCACGTCAAGCTGCCTTCTGCCAGACCGTGTCAGGCTGTAGAACTTGGCCCGGCGAGAGCTGGGCGTGTCCCGCCATTCCGCCTCGAGCCAGCCGGCGCGCTCCAATCGCTGGAGCGCGACGAGGAGTGAGCCAGGGTTCACCTTGAACACGCCGCGCGAGATCTGCTCGATGCGCCGCGCGATACCAAATCCGTGCAGTGGCGCCAGGCTCAGCGTCTTGAGGATGAGCAAGTCGAGCGTGCCTTGAATGACATCGGTGTTTGGCTGGTCCACGGCGAGCTCCGGGCAGACGCTACCATAACACTCTAGAACCTCTCATCTTGAACGTCAAGACGTGACGGTCATGATATGACAATAAATCTCCCTCGCCGAGACGCCCCGATGCCGGATTCGCCTCAGGTATCCTCAGGCAAGCTGTTCTTCACCGGCGTTTACCTGCTGGTGTGGCCGACGGCGTTGCGGTGGCTTTCAGGAGACTGGCGGTGGCTCGAAGGATGGATCTTCGGCGTCTGGTTCGTCAGCCTATGCGCGACATGCATCGTGTGGCTGTACCGGAAAGACCCGGCCTTGCTGGCCGAGCGCTACCGCAGGCCGCGCACCGGCGGTCAGGGTCGCGTGGACGAGTGGATCGTCCATGGACTAGTCGTCGTATTCGCCGCTTGGATCATCGTGATGCCGTTGGATGCGCGTCGCTACCGTTGGATGCGGCCTGTGCCGGCGTGGCTGCAGCCCATCGGCGCCCTGCTGTTGCTCCTCGCTGCCTTCTTTCTCTTCCGATCGTTCGCCGACAATCCCTTTCTGTCAGGGCTCGTGCGCGTCCAGAGAGAGCGGGAGCACCGCGTCGTGTCGACGGGCGTGTACCGCGTCGTCCGCCACCCAATGTATCTCGGCGCGACGGCTATGTGCATCGGGGCGCCATTGTTCCTCCGATCGACCGCAGGTATCCTGGTCGGCGCCGTCCTGTCACTGCTGCTCGTCGGCCGCATCGTCCTCGAGGAACGGCTGTTATCACGAGATCTCGAGGGCTACAATGCGTATCGCCGACAGGTGCGCTACCGCTTGATCCCGCTCCTGTGGTGACACGGCAAAATTGCCGTCTCGGGCGGCGACGAATACCCCGCTATCACCGCGGGGCGACGCATTGCGTCGCCCCTACCGGTCCCGGGCTGCCGTCGGCGACGCGCGTATCGCCCCTACCGCCGGTGGCAGTGGTTGAAGGCTTTCGTCTCCTTTCTCCTCTCTTTCTTTCTCCTCTCTATTGCGCCGAAGGCGCAATCAGTGGATGCCCAGCAGCTCGACGTCGAAGACCAGGGTCGCGTTTGGCGGGATCGGGTCCGAGCCGCTGGGGCCGTAGGCGAGATCAGGGGGAATCACGAGCGTGCGACGCCCGCCGACTTTCATGCCGGCGACGCCCTCGTCCCATCCCTTGATCACCTGCCCTGCGCCCAGCTTGAACTCGAAGGGTTGCTTGCGATCGCGGCTGCTATCGAACTTGGTCCCATCGGGCAGCCAACCAGTGTAGTGCACGGACACCGTGTTGCCCACCGCGGCGGTGGCCCCGGTGCCGACCTTTACATCACGATACGCGAGTCCTGACGGCGTCTTGGTCATCTTCGCCATATCGACGCCAAGCGACGGGGCGAAGGTGATCGGTGCGCCGGGCGAGGCAGCGGGCGCAGCGGCGGGTGCGGCAGCTGATGCCGCGCTTGTGTCTGATGGTGACCGCCCCGCCTGTGCAGTGGCGCTGCCGTGTTCGGACTGGCACGCGGTAACGAATAGCGCTCCGTAGAGCATTGTCATCCAGGGACGCACGGTGCGGTGAAGAGGCGAGAGCGTCAACATGCGTAGGGTTTGGAGGTTGAGGTTGGCGAAACTCGGCGGTGGCTCGCGAAACTGATCCAAATGTGGAGCAGTCTCGCCGTCGCGTCGAGTGGTCGGTGGGGGTGGCGACCGCGTCCTTCATCTTAAACGCGTGCGTCCGGCTCGTGTAGCCAAGCTTGCCAACGCGCGGTCAGAGGAGGCGATCCCCACCTCCACCTCCGCGGGAGTTCGCACGATTCGCGGAGCTCCCCGGGGCGACGTGCTCGAGCCCGCGGATGGAGGCAGGTACGGGTCGGCGTGGAACCAGACGTGTGAGTGAGACCGCCTGCGGATCGCACAAGAGACCTGGCGCCCCGGTGCCGGAGCGCCAGGCTCTCACTCTGCTCTAGACGCCTGAGTGCGTCGCAACCTTCTTCTGCAGCTGCTCTTTGATCGCTGCAAGGTTGAACGTGGCGGGCGCCTGCATCGGAGGGAAGGCGACGAATGACTCCGCAAACTTCTCCACCACTTGTTGCACGAAGACAAAGCGCCAGAACTCGTACGCGAACCAGCTGTAGAAGTTCAGCGACCGATCTAGCCCGGTGCGCTCGAATGGATCGAGACGGAGATTGCAGAGGATCGGCCAATCCGGTTTGACCGTGCCGCCCAGCCAGCCGCCGGGCTGGTCGATGAACCGATACTTGTAGTCGTTGACGCGGACCGCGCCCAAGGTACCCTCAGCGAAATAGAAGATCTCCTGCCGCTTCAATGGACCTTTCCCGGTGATGAAGTCGAGCTGGTTGTAGCCGTCGAGATGGACCTTGTAGGTCTGGCCGCCAAACTCCTTACCACCTACTAGCTCGTCAACAATGGTCGGGTCGCCGGCGGCGGCGACGAACGTCGGAAACCAATCGAGTCCGGAGATGATCCCGTTCTCGATCTTACCAGCCGGTACTTTGCCTGGTCACCGAATGATGCAGGGCGCCCGGAAGCCACCTTCCAGCACCGCGCCTTTTTCGCCTGCGAACGGCGTCTGGCCACCGTCGGGCCAGGTCATGCACTCCGCGCCGTTGTCGGTGCTGAAAACGACGATCGTGTTGTCATCGAGACCCGTGTCCTTCAGCTTCTGCAGCACCGAGCCCACAATGTCGTCGAGTTGTGCCAGCCCGGCTTCCTGCACGCTCCAACCATTCTCTGGGGTACGCGGTGTTTCGTAGTTCTCCGACAGGTGCGTGACGACATGCATGCGCGTCGGATTGAGCCAGACAAAGAAGGGCTTCCCAGCACTCTTCGCCTTGTCCATGAAGTTGAACGCGTGATCGCGGATGGCGTCGTCCACGGTCTCCATATCGTACTTGACCCCGTCGGTCGGGTGTGGGGCGAGCGGGCCCTCGTCGACAATCTTCTGCTTACCAATCTTGCCCCAGCGCGGCTGCAGTGTCGCATCGTCTTTGTCCGTCGCCCACGTGTGCAGCAAATTGCGGGGACCCACCTTCTCCTTGAGCGCGGGGGGATAGTTCCGATGGAACGGATCCTCCATCGCGTCCAAGTGATAGAGGTAGCCGAAGAATTCGTCGAATCCGTGCACGGTTGGGAGGAATTGGTTCAAATCGCCCAGGTGGTTTTTGCCAAACTGCCCGGTGGCATACCCCATCGATCGGAGCACGGTGGCGATCGTCGGCGCTTCCGTGGGCATGCCGACCGTCGATCCGGCCTGCCCCACTGTCGTGAGGCCGGTCCGGATGGGCAACTGTCCCGTAATGAAATTGGCGCGGCCGGCCGTGCAACTCGACCGCGGGAGCGGGATGAGGTCGGCGGCTTCTGGCTTTTTGGCTTCGGCTGGGTCAGAACGCTTCGCTCGCGCCGAGGAAGAACCGAGCGGGACCTGCGGGCGTGAACGCGAGGTCGAATCGAATGTTCTGGTCTGACTTCTTATTGAGTTTGAGTCTCATGCCCACACCGTATGCCGGATTGGCGGGGCCGAATGATCGCGTCGCCGGGTAGTTGGCTGCCGTGAGGCTTGCAAACAGAACGCCGCCGATCAGTCCGTTGGCACTGAGTTGCTGTCGGAGTTCGGCTTCACCATAGAACATGCTGGGGCTGCGGATCTGGCCTTGCACGTACCCACGGCCGCTGTCGTTATCGCGATCCCATCCGATCGGCCGGAAGGCTCAAGTACGGGGGATGGGCGCTCGTGAGCCAGCCAAAGCTCCACAAAGCGAGGACCGTGTGGTCGTGGCGGTCGAAGCCGACGTAATGCCGGAAGTCGTAGCGAAACAAAGTCCATGAGGTGGCATTCCCCGTCCATGTTGGGTACTGCACGACGTCGACCCGCGCGTAGTAACCGCGGGCGGCGTTGATGGGGTTGTCGCGCGTTTCGTAGACGATCGAGAGCGCGGGACCGGAGGCAATGGTGCTCGTGACGGTCGCCCCATTGTTGTATTCGAGAAACGCACTTGCCTCACCCGCGATCGCATCGTGATCGACAATATTGAAGTAATAGTCGAGCCGGTAGCCGAGCCCGACGTAGAGCCCCTTGGCCGCGCTGACATACCCGGTCACATAGGTCCGCAGCAGGTTGAAACCCATGTCGTCACCGTCGCTGTCCGGGTGCAGTGGTCCAAGGCCGTAGGTCGTCTGGGTCAGGCTCAAGTAGCGGATATCCCCCTCGATCGAGAATCGGTTGTCGCGCAAGTAGAGAGTCGGTGTCAGTGAGACGTTGAGCTGGCCTTTGCTGCTGTAGGACGCCGCGACGTTCGCCTGCGAGAGCCGAGTGCTGCCGGCAGGGCCAATGCGTCCGATGTACGACACACCGGCGCCAAGGCTAACGCCTGCCGATGGCGTGATCCCGAACACGGGCAGGATCATGATGGCCGAGTGGACGGAATCCGGGTCTTCCGGCGGAGTGGGTGGCTTGTGAATGTGAAGGATCGACGCGGCTACGTCCCAAATGTCCCGCTGCGGAACGGGTTTCTGTCCTGAGGTGTCCCGGGTGGCGACCGATGATGTGTCTGCGCGCGATGGCTGCTGCGCCTCGATGGTCCTTCCTGCCAGGCACTGCCCCGCAGCGAAGGCGACACAGGCGAGCCACGCGGTCCTCGACGCCAGGGATCTGATCACATCAGCTCGTGCCCGGCACAGCGATCGCTTATTCCGCGTCCGGGATCCTGCGCTCCTATACGTCAAACTGCAGAAGTAGGACGGCGGGATTTAGGCCACTAGTGGGCCTAGGTGCACAGGCGGGCGCAGCGACGAGAGATCGAGCAATGAACAGATGGGCCGCGAGTCCCTTGGCGGCCCATCTCATTTGCATCCCTCGCGCGATACCCCGGCTCCTGGCCTACTCCGACGTGCTGGAAAGGGCGAGAGTTGGCGCTACACGGAGGGCCGACGGCCAGTAATCAGGCTCCACAGTACCGAAATGATCGCGAGCACCAACAGAATGTGAATCAGCGCGCCCGCGACGTGAAAGACGCCGAACCCGAGAATCCAGAGCACAAAAAAGAATGACTGCGAGTGTCCACATAGGTGCTCCCGGTTGCGTTCACGTGTTTTTCAATCCGATATCGCTTCGATCGTTGGGCCGCCCTCGGCGAGGCCTTTAGCCACCGGTGTTTTGCATTGATCATGCCCGCCCTCGTTGAAGGCATGCGTGGGCCGTCTACCGGTGCGACTGCACGTTGGGAGATGCACGATATTCAGCGTTCGCCGGCCGGCCGCGTTTCTCACGCCCATGTCCATGTGGCATCCGGAATCGAGCTCAGCGGGCTGACTCGCTCCGCGAATCAGATCGAGCTGGCTCCGGATGTAGGTGCCGGTGGCATTGTCGAGGGGCGACGCATTGCGTCTCCCCTACCGCCCTACGCGTGGAGCGCAAGCGGCAGCGTGAGGGTCACAGTGGTGCCGTGTCCTATCTTGCTCGTGACCACCAAGTCGCCGCCCATCCCCCGCGCGAGTTCCCGGCTGATTGGTAGTCCCAGCCCGGTGCCTTCCTGCGGACTCGAAAGCCTGCGTCCCACCTGAACGAACGGGGTAAAAATCGCCTCCATCTGATCGGCCGGGATACCAATGCCAGAGTCCTGCACGGTGACCCACGCCCGGCCGTTGTCGCTGCCCCACGTCACCTCAATCCGTCCGTTCATCGGTGTGAACTTCACCGCATTGGAGAGCAGGTTGATAAGGATCTGCTCGACCTTTGGTCGGTCGCCTCGTGCCATGAGCTCGGGCGCGCAATCCCCTACCATCAGCTTGATGCCTTTGGCCTGTACTTGGGGCTCGATCATGGGCGAGACAGCTTCGGCGATCTGCCCGAGATTCAGGGGCTGATTCTCATAAACAACTCGGCCGGCTTCGATCCGACTGAAATTCAGAATGTCGTTGATGATGCCGAGCAGGTGCTGCTGGCTGCGCTGGATCCGTTCCAGGTGTTGCACCTGTTGCTCGGTCACGGGGCCGCTTACCCCGAGTTGGAGCAGCTGCGCGTATCCGGCTATCGCGTTGAGCGGCGTCCGAAGTTCGTGAGACATCGCGGCGAGGAACTCGCCCTTGACTCGGTTGGCTTCCTCTGCCTCTCTGCTTCGCGACTCGAGTTCCGATGCTGACAGTCGGAGCCGGTCCGCCAAGTCTCGCAGGTCCTGGTTACGCTGCTCTGCGATAGCCCGCGCGGCCTCTTCCTCCGCGATACGGCGAGCGTCGGCCAGCGCGCGCTCCATCGCTGCTTGGCGCTCCGTGAGATCACGGGTCACTTTCGCGAACCCTCTGAGGCGGTTGCGTGCGTCGTGGACAGCGGTGATGACCACGCTGGCCCAGAAGAGCGAACCGTCCTTCCGAACGCGCCATCCATCTTCCTTGTACACGCCCGTGTCCGTGGCGATGGCCAGCTCGCGTTCGGGTTTGCGCGCGGCCACATCCACTTCGGGATAAAAGATGGAGAAGTGCTGCCCGACGATCTCGCTTGCGGTATAGCCTTTGATTCGCTGTGCGCCCTCGTTCCATGTCATGATGTGACCCGTCGGATCGAGCATGAAGATCGCGTACTCCTTCACGTTCTGAACGAGCAGACGGAATCGCTCCTCGCTGCGACGGACTGTCTCGGCCGCCTCTCGCTGCTGCGTGAGGTCCCGGGTTACCTTGGCGAAGCCAACCAGTTCTCCGTCGTCGTGGCGGAGGACAGTAATCAACACGTCGGCCCAGAAGCGCGTGCCATCCTTCCGGATTCGCCACCCTTCGTCCTCGACCTGGCCCTCCGCAAGAGCGACGTCCAGCAGCCGACCCGGTTTCCCCGCCGCCACATCTTCGGGAGGATAGAAGATCGAGAAGTGGCGCCCGATGATCTCGTCGGCCGTATAGCCTTTGAGGCGCTCGGCTCCCGAGTTCCAGCTCAGGATCTCGCCCTCAGTATCGAGCACGATGAGGGCGTACTCCTTGACGCGGGCGACAAGGAGCTCATGGAGCTGCGTCGCGGGCCGACCACTACGGCCCCGTGCACGTGCAGCAGTTTTGCCTGGCTCGGGTGTCACCACTCTTTCTCAGTCGCGGCTCGCTCTAAACCCGCCCTCGATTAGGGTATGGCTGAGCGCGGCCAGGGAATCGACCCACAAGATGTGATTCCCTCATGCCGGGAAGGATAGCGTTGGCGGCATGGGAGAGCGAGGCGGCTTGGCTGCAATCGGGAGCTGTCTCGCTGTGGGTGTGGCGAGCGACATCCAGGGGTGGCGGTTCGGGCGGACTCGAGGGAGCTCTTACATACGCTGCGCTGGCGCAAGAAAACGCGCATGGCTCGGAATTCGCAAACGGGAGATTACAGCCCCGATCGTGAGGTGGCCACCCGAGCATGAACCCACAAAGCGTTCTGAGTCGGAACAAATGCACACGAGATTCAGATCGCACTTCGCACGGCGATGATGGACATTGGGGAGTCGACCACCGAATACGAGGCGTGGCTGCGATCGCAGGTCGCCGTCGTCGAGTCGCAGCTCCGCGACAAGCACGCGCAAATGCGCCGCGAGGTGTTCGCATTTCTGCGCGGCACGTTTTATCGCTGGGCGCAACTCTGGCCCATCGAGTGTTCTGATCTCGAACGGGCGCCGGTGGTGATGGCCGTTGCCGATCTGCACGTCGATAGCTTCGGTACCTGGCGCGACGCCGAAGGGCGACTCAACTTCGGCGTGGACGATTTCGACGACGCCTTCCCACTGCCCTACACCAACGATCTGGTGCGGCTCGCGACGAGCGTCAAGATCGTGATCGACGCAGGATACCTGACCCTCTCGCTGCGTGAGGCATGTGAGGCGATCGTGGAATCATATCGCCACACGCTTCAGACGCGGGGACGGCCATTCGTCTTGGCGGAGCATCACGAGCACCTCGAAAAGCTCGGGATCGACGTGCTCAAGCCACCAGGCCATTTCTGGGACACCGTCACGCACTGGCCCGTCGCGCGGCGGGGAGTGCCTCGAGATGCACGGCGTGCCCTCGAAGCGACGCTGCCGGCGAAGGTGCCGTACAAGATCGTCCGGCGTGAAGCCGGGACCGGCAGCATGGGGCAGCCACGCTATGTCGCCGTCGCCGACTGGGAGGGCGGGTTCCTGGCTCGAGAGGCCAAGGCTGTGGTGCCGTCGGCCTGCGCGTGGGCGGCCCATGAACGGCGGCGCGGACAGCGGTACTACAACCGCGCAATGCTCTCCGCGGTCCGCGCTCCGGATCCGGTTCAGCGAGTCATCGGTTCGTGGCTCGTTCGCCGCTTGTCACCCGACTCGAACCCCATCGAGATCGCATCACTCCCCCGGCGGCGCGACGAGGCCGTGCTCCTGAGTGCGATGGCGAGCGACGTCGCCAACGTGCACCTCGGGATGCCTCGGCAGCGGACTCGCGTGTTGGGCGATCTCCGTCGTCGCCGCCCTAATTGGCTTCGGCGCGCAGCGAAGGCAATGGCTCGAGTCGTCGAGAAGGAGTGGAAGGAATACCGCGGCTAGTGCGACCGTCCAGGTGCCCAACTGACGGCGAGGCGTAATCCCGCCATATTGACTCGGCATCCATGTGGAAGCCGAGAGTTTGATATCTATCTGGAACCTTCCAGGACGAGAAAATGAAAAAGTCTGGCGCGATCGCAGGCGAGTCGGCCTCTGAGCTCATCTCGAAAAGGGTCGCTGAACTCGGGGATTGGCGCGGGGAAACCCTCAGCAGAATGCGCAAGCTCATTAAAGAGGCGGACCCGGACGTGGTCGAGGAGTGGAAGTGGATGGGCACTCCGGTCTGGTCGCACGACGGGATCATCTGTACTGGCGAGTCGTATAAGTCCGTCGTGAAGCTCACCTTCGCCAAGGGCGCTTCCTTGAAGGACCCTGCGAAGCTCTTCAACTCGAGCCTCGACGGGAACGTGAGGCGGGCGATCGACATCCACCAAGGCGAGAAGATCGACGAGGGCGCCTTCATGTCGCTGGTCCGCGCGGCCGTCGCGGCCAATACATCTGCCCGCAAGACAAAGCGCGCGAAAAGATAGTTACCGGACGGGCGGGGCTGCCTTGTCCGCATTGAAAGCGTATTTGGGCCGCACGAAAAAGGGTACCAAGCGGAACGTAGTGACGCGCCGTTTTCGCCGATCTCCGCGCGCCGTGCGTCCGATACCATCGCTGGGAACGCGCCGCGCGTCGGCAACTCGAGGCCGCTCAGGCGAGAACTGACTCCCCGCGAGGAAACTAGCTGTCCGCCCCCACGCAGTAGTCGTTCGCACCAACGCCCTTTGGATGGAGACCGAGGTGGTTTTCATTGCGCGCAGGAAGCGAGACGTGTCGGCGGCCGTCGCCACGTTGAAGCATCCAGTCGGGCCCGACATTACGCGCTTTACGCGGCCAACCTGTGTCGTCACACCTCTGATCTCACCACCAATCATGCCGGTGAACCACCATGCGCAAATCCTCCCTTTCCTCAGGGCTTCTCTCCGCAATCGCGATCATCGCCACTGCCAGTGTCGTTGCCTGCGGGAGCAATTCCAGCGGCGCCACATCGCCCGTTCCAGTGGCGCCCACCAATGGGCCCACAGGCATGACTATCGCCGCGACACCGAGTTTGATGTTCGGCCCGGATACGCTCGTCGTACAATCAGGCACGACGGTGACCTTTGCCTTTGGCTCAGTCGCGCACAACGTGTTCTTCAGTAGCCCGGGAGCTCCGGCCAACATCGCGGGGGACAACGCGAACGTGAACGTCGCGCGGACGTTCCCGACCGCAGGGACTTACAACTACAACTGCCACATTCATCCTTTCATGCACGGAACGATCGTTGTTCAGTGAGGACGACGCTTGTGGACGCTGGTGCGCCCGCTGTTAGTCGAGCGTCCGGCGTCCCGTTCTCACTAGTACAGATCCGGGAAACCGCCCCAATTCTGTTTGACTACAACTGACGCGGGGTCGATCCCGCCCTGAGCCTGGAATGACGGCGCCCACCACACGACATCGGTGCCAGGATCGTGTATCATGCCGGTGATCAGGATCGGACCGTGTGAGTGCAGCTGCGTCCGTGCACCACCGTGGACGTTGCCGCCAATCGTGAGCGAATCGCAGTCGAACACGGTGAGCGTCCATGCCGTATCTCCAGGCATCCCGTTGACGTCGTGAGCGAGAGTGAAAGCTTTGCCGGCGGTCGCCTGCACGACGCTCCCGCCCCGGATCTGCTGGTCGAGGGCGACACCGCTCATCGCGACGAGCGTCGCCGTGCTCTGATGGTCGATTGTGCCCTGCAACTCGATCGAGCCGGCGGTGCTCTTGAGTGTCGCTGCACACCCATTGTCAATGTTGCCGGTGACGATGATCGGTGCGGCCGTCGTTTCGTTCAGCGTCCCGCCGTTGCATCCGGCAATCGTGACCGGTGGCAGGTTCCCGACAATCACCGTGGCCGTCGCAGTATGCCCCGCGACCGCCGCCGACACCTGCGCGGTTCCATTGGCTACCCCAGTCACGTTCCCGACGGTATCGACAGTCGCCACCGCATTATTACTGCTGCCCCACGTCACGGGCAGTCCACTCAGGACATGGCCGGCCGCATCGAACGCGGTGACCTTGAGTTGCCCCACGGCCCCCGGCGCCACACTCAGTGTATCCGGGACAATCGTAAGAGATGCCACAGTCGGCGTCGCCACGATGACCGCGGCCGACCCGGTCTGTCCTCCGGCCAATGCCGTGACGGTCGAGGTGCCCGCGGCGACCGCGGTGACCACGCCCGTCTGATCGACCGTCGCGACGGCGGGGCTGCCACTCCCCCAGGTCAACGCGAGTCCGGACACGGCAATTCCGGACCCGTTGTACGCAGTCGCCAATAGCCGACTTGAGGCACCAGGACCGAGTCTGAGCGTGTCTGGAACCACGACAATGGAAGCCACTCGAACTGCGGACACGGTCACGGTTGCCGTAGCCGACGCACCTTCGGCGCTCGCCGCAATGCGCACGACGCCCGCGCTCATCGCGGTCACGACGCCGCTTGCTGAGACGACCGCGATCGTGGAATCCTCGCTCGACCAGAACACAGAAGGCCCATTCACCAACTGACCGCTCGCGTCGAGCAACGAAGCGTGCAACGTCGCGTGATCGTGCACCACGACGGCGACGTTCGCCGGTGTAACCGTGATCTTGCTGACGCCCTGAACCCCGGTTGCCGTTGTGCATCCGGTCGCACCAGCGAGCACCATCACGCCCGCGACGGGCCACGCTGGGACTCGGCGCTGTACGAGCGTGCGGGTACGCGAAGCAAGGGTCACGTCGCCATCCTCCAAATCGTTGTGCCAGACAATGATGACGTTTGGCGTACAGCGCGGACTGACATCAACGCGCATGCGATTCAGGATCTGTACCGCACCGTACGGCCCGAGTCGAATGCCGCTCAAGGTGTCGCCGTGCGCACGTGAAGAATGTGACCTACATCACGCGGGGCCTGCGGCGCGGGGCCTGCGGCCCCGAGAAAGTAGACCTACAGAAAGTAGAAAGTAGACGACGACGGAGCCGCGTTCAGCTGGTCGTGGTCTACTCTCTACCTTCTCTAGGTCTTTCTATTGCGGTGACGCTGCGATCGGGGCGGCCGGATTTGAACCGGCGACCTCCTGCTCCCAAAGCAGGCGCGATACCAGGCTACGCTACGCCCCGTGGCGTTGTTGTTCTCTCCTTTCTCCTTTCTGATTCGCTCCTTTCTATTGCGGCGGTAGCCGCAATCGGCCTCCTGCTCCCAAAGCAGGCGCGATACCAGGCTACGCTACGCCCCGTGGTGTTGCTGTTCTCTCCTTTCCATCGCGGCGCAGCCGCGATCGCCGCGCTCAAGCTATCCGATGGGTCGAAGTGAATCAACGACGCCGAATGCGCGGCCGGAGCCCGAGCCACGTCGGCACCGGGGCCGGTGTGGGAATGTGAGGTCACATTACCTTAGATTCCCTGAATTTGTGGGCCGCGCTTGGCCGCGGGGCCAGTTACGGTGCGAGTGGCTGCGCCTCGAGGTTTGCTTCCCAACGTCCAACGTCCAACTCTCTTGTCTCTTTCATCGATATCTCGAGCCGCCACGCTTTCGATCCTGCTCGCAGTGGCTGCGTGCGGTAGGTCCCGCGACAAGGAAAACAGCGCGTCAGCCGATTCTGCGTCGGCGGGCGGCGACTCGGCGCTCCTCGTCATGAACGCGGCGTCGATTACGCAGCCCATGACGGTAGCGCTCGACAGCTTCGCCGCGCGGACGGGAAGCCACTATTACCTCGAGCCGGGCTCGAGCCTCGAAGTCGCTCGGCGAATCACCGAGCTCGGGCGCCGCCCTGACGTCGTGGCGCTCGCTGCCCCGGACGTATTCCCTCACCTGCTCATGCCGCAGTGGACGTCATGGTACGCGGTGTTCGGCCGCAATCGCATGGTTCTGGCATATACCGATCGCTCCAAGCACGCGAACGAGATCACGAGCACCAATTGGCGCCAGGTTATTCAGCGCCCTGGTGTCGAGGTCGGCCGCTCCGATCCGAACGACGACCCTTCCGGTTACCGCGCGCTGTTCGTGTTCCAACTGGCCGAGCGCTATTACAAGGAGCCGGGACTGGCAGCCGGCCTGCTGCGCGCTGCACCGCAACGCAACGTGCGCCCCCGGGAAGCCGACCAGGTGGGACTGCTGCAAGCTGGAGAGCTGGACTACATCTGGAGCTACCAAAACCTGGCCGACAACGCCGGGCTCAAGACCGTGAGTCTGCCACCGCAAATTGACCTGGGCACACCGGCGGATTCCGCGATCTACGCGACCGCGTCGGCCCGCGTACTCGGCAAGCGTCCGGGCGATACGATCACCGTGCGCGGAGCGCCGATCCTCTTCGCGATCTCAATATCCCCGGCTGCTCCGCACAAAGCACTTGGCGATCAATTCGTCGCGTTCCTGCTCTCCGCGGATGGCCGTCGTATCCTGCAGACCAAGCACTTCGACGCGCTCGATACGGCGATTGTAATCGGGTCGGGCGCTCCGGCGGGCCTCGCTCTGGGCCATTGACCACATAGGCGACGCAGTGCGTCGCCACTACGGCCGGTCGCACCTGACGGGCCCCGTTTACGATCCCGTCGCGATCGCCTGTAGCAGCGCGCTAAACGCACGCGCCCAATGACTCACCCGGGCTTTCTCATCGCGTGATGCTTCCCCGAATGTGCGACCCAGCTCGGCGGCCACAAAGAACGGGTCGTACCCGAATCCGCCGCCCCCGCGGGGCTCCGTCACAATCGTGCCCGCCACCTCACCTCGCTCGACCAATTCTTGGCCTCCGATCCCGACGTAGGCCGCTGCGCAGACGTACCGCGCGCGCCGGTCCGCCAGCGGCGTGACGGCACGCACCAGCATCGCGTTGTTCGCAGTATCGATCTCGTCGGGCTTCCGGCGGTCCGGTACGCTCGCTTCCGCCCAGCGCTTGCTGCGCACACCAGGCGCTCCGCTCAGTCCGTAGATCTCCAGCCCTGAGTCGTCGGCAACGGTCGGCATGCCGCCGCTCGCTTCGTAGAAATAGCGGGCCTTGGCCAGAGCGTTCTCCTCAAAGGACTCGAATTGCTCGATGCCATCTTCGTCGGCGTCGTACGGCAGGTCGAGATCGTCGAGATCGATCACAGCCACGTCTCGCGATTCGAACAACGGCTTGAGCTCGGCCAGCTTGCCCGCGCTCCGCGTCGCGAGCAGCAACGGTGACCGACCGACCATGGCGCTCATCGGTCCACGATGTTGGAGGCAAGCGCCGCTTGCTGCAGCGCATCGAGCTGTCGAATCCCCTCGATTGCCAACGACAGCAAGGCGTCCAACTCGCGCCGATCGAACGTGCCGTGCTCACCGGTGCCCTGGATCTCGACGAATCGGGGCTCTTCGGTGAGCGGTCGATCGCCGCCCGACGCCATTACGACGTTCATGTCGACCGCGGCGCGCACGTCCTCGGTGTACTCGAGATCGAGCCGGGGCTCGCCATCGATCATGCCCACGCTCACGGCGGCCACGCGGCGGCGAACCGGCGTACTCGGCAGGCGGCCCGCGCGCACCAGCCAGTCGAATGCATCGGTGACCGCGACGCAGGCGCCGGTGATCGCGGCGGTCCGCGTGCCACCGTCCGCCTGCAACACATCGCAATCGATGCGGATCGTGTGCTCACCGAAGTCGAAGCCGTCGAGCATGGCGCGCACACTGCGTCCAATGAGGCGCTGGATCTCCTGCGTCCGGCCACCCAGCCCGCCGGCACCACGCTCGCGCGCCGTGCGTTCGAGCGTCGCGCGAGGCAGCATCGCGTACTCGGCTGTAAGCCATCCCAAGCCTGATCCCCTACGCCAGGCCGGCACGCCCGCTTCCACGCTCGCCGCGCACAACACGCGTGTGTCCCCGAACGTCACGAGGCACGAGCCCTCGGCGTACGGTGCTGCCCCCCGATCCAGCATGACGGGGCGAAGCCCGCCCGGGGCGCGGTCTCGTCGACCACCGTCCGTTGGTTTAGCGGCTTCCACGTACCCGCTCCATGATTGATGTCGTGGATTGATCCGGCGTGAGTGGGATGACGACGACCTCACCGCCGCGAGCTCGTACATCCGGTGCGCCGACGATCGTTGCCTCGGTGTAGTCGCCACCCTTGACCAGTACATCGGGACCGAGCGCTCGGATCAACTCGAGGGGCGTATCCTGGTCGAAGATGACGACCGCATCGACGGGCGCGAGCGCGGCGACCACGTAAGCGCGGTCCGCCGCCGTTCGCACCGGCCGGCCGGGTCCCTTGAGCCGGCGCACGGAATCATCGCTGTTGACCCCGACAATGAGGGCATCGCCGCAGGACCGGGCGGCGCTCAACAAATCGACATGCCCACGGTGTAGCAAATCGAAGACGCCGTTGGTGAACACCACTGAGCCCCGCTGGCTCGACCGCCAGCGAAGCGCCCCGTCCCATGTGAAAATCGAATCTGTTGGTCGGCGCGACGCGGAACACAATGACATCGGTGCCGTAAGCTATACGCGCCGCGGGCCGCGTATAGGGGCGACGCACGCGCCGTCCGCCGAGAGGCCCGCCCCCTGTGGGTTACAGGTCGCCTTCAGCCTTGGGGTTGAAGTAGAAGTCGCGCGAGAAGAACGGCAACTCCACGTGAGAGTAGTACTCGTTCCAGATCAGGATGTGGTGATCCTTGCGCTTGACGAAAATCGTCTGGGCGTCGTCCGGCAGCTGCAACGAGTCCGCCAGTTGCTGCAGGCGCTGCTTGATCTCGCCATCGCTGTGCTGCGAGGCGAATCGGGCCTCCTGCTTGAACGCATCCTGGAATTGGTAGTATCGGAGATACATCTGTCCGACACCGCTGCCGTAATAGACGGCGGCCCCGACGACCGCCATTGCCAGGAGACAGCCCAACCGCGTGCCGCCAGGGCGCCTCACCACTGGGACTGCGCTCCCTCGATCATATCAGTCACGAGCTTCTGGATCGCTTGCACGCGCCCGGCGTCCTCCGCGCGTTCCGTGTAGTTGCCGTTTGCACTCAGACCCTTTCGCTGAAACAGCGTCTTGCCCGTCTTCTGGTCGACGATCTGGACATCGACTGACATCTCGAGCATCCGAACGGTGCTCGTCGGTGCCTGCCCGTTGGCCGTCGAGCCGTAACCAACCGGTATGTCGGCGTCATAGCGCGTGATCGAGCCGCTCACTACGGCATCCGCCCTCGCCTCGGACGCATCGCGCACGCCGAGGCGAGCCTCGAGGTTCTTTCGCATCTCCTGCAGGAGCTGCGACTCGAGTCCAGGAATCGGCGTGTTGTTGTCGAACGGCAAGATGGCCATCGTTTTCACATCGGGCGGTAACCCGCCGCCGTGAAAGCTGTAAAGGCAGCCCGAGGCCGCCAGCGCGAGGACCGCGACTGCTACGCGCTGCCAGCTACGGATGCCACACACTGGAATCAAACGCCGGAACTGCTTCATTTCGCATCTCTGTCAACGTCAACGACCAATGTCCCCCATCGTCGTACTCAATGCGTCCTCGGGCCATTTGACGCACCACCGCTCCACGTACCCGCCCCCCGCTCAGACGTGCCAGGCTCGCCAACTCGCCCCCCGCAAACGCCACTCGCCAGATCGTCGCGCTGTCTGCGCCATCGCTCGTCAGCTCCCCGTTCTGGGGAAGATGTCCGATGTCGGCACGGACTGTATCGCCGTCTACCCGCACTATGGTATCGGACGCTGGGGGTACCGCGAGTCGGCCCAGCGCCGCCCAGAGGAATGGTGTAGGTGGAAGATATTTGTGTACACCCTTGCCCCCTGGAGCAACGAGCGTGTCGTCAAAAAGCAACGCGACGCCGCTCCCCCCGAGCGGCCCTGAGGCCACGAAATCGAAGCGAGCGGAGTCAGGAAAGGCGGTCCGGGCCGCCCCGTCTCCCTTGGCCGAAAACTGGGACTGCTGGAGCTGCCAGCGGAAGCGTATCCGATGATACCCCACCGCCAGCGTCGCTGCCGAAGTCGGCAGTAGACGGGCCGAGGCGGGGGTCCCGCGGAGCGGCAGCGCTCGGGGCGGCAAACAGCCAGTCAGCGCCGCGGCGGCCAATCCGATGAAAACAGACGTTTTCGGCAAACAGGTGGGCCGGATGATCAACTGAGCGCTGCGAGTAGCTGGGTGCGCAACCGCACGGGAAGCGCGGTCACCTGCCCGCGGTCATCCAACGACACCAGGGTGATTCTGGCGGTCACGAGGCGGGTCGACGATACCGCATCAGTGATCAAATAGTCGAAGGTCACCGTGCGGGATTTGACGTCGCTGAGGGTGGTTTCGACTCGAATGTGGTCATCGTACCGGGCGGGCGCATGGTACCGAATGGTGACCTCGGCGACAGGTAGGCGGACACCCTCCTTCTCCAAATCCGCGTAGGAGGTGCCCAACGAGCGCAGGAAGTCCGTTCGCCCCACCTCGCAGTAGAGGAGGTAATTCGCGTGATGCACGACTCCCATCTGGTCCGTCTCCGCGTATCGCACGCGGAGCTCGCTCACGAAGGGAGGGGTGGCCATCCGGCAGGAAGGTAATAAGGGCGGGGGTCAGGGATCAGGGGTCAGGGGGCGGGCGCTAAAGCGCCCGAGAAAAGTAGACCTGCAGAAACTAGAGAGTAGACCAGGCGGCCCTTGTCTACTTTCTACTTTCAGAGTTTCTACTCTCTCGGGCGCTTAGCGCCCGCCCCCTGATCCCTATTGTTCGTTAACATTTGGTCGTGCTGACATCACCCTGCTACGTCATCGCCGACACGCATATCGGTGTGGGCTCCGACATCGACCGCGGCGTGCTCGAATGGCTGCAGGCCCGTCTGGAAGAGGCACGCGCTGGCCAGTCCCTGTCGCTCCTGATCAACGGCGACCTCTTCGAGTTCTGGTACGAATGGCGCAGTGTCATCCCCCGCCCCGCATTCCGCACCCTGGCCGCCCTCGCCGATCTGCATGACGCCGGCGTGCCGATCCTCTGGATCGCCGGCAATCACGATTGTTGGGGAGGGGATGTCATCGGAAGCGACGTCGGAGCTGACTACCACGTCGGCGCGTGGATGGGATCGATCGCTGGCTGGCATGCGCGCGTCGAGCACGGCGATGGGCTGCGCGATCGCGAGGATCGCCGATACCGAGCGATGCGCGCGATGCTCCGCAACCGTATGGCGGTCCGCGCATTCCGCTGGCTGCCGCCAGACCTCGCAACGCGTCTCGCGATGTGGAGCTCGCACACCAGTCGGACCACCCGTGCACGCGATGGCGGAGCGGGTCTTCGTCACGTAGCCCTGAACTATCTCGCACGTGCTGACGCGCCGGAGCTGGTCATCCTGGGCCATTCACATGTGGAGACGCTGGAGCGGGCGCCGACAGGCGGTATCTATGCGAACGCGGGCTCCTGGCTGGCCGCGCCTACCTACCTTCGTATCACTCCAGAGCGCATCGAGTTGCGGCGCTGGGACGGCACGCAAGCAGGGCAGCTTGTGAGCGCCCTCGAGCATCGAGTGCTCGCCGCACCAGCCGGTGCGGCGGCTACCAGCTGACCGACAGGCCGTACATCTGCCGCTTCCCGTCGCTCGACATCCCGGTCATCGGATGGACGTGCGCGCGGAGGTCCCATAGCTGCGCCGCGACGAACGCGTCTGTGGCCGAGAGCAGGTGGTTGAAGATGATCACCGCGACCCAGTCCTCGAGGTGCGTCTTGCGCGCGGCGACGCGAGCGCTGTCATAGCGGGCGTACGCGTACGCGCCCGGGATCGGACGCCCGGTAGAGTCGTGCACCACTTGGCCGAGGGAATCGGTCTGGTAGCTCTGCACCACCAACGTGCTGTCGTGCGAGTGCGCTTCGGCGTACTTGAGATCGATCTCGGCCTGGCGAGCCATTTGGAATGCCACGGCCTCGACCGAGAAGAACAGCGCACCTGCGTAGCTACGATCGAGTCTCGCCTGTCCGAGTCCAGGAAGAATCAGCGAGGAGAGGAAAGCCGTCTTCGGGGAGATCGGCGGCCCCGATGTGCGCGGCAGTGTCGTCGTCTGCTGCGCGACGATCGTGGGTGCACCCGGCGGCGGTGGTGGCGGCGCGGTCGGCGACCGGCCGATGCCAGCGCGTGCACTATCGGGCTGTTGCGCCGCCGCGATCCCGGTGGCCAGAAAGAATGACGCCACAACCTGAATTGCGATGAGGCCGCTTTTCGTTCGGACGGCACCGCCACAGCGGGCGACGCATTGCGTCGCCGCTACCCGGTAAGGACGTGATGTCGTGGCCGTCCCGAGGGTGGCATGACGCCCGCCCACACGCATCACTGCGGATGGTGTGTGCCCTTGTCTACTTTCTACTCTCTGTGGTTCTACTCTCTCGGCCGCGAAGCGGCCGTGGCGGGAGCGTGTGGGAATCGAACCCACCCAACCCGCCGGAGGCAGGTCGGTACGATTTTGAAGATCGCCGGAACCACCAGGCCCCTTCCGCCCCCGTGAAGTCATCCGACCACGATCGCGTGCGCCCCAGGGATCTCGACTGAACCGATCTCGACAGCGCCGTGCACGCGGGAAAGATACTCGCGGACGCGCGTAGGAGGCACGGCGACCAGCAATCCGCCAGAGGTTTGCGGGTCGGTCAGCAGCGCTCGATCGTCAGAGGTCGCGTTGCCCCAGTCGACTAACGGGTCGAGGTACGCGACGTTCCGCTCGGCTCCGCCCGTCCGTGCCCCCTGCGCGAGAGCTGAGCGGGCCGGCACTGAGAAGCGGCACTGCGCTCGATTGGATGTGCAGCGACACGTGACTCGCTCGAGCAATGTGCGACGCGTGGCCGAGCAACCCAAAGCCTGTGACATCAGTCGCGCAGCGCACGCCTACCGCGACAGCCGCGCTCGCGGCATCGCGGTTGAGACGCACCATCGTCTCGATCATCTCCCGTTCCGCTGCGTTCAGCGCTGCGCCCTCCAAGGCGCCTCGTTTGATCGCGGTCGCGACAATACCAGTACCGATGGGCTTCGTCAGGACCAGGCGGTCCCCCGGGCGTGCCCCCGCATTCGTCAGCATGACGCGAGGGTCTACGCGACCCGTGACGGCCAGCCCGAATTTCAGCTCGACGTCGATGATCGTGTGCCCGCCGACCACCACCGCACCCGCCTCGTGCACCGCGTCGTGTCCGCCCCGCAACACGTCGGTCAGGATGCTGAGCGGCATCTGATCGGTCGGGAACGCTGCAATGTTGAGTGCCGTCAGCGGTGTGCCACCCATCGCATAGACATCCGAGAGGGCGTTCGCAGCGGCCACGCGGCCGAAGCTGTACGGATCGTCGACGATGGGCGCGAAAAAGTCCACCGTCTGGACCAACGCCAGGTCGTCGGCCAAGCGGAAGACCCCTGCGTCGTCGAATGTCTCCCGACCGACGAGCAGCCGTGGATCCGACGTCGCGGGAAGCGAAGCGAGGACCTGCGTCAGGTCACCCGGACCCATTTTTGACGCTCAACCCGCACAGCGCACGAACTGCGTGAGGCGAAACAGCTCCGCCTTGTCGTGCGCGCCCGCACGAGCGCCTCGCTCAGTCGTCTGCCGCACGCGATGGCTCGTCACATTCGTGTCGTTTATCCCCGGGCGGTGGCCACCGCCTCGATCTCGACCAGGACGCCTCGCGGCAAGCCCGAGACTTCCACGGTCGAGCGCGCCGGACGCGCCGACCCCAGCACGCGACCATAGACCTCGTTCACTACGGGGAAGTCGGTCATGTGACGGAGATACACCGTTGTCTTCAAAACGTCTCCCCACGATGCGCCGGCGGCCGCCAGCACGCCCGCCAGGTTCTTGAGGACGCGCTCCGTTTGCGCCGCCACGTCGCCCTCGATGACCTGGCCGGTCCCGGGGTCGAGCGCGATCTGGCCCGCGGTAAACACCAGCCCCTGGCTCACGGTGCCTTGTGAGTACGGGCCGATCGCCGCCGGGGCGTCAGACGTCTGGATGATCCGATGCGGGGCCATGGCTAGAAGAGCCCCACGATCGATCCATCGGCATGCACCGCCATCCGCTCGGCTGCGGGCTCTTTCGGCAGTCCAGGCATGGTCATGATGTCTCCGGCCTGTGCGACCACAAACCCTGCGCCCGCGGCAGGATAAACCTCGTTTACCGTGATCCGGAATCCGCTCGGTCGGCCGAGGATTGTGGGGTCATCCGTCAACGAATATTGCGTCTTGGCCATACACACCGGTGTCTCCCCCAGGCCGATCGATTCGAGATAATCGATCGTGCGCTCGGCTGAAGTGGAGAAGTCGACGCCGTCGCCGCCATAAACGCAGCGTACGATCGTGTCGATCTTCTGACGAATAGGCAAGTTTGTCGCGTAAAGCGGTGCGTACCGCGATTGCGATGTGCGGAGTAGCTCGAGCACAGCGTGCGCCAACTCCTCGCCGCCGGCCCCGCCTCGTTCCCATACCTCGGTCATGGCGACGGTCACGCCCGCCGCCTGCACCGCAGTGCGTGACGGCGCTCAGCTCGCGATCGGTGTCGCTGGTGAAGCGATTGAGCGCGACCACGACCGGCACGCCGAACTGTTGCACATTGGCAATGTGCTTCTCCAGGTTCGGCAGCCCGCACATGAGCGCCGCCATGTCTTCGTGTCCGAGGTCCTGTTTCCGGGCGCCGCCATTCAGCTTCAGTGCGCGCACGGTGGCGACCACCACGGCGGCCTCTGGCTGGAGGCCGCCGAGCCGGCACTTGATGTCGAAGAACTTCTCGGCGCCAAGGTCCGATCCGAATCCCGCTTCCGTCACGACGACATCGGCCAGCGCCAGCGCGGTCTTGGTGGCCACGAGACTGTTGCAGCCGTGGGCGATGTTCCCGAACGGGCCGGCATGGACGAATGCAGGGCCGCCCTCGAGGGTTTGCACCAGGTTCGGGCGGAGTGCGTCCTTGAGCAGAAGCGTCATAGCGCCAGCTGCCTTGAGATCGCTGGCCCGTACCGGGCGTGCGGGTCGCGCCAGCGGTCGGGCCGACGATGATGCGGCTCAACCGTGCCTCGAGGTCCTGCAGATCGCGACGCGAGTGCAATGATCGCCATGATCTCGCTGGCCGGGACGATGACCCACCGCTCCTGCCGCACGACGCCGTTGCGCGACGCCTCCCAGCGCAATCACGCAGTCGCGAAGGGCGCGATCGTTCATGTCGATGGTTCGTGGCCACGTGATCCGCCGAGGGTCGATCCCGAGCGCGTTCCCCTGCTGCAGGTGATTGTCGAGCATCGCCGACAGCAGCGCGTGCGCGCTGGCGATGGCGTGGAAGTCCCCCGTGAAGTGGAGATTGATGTCTTCCATGGGAACGACCTGCGCGTAGCCTCCGCCCGCTGCGCCGCCTTTGACGCCGAAGACCGGCCCGAGGCTGGGCTCGCGAATGCAGAGCGCGGCGCTGTGACCGAGGCGCCGAAGCGCTTGGGTCAGTCCGACCGTCGTTGTCGTCTTGCCTTCGCCCGCGGCCGTCGGATTGATGCCGGTCACGAGAACCAGGCGACCGCGTGTGGCGGCGCGCGCTACGTCGAGCGAGACCTTCGCCTTGTACTTCCCGTAGGTGTCCAGATCATCGGGCCCGAGCCCAAGTTCTGCTGCCACATCGATGATGGGACGAGGCGGCGTGCGCTGCGCGATCTCGATATCCGTCGGTACCGTGGCCAAATACGTACTCCAGAGGTCGCAGGCCACCGCTCGACGCCAGCGTGGGCCGGTGATCGGTGTCAGGGCGACGCATCCGCCGCCCCTCGTCTGACTTGCTCAACATACACGCGCGGCCCCGGATGCACTGGCACGGCCGCGCGTCGCCCATCTTACCTAGAGCGACCCATCCGTCGCCAGTCCAAAGAGTCGCCGGGCGTTCCGCGTGGTAGTCAAGGCCAGCTCCGCAGCGCTTTCGCCACGCACCGCGGCCAGGCGGCTCACGATGTGCGGGACGAACTGCGGCTCGTTGCGCCGGCCCCGTACCGGGACCGGCGCGAGGTACGGTGCATCGGTTTCGACCAGCAGGCGGTCTTCCGGGATGGCGCGGACGACGTCGTCGGCGTTCCACTTGGCGAATGTCACGATGCCGCTGAAGGACACGTACCAACCCATGGCCACGGCCGCTTCGGCGAGGGCTTGGGAGCCAGTGTAGCAATGGAGGACCCCGCGCACGCGGAGCTGTCCGGCATCCTCGATCAGCGCGCGCGTGTCGGCTTCGGCTTCGCGGGTGTGGACGATGACCGGTCGGTCGAGCGACGCGGCGAGGGCCAGTTGGTCCGCAAACGCCGCGCGTTGTCGCTCACGCGGCGAGTTATCGTAGTGGTAGTCCAGTCCACATTCACCGATCGCGACCGCTCCCGCCGCCACCGCAGCCTGGATCCACTCGCGGTCCGTGGCAGAGTCGTACGTGGCCGCATCGTGGGGGTGGACGCCGGCAGTGCTCGAGACGAGTGACGGGTAGCGACCGGCCAACGCCTGGGCACGCGTCGCCGCCTCCCTCGATTCGCCGATGCAGATCACGCCGACCGCGCCGGCGGCAACGGCCGCGTGGACAACGGCGTCCCGATCGGCGTCAAACGCGCCGTCGGCAAGGTGGGCGTGGCTGTCAAAAAACGACAGCCGCGGTACGTCTCCCGCGACTTAATTCCGTACGGACGCTGCGCGCACGGGTCGCGGCGCGGGCGAAGCGGGCGTCGCCGGTGAAGCGGGCGTCGCCGGCTTCGACTTGGTGTTCCCAGCCCGTTCGCGCCCGCTCGTCTCGCGAGGCCAACGTCGCTCGATCCACAGCAGGACTGGCCCGGCCACGTACACGGAGCTGAACGTCCCCGTGACGATACCGAATGCCATGACCCAGGCGAAGGGTCGGATTACCTCGCCTGCAAACAGGAGGAGCGCCAGCGTCGCCGCAAAAGCCGTTGCGTGCGTCATGACCGATCGAGGCAGGGTCTCGTTGATGGCCCGGTTCAGAGTGTCGTAGAGGCTCTCCCGCCGCTTCTTCCGCAGGTCCTCGCGGACGCGGTCGAAGATGATGATCGTGTCGTTGAGCGAATAGCCGATCACGGTCAGGATCGCGGCCACGACAGTCAGCGAGACCTCGAGATCGAGCAGCTTGATGAACGCGAGAGTCGTGAGGATGTCGTGCGCCAGTTGCGACGACGGCTGCGACGCCGAACCGCCACTCGAAGCGGAACGCCAGGTAGCCGAGGGTGAAGAGGAACGACAGCAAAATTGCGAAGATGGCGCCGCGGCGCAGCTCATCGCCGACACGCGGACCGACGGAGTCGGTGCGCACGATCTGGTAGCTTCCGGCGCCGAACTTCTGCGTGAAGATCGCGTTGATCTGGGCGGCCACCACCTCCGCGCCGGGCGCGGACGCTTCGGCCTTGGGGTTCGTCCCCCCCGGGTCCTGGGCGCGGATCGTGAAGTCACGGTTGGAGCCGAACGCCTGGATGTTCGCGTCGTGGACGCCGCCGGCATCGAGCGCCGATCGCAGCGCACCCACATCCGGTGCGCTGTTTGAAGTGTACCTGGACGCTCGTGCCGCCGGTGAAGTCGATGCTGTAGCGCACCGCGTTTCCCGTCCGGATCTTGCTCACGCCGAGGAACACGAGCCCGATCGAGATGAACGCCACGGTGATCACGACCATGATCCGCCACGGCTTGATGAAGTCGTAGGTCGTGTTATGGAAGATGCGAAGCATGAGATGCCGCCCTGGTCAGATACTGATGCTCTGGGGCGCGCGCACGCGCGCGAGCCAGATCATGTAGAAAGTGCGAACGACGACGATCGACGTCAGCATTGACGCCGCAATGCCCAAGATCAGTGTGACGGCGAACCCCTTCACCGGTCCGGTGCCGTACTGATAAAGCACGGCGGCGGTCAGAGCGGTGGTCACGTTGGAGTCGAAGATAGCCGGCCACGCGTGACGGAACCCATCATCGATGGCGAGACGCGGCGTTTTGCCGTGGTCCAACTCCTCTCGAATTCGCTCGAAGATCAGCACGTTCGCATCGACGGCAATACCGATCGATAGCACGAAGCCAGCAAGTCCTGGCAACGTCAGCACGGCATCAACGCTCGCGAGCGCGGCCAGCGTGTACAGGAGGTAGAGCGCGAGGCCGCCGACCGCAAGCAAGCCGGAGAACCGGTAATACACCAGCATGATGATCACGACGAGCACGATGGCGATAATTCCGGCGCGGACGCCGTCGTTCACGGAATCCTGGCCGAGACTTGGGCCGATCTGCCTGACCTCGGCAACCTTGAGCTGAACGGGCAAGGCGCCGGCCTTAAGCACGAGCGCCAGGTCCTGCGCGGCCTGGAGGTCTCGCCCGCCCATGGTGATCTGCCCGTTCGTGCTGATGGCGCTCTCGATGACCGGCGGTCGGCCCATGACCACGCTGTCGAGCACGATGGCCATGTAGTCTTTGACGTGGCGCGCTGTTTCGACCTCGAAGTGCCGACCGCCCTCGCGACTCAACCGGAAATCGACCTTGGTGCCTTCGATCGGATCACTCGTGGGGTTCGCATCGACGATGTATTCGCCGGTGATGATCGGGTGCTGGTCGAGGACGTACAGAGCGCGATACGGCCGACCCGAAATCGCAGCCGTGTCGTTCGACCACCGGATGACCTTGCCCGGAGGAAGCGCGGCTTGCACATCCGGCAGCGACAGATCCCGCTTGATCGTGTTGACATCCGTCTCCGCCACATAGTATTCGCCAGGCATGTTGCCCGGCTGAACAAGGTGCGAGAACGCTCCTCCACCCAGCGACCCAAGGGCGTTCGAGTCCTGATGCGCGGAATCCGTCGCGGCGCTCGCCGATGCGTTCGCGCCCTGAGGGCCCGTCGCACCAGCGGCGCCCTTCCCTGCTTTCTTCTTCGTCGCTGTCAGCGGCCTTCTTGCTGGAGTCAGGCGCAGCACTGAAAAGGGACTGCACGCCGGGATTGGTTGGCGCCGCGGCGCCCGGGGATGCAGCGAGCGCGCCCAGGCCCTTTGTCTTCAGGATCGCATCAATGTGCGGCTCGACCTTCTCGAGCGCCTGCGTCTTGTCGGTGATCTGCATCTGGAGGAACGCGACATTCTTGACGATGGCGTACGCCCGCTCCTGATCCTGTACGCCCGGCAGCTCGACGACAATGCGGTCGGTGCCTTCCTTTTGAACGACCGGTTCCGACACGCCGAATTGGTCAATGCGCGTGCGAATGACCTTGAGCGCACGGTCGATCGCGTCGCTCATGTTCGCAACGCTTCCCTTTGATTGGTCGACCTCGAGCGTCAGGTGCATGCCACCCTTGAGGTCGAGGCCTTCCCGGATCGGGAATCGTTTGGTCGTGTCGAATCGGATGACGCCGTTGCCCGCGTCGACACGCTCGACGACGGGCCGCGGTAAGAGCGCCCAGACGGAAGCGACGATGAGCGCCGCGATGATAACCAGTCGGTACCGGAGAGTCATGTTGGAAATCGGCAAATGCGGGAGCGGGTGCAACGAGCGGCCTCGAGGCCGCCCCTAAAGTCGGTGGGACAGACCTGGTGTTCGCAACTTCGCGTAGCCACGAAGGTTACCCCGTCCCACGGAGTGAGTCAACGCGTCCGGCCAGGGCACGGCGCGCCTGCGCCGCATCGTGTCCGAGTTGCATCTGCAACGCGGCCGCGTCCCGGAATCGCCGGACGTCGCGCAACCGTGTCACGAATTCGATGCGCACGTAGGCTCCATGGAAATCCCCTTCTGTGTCAAAGAGATGCGCCTCGAGGAGTACGCGCGGATCGTCGAAGGTGGGCCGGGGGCCCAGGTTGAGCATCCCGCCACGCGGGCCGGCCGGCGTTTGCACCCGGACAGCGTACACGCCCTCCGGGGGCAGCAGCTTTCGGGGCGGCGGCAGCGGGATGTTGAGGGTCGGTACCCCCAGCGTCCGTCCCCGGCCCGTCACCGGCACACGACGATACCGCTCACCGAATACAGGCGACCCAGCTCCTGTTCAGCCGCGCGGAGGTCGCCCCCCGCGATCGCAGCGGCGGATCGAGGTTGAGGACACTGGACGGCCATCGTCGAGCGTCGTCGGCGGGACCACCTCGACTCGGAAGCCTCGCCTGGCGCCCAATGCGCGAATCGTCTCAACATCGCCAGCTCGCCCACGACCAAAACCGTTGTCGTAGCCACTTACCATCTCGCGCATGCGAAAGCGCTTGCGAAGCACGTGGTCGATGAACTCTGCCGGACCGTACCGGGCCAGCGTCGGTGTAAAGGGCAGGACCGCGCAGTAGTCGATGCCACTCTCCGCGAGGACCTCGAACTTCTCCATTCCAACCGACAATAGCGGGCGAGCCGCCGCAGGATTCACGATCTCCAGGGGGTGTGGCTCGAAGGTCACCAGCAGGCTTCGCCAACCTGTTTCGGCCGCGCGCGCGGCGAGGCGGGTGAGGACCTGTTGATGTCCGCGATGGACGCCATCGAATGTCCCGACCGTCAGCACCGTACCGTGCACGTCGGATGGCAAACCCACGGACGGCGGCTCCAGTGGTTCAAGCATCAGCGACTACGCGGAGAGCCCGCAAAGGAGGAGGACCGTCCGGTGCGGTGATTTGGGCCAACGTGTGCGCCTCATCGACGCTGAAGTCACCGACTGCGCACCGGCGTAGTGCCACCAGGTGCGCAGCGCTGCCGGCCAGCCGACCCAGATCTCGCGCCAGCGCTCGCACGTACGTACCCGTACCGCAAGTCACCGTGAGCTCGGCCACGTCGTCCACGATTGACCGGACGTCCCAGCGATCCACCCGAACGGTTGCGGGAGCCAACACGGCCGGTGTACCTCGACGCGCGACCGCGTACGCTCGACCGCCACCGCCTTGCACGTGCTTGGCGGAAAAGGCCGGCGGTACCTGCTCGATCTCTCCCGTCAACTCTGCAATGGCATGGCGGATCGCGTCGCTGGACGGTATGGGACCGGTCCGGACCGGCGTACCAGTTACGTCATCGGTGTCGGTCTCGGCACCAAATCGTACCGTCGCGTCGATACACCTTTGGCTCGGCGTAGATGAACGTCGACAGCCGCGTGGAACG
The DNA here is from genome assembly GCA_963805725.1 of uncultured Gemmatimonadales bacterium. Lineage (GTDB taxonomy): Bacteria > Gemmatimonadota > Gemmatimonadetes > Gemmatimonadales > Gemmatimonadaceae > Palsa-1248. Next base: position 370,216 of record CAWDVJ010000013.1, read on the forward strand.
CCCGAACAACAGGACTAACAGCCCGGTAGCGAATGGGTCCAGAGTGCCAAGGTGCCCAACGGACCTTTCACCATATGCGCGCCGGCAGACGTCGACCACGTCGTGGGAGGTCGGACCGGCGGGCTTGTCGACGAGCAACAACCCCTCGAGCGCGGGCGTCACGCCTTGGGACCGGAGCCGCTGGAGGGTGGATCTTCGGCGGTCGACTCTGCTTCTGAAGGCGGAGGCACCGCTCCCGATTCGGCGTCCGTGCTGGACGCCGGATCAGCTCTCACGCTGCCGAGCAGCGACTCGATGCGGGCGGCGTACGCGATACTGTCGTCGAGGTGAAACGAGATCTCTGGAGCGAGCCGGAGCCGGAGATCGCGGCCGAGGTGCGCCCGCAGGTAGCCCGCCAGGCTCCGCAGCCCCTCGAGCGTCGCGGCTCGTTCGACCGCACTCCCCAGCACACTGACGAACACCTTGGCGTGCCGCAGGTCCCGACTGGCCTGCGCCCCGGTGACCGTCACGAGTCCGGTGATGCGCGGATCCTTGACGCCTTCCGCGAGGAATGTCGCGACCGCCTCGCGGATGGCCTCCGCCACGCGATCCGAGCGACGCGTGTCGTGGGGCATGTGGCTGCCTGTGCCTCAGCTTGAGGTCGAAGCGAGTGTGCGCGCGACTTGTTCGGTGCGGTACGCCTCGATGATGTCGTTCACCTTCAAATCATTGAAGTTCTCGATTCCGATACCACACTCGAAGCCCTGCCGGACCTCGCGAACGTCATCCTTGAAGCGTCTGAGCGATCCGATGCGGCCGTCATACACCTGTGCGCCATCGCGTACGACCCGAACGCGACCCTCGCGGTTGATGACGCCGGATCGGACGAGGCAACCAGCGATCGTGCCGATCACGGGCCACTTTGAAGAGCTCGCGCACCACCGCGTCACCGTCGACGACCTCCCGTTGCTCGGGCCGCAACAATCCCTCGAGCGCAGAGCGCACATCGGCGACCGCCTCGTAGATGATGCGGTAGAGCTTGATCTCGACGCCTTCGCGCTCGGCGGCGGCGCGCGCATTGTTGTCGGGCCGGACATGGAATCCGACGATGATCGCTCCCGACGCCTTGGCGAGGAGAATATCACTCTCGGTCACTGCGCCGACGCCGCGGTGAATGACCTGCACTTCGACCTCGCTGGTCGAGAGCTGGCCGAGGGCATCAGCCAACGCCTCGGCCGGGCCGCCCTGATCCGCCTTGATCACGATCGGCAGCGTGCGCTGTTCGCCGGCCGCGGTTTGGGCCATGAAGTCCTCGAGGGTGACACCCGCTCGAGACGTCCGGCGATTTCGCGCTTCGCGATCGAGCCGCTCGCGCTTTTGCGCCGTCTCGCGCGCATTCGTCGCATCGTCGACGACGACGAGCGAGTCGCCTGCGGAGGGCACCTTCTCCATTCCGAGCACCTGGACCGGGATCGCGGGACCAGCTTCCTTGACGCCCTTGCCCCGCTCATCGAGCAGCGCGCGTACGCGGCCGGCATACATACCGCAAATGAAGTCGTCACCCACGCGTAGGGTACCGCCCTGCACGAGGACAGTCGCGACCGGTCCCTTGCCCGGGTCGAGCTGCGCTTCGATCACGGTGCCGCTCGCCCGTCGCTTCGGATTGGCCTTGAGGTCGAGGATCTCGGCCTGCAGCAGAACCTGGTCGAGCAACGCCTGGATGTTCGTCCCGCGCTTCGCAGAAATCTCGGTCGACAATGTCTGACCGCCGAAATCTTCCAATACGACGCCGTGGGTCAGCAGGTCCTGCTTGACCTTGGATACGTTCGCCGTTGGGAGATCGATCTTGTTGATGGCCACGATCAACGGGACGCCCGCGTTGCTGGCGTGCGAAATCGCCTCGACCGTCTGCGGCATGACCTGATCGTCCGCGGCGACGACGAGCACGACGATGTCCGTCACCTGGGCGCCGCGCGCCCGCATGGCAGTAAAAGCTTCGTGACCCGGGGTGTCGAGGAACGTGATCAGCTTGCCGTTTGGCAGCGAGACGTGGTAGGCACCAATGTGCTGCGTGATGCCACCGGCCTCGCCTGCCACGACGTTGGCCTTTCGGATGTAATCGAGGAGCGACGTCTTGCCGTGGTCGACGTGCCCCATGATGGTCACGACGGGCGGTCGGGGAACCAGCGCCTCCGGCTCGTCGACTTCAACCTCCAACTGCGTGTCGGTCGCGTATTCCTCTTCACGGACGGCCTGGAAGCCGTACTCTCCAGCGATCAGCTCGATCTGGTCGAAGTCGAGACGCTGATTGATGGTGACCATGAGCCCGAGGTTCTTGAGGGCGAAGGCCACGATCTGCGTCGCTGAGATCTTCAAAATGTCCGCGAGCTCGCTGACTGTGATGAACTCGTTCACGCGAACGGTTTTGCGCTCGCGCTCAGCCTCTGCAGCGCGGTGCGCCTCGAGCTCCTCGCGTGCCACCCCGTCGTCAAACGTGCGGCGGCCCGTGCGACGTCCCGGGCCCGTACGCAACGCGCTCATGGTGCGCGTGATGTTGGCGGACACTGCTTCCTGATCGACAGCGCCGCGCTTGCCCTTCTTGCGCCGCCCGCCGCCCATGGGCGGTCCGCCACTGGGGGGACCCGTTGGGCGCTTCTCCTCGCGACGCGGGGGAGCTGTGCCCGCGCCAGGAGCTGCCGATGCGACTGGCCGCGGCGGTACGAACGGCGCGCCGCTCGCCACGGGGCGCGGTCGTGGGGCGCCCGGTACAATCGGCCGGGGTCTCGGGCGGTCGTCGCCCGATGACCGGCTAGGCGGAGGCGGTGCGCTCGGTCGATGCACTTCCGGCGCGGGAGCCGTGGTCATCCGCGCGTGCGACATGGTTGACGCGGCGCTCGTGGCCACCGGCGTAGGTGGCGTCGCGGCTGCGGCACCAGTGTCAACGCCTGCGCCGTGCGCAGCTGCGGCCATACCAGGTGACCCGGCGGTCGCCGTGCCCATCGAGCTTGTGGCTGCGGCGTGTGCGCCGGCTGGTGCGCCGACGTCTCGCGGCTCGGCAGGACGCCGACGAATACCGGCGTCGGCAGCCGCGGGGGCCGGGCTGAGTTCTTGGGTGGGCGCAGATGCTGTGGCGACGGGTGCCGCGTCAGCTGCCGGGGCGTCCGCGACTTCAACTGGCGGCGGCTCCGCTGGGCGCGGGCGCCGGCGCACGATGGCGCTGGCATCCGCGGGCGCTGCGGCGGCCGGGGCCTCGGAGGGCGGCGCAGCTCCGCGACGCCGCCGAGGCGCCGGCGCGGGTTTTTCTACGCGCGCGCGCTTCTCGCGCTCCCAGCGCGCACGCACGCGCGCGACCTGCTCGTCGGTGAGTGGGCTGAAATGGGTGCGAACCGGCACATCCATCGTGCGGAGGAGGCCCATGACCTCATCGGCCGATATGCCGAACTCGCCTGCCATGTCGTGCACTCGAAGCTTACTCACACCGCCTCCTCATGAGCCCCCTGAGAGCTCGCGTCCACCAACGCGCGGATGCCTTTTGCCAGCTGCCGGTCCACGATCCCGACAGCGGCCGCCGCGTCCCGTCCAACCGCCGCGCCGAGCGCACTGGCACTCGGTCCGGCGACCCAGCGAATTCGCCGAGCCGCCAGCAACGGTAACACCTTGTCGAGGCTGTGGCGCGATGCATCGGGCGCCACAACCGCGAAGGCTAATCGATTGCGCAGTGCTGCGTCGCGCACTTGCTGCACTCCGACCACGGCGCCACGGCTCCGCACGCCCAGCCCCACGAGCCGAAGCAGCCGGCGTTCAACTACTGTGTCCACGCCCCGATCCGTACCCGACATGTCCGGCGGTTCCTAGCTTCATGTGGCTGCGCCACCTGTTGGAGCGTGGTCGGACGATTCTCCCTCCGACTCGCCAGCACTCGCGCCACCGCCCGACTCCTCGTTCGAGCCCTCCTCGGTCAACTCATCAATGATGGCCATGATCCGATCGGCCTCTTCGGGCGCAATCCCTGGCAAGCGAAGCAGATCCTCCCGCTCCAGGTCGATCACGTCGTTCAGCGTTCGGTATCCGGCATCCTCGAGCACAGCAACGGTGGCGGTCTCGAGGCCTTGAATCTCCGACAGCTTCACGTCAGCTGCATCATCGCGCGTCTCTTCAGGAAGCGGCGCAAACAAGGGCGCTTCACCAGCGCGCTCGAGCCACTCGCGACTGGAATAGAGGTCGATCTTCCAGCCCGTCAACTCGGAGGCAAGACGTACGTTCTGGCCATTCCGGCCGATGGCCAGCGAGAGCTGGTCCTCGTCCACCACGGCCTGGATTGTCTTCGTCGCCGGATCGCTGAACACGCGCGCGACCCGTGCCGGGGCCAGCGCGAGCTTCGCGAACCGCTCCGGGTCCGACGACCACGGGACGATGTCGATGCGTTCGCCACCCAGCTCGTTCACGACGGCCTGGACGCGCGAGCCCTTGAAGCCGACGCACGCCCCGACTGGATCGATCGAATCGTCGCGTGAGACGACGGCAATCTTGGTCCGGCTGCCGACCTCGCGGGCGGAGGCCCGAATCTCGACGATGCCCTGTTGGATTTCGGGCACCTCGAGGCGGAACAGCGCCTTCACGAACAGCGGATCGCCACGGCTCAGAATCAGACGCGGTCCCTTGGGCGTCTCTTCGACACGCTTGAGCACCGCGCGGATCGGCTCACCCTGGTGAAAGTGCTCGCGATGGTTCTGATCGCGGTACGGGATGATCGCTTCCGCTTCACGGAACTTGTTGAGCATTACGACCAATTTGCCGCGCTCGATCTGCTGGATCTCGCCTGAGAGCAACTCGCCCACGCGTCCGCTGAACTCGTCGCGAATCTTGGTGCGCTCCCCTTCTCGCACGCGCTGGATGATCCGCTGCTTCGCGGCCTGCACGGCCGTCCGGCCGAATTCCTCAAAATCGATCGGAATCTCCATGGTATCGCCGATCTGAAACTCGGTGTCTTCGTAACGCGCTTCTTCGAGCGACACTTCGCGGCTTGGGTCCTCGACGCTCTCCACAACGGTCTTCAGCACGCGGATGTCAATCGATCCGCGATCGTCGTCGATGGCGACTTCGGCCTGCACGTTGGGACCATGCTTCTTGGCCAACGCCGCCTTGATGCCGTCCTCGAGCAGCCCATGCAATTCATTGCGGCCAAGCTGCTTCGAATTCGATAATTCCCGGATCGCGGCAAGAATCTCAGTCGAACCGACCATTGCGACTCCCATCGTCCGTGTGAACGCCGGCGGCCCCGTCGTGCGACCCCACCGACTCCCTTGTCGATATGTCAGGCTGTTCCCGTCCGGTCTTGCGGGCCTCACCGTCGGGTTGCGAATGCGAGAGATGCGTCGCATCCGCGGTACCTTGCCGACCCGCATCGCCCGGCGAGGAGACTTGTAACTCGTAGCGACGACCGCCGAAGGGGGCCGCCTCTCCCGACCCCGCATCCAGCCGCGCCTCGACGGCGCGAGAAACGCAAACGCAGTCGGCGATGCTCACGCGCTCGCCGTCGCGTCGGGCGATGCGCAGCTCCAGCACCGGGCGCGATCTCGTGCCGCCCTGGCGGAGGAGTACCACATCGTAACCTATCGCGTCAACTTCGCGTTCGACAACGCTTTCCAGGTCTTTGTTCATGTACCCCGCGAGTTCGTCTCTCCGCTGCGCAGACCGAAAAGAGAATAAAAAAATGTGGGGAACCTCCCCCACATTCAGCCGGAAACAACCTAATGTTCCCAGTCACGGAAACCTAACCCGCGCCGCTTGAAGGTCAAGGTGGGATATCGCTCCCGCGCCTGGAAATCGCGGCGACTTGCCGACCTGGATCACCTGCTCGGTGGGAGAAGAATGTCGCGTTGTCGCAGCGCGTGCAGAGACTGCTGGTCTTCACCAGCCGCACCCCAGCAGACTGTGCCTGACCGGCGAGAAGCCCACGCAGATCGACGTTCCGCGAGGCAGCGGGTCGCGAGCCAGTGAGTTGGGCATAGACGTCAGCTCCTACCTCATAACACTCGCCGCAGATAGCGGGGCCGAGGTGGACCCGCACATCGGCGGGCGATAGCCCATGTTGCTGGAAGACAGCGAGTGCGACGCCAAGGATGCCGGCTGCTGTGCCGCGCCAGCCTGCGTGGACCAGGCCGACCGCGCCGGAAGGGTGCGCCAAGAAGACTGGCACGCAGTCCGCGACGGTGACCCCCAGGCCGATGCCGGGGTCGACGGCAAAGTGGCCATCCCCCTCGTCCACGCGCAGCCACCCGCCCCAGTCGGACCCGTGTTGCAGGACGCGAGTGCCGTGCACCTGTTTCGCAGTCGCAAAACGAGACCCGAGCCGACCCACGCCGGCAGCCTCGCGCAGCGCTTCCCAGCGGGTCAGGACCTCGCCGACTGGCCCCTCACCGGTGAGCGAGAAATCTCCTGCCGCGCGGGTACTGATGAGAGCGCGCACGCCGAACGGCGCAAAATCGTCGATCTCGAGGTATCGCGCCGCTGGGCGGGCGCTCGCTCCGGCCGGGCCGCCCGGGGCGGATGTCAGTCCCACCGAGTCATCCGCGCGCATCATCGACACGACGAATATGCGCGCCGAGAGCGTTCAATCGCTCATCGATGCGCTCATAGCCGCGGTCGATCTGCCGAACATTGTTGATGGTGCTCGTGCCGCGCGCGCACAGGGCGGCCAGGAGGATGGCCATCCCCGCCCGGATGTCCGGAGACTCGACGGTCGCGGCGTGGAGCTCGGACGGACCGGAGACTAGTGCGCGGTGCGGGTCGCACAGCACGATGCGCGCGCCCATCCCGATCAATTTGTCCACGAAAAACATGCGCGACTCGAACATCTTCTCGTGCATGAGGATCAGCCCTTTGCACTGCGTCGCCGTGACAATCGCGATCGACATCAAGTCGGCCGGGAATGCAGGCCAGGGCTGGTCCTCGAGCTTCGGGACGTGCCCACCCATGTCGGAGAGAATCTCACGGGGTTGATTGCTGCTGACGAGCAGGTCGGCGCCGTCGGTCTCGCAGATCACGCCAAGTCGCTCGAATCCCATCCGAACCGCGCGGAGGTGCTCGACTCCAGCGTCCGCAATGCGGAGCGACGAGCAGGTGACAGCTGCCATCCCAATGAACGAGCCGACCTCAATGTGATCCGGTCCGACCCGATGCCGCGCGCCCGACAGCTTCTGCTTGCCATGGACGGTCATGGTGTTCGTCCCGATGCCTTCAACATCGGCGCCCAGCGCGACGAGAAACCGGGCGAGATCCTGCACGTGCGGCTCGCTTGCGGCGTTACGTAGCACCGTCGTGCCTTCCGCAACGGCTGCCGCCATGAGCGCGTTCTCTGTCGCCGTCACACTCGGCTCGTCGAGAAAAACGTCCGCCCCGCGCAGCCGCTTGGCTCGCAGATGAAAGCCTCCGTCGACGGCTGTGGTCGCTCCAAGCTGCTCGAGCGCCAGAAAGTGTGTATCCACGCGGCGCCGGCCTATCACGTCGCCGCCGGGTGGGGGCAGGTGGATCTCACCGCACCGGAACAGCAGGGGGCCGGCCAGCAGGATGGATGCCCGGATTCTGGCGCAGAGTTCGGGATCGAGCGCTGCACAATGGACCTTGGCAGCATGCACCCGGAGCGAGTTGCGCGCCGTCCACTCGATGTCCGTACCGAGGGATCGAACGAGATCGACCAGGGTCTCGGTATCTGCGATCCGCGGGATATTTTCGAGCTCGACCGGCTGGTCGGTCAGCAGCGCGGCCGCGATGATGGGCAACGCGGCGTTCTTGTTACCTGACGGCCGGATCGTCCCATTAAGACGGTGGCCGCCCTCGACCAGAAATCGCACGGGAGACATGACAGATGCGGGCGGTGACAGGGGGTGAGCAGTGTAGAGACGTCGAAAAGAACGACAGCAAGAGGACGAGTGGAAGGAGTGGCGATCACGTTTCACCCCGGGAGGACGACCGGCATAGCGCCGCGCGGCTGACCCTGGTGGGCATACGCGTGCCGCGCTAGATACAACCCATGACCGAACCGTCGGCCTTTCAGAACGTCGTCGCGGTTGCGAACGGCGTGCTGTCGATCGTCGCGTGCCTGCTACTGATCGGAGTGGCCGTCGGCGGCATCCTGGCGTGGCGGGCACTCCGCCGCGCGCGTGGACAGCTAGCGATCGTTCAGCGGGATCTCGTTCCCTTGATCGCCACGTTCGGGCGGGCGGCCCGTAATCTCGAGGGCGCGACGGCTACAATCCACGCCGACGTCCGGGCCATTCATGAAACGGTGGGCGATGCCAACGACCGGGCGCGCGCGGCGATTCGCGGTGCGGATCAGCGGCTTAGGCGCCTCGATACCCTGGTCGGCGCGGCGCAAACCGAAGTCGAGGAAGCACTGGTCGACGTTGTCGCCGCGGCACGGGGGCTGCGTGCGGGGGCATCAGCACTGCGTGGCATCCTCGGTCTGGCTGACCGGACAGGGGCACATGGACTGACGGAGCCGGATTCCACGTCCGAGGCCACCGTCGATTCCGGTGTCCCGCAGCCGGACGAGCTGGAGGAGTCGTACGAGACAGAGCGCTTGGGTCATCCGCGGGAGACGCAGCGACCAGCCGCCGAGAAAGCGCCGGGCCCCCGATCCCGCTCCCGGCGGGGCCGACTCTGACGTCTGAGCATCGCGCCGCGGTGTCTCGGAATCGGGCGGTAGGTCTGGGCTTCATCCTGATCGCGGTGGTGATCGCGCTTGCCCTGACGCCCAGGGCAGCGTACGCGTGGACCCCGGGCACACACGTCTTTCTGGGCGAAGCGGTCATGCGCTCGCTCGACCTCCTCCCGACTGGCGTGGCCGATCTGCTGCGCGCGTTCCCCTACGAGTTTCTGTACGGCTCGATTGCGGCGGACACCAGTATTGCGAAGAAGTACGCCCCGGTCGGGCGCCATTGCCACTCGTGGCCTGTTGGCCTGGAGATTTTCGAGCGCGCGGAGGACACGCCGCTTCGGGCGTTTGCCTTCGGGTACCTCGCTCATTTGGCGGCCGACGCAGTCGCCCACAACTATTTCGTGCCACGGCAGCTCGCGTTGACCTCCAGTACCACGGCGCTCGGACATAGCTACTGGGAGAGCCGGTTCGAGACCCACCTGGGCGAAGGCTACAGCCGTCGCGCCCATGAGCTGCTGGCCGGCGATCACATGAGTGCCGACGCCCACCTCGATCGCATCCTGAGTCCGACCATCTTCAGTACGCAGACGAATCGGCGGATCTTTCGCGGGATGGTCTACGTGACGGATACGGAGTCGTGGCAGCGCATTTTCCAGATCGTCGCCGAGAACAGCCGGTGGGACCTGCCCGACGAGGACGTGGGGCAGTACATGGCGCGGTCGTACGACTTCATTATCGATCTGCTCAAGCGCTTCGATCGCTCCGAGCCATTTGCGCTCGATCCTTCCGGCGACGAGCCACTGCGGCGCGCCAAGCGCGTCCGCCGGGCGGCAATGCGGCGGGGCCGGATACATGTCGAAGACGAGGCCGTCCGCCACTTCGGGCTTCCGGTGTCGACGCTACCATACGCCGCGGCGCTGCCCGCGCCCCTTTATCCGCCGAGGCGTTTGGCCAATAGCTGATTCACGCGCTTCGGGTCGGCTCGCCCCTGGGACTTCTTCATCACGTGTCCGACGAGTGGACCTTGCAGCTTCCGCTCGCCTGCCAGGAAGCGCTGCGCTTCTACGGGATTCTGGGATAGCACCTCATCGATCCACCGCTCGAGCGCACTGTCGTCGCCTACCTGCGTGACGGCCAACCGCTGGGCGACCCGCCCGGCGTCTTCGCCGCTGCGTACCATCTCGGCAAATACGGTCTTGGCGGCGGTGTGACTCACGGTACCCGACCGGACGAGGAGGAGCAGGCCGCCCAGGGTCGTTGGCGAGATGGGGAACTGCGCGATGTCCAGGTTGTGCGCGTTGAGGTACGCCAGCACTTCGGCCAGCACCCAGTTCGCACTCGCCTTCGCGTCACCGTGCGCTGAGACCAACGCCTCGAAGTATTCGCCCAGCCGCGGCTGATCGACCAACGGATCGATCTCACCGCCTGTGAGCCCGAACTGCTCCGCGTAGCGTGCGCGCCGGGCGCCCGGCAGCTCGGGCAGCGAGGCGCGGGCCGCGGCGATCCGATCGGTGGTGACCACGAGTGGAGGCAGATCGGGCTCGGGGAAGTAGCGATAGTCGTGGCTCTCTTCCTTGGACCGCGCGGGGCGGACGACCCCCCGCGCGGCATCCCACAGCATCGTCTGTTGCTGGACACGTTCGCCCCGTTCCAGCGTGCCACACTGCCGCTGGAATTCAGCCGCGAGCGCACGCTCGACGTAGCCAAAAGAGTTGAGGTTCTTCACCTCGGTTTTCGTGCCGAGTGTCGTAGTCCCGACGGGCCGGGCGCTGACGTTGGCGTCGACGCGCAGACTGCCCTCTTCCATGTTCACATCGCTCACGCCGACGTATTCCATGGTTTGCTTGAGGGTCTTGAGGTAGCGCCCGGCCTCGGCAGGAGACCGCATGTCCGGCTCGCTCACGATCTCGATCAATGGGACGCCGGCCCGATTCAAATCGATCGCGGTGCCATCTCGGATACCGGTCATGGATCGATTTGCCAGCGTCTTCCTCGAGATGTACGCGCGTGATCCGCACGGTGCGGTCGCCGATCGGCAGCGACCCTGCAGTGGCGAGCGGTCGATCGTATTGGGAAATCTGGTATCCCTTGGGCAGATCCGGATAGAAATAGTGCTTACGGGCAAAGATCGATTCTGCGCTGGACGGTGCAGTCGAGCGCGATCGCAGCGCGCACGGCCGAGATCGACGGCGTGCGCATTGAGCACCGGGAGCGCGCCCGGCAGTGCCAGGCACACGGGACACACGTTGGTATTAGGCGGTGCGCCGTACTCGGCCGAGCAAGAGCAGAACGCCTTGGTCGCCGTCTTGAGCTGGACATGGACCTCGAGGCCCACGACCATCTCGTAGCGCGCGGAGAGACCTGCGGTCGTGTCGCTCACGCTGCCACCGTGGCGGCATCCGCGGATACGACGCCACAGCCACGCTCGAGCGCGGCGGCCGCCAGGAACATCGTCGCTTCACCGAAGTGCGGAGCGATGAGCTGGCCACCCACCGGGAGCCCGTGCGCCAGCCCGATCGGGACCGAGATTGCCGGTACTCCGGCGAGGTTGGCGGTCGCCGTGAAGATGTCGTTCAGATACATCTCGTACGGGTCGGATATCGCCCCGATCGGAAAGGCCGGCGTCGGGGTGGTCGGGGTGAAGAGCAGGTCGACTCCCGACGCAAACACCTCGCGAAAATCACGCGTGACAAGTGCTCGCACTTCCTGGGCGCGGCTGTAGTACGCGTCGTAGTAGCCGGACGACAGCACGTAGGTGCCGAGCAGGATCCGCCGCGTGACCTCGGGCCCGAACCCGGCCGATCGCGTCGCCTCGTACATCGCAGCCAGCGCGTTCGCCTCCACGCGGAGCCCGTAGCGAACGCCGTCGAACCGCGCGAGGTTGGACGACGCTTCGGCGGGCGCGACGATGTAGTACACGGGGATCGCGTAGTCGGTATGCGGCAGCGAAACATCTCGGATCGTCGCGCCAAGTTTGGTGAGCTCGGCCAATGCGATCTCGCAGCGTTCGCGAACCTCGCCGTCCAGTCCGATCGGGAAGTACTCGCGCGGCCGACCGATCACTTGCCCCGCGAGCGGGCTGTCGCCGTGCGAGGCCGCGACCGGCGGCGGCGCTGTAGTCCGCGACCTCGAGCGGCGCCGACGTCGCATCGTGTGGGTCGCGTCCGGCGATGACACGCAGTCCCAACGCGGCGTCCGCGACGGTGCGCGCCGAAGACGCCGACCTGGTCGAGCGACGATGCGAAGGCAACCAGCCCATACCGACTCACGCGGCCGTAGGTCGGCTTGACGCCGACGACGCCGCAGAAGCTCGCAGGCTGCCGCACCGATCCGCCCGTTTCCGAGCCCAATGCGATCGGAACGATCCCCGCAGCCACGGCCGCCGCCGAGCCGCCCGACGATCCACCCGGCACGCGCGATGGATCGAGCGGGTTGCGCGTCGGGCCGTAGGCACTGTGCTCGGTCGACGAGCCCATGGCGAATTCGTCCATGTTGGTCGTGCACAGCACGACGGCGCCCGCGTCGCGGAGTCGGCGACGACGGTCGCCTCGTACGGGCTGACATAGCCGTTCAGGATCCGCGACCCGCAGGTCGTCGGCAGGTCCGCCGGTCGCGATGTTGTCCTTGATGGCAACCGGAACACCCCCGAGCGGACGTCGGATCGGATCGGCCAACTCGGCGACCGCTTTGGCCGCGTCACGTTCGGCGTTTGGGTTCTCCGAGACGATCAGGTTGAGCCCGTCGCGGCCCGCGTTGACCTCCTGCCGCCCGTGTCAACGCGGCGCGCACACGCTCGACGCTCACGACAGATCCTCCGGCTCGGGAGATGCGGTCCCGTCCGTCGGGCGACCAGCGTCCTCGCCAGACGACCGACCGCCGTGTGTCGCCAAGCGCGGCACGATGAAAAACCCGTCTCGTACTTCCGGCGCGAACGCGTCGAAGGGGCGCAGCAGCCGCATTGGCGGGCCGTGGTCCTCGCGCCACGGTGTCTGGATCGAGGCGCTCTCCTCAGCGCCAGTCGTGTCCACGCGCTGGAGCACCGCCATGTGCGCCAGGATCCCGGACAACTCGTGGGCCAGTACGCCCAGCCTCTCCTCGGGGACCCCGAGCCGCGCGAGCGACGCGATATGACGAACCTCGTCCAGCTTCACGCTCATTCAGCTATCCTCGCGCGAGAAAGGTCGGCGCGCACGATGCTGCGGCGCGCTATCGGCGTCGGCAATTCACTCGAGCGTGCGCTGGAGCCCAGCCTGAGCGATCACCAGCGTCTTCCGGCCGACCGCCGCGTCCTCGAAATCTATTTTGACTTTGGCGTCGCGTCCGCCCCCGGAGACCTCGGCGATCGTCCCGCTGCCAAAGGTGCGATGCCGCACGCGCTCGCCGATCACGTACGCCGGCGCATCCTGCGAGACGTCCGCCGGATCGATGTCGGCAGCCCAGTGCGCGCCGAGCGCGACGGGTGTCCCCGGGCGACGGTCCGCCGCGCGGCGGCTGCCACCGCCGCTGCCCCAGCGCCCCAAATCCGCCCATGACGACGCGCCCCGAGGTACGAACGCGCATCGTGTCGCAGCCGCTCGAGCATGCCGGCCGGGACTGCTGCGAGAAAGCTCGACTCCTTGCCCGGCATCAGCTCGCCATTCCGGCGGCGCTCCTCTGCGAACGAGAGGTACAGCTTTCGCTCCGCTCGCGTGATGCCGACGTAGAAGAGCCGGCGTTCTTCCTCGAGCATCGCGGGATCATCGTATGCGCGCGCCAGGGGAAACAGGCCGTCCTCGAGCCCGGCGATGAAGACCACCGGAAACTCGAGGCCCTTGGCGTTGTGCACGGTCATCATGACGATCGCGTCGGCAGCCGGATCCAGCTGGTCGACTCCCGCGACGAGCGAGGTGCGCTGGAGGAAATGCTCCAGCGGCGTGAGTCCCACCTCGCCGCCATCTTCGGCGACGGTCTCGGCGGCACTAGTAATCAGCTCGCGGATGTTGTCCAGCCGGTCGGCCGCGTCGGGGCCCTCGGCGCGGAGGTAATCGCCGTACCGAATCCCCTCGACCAGCGCGCGCAGCAACTCATCGACGCTCGCCTCGGCGGCCTGCGACCGGAGGCGCGCGATCAGGCGCGGCGAACTCGACCACCGCGCCGCGCACGCCTTGGCGCAGCCCCTCCAGCACATGCCGGCCGTCCGATCGCCTCGAGCAGCGAGAGTCCCTGCGCGGCTCGCGGCGGCCGCCAACTGGGCCATGCCAGTATCGCCCGAGCCCTCGCCGCGGCACCGTGATGGCCCGACGAAACGCTTCATTGTCCGCTGGATTGGCAATGAGCTTGAGGTAGCTCATGAGGTCGCGGATCTCGCGCCGATCGTAGAACCGGATCGCGCCGACCAGGCGGTACGGGATTCCCTGCCGTCGCATCGCTTCCTCGAACGCGCGACTCTGGGCATTCGTCCGATAGAGGATCGCCATGTCGCGAAGCGCCAGACCCGACTCCCGGCGCGTCGCGGCCAGCGATTTCCTCGGCGATCCACGCCGGCCTCATCGCGCTCATCGAGCGCTCGGATGGCCGTGACCGGCTCTCCGCGCTCCTTGGTCGTGCGGAGCGTCTTGCCCATGCGCTGGGTGTTGGCGGCGATGACCGCGTTGGCCAGCTCGAGGATGCGACCGGTCGATCGATAGTTCTCCTCCAGTCGCACGATCCTGGCTTGCGGGAAGTCGCGCTCGAAGTCCAGCATGTTGCGGATGTCGGCACCGCGCCACTGGTAGACTACTTGATCATCGTCGCCGACCACGGTGACGTTGCCGTGTGCAGCCGAGCAATTTGACGAAGCGCATACTGGGCCCGATTCGTGTCCTGATACTCATCGACGAGGATGTAGCGGAACTTGGCCTGGTATGCCGCGCGGCGTTCGGCGTTGGCCGTCAGCAGCTGGACCGGCAGCGACGAGCAGGTCATCGAACGTGACCGCATTGCTGCGACCGCAGCGCGCCCTCGAGATCGCTGTACACGCCCGCCGCGGCGCGGCTCAGCGGATCGTTCGCCAGAGCGCGCGTATTCCGCCGGCGAGACGAGCGCGTTCATGGCATCCGAGATCGCCGACTGGATCGCTTTGGGAGTCCACTCTCGCGGCGTGATGCCGCGCGCCTCCATCACGCGCTTCACGACTGCCGAGCGTGTCCTCTTCGTCGTAGATCGTGAAGCTCGAGCGTGCGCCCGACGAGCGGGGCATTGGCGCGGAGCAGCCGCGCGCCGATCGCGTGAAACGTGCCGACCCACATCCCCGCGGGCGCGCCGCCGAGCAGGCGCTCCAGGCGCTCGCGCATCTCGCCGGCCGCCTTGTTCGTGAAGGTGACGGCCAGAATGTGCGCCGGGTCGACGCCGCGAGTCCTGGACCAGCCGCGCGATGCGGAGCGTCAGCACGCGCGTCTTGCCGGAGCCGGCGCCCGCGAGCACCAGCAGCGGTCCGTCGCCATGCTCGACCGCCTCGCGCTGCGCCGGATTGAGCGACTCGACGGAGCGCGATGCGACTTCCCGGCGGCGGCCGTCACGGACCATTGCGGTAAGATAATGTCGAACGTCGCGCCTCGATCGACGGGCACGAGCACCAGGCGGCCGCCGTGGTTGTCCTCGACGATACGGCGAGCCAGAGAAAGCCCGATCCCCCACCCGTGCGCCTTCGTCGAGAAGCCGGGGCGGAACACCTCCTTGCGCAGCTCGCGCGCAACGCCCGGTCCGTCGTCCGCGACGCGGAGACGCACGCCGCCTTCCGGCAACGCGTCCGCTGAGAGCGCGACATGGCCGCCGCGACCGGCGAGCGCGTCGATCGCATTCTTCGCGAGCGCTTCCACGGCCCACTCGAGCAGCACCGCATCGCCTTCGACTGGTCAGGTCGCCTTCCCCGCGGTGCGTCGTGAGGCTCACGCGATGGGCGAGTGACGGGACTCGCGCGCGGAAATAGCCGGCGACACGCTCGACCAAGTCGCCCGCCTCGACGCGGTTGCGCGCGCGACGGGCGCCCAATGCGCTCGAACCGGTGCGCGACCCGCTCCAGCCGATCGAGGTCGCTCTGCATGTGGGTCGAGGACGGTCGTCGCCCTCGCCGGGCATCCCGTCACGCAGCAACTCGAGCCACCCGCTGAGGCTCGAGAGCGGGGTCCCGAGCTGGTGGGCCGATTCCCGCGCCATCCCCGCCCAGACCTTCTCACGATCGACGTGCGCGCGCGTGCGCAGGGTGAACACGCCGAACACGATGAGAAACGCCAGCAAGGATCCCCTGGAGCACGGGAATGACCCGCAGGCCGCGCACGAGCGGCGTGTTCCCGAAATGGACGATACCGACTCCCGGCTCGACGACCGGCGCGTTCTGCCGGTCGAGGGTCGCCGATGTAGTGCGCGCATCTCCGGACTGTCGAGCGGCGCCACGAACGGCAGGTTGGCCGTGTCGCGCGGAGTGCCATGGGGATCGGTGACGACCACCGGCACGCCGCTCTCCCGGATATGGGTCGCGAGGTCGAGGAGCGCCGCCGTGCTCGCGCCTTCCGACGTGTCGCTCAGCGCGCGGAAGACGCGCGCCGACATGAGGCCGGATCGTGTGGCCTCGCGCCGCAGCTCGGCGATGACGCGCTGTGTCGTGATCGTGTACCACGCCAGCAGCACGGCAAACCCGACGGCCAGCAGGACGGCCGGTGCGCGGCGCGGCATGGCAGCGATCCCTCAGCCCAGCCGGTCGAGCGCCCAAGAGCGCGGCCGAAGGCCTCCGGCACTCGAACGCGTCCGTCCGGCTCCTGATAGTGCTCGAGCAGCGCCGCAATGAGGCGTGGGAGCGCGAGGCCCGATCCGTTGAGGGTATGCACAAACAACGGCTTGCCGCTCCACCCGCCGGTCGAAACCGAATGTTGGCGCGCCGAGCCTGAAAGTCCGTGAACGTGCTGCACGACGAGACCTCGAGCCACTTGCCCACGCCGGGCGCCCACACCTCGAGATCGTAGGTCTTGGCGCTCGCGAACCCCGTGTCGCCCGCGGCCAGCAGAACGACCCGGTACGGCAGTCCAAGGCGCTGCAGCACCGCCTCCGCGTGCTGCGTCAGGAGCTCGTGTTGCGCACGGAATCGTCGGGCGTCGCAGTATCGCACCAGCTCGACCTTGTCGAACTGGTGCACGCGCAGCAGCCCGCGCGTGTCTTTCCCGTGCGCGCCAGCCTCCCGGCGAAAGCATGGCGAGTACGCGACGAACGCCGCGCGGAAGCGTGGCGCCGTCGAGCATTTCGTCGCGGTAGAGATTCGTGACCGGGACTTCCGCCGTCGGAATCAGGAAGAGGTCCTCGTCGGCGAGCGCGTACTGCTCGTCCTCGAACTTCGGAAACTGCGCCGTCCCGAACATGGAGGCGCGGTTCACGGCGAACGGGATCCACACCTCCTCGTACCCATGCTCCCGGGTATGGAGGTCGAGCATGTACGACAACAGCGATCGCACGAGGCGGGCGCCGATCCCGCGGAAAACGATGAACCCGGACCCGGCGACCTTGGCTCCCCGAGCCAGATCGATCAAACCCGTTCCGTCGGGTCCCGCGATCTCCCAGTGCGGGCGCACTCCGTCACTCGGACGCGGCTCGCCCCAGGTGCGGATGACCGTATTGGCGCTGCTCGTCACCTGCTGGGACCTCGGGCAGCGGAATGTTCGGCAGCTCCGCGACGACTTTGCTGAACGCGGCTTCCACATCGGCACGCTCGCCTTGCAGCCGGTCGAGCTCTGCACTCAGCACACGACCACGATCGATCAGCTCGTCGACGGATTCCTCCGAGCTGCTTGCGCCGGCGGACTTCCTGCGTGATCGCGTTGCTTTCGGCACGCTTGTCCTCTTCGGCCCGAATGGACATGCGTCGCTGTTGCTCGAGCTCTTCGCGCGCGGTCGAGGGTGGCCGCCATCGCGTCCAGCGCACCCCGCCGGCGCAGCGCTTCACGCACGGCGTCGGGCTGATCGCGAAGGAGGCGCAGGTCGTGCACAGGAAGCGCCGAGGGCTCGATCGCTAGAACGTAGGGAGCGCCTGGCGTTGAACTCCCGATACCCGCAGTTCGGGTCTTCGACTGCACGGAAGTGAACCGTTCGCGTCACGCGATTCACGCTGTCGACGACGAACTTGCCGTACAGCGACGGATTCGGATCGGTCGCGCAGCCCGGAGGGTTCGACACGATCATGAGTCCCTGCCCCGGCGACAGCGTGTAGACCGAGTCGAACTGGTATCCGCTCTTGAGCCCGAATGTCGACCGAGTCGAATGGCTGTGTCAACCGTTGCAAGCCCACGTGGAATCCGAGAACGGACCCGTCGGTGATCAACCGAACCGGTGTCACGACCGCCAGCCCGGTGGCGGAGTCGACATCGAACGCCACATCGAACGTCAGGGAGCTGGTCACGTCGACGACCCGATTCTCCGCCAAATAGAAGCCCGAGGGCTGCGTCCCGCCGGTGCCATTGACGGCCCAGGCAACGAGCGTGTCCTCGACCACGGCGGTCGAGGATTTCGGGTTGGTCGCGTACCCGCACGCCATGGCGGTCGACAAGCGTGGCCGGCTAACAGCAGCGACGCACACCGCGCGGCCGCGCTGCGCCTGGCCCGGGACGTTGAGGAAGCATAGTCATGTATCGTTGGAGGGTAGCATAACGGGCGTGCACGCGACCGTGCAAGCTGTTCGCGTGGCTTGACTTCGACATCTGCGGGATCTACCTTCGCAGCCACTTTCCCACCGGAGCGACATGGCCACTATCCGCGACCTCGTAGCCGCGATCCGCCAGCGCGACGGCGTCGACGCCGCGGTCGTGCTCGGCCGCGACGGGCTGCTGATCGACAGCCAAACCGTCGCCAATCGTGGCTCCCGAAGACGTCGCGGCGCACGTGCCGGCGATCATCACCGCGGCCGACGAGTTCGGCGCCGCCGCCGGGCGGGCGCGATGACGACCGCCGTGCTGGAGCACCGCGACGGACTCGCGATTGTGTCCGTATTGTCGGCCGACGCCGTGCTGCTCGTGCTGCTGCAACCCGAACGCCAACATCGGCCAGCTCCTGTTCGAATTGCGCCGCAACCGCGAGCACATCGCGTCCCTGGTCTAGCCCACGCGGGTTCTGCTATGCAGTCGATCCACGCCCTGGTCGCGGACGATGAGCCGCACATCGGGCGGATCATCAAGATGAAGCTGGAGCAGGGCCCATTCCGGGTGACGCTCGCGTATGATGGCCGCGAGGCGCTCGAGGTGCTTCGAGCGCGAGCCGGACATCCAGGTCGTGCTCCTCGACCTCATGATGCCCTACTTGAGTGGGCTCGACGTCCTGGCGGAGATCCGGTCGCAACCACAATGGAAGACGTTGCCCTGCATCATCCTCACCGCTGCCGGGCAAGAGCAGCAACACCGGCTCGCGCTGCGTCTGGGCGCCACCGAGTTCCTCACCAAGCCGTTCAGTCCGAAGAAGCTGTATGCCCGCACCGCCGAGCTCGTCGGTCTCGCGCACGATGAGGGAGGAACCGACGCCAGCTGACGCGCGGGACCGCTGGGCGGTCGTGCTGGCTGGCGGCGTCGGGTCTCGCTTCTGGCCGCTGAGCACACCGCAGCGACCGAAGCAGCTCCTGCCGCTCGTCAGTGACCAGCCGCTCCTGCATCGACACGCTGCGACGGCTGGCGCCGCTCGTGCCCGCGGCGCGGACGCTCGTCCTGACGAGCGGCAGCGCTCGCGCCGATGGATCAGTGCGCTGACTGGGCTCCCGCCGAGAAACGTGCTCGACGGAGCCTCGGCCCGCAGGGACTGCCGCGGCGCTGACATGGGCGGCGCTCGAGATCGAGCGGCGCGCGGGTCCGCGACGCCGTCGATGATCTGCGTGCATGCGGACTGGGCGGTCGGCCGATAGCGCCGGCTTTCGAGACGCGCTCGACTGCGCGGCCGACTGTCGCGGCGGCGACCCATGCGAGCCTGGTGACGGTTGGGCGTCGTCCCGACGCGCGCCCGATCCGGGGTTCGGCTACATCTGTCCGGGGCGCGAGGTGGGCGACGGCGTGCGAGCGGTCGAGCGATTCGTCGAAAAGCCGGACCGCGCGCGCGCCGCAGCAGATGGTGCGCGACGGATACCTGTGGAACTCGGGCATCTTCGTCTGGCGGGTCGGCGATTTTCTGGACGAGGTGCGTCGGCACACGCCGGAGGTTGCGCCGGCGCTCGAGATCGGCCGCGAGACCAGGACGACGCCGACGCATTTTTCGACGCGGCGAAGTCGGTGTCGGTCGACGTGGGGGTGCTGGAGCGGAGCGAGCGGCGTGCTGGTCATGCCCGGGCGACTTCGGCTGGGACGACGTCGGGACCTGGGCGGCGCTGCGACGGGTGCGGCACCAGGACGCTGCGGGCAACGCCATGCACGGAGCGTGCAAACCCTCGATGCCCATGACAACGTCGTCCACGCAGAGTCGGGCGCCGTGGTGCTCTATGGGGTGTCGGATCTCGTCGTCGTTACGCGGGACGGGCTGACGCTGGTCACGACCGTGGATCGATCGGCCGATCTCAAGACCCTGGTGGAGTCGCTGCCACCGCAGTTGACTGCCGGCCTCGCTAATCGCGACCCGCCGTGGCGCTCTACCTCTACGACGATGCGCGGCGCGCGGATGTTCGAGCCATTCGCGCTGACCCGTCCGGTCGTCGGAGCTGTGCGCCGGGGCGATCATCACGCGGCGCCGATGGGCGAGCGCGTGTCGGCGAGCCAGTTGCCGGACTCGGTCGTCGCCGACCACCTCCGCGACTTCTCGGAGTTGGATGCGCCGCCAGCGGTCACGCGGATCATTCCGGCACGGCGCACGCATCGCCAACAGTCGCTGCATCCCAATGCTGACTGCCGGTCCGGCCGACGACGTGTGGATGTGCCAGGGGCGTGTCGCGGCCGTGCGGATCCGCGGGCGCTCGATCCCGAGACGCTGGCGCGATGGAGACGCGCTCGAGTCGCTCGTGAACGCCGACGCGCGATGCGCGGACGTCGCGGGTCGCTGGGTCGACGACGTGTGGGATTACATCCGCGACCTGCCGACACAGCTCGCCGATGACATCCCCGGCTGGCGACGGGTCTGTCGCTGGACGGCGGCGCCGCCTCGCAGACGACCTGCCTGGGCGAGCACCCGCTCTATTCATCGAACGGGGTGCGGTGATCGAGCCGCAGAGCTATTCGATCTGCGCAACGGGCCCGCATTGGTGCGGTCGCGAGGCGACGGTGCAGGCATTCACGCGGGTCGTCGGCCCCTGCGTCATCGGTGAGGCGTCGAGCGTCACCTCCGATCGGATCGCGGCGTCGTCGATCGGCGACCACTGCAAGGTGCACGGGGAGCTCACCATGTCGATCGTGCTCGGGCTACTCCGAACAAATCGCACGATGGATTCGTCGGGCACTCCTATCTGGGGCGGTGGGTGAACCTCGGCGCGGGCACGATCACGAGCAATCTCAAGAACACCTACGGTCCGGTGCAGCTCTGGACCCCGGGCGGTGTTCGCGACACCGGCCTCACGTTTCTTGGCGCACTCATTGGCGATTACGCGCGCACGGGCATCGGAGTGCGGTTGACGACTGGGACGGTCGTGGGTGCGGGAGCGAATATTTTCGGCGGCGCGGCGCCGAAGACGGTGCCGCCATTTGCGTGGGGCGATCACTAGCCGTTCGCGATATTTGCGCTCCCCAAGTTGCTCGAGGTGGCAGAGCGACAAATGGCGCGGCGCGATGTGCAGCTGACCGCCGATGCGAGGCGAACGCTCAGCGCAGCGCATGCACGAGCGCTGGCGCACGCGAGCGAATGGGCTGCAGCGACGGCGGGCCGAAGCGAACGCGATGAGAAGCTGGGTGCTCGGAACTGGCAGTAACGGGAATGCCGTGCTGTTGGAGGCCGATGGCTCGTACGTGCTGGTGGACGCCGGGCTGCCGATCCGGTCGCTCGTGCGGCGTCTCACCGGCATCGGCCTGGCACCGGAGCAGATCGAGGCTCGTCGTGTTGACGCACGAGCACTCCGACCATGCCCGCGCGGCGATTGCGGGCAGGAGGTTGTTCGGATGGCGGCTTGTTCGCGACGCGCGGCACGGTGTGCCGACGAATATCGGGCTCGCAGCCGGCGGGTGCCGAGTCGGTGCGGGCAGGCGAAGGCGTGGTCCTGAGCACCATGGACGTACGCACGATCCCCGTCCCTCACGATGCGGCGGCGCCGGTTGCGATCGTCGCGACCGCGAGGCGCTCCGGGTTCCGAACCGGAGTCGCATATGACCTGGGCCGAGCGACGGACGTCGTCCGTCAGGGACTGGCCGCCGTCGACGTGCTCGATCGTCGAGTCGAATCACAATGACGTGCTGCTGCGGACGGGCCCCTATCCGCGCTCGGTGGCAAACCGGATCGCGGGCCCGCACGGGCATCTGAGCAACGCCGAAGCCGCCGAACTCGTACGCAGCGTCGCGCACCGCGGGCTCACGTCGCGTCGTGCTGGCACATCTGAGCGCGAACTGCAACGAGCCCGCGCTCGCCCTGCGCTCCATGGCGGCGGCGCTCGCCCGCACCGACGCTCGTGGCGCAATGCTCGACGTGGCGCCGCAGGACACGGTAGCGGGACCGTTTGGGGCGGGTCCAGCCGCGCAGTTGACGCTTGCGTTGTAGAGACTCGGGCGGAAGGTACCGAGGTACAGAAAGTAGGATGACCAAACGACGAAGGCCAGCCACGGTGATTGTGGCTGGCCTTCGAGATTCTAGTCACTGCGACTCCGGACCGCTGGTCCCGGACCCCTGGACTGCCTAGTACATCCCGCCCATGCCACCGCCCGGCGCACCACCGGCGGGCGCGGGCTTCTCTTCCTTCTTCTCGACGACAATGGCTTCGGTCGTGAGCAGGAAGCCGGCGATCGACGCGGCGTTCTGCAACGCCGTGCGCGTCACCTTGGTCGGGTCGATGACGCCGGCTTGCACCAGGTTCTCGTACTTGTCGGTCAGCGCGTTGTAGCCGAACGCCTTGTCCTTCGACTCACGGACCTTCTCGACGACGATCGAGCCTTCACCACCCGCATTCTGCACGATCATGCGGATCGGCTCCTCGATCGCTCGACGGATGATGTCGACGCCGATCTGCTCGTCGGCGTCGCCGGCTTGAAGTTCTTGAGCGCGGGCTGCGCGCGGATGAACGCGACGCCGCCGCCGGGCACGATGCCCTCTTCGACTGCCGCACGGGTCGCATGCAACGCGTCCTCGACGCGGGCCTTCTTCTCCTTCATCTCGGACTCGGTCGCGGCGCCGACGTTGATCACTGCCACGCCGCCCGCGAGCTTCGCCAGACGCTCCTGCAGCTTCTCCTTGTCGTAGTCCGACGTCGACTTGTCGATCGCGGCGCGGATCTCCTTGATGCGGCCCTGGATCTTGTCCGTGTCGCCGGCGCCGTCGATCGAGCGTCGTGTTGTCCTTGTCGATCACGATGCGCTTCGCACGGCCGAGATCGTTGAGCACGGCGTTCTCGAGCTTGAAGCCGACTTCCTCGGAGATCACCTGGCCGTTGGTCAGGACGGCGATGTCCTGCCAGCATCGCCTTGCGGCGATCGCCGAAGCCGGGGGCCTTGACCGCGCCGACGCGGAGCGTGCCACGGAGCTTGTTGACGACGAGCGTCGCCAGCGCCTCACCCTCGATGTCCTCGGCGATGATGAGCAGGGGCTTGCCGATCTGCGCCACCTTCTCGAGGATCGGGAGCAGATCCTTCATCGACGAGATCTTCTTGTCGTGGATGAGGATGTAGCCGTCCTCGAGGACCGCTTCCATCTTCTCCGGATCCGTGACGAAGTAGGGCGAGAGATAGCCGCGGTCGAACTGCATGCCCTCGACCGTCTCGAGCGTCGTCTCGAGGCCACGGGCCTCTTCGACCGTGATGACGCCGTCCTTGCCGACCTTCTCCATCGCCTCGGCGATCAGATTGCCGATCTCGGCGTCGTTGTTGGCCGAGATCGTGCCGACCTGCGCGATTTCCTTCTTGGCCCGCGGTCGGGACGCTGATCTTCTTCAGCTCCTCAATGACCGCCGCCACGGCCTTGTCGATGCCGCGCTTGAGCGCCATCGGGTTGACGCCGGCGGTCACGTTCTTGAGGCCTTCGCGGAAGATCGCCTGCGCGAGCACCGTCGCCGTCGTGGTGCCGTCGCCGGCGATGTCCGACGTCTTGGTCGCGACTTCCTTGACCATCTGTGCGCCCATGTTCTCGAGCGGGTCCGCGAGCTCGATCTCTTTGGCGACCGTCACGCCGTCCTTCGTCACCGTCGGCGCGCCGAACTTCTTGTCGATGACGACGTTTCGTCCCTTCGGGCCGAGCGTCACCTTCACGGCCTCGGCCAGTTGGTCAACGCCGCGCTTCAGCGCCGCGCGCGCGTCCGTATTGAAATACAGTTCCTTGCTAGCCATTGATAAATATCCTCTTGAAGTCTCGTCCTGAAACGGTGTGGTTGCGTCGCGCTCAGCCAATCACTGCCAGCACGTCCGACTCCCGAAGGATCAGGACCTGCTCGCCATCGATGGTGACCTCGGTGCCGCTGTACTTCCCGTAGAGCACCTTGTCCCCGACCTTCACGTCGGGCGGAATGCGCTTCCCTTCCTCGATAGCGACCGGGCCCCACGGCCACGATCTCGCCCTGCTGCGGCTTTTCCTTGGCGGTGTCCGGGATATAGAGACCACCCCGCATCTGCTCCGCCTCTTCCAGTGGTTTCACCACGACTCGATCAGCCAAGGGCGTCACCTTGGTGCTCGTGGCAGTCTTAGTGGCCATACCGACATCCTCTCCATGCAGTAAGGTCGACCAACCAATTAATTCAGCCTGTTAGCACTCATAAGTATAGAGTGCTAAGGTCGAACCTAACGAACCGGGATGGGATGTTCAAGGGGGGTGCATCTAGTAGCGCCAGCTATGCAAGTGGCCGCTTTACAATGACTTACGTCTTGCAGCTCAGGTCTGACGTTAGACGCTGGATGTTGGA
Organism: uncultured Gemmatimonadales bacterium; assembly: GCA_963805725.1. Lineage (GTDB taxonomy): Bacteria > Gemmatimonadota > Gemmatimonadetes > Gemmatimonadales > Gemmatimonadaceae > Palsa-1248. The sequence continues at coordinate 394,843 of CAWDVJ010000013.1, forward strand.
CGTTGGACGTTAGAGGACAAACTCCGGGGCCGGCCATGGTGGAAAGAGCTGGCCCCACGTGGCCTACGTCGGGCGTCGCCCGAACGTCTAGCCCTTCAGCACTTCATACGCTATCCGCAAACCATCCAGCGTGAGATGCGGCGCGACGGACTCCAATGTCTCGCACAGCGGACGGACCACCTCCGCGAGACCGCCCGTGGCCACCACAGTAGGGCTTCGCCAATGTAGGCCACGCGCCGACAATGCGACGCACGATGCCGTCGACGGCACCGGCGGCGCCAAACATCACGCCTGCGCGGAATGCAGTCTTCGGTTCGTGTGCCGATCACCTTGTCGGGGGCATACAGCTCGGTGGCGGGCAACTTCGCTGTCCGCCGAAACAGCGTCTCCGCCGAAGTCCGAATGCCCGGAGCGATGACTCCCCCCAAAAAGACCCCATCGCTCGTGATGCAGTCGTAGGTGGTCGCCGTGCCCAGATCCACCACGATCGTGTCGCGCTTGTAGAGGCGACTGGCGGCAAGCGTGTTGATGAGGCGGTCCGCGCCAACCGTGAGCGGCTCGTCGACCGCGAGGCGGATCGGCAGGCCGGCGGCCGCGTCGACGATGAGCGCCGGCTTGCCGAAGGATGCCGCGCACGCGTCAGCTCAGTGGGCCGGTCAACGCCGGCACCACGGAGCCGATCGCGGTACCGGTGACTTCGCCGAGCGCGACATTCCGCGAGCGACAAGCATCTGTCGGATCAGTAGTGAGAGCTCGTCGGGCGTTCGCTCGACCACGGTCGTGAGGCGCCAGTGCTGGCGCAGTCTCGCTGCCTCGTAGAGGCCGACGGTGGTCTCGCTGTTGCCAACGTCGAAGACGAGGATCACGCGACCTCCGTATTCTGATCCAACACCAGCGATCCCGTGCGAAACGCCTGCACGCCATCTGCCGTCCGGACTCGCAATTCCCCGCGCGCGCCAATGCCGACGACGCGCCCCGCTGCCGGCTCGCAGCACGCGCGACCACGGGCAATGTCGCGCGTCTTGCACTCCCGCATCTCCTCCTTGCTGAGCGTTCCACTCCAACCGGCCGGCGGTACGGAGAGCGGCGACAACCGCCCCGAGCACGGCGAGTCGATCTACCGTCGGGTCGAGGCCGACCGACGAAGCCACCGTCGCTGGCGGCCGCACGTTGATGCCGATGCCCAGGGCGACCCACAGCAGTTGCTGCTCCTGCCAACGCGCTTCGGTCAGAATCCCGGCGAGCTTGCGACCGCCGACGTACAAGTCGTTCGGCCATTTGACTCCCACGGGCCGGTCAGTGTACGGATCGAGCGCTCGCGCCGCGTGTATGCCGGAGCGGATGCTCAACAACTCCAGGGCTGCGCTGTCCTGTCGGGCGCTCGATGAGCGTCATCCAGATCCCGCTGCCTGGCGGGGAGATCCACGTATGGCCGCCGCGGCCTCGCCCGGCGGTCTGGTGATCGGCGATTACCAGCGTGCCCGCCGGCGCACCTTCTGCCGCCAGCAGGTGCGCCGGATCCATCGTTGACGCCACCGAACCGTGCACGACGACACCTGGCAGGCCGAGGCGGTCTGCCAGGTCCTCGCCACTCAATCCTTCCCAGCGCGGCGGCTCGGCGTTCGCAATCCGGTTCGCCCACGGTCCCAGGCGACTTCCCGAGTCCGACGCTGATGCGCTCAACCATGCCGCGCCCGATACGCCGACCAGGGCGAGGACCGATACACCGAGCACCACGCGATAGAGCGCGAACGCGCCGTAGCTGTGGCGTTTGACGTAGCGGAGCACCACCGCAATGGCGAACCAGCCGCTCAGCGCTGCGCTGACCATGCCGATCAGCAGCGGGAGCGGTTATCCCCGCGTGCAGGAGCCTGCGGCATTTCGTGGGCCGCTGCGGCAGCAATGATCGGCATGCTCAACAAAAAGCTGAACACGGCCGCGCTCTCGCGATTCAGCTGGAGCGCTCGGCCCGCCGGTGATCGTCGCGCCCGACCGGGACACACCCGGCACGATGGCGAACGCCTGGGCGATCCCGATGAGGATCGCGTCGCGCCACCGCATGCCCCGCAAGCGCGCGGCGCGCCGGCGCGCCGAGGTCGACGAGCCACAGCAGAATGCCCATGACGATGAGTGCGGACGCGACCAATGACGGGCGCTCGGAACGCCTCGTCGGCCTTCCGTTCGAACAGCACGACCGGCGATGCCTCCCGGGATCGTCGCGACGACCAGATAGGCCGAGCTGCCACTCCTCCGGGCCGTGCAGCGATCGCGTTCGAACAACCACCACGGCGCTCGGCAGCAAGCGGAGCCCACTCGGCTCGGAAGTACCACAGGAGCGCCACGAGAGTGCCGACGTGCAGCGCGACATCGAAGGAAAGGCCGGGATCTTGCCAGCCGAGGACCCATGGCGCGAGCACGAGATGCGCCGAGCTGCTGACGGCGATGAACTCGGCGAGTCCCTGCAGCAGCCCGAGAACGAGGGCTTGGAATGGTGTCATGGACGTGGCCACGGGTGGAGTGCGCTCACGCGCTGGCCGCGGGGCGGCGTACATTGCGACGTCTGTTATACAGCGCCTCGTACTGACCCACGATCGCGCGCTCGGTGAACCGCTCGCGCGCGTCGGCTGCGGCCGGCGGCTCATGGTACGCCAGCGGCCCGGTCGCTGAGCAGGCCGATGGCCGCCTCCGCCATGGCGTCGACATCGCCGACGGGGCACAGCATGCCGGTCTCGCCATCGCGCACGACTTCCGGCAAGCCGCCCACACGAGAGGCCACGACCGGGACGCCCGACGCCAGCGCCTCCAGCGCGCTCAGCCCGAACGACTCCGTCTGGCTCGGCAGGAGAAACAGGTCGGCGGCGGCAAGCAGCGGCGCGACGGATTCGAGCTTTCCCAGAAACGACACGTCGTCCTCGACACGCCCAAGTGAGTCGCCTCATCCTCGGCGTGCGACGCGGTCGGGTCCGTCGCCGACCATGCACCAGCACCACTCGGGACGCCTCGCGGACCTGGGCGAAGATGCGGACGATGTCTCGCACCCGTTTGACCGGGCGGAAGTTGGAGATGTGCATCAGCACCGGCTTCCGGGCGCCGGCGCAGTCCCGAGGCAGCGGGGGGATACAGCGTCCGATCGAACATTCGCGGGTCAATGAAATTGTAGATGACCTCGACCTCGACACGTCGAGCAGCCAAATGCCGAATAGGTCTCCCGCCGCAGGTACTCGGACACCGCGGTCATGCCGGTCGGACCGCTCGATCGAGAACTTGGTGATGGCATGGAAGGACGGATCCTGGCCCGACGATCGTGATATCCGTCCCGTGCAGCGTCGTAATGAGCCGCACGTCGGCGCCCGTCTCTGGCGCAGCATTTCGCGCGCGATCCACGCACTCGTGGCGTGCGGAATCGCGTAGTGCACATGCAGCAGATCGAGATGGTGCGCGAGCACGACCTCGTGCATCCGCACCGCGAGCGCGAGATCGTACGGTGGATACTCGAACAGCGGATACCGCCCGACATCGACTTCATGGAAGTAGATCCGTGGCTGGAAGGCGGGCAGCCGGAACGGCTGCTGATACGTGATGAAGTGCACTTCGTGCCCGCGTCTGGCGAGCGCGATGCCCAGCTCGGTGGCGACGGCGCCCGAGCCGCCATACGTCGGGTAACACGTAATGCCGATATTCACGCGGGTCACGGTCCCGGCATTGCGTCGGGCGAGGCGTTGCGTCGCCACTAATGGCTCAGTGCATGCCACTGCACCACTCCCGCGCCTGCGTGACCGCCGTCGGGTCATCCGGATTCAGTCGTGTGACTCGTGCTGCCGGGAGCTGGTGGCGGAACCACGTGCGCTGTCGTTTGGCATATTGTCGCGTCGCGATCACTACCCGCTCGAGCGCGGTCCCGAGGAGATGCGGCCCTCGACGTACGCCCGCATGTCGAGGTACCCGCATCGCCTGCCACGCGGGAGCCTCTGGCGAAACTGAACGGGTGAGCGCGCTCACTTCCTCCGGCCACCCGCTTTCGCCATCGCCGCGGCGCGCTCCGCGATCCGGCCCCGGAGGGGTGGTCCCGGGTCCACGACAAGATAGTGGGCAACCAGACGATCAGCTCCTGCGGCGCGTCGGCCGATACCGGATGCACGAGCGCCCGAATGTAGAATCCTGCGCCGCCGACCACGAGGGGCGGCCTCCCTGCCCCGCGGCAGCTGCCATCGCCTGATCGGCCGCGGCCGCCCAGGCATAGGCGGTATAGCGGGATGTCGGGTCCACGAGGTCGAGACAGGCGTGCGGCAGCGACGCTGCGCTCGGCGGCGGTTGGCTTTGCGGTCCCGATATCGAAGCCACGATAGATCTGCCGTGAGTCGGCACTGATGGCGAGGATATCGAGTGCGTCTCGCAGCGCGAGGACGAGACGCGTCTTGCCGCCAGCCGTCGGCCCGCAAATGACGAGACACGCGGGCCGGACGCTGTACGCCCCGTCACCGCCGTCCAAAGCGTCGCTCGAGCTCATCCCAAGAGAGCCGTATGATCGTCGACCGACCGTGGACATCGTGCACGGGCAACGAAGTCCGCGCGAGCGCGAGGTAGAGCGCCCGCATCTCCGCCGGCGACAGTTCATCGCCGGCCTTGATCGCCGCCTTGCACGACAACGGTCGCGATCAAGCGCTCGTGCCGAGCAGCGGTACTCGGCAGGCGGTCGCCCGTCAGCGCATCGAGGGTGTCCCGCAGGCACCGCTCGGCATCGAATCGCGGGTGCGGAGAGGGAACCGCGTGGACGACGATCGTTTGTCCTCCAAAGGCGTCGGCCTCGAATCCCAAGCGAGCGAAGTGATCCCGGTGAGCCTCGAAGGCTTCTGTGGCCTGGGCGCTCAGGTGCATGGTGAAGGGGAACAACAACCGTTGGGACGGCATCTGGCCCGTGTGAAGCGCGCCAAGAAACTGCTCGTACAGGATCCGTTCGTGTGCCGAGTGCTGGTCAATGAACACGAGACCGGCGTCGGTCTCGAACATCACGTACGTGTGCCGCAGTTGCTGCAGGGCCGGAACCGTCACCGCCGCCGGCGCACCGTCGACCTCGCGGTCGGAGTCCGGCTGGTTCCCACTCTGCGACTCAATGGCAGGACCGTGCCGTGTCCCAAATAAATCCCCACTCGTGCTCCACGGCGCCGGCAATTGATTCCACATATCCGCGGCGCTCGGTCCCATCTGACCGTCGCTCGTACCGATGTCGATCCCGTTGGCCGTCGAGTGTGGCTGTTCAGGATGGCTTGCAGGACGCGCGTGGGCGCTGCCAAATGCGAGCGTACCAACCCATACTCGCGGCGCGACCATCGCGGCACTGGAAAGCGTGCCGAGCGCGTGCCGAACGGCACCCTCGACGGCTCGCTCGACTGGCCAACGGTCGCGGAATCGCACTTCCGCCTTGGCTGGATGCACGTTCACGTCGACCGCGTCGACCGGAATCACGATCTCCAGAAAGAGCGACGGTCGCAACCCGGCCGGCACGGTCGACCGATACGCGGCTTCCGCGGCCCGCACGAGGCCACCATCGCGAATTGCCCGTCCGTTGACCGATAGGTAGACGCGACGGGTCCGTGTGCCGACGTCGGCGGGTCGCTCGACCAGTCCAGTCACCTGTGCTGCGCCCGTGCCGTCCTGCACATCCAACAACGATTCCGCATACGGCGCTCCCCACACGCCGCCGATACGTTCGCGCAGCGACGACGCAACGGGCAGCGCAAGCGCAGATCGCCCGTCGTGGCTCAGCGTGATGTGTGCGTCACGGCGTGCGAGAGCGACCGCCGTCACGGTGTCAGAGACTGCGCGCCACTCGGAGCGCGTGCCGCGCATGAATTTGAGTCGCGCGGGCACGTTGTAGAACAGTCGCGACACCACGACCGTCGTGCCTCGCTGGCGCGCCGTCTGGCCGACCTCTCTGATCGATCCGCCCGAGACCTGTACGAGCGTACCGGCACCAGACTCCGCCGCGGTTTCGAGCGTGAGCTCCGACACCGATCCGATCGCCGGGAGGGCCTCACCGCGGAAGCCAAAACTCCGGACGCCGACAAGATCCTCGGCCCTGCGGATCTTTGACGTGGCATGTCGTTGCAACGCCAACTCCGCGTCGGTCCGATCCATCCCGCAGCCATTGTCGCTGACACGGATCGTCCCGCGCCCCCCGTCGCTCACGTCAATTGCGATCAGGGTGGCGCCCGCATCGAGCGCGTTCTCAACCAACTCCTTCACGGCCGACGCGGGACGCTCCACTACCTCTCCGGCCGCGATCTGGTCGGCAACCGCGCTGGGGAGGACAGCGATGGTGGGCATGAGGGAAACCTACTGCAACGGCAAAGGCGGGTTTGGGGTTTGGGCTCTGGGAGAACGACCACGACGTTCGGCAATAGCGGGTAGGGGCGACGCATTGCGTCGCCCCTACCCGCCGGACAGACCGGTGTCGTCGTGTTCCCCGACGCCTGACCCCTGCCGTTATCGCCGTTCCAGCGGGATCAGCCGCATACTCTCGACCCAGCCTTCCCGGTCGCCATCGAGGCGCACGCGGCTCCAGACGCCCTGCGTGCCGAGTGTGTGTGCAACGTCTCCAGCGTCCGCACGGGCGACACGGTCGGCGTCGAGCGCGGGTGAGGCGTAGAGCACGATGCCACGGTCGATGACGAACAGGTGATGCGCCGCGGCCGCCTCATTCATACGAATGGCCAGCACACCGACGGCGAGCGCGCAGCCTGTGAGCAGTGTCGGGAAGCTCGAGAGCGCCGATCGGCGACGCGAGACACGCCAGGTGCCGGCCGCGCACGCCAACAACCAGAGAGTGAGCGCGGCATTGGCGGCAAGCGAGGTGGGAATGCGCGGCAGCCGGGCGATCGGGCCATCCTGCGCAGCGCGAACGAGCGTGAGGCGCTCACGGATGTCGCGCGCGAGCGGGTCGATACGGCCTGCGTGCTGCCATCCGACGACCGCGTCCGCGGTGTCGCCCGCCGCCCAGGCGGCCGTCCCCGCGTTTGCCCATGCGTCCGGTGCATTGGGGGCCCATTGAGTGACAGCGGCGAACTGAGAGGCAGCCGCTCGGTAGTTCCCGGTGGCGTAAGCCTTGAGGCCCGCCGCAAATGCGGCGGCCTCCACCCCTGGCTGGTCCTGAGCGATCGCTCCCACCGCAACGACGCTCGCGGCGGCCGCGATCATGACCAGGCCCACCGTGGTGCGATCTGACGACAGCGCGGTCTCCAGGCGGGCCCTGCCGCGGCGGGGGCGAGCTTCGGCGACGGCGTTGCGGAATGCGGCGTATGCACGGACGCAGACGTCGCTCGGCAAAATCTCACCAACCCCGAATGCCCCACGATCCAGCGCGGTCAGCACCGCTTCGGCAACTTCGGCAGTGGCGGCGGTGACTCCCTCGAGACGCAGGGCGTGTGTGAGCGCGCCACGATCGGTCAACACCGTCGGCGGCAGTACGAACCGCTCCTCGAGTGCGCGGACATACGCGCGCCGAGCCGTTACGGCGTCGACCGGCTGCTGTCGCCGGGCGAGTGCGCGCAACGCCGCCGAACCTGCGCGTGCGGCTCGGCGTGGCTTCCGTATCCGACGGCGAGCCGCGAGTGCCAGAGCTGGGATTGGTGCCGCAGCGGCAAGAGCCAGATACAGCGGCGTCTCGTAGAACGGCATGCTCAGCGAGCCGCGGTAGGTCGTCCGGAGCGGTAACGGTGGCGGAAGGTCCGTCCGACCGGTGTCGCCCAAGGCGAGAGCGCCCGGTGCGACATGCACAGCGGATGGGGGCGTCAGTGCGACTTCGTAGCGTTCGGTATACGGATCAAAGTACGGATATCGCACCGACGGCACGGTGAGATTGCCGCTGTCGCGCGGAGTGATGAGCCAGTCGAACTCTTTCGTTCCACGCACCTGTTCTGTCGTGGTATCGACTCGGACGCGCACCTGGCCCGGCACGAGCGTTCCCCATGGCACGGCGATCATGGGACGAGGGAAGAGCTTCACGTTCCCCCGCCCTGCTACGCTGAGCGTGAGCAACATGGGATCCCCTACGCGCGCGCCGCCGGAGTCGAGATGCTCCGCAATGGTGACGTCGCCGACCGCACCGACGTAGTCCGCCTGGCCGACCGTCGATTGGAGGTGCTCGCACGACGACGGTCAAGCTTTCAGCCACCAGTGTATGTGTCTCCTCGCGACTGAAAAAACTGGTCGATAAGGGCAAGGAGTAGACGAGTTGCGCGCTCGGGATGACGTAGCGGCCGGCCACGAGTGGGAAAAAGGCACGCTCGAAACACGTGCACCTCGTAGACCCGACGGCCTGCGTGTCTCGCGCTGGCATGTGAACCCGCCGCGAGCTCGTACGACAGCAGGCCTTGCGGCATCCGGGGGAATGAATTCGGGATTGTGACGGAGCCGGAGCCGCAGCTGATCGTCGATGAACACGCCGACCTGATACGTCGCCTGCTGGCCGACGAAGACTGTGTCAGGCGTCAGGGCGGCGTGGAAGTTCACGCCCTGCGATGTGTCGATCGGTGCCCGCGCTACTATCGCGAGCTGCGCCATGAACGTGAGGGCGATGCCTACCAATCTCGCCCCCCTGGCGGTACATCCGCCTGGGTTTGACGCTGTGACTTACCCAGCACCTCGCGCTCTTCACGCGCGGCATTGTTCAGGATCTCCTCAGCCTGGCGCTGTGCGAGGCCCTTGTGTCGCTCCGGAGTTGTTCCCCGTGGGCGGAGGCGTCGACGCACCACCGCCACCGCCGCCCGACCCCCTCCCCCGCCTCCTCCACCTTCGCGTTTCCGCAGGGCGAGTTCGTAATTCCAACGGGCGTCGTCGTCCTGCGGCCGGGCGATGAGCACCCGCTTGTACGCATCCAGTGCCGCGTCGAGGTCGGTCGCGCCGCTATCTCCGTGGGCGGCGAGTCCGCGACGAAGATGCGCGAGGCCGAGATTGAACCAGGATCGGTACCGCACATCGGTGTCGTGCAAGTCGGCAGCTTGCGACAGCGCCGAGATCGCGCTCTCCACCGAATCGACGCCGAGCAGGGCCGTGCCATAGTTGTACAGGGTTTGCGGCTGAGTGGTCGCCGGCCTCGATCGCCCGCCGATAGGCGGCGGCTCGGTCAGCGGCCGTCCCGTGGGCCTGAGGCGGCCACAGCGCGGGTAGGCCCAAGCCCATCACCAGCCGGCCGCGGCGGTCGCGCGCGGGGGATGCGCAGTCGCCTCCGGGGCGCGGTGGTGCTCGCGCCTCGCCCCGCTCCGCCTCGGATCGCCAAGAAGCGTATCCAGTAGCAGCAGCAGGACAGCGGGCGCGAGGAAAATCTGATAGCGCGGCGTCCGCTCGTCTTCTTCCTCGACTGTCCGCTTGGCGACGCGCAGCTTGGCCAGAGCCCGCCGCACATTGGACGGCTTGTCCGTCGTGCCGGCGGGAATGAATGTCCCATGGGCCGCAGCCGCAGCAGCCTGAAGGAGGCTCGGCACGTAATGCGTCACGACCACGGCGCCATTCTCATCGCGCTTCGGCAAGGTGGTACTGCCCGACGTCACCGGGATCGTCGATCCCTGCTCAGTTCCGTAGCCAACGGTCACCAGGCTGATCCCATTCTCGGCTGCCTGCGTGGCGGCGGCGCGCACATCCTCATCAGACTCCCAGCCCTTCCCCATCGCTCATGATCACAATGGCACGGTCGCTCGCTGTGCGCGTCGAGACCAAGAGGTCCGTTGCTTGTCGGATCGCACGCGCGATCGACGTGCCAGGCTGACCCACAACGGATGGGTCGAGGTTGTCGAGAAAGAGCGCCAAGGCGCCGTCGTCCACCGTCAGAGGAGACAGGATGTAGCTCCGGCCGGCGAATGCGATCAGCGCCGTGCGATCGCCGGGACTCAATGAGCGGAGGATCGCGCACGTCTTGTTTGGCTCGCTCGAGGCGGCTCGGGCGCTCGTCAGTGGCCATCATGGAGAGGGAGGCATCGATCGCCACGACGACGTCCGCCCCGGCCGTTCGGATCGCACGGCGTTGGGCACCCCACCGCGGCCCTGCGAGAGCGATCGCCATGCACGCGACTGCGCCACCCAAGAATGCCATACGCACGCTCGGCGTCAGTGATCGGACGCCAGGGAAAATTCGCGCGATGGTGGCCGGATTGCCCAGGCGCGCAATGCGACGCCGCCGATCTCGCTCGCGCCGGGCCAGGAGGGCGATCACGAACAGGGGAAGGACGAAGGCGCCGAGCAACCAGACCGGCCGCTCCACCAGGGCGAGATTCGACACGAGAGGGCTCATGCGCCGATCCCACGACGGGCCATCACGTCAGCGGCCCTCGCCACGCGAGGAGTCCCAACTCGAGCACCAGAGCGATCATGGCTGCTTCGAGCGGCCAACGGAACTGTTCTGCGTAGCGCACGTAGGTCTGCATATGCACTGGCGCCCGCTCGAGTTGATCGATCTCTTGATAGATCTGTCGCAACGCCGCGGCGTCGCGCGCCCGGAAGAACCGTGCCATGCGTCGTCCGTGCGATGTCCGACAGCAGTCGCTCGTCGATGCGCACTTCCTGATTCTCGTAGCGCAATCCAAACAGCCCGCGTCCGACAGGGACAGGCGCCAGACCCTCGGTCCCGATGCCGATCGTATAGATCTTGATGCCAAATGCCGCTGCCGCCTTCGCGGCCGTCCGAGGATCGATGGCCCCTCGGTTGTTGACCCCGTCGGTGGCCAAGATCATGACGCGTGACCGTCCGGGCGCGACACGCAATCGATTGGCCGCAGTCGCGACGGCGGTCCCGATCGCGGTCCCATCATCCAACTGACCGGCCTGCAGATTATCGATCGCCGAGGTGACGACGCCGTAATCCAGGGTGAGCGGGACTTGCGTCAGGGCATCGCCGGCAAAGGCCACGACACCGATGCGGTCAGCGGTCCGTCCGGAGACGAATCGCTTCATGGTCTCCTTGGCCACCTCCAACCGGTTATCCGGTTGGAAATCGAGTGCGAGCATGGAGCTCGACAGATCGATGACCAGCATGATGTTGATGCCGTCGCCGGTAATGGTTTCACTTTGGGATCCGAAGCGCGGGCGGGCGAGCGCGATGATGGCAGCGGCGATCGCGAGATTGCGCAATACGAAGAGCATTGACCCGAGGGCGCGTCCGCGTCGCGGACCGGCAGCCAGGGGTGCAACCCGCGACAGCGTCACCGCGCTCGGCCTGCGGACGCGTCGATGCAGCCACCACAACGGAAGGGCCACGAGGGCGAGTAGCACCCACGGCGTGCCAAAGCCGAAGGCAGCCGTGGAGCTCATGCCGCCCGTCCCCTGGACCCCACGGCGCGCGCAGCGCGTCGTTCATCGAGCTCACGCGACGTCTGTCTGGCGGCCGCTTCGCGTGCGGCCGCCGCTGCCGCGGTGACGGCGGTGTCGATGTCGCCCATGAGCGCGTGCGCGGCGCCCGACGTGTCCGCGACGGCCTCGGCGTTCATGTGCTGCCCGGCGAACTTGACCAGGTCGATCTGCGTCAGGAGGGTTCGCAGCCGATCGAGCGGCACGCGGGCATCGTCATGCAATGCGGCGATGAGTTCCCCGCTCGTCAGTGACAACGGAGCGTCTGGCAGTCGTCGCGCGAGGAACCGGCGTACGACATCCGCGACCAACGTGACGTATCGGCCCCATTCGCCCGCCTCGACGAGTCCCAAATGATCGAGATCGGCCAGCTCCCACTCGGCCGTGGCCAGAGGCCCCAGCGGCGCTGCCGGCCGCCGTGCTCGACGCCGCAGCCAGCGGACGACCAGCCATCCAATGAGCAGGACTGCGACGGCGGCGGCGGCGAGCGCCCACCGCCACCACCACGGCTCTTGGTCGGGATAGAACGCGCGTGCAGGACGCGGTGTGCGTGCCGCTCCGCGCGCCGGCACGGTTGACGCAACGACCACACTGAGCGGCCCGAGCATGATGGCGTGTTCGCCACCACGGTCCACAACGACGATGCTTCCGAGCGTTATCGGGAGCCGACCGAGGTCCCACGCGGCAAGGCGGTAGGTGGCCGTGACGGCCACGCCGGCTGAATCGGACCGACTGCGCTCGGTGGGCGGATCGAGTGCCTCGACGGCGGCTCCTGAATCCGGCCCGGTCGGAAACTGCACTCGTGCTCCCGCGGGTCCTCTGACCTGCACGGCAACGTGGAACGGCAGTCCGACGGTGACGGTCTCCGGTGCGATCTTGACTTGATACTCGAAGCCCGAAGGTTGGGCCGGCGCTGCGGCCGGTGGGCTGGGTGGCGCGATCGGCCTAACGGCCGCGGCAGCTGGTCGTGCGGCGTGGCGCGTGGCCTGCGCGCGCACGCTCGCTGTCGCCATGCAGCAGGCGAGCACCCAGGAGAGGACCAGCGCATCGCGGATGGCCAAGTCACGCTCCCGAAGTCACGCCGTCCGGCGGCGGGCGCGCGTCTCCCGCCTGCGAAAGAACTTGAGCAGCGGCTCCACGATGCCACCATCGGTGCTCGACGACGACCTCATCGATCGCCAATTGACGGAAGAGCTGTCGGCGGGCCTGTCGATCCTGCGTCATCCGCCGCTCGTAGTTGAGGCGGACCGCGCGGGCGCTGGTGTCGACGTCGACCATCTGGCCCGTCTCGGGGTCCGCAAACCGGACGATACCCGCGTCCGGCAGGATTCGCTCGAGTGGATCTTCGATCGATACGGCAACGACATCATGCCGCTGTGCGAGCCGCGCAACGCTCGTGCATAGTCGGGTGCCTGGAAGTCCGAGACGACGAAAACGATGGTCCGGTGTTTGAGCAAATGCATCAGGTACGTCAGCGCCGCGGACACGTCCGTGCCCACCCGGGTTGGTTGGAAGGCCAGGAGATCGCGGATAACACGCAGGGCATGCCGTCGTCCCTTCCGCGGAGGGACGACCAACTCGATTCGATCAGTGAAGAGCAGCGTTCCGACCCGGTCGTTGTTCCTCACGGCCGACATCGCGAGCACTGTCGCCAACTCGCTCGCGATTTCGCCCTTGAAGCGGCGTGCGCTGCCGAATTGCTCCGAGCCGGACACGTCCATCACCAACATGACGGTGAGCTCGCGTTCCTCGATGTATCGCTTGACGAACGGCCGTCGCATGCGGGCCGTCACGTTCCAATCAATCGACCGTACCTCGTCACCCGGCAGGTACTCTCGTACCTCGGCGAATTCCATCCCCTGCCCTTTGAACACCGACCGGTACTCGCCCACGAATAGCGAGTTCACCAAACGACGAGTTTGGAGCTCGATGAAGCTTGACTTGCTGCAAGACGGCGGCCGAAACCCCAGTCGGGATCGGCGCCGCGCTCGGCGGTCACGGGCTATCCACGGCGCCGAGGACGCGCTGCACGATGCGGTCGCTCGTCACCGATTCCGCTTCAGCCTCGAACGAGGTCAGGATCCGATGTCGAAGGACGTCAGGCGCGACCGCTTTCACATCGTCGGGCATCACAAAATTCCGCCCTCGGAGAAATGCGTGTGCCCGCGATGCCTGCGCGAGTGCGATCGTCGCGCGAGGGCTCGCCCCAAATTCGATCAGTGGCACGAGATCGCGGAGCCCCGCGTCGCCGGGCGAACGCGTGGCCTGAACAATCTCGACGATGTAGTCGACGACACGCTCGTCCATGTAAAGTTCCGCGATGCGGTCGGCGGGCTTCGAGAATCGCCGCCGGAGACGGCGACTCGCTCGACGGGAATCGTCTCGCCGCCCGCCATCCGGCGCATGATCTCCTTCTCCTCGTCGCGCGTCGGATATCCGACCCGAAGCTTCATCATGAAGCGATCGACCTGAGCCTCGGGAAGCGGGTACGTCCCCTCCTGCTCGATGGGGTTCTGCGTCGCGAGCACCAGAAACGGCTCGTCCAACACGTGGGTTATACCCCCGATCGTGACCTGGTGCTCCTGCATGGCCTCGAGCAGGGCGGCCTGCACCTTGGCCGGCGCACGGTTGATCTCGTCAGCAAGGATCACGTTGGCGAAGATCGGTCCGCGTTTGACGGAGAACTGCCCATTGGATTGGTCGTAGACCTGCGTGCCAATGACGTCGGCCGGCAGAAGGTCAGGGGTAAACTGGATTCGCTGGAAGCTGGTGCGGATCGTTTCGGCCAATGTCCGGACTGTGAGCGTCTTGGCGAGTCCGGGCACGCCCTCGAGGAGCACGTGACCGCCCGGTGAGGAGGCTGATCAACAGGCGCTCTACCATGTATTCCTGCCCGACGACTCGACGGGCCACCTGGCGCATTACGGCCTGCGCAAGTGCGACGTCCGCCGGACCGACGGGCGGACTCGATGACGGGCCAGCGAGCCGTCGGTCGCCCGTTTCTCGAGCGATCCCGCCGACGTTCCGTCAGGGCTCGGTCGGCCACGAGTGCGCCTCGAGTTGGTGAATCTCCCGCTTGCGTCAAGTGGTCGAACGGCTCCGGACGGCAATGCCCCCAGTGCGATCGGGCCAAACCGCGTCCGGACCAGCCGCTCGACGTGACACGCCCGACCGCCTCACACGCGCGACGGACCTCGCGAGTCCGGCCTTCGGTGAGTTTGATCTCGATCTCCCATCGGCGCTGGCCAGCGGGCCGGGCGGTCGCCGCAACCGGCTGCGACCCAGCCATCCTCCAACTCGACGCCAGCGCGTAGGGCGCGCGCGGCGGCGACGGCGTTGCCTTGGACCGTCGCTACGTACGTGCGCTCCAGCCCAAAACTTGGATGCGTCAGGCGATGTGCGGCCGCGCCGTCCGTGGTCAAGAGGAGCACGCCTTCGGTCATGTAATCCAAGACGGCCGACGTACGTGAGGCCCGGTCGGCGGAGTGCCGGCGGGACGAGGTCGAAAACGGTTCGGCGACCCGCCGCCCGTTCGTCGCGTGCTGTGGTAAGGACGCCCGGCGGCTTGTGAAGTACCAACCACTCCACGGGCCCGGGCGGCGTGATTTCCGATCCGTCCACCGAGATGCGATCGTGCACGGGATCGACCGTCTGACCCACTGCCGCGACTTGTCCATTCACGCGAACGCGACCGGCAGCCACGAGCTCGTCGGCTTTGCGACGCGATCCTATCCCTGCACGAGCCAGGGCTCGCTGGATTCGCACCGACCCACTCGTCACGGCTCCGGAGCCGGACGCAGCGCCACAGCCAACTCGTCGGCCCGTGGCAGCTCGCCGAGGTGCCGGAGCGAAAAGAGCTCGAGAAAAGTCGGCGTCGTCCCGTACAACAACGGACGTCCGAGTGCGTCGGCCTTCCCTACCACGTCCACCAACCCGCGCTCGAGCAGCGATTTGAGGATGGACCCCGCCGACACACCTCGAATCTCTTCGATATCCGCGCGCGTGATCGGCTGGCGGTACGCGATCAGCGCCAGCGTCTCGAGAGCGGCGGCGGAGAGGCGATGCGGGCGAGTGGCGAGTTGGGCGCGTTCGATGGCCGACGTGTATTCCGGGTCGCGTCAGAAGCTGCCAGCCGCCCGCGGCCTCGACGAGCTCGATGCCGTGCCCGCCCTCGTCGTAGTGATGGCGCAACTCCTGGAGCGCGGCCTGCAGCTCCTCGACCGTCGCGTCGGGTTCGAGAGCGGCCAGCGTCTCGAGGGACGCGGCACGCCGCTCGCAAACAGTGCTGCTTCAAGCAGCTGCGCTAGCGGTGTCATGCGGGGCATCAAAGGGGGTGGCGAGCGACGCTGCGCCGTCGCCGTCAGGTGATTCGACGGCGGAAACGACATCAGCGGCAAGCACGGCGGCGGTCGACACGGCAGCGCCAACAGTCGGCGCGCGGTCCGCGGGACGAATCTCGACGGGCCCAAAGGGACTCGGTTGGCGCAGGAGGCACTCGCCGAGTCGCGCGAGCTCGAGCAGCGCGAGCAAGACCGAGAGCACCTGCCATGCCTCCGCGCGCGCCGGGACGAGATCGCCCCAGGCGACCGACTGACGTCGCGCGAGAAGCGCTCGTGCGGCATCGACCGCGCCGGCCACGTCGAGCGCACGCGGAACGACCGCGTGAATGCTCGGGCCGCGTGCGATGCGGAGTACGCGGTCCACGGCGGCAAACAATTCCAGCAAGGTGACCGAGAGGCGCGCCGGCGGTGGCGGCGCGATGGGCAGCATTGCGCACGGGTGCGCGAAGCGGCTGCGACGGAATTCCGCCCGGACTTCGAGCACGTCGACGACTTCTCGCACTTGTTGATACTCGAGCAAGCGACGCACCAGCTCCGCACGCGGATCATCCCACGCTTCGTCGCCGCCGTGCTGCGGCAACAACATCTGCGCCTTGATGCGCAGAAGCCGCGCGGCCATCTCCAGGTACTCGGCCGCTTCATCCAACCGCAGCGACTGGATGCGCCCCAGGAATTGTTCCGCGATCCGCGCGATGGGGATGTCATAGATGTCGATCTGCTCCTCACGGAGCAGCGTAAGGAGCAGATCGAGTGGCCCGCTGAAGTGCGTGAGCTCGACGACGAAGCTGGCGGCGTCGTCTGCACCGCCCGGATCGATGGGAACGCGCCGGCGGAACGCATCGTGCCTCGGGCGCCGTGAGGCGTGGCGGTTGGTCGATGGCGTTAACGGCCGTCACGCGAAAAACCCTCTCAGCAGCGTTTGCGTCGTGGGAAGCAACACGTCTCTAGCGTCAACCGCAGCTTTGACGAAGCTTGCCCCGTAGAATGCTGGCGCGAGCCAATAACCTACGACCGGCGTGTAGTACAGCAGGATGAGAAGCGCGATAATGCCGACAAATCCGATCTGTTGATAGCGCATTGCCCACGCCGGCGGAAGCAAATACTTGAGGACATGCGAGCCGTCGAGCGGCGGAATCGGAAGCAGATTGAATGCGGCGAGGATAAGGTTGAGCTCCACGCCAATCAAGGCCATCGCCTGGAGAATCCCGAATACGGAGGCGACCGACGGAATGGCTTTGCCCACCGCTCCGAAAACGAAACTGAGCAATAGTGCAGCCCACCGCGATCGCGACGTTGGCGGCGATGCCCGCAAGCGACACAATGATGTCGCCTCGCTTGAAGTTGCGATAATTGCGCGGATCAACGGGAACAGGCTTGGCGCCGGCGAGCACGGGACCGTGCAGCCAAGTACAACATCGCCGGTAAAATCACCGACATGAACGGGTCGATGTGCTTGATCGGATTCCAGGTCAGGCGCCCCATTTTATAGGCGGTCGGGTCGCCCTGGGACAAGGCAGCGTAGCCGTGAGCGATCTCGTGCGCGATGATCGAGAAAAGGAGTATCGGCGCGAGAAGTAGGAGCTGCTGGGCCAACGGGGATGGGCAGAGGGTTGCTCGGTCCCGACCAGGGCGCGACTGCCATGAAGGTAGTCCCACCCCCAACACGTGTCAAAGCAATGTGGCGCCTTGACATCGGCTCCTGCCGCCGATACGTTTTCGGCTGCGAGCGGTCGGTCCGCGGTGGACCGGCCGTTCTGCCTTGTGCGGGCCGCTGACGGCGCTCCCAACCCGTCCCCCGCCTCGACCTCGACTGGAGATCCCGCGTGCCCAACATCGCGTCCGCGAAGAAAAACATGCGTAAGACCCGCGCGGCCACGGTGCGCAACCGGGCCCAGCGCTCTGCGCTTCGAACCGCGCTCAAGCGAGCCACTACTCCAGGTGCCTCGGCAGGCGACCGACTTGCTGCCACTCGTCTCCTCGATCGTGCAGCCCGGAAAGGCCTGATTCACCGGAATTCCGCTGCGAGGCATAAGAGCACGGATGGCGAAGGGCTAGACGTGAAAAGCTCGACGTCGGACGTTCGACGTTGGAAGACAAACCTGAGGGCCTGTCACGGCGCACCGTGACAGGCCCTCAGGTTTGTCCTAACGTCCAACGTCGAACGTCGAGCTCTTCACATCGCTGCCAGCTCGCCTCCGCAGCGCTCGCAATACCATTCCGTCGGGAAGTTCATGGTGCCGCACTCGGCGCACTTCAGTGTCTTGACCTGCTCCGACGGCACGTCGCGGAGGAACAAGGGAACGGCATGTGAGTCATCCACCCGTCGCCGCGGCGCGTCTGTGGCAGGCGCTGCTGGTCGTGTTGATCAGCGCAGCTTCGGGCGGCGTAACGGTCGCGGCGGCCGGCACGGCGGCTGGAACGGCAGGGGGTTGTTTCGCTGCTGCTGGTGCTGGCGGCTGAGCAGGGCTGGTCGGCAGAATCGCCGGGCGCGCCGCTGGTGTGGCTCGGATCGGCGGCGGGGGCGGCGGCACCACGGGCGGACGCGTGGACGGCTCGCCAGGCATCCGAGTCGCCCCACCTGCAGAAGCGGGCTTTGGCTCGACCACGGAGTGCAGGAACGCCAACTCATCGAATGTGGCGCTCTCATTCGCGCGATCCGGCCGCGGCGCCCGGCTGGCACCCGTGGTTGGCTCGCCTGCCCGAGGCGCTACCCGGCCGCCTGTGACCGGCTCACCCGGCCGAGCGGCGGGACGTGAAGCCGGGGCTGGCGGCGCGGGGGATGGTGCCGCTGAGGAAGCAGCGGCCGACACCGGTGCGGCGGCAGGGCGCCGCGCATTGGCCATGTTGAGGAGTTGCTGGATCTGGGCGAGCTCGGATGCGGCATCGGCCTTGAGAGTGGCGAGTCGCGCTAACTCCGCCTGGCTCGTCTGACTCACCTCTCGCCACTGTTCTGGCGAATACTCGCCGACCGCTGCCCGTAGCTCTGCCTCGGCCTGGAGGTCGCGTTTGACGCTTTCCTCGCTCTGGATGGAGGCGACTTGGCTCGAGAGCGAGTCGACCACTTGCTGGAGTTCCGCGGTTCGTCCGCCGAGCTCGTCGATCACCCGAGACAGACGGCCTTCGTAGTCGGTGCGGACCCGAGAGTAGACATTGGGCGGCGTGGCGCCGCGCCGAGACTCGAGCGCAGCCAGCCATTGCTCATAGCGCTGCCGCTCCTGAAGGAGCGCCGCGATCGCGTCTTTGGGTTTATCCACCGTCAGCGTAGCCATTGCCACCTAATCCCCAGAACGGGCGACGACTGGTCGCCCCAACCATTCCAAACATTCGATTTCGGGCACATTGGCCGTTTGTTACGGGGCAATGTGATTTGCGCCAATATGATGGACGATTCGACCCCCGACAACGGTGCAGACCGCTCGCCCACGAAGCCGGCGACCGGCGTAGGGGGTGTTCCGTCCCTTGGAGAGGAACTTCGAGGGATCGACGATCCACTCTGCCTCTGGATCAAACACCGTCACGTCAGCGGGACGTCCACGGGCCAAGCGACCCGCCTGGCAGGCGGAAAATGCGCGCGGGGGCGACCGACATCCGCTGAACCAGGGCTCCGAAATCCAGGTATCCACCTCCGACCAGGGTGGTGACGACGACAGCGAGCGCCGTCTCCAGTCCCACGATTCCGTTCGGGGCGTCCGCGAATTCCCGCTCCTTCTCGTCGTAGTGGTGGGGCGCGTGGTCCGTGGCAATCACGTCGATCGTACCGTCTCGCACCGCCTCCTGAAGAGCCTCGATATCCGCCGCGGTGCGAAGGGGCGGATTCATCTTGGCGTTGGTGTTGTAGCCCTCGACCGCATCTTCCGTCAGCGACAGGTGGTGGGGACAGACCTCAGCCGTTACCGTGATGCCGCGCTCTTTTCCCCACCGAATGAGCTCGACGGATCCGCGTGTGCTCATATGTGCGAGGTGGACGTGCCCGCCACTTCGCCGGCTGAGCAGAATGTCGCGGATCGCCATGATCTCTTCTGCTTCGCTCGGAACACCCCGAAGCCCGAGTCGCGCGCTGACGCGTCCCTCATTCATCGAGCCTCCGGCCGCGAGCGTCGGTTCCTCGCAATGATCGATGACCGGGATATCGAAGGTCCGCGCGTACTCCAACGCCGTTCGCATCAGGTGTGCGCTGACCACTGGCTTCCCATCATCGCTGATGGCTACCGCTCCCGCCCCGACCATCTCGCCAACTTCCGCCAGCGACTCTCCTTGCTGCCGGACCGAGATCGCTCCGATCGGATATACACGCGCCGAGCCGGCGGCCAGGCCTTGCCGCATCACGAAGCCAACGGCGGCCTGATTATCGGTGACGGGATCGGTATTCGGCATCGCGCACACGGCGGTGAAGCCGCCAGCGGCTGCAGCCCGGGCACCCGTCGCGATCGTTTCCACATCCTCACGCCCGGGCTCGCGCAGGTGACAGTGCACGTCAATGAATCCGGGCGAGACGATGGTTCCGGTGCAGTCGACGATTTCGGCCTCATCGGGCGTGCCCACACGCGCGCCGACGTGATCGACCTTGCCATCGATCAGCACCACATCGCCGACGACATCGAGTCCCTGCGACGGATCGATGATCCGTCCACCGCGAAGCAGCAGCGGCTGGCTCACCGGTCGCCCCCTGCCTTGGCGGCCTCGGCGAGCTCGGGTCGACCGCCAGCCAAGAGGTAGAGGACCGCCATCCGGACGGCGACGCCGTTGGTCACCTGATTGAGGATGACGCTGAAGGGACCGTCGGCCACATCGGAGTCGATCTCGACGCCTCGATTCATCGGCCCTGGATGGAGAATGAGTACGTCATGTCCGGCCTTGGCGAGGCGCTCGCGCGTGATGCCGAAGACCCGATTGTACTCCCGCAGTGAAGGGATGTAGCCGGCGGTCATCCGCTCGAGCTGCAACCGCAGGACGTTGAGTGCTTGTGCCCACTCGATGGCCGCTTCGACCCGGTCGAACACTGTCACCCCGAAGTCCTCGATGGCGCTTGGCAGCAAGGACCGCGGCCCGCAGACCGCCACCTCCGCCCCCATCTTCTGCAGGCCCCAGATATTCGAGCGTGCGACACGCGAGTGGAGGACGTCGCCCACGATACATACCCGGAGCCCCGAGAGATCGCCGAACCGATCGCGGAGCGTCAGCAAGTCGAGCAGCCCCTGCGTCGGATGCTCGTGCGTGCCGTCGCCGGCGTTGATCACGTTGGATTCGATGCGCTCGGCCAGGAACTGCGCCGCGCCTGATGCGGAGTGGCGCATGACAACCATGTCGATCCGCATCGCCTCGAGATTGCGCGCGGTGTCGACTAGCGTTTCACCCTTCGAGACGCTCGACCCCGAGGCAGCGACGTTGACCGTGTCGGCAGAGAGCCGCTTTTCGGCGAACTCGAACGAAACGCGGGTGCGGGTTGACGGCTCGAAGAACAGATTGACGATGGTGGAACCCCGCAGCGCCGGAACCTTCTTGATGGCACGTTCGCTGATTTCCTTGAATGGCTCGGCGGTGTCGAGGATGAGTCGGATCTGCTCGGGCGACAATGCTTCGAGGCCTAGCAGATCTTTGCCGAGCGCCCGCGTCACGTCGAAGCGTCCCCCTTTCGGCTCGCAGGCCGCTCGCTGTCGACTGCACTGCCTGCGGAAGGAGCTTCTTTGGCCACGACGACGACCGCATCCCGGCCATCGAGTTCGTTGATGAGCACGTCAACGCGCTGATCCGATCGCAGATCGACGCGCTTGCCGACGACGTCGGCATGGATAGGCAGCTCACGCCCACCGCGATCGACGAGCACGGCGAGGGCGATCCGAGCCGGGCGTCCAAAATCTGCCAGCTCATCCAGCGCCGCGCGGACCGTGCGACCGGTGTAGAGCACGTCGTCCACGATCACGACGCGTGCACCGTCCATGTCCCACGGAATATCGGTCGGGCCGACGACCGGCCGCGGGCCGACGGTCTGCAGATCGTCGCGGTAGAGTGTGATGTCGAGCGCGCCACGCCGAGGGGCCACGCCTTCCCGTTCCTCGATGAGGCGGACGATTCGATCTGCCAGTTGCACCCCTCGACGTTGGATCCCGATGATCATGAGGTCGTCGGTGCCGTCATTCAGCTCGACGATTTCATCGGCCATCCGTCGGAGCGTGCGATCCATCGCACGCGAGTCGAGGAGGGTTGTGGCCGTTGTGTTGGGTGCCGATCGCATTCGGCGGTAAATATGCGGGCCTGACTGACGGTTCGGTACCCAGCAGTCGATGTCCGTGCGCGACGGCCGCTAGCGCGCGCTGGTCGAGCTGCGTGGATGGTATTTGATGACGCGCTGCTGCTCGACCTGCTTGACTTCACCGCCAGTGAGTGCCGTGCCACCCACCAGGTTGTAGCGCGCTGAGTCCTCAACGACGATTAGTGGGGCGATCTCGCGATACCATATGAACGCCTCGAGGTGCCAAATGGGGGGCACTTCGTGATCGCCCTTGGTCATCCGCAGGACGGCCCGTTTGGCGACGAACCGTGTGGGGTCGAGAAAGAAGGACCCCTCGGCGTCGGCCGAGCGCATCTTGTCGAGAGGCCGAAAGTCGATCCGGAGTTCCGGCTCGCCGGCGACGGTGTCGACGCCGCCAAACGCGAAGCAGTGGTGCGACATGAAGGCGGGCTCCGCCAAATCCTCCAATTCTGGCAGGTAGATGTAGTCGACGTCTCGCTCCTCACGTCCACTCAGGCGTCGGCCGACCAGCCGCGGATCGATAATGTCGCCCGGGCGGTAGGCGTGCCGGACGTCACTGCGGAATACGAGCGTGTCCACCTCTTCGCGATCCCGCTCTGGCCGGTACTCGCTGTGGCGCGAGATGGTGCTCTCGATCCAGTACTCGTATGGTTGTTGTGCCTCGAGCAGGTGCACGCGCTGCGCGTTTACCACAAGCTGGGTCGCAAGGGTGACGACATCCGGGCTCATCGTGGAGTCCGAAAGGCCCGGCATCCGGCATTTGTTTCGCCCTGTTACGGCAACCGGCGGCAGGACGTAGGGCGCGACGGTGGGGATTCGCGTGAGCGCCAGGACCAGCTCGATGGTCTGTGCCGAGCGAACCTCGACGGTGGTGTCCAGCGGGGTGTACCCTAATTCGCGGGCCCGCAGGCGGTGTGGCCCGGCTGCAACCTTCCCGATCCGGAACGCGCCCGACGAGTCGGCGAACACGGTGACGCCAGTGGAATCGAGGGTGACCGTGGCGAACGCCAGTGGTTGCTGCCGTTCGGAGGAGAGCACCACACCGTGCACGATTCCTGTCGTGTCCTGGGCCTGCGCCACCAATGCCAGCAGGGCGATGCCGAGCACTAGCGCGAAACGCATTTGTCTATCCGAAGGCGCATGGGGTACGGCGCCCGTGGGTGAGCGTGGTCGAGCAGGCCGAGGCCGGGACTGGCGTCGCAGCGGCAGGTGCCGTACCATCTCCGGTACTTCTTCGGGCCTTCGATGCACGAATACGTCCAGATGTCTGGCCCCGCAAACGCGGTGTACATCGCCTACTGGATCCTCTGCGTCGGTTACGGGGCGTTCGTTCTGGCGTCCTCGGTGTTCTCACCGCCGTATCGACAGCGAGTTCATCGCGGCTCGTGGTTGCACATTGCCGAGGGATGGGTCCTCGTGGCGGTGCTGTGTGCCGCGTGCGCATGGGCCAGCTATATCCGTAAGGAAGGTGCGGCCGCATGGTCCGGGCATCCGCCAACCCCGCATGAGGTCACGGAGGCGACGATCGCCTTCTGGGTGCTTCTGCCGTTGGCGTTCACGAGCGCCTTCGTGATGGCCGTGACGACCATCATCCGACTCTCACCGATTCCAACGCCGCCGCCCAAGCCGGCGGCGTAGAGAGGAGATAGGAGATTTAAACTGCTGGGCTCGCTTTTGCCGGAAGCGGGTGCCGTTACGCGCACCTTCGCATCGTCGTCAGCCAGGTGCCCGGCCGGCGCATCTCGCTCGGTCGCAGGCTCCCTGTCGTCTCAGCGTTGAGTTGCCGATGTCGCTACAGAGTCTTGGAGCGTGCCCGCACCAGCCACGTCCGGGCACCACCGTCTGCCTGCACTGCCGACGTGAAGCGCGCCAAGCCCTTCACAGGCGCCGGCGCCGCGTCGCGCTCAAAGCCTCGGTCATCACCATAGCGGTCGGAGTCGCGCTGACCGTGGTCGCGGGAGTCACGGTGGCCATCTCCGACTCGCGGCCGACCGAGATTCTCGCGGCGGCGGAGACCGCTGTCGACGCCTTCCGCACGCGGCTGCACACCGCGGCCCAAGCGGGCCATGCACGGGTGATTGCAACCGCTACACGCATTGCACATGAGGACGTGGGTCGCGTGTTCCTGCCTGTGGCGCTCCTGACGGTACCCCCAGCGCCGCCCCTGCCGCAGGGACCACCGCTGCTCCCGATCGTGGCCGAGGGCGCGACGCGACTCCGCGATAGCGTCGTCGCGATCCGACGAGGCGACAGCGTCACCGTGCATTTCGACACACCGCGCGGACGCACCCGTCGTCCCGAGAAGTTCGAACAGATCGTGCGCGCGACGCTCCCGGCGATTTACGGTCCGTTCGCCGATTCGGTACTCGTGCACATTCCGGCCGGCGACCTCACTCGCGGGGCCGACCTCCTCACCGACCTGCCCACCCGCGGCCTTCGCCTCTCGCTCGGCGCCGGCTGGGCGCTCGCACTCTGGCCAGAGACCCGGCGAGGGCAGGATGGGCCGCTGGTAGTCATGTACCGGGCGCAGGTGACGAGGTTGCAATAAGGGGCTAGACGCTCGACGTTCGACGTTCGATAACAAACCTGAGGGCCAGCTACGATCCGGCTAGCTGGCCCTCAGGTTTGTTATCACGTCGAACGTCGAACGCCTAGTCCCCCTTCACTGCCCGCTGGGACTCACGCTAAACATCATATGCATCCCCGCTTCGAGATGCTCGGCAATGTGGCAGTGGGCCATCCATTTTCCGGGGTTGGACGCGTCGAGGAGGATGTCGACCGTCTGCCCGACCGGGATGAGCTCCGTGTCCTTCCAGGCGAGGTACGGGTTCGGGACCCCGTCGCGTGAGAGGACGAGAAACCGCTGGCCGTGAAAGTGGATCGGGTGACCCATCGGGTGCATCGACAGGCCATCGTTGTGAATACGGATCTTCACGACGTCGCCCTGCTTGAACTGCCAGTCGATGTCCTCGTTCTCCTTGCCGCTTTGCAGATCGCGCATGATCCACTTCGTTTGCTTCGTTGTCGAGATCCAGTTCATGTCCGGCATGCCGTCATTCCATTCGACAGGCGAGAAATACATCGTATCGATCGACATGAAGGCGACGAGCGGGACCGGCAGTCCCTGTATGTTGACGGTTAGCTCCAGCTGCTTATCGGGCGCCTTGTCGAAGTACGATCGGTAGTGGTCAATGTCGCTGGTGACATCCTTATTGGTGCGAAGCGTCGCAAAGGCGGCACTGTAGTTCTGGCCGCTTGCCTCAGGCGCAACCGTCACCGTTCCGAGCGTGTCGACCTCGGAGAAGTATTCGCCCTGAAAGTTGTTGAGCCCCTGCACCTGGTTCAGGATCGGGAAGGTGCCGGGCTTGTTGAACTGCACTTCGACGACATATCGCTGCGCGGGGACGATGGTGACGTTGGGCGTCATCAGCTCGTGCTCGAACTTGCTCACGTCGGCCGCGACTACTTTGATCGGCGCGCTTCCAAAGGTGAGATTCCAGCTGCGCGTGTTCGACACGTCGGTAATGAAGAACCGGACGACGTCGCCCTTGTGCACCGCGAGATTGTAGCGTGGCTCGCCATTCACGAGCAGGACATTGCCGAACCGCCCCATGATCGTGAAGTCGGGGTTGTCCTTGCCGAAGGGAAAGAGCCCGCCCTGGTCGATCAGCAGATCGTCGAGCATTAGCACTTGCTCGTTGTTGACCGGGCTGTAGTACGCCGGATCGGGCGAGTCTACAATCATGTTCCCAAACAGGCCAAGCCCCTGTTCCAGGTCCTCGCGGACGTGCGGGTGATACCAGTAGATGCCCGCGTCCGGAAAGTGCACAGTGTAGATGAAGCTCTGGCCCGGGGCGACCGCCGACTGCGTGAGTCCCGGGACACCGTCGAACTTGTTGTCGAGGCGCACGCCGTGCCAATGGATCGCAGACGGCTGATCAATGTGATTCGTGAAGCGAACGGTGATCGTCGTGTTTTGTTTGACGCGAATCAGCGGACCGGGGTACTGTCCGTTGAAGCCATACATCACGAAGGTGCGGCCGTTGATGACGCGCCGCACGAGGCGAGCCTCGAGGTTGAACGTGTCGCCGCTCGCCAGTGTGACTACTTTTCGTGGCTCGGCCATCGGTAGCGTCGCGGGATCGATGCCCGCGCCTGGCAGGTAAGGATCTGCAGTCGGCTTGGCCCCTTCCATTCCAGCCATCATGGGCATGCCCTTCGGCATGGGGACCATGCGTTCCATTCCGCCAGGCATGGACGCCATCGATCCACCACCGCCATCCATTTTCATCCCGGCCATCGAGCCGGTGTCGGAACCCTGCTGCTGCGCCAACGCGGGCCGCGCCGTGACGGCTGTCACGACTGCGGCGACTGCGATCCATGTGGCGGCGCGGGAACGGATGTCGGTCAGCACGGCGGCATTCCACCGAGGAACAGTGGGTGGCTGGCGTAGTTCGTCAAATACGTAGCCGGAGAGAAGCCGCGCAGCACGACAGTGCCCTTCCAATGATCGGGAACCGTTGCTCCCTCGGCGGTCACGAGTACAATGTATTTGTTCCAGGCCACCTTGCCGACCGCCTTCTGTTCACGGCCAATGACCCCGATCCGGTCCGCATCCGTGAGGTCCTGTGTCGTGGCCCACGCCACGTACTGCGTGCCGCCGTTCGTCTGCGGCGGCGCAAGGTTCTGGACCGTCACGGTAACGTCGAAGATCGGATGCCCGTCCGGTGTGACGGTAATGCCGAACGGAGAGGGTGCTGGTACCAGTGTGGCGACCCCGGACCCCGACATCCCCTGATCCGGCAACAGCGGAATCGCGTAAAGAGCGGGGCGCAGCATGTCGGCGCCGCCGCACGCCTGTGGCGTCGCGGCGTGAGGTGGCGCCGGGAGTGTCCCGGGCCGCGCAGCACCCAGGAGTGCTAGCAATCCCACTGCCCCTATGGCGCGGGCTGCTGTCGCAGACCCCGACCGCGGTCGTAAATGCGCGAGAATGGGCGCTTCGGCCTTCGCCGGCGCTGCCCCGACTGCCTGCATATTTTCGTACCTCCAATGTGTCGAAATGCTAGATCTATGCAGGAAAATGGTCAAGCGCGACGCGGATGGTTAGAGGGCTCGGCGACCCTTTCGAGTCACCGAGCCCTCTGACCAGCCTGCTGCGATCTGAACTCGCGATTGTGGTCGTTACTTACAGGTCGTCGTGTAGGTTCCCCCGCGACCGTTGAGCTCAGACTGTGGGATCGGATTCACCGTGGTGTGCTGATCGCCGGTCGTCACGTTGGGATTCTCGTGCTCCCACGTCGTGTCGGAGACGGCTTGCATGCCGTAGTTGCGGATCTCGATCGTCCGGTCCGCACTCGATTCCCACGTCGTCGAGATGCGCGTTTCCGCCATGAGATCGTTTCGAGTCGTCTCGTAACTCGACGCGTCCGACGCGGGATACGGCGCAAGAGCCGTTTCGCCCGCGGGACAGGCTGCCCCACAACTACCCGTTACTTCGCGAAGCAGATTCGCATCCGCAAGCGCTGCAGCGTTGTTCCCCAATCCAAGCTCGATCTCCGCGTGCCAGATGACCAACTCGTCCTCCCGCACGATCGGGATGGGCGACGAGGGGTTGGAGAACATGTTGTACAGGTACTTGGAAGCCACCGAGTTGTAGAACTGCTGCTGGACCGGGTTGGGATTGAGAATGAATTTCGCGTGCCACCGTTGGTCGTTGATGGTGTCGACATCAGCCACGAAGTCGTTGAGTTGCGCCTCCGTGCCGATCTGTTGCTGCACGGGATTGACGAGGTCCTGCGACTGGGTGCTGAAGTCGTGAGTGACGACATACGAACCGGCCACGAACTGGCCTTGCGGGGTCGGTGCGAGGACCGACGGGTTGTACATCGCCGACGACGTCAAATCCGTGAGCGCCAGGTTCAGCGCCGCCGCGTTCGGCGCCCCGGGGGTCGTTGGGGTAGGCGCGGAGCCGCCGGGACCGCGGGCGATTGCATAGGCCAACTCGAGATTCGCCTTGGCGGCGAGCACGCGGTTAAACGAAGCGAACGATCCGAGTGTCCCGGGCGGGCCGGAGACGGTGTAGACCGCAGCAAAGCCGGTCGGCACCTTGATCGGTCCGATCGCCGAGCCCGCCTTCACGAGCTGCGTCTCGCCGGAGTCGAGGAGCGCGACGATATACTGCCACGCGTCCTTGGCGCATACCGCCGCCGGTGCCGTGCTGCCGGTGACACCGGCTGGCAAGATCGCAAGCCCCAGGGTATCGTGCGCCTCGGCGATGAGCATGTAGTTGTACGCCTGTAGCGTCTGCACCACCCCGGTGATGGATGCCGCTTGGATCGGCGTGATGAGCGTCGAGACCTTGGGCAACGCGGCGAAGATCTGTTGCGCCTGGGTGATGTTCTGGTATTCCTGCGGCCATATCGACCCAGACG
The DNA here is from genome assembly GCA_963805725.1 of uncultured Gemmatimonadales bacterium. Taxonomy (GTDB): domain Bacteria; phylum Gemmatimonadota; class Gemmatimonadetes; order Gemmatimonadales; family Gemmatimonadaceae; genus Palsa-1248. Next base: position 423,198 of record CAWDVJ010000013.1, read on the forward strand.
TATTGGGAATGGGGTTGACCCCCAACGGGTAAGTGACGGTACGCGGCTCCGTATTGGTGAACACGGCGCCATCTCGAGCGTAGCCGGCGACAGGGCTGAACTCGACCGTTCCCACATCATTGCGCGATGCGGCGAACAGGCCGCTGACCGCGTTCTGCAACCCCGAAACGGAGGCTGGCACCGACGTCGGTGCGGTGAAGAATGGGACGTCCCCCTCAGAGCAGCCGACCGATCCTATCACGAGCAGAGCGCACGCGGCGAGCAGCACACGTCCCGACAGCGCGACGACCAGCCTACCGCGACGACCTGCGCTGACAAACGAATTGCTCATGAACCCGCCCCTGGTGTGAAGTGGACCTTCTCTGCGCACCCATAGCGTTCCCAACTGGACCTGCGGTTCCGTGGCGAGAGCGGTGTGGGTCGGAGCACCTCAGGCGCACGCGGGTGCACATGCGCCTGAGGTGCCCGTTGATTGCTTGCTGCGATCTGAACGTGTGATTGTGGTCGTTACTTACAGGTCGTCGTGTAGGTTCCCCCGCGACCGTTCAGCTCCGCTACAGGGACTGGCGTCACCGTGGTGTGCTGATCGCCGGTCGTCACGTTGGGATTCTCGTGCTCCCACGTCGTGTCGGAGACGGCTTGCATGCCGTAGTTGCGGATCTCGATCGTCCGGTCCGCACTCGATTCCCACGTCGTCGAGATGCGCGTTTCCGCCATGAGATCGTTTCGAGTCGTCTCGTAACTCGACGCGTCCGACGCGGGATACGGCGCAAGAGCCGTTTCGCCCGCGGGACAGGCTGCCCCACAACTACCCGTTACTTCGCGAAGCAGATTCGCATCCGCAAGCGCTGCAGCGTTGTTCCCCAATCCAAGCTCGATCTCCGCGTGCCAGATGACCAACTCGTCCTCCCGCACGATCGGGATGGGCGACGAGGGGTTGGAGAACATGTTGTACAGGTACTTGGAAGCCACCGAGTTGTAGAACTGCTGCTGGACCGGGTTGGGATTGAGAATGAATTTCGCGTGCCACCGTTGGTCGTTGATGGTGTCGACATCAGCCACGAAGTCGTTGAGTTGCGCCTCCGTGCCGATCTGTTGCTGCACGGGATTGACGAGGTCCTGCGACTGGGTGCTGAAGTCGTGAGTGACGACATACGAACCGGCCACGAACTGGCCTTGCGGGGTCGGTGCGAGGACCGACGGGTTGTACATCGCCGACGACGTCAAATCCGTGAGCGCCAGGTTCAGCGCCGCCGCGTTCGGCGCCCCGGGGGTCGTTGGGGTAGGCGCGGAGCCGCCGGGACCGCGGGCGATTGCATAGGCCAACTCGAGATTCGCCTTGGCGGCGAGCACGCGGTTAAACGAAGCGAACGATCCGAGTGTCCCGGGCGGGCCGGAGACGGTGTAGACCGCAGCAAAGCCGGTCGGCACCTTGATCGGTCCGATCGCCGAGCCCGCCTTCACGAGCTGCGTCTCGCCGGAGTCGAGGAGCGCGACGATATACTGCCACGCGTCCTTGGTGCATACCGCCGCCGGTGCCGTGCTGCCGGTGAGGCCAGCCGGCAAGATCGCAAGCCCCAGGGTATCGTGCGCCTCGGCAATGAGCATGTAGTTGTACGCCTGTAGCGTCTGCACCACCCCGGTGATGGATGCCGCCTGGATCGGCGTGATGAGCGTCGAGACCTTGGGTAACGCGGCGAAGATCTGTTGCGCCTGGGTGATGTTCTGGTATTCCTGCGCCCATACCGTCCCTGACGTGTTGGGAATGGGGTTGACCCCCAACGGGTAAGTGAGGGTACGCGGCTCCGTATTGGTGAACACGGCGCCATCTCGAGCGTAGCCGGCGACCGTGTTGAACTCGATGCCTTGGAACGCCCCGAGATCATTGCGCGATGCGGCGAACAGGCCGCTGACCGCGTTCTGCAACCCCGAAACGGAGGCTGGCACCGACGTCGGTGCGGTGAAGAATGGGACGTCCCCCTCAGAGCAGCCGACCGATCCCATCACGAGCAGAGCGCACGCGGCGAGCAGCACACGTACTGAGCCTTCGGCAGGCGCACCGCGGATCGATGATCGATATATGTGTGTCATGTCAGAACCCGAGGTTCAGCCCGAGGAAGTAGCTGCGCGCCGGCGGATATGGCGTGACATCCACGCCGCGAGTCAGCGGCTGAGCGCCGAAAGCGGTAACCTCGGGGTCGAGGCCATCGTAGTGCCAGATGCCCCAGAGGTTGTATCCGGTGAGCGAGATGCGAGCACTCGCGAACCTGCTCCAGATGCCCGTGATCCACTTCGCCGGCAGGTTGTAGCTGATCACCAGCTCTCGCACTTTGAAGAACGATGCGCCTTGGGCATACTCCGTCTGGTTGCCTCCGCCGTATGACGCGAGGCGGGCGGAGCTCTTGGCCGAGTCCGAGTACAGTTGTGGGCCGGTGTCGAAGTACAGGTCGGTCAGGTTGATGGCATAGGCGCCGACGCTCCAGTCGACCAGGCCGAAGACACGGAAACCGTGCCACGTGAAATCGTTGCTGAAGGACAGTGTCCAGCCGGGAGCGAAGTCTCCGACCTGCGTCGGGAATCCATTCGACTGTAGGGCGTTGGGGTTCGACAGATTGGTCAACGAGCGACCCGGTCCGAGATAGTCAACACCGAAGCCGAAGGTCGATCCCGCGTTGAAATTCGGTACCGGCAACGAGTTCACGGTGGAATAGTTCCGGAAATAGCTGACGTTGGACGACCAGGTGAATCCATTTGACAGTTGCAGCGGCGTCGCTTGCAACTGTAGTTCGAGCCCCTGGTTGGTGAATTCGCCACCGTTCTCGTACAGGAAGGAGTAGCCGAGCGACGGTGCGACGCCGGCCTGCAGGAGCAGGTTCGTCAGTCGCTTCTGGTACGCGGTGGCCGAGAATTGCGCGCGCGACTTGAAGAACGTCATGTCGATGCCGAACTCAGTTTCCTGCGCAGTCTCTGGCTTGAGCTGCGGGTCGCCGAGCTGCTGGTTGGCCTCGATCGCGCTGGCGCCGTCGATCTGCGCGGTGTTGTACGGTGTGTACTTGGTCCCGTAGGGCGCGAGGTTGCCGGATTGACCGTACGCAGCGCGCAGCTTGATCTCGTCGATGAACGACACAAAGTTCTGCTTGATGCGGTACGAGGCTGCGTAATGCGGGTAGTAGAAGAACTGGCTCACGTCGCCGTTGACGCTCGAGCGCTCGGCCGTCACACCGACGGTCACATTGAGCCGGTTGTCCAACGCCAACGCTTGCTCCTGAGCGTAAAACGATTGGTCATTGACCTGCGTCTTGTAGAAGAAGTTTTGCTGAACCGTACCCGCGGTCGGCGAATTAACGCCAGACAGGAGGTTGTATCCGACCGTCACCGGATTGGAGCTCTGCGTTCGATCGCTCGCCAATCCGACCGACGTCGTAAGGTCAAACGCTTTCAACCCGGTGAATTCCCACGCCACGTTGAAGGACGCATTGGCAAAATTGATCGACGACGTGTTGGAGACCGACGTGCCCGGCAAGCCGCTCGCGATCACCTGCTCGACCTGTAGTTGCGGAGGCGCATAGAGGAGGGCCGATAGACTGCCGAGGTCGGCGCCGCCGAGCAGGGAGACCTGGATCCGGTTCTGGTCTGTGTGGTACGGTGTCCAGTTGACGGAGCCGCCGCCAATGAACCGGCTCACGGTCTGCGGAGTCTGGATGTCCTGTGCATCGGCGAAAGGATTCGCCGGTCCAAACGGGTTCACCGCCCAGACACCCGCCGCGCTCTGGGTGTTGAGATTCATGAATGAGGGCGTGTACGAGAACACGTTGTACGGGCTGATGCCGATGTTGTCGTTTCCCGTCACACCACGCTGCGTGATGTCGTGCACGTACTGGAGATTTGCCACCACGTTGAGCGAGGGCATGAACTGCTCGGTGACGTTGGCGCGGACCGCCTGCTTCCTGTAGAAGGTGTTCAGCTCTATGCCGTTGTCATACTTGGACAGCGCCGAGAGGTAGTACTGAGTCGGACCGGACGTGCCACTGACGCTGATGTTGAACTGGTTCGACAGTGTGCTGTTCCCGAAGAGCGAGGTCTGTGGGTTGAGATCACCCGCATAGAGGCCGCTGACGAACGAGTTGCCCGCCGCGATGGCCGATGGCGTCGAGTTGTGTGCGACATCGTTGTTGTACCAGGCCTGGGCGCCCGCCAGGCTTGGGAACGAGCGGACTGGATAGGTGTTCATGATCGAGTAGTGGCCAACCTGTCCGTCCAAGGTCCATCGCGGGGTACCGCTGGTGCCCTTCTTCGTCGTGATGACGACCACGCCGGCTGATGCTTTGGAGCCATAGATCGCCGACGCCAATGCGCCTTTGAGGACCTCGATCGACTCAATGTCATCGGGGTTCAAGTCCGCAATCCGGTTGGGGTCGTTGTCTTCCGGACTCGGCGCGCCGGCCACATTGCGCTGACCCGTTGCCGACGTACCGCCGCCCGACTGGTTGATCGCGTTGAGATCGGAGTTGATGGTGTTGTTGTCCAGGATCACACCATCAATGACGTACAGCGGATTGGCGTTGCCGTTGATGGACGTCACGCCGCGAATCTGCATCTGTAGACCGCCGCCGGGGGCCCCACCGTTGTTCGACTCAATGACTGCGCCCGGAATCTTGCCTTCGAGCGAGTTCTCGAGCGTTGGCGAAGGGACCTGGTTTACCGACTGGGTCGTCACCACTGACACCGCGTTGGCGGCGTTCTGGGAGGCGACCGTCGTCGACAGGCCGGTCACGACCTGCGTTTCGAGCCGCAGGACGTCTTTCTCGAGCGCCACTAGATAGTTGCTCTTGCCTGGCGTGATGGTGATTGTCTGCGCCAGGTACCCGATGCGGCGCACACTCAGGGCTTTGGCGTCGGTCGGTATACGCAAACTGAACGTGCCGCTGTCCGACGTCGTGCCGCCGAGCGTGGTGCCTATGACGAGGATTTGCGCTGCAGGGATCGCTACATGGTCAGTGGCATCAGTGACTCGCCCCGTAATGCGATTCTCTTGTTGCGCTCCAGCGGTCGAAACCAGCACCGCTACTGTACCGAGCGCCATGACGAGCCGGCCGCAATGCCCTGCACTGACAAACGGATTGCTCATGAACCCGCCTCTCGTGTGAAGTTGGATCTTCGTTGTGGGCGTACGACGTTCCCAATGGGACCTGCCCTGCGATCATCTGCGAGCCTCCATCGTGCAGTATGGGATTGCTTGGAGAAACAATGGCTCAGAGCGCTCGCGGGTCCGCGTGCGCCTGATACGCCTCGTTGGTTTTTATTAGCAATGTGCAGTTGAGGGAGGCAAGTCGGCCGTTGGGCCTACATGTGTCAAATATTTGCAAATGAGACGGGCCCGGCAGCTCTCGCGAGCCACCGAGCCCTTCGGTTGATACGGGGTGCAGCGGCGACGTAGTGCACACCGGCGCCAGGACGGTCGAGTGGTGACGGTCACGGCCGAAAAAAAACAGGGCCAGGGACATCGTCCCTGGCCCTTCCTGCCGTTCAGATCTGGTGCTGCTTACACTCTACCCTTCCAAACAGATCGCCTGGGTTACTGCACCGAGCACGATTCCGTGATCGTTCCACCCCGCGCCGTCAGCTCACCGAACGGAATCGGGCTCACGGTGGTATGGGCGTCTGGCGACTTGACGTTCGGATCTTCGTGTGTCCACGTCGTGTCCGACACCAATGCCAGGCCGTACATCCGGATCGCGACGGTGCGATCGACCGACCCTTCCCACGTCGTCGAGATCCGCTGCTCCCGCATCAGGTCATTGCGGATCGTGACGTAACTCGAAGCGTCCGACGCCGGATACGGCGCGAGACTCGGACCGCCCAGCGTTGCACGAACGTTGTTGATGTCCGCCAGCGCCGCAGCATAGTTGCCCTGACCGATCAAGATCTGCGCGTGCCACAACACCAGCTCGACCTCGCGCACGATCGGGAGTGTGGCGCTGGGCGACGGATACATCGTCGGAATGTATTTCGACGCCACCGGGTTGTAGAATTGCTGCTGAACCGAGTGCGGGTTCAGCGCGAACTTGGTCTTCCAGCGGAGATCATGCACCGTATCGACGTCCGCGACGAAGTCGTTGAGCTGGGCCAAGAGTGCCAGCTCACCCTGAATCGGGTTGACGATATCGCCCGACGTTCCGCTGAAGTCGAACACTACTGCGGTCGGACCAGCTGAAAACGTCGGCGCCTCGGGCGCCAATGCCACGGGGTTGTACATCGCGGACCCCGTGAGATCCGTCATAGCGACGGCGAGCGCGCCAGCGTCTGGCGAGCCAGCCGATGTCGGGGTCGGCGCACTGGCCCCATGCTTCTGCCGCGCGATCGCGTAGGCCAACTCGAGATTCGCCTTTGCGGCGAGCGCGCGGTTGAACGACGCGAACGAACCGGCCGCCGAGGCCGGCGCAGCTGTCGTTGAAACACCCGCAAACCCCGTCGGCATGGTGATCGGAATCGGCGTCGCGCCGGCCGTCGTCAGACTGCCATTCGCCGAGTCCAGCAGCGCGATGATGTACTTCCACATATCCGGATTGCAGAACGCGGGTGCATTGGCCGACGATGTCAGCCCGACCGGCAGGATCGCCGCCCCCAGCGTATCGTGCGCCTCGGCAAGGATCATGTAGTTGAACGCTTGCACGGTCTGCACGACGCCGGTGATCGCTGCCGCGCCAGCCGAGGTGTAGGCTGGCGTGACCTTGGGAAGAGTCGCCAGGATCTGCTGCGCCTGCAGAATGTTCTGGTATTCCTGGGTCCAGTCGGCACCGCTCGATGTCGGCGTCGGGAAGACGCCCAGCGGATACTCGACCGTGCGCGCTTCGGTGTTCAGGAATTCGGCGCCGTCGCGGGAGTACCCCGCGCCGACTGTGGTGACGAATCCGCCAACGTCAACGCGCGTCGCCGAAAAGAGCCCGGTGATCGCGTTCTGGACACCGCCCGGCGAGTGCAGCGACTGACGTCGGTGCGACGAAGAACGGAACGTTGCTGTCCGAGCAGGCAGCGAGTGCGCACGACGCTGGCGACGACGAGCGCCGACCATCGCGTCAGGGGCCGCGAGCTGCCACGGTCCTGCGTAGTGTATGATGTCATGTCAGAGCCCCAGGTCGAGACCGATGAAGTAGCTGCGCGCGGGCGGATAGGGCGTCACGTCGTAGCCACGCCCGATCGCCTGGTTCCCGAAGGCGCTGACTTCAGGATCGACGCCGTGGTAGTTGAAGATGGCCCACAGGTTGTACCCGGTGAGCTGAGAGCCGTGCGCTTGAGACGCGGCCGCCAGCCGATCCGGTTGACCAGGCTGACAGGCAGGTTGTAGCTGAGCGTGATCTCGCGCACCTTGAGGAAGCCGGCCGGTTGCACATACATCTCGCGGCCCGCGTTGGTGCCTGCGTTGCGAGCGACGGTGGCCAGCGAGTCGGTGCCGAGATACGGACCGGTGTCGAAGTACTGGTCCGTCAGGTTGATCGTGTTGCCGCCGCGCGCCCAGTCGAGCAGCCCAGAGACGCGGAAGGCCTTGAAGGTGAACTCGTTCGACCAGCTCATGTTGAAGCCGTAGCTGAAGTCACCGACCTGCACCGGCAGTCCCGAGGGGCCGATGAAGTTTGGATCGATGATGTCCGTCAGCGACCGGCCCGTCGCCAGGTAGTCCGCACCATAGCCGAAGTTGCGTCCGGCGACGAACGGCGGCGTCGGGCAGCGCGTTCACGACGCTGTAGTTCCGGAAGTACGACATCGTGGTCACCCACGTGAAGCCGTTGCGGAACTGCACGGGCGTACCGGTCAGCGAGAGCTCGAGCCCCTGGTTGGTGAATTCTCCGCCGTTCTCGAACAGCGTGCTGTAGCCGTGTGACGGCGCCACACCGGCCTGCAGCAGCAGGTTGGTCAGCCGCTTCTGGTATACGGTGGCCGTGAACTGGGCACGTGAGTGGAGCACCGTCGCGTCGAATCCGAACTCCGTCTCCTGCGACGACTCCGGCTTGATGTTCGCGGCGCCGAGCTGCGAGTTGACGGCGGTGCCGTTCGCGCCATCCAGCTGGCTCGTGAGGAACGGCGTGTACTTCGCGCCGTAGGGCGCGAGGTTGCCTGCCTGGCCGTAGGCCGCGCGCAGCTTGAGCTCATCCAGAAAGCCCACGAACTGCGGGACGCGGTAGGACGCCGCGTAGTGCGGGTAGTAGTAGAACTTGCGAGATGTCGCCGTCGCTCGTGGACCGCTCGGCCGCGATGCCAAGCGGTCACCGCCAGCCGGTTGTCCAGCATGAGCGCCTGCTCCTGGACGTAGAACGACTGATCCAGCTGCTCGGTCTGATTGTAGTAGTTTTGCTGGACGGTACCGACGGTAGGAGCATTCACGCCCGCCAGCAGGTTGTATCCGATCGTGACCGGATTCGCACAGACTGCGACGCTCGCGCGAGAAGCCGATGGAGCTCGTCGCGTCCAGCCACGAGAGACCGGTGAAGTGGTCGATCGCGCTGAACGAGTAGTTCAGGTAGTTGACCTGCGACACGTTGGAAACCGATGTGCCGGGCAGGCCGCTCGGAACGTTCTGCTCGACCTGCAGGCTGGGCGGCGCATAGAGCAGGTCGTGCAGGCTCGCGAGGTCGGCGCCACCGAGCGCGTTGAACTGAATCGAGTGGTGCTCGCTGCGGATTGGCGTCCAGGATGCGTTACCCCCACCGATGAAGCGGCTCAGCTCCTGGGGCGTCGCAATTTGCAGCGCGTCGGCAAACGGGTTGGCCGGTCCGAACGCGTTATTCGGAAAAGTGCCATCGGGGTTCGTCCTGTCCAGGTTCTGGAGCTGCGGCGTGTACGAGAACACGTTGTAGGGGCTCACGCCGATGTTGTCGTTGCCCGAGATACCACGCCGCGTGACATCGTGGATGTAGTTCAGGTTCGCCGATACCGTGAAGTTGCTGGCGAACTGCTGCGTGATGTTCGAGCGGATGGACTGCTTGTTGTAGCCCGTGTTGAGCATGATCCCGTTGTCGTACTTCGACAGGCCGGACAGGAAGTACTGTGTCTGACCCGACGTGCCGCTGACGCTCACGTGCACCCGAGTACGACGCCTGGGAGTTCCCGAAGAGCTGCGCCTGGAAGTCCTGGTTGCCACCATAGAGGCCGGCGATTTTTGCGTTGTCGGCCGCAATGGCTGAAGCGCCCTTGTCGTGCGTCAAGTCATTGACGTACCAGCTCTGTGCACTGGCGAGTGTCGGGAACGTGCGGGTCGGGTAGGAGTTCCGCAGGGACTCGTGTCCCGCCTGCGCGTTGACGTCCCACCGCGCTTTGCCCGCGGTTCCCTTCTTGGTGGTGATGATGACGACGCCGGCGGACGCCTTGGATCCGTAAATGGCGGAGGCCGATGCACCCTTGAGGATCTCGACCGACTCGATGTCGTCGGGGTTGATGTCTGCGATGCGGTTGACGCCGTCGTCCTCGACGCTTGGCGCGCCAGAGACGGCCTGGCCAGTCGGGGACGTGCCGCCACCTGCGCGGGAAATGGCGTTCTGGTCCTCATTGACGGTCTGGTTGTTCACCACGACGCCGTCGACCACATAGAGCGGCTCGGCGTTTCCGTTGATCGAAGTCACGCCGCGCACCTGCACCTGCACACCACCGCCCGGCGCGCCGCCGTTCAGGTTCTGGATGATGGCGCCCGGTACCTTGCCCTCGAGCGAGTTCTCGAGTGTGGGCGAGGGAACCTGGTTGACTTCGGCCGTGGTGACGACGGACACCGCGTTCGCGGCGTTCTGCGACGCGACGGTCGTTGCGACGCCCGTCACGACCTGCGTTTCGAGTCGCAGGACGTCTCGCTGAAGCGCGATCGTGTAGTCGGTCTTGCCCGGCGTAATCGCAATCGTCTGCGCCAGGTAGCCGATGCGGCGGACCGTAATCGTCTTGGCATCGGCCGGAATGCGCAGGCTGAACGTGCCGCTGTCCGTCGAGTTCTGCCCGATCGTCGTGCCGGTCACCACAACCTGGGCCGTCGAGATCGGTTGGTGCTCGGCCGCGTCGACGACGTGACCGGTTACCCGCGCTTCTTCCTGCTGTGCGAGCGCGGTCCTCGCGAGTGGCGCAAGCGCAAAAAGCGCAAGCCCCAGTGCGCCGCGACGAAGCGCGGCGACTGACGTATTGCCCATGTATCCCCCTCTAGTGGGATCGTGTTTGAGCATTGCTACCCAGCCGAAACCGGCCGGGCGACCCGCTCCGGCTCCAACGCGTCCGCCGAGACGCGTTCAGTGCCACGCGGGATGTTGACAGTTGCTTCGTTTACCAACGTGCCAGATGCGCGAAGGGGTTCTCCTCCTGGCCGCCGAGGCCTAAACAGGTTGTGAATGGGCAGGCATACTACGCCTAGACCGAGCGTCCAGGAGGGATCGGGAACGCACGCGTCCCGAACCCCCGCAGACCCTCGGCTCGGCCAGCGAGTGGCCGCCTATCCAAAGTCAGAAACTTTCTATGATTAAATATTTTTACGAGGCACTTAGATAATGTTCGCGGAACACAGTGTCAACGGCTGAGTATCGGGCTCTTGCCGGGTCCAGCGATGGAACAGCCGGTGTTTGGGGCACTACGTCCCCCGCCAAATGCACCAAGCGCCACGGTTGCCCGGCGCGTAAACGATGCCCCGACACGAACCGGCTGGCGACTCCGAACCGCTGTTGCCGCCGAGAGTTGTCGGATCACGAGCGGATCTCGATCTCCGCTAGAACAGCCCCCGCACCCAACCCCCGTCGACTGGGATCGAGACGCCGGTGATGTAGCTCGCCCGGTCAGATGCGAGAAACGCGACGAGTGCGGCAAACTCCCGGGCTTCGCCGAGGCGCCCCATGGGGATCTGCGACTCCCATCCCCGCTTGACCGCATCCGCGCTTGGGCCGCCGCGAGCCTCACTGGCCTTGGCCAACTGTTCGACACGCTCGGTTCGCGTGTAGCCCGGGAGCGCGTTATTGACCGTCACCCCGAAGGGAGCAACCTCCGTCGCAAGGGTTCGGGCAAACCCCGTGACCGCGGCGCGGAGGCTGTTCGAGAGCATTAACCCGTCGACCGGCTGCTTGACCGAGATGGAGGTGATGTTGACGATGCGTCCCCAACGCCGCGCTTTCATCCCTGGCAGCACGGAGCGTGTGAGCGCGAGCGCGCTCCCCAACGTGAGCCTTGTCGCCGCATCCCACATCGCGGGCGTTAGCGACTCGAATGGGCCGGCAGGCGGGCCACCAGCGTTGGCAACGAGGATGTCGATCTGGCCGAAGCGCTCGACGCCGTGCGCAACAAGTTGGTCGACCGCGCCCGGGTCCGACACGTCGGCGACATGGGGCATGACGTCGGCGCCGGTTGCAGCAACGATCTCCTGGGCGGCTCGCTCGATCGCTCCGGGCTCGCGGCCACAGATGACCAGCTGGGCTCCCTCAGCCGCCAATTCCTCGGCAACGGCTCGCCCAAGCCCCCGGCTCGCCGCGGCGACGAGGGCAACCTTGCCGCGAAGGCCGAGGTTCACCGCGCTGGCGCGCGGAGATACTGGTCGCTGCCGTCGAGCCAGTCCTGGCGCGGCGGGCAGAAGATGTCGACGTCCAGGGTGTCTTCGAGCGCCTCCGCCCGGTGCGGCACGTGCGGCGGAATGACCAGCACCTCGCCGGCACGGACATCGTAGATCCGGTGGTCCGGCGTGCCCTCGGTGCCGAGCCAGAGGCGCAGTGCGCCCTCGAGGATGTACGTCATCTGCTCGTTCATGTGCGAGTGCAGCGGGACCAAGCAGCCGCGCTTCAGGTAGACGTGGGCCAGCATCATCCGCTCACCCGTGATGAGCCGGCGCTCGAGGAGCGGCGACAGCGTCTCGCGGGGCATGGCCTCCCACCGATGGAAGCTGGGGGTGGCGGCAGTGGTTTCGGACATAGGGGTCGGGGTAGTAGACGTTGGACGTTAGACGTTGGACGTCGGAGAACTTAACGTGCGGCCGCCGTCGTGCAGCGGCGCGCGATCGGCATTGGGACCGGTAGGGGCGACGCATGCGTCGCCCTTCGGTGTCCGCGCCCGGACGCGGGTCGGCGCTGCGGCACGCACCGGCCCGGTGCGGCACACGACGAATATGATCCGAACGCGCCGGGACAACCACAGGCGACGCGTGCGTCGCCCCTACCGGTCCGGAGGCCGGGTTCGGCGGTGGGCGACCGACCTACGGCAGTCTATCCGGCATCACGTCCTGGACCTGCGGCATGGGAGCCAGCGTCCGCAGCGCGCGCTCGAGTGGGGCGGCCCCGCTGTCGGGATTGGCGGTGATGCGGAGATAGTAGTACCGGTCCTTTCCGCGAAGCATGCCGCCGACCACCTCGGCATCCAGTGAGTCGACGACCGCTTGTCGCTGCTCTGGGGACGCGTCCGGCCTGAACATCACCCAGAGCTTGTTGCGCACGACGTGCCCAGGCAACCCTGCGGCGTTGGTCAGGATATTGTCGGGCGCTCGCGAGTCCTCTTGCTCGTCGCGCGGCACGGACTCCGGCGCGCGGAAGGGCACCGTGAACATGTAGGTCCCGGAGCCTTCGAGACTCACCTTGAATCCCGTCACACCTTTCGGCACGGACACCGTCACCGCCCGCGCTGCCGTGGTGTCGCCCGATCGAAGCACGGTGGTGCCGTCATCGGCGATTGTGGGATCACGGCCAGGTCGACCCAGCAGCTTGTCGAAGTTCCACCGGACGGCCGGAGCCTCCTCACCCGTACTGTCCAGCAGGGGTGGCGTCTCAGCGCCGACGAAGTGCAGTGCGCCAGCGACTCTCGCCGGCGTGTTCGGTCCGTTGGGTGCAGTGGTCGATGCGGGTGGCGCGTTCAGAGCGTTGGCGCCCCCGACCAGCACCACGGTGCCGGGTGCGCCTCCGGGGTTCGGCTTCGACGAAGGCGCGGGAGGTGGGACTGAAGGCGGCGTGGGAGGTGGCGCTGGCGTCGGAGGCGAGGCTTTCTGCGGCGCCGCGGTGGCACTATCTACGAGCGGGGCGCCCGATGTCACGACCAGAGCCGTTCGGGCCGCGGCGAGCGCAACCGGTGTGTGAAGCCGGTCGATGCCGTGGTTGACGAGCGCAACGGGCAGGGTGACGACTCGGTTGAGCGAGTCGAACGCCGGGATACCAAGGATTATGGGCTCGATGGGTCCACACGGAGCGCCCACCGTGCGCGCGACGGTCACGAGCGTGCCGGCATTGAGCCGAACGTCGAAGACCGTGCACCCGCTCTTCAGTTCAGGCTTGGGCACGGCCGATGAATCGATTGGCGGTGGCGGCTTGACCTGGCTGTGCCCGCCACCCCCGTGTGTCGGCCCCTGTAGCGGCAGCTGCGCTGCCCCGGGCGACGCCATGGCCGCCACCGCCGCGAGCGCAATGGCGCAGACCCACACGCCGCGCCAAGGGCGCGCAGATACGGGGAACTGCATCGGTGAGAAGCTAACCGCCCGGTGGTGGGGTCCGGCTCCGGCGTGCGCGAAAAAACAGTAAGGGATTGGTGTTCTTACGCCGCGCCGGCCCGATGGGTTTGTGTACCCTCTGCAGACCCCAGACCCCAGACCCCTGATCCCGCCGTTCACGTCGCTAAAAACACCGAGGGCCAGCCGCGGTCGCCCGCAGCTGGCCCTCGAACCATTGCGCGCCTGCGCTGCTGTTACGGGCAGTACGGGGCGCCTTCGTCCTCGCTCGCGGTCGTCGCATAGGTGCCGATCGCAATGTGGCAGCCCGAGGGCGTCGCACCCACCAACCCAACGTGCGTCGCGGTCGCTTCCCAACCCGTGCCGGCCGCGTTCGTGACGCTGTAGGTCACACCCTGCGACGGATCGAACTGCGTGGTCGCCAACGCCGTCGTGTAGGTCGTGTTGTCGGCGAAGTACGCCTCCTCTGCCGTGACCAGGTTGCGCAGGTCCGACTTCAGAGTGGCCAGGTAGGCCTGTTGCTTCGTGTTGGCGAACTTCGGAATCGCGATCGCGGCCAAAATGCCGATGATGACCACCACGATCAACAACTCGATCAGCGTGAAGCCCTTCCGGTTCTGCGTCATTGCTTCTCCTAGAGGTGGTAATGTGGACTTCGGGCTTCGGCTGACCGTTGCCATCGCTGGCGTACCTCGCGAACGCTTTGTCCGCGCCGTGCCCAATCCGACCCCACCAGAAAGCAAGTCCGTTGCCCGCGGTGACGCTCGTGTAACATGTTGTGTTATCAACAGTTACAGTTGTGATGAAGCGCACCGTTCAATATCTTTACGGCGCGATGCAGTGGTTTCTCGCGAGGTGCGGCAGAACGACCGGTCCACGCCTTTGGGGCCCCCGATGCCCCGCACGGCGCCGCCAACGAGCGGGCAACGCATTGGGTCGCCCCTGCTATCGATCGGGGTGACCAAAGGACAACCAAACGCCACGGTGCCGGCGGCTATAATGCATGGCAGGAACCGTTTGCCCCGTTGCGGAGAACTTGTATGAACCCGGCACGCCTTCTACCTGGGCTCGTTATTGTGGCCACTAGTGCGCTCGCTGCCTGTGGCACTTCCGCCACCGCGCCATCGGGCGTATGCGCGTCGGACGAGCAGGAAGCGTCGCTGTTGTATGGGCCCCCGCTGTCAGTCGCCGCGAGTGGCGATACGACCACGTACACGTGGGGCGGCGGCAAGGTGCTCTTCATTGCGGAGGGCTCCAGCTGCGTCGAACAACAGGGACAGCAGCAGTGACGACGCCTGCGAGGCAGCCCTAGAGGAGACTACGGAGGCGGCGGAGGGAGACCGCGGCGCCGCAGTGAAGACGCACCCGGCTCGCCTTCCCGACCCGCTAGCTCGCGCTGGGGAGTTGCGCGCCCTTGCGGCAGGCCCTCGTGGCGGCCGGCGTGGGGAGGACGCACATGGCTTCGCGTTCGGCTGTCGTTGAAGCCAGCGACAGCACGAGCTGGCCCACGCGGTCATAGCAGGTCGTCTTGTCGCTCGCCAGCGGAATCGCCGCGCAGATCCCGAACCCCGCATTGGCTTTCGCGTGGTTGTCGACGAAGCTCTCCGCCGCGCCCGCATAGCAGTATTGTCGCAGCGACAGCGTGCCCACCGTGCACAGGCGAATGGCAGCGTCCGTGTGATAGTTGGCGAAGGCGCTGATGTCGCGGCCAAGACTCTCATAGCACCACGAGCGATAGTCCGCGGTTGCCTTGTCGCAGTCCTGCGCCGCCTTCGGGATGCTGTTGTGATCGAGGTACAACATGAGCGCGGTTTGGATCCGATAGCACTCGCGCTCGTATCGATCGCCGACGATCGAGCACGGGTACTGCTTGTCCGTCGAGTCCATGGCTTTGAACGTGCCCGGCCCGGCGCTCCCCATGTGCATGCCCGTCATCGTAGCCATGCCATTCGTCTTCGAGTGGTCATGCGCCGCCAACAAGCTCGCCGGATGCTCCGGCTGGGTGACGTGTGTGATGTTCTCCATGAAGGCGCCGCCATAGCACGACTCGCGGTGCCACCGCTCGCCCAGCAGGTCGCACGCGACGAGGGCCTTGGGGAGATCATGGTCGAGCGCCATGTTGAGCCCGTGACCCATGCCGTGGAGGCATTGGAAGAGCAGCCACCGCTTGTCCGCTGCGTTCTCATAGGGTGCGCACGCGCCCTCGACGACTTGCGGGTCAGCAGTTCCGCGCATGTCGAAATACGCTTGCAAGACGCCGTGATAGCATCCCGACGCGAATTCGGGCGTGCAGTGCGAGAAGGTCTTGTCGATGTCCGGTGTGCGCCGGAATGCATCGATCCCGATCCCGTGGGCATACATGTGCATGTCACGATCGACGTCGGGATCGGAATGCGAGAGGTCGCGCAACAGACTCAGCGCGCCCGCAACACCGCCGTTAGCGATGCGCTGATCCAGCGCCTGGCGGTAGCACGTCATCTTGAGAAGTGTGGGCTTTGCGACGCAGGTCTCGGCCAACTGTTTCGTCGAGTCCGGGACCGTCGTGCTATCCGACGACGTGGGCGCTGCCGACGCCGCGGGTCGCTGTTGAGCCACGAACGTGGCGACCCGATAGCCGCCTATGGCGCCGACGACGAGCGACCCGCCAACGAGCAGGCCAATGACGGCAGCCGTACTCGCGGGGATCTCGACCGCTCCGCGGCGGCACCGAAGCCGGGGTGGCTCGGTCGGCGAACGCCCGGCAGGGGGAAAGAGGAGTTGTCGCACGGCGCAGAGAGGACGACCCGGCGCGCCACCGGGAAACCTCAGCGCGCCCGACGCGATCCCGCTTTGCTGGCCGGCGACACGTCGATCATAAGGGCGATCACCAAGCCGATAATGGGGCCCGCGGTCCAGTGGCCACCGTACCAATGTTGTACACCCGTGTACCAGAGCAACGTCGTCGGCAAGAACACAAAACCAATTGCCGGCCAGAGCGGAGTCGGGAAAACGCCCTGAAACCAGGTCGAGAAGAACCAGACCAGCGCGACCACGAGGCGCGGCGCCGCAAGCGCGAGAATCGCCAGGAGACAGGGCATGGCAGAGGTGGCTTGAGGAGGGAATCGCGACGAAATCGGTGTACAGTCAGGGCCTACGGCAATGCGAACGACACAATATTCGAGCCGGCAGCGATCGCCACATACTGCTTGCCGTCCACTGCGTACGTCATTGGCGAGGCGCGGAAGGATTCACTCGTTTGGAAGTGCCAGAGGGAGGCGCCGCTTCGCGCGTTGACAGCCGCGAGCGCGCCGCTGTCATCTCCATAGAACACGAGACCGCCGGCAGTGGAGAGTACCCCGCCCCAGCTATTCCCTTCCCCGACCTGTGGCACCTCCCACACGATCTTACCCGTCCGCACGTCGATCGCACGCAGAAATTTTTCGCGATGCTCGCCCGGAACTCGGCTACTCGCGCCGCCGTAAAACGATTCGCCCTGCTGCCACCACGTGCTCGACTTGCTGTAGATGCTGCACGCCTCGAGGGCCATCACGTAGAACAAGCCCGTTGACGGACTATAGGCCGTCGACATCCAGTTGGTGGCACCCTCCACGGACGGGCACACCTTGACGCCCTGCACGGTCGGCTCCGCGCCGGCCAACACGTGCGGCTTCCCGTCTGCGCCGATGCCATCCGACCACGTGAGCTTGTGCACAAATGGTTTGGCGAGGAGCAGCTCGCCCGTCGTGCGATCGAGCACATAAAAGAACCCGTTCCGACTCGCCTGAGCGATCAGCTTGCGCGGACGGCCGCGAAAGGTCGCATCAAGCAGGAGGGGCGTTTGGGACGCGTCCCAGTCGTGTAGGTCGTGCGGCGTGAATTGATAGAACCAGCGCAGCTTGCCGGTTTGCGGCTCGAGCGCGAGCACCGAGCTGGAATACAGGTTGTCTCCCCGGCGCTCGTCGCCATTGTAGTCCGGGCACGGATTGCCGGTCGTCCAGTAGAGCAGGTCGGTCGAGGCATCGAAGGTCCCGGTGAGCCATGCTGCCACGCACCCATGCTCGATCGCGCGCCCCTGCCATGTGCGGGCGAGCGAATCTCCCGGCGCCGGCATTGTCCAGAATCGCCACGCGTGCTCACCAGTTGTGGCCCGATACGCGTCGATGAAACCGCGGTCACCTTCGTCGCCGCCGGACGTACCGGACAGCACCAGGTCGTGTACGACCAGCGGCGCCGATGTGGCTCCGTAGTGCTGATGGAAATCGGCCATTTGCACGTCCCACAGGAGGCGCCCGTCTGTGCGGGACAAGGCGATGAGATGTGCATCATCCGTGACCATGAAGACGCGATCATCGAGAAGGGCTGCCCCGCGGTTGATTCCGCCGCCAGCGTCCCCGATCACTCCCTTGGTGAGGGGCCGAGCGTAGTGCCAGATCTGGCGGCCCGTCCGGGCGTCGAGCGCAAACGCTTCGTTTGCAGCGGTGACGTACATGACGCCGCCCGCCACGACTGGGGTGACTTCGAGTCGCGTGGCGTCCGGTATGGGAAACATCCAGCGCGGTGCGATCCGCCGGACGTTCGCCGTATCGATCTCTCGAAGAGCGCTGTACCGATTCCCGGTGAGCGTGCCGTGATAGGTCGGCCATTCGCCGGGGCGTGGGCTCATCACGGCCTCGAACGGCAGGGCATTGGCCCGCTTCATTGGCGGCGCTCGACCTGGCGCAAGCGCCTGCGCGCTCGTTGTCAGCCGAGTCAGGTACGCGAGCAGGTTCCGCGTCTCTGACGGGGTCGCGTTCAGCGCCGGCATGATCGACCCCGGCTCGCGCGTCTCCTGGACGATGTCGCTCTTGACCAGCAGATGGAGCTGGCCCGACAGATCCTCGAGCTGCAGGTCGTAGTTGCTCTCGTTCTTCGCCAAGCCGCGCATGGTCCGTCCGTCGTGCAGCTGCACGGTCACGACACGAAACCCCGGGGTGACCTGCCCGTTCGGATCGTGCAGGGTCGCTTCGATGCGCGCGAGCTTCTGCGCGCGAGCGAGACTCGACAGATCCGGTCCGAGTGCGCCTCCGCGACCGGCGACCGTGTGACACGCAGCGCACTGGCCGTCACCAAAAAAGTATCGTTCGCCCGCTGCGGAATCGCCCGCGACGGGGTGCTCCGCGGCCGGCGCGCGCAGCGCCATGATGAACGCGGCGATCCCGTCGAGCTCCGCAGGCGGCATTGTGAAAGCCGGCATGCCGCCGCCCGGGATGCCGTGGGTCACGATATCCCGCAATCGCTCCGGTGAAAGCGTAGCGATCCCGCTGCCGCCCTGCTCCGGGACGTCCACGAGGTCGGGACCATGTTCGCCACCCGCACCGTTACCGCCGTGGCACCCAGCGCACCGGGCGGAGAACGCTGCACGGCCACTATCAGCGATATCCTGCGCGTGGAGCGGACGAGACACTGCAATCGGGGCGCAAAGAATTGCAACCGCGCCGAGCATCACCGTCGACGTTGGCCGCACCTCGATCATTCAAACACCAGCGTGCCGAAGTTCTCCGGGACGTGGTTGGGATCCTGGTCGACGACGCAGGTTGGCTGCCAGCACATGAAGTGCCGCTGTGGATCAGCCCCGAGCCCATCGGTGCGATACAGATTCATGCGCCACCGCGTTCCGGCGTGGACAGCGTCGGAGCCGATGGACGAGAGGGGAATGCGGGCGGCCGCGTACCAGACGTGGGCTCTCGGATCGATGTGAGCTGCCGTCGTCCATCCTGAGCGCCAACTCTCATCGTGGAGGTCACGATCGAGATCGATATTCAGGTCGATCCAGTCGCCGGTCGGAGCGATCTCAAACTCGCGATAGTGTCGGATGTTCTGCCAATCGTCACCGAGAAAGATCTCCACGACATCGCGGTCCCACAGGTGCGATCGTGCGTGCCGGTTATCCGCTGGCAGGAAGAGGTTCAACTCCGCATACGGACAGATGAACAGCAGATAGAGATCCGTATCGGTCCGGAAGGCGCGCACCTCGGTCTTCAACTTCGGGTAGTCCATCGCCTTCGAGCAGTCCATTGAAATCCAGGTGGTCGCCGCAGTTTGCCACATTGGCGACGACGGCTCCGTCGCCAGAGTGCCGGGCGCGGCATGATGCGGGACGGAGAGCGTTGCGGTCGGGTGTGAGACGGTACACGGCGGCTGTGCCGCCGCCACACCCGCGGACAGGGCCGCCGCTCCCAGCCATGGTATCAACGTCCTCAAGGCTCCTCCGTGGGAATCGGAGGTGGAAAGACTATAGCCCCGGACGTTCGCGGGTTAGAGGCCGAAACGCTCTGGTGACGGAGAGCGCCGCATGCGTCGCTCCGATCTACCTATCCCCTTGGTCTGTACGGCTGGCCGGGAATCGCGGTTTCTCGCCTCGAGGTTTGGTTTTAACGTCCAACGTCTGACGTCTGGCGTTTGACGTCCGACGCTACCGCGTCTCCGCCTTTCGCTGCTCGGCGGCAGTGCCGGCTTGATACGCCGACAGACCAGGGTGTTGTTGGAAGCGACCACCATATCGACGGGCGACCTCGGCGCAGATGGGCGCCATGCGCGCGTCGACATCGCCGCCGTCGCGCCAGGCCCGGACGGCCTCCGCGATCTCGGCAGGCGGTTTGGTCCAGCCATCGCTCCATGCGTCGACGGCCATCGCAAACTCGGCAACTCCGATCGGCCGTTTGAGACGCGTCTCCAACCGTACCCACTCAACGCGCATCATCTCCCCCGTCCGCCCGTGTGTGCTTTTCGTACTACTCGGGTTGGACTCGGGAAGGGACCATCGAGCAACTCGCACGAGGCCGATGCCGCTTCCGAGCCCGCCTCGTGTGACCGGCGGCTGTCATGAGCCCGTGGGCAACTGGCTGATGGTCCCAGCCCGTGTTCGCGTTCTGTGCTCTGTGTCCGGCACACACCGTGCGCTGGGCATATTACCTCTGCCGATGAACACTGCCCATAGGTCCAGTGGTCAACGACGGCAATTGTTGCGAGCCGTCGTCGGCCTGGGTGCACTTGCAGTCGCGGCTCCCCTGGTGGGAACCGCGCAGGTTCCGATCGCGCCCGACTCGCAGATCACCACCGGTCTGGCCACCACGACCGACTCACGGCACGTGATGCAGGCCATCTCGGTTGTGGGAGGAAGTCAGCTAATTGCTGCGCCGGCGCCCACGATCGAGGAGGCTCTGCAGGGGCGGATCGCTGGCGTGTCCGTGCAGGAAAACAACGGTGGCGCGCCCGGCGGCGGGATGCAGGTACAGATCAGAGGGGTCGCGTCGATCAGTTCGATCGCTCAGCCGCTGTACGTGATCGACGGCGTGATCGCGAACAACGAGACGGTCAACTCGGGGCTCAATGCCGTGACCTCCGCCGGGCCCATGCCGCTGGCGCAGGACGTGGAGGACAACAGCCCGAACCGCATCTCGGACATCAACCCTGCGGATGTCGAGCGGATCGAAGTGCTCAAGGGCCCCTCTGCTTCGGCCATCTACGGATCGAAGGGCGCCGCCGGAGCCATTCTCATCACGACCAGACGCGGGACGTCTCCGCGCCCCCAGTGGCAACTCACCGGGCGCATGGGGACGTACCTGCCGGCAAACACCCTGCCGCTGCGGACATTCCCCACGTACGAGAGTGCGAACGCGTGGTGGCGAAACGATGCGCAGCAACCGATGGATCTCCCGACCGCCCTCTACACGGGATATCACAACTTCCAGAGTCAGCTGTACGGCGGAGGCGAGGTGTCCGGCGAAGGCGATCTCAGTGTCCGAGGGATCGCGGGGGGCACGAACTATTTCGCTTCGGTGTTGGCGAAGTACGACAATGGGGTCATGCGCAACACGGGCTACAACAAGCGGGGCGCCCGGATCAACCTCGCGCAAACGCTGTCATCGAGCCTGTCCGCTTCCGCCAACCTGTATTACCAGCATTCCCTCGCGGTCCGCGGCGTCAACGGCAACGACAATATCGACATATCACCGTACAATGTTTTTGCAACGTCCGCGTCCTTCCTCGATCTCGACAAGCAGAATGCTGACGGTACCTGGGTGCTCAACCCATTCGCCCCATCAAACCCATTCGCAGACGCTGCGCTGATTCAGACGCCGACGTCGGTCACTCGCTTCCTCGCCGGCGGGAGCCTCAGGTGGTTGGCCTACCGGCATGGCAATCAATCGCTGCAGGTCCTGGTCGACGGCGGAATTGATGTCGCTGGGCAACACGATATGAACTACGCACCACCGTCGCTCGAGGTGGAGGAGCTCAGCCCGTTGCCAGGGGTCATCAATATCGACCGCGCGCACACCGGCTACGACAACGCCTCGGTCAATGTGGTCCATCACGCCGTTCCCTTTCGCGACGTGGACGCCACGTCGTCCATCGGGCTATCGCAAGACGATCGCGAGACGAGCAATCCCGATCAGGTCGGGGTCGGGCTCGCGCCGGGTGTGATGTCCCCCGACAACGCCAGGATCACCAGCGAGCTGCAGTATCGGTATCGGACGCGCTCACAATCGCTATACGCCCAGGAGCAAGTCGCGACGCTCGGCAGTCGGTTGGCTGTGACGGCAGGCCTCACGGCGGAGCGCAGCGCCGTCAACGGCGAGTTCGGGGGCGTCTATCTGTACCCCAAGTTTGGTGCCTCCTACGAGGTGCCGAAGTTTCTGCGTGTCGTGGACGAGCTCAAGTTCCGCGTGGCATACGGTGAGGCGGGCATCGCTCCCGGTTACGGATTCAACTTCAACAACGCGCAGAATTTCTACGGCACCCTGGTGGGCGAAGAGCGTGGCGTAGTCATCGGCCCCAATCCCAACTCCAACATCTACTATCAGCTGAACGACACCCATCTCCAGCCGGAGCGCAGTGCGGAGATCGAAACGGGCTTCGATGCCATGCTGTGGCAGTCACGTGCGCAGTTCTCCGTCACCGTGTACCAAAAGCACGTGGGCAACCTCGTGACATTGACGTCATCGCCGATCGCTCCGGCCTTCGCGGGCGCAGCAGTCAATGGCGGAGCGTTCACGAATCAGGGAATCGAGCTGTCGCTGGGTGTATGGCCGATCAAGCGTCCGACCGGCCTGAGCTGGCTCGCCGGGCTGACCTTCACCCGCAATTACAGCCGAGTGGACGCGCTACCCAACGGGCCATTCCCCATCGCACCGGAGTTTGGTCGATTCTATGGTACGTACTGGGCTCAGGTGGGCCGGTCGGTCTCCGAGATCGTGAACATTACCAGGGCGCATCCGACGGCACCCCGGTACAGGTAGGGGATGCGCAGCCCGCGTTCGTGATGACACTGAGCAACACGTTCAGCTGGCATTCGTTCCGGCTGTACGGCCTCGTGGACTGGCATCGTGGAGGCAGTGCGATCAACGTGACGAACGCCTACTATGACAACGGGCTGTTCCTGCTCGCCGACTCCGCGGCATCATTCCGCCGATTGGAGGCGCTCTCGCAAGTGCAGACCCCGTACGTCGAGTCGGCGAGCTTCTTGAAAGTGCGCGAGATCACCGTGAGCTACGACGTGCCTCAACGGGTGCTCGGCCTCGGTCACGGCGTCGTGCACGGCGCGAGACTCTCTGCCAGCGCGCACAACGTCCTCGCCAGTTTTCGCTACTCCGGGCTCGATCCGGAGGTCAGTAACTTCGGAAACACGGCGATCACGCGCGGGCAGGATGTGACGCCCTATCCACCCGCTCGCAGCTTCTTCCTGAGCGTCGATCTGACGATGTGAAGTCCAGAGACGTTGGACCTTAGACGTTCGACGTCCGACGTTCGACGTTCGTGAACAAACCTGAGGGCCAGCTGCAGTAGAGACACTGGCCCTCAGGTTTGTTCGTCAACGTCGAACGTCGAACGTCGAAGGTCGAACGTCGAACGTCTAGGATCCTGTCGATCAGGGCCCATACACCTGCTTCAGCGTCCCGCACGCCACGACCTTGCCTTCGGAGGCAGGGTCGGACCCCTGATGGACCTCGATCGCATAGGTGCCGCCCGCCGGCGGATAAAAATTGAGGTTCGTACGAAACGTGATCTGTCCACTGTCGCCCACTGTGACGGGCAGGATAGTTGGACTTGTCACCCATGAGGACGCCGATGTTGCCGCACTTGCCCTCGTGGATGTGCCATATGTATGTGCCGCGCGGGCCGCCGAGCGTCATGGCGATGACGGTCGTGTTGCCGCCCTGACTTCCGCTCATCGTGGCGATGCCAGTCACCGTGCCGTTGTTTGTCGGGTTGATTTCTGCTTTAAAGGCACCGGCGCCGGGCACGGAGGTCCCTGCTGGCGCGTTGACCTCCCCCAATGACGTCGTCGGCGTCAGCGTTGCTGGCGCCTGCTGGCCCTGCTTGCCGCCACACGCAACCACGGAGCAGACGATCGCTGCTGTCATGAAGGATGGGATGACGGGTCGCATGGCGAAATCCTCCAAGAATCCGTGTGGCAAGGGGCGGCAGTGAGTGCCAAACGAACACCGCGCTGCATACGGGACGCCGGTGCCGCGAAGCTCGGCGTCCTTTCCCTGTCGACCTTCAGCTACTAGCGGACCCGGAGAGGGTCGCGCACGTACCCGACGAGAAAGAACCGACCCCCACGAGCACGCGTGCCCGCGGGGGTCCGATCGGCCATCTCACGTCGGGCCCGATCGCGCGGCCCAACTCGTCTCAGCTACCGGCCAGCTGTCTGACCTCGGAAGCGAGCAACCGCACCTTGGCGGCGTCCGCGGCGCCTTGCGCGTCGCCATCCAATCGGGTGGCCAGCGCGGTCAACGCAGGCACTCCGCTGCTGACCGGACTGCTTCTCGGCCTGCGCCAGTGACTGCGAGATGCGAGTCGATACGTCAGGTGCGACGCCGTGGTCGCGCACCAGCTGATCGACGTACGCACGAGCCACGACGAAGCTCGCGGGCCACACGAACTTGGGCTGGCCCTGCACATTCTCGACGTCGGAGCGCACGAGCTTGGCCGCGTCGATCTCGTTCTGCGAGATGAAGCCGCTCGGCTTGAGCTCGAAGATATCCACTCCACGGGAGATCTCGGAGCCCACAATGTAGCCGTTGTACCAGTAGGCCGACCAGTAACCACCATTGACCAGCTTCGAGCGCGTCCATCGGCCCGCGATCAAAGAAGGCGATCTCTCGCGGGTGCGCCGGGTCGGTCCACTCGAAGACCGAGATGCCGCCCTGGTACCAGGCCTGCACCATGATGTCGCGCCCTGGAATCGGAATGAGCGAGCCGTTGTGGGCGACGCAGTTCTCTTCGGGCGTCTGCGGCGCCGACATCTTGTAGTAGCTCTGGAATGTCATTTGATTGCCGGAGATCGTATAGATCGCGTCCGCTCCCCACTCGTGCTTGTCGGTGACGCGGCACCGCGGCTGGGCACCACCGCCCCACTCGTCCGAGAAGATCACCTTCGTGCCGTCGTTGTTGAACGTCACGGAGTGCCACGCTGCCATGTTGGTATCGACCACGGCGCCCAAGCGCACCGGCTGGGCAGGGTTCCGGATATCGAGCAGGAGGCCGTACCCGCTGCACGCGCCGCCCGCCAAACCGACGCCGGGATAGGCCGTAATGTCGTGGCACTGGGTCGGCCCCATTCCGGCCCAGCGGCGCAATGTGCCAGCCGGCACGCCCGCCGCTGCGAGCGCTGCAGCCTGGGTCGCGGAATCCGCCGAGGACTCGCCGTGTCGCTTCGCCTCGACGAGATCGTGGAAGATGCGCGGCGAGCTGACAATGTGCGCTTGCTCGGGATGCTCGAGCGGAACCTGAATGACCTCGATGCGGAACAGTGCGGTGTTCGGATCTTCACCGATTTGACCCGACGAACAACTTGCGAGCTCACCCGAGGGCCGCACGTTCGCTGAGCCGGAGACGTAGATGTACACGTTCGCGGGATCATGCGGATCGGCCACCAGCGTGTTGGTGTGCGAGCCGCGGCAGGTCTGCACGATGGTGAGCGACTTCGGATGATCGATGTCACTGATGTCGTAGATGCGAATGCCGCGCGCGCGCTCCGTGCTGATCGTATCCTGAATGCCCTCCTGACCACAGTCGATGCGGCCGTTGGTGGCCTCCGCGGACACGAACAGCAGGTGGCCGTAGACCGAGACGTCGCTCTGCGATCCGGGGCAGACGTAGGCCGCTCGCAGCGTCAGCTTCTCGGGGTTCGACATATCCCAGATCTGCATGCCGCTGTAGTTGCCCTGGATGATGTAGTTGCCCAGGAACGCGAGATCGGAATTCGTCAGCCGACGGTCGCCCGGCACGCTCCGATTGATGAAATCGGGCGACGGCTGCGTCGTCGAAACGAGGCGGAGATTCCAGATCGCCTCGCCGGCGTCGAACCATCCGCCCTTCAGGCCGACGCGCGGATCCGGGTTGGGCGCCGTCATCGACATATCACCTGCCGGTGTCGGCCCGCCCCCGGCCCCTGAAGTACCCGGGTGCGTACAGGCGACCGCTGACAGCGCACTGACGGCGGCCAGGACCGAGAGATCGGCGCGCGGGATCGCGCGCACGGACGCCAAGACGAGAAATTGGATCTCATAGCTGAGCCCATGACGTGTGACAGGTGAATTTCGTGGAGGGGAGACCAATCAGCGCTCTGGCCGCGCCCGACAGGCGCGACCAGAGCGCTCGCTCTCAGCTGCCGGCCAGCTGTCTGACCTCTGCGGCCAACAACCGCACTTTGGCCGCGTCCGCAGCGCCTTGCGCGTCGCCGTCCAGTCGGGTGGCCAGCGCCGTCAACGAGGCACTCCGCTGCTGGCCGGATTGCTTCTCGGCCTCCGCCAATGACTGCGAGATGCGAGCTCGACACATCAGGTGCGACGCCGTGGTCGCGCACCAGCTGATCGACGTACGCACGAGCCACTACGAAGCTCGCGGGCCATACGAACTTGGGCTGGCCCTGAACATTCTCGAAGTCGAAGCGCACGAGCTTAGCCGCGTCGATCTCGTTCTGCGAGATGAAGCCGCTCGGCTTGAGCTCGAACAGGTCGACCCCGCGTGCGTCCTCGGAGCCCACGATGTAGCCGTTGTACCAGTACGCAGACCAATAACCGGCCGCGATCAACTTGGTCGCATCCATTGGCCCACGGTCAAAGAAGGCGATCTCTCGCGGGTGCGCCGGGTCGGTCCACTCGAAGACCGAGATGCCGCCCTGGTACCAGGCCTGCACCATGATGTCGCGTCCTGGAATCGGAATGAGCGAGCCGTTGTGCGCGACGCAGTTCTCTTCGGGCGTCTGCGGCGCCGACATCTTGTAGTAGCTCTGGAACGTCATTTTCCCGTCCGCGATCGTGTAGATCGCGTCCGCTCCCCACTCGTGCTTGTCGGTGGCGCGGCACCGCGGCTGGGCACCACCGCCCCACTCGTCCGAGAAGATCACCTTCGTGCCGTCGTTGTTGAACGTCACCGAATGCCAGGCCGCCATGTTGGTGTCGACCACGGCGCCGATGCGCACGGGCTGGGCAGGATTCCGGATATCGAGCAGGAGGCCGTAGCCCGCTGCACGCGCCACCCGCCAGACCGACGCCGGGATAGGCCGTAATGTCGTGGCACTGGGTCGGCCCCATTCCCGCCCAGCGGCGCAACGTTCCCGGGGTAATGCCGGCGCGCGCCAGTGCGGCTGCCTGGGTCGCCGAATCCGCGGAGGACTCGCCATGTCGCTTCGCCTCGACGAGGTCGTGGAAGATGCGCGGGGAGCTGACGATGTGGGCCTGCTCCGGATGCGCGACCGGTATCTGAATCACTTCGATCCGGAACAACGCGGTGTTTGGATCATCGGTCAGTGAACCCGCCGTGCAACTCGAGAGCTCGCCCGTGGGCCGTACGTTGGCCGACCCGGAGACGTAGACGTACACGTTCGCGGGATCATTCGGATCGGTCACCAGCGTGTTGGTGTGCGAGCCGCGGCAGGTCTGCACGACGGTCGAGCGACTTCGGATGATCGATGTCGCTGATGTCGTAGATGCGAATGCCACGCGCGCGCTCAGCGCTGACGGTGTCGGGGACGCCTTGGATCCCGCAATCGATACGCCCATTGGTGGCTTCCGCAGATACGAACAGCAGATGACCGTAGACGGAGACGTCGCTCTGCGATCCGGGGCAGACGTAGGCCGCGCGCAGCGTCAGCTTCTCGGGGTTCGACATATCCCAGATCTGCATGCCGCTGTAGTTGCCCTGAATGATGTAGTTGCCCAGGAACGCGAGATCCGAGTTCTTGAGACGGGAATCGCCTGGAACGCTCGGATTGGTGAAGTGGGCGGACGGCGGTGTCGTCGAGACGTGACGCAGATTCCAGATCGCTTCGCCGGCATCGTACCAGCCAGCCTTGAGACCGACGCGCGGATCCGGGTTCGGTGCCGTCATCGACATGTCATTGGCGGGCGCCGGCCCGGTGCCGGCTCCTGACGCGCCCGAATGAGTGCACGCGGCCGCTGACAGCGCACCGACGGCGGCCAGGACCGAGAAGATCGGCGCGCCGGATCGCGCGCACGGACGCCAAGACAAGAAAGTGGATCGCATACGTGAGCCCATGACGTGACAGGTGATGGTCGGGGAGGCGCTGAACGTAGCGCTGGCGAGCGGCATTGGTAAGTGTCGCATCCGCCGCGCAACCAGTGCGGGATACGGTCCCTCCGGCGCCGACTACGACCCGGCATTCTTGGCGTCGGCCTTGGCTGGTTGCGCGGCAGCCTGCCCGGGCACGATAGGCAACTCGATCCGCGACGCCATATCAGCTGAGCTGTACACGCGCTGTGTCGCCTTCACGAAGTCGCCAGCCGTCGCCTGGTAAATGCTCGGCACGAACTTCTGGGGGTTACGGTCGATGAGCGGGAACCAGGTCGACTGAACCTGCACCATCATCCGGTGGCCCTTCAGGAACACATGATCGCGGTCTCGCAGCGAGAACTGCCATTGAGTCGGCTGGCCCGCTACGAGTGGCCGAGGCTGTTCATAGCTAGTCAGGTAGCGCCCGCGCCGCACCTCCATCGCGATCGGTAGCTCGTACCCGTTGAGGGAGCGCCCATACTGCCCAGGGGGCGGTCCTTGCTCCGCGTTCCACTGGTTGGCCTGAGCGCTCTCAGGGTAGACGTCAATCAGCTTGACAATGAAGTCCGCATCCGTCCCGGAACTCGATGCAAACAACCTGGCGGAAACAGGACCGGTGACCGTGACGTCGTGATCGAGGGGGGTGCTCACGTAGGTCAGTACATCCGGGCGATGATCCGCAAAATCCTGGTTCGACGCTTCCCATGTCCGCCAATCGCCCCACGGGTATGTCGGCGAGATCGGGCGCCGTCGGTACGGCACGGGGTTGGCCGGATCTGAGACGTACTCCCGATAGCCGCCCGTCGGCGCGGTGAACGAAAGGGTGCCATCGGCGTGCAGGTACAGGTTCGTCATCACGGCTTGCTTCGGCGGCCATGCAGGATAGGTCCGCCAATGTTGGAACCAGACTGGAACATCGTCGCTTGCCACGTCGGTTTTCCCCGACGCCGTGCAGGTAATACCGGAAGAACGGCGCTTCGATCTGCTCGCGAAATTCACGCGCAGTCTCGTGGCCGCCGAAGGTCAAGAGGCCAAGGCTATCGCCCTTGGGTCCCTGCCATCCACCGTGGAACCACGGGCCGGCGACCATGAAGTCCGTGTGATCAGGATCATGCTCGGCCGCGTGGCGGAAGATCTGCCACGGCCCCCACGGATCTTCTTGATCCCAGAAGCCAGCAACGTTGAGGTTGGGCACGGAGGACGCATGCAGCTGGTTCACCCATGCCTCGTCCTTCCAGTACGAATCATAGTTTGCATGCTTCATCGTCGAGTCCCAGTACGGGATCGACCCATGCAAGTACTTGGTATCCGCGTTGGACAACGGGCCAAGGTTCAGGTACCAGTCGTACGTGTCGTACGTGTTGAAGGTGAAATGGGTGTTCTCGCTCTTGCTGGCTTCTTCCATGACTGCGTACTCGAAGTTGTAGCTCTCGCGAAGCGCGCCATAGCGATGCATGTCGTCGTTCATCCACTGATCGACCGGGGAAGCCTGCTCACTGATCGCCTTGAGCGCGGGGTGCGGCTGAAGCAACGTCATCGCGGTCGTGAGCCCGTCGTAAGACACGCCGAACATCCCGACCTTCCCGTTGTTGTTCGGGACATTCTTGATCAGCCAATCAATGGTGTCGTAGGCGTCGGTCGTCTCGCTCGTCGCCTTGGGGTCCTTGAGGTCGACGCGACCAGACGATGAAAGACTGAAGTGGCCTTCCGACTTGAACCGCCCGCGCAGATTCTGGATGACAAAGACGTAGCCGTCCTGCGCGAGCTCCTTGAGCTCGTTCGGCACGCTGTCCGGCGCTCGATCCGGGACGCCATAGGGCGTCCGGGTAAACAGGATCGGGAGCGGGCCGTTCTGTTTGGCCGGGGTGAGAATCACGGTCTGCAAGTGCACACCGTCCCGCATGGGGACCATGACCTCACGCAGCGTGAACGCCGGCGAGTTGGGTGTCGAACCTGTTTTGCCACTACAGCCAGCAACGGCCAGTGCGGCGAGGCCGAGACAGATCGAGTGACGGATCATCTACGCTCCGGTGGGTAAGGCGCTGTGAACTGGACGAGGGCCAACGTTGGCATCCTCGCGCCGCCAATCATGGCACGCGCGAGGGCGTGTGGGAAAGGGCCGCGGCGCCTCAGCGAGCGTGGACGAGGCGCGTCACGTCCGGCCGCGGCAGTCCGCGCGCTCCGTCGCGCGCGG
This sequence comes from uncultured Gemmatimonadales bacterium, assembly GCA_963805725.1. Taxonomy (GTDB): domain Bacteria; phylum Gemmatimonadota; class Gemmatimonadetes; order Gemmatimonadales; family Gemmatimonadaceae; genus Palsa-1248. Next base: position 453,365 of record CAWDVJ010000013.1, read on the forward strand.
ATTACACGTGATGCGCTACGTGAGAGCTACTATGTAACCGGCTCCCTCATAAGGCGTTGCATGAATCGTTAATAGCAGCACTGCAGCCTTCTCCGGAGCGTTGTCCTGCGCGAACGCAATTGCGTTCCGTCATTCGCCGCCTTGCTGGCCAGGGGCGATGGCGTCGAGTACTTTCGTTCGACGGTTCACATTCAGCTCGCGTGGAATGACCGTGAAGCATTGCTCGCGCGGACACGTCGGACACCGCCCGCTCCCACGGCCCGCTCGTGCACGGCGCAGGCGGGCGGCGCCGTTCACTATCCTCGCTTCACTCTGTGTCGCAGCGTGCAGCGGGGCGCGTGGCGCATCGACCACGACCCGTAGCGGCGACTCGCTGAATGCCAGGCACGTTGGGGTGTGGCGAGACGCATCGCCGCACACCACGCGATTCGTGACGGTTCCGAGCGGCGTTCGGCTCGAAGTGCTCGACTGGGGCGGGACCGGTGAGCCGCTGGTGTTCCTCGCGGGGCTGGAGAACACGGGGCACATCTTCGATGACTTCGCACCGCGGTTCACAGACCATTTCCACGTGCTGGGCATCACGCGACGTGGCTGGGGCGCCTCGGACCATCCGGACAGTGGGTACACGATACCCATCCTCGTCGCGGATGTGCGGGCAGTGCTCGATAGCCTGCACCTGACGCGAGTCGACTTGGTCGGCCATTCCATAGCCGGTCAGGAGTTGAGCTGGATCGCAGCCAAGGATCCTCACCGAGTGCACCGGCTCGTGTACCTGGACGCGGGCTTCGACTATCACACGCACCCGATTCCCGGAATCTTGCCGAGCATGCCGCTCCCGACGGCTGAGGACTCGGCATCACCCGCGGCCGGACTGGCGTACATGCGCCGCATGAGCGACGCGCCGATCCCGGAGGCCGATTTCCGCGCGACGGAGAGATTCGATTCCACGGGCCGCGATTTGGGTCCTGCCACGTCGAGTGCGCCCAGCACGGCGGTCGTGGTGTCGGCGTCTGCAATCGCACCGCCGCTTTCGGAGGTGCGGGCGCCGACGCTCGCTATCTATGACTGGCCCATCGCGGCCGCGGAGTTCCTTCCGTTCATTTCTGTGACCGATACGGCCGCCCCACACTGGCTCCGAATCGCGCAGGATTGGCACGCCGCACAACGCGACGAGTTCAAGGCGAAGGTCCGGAACGCGCGCATCGTCGAGCTGCATGGCGCGTCACACTATGTTTTCCTGACCGAGCCAGACAGCGTCGCACACGAGATGCGGCAGTTCCTGGCTAGTGCGCCGTGAGTGCGCCGAACCGGCGAGCGGATGGTCGGCCGGGAGTCCGTCCAGGAGCCGGACGAAGAACACCGTCCGAGCCGACCCACATCGTGCGCCCCCGCCACGTGATCTTTCGACTGGCATAGCTCGCGACCCACAGCGCAAACGAGAGCAAGTCGCGCAACGGTAGCGACCAGAGCGCCGTGCGAGTCGGATGTCGGTCCAGTGCTCCACCACTCAGCGCCATGACAGTATGTACTCCTGCCCGTAGCGCGAGGGCCAGCGCCACCAGTCCAAGGGACCATGGCGCCATCTGCGCCACCGCGGCCGCGAGCAGCGTGAGCGGCAGCGCATAGGTCAGTATTGAGAAGGCGTGCCCCAGCGGGGCGACCGTGCGGATCGTGCGCAACCATCGCAGCTCGTGCCTGAAGAGATCGGCGTATGTGCGCTCATCGACCGTCACCGTCACCTCGCACTCGGCGACGACGCTGCGATAGCCGAGTTGACGGACGCGCGCACCGAGCTCGTAGTCGTCCGCCAACATCGGCGCGAGTGCTACGAACCCGCCGACTGCATCCAGGGCATCCCGGCGAACCGCTACCATCGGGCCTGAGCAGTAGGCGGGCGACCGAAGAGCGCGGGAGACCAACACTGATGGCAAGAACCACTCATCAATGCCCAACGCGCCAAGGCGCGACCACAAGGAATTCGTCGGGCGACCGCGGAAGAGACAACTCGCGACGCCGACAGATGCGTCACCCAGGGGCGCGACGGCGCGGGCCAAGTCGCCCGGGCCGACCCGCGTGTCGCTGTCTGCGATGAGGAGCAGGTCGTGCCGAGCCAGCGGCGCCAATCGTGCCAGCGTATTCACTTTGGCGTTCAGTCCGAGTACTGGCGCGCCGATGACAAACTGGACGTCAACCCCCGGTTGGTTGGCCGCAACGCGGCGCGCGATCGCGAGTCCCGGATCATCCGCGTCATGTGCCCCGAACAGGATCTCGCTGCCCGGCTGGCACTCGCGACAAAATGATCGGAGGTTGGCCTCGAGACCGGGCTCAGCGCCGCAGAGGGGCTTGAGGATCGACACGGATGGCATGACGCCGCCGTCCGTTGGTCGCGCTCGTCGGCGCCATCCGATGGTCACGACGAGACACGCAGCCACATACCCCAGCGAGGCAATGGCCAAGGCCGTCACGCTGAAAACCACCGCGTCGTGGAACGCCGACGCCATCACCTCGCCACCTCCCCACGTTTCACTCAGCGCCTATGCCTCAGGCCGATCGCATGACTAACGTTACCGACGCCAAGCAGGCCGAGGCACCAGCGACACCTGCTCGATTCCGTCTCGTTACGCGTTCATTTCGAGGGCAGTTTCACTGCCACAGGATCTCAGCCCGAGCAGATCTTCGACTCGCGCCCGGCAGATTGCGTGGATAATAGGCGCGATCGGCCTCGGCGTCGCGATTGCGCTGCTGGTCCGTACCGGGCTGCCACAGGTTCTGCAGCTCCTCCGCGTCGCCGGTTGGCGTCTGCTGTGGTTGGTTCCGTTGCACGTCGTGCCGCTCGCGTGCTACGGCATCGCATGGGGTTGCCTCTTGCGAACAGCAACCAGACCCGGTTACGCCTACCTGACGTGGGCGGCAATCGTGCGCGAGGCTGTCTCCGGGCTGTTACCGGTCGCGCGCATCGGTGGTGAGGTCGTGGGCGTTCGCCTCCTGACGCGACGTCGCGTGCCGGTGGAAGATGCGACTGCGAGTGTGATCGTGGAGCTTTCGCTCACGATCGCCGCCCAGACAGTGTTCGCGGCAACGGGCCTGGCCTTGCTCGTCGCACAATCCAAAGGGAACGGCGAGGATGCCGCAGTCCGGCTCGTCTTTATCGGACTCATCGTGAGCGTGCTGGCGCTGGTCGCGTTCGTGCTCGTCGTACGTCGGTGGGGGGGGCGCCTATTTGGCCTGGCGCTCCAGATGGTGGAAAAGCTCGGCGGCGAGACCCGAGACTCCACCCAGGCCGGCGCGGCGCGATTCCACGAGGCGCTCGAGCGTCTCTTTTCCCAACCTCGGGCGCTGGCGGCGTGCGGCGCCTGGCAGCTTTTGGGTTTTTTCCTGCAGTCAACCGAGCCCTGGGTGACGCTGCACATTATCGGGGCTCCAGCCACGGTGGGCAGGGCCATCGTACTGGAGAGCATGACCAACGCCGTGCAAAGCGCGCTGTTTCTGGTACCAGCAGGGCTCGGCTCGCTGGAGGGCACTTTTCTGTTATTCGGTGCGGCACTCGGACTAAGCCCGCAAGTCGCGCTCGCGCTGTCCCTCGCCCGCCGCGTTCGGACGCTTTTGCTCAGTGTACCCGCGCTCGTGTCCTGGTATTGGGTGGAACGACGCGCCGCGGGCGCCGCGGGCGCTGCGCGCCCGAGAAAGTAGAAGCACAGAAAGTAGAAAGTAGACAAGAGCCGCCCGGTCTACTTTCTACTCTCTGCAGGTCTACTCTCTCGGGCGCGCAGCGCCCGCCCCCCTACCGGTCGGCTGCCCTGGCGGGCAACGTACAGCCTCGTCCGCGTGTCGAAGCCCTAAACCCACCTCCACCGCTGGGACTCTCATGCACCCATCCGGCACCACTGAACTGCGTCGATTCCATCTGACCCTTGTAGCCGCTGTGGTCGCTGTTGGCGTTGGCGCCTGCCAGTCAGGTCAGTCCACCAAGGGGGCCTCGCCCGCAGACTCCGCATCGGCAACCGCGACGCCGCAGAGCGGCGAGGCCGTGCTCAGCGCGATGCACGACAAGTATGCGAGCACGTGGTACCACACGCTGACCTTCACGCAGAAAACGACCTTGCGGACGCCAGCCGACACCATGGCCATCGAGACCTGGCGGGAGAAGGCAATGGTGCCAGGCAAGTTGCGCATCGACATGGAGCGCAAGAAGGGCAACCTGACGATCATTTTCCGGAACGACTCGACGTACATCATCAACGCGGACAGCGTCGCTCGCCGCGCCGGAAGCAACTACCTGCTCACGATCGGGTTCGACGTCTATCAGCAGCCCGTCGACCAGACAGCGTCGTCGCTGCGTGCGGAGAAGTACTCGATGACGCCGGTCCACGAGGACACGTGGGAAGGCCGGCCGGTGTACGTGATCGGTGCCGCGGCTGGCGATACGACCTCGCGTCAAATCTGGATCGATAAGGACCGCCTATTGTTTGTACGTGCCCTTGGTCCCGCCGGGGGCAAGGACTCGACCAAGACCAACGATACCCGGTTCGAGAACTACGTCGAGATGCCGGGCGGCGGCTGGCTGTCCGAGCGCGTCGAGTTCTACACCGACGGCAAGCTGCGCCAGCAGGAGGAGTACTCGGAGGCCAAGACGAACGTGGCGCTAGACTCGGCGTTGTTTGTGCCATCAAAGGCGCATCGCAGTAAGGCCTGATGCAGGACGTTCGACGTTGGACGTTCGACGTTCGAACAAATCTCGAGGGCCAGCCAGGGTGCATCCGGCTGGCCCTCGAGGTTTGTTCCCGAACGTCGAACGTCCAACGTCGAACGTCCTGCTCCTGACTTACATCCCCGCCAGATCGCGCACCGTCTTGGCCAGCGTCTGCACCTTGGCCGGTTGAGACGATGCCTGCGCCTCGCCATCTAACTTGGTCGCGAGCTGCGTCAACGCATCGTGACGAGCTCCGCCGCTCGCTTTTTCGGCGTTCGCGAGCGCATTGCGGGTGGCCCCAACCTGGCCTGCGTCAAGGCCTTTCCCCCGCTCGAGTTGGTCGACGTAGGCACGCGCCAGTGTGAACGTCGTCGGCCAGACCAGCTGTGGCTGCCCCTGCGTGTTGAACTCGTCGAAGTGGACCGACTTGGCTGCGTCGATCTCGTTCTGCGAGACCCACGCGCTCGGCTTGAGCTCGAGAATGTCCAAACCGCGGCGAATCTCGGAACCGACTATGTAGCCGTTATACCAGTATGTCGACCAGTACCCGCCGCCGGAGAGCCGCGTGGTGTCGACCGGGCCCCGATCGAAGTATGCAATCTCGGTGGGATGCTTGGGATCCGTCCAGTCGAAGACCGAAACGCCGCCCTGGTACCACGCCTGCGCCATGACGTCACGACCCGGGATCGGGATCAGCGACCCGTTGTGCGCGACGCAGTTTGCGAACTTCGAGATAACCGCTGGCAGCTTGTAGTAGCTCTGGAACACCAGCTGGTGATTCTCGATGGTGAAGATCGCGTCGCCACCCCAGTTCTTCGGATCGGTGGCGCGGCACTTGGGCGCGCCACCACCGCCCCACTCGTCGGAGAAAAGGAGCTTCGTACCGCCGTTGTTGAACGTGGCCGAGTGCCAGTAGGAGAAGTTCGAGTCGGACACGGCAGCGAGTCGTTGGGGGTGCTGCACGTCGCTGATGTCGAGGAGCATGCCGTAGCCCTCGCAGGCGCCGCCGGCCAGGCCGATCTGCGGATACACCGTGATGTCGTGACACGAGGTCGCCGTGATACCGCCACCGTTCGGCATGATCCCCGGCATCATGGCCTGATACCGCTTGTCAATGATTTGCTGCAGTGACGCTCGAAGGGTCGCGCTGTCGGCGGCAGTTGGCGCCCCGGTGCCGCCGCGTGCCTTCACGACGCTGTCGAGCAACGGATTGATCATCGCGGGCGGGAAGACTTCCTCGTCCCATATGACCTTGGCTGTGAATTCGCCCTTGGCACGTGCGGCCGCTGCCGCGTCGCGCTCGACCGGCGTTTCCGCGTGAATGGGAGCCACGGTCAGATCATTGAAGATATGAGCGGAGCTGACGATTGCCGCCTGCTCGGGATGCGCGAGCGGAATCTTGATGACCTCAATGCGAAACTTCGCCGAATTGGGGTCCTGGTCCGGGTTGGCGCTCACGCAGCCGGCCAACTCGTTTGGCGACCGCACGAACGAGGAACCCGATATGTAGACGTAGACGTTATCGTGATCCTTCGGATCGACCACCAGCGTGTGCGTGTGCGAGCCACGGCAGGTCTGGACGGTCGCGACCGTTCGCGGGTGGGTGATGTCGCTGATGTCTACGATTCGAAGGCCGCGAAGTCGGTCCTCGCTCACCGTGTCCTTCACGCCGGCGGGCCCACAATCAATGCGTGCGGTCGGAGCCTCAGCCGAGACGAACATGAGGTTCTTGTAGACCGATACGTCGCTCTGGGAGGCCGGGCACACGTACGCCGTCTTGAGGGTCGGATGCGCCGCGTCCGAGATGTCCCAGATCTGCACGCCGTTGAAGCCTCCCTGGATCGCGTAGTTACCGATGAACGCCAGGTCGGAGTTCCCCTTGCCCATCTCGGAAGGGCGTGTGTTGGAAACGAGGTGCATGTTCCACTCGGCCTGGCCGGCATCCCAAAGACCGCCCTTGAGTCCCGAACGCGGATCCGGGCTCGGGGGCGCCATCGACATGTCGGCCTGCGGTGCCGGCGCGCTACCGGCCGGTGTCGCCGCCGAGTGAGTACATGCGGTAACGGCAACAGCGCTCGCCGTCAGTGCCAGCGACAGCCAACTGCCGGTGTGGGGCCCGCGGAACGACGGTCTCGGACATGGGGCGGATGACATAGACGAATCTCGCATGAGGGGGGTCGGATCGATGCTCAGTTCGGCACAGACGCCGTGGACGTCGTTGCCAGGTCGCGGACAGTCGACGCGAGTGTGTGAACCTTTGCGGCGCCGGTCGCCGATTGCGCTTGGCCGTCGAGCTGCGTCGCCAGCTGCGTGAGCGCGTCGCGCCGGCCACTGCCACTTGCCTTCTCCGCGCCGGCGAGCGCCTTCCTCGCGGCGTCAATCTGATCGGATGCCATGCCGTTCCCTCGAGCGAGCTGGTCGAGATACGCACGTGCCAGCGCAAAGGACGCTGGCCAGACGAACCGCGGCTGGCCCTGCGTGTTGAACTCGTCGAAGTGCACCGTCTTCGCGGCATCGAGCTCGTTCTGCGAGATCCAGCCACTCGGTCGCAACTCGAGGACATCGAGACCACGGGCGATCTCGGACCCGACGATGTAGCCGTTGTACCAGTACGCGGACCAGAACCCGCCATCGGCCAGCTTCGTGGAGTCGACCGGGCCCCGATCGAAGTACGCAATCTCCGTGGGGTGCTTGGGATCGGTCCAGTCGAACACGGACACGCCGCCCTGATACCACGCCTGCACCATCACGTCACGTCCAGGGATCGGGATCAGCGACCCGTTGTGCGCGACACAGTTCTCTTGAGCGGTCTGCGGCGCCAGCATCTTGTAGTAGCTCTGGAACACGAGCTTCCGGTTGACGATCGTGAAGATCGCGTCCGCGCCCCAGTTGTGGGGGTCCGTTGCGCGGCACTTCGGTGCACCGCCACCGCCCCACTCGTCGGAAAAGAGCAGCTTCGTGCCGTCGTTGCTGAACGTGGCCGAATGCCAGTACGAGAAGTTCGAGTCCGAGACCGCGTCGAGGCGTTGCGGTTGGCCCGGATTGCTGATGTCGAGGAGCATGCCGAATCCCTCGCATGCGCCGCCCGCCAACCCGATCTGCGGATACACCGTGATGTCGTGGCACGACGTCGCCGTGATGCCATTGCCGCCAGCCTTACAGCCGGGGCACTCGCTGGCAACCATCTTGTCCACCATTCCCTGCAACCTGGCGCGCAGGTTCGCGCTGTCGGCCGCGGTCGGCGGCCCGCTGCCGCCACGAGCCTTGACCATGCTATCCAGCACCGGGTTGACCATCTCCGGTGGGATAGCCATCGCATCCCCGAACACCATCGCGATGAACTGCCCCTTGGCCTGCATGGCCGCAATCGCGGCTACGTCCGCCGAGGCCTGTCCGTGGGTCGGTGTGTCGCCCAACCCCTCGAAGATGTGAGCGGAGCCGACGATCGCGGCTTGTTCGGGATGGGCGAGCGGTACCTTGATGACCTCGATGCGGAAGAGTGCGGAGTTCCGGTCCTGATCGGGGCTCGCGCTGACGCAGCCGGCCAGCTCACTCGGCGAGCGCACGACGGACGAACCTGACACGTATATGTAGACGTTGTCGGGATCCTTTGGATCCGCGACCAGCGTGTGCGTGTGGGAGCCGCGACATGTCTGCACCGTGGTGATGCTCTTTGGGTGCGCAATGTCGCTGATATCCACGATGCGGATCCCGCGGAGCCGCTCCTTGCTCACCGTATCCTTGGGCGGCTCGGTCCCGCAATCGATCCTCGCGGTCGGCGCCTCGGCCGACACGAACAGCAGGTTCTTGTAGACCGAGACATCGCCTTGATTTGCTGGACAGACCCAGCCCGTTTTCAGCGTCGGGTGACTCGGGTTCGAGATGTCCCACACCTGAATGCCATTGTAGTTACCCTGGATGGCGTAGTTCCCGACGAACGCCAGGTCCGAGTTCGTCTTGCCGGCAAATTGCTCAGTGGGACGAGAGTTGGACACGAGGTGCATGTTCCACTCCGCCTGACCAGCGTTCCAGAGACCGGCGTGAAGTCCCACGCGCGAATCAGGATTGGGCGGCGTCGTAGACATGTTCGCTTGCGGCGCCGGAGCCTGTCCCGGACGCGAGCCGCCACCGCCCGTGCTGCAGGCGGCCACGAGAAGCGCACCACTCGCGGCCAACAGCGAGAGGCCAGACTTGGTAACGAGCGACCAGCGGCCCGTGCGGTGGAAGCAAACCATACGCGAGTCCTTCTCCCTTATGAGTTAGAGGCCAGCGCGCGAACCGTGCTGGCCAGCGTTCGGACCTTCGCCGCATCGGCGGCGCTCGACGCATTGCTGTCCAGCTGCGATGCAAGCTTATTCAACGCATCACGCCGCGCAGAACCCGATGCCTTCTCCGCGCTCGCCAGCGAGCTGCGGATCGAGGACACCTGATCCGCGGAGACGCCGTTCGATCGCGCGAGCTGATCGACGTACGCTCCGGCGAGCACGAAGCTCGCGGGCCACACCAGCTTCGGCTGCCCCTGTGTGTTGAACTCGTCGAAGCGAACCGACTTCGCGGCGTTGATCTCGTTCTGTGAGAGGAGGCCGCTCGGGCGGAGTTCAAGGATGTCCAGCCCGCGGCGAATCTCGGAGCTCACGATGACACCGTTGTACCAGTACGCCGACCAGCTACCACCCATTTCCATGCGTGTGGAGTCCACCGGACCACGATCGAAGAACGCGATTTCTTTCGGGTGCTTCGCGTCCGTCCAGTCGAACACCGAGATGCCACCCTGATACCAGGCCTGGACCATGATGTCGCGGCCAGGCACCGGAATGAGAGATCCGTTGTGCGCGACGCAGTTTTCCTGCGCCGTCTGCGGCGCTGGCAACTTGTAGTAGCTCTGGAACACCAGCTTGTGGTTCTCGATCGTGAAGATCGCGTCCGCGCCCCACTCCCTTGGATCGGTGGCGCGGCACTTCGGTGCTCCGCCGCCGCCCCACTCGTCGGAGAACAGCAGCTTCGTCCCGTCGTTGTTGAAGGTGGCGGAATGCCAGTACGAGAAGTTGCTGTCGGCGGCCGCATCGATGCGGACAGGATTCGTCGGATTGCTGATATCGAGGAGCAGACCGTGCCCCTCGCACGCGCCACCTGCCAGACCGATCTGCGGGTAGACGGTAATGTCATGGCAGCTGGTGCCCATGCCCGGGGAGTCGCCCATCATCTTCGCTACCATGCCCGGGATCGCATCGCGAAGCGCCTGGCTGTCGGCAGCGGTCGGTGGGCCGGATCCGCCGCGAGTTTTGACCATGCTGTCCAGCATCGGATTGATGAAGCCCAATGGGATGATCATCTGCTCTCCCATCATATTGGCAACGAAGGCCCCCTTGGCTACCTCGGCCTTTTCTTCCGGGCTTAGTCCGTGCGAGCCCACCTGACCGAGATCGTTGAAAATGCGGGGCGAACTGACGATCGCAGCCTGCTCGGGGTGCGCGAGCGGGACCTTGATGACTTCGATGCGGAAGAGCGCCGAGTTGGGGTCCTTCGACGGGGCGACCTTCACGCAGCCGGGCAACTCGCTCGCCGGGCGGACGGGTGCCGAGCCGGAGATGTAGACGTAGACGTTATCGTGGTCCTTCGGATCGACCAGCACCGTGTGCGTGTGCGAGCCACGACAGGTCTGAACCGTGGTGATCGGTTTCGGGTTCGTGATGTCGGTAATGTCAACAATGCGGAGGCCACGCAAGCGTTCCGGGCTCACCGTGTCCTTGGGCGCTTGTGCACCGCAATCGAGCCTGGCCGACTCGGACTCGGCGGATTGAAACATGAGATTCTTGTAAACTGAGACGTCGCTCTGGGACGCAGGACAGGCAAACGCCTTCTTGAGCGTCGGGTGAGCCGGGTTGGAGATGTCCCAGATCTGAATCCCGTTGTAGCTCCCCTGAATGACGTAGTTGCCGTAGAACGCCATGTCCGAGTTCGTCTTCCCGTCGAATCCTTCCGACGGCCGGGTGTTCGAGAGCAGGTGCATGTTCCACTCAGCAGTACCGGCGTCCCAGATGCCAGCCTTGAGGCCAACACGCGGGTCCGGGTTGGGTGCCATCGTGGACATGTCTGCCGCGGCCGGCGCCGGCGCCGTGCCGCCTGTCGACGCCATCGAGTGCGTGCACGCCGCGAACGTGAAGGCCGCGGCTGACAGCGCCGCAGCACGGATGGACACGGCGGCCGTTAGCCGCGGCAAACGGTTAATGAGAGATTCGGGGCCCATTGTTGATCCTGAGCTGAAGAGGAGTCAAAACCACATGGCCACCTGGGCCCGGGTCGGGCGCCAGTGCGCGTCACCCAATACGGCGCACTGGCGTCCGAAGATTCGGCAGCGTCCCCGGCCGGGGTTAGTTCGAGGTGGCCGTTGCTGTCGAAGCCAGATCGCGGACGGTACCCGCCAGCTTCCGGACCTTTGCAGCGTCCGTCGAATTTTGTGCATCACCGTCCAACTGCGTGGCGAGCTGCGTGAGCGCATCACGCCGCGCCGCACCACTCTCCTTCTGTGCACTGGAAAGGCCGTTGCGCAGAGTCGAGATCTGGCTGGAGCTCAACCCTTTGGACCGCTCGAGCTGGTCGACATAGGCACCTGCCAGGACGAACGTCGTCGGCCAGACCAGCGCCGGCTGCCCCTGCGTGTTGAACTCGTCGAATTTCACGGTCTTGGCAGCATCGATCTCATTCTGCGACAGCAGGACGCTCGGCTTGAGCTGCAGGATGTCGAGGCCCCGCGCGATCTCGGAGCTAACGATGTAGCCGTTGTACCAGTACGCCGACCATGAGCCACCAGCCGCCATCCGGGTGGAATCAGTAGGTCCGCGATCGAAGAAAGCGATCTCCGTCGGATGCTTGATGTCGGTCCAGTCGAACACCGAGATACCGCCCTGATACCACGCCTGCACCATGACATCGCGGCCCGGGATCGGAATGAGCGAGCCGTTGTGGGCCACACAGTTCTCCTGTGAGGTCTGCGGCGCGGGCAGCTTGTAGTAGCTCTGGAACACCAACTTGTGGTTCACGATCGAGAAGAGCGCGTCGGCACCCCAGTCGCGCGGGTCGCTCGCGCGGCACTTGGGCGCGCCACCACCGCCCCACTCGTCGGAGAACAGGAGCTTGGTGCCATCGTTGTTGAAGGTGGCCGAATGCCAGTACGAGAAGTTGGAGTCCGAAGCCGCATCGAGGCGAACCGGGTGAGTCGGGTCGCTGATGTCGAGCAGGAGACCGTGTCCTTCGCACGCGCCACCCGCGAGGCCGATCTGTGGGTAGACCGTGATGTCGTGGCAGCTCGTGCCAAGGACGCGCGGACCTTGGACCGCAAACCGTCGGTTTACGATCTCTTGCAGGTGCTCACGCACGTAGGCGCTGTCGGCGCCGTTCGGTGCGGTACGGCCATTCACCTTGGCGATGCTATCGAGGACCGGGTTGACGAACCGCCCATTCATGACCTGCGGCTGTCCGCCGCCGAAGCTTGCGACAAACCCGCCGGTGGCACGGGCCTTGGCGACGTCCGCGATGTCCTGCGGGGCCAGACCGTGCGACGGTACCTGCGGAAGACCCTCGAAGATGCGCGGCGAGCTCACGATCGCGGCCTGCTCGGGATGCGCGAGCGGGACTTTGATGACCTCGATGCGGAATCTGGCGGAGTTGGCGTCCTGGTCGGGATTGGCGCTGACACAGCCCGCCAATTCGGACGGCGAGCGCACTCCCGCGGAACCGGAGATATAGACATAGACGTCGTCGGGGTCTTTCGGATCGACCAGCACGGTGTGCGTATGCGACCCTCGGCACGTCTGGACGTTGGCGATGTTCTTCGGATGACTGATGTCGCTAATGTCCCAGATTCTGATGCCGCGGATGCGCTCCTTGCTCACGGTGTCCTTCGGAGCATCGGCGCCGCAGTCGAGGCGCGCGGTGGGCGCTTCGGAAGACTCGAAGAGCAAGTTCTTGTACACGGACACGTCGCTTTGCGACGCCGGGCATACGAACGCTGTTTTCAGCGTTGGATGGGCCGGGTCCGAAATGTCCCAGACCTGGTACCCGTTGTAGCTCCCTTGAATGACGTAGTTGCCGAGGAACGCGAGGTCCGAATTTGTTTTCCCCTGGAATCCCTCGGTCGGCCGGCTGTTGGACACGAGCTGCATGTTCCACGCAGCTTCTCCGGCATCCCAGAGCCCGCCCTTCAGACCGACCCGCGGGTCAGGGTTCGGTGCAACTGACGAGCGATCACAGTTATCGACCGCGCACATGCCGGCAATGTTCTCTTTGTTCGCGGTATTCGACGGCGACGGATTGCCGGTCGATGCGTTGGGATGCGCGCAGGCTGCCGCAGCCAACGCGGCGACGGCGAACCACGCCGTTCCCGCTGGTCTGCCGGCAGTCGGCCGCCGCATCCAACGGCTAGCCCGGTACAGGGATGCCATTGTTGAAATCCTTTTGAGGGGGGTGTCGAGCGGGGCGGACGTGCGACGTACGTGACTCATTGCGACGACTGCGACGATCCGGCCGAGGACGGGCCGGCGACGGACATCATGAACAGCATGCGCTGCATGCGCGCGATTTCGGTGGTCTGATCGATGTTGATGTCCGAGGCCAACTTGAAAATCAGCTCGTCTTCGCCGGCGCCAGTCGTCTCGAACAGATCGTGCACCATGCTTACGGCGCCTTGATGGTGCTGAATCATTCCAGTGAGGAATAGCCGGTCGAAATCCGGGCCGCGGGCAGCATCCAACTGCTTCATCTGCTCCGCAGTCAGCATTCCGGCCATCAGCATCGGCATGTGCATACCATTCATCGAAACGGACATGCCGTCAGGGTCGGGCTGCGGGATCGAAGCCCCTCGGTCACGCAGCCACGCCTGCATCAGATGAATCTCGTCGTTCTGGGCGTTGATGATCCGCGCGCATAGCGTCTGGATCGATGGGCTCGCCCCATGGGTGGGCGCCCACTTGGCCATCGTGATCGCCTGGCCGTGGTGGGCGATCATGCCCGTCATGAAATCGATATCGGCCTTCGAATATGGGCGCGTGACGCTGTCCTTTCGTGCCTGAGCCATTGCTGCTGCTTCGCTCTGCGCGGCGGCTGATGTCGACGGCTGCGGAGCCGTCTGCACGGTCTGCTGCTGATGGCCCGCGCATGCGGCCAATGATGCTGTGAGCAGGGCGGCAGCTGCCCCGCGAATCAATGATTGTGTCATTGCACCAATTGTTCGGTGAGGGCGCGTCGAAGATGGCGGCCCCGTGAGATGCTCTCCGAGAAAAAAATAGTAACGATCGTACACAGGCGTGGTAAGCGGGGGGGACCGTGTCCGTGCATGGGAAAACCTGTCCAGCCAACGGATTAGACACCCCTGGCGGGGGGGGTAGCCGTGGTCGCGCTCGCGCGGAGATCGCTGGGGCTTGGACATCGCTGCTCAGGACACCGTTTGCTCTCATACCCATACGCGAACGCGACAGCAAACGTTACGATGCATACGGCTGAGCACGCTGGGGATACGCACGGAGCCGCGACCTGCCCGGCCGGGACGGTTCCCGCGGCCCCTACCGCTCCCCGATCGGCGTCGTCCGACTCTTGCCGTACGTAGGGTTACGAGACGCTCCGGCCGGAGGTGCAATGCGCTCATCAGACATGGGGATTCGTATGGGGACTCGCGCTGTCGTACTCCTGCTCCCACTGCTCGCCGCCAGCGCGGTCGCGGGCTGCGGCGACGCACGTGCCTCACATACCCAACTGTCGTCGGCAGCGGGGGACGTTGCTGAAACGCTGGCGCCCCGATACGCCCGCGCGGAGACGCCGGGCGCGCGCGGCGGGATCGCCAGCTTGGCGCCGTTGGCCAGGCAAATCACCCCGGCTGTCGTAGCGATTCAATCGCTGATTGGCCCGGACAGCAACCAGGTGGCGAATAACGGTCGACAAGGTCCCCCCGGTATTCCCCCGGGTTTCTTGCCGCCGGGCGCGTCACCGTTCGGACCGCCGCCGGATGAAGGACCGCGGGGCGCCCTCGGGACTGGATTCATCGTCTCGGGCGACGGCTATATCCTCACGAACAATCACGTCGTCGAGGGCTCGCAACGGCTCACGGTCGGCTTGCCCGATCGGCGGATCTTCACGGCGAAGGTCATCGGCCACGATCCCGCGACCGACGTCGCACTCATCAAGATCGACGCCACCGGGCTTCCGACGCTGCCGCTCGGCGACGATAGCACAACCCAAGTGGGAGACGCGGTGATGGCCGTCGGCAACCCCCTCGGCCTCAATTTCACCGTGACATCCGGAATCGTCAGCGCCAAGGGGCGTAACCGCGAGCTGCGCGGGCTCTTCAACGACCGATACGCGATCGTCGATTTCATTCAAACTGACGCCGTGATCAATCCGGGGAATTCCGGCGGTCCGCTTGTCGACATGAGCGGTCGGGTGATCGGCATCAATTCGGCGATCGCGAGCCCGACTGGCACCTTCGCCGGCTACGGGTTTGCCGTTCCGATCAGCATCGCGCGCATCGTGATGAACGACCTCAGGAAGTACGGCAGGGTCCGACATGCAATTCTTGGCGTCACAGTTCAGGACGTCACTCCGGCCGACGCACGCGCCGCTGGTCTGAAGGAGATCCAGGGTGTGCTCGTCGGCGGCGTCTCGTCAGGCGGCCCCGCCTCCAAGGCAGGCGTCCATCCGGGCGACATCATTACGGCGGTGAATGGCCGGGGCATCGATCAGGTTTCGACCTTGCAGCGCATGATTTTCGGCTTCGAGCCGGGCAACACGGTCACGCTCGAGCTGCACCGCTATGGCCAGCAACAGACAGCGCAGGTCACGCTAAGTGAGCCGCCCAAAGAGCAGCAGACGGCTAGTCGCGGCGGCGACTCGAGCTCCGGCACGCCGCAATTGGGCATCGGAGTGGAGCCGGTGACGCCGGAGATCGCCAATCGCTTGCAACTGCCCGCCGGTACGACGGGTCTCATTGTCGGTCAGGTCAACCCAACGGGACCTGCAGCCACGGCCGGGCTGACGCCGGGCGACATCATCGAAGCGGCCCTCGGCCCGGGCTCGGAACGGCCGCTCCGGTCGATCGATGATCTGCGCACCGCTGTCACGCACGCGACGAACGGCGTGGTCAGTCTGTTGGTGTTTTCGCCACAGGCAGGAGGGACGCGCGTCGTGAATATTCAGACTGGGCGGTGAGGGAGAAAAAGCGGGTTCGGGGTTTGGGGGTTGGGGTCAGAGCAACAGCGTCGAGGGCCAGTGACAAATCACTGTCGCTGGCCCTTGCGTTCTTCACCCCAAACCCCAGACCCGCCCTCTCAGTTCTTCCCCGGATCAACATGCAACACCGCCATCATCCCTGATCCCAGATGTTCCGCGATATGGCAGTGCATCATCCAGGCACCGGGATTGGAGGCATCGATGAGAAGGTCGACCGTAGCTCCGACGGGAATGATCACGGTGTCCTTCCATACGAGGTCATGCAGGGGCACGCCGTCACGCGCAAGCACGAGCATGCGCTGACCATGTAAGTGCATCGGGTGTTGCATCGGATGGAACGAGGTATTGTCGTTGAACATCCGCACTTTCACGACTGCCCCCTGCGGCACGTGCCAGTCGATGTCCATGTTCTCCTTGCCAGTGGACTCATCCCGGATTATCCAGCGTACCTGCTTGCTCGTGGAAAGCCAGTTCATGTCCGGCATGCCGTCGATCCACTCGACGGGTGCATAATAGGCAGTGTCGATATCCATGAACTGCACCGTCGCGAGCGGGAGCGCGTTCACCGCCACGGTGAGGGTGAAGCGTTTGTCGGGAGGCTTGGCGAAATACGAGCGGTAGCGGTCAATGTCCTTGACGACCGCGTCGTTGGTGCGGAGTGCGGCGAACTGCGAGGCATAGTCCGGTGATCCCGCCGTCGAGTCGACCACGACCACGCCGAGCGTATCAACCTCGGGTTCGAACTCCCCCCTGAAGTGGTTGATCGCCTGGACGGCGTTGACCATCACGTACTGTCCCGGGTGCGCGAAGCGAACTTCGGCGACGTACCGCTCAGCCGGGGCGAGGACCACACTGGGCACCCGCGCCTCGTGCTCGAACCGGCTCACGTCTGACGCGAGCACCTTCATCGGCGCGCCGACGAAGGAAATGTTGAAGGTGCGCGAGCTGGCGACATTGGTCATGTAGAAGCGAACGACATCGCCCGTATGGGCACGGACGGTGTCGCGCGTTTGCCCGTTCGCGAACAGGACGTTGCCGACCCGGCCCATCAGCGCGTAATCAGGCCCTTCCTTGCCAAACGGGATGAGCGAGTCGGCGTGCACGAGCAGGTCGTCGAAAACGAGCGTCTGCTCCTGATTCGCGGGAGAGTAGTACTCCGGATCGGGCGCATCGACGAGCACGTTGCCGAACAGTCCCATCGCTTGTTGGATGTCTTCGCGTACATGGGGGTGGTACCAATAGATGCCGGCATCGGGGAAATGAACCCGATAGACGAAACTCGCTCCGGGGGCCACAGCCTCCTGTGTCACCCCGGGGACGCCGTCATTGCGGTTGTCGAGCCGAATGCCGTGCCAATGCACAGTGCTCGGCATGTCGATCTGATTGTGGTACCGCACGACAATGGTGGCGTTCTGCGGCACGCGAATGAGCGGCCCGGGGACTTGCCCGTTGAATCCGTACATCACGAACGCCCGGCCTCCGACGGTCCGGCGAACGAGTGTGGCCGTGAGGTCCAAGGAGTCGCCGTCTTTGAGTCGGACGATTGCGGTCGGTTTCGCCGCGGCGAGGCGCGCGGGATCGATACCCGCGCCCGGTAAGAACGTCGTCACCGGGGGCGTCAGGCCGACGAGGCCGGGGATCATCGGCATCCCGGGCGGCATCGGAATCGGCATCCTGCGCACCACCCATCATCGGCATCGACATCGTGGAGGGTGGCTGCGCGGCACGCTTGGTCGTATCGGCCGGCGTCCCCGACGTGCCGGCCATACCAGGCATCTGACTGGACGGACTGGACGTGCTGGTTTGCTGGCCGGAAGCACCGACGGCGAGACCGCACAGTGCGCCCGTCAGCAGCGCCAGGCGCAGCGGCGTCATCAGTTGACGCCGTGGAAGACTGGCGCCGTCATCATCTGCTGCAGCCAGCCACTCGGGGATGTCCCGTGCAGGACCGTCGGCCCGTCGTGCGACGTCGAGGCCGAGTCGTGCGCTGCCGCGATCACGAGTATGAACTTGTTGAAATCGACCGAGCCGACGGTGGTCGTTCCGTCCGACACGGGGCCGAGACGGACCCACTGCTTCAGATCTGGTGTCGTCGACCACGCGACGTACGCTGCGTAGGCGCCGAGCGTCGCCGGCGCCGGCAGCTTCGATACCGTGATCTGCACGTCATAGCGCGCATGGCCGTCGCCGGTGACTGCAATGCCAAACGGCGATTCGGCAAAGACCAGGCGCGCGCGCCCCTCTGCCGTCGGTGCGGCGGCCGTCGAAAACAGCATGATGTCGTACGGGCCCAGGCGCGGGCCCGACGACACCAAGGCAACGGTTGCCGCAACCGCGATGAAGCGCGGGGCGCGGCGGACCGCGGAGAGATTGCAGCGATTCCACAACCCCTCCGCCAGTCCTCGAAGAACGCCCAGTGGGGAGGTCACCGCCCCGGGCCGCCTCCCGTCGCCGACGGAGCCGGCGCGCCTTCCGGGCCATGCACGTAATCCTGCACGCTCGAGATGTTGGGCTGGCCGTACGTGTGGCCGTTCCAGCCGGTGAAGCCCTTCAGGTGGAAGAGCCAGAGCCCACTGCGCATGTCGGAGATGGCGATGAGGCCATCCCGGTTTCGCACATCGACGCCGAAGGCGCCCTGTTCGACGCTATTGGTGGCCTGCCAGCCGTTCTGCGGGCCGCCGCCGAAGCCATGCTGGTGGACGCAGGGCGTCGGCCCCGGCATCTTCGGCTGTTCCGCCGCGATGCTCGCGACCTGCACCGTCCCGGGGATCACGCACGTGTAGTAGAAGCCGTCAGTCTTCGGTTGCAGGGGATTCCTGAGGTCGAAGATCTGCAGACCATCTTCGTACGCCGAGACGAAGACGTACGGCCAACGGACCTCGTGGTTGTGCGAAAGGTCGCGCCAATCCGCGGTCCATCCACTGATGGGGAGGTCGAGGTTCTGCGTCTTCCCCTGCTGCGCGGCCTGGAGATCCCAGATGCGAAGCGGCGTGTATTGGTACTCGGTCTCCGTTACCGCGTAGCGCCCATCGGGGGACGGCGTGAACGTGTGCGCGACGTCGTATCCCAACCCGGTGATAGTGAACATCTGCTTGGGTGTTTCCGGATGCGAGACGTCCCACACCGAGTACCCGCCGAGCCCGGCGCCGTAGAACTTGTCCTGGTGCGTGGCGGGATCGTACCCGACATAGAAGTCGTGGTACCCGCCGCCCATGATCTGCTTGAACGGGGTCGGGTTCGGCACCTTGCCGATCAGCCACGTGCTCGAGTCAGCGCCACTGACCACCTTGCCAAGATCATAGATCAACGCCTGCGGCTCCTGCGTCGTGGCGAAATAGAGCACGCGTCCGTCGGAGTGCTTGTAGGCGAAGGTGTTGTGGAAGCCCATGGGCGACTGCGGGTAGCGAATCCGGGCGACCACCTTGACCGTGCTGGTGTCAGGCAGGCCGGTCACATCGAAGATGACGGCCCCGAGATCCTCGTCGGGACTGCCCTTGAAGAACTGGTAGGACTGCGCGTAGTAGTAGCGATTCCCTATTCTGAAATACTTGCCATCCATCGCGCCAATGCCGTTGTGCAACTCGGGATGCTCGATCGTCCAGTCGTAGATCTTCTTGGGGTGGTGTTCGTCGCGGATATCCCAGATCTGCATGTCGGAATTCACGAAGCCGCTCACATAGACGTATGGCCGGCCGGGATCCTGCTCCATCTCGATGTCGGCCGCCTTCCACGTCCCCGGATGTGTTACGACGTGCGCCAGCATCTCCACGCTAGGGCTACCGCCCATCTTCTTGTCGAACGGCCGCACCGCTGCGCCTGGATCCTGCGCTCCCAGGGTGCCTGCAAGACCAACGATAGCCAGACCGGCCAGAACTCCGCGCATCGAACCTCCTCGGGTGGTTGGCACGGCGGGCGTTCCACCGCACCGAAAGATCGAGCCCTGGCGAGCCGCCCCGCGGTGCTCGCCACTGGTCTCGATGCGCGGCAGCTCATCAACTTGAGCGGCCACGCCAGCATTTGGATCCAATCTACCTTGTTGCGGGCTCCAATCTACAGGTCCCGACCGGTCGTTCCGGGGCCGAAACGACCGCTCCGTCCAGTGACGCGCTTCAGGTCGCGCCGGACCCGACGCCCGATCTCCACGTTATAGACATCGCTCGGTGCGATCTGGATTGCTGCGGGTATTTCAACCGGGCGCCTGACCTGGCCGATCCGACCACTGCGGGGCTCCCCTCACGCATGGTCTCCGCCTCAGCCGAGCCCGAGCGATATATATTCCATGGATTACCATGGGTCACCTACTGGGCGCGGCCTCACAAGGCACCCGAGCTCCGCGCGGCCGCGTCCCCCCCGACGCCCAATATGCGCCTTGCGACCATGAAGCTGCGACAGGTGGTTGATGTCCGGTACGCCGGGGCAGCAGTCGTTGCGGCGACCGCCCTGGTTTTGACGCTGGAAACCGCACGCTACGCCGACCACACGCCCTTCGTGTTTTTTTACGTAGCGGTAGCGCTCACTGCGTTGTACTACGGGTTTGGCCCCGCCCTGCTCGCTGCCATGATCGGCATCGTGGGGGTCACCTATTTCGTCCTGACGCCGACGCACTCGTTACGTCTCGAGCGCCCGGCTGACGTGCTCTCGCTCGTAGCATTTGCCATCGTCTCCTATGTGGCAAGTGCCCTGACCAAGTCGTTGCGGGCGGCACGCCAACGTGCGGAGAGCGCCGTGGCGACCGCCTCGCACCACGCCAGCGAGTTGGCGCGCGCGAACGAGGAACTGTGGCGCGTTATGGCCGACGCCGAGCGTGCGCGCGCTGAGGCCGATCAAGCCCGGGCAAATGCCGAACGAGCAAACGCGGCCAAGTCCCGATTCTTAGCGGCGATGAGCCACGAGATCCGCACGCCGATCAACGCGGTCATGGGTTACGCGGAGTTGCTGCAGGAGGGGATCGCCGGACCCCTCACAAGCCGCCAGCAGGACTTCGTTCGGCGGATCACCATTTCGAGCCGCCACCTCAGCGGCCTGGTGAGCGATTTGTTGGATCTCGCCAAGGTGGAGGCCCAGCGGATCACGGTGACCCGCGAGACGGAGGCGCTGGCGAAGGCCGTCGGCGAGTCCTGCACGCTCGTCCGCCCGATGGCGGACAGCCGGCAGCTGTCCCTTGACTGCGTTTGCCCAACCTCTGACGACATCTGGTACGTTGGCGACGCCCGACGGGTCCGGCAGATCATCGTGAATCTGCTTTCGAACGCCGTCAAGTTCACTAAGCCCGCTGGCCGCATTGTCGTGGAATGCGTCGCTCTCACATGCGACGGCCCGACCCGACCTGGCGCTCGTGGCCCCGGGGGCGACACCCGCTGGGCGTGTGTGCGAGTCGCGGACACAGGCGTCGGGATCCACCCGGACCAACTGGACGTGGTGTTCGAGCCGTTCGTACAAGGGGCGACCACCCTCGCGACTCGTTCAACGGGCACCGGACTTGGATTGACGATCAGCCGCCGCTTGGGGCGACTCATGGGGGGCGACATCACCGTCGAGAGCACGCTCGGCGCTGGCTCCGTGTTTACCCTCTGGCTGCCCCGAGCCCTCGCACAGGAGTCGGGATCAGGTCAGGCGTGTTCCTGAAAGCCGAGCAAGGCGCGCGCTGCCGCGAAGCCGAGGAATGTCGCGAGGAGACCCACCACCACGCTCAACACGACATACAGAGCGGCTTGACGGTGATCGCCGTCCTCGAGGAGAGCCGCCGTCTCGTAGCTGAACGTGGAAAAGGTCGTGTAGCCGCCACAGAACCCGGTCGTCAACAGCGCCCGCACCTCGGTGCTGATCGCCGGAGTTCCCAGTGCGTAGCGCAACAGGAACCCGACCAGCAAGCTCCCCGTCACATTGATGATGAACGTGCCGAGTGGAAAGCCAGTGCCTGCGCGATGCTGGACGGCACTCCCAAGTAAGAACCGTGCAATTCCGCCGATCGCACTGCCAAATCCGATCGCTGCCAGAAGCCGCAAAGATCATCCTCCAAGGTGAACCGTCATCGCCCTCCATCAGAGCCTGGGGACGAGGACGATTGTTGTGTCTACTTTCTATCGGGCGGCTCTCTCGGGCGCGAAGCGACCATGGCGTCGTTGCACCTCAGCGATCGATTGCTTGCATTGCGGGCGCGGGATAGCGCTGCCCCACCACCTCCGTCTCCGGAATGGCCGCCTCGAGCTCCGCCACCTGCGCCGACGTCAACTGGATGTCGGCAGCGGCGGCATTCTCCTCCAGATATGCGCGACGCTTGGTGCCGGGAATCGGCACGATGTCGCGACCACGCGCGAGTATCCAGGCCAACGCAAGCTGTCCCGCTGTCACGCCGCGCCGCGTCGCGATCGCCTCGAGGCGATCCACGAGGGCGCGGTTCTTGTCGAATGCGCCTTCCGCAAATCGCGGGAAGCGCTTGGGCCGGGAGTCGCTATCAGCCAGATCGCTCGGCTTGGTGATGCGTCCCGCCAGGAAGCCGCGACCGAGCGGGCTGTATGCCACGAACCCGATTCCCAGCGCACGGACCGTCGGGAGAATGTCCACTTCGACGTGCCTCTCCCAGAGTGAGTACTCGGTTTGCAGTGCGGTAATGGGATGTACGGCGTGCGCCCGACGGATCGTGGCGGCAGATGCCTCGGAGAGCCCCAGGTATTTCACTTTGCCCGCGACGACCAGCTCGGCCATCGCACCGACCGTGTCCTCAATCGGCGTCGCCGGATCGACGCGGTGCTGGTAGTACAGGTCGATATGATCGACGCCCAGACGTTTCAGTGAGGCGTCGCATGCCGCGCGAACGTACTCCGGCTTGCCGCTGATCCCCCATCGGGTGGGATCGTCCCTGGTACGAATGTTCGCGAACTTCGTCGCGAGGAAGACCTCGTCCCGACGAGGGCGAATCGTCTTCCCGACAAGTTCCTCGTTGTCACCGATGCCATAGGCATCGGCGGTGTCGAGGAAGGTGACGCCCAAATCGAGCGCGCGCAGGATCGTCTCTGCGGACTCGCGGTCGTCCCGTGGCCCGTAGAATTCGCTCATGCCCATGCAGCCGAGTCCCATGCGGGACACGACTGCACCCTGCGATCCCAGTTTGACGTGTTCCATGTGTGAACGTTCGGCTCAAGTGCAGCACGTCAGGAGCCGAAGCGCCCTCGATATAAGGGTGGAAGCGGAGGGTGGTCTGCCGAACAATGCGGCTGCTCAACGGTTCAAACGGTGGGAGCGCGCAGTGGCAGCTGCCACTTCATTCGGGTGTACGCGATGCGGAAGCCATGCCGTTCGGCGTTCCGTTGGCTCGCGCTCCCCGGTTCTGCACAAATCATCGCGAGATCGCAGCCTTCTCTCGCTGCCAGAGCCATCCGGGCGTGGAGCAGCGCCTGCTGCGCGCCCCGGCGGCGTGCCTCGGGGACAGTCGATGCGCCGGCAAAGAGTGCCACTCCGCCATGGCATCGGAGCATCGCGGTCGCCACAGGCATCCCGTCAACCTCCGCCAGTAGTGCGACCGATCCTTCGCTGACCGCACCGACCTGGCCCATGCCAAGTAGGAAGTCCTCCAGGTTCGCGTGCTCTGACCATCCGCGCACGGACAGTCTGGACCACAGCGCGGCTTCGCTGGCCTCAGCGACTCGGGTACGAAGGCCGGACACGCCGGTCGGTCCGTGCACAGCAGGAAGCGGTTGATACATCACGCTCGTGAGCTCAACCGGCCGGTACCCTCGTTCGCAGAGGCGGTGTCCCAGCTGCACGCCCGCGAGCGGGCTGACCTCGTGAGAGACCGGCGCTCCCCGCTCTCGGAAAAAGTTTTCGAGATGGAGCAAATCGTCGTCGGTCGGATCGGCGTTCAGTCCAAGGCCAAACGTCTGCGTCACCGGCGAGTCTGGCCCGTCAAACATTGCCTTTGCGCCCGCGACCTCAATCCACAGTGCGCCGCAATCAGGAAATAAACGCCGGCGCGCCTCGACGAAGCTGGAACCGCCATCCGCTTCGGTCTGCTCCAACCGGCGAGCGAGATCTCGATCGCTGAATTCCATACTGACCAATTCTATCGTGGCGGACCACGCAGTGCAGTCTCTTTTGATAGCCTGGCGTCGACCGTCCAGTTCCGAGATCGCGATCCTCCGGGCGAGGCGAGCGCGTTCCCGTCACGGCTTTGCCGCTCGCCCGTCCTTCCCTAAGACATGCTGGATTGGCAACGCCAGCCAACGCGCGATGACCGACCGGCGGGATGAGGGAACGGCAACCAAGCTATGAGTAGGGAGACCGTTGGACACGCTCGCGTCCGACAATGGATCGCCGCCGTGGCAGTGGGCCTCATCGTGAGCGGCTGCGCGGATCCCACCGCGCCCACGTACCGCATCGTGGCGACAGGCTACGTCGAGCGCGGCTCAACGCTGTCGCTCGCGCTCTTCCAAGGTGCTGCGTCTGAGCCCACGGGGAATGTGGTCTGGAGTGCGAGTCCCGCGTCCGCGGTCTCCATCTACCCCGGGGGCGTCGCTCGGCTGACAGACACCGGCGCCGCAACCATTACTGCGCGCGTTGGCTCGACCGGCACTGCCCTGCCCGTTCATATCGCGACGCCGCCCACGATTGTGTTCGACCTGCAGGACTCGGGCGGCACCGGAAACCGTGATGTGTATCGGGAGACGCTTGATGGACGAGACCTCACTCGTTTGACCTCGGCCACCGCCGACAACGAGCAGCCTGCGGCGAGCAGCACGCAGGTGGTCTTCACGAGCTATCGCAATGGCTATGCTGCGCTCTACACCATCCCGGCTGGCGGTGGGACCGAGACGCGTCTGAGTACCGCGCCTTCGCCCGCCTCTCAAGCCGCCCTCTCGAGCGATGGGACGAAGCTGGCCTTCATCGCGCCCTCCGGTGGCACGGACCACCTCTGGGTGTCGGCCGCCGATGGCACCGGCGCCGCTCTCGTGCTCGGAAGCCCGGCTTTCCAGGGTGCGCTGCAGAGCGGTCCCACCTGGTCACCGGCCGGCGACACGATCGCCGTCATGAGCACTGAGCTCGGTACGCCGGCGCTTTTCAGCATTGTGCTGGGTGCCACTCAGGAAGTCGCGCTCACGACAGGTACTACGACCGATCTCAGTCCCGCATGGAGTGCCAATGGACAGCGCATCGCGTTCGCATCGACCCGAGATGGCACGCTCAGTCTCTTTACGTTGTCCGTCGCGACCGACGCGGTCGCGCGGATGACGACGTCACCGACTCCGGCCGGCGAGCCGGCCTGGCTGCACGACGGACGCATCGTCTTCATATCCGAGACGGGTCCGTCGACCAGGATGCAATGGATCGACCCAGCTCACCCGGACACCGGCTACGTGATCGCCACGCCGGCCGGCAGTAACCCGCACCACCCCTCCGAGTTGCGCCTTCCAACACCCTGATCGCAGCTTTCCGCCTCTCGATTCGCTCGTGTTGCGTGCCTCGCCAGCAATGCCGAGACGGTCAGCTCGTCTGACGCCGCGACGCCTGCTGGGCCTGCCGGATGATGTCATAGACGCGCCGCGCCTCGGGAATCATCTCGAAACTGGTGATCCGCGGAACGCCCGGCCACGATATTCCGGCGTACATGGTGGAATACAAGCCCGCGCCGAGGGCAGTCGGCTCAAAGGTGATCGTGCCCGAGCCGTCCCGTGATTCGCTCAGCGTCACGTCCGTCATTCTCGCCAGGGCGAGTGACTTCGTCTCTGACGAGAACACGCCCGAACTGATTATGACCCGGTCCGATGTCACAGCGTACGCCGTATGCGCACGGCGCTTCGCATTCGAAGAAAAATCGGCCAATCGTGATGTAGAGGCCAACGAGAAGAAACGGCACGCCAAATAGCAGGAACGGAAAGGGCGCACTGGTGCGCCACACCGACAACTCCCAGAACACCGCGAAACCAGCCCAAAGGCAGCTGAACGGCATCACGAGCGCGTCCGAAGAACGGACTACGATCCCCTGCCGTGGCCAACCGGACCAGAGCTGTCGTTCACCCCGGTCGAGGGGAAACTGGAGAGCGGGTGACGTCATGAAGTTCTCCGAGGATCGGGATGGACGGCCTTCACCGCCAACGCCGGCCCTAATTAACAAGACGACCGGGAGAGGGTCGTTGGAACCTTTGCCCGCCGACGGCCGATCATTGATGCATATTGGAGCGTCACCCTCTCTCGGAGAACGCACCGTGCATACGCGCAGGGAGTTCGTCGTCCGTGCCCCCCTTGGTGTTCTTGGCGTCGTGGCCGCCTGCCGCGGCACGGAGCAAAGCGACGGAAGCCTCATGGCCGACGCTTCAGCCACCACGGCGACGGCCGCCGGCACGGTGGCGACGCCCGGCAATGGATCGGTGCTCCGATGGACGCCGAAGCACGACGAGCTGGTCTTCACCTTTGGCGGTGCCAAACCCGCGCAGCAGATCCAGCCCGGCACCCGGATCATCACGTGGACCGAGGACTGCTTCTACGGCCTGGTCAAGACACCCGCGGATCTTCCATCCAAGGTGATGCCGCCAGGCCATGACAACCCACAGACCGGGCCGTTTTTTGTCGAGGGAGCGCAGCCCGGAGACAGCCTGGCCATCCATTTCGTGAAGCTGGAGCCGGCTCGCACGTGGGCCGTGTCGTCATTCTCACCGGGCTTCGGTGCGCTCGTGGGCACGGACAAGACTGCGATGCTCGGCCCCAGCTATCCCGAGACGACATGGCGCTACGAGGTCGACGCGGGGCGAGGAGTGGCGCGCTCTACGTCGCACGATGGGAAGCTCGCATGGGAGGTACCGCTCGCCCCATTCCTCGGGTGTCTGGGCGTGGCCCCGGCGGCAGGTGAAGTGCGCACGACGCTCTGGCCCGGCACGTTTGGCGGCAACATGGACTGCCCCGAAGTCCGCGCGGGCAATACCGTGTACCTTGGCGTCAACGCCCCCGGTGGGCTCGTGTCGTTCGGTGATGGCCACTACGCCATGGGCGACGGAGAAATCATGGGCGCCGCGATCGAGGGCGCGATGAATGTCGAAGTCGTCGTGGACGTCGTGAAAGGGAAGTACGCAGCGATCCCCCGCATTGAGAACGCCGACGAAGTGATGTTCGTCGGCACGGGCCGTCCGCTCGAGGACGCGGCCCGGATCGCATTCAAGGCGATGGTCGAATGGGTGAGCGAAACGAGTGAGCTCTCGAATATCGACGCCTACCAGTTCGTCTCGCAGAACGCCAAGGCGCCGATCATTCAGATCGTCGACCCGGACTACACCGTTCTGGTCAAGGTTCCGAAGAAACGATTGCCGACTCGAGCGCGTGCGTGAGGGCGTTGTGGGCGGCCGAAAGGCCGCCCTACTTCGTCTTTTCCGCCGTCCAGGTACCGGTGAACGTTTCCGACCCGCTCGATCCAGTGTAAGAAATCGTCCCGCTCCCCGACATTGCGCTGTCGGTGAGGACCCCTTGAAACAGCTGGCCGCTCTGGTCCACCGAAAACTTGATCGTTGCGCCCGTCGTGTTGCCCGAGATGATCTGTCCCTGGGTGGCCCCCGATCCCGAAGTGAAGGTGGGCCGGTTGTAGACGGAAAACTTGGCCCCGGTGTAGGGGCCGCTGAACGCCGACCCGCTTTGATTCAGGTTCATGACCAACCCGGTGATTTGGAGAGTGTCCGAATCGGCGTAAAAGACGCCCTGTAGCGACCACGATCCGGTCACGTTTACGCGAGGTTCTGTGGTCGAAGTGGTGCAGGCCGCAATGGCGATCGCCGACACGAGCGCGGCAATCAGGCCAATTCGTTGCGGCGACCTCCAGCGGGTCCGACTCTGTGGCAACATTCGGAGTAATGTAGAGGTGATGCAGATTCGTCGCACCGTCCCGAGTACCCGCGGTTGGTGGACGGCGATCCCACTTGGCGCCGGTCTGTCGTTGCTCCCGATGGGAGCGAAGACCGGGGTCGGGCCTAGCGCTGTTGCCGATAGCGCGGTCGTAGTGTTACTCGGCACCGGTTTCCCGCGGCCGGACCCTCACGCTTCGGGGCCGGCCACGGCGATCGTGGTTGGGGCGCGCGTGTTTCTCGTCGACGTCGGACCGGGAGTCGAGCGCCAACTCGCGGCGGCGGGGCTCCCAATCGATGGCGTGGAAGCAACGTTCATCACTCACCTGCATAGCGACCACACGCTCGGCTACCCCGATCTGATACTCACGTCGTGGGTCATGGGCAGGAGACGTCCACTGGCCGTGTACGGCCCTCCCGGACTCCAAGCGATGACCGATCACCTGATCGCCGCCTACGCCGAGGACATCCGCATTCGCACGGAAGGGTTGGAGCGGGAGCCGGCGAATGGCTACCGGGTGGCCGTCCACGAGATCAGCCCGGGCGTCATTTACGACAGCGGCGGCGTGCGTGTCACCGCGATCCCTGTCCTCCACGGCAGCTGGGCGCACGCGTACGGATATCGTTTCGATACGCCTGGTCGCGTGATCGTGGTCTCTGGCGACACCCGGCCGGCGCCGGCACTCGCTGCGGCGGCGGCGGGAGTCGATGTCCTGGTGCATGAGGTCTACTACGGCGCGAACATTCGCGCTGAGCCTCGACCAGGCGGAGATCTCTGGCCGCAGTACATCCGGCAATTCCATACATCTGACAGCGAGCTCGGGGCGATCGCGGCACGAGCCAACCCGAAATTGCTCGTGCTGACGCATATCCTGCGATACGGAGCGTCGGACAGTACGTTGCTGGCCGCCATCCGCCGGGGCGGCTACGAGGGCCGCGTGGCGGTGGGGCATGACCTCGATCGGTATTAGGAGTTAGACGTTAGACGGTGGGCGTTAGACGGTGGACGTTAGACAGTGGACGTTAGACAGTGGACGTTAGACAGTGGAGACAAACCTCCAGGGCCAGCTATGTCTAGCGTAGCTGGCCCTAGAGGTTTTGTTCTAAAGTCCAACGTCCAACGTCCCGTCCCCCTCTAAGGACAACCGCAACTCAGCCCGGAGGCTTTCCCGGAATCGCCAGCGCGGGCGCGACGGGCGTGTAGCGCCGGTGGGCGACATCGCCCGGCATCCGTCCCCGGGCGAGGTTGTCGATCGACTGCAGCACAAGAGCCGTCCAACCCGTCTGATGGCTCGCACCCAGACCGCGTCCGGTGTCACCGTCGAAGTACTCGTAGAACAGCACGAGGTCACGCCAATGCGGGTCTTGCGCGTAACGCCACTCGGCGCCGTGCACCGGTCGTACGCCATGCTCGTCCGGCACGAAGAGCGAGACGAGTCGTCGCTCGAGCTCCTTCGCGACTCGGTCGAGCGACATGAGAACCCCCGAACCCGTGGGACACTCGACCTGCAGCGTGTCCCCGTAGAAGGCGTGATATCGCTCGAGCGCCTCGATCAGCAGGTAGTTGAGCGGAAACCAGATCGGACCTCGCCAATTCGAGTTGCCGCCAAACAGTTCAGAGGTCGATTCGGCCGGTTCGTAGGCAACGTGATAATCGTGTCCATCGGCACTCAGCAGGAACGGCCGCTCCGCGTGCGCACGTGAGAGGGAACGCACGCCGTAGTCGGATAGAAACTCATCTTCATCGAGCACATAGCGCAGCACTCTCACCAGCTGATCGCGCGACGGCAGCGCCAGCAGGTGGTACCCGCCACCGCCATTCACGGGTGGGTGATGCGCGATGAGGCGCGCCATGTCGGGCTGGTTGTCGAGGAACCACCGCATGCGCTTCGCGAAACCGGGCAAGGATTCGACAAGCGCTTCGCCGAGCAACTCGGCGGCGAACAGCGGAATGACGCCGACCATCGAACGGATCCGAAGCAGTCGCTGGTTGCCGAGCACATTCAGCTGATCGTAGTAAAAGCCGTCCTCCTCATCCCAGAGACCCGTGCCCCCGAGCCTGTTCATGGCGCCCGAGATCGCCACAAAGTGCTCGAAGAATTTCGACGCCACGTCTTCATACGCGCGGTTGGTCCGCGCAAGCTCCAGCGCCATCGAGAGCATGGTCGTGCAATAGAACGCCATCCACGCGGTGGCGTCGGCCTGCTCGAGATGTCCGCCTGTCGGCAACGGCCGCGAGCGGTCGAACACCCCGATGTTGTCGAGGCCGAGGAATCCGCCCGCGAACAAGTTCTTCCCGTCGAGGTCCTTGCGGTTGACCCACCACGTGAAGTTGATGAGCAATTTGTGGAACGCGCGCTCGAGGAAGTCCGTGTCGCGCTGTCCACGCGGAGCCGTCATCTTGTACAAGCGCCAGCAGGCCCACGCGTGAACGGGTGGGTTCACGTCACCAAAGGCGAACTCGTAGGCCGGGATCTGGCCGTTGGAGTGCATGTACCACTCGCGCAGGAGCAGCAGCATCTGCTTCTTCGCGAAATGGGGATCCGTTCGCCCGAGCGCGACCACATGGAATGCGAGGTCCCAGGCCGCGAACCATGGATACTCCCAGCTATCGGGCATCGAGAGGACGTCACGACAGTGCACATGACGCCACTCGCTGTTGCGCCCCGACAGCCGTTGCGGGGATGGCGGGCGCGGACCGTCTCCGTCGAGCCACGTGCCGACGACGTAGTGATAGAATTGCTTGCACCACTGCAGGCCCGCGTGTGCCTGGCGCACGACGGCGCGCTCCTGCGCGGTCGCCCCAGGCGCAACCTGCGCATCGTAAAACGCATCGGCCTCCGCCCGTCGCACCGATATCGTGCGCTCGAACTCCTCATCGAACGCCCGAGCCGGGATCTCGTCGGCCGCGACGAGTCGCAGGCGGACGACCGCTTCCCCTCCGGGCGGGATCGTGAGGATGTAGACGGCCGCTGCCTTGGTCCCCGTCCTCGCGGGGTTCACGACGCTCCGGCGCCCCCCAATCAGGTATTCATGGAACGCGTCTTTGACATATGCCTGCGCGGGCGCGGCACCGGTAATGCGAGTCGCGTTGGTCTCGTTGTCGGTGAACAGAAACTCTGGCCAAGCCCCAGGGCTACCGGGGATCTCGTCGACGATCAAACGGAAGCTGCCGAGCGTCTCGTGCGCGGTCTCCAGACGATCCGCCCTTTCGACCTGCAGCCGCGGCTGAGGCGCGTAGTCCCTGCCCCGCTGAGCGAACCCCCACGTCTTGCGGAACCACAGCGTGGGCAGCAGGTGAATAGTCGCAGGGCTCGGCCCGCGGTTCGCGATGGTGACGCGAATCAAGATGTCGTCGGGGGACGCCTTGGCGTATTCCGCGGTGACGTCGAAATAGCGGCCACCGTCGAACACGCCGGTGTCCAGCAATTCATACTCGGGATCGCGTCGCGAGCGGCGCCGGTTCTCTTCGACCAGGGCGCGGTACGGGTACGGATCCTGGGGATACTTGTACAGGGCGCGCAGGTACGAGGCGGTGGGCGTGGCGTCGAGGTAGTAGTAGCACTCCTTCACGTCCTCGCCGTGATTCCCCTCCGGCCCCGTCAGACCGAACAGGCGCTCTTTCAGAATCGGGTCAACGCCATTCCAGAGCGCCAGCGCGAAGCACAGCCGGCACTCCCGGTCGCAAATCCCGAGCAGACCGTCTTCACCCCATCGATACGTACGGCTTCGCGCGTGGTCGTGCGGGAAATAGGTCCAGCACGAACCATCGGGTGAATAGTCCTCGCGCACCGTGCCCCACTGGCGGTCTGCCAGGTAGGGCCCCCACCGCGACCAATTCCGTTCGCGGTTTGCGTCTTCGGTTATCCGTTGGGCTTCGGCGAGCGCCGTCTGCCCGTCATGTTGGCGCGAGACCGTCACCGGGAGCCATGTAATAGCTCCACTCGCCTGTCGTCAAGCACCGCGGCCGCCGCCGTTCTCACCCCACGCCTTCAGTGCTCGGTCGTATGAGGCTGATCGTCAATCGAGCCGGCTCCGTGAGGGTGAAGCGTGGCAGCGCCAGCTCGGCCAGTCCGCGAGACCGCAGCTCGCTGTGGAGTGCCGGGTAGCGGGCCAACGCCACCACTTGATTGGTCATTTCATCAATGTCCCAGAAATCGACCTTGAGCACGTTGGTGAGCGCTTCGGCGGCGCCCGACTCCCGGGGGACAATGCATGGTATCCCGCTCCGGAGGCTCTCCAACGCGACGATGCCGAACGGCTCACTGACAGACGGCATGACGCAAATGTCGGCGATGCCGAATACCCGCTCGATCTCGCTACGGGAGAGTCCACCGGTGAAGAACACGCGGTCGGCAATGCCCAGTTCCGCAGCACGCATCATCGTATCCGGGAGCTCGTCGCCCTCGCCTGCAACAATGTAGCGGGCGGCTGGCAGGAAGTCGGACACACGCCGCGCCGTCTCGACGAAGTACCGCGGTCCCTTCTGGTGCGTCACGCGTCCCACGAAGAGCACGACGGGTCCGGCGCTGCCGAATGGGCCGGGCTCACGGATCTCGGGCGGGGGCGCCCGTCTCTCGACGCCCCAGTGGATCACGTCGATGAGATCGGGAGGCACGCCGTACTCCTGTACCACGCGCCGCTTCAGCATCCTGCTGTTGCTCACCACGCGCGTCGCGGCAAGAAGGCCCGCTTGTTCACGTTCTACGATCTCGGGATTAGGCCCGAACGGCGATCGATCGAACTCCGTTGCATGGATATGCGCCACAAAAGGGCGCCCCGAGACCGCGCGTGCGCTGATGCCCGCGGCGTACGTCATCCAGTCATGGCAATCGATGACGTCGTGCGGCTCTTCGCGCGCGATGTGCGTTGCAATGGCGGCAAACCGCTCGACTTCTGCGTACAGATCCGGCCCGTAGACGTGGGCCATTCCTTGCCCGGCACGCAGCGTGTCCATACGGGACGGGTTTGGCAGCGCCTCCGCATAGGACCTGGGCGTCCCGTAGGGAACGAGTGCCGACTCCACCCAACGAACGGAGAGCCGTGTGGCGACCTCGGGGGCCTGTACGAGGCGGAGGCCTGGCGGGGCCGAAGGGGTATCTGTGCGGAATGGCACGACCATCGTCACGTCGACGCCGCACTCGAGTAACCCCGTCACCAGCCCGAGTGTCGCCGTCGCCAACCCGCCGGCCACATTGGGTGGGAACTCCCACCCGAACATCAGGACTCGCACGTAATTCTACACACCCGGGTGAGAGCGGGCGAACACACGTCCGCTCTAGCTAACCAACAACCCCGCGTCCTGCCATACGCCGCAGGTCTCACTACCCACTCCTACACAAGAGAAATACGCCGCGAACGGCCGGTTACAAAACCGCTACCTCATTGGTGCGCGGCGGATGCGCGCACGCTGTGCGCTCGACCAGCCCACGGGTTGTGCGGTCGCCACTCGACACAGGCGCGACCGCGTATTGCTGTTGAGTCCGCTTCAACGGATGAGATGAGAATGTGCGTTTTTTGTAACGGTAACGGACGTCGACGAGGCCGCGCCTGGTACGCGCCCGTCGTGATGGTTTCAGGCCATTCGCTCTTTCTGTAGCGTGGCCGTGTGATCCGGAGAATTCCTCTCGTGAAGCGATACTTTCTGCGAACGGAGGTCGCGGGCATCATCGCCGCGGCCTGCCTTGCGGCGGGACCTCTCGCAGGCCAAACGGCCTCCGCGGGATCCGCTCCCGCCGCGACAATGAGTCCGGCCGACCGGGCGCGTGCAGATGGCGGCCGGCCGCCGTACACCAAAGAGGATCTCCATTTCATGCAGGGCATGATCGCGCACCACGCGCAGGCGATCGTCATGGCGAGCTGGGCGCCCACACACGGCGCCCGACCCAATGTGGCCAGGCTCTGCAAGAAGGTCGACGTCGCTCAGCGCGACGAGATCGCGACCATGCAGCAGTGGTTACGCGATCGGCATGAGACCGTTCCACAGCCGGACTTCAAGTACGACTCCGCAGGCATGGCCAATATGCCCGGAATGAGCGGTGGGCTCATGCCCGGGATGCTCACGCCGGAGCAGATGGCGCAGCTCAACGCCGCTCGCGGCCCCGATTTCGATCGACTGTTCCTGACCTTCATGATCCAGCACCATGAAGGCGCGCTGTCCATGGTGCAGGAGCTCATGGATACCGAGGGCGCAGGCCAGGATGACACGATCTTCAAATTCGCGTCCGATGTGAATTCGGATCAGACCGTCGAGATCCAACGGATGCAGCGAATGCTGGACGCAAAATGACCCGACCAGCCGCACCCCAACCCCCAATCAGCCCATGACACTTCATTCGTTGCCACGACCTCTGCGGTGGGCCGCCGCTCCGACTGTTGCAGTCGGGCTTCTGACAGCCGCAGGCTGTAGCCACCCGTCGTCCTCGACGGCCGGCGCCGCGCCCAAGCCCGCAGCCAACATGTCGGCGTCGGCACCGAGCCCCGACCCGCGCGTCGGGCTGCACCCGGGCTTCTTCAATGCGGGCGAGGCCATCTGGAATCTTCAGAAGGTGTCGTCGACACCGCCGTCCGAGAAGTTCTTCAACGCGAGCACGCCCGGTGATCCGCGACTCTGGAACTCCGACCTCGCCTTCATGGGCAACTACGTCATCCAGGGCAACTTCGGCGGAATGCAGATCTGGGACATTTCGAACCCCAGCAAGCCGACGCTGAAGACCGCGTATGTCTGCCCGGGTCGCAGAGCGATGTCTCCGTGTACCACAACCTGCTCATGGTGTCCTCCGAGGCTACAAACGGCCGGATTGATTGCGGCACCGAGGGCGTGCAGGACACGGTCAGCAAGGACCGCGCGCGCGGCATCCGGATTTATGACATCACCGACATGGATCATCCCAAAGAGGTAACCGTCGTACAGACGTGCCGCGGGTCCCACACCAACACGCTGGTGACCGACCCGACCGACAAGGACAATGTTTACATCTACGTCTCGGGATCGGCGCCCGTGCGGTCCTCCGACGAGCTGCCGGGATGCGTGAGCGCGGAGCAGGACGCGAACACCGCCCTCTTCCGAATCGAAGTGATTCAAATCCCGATTGCTCACCCGGAGCAAGCGCACGTTGTGAGCTCGCCTCGCATCTTCGCGAACGCGACGACCGGCGAGGCGAACGGCCTGACGCTACCGACGCGGCACAGCGAATACTCAGTCGACTCTGTTGCCGCTGCCCAGCGGGCCGCGCAACGAGCTGCCGCGCAAAGCGCCACTGCCGCGCCGGCGCGCCGCGTGCGGTACAGCGGCGTGACGCAATGTCACGACATCACGGTCTATCCGGCGGTCGGTTTCGCTGGCGGCGCGTGTGGCGGGTATGGATTGCTTCTGGACATTCACGACGTGAAGAACCCGAAACGCATCGACGCGGCCGCGGACTCGAACATGTCCTTCTGGCACTCGGCCACGTTCAACAACGACGGGACAAAGGTGCTCTTCTCCGACGAATGGGGCGGCGGCACGCAGCCTCGGTGTCGGGCGACGGACAACCCGGACTGGGGCGCCGACGCGATCTTCACGATCAGCAACAACAAGATGACCTTCCACAGCTACTACAAATGCTCGCTCCTCAGACGTCGCAGGAAAACTGCGTCGCGCACAATGGCTCGCTGATCCCGATCCCGGGACGCGATGTCATGGTGCAGGCGTGGTATCAGGGGGGGATCTCCATATTCGACTGGACTGACCCGTCGCATCCGAAGGAGATCGCGTACTTCGATCGCGGCCCGATCGACTCGACCAAGCTGGTGGTCGGCGGGTTCTGGTCGGCGTACTGGTACAACGGCTATATCGTCGGCTCCGAGATCGCACGGGGCCTCGACATCTTCGAATTGAAGCCCAGTGCGTTCATCTCCAAGAACGAGATCGCGGCAGCGAAGTCGGTGCGGTTCGAGCAGCTGAACGTCCAGGATCAGCCGAAGCTCGTGTGGCCGAAGAGCTTCTCGGTCGCTCGGGCGTATCTCGACCAGCTCGCACGGAACAACAGCCTCTCGCCTGATCAACTGGCCACGATCACGCAGGATCTGGATCGGGCGGAACATCTGAGCGGCCAGGAGCGGCAAGCAACCCTCACGAAGCTGCAAGGCCAGTTGGAGCGTTTGGCGCAGGGTGCGGGTGACCCAGGCAAGGTCCGCATGCTGGCGAGCGAGGTCGCAGATCTCGCGACGACGCAGAGCGCGCGGAAGTAAAGTGTCATCGTCGCGGAGCCGTTGCTCCGCGACGTGACCGCGAGAGTGTGATAGAACGGGCGCATCGAGTCGATGCGCCCGTTCTGCTTCAGACGGTCTCGAGCCGATTGGCCTTTCCCGCGCGGTTAGGCTATGGTTTCCCGGTGCCGACCGTCTCGGAGTCCCAGCGTGTGGAAATGCAGAGCGCTGCGTTGCGGAAGGAGCTGGGTCTCCGGGACCTCGTGCTCACCCAGATCATGTATGTCGTCGGTCTCTCCTGGGTGGGAGCGGCCGCGAAGTTGGGGCAATCGCAGATCCCGTTCTGGCTCGCGGCGATGGCGTTGTTCTACATCCCGCAAGCCGCAGTCGTCATCCACCTCAGCCGGCGATACCCGCTTGAAGGCGGCCTGTATCAGTGGGCCAAGCTGGGGCTCAACGAGGGGATCGCTTTCCTCGTCGTGTGGAATCTGTGGTTGTACGCCATCGTGCTACTCGGCGCGTTCGGACTCACGATCGCCAACGCCATCGTATATGCCATCGGCCCGAACGCGCAGTTCCTCTCGGGCAATCGGATCTACATCGGCGTCGTCACGGGCGTTGTCCTCGGGGCGCTGATCGTCCTGGCGGTCCTGGGACTGTCAGTCAGCAAGTGGGTACACAACGTCGGAAGCATCCTGCTCATGCTCGCCTTCGCGTTCCTGATCCTCCTGCCTCTCATCAACATGTTCCGAGGCACGCTTCGCGAGTACCATCCGCTCGCAATGTCGCGGCCAGCCTTCACGGTGTTGAATGTGAACATCTTCGGGAAGTTGGCGGTCGGCGCGTTGTCCGGGTTCGAGTACGTCGCAGTGCTGGCGGGAGAGGCACGCGAGGCACGTCGCTCGATCGGTCGCTCGGTCATCATTGCGGCACCTGTCATAGCCGTCATGTTCATCCTGGGCACGTCGGCGGTGCAAGCGCTGGTGCCGATCGGACAACTCGATCTCGTGGGCCCGATTCCCCAGGCGTTCCGACTCGGGCTGGGCTCCACCGGCGCCATCGCCATTATCATCCCGTTCGCGGTGTTTGCGATCACGTCTCGCGCATTCACTAATTCGAGCATGCTGTTCACTGCAACTACCCGGATGCCAATGGTGGCGGGATGGGACAGTCTGCTCCCGGCGTGGTTTACGCGCCTGCATCCGCGGTACCGCACGCCGATCAATTCGATCGTGTTCATCGGCGCTTGCGCGCTGGTGTGCGCCATTGCCGGCATGATCAACGTCGGGGAACAGGAAGCCTTCCAGCTCATCGACAACGCAGCCGGCATCTTCTACGGACTGACGTACCTCGTGCTCTTCGCCGTGCCACTGCTTGGCTGGCGAGGGACCGCGGAGCGTGCCCCGCTCTGGCTTCGCGGGCTGGCGGTTGCCGGCTTCGCGACAACTACACTCTACGTCATCCTCTCAGTCCTCCCGATTGTACCGGTGGTGAGTCAAACGGCGTTCGCCATCAAGATTGCGACGGTGGTCGTAGTCGCGAACGTCGTCGGCACCGCGCTCTATGCCAACGAGCGGCGCCGCCGGCGATTGCGCACCGCGGTGGGCCAGACGTCGGAATCGTCGAGCGGGGAGCCGCTGTCCCCGGCGGTGCCGTGACGTTGGACGTTAGACGTTGGACGTTATTAGAATGGACAAACCTCGAGGCCAGCACGGCATACCGTGACTGGCCTCGAGGTTTTCCCAACGTCCAACGTCCAACGTCTAGCTTCAAGGTGTGCTGGTCAGCCTCTTGGCCGTCGCTGCGAGAACGTCGGCCAGCTGGCGGACGTGGTGCTCGCGCGTGTAGAGGTTGACCATGTTGAATCGCAGCCAGGTGCGGCCAGCGTGGTGTGTCGTCGAGAACCATGCGATACCCGACGCCACCACGTCGCGTGCGATCTGATCTTGCAGTCGATCCAGCGCCTCAGGGGTCCACCCGGCGGGCTCCCACCTCGCACAGGCGATCGACAACTCGCCACCGTCCAGCACCCGAAATCCTCGCTGGCCGAGCAAATCCTCGAGCTGCCGCGTGAGATCAATGTTGCTCTGGACGGCGGTCCTGATCGTACGCCATCCGTGCGCGCGCAACGCCATCCAGACGGTGAGCCCCGACGAGCGACGCGTGCTTGGGACGCCTCGCTGCCAGGCGTCCACTTCGCCCTCAGTCGGAATGTATGACCCGGTGGTAGTCGCGAACGCACGGCGGGCGATGTCGCCGTGGGTCGTCAACACCAGCGCCGCCGTGACGGGAATGAAGAACCACTTGTGCGGATCGATCGCGATGGAATCTGCCAACTCGACGCCGCTGAATCGCTGCCGCACCGACTCCAGTAGCATTGCCGCTCCGCCGTAGCAGGCATCGACGTGAAGCCACAAACGTTCCTCCCTACACACGGCCGCGATGCTGGCAATGGGGTCCATGGCCCCGGTCGCTGTCGTTCCCGCAGTGGCCACGACCGCGAACGGGGTGGCTCCCTCCGCGCGATCCTTGCGGATGCGTTGCGCCAATGCCTGTACGTCCATGACCCCGCGCCCGGAGCTCGGAATCGCAATCACGTCCTCACTTGCCATCCCCGCGACCATCGCTGAACGACTGACCGTGAAGTGCGCGACGTCGAATGCGTAGAGCCGGAAGCCGGGACGCGCCGGTCCGCCGGTGGCGTGCACTCTCGCCAGCACGAGCGCTTGGAGCATCGCAAACATGCCGCCCGGCACGAGCATGCCGTCGGCGCCCGTCAAGCCGAAGAGGCGGGCGAAACTGCGAACGATCTCCTCCTCGCAGGTCGTCATCGGCGGCGACTGGTGGAACGCGCCCCCGTTGTTGTTGAGAGACGAGACGAGGAGGTCGCCCAACGCCGCCGCAGGGAGCGGTGACGAGTTCACGAGACCGAGATAGAGTGGGTGCGGGGTGCCCATGGAAGCTGGCAACACCCACCGCTCAAATTCCTCGAGTGTCTGCGTGAGGCCGACGCCGTCCTCGAGCAGCGTGTCGGCGAAGGTCGCGCGCAAGGCGGCGCGGTTCGTCACCGGCGCAACTCGTCGATCCTCGAGGCCTCGATAGATCGATACGAACAAAGCCGCTGCTTTGGCGGCCGCCTCATCGAAGGCCGGAGACGCAATCTCGGCGGACACACCACGCACATCGGTTGTTGGATCCAGGGCAGTCATCGGTTGGACGTTGGACGTTGGACGTTAGACGCTAGAAAACAAACCTCGAGGGCCAGCCTCTGCAGCGCGCCGACCCTCCGGGCCTCACGTGATGCTCGTCGGAGGTGCCCTACTTCGCGTTCAAGTATTGCGCGGGGATCTTGAGATCGGGCCGTTCCGCGTTCCAGTAGATCGTCACGATGTACCACCGTGTGCCGTCATTGAACAGCTGAAAGCTGTTGATGCCGCGCGCGAATGGCTGTGCGTCGTTGGCGTTATGGAACGAAGCGTAGGGACTGAAGACCTGCGCCACGGCGCCGAACGCGTCTACCTTCTGCCCAATACCACGTTCGTAAAACGAGTGAGTGGTGAAGTATTGCGCAGCCGATTGCGCGAACTCGTCGACCGTGGTGACGTGCAAGCGGGTGTGTCCGTTGGAGTCTCGTTCAGCCGGGATGAGGCGTGCGCCGGGCGCGAATAGTGAACGAAAGCGCTCCCAGTCTCGCTGTCCGGCCGGCCCGGAGATCACATCATAGGCTGCACGCAGTATGGCGTCGATCGACGAGACATCGGCCGGCCGGGAGGCTGGCGGCGCCGAGGTATCGCGGGAGGCCGTCGCTTGGCCCCCCAAGCTGTTAGCGAATACGGCGAGGCCGATATAGATCGCGGCGACACACATCCGGGGAGACCGGGGCGTCTGGCGGTTGGAGTCAGTCATACCTACAAGCATACCAATGTCGCGATCCCGCGCCAGCGGTCAACGCTGCACTGGCGCGAGGGCAGCGCACTTTGATCACGCGGTACCCACGTTACAGTATTACGCCATGACCATCCGTTCCACCATTCGTGGTTGGCTCGGGCTGGAGACGCGAGAAGCACCGGTGCTGCAGCAGTCGCCTCCAGAGCGGCTCGCAATCTGTGAATGCAACGCGTGGGATGGCTTCATGGTCGAGGTCCTGTTTTCGAGCGCATTCCGGATCAGCGTGAAGCCAGGCGACGCGGCATCCCGGTTGCTCGAGGCGATTCCGATCACGGCGCGTGGCGTCCTCGTGCATCTGAATGCGAGCATGACGAGGGGGTTCATCGAAACCGCGGAGGCATTCCGTGCGGGCCTCCGTCAGCGGGGGCAGGCCGTCCTCAACCTTGGCGCCGTCGACGTGCGAAAGTCGGCCTTGCACGCCCGCTGTTCCGAGCTCGGTCTGCGTTCGGCAAGGGCCGATCGGGAGGGCCCGCCCGAGGAGCGACTCGTTGTCAAGACCACGCTCAACTTCGGCGGCCAGCCAGAACGACTGCTCCGACGAGCAATGGGGCGAGCGAGCCGCGGTGTTCACCACCAATGTGAGCGAGGCGATTACGAACCATCTCGCCTACTTCGTCACGACGCGTGCTCAGGTGCCAACCAACGTCTGGAGTGATCCGACCCTCGTCGTCGAGCGCTTCATTGAGAACTCGGAGGGTTTGTTCTTCCGAGTGTACACGGCTGGTCCCGCGGGTGTCGTCAGTGTCGTCTGGGTCGATGGCGACGTCAAAAAGCTCAACGACGCGATTCGGCGTCGACACAACTACTTCTTCTGGACCCTCCCATCCGGCGAAACCGTGCCAATTGGCCCGTCGATCGATCGAGCGCTCCGCGCGCTCGCCGCCACGCGCCACATCGCCGGTGCCATGAATGCCGACTTCATCGGGGCCGATTGTGTGATGGACCAGGAAGGCGAGATCGTCATGATCAATGCCAACAAGACTCCGTATTGGGGGCAGCCGCGACAGTCGCCGATCCTGTCGCATCTCCGACATGGCTTCAACTCGCTCGTCGGTGATTTCACCTGACGCTACAGCGGCCTCAGCCACTGGACGTAGATACTAGTGGCTACATGACCGGACGCCCCCATTCTCCAAGATTGAGCCCGATGCCGTACGTAATAGACCGGCTGCTCTGTAACGGGTGGCGAGGGGGATCTCATGTCTGCGGAAAAGACCCGACTTGAAGAGACGACGCGCAGGAACGTCCCGTGGAAGAAATGGGGGCCGTATCTGAGCGAACGCCAATGGGGTACCGTGCGCGAGGACTACAGCCCGTCGGGCGACGCGTGGAACTACTTCCCGCATGACCAGGCGCGATCGCGCGCCTATCGCTGGGGCGAAGATGGGCTGGCAGGCATCTCCGACGAGCAGCAGCAACTCTGCTTTGCGCTCGCTCTGTGGAACGGAAAGGATCCGATTCTCAAAGAGCGGCTCTTCGGGTTGACCAACTCGGAGGGCAACCACGGCGAGGACGTGAAGGAGTATTACTTCTACCTCGACAGCACGCCGACGCACTCGTACATGAAGTATCTGTACAAGTATCCGCAGGCGGCCTATCCCTACCTGGATCTGGTCAAGACCAATAGGGAGCGGTCGCGTACCGAGCTCGA
The DNA here is from genome assembly GCA_963805725.1 of uncultured Gemmatimonadales bacterium. Classification (GTDB taxonomy): domain Bacteria; phylum Gemmatimonadota; class Gemmatimonadetes; order Gemmatimonadales; family Gemmatimonadaceae; genus Palsa-1248. The sequence goes on from CAWDVJ010000013.1 coordinate 494,880, forward strand.
ATACGAGCTGCTGGACACGGGCATCTTCGATGACAATCGCTACTTCGACGTCTTCGTCGAGTACGCAAAGGCAGCGCCCGACGACCTACTGATCGAGATCACGATCTACAATCGGGGACCGGATCCCGCGCCCCTGCACGTGCTGCCCACGCTATGGTTCCGAAACACCTGGTCTGCGGGCGGCGCGCTGGCCGAGCTGCCCCCGCCGGTGCTGCGAGAGACCGCGCCTCGCGAGATCACCGCCTCGCACGTACGGCTGGGCGATTACATGCTTCTGTGTGAAGGAGCCGACGAGCTGCTGTTCACCGAAAACGAGACCAATACGGAGCGCCTCGACGGCGTGCCCAATCGCACACCGTACGTCAAGGATGGCATCAACGAGTTCATCGTGCACGGACGGCGGGATGCGATAAACCCCGACCAGAAGGGCACGAAAGCGTCGGCCCACTACTCACTCGTCGTCCTGCCCGGAGAAGCCAAAACGATCCGGATCCGGCTGCGGGAGCCAGCGCTCACCCGGCCGTTCGGAAAAGACTTCGACACGAAGATGCAGGCCCGCCGCGAAGAAGCGGACGCATTCTACGCATCCGTCATCCCGTCCTCGCTCAACGAGGATGAAGCAAACGTGATGCGGCAAGCGCTCGCCGGCATGCTGTGGTCGAAGCAGTTCTATTTTTACGACGTCAATCAATGGCTGGAGGCGCACGGCGCGGACCCGTTCAAGGGCACTCCGGGCCGAGCACCGCGCAATACGCACTGGCACCACGCGTACAACGCCGACGTCCTCTCAATGCCCGACAAGTGGGAGTACCCGTGGTTTGCCGCGTGGGATCTCGCATTCCACGTGCTGGCGCTGACGCTGGTGGATGAGGAATTCGGCAAACATCAGCTCGAACTGCTGCTCGATAGCAGCTATCTGCACCCCAACGGGCAACTGCCCGCGTACGAGTGGAACTTCGGGGATGTCAACCCCCCGGTCCACGCATGGTCCACCATCTTCACCTACCGACTCGAGCAGGCCCGCCAGGGTCACGGCGATGTCGAGTGGCTCGAGCGCGCCTTCCAGAAACTGTCTCTCAATTTCATCTGGTGGGTCAATCGCAAGGACCGAACAGGCAACAACGCGTTCGAAGGTGGCTTCCTCGGACTCGACAACATCGGCGTTTTTGACCGCAGCTCTCCGTTGCCCACGGGCGGATACATCGAACAGGCCGACGGCACGGCGTGGATGGCGCTCTTCTGCCAGAACATGATGGAGATCAGCGCCGAACTGTCGCTCCATAATCCGGCCTATGGCCCCATGTGCCTCAAATTCACAGAGCATTTCCTGTGGATCGCGACCGCCTTGATGCACGCCGGAGACAATATCGGGATGTGGGACGAACAGGACGGATTCTTCTATGACGTGCTGAAACTGCCTGACGGCCGAGCAGAGCGGATGAAGGTGCGGTCCGTCGTCGGCCTCGTCCCACTGTGCGCGGCCACGGTGTTCGAGGGAGAGGCCCTGGAGCGATTTCCCGAGTTGCGCGCGAGGATTCGCAGCTTTCTCGAAGCCCGTCCCGAGCTGCGCACCTTCATCCACGACCCGATGACGATCGGGCCCACAGGGCGCCGGCTCGCGGCGATCCTGGCCGAGCCAAATCTCCGGCGCGTCCTCGCGCGAATGCTCGACGAGAATGAGTTCTTGAGTCCCTACGGAATCCGCGCTCTTTCCCGGTATCACGCGGACCATCCATACATCTTCGGCGCCGGGAATCAGGAGTACCGAGTCTCATACCTGCCGGCGGAATCAGACTCCGGAATCTTCGGCGGCAACTCGAACTGGCGTGGGCCCGTCTGGATGCCGATGAACGCGCTGATCATCCGGGCCCTTCTGCAGTACTATCTGTATTACGGCGACTCCTTTACCATCGAATGCCCCACCGGCTCGGGGCGGCACATGACGCTCTTTCACGTTGCCAAGGAGATCCAACGCCGGATCGAGAACATTTTCTTGCGCAACGCCGAGGGCCTGCGGCCGGTGTTCGGCGGCGCCCGCAAGTTTCAGGAGGACCCGTATTGGCGTGATCACCTCCTGTTCTACGAATACTTTCACGGTGACAACGGCGCGGGCATCGGCGCAAGCCACCAGACTGGCTGGACGGGCGTCGTCGCCAGGGGCATGGATCTGTTCGCCTGTACAACCCCGGAGCAGCTCATCGAATTCGGCAAGCGCGCGTTCGTGGAGGCCGCCGAGAATGGCGGGGGCAGGCGCTAAGTAGGCCTCGGGGGCGAATCGAGGGCGACGCAGGCGTCGCCCTCGATCACCGTCTGCACGACCTCGTTGGCACCCGCAAACGCCACATGGGGCCTCGATTCACCGTGACGTCTGGGCGACGACGGCTACGTCGGGAGCCTCGGCTGGGGCCCGATTCTTCACCACGAGTCCCAGGACGCACCAGCCGAGCAGCGCGAGCCACTCGCTGTACGTGAAGTGGCCGGGGACGAATGGCAGCACCTTCATGAGAACCATGAGTAGGGTGACGACCACGCCCACCGCTGCGACCTTTCGTCCGGCTGCGGTCGGGCTCAGCTTGTAGTACGCCGCGCACGCTGCCATCCACCCGACTGCGCCGACTGCCGACCCAACCTCCGAAATCGGAACCAGGATCGCGTCCCCCATGAACAGCGCGAGTGCAATGGCGACCCCGACGCAGATGATGGCGAGCGACGGCGTCTGATAGCGCGGGTGGACCCGGGCAAGGTTCGCATTCACCAGGTGACGCCGGCTGAGGCCGAACAATAGCCGCGATGCGGTCAGCAGATTTGCGTTGAAGATCTTCAACAGTGAAATCAACGCGGTCGCCATGATCACGCGCGTGATCCAGCGTGAGCCGAAGGCACGCTCGAACGCAACAGCCGTCGCGAAGCGCTCATGTGTGAGTGACTGCCAGGGCGCCGCATACGCGACTGATGCGATGACAACGGCATAAAACGCAAACCCGACGAGAATCGACAACATCACGGCAGTCGAGAATGACTCGCCCTTGAAGTTCGGGTGCGCCTCTTCAGCGCACTTTCCCACGGAATCGAACCCGGTCAGGAAATAGGGTACGATCTGCCAGACGAGAAGAATGGACAGCGCCGGGGTATGACTGAACGCCGGCTGGAAATTGGCGAGCGACCCGTGCGAGACGCCGCCTGCCGCGAAGGCAGCGACGAGGATCAGCACCGCAAAGGTCGTCCATCGGAGAAAGCGCGCGCTCAGCGCAACACCCCGACAGTTCAGCATCACAAACACGGCGGTCAGCACGAGCCCGAGCAGCAAGTGCGGCAGGTAGACGCTGCTGCTGCCGATCCGATACAGCTCGTAAGTGTTGAGCGTCGGCGCGAGGTAGCCAGCGATCCTGCCGATGGCGACCGCTTCATACGGACAAACCACGAAGTACACCAGCATCATCGCCCATCCGGTGGCGTAGCTCACGCCCCGAGGAAACACTCTGGCCGTGTACGCTACCTCGCCCGCGGCGTCCGGTATCGCCTTCACCAGGCGACCGTACACCCAGCCGACGGGGAGCAGCATGACCGCTCCGGCGGCGAACCCAAGGAGCGCGCCAATGGGGCCGCCGCGCAGAAGCCAGTCGTCCATGACGACCAGCCAGCCTACGCCGATCATCACCCCAAACGCGAGTGAGAAGAAATCGGTCAGGCCCAGTTTGCGGGCCAGTTGAGTCGACGTGGTGTCGGGCACAGGGGTCAATTGATGGACGTTAAATGTTGGATGTTAGACGTGAAACGTTGGCCCGTGTTGGCGCTCGGATCCGACCCCCTCCGGCTAGGGGCGACGCAATGCGTCACCCGTCGTTCGCCGGCCACATCACACGCCACAACGTTGGGGATGGCGTGCATCCGATGACCGTTGCATCCGGTGCGGAAAGGGGGGCCACGCAACGCGTCCCCCGCGGGTGGGTGGTTATGCGCACAAGAGGCACAGCTGCTCGAACAGCAGGTTCGCGGCGAGCAGCGAAGTGATCTCCGCCGAGTCGTACGGAGGGGAGACCTCGACGAGGTCGCACCCCACAAAGGACAGGCCGTAGAGCGCTCGCACCAGATCGAGTATTTGCACGCTCGAGAGGCCACCGACCTGCGGCGTGCCCGTGCCAGGCGCGAACGCGGGGTCGACGACATCAATGTCGAGGCTGAGATAGGTCTTTCGCCCGCGGAACGCCTTCAGGCGCTTCCGTATCATTGCCACGCCGCCTTCGTGGTATTCCTCGGCGGTCACGAAATCGATCCCATGCTCCCGGGCAAAATCCATGTCGTGCGCGTCGTAGAGCTGCCCGCGGAGGCCCACCTGCAGGATGCACGACTCATCGAGGAGCCCTTCCTCGATCGCGCGCCGGACCGGAGTGCCGTGGGAGTACTTCACGCCCCAGTACTGATCCCATGTGTCCGAGTGGGCGTCGAGCTGGATCAGGCCGACTGGCCCGTGGAGTGCGTGAATGGCCCGCAGGATGGGTAACAGAATGGAATGATCGCCGCCGACGCACATCGGGATCGTGCCTGCCTCCAGCACCGGCTCGAGCCCCGCGGTTATCCGCTTGAACGTGTCGTCGATCGAGAGAGGGTTGACCGACAGGTCGCCATAGTCAGCGACGCGCACGACGTCGAAAGGCATCAGGTCCAGAACCGGGTTGTATGGCCTGATGATCGCCGATTGCTGCCGGACGTGGCGTGGGCCAAACCGCGGGCCCGGGCGATACGTCGTGCCTCCATCGAACGGCACGCCAATGAGCGCAACATCCAGGCGGCTGGGATCACTAATTGCTGGCAACCGCATGAAGGTCGCGAGCCCCGCGAATCGAGGGAATTCGAGCGCATTGGTCGGTTTGGGATGCGGTTCCGACAGCCGCTTCCGTTTCGGCGACATGGCGCTGCGCTTCGGCATGCTCAATTCTCCGGGACTGGCACGGAGACGTGCTCGTGGATGATGAGCCACTTCCCCGCCCTCTTTTCGAACAGGACTGTCCATCGGCCATAGACGGTCTCCGTTGACCCATCACGTTTGACCGCGTCCGCGCGCCACGTGGCTGTCCCCCACGCAAAGCTGTCTCCAACGCGATGGACGGACACATCATTCGCCAGAGTGGTCGCGAAGGACTTGTATCCGGCGAACTCTTTGCGGACCCCGGCTGCGTAGGCGTCCCATCCGGTGTACTCGAGCGGTGAATCATCGTAGAAGACGAGATCCGGATCCTTCGCGTAGTATTGCGCAGCCTTCGACGGATCCAAGTCGTCCCACGCGTGCATGATCTTCGGCATGAGATCGCGAGGATCGTCGGTTGGCACGGGCGCGGAGCGGGCGGGCCACGAGAGCAGCACGACCCAGGCAATCGGCAGCAAGCGGTTCATTTGGACGGACCCGTTATGCAAGCGCTTCGTACGTACAGCCGTGCTCTTGCGCGAGGCCGATCGCCATCGTGTGTGCTGGCACGAGGTAGACGCCCGGCAGAAGACCGGCTATGAGCTCCGCACGGACAGCCTCAGGAGGCATCTGCATCTTGGTCGCCAGGTGGCGCGTGAGCCCCTTCAGGGCATTGTTGCATTGCCAGAAGATGACGCCGCGAGCCTGCAGCGCCTCCACCGTATGGTCAGCCATTGGGTCGTCTGCAGCGGCCGTCCGGAACACGTTGCGGGTGGCCCATGCATCGCTCCGAGGCTCCTTGGTCTTGGTGTCCTCGCCGAATCCGTACTTGGCCCAGATCGCATCATTGAAATTGATGTGGCCCGAGCTGACCATGGCGGCGACCGCTGTGACCTCCGGAGGGTTGAGCTTGAAGACATCGCGATACGCGTTGAGATAGTTACGGATCGTCCGGAGACCTGCGCCTTCGCCGAGGGTGGCAATGTCGTAGACCTGCTTGTGTCGGCCCGTAATCCGCGTGGTCCACGACATGTCCCACGAGTTGTCCTTCTCGGGATCGTGGCCTGGATCAGGCGCCGCACTCGCCGGTAGCAGCGCCGGTGCGGGGTCCACCGACGAGTGAGCTCCGGAGGTCGCGCACGCACCCGCAGCTAGAACGACTCCGGCACCCGCCAGCTGTCCGAGAAAATCGCGGCGGCTGCGCGTCTCTTTTGCAAACGACATCAAACGACTCCTGGCGGAAGGACAGGTGAATGCACCCTCGACGGGTGGGCCTCTTGGTCTGACTCAGTCGATCCCGACGCGTCCTTTGACCGACGCGATCAGCTTGGGGGAATCGTATCCGACGCCGTCCTTGAACACCGTCGTCACCTTCCGAATGACCGATGGGTCCGATGGCAGGTTCCCGTTCAGGACGACGAGGTCGGCGTTCTTGCCGGCTTCGATCGAGCCAATCCGGTCGGCGGCGCCCAGAATCCTGGCGCCGTTCGACGTCATGAACTGGATGACCTGTGGCGCAGTGAAGCCCGCCTCGATCAACAGCTCGTAGTTGCGCTGGTCGCCAAACCCCGGGAGCGCGCCACCGATGCCGGTCGGGTCGACACCAACGGCCAGCAGTCCGCCGCCCGCCACGAATTCCCGCTCGAACGTCATCGCGTTCTTCAGCATGTCTGGTGTGTAGACCCACTTCACGGCGGGGCCCGAATCAATGTGCGCGCGTAGCACGAGGTACGCTTGTCGCACCTCCGGAGCCATCGCATCCAGCGTCCGCTGATCGGTGACCGGCCTCTGTGGGAACATCGACTCGAACACGGATAGCGTCGACGTCATGGGCACCTTGTGATCCACCATCTTCTTGATCACGACTTGCGCATGATCCGACTTCGGATCGGACCCCGCCACACGAGACGTGCTCCCGACCGGGCAAACGTCTGGCTGCTTCGTCGCGTCGAAATCCGTCGCGGTGAGATAGCCGTGCTCGAGGTTGTCGATCCCAAGGTCGACCGCCTCGCTATAGGACACCGAGCAGAGATGGCCGGTGACCTTGATGCCGCGCCGATGGGCCTCATCGATCACCGCCTTGAGCTCGGCCCGGTGGATGTCCGTGTACGCCTTGATCCACGTGGCACCCTCCTCGACCCAGTAGTCCACGAAGCGGCGGGATTGCTCCGGCGTGGCCAGCCGCTCGCGGACGGTCAGGTCGGAGGATTCGGACGGGCCAGTGATATAGGGCGACGTGATGATGATGTGTGGCCCGGGTGATCGCCCCTTGTCGACACCCTCCTTGGTGTTGATATCGGCGTACGGCGCCATCGCGCCGGTCGTCCGGATGGTGGTGACTCCGGATCCCAGGTACAGGCGCGGCCCGGTAAACCAGAGCAGCGTTCGTCGCCCGCCTGCAGCCGTATAGAATAGGTGATCGTGCATTCCGACGATGCCCGGGATCACTGTTTGGCCATTCAGGTCTATTACCTGTGCACCGGCCGGCACCTGCACAGTGCCTGCTGGCCCAACTTGGGCGATCTTTCCGCCGCGGATGACGACGGTCTGATCACCCTTCGGCGCGGACCCCAGCCCGTCGAGGATCATCGCGTGCGTGAGCGCGACGACCGGTGCACTGACGGAGACGTATGCGCGGGTGGTATCCGAGAGCGAGGCGGTGGACTGAGCTACTGTGACAGCGGGGCGGATCGTGCCCGCCGCCAGCAGAGCCACCGACGAGAGAGTCCGGGACAGAGGCACAGAGTAGATCCTCGAAGCTGAATTGCGGGGTCAGGGGCGGGCGCTAAGGCGTCCGATAGAGTAGAACAAACAATGCACAAACAAGGACGAGAACATAGCATCTGCCGCATCCTGGCGCTCGGCGTCCTGTCAGAGCAGGTTCGTTGGGTCGTGCACACTCCAAACCGACCGGCAACACCACCAGAGAGATGATTCCGATAGCCCGTACAATGACCCATCAGTGGCGTTTGAAACGCCGGCCTTCGGGCGAATATCGGCTGACCAATCGCCGAATGAGGCCGTCCGCACTCGCGACCATCCGACGCCTCGGTCTCTCCACGACCGCCGCTGCGCTGGTGGCGATCCCGGCGCGTGCACAGAACGTGAAGAACGTTCTGGTCATCCACGACGGCAACGCGAACTATCCGGCGAACATCACCTATTCCAGAGTCCTCCACAAACTCATCGCTTCGGAGACGAAATATCAGGTGTTCGAGGATTACGTCGACCAGATCCGGCTAGACAGCGGCGAGGATCACCTGGCGACATTGCTCGCAAAGAAATACGCCGGCAAGAAAATGGACCTGGTCGTGACCGAAGGCCAGTTTGCGCTGACGTTCTTCCTCCACCGAGGGGCGACTCTGTGGCCCGGGGCAGCCGAGGTATTTGACTTCGTCCGGCATAGCGAGCTCCCTGCGCAATTGCCGTCGAACATGACGGGCATTGCGTTCACCATGGACTTCGGGGCGACGGTCGATCTGGCATTGCGGCTCATGCCCGACACCCGGCGGATTTTTTACATCGGCGAAATACGGCCGGACGTGGAGAGCTGGCGCGGTTTTGCCGAGCGCGATTTCGCGCGCTTCGCCGGCAGGGTCGAGTTCACGTACCTGGACCACCTGTCGCTGTCGCAGCTCCTCAAGAAAGTGGGTGAGCTACCCGCGCACAGCATCATTCTCTATGCGGGCATGTATATGGATGCGAGCGGGCAGACCTTCGCCCCAGCGCGGATTTGCCCACTCATCTCCTCAGCGTCCAACGCCCCGGTCTACGGGGTCTCGAGCACCTACCTGGACTGCGGCATAGTTGGCGGGGCCGTAGTCGACTTCGATGCGCTGGCCGACCAAAGCGTCAAACTCGCCTTGCACGTGCTGGAGCGAGGAACGGCCACCGGTGTGCCGGTCGAGCAAGGCGCAGAGCCGAAGATCATCGTCGATTGGCGACAGCTGCAGCGTTGGGGAGTTGATGCCAGCAGGTTGCCGGCGGGTACAGTCATCGAGTTCCGCACGCCGTCCGTGTGGGAACGGTATCATCGGCAGATCGTGGCGGTACTGCTGGCCATAGCTGCTCTGCTCGGCGTTATTGCGGCGTTGCTCATCGAGCGACGCAAGCGCAAGACCGCGGATTCGACCGTCCAGGAGTTGAGTGGTCGGCTGATCAGCGCGGGCGAAGAAGAACGCAGACGGGTCGCGCGTGAGTTGCATGACGACGTCCTGCAGCGGCTATCCCTCGTTGCATCGGATCTCAGCGCTCTGGAACGCGGCTTGCCGATTAGCGACGGGGCAGCTCGTCATGCTACGCGCGAACAGATTCAGCAACTCACCGAGATCATCACCGCGGTTCGGCAGTTGTCACACCAGCTCCATTCCAGCAAGCTGGAGTTGCTCGGTTTGTCAGTGGCGCTTCGGGATCTTTGCGAGCACCTGTCAGCGCAGCACGGCTTACCAGTCAAACTCGAAGTCGATGCGGACCGCTTGCGGCTCTCTCGCGACAGGGCGCTCTGCTTCTATCGCGTGGCACAAGAAGCTTTGAGTAACGCGATCAAGCACAGCGGCGCAACCCAGGTGGAGGTGAAAATCACGCAGGCCGATGCGAAACTGAAGATGACCGTCCGAGACGACGGTGCCGGCTTCGACCCGGCGTCTCCTGCAACCGGCCTCGGCCTCGCGACAATGCGCGAGCGCTTGCGACTCCTCGGCGGACAACTTCTCGTTCGCTCACGGCCAGGAGCGGGGACTGAAGTCACGGCCGAAACAAAACTGGAGCGCCAGTCGCAGGAGTCGACCGCGGCCTGACCCGCTCTCAGGCATCCGCTGCCGGGGCGCTCTCTGGGTCTCGAGCCAGGACCTGATGGATGCAAGTGACCAAGTCCACCGCCAATACATTCTTGAGCACCAGGGCCGACGCTCCGAGCCGCAGAGCTTCCGCGTGCATATCGGCGTCGTCGTATGCCGTCAGCACGATGATCTTCGTTTCGGGCTGCGCCTGTCTGATCTGCGGGCAAAGATCCAAGCCACTGGCCTCGGGCATCGAGAGATCGAGGACGAGTATCTGAGGGGCGAGCCTCTGCACCGCCTGGAGGACCTTGCCCCCCGAAGTCACCTGGCCCACGATCTCACACGATTCGTCGAGCGTACGCCATAGCGCCCGGAGGATGCCGGGGTGGTCGTCGGCCAGCAGTACTCGTGGTCGGTGCATTCGAGGCAGCAATCGTGACCGGGTGAAATACGCCGCAGCGCGTCGCACCCCGCGTAGTCTCGGTCTACGAGGGATTCGCCCTGCGCGAGGTTGCCTGCTTGTCAAACGGAAGCCCAAAGCTATGGGGATCATATGTTCCCGACAGTCCCCACCGGCTGCCGGGCCTATCAGCAACGGTGTCAGCCGTTCCATACGGCGAACGCCAGAGCGATGCGATCGCGCGCCGGCGGCGCGTAGAACGCGAGGGTCGACACCGTGGTCACGGGGTTGCGTGCAGCCACGAACGAGGTCGTGGCAGGGCTGTAAGCTCGACATGCCCACCAAGGTCGCATGGTCCCCAGCACGGGGCTGGCGTAGCCTCACTTGGCTCCCCCTGTGGACCCATCTTGCATGGCGCAGCCTTATCTCCTCCAAGAACCGCCTGATTTCTCGCTCGTGCTGGGCGGTCCGACCTTCCAGCTCCTTCGCAGGGCGCACATCGCCGGCGATCAACTGGAACTGGTGCATCGCCGTATCCTCGTCATCACGGGTCTCGCCTGGCTGCCGCTCTGCCTGCTCGTCCTGCTCGCATCGCCTGATCCTCAGGCGGGCCGGCTCTCGTTCCTTCGCAATGTCGATGTCCACGTCCGCCTGCTCGTCGCCCTGCCGGTCCTCATTGCGTCCGAGCTGATCGTTCACACACGCTTGCGGGTCATCGTCCGTCAGTTCATCGAACGACGGATCATCTTGCCGCAGGACCTGCCCCGCTTTCAGAGCCTCCTCGAGTCGGCACTCAAGCTGCGCAATTCCGTCCCGCTCGAGATCGCACTCGCACTCTTCGTCTACACCTTCGGCATTCTCGTTTCACAAAGGTGGACCGCACTTGATGCCGGTGGATGGTATTCCGCGCCGCCCGGCGGGCGGCATTTGACGCCCGCCGGCTTCTGGTATGTGTTCGTCAGCCTGCCGCTCGTGCAATTCATCGTCCTGCAATGGTACCTGAGGCTCGTCATCTGGTTTCGTCTGCTCTGGCAGATATCCAGAGGCAGGCTGCATTTGCTCCCGACTCACCCGGATCGGTGTGCCGGGCTGGGTTTCCTCGGCGACAGTGTCTACGCGTTCCAGCCGATCCTCTTCGCGCAAGGCGCCATGCTCGGGGGTCTGATCGCGAACCGCGTCATCAACAGCGGGGATAGTCTCCTATCCTTCAGGACGACGGCAGTCAGCCTCCTGGTCTTCGCCCTCCTGGTCGTACTGTGCCCGCTACTGATCTTCACGCCGAAGCTCGCGCACGCGAAGCGGCACGGGTTGATCGCCTTCGGGTTACTGTCGCAGCGCTTCGTCGAGAATTTCGACCGCAAATGGGGCGGCCCCGACTCCGACGTGACCGACAATGCATTCGAGCCCGACGTCGACTCACTCGCCCTGCTCGGCGCGAGCTTCTCCGTAGTGCGGGACATGCGCGTCGTTCCGTTCGGCAAAAACGACATCGTCACATTGGCGGCGACCACGGCGCTTCCGCTCCTGCCGCTGGTGTTCACGATCTGGTCACCCCAGGAACTACTTTCGCGAGTCCTCAAGATCGTAATGTGACAGGCGCGCCGCGCCTCCAAGTCGTCCTCGCCGCCACTGCGTGGTAACGCAAACACTCCTATTGTGGTATTCTTTGTCGAACAGAGGGATTTACTCCCCCGCCTACATGGAGAATCCAATGCGCCGCTTTGCTTTCGCTTCCGGCTGTTGTGCGATCTTCTTGGTCGGCTGTGGCCAATCCGGCGGCAAGTCAACGTCTGCGGACACGACGGCCGCGACCACGCCGCCGCCACCGGCCGCGCCGGCCAACCTTGCGTTCAGCGACGTCGCCGGTAAGTGGAACCTCAAGGTGATGCCGGCGACGGGTGACAGCACGCTCCTGACCGAGGTGATGACCGCCACTGCCTCAGACTCGGGCTGGACCGTCGTGCGAGGGAAGTTGAAGCCAGAAAAGGTCCGACCCACCGTGTCGGGCGACAGCCTGATCACCGAGGGAGGCCCCTATCCGAGCGCTCTCCACAAGGGGCTCAAGGTGACCACCCACACCGTGTGGCGCCTGCAGGCTGGGAACCTCGTGGGGTCGACCGACGCCCGTTACACCACCAAGGGCGCCGACTCGTTGCATCACTACCGCATCGAGGGCACGCGAGCCCAATAGCCGTTAGTCGACCTTGGCCCCGCGCCATGGTTTGACTTCGATTCATGGGTGAGAATGCAAACGCCGCGGCGTATGTGAATGACCCGTGCGCCGCGCCGCTTGGCGATTTGGCGGATCGTCACGGGCCGCCCGTGATCGGACGGGCGGCCGGCCTTCTGAGGACAAAGGTGCAATAGCGGTGCGCTGTCAGATCGACTTTCCTGTTAGCCATGCGGGAGAGCGCGCACGACCGGGAGATCGAGCCGGCGTCCGCCGGCGAATCGGCGGAGGGCGCGCGTGCGACTTCGCGGCGGAGGTTTCTGGTCGGTGGCACCGCGCGGGTGGCGGGACTGGCACTCGGGCTCACGGAGCGTGGCTGGGCGTTGCCATCATCCGATGTCCACCCGTCAGTCCCGCCGACTCCAGACGAGGCGCTAGCGCAGCTCATGGCCGGCAACCAGCGCTTCGTGACAAAGCGCTCGACCGCGTGCACGGAGGACCTCGCCGCGCGCAGACAGGCGACTGCCCTCAAGCAGCAACCGTTCGCCGCCGTGCTGGCATGTGCGGACTCCCGTGTGCCCGTTGAACTGATCTTCGACCAGACCATTGGACGTGTTTTCGTCACACGCGTCGCTGGGAATGTGGCCGGCACTGACATCATCGCGAGTCTGGAGTACGCCGTCGCCGACCTCGGCACGCCGCTGATCATGGTGATCGGTCATGCCAGCTGTGGCGCGGTCACAGCGGCGATCGCAAACGCCGCCGTACCGGGCCAGATCAGCGCCCTCTTCAGTTACATTCGGCCTGCGATCGACCAGACGGGCAACGATCTCCCAGCGGCGATCAAGGCGAATGCCAGGTTCCAGGCTCACATCGTGGGCGAGTCGTCGCCCGTGTTGGCAGAGCAGGTCAAACAGAAATCCTTGCGCATCGTGGCCAGCTACTATGACCTGGCGACGGGAGTCGTCACGCTCCTGGACGCGACCTGACCGCCCGGCACCGAGCGAATCTGCGTTTTCAGTGCCGTGCCGACGGCCAGACTATATCGGCGACTCTCCGAACGTAGACCGTGCCGATTGACGAAGGCCTAGACGCTCGCAGGTTGCGGTGAGGGCTCCTCGTCAGCCAGCCCCGGCACGTGATGAATGAGCCAATACCTATCGCCTCGCGAGCGCAGGAAAACCACGTAATAGACGACCGCAAAGCAGAAGATTACGAATACTGTCCAGAGATCACTGGGCTTCTGCTGCGTGATCGCGAACGCGAGGCCGATGAGTGAGACGACGGGCGGTATCGGCCAGAGCGGCATTCGAAAGGGGCGGCGAAGCCCTGGCTCCCGCACACGCGTCCAGAGTGACGCGATTGCCGTCAGCGCGTAGAGGACCACGATCAGCACAGCAGTGAAGGTCACGACGCTGACCAGGGTTCCCTCGAGGCAGAGCACGGCCGCGAGGCCGCCCACCAGCAGAGTGGCGACCCAGGGCGAGCCATAGCGATTGACCTGGGCGAGCCAGGACGACAGTGGCTCAGGCCACGCACGGTCGCGTCCACTGGACCACACGATGCGGGCGAACTGGAGCGTGATAGCGAGCGAGGCATTGAAGATCGCGATGATCGCGCCGACAGTCACGATCGTGACGACGGTCGGCCCGAATGCCGCCGCGATCACGTCGGTCAATGGCGTGCTCGATGCCAGGACCGCGTGCAGATCGCGCGCGCCAATGAGGGCGAAGAAGAAGGGCACGAGCTCGCAGACGATCCCGACGCTTGCCGCTATGACGACCGCCTTGCCGATGTGCAATGGCGCGCCGTGCGTCTCTTCCGAGAAATTGAGCGCGCTGTCGTATCCGTTCACCGAGAACAGGGCCGTCGCGAGCGCCGTCATGATCAATCCTACGGCTACCGGAGCCAGGGCGTCGCCGTGTGGAATCACCGGGTGCGTCAGGATCGAGAGCGATTGGACGGGGTGGATGATGCCGGCCAGGGACAGGATCGCCACGACCGACAGCTCGAGAGCGAGAAAGACGCCGGTCATGATCGCATTGAAGTGAATGCGCAATAATCCCAAGAGGGTCACGACGATCATCGTCCCGGCCGCCACCCAGTTCGTTCGCAGGTGCGGGTCGAGTGCCGTGACGTAGGTGCCGATCCCGATGGCCATGCTGGCGGGGAGAAAGACGGCCTGACCCACATAGTCGAACAGTGCCAGAAGGCCGATCGGGCGTCCGAGGACCCGCGTGACGATCGAGTACAAGCCGCCCGCGCCGGGAAACATCGAACCCAGCTCGCCCATGCACAGCGCGACATTCAGCGCGATGAAGCATCCAATGAGGTATGCCCAGAGCGAGCCCGTGCCGGCGGTTCCAATGACGACCGGTCCGACGACGAGCAGGGACGCACTCGGCGTAATGTCGGACAGCGTGAGCGCGATATTGCCGAGGGTGCTGAGGCTGCGATCCAGTCGCTGCGGGCGGGCCTCGAAGTGCATGGGCGCCGGCGCCTCGAGATCGCGCTCCTGCTCGGCCACGGGTTACCGCTGGCTCGTGAAGACGGCGCGCGGCACGGTGAAGCCCACGTTCCACACGCCGGCATCGACGATCTCGAGGATCTTCAGGTCGCCGGCGAGGCTGCACAGTACGTACGCGTCTTCGCGCGACAGAGCATGCTCCTCGACGAGGAGCTGGATCATCCCGCGAACAGCGGTCTTAGCGCCCTGCATGAGGTCGGGATGGATCCCCATGGTCCCGTAGAAGCCACCGGCGTCGACGCGCGGCGTCAGCGGCCCGGGCACGAGGAAGCGCGGGGTCGCGATCGATCGCTTGTGCAGGCGAAAGCGAAGGGTCGCGCGCATTGGACACTCGAGCGCGGCGACGCAGACCTCGCCATCGCCCTGTGCAGCGTGCGGGTCGCCGCAGGAGAACATGGCACCGTCGCGCCACACGGGCACGAAGAGCAATGCGCCCTGCTTGAGGTGGCGAGTATCGACGTTGCCGGCGCCCTTGTGGGGTGGGAACGGCGCCGCGCGCTCCGGGACGTCCGGGTGGTTGCCCATCGTGCCGAGGAACGGCTCGATGGGAATCTCCACGCCCGGGACGAGCTGCGCCGTCGTGCCACGGGTCAGGTCGAAGTAGCGGATGAACGGGTCGGGAAAGTCCTCGGGAAGGAGGCCGAGGTTAGGTCCGACCGTCGTCCACCCCCAGGCGCCGGGCGTGAGCGACAGAATCTCGACCTCGAGGGTGTCACCCGGCTTGGCGCCCTCCACGTAGATGGGACCCAGGAGGTTGTACATCGTGTCGAAGTCGAACCTGGTCTGTTCGACCTTCCAGCCCTTTTCCACCTGTCCGTGCCCGGCCATCAAGAGATCGAAGTGCACGACATCGCCGGACGCGATCCTGAGGGTCGGCGCCAGCGAATTGTCCCACACGTGGTGGATCTTGGCCGGGTCGATCACGTGCTCGGTCACGCAGTACCCTCGATGGACAGGCGCGGTATTCTACCGTCGCGGAGTGCGTTGTTCAACGTCGGTGCTCGCGCGGCGTTTGGGGCGGTAGGTCGGCGACGCTGGCATCCCCACATTGCGTGTGTGGCGCGGCACCCATCCCTCGCGCTCGGTGGGGTTGTTCCGGGTTGGGCGTTGCCGCAGCTTCAGGGGGACACCCGAAACGCTTTGGTCACCGAGACAAGAGATAACAATGACGTCGAACAGAAAGAACCTCATCGGGTTGACTGTCACCGTGATGTCGGCGCTGATGTGTGCTGGTGCGAGCGCGCAAGCCACACAGAATTTCGCGGCCGACGGCGCGCGCTGGTGGAAGGACATCACGTATCTGGCCAGCGACAGCTTGCAGGGCCGGATGACCGGTAGCGAAGGGTATCGAACGGCCGCGGCCTACGTGGCGCAGAAATTCAAGGATGAGGGGCTGGTCGGAGCGGGTACGGCAGGATTTTATCAACCGGTGCGGTTCAAGCGCCTCGAGCTCGACGAGGCCGCGTCGTCGGTGGAACTGACGGACGGAAGCAAGACGACGCCGTTGACTTTGGGGCGAGAAGTCATCGTATCAGCGGTCGACAATCCGACAGGCGCAGTCGATGCCGGTGCCGTGTTCGTGGGATACGGTATCTCCGCGCCAGAGGCCAACTACGACGACCTCTCTGGATTGGACTTGCATGGCAAGATCGCAGTGTATCTGGCCGGTGGGCCGGAGACGATCAAGGATCCCTTGCGCGCGCACAAGGAATCGGGCGCTGAACGCTGGAGAGCGATGAAGGCCGCCGGAGCCGTCGGCATGGCCGTGATCTTCAATACGGCGAACCAGGAGATCGCGTGGGATCGGATCGCCGGGAACCGCCACAAGCCATCACTCGAGCTCGCCGACCCGAACTTGCGACAGGCGCAGGGGAGGCTGCTCGCCATGTCCGTCAACCCGCAGTACGCCGACTTGTTCCTGGCGGGGTCGGGCCATACGATGGCCGAGATATTGAATGCGGCCAGAGCGAAGCAACCACTGCCGACGTTTCCCCTGCGCGTAAGAATTCGGGCGAAGACGAAGGTCAGCACCACTGACCTGGAGTCGCCGAACGTGGCTGGTGAGCTGGCAGGCTCCGACCCGTCGCTCAAGCAGCAATTCGTCATTGTGAGCGCCCACCTGGATCATCTGGGGGTCGGCGCCCCGGTCAACGGGGATAGTATCTACAATGGCGCGATGGATAACGCCTCTGGCATCGCGTCGCTGATTCAAATTGCGCACGATTTCCACGTGGCGGGCACCAAGCCAAAACGATCCGTGATCTTCCTCGCCGTGGGCGGCGAGGAGGAAGGCGAGCTCGGCTCGTGGTATTACGCAAACCAACCGACGGTCCCGGTGCGCGATATCGTCGCGGACATCAACATGGATATGTACCTGCCGCTGTTTCCGCTGATCTACCTGCAGGTACAAGGGCTCGACGAGTCGACGCTCGGCGACGACATCCGAGCGGTGGGCGAAGCGGACGGGGTCAAAGTGATCGAGGACGAGCAACCGGGTGCCAACCGGTTCATCCGCAGCGATCAGTACAGCTTCGTTCAGCGCGGCATCCCGGCGCTGGCGTTCAAGTTCGGGTACGTGCAGGGTTCACCCGAGGACAAGATCTTTGACACATGGGTGCACACCCGCTACCACCAGCCGTCCGACGACATCAATCAGCCGGTCGATCGAGAAGCGGCGGCCAAGTTTTGCCACCTGCTGTACCTGTTGACCGATCGGGTGGCGGCCGACGCGGCACGACCCACATGGGAGCCGACGAGCTTCTTCCGCCGTTTTGCCGCTCCGGTGAGTTAGATCTGTGCCCCTCGTCTTCACTCTCCAGTCGCGAGTGGCCTGACGCGCTCAACGAGCTCCGCGAGGAATTGATTCGATCGCATGAACACCGCAAAGTGCCCGCCCCCCTGGATGGGAACGAACGCCTTTTGCGGGGCATGCAGCGAGTCGAGGTACTGATGTGCCAACTCGGTCGGCGTCGTGAAGTCTTCGGCACCCTGAAAGAAGAACACTGGGATGGCGAAGGAGAGACCCAGGTCCGCCATGCGCGCGGACTTGGTCTGGGGCACGAGTTGGTCCGCGCTCAGGATTTCGCCGTCCACGGAGTGATTGAAGTCCTCGACCGATCCGCCAGGTGCCACCAGCGTAAGACTGATCGTGCCGTTGAGGAACCCGTCCGCACCTTCGAAGGCATTGGCCCACTTCCACTGCACGCGATACCCGGCACCTGATGGATAAGGCGGGGGGCCAATTTGTTGCAGCTCGGTGATGGCGTCAGTGTTGCCGATCTCCCGCGCCTTGCGTACTAGCGCGTCGTACGCCACCGCGTAGTTGCGGGTCTCATCGGCCACTTGCCCAGTGCCGACGTAGGCGTAGAAAAGATCTGGCCGCTGTTGGACCATCCGGAGCGCCAGGAGGGTCCCGAATGAGTGTGCGACCAGGATGACCTTGGTCTTCCTGAGGTGTCGCCGAAGGTACTCCGCGAGCTCGATCCCGTCCTGTGCCATGCGGTCGACGGTGATCGTGGACGCGATGCCGGGGCCGCTTTTCGCCAGTGTCCGCCCAGCACCGCGCTCGTCCCACTGGACCACGGTGAACCGCTGCTCCCACGGGGCGAAGATGCGAAACGTCCACGGATTGGTGACGTCACCCGGCCCGCCGTGGAGGAACAAAATCACCGGGTTTGCGTGATCCTGCCCGCGGATCGTCACCCACTGCTCGATCCCGCCGAGGGGGACATAGCTCGCCTCATCGATCCCTGAGTGCGACGCGATGGCGAACTGCTTGGCGTTGCGGTCGCGAATGATGGACATGGCGCGGTCGAACTTGCGATACGCTGAGTCGGTCGCAGTCTGGGCGAGCGCCGGGTGTGAGGCGGCACAGAGCGCGACTGCCGCGCACAAACTCAGTCGGAACATGCGAGCCAGGAGCCGGAGGAAGTGCTGATAACTCAGCATGTGCTGAATATTCAGCACGTCGGCTGTCTTGTCAACTGGACGACTCGACCGCCGCCCGTTGTGCTCGTGTTGTGCCACGCGGCATCGCGACAACGGTGACCCCGGACGCTCTATTTCGTTGTTCCCGCATGGCCGCTCCACTCAGGCACGATCTCGAGACTCTCGGCCCGGGGTCCGATCGATCGGACGCTCCCACCGCGGAAGCGCCAAGCGCTCGCCCGACAACCGACCCGCAGGATGCTCGCCACCTACCAGCGTTGGATGGGGTGCGCGGGCTGGCGATCGCCCTTGTGCTCCTCTATCACGTCACGCCGGTGCGCTGGGCCTCCGGCGGCTGGGTCGGCGTCGACCTCTTTTTCGTCCTGTCCGGGTTTCTGATCACGGGCATCCTGTGGGACGGACGGCATCGACCAGCGCGAGCGCGCAGATTCTTCGTGAAGCGAGCGCTGCGCATCCTGCCGCTGTACTACGGGCTGCTCATCCTCATCTTCGTCGTGGTCCCGGCAATGGATCCGCTGCACAAGACCGCGTATCAGGCGCTGAAGAGCGACGAATGGTGGTACTGGACATATCTGCAAAACTGGCGAATCGCGTTTGCGCATCCCAACGACGGCGGCTCGTTTGGCTGGTTCTGGTCACTCGCCATCGAGGAACAGTTCTACGTCGTGTGGCCCTTCGTAGTATGGCATGCGTCCAGAGATACGATCATCCGCCTGTGCGGTGCTGCGATTTTCAGTGGCCTTGTCATTCGCGTCGCACTGCTCGTCTTACACGCTCCCGGGTCCGACAGCATCCTCTTCATTTACGTACTGACGCCCTGCCGCCTCGACGGTCTTGCGGTCGGCGCCCTCGTTGCGATGGCCATCGCGGCCCCGGCGGACGCCTCGCGCTTGCTCATCGCATCAGCTTGCCCGCCTTCATCAGTCTGCTCTTCGTTGCAGCGGTCGCGATCATTCTGGGGATTCAGGGAACCGAGCCGACGTTTCGAAGCCCAATCGTTGAGACGCTCGGCTACCCTGCCCTGGCGGTGGCGTTCGGCGGCCTCCTGGTCGCCGCGCTCGGCCCGCTGCGGAGCTTCTTCAGCTCATGGCCGCTGCAATGGCTAGGGATACACAGCTACGGATTGTACCTGTTGCACCCTTTCGTTGTCCGCGCGTTTCGCCAAGGCAGCTCTCTGACTTTTGGCAGCTGGGAATTCGCGCTCGCCGCAGCCACGTGCTCGCTGTTCGTAGCCTGGCTATCCTACAATTTGTATGAGCGGCACTGGCTCGCCCTCAAGGGCCGCCTCGCCTAACCACCACCGCACGCTGTAGCCCGACATCAAGGCGTTCTCTACAATCAGCTCGCGTGCCCTAAGACGTACCAGATGCCGGCTAATGGCGAGCCTCAACCGACAGCCCGGTGCGCGCCCGCTCAGGCCGGTCCGACCTAGACCGAGCGGATCGAAGATGCGTTTCAGTTAGTCGGTGGCGACGCCGCAGCCCGCCTCCTCAACTGTGGCGCAAGTCCATCGCCTGGGGCCCCGGCGGTGGCCCGGCTGCGACGAATGAGAAGGCCCGTCGTATTGATGGCACCCCGAAGCGGGTGTCGGCGCGCGGCGCGCTTGTTGCGCCCACCAAAGCGGTTCCTCAGGTGACCGGAAACTCCGCTTGAGGCGCGCGCAAAAGAACCACGGCGCCAGCGACCAGGAGTTCCGCGCAATCGAGTTCACCAATGTCTGCAGCGCAGCCTGGTCGATTTGCTTGAGTGCTGACGAACCGGTGGCGGTGCCAGTCCGTCGGGTGGTACCGCAGTCCTTCGGCCGTCGCAGCTCGCGCGGCGCGTTCGCGCTCGCAATTGCGCTCGGCCTTGGTGTCTCCGCCGGGCGGTTGGCCGCGCAGGACACGCAGTATTGGGCGGCGTCGTACGGCACCGAGTCCCGGCTTCTTGGCGGCACGGTCATCGGCAACGATGCCGACATCAGCAGCGTGTATTACAACCCCGGCGCGCTGGGGCTCGAGCAGAACGTCCAGCTCCTTGTGTCGCTCAATGCACTGCAGTACTCGACGCTCTCCTTCTCGAGCTCCCAGATTCCCACGAAGATTCCCACCAACTCGAGCTGGAGCGCCCTGCCTAACATGTTTGCCGGCGCTATCCGCATCGGGGGAAAGAACTCGCCGCAGCGGGTCGCTTACTCCATCCTCACGCGCCAGAGCTACAACTTCGGCGCGCAGATCCGCGCCATTCCGCTCGACAGCTTCGCGCCCCCGCCGCGCATCCCCGTCCCCACGTCGGTCGGCAATGCACTGGCCAGCCAATCGTTGAGTGAGACGTGGGTTGGGCTCACCTACGCGACAGCACGTGGCACCCACTGGGGGTTTGGCTCGAGCCTTTTCGTGGCGGTGCGCAGCCAGACGTACTCGCAGTCGCTCAGCGCACAGGCTGTCAACGAGACTGGGCAGACGGCGCTCGGCGTCAACGAATACGACTTCTCCTACTACAAGTGGGCGGTGCTGCTCAAGGTAGGCGTCCAGTACAAGGACTCCGGCTGGTCGGGCGGGCTAACGGTCACCACGCCCCGGCTCGGTCTCTTCGGCGGCTCGCAGGTGGGCGCCACTCAGTCGTACATCGACCAGGGTGTGAGCGTCGGCGCGCCGAACTCGCAGGTCGCGACAGACTATCAGTCGCAGTTGAGTGCGACATACCACTCGGCGCTCTCCGTGGGTGCCGGCGTCGGTCACCACTGGGGCGGTACGGACCTTGGTGTGTCGGCCGAGTGGTTCGCGGCGGTGCCGAAGTTCACGATCATTCCCGCAGCGCCCTTCGTGCCCCAGACCGGTGGGGCGCCGATCCCGTTGACGCTCACGGCGCAGTATCGCTCGCTGTTCAACTGGGGGGTGGGTGCTCGACAGCAGCTCTCCAACACCTTCGACGCTTTCCTGGCCTATCGCACTGATCTCACCTCGATCCCGCCCGGTGTGAGGTCGGTCGGCACGCTCATCAACTGGGACCTGAGACACATCAATCTGGGTGTGCAGGGCAAGATCGGTCCCGTCGCACTCATCCTGGGCTTCGACACGTCGTGGGGATCGGAAAACAACGTGAACGTGGTCGCCACACCCGCGCCCGGCCTCCCGACGGTGCCGACGCTCAACGAGAGCTACTTGAACGTCGTCGGCGCGATCGCCTTCAGCTACGCGTTCTAGCGTCGACAACGGCACGTGTCGCGACAATGCATTGGGCTGGAGATCGGCCGGCACCCTCCTAGCCCAAAGGGCACTGGTCGCTGCAAACGGCGGCCCCTAGCCTGATCGAGGGGCAGTGGGCGGCGCGATTGCCAGCTGCTTCAGGAGACCTCTTGCCCGATTCGCTTGGCAAAGGGCACGCAACCATTGGCTCAATGGACCGCAACCGTTCCGTTTGGGTAAAGCGCTGCTTGTCGACGAGCGTGCCAATCGTTCTCACGCTCGCGCCCCTCCGTTTTGTC
Source organism: uncultured Gemmatimonadales bacterium (assembly GCA_963805725.1). Lineage (GTDB taxonomy): Bacteria > Gemmatimonadota > Gemmatimonadetes > Gemmatimonadales > Gemmatimonadaceae > Palsa-1248. Next base: position 517,072 of record CAWDVJ010000013.1, read on the forward strand.
GCCGCTCAGTCCGCGGATACGACGTCAAGAGCCGACTCGACATCGTCCGTCCCGCAGATCGATGTCCTCGATCTGATCTCGCGTATCCTTGGGAAGCCACCCAACACGGCCGTAATCACACCCGCGAAGATTGCGGGGTTCCACATCGCGCTGCTGCCAGCGATTTCGGTGACACCCACGACCGGGCTTCTGCTCGGCGTCGCCTCGGCAGTGTCGTTCGGCGCGGGACAGGCGCCTGGCACGACGCTGTCAGTCATCAGCAGCCTGGTGTACTTCACGGCGCTTAGACAGTTCGGGCTGCAGACCTATGGTTCAGTGTTCACACGCTACAACAAGCTGCTCTTCCAAGCTGACTGGCGGTACCTGAACACCAGTCAGCCCACGTACGGACTAGGCGGCATTCAGCCGACGGCCAATCAGAGCAACATGGATTTTGACCTGCTTCGATTCCAGCAGGTGCTTATGAAGAGAATCGGTCCTCATATCTATATGGGTGGCGGCTATGACTACGATGCCTACCTCAGCATTGATGACAAGGGCGACACCGCTGGGCATGTCACACCGTTCCTCGCGTACAACGGTGGCCAGCCTGTAATGCAAACAGTCGCGACCGGGCCTGAGGTCGCAGCACTGCACGACAGTCGTAGTAACCCGATCAACTCCAAGTCTGGCTCGTACTTATCGGCGAGGATCGCCGGGTATCCCACGTGGCTTGGCAGCTCAACGGACTGGGCGACGATGGTCCTCGATCTGCGGACATACCTGCGTCCCGCAAAGTGGTGGCCCGGGATTCTGGCGCTGCGCAGCTACGATTGGTTGACGGTGGGGCATCCACCGTACATGGAGCTGCCGGCGATCGGATGGGATCGCGAGGCGCTCGTGGGACGAGGCTATGGGCAGGGGCGGATCCGCGGGTCGCAGTTCGTGTACGGAGAAGGCGAGGAGCGGATGCCCGTGACGGCAAATGGCCTGATCGGTGTGGTGTTCTTCCTCAACGTGAGCAGTTTCGCCAACCCGACCAACCAACAATTCAGTACGCTCGATCCAGGGTATGGGGTCGGTCTCCGACTCAAGTTCAACAAGGTGACCGACCAAAACGTGCGGTTCGACTTCGGTTGGGGAAAGGACGGTTCCCACGGCCTATGGCTGGGACTCAACGAAGCGTTCTGACTAGATGCTGAACTGCAGACTCGTCGTCAGTATCCGGTCCGTCGTCTTGAAACCCGGCGGAGGCTCGCTGGAATAGCGGATTTCATATTTCATTCTGATGCTGACGTGTTTCGACAGGGGGGCTGCAAGAATCGACTGCGAGTTGACAAGGGAGTTCGCGATTCGGTTGAGATCGGAAAGAGTTACGACTGATTGCTCGAAGTAGGCACTCTTCGCGAACGTGTACCGATACACGACCGCCCCTCGTCCGGCAGGGTAGTTCAACTCCACGTTGGCCGTCGATCGCCGCTCCACATACGACGGACCCAGGTCAAAGTCCAGCCGGTGTCGTCCACGGTTCACAGCGGCGAGCTCGATGCCGACGCCCTGCTCGAAGCGGTAGTCGATACCAGCAAAAGGATTACGATCAAACGAGACGACGCCATACAGCCCGAGGGCCTGGGTGATCGTATACGCGTCTCTGATGTCGGCTGTCCACAAGTTGGTTTCCACCACGCCTTCGCTCGTGCCGTAGGTGAGGCCGAAGTCCTGGTCCACCTTGTTCGTGCGACTCGTCCACAGACGCACAGAGTTGGAGACGCTGAGCGAGCTGACATTCGAGTTGCCGGACGCATTGACGTATCCGAGGTCGGCACGGAACTGGACCCAGGGGGGAGGCTCTTTCTTCTGCGATTTCGGCGGCGACGATCGACGCGTGGAGTCCGGTTTGCCCGGAGGCCGCGTCGACATTGGAGGGCCTTGGGCTGCCAGTGACGCGCCATTGATCGCCGCCAGCGCGAGAGCCGCAAGGCCGAGCATTTGGCGGAGCAACAAGGTGTTGGCGGCTAAAGCGTCGTATCAGGCGAGAACGGGCAACCAAAGGGTGAACGTGGACCCGACATTCATGGCGCTCTCGACGGCCAGCTCGCCCGCCATGAGGCGCGCCAGCTCCTTCCCGCCTCGCTGTCCGGCTGAGGCATCCAACTCCCCAAGTGTGCCGGAGCGGCTACCCTTCGCCATTCTGACCAAAGGCCGATTGCGCACGGTACGACGGTCGACGGCGACCCATTCACAGACGCCCTGAATCCATTGTGACCGGAAGGCTCAGTTCCTCGGTACTGCGGTGAGCGCTTGCGAACGACGGCGGCGTAAGAGTCGCGTGTATCAGCGCCTCGTCCCCGGGCAGTTCCGTAATGCGGCGCTAAGCGAGAGCAGGCAGCCAAAGGGTGAACGTCGACCCGGCACCGAGGGCGCTCTCGACGGTCAGTTCGCCTCCCATGAGGCGCGCCAGATGCCGGCTGATCGCGAGCCCCAACCCGGAGCCTGGCGCGCGCCCGCTCAGTCCGGTCCGCCCCTGGACGAATGGATCGAAGATGCGCTCGAGTTGGTCCGGCGCGATGCCGCAGCCCGTATCCTCTACGCGGGCGCAAGTCCATCGCCCGGGCCCGAGAGACGGGACGGTTGGGGCATCGGTCGCAACTTCGATTGTCGGGCACGTCACCGTGACGCGACCTCCTCCGCTCGTGAACTTGACCGCATTCGAGAGGAGGTTGATGAGGATTTGCTCGACGCGCTGCGCGTCGCCCGAGTACCAGGTATCGGGCCCCGCTTCGCCGTCGCGTGCCACGAGCTCGAGATGCCCTGCTTCGGCCAGCGGCCTTACCAGAGCCACAGCGTGCTTCACCGCTGTTTCCAATTGGTCAGGAACGTGAGCGATCGCGATGCGCCCCGCCTCGATCTTTGCCAGGTCCAGAACATCGGATACCAGCAAACTCAGGTGCCGGCTCGACGCAATGATGCGCTGCACGTACTCTCGCTGCTGCGCCGTCAGCGATCCACCGATACCCACTTCGAGCAATTGAGCGAAGCCTAGCACCGCATTGATGGGCGTACGAATCTCGTGGCTCATCGTGGCCAGGAACTGCGATTTCGCCGCGTTGGCGTCCTCGGCCTCCGCGGTCATTCGGCTGGCCCGCGCGCGTGCGGTACGCAGGCGTTGCGTCAGTACGCTCGTCGTCATGGCCAACGCCAGGATTACCAGCAGGTCTGATGCGCTTTGGATTTCTGGTGACAGTCTCGGCGACAACAGGAAATAATCGATGCCAACGATTCCGATGACCCCAGTCATGAGCGCTGGTCCCAATCCCCAGAAGACCGCAATCAGGACGACAGCGACGTGGAACACGACGAAGTTTGACCTGGCGATCAGCGGGCCCAGCGCCACACTCATCCACAGCGCAATCGCGCTGACAATGAGCGACCCTCCGTAGCGTTGAACTGCGCGCCGCGCGTTCGGTTTCATCAGCAGAAAATAATCTGAATATGAAGGGACCGGTGGGACGCTCGAGGTCGGCGCGTCCTGAGGTCCGACCGCACGCCGATCGTCACTCTAGTGCCGCTAATCCATCCATTGGAGTTGGACTTCTACAGCCTGCGAATGGATGCATGTGCCGAACAGTGGGCGAAATGCCACTGGCGGCTGGTCCAAGCGGGATAGCGATCATGTCGGCAGGTACGCCTTCGTCGAGGATCTCGCGGATATTTCGGTGATCGAAACAAGAACGAACCCGCACGTAACCACGGTAGCTGTGGCGAACATCTGCGGCCTATCGTCATGATGACGCGCGACGGCTGGCGAACCTATGCTCCGAAGTTGCCGAGGATCCGCACTCATTGTTGGCGGCGAGACTTGATAGGTTCGGTAGCGTACCTGTGTCGCCCAATGGTACGGCGTGCGCTGCAGCGCATTCGCGTGTGTATGCTAGCGGTCTCACGAGACTGGCCTGTCTTGGGTAGCTGATGTAGGCGGCGTCCCTGGCCAGATTCTCAAGGGACCGACGATTGCATTCTCCGGCTACACACGGCTCGATCGCCCCCCCGGAGGATCAATGACCCCGAATACTCTCGAAGATCTGTACGTCGACGAACTGACCGACCTGTATAGCGCCGAGCGACAGATCGTCAAGGCGCTACCAGAGATGATCAAGGCAGCGACGCACGCGGAACTCAAGCACGTGTTGGAACGCCATCTTCAGCAGACCGAGGCGCACGTCGAGCGGATCGAACGCATCTTCTCCGCGTTGGATGGAACACCAAAGGGCAAGACGTGTCGCGGTATGGAGGGCGTCATCGAAGAGGGCGCCGAGCTGATCGCGAAAGGTGAGCGGTCAGCGGTTGTTGATGCCGGCCTCATTGCCAAGGCACAGCACGTTGAGCACTACGAGATAGCGGGATACGGCAGCGTGTACGAATGGGCAATGCGCCTCGGTCACACCGGCCATGCGACGCTGCTCCGGCAGACGCTCGACGAGGAGAGGCAAACCAATGCCATGCTGACGGACATTGCGCGGCGCTCGGTCAATGCCAACGCGGAGGTCAGGCTCACCCGCGGCGGAGAAATGGGCAATGTGCCGGCGCACCGATCACCGGCGAGAGGCCATCCGCGTGATCAGGGGGCGCGCCCCCCAGCGGAGGGCCGATGAAACCCGCCCCTGGTGCGCCGAGCGCTGGCGCTCGTTGCAGGTCGACGGCGTGTGTCATTGGAATATTGTTCGTCTTCGCCGCCTGCGGCTCGACGGCACCCAAGCCAAAAATCGGGTTCAGTCCGAGCACCGTCACGCTCACAGCGACGGCCGGCGCTGCGGCGTCCGGCTCAGTTGAAGTCAAGAACGTCGGCGGGGGCACGCTCTCAGGAGTCTCCGCGTCGGTCGGTGCGTATTCTAGCGGTGCGTCGGGCTGGCTCACGGTGACGCTGTCGGCCGCTCAGGCGCCGGCGTCGCTCGCGCTCGCGGCAAATGCCGCCGCGCTGAACGCTGGGAGCTACTCCGCGGTGGTAAACGTGAGCGCAGCCGGCGCGAGTCCCCCGACCGCGACGTTGACGGTGAATCTGACGGTGACCCAGTAGGAGCTCTCAGGTTCGCGAGTCGACGCGTCGCGCACCACGTTCGCCGTCCGGCAAATCTCGCGGCGGCGACGGGGCGCGCCGTGCGCGCGTCACCGCGAAGCCTCGTTGCGTTGGGCCGCCTTCAAGTGCGGCTCACTGATGCGCTCGCTATGTTACGTTTGGGTCGTGGTGCCTCGACCTTCGCCGGCCGAGGCGCTCGATGTAACTACAGCCCTCCACGCCGAGAAGTCTTGATGGACGCCGCCGCCGACTGTCCGCTCGCCGTGCACCTGGCGACACGTATCAGAGGCGCTCGCAATGAGCTCACAGGTCGGTGGCTCGAGCGGATCGTAGACCGTGTATCAATCTCGATCAATCGCGTCTTTCCGAGCGACGAACTCCTCGACAGCATCCCACTCCTGCTCCTCGGGATCGCCGATCACCTCGAGACGCCGCTGGCCCCGGTGTCGGCCGACACGCCGGTCATCGCCAAAGCCATGGAGCTGGGCCGGCTGCGACACGAACAAGGATTTGGACAACACGAGATCCTCAAGGAATACGAGATCCTCGGCGGGATCTTGTTCGCGTTCATGGCGTCAGTGGCTGACGAGCTCGACGTGCCGTGCACACGTAGCGAACTCTTCATTTGCTCGCAACGCGTGTTTCACGCGTTATCGCTCGTGCAGCAAGCAACTTCGACGCAGTACCTCCAGAACATGCAGGGGAAAGTCTCGGAGCGCGAAGAGCGATTGCGCGCGTTCAACCGCGCACTGGCGCACGAGTTCCGAAACCGGATGGGGGCAGTCGCAGGCGCAGCTGACGTTTTCGGGCTGCCGCATCTCGACGACGTCGAGCGCTCGCGACTGGTCAATGTAATCGCTCGCAACGTCGAGGGAATGCGCGTCACGCTCGATAATCTGCTAGAGTTGAGCCGGGTCGACGGGGACCAACGCCAGCAGCGGCACGTCGAGCTCCCTGATGCGGTCGCCGAAGTTCTGCGGCAGCTGCGCGATGCGGCGATCGCGAAAGACGTCTCCTTCCGCCTCGATCCGGGGCTTCCCCGAGTAGAGGTCAATGCGGCGGCCGTCGAGTTGGTGCTAATGAATCTCGTCGCCAACGCCATCAAGTACTCGGATGAGGGAAGGCGCGAGCAATGGGTTGAAATCCGTGGATCCGTCGCAGCGAGCGATCGAAGTGCGCCGACCGAGATCATTGTCGAGATCGCCGACAACGGGGTCGGTGTGCCCGTGGCCGAACGGGAAAACCTCTTTCAGCGATTCTTCCGCGCGGAGGGCGTGGTGCGCGCGGGGATCGAAGGGAGCGGGCTCGGACACAGCATCGTACGTGAGGTTGTGCAGTCCCTCGGCGGACGGGCGTGGGCGGAGTTTCCGGCCGAAGGGTCCGTGTTTGCTTTTTCTCTTCCCTGTCGCCGTGGGTCGGACGCACCGGAAATACAATCGGATGTTGCGAACGCAGGTGCTACCCCCCCGTAATCAGCGGAGATCGCATAGCGCAGCCCAACTCCTGGAGGCGCCTCGGCGGCCGGAGGAGCTTAGCTCTGCCGTTGCCAAGCGATGTTCACGGTTGGCAAAGTCCCAATGCTCGCCAAGCATATTTGGTCCACGGACCCCAACCACTCTTTCAATGCCCACCATCGGACAACCACTGACCATCCTGTTCGCGGTCACCGCATCGATGGTCGCGTCGGCGGGGATGTCGCGCGCCCAGGCTCCAAACCCCTACACTGCCCGGACGCTCGCGCTTCCGGACCACGGCAAGGGAACCATTGCGATGGACTACATCGCTTACGACGCCCGGACCAACTCTGTCTGTGGGTGCCGGCCATCAACATCGGCTCCGTCTATGTGGTTGATGTGAGCACAGGCAACGTGCATGAGATACCGGTCGCGCAGGTGCCGACCCACGAGGGCGCCCGCAACGGCGTGGTCACCAAGGACGGCGCCGTGTACTTGGCGCACTCGCAGCTCGGCCAACTTGCTGGGTTGATCGTCGTGTCGCCCGTCCGCACCGCGGCGGCCGCGCAATAGTCGGCGCACCCACAGAGGAGAGAGGATGTGAACTCATCCGGCTTATCGGTTGCCAACGTCTCCTCGCTCCTTTCCATAGGGTGACCCCATGTCGGCCGCTCTTTCCGACCTACGAGTGGCGATGCGCTCTCTGCGTCGGAGTCCCGCCTTCGCTGCGAGCGTCTTACTGATTCTGGCTGTCGGCATCGGAACGTCGGCGGCCATGTTCACCGTCTTTCGTGCCGTCCTGCTTCGCCGATTACCGGCCCTCGACCAGGATCGTATTGTCGTGTTGTGGACGACACGCGAGGGCGGTGTCGAGTATGGCACCACGAAGGGCATCCTTGCACAAGTGGCGAAGGAGACCCACACCCTTCGCGACGTTGCTGGTATCGCACACCGCGGTGCTGTCCCGTATCCGTTGAGCGACGGCTTCCGCACGATCGTACTGAACCAGGCGGTCGTGGACGGTAACTTCTTCGACGTGCTCGGCGCGCGTCCGGTACTCGGGCGTATGCTCCGCCGCGACGACGAACCGAGCGGCACATCCCGGTCGGCAGCCGACAAGTCGCCCGAGCATGCGATCGTCGTGAGCTACGGCGCCTGGACACAGCAATTCGGCGCGGATCCTGGTGTCGTCGGCCGCCAACTGCGCGATCCCTCCAGGCAGTCGGCGTACATCATCGTAGGCGTTGCGCCGCCCGGGCTCGATTATCCGGCAGGTGTCGGCTACTGGACCCCCGTTAATAACGACGCAAACCAATGGATGACCGCCATCGCGCGGCTCAAACCTGGCGTCACAATCGCCGCAGCCCGTTCTGAGTTCTTCGCGATCGTTCACCACCTCTCGCCCGCGTTCGATCTGAGAGGCGCGGTCGCACGTAGGCTCCCGGACCAAGTGGTGGGGAACGCGCGACCGACGCTCGTAATCCTGACCGCGGCTGCAACGCTTCTTTTCATCATCGCGTGTATCGATGTAGCCAATCTTATCCTGCTGCGGTCAGCTGGCCGCCGTCGCGAAATCGCAATCCGGCGGGCAGTCGGGGCGAGCTATAGCGACATCGTACGACAACTCCTTGCCGAGAACGGCGTGCTCGGCGTAGGCGCCGGCCTTTTGGGTTACGCATGCGCCCTATTCCTGCTCCACGCGCTACTCACATTTGCGCCGGCACAGTTACCCCGTATTGACGTTGTGCGCGCCGCCGGCGGCCCGGTGGTTCTTGCTGTCGGCATGACCATCATCGCCATCCTGATCTTCGGCCTCGCGCCCGCACTGCTTGCGGCCCGTTCAGATCCTGGATCGCCGCTCCGGCGCGATGCACGCTCCGGACCCGACTCCAAGGGTCGCCGACGGCTGCGAGAACTACTCGTCGCTACCCAGGTGGCGCTCGCGCTCGTTATGGTCTCCGGGGCGGCCCTGTTGTCAGAGAGTCTCGCGCGGCTTCAACACGTCAATCTTGGATACCAGGCGGACCACCTGGCTTTTTTTTCTATTGCCATACCGGAGGAGGTTACTGACTCGGAGCCTAGGGTCCTGGCACTGGGCGATGAAGTGCTCCCACGCCTCCGCGCGATTCCAGGGGTAACGGCGGTCACGCCGGTCATCCTTCAACCGATGCACGGACTCAACTTCTATCAATGGCCTTTCGCGCTCGAAGGCCAGGCGCCGTCCGAAGCGGACAAGAACCCTCCGGTTCCAGTCGAAGGCGGCGATCCACAATACTTCCATACATTAGGAATTCCAATCATTCGCGGGCGGGGATTCTCGGAGCCTGACGGGCCCGGAGCGCCACTGGAGGTCGTCGTCAGCGAGGCTGCTGCTCGACGGTTCTGGCCGGGACAGGACCCACTCGGCAAGCGGATTCGCTATACCGTGGTGGCTGACTCCGGGTGGCGTATCGTGGTCGGCGTCGCGCCCGACATCCATCTTCGATCGCTTCGAGAGCCGACGCCGACTGTGTTCCTCCGGTGGCGACAGTCGCGGTGGCAGGGAGAAGTCGCGATCCGCACGACGGCCGCCTTTGCCGCTGTTCTGCCCGCGATCCGTGCCGCGGTGCGGGACGCGGACCCCCGGCTCACCGTCTGGGACGAGGCCACTATGGAGGACTATCTCGCGGGCCCGCTCGCGGAGCCGAGATTCGATGCGTTCTTGCTGTCGGCATTCGGGTTCATTGCCTTGGCACTTGCGGCCATGGGCCTATACGGCGTCATGGCGTCGGCCGTGCGACAGCAGACACACGACATCGGTGTTCGCATGGCCCTGGGAGCGACGCCTGAGCAACTGCGTCGGGCGGTGCTGCGTGCGGCCCTCGCCATCACGTTCGCCGGAACAGCCGCTGGCCTGGCCGTAGCGCTCGCCAGTTCCAAGCTGCTCGCAGCCACTCTCTTTGAGGTCACCCCAACCGATCCTACGATGCTCGCTGCCGCATGCGTCGTCGTTGGCTGTGTGGGGCTCGCCTCGGCGTACCTACCCGCTCGTCGAGTCACGAGAATCGATCCCGCGCTGTCACTTCGCGTCGAATGAGATGGTTCAGCGGTGACAGCGCTCAGGGAATCGCGGCGCTAAGATGCTGGCCCCGGCGCGCAGCCTCATCCCTTCGCGCTGTTTGTGATGAACGCCGCCGCGCGGTCGTGCAGTTGCTTCAGGCTCTGGTCCCGCACGTAAACCATGTGTCCCGATTCGTACCAGTCGTACTCAATGTTCCTCGCCAGTGATTGTGGAATGGGCAGATGTTTGTCTTCGTATTCTGCGGTGAAGAACGGTGTGGCCAGGTCGAAGTAGCCGCCGTTCACCATCACCTTCAGCCGCGGATTCATCTTCATCGCTCGCGCCAAATCACCTGAGACGTTCGCCCCGGCCTCACTGTTCGTCTCTCTCCACTGCCAGTGCGCGCCATTGAATAGCGCCAATGGCAGATACGTCTGTCCCTCACCATACTTCAAGACCTTGCGGACATAATCGTTGAACAGCGCGATGTACGCCGACCCGATCGCCGCGCTTTGCGGGTCGTACTGCCCGGTCTCGCTCAACGGGTCGAGATCCGGACCGGAGAAGCGTGTATCGAGCCGGCCGGTTGTCACGTCGTTGCTGTCCTGCAGCATCTTACGAAACTCCCCGCCGTTCGCCCGAAGGTTCGCCTTGACCCAATAAGCGGCAGGCAGGCCCGTATACTGGTGCAGCTTCTCGGCGACCTGCTGCTCCTCGGAAGCGCTCAAATCGGTGCCCTGAGCCAGTGCGTGCGCATAGGGCCCCATGGCGAACTGCTCCACCTCGGTTAGGAACGACTCGAGCGCAGCAGGCTGCTGCGGCAGCTTCTTGTGATACCACGCCGTGGCTGCGAACGTGGGCAGCCCCAACTGGGACGCGAGATCCGAGATGGAATTGTCGGCTGGGAAGTCGATATCGTCGGTGAAGTTGAAGATCTGTGAAAGCAGCATCACCCCGTTCAGGTCGATGCTCTTGCGTTGCAGGTCGGCAGCCAGCACAGCCGAGCGGGTGGTGCCGTAGCTCTCACCAAAGAGGTACTTGGGCGAGTTCCAGCGGCCGTACTTGGAGAGAAACCGCGCGATGAACCGCGTATAAGCGCTTGCATCCTGGTCCAGGCCCCAGAATGCTTTGCCAGGTTCTTTGCCGAGCAGACGCCCGAAGCCGGTGCCAGGCATGTCAATGAAAACCAAATCGCTCACGTCGAGCAGTGTGTAAGGATTGTCGGCTAGCGTGTACGGCGCGCCGGCCATGTGCGCATCGCTTGCCGTGACCACGTGCTTGGGACCGAGCGATCCCATATGCAGCCACACCGTCGAGCTGCCGGGACCACCGTTATACAAAAATGTGACGGGGCGCTCCTCCGGCTTCGCGCCCGTTTTGAAGTACGCCACGTAGAACATCCGCGCCACAGGCGGTGCGTCCTTCAGGTCTTTTGGCGCATTGAGCGCCAGCTGACTGCCGGCTTGCGGCCTCCCGTCCGGAGCTAACTGTGCGTCCTCCTCATCGGTCGCGCCCACGGTGATTGTCCCGGCGATCGCGGTATAGGCTACGTGCTGGCCGCCAGCATCGACCGTCCCTCGCGTGATCGCGTCCGGTGGCGTTGGCGGCTCCACTGTATTCTTGCTCGTCGCCGCGCCCTTGTGTGCGCTCGTGTCGCGTTGTGCGGCTGTGTCCTCCTGGGCACCTGCGCGTGCCTGCGCAAAAATGAAGGCTCCTGCAAACAGCACGGCGGCCAGTTTGGAGTTTGAAGTCACTCAAAGATCTCCGAGAGAAGAGTTACGCAAAGAAGCACACATCAATGGTGAGGCACCGTCGCCGGACTCGCCGCGCCAATGTCCCGCACCGCAGTATACATCGCTGGAGCGAGAAAGGCCTGTATGGTCACCAAACCATCTCGCGGGGGGATGCCAGTCAGGTCTGCTCGCTCCCCAGACCAAAGCGGAGAAAGGAAAAAGGATACCGAGGAGCACGCCCCCGTGGCTCGCTGCCAGCGGGTCCGTCGTGGCTGCTCGTCTCCTTTCTCCTTTCGGTGTCGCTCCTCTCTATTTGCCCGCTTCGCGGGCAAATGGCCACACCACGCCCTGATGCTCCGCCACACTGCCCATCCCCATATAGACGAACTTCTGCACGCGCTTTCCCTCGTAGGTCTCGGCCGTGAAGATGTTCCCCTTGGAATCCGTGGCGATGCTGTGCACAGCGAAGAACTCGCCGGGCTGCCGCCCGCCGTCGCCGAAGCTCGTGATGATGTCCAGTGACTGGCGATCAACGACGTACACTTGCTCGTTTTTGCCGTCCGCGAGATAGATGTACTTCTGATCGGGATCGCGCGAGAACGCGATGTCCCAGACGGACCCGTCGCCGCGCGTAAAGGGCTTGATGATCTTCTCCTTCACGAACTGGCCGGGCTTCGTGAAGACCTGGATGCGGTCGTTCACGCGGTCGCATACGTACACGAGCCCATCGTGCGTGGGCTCGGCGCAATGCACGGGGTTCCGGAACTGCGGGTCGAGCGGCGCGCCGGGAATGTACGGTCCCGGGTTGGAGTCCGACGGCACGTGGGCGTACGCGCCCCAGTAGCGCTTGATCTTCCCGTTGTCCATGTCGATCACGGCGACGCGCTTGTTGCCGTAGCCGTCGGCGATGAACGCCTCGTTGGCGGCCACGTCGAACGAGATCTTGGCCACGCGGCCGAAGTGGTCCATGGCATTGCTGTTCACCGTTGCGTGCGGTGAACCGATCTCCATCAGGAACTTTCCGTCGTGAGTGAACTTGAGGATGAACGAGTCGATCGTGCCCGCTGGGCAATCCGGCTTGCCGGACGGCGGACAGGTGCCGTTGCCGCCGATCCACACGTTGTCCTTGTTGTCGATGGAAATGCCATGGTTCGACGACGGCCAATCGTAATCCTTGCTCGGGCCACCCCACGCGTTCACCAGATTGCCCGCAGGATCGAACTCCAGCACCGGCGGCGCTGGCACGCAGCAGTCGCTGAGCTTCGGATTCTGCGCCGCGCCAATCTCCGTCTGCGGGTCGAAGGTATCGTTGCGGTGGACGATGAACACGTGGTCGTTGGCATCCACGCCCACGCCAATCACATTGCCGAGCACCCAGTGGTGGGGCAGCGGTTTGGGCCAGAGCGGGTCGACCTCGAAGCGCGGGGCGTTGACGTCGCGCGCGCGCGCACGGGCCTCGAGAGCGTGCTGGCCTGCGTCCAGAGCGGCGAACGTCGCGCCCAACGCGGCGGCCCAGAGCAGCCGGCGGCCGCGGGTCATGGCCGGGCACTCAGTGTCGGCTGCGGCCACACGGTGCCGGCATTCGCCGTCGTCACCGGCCCCATTCCGTTGAACGTGAACTTCTGCACGCGCTTGCCCTCGTAGGTTTCGGCGGTGTAGAGGTTGCCCTTCGAATCCACCGCGATCGCGTCGACGGCGTAGAACTGCCCCGGCTGGCGGCCACCGTCGCCGAAGTTGGTGAGCTCGGTGAGGGAGCCGCGGTCGAGTACGTGCACAACGTCGTTCATGCCGTCCGCGACATAGAGGTATCGCTGCGCGGGATCGCGCGAGAATGCGATGTCCCACACCGATCCCGCGCCGAGCGTCTGCGGTGCCACCCGGGCCTCCTTCACGAACTTCCCCTGCCTCGTGAAGACCTGGATCCGGTCGTTGTTCGAATCGCAGACGTACACGTAGCCGTCGGCGGAGAGCGCAGCGCAGCGTACGACGCCGAACTGCGCCGGCGCCGGAGCGGACGGATCGTACTTCGCGACCGCGGCGTCGTCAGGCTTCTTTCCATACGCGCCCCAGTACCGTTTGATCACGCCCGTGGCTATGTCGATCACGGCGACGCGATGGTTGCGATACCCGTCGGCGACATAGGCTTCGTTCGTGCTGGCGTCGAAGGAAAAGCGCGCGGGACCGCCGAACATCGTCGTGCTGTTGCTGCTGGCTGGCAGCGCCGGTATGCGAACGGCGCCGCGGGTACGAAGCTGCGGGGCCGAGGCTCGCGACACGCCACCGTATGCTGTGTCGCCGCCGCGCGGGTTCGAGGCCGCGGTCGCGATGGACGCGCCCTCGCCGAACTGCGCGATGAACTTCCCACTAGGCGCGAACTTCAGGATGCGCGAATCGGCGCCGCCCTGCCCGCCGATCCACACGTTGCCTTTGGGATCCACGGCGACGCCGGCGTTCATCTCGGGCCACTCGAAGCCCTGACCCTTGCCGCCAAAGTGGCCGACCACGTTCCCGGCGGCGTCGTACTCGATGACGTTCGGCGCCGGCATGCAGCACTCGGCTGACGGCGGGTTCAGCTCGAGCCCGGTCTCGGTACGCTGGTTGAACGTGTCGTCGAGGTTGACGACGAACACATGGTCGCGTGCGTCGACCGCCACCCCAGTGACCGAGCCGAGAATCCAATGGTTCGGCATCGGCTTCGGCCACATGGGGTCGGCGGTGAAGCGCGGCACCTGAGGCGCCAGGAGCACCAACCCGCCGAGCAGCAGACTGCGTCTGTTCATTCGACCTCCTGTGGTCCCGAGCCGGGGGCAAAGCCTCCCGCTCCTGTCTACTTTCTTCCTTCCCATTCTCTACTTTCTGTGGGCCTGCAGGGCCCGCCGCCCTGTCCGCCTTCAAGACCAGCCGATATAATCGTGGCCGTGATTCTACGGCCGGGCAGACTCCGCCGTCCAGTCCTGGCTGTCGCCGCGGCTCTTGTCGGCCTGTTGGCGCTGCCTGCGACGCAATACGCTCACGACATCCCGAGCAGCGTTACTGTGCTCGCGTTCGTGAAGCCCGAGGCGCATACGCTCCGCGTGGTGATGCGGGTTCCGCTCGTCGCCATGCGCGACGTGAACTTCCCGGTGCACGGCCCAGGCTATCTAGACCTGGACAGCCTGGCCGACGGCGCCCTGTTGGGCGACGCTGCCAGGGTATGGATCGCCAACGACCTCCGCATGTACGAGGGCGGCGAGCGACTCGGCGCGCCGAAGATCGTGGCCACTCGGGTTTCGCTTCCCTCGGACCGCTCGTTCACGACGTACGAGGCCGCCCTCGCTCATGTGTCCGGTAACTCCGCCGCGACGGCCACCGAAGTGATGTGGAATCAGGCGATGCTCGACGTGGAGCTCGTGTATCCGATCCGAGACGCGGAGTCGCGGTTCTCCATTGAGCCGACCTTGGCGCGGCTCGGTGTGCACACCATGACGGTGTTGCGGTTCCTGCTGCCGACCGGCGGCGAGCGCGATTTCGAGTACCTGGGCGATCCCGGACTCGTGCACCTCGACCCGAGCTGGTATCAGGCCGCGGCGCGCTTCGTCGTGCTCGGCTTCGAGCATATTCCGAGCGGCACGGACCATCTACTGTTTCTACTCTGCCTGGTGATCCCGTTCCGCCGCCTCCGCCCGCTGATTGCGATCGTAACCGCGTTCACTATCGCGCATTCGATCACACTCATCGCGTCCGCGAGCGGATTCGCACCGAGCGCCCTTTGGTTCCCGGCGCTCATCGAGGTGCTGATCGCGGCGTCCATCGTGTACATGGCGATCGAAAACATCGTGGGCGCCAGGCTCGAGCGACGCTGGCTGGTCGCGTTCGGGTTCGGACTCGTGCACGGTTTCGGCTTCTCGTTCACGCTGCGCCAGTCCATGCAGTTCGCGGGCGCGCACCTGGCCGCGTCGCTGATGTCGTTCAACGTGGGCGTGGAGCTGGGCCAGTTGCTCGTCCTCGCCCTCGCCGTGCCCGCGCTGAACTGGCTGTTCCGGCATGCGGTGGCCGAGCGGATGGGGACGATCATTCTCTCGGCCTTCGTGGCCCACACGGCGTGGCACTGGATGCTGGATCGAGGGGCGGTGCTGTCGCGGTACGAGCTGACCGTGCCCGCGCTCGATGCGGAGTTCGCCGCTGGCGCCCTGCGCGCCGCCATGCTACTGGTCGTGGTCGTCGGAGCCGGTTGGGCGACCTACGAGCTGTATCGCCGGCTCGCGCCGCGCCGGGACGGCGGCACCGCCCTGGCGGGGACGGATTGACAGCTGACATGATGATATGCCGCCCATTGGGCGGCGCATGGCGTCGCCCCTACGTGGGCCGTGCATGGCGCCGCTCCTACAAACCGATGCGACGGCCGCTGATCGCTATCGCCGTCGCGCTGGGTGCGGTCGTACACGCGCGGGGTGCCGAGGCGCAGACCGATACCTCGACGCGACACGCTGGGGCGACGACCACGACGCTGAGCGGCATCTACACGCTGGAGCAGGCCTCGCGCGGTCAGGACGTGTACTCGGGAAGCTGTCGCGGATGCCACACGCCGGCGTCGCACACGGGTGCCACGTTCGCCACATATTGGCTGCACAAATCGGTCGCCGACCTGTTCACGTATGTCGCCACCAACATGCCCAAGAACGATCCGGGCAGTCTGGATCCCCACGACGTGGCCGATGTGGTAGCCTATCTGCTCAAGATGAACCAGATGCCGGCGGGGCCAACGGAGCTGTTACCCGACACGACCGCGCTGCGACAGATCCGGATCGACTCGAAGAACAGTCCCGCAACCTCCACTACCCGAGGGAAGTCGCCATGATTTCGTCAGGCAGGACCACCGGTCTCCTCACCGTGCTCGGCGGCCTTGGGCTGTTCGCCGCGACGGCCGTTGGCGCGCAAGGCGCCTCGGGTCTGGAGCGCGGCAACAAGCCCGGCGAATGGCGCTTCTGGGGTGCCGACGCCTGGAGCACGCGCTACTCCGATCTCGATCAGATCGACGCCTCGAACTTCAAC
The DNA here is from genome assembly GCA_963805725.1 of uncultured Gemmatimonadales bacterium. Taxonomy (GTDB): domain Bacteria; phylum Gemmatimonadota; class Gemmatimonadetes; order Gemmatimonadales; family Gemmatimonadaceae; genus Palsa-1248. The sequence continues at coordinate 533,383 of CAWDVJ010000013.1, forward strand.
TCACTGCAGATCGCCTGGCAGCTGGACGTCGGGAAATACGGCGAGGACGAATACTTCCGGAGTACGCCGCTCTACGCCAACGGCCGGCTGTTCACGGTCGGCACGAACCGGCGCGACGCGTTCGCCGTCGATCCAGCCACGGGCCAGGTGCTCTGGCACTGGCACATGGAAGAAGGCATTCGGTGGCAGAAGGCTCCGCGACCGTATTCCGGGCGCGGCCTGATGTACTGGACCGACGGCAAGGCCGAGCGCGTCGTCGTCATCACGCCCGGCTACCATCTGGTGTCGATCGACGCGAAAACGGGCAAACTCGATCCGAAGTTCGGCGACAAGGGCATCGTGGATCTCGAGGAGGGACTTGGCCTGCCACTCGTGCCACTCGCCGTGGACGACTCGGGGCCGCTGATCATCTCCGAGGCCGCGCCGGCGCGCAAAGCCCGTTCGGGCGAGAAGTGGGATTCGACAACGAAGACCGGCGCCGACGGCACGATCGGCATCGATCCCGAGCTGGGGCAGATCGCCAGCAGCTCGCCCGGGGTCATCGTGAACGACGTGGTGGTAGTCGGCAACTCTGCAATCCACGGCTATTTCCCACTCCGTCTCCGCAACCTGCCGGGCTACATCCGCGGCTTCGACGTGCGCACCGGCAAGCAGCTCTGGAAATTCAATCTCATCCCGCAACCCGGCGAGTTCGGCGCCGAGACGTGGAAGAACGGCACGAAGATCGGCACGCCCGGCGTGGGCAAGGCGGATGCGTGGGCAACGTACAGCGCCGATCCGGCCCTTGGGCTGGTTTACATCCCCGTGGGCGAGGGACTCAACGACGAATATGGCGGCCATCGTCCCGGCGCGAACCTGTTCGCGAACAGCCTCGTCGCGCTCGACGTGAAGACCGGGCTGCGCAAATGGCACTACCAGGCCGTGCACCATGACGAGTGGGACTACGACTTCCCAATGGCGCCCAACCTGCTCGACGTCACCGTCGACGGTCGCCCGAGGAAGATTATCGCCGCGACGTCGAAGCAGGGGTGGGTTTACGTGCTCGATCGGGTGACGGGGCAGCCGATCTGGCCGATTCCGGAGACGCCGGTCGAGAAGAGCGAGGTGCCCGGGGAGGAGAGCTGGCCCACGCAGCCCATTCCCAGCAGGCCGGCGCCGTATGCGCAGCAGGGATTGCAGGAATCCGATCTGATCGACTACACGCCGGCGATCAAAGACTCGGCGCTCAAGCTCGCCAAACAATGTCGCATGGGTCCGTACTTCGTGCCCGCGTCAGTGGCCGACGGGTCGGGGCCGAGCCACTACGACTGCTCGTGGTATGCACCGGGCGCGAGCGGGGGCGTGAATATCGACGGCGGCGCGGCAGCGGATCCGACGACGGGGATGCTCTACGTAGCGGCGCAGACTGGGCTCAACACGATGGAGCTCGTGCATGACCCCTGCTCAGAGCACAACTACAGCCAGATACATGACAGTTGCGGCCTCCTGGGTGCAGTGGCCAAGCCAGTGAATTACGCTCCCAACGTCGAGCTCTCCAAGCGGCCCGCGTTCGGCGCGAGCGTGCCCACTACGATCGGCGGGGTGTCGATCCTCAAGCCGAGAGAGTTCGGCGGCATCACCGGCTACGACCTGAACAGCGGGGAAAAGGTGTGGTGGATGCCTAACGGCGGACTGATGGCAAAGCCGAACACCACGGACCCGTTGTTCGCGGGAGTCGACCTGCCGCCGGCGCCGGTGTTCAGCGGGCAGCCGGAGGTGATCACCACGAAGACGCTGGTGATCTACGGGACCGGACGCCTGGGCGGCGGTGGGCGGGCGCGCGGCGCACCGGCCACGGGCCCCGATCCAACGTCTCAGCTGTTCGCGGTGGACAAGAAGACCGGAAAACAGGTAGGCGCGGTGCGGGTCCCGTCGCGCACGACCGCGGTGCCGATGACGTTCATGCACCAGGGGAAGCAGTACATCGTGTTCGCCATCGGGCAGGGCGCGCACACGAGTTTGGTCGCGGTGAAGTTGCCGTAACTTCGACATGGGACGTTCGACCTTCGAACGTCGAACGTCCCATGTCTCTACTGATTCCGCTCGTACCGCTTGAGATCCTTGGGTCCCACCTCAGCGCCGTAGATGACGCCACGCGAATCCACGGCTACGCCTTCTGCGGCGCTCGTGTTCGTGGCATTTTCGACGGGGTCCGGAATGAACGCTGTCACCTGCCCCGTCTTCGCGCTGCCAATGCGGATGCCGCGCTTCCACAGTCGCGAGCGGCCGGAGCCCACCGAGCCTGACTCGGAGTCGCCCACGTAGATGTTATCGTTCGCGTCGATCCAGATCCCGCTGGGGCGACTGAACTGGTACCACGTGTCGAGCAGGTTGCCGTCCTGGTCGAGGATCTTGATGCGGTTGTTGCCGCGATCGCCGACGAACAAGCGGCCGCGTGAGTCCATGGCCAGGGCGTGCGGCTGATCCCAATCGTCGGGTCCGCTGCCAAACGAGCCCCACGTTTTGATCAGCTTTCCGTCGCTCGAGAACTTGAACAGCCGAGCGACGCTGCCAGGCGCCGACGAATGGCCCTCAGCCACGAAGAAGTCGCCGTTCGGGGCGACATAGATGGCGTTGGGCTGGAAGAAGATGGAGTCGCGGCTCCCGCCTGGCACGCCGAGCGTGCGCAACAGCTTGCCGTCGCGGCTGAACTCGAAGATCTGGTGGCCCCGCGGCGGTGATTGTATGGGCGGCGCGTCGCGGCCGTAGGTGCAGGCGCAGTCTACTACCCAGACGTTGTCGTGGCGATCGACGAAGATGTCGTGGGGCGAGATCAAGAGTCCCGCGCCGAAATGCCTGACGAGATTCCCGTCCGCGATCGAACTCGAGAACCGGGTCGAGGGAGGAGTTGACGCAATTGTTCGCGCCACAGCGTTCGGCGACCCACACGCTCCGTCCATCGCCGATCGATCGCCACCGCGCTCGTGGAGCCCCACGAGCGCCCCTCGGGGAGCTTCGCCCAGCCCTCGACGGTGCGATAGGGATTCGGCAGGTCGTTCACCGGCTGCATCGCCGGCTGTGCCGCCAGCGTGAGCGGCGCGCTGATGGCGAGCAACGCGGCGAAGCGCGGACTCAGCGCACGCATCATTCGCCTCCAGAGGCCGCAGGGGCAGCGGCTCCGCCCACGTCAATGCGAAGCTTCTTCATGCCCAGCGTGTCCGTGCTCAACTTCACGGCGCCGCTCGGCACCTGATTTCGCTGCAGGAGGTACGCGATCACGTTCACATACTGCGAGTCGGTCAGGCTCCCGGGCCGGTCCTCGGGCATGGTGTTGCTGATGAGCGAGTAAAGATCGTACAGCCGCCGGTTCTTCCATGCATTGGAGAACGTGGCACCGTCGAATTGGCCGGATGGGTGGCAGTGCGCGCATGTCGAATCGTAGACCTGCTTACCGGCCGATGCCTGGTCGCCGCTGTACGTCGCCGCGGGGAATGACGCGTTGAGTGCGCTCACCGCTTCGGGTCCGGGGCCGGGGCGCAGGTTGAGAGAGGACCCGGGCTGATAGACAGCGTGGGCCAGGTGGGCGCCGAGCGGAACGTGCCAGGGCTTCTCTCTGCTGCACGCGGCGAGCGAGAGCACGAGAGCAACGACAACGAGCGGGTGTTGTGCGCGCATCGACCTCCTCCGCCTGGTGGGTCCGGCGACGGCCTCCAATCTACGCGTGGTGTCGGTGGTCGATAGGGCCGGCCGGTGTGCCGGGCCGCGCGATGACACGGTGCCGTTTGACCTCGGCCCGTACCCTCGACATGTTTGCGCGACCTCACCAGAAGGGCGACGTCATGGCCGAGAACACCGGGCTTCCGCGCCGAGATTTCCTGAAGGTTGCCGGCGCGAGTGCCGGTCTGCTCATGCTCGGCGGCTGCACGGCGACGGAGAATCCCGCCGTCCCGGGCATCCGTCCCCACCGGCGCATCCCGCTCATCGGCGGCTCACCCGACATCATCGTGATCGGCGCCGGCGCCTGGGGCGGGTGGACCGCGCTTCACCTGCGCCGCATGGGCGCGAACGTCACGCTCGTGGATGCATACGGTCCCGGCAACGCTCGCTCGACGTCGGGCGACGAAAGCCGCGGCGTGCGCTCGTCGTACGGTGATCGCGATCCCGACAAGCAGGAGTTGTGGATGCTTTGGGCGCGCGAGGCGATGAAGCGCTGGCGCGCGTTCGACGACGAGTGGGGTCGCGACATGCGCCTCAACCTGTTTCACACGACCGGCGACCTCATGTTCCGCGAGGACTGGGAGCCCTTCCTGATCAACACCAAGAAGTGGTGGGACAAGCACCACATCCCGTACCAAGTGCTCGATGCGCGCGACGTGGCGAAGGAATTCCCCGTCATCTCCATCGACGACATCAACGTCGTGATGTACGAGCCCGATGCCGGCGTGGTGCGCGCGCGGCGCGCCTGCCAGGCGGTGGCCGCGGCTTTCGAGCGGCTGGGCGGCCGGATCGTCATCGGACGCGTCCAGCTTCCCTTTAAGACGACCTCATCGGGGCGCATCTCCGAGGTCACGCTCGACACCGGACAGACGCTGCGTGCCGAGTCGTTCGTGTTCGCGCCAGGACCGTGGTTAGGCAAGACGTTCCCGGAGATCTTCGGCGAGAAAATGCGCACGCCGCTCGGCTACGTGTGCTACTTCGGCACGCCGGTGAACGACCAGCGCTTCACGTATCCCAACCTACCCAGTTACAACTTCTCAGGTATCACCGGTTGGGCGGCGCTCCCGGTGGACAGTCGAGGGTTTCGGGTGCGCGGGAGCGAGCGAGCGCCCGGTCAGCGGCGCGGCCAGGCCCAGCGTGCGCCAGTTCCTCCAGCGCAGCTCGATCCCGATCTGAGCGATCGCTGGTCAGGCGACACCCAGATCGCGGGCCCGCGCCGATTCGTGGCGCCACCGCTTCCCGCTGCTCCAGGATGCTCCGCTGCTGCAGACGCACGCCTGTCATTATGAGATCAGCGCCAGCCGCAATTTCATTGTCGCGCGGCACCCGCAGATCACCAACCTGCTCATCGCGGGCGGCGGCAACGCCGAGGGTTTCAAGTTCGGACCGGTAATGGGGCAGTACGTGGCGGAGCGCGCACTAGGCGACGAGGGCGATCCCGAGTTCGCGAAGGGCTTCGCGATTCCCGAGCACGACTTCGAGCCGCCACCCGCAGCGCCACCCGCGCCGCCAACACAACCGGCGCCCGTCGCGAAAGGAACCGACTGCCCGCCTCCGGCGGACGTTCGAAGGGGTCCGGTGGCGCTGACTCCTGGGCAGTCTTGAGTGACCTAGCGCCCTCCCATCCGGAGGAGATAGCTGAACTTTACAAAGAACCCATCGTCGGTCCGGCGCAGCTGCTGAAAGCGGAATGACAGAGGCTCCGTCGAGCTGTTGCCGTAACCAGCGAAGAACACGGTGCCTGGCACCGGTTGATAGGCAAACAACCAGTCGACCCGAAACGCATTGGTCGTGAAGGCGCTCGCCCGGGCGTAGGTGTTGGTCGTCGGATCGTAAATGAACAGTGGCAGCTCCGTCCGCGACGCATCCCGCAGGTTGTCCTGGAATTGAGCATCGTACTGCCCCACCAGGCGAATGAAGAATGGGGCGCGAGACCTGATACTCGAGATCGAGCCGGGGAATGCGGTGAGTGCCGACCGTCGTGCCATCAACGTGTCGTTTGTAGTCCTGCAGGTTGTACGTGCCCTCGACGCGAAGCTTGCTTGTCGGCCGCCAGTCGAGGGTCAGCGTGCTCAACGCAATGTCAGCCGCCGACCACTCGAAGAAATTGTCGTCCGGCCCCCAGAGGAAAAAGAGGGAGGCGGAGAACTTGGCGAATTGTGGGGTTCCCACAGAGAGGACGTAATCGGTGTTCGAGAGGTGCGACGACCCGACAAAGGGCGTGTAGGTCGTGTCGGCACCAGAGATGTGACCGAGGTAGTAGTTCCGGTACAGCGTCGAGTCGTAGTTGAATCGCTCGAAGAAGATCGATGCAGTGAGCGTCCATCCTCCGTGCAGCGTCGCCGTGTTGTTAAAGTGCAACATCTTCTCGAGGACAGGCCCTCCCCGCACGAAATCACGGTAATTCCACGTTCCGTCGAGGAAGATGTCGTCGGTGATGTTCTCGAGGAACGTCTTCGGCGCGCCGTAAGTCGTGAGGTGGTTCTCGAGATTGCCGTGCACGATACCCGGACGCGTGATGAAGCCGCTCGAGGCGTGAAAATCGGGATCCCAACCAGTCAGTATGTAATCGAAGCCGAACCTGCGTGCCGTGCGGATCAGGTGGGCCTGCCACAGCGGGCCCAATGTGGTGCGCCCCGAGTCGCGCGTACTGCTGCCAGCTGCCTGGAGATCGAGACTGTAGACGCCGCCAAAGGGCACGTGCGAGTCGGCGCCAGCGAGGCGATTGAATGAGCCGGCATCCTCTTTGTCCGTGAGTAGCACGCCAAGTCTGGATTCCGAGCCCAGATTGCGCTGCAGGCGGACAATGTTGAACAACGGGTTGGTACGACCGGTGACCGAGGCGGCAGTCTCATCGAGCGCGGACATATAGGCAACCGCGGTACCCGCTACAGTGCCTGCGACCTTGGCCGCCGCAACTGGTTGGATGATATCGCGCGTGTAGACAAGCGTATTGGGCGTATTGAACTGCTCCAGCCCATCGAGGAAGAAGGGACGTTTCTCGGCGTAATACAGCGCCCGGCGTGGATCAAAACTGAGCTGGGTCGCGTCCGCCTCCACCTCGGCGAAGTCAGGGTTCACTGTTGCATTGAGAATAAGATTGGACGTCAGCCCATACCGCAGGTTTCCCCCGAATTCGGGGTGCTGCAATGAGTACGACCACCCGCTCGGTATCCGGACGACACCAACGCTCTTCTCGGTGACAATCGGGTTGAAGTCCAGTATGAGTTGGTGATGAAGGTGCGTGAGGCCCGCGAGCGTCCCTGATTGACCAAGGAACGAGGACGCCGAGCGTTTGACGGGCACCCAGGATTCGACATGCCCGGAGTGCTGCACGTTGCGAATGATGTTGACTCCCCAGTCCTGCGGATCCGCGGACGGATACTTGATGCTCGTGAAGGGAATCCGCATCTCGATCTCGTACCCGAATGACGTCAGGTGTCCCTTGGTCTCGTAGACAAAATCGGGGCTCAGGTCGGTCGGGGGCCGGTTGGTGTAGTTCGCATTGAGGGACTGCGTCGTACTCCCGCCCTCCACCATCGTCCCATCTTCCTGTATCCCCAGGGCGTTAGACGCGAAGACGAGAGCACGCCGACCATCGTGGAAGGTATTGAGCAGGATCTGGACGTTGTCGTCGGCATCAATGTAATCGCGGTTCGCGAGCGTGGCGTGGACGGCGCCGTGACTCTCGAAGGCGCGGATCCCAAAGTAGATCGCGCTCGACGAATACCAGATCAGCACGATCGTCGAATCCTCAGCTACACGGCCGTCCACCGGCGCATACTCCGAGAAACCGGTCAACACGGCTGCGCGGGCCCAGACAGCCCCGTCGAGATTCAGATCCAGAGGAACAGACTCATCAATGCGCGGGACTCTGACTCTGAGTTGGTTTTCGGTCCCCCGATAGGTATCGCCGCCGTTGCGGACGACTGTGGTATCTGCAACTCTGTCATGCGCATGCGCAGGCGCCCGTACCGTGCCGTGAAGCAGGGTTGCTACCGCCAGTGTGGCCGCGAGGGGAGCAGATCCTATCAACGTGCGATCTCCTATTGGCTACAGATAGAACGGTGCCCCTGAACAGCCTACCAGGCCCGTTCAAGATCACGCTGTGTTGCAGTCCCCGATCCCGTGGACGTGCTCAGGGGTCTCAAGCCGCCTCGGTCTCTTTATGGCACGCCGCTTCGTTTCGCCGTTGCCCTGCGCCGTTGCCGGCGCCCTGACCGCCTGGTCCTGCCCCTCGGTCCCCGGCGCTCCGCCCGGAGACCTTCCGCTCCAGAAGTCAGCCGAGCCGGTAAGATCTAGGCACAAAACGCCCAGACGCCAGCCACGCGCATGTCGTGACAGGGGTCGAGGCCGACGCTGAATCTACCATTCACGTGGTCACCTTAGACTCGCCGTCGCAATGCCATGGACCGGGACGGATCGTGGCATGAGGGGCTACACCAGAGTTATCCCTGGTGCGAAGTTGCGTTGGAACCGTCATCACGATCCCGGCGCGCGTCCCGCCCGGCATGCCCTGGGACCTTAACGGAGGAATTGTGTCGATGAACTCCGTCAACCTCTATGACAACGTGTACGCCGACTTTGCGAGCGACGCCGAACGCGAGGTGCGGCATGCAACGTATGGCGAGGATTTGGGCCAGAGCAGCTGGATGACAGCCCGAGAGTGGCTCGCGTTCGCCGACCAACTCGGTATCAGCCACGGAACCGAGGTTCTCGAGGTCGGCAGCGGTTCCGGGGGCCCGGCTGTGTACTTGGCCGACAAGCTCGGGTGTCGCGTGATCGGTGTGGACGTCAACGAGAATGGTGTGCGAAACGCCAGGGCACTCGCCGATGCCCATGGCCTGTCTGAGCGCGTCCGCTTCGAAGCGGTCGACGCGAGCCAGCCCATGCCCTTCGAGGGTGAGTCCTTTGATGCCATCGTATCGAACGACGCAATGTGCCACATTGCGAATCGCGCTGCGGTGCTCCGTGACTGGCACCGCATCTTGCGACCTGGCGGGCGCGCGCTCTTTACCGACGCGATGATCGTGACGGGCCCAGTCTCGCATGAGGAGATCGCGACGAGGAGCTCGATCGGTTTTTACATCTTCGTTCCGCCGGGCACCAACGAGACGCTGCTGCGGAGCGCAGGATTCGTCGTCCGGGCGGTTGAGGATGTTACCGCCGGGGCGGCGGCGATCGCGTCCCGGTGGCACGCTGCGCGAGCCCATCACCGTGGCGCGCTCGTGGCCAGAGAGGGTGAGGCAAACTTCGAGGGCCTGCAGCGATTCCTGCAATGCGTCCACGCGCTCTCGGTCGAGAAACGCCTGTCGCGGTACGCGTACCTCGCGGAGAAGCCGACGTCGGCGTCCTGAGGAACGCGCGCGTGCCGCCGTCCCCTTCCAACGCAGCAAGACATTCACTTCATTTGAGGCTACATCACCTATGACGGACTGGTTCGCACGCCCCGTCCTACACGTGGCCGACGTTGAGACCTCGCTCCGCTTCTACATGGACCGGCTCGGCTTCACGAGCTCATGGCGCTACGAGGAGGGTGGCAGACCGCACGTTGCGGAGGTCGACCGGCAGGGCTGCGCGCTCATCCTGGCCGACACGTGGCCGGAGAAGATTGGCAAGGGCCTAATGTTCATTTCCCTGAACGTCGAGCAGGAGACGCGCGAGGCAGCGATCGCCGCGTTGGACGCGCTGCGCGGGGAACTCGAGGCTAACGGCGTTTCGGTCAAGGAAGGTTCGTGGGGCTACCGTCTCCTGGTGGTCGACGATCCCGACGGCAATCAACTCTTTTTTAACTACCCAAGCGAGACCGCTCCGGGCATGGTCGTTTAGTTGGGGCAGTGGTCCAGCCAATGCCATTTCTGCAATTGGAGGCTTACCGTGACCACCGTACAGGTCGAGCAGAACAGCTATCAGAATGCCACCTCAGGACGGGCTTACCATCGCGCATTTTCTGACCGTAGCCGACGTCGAGCGATCGGCACAATTCTACGAGACCGTTTTCGGCGGACAGATCGTGCGCAGAAGCGAGCGCGGAGGCGAGCCAGCGTACATCCGAATCGCGAACACGTGGCTCATCGTCAATGTTGGAGGTGGTCCGACACCCGACAAGCCGACCGTGACACTGCGACCACCTACCGATCTCAATGAGGTCAGTAGCTTCATGAATATTCGCGTCTCAGATATTCAAGCGTGTTACCAGCTATGGCGAAGTCGAGGAGCGCAGTTCATCACCGAACCCCTGGACAAGTATGGCGAGACCCGCTGCTACATCCGTGATCCGGACGGCTACATCATCGAAGTCGGGGAATCCAAACCGGGAGCATGGGGATGACAGTGGTGTCGAAAACGTCAACAGCCGCCTCTCGGGCGGCTGTTGACCTCTGACCGATCTGCGGACGGGTCAGCGCCCGGCGCCAGGCGTCTTCCGTACCTTACCCGAAGCGCCACCCCAGCAAGTTCCACGTGTTGAAGAAGAGGCACACGATCACGGCCGCCAGAGCGACGAGCGTGAAACGCACACGCTGTCCCCAAGCCCACGAGTGCCGCATCCACACTCGGATCGTCGCCAGCACCAGCAGCACCGTCAGCACAAGGAAGACAACTGGCATGCCGAGCACGACGCGCAGCGAGGCCGGGATATGGCCAGAGATGGTGTCGGAGTTGGCCGCGACGACTGCGCCGATCGCGATGATGGTCAGGAAGAACCAGGCAGCGGTCAGCACCTGGAGCCACTCGGCACGCTTCTCGTCGCGCGGCATGGCGCGGAGGTCACGGCGACGATAGAAAGCGGTCAAGAGGGTGGCCAGAAACATCAGCGCGCTGATCCCGATCAGGGTTAGCCAACGGGACGGCACCTCGTTCCACGGCACAGGCTCCGTCCCCATGAAGGGGAGGTCATCAGTTGACAGCCGCATGACATGCGCGGCCGAATCCATCTTGAAGGCGACTTCCCTATGGCCCTCGACCTGCTGGAATAGGCCCGGACTCACCGGCGCGAACTCCTCGCCGGCATCTCCCAAGCCGGTGATGAGGAGACGGCTCTGCTTCGGTAGCGGCGAGACGTGGATCGTCGGCTCGGCGAGAAGCACTACCTTGTCGATCTTGCTCGAGCTATGGCGCGCAAAACGGTACGCACCCAGATACGGCGCGACGGACTGCAGGAAATTCGACGAAGGATCGCTGACGGGGGCGGCCGCCGGCGCTGGAAAGTAGCGGTCGAAAAATGCACGCAGCATTGCGTCTCGTGCCGTGGCATCGCCGTCATACGACAGAAAGATCCCGACATGGTGGTCCGGGATCAGGAACATCGCGCTGTGGAAATGCTCGGTGTCGCCCTCGTGACCGATCACAGCCTGACCGTTCCAGCGCTGTTGATAGAAGCCCAGGTCCATTGCCGGGAGCCGAGGGTCGTTGGCGAATGCGGCGCTGTGCATCAACTCCACGGTTTTGGGCTGGAGGATCTGTGCGTTCCCATAGCGACCGCCCTGGAGGTGCGCGATCATGAAGTGGGTCATGTCGAGCCCTGAGAACGATCCCGACCCGGCCGGGCGGAAGCCGGCCACGTACTCGAACGGCTTGGCGACAAACACCCCATTTTCCCGTACGTACGCCGTCACGACATCGCCGCGGATCTCGGGTAACACAGGCTCCTGGAACGTCGCATGGTGCATGTCGAGCGGGTCGAGGATGTTCTGCCTGATGTACTCGTTGAATGGGAGTCCACTCACGTCCTGTACAATGAGACCGGCCAGAGCCGCCCCGTAATTCGAGTACGATGAGAGCTCGAGCGGTGGTCGCACGCGCTGGGGCATGTGCTGCTCGAGCGTTACCGCGATCGGCTGGACTTGTGAGGAATCCGCCAGAATGAGGTAGCCGAGCCCGCCGTCCTCAAAACCCGGCGTATGCGTCATGAGGGAACGCAGCGTCACCGGTTGCGAGAAAGTCGGTGGAATCTTGAATTCTTTGAGGTATGTGTTGACGTCTGTGTCGAGGTTCAGCTTCCCCTGCTCCACGAGCTGCATCACCGCGGTCCAGGTGAACAGCTTCGAAATCGAACCGATGCGAAAGAGGCTGGTCGCCGGATCGACTGGCGTGCCGCGCGCGTAGTCGGCGCTCCCGTAGCCCCGAGCGAACAGGACGCGACCATCCTTGATAACCACCGCGACCGCTGCAGGGATGTGCAGCTGGTCGAAATGTGCGCGCATCGCGCCGTCCATGAATGCCCCGAGAGCCACCGTATCATCGAGGTCGGCCGAGCCACCTGTGGGCGCGACAGGGCGCGCACGCGCTGCGGGGTTCGGAAGGTTTGACGCGCGAGGCTTCCCTTCACTCGGCGCTTGAGTACGCGCGACCGCCGGGGCCAGGACCAAGACTGCCAGACCGAGGCGCGCGAACTGCCGGTATCGGCCAACGAACATGTGGACCCCTCAGGGTAGCTCGGTTGAACGGACAAAGTGGTATACCGATCTGGTCGACGAATGGCAAGGGGACGAGATGGACGTTCGACGTTCGACGTTCGAGAACAAACCTCGAGGCCAGCTGGATGCACTGCGGCTAGCCACGGGGTTTGGTCGAACGTCGAACGTCGAACGTTTTCTTGTATGTAGCTAACGTCTTTTTCGCTTACCCCGCTTCTCCCCCGCAGCCCCGTTCCGTTTGCCAAAGACTTGCCAGCTTCCCCGCTCGCCGTGCTGTGCAATGATCCGTCCGAGGCGCTTGGCTGCGTTATGCCAGTTCGTCTCCACCGCATGCTGGGCGGCATCCGGGTCGCCCGCCGCAATAGCACGCGCGATCGCTTCGTGTTCCTTGACGGAAGTGGGTATCACATTGAGGAGGACACTGACGTAGAGCCGAGTATAACGCTCGCTCTGCGGCTTGATAGCTCGGTGGAGCGTCAGAACCCGGGGTCCGACCACGCCTTCCACGTACGCCCGGTGAAACGCCAGATCCAGATCGAAGTAGTGGCTTGCGTCCCGCGCGTGGCTGCCACCGCCGCCGAGAGCTCGATTGAGGGCACGCAACTCGACAACGAGTGCGCGGCGCCGGGGCGCGGGCAGCGAGGCCGCCATACGAGCTGCGAGTCCCTCGAGATGTCCGACGATCGAGAACAACTCCTCTCCGTCGTCGAGCGTCAGCGGTGCAGCGATGAGACGTCGCTCTTGCCCCTGACCGAGTGCTGCGACAAACCCTTCTTGCTCGAGTCGGTGCAATGCGCTTCGGACGGGCGTGCGGCTGAATCCGAGCCGTTCGGCGACGGCGCGCTCGGAGATGAGCGATCCTGGCGGCAGGTGCCCCCAGATAATGGCCGCGCGCAGGTCGCGATAGGCAAGCGAGATGTTGTCGAGCGGCGCCTCTGGCGCTGCCCCATCGTCACTGGCTGTGGAGAGAGAGATGGCCGGCGCGGACGGTAGGGCGCCGGCGGGACACACCAGCGGAGTGAGCGCGGAGTGGTGACATGAATGGGGAGGATACTTCGTTCTTAGCCTGCCTGGCAAGGCAAACGATCGCGTGGATCGTCCTGGTCGACCATTGTGGTATACGGGGACGATACGTATGTTCGCTCCGCTTCTCGTCTGCCTCGGTTGCCGACCGACATGGGCCACGACCGTCCGAAAGCTCGGCCAAGCCCTCTCGGTCGACCGGTGCGAATCGTCTCCTGTCGCGAGGGACACACGAATGCAAGCGAAAGTTCGTCCGAGAAAGCCTCGACCATCCCAGACCACACGGTGTGTTGTGACAGGGATGGTGGCGCTGATGATGCTGGCGGCCCGATTGCAGGCGCAGGCCGGCGGTGGCACCGTGACCGGGCAGGTGACGGATGCCGCTACGAAACTCCCGGTACCGCAGGCGACGGTCCAGATCGCAGGGACGCGCCTCGGCGTCACGACCGACGAGAATGGTCGCTATCGGCTCGCCGCCGTGCCCGCCGGATCCGACACGATCGTCGTGCATCGAATCGGGTACGAATCGAGCCGCCATGCGGTCACGGTCGCTGACGGTCAGCAAGCGACGGTCGATCTGGCGCTGCAGACCGCCGCGGCATTGCTCAACCAGGTGGTGGTCACCGGCACCGCTGGCGCCCAGGAAAAGCGCGAGATCGGGAATGTCGTCTCGACGGTCGATGCGTCCCAGCGCCTGTCCGAGTCCCAGGCGCCCGACCTGGGCGACCTCCTGTCAGGAAGCGCGCCTGGCGTGAACATTGCCAATACTACCGGTCGACTCGGCGCTGGTCCCAACATTGAAATCCGCGGTGTCTCGAGCCTGAGCCTCAGCAACGCGCCCCTGCTCTACATTGACGGCGTACGCGTGAGCAACTCAACGGGTGTGGGCCCAACGTCATTCGGCGATAACGGGTTTGGCGATCAGAACTCCGGCGTCGTCGGACGGCTCAACGACATTGACCTATTCCGAGATCGAGAGTATCCAGATCATCAAGGGGCCGGCGGCTGCAACGGTCTATGGCACCGAAGCAGCCAATGGCGTGATCCAGATCATCACCAAGAAAGGCACCGGGACCGCGCCACGCGCGAATCTCCAAGTGCAGAACGGCGCCATTGACTTCCGAGATGCGCAAGGGCGCATGCCCACCAACTTCTACCAGGATTCGACTGGCAAAATCCTGTCCTTCAACGGCGTTTCCGCGGCGCGGGCACTCGGGACACCCCTCTTCAAGACGGGGCAGCAGCGCCAGTACAACGGTGATGTGGCCGGAGGCTTCGCCAACGCGACGTACTACGTTGCTGGGAGCTACTCGAACAACCTCGGTGTCGAGCCGAACAACAACACGCGCCAATTTTCTGGCCATGCGAATCTCGACATTGCGCCAAGCAACGCAATCGATGTCGCGACGAGCCTCAACTATGTGTCTGGCGCCTACCATCTCGGCGCCGACGTCGGTCTGTCGTCGATGCTCGACGCGGAGTTCGGGAACCCCGTCCTGTTCAGCGTCCCTGGAGCCGGCGGGTTCTATCCCAACGTCCCGCCGGCCGTCCCGCAGTCGCTCTTCGACAACAGCGACAACATCACGCGCTTCACAGGGAGCGTAACCCTCACGAATCGCCCATTGAGCTGGTTCAACCACCGCTTGATCATCGGCCTGGACAACAACGGCGACGATGGCCGGACGCTCGAGCGGTATGCCCCGCCGGCTCTCGCTCCGTTTACGCTCGGCGATCCCACTGGCCGCATTGGACAAACGCTGACCGCGACGAACGTGGCGTCGGTGGACTACAGCGCGACGGGCCGAGCTTCATTGAGCCCCGCGTGGACCGCGTCGACGACCCTCGGTGGGCAGTACTATCGAACCGAAGTCAATCAGAGCTTCCTGGGCGGCATTGGCTTCCCCGCGCCAGGCGTCTCGACCGTATCTGCGACTGCGGCCGCGCTTCCCTCGACACAGGCCGACACGGTCAACACGACGATCGGCGGGTACGCGCAGGAAGAGCTTGGCTACCAGGATCGCCTCTTTCTCACTGGCGCAGTGCGTGTCGACAACAACAGCGCCTTCGGCTCACAGTTCAAGGCGATCGTGTACCCGAAAGTCAGCGCCTCGTGGGTCGTCAACGAGGAACCGTGGTGGCACGTGTCGTTCATGAACACACTGCGGTTCCGGGCCGCCTTCGGCGAGTCGGGGCGTGCCCCGCAGGCCTTCACGGCGCTCCGCACCTTCATCCCCGTCCAGGGCCCGGGTGGATCGACCGCGTTCACGGCGGGTTCGTACGGCAACCCAGATCTGAAGCCTGAGGTGGGACGAGAGATCGAGACCGGTTTCGAGACGGATCTCTTCGACCGACTGCACATTGACTTCACCTATTACAACAAGCACACGACCAACGAGCTCGTCGCGCAGAACGTCGCGCCATTGTCGGGCTTCTTCGGTACGCAGTTCCAGAACCTGGGGCAGGTCAACAACTACGGTACAGAGACCGAGCTAACGCTCCCAATCATCAGGGCGCCGATGGTCTCCTGGGAGATCAGCGGCAACTATTCCACGGCTCGCAACAAGATCATTAGCCAAGGGAACATCCCGCAGGTCATCACATTGGCGTCGCAGGACAACATTGTCGGCTACCCGATCATGTCGTTCTTCTCCCGCCGCGTCGTCTCTGCCACGATCACGAACGGTCAAGCGACGAGTATGTTGTGCGATGGTGGCAAGGGCAAGGCGCCCGTCGACTGCTCCGTCGCCCCGTTCGAGTACATTGGGTCGCCCACGCCGACCAGTATCGGCGCGATCGGAAACACCGTCACGCTCATGCACCGTCTCCGGCTCTACGCACTCGTTGACTGGAAGGGCGGCAACAAGCAGCTCAACTTCGTAGACCAGGCTCGTTGCACCGGCATTCTCGGCGCCGGGATGTGCGATGTGAACTTCCACCCCAACAAGTACTCTTCGACGTACGTCGCCGAGTCGACTCCTTTGGCGTTCGTCGAGCAGGCAGATGATCAGTTCTACCAGGACGCGTCGTTCGTGAAACTCCGCGAGCTCTCGGCCACGTACACGTTCCCGCAGCATCTCATCCCTCGTTTTCAGCGCGTGTCGGTCACGCTGGCCGCGCGGGAGTTGGCGCTCTGGACCAAGTACAAGGGTGCCGACCCGGAGGTCAACCTGACCCCAACTGCGGGGGTGCCGAGCCTCGTTGCCGAAGATCAGGGTGTCATTCCGCCGCTCAGTTATTTCACGCTCACCCTCAACTTCGGCTTCTGACCATGCGAAACTCTGCTTTGACAAGCGGCACGTCGCGGTCCCGCGGCCGGGGGCACCGAGCCTTTGGTCGTCAAGCGGACCGCCGTGCAGTCCGCTGCGCCCAGAGCATCCTTCTGGCGGCGGTAGCGGCGCCCGCGTTGGCGATGACCATCCTCGTGGCGGCCTGCACGGACATTACGAGCCTCCAGCAATCCAACCCCGACCAGCTCAAGGCGACGCAGGTGTACACGCCGCAAAACGCGGCGATCATCGTCAACAGCGCGCAAGGCGATTTCGAGTGTGCGTACAACGAGTACATTGTCACGAGCGGCCTGTTCATGGACGAGCTGGCCAATGCGATCTCGAACACCGCCAACTTCGATCTGGACCGCCGGACTCAGACCTCCGACTCGCCATACGGCACTGGCGACTGCACCGCCCAACAGAATCCTGGCATTTACACGCCGCTAGCTGCCGCGCGAGCCTCAAACGACACAGCGGTCGGACATCTCGAGGGCTGGACCGATGCCCAAGTGCCCAACCGCAGTGGATTGATCGGCATCGCGTCAACCTATGGCGGCTACAGCCTCGTACTCCTGGGCGAGGGGATGTGCACCGCGGCGATCAACCTCGGACCGGAGCTCACTGACGCGCAGGTCTTCGCGCAGGCAATGATCCGCTTCGATACAGCGGTCGCCGCCGCCACGCGCGCCAACGATACAACCACGCTTCGCCTGGCTCTACTCGGCCGGGCTCGCACTGAACTGGATCTCGGGCAGTCGGGCGCGGCTGCGATCGACGCGGCGAAAGTCCCCGTCGGGTTCGAAGTGGACGTCGGGCACGACGCCGTGCAAACACGGCGGCAGAATCTGGTCTATATCCACACGCAGCTCGGACTCTTCTCTTCAGTCGACACTTCGGTCATCAATGCGTTCAACGCCACGCACGACCCGCGCATTGCGGTGACGTCGACCGGCCAGCTGGGATCCGACGGCATCACGATGGTCTTTTTCCCGAACAAAGATGCCTCCCCCACGTCACCTCAAGCGCTGGCCAAGTACTCGGAGGCGCAGCTCGATCATCGCCGAGAACGACGCCAACACCGGCGACTTCCCGGGCGCGATCGCGATCATCAATACGCTCCTCGCCGCGAATGGCCAGCCGGCATTCAGCCCCTCGCCAGCGACCAAAGCCGCGGTCATGGCCGAGATCGTCGACGAGCGCAAGCGCGAGTTCCTCCTGGAAGGACATCGGCTAGGCGATATCCGCCGACTCGGACTGCCACTGGCGCCGACCACTGGAGCTCCATACCCGGACGGCGGGACGTATGGCAGTCAGTCGTGTTTCCCGCTGCCTGATGTGGAGCGAATCAATAACCCGAACATTGGCGGATAAGAACGCGGGACAGCGAAGAGGTTCGATGTTCGACGTTCGAAAGAACCTCGAGGCCAGCCAGGGTACGTCTAGCTGGCCTCGAGGTTTGTCTTCCAACGTCGAACGTCGAACGTGCAGCCCCTAACGCCCCCTCTCGCTTACACTGGTACGTTGCAGGTGTGCGTCCAGAAAGTCCGACTGGGCGTGAAAGTACGTGAGCCACGATTGGAAGCGGAGCAGATCGTGGATCTCATTGGGGATTACGATGAGCTGAAAGGGAACGTGATGCTCCCGCAGCGCCTGCACGAGTTGCACTGTCTGTGCGAACGGCACGTTGTGGTCGTCGTCGGCCTGGATGACGAGTACCGGCGATCGCCACTGCACCATTGACGCGATGGGTGACGACGCGCGGGCGAGAGCGGCCGAAGCGCCCAATGACCCTGCCGCAGCATACACGCCGAGCACGGGGCTCCAATCGGTAACTCCGGCGTAGTCGACGCCAGCGGCGAAGATGTCGGACGCGCGAGCGAGCGCCAGGGCAGTCAGGTATCCTCCGTAGCTACCGCCCCAGACACCGAGTCGCTTGGGATCGACGTCCGGACGCGAGGCCAGATAGTGAGCCCCGCCCAACACGTCTGCGAACTCGCTCGCACCGGAGGGGCCGAAGCGGGGTGGCACCCGGAAATCGAGGCCGTAGCCGGTGCCTCCTCGATAATTGACCGAAAGCACGACGTAGCCCCGGCTCGCGAAGTACTGATTCATACCGTACATGTATGTGTACGCATCCATCGGGTGCCACCCGAGGAGCATCTGGCGATACGGTCCGCCGTGGAAGAAGACGAGTGCCGGGTGCCGCTGGCCGGATGCCGAGTTGGGCGGAAGAAAGAGTTGGCCGTGGATCTCGACGCCGTCCGCTGAATGGAAGATCACGGCCTGCGGCACTACGAGTTTGGTCGCCGGGAACGTCGCCGGGATCAGGTCGGGATCGAGATCGGTCGGACTGCTGCCGCGCGTCAGGATCGCCGGTCGCATCGGGAGCCGTGCGTCGGATCGGAGGAACGCCACCGCCCCGTCGCTCGTCACCACGGGCGCATCCTCGATGCCAGTACCCGACGTCGCCGCCGTCGGCGTCCCGCCGGTCACGCCCACACGCCAGAGATGCCGCCGGTCCGTGTCTCCCTGGTTGGATGAGTAGACGACTTCCCGGCGGTCCGGGGTCAAGGCGGCGCTGAAGACATCGAATCGCCCGGACATCAGCGGTACGGGCGCCGAGCCGCCGTGCGCGTCAATGCTGTAGAGGTGCACCCAGCCATTTCGCTCCCACGGGAACACCACTCGATCGTCAGCGCCCCAGCCAAAACCGTCCCCACCGTCCAGCTCGTGGAACAGGCTGCCTACTCCAGCGCTCGCTCGCCACAGCTCGTGGTCGCGACCGGTCGACGCGTCGGCCACGCGAATCGACCAGGGCTCACCGGTGCGCGCCGAGGAGAATGGCCCTGGACTCCCGGTCGGGAGACGCAGAAATGCAACGAAGCGCCCGTCAGGAGACCAGATCGGGTTGGCGTCGTGATCGACTCCGGCCGATAACCAACCCAGAGCTTTGGTACCCCGATTGTACACGCCGATCAGCGAGTGGTCGCCGCGGTCGCTAACGAAGGCAAGTCGTGCTCCATCGGGCGACCAGACGAGCGATCGGTCGCTGCCGCGATCGTGCACGACGACTTCGGTGGGTCCAGCGCCGGTCACCGGCGCGATCGTGATGCCACCATGGCCGATGTACGCAACGCGATCACCTGCCGGAGAGATCGTCGCCTCGTGTCCCTCGCCGAATGTGCGCGGCGCACCGGTGCCGCTGACATCGATCGCCCACAACCCCTCCGGCGCCGCGCCGAGCGCGAGGTCCCCGGGGTTGGATGCGCCGCCGCGGTGATAGATGAGACCCTGACCATCGGGGCGCCACACGAGGTCCGTGATCTCGACTCCATCGTCGCCCGTGTAGGTCGTGAGTGCCCGAGAATGGTAGGTGCCAGCGGCCGTCGGCTCGGCGATCCATATGTTGCGACGACCGCTTGCGTCTGACACCCAGGCCACCCGTCCTCCCGCGGGCGCAGCCACCAAATCGGTCGGGAAAGGGGCGCTCAGCACATCCTCGAGCGTGAAGGCAGAATCCGGCGCCGCACCCTGCGCGGCAGCTAATCGGGGAGGCACCGCCACGAGGGCGATAAGCACGAGCACGATCGGGCGGTCGATGCAACGGCGAGCGAGGACAGGGCGCATGGCAAACGTTGGGAGAGCGGGTTGACAGCATTCGGGACGTGTTCGTATTTACCCACGTGCCGTTTGGGATACTAAGATGGTACACCAGAGCGGTCGACCGCACCCCCCACCCGGTGCGCCCCCGTGTCGGACAATCTCTCCCTCAACTTTCTCGGCGACCACCTCGTCATGCGGCACGAGCTGCCAGCCGGTCTCCATCCGCCGCCCATTGCCGAATGATGCGCAATCGCCAAATCGACCCGGCACAGGTAGCGCACGCCCATCCCATCGGGCTGCGCCACGTCACCGCCGTCCGCATGATGCTCGCGGCGGGCATAGCCTTCTGCGGCACAGCGGCGCGAGCACAAAGCACGCGCTCCGCGCCACCGACCTCGAATCCCGCTGCCGCGGCCGACTCGTCGGACACGGCGTTCGTGAAGTCGGAAGTGATGATTCCGATGCGGGACTCGGTCCATCTCCACACGCTCATCTTCGTACCACGGCACGCGCAGGGCGACCTGCCGATCATCCTGACCCGCACCCCCTACGGCATCGCCGGATCGTCACGCGTCTTCAATACCGCCTATAAGGAGCTGGCCGACGACGGGTACATCTTCGTCATGCAGGACATACGCGGACGGTTTGCGTCGGAGGGAGCCTTTGTCATGCTCCGTCCGATGCGAGACAAGAGCGATCCGCGCGCGATTGATGAGAGTACCGACACGTACGACACCATCGACTGGCTGCTCAAGCACATCCCGCACAATAACGGGCGGGTCGGGATGCTCGGTGTCTCGTATCCGGGGTGGCTTACCGTGATGGCGATGCTGGACCCGCACCCTGCGCTCAAGACCGTCTCTCCGCAAGCGTCGCCCGCCGACATGTTCCTCGGGGATGACTTTCACCACAACGGCGCGTTTCGGTTGAGTTACGGGTTCGAGTACGTCGCGATGATGGAACGGTCGAAGGAGTTCTCGCAGTTCGACTTCACGAACCCGGACACGTATCAATGGTATCTCTCGCTGGGCTCTCTCTCGCACGGCCGAGCGGAGCTCACGCGCAACATGGGGAAGGCAGGTGACGCCGGCGAGCGGCAGGATGTCGCGCCAGTCGGCGGTGTCGACCACCGGGTCCCTACCTGGACCAACTTCGTGACCCACGCCGCCTACGATTCTTTCTGGCAGAACCAGGCGGTAGTACCGCACATCGACCGTGTCACAGTGCCGACGCTCAACGTGTCGGGCTGGTGGGACCAGGAGGATTTTTACGGCGCGATCACGATCTACGAGGCGCTCGCGCGGCATGACCCCAACCACCTCAATTACCTCGTAGTCGGCCCCTGGAACCACGGCGGGTGGGATTCGCCCACGGGCGAGAAGTTCGGACCAATAGACTTCGGCAGTCAGACGTCGCTGTATTTCCGCAAGAACATCGAGGCACCCTGGTTTGCGTACTGGCTCAAGGACAAGGGCAAGCTCACGCTCGGCCCAGTTACGACCTTCGAGAGCGGCGATAATCAGTGGCGCACCTTCCAGAGCTGGCCCCCTCGTCAGGACGCGACCGCTCGCAAGCTCTACTTCCGCGCCGGCCGCCAACTCGCCTTCGACGCGCCGTCGGGTCAGGGCGCGGCGACTCCATTCGATTCGTACGTCTCCGATCCCGCTAACCCGGTGCCGTACCGGAAGCGTCCGATTCCCTCGACATTCACGCCACGCTCCGGATGGCCGACCTGGCTGTACTCCGACCAGCGGTTTGTGAATGACCGTTCCGATGTGCTCTCCTACGAAACCGCCCCGCTGACAAACGACGTGACCATCGCCGGCAACATCACCGCGCACCTGGCCGCATCGACCACGGGTACCGATGCTGACTGGATCGTCAAGCTGATCGACGTATATCCGGAGCGAGGCGCGACCGGCGCGCCGGCGGATACTGCGCTCGATGGCTACGAGCTGATGGTTGCCAACGACGTCTTCCGCGGCCGCTTCCGGAAGAGCTATGCGCACCCCGAGGCGATCCCGGCGGACCGCATCGAGCCCTACACGATCGACCTTCACACCCAGAATTACCGGTTCCTCAAAGGACATCGGATCATGGTGCAGGTTCAGAGCACGTGGTTTCCATTGATTGATCGCAACCCGCAGACATTCGTACCCAACATCTTCGAGGCGAAAGACAGCGACTTCCACGCAGCGACTGAACGTATCTACCGGTCGGCGGAGAACCCGTCCTACGTGGAGGTCTCGGTGCTCGGCGCGAGCGTCGAGGCCCGTCGGTAGTCGCCAGCCGGAGTTTGCATGTCCGATTTGTCGAATCGTTTGCGTTGGTGTCGCCAGGCGCGGTGGCTCCCCATTCCGCTCCAGATCCTCGTGGCGCTCATGCCGTGCGCGATTGGCGCGCAGGAGCCCGCGTCCATCGGCCCGACTGAGCGTGCCCGCATCGATTCGGTGTTCGTGGACGAAGACAAGCCCAAGGTGCCGGGGTGCGCGCTGGGCGTGTTCATCGACGACCGGGTGGCGTACGCGCGAGGATACGGGCTCGCCGATCTCGAACGCAATGTGCCGATCACAACGGCGTCTGCGTTCGACATAGGCTCGACATCGAAGCAGTTCACGGCCGCGACGATCGCACTTCTCGTCCAGGACGGGAAGCTTTCTTTCGGCGACGACGTACGGAAGTACATCCCCGAATTGCCGATCTACGGCGCGCCAATCACGATCGATAATCTCATGCACCACACGAGCGGGCTCCGAGACTACGTCGGACTTGTCGTGCTTGCTGGGCACAGCCTCGAGGAGGCAACAACCGATTCACAGGCCTTGGCGCTCGTCGTCCATCAGCGTCATCTCGAACTTCCCAACTGGGTCGCGCTACGAGTACTCCAACACCGGCTACTTCCTCCTTTCCGTCATCGTGCAGCGCGTAACTGGCAAGCCGCTGGCCGACGTCGAGCGCGAGCGGATCTTCGAGCCGCTCGGCATGATGGAGACCCGCGTCCGGAATCACTTCGCGATGCTGATTCCCAACCGGGCGCTCGGCTATGGCCCCGATGGCCACGGCGGATTTCAGAACAGCATGTCGAACTGGGAGCAGACCGGAGACGGCGCCGTCCAGCTCTCAGTCGACAATGCGCTCGCGTGGGACAAGAACTTCTACCACCCACACGTTGGCGGGCAGCAGATGGTCGACGCATTGCAGAGGCGTGGGACGCTCCTCAATGGCGACACGCTCACGTACGCGCGCGGACTGGAGGTGGATCACTATCGCGGCCTTCGCCGCGTGCAGCACGGGGGCGACTGGATTGGCTACCATGCGGCATTCAATCGCTTTCCCGATCAACACACGTCGATCGTGATTCTCTGCAACTCGGACGGCATTGAGCCGACGACGCTGGCGGATCGGGTTACCGATGTCGTGCTCGCCGCGAAGCTCGGACCACCTGCAGCTGAAGTGAGCGCGCAGGCATCTGCGAGCGGCCAAGCGACACCGGCGACGCCTCCCTCTCTGAGCCCGTTTGTGGGCAGCTACTTCATCGCGTCGACAAACGACGTCGTGCGGATTGCCGATAGCGCCAACACGCTCGTTCTCAAGGCTTTCGGGCAAACGCTCCCGCTGACAGCGAGCGGACCATCGACATTCGTCGCGAGCGCCTTCCCGGTGTCGACCAGTTTCGCGACAGACGCCGCGGCCCCCGCCCCCTCACTGCAGCTCCGCATCGGCTCTCAAGTCGACGAGCGAGGGGTGCGTTTCGCACCGGCCTCGCCCGGCGCCGATCAACTCCAGGCCTACGTCGGTCGATACTACAGTCCGGAGCTCGACGTGACCTGGCCGCTTGTGATCAAGAAAGGACGCCTCGTTCTCGAGAGCCCGCGTTCGTCGCTGGTCGACATCACAGGACCGCTCGAGCCGGCCATGCGCGACGCATTCACCGCCGGGAGCGGCTTCCTTCGTTTCACGCGCGACGCCGAGGGACACGTCACGGGCTTCGGTTTGAGTGCAAGCCGGATGCGCGACATTCGCTTCGATCGGCAGCATGCTGTCGCGACTGCAGGCGAGTCAGCCATCGCCCCTATCCGCGCGACTTCTCCACGAGACCGATCCACGACTCCATGAATCCCACTCTTGCCAAGGGTACGCACATGCAGCGCCGACTTTCGGTGCTCGTCCTCCTCGCCTTCAGCGGCATGGCCTTCCACGCTGGAGCGCAGACCCCTACGACTAAGTCAGCTAAAGCCGCCGATACCGCCAAGGCCGCGCCGACGGACTACTCCGCTCCCGCGGGCGCACCATATACGGCGGCAACCGTGACCGTGCCGACCCCGGAGGGGCATACACTCGCTGGCACACTCACTTTGCCGGAGGGTGCGAGCAAAGAGCATCCGGTTGGAGCAGTCGTTACCATCTCCGGCACGGGGCCACAGGACCGGGATGAGTACATTGGACTCGAGGGATATCGGCCGTTCCGGCAGCTCGCCGACTCATTGGGGCGACGCGGAATCGCCGTGCTCCGCATGGATGATCGGGGCGTCGGACAATCGAAGGGCACGTTCAAGGGGACGACAGACGAAGGCTTCGCGGCCGACGCCCGGGCGGGGCTCGCCTACCTGCGGACCCAGCCTGAGATCGACTCGCATCGGCTGGGGCTGATTGGACACAGCGAGGGGGCAGTCATTACGTCCCTGGTCGCGGAGCACGAGCCAGATTTGCGAGCGATGGTCTTGATGGCCGGGGTGGCCCGTTCGCTTCAAGAGACGTTGGCGTATGAGGACGCCAACAGCGTTATGCATAGCACCAAGCTCACGACCGCTCAGAAAGACTCGGCCCTCGCAGCGATACCCAAGATGGTCGACTCCCTCGCCACCAAGGGGGATGCGTGGTGGCAGTTCCTGCTCACGCACGATTTCGGGGCCGATCAACGTCGCGTGAAGACACCAGCGGTGTTGATTGTAACTGGGGCGAACGACCAGCAGGCCGATTCGCACCAGGTGGCGGAGATGGCCATGAACTTCGCCGAGGCCGGAAACCGCGATGTGACCGGCGTAGTGATTCCGGGGTTGGATCACCTCTTCATACGCGACGCGGACGGCTTCCCTGGGGATTACACGAAGCTTCCGAAGCCGACGCACATGGCGCCGGTGGCCGTCGGAACGGTTGTCGACTGGGTCGTCAAGCGGCTCGGGGCGAGCTGAACGATGCGACCCCTATCTGTCACCGCGATTGCGATCGTGGCCAGCCTGTCGGTCGCGACAGGCGGCATTGCACAACCGCGCCCGCCGGCTACGCGCGTCCTGCAACCGACACCACCCTTGACCGGCGCGGCGGAGTCTCGCGTGGAGCCTCCGCCGCGGACGGACCAACGACGGGTCTTCGACGAATATGTGCAGACAGGCATGCGCGACTGGCACGTGCCGGGTCTCGTAATTGCCATCGTTGATGGCGACTCGGTGGTCTTTCAGAAGGCATACGGCGTGCGCGACGTCACGACTCGTGCCTCCGTCGACATCCACACCCGGTTCGCGATCGGCTCGACGACCAAAGCGATGACCGTCATGGCGCTGGGCATGCTGGTAGACGAAGGAAAGCTGGCATGGGATGATCGTGTGATCGATCACCTACCGGGCTTCCAGCTGTATGACCCGTATGTAACGCGCGATCTCCGGATCCGTGATCTGCTCACGCATCGGAGCGGTCTCGGAGGAGAGGGCGACTTGCTCTGGTCGAGCCCAGCCCTCTCGGAGCCGGAGATCGTGCGACGGATGCGTTACGTGCATCCAGAGTCTCCGTTCCGGACGCGCTTCAGCTATAACAACATCATGTACGAGGTCGCAGGCGACGTCGTCGCCGCGGTCTCCGGCATGCCGTGGGAGCAATTCTTGACGGAGCGGATCTTTACGCCACTCGGCATGCGGGAGACGATCCCCACCGTCGCGGGAGCCGTCGGGCAGAGCGACGTCGCCACGCCGCACGAGCTGGAGCACGACTCGCTCCGCGTGATCCCGATGCGCAGCACCGATCAGGTGAAGGCGGCAGGCTCGGTCTATTCGAGCATCGCGGATATGACGCGGTGGGTCCAGTTCCTGCTCGACAGCGGACGTGTGGGTGGCCGCAGGCTGGTCAGCGATTCCGTGTTTCGTGAGATCTTCACCCCCCAGGTGATGGCGGACCGGGCGCTCTATCCGGCGCTCACCCTGTCACGGCCACATTTCTTCACGTACGGATTCGGGTTCTTCCTACAAGACTACGCGGGCTATGAGTTGGCGATGCACACCGGCAGCATCGACGGAATGTGCGCGCTGATCGGACTCGTGCCGGAGCGTCGGCTCGGCATTTACGTGCTGGAGAATGTCGATCACGCCGAACTGCGGCACGCGCTGATGTATAAGGCGATCGATCTCTGGCTCGGCACGGGCGCGCGCGACTGGAGCACGGAGCTCCGAACCATGTTGGCGAAGGAGCACGACCAGGCGGTGGCGGCCAGAGTGCCCCAAACAGCCGGACAAGACACGACTCATCCGTCGCTTCCGCTCACACAGTACGCCGGAACGTACCGCGACTCTGCGTTTGGCGACGTCACCATCTCGATGGCAACCGGTGAGCTGCACGTTGCCTATCTCGCTGGCGAGGCGGCGCTTGCACACGAGCACTACGATGTTTTTCGCGGCCACGACGCCAAGCCGAAGAACCTCAATCGCATGGTCGTCACGTTTCTCCCTGATGGCACCGGAGGGATGCGGGGGCTACGTGCTTTCGGCATCACGTTCCTCCGGGTACCGACGCCGCCCGGGGCGACACATGCGGCTGCTGGCTCTGGAGGCTAGACGCTGGACGCTGGACGCTCAAATAAACCTCGAGGGTTAGCTAGGTGCGCTCTAGCGAGCCCTCGAGTTTTGTTCCCAGCGTCCAGCGTCTAGTCTAGCGTCCAGCGTCCATTCAGTTGAGCCCGTGTCGAATACACCGCGCACCTAGACTCAGACCAAAGTCTCTCTGTGTCGAGCGTCGGCGCTCGACGATGTTAACTGCGCGGGAGTGAGGAACACGATTGCCGCGATTGCAGAACCAACAGTAGTGTCGGCGCCGCGTCGTGGCCGACATCAAGCCGAGCCCGCGCTTTGCGCCCTACGTCGTGGCTGCGACCCCAACAAGGCGGATCGCTCTATGCGCCAGTCGTCCCATTGCAGGCGTGATCGTGCACGCCGCGTTACACGCCCGCCCACCCTCGTGGCAATGCTGGCGGCGACCCTCATAGTATCGGGGGGCTGTGCCGGTGCGGCCGCGCCCAGCACTGAGCCGACGCCGAATGGTGCTGTGGTCGTCGCGGTGACGAACGATGGCTATAACGACGCTGAGGTCTATGCGCTGTACGACGGCACACGCTATCACCTGGGCTTCGTGCCGTCGAACAAAACGTCAGAGTTGCGTGTGCCAGCCAGCGCTGTCGGACCAGGTGGCAGCCTACAGCTCGTCGTGCATCGTATCGGAGATTCCGGCAACGACTACGTAGCCGAGACCGTTCGAGTCGACCCAGACCAAATGGCCACGTTCAACATCCAGCCCAGAGTGGAGATGTCGACGCTCTCGGTTCGAGAACGGTGAGGGCGGCGAGTAGGACGCTGGACGCCAGCCAGTAGACGTTGGAGAACAAACATCGAGGGCCAGCTGAATGCACCGAGGCTGACCCTCGAACTTTGTGCCGGCGCCCTGCCTTGGTCAGCATTGATCTTCTGCCTGCGAAACATCGCTTCGACGCGGCCGCGCCTCTCGCATTCCTCGGCCAGCCTGAGAAGTAGCGCGACGGTATCGTCGCAGGGTTGCGCCCCGCAGGCTTCCGCGGCGGGTGGCTGTGAGCGCGCCCTCGCGGACGTCCCTGGTCCTGGCGCCAGAGTAGAAGGGGCCGGCAGTCCAGCCCAAGTATCTGCGGTATCCTGGCCGATCTGACTCCACGGCCAGATCAGTCTCTCGTTCGAGTCGATTTTGAGACGCAATTGCCCGGGGACTGCGTTCAAGGGTACACCTGCAGCGAAGGGTCCGTGTGCTCGAGCCCATGGTCGCTTTGGCAGGCCCTGTCAGTGGTGCCTGCTGAACGCGTTGCGCTCATCGCCTATAATCGCGACATTCGCTTACCAATGCAGGCTCGGTGCCCTGGCGCAAGGAGACGGGTTTGTTTTCGATCCATTTCAAAGGTCCAGCTGATGAGGTAGATC
This sequence comes from uncultured Gemmatimonadales bacterium, assembly GCA_963805725.1. Taxonomy (GTDB): domain Bacteria; phylum Gemmatimonadota; class Gemmatimonadetes; order Gemmatimonadales; family Gemmatimonadaceae; genus Palsa-1248. Next base: position 561,595 of record CAWDVJ010000013.1, read on the forward strand.
GAATATCACGAGCCGTGCTCGGCGCGTCCTTGCTCGGTATTCAACCCACCTGCGGCTCGAACTAGCCGCCCACGACATGCGCATAAGGAAACAACAGAGCAGTTGGACGGCGCTGTTCTTCGGTGCAGCGCATGATCGCACGTACACGGGCACGTTCTTTCTCGTCACATCGCTCTTTCTGTTGTGGGGCTGTTGCAACGGCATGATCGATGTGATGGATAAGCACTTTCAGGACCTGCTGCATCTCACGAAGGCGCAATCCGCGTGGGTGCAGACTGCCCATTATATGGGCTACGCCCTCATGGCCTTACCGGCAGGCCTTATTGCGCGTGCCATCGGTTACAAGGGTGGAATCATCTCGGGCTTGGTCCTGGTCGCGTTGGGTGGATTTTGGTTCGTCGCTGCGACCCATATCGCCGCCTTCTGGGCGTTTCTCCTGGGCGTCTGCCTGATCGCAATGGGGCTTACCGTGCTCGAGACCGTCGCCAACCCGTACACGACGGTGCTCGGCCCGCCGCGGTTCGCGGCCTTTCGCATCAATCTGGCGCAGAGCTTCAACGGCGTGGGCTGGATGACAGGCCCGATCATCGGAGGGGCGTTCTTCTACGCCGCCGGTGGCGCGGAGGCCGCTCAGGCTCGTCTCTATATCCCGTATGCGGCGATCGCCGTCGCCGCGCTCTTGCTAGCAAGCATCTTTTACTTCTCGAGCGTGCCTGATCTGGCCGTGCCCGATAAGTACCACCTTGATGAATCGCCGGAATCCTCGGCAAGCGCCGCCATGTCTCTGGCGAGTCGATCGATCTGGAGACAGCCACACTTTTTGGGGGGCGTACTGGCGCAATTTTTCTATGTCGCCGCCCAAGCGGGCATTTTCAGCTTCTTTATCAACTATATGGTCGCCGAGACCCCATCACTCAGCGCTGGCGTTTGGGCGTCCTGGCTCTCACACCATGGCATTGCCGCTCGCACTGCGTACGGCTGGTCGATCAGCGAACAAGGTGCCGCGCGTCTGCAAGGCTTGGTCGGTTTTGGTCTCTTTACTGTGGGCCGCCTGAGCGGCTCCATGCTCTTGGGGAAAGCATCACCGCACCGGGTCTTGGGTACCTACTCCTTCGCCAATGTGATCCTGTGTGCGCTCGTCGTGGCCAAGCTCGGGTGGTTGTCGGTCGCCGCGGTATTCGGAAGTTTCTTCTTCATGTCGATCAGTTTTCCGACCATCTTTGCACTCGGTATCGACGGCTTGGGTGCGAAGACGAAGAAAGCTTCGGCTTTTCTTGTCATGGCGATCTTGGGCGGCGCACTGATGCCGAAGCTCATGGGTCACGTGGGCGATGTCTACGACATGTCGGTGGCGTTCTGGGTGCCGCTGGCCTGTTTTGCGCTCATTGCGCTCTACGGCTTTACATGGCCCGTATTGAGCGCCGAACGCACCGCATCGAACTTGATCACAATTCCGTTGGAAGATCCGGGCGCGACCTTATGAGCGAGCCAATTCTTGTGGTGGCGAACGGCGACCTGCGTCTCGCGGCCAATCAGGCGTGCTGGCCTGTGCAGGCGCAAGTGGAGGATTCCGTGAGAGACGCGATCCGCTCCCTGGGCCATGATGTGCAGCGCGCGCATTTGTATGACCCGGCGAAGCGGCACGGATTCATCGACAGTCAAAAGCGTGGCATCGAGGTCTTCCGTGCTATCGATCCCAACTGCCCGCTCATCGTGATCGAGGCCGTCTGGCAGTACAGTCAACAGATCCTGCCGGGTCTCCTCGGTCATCGCGGCCCCATTCTCACCGTCGCGAACTGGAGCGGGCAATGGCCGGGTCTTGTGGGACTCCTCAATCTCAACGCCTCGCTGCGAAAAGCGGGGAAAGCCTTTAGCACGCTGTGGAGCGTCGACTTCACCGATCGGTTTTTCGTGGATGGCCTGAAGTTATGGCTGGAGGGCAAACCGATCATTCATGATCAATCTCACGTTCGCACCTGGTCGGAAGTCTCGGTGCCCGCGGAGGCACGGCGGTTGGGCGCCGCGCTTGGAGAAACCCTGCAGCGCGACAAGGCCATTCTCGGCGTGTTCGATGAAGGCTGCATGGGGATGTACAACGCCATCATCCCGGACGAGCTATTGCAGCCGTTGGGTGTGTTCAAGGAGCGCCTGAGCCAATCCGCGCTCTATGCCGAGATGCTGCGAACTTCAGAGGCCGATGCTGGTGCAGTGTACCACTGGCTTCTCGACAAGGGCATGCAGTTCAGATTCGGACCCGATCCCGAGACGGATCTGACGGAGGATCAGATACTCGAACAGTGCAAGATGTATGTTGCTGCGCTACGCCTTGCCGACGAGTTCGGCTGCGCGGCAGTCGGCATTCAGTACCAGCAGGGGCTGAAGGATCTCGTCCCGGCTTCGGACCTGGCCGAGGGGCTTCTCAACAACGTCGATCGGCCTCCCGTCTGCGACCGGGCAGGAAAGCCGCTTTTCCCTGGCCAAGCGCTGCCCCACTTCAACGAGGTTGACGAGTGCGTGGGGCTCGATGCGTTGATTACGAACCGGGTGTGGACGGCGCTTGGGCTGTCGCCCGAGACCACGCTCCATGACGTGCGGTATGGCGAGCCTTATGGGGACACGACCGATACATCCTTTGTTTGGACTCTTGAGAGCTCCGGTTCGGTGCCTCCCGCGCACTTTGCGCGCGGCTACCGAGATGCCGTCAGTGAGCGCCAACCGCCAATGTATTTCCGTCTCGGCGGGGGCACGATCAAAGGAATAAGTAAACCGGGCCACGTCGTCTGGAGCCGCATCTATGTGGAGCCCGAGGGGTTGAAGGCCGATTTGGGTCTGGCGCGCTCCATTGCGCTTCCCGGGGCCGAAACCGAGCGACGCTGGCAGATCACGACGCCCCAGTGGCCGATGATGCATGCCGTGCTTCCGGGCATTACGCGCGACCAGTTCATGGCACGGCACTGTTCCAATCACATTCAGGTCGCCTATGCCGCGGACGAGCCAATGGCGGAAAAGGCGCTCTATGCTAAGGCTTCCATGTTTCATGCTCTGGGCATCGATACCCATTTCTGCGGCGATATTCCGCTCGCAGGCGTTTCGGCATCCTAAAGCCGCTATGGAGGCACTTCCTATCGCTTCGCCGTCCGCAACGCACGCGCGCATATAGCGCCCTGGTCAATTAGCCATGCCGATCGTTGCGGGGGTGGACTTCGGAACCGCCACTGTGCGGGTGTCGATCGTCCACAGTGAACAGGGGCGGCTTGGACAGGGGATTGGCGAGTATCCAGTCTTGCGCCATCGGTCCGATCCGGACTGCGCGACGCAGCGCCACACGGATCACCTGCGAGCCTTAGAGCAAGCGTTTCATATCGCGCTATCGCAGGCGCGCCTCACGGGCAACGCCATCGAAGCTCTGGCGATCGACACGACGGGCTCGACGGTCGTTATGCTCGATGAGCATCTCCAGCCACTCGATGACTATTACCTATGGTGCGACCATCGTGCATGGCGCGAGGCACAGGAAATTACTCGTGCTGGCTCCGAGCAGCAGCTAACGGCACTTGATTGGTGCGGCGGTAGATACTCATCCGAATGGGGCTTTGCCAAGGTGCTGCATTGGCTGCGGTCACATCCCACGCAGCGCGCCCGGTGGTACACAGCTGCTGAGCACTGCGATTACATTGTAGCGACGCTCTGCGGCATCAGCAGGCTCGACGAGTTTCCTCGATCCGTCTGTGCCATGGGTCATAAATGGATGTGGCACCGGGAGCTCGGGGGTCTGCCGTCCGACGAGTTTCTCACGTCAGTCGATTCGCTCCTCTCGGGTGTTCGAGATCGCCTCAATGGGCGATACCTGACCTCAGACCGGATCGCAGGCGAACTGTCCGCCGAATGGGCCCACCGGCTGGGGCTCAAGAGCGGCACCCCAATTGCTGCGGGCGCACTCGATGCTCATTGGGATGCGCTCGGCGCAGGATGTCGGCTCGGCGATGTGGTCAATGTTATCGGCACATCCACCTGTATCATGGCTCTTGCCGACAGTCCTCGCCTGATCCCCGGTGTTTCAGGATTGGCCCACGGGTCTATTCACCCGAATAGACTTGGAATCGAGGCCGGGTTGTCGGCAGTGGGCGACCTGTTCGATGCGATCGCAAGGCGAGCGAATACACCTCTGATAACACTGTCAGAAAGGATTCAGCACTACAACGCTGGCCAAACCGGATTGATTCGCCTGGCTTGGGATAATGGCGACCGTTCGATTCTTGTGAATCCGCAGCTGCGCGGGATTACAGTGGGATGGCGCCTCAATCACACAGCGGACGATGAGCTATTCGCCGCAATCGAAGGCACGGCGTTTCACACCCGAATCATTTTGGAGCGATTGCAGGAATACGGCGTGCCGATCGATCGCGTGATCAATGCCGGAGGTATTCCGCAGCGCAATGAGGCGCTGAATCGGATCTATGCGAGTGTACTCGGCAAACCCATCCTGGTGCCTGAAGCCGACACCACGAGTCTAGGGTCGGCGATCTTCGCCTTTGTCGTGGCCGGCGCGTTCAAGTCAGTGGAGGAGGCACAGCAGGCGGTCTCACCCTCTCATCGAGTCAGGGAGCCCGTCCCCAGGGATGTCCGAACATATCAGGATCTCTATGCTCAATTTCGCGACCTGTACTTCGCATTTGGGAAGGCACACGACGTGACTCGATCGAGCGCAAACTCAGAGCAAGCGGCGGAGAGACAGCCGGAGTGATCCCGCCCGCCATATCGGCCACACGCATGAGACGGCGGCGGCGTTGCCGGCTCGGCGGCAGGCGCCACGCGGGGCGACGACACCAGTGTGGACACCGCTGAAAAAGGCTCGCAAACCGTCATGCGGTTCCCGCTCAGCCGCTCGCGCCGGCCGACGATTCGGTTCGCACCGATCCAACGTGTCGATACGTGTTGATGAGTACGCCCGTGGGCGTCGCCTTCGTGCTGACGAGAGCGAGTTCGCGCGGGTCAGCGCTTTCCGAAAAGGGACGTTTGCCCCGACCGAGCAAGACCGGATAGACGAGAAGCACAACTTCGTCGACCAATCCCTGCTCGAGCAGCACAGGCGTCAGCGTCGAGCTTCCCCAGACGATCAGGTCAGGCCCGTCCTCTGACTTGACGCGGCGAACACCTTCCATGATGTCCGCGCCCAGGTCCCCGACCGGACCCCAACCGAGGTTGTTTGGCCTGTGGGTCGCGACGTATTTCGTCGCGGCGTTGAGACCGGCCGCGAACGGCCCGGTTGTGACCTTCGGCCAGAAGCTGGCCCAGAGATCGTAGGTCCGGCGGCCAAGCAGCAGATCGAAGCTCTTGCCCTGTCTCTCGGCGAGGGCCTCAGCCCCGGCCGCAGTTCGATACGGTGCCGACCATCCGCCTTGCGCAAAGTCGCTATCGCCGGTCGGCGAGATCACGCCGTCCAGCGAGATGTGTTCGAAGATCTTGATCTTTCTCATTTCGGGTCTCCCTCTGTGAGATGCTTTGCCTGCTCGGTGCCGACACTGAGCAGGATTTCGATGTAGCGGCGCAGATGATCCGGGCGCGCTCTCCGTATACGACGTACGGAAGGAGTCGAAATCGACATCGCCAATGGCTGGGATTCCGCGCCTCTTTCGGCGGTGCCTGCACTACCGAACGAGAACGACCATTCCAGTTGACCAATCCACCCTCACCCTAACCCACTCTCGCTTCGCCTCGAGAATCCACCATGGGGCGACCGCTGAGTCCATCCTTGTCGAATCGTTGAGTGCCATCTGCCATACCGCCGATCACACAGCCGAATCGCAAATAACACCTGCTCCGACCACCGAGCCCCGACCCCTGACCCCGGCAGCTGCCGGTGACGGCCCGGCCGCGCCCAGAACGGCCCGTCGACACTTACTCCGCCCGCAAGGCCTGCAGCACATCGATGCGTGCGACGCGCATCGCCGGGAGGGCCGAGGCAGCGATCGCCGCCGCGAGGAGGACGAGCCCCGAGGCGACAGTCGGAAGCGCACTCGGCGCTTTGATGTCGAGCACCCCGCTACCCACGAGACGCGCCAGGACATAGCCGCAAGCGACGCCGGCGACAATTCCGGCTGTCGCCATCACCGCGGCTTCGCGCATGACGCCCGCCAGCAGTCGGCTCGACTGCGAGCCAATGGCCAGCCGGATGCCGAACTCCCGGGTGCGCGCGCTGACGGAGAACGCGAGGACACCGGCGACACCGACGACGGCGATCGCGAGCGCGACGATCGCGAATCCGCCGAACACGAGAGAGTTCAACCGGTCCGGCGTCAGGACTTCGGCTTTCACGTCCTCGAGCGTGGCCGCGTGCTCGATAGGCTGGTCGGCGGACATTGCTCGGATTGACCGGGTAATCGGCGAGACGAGCGTGTACGGATTGGCGCTGGCGCGCACGAACAAGCGGCCACCGTACAGACCTACCCGCGCGATCGGCTCATAGATCGCCAGGGTGGGCTCGGGAAGGATATGCGCATCGTCAATGTCCCCGACGACGCCGACAATGCGGCGGGGCGTCGGCTGGATACCGCGCGAATTGGATCACCGGATCGGTCCACCACACATGGTGATTGATCGGGTCCTGACCGGGGAACACTCTGTCGGCGACGGACTTACTGATGATCACCACGGCGTCAGCGGTGTCGCGATCCATATCATTGAAGTCGCGTCCTTCGACAATCGGAACGCCGAGCGTGGCGAAATATCCGGGCGAGATCGGGCGATACTCCGCGCGCGGGTCGTCCTGGCCCGAGGCCTGAACGTGCCCTTCGGCAGCGAACTGCAGCCCGAAGAGGAAGTCGTTGTCGCGCCAGGGAACGACGTCTCCCACGGCGACCGCCGCGACGCCGGGGAGCTGCGCCACGCGGCGCTGCGCTTCCTTATAGAAGTCCAAGATCTGCGCTTGAGTCTTGCCGTAGGCGTCGACAGGGACGTCGACGGCGAGCACATGCTGCGTGTCGAACGTCGGGTGCGAGCGTTGCAGGTCGAGCAGGGTCTTGAGGAGTGTACTGGCGCCTGCGAGCAACACGAACGAAGCGGCGATCTGCGTGACGGCGAACAGGCGGAGCCGGCGGTTCGTCCCACCCGTGATGCGCACGCCGCCACTGGCGATCGCGATGGTCTGCGAGGAGCGCGACGAGGGCAGGCGCGGGATGAACGCCAGCAGCACGGCAGCGACGATGGCGAGCCCGGCGCCGACCCAAAGCATGCTGGAGTCGACGGTGAGATCGACCGCGCGGACCGTGAAGCGCGATGCGTAGCGCGCCAGAATCGCGACCATCGGATTCGCGCTCAGCAGGCCGAGGAGCGCGCCGGCGCTGGCCAGGAGCACGCTCTCGACGAGCAGCGTACGGCGCAGCGCCCCGACGCTCGCGCCGAGCGCGCCGCGCACGGCGAGCTCGCTCTCGCGGCGAATGGAACGGGCGAGGATCAGGTTGGCGACGTTCGAGCAGGCGATGATGTAGATGAGCCCTGACGCGGCGAGCAGAATGAGCAGAATGGGTCTCGCCTGGGACGTGATCTGCTCGCGCAGCCGAACGGCGCTGATCGCTGACATTGCCTCTTTCGGGTAGGCCTCACGATGGTCGCTCGTCATTCGGGCGTACACCGCCTGCAACTCGGCGCGTGCTTGGTCGAGCGTGGCGCCGGGGGCGAGCCGACCGAACAGCTCGGTCATGCGGTGCACGCGGCCGGTGACCATCGTCGCCGACAGATGGTGCGGGCTCGTAACGATGTTGGCGATCAACTCGGTCTCGGTGGGATACGGGATCGACGGCTCGAGCACGCCGATGATCGTCGCCACCCGCGAACCCTGCGAGCCACTGCCGAGGCGTACGGTCTTGCCGATGAACGACGGATCGCTATGGAGCGTCGTCGACCAGAACCGATAGGTGAGCACGACGACGCCAGCCGCATTCGGCCCGTCATCGCGCGGGCCGATCAACCGCCCGAGGGCCGGATGCAACCCCATCACATTGAAATACGAGCCGCCGACGACACCTGCGCGCACCTCACGCGGGGCGCCGAGGCCTACAACCGAAAAGGCAATCGTCGAGAACTCGCCGAATTGGTTTATGGAATGGACGCCGGACTCGATGTCCTGGAGCTCGGGAACCGAGAACGACGCGTTCGGGTTGCCGAGTCCAGGCTGGCTTTGGCGAACGTAGATCAGTGTACTCTCGTCGCGATTGACGAGCGGACGGAGGAGCACGCCGCGGACGATAGTGAAGATGGCGGCGTTCGCGCCGATCCCGAGCGCGAGCGTGAGGATAACCGTGATCGCGAGACCCTTCGCCCGGGACAGCGAACGAAACGCGAACCGGAGGTCGCTCGTGAGCACGTCGATTTGCGAGCGCATGTCCATTAAGGTTCTCTCCACGCGAGTCTGCCGAGCACGAGCGGGACCACGAAACTCGGATCACCCACCTGCACGTTTCCTCACGATCGCTCCGCCGTCGTCGGAGCGCTCCCCATTCTCGTGTGTGAATCGTGTTAGGCGTGCTCGGCTCGTCGTCGAATGCGTGCGGCGAAGAGCGGCTACCCCTCCGAGAGGTGCTCTCGATACCCCTCGGGAAACAGGCCTAGCGCGGAGTGGTCGAACGTACTCACCGTGGCGCCGTCGACCTCCTCGAGGCGGAATGGCAGGTTGTTGGCGACGGCGAACGACATCATGAGCGGTCCTGTACTCTCGAGCAGCGTGGGGCGTTTGATCTTCTTATTTCGCCTGCGCTAGCCCCGCAACAACTGCGGCAACTTTATCGAGCATCTCATTCCAGCCCTCTAGTTGGCCGCTGTTTTTTGCGTTCTCCATGGTTTCATTTCCAACGAAGGTGAGTTTCGTCTGGCCGTTTCCAAAATCCTCAAAGATGGTCACGTCGTACGCACCGTCTATGGCCTCATGTTCTATTCCATAGTGTGCAGGCTCAACCTTGTTTCCCTTCGAGTCGGAAAAGTACATTGAGGAAACGATCTTCTCGTGCAGAACAATGTCGTGGTATTCCCCGCCATTCCAGAACTCCTGCCCATCCGGCGTTCTCATGCAGCAGAGGAATTTTCCTCCTACGCGAAAATCCATCTCGCACAAAGGCGCAGTAAACCCCTTCGGTCCCCACCACTGCATCACGTACTTCGGGTCTGTCCACGCCTTCCAAACCAACGCGCGTGGGGCATCAAAAACCCTAGTGATAACCATCCGCTCTGTCTCGTTAACCGTGTTTTTTGTCATCTCTGACCTCCGCTTTTTTCATTTGATTCACAACCACATCCAATTTGTCGAAACTCTCTTCCCAGAATCGGCGATAGCTAATCGCCCAGTCGCTGACTGTCTTGATCGCCTCTGGCCTAAGCGTGCACACGCTCTCTCTTCCACGCTTCGTCTTGATCACAATCCGCGCCCGCACCAGGTACGCAATATGTTTTGAAATCATCTGCTGCGAGAGCGCAAACGGTTCCGTCAATCCATGGACCGAGGCAGGCCCATGGGAGAGTCGTTCGATCATCGCCCGGCGGGTGGGATCAGACAGAGCCGCAAATGTTGTGTCTAGCTTATCCACAACCAAATGGTAGTGAATTATCCGTCGATGTCAAGTGTGGATTTTGGAGGTCACGCAAGGCACCGCGCTGGCTAAACGAAAGACGCTTCGTGCGGTCGGTTTGACGGGTTGAATTGTCCCCACGAATTGTGCCCACACGTGCGCGATGTGAACGCCCGCTCACCGAGACGCATCGGCAAGCGGGCGCAGAATAAGCAGTTAGTTCACGGACGGAGTGAGATTCGAACTCACGAGAGCCTTTCGGCCCCACACGCTTTCCAAGCAACCCCCTGCCCGACCGAAGTCCGACCGCTAGCGGCACTTCACTCTGACACGCGTGCGATCCGCCCGGATCTCCCGTTAGCGACATCGGAGTCGTTCGTACTTCAACGGCCACCCGAACGGCCACCTCACCGTTCCTGCGATTGGAACGCGACCGGGTGGCCGGATCGATGGGGCACTTCCTTACGGCGCGTCTGTCATGGCGCTCGGGGTTTGCTGCCGATTATCGACTAGCGATTCGCGATTGCGGTGCTCGCCAGTTCCCGCACCGTGCTGGCGAGCTTCCTCGCCTTCGCCGCATCGGTCGCTGCCTTCACGTCCGTCGCCAGCTCGCTCGTGAAGGACGCCCAGCATAGCATGACGCGTGGCGCCGGACGCCCTCTCGGCCTCGCGCAACGCTACCCGAATGGCCGCGATCCGGTCCGCCGACAGCGCGTTGATCCGCTCGAGTTGATCCGCGTAAGGGCCGGCCCACGTCGCCTGCCGAGTGCACGGTGCCGTGTACCCGAATTGGACGACGCACCTCGGAAAGTGTAGGTTGCCTGCTCAACGGAGTGTCCAATGGAAACTCATCGCCGCGCTCAGACGGACGGCGGCGCTTCACCCCGGGCGGTCGGGCGGGTGTAAAGACCCCGGCTGTACCACGTGGTGCGGTCACGATTGGAGGAGTGTATGACGAGCTTTGGGATAATCGGGCGGGCGGCGCTGATCGGCGTGAGCGCAGGTGTTCTCATAGCTGGCATTGCCGGGGCCCAGGCCGCTCCTGGTGCCGCAACCGATGCGCCACCTGGTGTACTCCCTGGCGTAAAGATCGGAGGGAGCCCGAACCTTCATTCTCGTCGCTCACCTGCCTCTCGGCGGTTTCTTTCGGGTGATGGACGACGAAATCGAGCAGGATCCCACGCGTCCCTACGCCTACGTCTCCCAGTCTCGGGATCGCCCGGGCTTCTCGATCATCGATCTCCGCGACCTTGCGAACGTGAAGATGCTTTACCGCTGGAGCATTGAGAACGCCGCGCTCCACAAGGGGTTGGGTGGCATGGACGGCAAGTACTTCAAGCTCAAGGGGCGCTACTACTACGTGCAATCACTGCAGTTCGATCCGGGGACACCTGACGGGGACTTGGGCGCAATCATAGCGGATGTCACCGGCCTGCCCGATACGAACATGATCAAGATTGTGGCCCGCATTCGTGCGCCCGAGACGCCGGGTGGTTTTCACAACTCATTCGTGTACAAGCATTCGGACGGTCGCGTCCTGCTGTTCACAACCGTGAATGGTTCCCACGCCAACATTTACGACCTCGGGAAGACCCTGGCCGGGGACCCCAAACAGGGGCTCATCGGCGAGGTCCCGGTATCCGCCACGGCCGTGCCGGTGGCGCTCCCAGGGTTCCGTCCGCAGCCGGTCGCCATGAGCGGCTACCACGACTTCTACGTCGCTTATGACCCGGCAACCCACCAAGACAAGTTCTACGGGGCCGGTGCCGCGGGATATCACATCTACAATGTCTCCAAGCCGGAAGACCCAAAGTTGGTGACGTCGATCGTTGGCGCGGCCGGCGTCGACTTTGGCCACACGTTCACGCCGACGCCGGACGGCCGCTATGCGATCGCCGAGACAGAGTACCAGTGGGCGCCGCTCCGCATTTTCGATCTCAAGCCCGGTCTCGAGGGCAAGATCCAAACGGTCACCCAACCGATCGGGGCCTGGCAGCCGGACTGGCACGACTTGGTGCACAACCACGAGGTGCGCTGGCCCTTCGTCTTCGCCTCCGGGTACGAGGATGGGCTGCAGATTTTCAGCATGTACGACCCCACGCATCCGGTGACCGTCGGCTGGTACTACACCTGCCAGTGCGCGCACGAGAAGGGGTACGGCGGGGTCCCCCAATGGGAGGGGACGAGCATTTTCAACGGCGCTTTCGGGATCGACGTCCGGAACAGGGATGGGCTGATCATGATCAGCGACTCCAACACTGGTGTCTGGTTCTTCCGGATGGACGGGTTCAGCGGCTGGAATGGCCACGACTGGGGAATGCCGAACATCTCCAGCGTCCAGGACTACGACCACGGCCCGGAGGGCTCGCAGGCGATAAGTGGGCGGCCGACGGCGTAAAGCCGAGAGGAGCGCCTGGTGACTAGCCTATGTCCGATTCAGCCTCCTTCACAACCGACCGCCGGAGTTTTGTGGGTGCCGTCGCTGCTTTGGGTGCCAGGACGGCACTCACTCCGGATGGCGGCATGCGGCTGCTCTTCGCTTCGGCACGAGCACGGGCGTCGAGCCAGACGGCATTAGAAGATTGGGTCGAGCATGGACACGCACCCGACAAGTTGATCGCGCGTCGCGTGCCGGGCGATATCGTCGACCGAGGTCGCGCTGGGCGAGCACAGGAACTGGAGGGCCCAGCAGTTGGGGGTGAGCCGTCGGGTGGCGTACCACTGGATCGGGACCGGACAGCTCGAGCGCAATGTGACCGCGCCGCGCGTACGCGTCGTCCACCCGAGTAAGCTCGACCCCTATCAGGCGATCATCACCACTCGGCTCGCGACGTATCCGGAGCTGTCCGCCGTGCGCTTGTTCGACGAGATTCGCGCCGCGGGGTACACCGGTGGCATCACCAGGTGACCGCCCTGCAACTCGGTGATTTGGGCGTTCATCCGGTGAGCCATCCTGCTGAGGCTGGCCGCTGGTATCCTGTTGATTCATGACGGAGCCATCGCGCTCCAGCTAAGGCCTGATCTGCAAACGATCGGCTTAAGGTCTGTCGCGTTTGGAGCTGGCACACTGCTTTTGCTGGGATTGTGGACACCCGTCGCGGGGGCGCTCGTCGCTCTCGTTGAAGTTTACGTCCTGTTTCTGGGGACCGGCCACATACGGAGTTCCATCCTGTTAGGAGCGGTGGGTGCCGCGCTCGCTGCTCTCGGACCAGGTTCCACATCTATGGATGCGCGGCTCTTTGGAAGGAGACGCTTGGATATTCGTGAGCCATAGCGTACGAGATCACAAAGCGCTGTTCCACAACGGACTGCGCCACCGGACCTGGATCGTTGGTGGCGCGAGACGCGAAATTCTTCAGGCGTGCGCGCGGCGCTGCGGCACGAAGGACTTGTGCCACCCCGTCAGGGGGAAAAGGCCTGCACGATTGTGGCGTGCCACCAGACGCCAGAGGAGAAGACGCAGCGTACCGCGTTGGCTGGACGAAAGACGCCTCTCGCGGCGGGGGCTGACCCGCTAATTCGGCCTCGCGAATTGTCACCACGGTGCAGCGACGGCGCCGCACACCCGCTGATCGGAACCAACCGACAAGCGGGCGCAGAATAAGCAGTTAGTACACGGACGGAGTGAGATTCGAACTCACGAGAGCCTTTCGGCCCCACACGCTTTCCAGGCGTGCGCCTTAAACCGCTCGGCCACCCGTCCCACGGACAGCGAAACATAATCCAACTCTATATCTGCACGTAGGTTGGGTGATGAGCTCCCCAGCCCACGGTCGTATGCCATTGACCCGAGGTGGCTGTTCGAGGTGGCCGTTCAGCGACCCGTCATCCATGCTGCCGAGCTCCCGCCTCTATCGGCCGCCGCGCCTCGAGCGCCGCCCGCATCGTCGCATCGTCAGGCTGCTGGTATACCTCGACGACCGTGCTCACCGACTTCCAGCCACCGAGATAGGCGAGGTCTCGGAGCGGTGCATGCTTCATCTCAGTCGCGAACGCACGGCGCAATGAGTGCCACCCGCGGCGCTCGACTGGCTCAAGCTTTGCCAGCGCCTCAGCGCGATCCCAGAAGTGGCGGAACGTGTATCGAGACGTTGGCTTGGTTCCATCCTCCGGCGCCGGGAACACCCAGGCCGCTTCTGTGAGCTCGTCCCGTGCTGCCTGGAGCACCGCGACCGCCGGCGCCGCGAGCGCGGTTGTGTGTTCAAAGCCAATCTTGTCGTTCTCAGCTCGCCACCGGACGGTCTTGGCTTTGAGATCGATATCGAACCACGAGAGCATCCGAATCGCTCCGAGACGGTCTTGCCAACCGACCGCACGAATAGCAGCCCAGCCGTTCGATCGTGTTGCTGTGCGTGCCGACTCCTAGCCGGCGTTACTTCTCGAGCGTAGTTGTCAAACAGCGTAGCGACCGTCGCCACTTCTGACGCTTCCGGCCGCCCCGGCAACGCAGCGAGCTCACCAGCGAGTGCATCCGCCTTCGCCTTCGCTGCCTCGTGGGAGCACCGACCGAGCGACACGCGCTTTCGGTGCAACCGCCCGTCCGCCTCGAGCTCGATGAACTGGAGGAAGACGGTCCCCGCCTGTGCCTTGCCTCGAGGCGCGCGCTGGAACACGCGGACTCGGTTTCTGCCCTTCTCGCCACAGCAGTACGACCAGACTTCGGAAATCCTCGCACGGGCCATCGTCATTCTCCGATCTTGGAGTTGGCGACAGCGCGCGCGATCCGCCCTCGTGCGCCGACAAGATGCGTCGCCCTGGCGTCCGGCGCGAGATGCCCAGTCTTTAGAGGGAGATCGCAACGGCGGATGCGCGGCGCACCCGCACGGCCCCGTTTGGGATTCGCCCCGCGCCCACTTCCCTGCCGAGGTGATCAGCACTGAAACCAGAGATCACTGCAGCTTGCTCGAGGTTGAAGAGTTCGTCGGCCTCTTCGCACAGCGCCGACTCGAGCTCGTCAGCCGCGGCCTCCAGTGCCGCAGCGTTGGAGATCGCGCCGTAGCGGCGAAGATCCTTGGCCCGTTGCCGCCACATTCGCAGGCATTTCGCGTGGCGCCGTCATGGGTCCCGTTCCTGCTTGCCCGGCCTCAACATTTTTACGTGCCGCCCCGACCCAGGCGCCGAAATACCTCGCAATTCCAGAATCCATCGGACGTACTGCGCTACCCAAGAGTCAATGTCAATCGATTCGTCGCTGTTCCGGACGACAACCGTCAGATCAGGACGCCGTTCGCGAGTAGTCATGCGGCCGCCTCGAGGTCGTCGCGTTCCTGAGCCGTCGCGTGTCGCGCCTTTGCGATCGCCCGCCGGTGCTCGTCATTGAAAGCCCTGTCGAGCGCCGCATCCGCTGCCCGGCAGATGCGAACCAGCACGTCCCCGTGCACAGCTGCGGCGGTACGCAGCTCGGGGGTCAGAGTGCCCGGCGGCGCGAGATAGCGCAGTTGGCCGTCGCGCGAATACACCGTGACGCCGCCCACCGTGAGCGCTTCCTCGAGTTCCTCGGGACGACGGCAAAGAGGACGCGAGGAAGGTGGAGAAACGCGTCATCACGATCGTCTGCGAAGACGCGCACGGCGCTCTGTAACAATCTTCGTGCGACGGGGTGGTTTCAACGAACGCGTGAGTGCGTCACTCCCTCCACCTCGCCCGCATCTCCTCGAGTGACACCCAGGCGGTGAAGAAGGCCACGGCCACCGCCACCTTGACCCCAATCGGCATGTCTTCGAATCGCAAGCGCCCCATAGCCCCTCGCGAGTGCTGGTAGTTGCGTTGGACGCTAGGGGTTGAAGCGCGCTTTAAGCCAACGGGGGCTTGTCGATTTCCGCTTGCGTCGTTCGTCTGCCAACGGGACGATATTGAATCTCAACGTCGAGATGAACTTCTGACGAGGTGAGGTCTTCTCAGTGGTGTCCAACCGGACACTTGTCGGAAACGGTGGCGTCGCGTCAATTACAGCGCCACTAGCCCCCGACCATCGTTCACTCCTAAGACAGGGTACCACTCCCGATCATGTCTGCCCCCTTCGGATCCCTCCCCCTGTACGACGCGTGGTCGGCACGGTATGTCCGCGCTGCAGGCCTCGGTCGCCTCGTTGCTCTGGCCGCGCTGGCCCTGACGTCGATCAACGGTATCACCGCTACACGCCTCGGTGCACAATCCGACGACCAAACTGTCATCCAGGTGGCGACTCATTTCTTCGACGGCATGCGTGGGCGCGATACAGCGCTGATGCGGTCGACGACCGTCCGCTCGACAATGGTGGAGATCCCCGGTGGCGCAGACGGGTTCCAGTGGCGGGAATCGGTGGACAAGTTCATCGCCGACGTTGGCAAGGGGACTGGACCAGGTGGTGACGAGCGGATGCGCGACCCCAAGGTCCGGCTCGACGGCCCCATGGCGTCCCTCTGGGCCTATTACAACTACACCAAAGGCGGTGAGTCGAAGATCGACCACTGCGGCATCAATGCCTTCCTGTTCCGCAAAGGACCCGACGGGTGGAAGATCTACAACGTCTCCGGCACGATCCGAACCACTGGATGCACCCCCATCAGCAAGTAAAGCCGTGGGACGGATTTCGCGCCCGCGTTGAACTGTCGCGTTCCGCCGGCCGCTAGGTGGCGGCCGCCGGATTCTCGTTCGTGAGGCTCGCGGCGACGACCCATGCGTCAGCGCTTTCGAACCGCCCGGCGTGACAGACGAAACATCCGCAGCTAGCGGAAGTGAAGAAGCCATTCAGCTGCGAGCCCTTGCCAACGCCGACGACCTGGCGGCGACTGCCGACCTTGCTCGCGCGAACCGTGAGATCATCGAAACTCTCGGGCTCGAGCAACGAGAGCCGGGAAGTAACCGAGTGCGCGCTCCTCAAGCAGCTCGGGACCGCCGGCATTGCGGGCACGCCCAACCCATCGTTCAACGCGCAGGCCAACGCTCCCCGCAAGTAGCTACGTCGGAAGTGCGTCAATAGGTGTGGCGGGGAGGTTGACGAAGCTGCATCCACGTGAAGACGCGCGACGCGCCGCCTCGCACCGGCCGCCACGGATCCCGCTCACACCGTACCTGGCCCCTGTTCAATGTCGCAGTACGCCGTAACGAGACTCGTGACAATGCTCGTGCGAAGCTCTTCTCGCTCCGAGCGCGAATCGGCGAGTAACTCCAATATTCCCGCCCGTGCTCGTTCGTCTGTGGCGCCTTGAGGTTGACTCCGAGATCCTCGCGGTCGGTAATCTCAACCAGTAACGCTCCTCGGGGTGCGATACCCACCAACCCACCCCGCCCCCCTTGCGCGCCCCGTCAGACGCGCCGCGGCAGGAGCACCAAGTCGGCCGCTTCTTCAGCATCTTTGAGGAGCGTCTTGCGCGGCGTGCCTATCCGCGCACGCATGGTCAGGCCACGAGCAAAATCCGTGACTTGGATCGCGCGCACGGCTACCGGAAAGTCTGGCGGGATGTCTCCCACACAGATCCCGTCCCGGAAACGGCGCTCCACTAGCGCCGCGGCGCCCGCGACCGTGCTCTGCAGGAACCGCCGAACCTCAGCGTCGTTCACAAGCGGCGCGACGCACACCAGAAGGCAGCCCCGGGCGGACCCTTTCTCGGTCGCACTTTCGACGGCGTACCTCAGAAAGCCCGCGATCGAGTCGCGAAGACCCTGTGGCGAGAGGAGTGCCTTCGCGGCTGATGCGCCCTTCCGTTCTGCGTACGCCCTCAGGACGCGCAAGAATATCGCCCGCTTGTCCCCAAAGACGGCATACAGGCTCGGCCGTCCCACACCCATCCCTGCGACGAGATCGTCGATCGTCACTCCGTCGTAGCCTTTCGACCAGAACACCTGAGTCGCCTTTTCCAGCGCCCCCGTCTCGTCGAAGCTGCGCGGTCGACCCCGCGGCCTAGTGGTATTTGGAACCATGTGGTTCAAAACTCATTGACAATTTCCATCGAACCAATATATAACTGAATAGTTCGAAATTAGCAAGCCGGCTCTGGCCTCGCGGGGCCTCACGACTCGGCCTTCACCCTTCACCACGGAGACGCCCATGGAACATTCGATCGCGCTCGTCACCGGCACCACCTCCGGGCTGGGTTATGCGGCAGCCCGCACTCTTGCCGGAGAGGGCTGGCGCGAGATCATCGTCACCGGGCGCAGCCTGGCTCGGGTCCAGGAAACGGCCGCTCAGCTCTCGGCGGAGGCCAAAAGACAGGTCTTCACGCCGCTGGAGCTGGATCTGAACGCACCGACCAGCGTCCAGTCCGCCCTCGCCGAGCTCGTCAAGCGAGGTCGGCCGATCGATTTCCTACTGCTCAATGCAGGGTTGGTCGGAGGTAAGAAGCGCGTGCTCACTGCGGCGGGCGTCGAGGCTTCTCAGGCCCCGCTAATCGGCCATCATCAACTGACTGTCGGGTTGCTCCGCGCCAACCTGCTGAGCCCCAACGCGCGGATTGTTATCGCCGGCGCGGAACCTGCCCGAGGGGACGTGCCCCTGTTCAGCTTCACCGACGTGGCGGCCTTCGCGGCCAAACACCACCAGGGTGACCGAACCGCCGCTGTTGAAGCCCTGCTGCGCAACGGGCCGAACGTGAAGTACGTGCCCAACCGGGCGTATGCCGACGCGAAGCTCATCATCGCTTGGTGGGTCGCGGCGCTGGCGCGCCGGCTACCCTCCGGCATGGCCGTATACGCCGTGTCGCCCGGTAGCGCGCCCGACACCAGGGCGGTGCGTAACGCCGGCCCGGCCTTGAAGTGGCTGATGATTCCGCTGGTGAAGCTCATCCCCGGCATGACCCAGACTCCTGAGACCGCCGCCCGTCGGTACCTCCAGGCATCGGAGTTCGGAACCGACGTCTCAGGGCAATTCTTCGCCTCGGCGCCGAAGAAGCTCACCGGCCCAATTGAGGCGATGCGCCACCCGCACTTTCACGACCGCGCCAACCAGGAAGCCGCATGGCAGGCCGTCGTCAACGTCTCCGGCGTCGACTTGTCTTACCCAGCATCCTTGACCGCGGTGTCCTGAAGGAGAGCCCGATCGCGGCTGAACTGATCCCGGTAACCCGAATCAGCAGGCGATTGCGGAGCTACATGATCGTCCACGGGGTCTTACGGTATTTTGAAATAACTAGTTCCGCACGGCCCCGGTTGGGGATTCGCCCTGCGCGCACTTCCCTGCCCAGGTGATCTGCACTAAAGCCAGAGATCACAGCCGCTTGCTCAAGGTTGAATAACTCCTCGCCCTGTTCGCGCAGCGCCAACTCGAGCTCGTCCGCAAGCACATTGGCTGTTTGTGCTGCCTCCGTCGCACCGTGCTGCCGAAGCAATGCCGCGCGCTCACGCCACGCGGGTGGCAACGCACGCGGCTCGGTCATGCGGCCGCCTCGAGGCCCGGTTCAATTCAGTCTATCGCCCGCCGCTTTCCGCGCCGCTCGGAGACATACGCTATGCCATGTGAGTTGGTACATCGGCGCGGGCGCGCGCCCCTCCACGCTCGCCGGCAGTTGGCGCACCGGCAACGATTCATCGTAGGGCTGCCCGCACAAAGGGCATCCGTTTGTTCTTCTGTCCGGGCCGGTCGTGGATTCATACGCGGATCGTGTCGCGCGTAATCGCAGGATCGCCCGGCTGGAGTACGCGGAACTCGTTGACGTGCACGTTCGTTTGCTGCGCTTGGCTCCGTTGTTGAACCGGGCCGCGCTCAACCGCCAGTTTCGTCAGCGCTAGTGCGGCCTCGAGTTGGAGCGCCTCGTCTTTCGCATGCTGTGTCAGGTACGCCAGTCGCGGAACGGCAACCTTGAGCGTCTTATCGCGAATCAGGGCCACGACCTCGCTCCGTGGTCTACCGCTGCCCCCGGCATGGCCGGGAAGGCCCCCACGAAGCAGTTTGCCCCGTCCGTGTGCGGGCGTGTACAGCTCGGGTCTCGCTAATTCCGCCGGCAATTTCTCGACCTCGGTAACGGTATTCGCTGACGTCGGCTTCATCGCTGCAAGATCTATTAGGCAAAATCTCAATCAAGAGACCACGCGCCATTTGCTGACCAACGACACAATGTGGCCGGATCTGTCACCACTCCCGAGACGCAGCTCGTTGAACGCGGTCGCGGACAACGACGCGGCGCACGTGTCTTCGCCGTCGTCCTCAAGGGCAAGATCGTCTCTATCCCCGATTACCTCGAGGATCACGTCACAGACGCGCCGAGCGGCACCGCGCCGTCATCGACGGTCGCTGCAGCTGGCTTCTTGGGTGGCCAGCGTCGTCATCGATCGGCTCGGGACGACCGCGTCCGGGCGCTCGCGCACACTGCCGACCTCGGTGTAGGCAACCTGGCGCACGACCAGTCGCCCGTCGCGCGTAGTTGGTTTGCCATCGGCGCGCCACTGAACGACTGCAGTCGGTATCGCGACCGCGAGTCGCGTCAACACCGTGGGCCTCGCCGATATACGGCGGCCGGGTTACCGTATTAGGGCCTTAATCCGTGACGTGCTGGCACCGCTCGAGACGCTTCGTGGCGATGGCATTGTGCAGTTGGCCGAGGGAGAGCAAGTGGAGGCCACGCTCCGCGTGCGCCAGCACGGCGACGGCGGTCGCGCGGTGTGCATCGGCGACGCCAGCGCCGGCGGGCTGGGTCGGGTCGGCGTCCTCACGCGGATTGACGATCCGCAGCACCTCATCCCACCATATCCCGGACGGGCCGCGGTCGCTCGCTGACGATCGCTGGCCGACGCGGGTCGCGACCTGCCACTCTCGAATCGCCGGGTTTTCGCGCAGTCGCTTCCGCGCCCGCGACACGCGCTGTCGAATCGCGACGGGGCTCGCGTGCTCGTCACGCGCCAGCGTGGCGGTATTCGCCTCATTCGCCAAATACGCGAATGCCGTTCGTCCAGTGGCCGCCGGTAAGTCGCGGCACTCGTCGGCGACGGTGGAGAGGAGTTCCGCCGCGCTGAGGGCATCGGTGGCGGCAGACGTGCGCCCCGTGGTCCGATCGGCGATGTCCAGGGCGAATCGCTCGTGCGAGCTTCGCTCGCGAGACGCACGTCGGCCCCGAGCGCGCACGAGGTTCATCGCGACGGTCGCTTTCACGTGATGGAGGCAGCATAGCCTCTTGAACCATATGGTATGGTGCAAGTGGCTATATAGCGACTGCCCCGTTGTGATCAGCGATCAGTCCGTCTGCGCCGCGAGCGAAGAATCAGACGACGCTCAATGCGGATATCAGCGTCAGCGCTGGCCACGCTGCCATGGTCGCATTCCATGACGAGATGTACACATTCCCGTCTCGGCCTGTGACAACCACGTCGACATTATTTGCATCGCGCGCGATCGCGGCGTCGATGGTTTGCACGAGAACGGGTTTGCTCCCCGTGCCTACCTGACGGAAATCGCTCCAGACATTTGTGGACGCGTCCCAGAACGCGTTGTACAGCAACCCGTCGTCGAAGCCCACGACGAAGACGTCGATGAACTGTGGAGTACGGCTCACCGCGCGCACCTTGCACACGGGGTGCGGCGAGACCACGCTGCCAGGAATTGTGTTAGTGTGATACGCTCCGGACACGCCCCACTGACCCGTGGGATCCCAGCGCCAAGTGTACAGCGTCCACGTCGTGTCACTCGGTCCCTTCGCGACAGCGAAGACATTGAGCAGGTCTGTATCGCGGGAAATGCAGGCGACGTTGGAGGAAGGATGCACCTGGACCGACGGGTCACCGGGCACGGAAAAGCGACCAAGCCAACTTCCCGTCGCGAGAGAGTTAGTCCAGTTAAGCTGCCACGGTAAGCCGGGCCCCTGCTGTCCCACAATAAAGGCGTCCACAATATCCACGTGGCGGCTCACCGCACTTATGCCGCTCAGGAGGCTGATGCCAAACGGTGCGTCCGCTCCCGGCACAATCTGTGGATCCTGCCACGGTTGGTCGTCGGCTTGAGTAGCCGCATCAGTCGTCGCAACCACGAACGGCTGATTGTTACCGCGTTCGACAAACAATGCCTCGACTGAATCCGGCGCGCGTGACACGAGACACACGCCGGCAAGGGGCTCGCACATTGTCGCGGGCGCGATATCTTCGTCGACAGTCCATACGGAACCGCGCCGACGATAGGCATTGATCTGCCATGCGTCGTCCGAACTTCCTCGGACTGCTGGTCGCACTACGATCCCAAGGTCCCCGTTCGCCCCGCGCTGGATCGAACTGTGGCGCGCGAACGGATTGAACGCGAACGCCCCAGCGTCGAGTTGCAAGAACGTTGCGAGGGGGGTGGGAGGCGCGTAGGACATGGGGGACAACGCGCCTTTGCGAACAGCGAATATCGCGAGCGTCGATGCGTCGATCATCGCCACGCTTGCAATCCCGCTGCGAACAAGTGCTGGTGCCATCGCCTGCTCCGGAAAGCCAGGGCTCCGAAGACTCGAGCTGTTGATGTCCATGTCGAACAACGGACGCCCTGCAGTCGGGCCGGTCTGTACGAATGCTGGCTTTTGCTTGACGTAACTGCCCGCGTACGGCGGAAACAATACGTCGGCGGGCCAGAAGGCAAACGGCTTTGGCTTGGGTATATCAGTCGGTTGTTGCGCAAACGAAAATTGCCAGGCCACGGCGTCCGCGTATTTGGACGTTTGTGGATCCGGCGCATCAACCAGCGTCGTCTCGCTCTGACTGGAAGGGCGTATAAACGCATCGCCCGTCGGGATGCTTACGCGTGTGATCCAAATGAAAGTGCCAGGCCAAAGGTCACGGAATGTCGGTGCCGCCGCGGGATGGCAGTAAATGCCCACGCGGTATCCGAGCTCCGAAACGCGAGCTGCCCACGCCTTTATGTAGTCCTTGTCCTTGTCGACCGGTACAGCGGTGGCTTCCCAGTCGAAGTAGATCACCGCACCCGCGGAAATAGTTGCGGCTGCACATCCCGCAACAGCCTTGTTTGCGTCGCTCAATGCACGCGCCAGCGTCAGGACATGTGGACCTTGTTCGTTCGTCGCGGCCTGGCTGCCAAAGTACACCGGCCCGATACCCCAGCGGGACGCTGCAGGTTGGAGAGTAGTGATATCTGGTGTGCCGACCTGCCAGTCCGTGCCTGTGTGACCTGTGCCGTCCAAATACACCAAGGCGAACACCATGTTGGTGTTTGCGCGGAAGTAGTCCATGAAATCTTTGCCGGGATACGCGGTGTTGTCGAAGCCCGCATAGGGGATGTCCTGCGCCTCCAGCGCCGGACCATCCAACAGCCCGAGAGCCTGCAGGAACTGCTCGAATTCCGTAAGAGGTGCCATGATTACTTCGCCGGCGGCGCTTGCGGCGTGAGTCGCAGCCACCCCTCGACGCCCCCAGGGGGATCGACCGGCAACAGCGCATCATGAGTCGCATTGCTCGCGGGACTCTCCGCCCATGCGCTCGCGGCCGAACGATAGTCCCACACCCACATACCATTGAGATCCGTCGCCAACGGCATACGAATGTGCTGCGGATCAACGAGCACCGGTCCAAACCGAAAGGTCGGCGCGATCGCAGCCAGTCCGCTCTGCACCCATTCTCGCCGCATTCCAATGTCCTTTCTCGGCGTCAATCCCGTTGTCGCATGCACACTCGTCAACGGCTCGACTAACAAAGTCAGATTGATGGTCTGGTTCGGTCTGATCCACAACACACCCGACGTATCCACGTACGGATGCGTGACCGGCGTCGATCCCGCGGTCGCACCAGCCGCCACTGCGCTCAAATCGCTCGCGAATCCGTCATAGAAGCCCGGCACGAGATTGATCTGCTGCAAGAACCCTTGCTGCGGACCCACCGGCCTCGCCATCCCGGCCGCCGCAGCGTCCGCGACATGCAGCACCGTGTAATCATCGTTCATGAAATACCCGAGCAGACCATCCTGCCACTGCGTGAGCGCGCCCAATCGCACCGGAACCGCAGTGACCGTGGTGTCGTCCGTCACGATCGGATCGATCACGTCGAGCCGCAACAATGCGCGCATCACACATACTGGATGACCCACCAGCAACGCCGAGATGCTCGTCACCCGCATGGCCGAATGGATCGACAGCCCATAAGGTCGAATCAATCGTGCGCAGCAACGCGCTCAGTGCCGGCTCCCGTGTTTCTCCTGCGTCCGCGATCCCCCAGTCAATGAGCGAGCTCGCAAACTGCGCCGCATGCGTATTGCTCAACGCACGCGTGGGATCCTGACCCGCCGCCGTCACGGTGCCGGGCGCATCTTCCCAGATCACACGCCCATCCGGACGAGGCTCCAAACTTCCGGCGCCGCTCCCATCCGCATTGAAGAACTCGAGCGATCCTTCCAGATGGTTGGGCATCAGGAACCCGCACACAGGACTGGTCTCGTAGTCCGCGGCTACGCCCGCCTGATCGGCGCTCATATATCGGAACCACGCCCTCGCCGGCGCAGTAAACCTCGGCGGCAAACCCGCCAAACCATTTTGTCCCGCTACCGTCAACGGCCCCGAGACTACCATACCCTGAGCAGGATGCGTCGCATCCGACCCACACAGATCCACGAATTGTCCAAAGCCGTCGACGAGCCGCAAGCGTACGATACGGAGGAATCCGGCACGCATCGCGATGAAGTCGTTCGGCGTTCCGTCCGGCGCGGTGGATCGGCCATCGCCCGGTATCCCGGCACGCATCTGCGTGATGAGCCCGTCGAGCGCACAGGAAAGCACATCCATGTTGCCGAGCGCGGTCGCGATGTCGCCAAGCGCCGAAGTATCTGTCTCGCTCTGGCTTTGAGGCGTCCGGGTCTGATTCGAAGGCGGCGTCTTCGGCGGAGTAGCACCAGACCCCTTGACCATCAGCTTCTGATACTGCGTCGTCAACGTCTCCGCGAGCGCAGAATAGTGCGCCTCGAAAAGTCCATTGAGCGGCACGGCGCCAGTACCGGCTACAGCCGCTGCCTGCTGCAACACGTTCCGAATTGCGGAAGCGAGTGTCGACGCCGCGCCACCGGTCAGCGCTGCGCGCCCCGAATACGTCGTACCCGTCCCAGCCGCCGGCACCGACGAGGCGGGGTCCAGCGTGAAATCCACTTCCTCGAGATCCCAGTCGCGCTCACCGTTCGGTGACGGGAGAAACTCGACGGTCCAATCGAAATGCATGGGCGTCCACGGGCGTGACGCCAGCGAAATCGCAAACGCAGCGGGCAGACGTCCCGCAATGCCGCTATATGCAATCACCGGCGCATGGTCAACGCGCGGATCGCGCAGCGTGTGGATTACAGTCTGCTCGACAGTGACATTGACGCGCGCCAGGACCGCATCGTATCCCGCGGTTGGCGACGATGTCGCCGCGGCTGCCGCGACCGCCGCATCGGCACTCCCAGGATCGAGTAGCGCCGTCTCATCCAGCAGCCCCTCGCATTCGACCGGGATACTCCCGTTCTCTACGCCGCGATCGAGAATGTCGCGCCCCTGAACCGCCTGGCGTCCCGCCACACCCTGCGCGGTCCAACTGAGCTCACTCACCGGCGTCAGACGACAGACAATGAAACCGTCCTCGCTGAATACCGTGCTGTCGTGTACGAAGGCGCGCTTGCCGCCCTGCACGAGCAGCACTGGATCCTTCGGCGTATACAAACGCGGTGCCGCACGCAACGCGTCGATCGTCGCACCCGGATCACTTGCCGGCGGTGTCGCGCCGATTCCGAGCCGCTGCGCTACAGCGCTGAGGCGCCCGCTGATGATACGTTCTTCCACAATCCCACCCTTGGCCGAACCCGACGTGACAATCAGTTGTCCCGCGAGCTGTTCCTGCTTGAGCTTGAGTGCGACGTGGGATGCAACGCTGCCACCACCCTGCGATTGCGTGTCAGCAAAGATCCCCGGACCGGGCGTCGGTGTACTGGGCGTCGCGGCCGGTGGCGGACCACTCGGCGCAATCCTGAAGGGCTCCGTCGCGGCTTCGCTTCCAGCGACACTACCGAAGCTGCTCGCATGGAGCTGAACGTCGAGCTGAGCGCGCCCGTCGGGTTGGTCCAGCTCCTTAAGCACCCCCAACTGCAACGCCTCGACAATGGCTGCTTCGTCAGGCGCGGCGTTTGCGCGGGCAACGAGCGAACCCATCGTCTCGCCCATCGTATTGCCGATCGCAACGGTGATCGCTGATGCCGCCGGCGGACCACCCACCTCCTGCGTGTCCCGGCCGCCGGGCCAGTCAATGCCGACGACGGCACCGTGCAGCAACGTCGAGGAAGGCCACCACGACCCATCTGTCACATAGAAATTCAGTCGCGACGCAAAATCGTTGTTCTTCGGCGCGATCCGGGAATCGAGACGAACCTCGTACCCAAGACCGACGGCTACCTTGGCGTAATGGTTCGACTGCTGAATGCGCTCCTGCAGCTCGCCGACTTCGATCGACCAGCCCAACTGCTGCATCTGCTCGTTGAAACCGGAAATCGACGTGACTGCCTGACTCCCAAGCGGGTCCGCGGTCGGATCGGAATACCAGCCGCACACGAGATAACTGATCGGTCCACGAACCTCGTCGCTATCGAGCGAAGCGTCATAGAAGCCAAGCCGGTTCACGACGTTATCGAAGTAGCCAGCCCAGGATAGATCGCCGTGGCCCAGCGCGGTCAACGACTTCACCACGTCCGTCGCCGTTCCCGGTTCTTTCCACGCGTCGAGATCCGTCACTACCGGCGATGCGTTACCTGCTTCCAGAACCCAGCCGCGCACGACGCGGCGCATGGCCGGCGTGCGACCCGCCGAAAGACGCAGCACCACCCACCGATCGGGAATCGGTCGAAACTGGACGCTGTTCGTAGCCGCGTCCGCAGTTCCGCTCGTGAGTCCGTTCGGCAAATACCACTGCAGATACGCACCTCGCGGCCTCGGCGCGTCGAGATTCACAAACGGCGGCGGTATCAGGCTCGCAGCCGACGGAAGCGGCGTGCCGCTCGCGGTCCTCGTTGGCACCGCCATCCCGCACTTGGCCCACGAGAGCGACGTGTTGCGGACCATGAGTACGTCGAGCTCGATCGGCACCAGCACGCGCGGCGTGCGAACGAGTGTCGGCGACCACGTGGCCCCAACACGAGAGGTAAATCCCGACGACGCTGCAACGGAGATACGGTCGATTGTCGCATTCGACAGCACTTGGGTCGCCATCAGACGAGCGCCTCCACGCTTGCCTGCAGCGCGGGATCCGTGACGACATGCGCGATCGCGTACTTCGACACGAACGAACCCGTTTGCTTCGGCTCGCCCACGCCCGCTGGCTGGAACCGTTGCCGCCACGGAAGGTTGAGGAGCTCGATCGCAAACGCGGCGCTTCCGGTTTGCGGCACCAGCTTCGAATCGCCGAGGTGATAGAGCGTGGAGCGGAGCGCTTTCACGGCAACGACTCGCGGATTTGCTGCACGCATTGGAACTGGAATGCGGCTCGTGGCCGACTCGCCCGGCTCGATCTCTCCGCTCGCTTCATGCCGATCCAGTACGAACGCGCCGTTGCTCGCCACCTTCACGCCGAACTGGACTCCATGATGCGGCTCTTCGCACCACACGAGCTCCGGAATTCCGTCGAACAGTGCGAGCAGCACCGAGGGCGAAAGCAGCTCGAGACGGAGTGTGCGAAGCTGCACGCGTGCCGCGATCGCTGCCCACTGCACATACTGTGGATCGTCGACATTGCCCGGCGATTCAGGCACGACCTCGCTGAAGGCGCGAACATCCATCGATGGCCAGCCTGTGACAGCAGCGGACCGCAATAACAATCCGGTGATCACGCCAGCAGGGTCCTGGGTGCCATCTGCCGGCCGGCCGCGCTGGAGCGTGCGAACGACGCGCTCCGTCTGATCGAGCGTCGACTGCACGTTCGGACTGTGGGCCTGGTGATGCGCCTGCTCGCGCGTTCCGACCTTCCCAACAGCGATCGCGCCATCGACCAGGCGGTCGGTCCACGACCGGTCAAGGTAGAAAAAGCGGATCGACTCGTCCGGGAGTAAGCGCGCGTCGGGGACGAGGTAGTCGAACGGAACGCCGATCAACACGCGGAGATGCGCGAGAAACATCTCCATGTACGGCGGCATGGTTGCTTCAGGAATGGTCGCGTCGACCTGGTTCTTCGCGATCATCCGCTCGCGGAGCGCAGCGGGTCCCGTCAACGTTGCTGTACGCATCACTTGCCTCCCGCGGCTATCGTCGCGTTCGTCAGTGCCTGATCTCTCGCGGCGGTGAGACGGGCAAGTCCCGCCGTGTCCGCCGCCTCTTTGGCTAGAGTCGTGTCTGCTCGGGTGCTCGTCGCCTGCGGCGTGATCACTGCACCGAGCGAGCCCGGATCGCCGCCAAGGATTTGCTCTGCTTCCTCGGTCGAAGCCAATTGCCACGCGGCTGCGACATTGTCGGCGCTCAGCCCCGGAGCGGCTTGTGTGATCAGCAGGCCGTATGGGTCGGCGATCGGCGGATGGCTATTGATCACGCATTCCGCTGCCGCTTCTCCGAGAATCGGCGAAAGCGGCGTATGCAGTGTCTCCGCGAGCGTCGAGGGAAACGCAACCGAGATGCGCGTGCGAATGTCGGCGATAGTGCTCGTCCGCGCCGATTGTTTGTACGCCTCGCGACGCCAGCGCATCAGCGCCTGCGCAAGACGCGGGTCCGCAGCGGCCAGCAGCCGTCCGACCTCGAACGCGGAAGCGTACGAGATGTCTTCCGCACCGGTATCCGGCGTAGCGCGTCGTGCCTGATCTGCGCTGTGATAGGGGCCCAACGTATCACGCGTCAATTGATAGGGAACCAGCGGGCCGCGGTACCATACCTGTTCCGTTGCGCCGAGCCGGTCTTGCACTGAGAGCGCCATGTGGCCGGTGTCGGTCAGCGCAGGGTGGTCCGGATCGGCGACCGTCCCCATCATGCCGACGTCGAGATGCTGCATGAGCTGCTCGAACGTGCCGGGACCTTCGCATGTGAACTGCCAACTCGTCAGCGCGACGAGTCGCACATTCGTATCCCGCGCGAACGTCGCCTGCCCGAAGGTCGGCAGGGTAAACTCGTGCGAAGGCGGCTTCGAGAGCGTAAACGCACCACTCTGAAGCTGCGATCCCTGCTGCGCCTGCGCGGGCTGCTGTGGGGCGGCTGCGACCCTGTCGTTTGCGAGCGGGTGCTGGCCGACGGCCGTCGCTTCGCCCGGCCGCGGGCCCTGTGCGGTGGCGGGCGGATTGATGGGGACAATGTCGGACCGCTGCTCGAGCGAGACCAACACCGCTCGGCACTGCGCGTTCGGGGTTGGCAGGCGGTTTGACACCACGACCGCGAAGAATCCGTCGCCGCCCGCAGTGTTGAGCTCACGGTCATCGACATTCACCCAGCGCACGTGCGCGAGGAGCTGCAGCTCTTCGAGCGACGGGAGGATCGCCTCCACGAGCGAGCGCGGCGCTTCCACTGCATCGCACGTCACGCCCGTCGGGCTTCCAAGCCAATTGAACACCGCCGGAGGCACGGCCTGGGCGAGCGGAATATTCGGGAGGTAGGTGTATTCGCCCTCCTCGAACAGCAGCAGCGCAACCCACGGCGTTGGTCCCGAGAGGACTGGCGGATCGCTCGCACCGTTCCTCGGCGTCGTCCTGATATGTCCGTCAGGATCCAGCTCGCGCTCCCACGGCAGCGTACGCCGGCTCAACACGATATGCGGCAGATCGTCCTGAAACGATCCGTGGCCGTTGCGAGGAGGGAAGCAGCCAGCCACCATCGACTGTGGCACGTTGAATCGCGGGCCGACGACGTCGAAGTAGTGTTGCTGCGTGAATGTCGGCGTCTTCCCGCTCGTCGATACGTCAGTCCCAACCGTCAGACGGTAGGACCCGTCGTCCAGCGGAGGCGTGACCGAATCGAAGAGGTACATCTGCCCTTGAGGCGGTGCCGGCGGCAGGGTCACGGGGTTTCTCCAGCAGCGTATGTAACGGTGATTGAGCCACCGGGTGCGATGGGACCGTCCGGTACGAAGTGATCCGGCAGGCCCGTTGCGAGTCGGGTGCTCCATTCGCTTGCGCGGCCCCGCGCGCCGATCACACCGGCGATGCTCCACGCGGTTACGCTGGCAATCGAAATGGTGATTGCGGACGCGCCCTGGTCGCGCGTCGCGATGTCGTAGCAAAGCATGCGGCGGGTGCCGGTCACTACGCGTACGGGCGACGCAAGCGTACCGCCGTCGACGCCGATTGCCAAGTCGCCTTCCTGCGCCGCGGTCGGGTCGGCTGCGTCAAGCGCGATAATGATGACGTCGACGCTCGCAGGCAGTCGCGTCTCGATGGCAGGTTGGTCGCGTGTGACGCTGCTGGCGTCGGTAACGCCGTAGCTCGCGAGCTGGCCGTTTCGGCGGGAGGTTGCGCCTTGCACAACTCGCAGACTGGCACCCCTGCACGCGAAACGGGTAGGCCCTATCTGTAGTAGCGTGCTTCCCGTTTGCCAGCCGACGACCGCGGCAGCGCCTGACGGTGCATATAGCAGTGCCACCGCACCAGGGCCCGACGCGACTGCCTGCGCGCCTGATGGCAGCACGCCGAGGCAGGAAAGCATCGTGAGTGCGGTTCCGCTGGGAGGAGCAGGCACCGCTGAGGATCCAACACTCATCTCTGAGTCGAGCAGCACGGCGCCGCTCCGGTCAGTGTGCACGACACGGACGGTACCATTGCCGCTCACGCTAAACGCGCCGCGCGAGCTCGGTAGATCCCAGAGGTGAGACGCTCCCGCTGCGAGTGCGACGCCCGCCGTCGTCACCCCCGTTGCGGCATCGAGCATCGCCTGCTGGTGCGCCGGGCCGATCGCAGCGCCAAGATCGGCATTCCGTATCGAGCGCGACGAAACCGCCGCCCGAGTTGGACGCGGTGCGTCCGCCGCCGGGATTCGCAGGAGGCGAGCGCCGGTAACGTCTGACTGTACTGGCGGCGACATGCGGGGTACGTCACTCGCAATCGCGAGCGTGTCCACAGACGTATGCGATGCGGCCGGCGCGTCGGTCACCGGTGTTGGGGCGGCAACGAGCGCTGCGCGGAGCCTCGGCTGCGTGAGCCCTACAGATGTCGCTGGCGGAATCACTTCGGCGGTTACCGGTGCCGGCAGACCGACGGGCTCCATCGTGAGCCCCATCGTGAGCGGGGCGACCACTGGTGGCGCGGAGCGGCCGGTCGTGAGCGCTTCAGCCGCAATAGGTACGAGTCCGCTCGCGGGGAGACCGACCGCGATTCGGTTCTGTGAGAAGACGCCATTGCCGGAGAGCACCTGTTTGCTCGCCGCCAACATCTGGGCTGAGCTCACCTTGGCGAGCGTGGCTGCGAGCTGCTCGGCCTTGCCGCCATAGACCTGCAGCGTACCAGCAACCGTTGCCGTGGTCGCGAGCGGCAGGGGCAGCGCCGCAGAGATCTCGTCATCGACCAGCGTCGAAATCGGGATGAGGGCGCTGATGTCATTGAAAGCGACGTGGCCGTCGACCGAGAAGCCCGCGACTGCGCTGATCGTGCGCGCACCGGCGGGACTGTTTTGCGGATCGACGAAATGCCAAGTTGCTTCAGGGAACGAGCCAATGGTCGGTGCGATCGTCCAGTGGTTGCTGGCGTCGGACAGCAATGCCGTGACCCATTGGCCGTGATCGTTGAGCGCCTCGAGCGTGAGGTTGTGGGTACTGGTCACCGTCGTCTCATCCATCGGTGCGATGTCCAGCGTGTTCACGTTCGGCAGTGGGCTTGCCGACGCACCATTCACGAAGTCGGTGGTTGCGTTGGCGGGCATGCGCGTGGTCGTGCGCAGTGTAAACTCGATACCGACCGGCCACGGCTGGGCCGCGGTACCGGGCGTGGGTTGCGCGCCCGGCGGGTTGGGTGGCAGCAGGCCCTTCGAGAACTGGACCGAGACGGCGGTGTTGTTCGGATCGCCGACGGTCAGATACTTGCCGGCGAAGACGTTCCAGTCGGTCGTGTAGATCATTGCCTGCGGATCGTCGCCGAACGCGATCGTGATTGTCGTGACGTACGCGTCGACGGTCACGGTGCCATGGAATGGCGGGCCCGCAATCGCGAGCTGTGCTCCGCGAGAAAGGGTCAGGCTGATCGACGCGCACTCGACAAAGCAGACCGTCGTCTCGACCGTCAATCCGATTTCAATGCCGATACCGAACTGGTAGGCGAACGGGTCCCAGCACACGAGGAAATCGACGTAGGCCGTGAACCACGCGCTTACCGGTCCGATACTCGCCGTCGCGATCAGCGACCCACCGGCCATCACGCAGGAATTGGTCAGCGCGAAGTACGCGCCGCCCTTGATGACGATGAGGCTTCCGACACTCCAGTTGAATCCGAGGCGCGGGACATCTGGAAATTCTGCGGGCTTGCTGAAGGCGGGGTTGTACCCGCCGAGCGTGAGGACGAACTGGCCGCTGGTGAACCAGATGTAGAACGCGAACCCGCCGGTGAGCTGGCAGTCGTGACTGAAGATGTACGAGTTGTCGGTGAGCTGGGCCTGTACGGACAGCAGGCCTTCCTCCGAATTGAATCGTGCTTTCAGCGCGAGCTCGACGCTCGCGAGCGCAAGCGATTCTGTCGGCAGCGCCATTCTGCTGATGCCGAGGATGTCGATCTCGAAGCCGCGGTCGAGTGCGACCGCTACAATGACCGTGCTGTTGACCAGCCCGAACGAAGTGAAGCGAAGGCCGGCCGCAATCCAGAAGCTGCCCCGGCGCGGCGGGATGGACTGGCCCATTTGCATGAGCGCGCCCATTGGATCGTTCGCGAGACCATCATCGTCGATCGCCCTGACCAGGAGGAACGAGTCGATGTTCGAGAGGTCATCGGGGATCTGCAGCTCGCGGTTGTAACCGAAGCCACCACCGAGACCCGTGATGAATGCGAATGGAGGGCCACCTAGCGGGATAGGCAGCGACACGAACATGAACAGCGACGTATAGCCGCCCTGCGCGTCGCTCGGACGTGAATACGCCGCAACGATCGAGAATCCAATGTCAGCGACCGTGACGGACAGCATGCCGTCGTACTGGATTGGCGGCCCCGAATCCTTCCGCAGGCCGCCCGCGATCTCAACCGGGCCCGCGGTGAATCCGACGGCGAGCCCTTGGAGGTCAAGCGACCAGTCGCTGGGCGACAAGATGGAGGCGAGCGGAATTCTGAGCGCGAGGTCATCGACGCCGATATCGAGTCCGCTGACCTTTACGTCGCCGTCGACGCCCATCTCGACCGCGTTGCTGCCGTCGATTGATAGATCGATCTGGTCAATGTAGAGCGGACCGAGGCTCGCGTGGACCGGAATCACGATCGGCTGGTTGGTCCCGGCGAACTCGATCGCGAACGCACCGTCGAGGTAGTACACGATCACGTCGACAGCAGGATTCACGGGCGCGCTGTCACCACTCGTGCCGCCTGCGCTCAACAGGCTTGCAGCAACCGGATTGCTCGCCGCGCCCGCGTCGAGCTGGTTGATCGGAAGGCCGAGCTGATCTATCTCGAGGCCGCCACCGACGTTGGCAATCGATCCGGACGTGAGTGGCAGGTCGAAGGCGAGATACGCGTCGACCGCACCGACACGGAATCCTGAGCTTCTGATGAGCGGTTGATCACCGCCGCCCGAGAGACCCAGGCCCAATCCACGGACATTGAGCTCAGGCGCGAATGTCAATCCGCCGCTCGACGAAAACAGGTACAGCGTCACGCCTGCGGTCGGGCCGAGCCAGAGCGCGGGCTGGCCGAAGAGGACAGAGACCTCCGGTGATCCGCCTGCATTGAGCGGCACGGATCCGAGCACGCGCAGTCCGAGCTTCCCTCCGTCTGCGACGAAGCTCACCGCGAGCGCGGGATTGCTCGCGAGCGATACGGTGACCGGTGCGAACGCCTGCATCACTCCCGAGAGCATTGCGTTAGCGGCGGGGAGCGGCACGGCCAGCGAATACTTGTCCGGGGCCGGTCCAGAGCCGACGGTAATGATCTTCGCGCTTTGCAGCACGTGCTCGAGAGTCGGACCTCCCGGCCAGAGCGGCGAGGCAAAATGTGTCCCGGTCGCGCTGATCAGCAGATCAGCAACGAGCGGAATGGCCCAGTCCTCGATCAATTGCTCTGCCGCGTCGGTTCCCAGCACCGCGTGCACGGATGGCAGCAACTGCACGGATAGCGTCGCAGCCGTTCCCGCACCGAGCGGCAGCAGCACGGCCGTGAGCACCCCGCTCGTGATGCCCATCGTGATCTGCGCCGCGCTCACGCCCAGGCTGCTTTGCAGATCGAGGCTGATGCTCGCGTCAGCAGCAATCGCGCCGCCAGTGTAACCGCAGCTTACCGTCGCGCTGATCGGACCACCGGCTACCACGACGTTCGTGGCGCCAAATACGATCGTCGGCTTGCCACCCGCCCAGCCTAGAGTGAGTGCAAGCACGCCGGTGCCGCTCGCGCTCAGCGCTGTTGTCCACTCTATAGTGCTGCCGACACTCGTCACCGTACCTGGGAACGTGCCGTGCAGCGGCGAGGTGGCGTCCGTGAACAGCTTGCTGACCGCAGCCACGAACGCGCTCTGTGCAGCCGACGCGAGACTCGCAAACCAATCGCCTGCCGTCAACGCAGCGAGCTGACTCGCGTGCGCGGCAAATCCGCCAGCGGCATCGTACAAATCGATCGCTGTTGCCACATCGAGCGCGAGCCCAACGAGCGGCGGCGTGATGAAAGGCGCTACAGCTGACAACAAACCGTCTAGCGCCTGAGGCAGCAATGCGTCGGCTGCAGCAGCGAGACTCGCAGCTCCATCGAACGTTGGGAGCAGCTGTATCGGCTTTCCCGCTGCTGCGCCTGGCGTTACTACGAGCGACAATCCCCCCGGCGTGATTCCAAACGCCACCGTCGCGCTCGGCCACGTTCCAGTGAGATTCGTTTGAAGCGTCAGCGTTCCCGACGGCGTCAAATGCCGGCTGCGGTCGATCGCGATGCTTCCTGCGAGCGACAAGACGCCGCCGAGTGGCGTGGTCGTCGCGAGTGAGATCTTAGTCGGATTGCTACCGGATGCGGAGAGCGTCACCCCGCCCGGCAAGGGGCCCACCATTCCGAACAGCGCGTTCAGCTTCGCCGGATCGAAGACCGTTCCGTCGCCGAGTGCGATCTTCTGAACAATCCAGGTTCCCGGATCGCTGATAAACGGCAACAATCCCGCGACGTGGTATCCGGGATCGAGGATAGAATCGACGAGTGCCGACGCCGAGGCGGAGAAGAGCAGTGCGGGTACCGTCGTGTCGCATGCAGCGGTCATCGTTGCTGCAGCGACCGGCGGATACAACTGCAGTGACGGCAGCGCCGGCGGAACGCTGAGCGACAGCACGCTGTTCGCGTACGTAACGGTCGCCGGGCCAGCGTTCAGCGACGCTGAGAATGTCCGGCGTGAGCGCCGGCACCGAGAGTGCGACGGACGCTTGCAGCGATACGCCGGTCGCGAGACTGACTTTCGCGCCAGCGGAGGTGCGCACACCCACTTCACCGGGAGCCGTCCGGACGAACAGCTCCAGGGGCAGTCCACCGAGCGACATGACGAACGTGCCATCGGGTGATGCGGTGAACCCTGGAACGAGCGCGCCGCCGAACGCCGCGGTGACCTTGGGGGTGAGGAATCCGATTGCGTCCGTCGAGAGCGCGTTGAGCGCGTCCGCGGAGAATCCGATTCCGCCGTGAGGATCGGGGGCCGCAACACCGAAGGCCTGTATGGCGCTGAGCCACACTCCGAGCAATGTCGAGGCGGTGGGGGCGGGGGACGCGATCGACTGGAGCGCGCTGCCGAGCAGTGCGTCGACGACGGGGTCGCCCCAGCTCGCGAGCGATACTGTCGTTCCGTGGAACGCAGCTTCATGCAGCCGCACCAGCGGAGTCGCGGCAAGCGCGCCGTTGGCGACCGTGAGCTGCAATCCGAACTCTGCGCTTCGCAGACGCACATCGACGGGTGCGCTGCCAGCGCCAGCATAGCTGCCGGGAGTTCCGACGAGCCAGCCGCCCGGTCGGCTCACCGCGTTCAGCACCATGATCGCGTGCGCAGGCCGGGTGGGATCGGCCGCGCCGCTCGACAATGCCAAGCGACCAGCGTCGAGTCTCACGACCGATTCGACTGCGACGTCGCCGTCCGGTCCGAGCGGAATTGCGGCCTGCAACCCGAATGAGAGGTGTGTTGGCGTTGCCGGGTCGTTCGCAGTGACCGTTGCTGCTGCGGTGGCACAGAGCGCACCGAGGAGATCGACGCCTGCAGTTCCACCGAGTTGTCCACCGAGCGCCAGCGCGGGAACTCCCCCTGTGTCGGAGGAATGCGCTGCCTGCGAATGCGCCGACTGGATACGGCCAAGGCGTCGCGAGCTTCCCGGAGGCGGCTGGGAGGTAGCCGTCGAGTGCGGCAAGCAAATGTTGTAGTGCGTCGCTCAGCGGCCCGGCGGCGGCGCCCTTTGGCAGCAGTCGCGTATATGCCCGCAGGCCGTCCGCGGTGATCGTGTCCGTCAGCGGTGTGAGCGGTGCGCCACTGTGCGGAGTGCCGAGGGTGACGAGTCCTTTGACCTCTGTTGGGTTGGCGGCCGCGTAAGCGCGGGCGGCAACTCCGGCGGTCGAATGCGCGACGAGAACGATTGCCGCACCGGCGCGCAGTGCTTGCACGCGCGAGAGCACGAGGCCGATTTGCGCAACCAGCGCATCGGTGTTGCCTGTCCCGTCATCCTGCAGGTCCGCCGAGTAGTAGTCGGCCACGGCGGTGACAGGGCGGAGGTCGATCGAGGCCGGTGCAGCACCAGGAATCCGCAGATTGAACGTCGCCGCGGAATTCGTGGTGTTGGCGTGTGCGGATTCCGCCTGCGCGAGCAGTGCGTTCCAGGTCGTGTGATCGGAGAACCTAGGACCGAGCAGCAGAATTGCGCGCGCGCTGCCGGGAGCTGCCCATCCATCGACTGCTGCGAGAATCTGCGTGCACGCCGACGGATCTTGTGGCTGCAAATGGTGCGCGGCGCCGATTGGCGTTCCGGTTTTCCAGGTCCCGCCGGTCGGTATTTGCGACGTGACTGGTACGACGCCATCGGTCGACGTCAGGTGATCCGAAAGCGAATTCCATCCTGACGCGACGCCGTCAGTGCCGAGGCCCGCGGGCCACGCGCCAAAATCCGGCACGTCGTCCGCGATGGCGCCAGCGAGAGCGGAGAAGTCTTCCGAAGCGCCAATGTTCGTGGCTGCGTCAGTTGTGTCACGGGGAGGTCCGGCGGGCTCAAGCCAGAGAAGGCCGGACGCTGGCGAATCTGGTGCGCCAAGCGGTAGCTGCCACGGATCGTCGTACGTGCCAGATCCTGTGAGGCTCCCGAAATTTGGCGGCGCGATGAGACGCGACGGAATCGTGCCCGTCGTGAGAGCGGACAGCCACCCGAGGATGGGCTCGGCGTAGGCTGTGCCATCGGTGCCGGTTCCAGTTGCAATGCGAGCGAGCCATCCGCGCAGCGCGCCAAGTGGATCGGTGAATACCTGCGTTGGTGCCGCCGGGTCGACGAGAGTCGGCAGGTCTGCCGGGATGCCTGCCACACCGGCTCCGCACCCCAGAAGCACGGCCAGGCCGAGTCCAGTCGTTCCGAGGGCTTCATCGAGTGCGTCTGCCAGCAGTGCCGCGACAATGCGCTCCAAGTCGCTTGCGCTGATGCCGAGCGTGGGCATCGGGTTCTGGACATCGAAGCCGGCCGAAGGCGGATACGTGAGCGTCGGGAGCGTCACGGTGCCGCTGGGTAGCGCGATGCTCAGGCCAACGATCTTCGCGTTGAGCGTGGGTGTGGCGCCGAACGGGATGTTGCACGAGGCGCTGATCGACGTCGCGGTGACGGCGATTCCCGATCCTGCTGTTCCGGTTTTCGGAACGATCTCGACGTTCGCGCGGCACCCAGCCAGGAGTGCAACAGCCGCCGAGCCGGTAGCCGGGAGATCGGCCGAGAACAGCACCAGCGTGCACGTCGCGTCGACTGTGGGGTTGGACGCGAGCAGTCGAACGCCGACGCGTAGCTGTTGCGGATCAGTCGCCGCGGTCGACGACTGATCGTTCCACGCGACTAGCTGTAGCGTCAACGCACCGGCTGATCCGATTTCCGAAGCCCATGGATCGGTGCTGGTCCCGCCTCCCGTGATGGAACCCGACAGGGACAGCAGCGCACTCAATTCGCCGAAGTAGTTCTTCCACGAATGGCTCGTGCTGAGAAGTGCTGCGCGGTGCAGCGCGCCGATCGTTTGCGTTGGGTGCGTTGCGAGCTGGATTGGATCGGCGAGCGGTGCGGCGGCGTCTGTGGTTGGCTCGACGAGTCCGGCGAGTACAGCGAGATGGTATCCTGGGCCGCTGTTTCCCAATGCCGCCTTGATCGCGTTGGCGAGTCCTGCACTTGCCGCTGCGACGACGGTGTTGGCATTCGTGAGATCGACGACGGGATACGTCCCTTCGCCGGAGATCACGACGTTGCGCATCTCGAGCAGCGGTGCGATCCGGGCGCCATCCCATGCGACGCCGGCTCGCAGCGAGTCGAGGGAGAACGGAACCCCTGACCCGGAAGCCACGAGCGGTTGCGACGCGTCGCTTGGTGCGACTACGACGAGGGACCCTTGAGTGAAGCCGCTTGGCGCAGAAGTCCCTGCGAGCGGCAGGGTGAAGATGGTGGCGAGCGCGTCGACACGAACCGGCGCTGGCAGGGGCGGCGTGATGCTGAGGCCGAGCTGGACGCCGAGGGTCGGCGTGACGCCGTCTGCCGCTTTGGACTGTGCGAACGCGAGCGTGAGCGACGACCCAGAATCGAATGCGAGTAGCGGAACCGCCCACGACGACCCGCTCGGCGCAGAATGTGGCGGCAACCGTGGGCGCGGCGACGCCGAACAACCCGGCCAGATGCCCGAGCCATGCTTGGATGGGTGGCGGCGATCCGGCGAGCAGTGAGCGCAGCCAAGTGGCGATCGCGGTTGCGTCCGTCGCCAGCGTCTCGAACGGAAAGCGGGGTAGTGAGCCGTCAATGCCGAGCAGCGGGGCGAGGTGTGTTGCGATGGCGAGTGCGCTGCCCGACGCCGTGCTCTTGATCGCGTCCAGGCGTTCGCGCACGAGCCCGAGGAGCAGCGTTGTCGCTTCGCTACCAATACTGGCGGGGTCGAGGGTGGTGTCGTGCGCGGGGCTGGCGTCGAGTGCTAGGCCTTGCAGCGTGACCGCGACCAATGCAATCGGTGGTGTTGCGAGTGGGGCGAGGCGCAGCTCGATTGCGACTCCGGCCAATGCAATCGGGTGTGCCGGCTGCATCCAGCCGAGTGGTACCGTCAGTGTGACGGTTAGCGGTCCGTCGGAAGCTCCAGCGATTGTTGTGCAGGTCGATCCGGAGAGTCGGACGAGCGGCAGTTGGATGCGGAGGGCCGCGGTTGCACCGTTGTCGGTGCCGAGGAATTGACCGCCGACGCCGACAGCGACGCCGGTGTCGGTGCTATCGACCGTGAGGTAGAGATTGCCTTGTGGTTGGGGTCCGAGGAGCGCGTGCCATTTTTCTCCGTCGGGAATACCTGAGATCGGGCTGGTAGGCGCGATCTGGTCGAGAAGATCGAGGACGGCTGCGAGCTGGTTGGAATTGGTCAGGACGCTTTCGAGCCGTTGGATCGGATTGCCGAACCAGCTCGGATCCAGATCTCCTGCTGCTGATGCCAGTCCGATCGCCTTGACGACGTCGAGGATTGGCTGTTCGAGCAGGCTTGCGACGTTCATTCGGCCGTTATGCGATGCTCAGTGGTGGACCGGCGATCAACTGCAGTTGGCCGGCGTTGACTGCGAGTGCGTGCGGAGCGAGTCCGCGCTCGGTGGCGTGATCGCTGGCGATCGTGAGGAGTGCGCTCCATGCGGCGGTTTGCACTGCGTGGCCCCAGCGGCCGGTAAGGACGCCGCTGCCGCGCGGGAATTCGTCGGTCGCGGCGATCAGTCCTCCCGTGGCGTTTGTGCCGACGGCGAAGGCGACGACGAGTGGCGTGCGTCCTGTCTGATCGGTTTCGAGGTCGATCGAGACGAGGATGTTTTGGCCGACTATCTGGGTGGTAGTGCTGTCGAGATGAACGAGGACTTCATCGCCTTGGTCGACCCAGAATGACGCTTGTGGGAATCGTAGAGGGCGGCGCCGATCCATCTGCGGGGACGCCGGCGAGGCGGGGTTGCAGGAGCGAGGCGATGCCTGCGCCCGTGATTTGATCTGGTATTGTCGGCGTTGGCGCCGAGGGACTGCCTGGTGATGTAGGACCGCTACTGGGCGGTGAAGATGGCGGGGTGCTTCCGATTTTGCCGTGCCGTGCGCTTCGATCCCAGAGCAGCCACAGAATAACGAGGAGCAGCGCCAATATGACGAGAAGCAGAAACGGCACGGTCATATAAACGGCGGGCGTCGCGGGAAATTGCTACGGGACAATCGGCGGGAGGCTGCGACGAGCAACGAGCGACGCAGCGAGAGTGCGATCTTTCATTGAGACGACAAACGTAGCGCGCCGTACGATTCGACAACACCAACAATTTTTTTGCAGTGGGTTGCATCACGGCGGGCCCAACAGTAAGCGGAATTGATGTATCGTCGAGTGTGATACGCGCGGGGGTTGCTTTCGTTGAACACGCGTGCAGCGATAGGTTGCCGCAAGCGGACTCTACGCTTCTGCCTCCTCTCCTCCTTAACGGTCACGCCTCGTACTCCACAGGAGAGCGATCTTCTCGCCATAGGCTGTGCCGTCCGAAAATACCTCAATTCCGTCGACCGAATTCCACCCTACGTCGTTCATAAGGTCGGTCCGGACCCAATGCAGCTTCCGTCGGGAAAAGACATCGACGAGATGAATGAGTTTGCTCGAACGATCTCTCAGATGGTTGAACAAATCACTATCCGAAGCCGGGCATTGGCAGGCGGCTAAGGGTGCGGGAAATAGCTATGTATCGCGACGTCAACCCAACCCCTGCCGAGGTGGCTCTTGAGGTGGCCGTTCGTTCCGACATCGTCTGAAAAACGCAGCTGGCGGATCGGGCGGATCGCGCGGCTGTCAGAGTGAAAAACGGAAAGATGTCGGACTTCGGGTTTGCCTTGGATTGCTTTCCAGGCGTGCGCCTTAAACCGCTCGGCCACCCGTCCTAACGTCCTGCAACATAATCACCTTGCCCTCGCGTTTCCGCCCACCTCTTACCTCGGAAACGGTTCGCGGGAAAGCTTTTATCGCGGCACCTTGGGTCGCAGCAAGGTAGTCGGCCGCTCCTTCACCGTCCTTCTCGTGTCATGTGAGAGAGGGCGCACGGTTTCATGGTGCCGGCTCCGGTGCCACTCGGTCAGCGAATACGAGTTCGGCGTGATGTGCGTCCAGCGATCCTCCATCCTGGTCGATTCGCCCTAGGCGTTGACGAAGGTGTCGCCTTCCCAGTACGCGGTCCCGCGGAGCTCGCAGCCAGCATCGGTCGGACCCGGAAGAGCTCGCCACCGTCCGCCTGGCGCAGGAGCGTGCTCTATCCACGGCTCCAGGGACCGACTAGCTCCTGCCGGCCGAAGGCGTAGAATTGACGGGACCTGGGTAGGTGTTCGATGCGTCCATCTCCACCCGAGGGATTGCCTATGGCTGCCACCCTGGATCCCAGACTCGCGACCCCGATTTCCACCCCCGCGCTGGCGTCTCTTCCATCCACCGTAGACGTGTCGAAGCTCAAGATCCCGATCCGCACGCGGTATGACAATTGGATCGGCGGTGAGTACGTCGCACCTGAGCGCGGTCAGTACTTCGTGAACCCAACGCCGATCACCGGGCAAGCGCTCTGCGAGGTGGCCCGCTCGACACACGAGGACGTGGATCGTGCGCTCAATGCCGCGCACGCTGCAGCAGTGACATGGAACCGGACGTCGGCGGCCTATCGAGCCAATATTCTGAACAAGATCGCGGATCGACTGGAAGAGTATCGCGAGACCCTGGCGATCATCGAGACGGTGGACAACGGGAAACCGATTCGTGAGTCGACGCATGCGGACCTTCCTTTGGCCGTCGACCATTTCCGTTATTTCGCGAGCGCCATCCGGGCGCAGGAAGGGGCGCTCAGCGAGATCGACGAGGACACGGTCGCCTACCACTTCCACGAGCCGCTCGGCGTCGTAGGTCAGATCATCCCATGGAACTTCCCGTTGCTGATGGCCGTGTGGAAGCTGGCACCGGCATTGGCCGCCGGTAATTGCGTCGTGATCAAGCCAGCGGAACAGACGCCCGTGTCGATCATGGCGTTCATGGAGCTGATTGCCGACATCATCCCCAGTGGCGTCGTGAATGTCGTGGAGGGATTCGGCATCGAGGCCGGTAAGCCACTCGCATCAAGCCCGCGCATCGGGAAGATCGCGTTTACGGGTGAGACCACCACCGGACGGCTCATCATGCAGTACGCGTCCGAGAACCTGATCCCTGTGACGCTAGAGCTCGGGGGGAAGTCACCGAACATCTTCTTCGCCGACATCGCGCGAGAGGACGATGACTTATTCGATAAAGCACTCGAGGGGTTCGTGCTGTTCGCCTTGAATCAAGGCGAGGTCTGCACCTGTCCGTCCCGCGCCCTTGTGCAGGAATCGATCTATGACCGCTTCATGGAGAAAGCCGTCGCCCGCACCCGACAAATTGTCGAAGGTGACCCTCTCGATATGCGGACGATGATCGGTGCACAGGCTTCGAACGACCAGCTCGAGAAGATCCTCAGCTACATCGACATCGGCAAGAAGGAAGGAGCCAAGATCCTGACCGGCGGCGAGCGGCGCATGCACCAGGGCGAGCGGAAGGACGGATACTATGTTGCCCCCACGATCTTCGAGGGCACGAACCGAATGCGCGTGTTCCAGGAGGAGATCTTCGGGCCGGTGGTGTCCGTGACGAAGTTCAAGGACGAAGACGACGCGCTCGCGATCGCGAACGACACCCTGTACGGGCTCGGTGCCGCAGTCTGGTCCCGCGATCAGAACACGACCTACCGAATGGGACGAGGGATCAAGGCTGGGCGCGTGTGGGTGAACTGCTACCACGTTTACCCAGCGCACGCGGCGTTTGGCGGCTACAAGCAATCTGGCATCGGCCGAGAAGGACACAAGATGATGCTCGATCACTACCAGCAGACCAAGAACATCCTCGTGAGCTACAGCACCAAGAAGCTGGGCTTTTTCTAGCACTCGGTAGCGGTCGTCGGGAAGAACACAGCGGACGAATGGCGCACCCCGCCATTCGCTCGATGGGTTTTTCTCGACGACCGATGACCAGCAGCTAACAACTCTATTCACATGAGCCAACGCGTCGATATCACCGCGGCCGCGGCCGACATGTTACATCGGCTGGCTGCCAAGCACGGCGATCTCATGTTTCATCAGAGTGGCGGCTGCTGTGACGGCAGCTCCCCCATGTGCTACCCGTCGGGCGAGTTCCGGATCGGAGAACGCGACGTGTTTCTTGGTACCGTCGCTGGGGTGCCCTTCTACATCGGTGCACAACAATACGAGTACTGGCAGCACACCCACCTGACCGTCGATATCGTCCCCGGTCGCGGAGGTGGGTTTTCGTTGGAGGCGCCTGAGGGCGTACGATTTCTCACGCGGTCGCGGCTCTTCGAGGACGCAGAGTGGAGCGAGCTTCAGGCCGCCGGCCCGCCCGCGCGCGGGCCCCAGCCCGGGTCGTCTT
This sequence comes from uncultured Gemmatimonadales bacterium, assembly GCA_963805725.1. Lineage (GTDB taxonomy): Bacteria > Gemmatimonadota > Gemmatimonadetes > Gemmatimonadales > Gemmatimonadaceae > Palsa-1248. The sequence continues at coordinate 604,789 of CAWDVJ010000013.1, forward strand.
CGCGGGAAATGCGATTGGAGCGGCCCGGCCCGAGCGGGACCGACTAGCGGATTCAGAGTCCTCCGCCCCTGGGGCTCATCCGGCGACCGGCGGCCGCGCCGACATTCTGTAGATTGGTGCCTCGACCACGGGCGAGTGTCTCCCAGAATTCGAGGTACTGATGTCAGATCCCACGGATCCCACGAGTCGGTTCACCAGTGCTGAGCGCGATCTCGGCCTCGACGTCGGGATCACGCGACGGGACTTTCTCGGAGCTGCGCTTCTTGGAGCCGGCGCGATGCTCCTCGACGCTGATGCCCCGCTCCGTGCACAGGCGCCGCTCACCAATCCCGAGTGGGAGGGATACGCCGGTATCGGCGACTACGCACGCTCACACGGGAACATGTGGTCGACGATCCAGACGGCTCACGCCCTGCGCGACGGCAAATTCGCTCGCGCGCGATCGTTGGCGGTCGACACCGGTGAGCGATACGATCTGATCATCGTGGGTGGCGGCATCTCGGGCCTCGGCAGCGCAGCCTTCTTTCAGCAGGAGAAAGGCGGGCAATGCCTCGTGCTGGACAATCAGCCGATGGTCGGGGGCGAAGCCAAGCGAAACGAGTTCCTGGTCGGCGATACGCATTCTGATCGGACCTCAGGGATCCAACGATTTCGGTGTCATGCTGCCGCCGGGTTGGGCGGGCGACTACTGGAAGTACCTGGGCCTCCCCTACGGGGCCGATGCGTTCGAGCACCAATCATGGGCTCCAGGCATCGAACCGCTACCGATGGCTCGCGACAACTATTTCTTCCAGATCTGGGGCGACGAGTTCTCGAGTCACGGCTTCTTCTTCAAGGAGGCCGATGGATCCCTTCGACTCGTGCGCGACCCGTTCGGCGGCGGATTCGAGCAAACGCCGTGGTCTCAACCGCTCCGAAATGATTTCCGAAAATGGCGATCGGATCCGAAGATCTACGACGGACCCGACCTCGCGCGCTGGCTCGACGGGATGACGTATGAGCAATTGATCGTCAACAAGCTCGGGCTCGATCCTGCCGTGGCGCGATACGCCGATCCGATCCTGGCCGGCGCCGCCGGAGGACTCGGTGCGGACGTCATCTCTGCCCAATGCGCTGGACAGATCGGCCTCCCTGGTACCGGGAACGGTGGGGGCGGCGGTCTACACCTCAACACCCACAAACTTGCGGACGCATTGAAGTTCGGGTCGTCGTTTCCGGGAGGGAATGACGGGATCATGCGTCACGCCCTGAAGAAGCTCGTTCCGGCGGCGATCGGCGGCGAAGGGTTTGTCGGTATCCTCAACGGACCCGTCCGATTCGAAGCTCTGGATCGGCCGGACAACCGTACACGCATCCGGCTCGGCGCGACGGTCATTCAGGCGACCAATCTTCCCGACGGCACGGTCGAAGTACTCTACGTCACGGACGGGGATCGCATCCATCGCACGGTCGGACGCGGCGTCGTGCTGGCAGGTGGCGCATGGGTCTCTCAATACATCGCCGCCGACATGCCGGACAGCTACCGCGAGGCGTTCAAGGACTTCGTGCGCGCGCCAATGTTGGTCGTGAACGTCGCCCTCCGGCGCTGGCGCTTCATGTACGACCTCGGGATCACTGCCGCGAGCTACCGCGATCAGTTCGGGTTCTCGTGCAACCTGCGGCAGTCAATGGTCGTTGGTGACTACCGTCCGGTACTCCACCCCGACAAGCCGACGATTCTGACGTTCTACGTCCCATTCCAACGGCCTGGCGCGGCGCTCAGGGATCAAGCCGTGTCGGCCCGCACCGAGCTGCTGGGGACGACGTATCGCGAGTACGAGCGTCAGATCCGCGAGCAACTGGTGCGACTATTCGGGAGGGCCGGCTTCGACCCTCGCACGGATATCGCTGGAATCATCCTCAACCGTTGGGGCCATGCATACGTCTGCCCCGCCCCGGGCTTCTACTTCGGACGCAACGGCAAGCCGGCGGCACCCCAGGTGTTGCGCCAGCCAGTCGGGCGGATCGCCTTCGCCAACTCGGACCTGAACGGACACCAGAATTGGCTCGATGCTACCGCAGAAGGTCGGCGCGCGACACACCAACTGATGCCTCAACCCTCGGTCGGTAATTGATCGTCTTACCCTCCCGCGCCCGCCTGGAGGCCTCAGACCGCGACGGCGTTGGACACCTGATCGGTGCGTGGCACCGGAGTCATGGCCATCAACTGCCGAGCGTTCCCACCGAGAATCGCGGCGCGATCGCGGTCTGAGCCGTGCACCGCTGCAATGCTTTCCAGCATGAGGGGAATGCTCCCAATCTGATGGGGGTAGTCGCTCCCTGCGAGCACGTGCTTCACCCCCGCAAAGCCGATGGCAAGGTCGAGCGCACGCGCATTGAAGTTCACCGTGTCGTAGTAGAACCTACGCAGGTAGTCGCTGGGCGGGCGGTCAATGTGCGCGCGACACTCCGGGAACGCATGGAAGCCACGGTCGAGCCGTTCGACCAAATACGGAATCGCGCCGCCGAGATGACACAGCGCCCACCGGATACGCGGGAAACGCTCGGCGACACCGCTGAAGACCAGGCTGGCCGCGGCGAGCGTCGTATCAAACAGGAACCCCACCAAGCGGCATCAGCCAGTACTCCTGCATCGCATCCACGTTCACGGGATTGGTGGGGTGGATGTAGAGGATGGCATCACGGTCGTTCGCCAACTCATACAGCGGCCAGAAGCGCGGATCGCTCAAGGCGACGCCGTTAATGTTGCTGAACAACATGGCGCCACGAAACCCCAGCTCCCGAGTGGCGCGATCGAATTCGGCCTCCGATGCCTTGGGGTCGTTGAGCGGGAGGGTCGCAAGCGCCGCAAAGCGGCCGCGCTTGGCGCGCACGACTTCGGCAAAGGCGTCATTCACCAAATGGGCCAGTCGCACGGCGACGGCCGGCGTCTCCACGTGAGTCCCGGGCGTCGTCAATGAGATCACCTGTGTATCGATCCCGTGCTCGATCAACACCTGCTCTCGATAGTCGATATCCCGATGGCCCGGAACGGCCGCATTATAGTCGCCCGGGTAGTGCAGGCACGGATTCCCCTGCTCGTCCACGGTGATGCGAACGACGCTCGGCCCCGTGCGCAGGGCGTCGAGATAGGCCGGTGGATAGTAGTGGTTGTGAAAATCGACGACAGGCATGGTTGAATGGGTGAGTCGTGAGTCTAGTGGCACAGCAGATTCCACTGACCGCCGCGAGCCGAGAGCTCTTGGATAGGAATCGCGGCGACCGTGGTGTGGTAGTCAGTGGGGTGGCCGAGGCTCGCATCGACCGTGGCGTCAGGACCAGTCGTCGCTTGCCAGGTCGTATCGGCCACAGCTTCCAAGCCGTACATGCGGAGGGCGATCATCCGATCACCACTCCCCTCGAACACAGTCGAGATCCGTTGCTCCTTGAGGAGATATCGCGGACCGCCGTGTAGGTGGGAGCGATACTCGAGCGGACCCGCAAAGCCTCCAGCTTGCATGTGGACCTGATTGATGAGCCCTGCTGCGACGGCAAAGTTGCCGAGTCCCAGTTGGATCTGAGCGCGCACGAGCGCCAGCTCCTCGGCCCGCACGATCGGTATGGGGCTCCCGACGGTGGCGTATGGCAGGTAAGTTCTTTGCGTCGGACGTGCCTGCGTACTGAGAGAGCTGCACCGGGCTGCGAGTCCGGCTACGAACTTGTTGCGCCACCGGAGATCGTTCACCGTGTCGACGTCGACCTGCAGGTCGAACAGCGCATTATAGAGGAAGAAACGAGGCTGAACAATGCCATTCTGCTGGTCGCCGGATTGGCCGCTGAACGTGTGGTAGACGCCATTCGGATCGAGCGCGAAATTGCCGGCGGCTGGCGGCACGACGGCGCCCGGGTTGTACAGGGCAGACGCTGTCACCGCGCTGTCCGCGCGATGGAGGGCCTGCGCGTCGGGGTTGCCTAGCGATCGTCGGTGTCGGATGCGTACCCGGAGCATTACGGGCTATCGCGTACGCGTACTCGAGCCCGCCTTCCCCGCGAGGGCACGATTGAACGCGGCAAAAGAACCTGGCGCCGTGCTCGGACCTGCGACCTGTCCTACCGATGCAAATCCCAGCGGCACCTGCACTGGCAGCGGAATCGACCCGGCCGTATTGAGATCGGCGAACCCTGAATCGAGCAGGGAAACGATGTACGCCCAGACATCCTTGTTGCAGTACGGGGGGTCGACGGGGTTCGCGTCGACGGCATAGAGCGGGATCCCCAACGTGTCGTGCGTTTCTGCAATCATCATGAAATTCAGCGCCTTGATCGTCTGGACGATGCCGATAATGGCCGCCGCCTGCTGGCGCTGGAGTAGGCGGGCACCTGGGCCACGCTCGTCACGATCGTATTCGCTTGCCTTGATCTGCTCGTATTCGTTGTCCCACACGCCAAGTGGATCCGTGAGCTAGCTCAGTGGGTTGAGCCCGGCGGAGCGCCAAACGAGCCAGGACTCGCGCCCTGGAATTCGAAGACGTCTCGACTGAAGGAGCTCGCTAGCGAGATGTAGTTGACCGCGTCGAGGCGCGTCCCCGAAAAGAGTCCGCTCACGCGTCCTGAATGCCGGTAGCGAACTCGGAACAGATGTCGGCGCGTCAAAGAACGGGACCGCCGAGTCATTGCATGCCGCGAGCGTGCCGAGCGCCGCGGCGCCGAGCCAGATCGTCGCCCGCCGTGAAGGCACCGACCTGACCGCGTCGCGCCAACCGTCGCGCAGCGAGCGGCACGCGGCGCCGTAGAGGTCTCGCTCATGTCAGAAGCCCAGGTCAAAGGACAGGAAATAGCTTCGCGCAGGTGGGTACGGTGTGATCTCCGTTCCCCGTCCGACATTCTGTGCGCCAAGCGAGCTCACTTCCGGATCGAGCCCGTCAAAGCCCTTGCCGTACCACTGCAGCAGGTTGCGGCCAAGCAGACTGATGGTGGCGCTCGTGAACCGTCCTCCAGCAACCCGGTTGATCCACTTCGCAGGAAGCGCGTAAGTCAGAGACATTGACCGCAGCTTAGCGAAGGACGCCGTGTTGAGGTCCGGCGTGAAATTCTGGCCCGCCAGTTGGACGAATCGAGCGGCATTCGCTGAATCTCCCCATAACGTGCCGAACTTGAAGTAGTCGTCATTGGCATTATTGACGTTGCCTCCGCGGCTCCAGTCGAACAGGGCCGACGCTCGCACGGGTCCATAGCTCACAGCCTCGTTCAGCTCCACCACGAACGACGGCTGGAGGTCCCCGACCTGCAGGGGCGTCCCGTCTGCCGCGTTGAAGGCCGGGTTGATAAAGTCCGACACGGAGCGGCCGATCTGGATCCAACGTTACGACCTCCGCCAGGTGAAAAGGCCGGCAGAGGAAGCGAGTTGACGACGCTGTAGTTGCGGAAAAAACTCGTGGTGCTCACCCAGGAGAAGCCATTGCGCAGATGGACCGGCGTTGCCGTCAACGAAATTTCCGCGCCCTGGTTGGTGAACTCGCCGCCATTGAGCCACTGGGTGTTAATATCCGCGCGATCCATTCACCCCCGCCTGCAGCAGGAGATTCGTAGATCCGTTTCTGGTACACTGTGACGGACAGCTGTGCCCGTGAATGAAACATCGTCGCATCGAAACCAGTCTCGATTTCCGTCTCTGACTCGGGCTTGATCTTGGGATTCCCCGACGAGGTCGGTGGCGCGCCAAACCGGGAAGGCTACTCCCCAACGTCGGTCGTCGAGCGACGTGATATCGCACGCCATACAGCGGCTGGGTTCCTGACGCACCATAGGCGGCTCGGACCTTGAAATCGTCCAGGAAGCCGACGAAGTGCGGGACGCGATACGAGGCCGAATACCGCGGATAGGCGTAGAACTTGTTAATGTCGCCATCGTTGGTCGTCCGCTCGGCGGTCACCCCGCGGTGACCGCGAGGCGCTGGTCCAGCGCAGGATCTGCTCCTGACGCATACAGCGATTGGTCTCGCTGGGCGGTCTGGTTGTAGAAGTTCGTTTGAACCGTGCCCGTGGCAGGATTGTTGAACCCCGCCAGCAGGTTCTGCGACACCGTCTCCGGATTGACCAGATCACGCCGCTCACGCACGAACCCCGCCGACGTCGTGGCATCGAGTCCCGAGATCCCGGTGTAGTGGTGAATCAGGTTGATCGAGTAATTGAGGTACTGGTTGTCGGTGTTCTGCGTCGTGGAGACGCCGGGGAGATGACTGGACCTGCTCGAGCTGGAGCGATGGCGGGGCGAAGAGGTCGTCGCGCACGTGGGCGATATCGGCTCCGCCGATGAAGTGGATCTGCAACGATTGGTGCTCGGTCCTGAACGGCGTCCAGTTGATATTGCCGCCACCAATGAATCGTTGCGTCGCCTCCGGGGTGCCGATCTGGTACGCGTCGGCAAATGGATTGGCCGGCCCGAAGGGATTGACCGCCCACGATGCCGTCGGCGTCTGGTGATTGAGATTCAGGAATGCGGCGTATACGAAAAGACGTCGTACGGGCTGCTGCCGTTGTTGTCGTTCCCGGAGATGCCGCGGCGGGTCACGGAGTTGGCATAGAAGAGGTTGGCGGTCGCCGTCAGCGACCGGCCAACCTGCTGCGTGACATTCGCCCGGATCGATTGCTTGTTATAGCCGGTGTTGATCAGCGTGCCGTTGTCATACTTCGCGAGACCGGATAGAAAGTACTGGGTAGCACCCTGCGTGCCGCTCACGCTGATATCCGTTTCGTACGAGGCCTGCTGACTGCCAAACAGCTGGCTCTGATAGTCCTGCGGGCCGGCATAGACACGCCGAAATGAACGCCTTGTCGGCCGCGATCGCGGAGGTTGTGCGTCATGCGTGATGTCGTTCACGTACCAGGCCTGTGCGCTCCCCAGCGACGGGAATTTTCGGATGTTGAGGTCCTGCGAGTCGGTGAAGTGTCCAATCTTCTGCGACACGCTCCACTGCGGGCTTCCCGGCAGTGCCCCGCTTGGTCGTGATGATGACGACGCCAGCCGAAGCCTTGGAGCCATAGATCGCCGATGCCGAGGCACCCTTCAGGACCTCGATGCTCTGAATGTCGTCGGGGTTGAGATCGGCGATCCGGTTCACACCGAGATCCTGGCTGCTGGGGCCGACGCCGCGCTGCTGGCCGCGGTGATCGCGTTGTTCCCGGGATCCTGGACATCGTTGTCGACAATCACGCCGTCGACCACGTAGAGCGGCAATGCGTTCGCGTTGATCGACGTGATCCCCCGGATCTGGATCTGCATCCCGCCACCCGGGGCGCCTCCGTTGTTTTGCTGGATGAGCGCGCCGGGGACCTGGCCCTGGATCGCGTTTTCGATCGTCGGCGCCGGGACTGTATTGACTGTCCTGCGGCCGACACGACCGCGACAGCGTTGGCCGCACTTCGCGACGACACATTCGTCGCGACGCCAGTCACCACCTGCTCCTCGAGGCGCAGCACGTCGCGCGCATCGTAATCTCGTAGCGACTCTGACCCGCCACGATCGGGACCACTTTGCTCCAGGAAGCCAATGCGCCGCAGCGTCAGTGTCTTGGCGTCGCCCGGGAGGCTGAGGGCAAACGTGCCACTGTCGCTGGTTGTCGTGCCTACAGTCGTGTTCGTTACGACGACCGACACGGCGGGTACCGGAGTGCCATCGACGGCATCTGTGACTTTCCCGGTGATCCGGCCTTCCTGCTGATCAAGCGTTCTCCGTGGGCGAGCCTCCGCACCACCGCTTCGGGGCTCGAGAGAATGACGCCCGTCTCCGAAACTACGGGAATCGCTTCACTGCCGAGCACCGTGGCCATCGCGTCACGCACCGTGATGGCATGTCCGACGAGCGTTACCCGTCGGTCAACCGGGATCTGAGTCGAGCTGAAAGCGAATCGGACTCCTGTCTTGGCCGAGATCGTGTCGAGCACCATCCAGAGGGGCACGTTCTCGAGACGGGCATCGAACGTTCGCATCAGCACCTCCGCCGGCGGCGCTGCGGCCTCCGCGCCCGTAGCCACAACGGGCACGCTCAGGCTCGCGATCTGCTGGGCACGAGCCACCGGCGCGGTCGATACTCCGGCGCACAGCAGCAGTGCGCAGGCCCCAAGCGACGAGAGACCCGCGCGGGGGGCGGGCCTGGCGAACCTCACACGGGGTGCGATCATAGGCGTCACGAGTAGGAGGGTACCCTGCGTCCCCCCGGGGAACAGCACGGTCCCACGAGGCGGCACGTTGATCTACGCGCAGTCGGCCACACGGCCTCTCTTGAAGACAAGGCCTATCGAAGGATCCCGGCATACAGTTGCCGCGCGTACGAACGGCCAGGCCGCCAGTAACCCGGGTGTCCCTACCCGGTATGATCACCAATGCGTGGTGATCCCTTAGTATGAGCTTTGTGCGAGCTCAGGTTCGCTCGATGCTGTTCTCAGCGAAGGGCCTCGGTGCACCAGAGGACGGGGACCATCCGGTCGAGTCTCGCAGCTCGGCACGCAGCATGCGGAGGGCCGCACCGATCTGCACCTCCACAGTCTTGGGCGCCACGTGCATCACGCGCGCGACGTCACCACCGACAGTCCGACTGCGCGGCGGAGCATGAACGCCTCCCGGCAACGGGGGGGAAGCGTGTCGAGGGCTGCGGTAAATGCCCTCGCCAGGTCGTGGGTGGCAAGATCGTCGTCGGCGTCTCCGGCTCCCCGACCCATCGCAATGGCGTGCCCGACTCGTACCAATGCGTCGCGCACGCAATGCACGACCCGCTCGTGATTGTAATGTTGCAGCGCGATGTTACGAACGGCGGCATAGAGGTACGCGCGCACCGTCCCACCGGCGCGCAACTCCCATTGCTCACGGTGCCGCCAAATGCCAAACAGGGCGGCTTGCACCAGATCCTGCGCCACCTCGCCGTCGTTGACGATCCGGAAGGCGTAGCTGCAGAGTGCCGCATGATGCGTTCGAAAGAGGCGTGTGAAAGCGATCTCGTCGCCGGCGCGGATTTGCCCGACGATCAGACGGTCTTCATCGACCAGCGCAAGCGAGGGCTGGCCATCGCCGGATGGCTGGCCTTGCCGCTCGCAGCCGGAGCGGTAACGACGCATCGCTCGCGATGGACTCACGCGATCCCGTCCACGAGCATCAAAGGTCCGATCCGTCGCACGCGGACGCAAGGGCTCCAGCGGTCATCCTGGTTTGTCCGTCGCCGCCAGCTCCTCTACGATCGCCCCTCGGTGCGGCGCTGGCGCCAGGCGAAATAGACCGGTACGCCCAGGGCCACGAGTGCCAACCCGAGCACACTATCCAACGGCTGCGATCGTAAGCGATTGATGACGATGGCGGCCGACGCGACAATGAATGCAATGGGCACCCAAGGGTAACCCCACATCCGGTACACCGGACGATAGTTTGGGCGCCGACGGAGGACGAACACGCCGGCTGCCATCACGGCGAAGAACGCCCATTCGATGAAGATCACGCGACTGAACAACTGACGATACGTGCCGGTCCAGACCAGCACGCTCGCCCAGACCGCTTGCAGCAGGATCGCACGGTACGGCGTCTGAAACCGCGGGTGCACGTCCCCGATCCACCGGAACACCAGGCGATCTCTCGCCATGGCGAAGTACACCCGCGGCGCGGCGAGAATGCTCCCACTCATGGCACCGAACGACGAGAAGGCGACGAGAGCGGAGATCACGGCACCGCCGCGACTGCCGATCAACGCGACGGCCGCATCGGCGGCGACTCGGGGGGATGCGGCCACGCGATCCAGCGGAAGCACGTAGAAGTACACGGCGTTGAGGGCCACATAGCAGGCCGTCGCGACCCCAATGCCGATCATCAGCGCCCGCGGAATCGTTCGCTCCGGGTCGATGGTTTCCTCGGCCGTATACGTCACGATGTGCCAGCCACCGAACGTGAATAAGCCGGCGATCAAGGCCAACAGAAACCCTTCCCCGGTGACGGGGGCGGCCGTGAACGTGGACCCATGCTCGGCATATCTGAAATGCGCGGGCAGGTGCGAACCGACCGTGAATCCCACGACCAGCAGAAGCACGACTGCCAGCACCTTGCCGAACGTGAACGTCGTCTGGAGCCTGCCGCCGAACTTCACGCCGAAATAGTTGATCCCCGAGATCACGAGAATCGTCACGATCGCTACCGCCCGAATCCCCCGATCATCGAGCGGAGTGAAAAAGCCAATGTACCGGGCGAACACCATGGCCATGACGGAGATGATCCCGGAATGCATGATCCAGAACATCGACCAGCCCCAGAGGAAACCCGCCAATGGGCCGAAGGTCTCTCGTAAGAAGACGTAAACCCCGCCCGCGCGCGGAAACGCCGTGGCCAACTCCGCACACACCATCGCCCCGAAGAGCGTCAGGATCCCCGCGACCGTCCACGCCAAAAGGATGATCGGAATGCTCGGCACGAGCGCCGTGATCTCCGACGCCTGGACAAAGACCGATGCCCCGATGATCGTGCCGACGACAAGTGCCGTTGCATCGGCGAGGCGCAATGAACGAGCAAGCTGCGCACGACCGGTCGGTCCCGAGACTGCACCGTGCGGTTGCGTTGTCACGTTGCTATACATTGGATCCACGGCACGAGCGGGCTTTCCCTTGGCTTCGAGGGTCACAGACTCATGATCATTGACGTCTTCAGTCACGTGCTGCCTCCACGCTATCTGAAGGAGCGGAACGCGCGCGCCGGCAACCGCCTGGCGAACCAATATGGCAAATACTTCCACGCGAATCCGGGCCTCACGGACCTCGACGCACGGTTTCGGGCGATGGATAAGTATCCTGACATCGTACAGCTGATCACCATCGCCGGTCCGAATGTCGAGAGCGTCCTCGATCCGGCGGATGCGGTCATATGCGCCAGGATCGCGAACGACGAGATGGCGGAGCTCGTGGCAAAGTATCCCGACCGCTTCGCAGGCGCCGCCGCGTGTTTGCCCATGAGCGATGTCGACGCCGCGCTCGCCGAGGCAGACCGAGCGCTCGACGACTTGCGGTTCCGGGGCGTGGAGGTGTTCACCAACATTCAGGGCAAACCACTGGACTCTCCCGAATTCTTGCCACTGTTCGAGAAGATGGCGTCGCGCAACTTACCCATTCTCCTGCATCCCCGCCGCACGAACACCACGCCAGACTATCCCGGGGAGCAGACGTCGCGATATCTCATCTACACCAACTTCGGCTGGCCATATGAGACGTCCATGGCGATGGCACGCCTCGCGTTTGGTGGCGTTCTGGAGAAGTACCCTACCCTGTCCATCATTACGCACCATGCCGGCGGTTTGATCCCATACTTCTATAAACGCGTCCAGCTGTCGTGGGATTTCAACGAGATGCGGATGGGCTATCGCTTCGACGGCCAGCGCCTGACTCGCGCACCGGTCGACTACTACCGCATGTTCTACTGCGACACGGCGATTCAGGGCAACACGCCCGCACTCATGTGTGCCTACGACTTCTTTGGCCCCGACCATGTCCTCTTTGCCACGGATGCGCCATATGACAACCAGCTCGGCGAGCGAGTGTGCCGCGAGACCATTGAGGCGGTGCACGCGATGGACGTGGATGACGAGCAGCAAACGGAAGATCTTCGAGGGCAACGCACGGCGACTGTTCCGCCTACCGGTCTAGGCGTCCGCGGTGGATTCGCGACACGAGCGTTGCGCTCGTACTCGCCTGCGGGCTGGGCGCGGCGAGTCAAGCATTGGCGCAGACCAAGGCGCCGCAGACGAGTTTCACGATCTCCTTCCCCGCGACCGCCCATCGGCGCCAGTCACGGATCGGGTGTTCATCATCATCTCGCGCACCGACTCCATGACCCGTGGAGCCAGCGGCAGGCGAGTGACAGCCGAGCCGCGCGAACAGATAGGGCTCACGGGAGTGCCCTTCTTCGGACGCGACATTGTCCGCCTGACGCCTGGGCAACCCGCTGCGATTGACGGCACAGACCTGGGATCGCCCGTCCAAAGTCTCCGGGAGATCCCGGCCGGGGACTATTTCGTCCAAGCCGTGGTCAGTGTCTATACCGAATTTCACCGCGCCGACGGCCATGTCGTCTGGATGCACAATGACCAATGGGAAGGCCAGCACTTCACCACTGCGCCTGGCAACCTGGTCAGCGATGTCCGGCGCGTCCACATCGACCCGCGCGTCGGCTATACGGTCCACCTTGACGCGAGCCGCGTCTGCCGGCAGTCGAGGCGCCTCCCGATACCAAGTGGGTCAAACACATAAGATCCCAAGTCCGCTGCTGACCAAGTTCTGGGGGCAACCAATGTACCTCGGTGCCATCGTCCTGTTGCCGCGCGGCTACGAAACATCGACATCAGCTACCGGTGAGTACATGAAGGCCACTTTAGCCTCGCGGCGCCAGCAGGGTTCGCGGAAGATTCGAGCAACGCAATGTACCATGCGTGGACTCAGGACAACTTCCCGCGCTTCATGACATACCTTTCAGCATCCCAATCCATACTTCGACGACTCGTACGCTGTGAACTCGCCCAACACCGGGCCATATGGTGACGCCATCATGCAGGAGCTGATCCCGTATCTGGAGTCGCACTTCCGCATATGGTGAGCCTGGGCTCGGTTGCTCTCCGGCGGGTCGACCGGCGGCTGGGAATCGTTTGCCCTCCAGATCTACCACCCGGACTTCTTTGGCGGTACGTGGACGTACTGCCCGGATCCGCTCACCTTTTCCGACGTGGGCGGTGCCGATCTCTATCAGGACGCGAACGTATTCTACAAGCAGTACGAGTGGCGTCGCGAACAGACGCTGAATTCACGCACGTCCGACAATGAGATCAGCCTGACGTCCGAAGATCGCAACCTCCTCGAGCTCGTCTACGGCACACATGGTCGCGCTGGCGCTCAATACGACATCTGGGAAGCCGTTTTCGGACCGATTGGCAATGATGGCTACTTCCAACCCGCCTGGGACCATGGACGGGCACGATCGATCACCGAGTGACACAGTACTGGAGCGACAGCAGCGATCTGCTTCACTACATGCAGCGGCACTGGCCGACGTTGGGCCCCAAGCTCCTCGGGAAGCTGCACGTCTACGTCGGCGATGCCGATACCTTCTACCTCAACCGCGACGTCCGCGCGGTGCAGGCGTGGCTCAAGACCACGTCCAACCCGCATTACGAGGGCTTCTTCATGTATGGCGAAGGGAAGCCGCACTGCTGGAGCGGCCCGGTCACGACCGCGCAGCGTCACGTCGAGATGGCCGAATACCTCTTGAGCACGAAACCCGAGGGGACGACCACCCCCTGGTGGACATACTGACGCGTATCCCACCGGCACGCGACGCTGAACACCGCCAAGGACACCTCGAAATTACCGCTCGATCACGACTGATTGACCCAACCAGCGATATCTGGGCCGATGATCGCGGTGATATCGTGTAGGACCGCATCCACCGGGGTGCCGGCCACAAAGGTCGCCGTCACGCGCTGTGCGCCAAGGGCCGAGTCCCGCAGCGTCACATGGACCTCGTAGTTCCGCCGCAACGCGCGCATGACGTCACTGAGCGGCGTGTCCGCGAAGACCAGGCCGCCGTCGGACCACAGCAGGAGTCGCGTGACGTCGGCGTTGTAATGTAACGTGATATGTCCGGTGACGTCAATGGTGCCCACGTCATGGCTCGCCAGCGACGCACCGCCGATCGATACCTGCCCTTCAATGACGGCCACCCGTTCGATCGAGTCGCTCGCGTACGCCAGGACGTCGAACGTCGTCCCGACATCATGGACGACGGTGCGGGCAGTGCGGATCGCGAAAGGGTGGCCCGCGTCGTGCCTCACCGAAAACAGCCCTTCCCCGTCGAGATCGAGCATGCGTTCGGTCTTCCCAAAGTCGGGAGGAATGCGCACTCGGCTCTCGGCTCCGAGCGTGATCGTCGTCCCATCGCGAAGCGTCACCCGTGCTCGCTGAATGCGCGGAAGTCGAGAACTCCTCGAGGGCGTCGACACCGCTCGCGTTCCGGGCTAGTCGCCAGGCGGTGCCAGCCCGGCCCCCAGAACCATCGCCGCCGCTAGCCCCAGCAGTTGTTGCCAGCGCCAGGCACGATCGGACACTGTGCGCGAAGTCGCTGACTCGACGTCGAGACCCGAGCCATGACTCTGGGATCGGGCTTTCTCGGGAGATCGCTCGGGACACGCCAGATCGCGCCGCCGCCAATCGCCGCTCCAGCGAGGCGAGCGCGCCAGCCGTGTCCCAGCGCGGCGTCCCGGACATTCCCTCCGCGCCTCGCATCCAGATCTGGTGAATGGCCGCGATCTCTTGAAGGCGCTCCGGGGGCGCCCTCGATCCAGTTGGTGACTCGCGCGCGCTCCGCAGGCGCGGCCGTCCCAGCGAAATACCCGTCGAGGAGCGCCCACGGGAGCCCGTCGCCAGGTAGCTCGCCAGTGTCACCTTCCGGCGACCTTCCCCCCAGTTTAGTCATACCTGATACGATCGCTGACGTCCGTTGATCCCCTAGTGCGGACCTCGAAGCGGACAGAAGTGATCGAGCATCAGCCCTTCACGTACGCGAGCTTCGCAGCCACTTTCCCGGCGCGGACCGTAAAGACGTCCACGCCTCGGATGTGCCAGGGCTGGCCGTTGCGCTGCTTGCGATAGATCCAGCGCACCACGGCGCGATCGCCGCTCACGATGACGTCCTCAGCCTCGAAGCGCGCGTCAGGATTGCGCTCGAACCAGCTCCGCCAGAACGCGACGACAGACCCCTTGCCCTCGAGACGACGCCCATCCGGGGCCGGTGACGTATCCTCGAACACCGTATCATCGGTCAACATCGTGCCCACCGCATCCGCATCGTGACGGTTGAACGCGTCGTTGAACCGATCCACGACCGCGCGGGTCGCTTGATCCGCTGGCACCTCGGACACGGCCGACATCACATCCCCGGATCGTCGGCTGATGGCCCGTAGATCAATGGCACTTTCGCGCCCATCGGCCGCAGATAGCTCGACAGCTGTCCACGGTGATGGATCGCATCGAAGAGGAATCCGAACAGCATGTCGCCGAGCGGTGCTTCCCACGCCACCTTGTCGCCCATGAGAAACCGAGCCGGTCGGTCCCAGGTCGCATCGTCCACCATGGCGATCCGCTTCTCCAGCTCCGCCGCGTTCTTCTCATACGCAGCCACGGATTCCTGGACGCTCGGCGCTGGCGTCACCTCGAAGTTCACCTCGCCGCGTTCGACGAGCTCACAGGCGTCGTGCAGCTCGCTCGCCAACAGCCACGCAATGTCGGCGGCCGAACTCGATCGTTCATGCGGGCGGTACGCAGCCTGGTCGGCGGGAACAGCCTTCAGCACCCGGACGAATTTCGGCTTTTCCGCACCAAACGTCTCCTGGTAAAACTCGCGGGAATTTTTCACGGACTCCTCCACAGTGGTGGAACGTCTCGACGCGCGGGCGTAGGTCGCTCCAAACATGCCGCAGGGGTGCACTCGAGGACCATGGATACTGGCAGGCCACAGGACCGACTGTCAAATCCATCCGCTGAGGCGATCGGGACTCCTATCGCCGAGTGATCGCTTCGGCCCAGGACCGCAGGACCTGCGGGCACTGCGGGGGCTCCAGCACTCTGCCGGTCGCGGGACTCGTCGGCGGAATGCGACGCTCTCGTGACAATTGCTGCGGATCCTCGGACGCCTCGTACGCGAGCAGCGCAATGAGCGTCGCGGTCCGCGATACGTCGACGAAGCTCAGCTTGTCGTACGTGTCCCGATTGGTGTGCCAGGTGTAGTCGGTGTAATCCCAATCGGCGGAGGTCAGAAAGAAGCCCGGGGCGTCGCGACAGGCAAACGGGTCGCTGTCGGAATCTTCATCGTGCGCGAAACCCGGTTCGTCGACCGTGATTGCAGCCGTCAGGTCCGCGGGCACCCGCGCCATCCAACGTGCGAAGGCCCCCGGCGCGTCGAGAAACCCATAGGTATCGACGGTGTCGACGTTCCCGGTCCCGTTGTCCTGATTGAACAGCGCTTGCAGTCCGCGCAGGACCTCCGGATGGTCGACTGTGAACGCGGACGAGCCGATCTCCCCTTGTTCTTCTCCGCTCCAATGCCCGGCCAGAATCGTCCGCTTCGGATGCGGATACGCAGCCCTGAGCAGCCGCATCGCTTCCAGCATGACAATGGTGCCCGTGCCGTTGTCGGTCGCGCCGGAACCGGCGTCCCACGAGTCGAGATGAGCCGACAGCATGACGTATTGGTCGGGATGCTCGGTGCCCTTCACCTCGGCGATCGTGTTGAATACCGGCGACTCTTTCGGAGCCACCGTCGCCTGTGCGAGGGCCTGCACGCGCGGATGTTGGTTGTGGCTCACGAGGCGTGCGAGAAGGGTGTAATCCTCGCAGCTCAAGTCGAAGGCGGGCGTCTCGGTCGCGTACACCGACATGATTTTGTCGACTCCCCATCCATGTGACCATTCGTTACTGAGGAGCCCGGCGACACCCGCTCGAGCAACGGCGGCTGCCACCGCGCGACGACCATGGCCAATCAACGCGACCACCGCTTCCCACTGAGACTGAGCCGAATCTCGCGCCTTCAGCACTGCCCCATAGGTTGCAGGCGCTGCCCAGGTCTTCCAACTGGAATCAGGGCGACAGGTAGGCTGTACCGGCGAGATGAGGATGAACTTCCCCTTCGCAGTGGTCGCGAGCCATCGCGCGAGGCCGGCACTGTCATGGACTTCACTCGCGGATGGCAGGGCGACCACATCGGCGACCGTTCCGGTCGAGGGTGTGCTCGCGCTCCACGCGAGCTGCGTCGCTTCGAGCACGCGCAATCGAGGCGCAATGAGTGTCACCGAGCTGGGACCACGAGTCCAGTCGCGCCACGTACCGTACTGCTCGTTGCGCGCCGGAACACCCCAGCCCGCGTACGTGCGGAGAAGCCATTGATTGGCCGCCCGGTTTGCAGGCGAGCCGGTCAAGTCGAGGACCAATCGAATCCATCAACGCCTGGGCCAGCACAGCCGCCTGGGAATGGTGCAATCCTTCATCGTAGATCCGGCGCACCACGGGATCAGCCGTGGGGAAGCCACGCGGCACCGAATCCAATGCCGGCGCCCCCTGAGCGGTGAGCACCAATGCGGTCAGTACTAACGTGGCGCCGCAGCATGCGACCCAGATAGAGGTCCGTATCAGCCTCGCCGGCCGCCGTACGCGTGTCACACGTGATGCCACAAACACCTTGCTCCACAGAAATGAGGTGCTTTCACGGCGTTGACCGCCGCATGCAGTTATACTAGCGGCCGGTATGTTAGCATGGTGTACAACGAGCCTCCAATGGCGGTAGCGACGCCAATCCATCCGTCTCGAGCGCTGGACGGCGACGTAGCATCGCGGGCGCGCCATCGCACCGCGGTCCGGCTGCTGCCGTTTCTCTTCGCTCTCTTCGTCGCCAACTTTCTCGACCGCTCGAGCATCGCCTACGCCGCGCTCGGCATAAAGCGCGACCT
The DNA here is from genome assembly GCA_963805725.1 of uncultured Gemmatimonadales bacterium. Taxonomy (GTDB): domain Bacteria; phylum Gemmatimonadota; class Gemmatimonadetes; order Gemmatimonadales; family Gemmatimonadaceae; genus Palsa-1248. Next base: position 622,276 of record CAWDVJ010000013.1, read on the forward strand.
CGGGTTCACCGATGGTATCATCGGCCTTGCGGCTGGATGGTTCTTCGGGGGCTATCTCACCACCCAAGTCGTCGGCGCCCTCCTGGCCGAGCGATGGAGCGCTCGGCGCGTCATCTCGATCATCCTGATCGCGTGGGGTGTGCTGACCGGGCTTACGGCGTTTGTCCGCACGCCTGCCGAGCTGTACGCCGCACGATTCGCCCTCGGTGTGGCGGAGGGCGGCTTCTTTACCGGCGTGGTTGTCTACCTGAGTCAATGGTTCACGAGGGCGGACCGCGCCAAGGCGACGTGTAACTTCTTCGCCGCCGTTCCGCTCTCAATGGCAATTGGGTCGCCAGTCGCTGGCTGGATCCTCGGGCAAAGCTGGCACGGGCTCCCGGGGTGGCGGTGGCTTTTCGTTGTAGAGGGGGCTCCTGCCGTCATCCTTGGCGCAATCGCGACACTCTATCTCACGGACAAACCGCGCGACGCGCGGTGGCTTCGCGAGGACGAGCGGCGCTGGGTCGACGAGACGCTGCAGCGGGAAGCTCCGACGCCTTCGGGCGAGGCCAGCGCGATCCAAGCGGTGTGGCACGCACTGGAAAACCCTCTTGTCTCGCTGCTCGGCGGTACGGCGTTCCTGCAGTATTTCATGGGCTACTCAGTCGTATTCTTTCTCCCCATCATGCTGAAACGCCTCTCGAGCCTCCCGGATGTACAGGTCGGGATGCTCGGCGCGCTGCCCTACCTCGGCGCGTTTGTGACTGTCGTGATCATGGGGTGGAGCTCAGATCGGTCGCAGGAGCGGCGCTGGCACTGCGCCATTCCGCAGTTCATGGCCGCGGCAGCGCTGCTCGCACTCTCGACTCAGCCGCGTTCCGTCGCGGCCACCGTCGCACTCCTGACGGTCGTTTCAGCAACCTCGTTGTGCTTCGTCCCACTCTTCTGGTCGTTGTCTACGGAGTTGCTGGGCCCCTCCGGAGCCGCGGCAGTCGGCCTCATCAACACCATCGGAAGCGTGGCGGGCTTTGCGGGGCCAGCCGCGTTCGGATATCTGTCAACTCGAACCGGATCATACTCGACTGGTCTCGCCCTGATCGCAGCCCTCGCCGTCGCAGCCGGGCTGTCGATCCTGGCCGTGCCACGGATCCGGCACTCGGTGGCGCGGGAGAGTTGACCCCCAGTGCGGGAGCGCGGGGCTTGCAAACGCCCTGCTCTCCTTCCACCTTCGACGCCTCGGTTACGATCGTCGTCGAGTGAGGATTCAACGCGGGTCTCGAGAGGAGATGAACAATGACTCGTCGCGCGTCTCGGGTGGCCCTTTCGGTTGTGTCGCTTGGCATGATGCTCTGGGTTTTCGCGACCCCCAGTCAGGTCGGCGCCCAGATGCAAGGTCAGACTGATCCACGCGTTGGATTGCCGGGCGGCCATTGGGTCGACGCGGCCGAGGTCATTGGCAACCTCGAGATGGTCTCGCATCGCGATAAGCCCGCCGGATTCTCCGATCCGACAAACCTCGGCGACCTGAGTTTCGCGAACACGGACATCACGTTTCGCGACAACTTCCTGTTCCAGGGCAATGGCCACGGCGTCCTGATCTGGGACATCTCTGACCCCAAGAATCCCACGTTGCGCTCGTCAACCGTGTGTCCCGGCGGGCAGGGTGACATCTCGGTGTTCGGCACCTTGTTGTTCGTCTCCACGGAAGGCTTGAGCGGCCGGATCGACTGCGGCGCAGGGGGCACGAACGAGCCTGTCAGTCCTGTGCGCATGCGCGGGGTGCGCGTCTTCGACATCAGCGACATCGATCACCCCAAGCAGGTTGCAGCCGTACAGACCTGCCGCGGTTCGCATACCAATACGGTCGTGCCGGATCCGGTGGACAAGAACGTCGTGTACGTCTACGTCCAAGGGATCTCGCCGGTCCGTCCGGCTGCCGAACTGGCTGGGTGCTCGGCCGCGAGGCCGGAGCAGGATCCAAACACCTCGCTCTTCCGGATCGAGGTGATTCGCGTGCCGCTGAACGCGCCACAGGATGCGAAAGTCGTTTCGGCGCCCCGCATCTTTGCGGACGCAAAGACGGGAGTGGTCAACGGACTCGCCAAAGCCAATCCGGGCGACACGCTCAAGGGAATCCAAGAGACCTCCGAGACGAACCAGTGCCACGACATCACCGTGTATCCGGCCTTGGGACTCGGTGCAGGCGCGTGCTCCGGCAACGGGATATTGCTGGATATCCGGAATCCGGCCGAGCCAAAGCGCATCGCCGAGGTGAGCGACCCGAACTTCGCGTATTGGCATTCGGCGACATTCACTAACGATGGGAAGAAAATTCTCTTCACGGACGAATGGGGCGGCGGCTGGGCCGCCCGCTGTCGAGCGACCGACCCGCCGAAATGGGGCGCGGACGCGATCTTCACCATCGCGCCTGATCACACGATGAAGCTCGACGGGTACTACAAGCTGCCCGCGCCACAGGGACCGGAGAAGAACTGTGTCGCCCACAATGGGTCGCTCATTCCGATCCCCGGCCGCGACATCCTGGTCCAGGGATGGTATCAAGGCGGCATTTCCGTGTTCGACTTCACGGATCCGGCCCATCCGAAAGAAATCGCGTACTTCGACCGAGGTCCGCTCGACGCGAACAAACTGCTCCTCGGTGGGTCGTGGGGCGCCTACTGGTACAACGGGTACATCTATAGCTCGGACATCGGGCGCGGTCTGGATGTCTTTGCGCTCAAGCCGAGTCAGGATCTCTCGCAAAACGAAATCGACGCAGCAAAGCTGGTGCATTTGAACATCTTCAACCCGACGACACAGCCCAAACTGACGTGGCCCGCGAACGTGGTCGTCGCGCAAGCGTACCTCGATCAGCTGGAGCGTGTGAACGGACTGGCGAGTGATAAGCTATCAGCCGACCGCGGTGACCTCGACAAGGCCGCACACATGGACGACGCCGCGCGGCGGTCCGCGCTCCGCAAGCTGGCGAAGCGCGTGCAAGTGGAATCCAAGGGGGCTCCGGACGCTCAACGCGTACGGTCGCTCGCGTCCGAGATCAGCGAGCTGGCAACGCCGGAAGCGGCTCATCGCGGAGGGATGTAGGATCGAGCGCCCGGGCCGTCGGCGTCGCGGTCCACACCGCAGGACTGGAGGCTCGATGCGCGACCATTGGCGTGCGACGGTGCGCCGTGTGGTGGAGCGGCTGCCTGTTGGGAGTGAGTCTCGTGGGCGGGGGGCTGCACGCCCAGAGCGCCCCCCGCCTCGACTACCCGACGCCCCACCGGGGCGATCAGGTCGACGACTTCTTTGGGATCCGGGTGAGTGATCCCTACCGATGGATGGAGGATCTCGACTCGCGCGATGTCGCGCAATGGATCGCGGCCGAGAACGCGCTGACCTCTCAGTATCTCGCGAGCATTCCTGGCCGCGACGCATTGAAAGCGCGGCTGACCGCACTCTGGAACTATCCGCGTGTTAGCGCCCCCTTCTGGGAAGGCGGGCACTGGTTCTATCGACGGAACTCCGGCCTTCAGCGGCAGTCTGTCGTCTACACGCGCGAGACATTGAGCGGGACCTGAGCGCCTCCTGATCGACCCCAACGTGCTATCGCCGGACGGCTCGGTTGCGCTCGTCGATTTCTCGCCCTCGCCAGACGGGACACACTACGTCTACGGACAGAGCGAAGGCGGTTCGGACTGGGTCACCCTGTATGTACGGGACTTCGCGACCGGCCGGAACACGGCAGATACGGTCCGCTGGGTCAAGTTTTCCTCAGCGTCATGGACCAAGGATGGACGCGGCTTCTTCTACTCCCGTTACCCCGAGCCGCCGAAAGGCAAAGAGATCGAGACCGCGCTCAAGGACCAGACCGTCTACTACCATCGACTTGGCACGCCGCAAGTCGTCGGACGTGAAGATCTACGCGCGTCCTGATCATCCGACCTGGTACGTGAACGGATCGGTCGACGAGCTCGGTCGCTACCTTTTCGTTTCGACGAGCTCGGGCACGGATAAGAACGAGTTATACATCGCCGATCTGGGCGAGCCGCAGCGACCCAACATTAGTGCGCCGATCACGCCGATCGTGACCGGCCAGGACGCCAACTATGCTCCGCTCGGCGTCGCGCGCGGGCTGATTTTCATTCGAACGGACCGGAACGCGCCGAACCGCAAGATCGTCGCCGCGCCCGTGGCCACGCCAACGCCGCAGCACTGGCGCGACATCATCCCCGAGGGCACGGCGCCGATCGAAAGCTCCTCGCTCGTCGCCGGTCGTATCAGCATCCTGACGCTCGAGGACGTGTCCTCGGTGATGCGCCTTTACGGTTTGGATGGCCATGTGGAGCGGACAATTCCGGTGCCGGGGCTTGGCACGGCCAGTGGCGTCGTCGGCCGATTCGACCGTCCGGAGCTGCTCTACGCTTTCACCGCGCCGCTCGTCCCGACCGAGGTCTTCGTCTTCGAAGCGGCGCGCGGCACGAGCCACCCGTTCGAGCCGTCGCATCTCACCTTCGATCCGAGCCCATTCGTCACGGAGCGCGTGTTCTTTCACTCCAAGGACGGTACCCGCGTTCCCATGTTCATCACGCATCGCAAGGACATGCGGCGTGACGGATCAAACCCCACGATGCTGTACGGCTACGGCGGATTCAGTATCGACATCACGCCGACCTTTTCGCAGCCCGTCATTGCGTGGTTGGAGCACGGCGGCGTCTACGTCACGGCCAACATTCGGGGTGGCGGCGAGTATGGAGAGGCGTGGCATCACGCCGGCATGTTCGAGAAAAAGCAGCGCGTGTTCGACGACTTCATTGCGGCTGCGGAATATCTCATCAACGAGAAGATCACGTCTCCCTCGCACCTCGCCATCAATGGCGGCTCGAACGGGGGGTTGCTCGTTGGCGCCGCCATGACTCAGCGTCCAGAGCTATTTGCCGCCGCGCTGCCCCAGGTCGGTGTGATGGACATGCTTCGCTATCACCGCTTCAGCGCCGGTCGCGGCTGGGCCACGGAGTATGGAACAGCAATGACAGCGCGGCATTTCACTACCTCTACGCGTACTCGCCCCTCCACAACATCCGCTCGGGCGTCTGCTATCCGGCTACCTTGCTCACGACAGCTGACCACGACGACCGCGTGGTGCCGAGCCATTCGTTCAAGTTCGCGGCGACGCTTCAGGCCGCACAGGCAGCCGCTCCGGCGTGCGACCGTCCGACGTTGATTCGCGTGGAGGCCGAGGGAAGTCATGGGTACCGGCCGCTCGACCGGCAGATCGCGGAGGCTGCCGATATCTACGCCTTTGCGGCTGCCCACGTCGGCATGTCGCTGGAGCGATAGCACGCGAGAGCTGCCACACGGGCTGCAGATTGAGCGGCAACGAGGCGAAGGCACTCCCACCCGTCCCGCGCGACCACGTTTGGCTGCGGCAGTAGTGTGCCGGGTCGCTCGCGCTCGCCATTGGTGCACTCCCCTCGATGGGGCACGCTCAGGGCGTCGGACGGGATTCGGCGGCCCGTCACACTCGGCCGCGACCGATGTCCTCGACCGATTCGCTCGCCGTCCCGGCGCCCGCGACGATCACCGGCTGCGTCGCGTTCGACCTTCGTATCGTCAACGAGGTGACGGTGACCCTCACGCCGGCCACGGTGGCGAGCTGCGGCCCCATTGTCCCGGTGATATCAGCGGGAGCACAGTTCGACGCCGCAACGCGCATCGTGCAGCTCTCGGTGGCATTACAGAATGGCGGGAAGCTGTGGCTTCACGCTCCTGCTCGACTGACGGCTCGCCGCGCGAGCCTCATGACCAACGAGGCAGCACCGGACGATCCGGTGATGGCGCAGTGGTCGTACGACACACTCCTCCGACCCGCGGCTAGGTCCCTCCGTCATTGCAGCTGACGGGTCAGTTGTCCTGCCATCCGGCGCCACGTCATACCGGCGGCTCATCGAGCTTCAGATGCCGGCGATCGTGACGCGTCTGCGCGTAACGCTGACGGCCTCGGGGACGCACGTCTTCACAGTGCCTGGGCGTCCGCCGGACGCCGTACCGCCCGACGAGATGGAGGCGTCGCGATCTCCCGACAACATCATCTCCGGTGATCCCCATTTCCCTGGCCGCGTGGTGCGAGACAAGCTCTGGCTGATCTTTCGTTCCAGCGCGACGCCAGGAGAACGGGAGACCGCAATGGAGACGGTCAACGGCATTGTGGTCGGGGGGATGCTGCGGAGTACAGGCAACCGCTACCCGCCGCCGAGCGGTCCGCACATGCAGCGGTACTATTACGTCCGGATTCCTGCCTATCCGGACAGCGGCGGTGTGCCACTCGAGCGTGCGATCCGGACCCTGGCGCCTTTGCCGCAGGTGCAGGATGTGGAGGCGGACATCTTGCGCCCATGACCGGCGGGTGCCGGCCGGGTCATAACGGCGGGCGACGCATGCGTCGCCCCTACCGGTCCACGGCCGGTTCTGTCCTCGTCTGCGGCGGGCGACGCATGCGTCGCCCCTACCGGTCCACGGCCGGTTCTGTCCTCGTCTGCGGCGGGCGACGCATGCGTCGCCCCTACCGGTCCACGGCCGGTTCTGTCCTCGTCTGCGGCGGGCGACGCATGCGTCGCCCCTACCGGTCCACGGCCGGTTCTGTCCTCGTCTACGGCGGGCGACGCATGCGTCGCCCCTACCGGTCCACGGCCGGTTCTGTCCTCGTCTACGGCGGGCGACGCATGCGTCGCCCCTACCGGTCCACGGCCGGTTCTGTCCTCGTCTACGGCGGGCGACGCATGCGTCGCCCCTACCGGTCCACGGCCGGTTCTGTCCTCGTCTACTTTCTGTATTTCTACTTTCTCGGGCGCGCGAGCGCCCGCGACGGACGGGGTGAGATTCGAACTCACGATACCGTTGCCGGTATGCCGGTTTTCGAGACCGGTGCCTTCAACCACTCGGCCACCCGTCCAGGTCGCGCTGGTGCCCGCCGGAAGTTTCGCACCCACCAACGCACTTTGGAAGCCTGAATGTAGCGACCCGATCCGGGATCCGGCTGGGGTGACACCGACTCGCGACGTGGTGGAGCGACCAGGGCGTTGCGCCGGGACTGTCGGCCAAGTGACACGCCCGCCACACATTATCGGTTTTTCCGCGAGTACTCTCCCCGAAACATGGTCGACCACGTCACCCCATTGTCAGACGACTTCTGCCACGTCTGCTCCACCTTGTTCGAGGCGACACGAGTGATGCTGACTCGGTTGAGCAGAATCTCGCCTTGGGGCCCTCGGCTCGGCCCGGAAAACACGGCAGAATCCGATCCGACGGTGCCGTCGACAAAGACGTGCACACGGCCCTCATTGTCCGCGAACATTCCATGCCAGCTGTGGTCATCCTTGCTGTACGCGAACATGTTCTCTCCGGCGTGTCCGCGGCCTCCGTTCCAGCTTTCAACCACCACGCACTGGTCGAGCGCCAGATAGACCCTACTGGTCGCAGTGGGCTGGGAGCCGGGACCCGCGATCGTCCAGTCACCCACCCAGAAATCCAACTGCCGATTCTGCGGGTTGACGGCGCAAGGCGCAGGATCCGCTGCGCCGAAGGCCCCCGGCGCAAGACTCAGCCACGCCCCCGCCGCCGCAAGCAGCATCAGATAACGGAGGCGCCAAGGCGGTCTGATCATCTCCTGTGTGGTCATATGTCGCATCCCTCCCGGTATGCAGAGCAGCTTAGCACTTGTGCTGGTCGTCACGCTTTCGATATTGTGACAACAAATGTCGCAAACACGACATGCCCCTATTTCAGAGCGTTTGGCGGATAGCAGGTCCTGGATCGTCACGCTGACCCACGACTACCCCGGCGGGCACGTGATTCCGCTGCATTTTCACGATCGCGACCAGCTCGTCTACGCCACTCGTGGAGTCATGACGGTGCGCACAGAGAGCGGCGCGTGGGTAGTCCCGCCCCACCGGGCCGTCTGGATACCAACGGCAATGCCTCACACAATCGCGACGTCGGGCACGGTGGCGATGCGAACCCTGTATCTCAGGCCCCGACTTGCCCCATCGCTGCCTCGTGAATGCTGCGTAGTGAACGTCGCGCCGCTCCTGAAGGAGCTCATCCTTCACGCGTGTGCAAACGGTTCTCTCCGCGCCGGGGTGGCATGGCAGCGTCACGTCATCGATGTCATCCTCGACCAGTTCAAGGCCATTCAGATGGTGCCACTGCAACTTCCGACACCGACCGATTCGAGAGCGCTTCGGGTTGCCGCAACGCTCCTGGCTAACCCGGCTGCGGGGCGGCTAGAGCAGATCTGCATGGCAAGCGGGGCCAGTAGAAGAACAATAGAGCGACTATTCCAGCGTGAAACCGGAATGACATTCGGCAAATGGCGGCAACAGCTTCGCCTGATGCACGCCATGCGTCTGCTCGGCGAAGGCGCGAAGGTCACATTGGCCGCCCTGGATGCGGGCTACAGCACGCCAAGCTCTTTCGTCGCAGCCTTCCGCAGAGCCCTCGGCACGACTCCGACGCAGTATTTCAGAACGCCTCCGCGGGACTGAGACACCCTTCCAGGCATCAGCGAAGGCACCGCCGACCTCGCGAACCGCCGCTTCGGGGGTGTGACCACTGTCAGCGCCGGCGTTTCTGCTTTTTCGCGGACGGCAGACCGCTCCCGACTTGCTCGGCAAAACTGCGCGCGATGTCGATCCGGCGCATGAATGTGACGTCGCTCTGATCTTGGGCATAGTCGATGAAACGAGCCAGTGCGTCGGAGCGAGCCGGATTACCGGTGATCCTGGGGTGGAGTCCGACCGACATCATGCGCCCCAGGTCGTCGCCGTCATGCCGCAAGCGATTCAGACACGCTTTCGCCGTCTCGAAGAAATGCTCCGGGCTACCGTAGCCGGTCCCGAGGATGTAGCGCGCGTCGTTGACGACGAGGGAGTACGGAACTACCAGATGTCGCCGGCCGAGGATCGTCGTCCAGTACGGCAGGTCGTCGCTGTAACAATCGGAGTCGTAGAAGAAGCCGCCCTCCTCGACGACGAGCTCGCGGGTGTTGACGCTCATCTCCCTGCAGTACCAACCGAGCGGTCGCGAGCCCGTGGTTTTCTCGATGGATGCAACGGCCCGCTTGATCGCCTCGCGCTCCTCATCGCGATTCATCTCGTAGTGATTGCTCCACCGATACCCGTGACCGGCCACCTCGTCCCCACGCTGTGCGACCTTGGCGGCGACGGCGGGGTTTCGCTCGAGCGCCACGGCAGCACCAAAGAACGTCACCGGGATCTCCGCAGCATCGAATATGCGAAACATCCGCCAGATCCCTGCGCGCGAACCGTACTCGTACATTGATTCCACAGCGAGGTCGCGTTGGTCATCGACGGCAAAAGGCAGCTCGTACATCCCGTCGTTGACCTGATCGCCCATGGCAAAAGTCTTCTCCGATCCTTCCTCGTAGTTGACGACAATTTGTACCGCGACCTTGGCGCCGTTCTGCCACCGCACGCGCGGCGGGTGTTCGCCGTATCCGACCAATTCGCGCGGAGGACCCGGCACGTCGGTGAGGTCCGTCTGGCGAAAGAACTGCGGGTTGCGCTTCATGAGAAGGAGCTCCGAGTCATGGAGTGAAATGTCAGAGGCCGGCCAGGCTGCGAGCGCCATCGACGACTAGCAGCTGACCGTTCACGTACGATGCCTCTGTGCTGGCCAGGAACTGGAACACGTATGCAACGTCTTCGGGCGTGCCGATTCGGCCAGCCGGTACCTTAGCTGCGACGCCTTCGATCGCCTCCGGCCCGAGGGAATTGACCGGGTCGAGCGCCTGCGGCGTGCGAATTACGCCGGGGGCCACGGCGTTGGCGGTGATCCCATCGGGCGCGAATTCCACCGCGAGCGACTTGACGAGTCCGACGAGGCCACCCTTAGCCGCCGCATAGTGGGAATGCTCAGGCCACGCCGACACAGTCCCAGCGACCGACGATGTCGCAATGAGTCGTCCATATCCTGCCCGCCGCATGTGCGGAATCGCGGCCCGGAAGCAACGCCACACTCCATTCAAGTCGACGTCGACGACCTGGTGCCACGCGTCATCGTCGAGATCCTGCAACGCGACCTTGCGAGCGATCCCCGCATTGGCGATGACAATGTGCAGTCCGCCCAGTCCGCTCACCGCATCTGCCGTGAGCGCGTCGACGTCGGCCGTCTGTCTAACATCGACCGCTCGCACGACGACCCGGCGCCCTGCGGCTTCTACCGCTTCCCGGACCGGCTCGATATCGTGGCCGTCCGGCGGGTACCAGGCCAACGCCAGGTCGGCGCCGGCCGCGGCGAACACACGCGCCGTCGCTGCGCCAATGCCAGACGCAGCGCCAGTGATGAGCGCTACGCGACCAGTGAGATCGAACATGGTGTAGCCGCTCTCACAGCATCACGTCGCCGCCGTTGGGCCCGAGGGTCTGCCCGACATAGTACGTACCGGCCGCGGATGCGAGCAGTACGACCGTGGGCGCTACCTCGTCCACCGTCCCGAACCGGCCAATGGGCAGCTCCGCCAGCTTGGCATTACGCCATGCCTCAGTCTCGCTGTCGAGCATCGGTGTTTGTATTGGACCAGGGGCGACAGCGTTGACGAGTACCCCCCGCCGCGATACCTCGCGCGCGAGTGACTTCGTCAGCCCGATGATGCCCGCCTTGCTCGCGGCGTAATGCGCGACTGATGTGCCTCCGACCTGACCGAGCTGCGACGCAATATTGATGATCCGGCCGTCGCCGCGGTCGAGCATCTGTCCGATGAGGGCGCGGATGCAAAGAAAGGCGCCGCGCAGGTTCGTATCCATGACCTTGTCCCAATCCTCGATCGACAGGTTCTCGAGGAGGGACTCCGTGAAGATGCCGGCGTTGTTGACGAGGATATCGACGCGGCCGAAGCGAGCGAGGGCCGCATCCGCCATTGATTTTACGCTCTTCGCGTCGCTCACATCGGTACGGACGAAAAGGGCCGCACGGCCAAGTTTCCGGATGCTGCCGAGCACGTCGGCTGCATCTCCTTCGACCACCCTGTCGGCGACGATCAGGTCGGCCCCCTCACGTGCGAACGCGATCGCGATGCCTTTGCCGATCCCCGAAGCGGCACCGGTCACGAGGGCGATGCGGTCCCGGAGGACACTCACGCCCGCTCCGCACTCTTTGCTGTCGCGTTCTGCCAAACTTTCTGGATCTCACCGCCCGTCGCCAGGTCGAATCGGTGTCGCATGAGCAGCAACGAGGCGTCATGCTGAGCCCTGTCGTCGCTCGCCACGCAATCTTCGGCAATGACCACGTAGTAGTCGTTGAACATGGCGTCACGAGCAGTCGACTCGACGCACCCCTCGGTCGTGCATCCACCCACCACCACCGTCTTGATCCCGTTGCTGCGAAGGAGCATGTCGAGGTTGGTGCCCCAGAAGCCGCTCGACCGATACTTGCGCACCACGATCTCATGTGCGAGAGGAACAAACTCTCGCGCGAACTCGTGTCCCGGCGTCCCCGGGACGGTGTAGCATAACGGCGGGCCGTCCCGACGTGCCGCCTGATGCATTCGGAGGTTGAAGCGGATGTACGACGGAGATTCGCCCATGCGTCCCGGGAGCACGGTGTGCTGGAGATGCAAAACCAGCGTCCCGCTGGCGCGGGCCGCGGCCAGCAAGGCGGCCAACCGCGGCCGCGACTGCGGATACATGGACAGGTCGATGCCGAGTGTGCCGAAGAAGCCACTCGGATCGATGAAGTCGCACTGCATGTCGACCATGATCAGTGCGGTGTGCGCAGGATCGACGAGCTCCGTGAGCTCGGTAAAGACTGTCTTGCCTTCAACCGTGATCATCATCCGTCCGGGGAGACGTGTGATTGCAGTGCTCGAACGACCGCCCGGTTAGAGCAGTCTCCTAGATTGGTCATCCTACGGAGTCATCGGCGGTGATGAAAGCGCCGATTGCCGCGATTTTCTCAGGGGACTTGGCGCGATAGTAATGATGCAGCCCTGCGCCGGCGAGCAACCAGACGCCCACCACGATCGGCACGAGGTTATAGGGAAACAGTTGACCCGGAGCCGCCACTGAGTACAGCGGATACGCGAGACTCACGATCCCGAGGGCGGGAACGATTACGTGCGTGAACACGCTGCGCTGCGGCATGTGCCAGAAGTACCTGATGTGGGCGACGTTGCTCACCATGTAGACAATTACGATCGCGACCGTACCGATCGCCCCGGTAAATCCATACGCACCCGTTGCTCCAGGACCGAGCCAGGCCGCTGTCCCGAGGCCAACCACGACGGTGAAACAGGTCTGGGCCACGATCGCGCGGTGTGGTGAGAACCAGCGGGCGTGGACGTCTCCAAGCGACTCTGGCAGCACCCGGTCGCGTCCCATCGAGAACATCACGCGCACGGTCGTGTTATGGATTGCGAGCAGGCAGGTAAAGATGCCACAGATCGCGGCAATCTCGACCAGCTGAAGGAACCATGGTGCCACGTGTCGGCAGAGCGTGACGATCGGATTGTCATCGTGGAGGAACGCCCGCATCTGCGCTGGGTCATTCAAACGGTAGCCCGCCGTGAGCGCATACATCATGAATACGTAGAACACCCCTACGGCGCCGAGCGCCCCGATCACGGCCAGCGGAATGCTGCGCTTTGGATTGCGCGTTTCCTCGCCGAGGGTCGCGGCCGCGTCGAACCCGATGAAAGACAGGAGGCCGAACACCACGCCGAGCCCTACACCGGAGAACCCTTTCGGTGAGGACGCCACGAGAAAGACGGCGGTCGTGTTGCCGTCCCCTGCTGTGGCGATGGCGAGGGCGCCGAGGACCAGGAAGATGACGACCTCGATCACCAACAAGGACAGGCCCAAGTTCGCCGACGCTTTGATGCTGCGCAGCGAGAGGCCGAAGACGATGGCCATGGCACCCAGACTGAACACCCACCACGGCACGTCGGCATGGAAGGTGGACACTACGTAATCATGGCAAAACGCACCGAACGCAGTGAACAACCCAGGCGCTAGCATCGCGTACCCGATCCAGAACAGCCACCCTGTGAAGAAGCCGGCCGTCGGACCCAGGCCCCGGGAGTTGAACGTGTAGAACGACCCGGCGGTCGGTACCTGCCGGGCAAACTGCACGACCGTGTTGCCGACAAGGGCGGCTGCGATGAACGCGAGCACGAAAGAGAGCGGAATCGCCGCACCGGCTGCGGGTACCGCCGCCGGCGCATTGAGCACCACCGCGATGACCGGCGCCATGGCCGCGGCCGACAGCGCGATGGCATTCGGGATGGTCAGGACGCCGTGTTGGAGTCGCTGGCCCTTCAGCGGCCGATCCGGTGGAGGAGCGCCCTCCATCACGATCCGCCTTCCGTCGAGTAGTGCCTCTTGAATACCCGTCGGACCGTCTCAACTGACGTCGTCACGGCCGGAAAGATAGGTCTGCCGCTGAGCGCCGGTAGTGCGGGCAGACCTGGTTCGGCACGCCGCGACGTGCGCGCCTGCACTCGCGCAGGGATTACGACACCGTCCAACCTCTAAGGTCTAACGGCCAGCGTCCGACGTTTAGAACATCCCACGTCTAGCATCCAGCGTCGCTTAAATCGAGATTGCAGGTCACTCGCCGGCGATGGAGTTCGCCGCCAACCGCACCGGGTCGTGGCTGCCGTCTATGCAGCGCTTCGCTCGGCCGCTAATGACTCCTACGTGAATCTCGAGCGCAGGAGTTCCTTGGCACCCCCGAGTACCGGTCGTTGAGTCAACTCGGAGGGATCTGTCATGCACGGTTTCAAAGGTGAGCGCGTCCTCATGCGCATTCACATCGGCGAGCGGGACAAGTGGAAGGGGAAACCGCTCTACGCGGCCATCGTCGAGCTCCTCCGTGAACGTCACTACGCGGGAGCGACCGTGTTTCGAGGCATCATGGGCTTCGGCGCGAGCGCCAAGCTCCGCAGCGAGCGCTTCGAGTTTCTGTCGCTGGATCTCCCGGTCGTCCTAGAGTGCGTGGAGACCGAAGACCGCATCCTCGCGATTCTGCCGGAGCTCGACGAGATGATCGGCGGTGGCCTCGTGACCCTGGAGCGTGCCAAGGTGATCATGTACCGGCCGCACAGAGCCGACGAGGAGAGCCCAGAGCCCTGGCCCATGGATATCACAGGGAGCTGGCAGACCGTTGCCAAATAGGCCAGCGGCTGGGCTCCGATGACCTTCGCAAGAACCTTCACGACAAGAACACGACAATGGATCAGCGCGCCCGCCATGCAGCCGCCTTGACGGGCACGGACGTCGGTGGCCGCAGGATGCTGCAGGCGGGCGGGGTCGCCGTCGCACGACGCGGCGCCAGACTCTGTGATGCTGGCGCCGCGGTCGACGTGCGCTCGAGATGCGCAGCCGCTTAGCTGCTAGACGATCCCACCTTCTGATAGTTCGAGTTCTGGGTCTGCACCATCAATTCCTTGCTGACCCCGTCTACGGTCATAGCGGAGACGTGGTTCGGGCCGTTCGGGATTTGTTCAAAGTCAGCGGTTATCGTCACGGCGTCGCTGGGCTTGCTCAGATACGACCCCACGTGTATCGATTTCAACACCTTCGCGGTGGGGTCGAGCACCATCGTCACTGAGTCGCCCTGCTTCACGTAATTGTGAATCACCAGTTGTGACGTGCCTGGCGCCAGTGTGACTTGGCCCTGCTTGTACAGCTGTTGCAGGCGCCCGGGGTCGGGTTGCATGTAGCTCTGTGCCAGTGCGGCCATCTGCTTCCCGTAGTCCTCGTATTCGGTCTTTTTCTTATCTTCGACATGCTTCTTCATCGGCCCGCCAGACGGTGATGCCGAGGGCTGAGAGTCGATCTCCGTCTTTTGCGGTTTCCCATCTGGGCCGATGCGGACGGAATACGTCGCTTGCTTTTTTGCTTCGCCCTTGACGCTGATGGTCTGCAGTTCCTGCCAGGTGTACTGAGCGAGCGCTTGCTTATTCTCTGCTGCCGCCTGTTTGACGGCAGCCAATTTCTGCTGCACCGCTGGATCTTGCGCAACAGCCGCCGTTGCGAGGGTCGCGGCCCCTCCCACGATAAACGCCACTGCGACGAACGAATGCCGTCGTGTCATGTGTCTTCCTCCTCTCCGCTCGAGCTACGTGAGCGTGCCGAGTCGATTGCCGATCGCGTCGGGATGTTGCTGCGCGTCCAATGCCCGCCTCATCGGCGCCTCAATGGCTGGGCTCGGCGTCGCCACGCCACGGTTTCCCTCATTTTCAGGGGGCGCGTGTGAGTCACCAGCATCCATTGGAGGAGTAGGAAAGAGCGCCGACAACCACTAGTGGCTGTAGGTCAGCTAGCGCTCGTAGCTCCGTTGACGGCCGGCAATGTTGGGACGATCGCACAGCGGCGGCCAGGCCTACGCGTTCGCCTCGCGGCGAGCCGCAAAGAATGCGGACAAGATCGCGCCGCACTCCCCTGCCATCACGCCGCCCAACACCTCTGGGTTATGGTTGAGTCGTGAATGACGCAGCAGATCGCCGACGGACCCAGCCATGCCCGCCTTGTCGTCCCACGCTCCGAACACGACGCGTGACACACGCGCCAGCACGATGGCGCCCGCGCACATCGCGCACGGCTCGAGTGTGACGTACAGGGTAGCGCCCTCGAGTACGGGGCTGCCGAGCGCGATGGCGGCGTCGCGCAGGACAAGGATCTCCGCGTGGGACGTCGCGTCCCGATCGCGGCGCGTGCGATTGACCCCGGACGCCACCACCCGACCCTGTGTGACGACGACCGCCCCGACCGGCACCTCGTCTGCCGCCTGAGCAGCGCTGGCTAGCTCCAGGGCGGCGGCCATCCAGCGGGTGTCCGGGTCGAGCGCTGGCGACGGCCGCTTCATGACTACCGACACGGAGCTGCTCCCCGGCCGGGCCAGCGCGATCGGAACTGCATCGCGACGACGAGTCAGCGCTTGGATCTCGGGCGAGCGCCCGGAGCCGTTCCCAATGCCGCGCCGCCCTCGGACCCCACGCCGACCGGCTCCCGCTCAGTCTGACCGGACGCCACTTCGAATCCCAACTGTCCGGCGGGCGTTGCCGTTACCACTATGTGGTCACCTTCCTTGAAGCGACCATCGAGCACACCGAGCGCCAGCGGATTCTGAATCAGGCGCTGTAACGCGCGCTTGAGCGGGCGTGCCCCATAGGCTGGATCGTAACCCTCGACTGCCACGACTCGCCGCGCTTCGGGCGTCAGCTCGATCGTCATCTTCTTCTCTGCCAGCAGCCGCTCCAATCGTCGCAATTGCAAGTCGATGATGCGACCGATCTGCTCTTCGCCGAGCGGACGGAAAACAATAATGTCATCCACCCGGTTGAGGAATTCGGGTCGGAAATGCTGTCGCAAGGAGGCGAGTACCTGCGCCTCGACCTCCGCCCAGTCGGCTCCGCTGTGTTCGAGGATGTAGGTGCTGCCAATGTTGGACGTCATGATCACGACCGTGTTCCGGAAATCCACAGTGCGGCCCTGTGAGTCGGTGAGGCGGCCGTCGTCGAGAATCTGCAAGAGGATGTTGAACACATCGTGGTGCGCCTTCTCGATCTCGTCGAACAGGATCACGGAATAGGGTCGGCGGCGAATCGCTTCGGTGAGTTGGCCGCCCTCCTCGAAGCCCACATATCCTGGCGGGGCGCCAATGAGCCGAGCGACGGCGTGCTTTTCCATGTACTCGGACATGTCGATCCGCACCATCGCGTTCTCGTCATCGAACAGGAATTCCGCCAGTGCGCGTGCGGTCTCCGTCTTTCCGACACCGGTGGGTCCCAGGAAAATGAAAGACCCGATCGGGCGGTTTGGGTCTTGCAGGCCGGCCCGCGCGCGACGCACGGCGTCGGCGACGGCTTCGACGGCCTCGCGCTGGCCGATCACTCGGGAGGCCAGCACCTCGTCGAGGCGCGTCAGTCGCTCACGTTCGCCCTCCAGCATCCGCGTGACAGGGATCCCTGTCCACTTGGCGACCACTTCAGCGACGTCGTCGGCCGTCACCTCCTGGTGCAGGAACTGCGGCCCGCCGTCGAATGCGGACGCGAGCTGTCCTTCAGCGCGACGCATCTCCTCCTCGAGCTGTGGGATGCGTCCGTACGTGAGCTCGGCCGCGCGCCCAAGATCCCCGGCCCGCGTCGCCTGATCCGCCTGGACACGGACGTCATCAATGTCCTGTTTCAGCTTGCCGACGAGCGACAGCGTCTCTTTCTCTCGTTGCCACTGCGCTTTCATCCCCGACGATCGCTCTCGCAACTCGGTGAGCTCCCGCTCCAGCGATTCCAGACGCTCCCGTGAGGCCTTGTCCTTCTCCTTGCGCAGGGCCTCGCGCTCGATCTCCAGCTGCATGATGCGGCGCTCGACCTCGTCGATCACCTGCGGGAGCGAATCGATCTCAATGCGGAGCCGCGACGCCGCTTCATCAATCAGGTCGATCGCCTTGTCCGGGAGAAATCGGTCGCCAATGTATCGATTCGACAACGTCGCGGCCGCGACGATCGCGCCATCCGTAATGCGCACACCGTGATGCGCTTCATACCGCTGCTTGAGCCCTCGCAGAATCGCAATGGTGCTCTCGACGCTGGGCTCGCCGACGTACACGGGCTGAAAACGTCGCTCCAGTGCGGCGTCTTTCTCGACGTGCTTGCGATACTCGTCGAGTGTCGTCGCTCCCACTACGCGGAGCTCCCCTCGCGCCAACATCGGCTTGAGCATGTTGCCCGCGTCCATCGCGCCCTCGGCCTTCCCCGCTCCGACAATGGTATGCAACTCGTCAATGAACACGATGAATTGGCCCTGCGCGTCGGTTATCTCCTTCAGGACGGCTTTGAGCCGCTCCTCGAACTCGCCTCGATACTTGGCGCCCGCAATGAGCGCGCCCAGGTCGAGCGACACCAGCCGCTTGTTCTTGAGTCCTTCGGGTACATCACCATTCGCAATGCGCTGCGCGAGCCCTTCGGCGATCGCGGTTTTGCCGACGCCCGGCTCCCCGATCGAGCACCGGATTGTTCTTGGTGCGCCTGGAAAGCACTTGAATGACGCGGCGGATCTCCTCGTCGCGCCCGATGACCGGATCGAGTTTGCCCTTGCGCGCCGCATCGGTCAGATCGCGCGTGTACCGCTGGAGCGCCTGATACTGGTTTTCCGGTGTCTGGTCGGTGACTCGGTGCGAACCGCGGACCGACTTCAAGGACTCGAGCAGACTCGCATGGCTTGCCCCTGCCGCCTCGAGCAGGGTGCGACTCTCGGTCCCTCGCGCGTCCGACAGCGCAAGCAGGAGATGCTCAATCGAGATATACTCGTCGCCGAGCGACTGCGCCTCACGCTCGGCCCGATCCAGGACGCCGTTCAACTCGCGTGACAGGGTCGGCTGCGCGTTGCTCTGCTTCGGGAAGCGCTGAATCTCTCGTTCGATTTGCTCGCGCAACGCCGCGACGCTGACACCCAGCTTTTGCAGGACGGGGACGACTATCCCCTCGTCCTGCTGGAGCAGGGCCAGCAGAAGGTGCGTATCATACACGAGCGGGTTGCCGTTCTGACGCGCCAGCGCGATTGCCGCGTTCAGGGCTTCACCCGATTTTACCGTCAGTCTGTCCGGATTCATCAAGTGCTCATCCCATTCTCAATGTATGTGGAAACATATCGCCCCCGAGGCCGAGACCAGCGTCGGCCGGGTGGTATCCGGCGCCGTCGGGGTATGGCCGCGATCCGTGGACTCGGGCTTGCCGCTTTAGTCGCGTCCGGGGGTCTGATGGCGTGTCGGGGGCACCGGACACGGCCAGGCGATCTCAGTGACTCCGCCTTCGTGGCTGTCATGGCCGAACTTCGCCGCGCAGTACAACCCGGCGGCCCGGAAACCACGCGTGACAGTGCAGGTCGCCAAGCCGTCCGCGACTCGATTATGCACAAGTACCACACGTCCGCGGCGGCGATCGAGAGCACCGCCAGTCATCTCGCCGATCCGCCGAGTCGAGCATCCGACATCCTGCGCGCCATCGACCGCAAAGTGGTGTCGCTAGGTCCTGCCGCGACCCCACCGCGGCCTGTGCAACTTCCCCCTCCAACGGCCGGTCCGGGCTTGCCGGGACCGAAAGTGGTGCCCCCCACCAAGACTCCGGCAGGCGCACCGCGCTCGAGAGAGTAGAACTGCAGAAGGCGGAGTGAAGACCGGACCCGCCGCTGCACCAGGCGACCGCGCCAAAAAAAAAAACGCGACGCGTATGTCGCGTCGCAATGAGACGGGCAGGAGTCAGCGGTTTACCGCTGGATCAACATTTTCCGCGCGGCCACCGGCTTTCCGTTGATCTCGAGCCGGTAGAGGTACAATCCGGACGCAACAGCGCGATTAGTCGTCATGGCAGTTCCGTCCCAGTAGGCCGTGTACTGGCCGCAGGGCAACTCCAGCGCCTGGACCGGTTGGCCGATCGGTGCGGAGCTCGCACTCCCATCCACGATCACAGGCACCGCCACGGGTTGCGCGAGCAGGTTGTACACCTTGAGGCTCACGTGGTACACCCGCCCCGGCTCCGAGCACACCGGTGGGTTGCCCACGCTGAAGGGAATACGCGTGGCCGGACTAAATGGATTTGGGTAGTTCTGGCCGAGGGCGAGCAGCGCACCTTCCTGGTGCTTGCTCGCGCTCGGCGGGGTGCCCGGCTGCCCCGTCTGCGCGCGAGTAACTGACGGCGCAAACAATACAGCCGCGCCCACGAAGAGCACGACAAAATGACTCAACCAACCGGGGACCGCCCGCTTTCGCAGTCGGCCGCGCGTCTCAGTGAGCGCGTTCCCCTCGAGGGACAGCATTGACAGACTCCGGGCTGACGAAAGAGAGGCGGTAAACGGCTCCTGTGCGTGTAGCGACGGGTTTTGTTCGGCCCGCAACGTTAGGCTCATTTTCGTACTCTGTCAAGCCGACCCCATGAGCTACCCCGCCCCGCATCACGCGTTCCAACACGTTATCAGGTGAACCAAAACACACACAAGTCGGCCGCAGGTCGCCGAGTCCGCAACTCCCACCATCGTGACCGCATTAGCTCGCTTGCAAGGCACAGGCCCGGCATCGGAAAACGCGACCCGCGTCTAGCAAAATGGCAGTCCGCGGCAGGCCTTCCATAACCAATGCCCCATCCTGTTTTCCGCCACCCACAGCCCCTCACCTGCCAGAAGTCACCGACCCTACCTCAACCACTCGCGGCGTCGTCGGTTCCTGCCGCGGGCAGCCCGCTCCGTCCTCCGCGCTGTGACGCGGCAATCACCCGACCATTCGCCCGTCGCTCCGTCACACCGATTCTGTCGAAGTACTCGAGCAACGGGATCAGATACTTCCGGGAAACGCCCAAGAATTCCCGCAGCTCTGCTGGCCCATACTCCCGGCCGGCCGCCATACCGGTGCGCAGCGCCTCGCCCAGCTGCGAGAGGATCCCCACACTATAAAAACGTTCACTCTCGACCTGGCGTATCACACCCCGCCGCTCCAGTAACCGTAGCAGAGTCGTTACCGAGTCCGGTGTGCCCATGCCGGATGCTGCGAGCTCCGGGACGCTCGGGGGCTCTCGATCGGCCTCGACCACCGCGCGGCCGAGCGCGGCAAGCAATGTCTCTTGCGTCGCGGTCGGTCGGACCGTCCAGTCGCTGCGTCGCACCACGCCTCGCTCGGCGACGAGGGCCCGCGCCGCTACCAACCGATCGATCACGGCGTCGGACAACGCGGGGCTCGCCTTGAGCGCGCCACGCAGTGACTGCTGCGACAACCCTTCCTCGAGTGGAGCGCGGTCGTGGTGTGCCGATACCAACTCCATCGCACGCCGCTCGACCTCGGCGATTGCCTCGCGGTCGTAGAGCACGCCGCCGATCGACTCAACGCGATCGGCCAAGGAGCGCGTGACTGCCGCCATCTCTGAGGGTCGAAGGCCCGCACGAATCGGGAGCCCTTCGGAAGGAACGCCGCGGGACGCGGCATCGCGCACCATCTCCCGGATCCGCTCGGCGATCGGTTGTGCGGCCACATGCCATGGGCGCACGCGCGCATGACCGGGCGCCGCATCGGTGATCGTGCCGCCTCCGATCGTCGTGGGAGGGCTCCCCGTGCGGACGACGAACCGATCCCCGCCACGAGCAGCGATGGCCTCATCAAGGACGATGCGCGCCGATGTCAATCGCGACGACTGCAGCCCTTTCGAGGCAGCGAGCTCGGTGCGCGGCGATCCGCCCCCTGTGCTCGGCACAATGCGAGCGCTGACATCACGCGTACCCAGGTGGAATCGAACGCGTGCACGGGCGCTCAACTCAGGGGCATTGCCGAGCAACTGCACGTCCGCTCGGACCACGTCGACCGGCTCCCACGCAGGGTCCGTGACAAGGGTCGAGCCACGGGGCACGTCTGCGATCTCCACGCCGCCCAGGCTGACCGCGAGCCGCGATCCGGGTTCCGCGACATCGATCGCGACCCCATGACTCTGCAATGCCCGGACGCGCGCGCGCCGACCTGACGGCAGGATGTGGACGACGTCATCCTTCCGCAGTCTCCCCGTCCACACGGTGCCCGTGACAACCGTCCCCGTTCCACGCACCGTGAACGCGCGGTCGACCGGAAGGCGAAAGAGGTCGTCCGCGTCGCGTTCCGGCGCGCCCGCCGCCGCGTCGGCGAGCGCACCGCGGAGGGCGTCGAGCCCCAGCCCCGTCGATGGTCGATACCGCGATCTGCGGAGCGCCCTCGAGCGCCGATCCTCGCACCAACGACGTGACGTCGTCCCGCACAAGCGAGAGCCACTCGTCGTCTACGAGGTCTGCCTTGGTCAACGCGATGACCCCGGCACGAATGCCCAGGAGTCCGAGGATCGTCAGGTGCTCGCGGGTTTGCGGCATGACACCTTCATCGGCGGCAATGACGAGCAGGGCGAGGTCAATGCCGGAGGCGCCCGCGAGCATCGTGCGCACGAACGCTTCGTGGCCCGGCACATCCACGACCCCAATGGTGCCCACTCCGGGCAACCGGAGCGGCGCAAAGCCCAGCTCGATCGTAATGCCCCGGCGCTGCTCCTCCGGCAACCGATCGGTATCGACCCCAGTCAGGGCCCGCACCAACGCTGTCTTGCCGTGATCGATATGGCCCGCAGTGCCCAGTATCACGGCGGCCTACTGTGCGAAACTCTGTGGCACCAAGTCCGGCGTTGGAGACCCGACCGCGCGTGCCGCCAAGCCCCAGTCGTTTCGTTCCCAGACCTCGAAGGCCCGGAGACTCCGCCCTTCCATGAGAATGCTCGGCGAGAAACTCACGGAGGAGCCGCTGATGTGCACGTCCGTCACTATCGTCCGCCAGGGCCCACTGTTCGCCACTGATCCATGCGCGCATCGCGTCGCGCGCCACGACGGGAAGTACGCGATTGCCCCGTCGCGTCGCACCGCATGAGGCACAGAGCACACCGCCCGCCGTGTGGCTGAACGGCGCGCGGTCCGTCCGCGGGACCGATGCGTCACACATGCTGCACGCGTCGATCGCCGGCGCAAACCCGAGGTGTGCGACAATGTGCCAGGCGCCACCGAGCGCCGCATCGCGTGCTCGACCCGGCACCTCGCCTGACAGGAGGATCGCATCGAGTGTATTGCGCACCGCGTCATACAGCGCCGGCTGCGCATCGTCCCGCGCAAATCGCAACGCGAGCTCCGCCACCGCGGCGGCACCCGTGAAGCGCTCCAGGGATCCTGCCAGACCGGGGCGGGCGCGAGTGACGTCGAACGACGTCAGCGTCTGCAGCTCCCGGTGTGGTCGAATCGAGAGCTGCGCCTCGCCTTCAGCGAACAGGTCGACCGCGCTTCCGTATCTCGACTTCGGCCGCCGTGCCCCGCGTGCGAGGACCGACTGCACGCCCGCTTCGCGGGTCAAGAGCCGATAGATCCGCGACGTCTCCAGATAATCGAACGCGTGCAGCACGACCGCGTCAGTCGCAAGGACGGCCATGCTGAAAGGTAAAGAGCGGGTATGGGGTTTGGGGCGGGCGCTGTTCGCATCAATTACCGCCCGATCGACCGCGTCGGCGGACTGCCGGCTGGCCCGCCACCAGCGAGAATCCGGAACCCGACGACGATAATCCGGCCGGGGGCATCATACGAATACACCTCTTGGTAGCGGCGATCCAGGAGATTTACGACGCGGGCGATCAGGCTGACGCCGCGACCGGTAGCGCCATTTCCAGCCAGGTTGTATTGGGCGGCGAGGTCAATGGTGGTGTATCCCGGCAGGACGACTCGAGCCGTGGTTCCGGTCGGCGCATTGAAGTTGATATCGTCGCGCGTACCCACGAATCGGACCGTGGCGCTCAGGAAACCATGCGCCGAAAACGTTTGCCCGAGCGTTCCGCTGAACTGGTGCGTCGGCCGCCGAATGAGGCGTGACCCGACGTGGTATTGCGAGTACCCCGTGGTGTCGACGCCGTTTGCGGACACCCGGCTGTCGACATACGTGTACTCGAGATCCGCGGTCGCGCCATTGATCGGCCCGGCAGACAGACCAAACTCGGCGCCCTTGGCGGTCGCCCCAGCAATGTTGAGATAGTTGGTGCTGTCGGTCGGCTGACCGGGTACGGGAATCGGCGCCGGGGTGTAGTCGATGATGTTATGGAATGTCTGGTTGAAGTACGTCGCGGTCAGCGAGACCGTGGATCCAATGGGCGCCTCGGTCACCCCCGCTTCCCACCCGAGCGAGTGCTCGGGGCGCAGCGCTGGATTGCCAGCGTCAAAGGGCACGGCCGAGAAATTCTGCTCGAACGTCGGCTCCTTGAACGCCGTCCCCAAGTCGGCGTGGAACTGTGTCCCGGGCGCCGCAGCGAAGCCTGCGCCGACTCGATACGTGCCATACGTTCCGAACGCGCTGTTGTGGTCGATGCGTCCGCCCGCACTGAAAGTTGCTTTGGACCCCGCATTGCCAATCAGCTGAGCGTAACCCGCCTCAACGCGGCGGAAGTAGGCGGTCGGACTCGTGATCGATGTATCAATGCCGCCAAAGTTGAAGACGTCGAAGGCACGGCTTCGATCCGTTTGCCCTTCAATGCTGCCGCCGAAGGTGACGGCCACTGCACGACCGGAACGGGCGTCGAAATGCATGTCCGCACCCACCCGGCGAAAGACGTCCCGATCGAAGGAGAGGAACGAGCCGATCGTATCGGCCCGCCCATCCGGCGGATTGATGTCGGCCGCGTCCTCGTTGTTGGCCGTGAGGGTGATGCGCCCATCGAACGCCGGCGAAAACGCGTGAGCTCCGTCGAGTGCGAATGTGGATCCTTCGTCGCGACAATGCTGGTTGCTGTCGACCGGGCTGCCATCGCCTACGGTCGGAAAGTGGTAGTCGGCGGTGTGGTATCTACCCGTGAGCGCGAGCGACGACGATGTGCCACGTCCCAGGTCCAATCGCCCGCCGAGCTCTCCATTCGTGTACTGGTTGTTGAATGGCAGGATACCGGCCGTCGTCTGTCGCGTACCTCCGACAGAAAATCCGACCGCGCCGGCGCCGCCCTGTAAGCCGGCCGACCCGTCATACGACTTGTAGCTTCCCCCGGTCAGGTCGAGCCACGCGCCGGGCGCGCCCGTCCCCCGCTTGGTAAAGATCTGAATGACGCCGGTCATGGCGTCCGATCCGTACAGGCCACTCGTTGGCCCGCGCACGATCTCAATGCGATCGACGTCGGCGACGGTCAGGTTCTGGAAGTAGTAGACTCCACCGGGTTCGTTCAGCGGCACACCATCGAGGAGCACCTTGACGTACCCACTTTGGCCACCGCGGAAGAAGAGCGACGTGAGTCCGCCCATCGATCCCGTTTCGACTGGCGCCGCGCCCGCAACGTCGCGCAAGGCGTCGGCAACCGAGATGATGCCGCGAGCTTGCAGCGTCTGACCGGTGATGACCGTGGTTGACGCGGTCGGCACCGCTTCGGAGAATGGCACCCGTGTCGCGGTGATGACCACCGCGGAGAGGTGACTCGTGTCGGCTGGTGGTTGGGCCGTCCCCTGCGCGCCTGCCGGAGCAGATACGAGTGCGGGGCCCGCCAACGCGACAATGTACGCCGGACGTGTGACGCGTCGTGCCAGTGAGCGAAAATCTGTCCTCATGGGCGGAGTCCTGAAGGAGAGCGTGGGACGTCTCGTGATCGGAGTGGTATGAGCATCGGCGCGCCAACAGCCGGGTCCTGACCGACGACCAATGGCCAGTCGTACACGCGCTCGAGGGTCGCGCCGGCCATGACTTCGCGCGGCGGCCCGACAGCCGCGACCGCGCCGCGATGAAGCAGCACGACGGTGTCGGCGAAACGGGCGACCAAGTTGAGTTGATGCGTGATGAGCAGGACAGCCATTCCGCCGGCAGCCAGCCCCGCCAGCAGCTCGAAGACGGCCATCTCGTGGCCCACGTCGAGGAACGTCGTCGGCTCGTCCAGGACGATGGTGCGACCGCCCTGAGCGAGGGCGCGCGCAATACGCACGCGCTGCCATTCGCCTCCGGACAGCTCGTCGGTCTGCCGGTGCGCCAGGTCGCCGATTGCAGTCCGCTCAATGGCAGCCGCAATGGCGGCCGCGTCGTCCGTCTGGACTCCGCCCCACAGTCCGGCGTGAGGGAAGCGCCCGAGCGCTACGTACTCGCGCACGGACAGGGGAAAGGCCAGCTCTTCGCGCTGCGGCACCACGGCCACCTGACGCGCCGCGAGTCGTAACGGCACCGATGACAACGGCGTACCGTCAATCAGAATGCGTCCGGCCGCCAGCGGGACGCGCCGCAGGAGCGCTCGCACGAGCGTGCTCTTGCCACTCCCATTCGGGCCGCTGATCGCCGTGACGGAGCGATACGTCGCGTCGAGACTCACGCCGGCGATCGCGAGGGATGGACGCGCAGGATATCGCACCTGCACATTGTCGAACGTCAGAGCCGCGGTTCGGCTCGCGGTCGTACTCGACGCGGCCGTCACCTGCTGCCCATCCGTCGCAGCTGCCAGAGAAAAAAGGGCACGCCAAGGAGCGCGGTGACTGCCCCCAGAGGTAGCTCAGCGGGCGGGCGAGCCACGCGGGCGACGACGTCGGCGCCGACGACGAGCGCCCCGCCAACCACCGCGGCGCCGGCAATGAGGAGACGGTGCCTGCCGCAGCCCGGCGCCTCGCACGATGTGCGGAACGACGAGTCCGACGAAGCCGACCAGCCCCGCCGCCGCAACCGTCGCGGCCGCGAGCAGGCCAGCCGCGAGAAAGGCGCGCCGGCCCGCGCTCTGGACGTCGACGCCCAGCCCCGCGGCCGCTTCGTCGCCGAGCGCCAGCGCGTCGATCTCGCGGGCCCACACGAGGAGCGCGCCCCCGCCGACGATCACGTAGGGGGCAAGCCACCGCACTCGACTCCAGTCGGCGGCATCGACCGATCCCATCATCCACCACAGTGCGCCGCGCACCGTTTCTGGCGGTGCGACGGCGTATGTCACCATGATCGCGGCGTTCGCGAACGCGCCGACCACGACGCCAGCCATGAGCAGCAGGCGGACGTCCGTTCGTCCGCCCGCCGCGGCGCGAGCGACACCGATCACGAGGGCGGTCGCCACCACGGCTCCGGCGAACGCGGCGAGTGGCACGCCAACGGAGCTGCTCGCGCCGGCAGCAACGGCGATCACCGCTCCGACCGCGGCGCCTCCGGAGACGCCCAGGAGATATGGCTCGGCGAGCGCGTTTCGGAGCGTCCCTTGCATCGCCGCGCCACTCATTCCCAGCGCGGCACCGACGCACGCAGCCAGTACCACGCGTGGCAGGCGCACCGACCGCACGATCGCGACGACGGTCGGGTCCGCGCGGCCGATGAGACCAGCCCACACGGCGGCCGGCGAAAGCGCGACTGGGCCGAGCGCGACGCCAAGCAGGGCCGCAAGTGCAAGCGTCGCGAGCGCGATGCCCCAGAAACGGAATCGCATTGGCTCAGTGAGACCCGACGGGGTGCAACAGCGCGGCCAGCCGCACGGCGGCCTCCCCCATGCGCACCGACGGCATCCCCACGAGCGCCGTGTCCGGAACGAGTATCCGATGCCTGGGATCGCTCAGCCAGCTCTGCCAACGCGGATCCGTTCGCATCGCCAGTGCGGCCGATGGCGAGACCAGCAGGTCATCGGGGTTGCGATGCAACACATCCTCGAGCGATACCTGCGGCGCCGGATCGGCCATATCGGTATAGAGGTTGCTTGCCACCTGCGTCGGTCAGCAACGTATTCAGGTAGCTGCCGGCCCCCAGTACACGGAGCGGCGACTGATCGAAAACCCACACGACAGTCGGCTTCGGGAGGCGGGCCATCTGGCCGCGGACGCCAGCGATCGTCTCGAGAACGGAGTCGCGGACGACAGCCGCGGCCGCCGAGTCGTGCATCACAAGGCCCAACAGATCGAGGGCGCGCGTGAAATCGCTGACACGATCGATCCGCAGGCTGACCGTGGCGATGCCCATTCGCCGAAAGGCCTGAGCGGCGGCCCGGTCGTCGTTGCTCGCATAGAGCACGACGAGATCCGGGTGCTGCGCGAGCACCGCTTCCACGCTCGGCCGGAGTCCGTCGCCGAGATTCGGGATGGCTTGGACCCCTGGCGGATATGTATCCCATTTGCGTCCGGCCCACGACGCGCGCGCTCTCGCCCATGGCAAACAGCATGGCGGTCGTGGCGGGGTTGAGCGAAACGACGCGTGTGGGGGCCGGCCCCGCCGTCACGACTCGGTCGCCATAGTCATCGCGTACCACGCCCATTGCATCCGTCGCCCCCCCGCTCTGTCGGCTCGCAGCCGGCTCACAAGCGAGGGCCGCGGCCGTGAGGGTGGCCGCGATCAATTTCGTCGCGCGGACGGCGGCGCGACATGCAACCTGGGTGGAATGAATGGCGAGTAGTGACAAACGAACGGGCGTCCTCCCTCAGGGAAGTCGCCCGGTGTAGGGCCGCGGGGCCAAGCGCGCAGACCCAACTTGCGCTGCCTGGCGTCGTTGCGCATCGCGCAACCGCGGTCGCCACCAGTCCTCCCCCGAGGACCGTCAGTGTGGCGCGAACGAGGGTCGTCTCCTGGCTCCGGGCCGCGATCGCCACCTTCCCAGTGCCGTGACGGCACCAGTGGTTCACTTCCGTTCGCGCGTCGCCCGATACAGTGGCGGGGCCGCACCGGCATTGCACCGGTTTCCGGGTCCCGCGTTCGCGTCGTACAATTGTCTTGCAGTTGTAGGCGCGAATCTAGGCAATGTGGCCCGGGCCGGCAAGCGGCGAAGGATTTGAGGCTCGTCGCTGAAATGCGAGCGCCAGCGCGCCGAGCATCACGGCACCGAGCGCCGTGGTAACGACGGCGATGTACAGGGTGCGGCCGTTGGCGAAGACGACGGGTACGTTCACGCGTAGCACCGCGCCGGGCGGGACGTCTTGCGCGATGAAGCGTCGAAACATCCGCCCCTCGACCGTGACCGGCGCCTCGGGACGGAACGGGATCCCGCTCGCTCGCGCACCTGCATCCTCGAGCAGCACCTCGAACACGATCGCCCCAGCTCGAAGCGCTCGCGTCAGTGGAAACGAGGCCGGCGGCAGCGAGTACGAAAACGACATCTGCTTGAGGCCGGGCGCGAAGGGCGCGAATACCGCAAGTCGATTCCCTTGCACCGATACCGCGTCTGCGCTGATGTCCCCCTGGCCGACCTGCACGCCTTGTGCGCCGGGCGGCAGCGGCAACGACCATGTCGGCCGGTCGGTGCCGGCACCCGGCGACACGACCGTGACCGACGTATCGTTCGAAAGCTCGAACACTTCGACGATCGAGCGCCGTCCGGTCGGAGCGGGCGACGAGACCACGAGATGCCGCCCGCGCACGCGCAGTGGGATTGCGCGCGACGTCGTGTCGATAGACGATGATCTCCGCCTCATCCCCGCGAACGACCGCTGCGGACAGCGGCTGTGACAGATAGGCGATGCCATCGTAGGTCGACGACGCGAAGTACACGGCATCCTGGGCGCCGCGCGTGCGATAGAGGAAGGAGTAATTGCCGTCAGCGCGGGTAAGCACCGAGTCGATCGGTCCGGCGGTGTCGGACCCCACCCGGTGTAGTGTCACGCGCTGGCCACCGACAGGTGCCAGTGCCTGCGCCCGCTGGGTGAACAACCCGCCCATACACGTGGCGCACCGCGCCCACGGCGGACGTGTCGTGTGCGCCCCGAGCTGTATCAGATGGCAGAGAGGTGCGCGTTGCCGGTCGTGGACGGCGGCTGAGCCGCGGCGCGCGGGGCCAGGCCGCCAATCACGATGCAGGCCGCCACCACCGCCGCGCCGTCCCGCCAGACGCCCATCAGCCAGCGTGTATGCCGACGGCGTGCCCGCCGCAAATCAGAGATTGAATTTCCCGAAGTCCTCGGGGCGCAACGTCTCGAGGTACGCCTTCAGCTGATCGGAGGTCAGCTCCTCGGGTGTCAGGCCGGTGGGCGGCGACGACGAGAAGTCGTCGGCCGTCTCCTCCTCTTCGATCTTGGTGAGGAGTGCTTCGGGCGCGAAAATCGGCGCCGCCATGCGGAGGGCGATGGCGATGCTGTCGGAGGGGCGCGCGTCGATCTGGACGACGCCGTCGGCGCGCACCACATGCAGCTCGGCGTAGTAGGTGCTCTTCTGCACTTTCGTGATCTGCACGCGTCGCAAGGTGCCGCCGAGTCCCGTGATCAGGCTCTTGCAGAGATCATGAGTGAGCGGGCGCTCGCGGCGGATGCTCTTCATCTCCATGACGATAGAGTCTGCCTCTGGCTGGCCGATCCAGATGGGCAGGATGCGCGTGCCCCCCTTCTCGCGGAGGATCACAACATGGCTGTTGGTCGAACTGTCGAGCCCCAGCTTCTCGACGATGACTTCGACCATAAACAGTGACGCCTCGCGCGCCCTCGCCGGACCGCTCCCGCGCGCCGGCTCGCTAGGTCCCCATGTCCCACGACGCGAGGTACCGCTCCTGCTCCGCCGTGAGTGTATCGATATCCACTGCCCATCGCCGCCAGCTTGAGCCGCGCGATCTCGCGGTCGATAGCCTCCGGCACGCGATGGACCGTATTCGACAGCGTCGCGGCGTGTCTGCACCAGGTACTCCGCCCCCAGCGATTGGTTGGCGAAGCTCATGTCCATGACGGACGCGGGGTGGCCTTCGGCCGCCGCGAGATTGATGAGACGTCCTTCGCCCAACACGAACACCCGCTTCCCGTCGACCACGTACTCCTCGACGAACTCACGGACCGGTCGCGCGGGCCGCTCGGCGATGTCCGCGAGGGCCGTCGAGATCCAGCTCCACGTTGAAGTGGCCCGAGTTGCAGACGATGGCGCCGTCCTTCATCGCGCGGAAGTGCTCGGCCCGGACGACGTGAATGTTCCCGGTCAGCGTGCAGAAGATGTCGCCGATCGGCGCCGCGTCCGCCATCGGCATGCACGCGGAATCCATCCATGGTCGCTTCGAGCGCCTTGAGCGGATCGATCTCAGTGACGATGACATTGGCCCCCGCGCCGCGGGCCCGCGATGCGACGACCTCGTCCGCACCACCCGTAGCCGGCGACCACGAACGTCGAGCCGGCCAGCAACGCATTGGTCGCACGGATGATGCCGTCGATCGTCGATTGGCCCGTCCCGTACCGGTTGTCGAACAGGTGCTTGGTAAACGAGTCGTTGACGGAGATCACGGGGAATTGCAGCACGCCGTCGTCCGCCATCGCCTTGAGGCGAATCACGCCGGTCGTCGTCTCCTCCGTGCTGCCGATCACGCCCGCCAGCAGCGCCTTGCGGTCGGACACCGTGAGGCCTTCGACGTATCGCCGAACCGGCGGCGGCAGATCATCCAGTCGGTTGAGCGCGATCATGTGCAGCGCGCCCACCACATCGGCGCCATCGTCCATCGTGATATCGGGCCGGTGCGCGATGACTGCGCGGATGTGCTCGTAGTAGCGCTCCGCATTCTCGCCCTTGACCGCGAAGACCTTGATCCCGTGGTCGCGGACGAGGTGCGCCGCGACGTCGTCCTGCGTCGACAGCGGATTCGACGCACAAAGCGCCACATCCGCTCCGCCGGCCTTGAGCGTGATCATCAGGTTGGCCGTCTCGGTCGTCACGTGCAGACAGGCACCGACCCGGCGCCCGGCCAGCGGGCGCTCGGCGGCGAAGCGCTCGCGGATCAGCCGCAGAACGGGCATCGACCGCTCGGCCCATTCGGTCCGCGCACGACCGTGCGTCGGCGAGGGCGAGGTCCTTGACGTCGAACGACGGGGCAGCGGTCGCAGGCGCGGCGGCGGCGCCGCCGTGGTGACGCGCTTTCTCAGCGGTTGGCATCTGCTGGATCCTCGAGGGCTGCAACGGCATAGGCAGGCTTGGAGCGGCGCGCGGCATTCGCGCCGTTCCCGCGATGGCTGGCAGGTACGCGCATGACATCACCCACCGCGCGCTTGAGTGCGGCCTTGCGGTCTGTGCGCTCCCACGTAAATAGTGTGCGTGCGGATTTCCCGGTACCCAGTCGCTCCGGCGTCCGCCCGAAATGCCCGTACGCCGCCGTCGCGCCGTAGATCGGCTTGCGAAGATCGAGCGCCGTGGATGATGCCCTTGGGCGTGAGGTCGAACACCTGCGCGATGGCCTCGCATGATCGCGGACTCGGGGACGGTCGCCGTGCCGAAGGTGTCAACGGCGACCGACACCGGCTGGGCGACACCGATCGCGTACGCCAACTGCACCTCGCACCGGCGCGCGAGCCCTGCGGCGACGACGTTCTTCGCAACCCAGCGCGCGGCGTAGCACGCCGACCGATCGACCTTCGACGGATCCTTGCCACTGAATGCGCCGCCGCCGTGGCGGCCCATGCCACCGTACGTATCGACAATGATCTTGCGTCCGGTGAGCCCGGCATCGCCCTGCGGTCCGCCGATGACGAAGCGCCCGGTCGGGATTGACGTGGTACTTCACGCCACGAGGCCGAAGTTCTTGCGGGATAGTCGGTTCAATCACGTCGGCCAGAATCGCCTGCTTGAGCTTCGACGTGGAGATCGAATCCGCGTGCTGCGCCGACACGACGACGGTATCGACCGCCACCGGCCGGTCGCCTTCGTAGACGACCGTCACCTGCGCCTTGCCGTCAGGCCGGAGCCACGGGAGGTCGCGTGCCTTGCGGCGGTCGGCCAGTGCGCGCGTCAGCCGATGCGCAAGGAGGATCGGCATCGGCATGAGCTCATCGGTCTCGTCCGTCGCGTAGCCGAACATCATTCCCTGGTCGCCGGCTCCGCCGGTATCGACCCCCATCGCAATGTCGCCGCGATTGGCGATCGATGCTGCTGATCACCGCGCACGTCGTGGTGTCGAAACCGAACGACGCATCCGTGTACCCGATCTGCTGGATCGTCGCGCGGACGATATCGGGGATGTGTACGTAGGTCTTGGTGGTGATCTCGCCCACGACACATGCGAGCCCTGTCGTGACCAGCGTCTCGCAGGCGACGCGGGCCATCGGGTCGTCCGGCGATGATCGCGTCGAGAACGGCGTCGGAGATCTGGTCGGCCAGCTTGTCCGGGTGGCCTTCCGTCACGGATTCCGATGTAAACAGCCGCCGTTGTGCGGCGGATCGACGGTGATCTTGCATGGTATCGTGATCTTACCCGGCTACGCGAGGCCGGGCAACCCACGCAAGCGGAGATTCGCCGAGTGCGGCCACGAAGCCGTCGGCGAATGTCCTGCTCCGCCATCGCGGCCGTCGGGGCTTCCAGTGCGTCGCGGGCCGCTTGCGCCGCCGCCTTCTGACGTGATGCCGCAGATCACGCGCTTGACGAGCGCGACCGACCGCGGCGCGACGCTGAGAACACGGAGTCCAAGGCCGATGAGGGCGAACGCCATGAGCGGATCGGATGCCATCTCGCCGCACACACTCACGTCGTGGCCCGCCGCCTTGGCCGCGTCGGTGATCATGCGGATGAGGCGCAGCACCGATGGGTGCAGTGGCGTGAAGCGCGACGCGAGGTTGGCGTTGCCGCGATCGACGGCCAGCGTGTATTGCACGAGGTCGTTCGTGCCAATGCTGAAGAAGCGACACGTCCTTGCCGAAGCTCTTGGCGACGACGGCCGCCGCCGGCGTCTCGATCATCACCCCGAGCGGCAGGTCGGCACGAAACGGCACGCCGCGCGCGGTCAACTCGGCTGCCGCCTCCTCCATCAACGTGCGCGCCTGGCGGACCTCATCCAGACGTCACGACCAGCGGCAGCATGATGCGGAGATCGCCGTCGCGTCCCCGCGCGCAGCAGTGCTCGCAGCTGCGCCTTGAACATCTCCGGCTCGTCGAGGCACATGCGAATGGCCCGCCAACCCAGAAACGGATTGGCCTCGGTCGGATATCCGCTCGCCGGCAGCTTGTCGCCGCCGAAGATCGAATGTGCGAATCACGACTGGCCGCGGGTCGAATGCTTGCGACGACTCTGCGCGTATGCTCGGTATTGCTCGTCCTCGTCCGGCATGGTCGTGCGCCCGACCACCAGGAACTCCGTGCGCATGAGCCCGACGCCTTCGGCGCCGCTCCGGGCGGCCTTCTCCGCCTCCTCGGGCAGGTCGACGTTCGCGTAGACCGTTACGCGGACGCCGTCCTTCGTGATCGGTTCCGCGGCCGCGAACTGACGGACATCGGCTTCGATTTCCGCTTCGCGCCGCGCCTGCCAGCGGTACTGCTCGACCTCGGGCTCGGTCGGGTTGACGGCGAGGACGCCGGCCGCCCCATCGAGCACCACGCGCTCCGCCCCTGTGAGCCGGCTCGTCGCATCGCGCAGGCCGAGGACGGCCGGCAGGCCGAGCGATCGGGCGAGGATCGCGACGTGCGACGTGCGTGTGCCTGCATCGGTCGCGATGCCGATGATCGCGTCGCGATCCAGTTGGACGGTGATGCTCGGCGTGAGGTCGTGCGTGACGAGAATCGCGTTGCTTCCCTTGGGCACGTCCACTGGGTCGTGGTCCGGAAGGCCCAGCAGCAACGTCAGAACGCGAATGTGGACATCCGTCAGGTCGTTGGCGCGCTCCCGCAGCAACGCCTGCGAGTGTCGGGCGAAGTGCTGCCGGTGCTCCAGCATCACGAGATCGAATGCCTTTTCCGCCGCGTAGTTCTGGCGGATGTTGGACTCGACCTCGCTGATCAGCATCGTCGTCCTCGAGCACCAGGAGCTGGGCGTCGAAGATCGCGGCTTCCTCGGGACCTGCGTGACTGCTCGGCACGGGCGCGGACGTGCCGGAGCCGCTCCTTTGCCTGCTCCATAGCGGCATGGAAGCCGGGCGATCTCCTCGGGGATGGTCTCGTCGGCAATGACGCGGTGTCGCACGTCCGGCACTTCCCACCGCAGCAGGTGCACGGGCCCGACGACAATCCCCGGCGACGCGGGCACTCCCTTGAAGAGCACGTCCATGTGCGCGCTACTTCTCCCCGAACTTCGTCGGTGATGAGCGCCGCGATGAGCGTCCACCGCGGCCGATCTCATCCGGGCCCGACGCCCGAAGCGTGATCGACGACCCACATTCTGCCGCGAGCATGAGCACGCCCATGATGCTCTTGCCGTTGACCTCGAGATCATCGCGGAGAATCACGATGTCGCTCGCGAATTTGGCGGCGGCCTTGACGATTTCGGCGGCCGGCCGCGCGTGGAGGCCGTTCTTGTTCACAATCGTTACCGTGCGCTCAGCCATGCCGTATCACCGTCGCAAAGAGAACGAAGGCCGCCAGGAGACCGAGCGCGACGCGCCAGCCTTCGGTGCGGCCGTGCATGCGAACCAGCAACGTGCTCCCGAGCGCCGTGGCGAGGACGACGCCCACTACCGGACCCCGGCCGACCCCGGGGCCAATGGCCCGACCCAGGGCGACGGGCAACGCAATGCCGGCGAGCACCGCAGCCGACACGCGCCAGGTACGCGGGACCGCTCCGAAATAGCCTGCCACTCAGTGCGGGCGCCACCCGCATGCTGTGTGTCCAGCCGGCGTGCACACCCCACGCGCGCAGGCCAACGTGCACCACATTATACGCACCGAGGAAGATCACGAGGACGGTCAACGGGCGCGCCCCGAGCCCATACGCGGCCAGAGCAGCCAGCGAGCACACAGGCAGCCATCCCGCCCAAATGAGGCGATCGCCGACGCTCCCCAGCGGTCCGCACAGCGCCGTCCGAAACCGGTCGATGCGAGATCCGGGGACATGATCCAGCTCGGCCCGCGAGAGTGCCCCGACGGCGACCGAAGCGAGATACGGATGGGCGTTGAAGTAGTGTGACTCACGCGCAAGGGCCTCATGGTACTCGCGTCCGTTCGGTCCGCCGGGCAAGTGCCGCAGCGCGGGCTCGACGCAAAACCCGATACCGGTCCCCATCAAGAGCTCATAGTTCCACGAGGCCTGAATCGCGAAAAGCCGCGTGAAGATGCTCATGCGCGTAGCGACGCCCACGGGCGGCTCGGTTCCAGGTTCCGGGCTGCTGCGCTGCGTCACCGTTTCGGCGGCCATTGGGCTCACCGCCAGAGCAGGAGGCCGATGCCGGCGACGAGCCCACCCGCGAAAAGCCAGCGTGTGCCCGGCGTGGTGTGAAACACCTTCCACACGGCAGCAACGGCGACGGCCGCCGCAATCCCCACGACGATGGCGCGTGATGTGCGCGGGTCGAGAGTCCAATGCTGCGCGACCGCTACGGCGACGGGGTGGAGTGCGAGGAGCGCCACGAGCGTGAGCGCGCCCGCGCGCGCGAAATCGGCCGTCAGCCCCCACAGCTGCAGACCGACGATCGTCGAGGCTGCGCCGGCATCGAGTGTCTGAACGTGCGTGCGGGCGCGGGCGGCGTTCCAGCGGCGCAATGCGATCATCGTCCACCCTCCGACCCACGCCGTGCCGAGAGCGGCGAGCATCGCGACGGGCAGCGTCGCCGGACTCTGTATGGGAGCGCTCCCCGCGAGGGCGCCGGCGACGACGGACGCGGAACCCCACTCCGGGTATCGCGACGCCCCGACCGGCAATGTCTCGAGCGCAATCAGCTCGACGGCCACACCGGTCAGCAAGCCCATGCTTGCATTGCCGGCCAGCGCGCCTGCCGGCGGTCGCCGCGACGATGGGCCGCGATATCATCGCCTGCGGGAAGCTCACGACATCGAGCCCGCAGATCGCGCCCAGGAGCACGAACGGAAAGAACGCCAGCAGGGGCGTCAGCGTGTCGATCATCGATCGCTACGCCCAGCCAGCAGGTCCGTGATGGGGATCGCGCGTGCCGCTGGTACGTCCTGCGCGGTAATGGTGATCCCGCGATCGGCCAGCGCCCGCAACGCGCCTTCCTCATCGGGCGCCAGGAACACATACCGCAGCTTCTGCACCCGGCCGGCGCGATAATGCAGCCCTCCGACGTTGATGCCGCGGATGGTCGGAACCCGGGCCACGAGGCGCTGCATCGTCTCAATGTCCTTCGTGAGCACGATCCCCACGCGCCGGTCGGCAGCGAAACGCGCAAACGCGTCCACGGCTTCGTCGACCGTCTGGAAGTAGACGTCCATGCCCGGAGGCACACCGAGCCGATAGAGCTCCTGCTCCCATTCGGACGCGGCAACCTCGTCGTCCACGAGCACGATGAATCCGATGTCGAGCGGTTGGCCCCATCCGACGACGACCTGGCCGTGTATCAAGCGGTCATCGATCCGACACAGATCAATCGGCACCGCCACTCCCCGCGCTACCGAGCACCGCGAGTGCGCCCCGCCCCTTGTCAGCCGAGTGACGCGCCGCCACCTGTGAGGCACAGTCGGTCTGGAATACGAAGTCGAGCAACGCGGGCAGGTTTGCGCCGGTGACGACCACGAGCTCGGGGCGTTCGCGCTGCACGCGTCGGGCGGCGATCGTCCAGCTGCCTGCGGGAAGGTCAGTGAAGATGACCTGCGCGCCCGCCTGCACGATCGCATCGCGCAGCGTCCGCACGATCTCTTCTGCACCGAGGTTCCGATTTGACAACGCAACCAGCACGGCTCCCCGACCGGTGATCTGATCCACCGCCGAGACGATCCCGACGGCGAAGTCACCGTGACCGGCGACCAGTGCGCGCGGTACCAGGGGCTCTTCTACATCACTCATCGTCTTCTCGGAGATATTGCTGCACCAGGGCGCGCTGTGCCCGAGCACGACCCATGTGCTCGATCAGTCGCTCGTTGAACTGCTCGGCCGGGTCGATACCGCTATAGCGAAGCAAATGATTCATCGCAATCACCTCGGCTACGACGGTGATGTTCTTGCCCGGGTTGAGAGGTACGGTGATCTTCGGCACCTGTACGTCCAAGATGGACACCGTCACCCCATCAAGTCCCGTGCGCTCGACGACTGCATCGTGGTCCCAGACCTCGAGGTGGACGACCACCTCGATCCGCTTCTGCTGCCGCACCGCACGGACGCCGAAAATCGCACGAATATCGATCAAACCAATGCCCCGTACTTCCATGAAATGTCGCTGCAGCTCGTGGCCGCGTCCCATGAGGACGTCCGTTCCGCGACGCGTCACGATGACGAGGTCGTCTGCAACGAGCCGGTGGCCGCGCTCCACGAGATCGAGCACGCACTCGGACTTACCGATGCCACTCTTGCCAGTGAAGAGCAATCCGACGCCGAACACGTCGGCCAGCGAGCCGTGCATCGTCGTGCGGAGCGCGAATTGATCCTCCAGGACCGGCTTCACGCGCCGATAGAATTCATTGGTCTTGAGCGGAGACCGCAGGATAGCCACGCCGGCCGCCGCTGCTTGCCCAGCGAGTCCGGGCGGCAAGTCCTGCCCCTTTGTGACGAACAACGCGGGGACGTCGAAGCTGAGGAACTGGCTGAGGACGCGCTCGCGATCCGCGGTATGGAGCGAGTTCAGGTAGGTGACTTCGGTCTCTCCGAGCACCTGCAGGCGGCGACCCACGAACCGATCGACGTACCCCGCGAGCACGAGCCCCGGACTCGAGATCTCCGGACTGGTCACTAGACGCTCGAGACCCGCGCCGGCATCGGTGCCGCCGGGGGGGCGAAGGTGCTCGAGGGCGAGCGTGTCGCGAAGGAGATCGAGGAGCGCCGCGACGGTCAGCACCGGTGGGGTGCCTGGCGTGCGGGCGCGCTCGTCGCTCCCGTCGCCCCTAGTTGGCACTCGGTCAGAGGGCATGTGCAGGCTGGCAGCCAATGAGTGACCGCAGGTGCGCCTCGGTCTCACACGCCGCGCGGTCCCATGTCAGGGTCTCGGCAAAGTCCCGACCGGCAGCCCCCATGGAGGTCACGAGGGCAGGTTCACGCGCGAACCGTTCCAATGCCGCGGCAAATGCCTCAATGTCCCCGTGAGGCACGAGGAAGCCCGTCTTGCCGTCGAGGACCGACTCGCGGATCCCCGGCGAATTCGAGGCTACCACGGGTGTGCCGCACGCTGCCGCCTCGAGGTTGGTGATGCCCCACCCTTCCTTGGGTGACGCAAAGGTCAGTGCCCATGCCCGGCGGAGCAACGCCACCTTGTCCGCTTCGGACACGCGTCCAAGAAACTGAACGCGCTCACGCAGGTCAAGCGAACGGACCAGCGCTTCGAGCCCTGGCTGGTAGTCGCCCGCCCCAGCGATTGCCAATCGGGCCTCCGGCAAATCGAGGCGTGCGAACGCGGCGATCACATGCTGCACGCCTTTGTAACGTTTGAGACGACCGAGGTAGGCGAATAGCGGGGTCGGCGAGCGCGCCGCGGGGTCGGGCGTGTACTCGCGGGTATCAACTCCCTGATAGATCACCTTGATCTGCGGGCGCGGGATCCCCCGTGCGACGAGATCGTCCGCCGTCCCCTGGCTGACCGCCTCGAACCGCACGTCGCGGTATATGCGCCCCAGCGGTCGCTCCCCGAGCCAGACGCCTGCGGCGAGTGGCAGAGCGAACGCGGAGAAAGCCGTCGTGCCGAACAAGTGGTGCACGAGGCCTACAACGCGCGGGGCCTTCGCGTCATGCCGCGCCCACCACGGGGTCAGCAACGGGACCTTATTCAAGTCCTCGATGAGGACATCGAACTGCGTGTGCGCGAGGTAGCGGTGATACGCGCGCCTCGCTACGAACGGGAACGTGTACCGAGTCCCGACTCGGCGGACGTCGAATGCCATCGAGACGCGTCGTCGGTGGGCACCCCGGCCAGCCCCCACACAGCAAGGATACCTCGTGGCCGCACCGGGCCACCCGACCGAAGATTTCATGGAGGTGCGTCTCGGCGCCGCCCGCCTGCGGATTCTCGCGATCTTGCCAGTTGACGATGAGGATGCGCACCGCTTACAACCGGTCCATTCGGCGAGCGACCGCATCGAGCACTCCGTTCACGAAGTGCGCGCTCTGGCTGGTGCCGTATCGCTCTGCCAGATGGACTGCTTCCGAGAATGACGACCCGGGCCGGCGTCGAGCCCTGTAGCAGCTCGGCGGCTGCGAGCCGCAGCACGCAGCGATCGACCACGGCCATGCGCGCGATGCGCCAATTGGTGGCTGCGTCGGCCAGCTCCTGATCGAGCTGCTGCAGTTTTTCGGCAACTTCGCCGACCAATCGACTCGCCACCCGGCGCTCCTCGGGCGCCACCGCGAGGTCGTCCCAAACCTGGTCGGCCACCTGCGTGAGGTTGGCCCCGGCACCCGTCGGCGCTGACCGCCGCGGGGGCGTGTCAAGTTTGCGCGTACTGGAGCGCACGTCCCACGCATACAGGGCCTGCAGCGCGCGGGCGCGAGCTCGAGTCTCGAGCCGGGGCTCTGCGCGGCGAGATGCGATCACGCGCGGTGGGTTGCGCTGGCCCGTGCACTGCCGCGTCGATCATCCGCCTCGACGTCCAGGCGCCCCAGCAAGTCGACCATCTCGAGCGCCGCGAGAACGGCGTCAACGCCTTTGTTGCCGTGCGTACCGCCCGCGCGCGCTTCCGCCTGGGCGACCGTGTCGCACGTGAGAACGCCGAAGCCGATCGGCACCTCGTAGTCGGCTGATGCCGCGGCCAGGCCGTCTGCCGCGGCGGACGCGACGTAATCAAAGTGCGGCGTCTCGCCGCGGATTACCGCTCCGAGCGCCACGAGGGCGTCATAACGCTCCGTCGCCAGCGCGGCGCGCGCGGCTGTGGGCAACTCCCACGCTCCGGGTACCCGAATGATATCCAGATCGGCCTCGGCAACTCCTGCACGCAGCAGCGCGTCCGTCGCACCGCGCTCCAGCCGCTCCGTGATGGACTCGTTGAAGCGACTCACGAGCACAGCGACCCGCCGCCCTGTCCCGATTGGCACCCCTGCAAATTCCGCCACCCGCTGAGCCCTGTCCTACGACGCGAGCAAGTGGCCGAGCTTCGCTCGCTTCGTCTGCAGATACCCGGCATTCTCGTCCGTCGCCGGCGCTTCGAGGCGCACCCCGTCCTCGATTCGCAATCCATAACCCTCGAGGCCGACCAGTTTCGTGGGATTGTTGGTCAGGACACGAATGGAGCGGAGACCGAGGTCCAGAAGAATCTGTGCGCCGATGCCGTACTCGCGAAGGTCGGGC
Organism: uncultured Gemmatimonadales bacterium; assembly: GCA_963805725.1. Lineage (GTDB taxonomy): Bacteria > Gemmatimonadota > Gemmatimonadetes > Gemmatimonadales > Gemmatimonadaceae > Palsa-1248. The sequence goes on from CAWDVJ010000013.1 coordinate 662,798, forward strand.
TTGAATCCGAGTCGTTCGTTGGCTTCGACGGTGTCGGCACCCTGGTCCTGGAGAGCGTAGGCCTTGAGTTTGTTCAACAGTCCGATCCCGCGCCCTTCCTGGTCGAGATACACGACGACCCCGCGGCCTGCCTGTGCGATCAGCTCCATCGCTCGGTGCAGCTGCCACCCGCAATCACAGCGCTGCGAGTGGAACACATCGCCCGTCAAGCATTTCGAATGCATCCGGACGAGCACTGGTTGCTCGCCGGACACCTCGCCGTACACGAGCGCGACATGCTCTCGTGAGTCCACATCGTTGCGATAGCCCACGATCCGCCACTCGCCGTGCTCAGTCGGCAATCGCGCCTCGGCGACGCGGTGCACCAACCGCTCCGTCTGCAGCCGATAGGCGACGAGCTGCGCTATCGTGATGAACGTCAGCCCGTGCTCGGCGGTGAACCGCTCCAGCTCCGGGCGTTTGGCCATGGAGCCGTCCGGGTTCATGATCTCGCAGATCACGCCTGCGGGCCACTGCTTGGCGAGACGGGCGAGGTCGACAGCGGCTTCCGTGTGGCCGACGCGCCGCAGCACCCCGCCATCACGCGCACGCAGTGGCGAGATGTGGCCAGGGCGGCGGAGCTCACGAGCCGACCGGGCCGGATTCGCCGCGATCTGGATAGTCATGGCACGATCCGAGGCGCTGACGCCCGTGGTCACGCCGAACCGCGGTGCGGCATCGACCGTGACCGTGAACGCCGTTTGCTGCCCCTCGGTGTTTGACTCGACCTGCGGTGGCAGCTCCAGCTCGTCGGCGCGTTCGCCGGTGAGGGCGACGCAGATCAATCCCCGCGCTTCGCGGAGCATGAAGTTCACCATGGCCGGCGTGATTCGCTCCGCGGCGCAAATGAGGTCGCCCTCGTTCTCACGATCCTCATCGTCGGCTACGACGATGAATTTGCCGTCGCGAAGGTCCGCCACTGCCTGCTCGATCGTTCCGAATGGCATGGGTTACTGATCCGGAGTGAGATACGGCGCCACCAGGCGCCGCACGTATTTGCCGATCACGTCGGCCTCGATGTGCACGTCGTCACCGACACCCAAATTCCCGAGCGTCGTGTGTCGAAGCGTGTAGTCGATCAACGCAACCTGCACCTGATCATCTGTGGGCAATTCATTCACCGTGAGGCTGACACCGTCGAGTGTGACCGAACCGTGCGGCACGAACAAATCCACCAACTCGGAGGGAACGGAAATATCGACCAACGTGGCGTCCCGTTCGCGACGCGTTGCGCGTACGGCGCCGAGTCCGTCAACGTGACCCTGCACAATGTGGCCGCCCATGCGGTCGCCCATGCGAAGCGCCCGTTCGAGGTTCACGGCCTTCCCGGCGCCCCACTGTGCCATCCCGGTCCGACCGATCGTGGTGACAATCGCCGCGGCCGTGAACCAGCGCGGCCCGCATTCGCGCACCGTGAGGCAGACCCCATGGACTGCGACACTGTCCCCGGCAGCGAGGTCGGTGTACGGGCATTGCACGCGAAAGGTGCGGCCCTCGGCCGACGCCAGCACCGTCTCGATCGTCCCGACCGCCTCGACGAGTCCTGTAAACATGCAGTGATCAAGAGTCCGAAAGTGCATACACGGTCATCATGTCATCCCCGATAAGGCGCCGGTCGATGACCGGGAGATGCCGGGCCGTCGCTACGGCCGCCGCCGGGGCAAACGCAAATGCCGGTTTGGCCCCCGCGCCCAGAATGACCGGTGCCTGAAAGATAACGACCCGATTAACCGCCGCTCCGGCGAGGAAGCTCCAGCCAGACGAGGACCGCCCTCGAGCAGCAGGGAACGAACCCCCTTCGACCGCAACTGCACCAGGGCGTCGCCAATTGTGGCCGCGGCCAACACGTGCGCGCCTGCGGCGGCGAGTCGCGTCGCCCGCTCCTGGTCGTCCGTGCTGGCGACGATGACCACCGGGGCGTCGCGAACGGTCTTCATCAGCCGCGCGTCGAGTGGCAGGCGGCACTGCCGGTCGAACACTACGCGCACAGGCGGCGTGCGGGGCAGGTCGGCGTACCGGACGGTCAGCAACGGATCGTCGGTCAGCGCGGTCTCAATGCCGATCGCGATCGCGTCGTGCCCTGCTCGCAAGCGATGCACTTCCGCCCTGGCCAGGTCGCCAGTGAGGCGATCGGGGGCGCCAGCGCGATCTGCAACTGCCCCGTCGAGCGGACACAGCCAACTTGAGCGTCACCCAGGGGCGGTCGGACGTCAGCGCGTGAAAGAACGACGCGTTGAGCTCGCGCGCCGGCGGTCCCTCGACACCGACTATCGTCTCGATGCCGGCGGCAGTCAGGCGCTCGATGCCGCCACGCGCAACGGGATGCGGGTCGCGCACCGCAACGACGACCCGCGCGACTCCGGCTGCGATGAGCGCGTCGACACAGGGCGGCGTATGTCCCGTGTGGGTGCACGGCTCGAGCGTGACGTACGCCGTCGCGCCGCGCGCGCGCAGACCCGCGACCCGTAGGGCATTGACCTCGGCGTGATCCCCGCCGAAGGAGGCATGGTACCCCTCCCCCACGACGGAACCGTCGCCAACGAGCACGGCGCCGACCATGGGGTTCGGCGCCGTGTGTCCCCACCCGCGTCGGGCGAGGTCGAGTGCACGGCGCATGTACACGCCGTCGTCCGCGGCCACGTTACATCTTAACCTGGTCGCGCTAGCTGAGGATGATCCGGCCTTCTCCTCGGACGATCTGACCGAGTTGCCACGCGTCCACACCCGCAACTCGGGCGCTGTCCAAGACACGGCCCACCGCCGCCGGCGCGCAGATCACGACCATCCCGATTCCCATATTGAAGGCGCGAAACATCTCGTCGCTGTCGATGCCGCCCGCCTCTGCCAAAACGGCAAACTCCGGTGGGGGTGCCCAGCTGGATCGATTCAGGACGGCGTCAACCGTCGGAGGGAGGGCGCGGGGGACGTTGCCCGGCAGGCCCCCACCGGTGATGTGCGCCATCGCGTGGATGTCACCGAGGACCGGTCGGACGGCGCTCAGATAGGACCGGTGCACGCGGAGGAGCACATCGGCAACGCTGTCCTGGCTTCCGGGAAACTTGTCGTACACACTGAGATGCAGGCGGTCCGCGACAATGCGTCGCGCCAACGAATAGCCGTTGGTATGCAGCCCGCTCGAGGCCAAGGCGATGACGCCATCGTCGGCGCGTACGCGCGAAGGGCCGAGCAGACGCGCCTCATCGACGATCCCGACAATGAAGCCCGCCAGGTCATAGTCCGGCGGGGTGTACAGCCCTGGCATCTCGGCGGTCTCACCGCCGATGAGCGCGCAGCCGTTTTCGCGACAGCCGGCCGCTACACCCCCAACGACCGCCGTCACGACATCGGGATCGAGTCGACCAAAGGCGACGTAGTCGAGAAAGAACAGTGGCGACGCCCCCTGAACGAGGATGTCATTCACACAATGGTTCACGAGATCGTGCCCGATGGTGCCATGGCGACCCGCTTCGATCGCCAGCTTGACTTTGGTCCCGACCCCGTCGGCGCTCGCGACCAGTAGTGACCGCTCCGCGCCCTGAGGCACATGAAACAGTCCGCCGAATCCGCCGAAGCCGCCGTGCACGAGTGGCGTGAACGTCGACTCGACAAGGGCGCGCATGCGCTCCTTTGCGGCGTCCGCCGCATCGATGTCGACGCCGGCGGCGCGGTAGTCGAGCGGGACCGGTGGCGGCGCAGAGCCCTCGGGCGCGGTCATGTCCGATCCGTACGACGCGCGCTCACGGGGATGGCCGCGTCGCCGCCATGGGCCGGCTCGTCGACAGAGGCGTCGCGACATCGAACGACACGAGCTCGCGAAACGCTGCGATGCGCTCGTCGAGCTCCACTGGCGTCAGCTGCACCAGTCGTTCGTTTGAAAATCGCTCGACGGCAAACGAGCCCATCACCGACCCGACCGCGACGGCGCGACGGAGATTGGCGTCACTGAGGTCGTCCGTGCGCGCGAGGTAGCCCATCAGCCCGCCGGCGAAGGCGTCGCCCGCACCGGTGGGATCAAAGACCGATTCGAGGGGAAACGCGGGCGCGAAAAAGATCGACCGTCGGGTGAACATCAGGGCACCATGCTCGCCTTTCTTGATGATCACTACGCGGGGGCCCCGCTCGAGGATCCAGCGCGCTGCATGCACGAGGTTCGGCAGTCCTGTCAGCTGCCGCGCTTCGCCGTCGTTGAGCGTGACGAGATCCACTCGCCCCAACACAGTGAGCAGATCGTCGCGCCGACTCTCGATCCAGAAATTCATCGTGTCGCATGCGACCAGCCGCGGCTTCGCGACCTGTGCCAGCACCTCGAGCTGCAATCGAGGGTCAATGTTGGCGAGAAAGAGATACGGCGTGTGGCGAAACGTCTCGGGAATGTCGGGGCGAAACTGCGCGAAGACCCCGAGCTGCGTCTCGAGCGTCTGCGCAGAATTCAGGTCGTGGCCGTAGCGGCCGCGCCAATGGAATGACTCTCCGGGCGCGCGCTCGAGTCCCGCCAGATCGACGCCGCGCTCGGCGAGCGAGGCAAGCCGGTCGATCGGGTAATCATCTCCCACGACGCCCACCAGCTGCACGGGCGTCAGGTGGCAGGCTGCGGACGCGAAAAACGTGGCTGACCCGCCCACGACGCGTTCCGCATGGCCGAACGGGGTATCAATCGTATCGAGAGCCACGGATCCGACGACGAGTACGGTCATCTCACGCTGCCATTCGCGGTTGGTGCGGAGGGACGAGCGGGGACGGCGTCGAAAGTCACATGCGCTCCGGGGCGGAGACGCCCAGAATGCCCAGCCCATTGCGCAGGACGATCTGCGTCGCCCGTGCGAGCACGAGGCGCGCCTCGGTGAGCGCCCCCACTTCCCCAAGTACGTGGTGACAATGATACCAGCGGTGGGCCAGCTCCGCAGTCTCGTGCAGATACGTAGTGATTCGATGCGGCTCGAGGTTCTCCGCCGCCGCGCGCAGCAGGGTCGGGATAGTCCATCAGTGCCTTGATCAGCGCCATTTCCTCGGGCTCGGCGAGCAGGGCCAGGTCCACACCGTCACCTCGGACGCTCTCCGGCTCGCGATTGCCGACCCGGAAGATCCCGCACATCCGGGCGTGCGCCATCTGGACGTAGTACACAGGGTTCTCTTCCGACTGCGAGCGAGCAAGATCGATGTCGAAGCTGAGCTGCGACTCGCCCCGACGCATCAGAAAGAAGTATCGGACCGCATCCCGGCCAACGTCGTCGATGAGATCCCGCACCGTGACGTAGCTTCCGGCGCGCTTGGAGATCTTCACCTCCTCTCCCCCGCGTGTCACGGTGACGAGCTGATGCAGCACGTATTCCGGATAGCCCGGCGGGATGCCAATCCGCAGCGCCTGCAAGCCCGCCCGCACGCGCGTGATCGTGCTGTGATGATCCGATCCCTGGACGTTGATTGCCCGCTCAAATCCGCGACGCCATTTCGTCACGTGATACGCGACATCGGGCACGAAATACGTATAGGTGCCATCACGCTTGCGCATGACGCGAGGTTTATCGTCGCCGAATTCCGTGGTGCGGAGCCAGAGCGCGTCGTCTGCCTCGTAGGCGTAGCCTGTCTGGGTGAGCGCGGCGACGACTTCGTCCACGTACCCGTCCGTGTAGAGCGACGATTCCAGATAGTAGGTGTTGAATCGCACGCCGAACGCCTGCAGATCCTGATCCTGCTCTTCCCGGAGGGCCGCGACGGCGAACTCCCGCACGCGATCGAGATCAGACCCCATGGGATCACCTGGATGTGCCTCGACGTACCGCTGCGCGATCTCCGCGATATACTCGCCGTGGTATCCTCCCTCAGGGATCACGAGCGGGAGACCCCGCAGCTCCGCGATTCGTGCCGTGACGCTCGCTGCGAGGTTTTGAATCTGAGCGCCGGCATCGTTGTAGTAGAACTCTCGGCTCACTGCCCAGCCGGTGCTCGTGAGGAGAGCCGCGAGGGCATTGCCGAGCGCGGCCTGCCGTCCGTGTCCCACATGGAGCGGCCCCGTCGGATTGGCGGAGACAAACTCCACGACGACGCGGTTGCCGGCGCCGACATTGGCGTGGCCGTATCGTTCGCCCCGACGGATGATGTCGAGGAGGGGCGCATTCAACGCGCTCGGATCGACGCGGAAATTGATGAACCCCGGGCCGGCAACCTCAGCGCTCCGCATACCGGCCCGCCGCAGATCGAGGCGCTCGACCATGGCAGCGGCGAGTTGTCGCGCCTGGCGCTGCAGCAGACGCCCCAATACCATCGCGTAATTCGTCGTCCAGTCCCCGAACGCCGAATCACGCGGGCGTTCGATGAGCGGCTCGAGGGCACTCTCGGCGCCGAGCTCCTGCGCGACGCGTTTGAGCTCGCCGCGGAGCAACTCCGCGTCCGTCATTCGTCGCGAGTGGGCTTCGACTTGGCGGTGGGAGCCGCTGGGGTCGCTGCCGAGGGCTTGTCACTGCTGCTTGTGCCTTTCTCCGGCGACCCGGCCGCTGGAGACGCGCCCGTGCCCTCACCGGTGCCCGAGCCGCCCGACCCCGATTCCGCGGACGCTGTGTCGCTTTTGGTGGTCCGCGAGCGCTCGTCCTTCTTGCCGTCCTTACCATAGTCGGTGATGTAGAAGCCCGACCCTTTGAACACCAACCCTGCTCCACCAGACACCAGTCGGTCCGCCACTCGGCCGCACACGGGGCATGGCAAGGCCGATTCTGCTTCGCTGATCTTGCGATAGAACTTCTCGAACGTGTGCCCTTCGGGGCACCGGTAATCATAGGTCGGCATTTTGTCCGTAACTTAGCAGCGGCCGAAGCCAGAGGCTATCGACGCGGCAGATAGACGCCCCATGCACCAGCGAGCGTGTCCGAGATCTCGCCCACCGTCGCACGAGCCCGCACGGCATCGATGACGACGGGAAGCACAGTGTCGTGTGACACGCTGTCGTCGAGCATTGCCCGAGCCGTTTGCGCCAGGGCGCTGAGCGCACGGTCGACAGCCGACTGGTCCCGGTGCGCGCGCACCGTGCGGAGCCGCTTCACCTGTTCGCGCTCCAGCGCCGAGTAGTCAGGCGCGGCAATGGTCGGAGGCGGCGCGTCATCGCCAAAAGCGTTGACACCAACGACACGGGTCTCGCCACGCTCCACCGACAGCTGATACCGGTAAGCGCTTCGGGCGATTTCCTCTTGCACGAAGCCGGCCTCGATCGCGGCAACCGCACCGCCCAACGCGTGGACGCGATCCATCATCTCGCGCGCCTGCGTCTCGAGCTCGCTGGTCAGATGCTCGATATAGTAGCTCCCCGCCAGCGGGTCGACGGTGTTCGCGACTCCAGATTCGAGTGCCACGATCTGCTGCGTGCGAAGGGCAAGCGTGGCGGCGTCCGCCGTCGGGAGTGACAACGCCTCGTCGTAGGCGTTCGTGTGCAGCGATTGCGTCCCGCCCAACGTCGCGGCCAACGCCTGCACGGTAACCCGGACCACGTTGTTGAGGGGCTGCTGCGCTGTGAGCGTGACGCCGCCCGTCTGCGTGTGGAAGCGCAGTCGGCAACTCGCCTCGGAGGCGCCAAATTCGTCGTCGCAGCATCCGCGCATACAAACGCCGCGCTGCGCGGAACTTGGCCACTTCTTCGAAGAGATCGTTGTGCGCAGCGAAGAAGAACGAGAGGCGGGGCGCAAAGCGTTCGATATCGATGCCGGCCGCAACAGCGCGGCGGATGTAGGCGTGGGCGTTCGAGAACGTGAACGCCAACTCCTGGACCGCCGTCGCGCCTGCTTCGCGGATGTGGTAGCCGGATATCGAGATGGGGTTCCACCCCGGCACCTGGTCGGCGCAGAAGCGAAACATCTCGGCGACGAGCGCGAGGCTGGGTGCGGGAGGATAGATGTACGTGCCCCGGGCGATGTACTCCTTGAGAATGTCATTCTGTACCGTCCCGCTGACGGCCGTCCACGGGATGCCGCGCTCTTCGGCGACGACCAGGTACATCGCGAGCAGCGTCGACGCCGTCGCGTTGATGGTCATCGACGTGGACACCCGATCGAGCGGGATGTCATCCAGCAGCACATGCATGTCCTCGACCGTGTCGATGGCGACCCCGACCCGCCCTACTTCGCCCGCTGCACGAGGAGCATCGGAGTCGATCCCCATCTGTGTCGGTAGGTCGAAGGCGACCGAAAGCCCGGTTTGGCCCGCTGCCAGCAGATGGTGGAACCGTGCGTTGGTCTCGGCGGCTGTCCCGAACCCGGCATACTGCCGCATGGTCCAGAGACGGCCTCGATACATCGAGGGTTGGATGCCGCGCGTGAACGGGAAGCGGCCAGGGTCGGCCAGCGCCGACTCGTAGTCCGTGACGCCGTCAGCCGGCCGGTAAACGGCCGCGACGGGGATGCCCGACGGCGACGTGCGCTCGGCGCTCTCCTGGTCCCGGTCCGGCGGCCCTTCCGTGCGGGCGCGGCGTGCCGGCGGAGCGGTCACACGCCGGCGCCGGCCATCTGTGGCGCGAGCGCGGTGTGGGCGAGCGCCACGTCGTCGGCACTGCCAATGAAGAGTGGGGTGCGCTGATGCAGCTCGGTCGGCACGATGTCGAGTACCGACGCCACGCCGTCGATCGCGGCACCACCGGCCTGCTCGGCGATGAACGCCAGCGGGTTCGCCTCGTACAGTAGCCGCAGCTTCCCCCGCGGGCTCTGTCGGTTGGCGGGGTAGGCGAACAAGCCGCCCCCGAGGAGATTCCGGTGAAAATCGGCGACCAGTGAGCCGACGTATCGCACGCTGAGCGGCTTGCGCCCCCCCTCGAGTCCGCGGTACTGCCGCATCAGGCCCCGGAGCGGCTCATCCCAGTCGGCGGCGTATGCGTCGTTGACCGAGAGATAGCGGCCACGCCGCGGCGTGCGCATGTCGGGGTGCGACAGCAGGAACTCGCCGATGGAAGGATCGAGCGTGAACCCGTGCACGCCCTGGCCGGTCGTGTAGACCAACATCGTGCTGGACCCGTAGATGACGTAGCCGGCCGCGACCTGCCGGCGTCCGACCTGGAGCATGTCGCTCAACTCCCCGCGCGGACCTGGGCTGATCTTCTTGACCACTGAAAAGATCGTTCCGACCGGCACATTGACATCGATGTTCGATGAGCCGTCCAGGGGATCGAACAACAAGCAGTACTTCCCCGTCCGGAATCCTTCGGGGATCGGAATGATCTCAGGCTCTTCCTCCGACGCCATCGCACAGAGCCGCCCGCCGTGATCCAGCGCCTTCACCATGATGTCATTGGCCAGAACGTCGAGCTTCTGCTGGGTCTCGCCATGGACGTTCATGTTCTCGGTCGATCCAAGAATGTCGGCGAGTCCCGCGCTCCGTACCTTGTTGGCGATCATTTTGGCCGCAAGGGCGAGGTCGTACAGGATGCCCGAGAGCTCACCCGTCGCCTGCGGTGCGTGACGCTTTTCCTGCTCGATGATGAACCGCTCGATCGTGACGACCGAGACGTCAGTGTGATGAACCACGGTCCACCTCCGGGGAGTGATGGGGTGACTGCGCCACGCGTCGCATTGCGTCCAAGACGATCACGGACAGCTCGGCCCGCATTTGCCGCCGCTCGAGCGCGACTCGCGTCACCGCGGCCCCCAGCGGATCGCCCACAAAGTAGCGGGGGCGCGCCTGGTTGAGGACGAGCGTCATGACATTGTCACGACAACGGGGGCACCCGCAGAACGACGGGTCTGCGGATCGTAGTGACTCGTACGTTGCGCGGACCGCTTCTTCGAGTGCATTCAGCACGACGCGTCACTCCGTCCCGGCCAAAGCGCCGGATGTCATAGGTAGCTCACGAGCGCGCCGCCGGCGCACCTCCGGCCCCGCATCAGCGTCGCCCAAGACCGTGCCGGTAAACGTGGACCCCGTCGTCCCGGTGAGACGCACCGAATAGTACCGGCCCACCTTCGCTTCGGCGGCGGACAGGAGCACCGTCTTGAAATCCCGCGTTCGAGCCTGAAGCGCCTCCCCGCGCTTCGCTGGTTTCTCCACGAGCACATCGTGGCGCGTCCCCAGGAGCCGCATGTTGCGCGCACGGGCCCCGCGACGGACGGCCGCGATCAACGACGCGAGCCGTTCACTGACTTCCGCGTCGTCCACCGTGTCACTGGGCGGGAAGCGCGTCGCCGCCGTGCCGGCGCGCGGTGAGAACTTGAAGGTATAGGCATCGTCGAACCCCACGCACTCGACAGCCGATAGGGTATCGGCGAAGTCGGCGTCGGTCTCGCCGGGGAACCCGACGATCACATCCGTGGTGAGCGCGACGCCGGGAATCGCGCTCCGGACGCGGTCGACACACTGGAGATACTCCTCGCGCGTGTAGCGCCGGAGCATCCGCCGGAGGGTGCGGGTCGATCCCGATTGCATCGGAAGGTGCACGTGTTCGCACACTGCGGGCGTGGTGGCCATCGCCTCCAACACTCGATCGCTGAAGTCGTTGGGGTGCGGGCTGGTGAAGCGCAACCGCCGCAGTCCGTCCACCGTACCGACTGCGCGAAGTAAGTCCGCGAAGTCGTGGGGGGCGTCGTTGTAGGAATTCACCGTCTGGCCGAGCAGGACCGCTTCTGTCAGCCCGTCGGCCACAGCCTGCTCCGTCTCCCGAACGACGTCGCCGAGCGGCCGGCTGCGCTCGGGACCACGAGTGGTCGGAACGATGCAATAGGTACAGCGATAGTCACAGCCGCGCTGGACCGGGATCCAGGCTTTGACCCCCGCGAGGCGACGAGGGCGGAAATCCTCATAGTGCTCCGTCGAGTCAAACATCGTCTCGACACTCCGACCGCCGCCGCGCGCTCGGTCAATCAGCGCGGGTAACGCCCGATAGCCATCCGGTCCGACGACGAAGCTCACGTGGCTCGCTCGAGCGAGCAGCTCGGAACCCAGGCGCTGCGCCATGCACCCGGTGACACCTAGGATCGTGTCGCGGCGCATATGCCGGCGCAGCTCACCGAGCCGTCCGAGCACCCGCTGTTCGGCGTGGTCGCGGATCGCACAGGTATTGACCAGGATTACGTCGGCGCCGTCGGGTCGAGCCACCGGCTCGTAGCCGCAGGCACTCAGCGAGCCAAGCATGAGCTCGGAGTCGCTGACGTTCATCTGGCACCCGTACGTCTCGACGTAAACGGTCGGTCTGATCGGTGCGGCCATCAGGGCTAATGTAACTGTCGGATCGAGCCCGGTCACGACGTCACGGCAGGCATTTCGGCAGTGTGTGTCTGCGTCGGCAACAGGATGTGGAAGGCGCTCCCAGCCCCTCCAGTACTTTGCACCCAGATGTGGCCTCCGAGCCGCTCGACGACCAGTCGGCAGAATGCCAACCCCAATCCGGAGCTGCGCACACGCGGCACATGTGGTGCCCGCACCTGTTCGAACTTGCGAAAGATCACCTCGTGGTATTCCGGCGGGATCCCCGGTCCGTTGTCCGCCACCGTGAACAAGACGCCGGCCACGTCGAGCCGGGCGCTCAGCCGCAGCGTGATGGCGTGCGGTGAATGCGTGATGGCGTTCTGGATCAGGTTCGAGAATACCCGTTTGAGGAGCGCCTTGTCCGCCTCGAACGTCGGCGTGTCTTCGGCAACCTCGATCGTCGCGACAGTCCCTTCCTGCTGGAATCGCACGGACCACTCGTGTCGAACCTCGCTCAATACCGCAGCTGGCGCTACCGACTCGAGCGATAGGGGCAGCTCGGCTTCCTCGAGTTTCGAGATCTCCAGAAGGTCCTCGATCAGGCGAAGCAGATCCTCCGCCTTGCCCTCAGCGTCCGCGATGACCTGTTGTTGCGTCGCCGCGAGTGGGCCGAAGTCGCCGTCGAGCAACAACTCGAGCGTCGCCAGCACCGAGGTGAGCGGCGTCTTGAGGTCGTGCACGATCATCTTGAGCAGGTCATCCCGGACCTTCTCCAGCTCCCGCAGCTTGCGAAAGCTGTCCTCCAATGCGTCGGTCGCCGCCTTGAGCTTGAGCAGACTTCGCACGCGCGCGCCAAGCACCAGTCGGTTGTGCGGCTTGGTGAGAAAGTCGTCGCCGCCGGCCTCGATCGCGCGAACTCGATCCGACGTATCGTTGAGGGCCGTCACGAACACGACGGGGATCCGGGCGGTGCGCGGATCGCGCTTGATGCGCCGACACACCTCGAAGCCCGTCGCTCGATCCTCACAGCCCAAGTCACCTGCTGGCATTGACACGTCGAGGATGCAGAGATCCGGCTGGTGGAGCGCGGCAACAGCGAGCGCCGACGGCCCGTCTTCCGCCGCGATCGTGCGGTAGCCCAATGCGTGCAACTGATCGAACAGCAGCTCGACGTTGGCCGGCACATCGTCGGCCACGAGGATCAGTGCGCCGCCAGGCGGACCGACTGGTTGCGCGTCGGCGCCCGCCGGGCGAGGCGCGACGATGGCGCCACCTAGGGTCTGACGGTGATCCCTAGACTCAACATCCACGCATCCTCCGAGATGCCCAGGACGGACGTCGTACGCAGCGCCCGGCGGACGGCCAGATCGAGTGCCGCGCGCTGCAACCCTCCTAAGGGTATACCCAAGCCGCCCGTGATGTCATTCTCGCGTACGACGGCCCCGCCCGCCACAAAGGGCAGGGTCCTCGTTTCGGCGCCGATCCGGAGTACCACACCTCGCTCGGCGACTTTCGGTCCGACGATCTCGGCTCCGCCCCCGAAGTCCCATGCGTCGTGGGGCGCTGCTGCCGGCGATCCCAGCCCGCCCAATTGCGACCACCCTTGCCATTCGCCACGGGCCGCCAAGGTGAGACCGGCAACCCCATCGTAGCGAATGCTGGCTCCGACCCGCGGGGGCACGCTTCCCTTCGACAACAGGGTGTCGTTTCGATGCGCCCGCAGCGCGCCGCCGAGCTCCGCGGACGCCGCGATCGCAAACAGGGGCGACGGTCGCGCATCGATTCCGATGGAGATGCCCTCGCCCAGGTAGTTGATGGTGCTGGTCTCCGAGTACGCGAGCGCCTTGACCACCGCCGTGTCAGCGAACTCGCGCTGGACGGTAATCTGGTTTTGGCCGGTGTACGCGTGCAGACCGAACCCGACACGCAGCCCGGTCAGCGGCGTCCATGCTCCGTTCACTTGTATGTTCTCGATACCACCCGTCACCTTGAACGTTTGCGACGACAAAATCGACGTGTCGCCTACGGCGACCAATCCTGTCTGGGTGGACTCCCACGTCCGGTCGAGCAGTCTGGAAAACGATAGGCCAAGCACAAAGCTGGATGAAATCGGCAACCCAGCAGAGAGCAAGGGAAACCGCATGGTCGTCGTATGGTCTGTACCCGCCGGCGTGCTGACAGACCGAAACTCCGGATCGAACTGCAGGTGGATCATCGGCCGGGTCAGCGACGCGATCGCCGCCGGGTTGAGACTCGACTCCGGGTCGAATTCCCCGAGCCCCCCTCCCGCACCCAGCGATGATGTGCTGAGTTGGCCGGTCGGGTACCCGAACCCTTGCGTGCTTAGGTTGCCCTGCGCCCACAGCGCCGACGGGTGAACGACCAACAGGAGCATCACCCCGAGCGCGAGCGCGACCGCAGGGGTCGCGCGGGAGAACACGTAGACGAGACGGGGCATCATCTGTGTCCGCGTCATGGCAGGCCGAACCCCACGGTGTTGACGTATGCGAGATGAACGCGGGGACGGAGTGCCAAAGGCACCGACGGCAACGCAGGATAGAAGCTGGCGATCAGAGGAGTCGCCCCCTCTCTGGTGCTCATGAGGACGATGGCGCGACTTACCGTGTCTGCGGCGCGGCCTTTCCAGTGGCGTGCGGCATTCACGAACTCCACGTTGATAGAATCGGGGTATTGGAGCCCGTAGTATGAGGTGTCGATCCCGATGACCGTGGAAGGCGCGTTAAACCCGGCCGCGTGGCCTGGATCCGTCACCGCCGGCGTCGACACGATTCCCGCCGCCAGCACGCCCAACGAATCCGGTGGGGACAGGAAAAAGGCGCGCAGGCTGTTGGGGATCAGGTGCAAAGTCAGCGTCGCCCGCACCACGGTGGCGGAGTCGATGATCTTGGGCGGCAGCACGAATCGAACGAACGTGCGCCTGGCTGGCATCCCGCCCACATCGAGATGTTGACCGACCGGGGGCGACGTTCCAGACACGATCAACGGATAGTTCAACAGCCGCTGCGCGAGGGCTGAATCAGCAGTCGGACTCGTCGATCGAGGGACCTCCGTGAACGGCGTCACCGTCACGGTGTCCGTGTCGGGCTCGTAAGAGAAGACCGGAGGGGTCCCGCTGCTCGCGTTCAGAATGCTCAATCGGCCATTCGGCGGCCCGACTCCAATGTGGGTCAGCCGGAGACCGACGCGAATATTGTGATCCCCCGTGACGTGCGCTCTGATCCTGCCCGTGTCAAGCGGGATTCGGATCGAGTCGGCCCTGATCCCGATCTGGGCCGATCCGAGCAACCGGTCTGGCCGGAAGAGCGAGGCCAGCACCCCCACTGACGTGTCAGAGCCGGCCGTATCGACGTCGTAGACAGCCAGAGTCGGCTCACCCGCGCTCGCGCCCTGCGGGCGGAAGCTCAGCGTATCAAAAACGAGCCGCAGGTAGGCGTTGTAGACGTGGGCGGCCGGTTGAAGCGTATCGCTCGACACTGGGCGGTATTCGAACGGGATCGAGTCGAATCGCACGATGCCACGCACGTCGATCGAGTCGCCGCTCGCCGCCACGAGCAGCTCGGGCTCCGTTCCGAGCAGCGGGTAGCCGGCGATGGTCGTATCCACAGCCATCGACGTCAACCCGTCGATCACCGTGTCAACGACAGGAATGCTTTGGTTTGGGCAGAGCGCAGGACAGGCGCGTCCCTCGGGGAGCGTTTCCGAACAGGCCGCGGCAACGGCGTAGACCGCGGCTGCAACCGCGAGCGAGAAGAGTCGATGTCTATACACGGGCGAAAATCTATCGGGGCGCGCGGTCCAGGTACACGCGAGGCACGCGCAAACGGAGTCCGGTGAGCACTTCGTACACGCACAGGCCAGCCGCGCGTGCGGCAACGGAGATGTCGATCGCCTGGCGCCCGTCACGACCGCCGAATGGGCTACCATCCGGTGTCCAAGCTGCCATCTCGACGCCGAGCAGGGTCGCAATATCGCCGATTGCGCAATCGATTCCAGTGACATCCAGCATGGTCATGTCCATCGTGACGACGCCGACCACGCGGGTGCACTGGCCACGCACCAGGGCGCGGCCAACGTTGCTGAATGCTCGGCGGTAACCGTCAGCGTACCCCACAGCCAGCGTAGCGATCCGTCGACGATCGGTTGCCCGGAACGTCGAACCGTAACTGACGCCCTCTCCGGCCTCAATCCACCGGAGCTCCGCGATGCGCGCGCGGAGAGCGACGACCGCCTCGCTTCGCAGCGGCGGACCACGCAACTGCCCGTGCGGGCCGTCGGCCGAGCGCGCGGGCTCCTGGCGGGTATCGCTGGAGACCGACGTCCTTGCGCCGTCGTCGCGGCTCTCGACCCCATACAGGAACACGCCAGGACGCACGAGCGTCCAAACCGAGGGGCCGGCAAGCCGCTCGATCGCGGGGCTGTTTTCGGCATGTACGACTGACGGTCGCGCCGGCAGTGCGTCGAGGGCACTGCGAAACCGCTCGAGCTGCACACCTTCGGAACCGTCGTCGGCGTCCGCGCTGTGGAAATGCGTGCATGCGCCGAGCGGCGGATGCTGCGCAAGAAGGCCTCCGAGCTCGCGCACGGCGGACCACTGAATACCGGTGCGGCTCATCCCGGTATCGATCGCGAGGTGCCACGGTGCGTTGCCGCTCGCCGCTGCCCACTGGGCGATGATTGCCGGGTCGCTGAGCACCGGTGAGAGCCGCTCCGCACGTGCCGTGGCGATCTCCGCGTCAAGCAGCGGGTTGAAGACCACGACGGGTCGTATGACGCCGGCGCCGCGCAGCGCCCTGCCCTCATCGACCGTCGCGACGCCATACCCCCACGGATCGACGCCCTCGAGCGCGCGTACGACCGGTAGAGCCCCCAGACCGTACGCGTCCGCCTTCACCATGGGCAGTATCGGCACTCCAGTCCGCTCGGCGACGGCCCGTGCGTTGCGCGTGAGTGCATCGAGGTCGATCTCGAGCCATGCGCGCAGATGCTCAGTGGCGCGTAGCATCGCACGCGACGTCGAGATAGTATACGAGCCCATGTCGAAGCCTTCCCCTTTCGACGACGCGCTAGCGCTCATGCGCGATCTGCGAGTCCGCTGCGATTGGGACGCCGCACAAAGTCATGAGTCGCTGCGTCCGTACCTCATCGAAGAGGCGCACGAAGTGGACGAGGCGATCCGGTCGGGGGACGACCGGCTGCTTCGCGAAGAGCTTGGCGATCTGCTGTTGCAAGTGCTCTTTCACGCTGTCCTTGCCGAGGAACGCGGCGGATTCGATGCGGGTGAGGTGGCGGGCGCGTTGGTCACGAAGATGAAGGGTCGCCACCCACATCTCTACGGCGAGGGGGCGAAAGAGCCCTGGGAGCGCATGAAGGCTAAACGGCGCGCGTCGATCGTCGACGGTCTGCCGGCGGCGCTGCCACCGTTGCTGCGTGCCCATCGGCTCCAAGAGCGAGCCGCTGGTGTCGGCTTCGATTGGCCATCAACGCAAGGTCCGCTCGACAAAGTCGCCGAGGAGCTCGACGAGGTCAGAGAATCGATTCGAGACCATGCACCGGCCGTGGCGCCGAGCGGTGCGCCGGTGGCCGGCCCGGCACATGAGCAGTTGACCGAGGAGCTCGGCGATCTGTTGTTTTCGTGCGTCAATCTCTGTCGGAAAGCGGGCGTGCACGCCGCGGTAGCGTTGGATCGATCGAACAAGAAATTCGCCCGGCGGTTTCAAGCCGTCGAGCGCCTCGCACAGGAACGAGGGCTGGCCGTTGGGCACGCGCCACTCGAAGTCCTCAATGCCTTGTGGGACGAAGTGAAAGCAGCCGAGGACGCGCCGACGCCCTGATCGGACCGGCGCGTGACGATGCGGCAATGCGCACCGTCGCCCGTGGCCCTGACGGGGGCGTCCAACACGGCAGTGTTCCGTTCGCGCAGCTCAGGGCCGCAGCCGGTTCATCATGCGAGCAAATGGAATCGCCTCTCGCAGGTGGGGCAGGCCGCAGATGTATGCGATAGTCCGCTCGAGCCCGAGCCCAAACCCGGAATGCACGAAGGTCCCATATCGGCGCAGGTCCAAGTACCAGCCGTACGCGTCGAGGGGCAGGCCCTCATCGATAATGCGCACTCTCAGCTTCTCGTAATCGTCCTCGCGCTGCGACCCCCCGATAATCTCGCCGTAGCCTTCGGGAGCCAGGCAGTCATCGCACAGGACCGTTCGAGGATCCGCGGGATTTTCCTTCATGTAAAAGGCCTTGGCCTGCTTCGGATAATTGCACACGAAGAGTGGCCGGTCGGCATCCGCCACGAGCAGCGTCTCGTCCTCCGCGCCCAGATCGTCGCCCCACTGAATGGCACTTCCCCGTTGCTGCAAAGTGGCAACGGCGTCGCCATAGTCGACGCGGGGGAAGGGCGCGGCGACGCGCTCGAGCTTCTTTGTGTCTCGCTCGAGCTCGACCAACTCGTGGCGGCGGCGCTCGAGCACTCGCTCAATGAGGTACACGAGCAAGGCCTCTTGCAGCCGCATATTGTCCGCCGAATCGGCAAACGCTACCTCCGGCTCGATCATCCAGAACTCGGCCAGGTGCCGTCGAGTCTTCGATTTCTCCGCCCGAAAGGTCGGACCGAAGGTGTAGATCCGCCCCAAGGCAGCGGCAGCCGCCTCTCCGTAGAGTTGGCCGGTCTGAGCGAGATAGGCTGAGCCTTCGTCGAAGTACTCAGTCGAGAACAAACCGCTTCGCTCCCCGATCGCCGCGGTCAGGATCGGCGTGTCCACACGGACGAAATCGCGTGCGTAGAAGAAGTCCTGGATGCCCTGCTCGATCTCGCTCCTGATTCGCAGGATCGCCGTTTGCCGGGCGCTGCGGAGCCAGAGAATGCCGGTGGTCGAGCAGGAAGTCGATCCCGTGCTCCTTCGGCTGAATCGGGTAGTCAATCGGACTCGTGCCCAGCACCTGCAGGTCCCGCACGGCGAGCTCATGACCACCGGGAGCCCGGGAGTCGGCGCGCACGACCCCTTCCAGTTGAACAGCTGTCTCCTGCGTCAGGGTCCCGAATCGGTCCCAGACCTCAGGCCCGACCTCGGCCTTTGCGACGACGCATTGCAGAAGGCCGTACCCGTCGCGGATGACAAGAAACGCCACCTTGCCGGACGACCGCACGTGCACCACCCATCCCGCGATCTGGACCACCTCCCCGATGTACCGTGGCAGCTGCCGAATCCAGACCATTGGCGGCGCCGGTACTGGCGTTGTTTGGGGAGGGGACGCGGTGGGCATGATGCGCTGGGTCAAAGAGTTGGACCGCGCGGCAAGGTAGACCGTCGTCGGAGGAGTGTCAACGCAAGTCGGGGACCTTTGGCTGTGGTCTCACGGTCCAGTGTCTTGCGCGTTAATGTTCAGCATGACGCTCCGGGCCAGGTTGGCCGCGGGTCTCTTGGCCATCGCGGTCGTGCTCGTTGTCCCTCTTGGCCTGGCACTGCGGTCACTCGAAGATCTTCATCAATCGGCGCTCGCGCTCCGTGACAAGGAGTTTGCGGCTTCGCTATTGTTGGGGCGTATTCGGGTCGGTACCGAAGACCTGCGCCGCGCCGAGGATGCACTGCTCTTCGTGCACGACTCAGCGAGTGAACGGCGGATGTCACACCAGATCACCGTGCTCGGCGCGATGACGGACTCACTGGAGTCCTTCGAGCTGGACAGCGCAGCAAGCAACCTCCGTCAGGCCGTCGCGACCGTGACGACCGTCGCGACGCAGGAATATGGCGCGGCATTGGCGCGCCGATCCGTACGAGCTGATAGTCTCTCAGCCAACGGCGTCCGGCCAGCGATCTCGGAGATGGAACGATGGATCGGGACGGCGGAAGGCTCGCTCCGCGTGCGGTCTCGCGATCGGGTTGCGGGTGCGGCGGACGCCGCAGAACAGGCGAGGCAATTCGCGGCGGCGGTGCTGGTCTTTGCGGCCCTCCTCGCCACCGGGATCGCGATCTGGCTGACACATTCCATCAGCGGACCGGTCGAAGATCTCGAGGCCGGGATGGCGGCCGTGGCGAGCGGCGATTTTGCGCACCGCCTATCAGTGGCACCCAAGCGGCACGACGAGTTCGGCCGGTTGGCAACGAGCTACGACGCGATGGCCAGGCAGTTGACCGAGCTCGATCGGTTGAAGGCCGAGTTTGTTTCCGTCGCGTCGCATGAGCTGAAGACGCCGGTGAATGTGTTGCTGGGTTACCTCCAGCTCTTGCAGGACGGCGCATACGGCGCACTATCGGAACGGCAGCGCGAGATTTGTCAGACGCTCGAGTCGCAGTGCGTCAGCATTGGTCGACTGGTCAAGCAACTGCTCGATGTGAGCCGGTTCGAAGCTGGCGGTGGAAAGCTGGAACCACGACCGCTGGTGCTGGATGAATTTCTCAAGGATCTCGAGGCATCGTTCCGGGTGCTGGCGTTGCAACGGTCCGTCGACTTTGCGGTGTGCCAGGATCGGGAACTGCCCGCTCATGTGACATGGGATCGGGACCGCATTAGCGAGGTGCTCGGGAATTTGCTCTCCAACGCGTTCAAGTTCACTCCCAGTGGAGGCAGGGTCCGATTGCAGGTGAACGCGACCGACGAGGCAGTCCAGATGGCGGTTCAAGACACCGGCGCGGGTATTCCGCCGGAGCAGTTGCCGCGCATCTTCGACAAGTTCTACCGCGCGGACAATCAGCCCGAGGCGGCCGACGGCACGGGTCTGGGGCTCGCGATCGCCAAGACCATCGTCGAGGCGCATCGCGGCACGATCACGGTCGACAGCACTCCGGGTGTGGGTGCGACATTCACGATCACGCTTCCGAGGGCGTTGCCGACGCGACGTGTTCGTGCTGCTGTCCAAACGCCGGCACTGCGGCGCGGCGCCAGCCAGGCGAGGGCGGCCGTGTGAGGCGTGGGATCAACCTCGCCTCGCTCCTGACACTTTACGCGTTGTTGAGTTGTGCAGGTCGACCATCGCCTCAGCATCCGGCGCCGGAGTCGACATGGCACACGACGCTGGCGTACGCTCAACAAGTGGTGGCTCGCGGCCAGTACGGCACCGCTGATTCGGTGCTGATCGCCTTCGCCATGCGCTACCCAAACACGGCTGAGGCCAACGAGACACAGTTTTGGGTGGCGCTGTTCACGCTCGACCCGCGCAACGAGCAGCACTCAACCGCCGAAGCGATGCGAGCGCTCATTGCCTACGGCAATGGGCCAGGTCCCCACGAACACGACCTCGAGGCGGACATTTTGCGCAGGACAGCGAGCGACTTGCTGACCTTGCACGAGGAAACCGTGCAAGCGGCCTCACAGGCCGACTCCGCGCGGACCGAAGCCGATTCCGCCCTCCGCAGCGCGGACAGTGCGCGGCTCGCGGGTGCATCGCGCGATCACACCCGGCTGCAAGTGCAGCACCTGCGCGATTCGCTGGACAAAGTGTTGACGGCGCTCAGCGACTCCACGCAGGAGCTGGATCGCATCAAGAAGCGACTGACGGCGCCGAAGCCGTAGACGCGAACAGCCGGGCGGGCTGAAGCCCGCCCCTACATGTCGGTAGGGGCAGCGAGATCCCCGAGTGCTCTACCGGCGTCTTGCTAGGGAATTCGACGAATTCGATACCGACATTGTCCGCAGCAACATGTAGGGGCGGGCTTTAGCCCGCCCGGTGTTGCCGTTCTCGTCGTTGTTGTCATTCCCTGACCCCTGACCCCCGATCCCGCCGTTTATCACACTATCCCACCCGAAACAACTCAACCGCCCGCGCATACCGCTGCGCCATGGTGCGGCGGAGCGCGCCGTGCACGGGTGATGTCAGCTCGGGGTCGTCAGCCAGGATGCGATCGGCGACGGTGCGAGCTCGCTCGTTGAGCGCCTCGTCGCGCAACGGATCGGCCACGCGAAACATCGCGGCACCGCTTTGCTGCTCACCGAACAAGTCACCCATGCCACGGAGCCGTAGATCCGCGCGAGCGATCTCGAAACCATCTTCGGTGCCGATGAAGATGCCGAGGCGGGTTGCTGCTTCCGGGCTGACGTCGCCCAGGAGGATGCAGAACGATTCCTCGGCCCCCCGCCCGACGCGCCCGCGCAGCTGGTGAAGCTGCGAGAGGCCGAAACGCTCGGGATGCTCGATCACCATGATGGTGGCGTTGGCCACGTCGATCCCTACTTCGACGACCGTTGTCGCGACCAGTACATCGAGGCTCCCATCGCGAAACGCACGCATGGCCGCATCGCGCTCGTCCGACGGCAACCGGCCGTGCAGGAGCGCGACGCGACGCCCGGCCAGTGCGCCGCCCTCGGCGGTCAATTCCTGGAACATCGCTGTAGCCGACTTGAGGTCGGTGCGTTCCGACTCGCCGATGACGGGGTACACGACGTAGCCCTGGCGGCCCTGCTCGAGTTGACCCGAAAGGAACGAGAGCACCCGGGCCCGCGAGGATTCGGGCCGCCAAGCGGTCATCACGGGGCGGCGGCCCGGCGGTCGCTCGTCCAGCACGCTCACGTCGAGATCTCCGTAGGCCGTCAGCGCCAGCGACCGCGGAATCGGCGTCGCGCTCAGGAGGAGTACGTCAGGGTGGTCGCCTTTGGCGCCGAGGGCCTTGCGTTGCTCGACGCCGAAGCGGTGCTGCTCATCGATGACTGCGAGACCCAGCCGAGCGAACGTCGTGGCCTCCTGCACGAGCGCGTGCGTTCCCACGACGAGTGCGGGCTCTGGGCGTGCGATTCGATCAGCCGCCGCGCGCCGCTCTGCTATGGACATACTGCCGGTGAGCAGGACTGGCGAGACGTTCAGTGGTCGCAGCAACGAGGTGATCGTGCCCCAGTGCTGCTCGGCGAGCAGCTCGGTCGGGGCCATGACCGCAGCCTGGTAGCCGTTCTCCATTGCGAGGAGCGCCGCAAACAGCGCAACGACGGTCTTGCCGCTGCCGACATCTCCCTGGAGCAGACGGTGCATCCGCGCGCCGCTGCACATATCGGTAACGATCTCGCGCACGGCGCGCGTCTGCGCATTCGTCAACTCGTACGGCAGGGCGTGCTTGAGGGCGGTCGTCAACGATCGGAGGTTCTGATACGCGATGCCGCTCCGGTGTGCCCGGGCCACCGCGTAGGCGCGGCGATAGAGCAGCTGCACGAACAGGAGCTCCTCGAAGGCGAGCCGCGAACGGCCGGCCTCCGCCTCCGCGAGCGATGCCGGGCGATGCACCATCCGCAGGGCTTCCGGGAGCGCCGGCACGCCGCCCGCGCCGAGGATGTCCGCCGACAACGACTCCACCGCGAGCGGCAACAGCGTGTCGAGATGATTGTCGATGAGGCTGCGCAACACCTTGACCGACAACCCTTCGGTAGTCGGGTACACGGCGAGCACTCGGCCTTGGGATGTGTCGGCGGCCTCCGCCCCCAGGTTCACGAACTCGCGGGCCTGGAGTTGCCGACCCTGAAAGAATCGCACGGTCCCGGTAACCAGCAGGACATCATGCTTGTCGATGACGCGGTCCAGGTACGCCTGCCCGGGCCACGACACCTCGATCATCCCGGAGCCATCGCGGAGGACGACCTGGAAGATCTTGAGACCCCGCCGCGTCGGTAGCACGCCCTTGGAGATCACGGTGCCGATCACTGTGGCGTCCATCCCGGTCGCCAGTGTCCCGATCGGCGTGATAGTGCTCGCGTCCTCGTACCGATGGGGGATGTGGCGAAGCAGATCTCCTGCGGTCAGGATGCCGAGTCGCCCGAGCAGCGCCGCTCGCCGCTCCCCAACGCCTTTGAGAAACGTGACTGGTGTGTCGAGCGACACGCGGCTGCGGGCGGGACTGGACTGCCGCTCCGCCTGCGGACGGCTCACCCCTGGATCACTCCGCGAGATCACGCCTCGAGCAGCTGACGGGAGAACGCTGCGGCGTCGAAGGGCGCGAGGTCGTCGACGCCTTCCCCGGTGCCGAGGAACTTGATCGGTACATCCAACGCCTCGTGCACCGCCACGACGACCCCGCCCTTGGCCGTGCCATCCACTTTGGTGAGCACCAGGCCGGTGACTGGCACGGCTGCAGCGAAGGTCTTGCCTTGCGCGATGGCGTTCTGACCGATCGTGGCGTCGAGCACGAGCAGCGTTTCGTGTGGCGCGCCGGCGTTTCGCTTGGCGACAACGCGAGCAACTTTCCTCAGCTCGTCCATCAGGGCGCCGCTGGTATGGAGACGCCCGGCCGTATCAACGATAATGACGTCCACCTGTGACGCGACACCCGCTTCGATCGCGTCCACGGCGACCGCTGCGGGATCGCGCCCGGTAGCCCCGCCGATGAACGCTGCGCCTGTCCGGTCAGCCCACACGCGCAGCTGATCGACCGCGCCGGCGCGAAACGTGTCACCGGCTGCGATCAGCACGCGCTTGCCCTCTCTGCGTAACCGAGCCGCCAACTTGCCAATGAAGGTGGTTTTCCCCGCCCCGTTGACCCCGATCACAAGCACGACCGTCGGTGGCTGGGGTGCGACGAGCAAAACCGGGTTGCTCTGGCCTGCGCGCAGCGCCGTCTCAATGCCGGTGCGCAATGTTTCCAGGAATTCTGTTTGCGACCGAATCGCGCCTTCGCGCGCCTCACGATCCACGTCGGCGATGAGCCGAGCCGTGGTCGGTACACCGAAGTCCGCCTCGAGGAGCACTTCCTCCAGTCTTTCGAGCGAACCTTCGCTGACGCCTCCGCGCACGACCACGCCGACATCGGTGAGTGCGAGGTCCTTGATGCGCTGCCACAGAGATCGGCGAGGCGCGTCCGTGGATCTATGAAGGAGCGGCGCCATGTCAGCGCAATCCAATGCGTCTGCGTAAGAGCCATTCGCCACACAGCAGTCCGACGAGCAGCACGTAGATCCAGGGGAGCGCGCGCAGACGTGGTGTGGGCCCCGCGAGGGCGACCCCCTGGATCTCGCCAGCCTGAACTGTGGGCTCACGCGGTAACCATTCCCGCGACGGATTCACGACGAGAAGCGCCGGGCCAGCGGTCGTCCGTACATCGTAGGATCCTGCCGCGAGTGCTGGTGTCTCGGCCATTTGGGCCCCAGAGGCAAACGACATCCGCAGCGTGTCCGGTGTCGCCCCTGCAACCCGAGGCGTCAGGACGACAACCGTCGCACTATCACCGCCGCTGCCGCGCCGCCATCGGATCGGGATCTCCTTCGCGGACCAGCGCATCTGCTGGCACGGCCGGCCGAAGATCTCGCCGCTCTGCCGCAAGCCAGTCGAAGATGCCGCCCCACAGGGCCGCGAATACGTCCGCGCTTGCGCCGCCTCGAAACCGCCATCGCCAGAGACCACTCACCGGCACGACAACGCGTCGACGGCCGCTGACCATGCCGCCTGAGATCAACTGCCGCTCATCGAACCGGCGCCCACGCTTGACTTCGAGCGCCTGCCAGTCACCCGACGCGTTCGAAGCTGAGGGCGCTCCAACGCCGATCGGGGGGAGGCTATCCCATGCGACGCCCGCCAGCGCCAATGCGATCGGAGACGGAGGGGCGCCTGTTGCGAACCACTCGTCGGCTGATCGAGCGACCGGAGCCACCACGAGCGCCAGCGCTCCTCGGGTCGCAGCGAGCGGCGCGCCGAACACACCCGTATCGCCGTCCAGCACCACCAACGGTGCGGCAGCTACGGCCCGGCGCACATCGGACTCGCTGATCGGCGCCAGCGTCCCGTCGACCCGCCATTGGCCAGCGGCCACCCGGAAGTACCCACGCGTCGGGAGAGCGAGTGCACCACGCAGGACCGTCAAGGCGTAGCGCGCGTCTTCGTCGGGCAATGTGCTGATGAAGACGGCCCCGGCAGCCGGCGACACGTCGATGGGCACCGTCAACGTGTCGTTGTGACTGTCGGCGTCCCCGGTCGCGGTCCATACCGCCCGCACCGTCTGCGGGCCGTCGCCATGGGGAACGACCGCTCGCACACTGATGGTGCGCTCGACTCGCGGCGCGAGGGCCTCCACAGGTACGGTCGTGGAGGGCGTCGCGGCATGACCAGCGACACTGATCGCCACGGCGCCCGCGGGCGACCCGCCCGCACCGGCCGCGACAGTCGCGTGGATCTCGATGGTATCACCGGCGACCGCCGCCCGCGGGGCGTCGAGGGTCGCGAGAGCCGCATCGGGACGTTTCGCGTGCGGCACGACAATCACGCTCGAGCCCGCTGGCAGCTCGGCTACGGCCTCGGGGTCGTCGACCTCACCGTCGGTAACGAGGACGAGGGGTCGACCGGCAGCCAGCGCCCGCTCGACGGCGGGGCGCACGCGGGTGCGTACATCCGTCGGCACATCGGGCGGCTGGTCCGCCCGAATCGAATCGCCCGTCAGGAATACCGAGTCCGCGCCAATACCGGCTACATCGCGCTCGGCCGTTCGATATGCCGCGGTGTCGCCGCCGCGGAGCCAGCTTCTCGACACGTCGAGCGCCGCGAACGGTCGGATCCGAGGGCTCCGACCAACTGGTGCGTCGAGCCACAGACCCACGAGACCGGCTATGGCAATGATTCGCAACGCCGCAGCGATCCAACCGCCGCCGGCGGGGCGACCGTACTGCACGAGCGCAGCCACCAAGCCGATGAAGACCGCCGTGACCCAGAGCGCCATGCCGGGAAATGTAGCCGTCCGGGGTGCATCGTCGTGTGGAGATCAGTTGACGGCGACGCCCCCCACAGCAGGTCCTGCACGCAGCGCCCCCATCGAGCGTTGCGCCAGCGCGTCGAATTCTGACCGTTGGGCTGACGGGACGGGTTGCCCGGATCCGCGATCCCGTAGCGCGACCCGTGGATCGCGCTGCACGCCGTTTACGAGGACTTCGAAGTGCAGGTGCGGCGCAGTCGCCAGCCCGGTCATCCCTACATAGGCGATGGTCTTCCCGATCGTGACTCTGACACCGCGATGGATACCGGTCGCGAATCGCGACAGATGGCCATAGCGCGTGACGTAGCCATTGTAATGCCGGAGGTCGATGACGTTGCCGTAGCCGCCTTTCTGGCCGGCGAAGATCACGGTTCCATCGCCGATGGCCCGCACCGGGGTCCCGGCGGGTGC
This sequence comes from uncultured Gemmatimonadales bacterium, assembly GCA_963805725.1. GTDB lineage: Bacteria > Gemmatimonadota > Gemmatimonadetes > Gemmatimonadales > Gemmatimonadaceae > Palsa-1248. The sequence goes on from CAWDVJ010000013.1 coordinate 689,068, forward strand.
GACATAGTCTGTCCCTTTGTGCGCGCGCCACACTTTCAGAATCGGGTGGAGACGCATTCCGAAACCGCTCGAGATCCGACGAAACTCCACCGGCGCGCGTAGAAATGCCGCCCGTAGCGATCGTCCACCAATGTCGAAGTATTCGCTCGCCACCAATGCGCCCGGCGACAGCTCGGGCGTGTGGAAGCGGATGGCGGTCAAAGTATCGCGCGACTGCACGGAATGACGGCAAGCACCGGCCCCGTATGGAAGCCGTCCGCCGGATTGAACGCCCGCTCGACCAGCAGGCGAAACGTGTCGCCCACGCGCAGGTCGCGGCTCATGTCGAATGCGATACTCGAAGATGTCAGCGACGGACCACGCCAGTTTCCATCGGGCGCGGAGGGGGAACGTCGTCGCGGCGCAGGAGTCGAGCGCCGCGTACAGGTTGGTGGCGATGCGTCCGGCGACGACCAGGGTATCGGTGACCGCCTGCGGCTGAACGACGAGAGGCCGGAGCCGCGGCAGGTTTGTCGTGGCTACGCGTCCGTTCGTGTCGCCGGCCTGCGGCACGGATAGCGCCACCAATGCCGGCCGGTACGTCGCGCGCGCCACTCCGGGCCGCGCCGCGACCACGAGCGCCGCGAGCGACGCCACCATCGCGATCGCAATGGGGCGTGCGCCCGCTGAGATCAATCCATCTGTCTCCGAATGAACGTCGGGATCTCCATATCACTCAGATCCTGCGCAGGCGTTCGCTCTTCGCGGGGGGCCGGCGCACTCGGCACGCGCCGAAGCTCCGTCGTGTTGCCGACGCGCGTCACGCCAACGATCGGCCGCTGCTGGCGCTGGCCCGGGAAAGGAATGACTGGCGGTCCCTTCCCCGTTTCGGCCGCCAATGTCATCGCGCCGGGAGCGCCCACGCTCGGGCGATCGAATCCGGTCGCGATCACAGTCACGCGGATCTCGCCCTGCATGGCCGGCTCGTGAACGGCGCCGAAAATGATCTCCGCATCGTCGCCCACCGCGTCGTGAATGATCTCGTTGATCTGGTGGACCTCTCCCAGCGTCAGATCGGCCCCGCCGGTGATATTCACAAGCACGCCCGTCGCGCCGGAAATCGAGATGTTGTCCAGTAGCGGCGAAGAGATGGCCTGTTGGGCGCCTTCCATGGCCCGGTTCTCGCCGCGCCCAACCCCCGTGCCCATCAGTGCGCTCCCACCAGCCTGCATTACCGTCCGGACATCCGCAAAATCGACGTTCACCAATCCCGTAACGCTGATCAGGCTCGAAATACCCTGCGTGGCGTGCAGCAGCACCTCATCGGCCTTTTTGAGCGCATCCTGGAACGGGATCCCTTTGCCGACGACTGCGAGCAACCGCTCGTTTGGCACCACGATCATGGTATCGACGTTTTTGCGCATCTCGGCAATGCCAATCTCAGCCTGCCGCATCCGCTTTCGTCCTTCGAAGAGGAAAGGCTTGGTCACAATCCCCACCGTCAGGGCCCCTACTTCGCGCGCGAGCTCGCAGACGACGGGCGCCGCCCCGGTTCCTGTGCCTCCACCCATGCCGCAGGTGATAAACACCAAATCGGCGCTCGCGAGCGAGCGCGCGACTTCCTCTCGGTTCTCCTCGATGGCCTGCCGTCCGATCTCAGGCCGAGCTCCCGCGCCGAGTCCTCGGGTGAGCTTCTTCCCGATCTGGATCTTGACGTCCGACTTCGAGTTCAGCAGAGCCTGCGCGTCGGTGTTGACCGAGATGAACTCGACACCCTCGAGATGCTCTTCGATCATCCGGTTCACTGCGTTGCCTCCGCCGCCGCCAATGCCCACGACCTTCATCCGGGCATTCTGCGACGCGCTCTCTTCAAGTTCGAAGATCATGGCGAGCGGAGCTCCACTACAAGTGAATAGCGGACAGGCTAGACCGATCGTGTTTTGGACGCGGCAATATAACGTTTTTCCATCGCGCGACCACATCTTGCGACGACCCATATTGCAAAACAGAAACCACCGGCGCGAACACAATTATCCACAGTCGCGCACGACGCCATCATCTTTATGAGAACTCCGAAGGAGAGGAGCGAGCAGGCTCAGAAAAAGTCTTGCAGCCAAACTCGCACACGCTCGACCCAGCGGGCAATTCCGGGCGAATTCGCGGGCGCGCGCCGCGCACCGCTCGCCGCTCCCCCGAGCACGACACGCTGCGCGCCGTACTCCGCCAGCCCCACAGCGGTCGCGAAGCGAGGTGCCTCGACCGCATCACTCAAACCGCTCGTGTTGTCGGCAGGCGATCCGACCCGCACCCCAATGCCGAACACATCGGTCGCAAGGTCGCGCATCCCGCGCATTCCCGCGCCGCCTCCGGTGAGTACGATGCCCGCGCTCAGGCGCCTCGCATAGCCGGCTTCCGTAATCTCGCGTTGGACCAGTTCGAACACCTCATCCATGCGCTGGTGAATGATGTGAACGAGCGATCCGTGGTCGAGCGCCCTCTCCCCTTGGGCGGCCGTGCTGGGCAGCGGAACGACCAGATTCGAGTCCGCCAGGGCTTCGTAAGCGCAGCCGTAGCGCTCCTTGAGGCGATCGGCATCGTCGGGCGTCACCTTGAGCCCCAGCACGATGTCGTTGGTGACGCTGTTTCCGCCGAAGTTGACACTCGCGAGGTGGCGGATCTTGCCCTCGTGGAATATGGCGAGATCCGTGGTTCCAGCGCCGAGCTCGACCAACCCGACCCCCAACTCCTTTTCGTCATCGGTCAGCACGCTCAACGCGCTCGCCAACGGCTCGAGCACCAGTTCGCGGACTCGGTACCCGGCGCGTTCGACGGCCTTTCGCAGATTCACCGCGGGGGACCCGCCGATCGTGACGAGGTACATCTCGGTCTCGAGACGCGTTCCAATCATGCCGATCGGGTCGCGGATGCCGCGATTCCGATCCACCGTGTATTCCTGCGGGATCGCGTGCAAGAGCTCGCGATCGCCTGGGATCGCCTGCGCGCGAGCGACATCGTTCGCACGCTCGACGTCCGCGCGCGTGATCTCCTCTCCGTTGACCGCAACCACGCCAGTGCTGGTCATCGCCTGGACATGCGCGCCGGCGATGCCCGCGAAGACCTCCGCTACACGTGCGCCCGCCATGCGCTCGGCATCCTCGAGCGACTTGCGGATTGACCGAGTCGTCTCCTCGATGTCGGCGACCATGCCGCGACGGAGGCCAGTCGTCCGGGCCTGCCCGACACCCAGGATCTTTATCCGCGGACTGCGCGGTAGATCGCCCACGACATCCGCAATGACGGCCGTCGTCTTGGCCGATCCAATGTCGAGCCCGGCGACGAGCTTGTCCGAGGCATTTCCTCGCGCGGTCATCGGCAGGACCTCATTGCCACCTCGCGATGACTTGATCTCGGAATCGCAGGTCGATCTCTTGCGCGCGCATATTACGCCGCATCAGATCCGCCGCTACCGGCTGAACGGTCGCAAAGCGTTGGGGATCCGCACCGGGGAGTGCCAATACGCGCACCCCGGGCAACTGGAAGACGAGATCACCTGTGGGACTTCGCCGAACCTGGCTGATTTGAGCGAAGAAGGCTGGCACGTGCTCGCGCAGGCTCGCGAGCAGCTTGAACGTCCCGATGTCGGTCCGTTGGACCACCGGCAAGTCGAGATCCTCGCGCGTCGGATCGATCGGCAATGGAGTACCGGTCCCATCGAACACCCGTAGCCCGGCGGCGGTTGGTCCGAATGCCACGGGGGTACGCTCCGTGACCCGAACGACGATCGTGCTCGGAAGCGCGCGGCCTACGGTAACATCCCAAATCCCCGACATTGTCCGCACTCGACCCGCGAGCGGGCTGAGGTCACTCCATACCGACATCAGCGTGTCGACACGGAGCCGATCGACGACAGCGCGAGCCGAGACGTAACGGGCGCCCTCGACCTCGATCGACCGAACTCGGAAGAACGATAGTGTCCCGAGCGCGTGAGGCCCCCACCATGGCGACGCCCCACCGACCGCCAGGAGCCCGGCGGTGAGTGCGGATCGACCAATCGGCGCACGCGAGAGAGAAAACATGCTCAGGCTGAACGTCGTTGGGTGGTCGCCCGCCCCGCCTGCCCGCCGGGCGCCGTGGGGCCTGAAAGTAAGGCGAGCAACTCCGGGCCGGTGCGCGTAATGTCTCCCGCACCGATCGTCAGCACGACGTCGCCGGGCCGGACGGCCTGTCTGAGTCCGGTCGCGAGCGCCGCTCGCTCGCCACGCCACGCGACTGTACCTCCGTGATCGATGATCGCGCGGGCGATGAGATCGGAGCTGACGCCCGGGAGCGGGCGCTCGCGGGCCGGATAGATGTCTGCCAGAAACACCAGATCGGCCGCACTCAGCGCGGCACCAAATTCCTGCGCGAAATCTCGAGTCCGAGTGAACAAGTGCGGCTGAAACGCGACGACGATGCGGCGGCGCGGGAAAGCTTCACGTGCCGCATCCAACGTCGCACGGATTTCAGTTGGGTGGTGCGCATAGTCGTCGACGACCGCCACTTCACCCACCTCACCCAGGCGTTGAAACCTGCGCTCTACCCCGGTGAAATTCTCGAGACCCGGGCACCAGCGCGTCGAAGGCCGCCCCCACGGCCAGTCCTGCGCCGACGGCCGCTAGCGCATTCCTCACATTGTGAAGGCCGGGCACCCGTAGCGCCACCCGCCCCAGTCGATTCCCATTCGACACTACGTCGAATGTCGAGCCGCTCGTCGTCGTGCGGACCTCGTGAGCAATGAGTTGCGCGCTTGCCGTTGTGACTCCGAATCGAACGACATGCGCGCTTGCCGGGACCGGAAGGCTCGCAGCCCCCGGGTCGTCAGCCCCGATCACAATATGCGACGCGGGGCGCACGAAGGTCGCGAACGCCGTCCGGATGTCGGCCAGATCCGAATAGATATCCAGATGGTCAGCCTCGACGTTCGTGACGACAGCGACCGTCGGCCTCAGCGCGAGAAACGATCGATCGTACTCGTCGGCCTCGACTACAGCCAGCGTCGGTCGTCCAGGACGGAGGTTGCCGCCCCACACCGCGACCCGTCCTCCTACAACGCCGGTCGGGTCCAGCGCAGCTGGCCGCGAGCGCCTCCGTCGTCATGACGGTCGTGGTGGTCTTTCCATGTGTGCCGGCAATCGCGACCAGCGTTCCTCCCGAAACCGCCTCGGCCAGCGCCTCGGCCCTGCGTATCACCGGGATACCGAGCGCGCGGGCCCGCTCCAACTCCGGGTGATCGCGCGGGACGGCCAATGTCACGACGACTGCGCGCGCGTCGGTTGCGTGCGCCGGGTCATGGCCTACTGCGACGGACAGACCGAGCCGCTCGAGATCCCCGGTCGTATCCCCATGCGCATCACATCCGGTGACGCGTGCGCCGCGCCGAACGAGCAACTCGGCGAGGGCACTCATGCCGGCGCCGGCAATCCCCATGAAGTGGATCGGGCGATCGTCGGCAGGGTCGATGAGCGGCATGAGTCGGCGGGCTGAATATAGGATCGCCGTGGCAGACGCTCAAGCCTGAAATCACCTGAGCTGAATCAAGCTAAGTATCCGACGAGCAATAGTCTCCGACGCGCCAGGGCGCCCTCGCGCAAGCGCGGCCATTGCCAGCGCGTTCCGCCGATCCGGGCTTCCCAGAGAGGTCACGGATGCAGGTGTCAAGGCGATCAATCGTCAATTCGCGTTGTGATACATGGATGGCCGCCCCCGCGGCCGCAAGCGCACGCGCGTTGGCACTTTGATGGTCCGCGGCCGCTGTCGGCAGCGGCACGAGCACCATGGGCAACCCCCACGCGCACAGCTCGGCAGTCGTCATCGCGCCCGCCCGGGCGAGCACGAAGTCGCTGGCGGCGTATGCATCAGCGATCGGCGACAGATACGGACGCACACGCACAGCGTCGGATTCCCGCCGGGCGTACGTGTCAAACGCGGACGCGCCCGTGGCCCAGATCACGCCCAACCCGTCCGGTAGCGGACGATCCAGCCATGCGTCGACCGCCTGGTTGAGCGCCCGCGCTCCTTGGCTGCCACCAAAGATCAGCACCACCGTTCCGACGTGCGGCGGTAGCTGCCACGCGCGTCGCGCCGCTCCACGGTCGGGACGCGGGTCCGGCGGCGGCTCGATGGGGTTCCCTGTGTCCAGCAACACCGTGTGTCCGCTGTGCCGGAGGTGCTCGATCGCCTCGGGATAGCCGAGATAGGCCTCTCGGCAAAACCGGACGAACCAGCGCGCGGTCAAGCCCGGATAGCTGTCGGCGATTTGTTGAACCAGCGGAATGCCGTGGGCAGCGCCGTACGCCAGCGTCAGCGCGGATGCATACCCACCAGTGCCGAGAACGAGCCGCGGGGCGCCACCGCCCAAGAGACTTCCGAGCCGACGCCACGCGGTCGCCGCCCCGCGCAGCGTGCGCCAGTTGCGCCAAACCGCCGGACGGTAGAGCGGATGCAGGTCGAGCAGCTCGAAGGCGAAGGGCTGCTGTGGGAGTACCGTGCGCTCGATGCCGCGCCGGGCACCGATGAAGAGGATGTCGAGGCCGGGGGACAGCGTCGTGAGTGCTCGTGCGATTGCCAATCCCGGGTAGAGATGGCCACCCGTTCCTCCGCCGGCCACGACCACAGTCGGCCGCCCGACGGTGTCCGGCGGCTGGCGCACCACCGCTGGCGATGTCGAGCCCCGCGCGGGGAGAGGTCCGGTGCCCTCGGCCACAGCCGACGGGTCAGCGTGCGAGAGCGTGGGGGTCGGTGGCGTGGGCTCCCACGACCCGCTCACGCACGCTTCCGATGTTGATCAGAATGCCGGTCATGAGCAAGGAGAGCACGAGGTTCGATCTCCCGTACGAGATGAACGGAAGGGTGAGCCCGGTTGTCGGCAGGAGTCCGATCACCACCCCGACGTGCAGGTAGGCCGTCACGAGCGTGGTCGCCGTCAAACCGATTGCCAAGAGCTGCTGGAAGGGCGAGCGCGCGTCGCGGGCGATGCGAAACCCCAGCCACCCGTATGCTGCAAAGATCAGCACCAGCATCACAAGCCCAATGAAGCCCCATTCCTCCCCAATGTTGCTCGCGACGAAGTCGTTGAACGGAAAGGGAAGGAATCCATACTGCTGTCGCCCCTGACCAAAACCGACGCCGATAAGGCGACCCGATCCGACGGCGATGAGCGACTGGCGGAGTTGGTAGCCCACCTCTGTGGGCGCGCGGCCAGGGTCGAAGAACGAAATGGTGCGCAGGAGGACATAGTGAAGACGTTCGGCCTCGTGCCACAATACCGGGATCGACAGCACGCCGAGCAGCAGGAAGTGTCCGATCCGTACGCCGCCGGAGAACAGAACGATCGCCATGAGTAGCGTGTAGAGCATAGCTGTCGACAGATCTGGTTCGACCGCGGCGAGAATGTCGAGCGCACCGACGACAACTACGAACGGGAGAACGCCTTTCGTCAGCCCGCGGAGCGCGTCGCCTTTCCGGACAACGAGCATGGCGGTCCACACCACCACGGCCAGTTTGGCGAGCTCGGAGGGCTGCACCGATGCGCCAAACAGGAACCGTCTCGATCCATGAATGCGTGGGGCGATCGATTGCGTGAACGGCAGGACCACGATCAGCATCAGCACTAGACTGGTGCCCATGAGCGGCCATGCCCATCGAGACCACCGCTCGGCGTCCATCTTTGCCGCGACCGCAAAGACGACGATCCCCGCCGCGATTCCGGCGAGCTGACGGACGAAGTAGTAGGCGCTGTCGTGGCCCGTATCGACCGCCGCGATCGCGCTCGCGCTGTACATCACCGCCAGGCCGAAGGCCAGTAGCGCCCCCGTAACCAGCACGAGCGCGCGTGCCTCGACGCTCATGCGCCAACGCTCGCGAATTTGCGGGGGGCGATACTCCGTCTTGCGACTGGGCATCACGCGCCCGCCGCCAGCCGGGAGAACACGTCTCCGCGCTCGGCATAGTTCCGAAACATGTCGAAGCTCGAACAGGCTGGTGCGAGGAGCACGACGTCACCGGGCTCCGCAACCGCGCGTGCCCGAGCAACGACTGCAGCGAAATCGAACCCCAACCGCTCCACAGGCACCGAGGCGGCGAGGTCCTGTTCGATGATCGGCCCGGCTTCGCCGTACGCAATGACCAATTTGCCCGTTCGCTGAAGCGGCCCGGTGAGCGCCGCATACGGCTCGCCCTTGTGCCGACCCCCCAACAGCGCAATCGTCGGGCGGACCATGCTCTCGAGGGCCACGCGAGCGGAGCTCACATTCGTGGCTTTGGAATCGTCGATCCACTGGACGCCGGCGTATTCACCAACCATCTGCAGCCGATGCGGGAGCGCGCGAAACGTCTCCAGCGCGCGCCTCAATTGCGCCCGTGCGCCTGGTCGTCGGTGCGACTCCTCGGCGACGCTCACCGCCAGAGCGGCCGCGAGGGCGTTGGCCACGTTGTGATCGCCCAACAAGGGAAATGCGGACCGAGACAGCAGCGGGCTCCCGAGGAGATCCAGTTCCCGCAGCCCCCGTGCATACTCCGCATCAGCGGCCCTCCCATCGACCGAAAACAAGAAGTGGCGCCCCGGAGCGCGCGCTCCCATCGCTCGCGCCGCGGAATCGTCGGCGTTGGTCACCGTGATGGATGTCTCTCGCGCATTGGCGAACAAACGCGCTTTGTCCGCATAGTACCCCTCCGTGCTCGCATAGCGATCCAGGTGATCCGGACTGAGGTTGGTCAGCACACCGACGGTCGGGTCAATGCTCGGGGTATCATGAAGCTGAAAGGACGAGAGTTCCAGCGCGACCCAATCGGGGCGCCGATCTCTGAGCGCCACAGCCGATAGGGGGAGTCCGATATTGCCGGCATCAATGGCCTCGTGGCCAAGGGCGCGGAGCAGGTGGCCAACCAGCGCCGTCGTTGTCGTTTTCCCGTTGGTCCCCGTGACGGCAATGTAGCGCATCGTCCGAGATGCGCGAGAGCGATCTCGATCTCGGACACGACTGGCACGTCGGCCTCGCGGGCGGCTACTATAGGCGCCGCATCGGGTGGCACGCCCGGGCTCACTACCACGCGCTCAGCGCCGCGAATCCGCCCAATGTCGTGGCGGCCGACATCCACCTCGACCCCGGCTCGACTCAACGCGGCGGCAGCCGCTCGGACCACCTCGCTGTCGCCAGCGTCCGACGCGTAGACCCGCTTACCCTCGCGGGCGAGCAACGTCGCCACCGCCTGGCCGCTCACACCGAGCCCAATGACGGCGACGTCGGCGCCGGGCTTCACGGCTACCTCAGCTTCAGCGTACTGAGGGCGAGCGTCGCGAACAGGATGCCCAGAATCCAGAAACGGACGACGACCTGGGTTTCGGGCCACCCCAGCAGCTCGAAATGGTGGTGCAGCGGAGCGCGACGAAAGACGCGATGTGTCTGGGCGTACTCGAGACCATACCGTCGTCGCCGAAATTTGAAGACGCCTCGTTGCACGATGACCGAAATCGTTTCGGCAACGAACACACCGCCGATGAGCAACAGCAGGAACTCGGACTTCAAGAGGATCGCGATGGCGCCGAGGGCGCCGCCAAGCGCGAGGGACCCCGTGTCGCCCATGAACACTTCGGCCGGGTGGGCATTGAACCACAGAAACCCGATCGTGGCTCCGAACATGGCAGCGCAGAACACAGCGAGCTCGCCTGCGCCACGAAGGTAATAGATCTCGAGATACGTGCTCGTGTCCACGCGTCCGATGACATACGCGAACACGGCAAATGTGAGCACCGCGATCGCCGTCAATCCTGCCGCGAGACCGTCGAGGCCATCGGTCAGGTTCACCGCGTTGCTCACACCCGTCAAAACGAACGTAACGAACGGGACATAGATCCACGCGAGCCAGGCCGCAGCGGGCACCACCAGGACGTACTTGAAGAACGGCAGCGTGGTCGACGCGCCCGGGAGTGTCGAGATCGGGTAGCGCCATAGATACCAACCGAGGGCGACGCCAATGGTGATCTGGCCGGCGAGCTTGTACCGCTCGACGAGGCCGCGATTTTTCTCGCCGTTTCGTCGCTGTCGGAGCTTGAGATAGTCGTCCAGGAAGCCAATGGCCCCCATCCACACCATGACCGTGAGGGCGAGCGAAACGTAGCGATTGTCGAGACGGGTCCACAGCAGCGTGGGCACGAGCGTCGCGGCCAGGATGATGAGACCGCCCATCGTCGGAGTGTTCTGCTTCCGCTGGTGCGTGTCCGGCGTTCCTTCCCGCACGACCTGGTTGACCGACATGGCACGCAGGCGCCGGACGATCGCCGGGCCTAGCGTGAATGCGACAAGCAGCGAAGTGACAAACGCGCCTGCCGCCCTGAACGTGATGTAGTTGAAGAGATTGAAGACCCTGATCGATCTCGTCAGTGGGACGAGGAAGTGGTAGAGCACGACGAGTTAACCCAGTCGGTCAGGGGTGAGACGAGGCGTTCGAGACGGACGCCTCGCGAAGCTTTGAGCAGGATGATGGCATTCGGTGCAAGCCGGGATCGGAGAGCCGGCCACAGATCGTCGACATCTCGAGCCGTGATGATACGTGGGTCCCCCGCGGCGATCGCAGTCAGTGATTCGGCAAACGCCCCAACGCCGGCCACCACATCGAACGACGATTGGAGCGCGAGACGGGCAATGTCCGCGTGCAGCCTGTCGGACGCCTCACCGAGCTCACGCATCGTTCCGAGCACCAAAACACGCTGCCGACCAGGACCGGCGGCATCCAGCAGTGCAATGGCGGCGCGAACCGACGGAGGGTTCGCGTTGTACGCGTCATTGATGAGGGTGAGTTCTCCCAACGACTCCCAGGACGAGCGCATCGCTGGCTGTGCCGTCTCTGCGAGTCCCGGTCCCGAGGTAGCGGGGTCAATGCCGCAGGCCCGCGCGACCGCGAGCGCGAGCATCGCGTTACGGAGATTGTGCAGGCCCCGGAGCGGTACACGCACACGCACCCCATCGATTTCGAGCTCGCCGCACCCGGCGGGGTCGACGCGCCAAGTGGTCGCGCGAACGTCGCCCTCGCCCAGCCCGGCCGTGACGACCTGCGCGCTGCGTGAGCGGGCCAGGGTCTCGAGCGCCTTTTCATCAGTGGGCACCACGGCGAGACCGACACCGTGAAACACTGCGGCCTCTTCGGCCAGGACTCCAGCGATGTCGCCAAATCCCTCGAGGTGCTCCTCGCCAATCGAGGTCACGACTGCGATGTCTGGCTCGGCGATGGCGCGAAGACGGGCGACTTCGCCCGGTGCGTTCGTTCCGATCTCCACGATCGCGACGTCTGCGGCGTCAGGGATCGCGAGCAGTGTGAGCGGGACGCCCACCTGGTTGTTGTAGTTGCCCGATGTGGCGTGTACTTCGAGGACCGAGCCCAGGGCGGCTCGGAGCAGTTCCTTTGTGCTCGTCTTGCCGTTCGATCCTGCGATCGCCACGAGGGGCTTGCCCCATGCGCGGCGCCGAAAGCGCGCCAACTCTCCCAGCGCGGTGGTCGTGTCCTCGACGGCAAACACCGGCACTCCGAGTCCGGCCGCCCGTTCGGGCCGGCTGACCACTACGGCTGACGCGCCCCGCTTGACCGCGGCGGCGAGAAAATCATGTCCATCGAACTTCTCGCCGTCCAGAGCCACGAACAGATCGCCGTCCTCTACCGTTCGGCTGTCCGTCGCCACCGCACGGAGTGCGCGATCGGCACCGACCCATCGACCGCGCACGCTGGTGTCCGCGGTCCCGTTCCCGTGCGCTCCGGCCGCTCCTCGGCCGAGAGCCGCCGCCACCCTGCTCAACGTCCAGAACCCCGGCGCACCGGCCGGGCGCAGCAGCTCGTCGCTCACCTGGACGCGAATGCGTTGCGCACGATCGACTGCTCGTCGCAGGGGAAGTTCGTCGTGCCTCGCACCTGGTATGTCTCGTGCCCCTTCCCCGCCAGCAGCACGAGGTCATCCGGTTTCGCGAGGTCCAGAGCGCGCAGGACCGCCCGCTCTCGGTCCTCGATTCGTTCGCGAGGTCCCGACATGCCTTCCTCGATGTCATCGAGAATGCGCTCCGGATCTTCGGTACGCGGATTGTCACTCGTGAGGATCACAACGTCGGCGAGCTTGTCGGCGATGGCTCCCATCTGCGGCCGCTTGCCCCGATCTCGGTCCCCGCCCGCGCCAAATACTACAATCACCCGCCCTCGCACAAAGGGCCCTACTGCCTCGAGCGCCCGCTCGAGTGCATCCGGGGTGTGCGCATAGTCCCGCAGGACCATTGGATGCTCGTGCAGGATCTCCAGCCGGCCCGGCACCTGCGGGACGTCCGACAACCGCGCAGCGATCTGCGCCGGCGACAGTCCGAGGGCCCACGCCGCTGCCGCAGCGCCGAGCGCGTTTGCCACGTTGAAGTCTCCGATGAGCGGAAGGCGCACAGGGTAGCATGGTCCCGCCCCGATTGCTAGCTGCCAAGTGCTGCCACGCAGGCCACAGCATACGTCGAGTGCGCGCACATCAGCATCCTGACTCAGCGCAGAGAATCGGACCGTCTGCGCCGTAGCGGGTAACGCTCGCCATGACGCATCGTCCGCATTGACCACCGCAACGCCACCCGGGCGCAGGTACGACAGGAGTCGCGCCTTGGCAGCGAGGTATGCCTCCATCGTGCGGTGATAGTCCAGATGATCGCGTGTCAGGTTGGTGAAAATCGCAGCGTCAAACGTGATGCTTCCGAGGCGTTGTTGATCGAGGCTATGGGAGGATGCCTCGAGGGCGAGCGTCCGCACTCCCTGGTCGACCAAGTCACGGATGATGCGCTGGAGCTCGATCGGTCCTGGCGTCGTCAGCCCTCCGCCGCCGTCCAATGCTCGCCCGGCCGATCCGATGAACACGCCAATTGTTCCGATGGACGCCGCCGGTGCCTCGGGCGCGTCGAAAAGGTGCCGCAACAGGCTCACCGTCGTGCTCTTGCCGTTCGTGCCGGTCACGGCGATCACATGGCGTAGTGTCGTCGCGGGAAATCCATAGGCGGCGGCCGCCACCAAGGCTGCGGCCGCCCGCCCCTCGCGGACGACGAGCGAGGGGAGCCGGGTACGCCGCTGATCCTCGACGACCGCGGCTGTGGCCCCTGCCGCCTCCGCGGCCAGGAGGTAGTCGTGGCCGTCCCGCGCCGATCCGTGTACGGCGATGAACAGACCGCCTGGTCTCATGGTCCGACTGTCGTCACTCACGAGCGAGAATCGCTCCGGCAGCTGGCCTTGCTGCGCGACGAGTAGTCCTGCGTCGGCCAGAGCGCGCCTGATCGCTTCGGCTGGCAGCGTCCGGCCGGGTGCGTTACCGACGACCGATTGCGTTCCGGCGGTCACGAACCGTCTCCCAGCCGGATGAGCGTGTGAGCACTCACGACCGCACCAGCGGCTGGCGTGGTCGAGCCCAAAGGTCCCGAGACGATCTCCACACGCAGGCCGGCTCGATGAAGGGCGCGAACGGCGGATCTGAGCGTCCACCCGCGGACGTCCGGTATCGGCACGGGTGCAGAAGGAACTGAGGGCGGCGCCGGTGGTGTTTTGCTCCCCAGCGTGACGAGCACTGAACTGGCTGCGAGCGTGCTATCGAGCCCTGGCGTCTCGGAATCCGGGCCGGCGGACACGGCCGGACGAGTATCGACGAGCGATACGCGGCGACTGTTGGCCAATGCTTGCCAGTCGAGCGCAGCGTCGCGCGCGGCGATCGCCGCCTGGAGGATGGCGCGCGACACGGGTGCGGCCGTCGCCCCACCGAAATACCTGCCCTTGGGATTATCCAGCTTCACGAGGATCACGTATTGAGGATCACGCCCCGGGAAAAGACCGACGAACGAGGCGGTGTATTCGTTGCGCTCATACCCCGCACCGTATTGTACCCGCCGAGCGGTCCCCGTCTTGCCCGCCACCGCAAACGACGGGAGGTCGGCCCCGGTGGCGGTGCCGTGCGCGACGGTCTCGATCAAAATATCGCGGAGCTGGCGAGCGACATCACCGCTCATGACGCGGCGCACGACTCGGCGATGCCGCTCGTAGAGTACCGACCCGTCGGGCGATCGAATTTCGCGAATCAGCGACGGCTCGAGCAATTCGCCGCCGTTCGCAATCGCGCCGTATGCGAGCGCGAGCTGTAGTGGGGTGACGGCGAGCTCGTAGCCAATGGCCAGCGACGCGGGCGACTGTTTCGACCAGTGCGAAGGGTCGCGGAGCGTCCCTGGCGACTCGCCAGGAAATGGGATACCCGTGGTCGACCCGAATCCGACATCTCGCAGTGCCTCGTACTCCTCGGCCGGAGTGAGACGCTGCGCAAACTGGACAATACCGACGTTGCTGGACCACCGAATGACGTCGCGAAGCGTCATGCTCGGGGCGAAGTGCGTGTCCGTCAGCGTGCGCCCGTTGATCACGAGCCGCCCAGCATGTGTGTCCACAACGTCGGCTGGTGTGACCCGTCCGCGTCCCAGCAGGGCGGCCGCAATGAACGGCTTCAACGTCGATCCCGGTTCAAACGGCTCGGTGAGGGTGGTGGCTGCGGCCGCGCCCACTCCCGGGCGCCGGCTAGCGAGGGTCAGGATCGACCCGTCCTGGGGGTCGAGCACGACAATGTCGCCCCCGGTCGCCCCCATTCGCGTCACGGCCTCGTCCAGCGCCCGCTCACAGATCTCTTGAAGGTTGCGATTCAGCGTCAGTTCAACGGCGTCACCGGTTTGCTGGGGCACCGATTGGCCGGCCGGCGATTCGAAGGTCCGGCCCAGCGCGTCCCGCAAAACCACCGCGCGACCACCGTTCCCTCGCAGGAGACTATCGAGGGCGGCTTCGATCCCGTCGGTCCCTGCGCCGTCCGCGTTCACATGTCCGACGACGCCCGCGACACCCGGGGGCCCAAGCAGCACGCGCTCAGGCACCGGTGTCGCGTACACCCCGCGCATTGCCACCGCGGCGGCAGCTTGTCCAGGCAGGAAACGGGTGGGGACGACAAACCACACGTCACGCACATCGACGGCCCGCCGGGCCACTGGCAGTGAGACGCCTGCGTGGACCAATGCCCCTGCCAGCGCCGCACGATCCCGCACTTCGCCAGGGGCAACGCCGAGTTGGACGACGTCGCGAGTCAACGCGAGCGGCGCCCCGTCGGCGTCGAGAATCGGCCCTCGCGGAGCCCCGGCAGGGACAGGCATCACATGCTCGTACGCGGCCTTGGCGGCCCACATGCTGCCCTGCCAGAGCTGAACGTACCCCGCCCGTGCGATCAACGCGCCAGCAAACGCCAGCAGCGCCCCATGAACCACAGAGATCCGGCTAGGGCGCAAAGAAGCTAGACGTTGGACGTTAGACGTTGGACGTTGGGCGTTAGTGACCAAACCGTTCACCTGTTCGCGGTGCGGAGTAAACAACCCCTGGGGTTAGTTCACTAACGTCTAGCGTCCAACGTCTAACGTCTAGCCCCTGGGAGCACCACGACCTGGCTGTCTGCGGGTACGTGCATGTCGAGCCGCTGCTCGGCGACCCCTCCAAGCTCCGCTCGTCCGGTCGCTTGACCAATGCGTCGCTCGAGCGAGGTGCGCTCTGCCCGCAACTGGTCGCGCTGGCGAATGAGCGTGCGCATCTCCTCGGCACGGGCGACGCCGTAGCCGCGTCGCCAAATCACGGCGGTGGTCACGATCACGAACCCGATGAGGACTGCTGCGACGACCGAGCGGCCGCGCATGCGTGACGTGGCCCTGCGAGACGGGGTCATGCCGCTCGCTCCCATACCCGGAGCTTCGCGCTTCGAGACCGCGGGTTTCGCTCGACCTCGCCGGTGTCGGCGACAATGGGGCGGCGGGTGACCAGGCGGCCGATCGGGCCGCCACATGTACAGACCGGCTGGCGAGGCGGGCAGCGACAGCCAATGCTCCAGTCACGAAACGCGTGCTTGACAATGCGGTCCTCACCCGAGTGATACGAGATCACGGCGAGGCGTCCCTGCGCCAGGAGGCGATCGCGCAATGCCGGCAGCGCTGTCTCGAGCGCGCGGCGCTCGTCGTTCACCGCCATGCGCACAGCCTGAAACAGCCGCGCGAAATCAGGAGGTCCGGTTCGGGGGCCTAGCGCCGCCCGAATCGCATCGACGAGATCGTCGCTCGTGGAGAGGAGTTGGCGTGCGCGGCGGTGCACGACGGTGCGCGCCAGTCTCACGGCTCTGGGTTCGTCGCCGAATTCCCGAAAGATCAACGCAAGCTCGGCTTCACTTGCCGTGTTGAGCAGTGTCGCGGCCGTGAGTGCCTTCACTGCCGCGTCGCCCTCGCCGGCCGGTGGCACGCGGAAGGCAGTCATTCTCATGTCGAGCGGTTCGCCGCGTCGAAAGGAGAAGCCGCGGGCGCGCTCATCGAGTTGGTGAGATGACACACCAAGGTCCAGCAATACTCCAGCGTAGCGCAGGCCCTCGAGCGCCGGCACGAGATCCAGACTCGCAAAATTGGCGACGAAGGCCCGAAATCGTCCAGAGTGGGCCGCATCAGCGAGACGTGCGAGGGCAGCGGCAACTGCTTCAGGATCGCGGTCGACTCCGTCGACGCGTGCGCCAGCCGCTAGGAGCGCGGCAGCGTGTCCCCCACCGCCCAACGTGCCGTCGAGAACGGTCGATGCAGTGCCGAGCGAATCTGCCACCTCCCGAACGAGCGCCGGGGCGTGGTACGCACTCTCCCACGCCCCGGCGAAGTCGGACAACCCAGCTACCTCACTGTTTCTTGGTCGCGCCGCCGCCTGCGCCGCCCGTCTTGCACACGATTTTCTCTTGCTGCTGGAATGCGGGCAGGTATTTCTGAATGTTGGTGAGAATCGTTGCCGCCGCGTCTGCCGCGGTGGCCGCGCCACCGTGGACGTCGACTTGCGCGTCCTGCCACATCTGCTCCGCCTTCTTGATTGTCGCGCAGTCTTTGTTCTTGTAGCCGTCCTGATCGTACTGGGCGCCGACGGTGAACTCGGAGACCCCGGCAATGAATTTCGCCTGGGGACTCGCGGCCAACGTATCCGAGTATTTCGTCCAGCGAACGGCCATTAGCAACGTGTCGACGTTCTTGCTCGCATTGCCTTTCTTGTAGAAGGCGTTGCCCTGCGTGAGCGTGAACTTCGCCATTTGCGCCGGATCTTCGCCGTTGGGGACCGAGCTATGGGCCGTCGCCAACGCGCTGTCGTATTGGTTGAGGCCCATGTACGCCGTGTACAGCTGCTCCCATGCACTGGGAAGCTTGGGGTTGACCTGAAGCAATTTCTGCAGCAACTGGATCGCCGCCTGGGTCTGGCCGGAGGCGAGGTTTGCCTGTGCGCCCAGCTGCAGGAGCGTCAGGCTATTGGGGAATTTTTTGCTGCCTTCGGCGGCGAACTGGGCGGCTTTCTGCGGTTGGCTGTCCGCGAGTGCCGCCGTGGTCATACGAGCGTAGTACAGCGTATCGGCGAATGCCGTATCGACCTTGATGGCATTCGGGCACGCATCCAGCGCTTCCTTGTTGTGCTTGGCCGCGAGCAGAATGCGACAGTAGAGCACCGTGATCTTCGGATCGTCCGGATTGTCCTTCATCGCCTGCGCGACGATCGGCACGGCCGCATCCGCTTTTCCACTCTGAACGATCTTGGTGACGATATCCTCGACCATCGCCGTGTTCGAGGGATCCGCTGCCAACAACCCGCCCCAGGCCTTCACGGCGTTGTCGTAGTCCTTCTTATCGTAGTACGCCTGCGCGGACAGCGTGAGCGCGCGCGTGTTGTGCGGATCGTCCTTCAGAATGTCCTGCGTCACCGCGATGATCGAGTCGGGCGGTGCCTTCATCGCGACGAGCGTGTTGACAATGCACAATCGGGCGAGCGCCGCCTGCGGATACGCCGCAATGCCCTCACGGGCCGCCGCAATTGCCTGCGGGTATTGGCCCTGCCGCGCGGCGTTGTAGCACTTCTCTTCGCCGTCGTACTGCTTCATCGCCGCCAGCACTTCCTTGGACACCTGCTTCGCGGCATCGCCGATCTTGACGGCCTCGACGGCCGGGAGTGGCTGTGCGGCGGAGATGTCACGCGCCAGCACCAGCTTGGGCTCGACGCGGACGCCCGTTGCAGTCTTGGTCACCTGCCCTTCGATATACGCGTCGCCGCGTAGTTGCTGCGTCAACTGCTTCTCGTCGGTCGCGGAGATCGGCTGACACGGCGGAAACCCGGACGCTTTGAGCGTCTCGTCAATGTTGTTTTGCTGGATCACCCACAGCTTCTTGGTGTCGACGTCGCCGTCCAGCTTATCGCGCACTTCGTTCGCGGCGCTACATCCGAGGGTCTTGTCACTGCTCACGAACGCGGGCACGACCAGAAGCTTCAGGGCATTCGGCCCAGGTCCGCGCTCGGGCCCAGGGGCCTGTGCGTGGGCCGCGGCGGCTCCGCCCAGCAACGTGACACCAAGCGCCGCAACAACGCCGAAGCCGGCGACCCGAGAACTACCCTTCACTGATCGAACCTCCGCAAGGTGTGAACACGGTACCCCAGAGCTAAGAGTGCATTCGGTGATGCTTCCTTCGATAGTCACGCGCCATCCACTACACCGACAGGGCCATCATGGGCGAAGAGGGACTCGAACCCCCGACTTCCTGCGTGTAAGGCAGGCGCTCTAACCAACTGAGCTATTCGCCCCTCGCGATCCTGCCAGTACGCACCGCCACCGCGCCTTCAGCGCCATGGAGACGCGTGGGTGCCATCCATGTCTTGGGTCTTACCGAAGAATCGCGACGGGTATGAAGATGCAATACCCCGCAATAAGCAGAATAGGCGCCAACGTTTCGCCGCCCATCGCCAAATCAATGTAACCGAGAACGATCACCACAAAAGCCACCGCCCACCACACTAACGCGCGCCAGCGGCGCGGCGCGGCAGGCGCCTTTCGCGAATGCTACTTCAGTGTCTCGATCTGGCACGCATTAGAGTAGGCCTGTCACAAAAACATGTCAAGCGAGCGTTCCCGACCGCGAACGCCGCGCGCTGGATTTCTTCACGCGGATTTTATATGGCGCGCGTCGTCCGGACGTTGCGCCGGCGCACCTCTCCGTGGCGCTCGCGCACGCCTGCCCCGCCATGCCCGGCGCGCTAGCTGGCGGCCTCCGACCGACCGTGTGGGAGTCCATCCGGCCCGCCGTCCCGCGCTGGGGCATTCCCGAGAGGGCTGCCTCGAGGCGGATCCGGTCCGCCGCGGCCTCAGCGTCGCGCAGCGCCTCGAGGCGTACGCGGTCTCGCCGGCGTCGCGCCAGGTAGAGCGGTGTGAGAAGCCCAAGGAACACCGCCGTGGCAAATGAGAGGTCTGAGAGCAGCGCAAGCGCACCATAGCGGTGTCTCGTGTGCGTCCGCCACGCCGACTCGAACGTGTCCAGAGGCTCCCCGTAGGCCCGCCGGACTGCAACGTCGAGCGAGCCAGACTCTCGCCAATACCGAAACAGGAGCGTCAACCCGCGGTCCGGGTCGAGATGAGCGAGGTCGGACACCGCTCGGTAGGCAAGCGCGTAGCTGACGGAGGCCTGGCCCTCCGTGCCCACCAGTCCGGTGTCGAGCGAGGCAAGCGTCGGGACGCCCCGAAGGGCGAGTGCGACGTTGGTAGCGAGGATGTCGTCGCTGCCCGGCCCGCCCTCGGCATACATGGCATAGCCTTCGTCGAACCAGCGCGGAGGCACGTCACCCAGGTATTCGTGGAGCGCCAGGTGGGCAAGCTCGTGGCGCAGCGTCGGAATCGGATCGCCCGCCGCTGACGGAGCGGACCCTCCTTGGACGACTACACGCTGCGCGTCGGGAAATGCGACGGCCGCACCCCATTCCGGCGCGGCGGGACCCGACCACGCCTGGAAGTGCTTCGCATCGGGTGCGATCGCGATGAGAACGTGTGCGCGGGGTCGCGGGAGTCCTGGAAAAGTGTCGTGCGCGAGGGCCGAGCCGAGAAGCGAACGTGCCAGTCGCACATCCCGTGGCGCCGCCAGCACTGAGAAGCGACCGCCGTCCAATCGTACCGGAACTGTATCATTTGTGACTCGCGTCGGTCGGGGACTGCCCGACGAGAGCGGCCCCGGAGGTGCCCCGGCCGGCAAAGAGCGTCGCCCACGCGAGTACCGACCAGCAGAAGCCCGGCACGCGGCGCGACCGCCGGCCTGGTGCCCGCGGCCGTTGCGACACTCAGGACGCGCGGGGCGGTTCGCCTCCAGCCGCCACAGCCTCGAGCACCTCCGCGCACCGCTTGCCCCATGGATTGAACTTGTTCGCCGCGAACCCGACTCGCCAAGTCTCCATAGCTCCCTCGTGGTCGCCGGCGAACCAGCGCGCCCTGCCGAGCTCGTAATGCGCCTCGATCAGATTCGGGCCAAGGGCGAGGGTCTTCTGAAAGAAGGTCTGGGCATCCTCAAACATCTCGCGCTCCAGGTACACGAGCCCGAGGTAGAAATGCGCGTACAATGTGGCTTTCCGATCGTTGTCGAGGCGGATCGCCTTTGACAGATGCTCAATGGCCTCACCGAAAATCCGCTTCTTGAGACAGATGTAGCCGACGTTGATCCGCGCCAGTGCATTTGCCGGCTGCCGCATCAGGACGCGTTGGAAGTTGAGAAGCGCATCGTCGTACTTGTCCTGGAGCATTTGCGCCCAACCGAGCAGGGATTCGGACTGGGGGTCGTTGGGCGAGAGCTGCAGCGCCTTCTTCAGGGCAGCTTCGGCCCCCTCGTAGTCACCCAGAGAGATCCGGCTCCAACCTTTCTCGATGAACGTCGAGGCACCGATGTGATCGGCGTGGATGGCGGTGGGTCGCTCACCGTTGAATTGCGGGGCGTTGGTCGCAGTCTCCGGTGCCTCGGCCTTCCACTTGTCGACGAGCCGCCGGATCTCATCCTTGAGGCCTGCGAGCTCGGTGAGCTGCTGATCCACGGTTCGGTACAGCGCGATGATCTCGGCCTTGAGCTGTGCTCGGAGGTCCCCGTCCCTAGCCTCGCCCGTGTCGAGGCGCGCTTCGATCGCCGAATAGCGCCTTCGGAGCTCGCTCTGCCGGGCGGGGGGAGCTACGGCGTTATCAGACACGCCGTACTCCACGCTGTTTCGGCGCCATCTCGGCAATGCGCGCCTGCAAGAGTCTCTCGTCGGTAGACGACAGGACGCGATCGGCGTTGAGGAGCAGCACGAGCTGTCCATCGCGGCGCGCGATGCCGTGGACGTATTCGGCGGAAAGCCTGTTCAACAGTGGCGGTGGTGCCTCGAGACGATTCCGCTCAATGGCGCTCACGTCCAACACGGCATCGACCACTCCCGCAGTCCAGCCCGTGTTCGTGTTGAACACAATGATCCGTGTGTCGGCCGTGGGGGTCGCTCCTGCCAGCTCGAACCGCACCCGCAGATCAATGACCGGGACGACGCGCTGTTGGTACTCGAGCACGCCGGCCACCCATGGCGGCACCTCGGGGAGGGGCGTCGCGCTTTGGTACCGCAATACCCGCTCGACGGCACGGACATCGGCAGCGAAGAACTCGGTTCCGATTCGAAAGGTGACGATCTGCATCGCGTCGTCGACCGTCGATGCATGCTCGGTCGCCAGCGGTCTCGCGCCGCGAGCGGCGGCGGTCGTCATGCGTCCTCCCGCGGTGATCCGTTCATGCATGCTGCGACGAACGCCAGGGTGTCCACGAGCGTGGTCAGCTTTCCTTCGACGGTCGTCACACCTCGGACGAGGCCCCCAGTCGGAGTCGGCCCACCAACGCCGCTCCAGGCGTCAGGCTCGTAGACCGTTACGCCCTCTGCCGCGCTCACGGCTATGGCCGCGCGACGGCCAGCGCCCGGCGTTCCGCCGTCCTCCAGGCGGACGACAATCGCCGCGGTCGGATTGTCCACGTCGACATTGAGCACGCGTGCCGGCGAATACACCGGTATCAAGCCACCGCGAAGCTCGGCCACTCCGATCATGCCGGTGGGCATGCCGGGTAGGGGCTGGAGTCGCGGCATCTGAATCACCGCCTCGAGTGGGCTGACCGCCATCGCAAACCGCTCATCGCCTGCTCGGAAGATCAACAACTCGCTTCCCGGAGCCGGCACGGACGTGGGAGAGCGCCGATTGCTGCGGCTTCTGCCGACGGGCGGCTGCCCTTGTGTCCCGCAGTCATGGCCCGACTCCTCGACCGCCCGCGAGCGAGCGGCTGGCTGTCCGCATGAGGTCGAGGATGGCAGTCGCCACGTCCGACAGCGGGACGACGCGGTCGGCTCCGGCAACGGAGAGCGCAGCCTGCGGCATGCCGAACACGATCAATGTCATCTGATCTTGGACGACGCCCTGCCCACCGGCGTCTCGGATCGCCCGGAGCCCCTGCGCCCCGTCGCGACCCATGCCGGTCAGCACGACGCCGATGACCCGCGGACCGAACACGTCCGCTGCAGACCTGAAAAGCAGGTCGGCAGCGGGTCGGACCCCCCATACCGGGGGACTGCTGTCCAGGACGACGACGGGCTGCCCGTCACGCCGCCCGATGCGCATGTGAAATCCTCCCGGGGCCAGATAGACGCGATCGTTGACAATGACCTCGCATCGGCCGTGGCTTCGGCGACGCGGAGGCGACTCGCACGATCTAGCCGGTGCGCCAGGCTCTGCGTGAACCCGCCGGGCATGTGCTGAACGACGAGTACCGCCGCGCCAAGAGCGGGCGGCATTGCGGGATCATTTCGGCCAGTGCGCGCGGCCCCCCGGTAGACGAGGCGACAACGACGACCGAATCGGCGCCGCTGGAGGCGTGCGTCTCTCGGGCGGCGACGACCCCGGCGCCGCCGGCGAGCGGCTTGACACCCCGCGAGATTCACCATCGCCGCCGCGCGCAGGGCGTCCAACAACCGCTCACGGACCGTCGAGAGGTCGAGTCGCGCCTGGCCTGAAGGCTTGCGAACGAAGTCGACCGCGCCCGAGCTCCAGGGCCTTGAGCGTGAGCTCGGCGTTGTTGCTTCCGGCTGCCGCGCTCAACATCACGACGGGTCGTGGCGCGTCGGCCATGATGTGCGCCAGAGCCTGCAGACCGTCGAGCACCGGCATCTCGATGTCCAGAGTCACGATGTCGGGCTCGAGCGCATGAATCTGCCGCAGAGCATCGGCGCCATCGCGCGCCGTGCCGACGACGCGAAACTCGGGAGCGGCCGAGTCGATCATGTCGCTGATCACGCGTCGCATGAACGCACTGTCGTCGACGATCAGCACCGTCCGCGGGCGCACCCGCGCCCCACTCGTTGGCTCTGCCGCGGGGTCGCCGCTGCTAGAGGGCACGGTCGCCATTGATCAGCGACTTCACGATCACCTTGCCATCGCCGACGTAGAGGTACACGCTTCGGCCGTAGCCCCCGCCAGTATCTTCGGCGACAATGGTGACTCCCGCATCCACCAACGCGCGGCGAGCGGCGTCGACATTGCGCTGGCCCATGTTCACGCCCCCGATGGGGCAGGAGCGCCGCGAACATGCTCGCGCCGCCAATCAACTTGCCCGTAAAGGGCCCGCGTGCGCCGAGGCCACGCATCTCCTTCGAGCAGGAGCGGCACCGCCGTCGCGGGGAACTTTGCGAGATTGCTGCGGTCACGGGACATGCTCTCGTTGGGCAACAACACGTGGGCGAGCCCGCCGACGCGTGAGCGCGCATCATGGATGGCGATGGCTACGCACGAGCCGAGTCCGAGGGTCGCGATGATCGCATCTCCCGATGCGACGGCGTAGTCGGCGAGCCGCACGCGGATCGCATCCACGCCGCCGGGTGCCACGCATTGCGACTCCGGCCTCCGCGATCGCTCGCCGGCGCCTCAGGCACGTTGAAAGATCCGTTCGCGGGCGTCGACCGGTGCGAAGAGGCGCCGCGTCTCGCCGAGCAACGTCTCGACCTTGCCGAGGACGAGAAATCCCCCGGGCGCGAGCGCGGCGTGAAAGCGCTGGAAGAGCCGTTCCTGCGCAGGACGATCGAAATAGATGATCGACATTGCGGCAGGCGATGAGATGCTGGCCGCTCGGCATCGGGTGTCGGATCAGGTCGTGCGATGAGAACTCGGACGAGCGCACGGATGCGCGGATCGACCGATCGCCGGGACGCCGGCGCTGAAGTACGCGCGCCGGATCTCCAGCGGGGTATCGGCAAAGGCCGAGTCGGCGTACGCGCCTCGCGTTGCCGCGTCGAGGCTATCGCCGATCGATGTCGGTCCCTGTGACGCGCAGGCGGTCCAGGCGCGTTGCCTGACCGGCAGCCACCGCGTGCCGATGGAAGAGGATCGCCAGCGAGTAGGCTTCCTCGCCTGACGCGCAGCCAGCGCTCCACACGCGTAGCGCATCGTCCGACGATGCCCACAACGCCGGCACGACCTGACGCTCGAGCGCGGCGTACGTCTCCCAGTTGCGGAAGAATTTCGTGACGTTGATGGTCAGTGCGTCGAGCAGCTTCTCGTATTCGCGTTGGTCGGCATCGAGCAATGCGGCATACTCCTCGTACGTCGCGACGTTGCGCGCCCGGAGTCGAACGGCAATGCGACGGCGCAGGCAGCGCACCTTGTAGCTGCCGCACTCGAAGTGACGGTCGCGCGCGATCTTCGCGAGCAGCGCGTCGAACCCCGCGTCGCTGTCGGCGTCGGTCCCGCTCATCGCGCCCTCCTCAAGCCGGTGCACCAGCCGTCCGATGCACCGCGTCGATGTTGCTGCGAGCAATGGCGTTGCCGGGATCGATCTCGATCGCCCGTCCCCACGCCTCGAGTGCCGCGTCGATCTCCCCTCGCCGGTACCGGATATTTCCCATCCTCAGATAGAGGTCACTGCCCAGCGTGGGATTGATGCGCGCGGCCCGCTGATACGCATCCAGCGCCTCGTCGTAGTGGGTCGCCCGATACGCCTGATCGCCCGCGATCTTGTGGAGCTGCGCGAGAGCCCCGTCCTCCTGCAATCCACGCTCCACGGCAATCGCGGCCTCCGCCAACGCTTCTCGGCGCTCCTGCACCGCGGCCAGGTTGCTGTACAGCACCCCCGAATGGGGATAGTGGCCCAGCCCCTCCTCCAGGAGTGCCACGGCATGCTCGAGCTCGACCTCCCAGCGCGGTGGCCAAGCCTGCGTAATGGTACCATGCCGCCGGCGGCCGTCGCGTGCCCCATGCCGCCCGGGCGGCGGTCAGCAATGCCTCCGCATCGGCCACGTCTCCGCGGCGAAGCGCGAGAACGGCCAGCGAGGTGCGGACCCGCGGGTCGTCCCCGCCGCCCCGCGCGACCGCCTGGTCGAGCGCCGCCTCCGCCGCTTCGTACTGTCCGAGGCGCTCGTAGCACGTAGGCCAGGTTGTGGAGTGCGGCCGCCCGTGGCGAAGGCGGCGAGCTCGCTTCACGACATGCGTCCGCGGCCGCCGGCCAGTTGCCCTGGCGCATGAGGACGAGCCCGATGTAGAACGAGGCGGCCGCATCGGCGGGGCGGAGCTCGGCGACGCGACGAAACTCCCGCATCGCCTCGTCGAGCATGCCGGTCTTGTAGAACGCGATGCCCAGATTCCGATGCTCGTCCACTCGTACATCCGATACTGCGGGCTCCGCCGCGCGGGTTCGGCCCACTCGCCGCACGAAGCTCGCCGACACCAGTCCGTACAGCGCCTTCGCGAGCCTCGAACTCGCTCGAGTCCCGTCTCCTCGACGAGGGCACGCACATCGCGTTCGCCATCGAGCAGGCTCACGATCGTGCGCTGAGTGGGCGTCAAGGTGGCTTCACTTTCGCGGAGACGCACGCGGTCGACATGAAACACGAGGTCGAAGCTCGGGATCTTCTTTTCGATGAGACCCCATTCGTCGACGCGCCTCGCCCCCTCGAGGAGGAGCGATTCGGGATTGATCGACACCACGAACCCGTGCTCGTCCGGCCGGACGTCAGGCTCGAAGCTGAACGTGCCGTGTGACCAGGTGAACAGGAAATACACGGCCTCTTCGATCTGCGTGCGTACCTGGTCGTGGAGCGCTTCACGTGTGACATATCCAAGACCGATGAGGATCTCGCCCAGGCGGCGATCGGGATGTTGCCCGCTGCGTTTCAATCCCCATTTCGAGCTGCTCGCGCGTCAGCAACCCGGCCTGTACGAGCAGCTCGCCGAGTCGGTCCCGGCGGTTCACGATCGACGCATACGCAATGCGGCCACGGTCGAAGTAGACGTAGCCGAAGTTGTCGCGATGCGTGACGCTCAAGCATCCCGTCTTCTTGCCCATCGCGAGCAGCTGAAGCACGTCGGGCAAACTCGCCTCGCGAAGGCTGCCGCGGATGGCCATCATCGCCACTCCTCGATGACGCGCCCTGCCGGCTCCGGCCATTCCCAGATCACGCGCTCGCCGTCCAGGAAGTACGGATCCAGACCCGCCGAAGTCACCAGGGCTTGGGGGGGCGTGGCGTCGGTGGTGCCTGCGCCCTCGAGCTGAGAGCGAGCGAAATCGAGCGTGAGCGGCGCGGCCGCCAACTCCGCAGCGGCGCTAAGGCGATTGACGACCCCAAGAATCTCACGTGCGTTCGGCAACGGGTTGCGCGGCGAGATACTCGGCGAGCCCAGGGTCACGGTCCGCGCCGGTGACTCTGAGGTAGAGGCCAAAGAGCTTCTCGCGCACGTCGCGGTCTGGCGGCTGGATTTCCGCCACGAGACCTCCCGCAAACCGCGACTGGAGACGTCCCTCGAGCTCCGCCAGCGCTTGCGGCGGACGGTCACTCGTCAGCACGATCTGCTTGCCGGCGGCGTACAAGTCGTTGAAGACGTGAAAAAACTCCTCTTGCGTGCGCTCCTTCCCTGCCAGGAAATGCACGTCATCGATGAGGAGAGCGTCTGCGACTCGGTAGCGGCGCCGCCACCGTTCTACCTGTCCCTCGCGCAGCGCGTCGATCAGCTCGTCGATGAGACATTGGGCACCGACGCACGCCACGACACGGCGGCCCTGCTGCGCGGCAACGAGACCGTTGCCAATCGCGTTGAGCAGATGGGTTTTGCCGACGCCACTCGGTCCGTGGAGGAAGAGCGGATTGAAGCGGTGGCCCGGATCCGACACGATCGCATCGGCGGCGCGGACCGCGAGCTCGTTGGAGTTGCCCACCGCAAATCCACGACGCGTGAATTCGGTCGACGGCCCGGACGGCGGAGTCGTGCCGGCGCGTGCACGCAGCAGCAGTGCCTCGGCATCGGCGACGAGCTCGGGATCGCGGAAGACATCCGTGCCCGCCAGTCCCGGATCGATCTGCAGGATCTCGGTTTCGAGGATGCGCAGGCGTTCGACCGCGGCGACGTACGCAGCGAGCACCGCCTCGGCTCCCGGATCCGCGCCGGCGTGGAGCGCGCGTTCGAGGAGCGCTGGGCGATATCCCTCGCCCGCCCAGTACGCGGCCGCCTCCGCCAGCTGCATCCGCCACGGCTCGACATGCTGAGCGACCGCGCTCGCCATGTCGGACAGGAAGTTCACGTACTCGCCGCCTGTCTCGGGAGCGCCGCCGTTGCGACGCCATTCGCCGGGTATCGGCATCCTGTGTGGCGCCGCGCTGTGGCTCAGCCTGAGCGGCGAAGAGCCGGCGGACATCGCCGACCTCGATCGTTCGGCCGCTCGGACCGAGACTCTGGTACGCGACGACGCGCGTGAGTGCGCCCTGCAGCTCACGAATGTTGCGCAGATCGAGCCGCGCGAGCTCCTCGATGACGCCAGGCCCGCACTGTACGCTCCGTTCCTGGCACCACGTCGCGAGCATTGCGGCTCGCGTTTCGTAATCTGGCGATCCGATGTCGACGACGAGTCCACCTGCCAACCGCGCGACCAGACGGTCGTCCACGTCGGCGATCTCGGTGGGCGGACGGTCGCTCGTCAACACGATCTGGCGCCCGCCGTCCTGCAGCGACTGGCACAGCCGCAGCAGCTCGGTCTGCGTCTCGCGCCGGCCCGTCAGAAACTGGATATCGTCGATCAGGAGCAGGTCGGCGTGCGGCGTATCGCTGTCGAAACGCATCGACTTCGCCCGACCGAAACCGCGGCATGGAGCTGGCGGACGAACTCATCGAGCGCGAGTGCGTCGACGTGCAGGTCAGGCTGCAGGCTGGCCGCGTGGCTGCCGATCGCGCCAAGCAAGTGCGTCTTCCCGAGGCCCGTCGCTCCATAGATGACCAGCGGGTTGTACGTCGTGCCCGGGGCTTCGGCCACGGCTCGAGCCGCAGCGGCGGCCAGCCGGTTGGCCGAGCCAACGACGAAATTGTCGAATCGGTACCGCTCGTCCAGCTGCACGAGCGTCGCTCCGCTAGCGCCGCGGACCGGCGGCCGCGGGTGTCGAACCCCTCCCGGCGGGCGCGGGCCGGCCCGGCCCGCTCAGTCGCTTGAGAACCAGCTCCGAGATGCCACGCAGCGTCTCGAACACGCCCGGTCCGTGGAGCGCATCGGCTGGAAACGATGGCACGTTGCGGAAGTTCAGTGCATCGTCGAGCGCCCCGACGTCGAGAATGAGGTCGGGGGGGAGATTCTGCTTGTTGTATTGCAGCACCAGCGGGATGGTCCGCGCGTCGATGCCGTGTTCTCCCAGGTTCGCGTGCAGGTCCTGCAGGCTCTCAATGTTCTCCTCCAGCTGCCGCGCCTGACTGTCGGCCACGAACACGACGCCGTCGGCGCCCTGGAGCACGAGCTTGCGTGTCGTCTGGTAGTAGACCTGGCCCGGCACCGTGTAGAGTTGGATCTTCGTCGTGAAGCCGGAGATCGTGCCCAGATCGAGCGGCAGAAAATCGAAGAACAGCGTGCGATCCGTCTGGGTCGCGAGCGACACCATTCGTCCTCTGTCGATCGGTCGGGACCTGCCCGTAGATGTAGTGCAAATTGGTCGTCTTCCCCGACCGCCCCGGGCCGTAGTAGACGATCTTGCACGTGATCTCGCGCGTGGCGTAGTTGACGAGCGACACGGGCTTATCGGCGAAAGAGGAGAGCGAGATTGCGATCGAGATCTTGCTCGAAGGTCTCGGCCAGGACGGTCGGTGTCGAGCGGCTCCGATGCGGGCGCGGCGGCAGCCAGATGCGCCCGCAGCTCGTCGAAATACAGCTGCACGAGGCCGAACGACGTCGCCTCGTCAAACACGGTGAGGCACAGCAAGACCCCTCGCCGCGTTTCCGCCGCTGCGAGGAACAACTGCCGCGACGTACCCGAATGGTGCAGCCCACCGAACGGCCGCCCCTGCAACTGACGACCGAGCTCGCCGCCCGACGCATGGATCGCCGCCGCCAGCGCGCAGGCGGACATGACGTCGACCGCCCGCGTGAAGCCATGTTGCGCCAGGACCTGGCCGCTCGGCGTCAGTATGAGGGCCAGCAGCACGTGTGCATCCTCGACGAACTGCCGTAGAGGGCTCTCAATCCATCTCTCCACGACGGCCGTCGTCACGCGAGCGTCTCGCAGGCGCGCAGGACGGCCGTCCGCAGTAGACCGGCCGTTGCCCGAGTGTCCGTGATCACGACGATCACGAGATCGTCGCGCCCGGCCATGCAGAGCCGCCCGCTGCTCAGCGACCAGCTCGAGATAGGTCACAGCCGCCAAGCCCCGCCGCGTCAGCGGACTGCCGTGCTTTGCGATAGATCGACGCGGCCAGCGCGGCGACGACGCTGGTGCGCACGCCGATCTGCACGTGGGCGTCTACGACGATTCCATCGCGTTCGCTGACGATCAGGCCGCCCTGCACGCCTCGATGGCGTGCAAGGCCGAGCAGCAGGTCGATGAAGGGAGAGCTCATTCGGTCCACGCCCGCCCAGTCCGCGAGCGAGCCATCCTTGCGCGCGCGTCGCGACGCGCGCGAGCAGCCGACGCACCAGCCCGAGCGGCACCGACGGGCCCGCCGCGACAAATGCGACGCCATCGGCATCTTCGGACGCAGTCGCGGGCCCACCACGAGCGGCGCCATGCCGATCGTCGCCGCTTCAGCTTCAAAGACAAGCGAGCTCCAGGCCCCCAGCCCGAGGTGCCGCATCGCACGTCGCGCCTCATCACTCACACCACTCAGTGCCGCGCCGACCTCCTGCGCGACGTCCCGACCATCGGCCACCACGTAGCTCCCCGCCAGGACAAGACCGTCTGCGTCGACGAGAAGCGCGGCCTGGTCGGTGGGATCGATCACGTCGACGAACACCAGTCGGGGGTCAATGCGGCGGTTGGGCTGGAGGTGCTCCTGTGTCGCGGTCGCTCCCACGGGCGGAGGCGAGCCATCCCGCGCGTCGACCTGCTTGGGATGGTCCGCGCCATTGTGGCTAGCGTCGGCCTCCGGCTCCGCCGTCTGACCCTGCACCGCCACGCTGCCGTACGCGCACGAGCGCCGTTCGAATGCTGACATCGTCGGGGTCGATCGCGGCCGGCTTCGACGAGATATCGCTCGGCGTCGGCCATACGGCCCGACCTGATAGCAGGCGAAGCCCATGCCCTTGAGCGCCCCGGCGTGTGTCGGGGCACACTGCAGCGCAATGCTCCACTCGTCCATTGCGCGCTCGACATCGCCCCGGTCCGCCCAGATGCGAGCGAGCAGGTCGTGCGCATCTCCATCGTACGGTCGTCGCGCCAGCCCGCGAGTCGCGACACGGTAGGCCAGGTCGAGCTGGCCACGCCGACGGAGCGCATCCGCGAGGGGAATGAAGACACCACTTGCCGGGTCTCGGGCGAGCTCTTCGCTCCATCTCTCGATGTCGTCAGCCACCTGTATAAGCCTCGAGGAAACCGCGCAGGTACGACGCCGACGCCACCGCTTCGCGCACCCCCTCCGCGTCGGGCGGACTGGTCGGCGTCAGGCGGAGGTAGCGCTCCCAGCTCGCGACGGCGGCGGTGAAGTCGCCCCGGCTCAACGCCGCGAAGCCTTGCTCGAGGCAGAGGCCGGGATGATCCGGAGCGAGCTCCAACGCGCGGCGGATCTCTTCGGCCGCGTCCCCGAACCGCCTGAGTCGGCGCAGGGCACGGGCCGCGAGCAGTCGGGCCTCGACCCGCGAGGGATCGAGGCCAATAACTTGCCGAGCGCCTTGCAGCGCCTCCTCCGGCACTCCCGCCGCCAGCGCGCTGCGGGCGCCCGCCAGCATGGACTCGGGATCTGCCGTGATCGGCACGCCGCGTGGGCGTCCGTCCATTCATCGCGCGAGGATCGAGCGCGACTACGCCGGTCGACAGCAAGCCGTAGACAACTTTCGCCACATCGAACTCGCTGCGGCCGAGCGAGCCCGCGATCCCCCGGAGGTCGCTCGATCCATCGATCGCTGCCAGCACTTCCCACTCGCTCGGGAGCAGGTCCAACAACGTCGCGTGGTCTTCCTCAACGGCTGCGAGAACGGGCACGACATCGAGCGTCGGGATGCGGTCCGCCATCCGCGACCACTCGTCGATGCGGCGAGCGCCTTCCATCAGCAACGATTCGGTCGAGACGTGGACCGAGGCCTCGACGACGGCGTCGCTGACATCGCGCTCCTCGAAGGAGAAGAATCCGTCGCGCCACGACATGAGCTCGAAGACGACCGTCTCGATCTGGAGTCGCACCTGGCGCTCCAGCTCGCGGGCGCCGATCGCGCCGATCGCCAGCAGGATCTCGCCGAGTCGACGGGTGTCGCCGGCCGCCTGCAGCCGCGTGCGCGTGAGCCAGATCCGCTTCGCTGATCCGGCCGGCGCGGACCAGCATGGTGCCGAGCGGGTGCGGGCTGCTGCGCATGCTCGCCGAGACGACGCGTCCGCGATCGAACAGGACGATGCCCTCGTTGTCGCGCAGCTCGGAGGTCACGCGCAGCGCCCCCGTCTTCCGACTCAGATCCAGCAGCTGGAAGACGTCGTGGATGCTCAGCTCTCGCAGCGCGCCTTCGATCGGCATTAGCTGGCCCTCCCAAACGCAAGCTCGGCCTGTACCGCGCCTGACGCCAGCACCGTGCCAACGTCCTGCCGTCGGACGAAGATGTGCGCGAGATCCCTCGCGGTCCGCCGGTCCCGACACGCCCGCTGGCCGAACACGCCGTCTGGTTCCGCGGCAATGACCGCATCCCAGCGCTCGATCGCCTCCCGATACCGGTGTTGCTCGGCGAGGATCGCGCCCTGTAGTACAGCGCGCCGGGGTGCGCTGGATCGACAACGAGCAGCCGGGCGAACACGCGCGCCGCGTCGCGTCGGCGGCCGGCATCGAACAGCAATTCGCCCAGAGCGAGCAACCCCTCAATGTGTGATCGATCGCGCTCCAGGAGGCCAATCGAGCAGATCGATCGCGTCTGCGGTCGCGACCGGCCGTGCGCCAGAGCTCCGCCAGGGCGAGCGTGGCATGTGCGTAGGTCGGTACCTGGTCCAGCGCCGCCAGCAGCTCCGTCTCCGCCTCGCTCGCGTTGCCGATCGTGGCGAGGAGCCGCGCCATCTCGAAACGGACGACGGCGCGTTCGGGATCGAGCGCCAATGCCGCGCGGTAGGCGGAGATGGCGTTCGCGATGTCGCCGACCTCCCGGCTCACATCGCCGATCAGCTGCAGCACGTCGGCTCGCTCGGGTGTGAGACCCTTCGCCGTCTCGAGCAGCGCCAGGGCGCCGGTCGGGATCGCCCGCGCTCGCTCGGGCCGCCGCGACGGCCAGCAGCGCATCACGTCGTTCGGCGCGACCCGCAGCAGCTCTCGGCCGCGGGCCGAGCGTCCACCCCGCGCCCGAGCGCGACGAGCGCGCGGATCTCACCGGCCAGGGCTCGAGGAGCGCCGGGATTCGTCCGTCGCGCGTCGCGGTACCGATCCAGCGCCTCGCCGTGCAGGCCCTGCCGCGCGGAACAGATCCCCGAGGATCGTCATGCCGGTCGCCCGATCGGCGCCGCGCAGCAACGCGCGACTGATCTCCGCTGCCGCCCGGTCGTACAGTCCCTTCGACAGATAGTCGAGGGCCATCCCGTAGGGATCGGGACCGCAGCGGTCGGACGGCCTCGACTCCGGTCGCCGGGGTCAACGACGTGAACAGCGAGTCGAGCAGCGTTGCGTCGAACGCGAAATCGGCGATCGCGTGCTCGTCGGCACGCGCCGCGCCGCCCAGGTCCGGCACGATCGAAAGCTCGGGATGCTCGTACTGGAAGTCGATCGCCAGCTCGAACTTTTGCGGCACGTAGTACGGATCGAGCTCGATGGCGCGCTTCGTCTCGCGGAGCGCCGCGTCGAAATCGCCGAGGTTGGACAGGGCGAAGCTCAGGTTGTAGTGCGCTTCCGCGTACTCGGGCCTGCTCTGCACCGCGCGCGCAAAGGCGTTGCGGGCTTCGTCGAACCGCCGCAATTCGGTGAGGACCAGCCCCACCCCGTTCCACGCCACGGCATGTTCCGGCTCGTCGCGCAGCACCCGGCGATAGGATTCCAGGCTCTGCTGGCAGGCGCTTCGCCTTGAAGTGCAGCAGCGCGAGGTTGAGCCGCGCCTGCGCGAACCCCGGCACCAGGTCGCAGGGCAGCGGCGAAGGATTCCGCCGCGGCATCTGGGCTCGCCAGCATGGAAGAGCGCGACACCGAGGTTATTGTGGGCGATCGCGTAGCGGGAGTCGCGTCGATCGCGCGCCGGTAGCTGTCGCGCGGCCTCTTCGTAGCGACCGTCCTGGTGCAGCGCGACGCCGCGCTCGTTCCACAGTTTTGGACTCGTCGGATGATCAGCCAGCAGCACGTCGTACGCCGCCACGGCGCTCGTGACGTCGCGCCGCAGCAGGTGCACTTCGGCGATCGCCTGTTGGACGAGGCCGCGCTCTTCGCCGCGTGCGAGCGCGAGCTCGTACTCGCGCAACGCCTCGGCGTAGTAGCCCTTCTGCCGGAAGGCGAGGCCCAGGTTGAAGTGCGCCAGCGCGCCCCTCGGCCACGGCCATCGCGCTATCCGGCGATCGGTCCAGCGCCTCCGGCGAGGGAACCGACTTGGCGAGCGCCGACTCGTCGAGCGAGAGATTCGTCTGCGCCCTCGACAGAGTCGGATTGAGTTGCACCGCACGCTTGGTCGCCTGGCGAGCGTCCTCGTGACGACCCATGTCGCCGAGCACGAAGCCCATCAGGTAGTGCGCGTCCGGATTATCGGGATGCGGCGGCGATGGCGCGCTCGAGCGCGGCCAGGGCCTCGTCGTTCAGCCCACGATTGTACAGGACCTCGCCAATGTAGAGCAGGATGACCGGGCTTTCGGGATCGAGCGCGAGTGCGCGCTCGAACCACTGCTGCGCTTGCTCGAGATCGCCGGATGACTTTCTCGGCGAGGCCCAGCTGCACGAGCGCGCCGAGATCGTTGGGATGGTGCTTGAGCAGCTCGGCGAATTCAGCGGTCGACTCGGTGAATCGGCCGAGCAGACTGTACGCGCGACCCAACTCCCACCGTGCGTCCCGGTCGCCGGGGGCGTCCCGCAGCCGCTCGCGCAGTGTCGCGACGCGACGATCGTAATAGCCGGTGCTGAAGTACGCGATTTCCAGATTGCGCTGCGCGACCCGCATCTTCGAGTCCAGCTCGAGCGCTCGCGTGAATGCCGCGACGGCTTCCTCGATACAGACCCTTGTGGTAATAGAGGACGCCGAGGTTGTTGTGCGCGCCCGCGTCCGAGGGATCGATGCGGCGCGCGAAGGAACGCAGGACATCGCGGTCCCGTTCGGAAAGCAGGTTGTTCGCGACGCGTCGCGGTCACGCCACCGCCCCCGCGCTCGCGCTAGGCGACGCGGACGGCGCGCAGGATCGCGTGGAGCGAAGCCACGTCAGGCAGCAGCAGGAAGAAGCCGCGCAAGCGCTCCTTCAGCTCCTGCATGAAGAACTCCGTCTCGACGCAAAACACGTAGTCGCGATCCGTCCCGAACTGCAGGTAGGCCGTCGTCAGCACAGCGCTCGACATGTCCACGGCCAGACTCGGCGGCGACGGCAGGAGCATGAGGCCCATGAACTCGCTCAGCGCGTTGAGATAGGCACCGCTCAGGATGTTGCCCGCCTCTTTGATGGCCGACTGCTCGAGCTCACCCAGCTCGAACTCTGCTCCCCGCGGCCGATTGAGCATGATCTCCGATACCCGCAGCGCGGTCTGGTCGCGGGAAGACCAGCAGCGTGCGTCCCGTCAGGTCACCCAGCATGTTCATGAGCACGGCCGCCACCGGCTCCTCCGGACCCGTGATCTGCGGCGGCACGTCCTCGAGGCGGGCGATGTTGATCGTGGGCACGCTGATCATGATCGTGCCCCCGGTCATCTGCGACAGCGCGGTGGCCGCGTGGCCGGCGCCAATGTTGGCGACTTCCCGGAGGGCATCGAGTTGGTTCGCCTTCAGCGAACGAATGTCTTCCATGCGTAGCGGCTCCCGCGGGTCGGCCCTAGAAAAGGCTGCTCACATCGACGATCAAGGCGGGCGCTCCGTCCCCGAGGACCGTCGCTCCGCTGAACAACGCTGCTCCGCCACGCACGTCGTCGTACTGCTTCACCACGATGTTCTGCCTGGCCCATCAGCTCGTCGACCGCGACCGCCGTCCGGTGGCCGCCCGACTCGACGACGATGACGTGCTGCTCCGGATCGGCCCCGGCGACCGCGTTCGAGGCTGACTCGAGTCCGACGAGCTCCCGCATCCTGACGAAGGGAATGGCCTCTCCGCGGACCACGATCACCGGGCGACCGCGCACGGCGGCATAATTCGCCCCCTCGGTGCCCACCGTCTCATCGACGTGGGCCATGGGGAAGGCGTACGCTTCCCCGCCGACCCGGGCGAGCAGGGCCCGCATGATCGCGAGCGTCAGGGGCAACCGCGCCGTGACGGTCGTCCCCTCGCCTGCCGCACTCTTGATATCAATCGAACCGCCCAACGCCCGCACCCGGGCCTGCACCGCGTCGATGCCGACGCCTCGGCCCGACACATCCGTCACCTGCTCAGCCGTCGTGAACCCGGGGCGGGCGATTAGCCGGATCACCTCGTCGTCCGTGAGTGCGGTCGTCCCAGGGTCCACCAGCCCGGATTCCAGCGCGCGCACCAGCACCTTGTCTCGATCGATCCCGCGGCCATCATCGGTCACCCGGATCAACACCGCGGAGCGGTCGCGAGCGGCGCTGAGGGTCAGCTGCCCCTGCGGAGGCTTGCCGGCTGCAACGCGCGAGTCCGGCGGTTCGATGCCATGATCGAGTGCATTCCGCAGCAGGTGGACAATCGGGTCGCCAATCTCGTCGAGCATCGATCGATCGAGCTCGATGTCCTTGCCCTCGACGTCAAAGCTGACCTGCTTCCCCAGTGACTGTGCGGTGTCGCGTACGAGACGAGGGAATCGATCGAAGACCTGCCAGACAGGCACCATCCGGCAGGTCATGATCTCTTGCTGCAGGTCTCCGATCAACCGGCTGGCGTCAGCAACCGCCTCCGTCAGCGCGGACTCTCCTTCCGTGCCAGTCAGCTCCACGAGTCGACCGCGCGCGATCACCAACTCGCCGATCAAATCCATGAGGGCGTCCAGCCGTCGCAAATCGATTCGCGCGTGTCGCGGTCGGGCGATGCCGTCGCCGACGTTGCCCGGGATGCCGTTGCCGGTCGGCGCGACTGCCCCGGACTTGCGGCTTGGCCGCCCAGCGCCACGCACTCGATCACGGCGCACCTCGACGCGTGCCACGTCCCCTGCTGCCCCGACGTGCTCGATGATGGCGGCGGACTTTGCCGCCGTGCGCAGGCGAATTTCGATCACGTCGGGCCCCGGGCCGTCGGCCGGAACCGTCTCCAGCGCTGGACTGACGCTCACAACGTCGCCCAACGCCCCAGCGCGCTGCACGGCAACAGCGGCCCGCGCGGCCCGAAACGTCGCTGACGCCGTCAGGTGTACACGCACGATCGTTTCGGCCGCTGTCGCGGCGTGCCCGCCATCGCGGGCATCCGCATCTTGCGTGGCGCCTCGAGACGGGCGGTGCCTGGTCGCTTTTCCACGCGAGGCGCGGGCGGTGCCGGCGCGCGATCGACGGGCGGGGGCCGCACGCTTGGCCCGTGGCGCCTTCTGGGCCGCCGCCACACGTCCGACTCCCGGCTGTGGCGCTCGCGCTGCCGCCTGTCGGATCTGGCCGACAATGGCATCCAGGCGCGGGTCATCCGGCTGACCCGCCACGGCCCGCTCGATCGATCCCTCGAGCAGATCCGCTGCCGCAAACAGGACGTTCATCAGGCCCGAGTCGGGCGCGAGCTCTCCGCGACGCAGCCGATCGAGGAGTGCCTCGAATTCGTGTGATAGAGCCGCCACCGCGTCGTAGCGCAGCGTCGCGCTCATTCCCTTGATTGTATGAACGGCGCGAAAAAGCGAGTCGACGGCGGACGCGATGCCGTCACCGCCGCCACTCGGATTCGCACTGTTGGATGTTCCTTCGCCACCGCTGGATTGATCGGCGGTAGTCAACCCACGCTCAATGTCCAGCAACGCCAGGTTGATGACCGAGACGTGCTCACGACTCTCGGTCAGGAAGAGTTCAGCGTATTGCGCTGCGTCCATAGTGGGGACGCCCGGCGGCCAGGCCGGGTGTCGCGGCTAACTGACCAGCCAAGAGCGACGCACGCGTCACCCCTAGCCGAGCACGCGCTGCACCGCTTCCAGCACACGGCTCGGCTGGAACGGCTTCACGACAAAGTCTCGCGCGCCCGCCTGAATGGCCTCGACGACCAGCGCCTGTTGTCCCATGGCGCTGCACATCAGGATCTTGGCTTGCGGATCGAACTTCGTGATCTCCCGGACGGCATCGATCCCGCCCATGTCAGGCATGACGATGTCCATGGTGACGAGGTCCGGGCGGAGCTGTTTGTATTTCTCGACCGCCTGCAACCCTGTCTCCGCCTCGCCGACAATGTCGAATCCCGCCTGCTGCAGGATGTCACCCACCATCGTTCGCATGAAAATGGCGTCGTCGCAAATGAGGACTGAATGGCTCACGATCACTCCAGACTGTGATAGCTTGCGGTACGTCGCCGATCCCAAGGCGTCGGCGACGATGCGACTCACGTCCAACAGCGCGGCGACTTCGCCGGCTGCCCTCAACATCCCTCGCACGAACCCCTCTTGCTCCGCGTCAGCGTCGGCCGGCTCGATCGACGACCGCCAGACCCGCTGGACGTCACGGAGCTCGTCGACCGCCAACCCGACCACTCTCGACCCGTGGTCTACCAGGACGATCGACCCACGCTCCACATCGACAGCGTTGCCGCCGAGGCGAATGCCCAGATCCAGCACCGTAACGATCGACCCTCGCAGATTGATCAGTCCCACGGCGAACGACGGCGCGCCGGGTAGTCGGCGTTGCGCGGCGGTGCGGGATGATCTCCCGAACTGCGGTCAACTCACAGGCGCACGTTCGACCGGCGGCAGTGAACACCAGCAAGCGCGGGGCATCAGCAGAATTGCCCAGCGCGTGGAGTGAACCACCTTGTTCCGCATTTTCCTGATCGCCGCCGACGCCCGCGGCGTTCGGGGACGTGTCAGTCGTCGACTCGGTAGAAGCCCCAATCCTCAAGACCATCCCCCTCCAAAATCCGGTCGGTCGTCCGCTCGCGCCTCGCCCCGCGACGGTAGCCAGCGACGTCTCGAGGTCACTTGGCAGCGGCGACCGCAGGTCCATCAGCTCCCCGGTAATCGGGTGACGAAACAGCAGCCACGCCGCGTGCAGGAAGTGCCGTCGCGGCGGCAGCTCCACGAGACGCCGACCGGCAGCCCCACCGTAGGTGTCATCACCCACGACCGGGTGCCCTGCCGACGCCAGATGCACACGGATCTGGTGCGTCCTGCCCGTGAGCAGCCGAGCCCGCAACAGGTCAACCGAATCAAATCGTGCCAGCCGCACGAAGTCCGTTCGTGCCGGCCGTCCCGTACTGACGATCGCCATCCGCTTTCGGTCTCGCGGGATCGCGACCAATCGGCTGCTCGATCGTGAGCCGGTCCTCGCGCCAGATGCCCCCACGCCAACACGGCGTAGCGGCGTCGGATCTGTCGCTGCGGCCATTGCGGCGCTCAGCCGCCGATGCGCTCGTTCGGTCTTGGCGACCAGCAACAGGCCGGAGGTATCCTTGTCCAGCCAATGAATGAGACCGGCCCGCGTGGTCGAGGCTCCATCCGGTCAACTCGCCGCGGATCGGGTGCATCGGAGGCGGCCGTGTCGTCGCGGCGCCCCAGCAACGCGTTGACCAACGTGCCACTCCAATGGCCAGGAGCGGGGTGCACCACCATGCCGGCCGCCTTGTCGACGACCAGAAGGTCCGCATCCTCATAGACGACGCGGAGTGGAATCGATTCGGGCACCACGGTGCGCTCGCGCGGCGCCGGGACGACTACGGTAACGCGTTCGCCCGACCTGGGTCGGTAGCTGGCTTTCTCGCGACGGCCGTCGACAGATACGCAGCCGGTCGCGATCAACGTTGCCGCTTGGGTGCGGGAGATCCCTGCCCCAGCGGCGACCAGCATGTCGAGCCGGTCGCTGGCGTCAGGGGCAACTACGAGTTCGATCTGGCGTCCGCTGGCTGGGTCGCCCGTAACTACATCTCGGGGACAGGGGCCACGTGCCGTTCGCGCGTGCGGTCCTCCATCCAGAGCACCCACGCGAGCAGGAACGCACCTGTCGTGACCGCCATGTCAGCGACGTTAAACGTCGGCCAGCGATGGAAGCCCACCCCAATGTCGATGAAGTCGACCACGCCCGATGCCGATCGGATGCGATCGATGAGGTTCCCGACCGCTCCGCCTGCCACGAGGGCGACCGCGAGGGTACGTGCCACGTCGCCAGCCAGCGTCGCCCGGTAGAGGCGAACGAGGATACCCAGCGCCGCCAGCGTGAGCGCCAGGAAGATCCACCGCGACGACGGGCCCGAAGTTGATGCCGAAGGCTGCACCGGGGTTGTACACCAGGTTGAGCCGCACCACTGAACCGACGACGTCGTGCGGGAAGCCCATCGCCAGGGATGCTACGGCGAGCGCCTTCGTGACGAGGTCCGCTAGGACGATCGCAGCCGCCACAATCCAGAACAAGCCGCCGCTTCGATGATTCTGCCGCTTCGTTCATTGTACCTCGTCAAAGCCCAACGTCACCGTTTCCCGTCCTCCTCGCGCTGCTTGCAGGCGAAGCAGTACCGAGCGTGCGGAAGCGCATCCAGCCGCTCGAACGCAATCTCCTCACCACAATTATGACACCGGCCGAAGGTCTCAGGTGCCCGGTAGAGCCTGCGAAGGGCTTCGTCAATGTGCCACAAGAAACGCCCTTCCTGACTGGCAAAGAGGAAAGCCTTCTCCCGTTCCATGGCGTCGGTTCCCTGATCCGCCATGTGAAAGGAATATGAGCTGAGATCGCCATCAGCACTCTGTGGAGTGGCTCCGAACGTCTCCGTGTAGTTGCCGAGCTCTTTTAGCACGCGCTTCCGCTCTTCGAGCAGCCGCTTCTCGAAGTGAGCCAGTGCTTTCTTCGACATCGGCTTGAACTTCTTGCTCGTGGTCACGTCAGTCGGTGACGTCATGAGTCCACTTCCCTGGTGATGGCGATTCGCACGCTCAGTCCGTCGAGATCGAGCATGCGCACCGCGTCAAATCCCTGAAGCCGATCCTGCGTTCCCGTGTTCGGTCCCGTCCCGGTGGGCACGTCGAGATGGGGCACGTCTTTGATCGTCCATCTCACGCGCCAGCACTTCATGCGAGATCCAACTGCAATGTGCCGTGGCCGCCGCTGCCACAGCCGGCACCCCGACGACACGCAGCCGGATTCGGTCACTGACAGCGAATCCCGCATCCTTCCGCAACCGTTGAATCGCGCTCACCAACTCCCGGGCCAGCCCCTCTGCGGCCAGGTCGGGAGTCACGTGCGGGTCGAGGGCTGCGAGATACCCGTCTCCCTCCTGCACCACGAGATCTCCTGCCGCCCCGTGCGTAATGATGACGTCCTCCCGATCCAACGCCCGATCATCTGTTCCGACGCGAATCACGAGCTGTCCGCCTTCCTCAAAAGCCCGCAGCTGGTCGCTCGTCAATCGAGTGACCGCCTGCGCCGCCTCCGGAGTGCGGTTCCCGAACTTCTTCCCAAGACTTCTAAAGTTAGCCTTACCGCTGAGCCGCACCAACGAGTCGCCGGAAGAAAGCCACTCGACGCGCTTGACGTTGAGCTCGGCTTGGAGCAGCGGAGCGAGCGCCTGCAGCCCCGCCAAACGCGTCCCGGTCGCCCTGGGCACAACGCATACCAACCGCGACAGCGGGAGGCGCGTCTTGATCTTTGCGCTCTCCCGAGCGGCGTGCGCGAGCGTGGCCAGCCGTCGGATATCAGCCATGGCGCTCTCCAGCGCGTCGTCCATGGCGCTCCCGCCCTCGGCGCGGACGTAAGGCGCTAGAATGGACCGATGTGCCTACCAGCTCTCGATGCAACCAATCCGTGACAAAGGGCATGATCGGGGCCAGCAGCCGGCTCGTAACCGTCAGCACCTCGTGGAGCGTCGCAAATGCTGCGCGCGAATCGGTCGGCTCTACGTCGTAAAATCGGGCCCGCGACAGGCGCACATACCACTTGGAGACATCGTCATCGATGAATTGTCGGACGGCGCGCGCCGCCAGCGTCGGCTCGTAGGCCTCCAGGTACTGCATCCGCCTCGCGCTCGACGTGCGCGAGACGGGACAGGATCCACCGGTCGAGCGCCGGGCGCTCTGCGATAGCCGGATCGTGCGCTGATGGCCACCAGCCGAAGTTGGCGTACTGCGCAAAGATGCCATCGTAGGTGTTCTTGAGCGTGATCAGCAGGCGTCCGGCTGAATCGCGGATCCCCTGTTCGTCGAAGCGTCGCGGCACCCACACCTGGCTCGCCTCGATCAAGAAGAAGCGGATGGCATCGGCGCCGTGCTCTTCGATCACGCTCCAGGGATCGACGGCGTTGCCGCGGCTCTTGGACATCTTTTGACCCTGCGCGTCGAGCACCAGGTCATTGACGATGACATTCCGATATGGTGCCGGCGCCCCGTCCTCGTTGTGCGGAAGCGCGTTCCCGAGGCCGGTGGCGATCGCCAGCAGCGAGTAGAACCAGCCACGCGTCTGATCGACACCCTCGCAGATGAAATCGGCGGGATACTGCTGTTCGACGCGCCCCTGGTTCTCGAATGGATAGTGCCATTGCGCGAACGACATCGACCCCGAATCGAACCAGGCGTCGATGACCTCGCCGACGCGCCGCATCGTGCCCGGCGTTCCCGTACTCCGCGGCGCACGTCCGGCACGGCCAGTGAAACCCGTCGACCGTCGGCTTGTGCGGGTCGAAGTCACTGGGCAGCGGACGCCCAATACAGTCGCGCCAGCGTGGCAAAGCTGTCGATGACCTGCACGTGCGTCGCATCCCGGTCGCACACCCACACCGGGAGCGGAGTGCCCCAGTAGCGATCGCGCGAGATCGCCCAGTCGATGTTACCAGCGAGCCATTCTCCGAACCGCCCCGCACCCGTCTCCGGCGGATGCCATCCGACCCGAGCGTTGCGTGCGAGCATCGCGTCGCGGTAGGCGGTCGTCCGCACGAACCAGGACGACCTCGCGTAGTACAGGAGCGGAGTACCGCACCGCCAGCAATGCGGATACGAGTGCGACACGCGATCGGCTCGCCACAGCAGGCCAAGCTTTCGCAGCTCGCCCAGGATGGCTTTGTCCGCCTCCTTCACGAACATGTCGCCGACCACCGGCACCGTCTTGGCGAAGGCCCCGCGGCTCGTGACCGGCTGAACAAACGCGAGGCCATATCGCTGGCCGGCCGCGTAGTCGTCGGCACCGAATGCCGGCGATCATATGCACCACGCCGCTGCCGTCTTCGGCGGTCACGAAGCTTTCGCCGACGATCATCTCGTGATCGCCGGTAGCGGGATACGGCACCCAATCGAGCGGACGATGATACCGAAGGCCGACGAGCGTCGGATCCGCGCATGCGTCGCACGGTCTCCCACTGGTCGCCGTAGTCCGGACCGAGCACCGCCGCCACCCGCGCCTCCGCCAGAATCAGCGTCCGCCGATCTGTCCCGCTCCGAGGACCGCAGTTCGACGTACTCGAGCTCTGGATGCACCGCCAACGCGGTGTTCGATACCAGCGTCCAGGGAGTCGTCGTCCACACGAGGATGCGGCGAGCGCCGTCGACCAGGTCGAGCGCGACGTAGACGCTCGGGTCCTGGACGTCGCGATACCCGAGCGCGAGCTCGTGGCTGGACAGCGCCGTCTCGCAGCGTGGGCAGTAGGGGAGGATCTTGTGGCCCGGGTACAGCAGACCGCGGTTCCACAATGTCGCGAGCGCCCACCAGACGCTCTCGATGTATGCCGGCGCGTAGGTGATGTACGGCGAGCTGTAATCCAGCCAGTACCCGATCCGCTCACTCAGCTGCTCCCAGTCGGAGCGATACTTCCACACGTTCTCCCGGCAGAGCTCATTGAATCGCGCGACGCCCAGCGCTTCGATCTGCGCTTTGGCCGTGATGCCGAGAGACTTCTCGACCTCGATCTCGACCGGGCAACCCGTGCGTGTCCCAGCCCGCCTTGCGCGGGACGTAGAATCCGCGCATGGCGCGGTGCCGACACACGAGATCCTTGAGCGTCCGCGAGAAGACGTGATGGATGCCAGGGCGACCGTTCGCCGTCGGCGGGCCCTCGTAGAACACGAACGGCGGACGGCCCTCCGCAGCCTCGAGGGATTTGACGAACAGAATGCTCCTGTCTCCCATCGCGCGAGCATCTCCGCCTCGAGGCTCGGCCAGTCCGCTGGGAGCAGACGAAACCGACGAGTCTCCTGAGCCACGGCAGTCATGGAAGAGACGCGGTTGAAATCAGAGGTGCTCCACGACCCCGGCGACGAGCGCCGTGAGCCGTGGCTCGGCGGTGGCGGCCACCGCGAGAATGCGCTCCAGGCTCGCCGGCTCGAGCGTCTCGGGAATGCATTGGTCGGTGATGACCGAGATCCCCAGGACGCGCAGCCCCCCGTGGACGGCGACAATCACCTCCGGCACCGTGGACATGCCGACGACGTCCGCGCCCATGCCGCGCAGCCAGCGGTACTCGGCTCGCGTCTCGAGGTTCGGACCGGTCACTGCCACGTAG
Organism: uncultured Gemmatimonadales bacterium; assembly: GCA_963805725.1. GTDB lineage: Bacteria > Gemmatimonadota > Gemmatimonadetes > Gemmatimonadales > Gemmatimonadaceae > Palsa-1248. The sequence goes on from CAWDVJ010000013.1 coordinate 733,087, forward strand.
ACGCCCTCTCGCAGAGGAATGCCGTGATCCGCCGCGACGCGACGCGCGAGCTGCCGCAGCTCGCCGTCATAGGGCGCCGACATGTCCGGAAAGCGAGGTCCGAGCGTCGTCATCGTTGGGGCCAACCAGCGGGTTGTCTCCCAGCAGATTGATGTGATCGCGCAATCAGCATCAGGTCGCCCGGCGCCCAGTCTGGCGCGCATGCCACCACACGCGTTGGACACAATCAGGATCTCCGCGCCCAGCGCGCGAAGAACGCGGACCGGGAACGTCACCTGTTGCAGGGAATATCCCTCGTATCGGTGGAAGCGTCCCTGCATGGCGATGACCGTTCGACCACGCCAGCGTGCCGCACAGGAGGCGGCCGGCATGGCTCTCGACGGTCGACAGCGGAAACCAAGGAATGTCGCCGTATTCGATCGCGACCTCGACGTCGATCGCCTCGGCCAGTCCGCCCAGGCCAGTGCCCAGAACCAAGCGCCACCCGGGGCTGCGCGCAAACCGACCGCGCACCGCCCGTGTGGCCTCGGCGATGTGGGCTGCAGAGTGCAACCAGATCCCCGGCACGCCATCGAACCCACGAGCCACCGCACCACCATCAACAGCAGTCGACGACGAGACCGTCATTCTCCGGGGACGCTGTTCAACCACGCCGGCGTCGGAGCTGGCACACGCGAACCGTCAGCTCCGTTGGCAGGAGGCGTTCCTGGCGGCGGGGGTGGCGGCGGCGCGACGGGCGCCGGCGAGACGACATTGGCCGCGGCCGTGCGCCGGAGCCGCGGGACTGGTAGAGCGAGCTCGCGCCTACTGGGCGCGCTGACGCGAGATCGGGGATCGCATCCAGCTCGGCGAGCTGCCTGGCCACCATCGCGCGGAACTGAGCGAGGTAGGCCCGTCGGGCCCGCTCCAGTCCCTCGATCTCGGTTGCGATGCGACGCAACTCGACTCGTGCGTCGTCGATGATCCGGTCGCCCTCGGCGCGCGCTTCGCGGCGAATGAGCTGTGCCTCTCGTTCGGCCTGCTCTCGCACTTCCGCGCGTAATTGCTGCGCCGACACCAATGCATCATTCAGCGCCTTGTCGCGCTCACGAAAAGCCCGCAGCTGCTCGTGAAAGCCCTTCGCCTTGGACTCGAGCTCCTGATTGATGCCGCGTCAATCGCTCGAGCTCGTTGGCGACGCGGTCACGGAATTCATCGACCCGCGCCTTGTCATAGCCGCGAAGGCTCGCCGGGAAGTCCGTGCGCCGAACGTCGAGCGGTGTCAGATGGAACGATTCGTCAATCATGAGCCTGTCCCGCGGTCCAGCCGGAGTCGCTCACCAAAGAGCGCCGTGCCGACACGCACCATAGTGGCGCCCTCCTCGACCGCAATTTCGTAATCGTTCGACATCCCCATCGACAACTCCACCGCCGGGTGTCCAGCCGCTTCCAGTACGGCTCGTGCTGTGCGCGCCCCGGCGAATGTGGCCCGGAGAACCGCCTCGGGCGCATCCAGCGGCGCCATGGCCATCACACCACGAACCCGATCACGCCAGGCAACGCGACAAGTCGCTCGGCTTCCGCTGGCACCGATTCCGGCGCCCACCCCGACTTCGACGCCTCACCTGCGACATTCACCTGCAGTAGCACATCAATCGGCTGGCCCCGCGCCAGCCCGCGGGCATGCAGCCCATCTGCCAAGCGCGCACTATCGAGCGAGTGAACCAGCGTAGAAGGCGTCTGCCGCCTTCACCTTGTTCCGCTGCAAGTGACCGATCAGGTGCCAGCGCACGGGGACCTTGACGTCTGCCATTTTGGAGAGCGCTTCCTGGACCCGGTTTTCGCCAACGTCGTGGACGCCCGCGCCCCACGCTGCCTCGACGGCCTCAATACCGAAAGTTTTTGTCACGGCGATCAATGTCACCCGCTGGCCGTGACCCCCGCGTTGCACCGCCGCCGCCAATCGACCCCGCACTTCCGCCAGCCGCTCCGGCAGCTCGGGAAAATGCATAACATGCGAAAGTACCGGCGGTTAGACGCTGAGGCAAGGGACGACGGCCCTTGCTATATGTCTAATGACGCGCGAAGAGCTGGAGATGTTAGCGGGACGAACCGGTGCCGGCGCGCGGTCCGGTAAGGTGTCAGGGAAAAACTATGAGACTCGATCACCGTGTGGCGTCGCGTGCTTTCGGAGTTAGCTCCCCGTCCCCTGGTCCCTGTCCCCTGATCCCGCCGTTCTCGTTCGCAGCCCGCGTCCCGCCGTTGCCCACACGCGTGACGGGGACGTCGGCCCCGCCCAATCGGGGCGCGCCACGACCCTCGAGCAGGCTGCGGATTTGAGCGATAGGGACTGATCGGATCAGGCGGCCTTCGACCGCAACGGAGATGGTCGAGGTCTCCTCGGACACTACAAACACGAGGGCGTCGGTCTCTTCGGCGAGTCCCAGCGCCGCCCGGTGGCGGGTCCCGAGCGACCGATCGCTGATCTGGGCCTGCGACAGCGGCAGGATGCACGCAGCGCCGATCACCGTGTCGCCCGGATGATCACCGCCCCGTCGTGCAGCGGGCAGTAGGGAGTGAAGATCGTCGCGAGCAAATCGGACGACACCTTGGCTTGTAAGGGCGATCCCGACTCGACGTACTCGCCAAGCCCCATTCTCGCGCTCAACGACTACAATCGCCCCCATGCCCGACTGGCTCAGTCGCTCCAGCGCTTCGACTACCTCCTCCGCGACCTCGCTCGGCCCCATCCGGCGCAGAAATCGCGTGAGACGCGACTGGCCGAGGTGGGCGAGCGCCTGCCGAAGCTCGGGCTGGAAGATGATGACGCCGGCGAGAGCGCCATAGGTGAAGAGGACGCGCAGCAGGTACGCGATCATCGTCAGGTGGCCAACGAGCGCCAAGGCGTACACGACGACCAGGACGACGATCCCGGTCAGCATCTGCACGGCGCGGGTGCCGTGGATCAGGAGGAGCACACGGTAGAGCACATACGCGACAATCGCGATCTCGAGCGCGTCGCGAACTCCGAACGTCAGATGGCGAAGCTCCGGGGGAAGCGGCATCTAGACAGCTCCTGGCGTGTGCCGGCCGCGGTCCGCCGGTCGACGCCGGAGAATCTCCCACGCGGTGTCCAAGGCCTCCCGCGCCGCACCGACGTCATGCACACGGAACAAGCGTGCGCCGAGCGCGAGTGCGGCGACGTTGGCTCCCAGCGTTCCATAGACTCGATTCGCGGCGACCTTCACCCCGGTAATCTCTCCAATGAAGCGTTTCCGCGAAACGCCCACGAGCACGGGATAGCCCAGAGCGACGATGCGGGGCAATTCGCCCAGCACGGCCAAGCGAATGCGGTCGTTCGCTTCGAGAAGCCGATGCCCGGGTCGATAACGATCGATGCTGCGTCGACGCCGGCCGCTCGCGCCTGCGCAATCTGCGAGTCCAATTCGCTTCGGACCTCGTCCACCACGTCGGCCCCGTAGTGTTGCGTGCTCGTACGTCGCCATTGTGGGCACGTCGCCGCGCGAGTGCATCAAGACGAGGCCGGCGCCACGCGCGGCGCAGACCGACGCCAACCGGGGGTCTTCGCGCAGCATGGACACGTCGTTGATGATGGCCGCGCCGGCGTCCAGTGCCGCCGCTGCGACGTCCGCCTTGACGGTATCGACGGAGATCGGCGGTCGCAGGGCACTGCGCGTGCACCGCTTCGATCACCGGTAGGATTCGCCGGCGCTCCTCGTCCGCCGGATACGCGCACCGCCCCCTGTGGACGCGTCGACTCTCCGCCAATATCGATCAGATCCGCGCCCTCGGTGACGAGCCGCTGTGCATGCTCAACGGCCGCGCGGCAGGGAAAAAAAGTTACCCCCGTCACTGAAGCTGTCGGGGGTAACATTTATGATCCCTAGGATCACCGGACGCGCGAGTGACATCGCGCCGCCTCTGATCCGCCAGATCATGTGCGCGGACTCAGCGGCGATCATGCGGCCCTCACGCCGGTGCGACCTCCGGCCCGCCCAGGAGCGGCGGCGCCCGGCGAGGCTCGGCTACCGGCAGCGGGGTCGACCGCTGGTGGCGCAGGCACGACCGGCGGGACCGTCGACCGCGGCGGCAGCTTCTCGCCCCTGATCAACACGGCAATGTCCTCGCGCGTCAGCGTCTCGCGCTCCAGCAGCGCCGCGGCGACGGCGTGCAGGAGCGTGAGGTGTCTCAGTGAGGGCCTGTCGCGCTCGATTGTACGCGTCGGCGATCACCCGCGACACTTCAGTATCCACCAGCTGCGCCGTCTTCTCCGAGACTTCGCGGCGGTGCTGGAGCTCTCGCCCCAGGAAGACCTCCTGCTCGTTGTCGCCGACCAGGACCGGTCCGATCGCGTCCGACAGACCCCACTGCGACACGTACCGGCGGGCAATCCCCGTGGCCTGCTGAATGTCGCTCGCTGCTCCGGTCGTGACGCGGTCGCGTCCGAAGATCAGCTCTTCGGCAACGCGCCCGCCGTAGGCCATCGCAAGGCGCGCCTCCAACTGCTGTCGCGTGACCGATACGCGGTCATCTTCCGGCAGCGTGAACGCAATGCCCAACGCGCGGCCGCGCGGAACGATGGTCACCTTGTGCAGCGGATCGTTGCCGGGAACCGTGATCGCGCAGACGGCGTGACCCGCTTCGTGATACGCGGTCAGCCGCTTCTCCTCTTCCTTCATCACCATCGACTTGCGCTCGGCGCCCAGCATGACCTTGTCCTTGGCCTCTTCGAGATCCGCCATGTAGACCTTGTCATGGTCACGCCGCGCGGCGAGCAGTGCGCCTTCGTTGACGAGGTTCGCCAGATCGGCGCCTGCCATGCCCGGGCGTTCCGCGCGCCAAGCGTCGTGATGTGCACGTCATCGGCCACCGGTTTGTTGCGCAGATGCACGCGCAGGATGCCCTCTCGGCCACGGAGGTCCGGGGCATCAACGACGATCTGCCGGTCGAATCGGCCTGGGCGCAGCAGCGCGGGGTCGAGCACGTCCGGCCGGTTCGTGGCGGCAATGAGGATGACGCCCATCGTTCGACTCGAAGCCATCCATCTCGACGAGCAGCTGGTTCAGCGTCTGCTCGCGCTCATCATGTCCGCCGCCGAGGCCCGCGCCACGGTGGCGGCCGACCGCGTCGATCTCGTCGATGAAGATGATGCACGGCGCGTGAGCCTTGCCCTGCTCGAACAGATCCCGTACGCGGCTCGCGCCGACGCCGACGAACATCTCGACGAAGTCCGATCCCGACATCGAGAAGAACGGGCGACCCAGCTTCGCCTGCCACAGCCTTCGCCAGCAGCGTCTTGCCGGTGCCTGGCGGCCCGACCAGCAGCGCGCCCTTCGGCAGCCGTCCGCCCAGCTTCGTGAACTTCTGCGGGTCCTTCAGGAACTCGATGATCTCCTGCAGCTCGACCTTGGCCTCATCGGCGCCAGCGACGTCGGCAAAGGTGACCTTGGGCGTGTCCCCGGTGAGGAGCTTCGCCTTGGACTTCCCGAACGAGAAGGCCTTCGCGCCACCCGCCTGCATCTGACGGAACAGGAACACCCAGAGGCCGATCAGGAACAGATACGGCAGGAACGCGATCACCGTCGTGAAAGTCTGACCCGGCTCCTTGGCCTCGATCTCGACGTTGTGCGCGCGCAGACGATTGAGCTCGTCGTCCGAATTCTCGACCGGCAGCTTGACGGTGAATTTCGTCACGTCCTTGCCGCCCATCAGCACCTTCTGCTTGAACTCGCCGGTGATCTGACGGCCACCCTGGATGGTGACGCGCTTCACGTTGTCCAGGGACAGCTGCTGATCGTACTGCGAATAAATGAGCGGTACGGCCTGATCATTCCGATTGTTCGACAACTGCATGATCAGAATCGGAATGACGATGATGAGAATCCAGAAGGCGACGGTTTTCGAGAATCGCCCGAAGTTGCCTTTCTTGTTGTTTCCCGACGGTGGTGATGGCAATACTGGCATTTCGACCCCTACGGCACCGGCCTGACAGCCGGCCCTTTACGTGTCCAACGGCGGGCCACTCCCGGCCCCGCCTGGCGCGAGCGGCCCTCGCCGCCCGCTCAGCAATCTACCCCCTGCAGCGTCCTACTGCGCGGCGCCTGCACCCTGCCCCGGGCCCGCAGGCCCAGCTGAGCGGGGACCGCTCAGATCGAACCAATATACGGCAGATGGCGGTAGTCCTCCGCGTGGTCCAATCCGTACCCAACCAGAAAGTCGCTCGGCGCGTCAAAGCCGACGAATCTGACCGGCTCCTGCAACGCACTCGCAATTCGTTTGTGAAGCAATGCGCAGACCGCAAGCGATCGCGGCCCCCGCATTCGAATGACCTCAAGCAACCGCGACAGCGTCCGCCCGGAGTCGACGATGTCCTCGACGACCAGGATGTGTCGGCCGTCGAGCCGAGTCTCCGGATCATACACCAGTCGGACCGTTCCGCTCGACGTCGTCCCTGAGCCGTAGCTCGCGGCAGCCAGGAAATCGATCTGCAGCGGGCGGCGGATAGCACGGACGAGGTCGCTCACAAAGATGACGCTGCCTTTCAGCAAGCCAACCACGAGCAGATCGCCATCAGGATATGAATCCGTGATCTCTGCGCCCAGTTCGCCGACCCGCCGGGCGATTGCAGCCTCATCGTATACGATGCATTTGAGCGCGCGTCCGCCCAGTCGCGGATCGGATGGTGAGCCGCTTGCGCGATCCACCCGTCTCAGCCCAGCTCGGTCGATGGAACCCAACGGACCGAGGATGAGGTCGCCGGAGGACGAAGGCAGACGGGTCGGGCCGCGAGGGCCGATACCCTGGCCTGCGCACGACCAGGCTGAATCGGGAGCGCTGCACTTCGAAGCCTCCGGATACCTGGGTGACCGCTCCTACCTTGGCGTTGCGAGTGAATGTGGCAAGGCGTGCTGTGCCGCGGCGATCCAAGGTCACGCCGGCACCAGCTGCGAGTACCTGCCAGAGAACCGCGAGCGAGGGCATAGTCGTAGCCGCTGAGCTCGTGCACGTCGACCGACACGCCGTCAGAGTCGACACGCAGCGGATGGGCGGCCGCCGACCAGGCGTTCGAGTCGTCGGCGCCATGAAGCTGCTCTGGCGGCAAAGCCGAGAAGATCATCATCGATACGTGGATTGGCGACGCGCAATGCGGGCAACAGATCGAGGCGAATTCGATTGCGGAGAAACGCTCGGGAGCGGTTCGAGGGGTCTTCCACGTGAGGAACGCCCCAACGCGCAGCGTACCGGGCGACGTCGGCGCGGCTGGTGTGAAGCCAGGGCCGCTCGACGTCTCCGTCGACGTCGAGCGCCGCCAGGCCGCGGGCTCCCGCCTGGCGCAGGATGCGCATCACGACCGTTTCGACCTGGTCATCGACGGGTGTGCGCCGTCACAATCGTCAGCGCATCGACGTCGGCCGCACTGCTCCGCAAGAAGCCCCAGCGCTGTTGGCGCCAGGCGGACTCCGACGCGGTGCCGCCGGCCGGCGCGACGCCTTGGCGAGACGGCAGTCGATACCGTGCCGCTTCTTGCATGACCAATTCAGCCCCTGCAGTGGCGGCGGCGCCTGTACCATGGTCGTATGTGGCGACGAGGGCGATGCACGCCGGGGCAGCGCGGGCGGCGGCATGCAGCAATGCCATCGAGTCTCTGCCGCCAGAGACCGCGAGCACCACCCGACCGGCGCGGCGTAACGCTACGCCGACGGCGTTCGCAGGATCGCCCAAGGCGTCCGATCGGCCGCTAGACTCGTCTGGTGCCAGGGTCATACGCTGAATATCGTTAACGGCGAAAGAATTGGGGATCATTGGGAGAGGACCGGGAACGTCAACAACTCAGATCGAGAGGGGAGTCGTGAACACTGAAGGGCCGTTGGCGCTGCTGTGGATGGGGATTGGACTCGGCTGTTTTTATGTCGCGCTGATTTGGGTGAATACACTGCTGCCGATGTTCCTGACGCCACTGTTCATCATCCCGCTCACCTGGGTGCTGGAGCGCTTCGGGATTGGCGCACCCGCGGCGAGCGCAAAAGAGGAGAAGGGCCGGACAAACCGATAGCACAGCGGACCTGAAGTATTCAGTCGAGTGGCGGTGACAGGCACGTTCGCAGGGTCGTCCTTGCCGAGCTAGACCCCAACGCCGAGACAACACATGCTTCTGATCCTGGTGGTGATTCTTGCTGCGCTGGCGATATGGATCGCGAGCGCCTACAACGGCCTGGTCAGCCTCAAGAACCAGGTGGCGAACGCCTGGAAGCAGATCGACGTGCAACTCGAAGCGACGCCACGACCTCATCCCCAACTTGGTCGAGACTGTCAAAGGCGCGATGCAGTTCGAGAAGGGGACTTTGGAGGCGGTAGTCAGCGCTCGCAGTCGCGCAGTCGCAGTGCAGGCGAGCAGTGGAGCGGGAGCGAACGTCGCTGCGACGGCCGAGGCCGAAGGGGCGCTGAGCGGTGCGTTGGGCCGGCTCCTCGCAGTCGTGGAGGCCTATCCCGACCTCAAGTCGACCGGGAACGTCGCGCAACTCCAAGAGGAGCTGACGTCGACCGAGAACAAAATCGCGTTCGCTCGCCGAGATGTACAACGACACCGCGACGATGTACAACACCCGACAGCAGCAATTCCCGACGGTTCTCGTCGCCGGCCTGGCAGGAGCGACCCACGCCGATCTCTGGGAAATCACGGACGCAAGCGAGCGAGAGAACGTGCGGGTCGACCTTTCGATGACGCCGACGCCGAGCGCACCGCCGCCGACCCCCGCGCGCTGAGCAAAGGGCGATTCGACGTTCGACGCGACGTTCGACGTTCGACGTTGCAGGTTGGAGGTTGGAGGTTGGCCCCGTCGTGCTACCTCCAATGCCCTGTTCCGGAACTGTCGAACGTCTAACGTCCAACGTCTAACGTCCAGCACCTCATGAGCGACACGACGAATCTCTTCGCACAGCAGGAGGCGAACCGGCGTCGGTCAATCTGGCTCGTCCTCGCTTTCATCGCGTTCTTCGCATGGCTCGGTTTCGGCGGCGACTGGCTGGCCATTGAGGCCACGCGCGGCGCAACGCCAGGTCACTACCATCACTCGGTCCCCTGGTTTGGTGTCGCCCTCGGATGCCTCGGTGCCGCGATCGCATGGTACGCCTGGCGCACCGGTCCGCAGAAGGTGCTGTGGTCAACCGGCGCGCGCGAGATCACAGTTCCCGCGACTCAAGCGGAGCGACAGCTGGTCGATGTAGTGCAGGAAATGGCGATCGCGGCAGGCCTTCCGACACCGCGGGTCTACATAGTCGATGACCCTGATCCCAACGCTTTTGCGACCGGGCGCGATGCGACCAGCGCGTCGATCGCCGTGACGTCGGCACTGCTGAACCTGTGCTCGCGCGATGAGTTGGAAGCGGTGATCGCTCACGAAATGGGTCACGTGAAGAATCTCGATGTGCGCCTCATGACCCTTCTGGCCGGGCTCGTGGGGGCGATCGCGCTCATGTCAGACGGCGCGCGACGCCTCTTGTTCCAGCGTGGCGGTCGCATGTCGTTCTCGCGATCGAGTGATTCCGAAAGAGGGCTCGGTGGCGCGTTTGCCATCGTCCTGGTGTTCTGGCTGCTGAGCTGGTTGATCGCGCCACTGATCACGCGACTCCTGGCTCTCGGCGTGAGTCGCGACCGAGAATACCTGGCGGACGCAATGTCGGCGCAATTCACACGCAATCCACTCGCGCTCGCGTCAGCGCTTCAGAAGATCGAGGCCAACGAGGCGCCGTCGAGTGTGATCAAGGGCGGGGCCGCCCACCTCTGCATTGCAGACCCGCTCGGCCGAGCGGTGTCGAGCCACGAGGGACGACTCGCCGACCTGCTCGGGACCCATCCGCCGATGGCTGTGCGAATCGCCCGCCTCAAAGCCATGGGCTATCAAGAGGAGAAGGCAGCGGGCACGTTCGTGCCGGCGTAGGGGCGAGGCACTGCGTCGCCCCGCAAGGCGTGCGGCGGCGCGCGAACGACGGTCGTCGACTCAGACCATCGCTACTTTCCTGTGATGCGTCTCCCCCGCGCGGCGTGGCCGCTCGTCGTGCTCGCCGCGTTCGCGCCGCCGCTCGCGGCCCAGGTGTTCACGCGTCCCGAGCTGCACTGGGAGACGCTGGAGACTGCACATTTCGAGTTGCACTTCCCACGTTCGATGCAGGCGTGGGCGCTCGATGCCGCGAGCAGACTCGAGGCCGTCCAGGGGCCGATCGTGCGACTGGTCGGCAACGCGCCGTCCCGACGGGTCACCGTTGTGATCGACGATCCATACAACGTCAGTAACGGCGCCGCGCTGCCGATACTGACGTGGCCGACGATCGTGCTGTGGCCCACACCGCCTGGCCCGTCGGATGATCTCGGCACCGCGCCGGACTGGGCTGCACTGCTTGCCGCGCACGAGTTCGCACACATCGCCCAACTCACCTGGCCATCGCGCAACGCTACCGATCGCACGCTGTGGCGAGTCCTGCCGGTCGAGCTCGGCCCCGTTGCCCGCCGCGCGCCCCGCTGGGTCATGGAAGCATACGCCGTGTACGTCGAAGGCCTTCTCGAAGGGGGCCGTCCACACAGCGCCGCGCGAGCCGCCATCCTCCGCCAGTGGGCTATCGAGGGCCGACTACCCAGCTACGGCGAGCTCGATGGAAGCCCGCGGTTCCTCGGCGGCGACATGGAGTACCTCTTGGGATCGGCTTTCCTCGAGTGGCTCGTGGCGCGCTATGGCGAGGCAAGCCTACCGAACGTCTGGCGCCGCTTGTCGGCGCGCGTCACACGCGACTTCAACACAGCGTTCATTGGCGTGTACGGCGATTCGCCCGGCGCCCTCTACGGACGCTTCACGGCCGAGCTCACAGGCAAGGCACTCCGCGCCGCGGACCTCATTACATCCGCAGGGCTCGACAGCGGCGAAACGTTTCAACGTCTCACATGGTATACCGGCGACCCGGCCGTGTCGGCCGAAGGACGCCGTCTCGCCGTGCCGGTTCGGATTCCCGGTGAACCAACGAGAATCGTGGTCTGGTCCACGGCACCTGCCCCGATCGACACGGCCAGAATCCACGCTCGGCGCGATCTGCTGAAGCGCGACTCCGGCGATGTCCCTGCAGTGCACCCATTCCCGACGCCACGAACGCCAATGGCTACGCTGGACGGATCTCGCGGAAGCGGTTACGACATGCCGCGGTTCTTCGCGGACACTGTGCACTTGCTGGTCAGTCACCCCGAACCGCGTCCGGACGGCGCGATACGGCCGGAGCTCTTCGAGTGGAACATGCGCTCCGGCAATGTGCGACGAATCACCCACGGCGCGGCGGTCCGCGACGCGGATCCTGCGCCCGACGGACTGACCGCAATCGGGGTGCGGTGCCTGGACGGCACCTGCGATCTGGTGCGCGTCCAGCTCTCGAACGGTCGCGTCGGTGTCCTGCTCAAAGGGTCGCCGACGCTCGCATACAATCACCCGCGGTTTGCTCCGAACGGACGCTCGGCGGTCGTAGCCGTGCGCGATACCGCGGGGTGGCACGATCAGGAGATCGACCTGAACGACACCGGTGTGGTCGCGACGCGTCGCATCGGCCCTGACAATGGCGCCAACCGTTATGGCCCGGCGTACATCGCCAACGGATCGGCGATCGTCACCGTCTCCGACTGGGGTGGCATTCGAGCATCTGGAGACGATCGACAAAGTCTCTGGCGCGGTGAAGATCTTGGCTGTGACGACCGGCGGCATCAGTGCACCCGACGCCTCGCCGGTCGACTCGATAGTCTACTTCCTGACGGTGTCCGCCCGCGGCCGCGATCTGCATCGCGTCTCACTCCGCGATGCCCGCGACACCACCCCGCCGATGTTACCAGTCTCGCTGGCTCCGGCTGCAGTGCCCGGAGCGACACCTGCACTCGACCTGGGCAGCCTGCGTCCGGTGCCGGCTCCGACTCCCTATGGCCTCGGACCGCGACAATATCTCTATTTGCCCGCTGGCGCCTTCGCTCCGGCCGGCTGGTATTTCACCCTCGGCATCTCGAGCAGCGATCCCGTCGGTCGACTCGCCTGGACACTGCAAGGCGCTATCGGCGACCCTGGGACCTGGCGGGGTGGCGCGATCGCAGGCGCGTGGCGCGGGCTACCGGTCACGCTCGCGGCCAGTGCGTTTGGCGTGTCGGACTATCCCTCACGCCAGAGATGCCGGAACCTTTGCTCCGACGACGTTGGACGCGTCGCTCGTCGGCGGCGTGCTCTCCGCCAGTCTGGTCCGATATGGCAGTGTCGGAACGAGTGCAGCGCGACTCGGAGTCTCAGTGTCGCATATCGACCAGCCGGCTGCGTCGGGGGCGCGTGGGCTGGCATTCGCTGGTTACTCGGGAGTGGCCGACTTCAGTCATGGAATGTTGACGCTGTTTGGTGGGGCGGGAGCCCTGATCACCGCAGGCCGGACTGAGGATGTGGGATGGCAGCGACTTCTCGCACGCGCCTCAGCGACACTGGGGTTCGACGGCTTTCTCATCCACTACGCCATCACCTACGCACAGTCGAATTCAAGCGCGCCGGTCTTCGAGCGCCCAGTTGTCGGGGGCAGCACGCCCCCTCTGACCGACACCGCCGTGCTGTCGCAGCGAATCCCCGAGCTTGCGCTCCCCGTCGGTGTCGTCTCCGGTACTCGAGATGCTTGGCCAGCGGTTGGAAGACGAGATCGGCCCGTTGGCGATCTACTACGACCGGTTCATCACGCCAGCCGATCACAGCGAGAAGCACGATCTCTTCGGTGGTGAGTTTCGCGGCGGATTGCCACCGGTACCGTTCCTCGCGGTGCCGCAACTCGCAGGCGTCGCAGGTGCCGCCTACTCGATCAGCACGCCATACAAGTACAAGCTGAGGGCGTACGTGGCGCTGCGGGTAACGCCGTGAGGGGCTGGACGTTGGACGTTGGACGTTCGAGTGACGTTGAGGACGTTAAGCGTTAGACGATCTGGCGACTGAGTGTCGGCGCAATCGACGAATGAGCCCATTGAGGGACTGCCCGCACCTCGCCCGGAGCTCGAAGGCCGCAAGCAGGTTGTCGTGAGCGATTAAGCCCGCGTTCTCAGCCAATCGGAGATGGCTTTCGGCCTCGAGGAGAGATTCACGGGCGATGTACAAGAACCGCGCAAAGTCCCGTTGTGACCCTCGTCCGAAGCCTTCCGCGATGTTTGCCGGAACAGATGCAGCCGCGCGCCGCAACTGCGCCCCAAGTGCGGTTTGTTCGTATCGAGGCAGTAGCCGGGCCACCCGGTAGCACTCGCGGGCGAAGGCATACGCGTGCTGCCAACAGTCGAGCTGGTCAAATTGTCGCACGACGGTTCGCGGCCCACCCATTCGCCAGACTTAGAGGGCGAGCGTCTCCGTTGCGTCATCTGCTCGCCCCCCATGCTCGAACGCTGACCAGCTAGCCTCCAACGTCGAACGTCGAACGTCTAACGTCCAACGTCCAGCCTTTCCCCCGTCCCCTGATCAAACACATGCACGCGGTCCACGTCGACGGATAGGGCAAGAGAAGACCCAACGGACGGCACGATCGCGGGGTCGGCACGCGCGGTCAGGCGGATGTCACCGACGCGAACGTGCACCACCGATTCATAGCCCAGCAGCTCGGCGCCTATGAGCTGACCGACAATGGTGGAGGACGTTACTCTGGCGCCGGGTCCCGCTGTCACCGGTGTGACCGCGAGTTGTTCCGGGCGAATGCCGAGTGTCACGGTGCCGGGTGAGACCGGTGCGAATGGCAGTGAGATGGTGAGCCCGCGTTCGCGCGACGTGAAGCAACTCCGTCGGGGCGTGCCGTCCGCTGTTTCGGCCGCCAGGTGGCCATCGATCAGATTCATCGGTGGGCTACCGATGAACGAAGCGACGAACCGGTTGGCTGGTGACTGATACAGCGCGAGGGGAGCGGCGATCTGTTGGACGATGCCGCGGTCCAGCACCACGATTCGGTCCCCCAGCGTCATCGCCTCCACTTGGTCATGCGTGACATAGATCGTCGTCGCTCGCAGGGCTCGGTGGAGTGCCGCAATCTCCCTGCGCATCTCACTCCGCAGCTGCGCGTCGAGGTTGGACAGCGGCTCGTCGAAGAGAAACACCTGCGGCTCACGCACGATCGCGCGACCAATTGCGACGCGCTGCCGTTGGCCGCCGGAGAGCTGTCGTGGGCGCCGACCAAGCACATCCGTCAAGCCGAGCAACTCCGCCGCTCGACCGACACTCGCTGCGATCTCCTCGCGCGGTCGTTTGCGGAGCTTCAACGCGAACGCCATATTCTCGAACACGGTCATATGCGGGTAGAGCGCATAGCCCTGAAACACCATGGCGATATCGCGCTCTTTGGGCGGCAGCGCGTTGACGACCCGGCCGCCGATCGAGAGCCGCCCCGATGTGATGGACTCGAGACCCGCGATCATCCGAAGCGTCGTGGATTTTCCGCACCCCGATGGACCGACGAGAACGACGAATTCTCCGTCGGCGACGTCGAGATCCAGATCGTTCACGGCGACGAAGCCAGAATCACTGTACACCTTCCGCACGCGCTCGAGCGTCACACGGGCCATGAGTCAGATCCCTAAGCGTCGCGCGCGTGCCGCAGGGCGGCGGGCGCACCATCGGGAACACGCCCCGTGATCCGCCGCGGGCAAGCGGATACTCGAGGCGCCGCCACGGACCGGTTTCCCGCCGGGTTCGTGTGGGGCGCCGCCACATCGGCCTACCAGATCGAGGGCTCGCCATTGGCGGACGGAGCGGGGCCCAGTATCTGGCATTGGTTCGCGCACACGCCGGGCACGATTCGCAAGGGCGATACCGGGGACATCGCCTGCGATCATTACCATCGGTGGGCTGAAGACGTGGCGCTCATGCGCGAGGTGGGGCTCACGGCGTACCGGTTCAGCGTGTCGTGGAGTCGCATCATGCCGACCGGCCGCGGTCGCGTGAACGGTGCCGGGCTCGCGTTCTACGAGCGCCTCGTGGATGAGTTGTTGGCGTCAAACATACAGCCGGTCCTGACCCTGTTCCACTGGGATCTGCCCGCCGACCTCGAAGATCGTGGCGGGTGGCTGAATCCGGACTCCGCCGACTGGTTCGCCGACTATACCGCGGCCGTCGCCCGTGCGTTCGATGATCGAGTCTCTCGCTGGGTGACATTCAACGAACCCGGGATCATTGCAGACTGCGGCTATCTGCAGGGCATCTTTGCGCCGGGACACCGGAATCGGTTCGAGGCACCACGGGCCGCTCACAACCTGATCCGTGCGCACGCCGCCGGTGTAGCCGCTTACCGAAGCGTCGGGGCGCACGAGATCGGCATCGTCGTGAATCTTGAACCGCAATACCCGGCTTCACCGCGGCCAGCCGATCTCGCAGCCGCTGCACGAGCCGACGCGTACGTCAATCGCTACTACCTCGATCCGCTGTTCCTCGGCTCCTACCCCGATGAACTGCACGAGATATTCGGCGATGCCTGGCCGACGGCCGCGTCGGACCATGCGGCAGCGCTTCGAACGCCCGTGGATTTCATCGGCGTGAACTACTACTCGCGCCGAGTGGTACGCGCCGACCGCCGCGCGTATCCCACGCAGGCTCGCGCGGTCTTCCAACGAGGGAAGCCGCACACGGAAATGGGCTGGGAAGTATACCCGGCCGGACTCAGGGACATCCTCTGCTGGGTCCGCGACCGATACGGTCCCATCCCGCTGTACATCACCGAGAACGGTGCTGCGTTCCGCGATCCTCCGGCTGCGAAACGCGGTCGCATTGATGATCCGCGTCGTGTCGACTACTACCGATCCCACTTACAGGCTGCGCTCGACGCCATCGACGCAGGAGTCGATCTCCGCGGCTATTTCGCATGGTCCCTGCTCGACAATTTCGAGTGGACTCACGGCTACTCGAAGCGGTTCGGGCTGATTCACCTGGACTTTGCGACGCAGCAGCGGACCGTGAAGGCGAGTGGTGAGTTCTACCGCGGCGTGATCGAGAAGAATGGCTTGGGAGGGTGAAAAGCCGGGTGACGGGCGACGGTTTTTGGGTGACGGTAACGGCACATGCAATCGGCGGGTAGGGGCGACGCCATGCGTCGCCCTGCGGTGCGGCGGTGCAATCATGATTCGTCGGGCGTTCCAAAATCGACGCGCGGCCGTCGTGGGCGGTTCCGCCAACGGCGGGCGTCATGCGCGGTTCCGCCAACGGCGGGAGACGCATGGCGTCGCCCCTACCCGGCGTCGTCAGGTGTCGTGACCGTTTCCCCGAAAACGCGAACGCCGTCACGTCACCGTCACCCGTCACCCGGGTCTAGCCCTTCACCGCCCCACTCGTAATCCCTCGCAGGTAATACCGCTGCAGCGACACGAACAACAGCAGCACCGGCAGCAGTGTCACGACCGCTGCCGCCATCATGAGCTCGGTGTCCTGCACGTGCTCCCCTGAGAGATTGGCTAGCGCGACGGGCAGCGTGTACTTCGCGTTGTCGGTCAGCACGATGAGCGGCCACATGAAGTCATTCCACGCGCTCATAAAGACGAAGATCGCCAGCGTCACGAGCACCGGCGCCGCGAGGGGCAGGATCACCGACCAGTAGATCCGCATCTCACTCGCACCGTCGACCCGCGCCGCATCGAGGAGTTCATCCGGGATGCCGAGCACGTACTGGCGGATGAGAAATATCCCGAACACGCTGGCCATGCTCGGGATCACCACGGCGGCGAAGCTATCGACCAGGTGCAGCTCGCGCATCAGGATGAACAACGGGAGCATCGCCACCTGGGGCGGGATGAACAATCCCAAGAGCAACAGACGGAAGAGCCGCTCGCGCCCGCCAAACCGCAACTTGGCAAACGCATAGCCCGCCATCGAATTGATCACGAGCGAGGATGCAGTGATGAGCGCGGAGACGAGCACGCTGTTTCTGAAATCGCGTGCCACGTCGAGCCGGGTCAGCAGCTCCCGGTAGTGGGCAAGCGTCGCCGGGTGCGGCAGCAAGGGCGGAGGATACGTCGTCGCCGCACCGGTCGGCATGAACGACGCCGCGACCATCCACGCGAGCGGCGCGATAGCCAGTCCGGCCATGGCCAGGAGGACCGCATGGAGTGCGAAGGTCGCCCCCCAGACTCGCGCCGGCGTGCCGGTGGGTCCGTTCATGACGTCGCCGGCTCGCGGCGGACGCGCAGCTGAAGCGCCGCGCCGATGACCGTCAACACGAATACGACAAACGCCAGCGCCGCGGCAAAGCCTACGTGCCACCACTGGAAGCCCTGGTCGAACATGTAGAGTACGAGGCTCGTCGTAGCGTGCAGCGGGCCGCCCTGGGTCATCACATACGGCTCGACGAACAGCTGGAGGTAGCCGATCATCGTCGTGATGCTCACGAAGAGGAACGTCGGCGCGAGCGAAGGCAGCGTCACGTACCAGAAGCGCTGCCATGCCCCTGCTCCGTCGACGAGGGCCGCGTCGTAGAGCTCCACGGGCACGGCCTGCAGGCCCGCCACGAAGATGATCATGTTATATCCAAAGCTCTTCCACACGCTCATCAGAATGAGCGCTGGCATCGCCCAGCGCGTGGATCCCAGCCAATCAATCGACGGCAGCCCCACTGCGCGGAGCCCGATGTCCAGCAGGCCGACCCTCGGCGCATACAGATAGTTGAAGATCACCGCGACGGCCACGAGCGTCGTCACGACCGGCGCAAAGAACACCGTGCGAAAAAAGGCTTTGAAGCGTACCAGGCGAGAGTCCAGGAGCAACGCGACGCCGAGCGACACGGCGACGGAGAGCGGACCCCCGACCAGGACGTAGTAAAGTGTGTTGCGGAGCGCGGTCCAGAAGAGCGGATCGTGCACGAGCGCGATGTAGTTCTGGAGCCCGACCACACGGAGATTGGCGCCGGACGAGACCGCGTACAGGTCGAAGTCCGTAAAGCTGAGCAGGAGTGACGCGACCGCTGGCAGGAAGAACGTGGCGAGGATGAGCAACAAGCCCGGCGCGAGGAACATGAGCGCCGCGCGACGCACCGACGGACCGACGCGCTCGTGGGGCGAGGGGTCTCGCGAGGTCATGTCCGCTCAGCGACCCGCATCGGCCGTACGCGTGATCACCCACCGGCGTCTTGCGAGGACGCGATCGACGTCAGCATTGAGCCCCGCCAGTGCCCGAACGGGCGATGCCACGCCTCGCACGGCCGTTTCCCCGGTGCTCGTGATCAGATCGGTGATCTGATCCCACTCCGCGACTTGCGGCGTCGGGCGGACTGCGCTCAGCTGGCGGGCAAACGCAAGCATGTATGGATTGCGCGCGATCGCCGAATCTCCCCACGCCGACCGTCGCGCGGGCAGGTCCTCCGCGAGCCGATAGAACGTCGCTTGCTGCGCCGGGTCCGAGAGGTACTCAATCAGCGACCACGCCGCGGCCTGGTACCTCGAGTCTCGGAAGAGGACGAGGCTCGAGCCGCCCGCCAGCGACGTGCCGGGACGGCTCGTGTCGGTTGTCGCGGCGATGGCCGCGGTCGCCGGAATGCTCGCGATCGCATCAGGGGCGGGCATCGGCGTCGTCATCCAGTGGCCGCTCAGAGACGAGGGGAGTCGACGGAGACACTCGCCGACATCCCAGGGCCCCGAAATGAACATTGCAAAATCTCCGCGCGCGAACGACTGGTAGAGATTGCTGATCTGCGTGTTACTGACCGGGGGCGCGAGGCTGTCGTCGAAGAGGCGCACGTAGAATGCGAACGCCGCGGCGAAACGCGGATCCGTGAAATCGCCATATCGATCGCCATCGCGCAACAGGGGCGCTCCCGCCGCCATTCCGAGAATGACGGGCTGCGCCCACTCGTTCACGGGCAGGAGCACCCCGTAGCGACCCACTCCCTGCCGCGCGCGCAGCCGACGCATCGCGTCATACCAGGCGGACCATGTGGTCGGCGGACGCGGGTACCCGACGTCCGCGAGAAGATCGGACCGATAGAACAGCACCCGCGTATCGACATACCACGGCACACCATAGGTAGTGTCGGCCAGCACGTTCGTCGCCCAGATGCCTGGGAAGTAATCGGACGGCGCGATCACAGGCGAGTGAGTGATCAGCGAATCGAGCGGGACGAGTGCGTGGAGAGTGGCCAGCTCGGGAAGCCAGGTGTTACCGAGCTGCGCGAGGTCCGGCGCGGCGCCTCCCACGACCGCGGTCAGCAGTTTTTCATGTGCCGCGGTGAACGGGATCTGCTCGACGCGAACGTGGATGCCGGGGTGGGTGCGCTCGAACGCCGGCATCATGGCCTCGACGACCTCGCCCTCATGGCCGAAGGCCCAGAACCGAAGTGTCACCGTTGCGCCGCTGCGCCCCGCCGGTTGACAGCTTCCGACCAAGCCGACCGCGATCGCGCCCAGCGCGCGCGCGCGGCGCGTCATTGCGCGACGGGCGGGCCCCGACCCAGCCATCCGCCCGAAAACCCCGCGCGCTCGAGGCCCCTGACGACATATCGGTTGCGACGCATGACCGTCCAGATCATCTCGGTTCGATAGTTCTCGATCATCGTGAGCAACGGGCCTTCGTCGATGCCGAGAAAATCCGTATCGAACCACCCACGTGCGCCGTCCACGCGTCCGAGTGGCGTGCGAATCGGTAGGGTGAAGGTCGGGTTGTATGCATCCACGAAGCCGTACGTGGAATACACCAGATTGCCGTAGCGCGAGCGGATCGACTTGAGCGCGGGGATCGCAATCTCGGGAGCAAAAGGAAGCAAGCCGCCGGCGGCGGACGGCGTGATGGTCCCGTCGTCGGCGATACGCGTGAAGTCCGTCCCTCGCGCCCAGTACGAATGGAACACTCGGTAGACGCCGTTCAGGGATGAGCCCGTATCCGCCGGTCCGTCGCACGCGCTCAACCCCCAGGCATCTGGCCCGTAGCCGATCCATCCCATCGGATTGTACATGGCGTATGCACGCTGGGCGTACGCGGCCCGTCGGGAGTTCTCGAAGTAGTCGATCCCGTGCTGCCGCATGAACGCATCCTGGATCCCGCGGAAGTCGATCCAGATCTGAGAGTAGTTATGGCCGAATGCCGGGCCGAAGTCGAGATACTGTTGGCCAAACCACTCCTCCCACCGGTACGTCCGCGTGTACTCGTTCCAGGCTCCGGTCGGTATGGGATGGGTCGGGGACCCGAGAGCGAGCACGTACAGCATCATCCCTTCGTTGTAGCCGCGCCAATCGTACTGAATGAATCCGCTGTCAGGCTTCCAGCCGAGGGATATGGCAGGCGCGTTGGGCGATGCCCACGTCCAGTCGACGCGTCGATACAGCGAGTCTGCGTACGCGCGAACGCCGGACTCGGCCGCCGATGGTCCGTCGAAATAGTCCGCGCAGAAGAGCGCGCCCGCGACGAGGATCGCGGTATCGATGGTCGACAGCTCGACGCGGGCAAACCGGTGTCCGGTGTCCATGTCGAGGAAGTGGTAGAAGAAGCCCTTGTAGCCGGCCACGCCGGTATCGGCTGGCCCCTGCGGGAGCTCGTACAGGTACTTGAGTGTCGTGAAGGCTCGCTGGGCCGCCTGATCCCGTGACACGTATCCTTCGGCCACGCCGATGGGATACGCCGTCAACGCAAACCCGACTGCCGCGATACTCGAGAAGGACGGCGACGGGCTACGGTCCGGAGTCAGCCCCGTCCGGGGATCGCTCGTGCGCCAGAAATAGTCGAAGGTCCGGTTCTCGACATCCGAGAGAAACGGGTCGCTGCGGTACGCGACGTCGGTGGCCACCACTGGTGCCGCCACGGGCTGCGGGCGGACCGTCGGCGCCGGCCGACATCCCGCGCCGACCAGCAACCCGACCACCGCTGCGCGCGCCACCCGTCGACGCGTGCGACGGCTCGACGCGACGGCGTCATCGCCGTCAAACGAGCATCCCCCTACCCGGCAAGGCATCCGGTATGGAATTTCATGAAGCGGGTCGCGTCAAGTCCCACGACCACCGCGCTTCGAGCCGGCAACTGAACCGCGATCAGGGTTCAGGGATCATCGGTCGGGTGCGTCACACAGCCGCCGGCTCAACGGAATGAAACTGCTGCTCCTCTGTCGACCCGGCGAGCGCGCCGGTGGAGGCACGTCCGCCGCTGACCACGTTCAGTACCCGATCGAAGTATCCGGTCCCCGCCTCGCGCTGGTGCTTCGTCGCGGTGTAGCCGTCACGCTCACGCGCGAACTCGCGCTCCTGCACGCGGACGTACGCGGGCATTCCCTCGGAGCGATATGCGGCCGCGAGCTCGAACGTCTCGAGATTGATGAGGTGCCAGCCGGCGAGCGTGATGAACTGAAACTTGTATCCCATGCCAGACAGCTCGCGTTGGAATCTCGCGATCTCGGCGGCGCTCAGATGGCGCTGCCAGTTGAATGAAGGCGAGCAGTTGTAAGCGAGCAACTTGCCGGGGTAGTGTGCATGGACGCCCGCCGCGAATCGGCGCGCTTCGGTGAGATCGGGAGTCGATGTCTCGCACCACACGATGTCCGCATACGGGGCATACGCCACCGCACGAGCGATTGCGCTCTCGAGCGACCCCTCGACGGTATAGTATCCCTCGGCCGTCCGCTCCCCCGTCATGGACGCACGATCGCGCTCGTCGACATCGCTCGTCAGCAGGGTCGCCGCCAGGGCGTCGGTCCGCGCGATCAGGATCGTCGGTACGCCTGCCACGTCTGCGGCCAGCCGCGCGGCCGTCAACGTGCGAATGAACTGTGCAGTCGGAACCAGGACCTTACCGCCCATGTGCCCGCACTTCTTCTCCGACGCCAGTTGGTCTTCGAAGTGCACGCCGGCGGCGCCGGATTCGATCATGGCCTTCATGAGCTCAAACGCGTGGATCGGCCCTCCGAACCCGGCCTCTGCGTCCGCGACAATCGGAACCATCCACTCTCGCGCAGGCTCGCCTTCACTCCACTCGATCTGATCGGCTCGCAGCAGCGCGTTGTTGAGGCGCTTGACGAGCGCAGGGACGCTCGTTGCCGGATACAGACTCTGGTCCGGGTATGTCTGGCCAGCGAGGTTGGCGTCGGCCGCGACCTGCCACCCGCTGAGGTAAATCGCCTCGAGGCCGGCCTTCACCATCTGCACCGCTTGCGCACCCGTGAGCGCGCCGAAGGTGTGGATGTAGCCATCATCGTGCAGTCGGTCCCAGAGACGCTGCGCGCCCTGTCTGGCAAGTGAATACTCGATACGTACCGAGCCCCGTAGGCGAACCACATCCGCTGGACTGTAGTCGCGCCGAATGCCACGCCAGCGAGCATCCGACTCCCACGCTCTAGTCAAAGCCGCGACTTCCGTATCGAACTGGCTGCGGGGCATAGCAGTCTCCATCAAGGGCGCTAGGTGGATCGTCACGATTGCGGGCACAGGCGCCGCCCGTCCGGGTCGCACATGCCGCGACCCGGATTTGCGGGGCCTGTACCTTCGGAGAGGGGGGCGCGCGCCCGTGATCCACCGGATCGGCGGCGCTCCAACCCATAGCGGTAGCGAGAGTTGTGCCACGGCCCCTGACGCAGCCGAGGGAGTAGAAAGGACAGAGGAGAACGTGGCCGTTTTGCGACCAAAGGCGGCGCACCGGCTTGCAGCAGAGGCGTGGTGCGGGCGCAACAAGAGTCTTGCGCTCAGGGCGTCAAGCCTGACGGACCACGCTCTGACCGCTCCCAAGGTGGCGGTCGGGGTAGCGGTTTCCTTCTGTCTCCTATCCCCTTGCTCCTATCCGTGGGCGCGGCACATGCGCGCGGGGTTATGGGGTGTCGCAGACGGCGACGGCCTCGGCTCCGGACCGCTTGTCGGCCAGCGTCGTCGGTTGGGGCGAAACCGTTCCGACCGCGATCACACAACTCTTCCCTGGAATGGCTGCCGCGGTCGATTGCGCGGCCCAGCCTGTGCTCGTTGCTTGCAGAATGGTCACAGTCACCCCCGCCGAGGGATGGTACCCGCGCAGCGCATCCACGTTTGCTGCGTATTGTCCCTTCTCGGCGCGATACACCTCGTTGGCGCTGACGAGCCGCCGCAGGTCGCCCTTCATGGCGCTGAAGGTGTGTGAGGCATCCGTTCCGGGCTGCGGCGCGGCCTGGCTCGGGGCCCCCGAGCCGCCCTGGGCGGAGGCCACGTGAGCGATACACAGCCCGAACGCAAGCCCAGCGACGACGCTCAGGTACCACGAGCGCTGGTGAAATCGATTGTTTTCCGCGATCTGCGATCCGATCATAGGCCTCTCCACGGGCCGCGACTACACGCAAATTACGCAAGAAGTCGCCCATCGCAGCCGAGTACGCTTAGCTTTTCACCCCACTTATGGCCTCCGTAGACGCCGACGCGCAAACGCCCAGCTGGGCTCAGCGCTTTACTGCACTGCGCTACGTGGGGCCAATGATCAAGCTCATCTGGGAAACCCATCCGCCGTTCGCTTCGGCCATGTTCGTGCTGCGCTTTATCCGGGCGCTGACACCGGCGGGCGAGCTGGCCACAATCAGCTTGCTGTTCAACGCGATCATCGCGCAGAGCAAGGAGATCATCGCCCAGCCGGCGCATACGTGGCACTGGACGGAGATCGCCCAATGGGGCAGGATCTGGCATTTAGTAGCGATCTTGTTCGCGATCGTGGTCGCCGCCGAGCTCCTCGCCAGAGGCTCAATCCTCATCGAGAGCCTGCTGGGCGACCTGTTCGCAAACCGGATCAGCGTGCGGATAATGGAGCACGCGTCCACGCTCGACCTGGCTCAATTCGAGGACCCCCGCTTCTACGACCTGTTGGAGCGTGCGCGACGCGAAACGGTCGGTCGGATCGGTCTCCTCACGCAGATGCTCCAGATGGGCCAGGACTTCGTCACGCTCATGACGCTGGTCGCAGGGCTGGTGGTCTTCTTCAGCCCAGTTCTGCTGATCGTTCTCGGCATCACCATCCTGCCGAGTTTCGTCGGGCAAACGCACTTCGCGGCGATGAGCTACTCGCTCCTCTTCCGCTGGACAGCGGAGCGGCGACTGCTGGACTACCTGCGCTTCCTGGCCGCCAGCGATCGGACAGCCAAGGAAGTGCAAATGTTCGGCATTGCCCCCTGGCTCACCGATCGCTATCGCGTGCTCGCGCATCGGTTCTACAAGGCCAACCGACAGATCGCGACCAAACGAGCTGTGGTCAGCGCCGGATTGTCGCTGTTCGGCACCGCTGGCTACTACCTCGCCTACGTCCTGATCATCATCAAGACCGTCCGAGGCATCATCTCCATCGGTGCGTTCTACGGGCTGGCCGGGTCGTTCCAGCAGAGCCGCGATATCATCCAGCGACTGCTGCTGCAGGCCAGTGACGTCTACGAGCAGGCGCTGTACCTCCGTGATCTGTTCGCTTTCTTCGACATCAAGCCAACGATCGCCGTGCGGCCCGGCGCGCCCGCGATCTCGCGCCCGCTTCGCACAGGATTCATTTTCGAAGACGTCGGCTTCAAATACCCGGGTAGCGACCGGTGGGCTGTCCGGCACATGAATCTCACGCTGACCCCAGGTCAGCGCATCGCGCTGGTCGGCGAGAATGGCTCAGGCAAGACGACGCTGACCAAGTTACTCGCACGATTGTACGACCCGACGGAGGGACGGATCCTGCTGGATGGCCTCGACCTCCGGGAATATGACATTGCCTCCGTCCGCCAAACGGTCGGCGTCATCTTCCAGGACTTCGTCCGATACGATTTCCCGCTCGACGAGAACATCGGAGTCGGTCAGATCGATCAAACGCGCGAGTACCTGGACAAAGCCGAAGCGACGCTGAGCGCGTTCGAGACCCGTCGCGAGGGAGAGGGCGCTGGCAGTGACACCCCACGTGGCGTCCCGACCGGCCCCCCGGTTGGAAGCGGCAACGGCACGGCCGGTACCGCGCGCACATCGGGTGCGATTGGGGCGGCCACGTTTGTCCCACCGTTCGCGCCGATCGTGCATGCTGCGGAGCAATCGCTCGCAACGACCCTTCTCGCCCGACTTCCGTTGGGATACCGGCAGATGCTCGGCCGGCGTTTCCAGGGCGGCATTGATCTCTCCGGCGGCGAATGGCAAAAAGTCGCGCTCGCCCGGGCATATCTTCGCGAAGCGCAGGTCCTGATCCTCGACGAGCCCACCGCGGCACTCGATGCGCGCGCCGAATATGAGGTGTTCCTGCGCTTTTCGGAGCTCGTTGCCGGGCGAACCGCCGTGCTGATCTCCCATCGTTTCTCGACCGTGCGCATGGCCGATCGCATCGTTGTGCTACAGGGCGGCCCTGAAGGGGGCCACGTCGTCGAAGAGGGCACCCACCAGGAGCTCGTCGATGGCGGTGGCTTGTATAGCGAGCTCTTCGCAATGCAGGCGGCCGGTTATCGGTGACGGCGCGCTCGTTTTGGGAGAGTCAGCGGTTCGGACTGTTGGTCGCTGTCATGTGCGGCGTGCTCGTGGTCGTCCTCGGCATCCTGGTCGGGACCGACGCCCTACGGGCGCCGGACACGAACGCGATTCTCGCCGTGCGATCACTCGCATCTCCGGGTCTCACGCAGGTCCTGCTCGTCACCTCGTTCATCGCGGGACGATTGGCGCTCCCATTCGCGCTGGCGATCGCCATCTCGCTCCTGCTAATGGGTCGCCGAGCCGACGCGCTGTTGTACGCGGTCGCGTGCATCGGGGGCGAGCTGTTGATGCTCTTGATCAAAGAGGTGGTCCACCACCATCGACCGATTGGGATCTCGCCGAAACTCACCGACGCCGGCTGGTACAGCTTTCCGTCGGGGCACGCGATGCTGGCGGTGATCATTTTTGGCTTTGGCGCGCTGCTGCTTACGCGCTCCGCGTCACCCGCGGTTCGGATCGGGGCGCTCGTCGCTGCGGCGCTATTTGCCCTGCTCGTGGGACTGTCGCGCGTGTATCTCGGTGCTCACTGGCCGAGCGACGTCGCCGGAGCTTTGCTCGCCGGTGTTGGGTGGTCGGCCTTGGCCAGATCGTACAGCCTGGCGTACACCTCCCGCCCGCGCAGAATGGAGCGCACATAGTCTCGCGTCTCCGGAAACGGGATGCGCTCGACAAACACCTCCGGATCATCAGTCCCGCGCTTAGTCATCCAGGCTGCGACGCGACTGGGGCCGGCATTGTACGCGGCGAGCGTGCGAACGACACTGCCGCCCTCCAACTCGAAGAACGTCGCCAGGTGCGCCACGCCGAACGTCAGGTTCACGCTGGGTTCATCAAGGAGCGTCGGATCTGACGGATCCAGGCGTCGCGAGATCGCCAAACCTCGGCCCACGCTCGGCATGATCTGCATGAGACCGCGGGCGCCGGCGACGGACACGGCGTGCGGGTTGAATGCGGACTCCTGTCGAACGATCGCGGCCACCAGCGCGGGGTCGAGCCCCTTCGCGCGCGCCAGGTCGGCGAGCGTGTCGCCATATGCGAGCGGGAAAATCAGCCGGAGGACACGCGGATCACGCCACGCGGTGTCGCTCCGATCCGCGAGTCGCCACCCGATCGATACGGCGCGGTTCGCCTCACCGACTCGTGCCAGTGCGGCGCCGGTCGCGAACAACCCCACCGGCGTGCCGCTGGCCGACTGCAACGCATAGTCCACCTCGAACTTGGACTCGGCAAGCATCCCCAACTCAACCAGCCGGGCGGCGCGACTGATCGCGCTGTCGATCGATGGGGTGAGCAGACTCGCTGCCGTGTCGGGGGCGATCGTGGCGATGGGCGACGGCCTGGCGAGGCGACGCGCGCTCAGCATGGCATAGTACGAGAGCGGATCCGTTGACAGGACGCGTCGCCACCGTGTCGCCGCAGACCGCGGCTTCCCTGCTCGTGCCCACGAACGCCCCGCCCAGTAGCGCGC
This sequence comes from uncultured Gemmatimonadales bacterium, assembly GCA_963805725.1. Lineage (GTDB taxonomy): Bacteria > Gemmatimonadota > Gemmatimonadetes > Gemmatimonadales > Gemmatimonadaceae > Palsa-1248. The sequence continues at coordinate 759,957 of CAWDVJ010000013.1, forward strand.
AGCGCTCGAATCCTCGGCTCGGGGATAGCGCACCACGAGTGCGTCCCACTCTCGTGCGGCCTGTGTCGCCGTTCCCCCGACATATGCGATCAAGGCGGCGCGAAACGCAGCGCGCGGGGCCCAAGGGCTTTGCGGGAACTTGCGTGGGACGTCCAGGAACGCCCGTCGAGCGGCGGCGTCGTCATGCTCGTCCGTGGCGAGATCGGCCAGCAGCATGAGCGCGCTCGCACAGATCGTGTCATGTGGCGCAACCCGCAGCAACTCCCGCAGCGCGCTCCGGCCCGCCGGGTGGTCACCCGCGGCTATGAGCGAACGGGCATGCTGGTACAGCGCTGCATGTGCCATTGACGGCGCTACTGCCGAGCGCGGCCGCTTCGCGAGCGCGGCAAAGACTCGTGCGGCGTCAATGTCGCGGTGTATGCGAGCGAGTGCGGTCCCATACACGTACATGTCGCGGGCGGCGAGTGAATCGAGGGACGTCACAGCTACCACGCGATCGAAGGCAGCCGCTGCTCGCGTCGCGGGACCGCCGACTCCGGCACTCCGTGCCACGATCAACTCCTCGCTCACCGTCAGGGGCGTGAAGTAGCGGTCGGCAATGTCGGTGGCGGCCCGCGCGTCGCTCGCGCCCGCGTGATCCGCGATGAGCCGGACCAGGGCGTTTCGGAGCGCAAGACGCGTGGTATCGTTGCCGGAGACGATCGCCGCAGCGCTATCGCGCAGCGCGTCGAGGTGCGCGCCCAGCGCGCCGTACGCTCGGGCCGCCCCACTGAAATCCCCCGTGCGCTCTCGAGCCTCGGCTTCAGTCCACGGGATCCGTGCGCGCGCGACTAGGCTCGCGATCGCGGCGTAGTCGGCAGCGCGCGACGCGCTATCGGTAGTCACTCCGGCCGCGCGCAATCGCAGCCAGTCGGCCACAAGGGGCAGCTGAGTCCCCGCGGTCTCGTATGCGGCGCGCGCGCTGTCCAGCTGCCCGGCACGATCGAAGGCGCGGGCACGGAGCACGAGGGCAGTAGTCGAGTCGCCGATCCCTTGGGCCCAGAGCCGTCCGGAGGAGGCTCCCGCCGTAAGGCCAATCAGGCACACCGCTATCCGTCGCCATCTAGCCGTTGCGAGGACCCTCGCTCGGCAGATCGCGACTACGCTTTGTGCCGGTAGGTGATGCGGCCCCGTGTCAAATCGTATGGCGAGACTTCGATCTTGACCCGATCGCCCGCCAGTACGCGGATGCGGAATCGGCGCATATTGCCGCCAAGGGTCGTGAGCACGTCGTGGCCATTGTCCATCACGACGCGAAAAGTGGCGTTCGGCAGCACTTCCGCCACCGTGCCTTCGAGCTCGATTGCTTCTTGCTTCGCCATAGAGACCAGTCAAAGGACCAACGCAGGGCGCGCACGCCCCAGGGACGTGTATCTTGTCTGAAACGTTAACCGATGCTGTCGACACTCGCAACGCGACTCGTTGTCAAATCAGGGTAACGCAGGGACTTAGCACGTAAACATGTCGACCCATCGGCGGGACCTCGCCGCAAGGATTCGGGCGTCGTGGCAGCACTTGCGGTCGCTGCCTGGCGGCCGTCGCGTTTTCAGCCGACTGGTCGGCATCCTGATCCCGTACACTGGCAGCACCCGCCCCCTCGTGCTCGACCTCGAGCCGGGGTACGCGCGCGTGGCCATGCGCGATCGGCGGCGTGTCCGCAACCACCTCCGCTCGATTCACGCAATTGCCCTCGCCAATTTGGCCGAATTCACGAGTGGTCTGGCGCTGACCGCAGCGTTGCCGGATACCGTCCGCGGGATCGTGCGAAGCATCACGATCGAGTACACGAAAAAGGCACGCGGGACCATGATCGCCGAATGCCGTTGTGAGGCGCCGGTCGTGTCAGGACCGACTGACTACGACGTTACTTCGGTCGTCCGGGATCCCGCCGGCGACGCAGTTGCGACGGCGACGGTAAGGTGGGTGTTGGATCTTAGACGTTAGACGTTCGACGTTCGACGTTCGACGTTCGCCCCTTAACCTTTGCTCCACCCGTCCGTCTACTCAATGCATGGGGTCGCCGGCTTTTGAGGCCTCACAACTATCGCATTGAGGGATCGTCCGATGATGGTCACACGGCGTGTTCGGGTGTCACTGTGCGGCGTAGCACTCGCCGCGATGGGATGCGTTGCGCCGCCCCCGCGGCCGCACGCGGTCTATGTCGTTGCAGGGCCGCCGGCCGATGTCGTCGAAACCGTTCCGGCCCAACCCGGTCCGGAGTTCACCTGGGTCAGTGGGCACTACCGTTGGGACGGCGAGCGTTACACCTGGGTGGGTGGTCGCTGGGCGCAGGCGCCGGCAGGATATCACGAGTGGATCGCCGGCCACTGGGCCCGTCGCGACGGTGGTTGGCTGTGGATCGAGGGACACTGGCGGTAAAGCGCGGGGGTCTGGGGTCTCGGCGCAGGGGTCTGGGGTCTGGGGTCTCGGCGCAGGGGAATGATGAGAGGGCCAGCGACAATGTCGCTGGCCCTCGCTTTTGATAGATACATCTGGGCGTTTCATAGGATCGTCAGGGCGTTCAGATTTGTTCGTCGTTCCCCTGGCCCGCGACCCATAACCCCTGACCCCGCCGTTAGCTGTCATGCCCCGATCCCCATCCTCGCGAGCGCAGAAAGCCAAACGGGCGCGCGCGGCGTCAGTCCGCCGGTCGCGGCAACGGGCGCAGCTGCGCGCCATTCGGGGGGCGATCAGCGTCGCCGCGGACGAGCCAGGCGCGATCTATGAGGCCACGCAGGAGTTGCTTGCCGCGATCGTCGCACGCAACGCGATTGCGACAGACGACATCATCAGCGTGATCTTCACCGTCACGCCGGATCTGAGGAGTGCGTTCCCCGCGCTCGCAGCCCGTCAGATGGGGTGGCTCGACGTGCCGCTCTTGTGCACCATGGAGATCCCGGTGCCCGGGGCACTCGCGCAATGCATTCGTGTGCTCCTGCACGTGGAGACGACACGCCCGCGCGCGAAGATCGCGCACGTGTATCTGCGCGCGGCCGAGGTGTTACGACCCGATCACGCCCGGGAGTAGTCCTCGGGGCGCGGTGCTCCGTTCGACCTGCGATGCGTGCCTAGTCGGACTTGGTCACGGCCGTCGGAATACCGAGGGCGTTCTGCGCCTGCGCCGCGATCGCTTTCTCCAACTCGCCCGTACTCTCGCAGTCGACTGCATTGCTGCTCGTTCCAGAGGGCCGTGCCCATCCCTGCACCGTGGTCCCCACGACGGTCAAGCTGTCCCGCGTCTTCACGCTCGTGAGGACGGAGATCGTGACCTCGTCGAGGTCAGCTCGACTCCCGACCATGGACTCCTGTCCGCAGTTGAGGTACAAGGAGACCATGTGTCCGTGTAGCCTGTGGGTCGCCAGACGAAGGTTCTGATTCCCGATCTGTCCGGCATCCTGGACCATCGTCGCAATCGGGATTTGCATCTGCGCGTAGATCTGCGTCAGCGCCGTCATGGCCTCGACCGGAGAGCCTTTGACGGGGACATAGTCCGTGCTGCTCAAATCCGTCGTCTCGATCGGCCGGCTTCCCGGACTCGAAAGCTGCCGCGTCGTGATGTGCGTATCAGGCTCGGGGCTGGTATTGGACGACGCGCAAGCGAGTGAGGCGACCAACACCGTGGCGGCCAACGCCGACGGGTGGATCGAAGGCAGGTGAGGCACAGGACCTCCACAAAGCGCGGGGCAAAGTCGACCGATCTCTGCTTGACGGTAGGGCGCAAAACAGATGGTGTCAATACGTCCAAAGGGCTAGAGGCTGGACGTTCGACGTTCGAAACCAACCTCGAGGCCAGTGGGGCGCACCGTGGCTCGCGTCGAGGTTTGACGTCGAACGTCCGAACGTCCAACGTCGAACGTTCAACGTCGAACGTTCAATCTTTCACCTGAAACTCCGTGCCTGATGCGTGATGGTCTGCGTGGCAGTGAGCGGCTCGAATCGCTGACCGATGATGCTGACTTGTGCTCCATCGCGCTCCACGCGGCCGTAGACGAGCAGAAACAGTGCGTGACGCACCTCTTCACCGAACCGTTCATCCATGCGGCGCGAGATGATGATGTTCGCCACCCCCCATTCGTCCTCCAGGAGGAGGAACACGGTGCCTTTGGCGCTCTGGGGACGCTGACGGATCGTCACGAGACCACCCATGAGCACCTGCTCACCACCGTGGCACGCCTGGAGATCCTGGCTGTCGATAGCACCGAGCGCCCCCAACCGCTGACGAAATCGTTCCATGGGATGACCGGCGGTGGTGAGTCCAATCGCGTGGTAGTCCAGCGCAATTCTCTCGTCGCGCGTCAAGGTCCGCGGTGCAAAGCGTCCCGTCCCGTCTCCTGTCCGTGCAGGCGCGAGCGGCAGTCGATCACCCGCGACTCGTAGCGCTTCCCAGCCTGCGCGGCGCCGGTCGGGCTCCCACGCGCTGAAGGCACCGGCTCGGGCCAATGCGGCCGCCGTCTGGTCATTGAGCGTGGCTCGCGACACGACGTCCGCAATAGATTGGAATGGTCCCCGGCCCTGCGATCGGTCGCGCGCCGCACGGAGCGCCTCGATCGCCGTCTCGCCGACCCCGCGCACCTGTCGCCATCCAATGCGCAGTGCGGGTCGTTCACGACAATCCGTCTCCTCGAGAGTGCATTCCCAGTCTCCATTCCTCGGAGACACGGCCCACGCACTTCGACCCCCCGACGCAGGGCATCGTGGATCAGCGTCGACACCGGATAGAATCCCATTGGCCAGGAATTGAGAAGTGCGGCGAAAAACTCTCCGGGATGATGCGCTTTGAGAAACGCCGTTGCGTACGCGATGAGCGCAAAGCTCCACGCATGAGACTCTGGGAAGCCGTAGTTGGCGAAGCTCTGGAGATCCGTCACGATCTCGGTCGCCACATCAGGGTCGATGCCCTGTCCTTCCATCCGCTGACGCAACCGATCCAGTGCGGCGCGCAGCCGCGGCAACTTCCGCGTATTCCCCATCGTGCGTCGCAGCTCATCCGCTTGGGCGCCGGTGTATCCACCCAGATCGCGCGCGATGGCCATCGCCTGCTCCTGAAAGATCGGGATGCCTTGTGTGCGCGCGAGAATCGGGACGAGTGCCGGATGGCGATACGTGACGGGTTCCAGTCCGCGACGGCGGCGAGTATACGGGTGGACGAAACGAGCTTGAATGGGGCCCGGTCGAATGAGCGCGACCTGCACGACGATATCGTACATCCGCTCGGGGCACGTGTGCACGATCGAGGAGATCTGCGCTCGGCTCTCGATCTGGAATGTCCCGACCGTGTCACCTCTGGAGATCAGCCGATAGGTCGCGCGGTCATTGATCGGTAGCCGGTACATGGATGGGCGATAGCCCGTGCGTTGCTCGAGGTAGTCGAACGCACGGCGCACCAACGAGAGGGCGCCGAGCCCGAGGAAGTCGAACTTCGGCACCCCAATTCGATCGAGATCGTCCTTGTCGAATTGCACGACCGTGCGCCCCATCGCGGTAGGCTCGATGGGCAGATATTCACCGAGTGGCGCCGAGGAAAGCACGAATCCGCCGGGGTGCGTCGAACGCATCCGCGGCACGCCCTCCAAGGCAGCCATGGCACGCGTCAACGCCTGCCCCCGCGGGCTGTCGACATTCGAGCCCGATCCGCCGACCGAGCTCCGATTGGATGTAGGCTGCCCCCTCGGCTGGCTCGTACGAATGCACACGTTTGGAGATCTGGAATGCGAGTGAGGCGGGATAGCCAAGCGCCCGCATGACATCGAGCGCGGCGTTGGGAGCACGATAGGTCTGTACCATCCCCGTGATCGCCGCATGCGCGCGATCGTACCGACCATACATGTAGTCGAGTACCTCTTCTCGGCGATCATGCTCGATATCGATGTCGATGTCCGGCGCTTCCGTTTGCCCACCAATGCGGGACTCGGAGAGAAACCGCTCAAAGAGAAGACCGTTGGCAACGGGATCGACAGCCGTGATCCCCAAGCAATACGCCACCGCTGAATTGGCGGCACTGCCACGCCCTTGAGCGAGAATGCCCAGCGAGTCGGCAAACCGCGCGGCGTCCCACATCACGAGGAAGAACCCGGCAAACCCGAGCCGCGCGATGACGCCCAACTCGTGGTCGAGTTGTCGCGTCTGGGCATCGGCCAACGTCTGGCCCCATCGCTCGGCCGCTCCGTTGTACACGCAGTGCCGGAGATAGCTGTCATCATCCAGGTAGCGCTCGGGCAGAGAATACGTCGGCAGGGGTGGCCGCAACCAATCGAGCGAGAAAGCATCACACGCAGCCGCGATTCGCGCGCTCGCCTCCACTCCCTGCTCGCGCCCTCGCCACATTGCGGCGATGTCGGCGGGCGCGCGCAGCCCCCACGTACCATTTGGCAGCAACAGGCCGCCGGCCGCGGCCACGTCCAGGTCCACTCCAGCGCGCCAAGCGGTCAGCATGTCGTGAGCGAGGCGCCCGTCCTCGTTCACATATCGCGGAGCGTTGGCCACGACCCATGGCACACCGGCCCGATCCGCCACTTCGATCAGCGCGCCAACGAGCGCCGCTTCGGTACGCCCAGCATGGTGAAGGTGCACCTCCACCGCGCACGAGTCACCGAACACGGCCCGCCAGGTCGCGAGCTGCCGCACGGCCGCTTCCCGATCACCAGCGCGGAGGTGAGTGGCAAGCGCGCCCGAAGCCGGTCCTGTGAGCGCGAACACTCCGGCGCTGCGCTCCACGACATCCTGCCACGTCACGCGCGGCCGACCCCGTGAGGGGCGCGAAAACGTGCGGGCGCCCCATGTTCGGAGACAGCCTGCGCGTGCGCGGGTGATGAGCGCAGCGATATTGCGACAGCCCTCGCTCGTCCGCGCGAGGAAGGCGATGGGCGCTCCATCGACGATGAGCTCCGCGCCGATGAGCGGGGTTATGCCCGCTTCCCAGGCCGCGAGCGCGAAACGCACGACGCCACCGAAGTCCGCGACATCGGTCAACCCGAGTGTCGAGTAACCCAGTTCGGCCGCCGCGCTGACGAGCGCTTCCGGCGTCGCAGTGCCATCACCGAACGAAAACGCACTATGCGCGCGAAGCTCGACGTACGTCACGGGCGCTGGCCGCCCGAGAAAGGAGACCCGCAGAAAGTAGAGAGTAGACCGGACCCCGGACCACTGTTGGGCGTCCGCCGTTGGCTACTTTCTACTTTCTGATCCGCTACTCTCTCGGGCGCGTCAGCGCCCGCGTCAGTCCCACCAGCCATGGAGAAACCACTCCTCACCAGCTTGAAACATCAGCACCAGCCGACCGTCACCAGTCACGCAGTGGAAATAGCCACGCGCGTACGGCGCGCCGTCCCAGGATCCGCCATCGACGTAATCGGGCCCGACGGCCATGAGCACGTCGATCGCGACCTCGCCATCGTGATAGCGCACAGGTACCGCATGATCGCGCCTCTCCGCCGTCACGACCCGCACTTTCCGAGGAACTGGCAAGAGCTGCACGGTGAGACTCGGAACAGGACCGGCCGATCCACTGCTCGACGCGAGCGACCATGCCAGGGCTCCAGACTCTCGCACCTGCCACTGGACTCGACGTTCCAGGAGCGGATGATCGGTGACGGTGAGTGTGCAGGCGTCCGCACCACACGCATCGAGGAGCTGTGCGACAGCTTGCTCCGTCGCCCGTGCCGTCGCGAATCCGCGATCGAAGATGTCACCCTGGCAGTCGAGGGTCGGGGCGGCCGCCGTGACTCGGACGGTGATGCCGGTGACCACATCCACGAAGCGGAGGCGCTCGAGGTCCGTTCGAATCAGCCGGAGCCACGCCGCGTGATCCGCTGTGGGCTGCGCCGCATGGCAGAGATGCTCGACGACCGTTCGATTGGCGAGCGCGAACTGGAGCGTGAGCGTCCGCGCTCCTTCACCCTGTGCCCGCAGTGCATCACACACGTGCGCGACCAGTCGCCGGATCACAAAGAGCAGACGCTCCGCGTCGCGCAGTGCGTAATCCGTCCACGCACACGATGCACGGGGGAGCGAGCGAGGAAACGCGCCGAATGGACGGCGCCGGTCCTCCGCTCGCGCCAACCGCCAGAATCGGACCCCCGCGACCCCGCACCGGACTTCGACCTCCTCGCGTCCGAGCGCCGCCAGGTCTCCACACGTTTCGATCCCCAGACCGGCCAGGAGTGAGAGCAGCTTGGGATCGACATCCATCACATCCCGCAACACGGAAAGCGAAAGCGGTGCTAGAAATCCGCGATCCTCGCCAGGTGGCACGAGCGTCATCGGCCCCGATCCATGTCGCGCCGCCATTTCGGCGACGACGGGGGTCCGCGCGACACCGGCCCGGACGTCGATAATGGGTGGATCATCGGATTGTCGTGTTCGTTCTACGGCGGGCGACGCATGCGTCGCCCCAACCCGCCCATCGGCGACATCGTGCGGACGGTGTTGGAGGGCGACGTATGCGTCGCCCCTACCGGCCCTGGTCGGTATGTCGCTGTCTCCTTTCTCCTTTCTGTGGTTCTCCTCTCGCGGGCGCGTGGCGCCCGCGGCCGCCTCACACAACGACGTGGCCAACGTTCGCTCGGGGAGTCCTCGCGCATCAGCCCAGATCAATCCGGACGCCGCGATAGTCACACGAGGCGCGACACGAAGGAGAGCCTCCATCACTTGATCGAGCGCCGGGGCGTCAGCGGTCGACGCCGCGGCGGTCGACCAATCCGGGATCCAGAGACAGACGAAGGTCATAAGGAGTGACCGGGAGGACGACGCGCGCCGATTCGTTCCAGCCGGGTGCGCGGACACGCACATCGACCGTCGCAGCTCGTGCCGCCGCCGGATCGGCAAATGGGCCCCGAAACCATTCGTAGCTGTGTGGCAAGACTCGCGACGTCACGCGGAGCGCAGCCATGACGGCGCTCGTGGTCAAGGCGACAAATGCCCCACCTCCTTCGTGCACAGCTCGCGCGAGACGCACCGTCTCCGTCCCTTGCGGCTCGACGCCCGCGAGCACGACCAGCGCGAACCCCCCGCAGCGCAAGAGCCCCTCCCCCCATCGCAACGCGTTGATGCGTCCAGTGGGACGAATGAGGAGCGGTCCCTCCTGCCAGCACGGACCTACCGTGTGCGCGCCATCGATCCACGCCGTGCGCTCACCAACCGCGAGCAAGCCGTGACAGCTTGCACGCAGAATGGCCATGGCCCCCCCTTGCGGCATCCATGCCGTCAGCCGGCTGCGTGGAAGCCCGCCTGCAGGGAACGCTCGCTCCAGTCCCGGCACTCCCAACGCGACAGGCTCCGCTGTGCGTTGCGGGACGGGCATCGCATCGGGAAATTGCTCGCGCAGTAACGCACGTAGCTCGGCAGGCGACGACAGAGAACGCTCCGAAGAACGAAGGCAAAGGGGTAGAATCGAGGGTTGTGCGACACCCTGGCGAGCGGGAAAGGGGATGTACGTTATACCGAACAAACACCGAAAGCAAGAAGCCGATGTTCCCTTGCACGAATGCTGCTCAGCACGTCCGACGATGCAGCTAGTCCGCGCTCGCCCTCTCGCCCATCTCGTTGCTGTCGCGTGCTTCGTCGCTGCCGCCTGCGCCCGCCACGCGCCCACGGTTCGATTCGTCACGCCGTCCTCAAGCGGCCACCTCGACGCCCCGGTGTCCGACTACTGGGTCGCCAACCTCATTCCACCGACCACCACGATCCCCGACAGCGCCACGACGATCAGTCACGGCCGCGCGGACATCTCCATCAATGCCAGCACGCAGAAAGCATCTCGTGCTGCTCTTCCTGACCGGCCTCAACCCCAACCAGATGTACCTCTGGCACATCCGCCTAGGCATCTGCTCCGCACCTGAGGCCGCCGGACCCTCCAGCGAATACTCCCTGCTGGCCGCCGATGTCCACGGGCGTGGCACTGCGACGGGCTCATTCCCGCTCATCGACCCTGATCTCAACTTCTACCATATCGATATTCACGCCGCTGGCCGCGGCGGCCGCCCCACGAACGATCCTCGAGTGGCCTGCGGAGAGATTACGGCGCGGAACCGATGACCGGCCGATCGGCGAATTCCTCCAGCTTCATCCCGTTCCGGACGATTCCTCGGTCGAGGACCAGGGCGCTGATCAGGCCTGCCGGTGTCACGTCGAACGCAGGGTTGTAGGTCCGCGCATCAATCGGGCTCCATCGGATCGATCCGAAACTCCCTTCGACTCCACGCACCTCGTCGCTCTTTCGCTGCTCGATGGGAATGCGCGCACCATCCGGGCAGGACAGATCAACCGTCGTCCACGGCGCGACGGCGTGGAACGGAATGGCATGATGCTGCGCGGCCACCGCAACGCCATACGTCCCCACCTTGTTGGCGACATCGCCGTTGCGCGCAATGCGGTCGGCACCCACCAGGACCCGCTGAATGCGGCCTTCCCGCATCAGAATCGGGGCCATGTTGTCCGCGATGAGCGTGTACGGCACGCCCAGCTGCGTGAGCTCCCACGTCGTCAATCGGGCACCCTGCAACAGGGGCCGAGTCTCGTCCACGTAGACGTGGATATCCAGGCCCGATTCGTGAGCACGGCGAATTACTCCGAGCGCGGTCCCCATCCCCACAGTCGCCAATCCGCCCGTGTTGCAGTGTGTGAGAATCCCCTCTCCCTGAGCGATCAGCGTTACGCCATGCGCGGCCATGGCCTCGCAGAGCGCGACGTCCTCATCGAAGATCCTTTCCGCCTCCGCAATCACCGCAGCGACATCGAAGCGCGGCCCCGCGGACCGCAGGAGGCGGTCAATCGCGTGCATCAGGTTGACGGCTGTGGGCCGCGCGCCTCTGAGGCCTTCCGCGGCAGATCGCCACGCTTCTTCGTCGGCGCCTTGCTCGGCCAGCCATGCGAGTGCGAGGGCCGCCGCGACGCCGATCAACGGCGCGCCGCGCACGCTCAATCGCTGGATGTGCCCGATCATCCTGTCCGGCGGGCTCGCGTCGAGCCACACTTCACGATCGGGCAGTTGGGTTTGATCAAGAATCGACAAACGGCGGCCATCGCTCCGCAGGCCAAGCGACGCAAGTTGTCTCATAGCAGTCGGGGACCGATCCTGGCTCGCATCTGCACAAGCGCGGCAAGCTCCGCGCTCGGCAACGCGGTGATGGCGCCCAGCTCGTGCGCCGCTTTGAGAATCTGCGCGACATGCTCGATTCGCTCCATCCCGCAGTACGCCTCCATCAAGGACTCTCCCCAGCAGACCGCACCGTGTCTGGCAAGCACCAGTGCACGACAGCGTGGCAGGTATGGTAGCAGATTTGCGCCCACCGCGTCCGTGCCCGGCCGGGCGTACGGGACGATCGGTATGGTTCCAGCGGTGAGCACCACCTCGGGAAGCGCCGCGCTGGATAGCTCCGTCAGGTTTGGGGCGGCGACGGTCCATGCAATGGCGGTTGGCGGGTGAGCGTGCACCACGGCGCGCGCATCGGGGCACGCGTTCAACACGGCCAGGTGCATGCCGCGTTCACTGGATGGTTCTCCGCGCGCCGGTCGCCCCTCGCGCGTCAAAATCACCATCTGTGCCGGTCGCAGGCGGGCTTTGCTGACCCCTGATGGCGTGATGACCACGCGGCCATCGGCGAGACGGACCGACACGTTTCCATCGGACGCCGCGAGGAGATTGCGCGCGTGGAGTGCTCGACACACGTCACAAATCTCGGATGCGACCGCCTTCAGCTCCCGATCTCTCACCGGCCTCTTTCCACGCACCATATCCGGAGTATTCGCCGCCTGTCGCCGGCTGGGCAAGCCGGACCCGGCTGGACCGCCCAACTGATCGTTGGCGCGCGAGTCCTGATGAGCGAAACTCCAAGGTGGACGAGCCCGTAGAGGAGGACGGCTGCCTCGCCGCTCGCAGACCCGAGATGGAAAGAGGCGAACGGACACAAACCGCTGCGTTCGGGCACAATCGCGCCTTGACCGCGATGACTGAGGGAGGAGGCACGGTATGGACACTCGCGAAGCAACCGCCCGGTATCGCGCGAACGCCGCGCGCGCCACGCTCTCTCTCGTCGTCACCACGTATATCGCCGCCTGCAGTGTGGCGCCCGCGCAGAACGCCCCGCGGGGTAGCACGACAGCGTCGGCCGACTCGGTCGACCGAGCCTTCGACCGGATCGACGCGGCACGGCGGCGTCTCGAGACAGCCGACAGCGCCGTAGCCAGTGCACTTCGAGAGCTGGACGGCGCGCTGGCCGCGGCGGCCGATCTGTCGCCGGGCAACCAGGACAAAGCCCTGTCCTCGTCGGTCGATCAGCTCGAGCGCGAGTCACGACGCATGTCCGAGCGGTGGCGTGACGAGGGATTGCAGTGGCAAGCAGCCGGCGGCCACTGGGCGAATTTCGGCCAACGGATCGCCTTCCATGCTCAGGCGCTTGCCCGGCGCGAAGCCCTGCGCGCACAGCGCGAGGCCGAGCGCGAGATCGACCACGACGTCGACCACGAGGACGACAGCATCGATCAGGATCGTCACGACCGCGAGCGCGAGCACGGGGCTCGCCGCTGTGAGGACGAGGACTAGGGCGCCGCTTTCGCTCAGTGGGCGCGTGGGCGCACAACCGCTACGACCAGACAGCCGTAGGGGATAGGGTCGCGCGATGAGGCACCACCCGGCGCGGGGCCCTGCCAGGCGAGCCACTCGTGGATACTGCTTTGCGCTGGCGCCACAGCGGGACCACCCTTGTATGCCGCCCGCATCAGGCGCTGGCGTCCTTCGAGGGCTTCGGCGCTGAGGGTGTCCGGCTCATCCTCGCCTGACAGACGCTGTCGGTCCGCCTCCTGGGCAATGGATGCCGCATCGTAGTTGGCGAAGCGGTCCGGGCTCCGGGTCTTGAGCGCCGCGAGAAGCGTGGAGTCGTACAACGCGTCGGTGTGCTGCGCGGCCAGGATCTGATCGGCGGTGAGTCCAATCGCCCCGCGAAAGTCGGTGCCATCGAGATCGGCCCCAGCAAACGTCGCGTGCGTCAGTCGCGCATGATTAAAGGTCGCTCCCTGAAGCAGCGCACCGTCAAACGCCGCGCCGCGCAGGTCAGCGGAGTTCAGCCGGGCATATCGCAGATTGGACGCGCCGAACGACGTCCGCGAGCAGAACAGCGTGTCGTGGGACTCGAGTGCGCCTGCCTTGATGACCCGGTCTGCCACCGGGACGGCGTTCGCGCGAACCTTGCGTACGTCGGCCTCGAACAGCAATGCGCCCGCGAGGTTCGCCCCCGTCAGATTCGCGCCGCGGAGATCGGCGGACCAGAAGTCGGCGCCAAGCAGGTCGGCGCGCCGCAGGTCGCTGAGGGCGAGATACACGCGCTCGGCCGACGCAAAGCGGAGGTCTGCACCGATCAACCGTGCGCCCGCGGCCTTGGCATCGGGGCCGGTATCGGCTGCCGTTGCGGTGGCGAGACGAGTCGAGACTTCAGCCTCCTCGAGCTGGGCAACGGGCATGATCCCTACGTGCGTGAGGAGCTGCGGCACCGCGGCCGCGAGAGCGGGCACCGTTCGTTGCAGCGACAACGACGGGCGCTGCTGACCCGTCTGCTTGCCAATGATATCCGCGTCCGCCGCCGGGTGAACGCCCTGGATCGCCGCGTATGACAGAACGCCGAAGCCCAGGGGAATCCCGATCGCTACGGTGATGATCGGACGGAGGCCACGCAGTCGTGTCCGCCAGGAATCCGGCGCCGCAGCGGCCGGACGTCGATCGTAGGTCTCCGGCAAGGTCGAATACGCCAGTCGCTGAAAGGCAACCGCGGCGGTGCACGTCACGGTCAAGGCGAGCAACTGAATGGCGGTGACCGTCCAATCGTGGCGATGGAGATAGCGCGCCCAAAACCAGACCACCGTTGCCGGTACGAGCCACCAACCAACCAGGGCCCCGAGTCGCGCCTGTAGGCGCGTCAGGAATCCGCGGGAGGCCGCCGGCATTGTCCGGGCGGCAGCCCACGGACCGAGGATCCACGCCCCGGCTCGGTCAGCCATGGTCGTCCCATCCGGCAGCGCACCTGGAGCCGCGCCAACGGCGGCCCACAAGCGTTGCCCTTGCAGCATGGTGATCAGGGCAAGGCCCACCAGACCCAGCGGGACGAGCGAGTAGAAGTTCACGATCGGGATCTGTGCGTTCAGAATCGGCAACTGCGACGCGCCCGTGTCGGTGAGCAGCTTGGAGTCGAGCGTGGAATTGATCGTCAGCCAGGAATACGCGCAGACCAGCAGCAAGGTCAGAAAGAGCTTACCGGTGCTTTCGGCGACTTCGTTGGCCGTCTCGAACGCGACGAACCGCACGGTCGACGGGACGCGGGCACCTGCGAGATCTGCCCGAGCGAACTGAGAGCCGACCAGCCCTGTCGCGCCAGTGAAGTCCGCGTGGGCCAGCCGGGCCCAGTTGAAATTGGTGTCCGCGAGCTTCGAGTTCGCGAAGTTCGCCCCTGCCAGCGGCGCCCCGCTGAAGTCGACGCCACGGAGATCTTCCCCGCTCAAGTCGACGCCGGACAGGTCGGCCGCCGGCCCCAAACTGGTCGCCCGCCAATCCCGTGACGCGCGCAACTCCGCCGCAATGTTGGGCGACGGACGAGCGGGCCCCGCCGCCGCGGTCCGCCCGCTCGGCGGCACGTCCGCAAGTCCGGGCTCGCGACTGACGACCGTTTCTCGGCCGACGGCCTCGCTCATTCGACGACAGCAATGCGCGGCATGGGGAAGAAAGGTAGGGCCCGGTGCGCGCGCTGGTAGGAGCCTCTTCCATACGGATGCGGACCCGTCGGCGCGGTCCATGCTTTGCCAGCCCGTAGGGAATCCGACATCTCGCAAGAGAACCGGAAATTGACGGACGACAAACGTTTACCAGGTGCATCAGACTTGCCGCTCATCGTAGGGAGTCGAGGTCGAGGGCTGTTGGTTCAGGCGCAGGGTCGGAGTCACGCGCTCCGTTGGCGCCGCCGCGCACTCGCCGCCGTAGTCGGCGCCGCATTAGGCATCGGCCTGGCGTGCACTAGCGGGAACAGCGCAACCGGACCTGGCGGAGACGCTCAGGGCATCACGGTAAGTCCGGAATCGAGCGCCGTCCGTGTCGGCGCTACGACGACGCTGAGTGCCGTAGCCCACAATGGGTCGGGCAACGCCGTTTCGACGACATCGTTCTTCTGGTCCTCCAGCGACACGACGATTGCGATTGTGACGCAAGGCGGGGTCGTGACAGGTCGTACGGTAGGCGCTGTGCAAGTCGCGGCGAGTGCGGCAGGGGTATCCGGGGTTGCGACGGTCACAGTTGTCGGCCAGCCAATTGCCGCAGTGGTGGTCGTGCCGTCGAGTGCGACGCTCAGGATGAACACGACGCTGCAACTGAGCGATACCGTCAAGAACTCCGCGGGAGCGCCGGTCCCCGGTCAAGTCGTCACATGGAGTAGCGATAACGCGTCGGTCGCGACCGTCGATGCAGCAGCACTCGTCGTTGCACATGCGCTGGGGACCGCGCATATCACGGCCACGGTGGCAGGCGTCAGCGGGACGTGCATGATCACCGTATCGGCTGTGCCGATTGCGTCCATCATCATCACGCCGCGCCGGCCCACGGTGTTCGTACAGCAGACCGCGCAGCTCACTGCAACACCGAAAGATTCTGCGGGCAATGCACTGGGTGGCGCTCCGGTCGCGTGGCAGTCCGCTGCACCGGGGATCGCAACCGTGTCGCCGAGTGGTCTGGTGACGGGCGTCTCACCCGGCACCGCGGTCGTGCAGGCAACGGCGGAGGGGGTGATCGGCGCTGATACGGTCAAGGTGACTCAGGCCCCGGTCAGCTCCGTCGTGCTCTCTCCGTCGACGTCGTCGCTTTTCATTGGGCAAACCGAGCAATTGTCCGCGCAGGTCACCAACGCCGCGGGCCAACCGATCAAAGGTGCCAACGTCACCTTCTCATCCGCGAACACGGCGGTGGCGACGGTGAGTGCAAGCGGCGTTGTCACCGGGGTCAAGGTCGGCATCACGACGATCACCGGTACCAGTCAGGGCAAGAGCGGCACGGCCGCGGTTGCGGTGTTCCAGGTCCCCGTGGGATCGGTGACCGTCCAGCCATCCGATACGACCGTGCCGCCGACCGGGCGAGCCCAAATGCGAGCGACCGTCGTGGACTCACTCGGGCACGCCGTTTCGTCGCCAAATCTCAGCTGGTCGAGCTCTCCCGCGGGCCGCGTCGCACAGACCGGGCTGGTCACGCCTCAGCCGGGCGATACAGGGTCGGCGATCACCGTCGTCGCCTCGAGCGGCGGTAAGTCCGGCAGCGCCACGGTGCACGTGTCGATCCCGCCACCGCCGGCTATCGCGTCGGTCAGCGTTCAGCCGGCCGACACATCGATTGCCGCGACACAGGCTGCACAGTTGCGGGTGACCGTCACCGACGTCACCGGGCATGTCGTCACCAACCCAGCGGTGACGTGGTCCAGCAACCCGGCCGGGCGCGTCTCCGCTAGCGGTCTCGTCACTCCCCAAGCCGCCGATGCCGGAACCGCCATCACGGTGGGCGCAATGAGTGGCGGCCATTCGGGGAGTGCGGTGGTGAATGTCTCGCCTGCGGCGGTCGGGTCCGTAATCGTGCAACCGGTCGATACGACGATTAGCGCGGGACAAACCGCGCAGATGCGACCCGTCGTGACGGATGTGAACAATCATGTCATCGCGATGCCGTCGGTAACGTGGTCCAGCACGCCGGCCGGGCGAGTGTCGACTACCGGCCTCGTCAGCTCTCTAGCCATCGACGCCGGCACGGCGATCTCGGTGCTGGCATCGAGCGGCGGCCAGTCAGGCAGCGCCACCATCACGGTGGTGGCCGCGCCCGTCGCGTCCGTCGTAGTGCAGCCCGCCGATACCTCGATCACTTTCCCCGCCACGGCACAGATGCGGGTAATCGTGACGGACGCCAACAACAACGTCATCGCGACACCGTTGGTTGCGTGGTCCAGTGTGCCAGCGGGCCGCGTGTCGGGCGGCGGCCTCGTGACCCCACACGGGGACGACACGGGTACAACCATCGCCATCACCGCGACGAGCGGCACCGTGTCCGGTTCAGCCAACGTCGATATATTGGCGAACCATGCGCCGGGATTAACGCCGGTTACGGCTGCACAGACAGCGCCGACTCCCGAGCCGGCTGTGGCCGCTCACTCTCAGCCGATTGTCAACACCGCTCGGGGTGTGCAGCGTTGATGGTCAAACCCGGGCCCCAGCGTCCGCGCCCTCGTCACAATATCTGGCACGATCAATGAAGAAATCCGACTTGATGCACGAAGCGTTCGAACCCACACGAGACACGCGGCGGGCGTCTGTCGAGTTCCGACGGCGGCCCCCGTGGCGTGCGCGTGGTCTGCTAGCGGTCGGGGTTCTGGCAGTGGTGGCGGCGGCCCATCCCCGGATGGCCCGAGCCCAGGCCGTCGGCCAACCTGGCCAGGCAGGACAGCAGCTCCCGCCGCCAGAACCCGTCCAAAAAGCGAAGAAGGTCCCTGCGACGCCGGCTCCCGTACAATGGTGGTGCGAGGTCAACGCACTCCCCGCCGGCGACTCGCTCTTCACCGCTGACGAGGCGGCCCGGAACTTCTTTGTGTCGCAAGTTGTGACTCGGCCTCACACGGTCGATCCCGACGAGGTGCACACCGTGACACGCGTCTGCCGGACGGCGTTCGAGGTGCAGTTTGGCGGGCAGTGGCGACTCGTGACCGCGCGCGCGCAAAAAGCCCCGACGGTGGAAGCCGCGCGACTCGCGCGGCTGCAGGACCTGCGAGTCGGCAACCACGAGGGGCATCAGCGGAGTTTCCGGATTCCTGATTGGCACGGCTAATTCTCATCCGGCACGCCATCGCAGAGGAGCGGCGCGTAACGGCGCCAGCGCGTCATGATGATGCGCTGCGCGCGCTCACGAAGGATGGCCGGGCCAAGATGGAGCGCGCCGCCCACGGGCTGCGCTGTCTGGAGCCATCCATCGACATCCTGGGGTCGAGCCCGCTGCTACGCGCGACCCAGACGGCTGCCATCGTCTCTGCGGCCTACGATGACCTGCCGGTAGCAACAGCTTCCGCCTTTGCGCCGGAGGCGCCGCTCGAAGCCGGTCTCGATTGGCTCGCCCAGCAACCGACCGGCGGCACCGTCGCCATCGTGGGTCACGAGCCGCACCTCGGGACCTTTGCGACCTGGTTGCTGACCGGAACCGACGAATCCCGCATGCCCCTACGCAAGGGCGGTGCATGTGTCATCGAATTCGCCAGCCGGCCCAACAAGGGCGAAGGCCAACTCATCTGGTTCCTGCCGCCGGCGACCCTCCGGACGATCGCACGGGCGAAATAAGGGGAGCCAGGCGTTGCTGGCCCACATCGCCGGTACGAGCAGCAGCACGAAAGCAAACGGACGAAACCCGCGAAGGAGCCGCATCGTAGGGTATGCGACGTCCTTCTCTGGAGCCGTGACCAATGCTCGCCGCGATTCTCCGCCTCTTTGCCCTGCGCCCGTTCCTCACTATGGCGATCTTCGGCATTCCGGTGCTGATACTGATTGCTGTGGGGCTATTCACCATCTTGGCGCTGAAGTTTCTTCTGTTTGTGGTCCTTCCCATCGCCCTCGTCGTGTGGCTCATCCGGTCGTTCTTCGGCCCGCCTGGCGGGGATAGTTGCTGAAGAACTGGCTGATGTCGTAGAATGAAACGAGGGCCAGGGACTTTGTCCCTGGCCCTCTGGCATTTCTCGCGCAGTCCTGCAGGCCAATGGCCACACTGCTGGACCGGCCCTGTGGCACCAACCGAGCGAGATGTCGAGATCCCGGAGTATTTGTTGACCACCAAGCCCGAAGGGACGACGACGCCCTGGTGGAACTATTGAGCGGCTGGACGGGTCAGTTCGAGCGCATCTTGAAAACGAAGGGTTGCTGCACGAGTGGGCTACTTCCTGCTCATCATCATGCCGCCCATGTCGTCGGAAGGCGGCGAGAACGTCTCCTGAAGATCTGCGCGATACAGTGCATTCGTCGTATCGACCGCGGGCCACGGGGTTGAGCCGTCGGGCACGAACAAACCGGCCACCGCACCCATCCCACCGTCCCGCAGCAGGTGCCCCGTGCCGTTGTAGTACGTGACAGTGATGCGGTACCGATGCATCGGCTCGATTCGCACGCCGAGCCGGTGCCAGTTGAAAAAGCGCGTCACCGGAAGGAGGAGCACTCGCCCGGCCGAGTCGTGTTCCGGGCGACCGTGCCAAATGACCTGGCCGGTGACGACGTCGGTCAAATCGACAGCGGTTGCGTAGTCGTGCACATGTCCGCCGACCCCCAGGATGTATCCACCGACCGCTGGAGTTCCTTCCCAACTTTTCACCGTGACACCGGGCGGTAAATCGAACGCTTTGCTCCCGTCGGCACCCTTCCCGAGCGGGAACATCGCGTCGAGCACCCAGGGATACGCGTGCCACAACGGCCACAGACGTCCCTCAGGCCGATAGCCAAGAATCACACGGAAACGCACACCGCGATACGCGGTAGAGGTCTGATTCCCAACCATCCCCGTCACGAGCAGTCGCTGGCCCTTCGCGAGCGGAAGCCCGAGCATGAGGCCTGGAAGCGCGAGGGGCGGCGTCTCCTTGCTGGCCGCAAAGATGTGCAGTGAAATCGGCAGAAACAGTTCCCGCCGAGTTGGATCCGTGAGGTTGACGTGGTGCAACAGCGACCGCGGAAGCTGATGTCCCTGGGCATCGACGACCTCGGTCGCGATCGAGTAGATGGTGCCCGATGCCGGGATCACCGCTTGACCGACCGGTAGGGACCGCATGTACATCCCGGTCGGACCAGCGGCCGGAACATCGCCCACCGGTACCTCGACCGTGAGGCGCTGGCGCTCCGGGTCGAAGGTGACCGTTGCACGTGGCAGCGCCGCGAGATCCGGACCACTGACCAGCGCTGCCGACCTCGCAGGATCCGCGGTGCGTGGCGCCAGGTGAGGGATGAAAGGACTGATCACTAACGCCAGCGCGAGCGTCGTGCGACGCCCCACCGCAATGGCCTGAAAGAGACGCGAACAGGCTCGCGCGCTCTGGGCGCGCCACACGTCAGGCATTGAATCCACGAAAAAAAACCCTCTCGGAGTGTGGGTGGCTCCTTCGAGCGCCCGCTGTATGTTGTACCTCAACCGAGCCCCGTCCGCTACCCTAGCCATCTCGTATGTCGATACCTTACCGAACTCTCAGCATCACGGGCCTGATGCTGGCCCTGACGGCCTCCCTCGCGGCCGCCCAGCAACCGATCGATTCGGCATACACGCGTGAAATCCGCGCACTCACGCCGACCGACCCACGATGGAAGTTCTCGACCGAACTGGTCGACCATCTCCCAGCATCGGCCACGGTGCCGTCACCCCTGAAAGTACTCGGCTATGTGCCCGGTACGGTCGGGAGATTGTCACACGTGGCAGACATCAATCGCTACTTCCGCGCGTTGGCGGCTGCATCGCCACGAGTGAAGGTATTCACTGCCGGCACGAGTGACGAGGGGCGCGAAATGCTTCTGGTCGCCATCAGCGACGAGACGACCATTGCCGGTCTCGACACGTACAAGAGCAAACTCGCGCGGCTGGCGGATCCGCGCGGCCTGGGCGCAGATGAGCGCGCGCGCCTAATACATGACGCCAAGCCGATTTACTGGATGACTGGCTCGATTCACTCGCCGGAGACGGGCAGCCCTGAGATGCTCATGGAGCTGGCTTATCGGCTGGCCGTCGATGAATCGGAACCCGTCCGCGGGATTCGCGCGAGCGTGATCACGTTGATGACGCCGGTGCTCGAGACCGACGGACGCGATCGTGAGGTCGACGCCTTCGCGGAGTCGCGTGCGCTCAAGGTCGGCGAGCGCGGCGTCCCCCTCGTCTATTGGGGGAAATACACGGCGCACGACAACAACCGCGACGCCATGGTCGTGTCGCAACGGCTGACCCAGAGTGTCGTCAACGTCTTCTTGAACTGGCACCCGACGATCGCACACGATCTGCATGAGTCGGTTCCGTTCCTCTACGCGAGTACTGGGACCGGGCCGTACAACAATGAGTACGACCCGATTCTCATCAATGAGTTGCATACCCTCGCATACCAGGAAATCACCGAGCTGACGCGACGCGGCCTGCCCGGGATCTGGACGCACGGCTTTTACGATGGGTGGGCACCGAACTACACCGTGCTCTCCGTCGCGAGTCTTCACAACTCGATTGGTCGCTTCTATGAGACGTACACGTCGCTCGGTGCAGGCTGCCACACGGTGCACCTGCCGACCGAGGCCATCCAGCGGCGGTGGGATCGGGCTAACCCCCCGGTGAACGGGGTGAAGTGGTGCATCCGGTCGAATATCAACTATCAGCAATCCGCGCTGCTCGTCGCGCTGCGGTACGTCGCCGACAACCGCGAGACATTTCTGACGGATTTCGCGACGAAGGCGGAGAACATGGTGCAGCGGGGAGAGACGACGGCGCCGTATGCCTTCGTCATCCCCCACGATCAACGCCACGCGGGCGAGGCCGCCGCGCTCGTGAATCTGTTCCGTACCCACGGCTTGGAGATTCAGGTCGCCACGGCTGACTTCTCCGCGCAGCAGGCGCCCCGTTCGATCGAGGTCGGAAGCAACATGACTCCGGCGCGCGATCCGGCAGCGGGCCCCCCGCCCGGCGACGCGGCCAAGGGCGACAGCGCAAAGGCGAAGCTGCCTCCCGTCACGGTGCATCGCGGCGATTGGATCGTGCGCATGGACCAACCCTACGCCGGCACAGCGCGCACACTCCTCGCGATTCAGCACTTCGGCGCGAATGAGCCGACACCGTACGATGACACCGGCTGGACCCTCGACCTGCTGCGCCACGTGATGGTGTATCCCGTGGGAGATTCGTCCGTGCTGAGTCGCGCTATGGACCGGCTGACGACCGACGCGACGGCACCGGGCGCAATCACCGTCGACGCAGGGTCGCAAGCGGCCGGAGGGGGCATTCGGGCTGGCCTGACGCTCGTCGTACGCAACTCGGGGGATTGGCGAGCTGCGGTCCTTCCCTGGAAAGTGCCGGGATCCCGCGTCGCCGTGGCGGACACGGCGTTCAAAGCCGCCGGCCAGGATTTCCCACGCGGTACGTTCGTCGTCGAGCAAGGCACCGAAGATCATCGCACGCCGCTCGTCGCCCTCGGGCTGACGGGCGTCGCGACGTCGCAGTCGGTCAATGTGCGGCGTCACGCAGTCAGCCTGCCCCGGGTCGCGATCCTCCATAGCTGGCTCGAAACACAGAACGAAGGATGGGTTCGTTTCGCGTTCGACCAGATGGGCATTCCGTACACCTCGCTATCGGACCAGGGACTGAGCAAGCCTGCGGCACTCGACAAGTTCGACGTCGTGGTCTTCCCCCATGTGAACGGCTCGACGAGCGCCCTGCTCAACGGGCGGCCCATGATCGGCCCACCAATCCCGTGGAAGAAAAGCACGCTGACACCCAACCTCGGGCTTTGGGATCAGACCGACGACATGCGACCGGGGATGGGCCTCGCTGGCGCAGCCGCGCTGCGGCAGTTCGTCGAGCGCGGCGGTCTGCTGATTACGGAGGGCGGCACTACCGACTTGGCTGTAGCGCTGGGCTTCAATCCGACTGTGGAGGTCGTGTCGCCGAAGGCGCTGCGCGTGCAGGGATCCGTGGTTCGTGCCCAGCCCATGCCGACCGACAGTCCACTGCTCTACGGGTACGACGATGCGCCGTCATTCCCGGTGTATTTCGGTGGATCTCCCGTCCTCAATGTGCAGCAACACGACACCTTGGCGATCAATGTCGGCGTCGATTCGGCGATCCTCCACGAGGCGGAAACGCGGCGTGCTCGCGTCATCGTTCGATATCATCCACGCCCTGATTCACTACTCGTCTCAGGCTTGCTCGTCTCAGGCGGTGAGCTCGCAGGCAAGGCAGCCGTGGTCGATGCACCTGTCGGCAAGGGCCACGTCGTCATGTTCGGTATTCGCCCCCTCTGGCGCTGGGAGTCGCAGGGCACGTTCGCGCTCGTCGTCAACGCAGTCGCGAATTGGAATCACCTGGGGGACGGCCGCTAAAGCGCCCGAGAAAGTAGACCTGCAGAGAGTAGAAAGTAGACCGGGTGGTCCTTGTCTACTTTCTACTCTCTGTGCTTCTACTCTCTCGGGCGGGCAGCGCCCGCCCGCGCCCGGCCGCGCCAAATCAGGTACACCGGTGCGCCGAGTAGCACGATTCCGAGACCCTTCGCGGCGTCGCCAGGCTGCTTCACGATGACGTCGATGACCACACCCAATGCGGCGAGCACGAAGAGCGCTGGGGTCACCGGGTAGCCCGGCACACGAAACGGGCGTACGGCCTTCGGTCGATTCCGTCGGTACCAGAAAACCGTGGCGGCAGCCAGACCGTAGAATCCCCAGCCCGTCCCGATCACGTACGTGAAGAGCTGCGCATACGTGCCGCTCACCGCCAGCACCATCGCCCAGATGGCGCTCGAAATGATCGCGAATGCCGGGGTGCCGAATCGGGGATGCACATCGGCGAGTCGTTGGAAAAAGACCCCGTCGCGGGCCATCGCGTAGTACACGCGTGGAGCAGTGAGGATGACGCCATTCATCGCACTGCAGACCGACACTTCGACGATTACGACCATCACCAGACCGGCTGCCGGTCCGTAGGCTGCAGTCATCGCGTCCGCCGCCACGCGGTCCGATGTTGCGACAGCAACCGGACCGAGAGCATGCACGTACGCGATATTCGCCAGCAAGTACAGCACGACGACGCACGCCGTGCCCACCACGATGCCGAGTGGGAAGATGCGCTGCGGGTTACGAGTCTCGCCCGCCGAAAATGTCACGTATTGCCACCCTTCGTACGCCCACAAGGTGGCGACAAGTGCCAGTCCCGCACCGCCGAGCAGTCCGAGCCCTGACACATGATTGACGGTCGCTGCCGGCGCGGCGGTCAGGTGGACGTGCCCTGCAGCGAGGAGCAGGACGGCCATGACCACGATGGCGCCCGCTTTGACGGATGTCCCCAGCCCCAGCACGCCGGCGCTCTTCCGCGTTCCCCAGACATTGATCGCGGTGAAGATCGTGATCACGACAATCGGCACCACTTTGGCGACCACCGGAGTGAGTGGCACGAGTGCACCGAGATACACTTGTGCGGCGACGGCGAGCGTTGCAATCGATCCGCTGGCGATCACGGTGAACTGTGCCCAGCCGTACAGGAATGCGAGGAAGGGTCCGAAGGCGTCGCGAATGTAGACGTAGAGACCGCCGGCTTCGGGCATCATCGCACCCAGCTCGCCGCAGGTCAGTGCGCCCAGCAGCGAGAGCACGCCGCCGAGCACCCAGATGCCCATCGAAATGTCCGCCCTGGCGTTGACCTGTCGCAGCACGGCGCCCGGTACGAGGAAGACTCCGGATCCGATGACCGTGCCAATGACAATGAAGATCAGGTTTCCCAGGCCAAGTACTCGTGGCAAGTCCCTCGGATTGCTCTCGGGGGTGGCTTCCACACTGCTCAATACCGTTTCGGACGCCATCGACTATCCAGGGATTGGGGGGAAGGCGGTAGCAATCATTGCCGCTCGCCGGTCGCTCAGCGACGGGTCCAACGTTATCGTTGGTGACGTCGTCCGACTAGCGGTAGCTGCCTGAGCCCAATCTTCGAGGAACGAGCTGCATGCGCAAAGCCGTCATGGTCAAGGAGGCCGCCAAGCCCGGCGGGCACTACTCGCACGCCGTCATCGCCAATGGCGCCGTCTACGTCTCCGGCCAGGTGCCCCGGGATCCGGTGACCGGGACAGTCCCGGCATCCTTTGCCGATCAGGTGCGGCTCGCAGTTCGCAACGTCGAGCGGATCCTGCGCGGTGTGGGTCTCGAGCTCTCTGACGTGGTCAAGGTCAACGCGTATTTGACCGACGTGAGCCGGTTCAAGGAGTACAACGAGGTGTACCGGGAGTTCTTCCCCAACGACCCGCCTGCCCGCACCACGATCGGTTGCCAACTGGTCGGCGTTGAAGTCGAGGTCGATTGCATCGCCGCACAGCGGACCGCGTGAAACGCAGTGATTGCCGTTGATTGGGGCACCAGCAACTGTCGCGCATACCGGGTGCAGGGTGGGAGCGTCGTGGATCGACGCGCCGCACCCGCGGGGATTCTCCACATCGATCGGAGTCGGTTCGCGGCGACGTTGCGCGAGCTCGTGGGGCCATGGCTCGCCAAAGGAGAGGGTCGGGTGCTGCTCGGCGGGATGATTGGCAGCCGCGGCGGGTGGGTGGAGACCGGCTACGTCCCCTGCCCCGTATCGCCTCGCGAGCTCGCGCGGATGCTGGTGCCGGTGCCCTTCGACGGGGCCATGGCCCGGGTGGTCCCCGGCGTCTCGACGACCGACCGGAATGGAGTCCCAGAGTTCATTCGCGGCGAGGAGGCGCAGATCTTTGGGACCGACATCAAGAGCGGCGTCGTCTGCCTGCCGGGCAGTCACAGCAAGTGGGTGCAAGTTGAGGGTGGCAAGATCGTGACGTTCAGCACGTTCCTCACGGGTGAAGCGTTCGCCGCGCTCCGCGCGCACACCATCCTTGCGCGCTCGATAGCCGATGGTCCGGTCGTGGAATCCGCGTTCGATGCCGGCGTAGCGCGATCGGCGGATCCCGGCGGGTTGTTGCACCATCTCTTCGGCATCCGTGGATTGGGACTCGTCGGTCGGCTGGCAGAGTCGGGTGCCGGGTCATACCTGTCCGGTCTCCTCATCGGGCACGAGGTGCGGCAGGCGGTGACGGCCGGCGGCGAGGTTCACGTCGTCGGAGCTTCTGACCTGGCAAAACTGTATGCTCGCGCGATCAAGGCATGCGGCGGATTTTCTCGGGTCTGGAGCGATGAAACGGCCGCCATCGGCCTCAATCAGATCGCGGAGTGCGCCGAGTGGAAATGAAATCGTGGCTCGACCGGTGCCGGCTCGTGGCCGTGCTGCGCGGGTTGCCGCCCGAGGATGCCGTGGCCGTGGGCAGTGCGTTGGTCAATGCCGGGGTCGTGATCATGGAGGTGCCGCTCAACTCGCCAGACCCCTACACGAGCATCGAACGGCTGCAGTCGGCCTTTGGTGATCGCGCGCTGATCGGGGCTGGCACGGTGATGCGTGTCCAGGAAGTACGGGAGGTCGTCTCCGCCGGCGGCAAGCTCGTTGTGAGTCCGCATGCCGGCGTCGACGTGGTCCGCGCGACAAAAGCCGCTGGCGCGATCGCAATGCCTGGCTTCTTCACCCCCACGGAAGCCTTCGCAGTACTCGCGGCCGGTGCGGATGCTCTCAAGCTGTTTCCCGCCGAAGCCACGACGCCCGCGACGCTCAAGGCGCTCCGGGCCGTTCTCCCGCCGGACACGCTGGTGCTTCCGGTCGGCGGTGTCGGACTCGGTAGCATGGCGCCGTGGGTCGCAGTCGGCGCGGCGGGGTTCGGGATCGGGTCGTCGCTCTACAAACCTGGCGATCGCGCCGCCGATGTCGGCTCGCGAGCGCGGGCCCTGATGACCGAACTGGCGAGTCTCTGAGGCACGGCGCAGCTTTCCGTGTCCGCGCAGGTCTGCGCCCCAGCCCTCGACCTGTCGCCCCCACATTTCCGCTGCCGTTCGAAGAGGTTGCCCGTGCGCATCATTCGATACGCTGTCCTGGCCGCAAGTCTGGCGAGTCTACCGGTGCACGCACAGTCCGCGGTCGACTCGTCTTTGCTGACATACATCAGCGGAATCAAAGCGATCGACAATCACGCCCACCCGTTGCTGCCGCCCGAAGCCGGTGTGCCAGCAGATACGGACAACGACGCCCTTCCGTTGGCGGGCATCCCTGATTTCCCAATGCCCTACGGACTCGACCCCGCCAATCCTCGGTGGATCGTGCCATGGCGTGCACTGTACGGATACCAGTACAACGACATGTCGGACGCACACGTGCACGAGTTGGTACAGGCCAAGGCCGTGCTCGCCACGAAACAGGGAGACCAACTCGCCAACTGGGCGCTCGACCGCATGGGCACTGAAACAATGCTCGCCAACCGCGTCGTGATGGGCCGTGGCCTGCAACCGCCGCGCTTTCGCTGGGTGTCGTTCGTCGACGCCCTCCTCTTTCCGCTCAATGTGTCCGGAGAGGCGGCAATGACGCCGGATGACCGGGTGTTGTATCCGCGCGAAGCCCGCGTGTTGCGCAGGTATCTGCGCGATCTGCACATCTCAGCACTCCCCGGCACGCTCGATGAGTACCTGGCTACTGTCGTCACGCCGACTCTCGATCGGATGAAGCGCGACGGCGCGGTCGCGTACAAGTTCGAGATCGCCTATCTGCGACCGCTCACGTTCGGCAACCCATCGCACGATTCGGCCGCTGCGGTCTACGCGCGCTACATCCAGGGCGGCGTGCCGACCCACGCGGAGTATACGACTCTCGAGGACTACCTCTTTCGAACGATCGCACGCGAGGCCGGTGCGCACGGCGAAGTCATCCACATTCACTGCCTTGGCTTTTTCGGCGGCTACTATCCGGCCGCGGGATCACAACCGTTGCAGCTGGAGTCCGTCTTCGACGACTCGACGCTGCGACAGACGCGATTCGTGCTGTTGCACGGCGGGTGGCCGTACTGGGACCAGACCCTCGCCGTTTTCGAGAAGCCCAATGTCTATGCCGACATCTCGGCCATGACGCAGATCCTCTCCCCGGAAACGCTCGCGGCGGTACTCCGTCGGTGGCTGGAGGAATTTCCTGGCAAGGTGCTCTACGGCAGCGACGCCTTCGCCGACCACAACAGCGATCCGGTTGGGTGGGGCGATCAGGGTTGGGTCGCCGTGCGCACGGCTCGCCGCGCGCCTCGCAATCGCCCTCACCGGGATGATTCGCGATGGTACCGTGACGCCCGCGCGCGCACGAGAGATCGCGGTCATGGTGATGCGGGGCAATGCGGCGGGGCTGTATGGGTTGGGCGGAGCCGGTGGGAAGACGGCCAGCGCTAGTGGAGACTGAAGGGCGGGTTTGGGGTCTGGGGTCTGGGGCGGAACTAGATGTCTACTATCCGGCGGGTAGGGGCGACGCAATGCGTCGCCCTACGATGCGGGGATACAACACGCGATTCGGCGGCAACTCGGAACGGCAACGTTCGGACACGATGCGCGGCCCACCAACGGCGGGCGACGCATTGCGTCGCCCCTACCCGCCGGTCCTCACACGCCGGGTCGCTCCCTAACACCTAACCCCAGCGTTCGGCCTTCAGGCCTGCGGCTGCAACGCCGCCTTCAGGACTTCGTGCAGCCTGCGCCCCACGATCGCGTCCTCGCCCGGGTTCATCATCCATGGGCCGATCACAATCGTATTCGCATCCGAAACGAGGCCGGCGGCACCGCGCTCGTGGCCTGTCGCCGGATTGAGCTCGATCGATGGCGTGCCCTTGCGCATCGCATCGGCGACGTCGACGGGCTTGATGGCGATGCGGCTCTGGTCGTAGCGGATCATGAGGTGCGGCACGCGGTTGGCGATCGGCGGGATGAAGATCTCCGTAGTGACGGTCGGCAGGGATCGTAGCGCCGCCGTGATCACCGCGGCACGCCGGCGGCCCTCCGCCTCGATCCCCTCGTCGGTCTGGTCGAGGAACACAGTCCAGGGCCGCCACCATGCCGACGATCTGCTCCTTGGCGACTTTCATCCCGCGGCCAATCGACCGGTCGTTGGGGCAGTCGTTTGCCGCCGCGGCCGCGATCAGGTCTTTGCGGCCAAGCAGGAGTCCGGCATTCTGTGGACCACGAATGCCCTTGCCGCCTGAGAACGTGACCAGGTCGAACCCCATCTTCGTGTAATTCCAGAGGTTCGAAATCGGCGGCACGTCCGCGGCCGCATCGAGGAACGTCGGCACGTTGTGCTCGCGCGCAACGCGAATCCAGTCCTCGCGCGAGATCGAGGCTCCCGGCGCGTTGGACCAGCCCTTGACCCCCTGCTGCAATGCGCCTGGCCCGACTTCCGCCGCGTTGAAGAAGAATGCGACACCGGTCTGTGGGGTAAACGCACGCTCGTACTCTTCGAGGGTCTCGACTTCGACCAATTTCATGCCCGCCATCTCGAGACCGTGTTCGTGCGGGAACCGGTGCGCCTTCTGGATGATGAACTCGTTCTTGAAGCCGCTCGTGCGGATGGGCACATCTCGCGGGCCGTCGGCATTCCCAACGGTCATGCAGCCCGCGGCGCCGAGCGATAGCGCGGACGCCGCGCCAGCGCTCACCAGCGCCGCCTCGCATTGCAAGCGCTTGGCGATGTAGGCGCCGGCTGCAGCCTGGAGCTCGGCCAGGCGTACGTTGTGTCGGCTCGCGACCGTGATGGCATCCTGGACCTGCGTGGGCATGACCGACGCTGTCAGATACGTATAGGTCCCCGCAGCGTTGATGATCTTGGTCACGCCAAGCTTGTCGTAGTAATCGACAGGTGCCGACGGCGGCGCGTCATCCGCGCGCGCAGTCGCTGCGGCGGCAGCAGCGGGATTGAGTCCGACGAGAGCGCTGGCAGCCACCGATCGCTTCACAAAGTCGCGACGGGTTGTCACTGAGCCGATCCTCCAGGCGAACGGACTGCTACGGACGTGATTTCGATGTGGGCATCGTTGACCAAGCGCGCGACCTCGACCGTCGTGCGCGTCGGCTTGGGATCAGGGAAGAACTCGCGATAGGCGGCGTTCATCTTCGGGAAATCATTGACGTCTTTGAGATAGACCGTGACCTGAACGACATCGCTCGGCTTGAACCCGGCCGCGTCGAGCACCTTCTTGATGTTCGCGAGCGCGGACCGCGTCTCTGCCTCGATGTCGCTCGAGATCGTGCCCTGCACTGCCTGCAATGTACAACGTGTTGCCGACCTGGATTCCATTGCTGAACGGCAGGTTCGTCGGCGCCCCGGGCGGATTGAAGACATGGCGCTCCTGAGCCTGTGCGGTCCCTGCACTCACAACGCCCAACAGGGCGACCGCGGGCAACCAGCGAACCAACGACGGACCACAGCGCATATACGCCTCCAGAACAGGGGGATGCTCGACGTCGTGTGACACGGCACAGCGCGCCGGACGGAGCGCCTGCAAAGTGACTCTGCCAGGACTGCGGGGCAAGTCTGAACGCCAACGCTGGACGCTAGACGCTGGACGTTGGACGTTAGACGTTGGACGTTATAGAGGGTGGACGATTCTGGAGCGAGGCAGCGTGCGGATGAGCGGTTCGAGCAACATGCGATGGCAATTGATCGGCTGGCTGTTTCTGCTGAGCGCGATCTCCTATCTCGATCGCGTCAACCTGTCGATCGCTGGCGGCACCCTGGCGCACGATTACGGGTTGAGTCGCCAACAGCTGTCATGGATTCTCGGGGCGTTCACGGCAGGATACGCGCTCTGTCAGGCGCCCGCCGGACGAGTGGCCGACGTCCTCGGGCCACGGCGCACGCTCGCTATCGCCGCAGTGTGGTGGGCGGTCTTCAGCAGCCTGTCTGCGGCTGTGCCCGTTGGACCGTTGGCCCTGGGACTGTTCCTGGGGATCCGCTTCTCGCTCGGCGTAGGCGAGGCGACAATGTACCCGGCCTCCAATCGCGTCGTGGCGCGGTGGATTCCGGTTCGCGAGCGCGGGATCGCCACTGGATTGATTTTCACCGGGGTCGGTATCGGGACTGCGCTCGCCGCCCCCCTCGTGACCACCGTGATGCTGCGGTATGGCTGGCGCGCATCGTTCCCGGTGTGCGGCGTCCTCGGGCTCTTCGTCGGCGCAGCGTGGTTCCTGATCGCCCGAGACACGCCGGAGCAGAGCGCGCGCGTGTCGGCTGCCGAGCGAGTTCTCATCCGGGAGGGCATATCGCCGAGGGTCACCGCGCCGCCGCTGGCGTGGCGAGACATTCTGCTCAACCGCGACGTGGCCCTCCTCACGATCGCGTATTTCTGCTACGGCTACTCGGCCTATATCTTCTTCAACTGGTTCTTCACTTATCTGAGCACGCTGCGCCACCTCGAGCTGCACGCCACGGCGCGGTACGCGATGCTCCCCGGCCTCGGAATGGCGCTGGGCTCGTGCTGCGGCGGATGGATCAACGATCGTCTCACCAAGCGCTACGGTCCTCGCGTCGGGCGGTGTTTTTTCGCATCTGCAGCCGTCACACTCGCGGCGGTGTTCATCGCGCATTGGACCGACGATCGTCGACGTGCGACTCGGCGCGGTGATCCTCGCCGGCGGGGCGGCCACACTCTATCTGGCGCAAAGCTCGTTCTGGTCCGCCAGCGCGGACATCGCGGGTCCGTCCGCAGGAGCCGTTTCCGGTGTGATGAACATGGGGGCGCAGATCGGCGGTTTCGTCACCACGATCGCGACGCCATGGATCGGCGACCACTTCGGCTGGTCGGCATCGTTCTTTACTGCGGCAGGCCTCTGCATCGTGGCGGCAGTCGCATGGGCAGCCGTCCGGCCGGACCGCGAGATCCGCTCATTCGCGAGCACCGCACCGCGCGGCGGTGAAGGCTATGTGCCCGTCGACTCCGCTTCGATCGCGGCCATCAGGGACTGAACGTCACCGAGGCGAGAGCCGAGCGCGCTCGGGACAATTACCCAATTGCGTCCGGGGCTGGATGCCAGACGTGTCGCGACCTCGGCACGGGCCGGCCCCAGGACCCGATCCCCCAAGGCGACGGCGAGACTACCAAGCACGATCGACCTGGGGATCAAGTACGGTAATGAGCACCGCAATGCCGGCTCCCAGCCATCGTCCGCATTCCGCAACGACGTCGAGCGCATCGGCATCGTTTGCAAGCCCGGCCTCGACGATATCGCGTGTCGAGGTGCCGCGAGGCCACCGGGCGGGATGGAGTCGTGCCGCCAACTCGGCCAGACCCCGACCCGACGCCGCACTCTCCCAGCCATTGATCTCCTCCACCCTGGCCGCGTCGGGCGCATGGAGCGTCAGACTCCAGAGCTCACCGGCCATCTCGTGTGCGCCGCGCACCAGACGACCGCCCGCAATGATTCCCGCACCCAAGCCAGTGCCAAACGTCAGAAACACCAGGTCCGTCAATCCGGGTTGACTGACGCCCACGCCAAAGCGCAGCTCCGCCAGCGCACCGGCTTTGGCATCGTGTTCAACGTGCACGGCGAAACGCGGGAATCGCTCCCTTAGTTGGCCCGCGAGCGCGGCGTCGCGCCACCCCGGGAGATTCGGCGGGTCGATCAAGCGGCCTTCGCGCGCACTCAACGGGCCGCCCACAGCGACGCTGATCGCGGTGGGGTGGCGCCCCGCCTGACGCGACCGCGCAATCGTGCCTTCGATCTGCTCGGCGAGCGCAGGCCAGGTGCGGGCAAACGGCAATGCTCCCTCGGTCGCGCGCTCGCTGCGCAAGAGGATCTGCCCGGCGCGGGTCCCTTCGAGCACGGTGGTCTTGGTACCGCCCACGTCAATGCCGATGATCGTGTCCCGTTGGTCGTCTCTCGTCATCGGGGCCGCAACCGATCGGCCAGAACGGCGGCGAGAATGACGAGGCCCACCGCGATGCGTTGGAGGTACGGGTCGACGTCTGCGAGATTGAGCGCGTTGTTGAGCACACCAATGAAGACGGCGCCTGCCAACGTGCCGAGCACCGAGCCTCGGCCGCCGGTGAGGGCCGTCCCGCCGACGACGACGGCTGCGATCACGTCCAGCTCGTACCCGAGGCCAGCGTTTGGCACTGCAGCCCCCAATCGCGCGGTCAGCACCAGTCCGGCAATGCCGACAATCAAGCCGTTTGCGACGTACGTCCAAAATACGACCGCTCGAGTATCGATCCCGGCCAGCCAGGTCGCTTCCTCGTTGCCACCGACTGCGTAGACCCAACGACCCCACACCGTCCGGGTCAGCACAAACCAGCCCCCGCCGACCGCGGCAGCCATGAGCCACACGGGAATTGGTAGCCCGAGCCAGTTGCGCTGGCCCAGCACGAGGAGACCCGGCGGCAGATCGCCGATCGACCGTCCTCCACCGACGACGAACGCGAGCCCGCGATCGATCGACAGGAGCGCGAGCGTCGCCAGAAAGGCTGGCACGCGAAGGTGGGCGACCAGCGCACCCGTCACCGCACCACTCAACGCTCCGGTCGCGAGGCCCGCGATCACTGCCAGGAGTGCAGCGCTCGCAGCCCATCCGACCGGCGCCGCGTGCGCAGCCACTGCGCTCACGATTCCCACCAACGCGACAGCTGAGCCGACGGCGAGATCGATCCCGCCGGTAATGATGACAGCGGTCATGCCAACACCCAGGATGGCAATGACGGCAATGGACAGCGCGACGTTGATGAGGTTGGCGACCGAGAAGAACGCAGTGAGGAAGCCAGTCATGTCGCTTATGCCGGTACCATCAGGGCAGCTACCTGAGTGGGCGTCGTGCCACGCGTGTCGAGTGCCCCGGCGATACGTCCTTCGCGCATCACAAGCAACCGCTCGCTCAGCGCAAAAGCCTCTTCGAGATCGGAAGTGATCGCGAGGACCGCGGCCCCACGTGCCGCCAGGTCGCGCAGCACCGAGTGAATCTCCTCTCGTGCCCCGGCGTCCACACCTCGAGTCGGTTCGTCGATAATCAGCACGCGCAGCGGTGGTCCTTCCTGCATGAGCCAGCGCGCCAGCACGATCTTCTGCTGATTCCCGCCCGAGAGGCGATCGACCGATTGCTCGAGATCCCGGATCCTGATCCGCAGGGCATCGACCCATGTCACCGCTGCGGCTCGCTCACGGGCCCGATCAATGATCGGCAACAGGCGACCGCGCGCAAATGAGCGCAAGCGGGCGAGCGTGATGTTGTGACGCACGGAGGCCTGAGGAATCAGCCCACCCGCCTTCCGATCCTCGCTCACGTACGCAATGCCGGCCCGCACCGCCTCTCCGGGTGTTTTCGGCGACACGAGTCGACCATCGACCGAAACCGCTCCCCCCTCTCGGCGGTCCGCTCCGATGATCGCCCGCGCGAGCTCCGTGCGACCCGCGCCGACGAGTCCGACCAGGGCCACGATCTCCCCACCGCGAATCGCGAACGACGCGCCGTGAACGACCGATGTGTCCAGTCGATCCACCCGCAGGACCTCGGGCGCGGCGACCGTCGCTTCGCCGGCTGGCTCACGAAGCATCGGACGTGCCTGGACAGCGCGACCTACCATGAGACGGATCATCTCGCCGCGCGACATGGCTCGTGCCGGGCCGTGGGCCACCCGCACACCGTCTCGCAGCACCGTGATCTCGTCCGCCAGCTGTGCAATCTCCTCCAGTCGGTGAGAGCAATACACCACCCCGACCCCCGACTGCCTCAGCGCGGCAATCTGGGCGAAGAGCGCATCCGTCTCCCGCGCCGAGAGGATCGCAGTGGGCTCATCGAGAATGAGGACATCGACAGGCGCGGCGAGCGCCTTGGCAATCTCCACCATCTCGCGCCGGGCAAGTGAGAGCGTGCCGACCCGCACGTCGGGATCAATGTCTTGTCCGAGAGTGGTCAAGACGGCTCGCGCATCGCCACGCATGCGATCCCGTTTCACCACCCCGTATTGTGATGGCTCAGCACCCAAAAAAATGTTCTCGGCGACCGATAGCCCCGGGACCAGGCTCAATTCCTGATGAATCATGCGGACGCCGGCACGGCGCGCATCGCGGGGGGATTCAAAGGAGACGGCCATGCCGCCCATGGACAGCGCGCCGTTGTCAGGCCGGATTGCGCCCGACATCACACGCATGAGCGTGGACTTCCCTGCGCCATTCTCCCCGACGAGCGCGTGGACGGCGCCAGCGCGCACGCTGAAGTCCACGTCGGTCAACGCCGCAACCGTCCCGAATCGCACAGAAACGGCGGAAGCGCTCAGTACGAAGTTCCCTCGTGCCGCGGCATCCGAGACTGTCACGGCCGCACGTTCAGCTGGTCAGCTCCGAGGCTGCGTCGAAGGTCACAACCGGGATGGTGATCAAGGAATCGACTGTCTCGTGGGCAAAAAAACGCGAAATCGCGTCGATGGTCCCCACGCCGATCTGGTCCGGATGCTGTACGATGTCCGCCTTGAGCGGGGTATGCCCACGGATCGCGGTGACCGCCTCCGGGTCGGCATCGTAGCCGACGATGGTGAAGTCTGCAGGCGTTTTTCCACGGGCCTGCGCGGCCGACAGGGCACCGAGCGCCATCTCGTCGTTAATCGCGAAGATGCCGGTCAAATCGGGATGCGCCTGGAGCATGTCTTCCGCGACCTTGAGGGCGCGATCGCGGACACCCCCACCATTGAGCTCCCCGACGACGTGGACATTGGGATAGGCTGCCATAGCATCGGTGAAGGCGTGGGCTCGCTCATACCCCGTCTCGGTCTCGGCCTGGCCGATAATGCCGACGGTGCCGCGTTGGCCGATGGCCTTTGCCATGAACGCGGCGGCCTCACGGCCCCCCTCGCGGTTGTCCGAGGCCACGTGCGCCACCACCGACACGCCATACGCGCGGATATCCGCCGTAAAGACGGGGATCCCCGCTGCCTTCGCTCGTTGGATGGCGGGCCCGATCCCCTTTGAGTCCACAGGACAGACGACAATCGCGTCGACGCGCTGCACGACGAAGTTATCGATTTCCGCCTGCTGCCGGGCCAGATCGAAGTCGCCCGATGTCACCAGCAGGTGGTAGCCTTTGGCTGCTCCCTCCCGCCGGAGACCGCCCTCCAGCTGCCGGTAGAACTCCTGTTCTTTCGTCAGCAGAGTGACACCGATTCGCTTGCCCGCAACGACCGATCCCGCCGAATCAGGGCTCGAGCCCGTGCGAGCGCTCTCACCCCGCTGGCCGCCGCACGCGGCCAGAACCGCGAGTATCCAGGCGCCCGCACACAGGGACCTGGCCCCGCGCCGGAGCATCCGACCGGTTATGCTCCGCTGTCCAATTGACGCCAGATTCATGGGGTAGACTCTAACACCTTCGATCGCATTGCGCCCTGGCAAAAGCCAAGAGAAACGAGACGCAAGGCGGCACAATTTGCGGAGCGCCGGGTATCGTATCGCTTGCCGCCTTTCTCATCTCCCGTTGTTCCGTCGTGCGGCGCGCAGCGCCGACGTCACGATGTGACCGTGACGCTGCCGGGGCCGAGGATCTGTGTCTGGTGTGGAGTCCCACACCCGTTCATCATCCACTGCGCGGGATACGTTCCCGACGGGAGCCGTGGGAGCGCGCTCAAGGGGATGATGGCTATCGTCGTGCTCAGCGAGGATGACAGAAAGTCTCGCGTCGCTCCTGACGGCGTCGTCACAACGAGGACGAGGTGCGTCGCAGTTGTGTCGGGGAAGCTGCCGGTCACCGACAGGATCAACGGTTGCACCTCAGAAACCGTGTCGACGCTTCCGCACGGGCTGCTGACGAGCGCCTTCGTACTACATCCGGTGACCGCCAGTAACACCCACGCGACGAGAAGCGGCAAGACGGCAACGCCCCGCCGTCGCCCCCCGTCGTTTGACCGCTCTGTGCTCGGGCGAGAGTCGACACTCATTGTTCGGTGACACTGGCGCGTTCGGTGATGCTGGCGCCGCCCGGCCCATATCGCGCCAGACCGACCGGATTCGGCTGTCGGGCGGCCGTGCGGCCGTCTATGATCTGCAGGATGTCGGCACGCATGGCCCGTTCCCCCATGAGAGATATATACGAGGGGTGTACCTCTGCTACACACAGGTGGCGCCGGCTACTGGTCGCCCGCGAGGGCGTCGGTCAGACATTCCGCCTGTGGGCATCGGCACGCGCCGACACCTCGCCGGTCCGGGCGCCAAGCGTCCGCCAGGGTTCGTGCGTATAGAGCGTTGTGCGTGCCAGCCATCGACCGTCCCGGTTTGCCGCGCCCGTGTAGGGGCGCGCCCATCGCCATCGGCGCCGGCGCTTGCCGCCCCAATGTCAGGGTCCACCCGTCGCCGTTCGAGTGTGGTACCGACCATATTCTCGCGTCGTCCACGCCACCGGGACCTGCCCGGTGTGGCGCTTTCCACCTCTCTACAGGGATGATGCGGTTTTACGTCGCGTTGTGCGCACTGCTGGTTGTGGCGCCCAGGGTTCATGCTCAACAGCCCACGGCGCCTGGTCAACCGGCCGATACGGGTGCGCGCCGCGACTCAGCGCGGGCGGGGCTTGGCCTTCGGTATCCCCCGGTCCCTAACCTGGCCGACACGTCGAACCTGGTGCGACAACTCAGTCCCGACCGGGCGGCTCGAGAGGCGATGGCCGGTATCCGGCAAGCCGACACGGTGGGGCGCGACACGGTCCGGTTGACGCGCGAGCAAGCCGTGGCCGAGGCGCTCGCCCACAACCCCCAGTTGGAGGTGGCTCGCCAGCAGACGGCCGAAGCCCACGCCCAGCGCGTGCAGGACGTCGCGATCCCCGACCCGATCGGTTCGGCTTCGATTACGACCCAGGCGGGCGCGCCGGCGTATAAGCCACTGTCGGCATCGTTGACGGTGCCGTTCCCGGACAAATTTCGGCTGCAGTACAACATCGGCACCGCGGGCGTTCGAAGCGCCGAGTACAGCTACAAGGCCCTGACGCAGCAGATCGCGTCGCAGACGGCGCAGACGTACGACTCCATGCGCGTGGCGCTGCGGCATTGTGCTGACTTGACCGATAGCTACGCGCTCGCGGCGGACTTCCTTACGAAGACGCAGGCTCGGTACAATGCCGGCACCGCGGCCAAACTCAATGTCGTGCGCGCCCAGGTTGCGCTCGGACAGGCTGGCAATTCGCTGCTCGCGAACGGACTCGCAATCGCGAATGCCAGGGCCTCGCTCAACCGCCTCCTGGGCCGGGCATTACCGACCCCCGTCGTGCCGGCCGACACCTTGGCGGTGCCCCCGTCCCTGCCGGACCTCGCGCCACTCGAGGCCCATGCGCTGGCCAATCGTCCCGAACTCGCCGGTATGCGAGCGCAGCAGTCGGGCGCGCATGCTTCGACGGTGCTGGCAGCCGAATACTGGGTGCCCGACCTGTTCTTCGCCATCAGCAAGGACTTCGGGGCACCGGACGCATACATCCCGAACCAGAGCATCTATTGGCAGTACGGCTTGAGCGTGCCATTGCCAGTCTTCTTTTTCCAGCATACATCGGGCGATCTCGCCCAGGCAAAGCACCACGAGCTCGAGCTCGCCGCCTCCTATCGCGATCTGCGCGCGCAGGTCGACCAGGACGTCCGAGTCAGCTACGCCACGGCGGCGACGACGCTGCAGCAGCTGCTCTACCTGCGCGATCAGGTTGTCCCCGGAGCGCGAGAGGAATACCGGATCGCGTCGGCCAGCTACACAATCGGCGGGTCGTCTGCGCTCGACGTGATCCAGGCACGTACAGATCTCGTGTCAGCCGAGAGCCAGTTTACAGATGCACTCGCCGCCGCCAATGCCGCGCAGGCCGATCTCACGCGCGCAGCGGCGGCGCCGTTGTCAGACTTCCGATCGGGGGCGAACAATGCCCATTAGGGCTGCCAGGATACACAGACGACAGGCGAAACATCCCTTTGTCCTGGCTGGATGGCGGGGCCGTTGCACAGTCGCATTATTTGGAACGACGATTGCTGCGGGTGCGTGCTCGCGCTCCGGAACAAACGCGCAGGGCGGCGACGCTGCCGGTGGGAGTGCAGCGAGCGCATCGACCGCGGCGCCGCCGCGGTCCGGTTTTTTTCTCACCGAGGAACAGCGACAGCGGATCCATACCGTCACGATCGCCCCGTCGACGTATCGACCCACCATTGTGACGACCGGGACGGCCGCTTTTGACGGTGACCGTTCGACGCCGGTGCTGACACAGATCTCCGGTCCCGTCGCCCAGATCCTGGTCACGACGGGCACGCATGTGCAGCCAGGGACGCCACTCGCGCGCGTGACGTCGCCTGACTTTGCCCAAGCGATGGCGGCGTTTCAGAAAGCGCAGACCGCACTGCGCAACGCGACGCGCATTGCATTGCTCGACGAGCAGCTGTTCAAGAACGACGCCATCGCGCGCAGTGACCTGGATCAGGCGCGGTCCGACTCCGCGTCGGCCTGGTCCGACCGCGAGGCTGCGATCGAACAAATGGCGGCGTTCGGCGTGGACTCATCGACCATCGACGCGATCCGGGACGGTCGGCCGTCGCCTCCGGCTCCTGGTGTGATCCGGGCACCAATAGCCGGCGTTGTCGTGGAAAAGCTCATCAACCCGGGGCAGGTCGTCCAGGCCGGCCAGACGCAGGCCTTCACGATCGCCGACCTCTCGACCATGTGGGTCATGGCCAACGTGTTCGAGTCGAATCTCGCCGACGTCTCACGGGGCGAGCCCGTATCGATCACGACCGACGCGTGGCCGGATACGCTGCGGGGACGAGTGGACTACGTGGCGGCGATCGTCGATACGGCGACGCGCGCAACGTCGGTCCGCGTCGTCGTGCAGAACAGGCACGAGCTCCTCAAGCGCGACATGTACGTGCGCGTCGCGATCGAGGCGGCGAAGCCGCGGCAGGGCATCCTGACGCCGGTTTCATCGGTGCTCCGCGATGAGCAAGATCTGCCGTTCGTGTTCCTGGCGCAGGCAGACGGCGGATACGATCGCCGATCCATCACGCTGGGATCGCGAGTCGGAGACAAGTACGAGGTGACTCAAGGTCTCGCGACCGGCGATCACGTGGTCTCTGAGGGAGGTCTCTTCATCCAGTTCGCCGAAAGCCAGTGACGATACCACCGCCGGGGCCGCCGCATCGACCTGGGCGCCAGGATCCAGAATCGTCGTTCGACGTCGCCGAATCGCTGGTCGAGCCCGCGGTCGGCGCGCCTGTCAGCATCATCAATCGATTGGTACGAGGGGCGCTCGGTCAACCGCTGCTCGTGACGCTCCTCGTGCTGACGATGGTCGGACTCGGCATCTGGTCGCTGACGCGGCTGCCTGTCGATGCGTACCCGGATCTCTCGCCGCCAATGGTGGAGGTGATCACGCAGTGGCCCGGCCGCGCCACCGAGGAAGTCGAACGACTCATTACGGTGCCGGTCGAGATCGGGATGTACGGGATCCCGCAACTGCGGGTCGTGCGGTCGATCTCGTTGTACGGGCTGTCCGACGTGATCATGACGTTTCAGGACGGCGTCGACCCGTACTTCGCGAGGGAGCAAGCGTTCCAACGCCTGGGCGACATCACGCTTCCGACCGGCGTGACCCCGAGCATCGCGCCGCTCTCGTCGCCGTCGGGGCTGGTCTACCGCTACGTCCTGCAGAGTCCCGATCGCAGCCCGATGGACCTGAAAACGATCGACGATTGGGACATCTCGAAAGTGTACCGGGCCGTCCCCGGTGTGGCCGACCTCTCGGCGCTGGGCGGTCCGACGATGCAGTACCAGGTCCTCATCGACCCGATCAAGCTGGCCGGGGCCGGACTCACCGTGCCCATGGTCTCCGCAGCTCTGGGGGCCAACAACGACAACGCGGGCGGCGGGTTCTACTCTGAAGGCGGACAGTTCTATTACGTCCGCGGGTTGGGACGCGTGGTGACCCCGCAGGACATCGCCAAGATCGTCGTCGCAGTGAAGAACGGCACGCCGGTGCTGGTGAAGGACATCGGCGAAGTCGTGATTGGGCAGGCGCCTCGTCTGGGCCAGTTCGGGTATGACAGCGCCAACGACGCGGTCGAAGGCGTGATCCTGATGCGCACCGGGGAGCAGGCGCAGACGGTGCTCAAGCGTGTCGAGGCGGCAACCGACCTCCTCAACCATACGCTTCCCAAGGACGTCCACGTCGAGGCGTTTTACGACCGGAGCGACCTCATTCACCTCACGACGCGCACCGTCGCTGACAATCTGCTGCGCGGGATCGTGCTCGTCGTCGTCGTGCTCGTGTTCTTTCTCTACGATGTGCGATCGGGTCTGATCGTCGCGGCGACGATTCCATTGTCCCTGCTGTTCGCCTTCATCTGCCTCGATCTTCGACACATCCCGGCGAATCTGCTGTCGATTGGAGCTATCGATTTCGGCATTCTCGTCGACGCCTCCGTGGTGATGGTGGAGAACATCCATCGACAGTTGGCGAATCGCCATGGGACCACTTACTCCACCCGCGATGTGATCGCGGGGGCAGCGGCCCAGGTCGATCGTCCGATCGTCTACGCCGTCGCCGTCATCGTGACCGGCTTCTTGCCGATCTACGTGCTGTCGGGTCCATCGGGCCGGCTCTTCACGCCGATGGCCGATACGATGATCTACGCCCTGATCGGCTCGTTGCTCCTGGCGCTCACGGCCATCCCGGTCCTGTGTCTGTTCGTCCTTCGCAATGGTGTCCGCGACCGTCGTAATCCGGGCTTCGAATGGATACGCGAGCACTATCGCCGGGCATTGCTCTGGTGTCTCGCACGTCCGCGATTCACCGTTGGCGTGTCGGTCGCCATTCTCGTCTTGACTCTTCCGCTCTGGTTCGCACTCGGCGCCGAGTTCATGCCGAAGCTAGATGAGGGCGCGCTGTGGGTGCGAGCCACGATGCCCTACACGATCTCCTTCGATGAGTCATCGCGCATCGTGCCGCAGATCCGCGCGGTGCTGCACTCATTCCCCGAAGTGACGGTCGTTGCCGACGAGCACGGGCGGCCGGACGACGGGACGGACCCGACAGGCTTCTTCAACGCGGAGTTCTACGTCGGCCTCAAGCCCTACGGCGAGTGGACAGGACAGTACCGCACGAAGGCCGCGCTCATCGAGGCGATCAACCGCAGACTACAGGTATTCCCGGGGATCACGTTCAACTATACCCAGCCGGCGGAAGATGCCGTCGACGAGGCGGAGACGGGTCTCAAGAGCTCGCTGGACGTGAAGGTCTTCGGTTCCGATCTGGCCGTGCTGGAAGAGCGCGGCAAGCAGATCAAGCACATCATGGAGCACGTTCCGGGCATTACGGAAGCGACTCTGGTACAGGAGCTGGGCCAGCCGTCGCTGACTGTCGACATCGATCGTGACAAGATCGCGCGGTACGGGATCAATGTTGCCGACGTGAACGGTCTGATCGAAGCCGCCGTGGGCGGGCAGGCGGCGACGCAGGTCGTGCAGGGCGAGAAGCTATTCGACCTGATCGTGCGTCTACAGCCGCAGTTCCGAGAGACGCCTCAGGCGATCGGCAACATTCTCGTCGCTACGCCAGCGGGTCAACAGATCCCGATCCGCGACCTGGCGACGATTCGGGTATCGACCGGCGCCGCCTTCATCTATCGCCAGGACAACTCCCGCTACATCGGCATCCAGTATTCCGTCGAGGGGCGCGATCTGGCGAGCGCCGTTCAGGAGGCGCAGGCCGCTGTGGCGCGAGAGGTCAAGCTCCCGCAGGGCTACCGAGTGGTGTGGGGCGGGGAGTATCAGGAATACACTGAGTCGCGTGCCGAGCTCCGGATCGTGCTTCCAGTAACGCTCGCGCTCATCCTGGCCGTCCTCTTCGCGCTCTACCGGAACTTCAAGTTTCCACTCATTACGGTGCTCGGAGTCGTGCTGTCCGGGCCCATCGGCGGCGTGCTGGCCTTGGCCATCACGCACACGCGAGTCTCTGTATCGTCGGCAATCGGCTTTCTCGCCCTCTTTGGCGTCTCCGTGCAGACGGCGGTCGTCTACATCTCGTACGCGAACGAGCTCCGACTGGGAGGCGTCTCCATCGCGGAGGCGACGCGGCAAGCGGCTTTGCTCCGGCTACGCCCCATTGTGATGACCGCGCTGGTCGCCGCGCTCGGCTTGCTGCCTGCGGCGCTCGCGACCGGTGTGGGCACGGATACGCAGCGCCCCTTTGCACTGGTCATCGTCGGCGGCCTCTTCTCGCGGCTGCTCGATCAGCATCTTCCTCATGCCCGTCCTCTACGAGATGGTCGCGCGGCCTGGCGACTACCTCGCGGTCTAGCACGATCGCGACGCGGCGCGCCGTGGATCAGTTTGAAAAGCTCCGGCTTGGCGCGTACGTTTTCCGCGCGATCGTCGGCGGCCGGAGGCTCTTGTCCGGTCGCCGCAACGTCCCTGGTGCCCTACCCGTCCGACCCCCCAACTAGGAGAGCCGATCATCATGAAGCGAAGAGAGTTTCTCGTCTCATCGGCACTGAGTTCCGCCGGACTCGCAACGTCGGCTTTTGGAACAGTGGCTCTGAGCCGCTCGGCGCTCGCCGAACTGGCGAAGACCCCGCGGGCCGCCGCTGGGACTCGCAAGGTGCTCATCGCCGGCGGAGGGTTCAACACGCCCTTCATCCGCTATATGGCGACGCTTACGGGGAAGCAGCGACCGCGGATCTGTTACCTGCCCACGGCGTCGGCCGATCGGCCGGAAGGCAGCATTGCCTTCTTTCGCGACTGTGCGCCCGTCGATGTCGAGCCTTTTGTCCAGGAGAGCTTCATCAGCAGCTATCGGCAGACCCAGGGGTGGGATGAAGTCCTGCTGTCGATGGACGGCATCGTCGCCTCGGGTGGCAACACGCTGAACCAGCAGGCGATTTGGAAGGCGCAAGGAATCGACACCGTGCTGCGAGCGGCGTGGGACAAGGGGATCGTGCTGGGCGGTGCCAGCGCCGGCTCGCTTTGTTGGTTCGACGAAGGAACCACGGACTCCAGACCAAAGGACCTGTCGATCGTCAAGTGTCTCGGTTTCATCAAAGGCAGCCACTGCCCGCACTACGATCACGAGCCGCAGCGCCGTCCGTTGTACAAGAAGTTGATCGCCTCGGGAGAGATGAAACCCGGCTACGCCTGCGACAACGACGCGGGCATCTGACTTCGAGGACAATGAAGTCAAGCGAGTCGTGCACACGAGACCCGAGGCCAAGGCGTACTTTGTCAGTCTCGTGAACGGTCAAGTGGTCGAAAAAGAGCTGCAGACGGAGACCATCGCATAGAGAGGATCGCGTATGAACAGACTCGCCCCCGCCTTGGTACTCCTCGCCGCTGCATGTACGGCCCCTGGCGCGTCCGCCCCCAACAGCCAGGACGTCGCGCGATGGCAGCAGGAGGCGCAACGCGTCACGATCATTCGGGATGATTGGGGCATCCCCCACATCTACGGAAAGACCGACGCCGACGCGGTGTTCGGGATGGAGTACGCGCAGGCC
Source organism: uncultured Gemmatimonadales bacterium (assembly GCA_963805725.1). GTDB lineage: Bacteria > Gemmatimonadota > Gemmatimonadetes > Gemmatimonadales > Gemmatimonadaceae > Palsa-1248. Next base: position 804,074 of record CAWDVJ010000013.1, read on the forward strand.
GAAGACGACTTCAACCGCGTCGAGACGAATTACATCAACGCCATCGGGCGGTTGGCCGAGGCCGAGGGCGAGTCAGCCATCTATCGCGATCTACGCATGAAGCTCTTCATCGATCCTGATTCGATGAAGGCGCTGTACGCGACCAGCCCCGATTGGTTGAAAGCGTTGATGAACGCGTATGCCGACGGACTCAACTTCTATCTGTATCGGCACCCGGAGGTCACGCCGCGCGTCATCACGCACTTCGAGCCCTGGATGGCGCTGACTTTCAGCGAGGGGAGCATTGGCGGGGACATCGAGCGCATCGATCTGGCCCAGCTACAGGACGTTCTATGGCAATGGGCCGGTGACACTGGCGCGAGCCGACGACTCGGGGCCGCCACCGGAGCCCTCGGGCTCCAACGGGATTGCGATCGCAGCATCGAACACCGTCGATCATCACGCGCTGCTCCTCATCAATCCACACACGTCGTTCTACTTCCGCGCGGAGCTGCAGGAAGTGAGCGACGAGGGGCTCAATGCCTACGGCGCAGTCACCTGGGGCCAATTCTTCGTGTACCAGGGCTTCAACGACCGCGTTGGGTGGATGCACACCTCCAGCGGCGCCGACGCCGTGGACCGTTATCTGGAAACCGTGGTGAAGAAGGGCAACCAGCTCTACTACCGCTACGGCGGCGCAGATCGGCCCATGACGAGCCGTACGATCACGATCCCGTACAAGACGCCCACGGGAATGGCCTCCAAGGAATTCACCGTGTATCGGACGCAGCACGGTCCGATCATCGCGAAGTCTGGCGACAAGTGGATGAGCATCCAGCTTGATGCAGGACCCCGTGAAGGCACTGACCCAGTCGTACACACGCACCAAGGCGAAGAACTATGCAGGATTTCGCCAGACGATGGAGCTGCACACGAATTCGTCGAACAATACGATCTTTGCGGACGCCGATGGCGACATCGCCTATTTCCATGCGAACTTCATCCCCCGGCGCAGTACCAAGTTCGATTGGACGCAGCCCGTGGATGGCAGCGACACCGCGACGGACTGGCACGGGCTGCTCTCGGTGGACGAGACGCCGCACCTCTTGAATCCGGCTAGCGGCTGGCTGTACAACAGCAACAATTGGCCGTGGTCGTCCGCGGGTCCGAGCAGTCCCAAAAAGGAGAATTTCCCCGCTTATGTAGAGACAGGGCGGGAGGAATCGCCGCGCGGTTATCACGCCGTTCGCGTGCTGCAGGGAAAGAAGGACTTTACCCTCAACGCGCTCATGGCGGCTGCGTACGACAGCTACTTGCCGGCCTTTGCGCGGCTGATCCCGTCCCTGCTCCATGCGTATGATTCCACTCCGGCCAGCAACCCGTTGAAAGCGCGGCTTGCCGAGCAGATCAAGCTCTTGCGGGGATGGGATTATCGCTGGTCGGTGACATCAGTTCCGACGTCGCTCGCCGTCTACTGGGGCCAGGAAATCGGGCAGCGCGTGACCGCGGGCGCTCGCCAGGCACAGGTCTCGATGTACGACTACGTCGCCACCAAGAGCACGCCGGATGGAACGGCTCGAGGCGCTCGCAGCCGCCTCGGACACCTTGACCAACGATTTCGGCTCGTGGAAGACACCGTGGGGCGACATCAATCGCTTCCAGCGTCTCAACGACGACATCGTGCCGACGTTCAGCGACACAGGGGCGAGCATTCCCGTTGAATTCACGTCAGCAGTATGGGGGTCGCTGGCCTCATTCGGCGCGCGTCGCTATCCCGGCACGAAGAAGATGTACGGCACGGCTGGCAACAGCTTCGTCGCGGTCGTGGAGTTTGGTGACAGTGTCCGGGCCAAGGCGATCACTGCCGGTGGTCAGAGCGGGCAGCCGTCTTCGCCGCACTTCGCCGACCAGGCCAAACGCTACAGTACCGGCGATCTGCGCGACGTCTACTTCTATCGCTCACAACTCGCCGGTCACACCGCACGGGAGTACCACCCGGGCGCTTCCGCGCCCGAGTGACGAGCGAGGAGAAAGCAGACGAACGGCCGCCAACCCGCACGGCATCAGCGCCCTCCGCTCCGCGCAGCCTGTGATTGCATCTCCTGAAATCCGCTGGCGACGGCCTGCACGTCGGCCGGGAAGTCCGCGAATTCCTGGACCTGGCGCACCTCGATCACTTCGTTGTCAGAGGCGGGGCAGCGCTTGGCCCATTCGATCGCTTCCTCCTTCGATCGCGCCTGAATCATCCAGTAGCCGCCCAGAACCTCTTTCACCTCGGCGAAGGGGCCGTCGGTCACCGTGGGCTTCCCACCGGAGAACGAGACGCGCGCCCCCATGGACGCGGGATGGAGTCCGTCGAGGGCCATCAGGACGCCGGCCTTCTGCAGTGACTCATTGTATTTCATCATCGCCGCGACGGCCTTCGGATCGGGCGTCGTTCCCGCCGCCGCCTGCGCATACCCCTTCGGAATCATCAGCATCATGAAACGCATGGTCGTATCTCCATGAATCATGGGTACGTGGTGCCGCGGCCTCGCGCCACGGTTCATTTATACGTCGAACGAGGGGTGAGGAAATCGACACGATCGACCAGCCCGCTTGCTCCGGACCAGGCCGGCTTCCATAATCTCGGCCGACGGATCGTGTTCTCTCTCCCCTTTGAGCGCCCAATGAACCGCATTGTACGCATTTGTGTCATCGCAATCGCGGCACCGCTGTGTCTTGCCTGCCCTCCAGCAACGCAGCAGTCGTCGCCTCCCACGTCTTCAACCAGCGTCGCCGCGCCGTGGACCGCGAGTCCCGCGTCGGTCCCTCCGGTCAACGTGGCCCAGCTCGACAGCATGGTGCGGGCGACACTCATCTCGAAGCATCTCCATCGGGCTCAACGTCGGAGTCGCGCAGAACGGAAAGATCGTGCTGGCCAAAGGCTACGGCCTTCGGGCCCTCGGTGGCAACGACTCCGTCTCGGCCGAAACAATGTTCGCGATTGGCTCCGTCACCAAGCAATTCACGTGCTCCCTGACGCTGCTGTTGGCGCAGGATGGCAAGCTGTCAATGCAAGACCCGGTCGCCAAGTACTTCCCGAACCTGACACGTGCCTCGGACATCACGCTCCTCGAGCTCGGGCAACATGTGTCCGGTTACCGAGACTACTACCCGCTGGATTTCGTCGATCGCGAGATGCAGCACGACCAAACCCAAGACAGCATCATTGCGGAGTATGCGACCCGTCCACTGGACTTCGATCCTGGGTCTCGATGGTCGTACAGCAACACGAACTTCCTGATCCTGGGCCGCGTCATCGAAAAGGTGAGTGGGCAGAGCTACGCCAGCAATCTGACGCAGCGCATTCTCACGCCCGTCGGGATGCAGCACACCCAATTCGAGCCGACCGCTGGCGGCCCGAACATGGCCAGCGGCTACACGACATTTGCGTTCGGCCCACCATTCCCGGCGAAGCCGGAGGGACGGGGCTGGGCCGGGACGGCCGGCGCGATCTGGTCGACGCCTACTGATCTCTTGACGTGGGACCTCGCGGTCATCGGCGGTAAGGTGTTGAGCGGCGACTCGTACGCGATACTGACCACCCCCCGGCGGCTGACCGATGGCCGCTCCACGGGTTATGGCTGCGGCGAGGGGGTGAACGATCGGGGCCCGGCCGTGGTTTTGGAGCACGGCGGTGCCGTCAGCGGATTCGTCGCGGAGAACATCGTCGTTCCTTCAACGCGCTCGGCGATCGTCATGCTGGCAAACACCGACTTCGGCTCACTCGATTCGCTGGGGCGAGGCATTCTCGAGAAGCTCCTACCCCATACGGATGCACCAACAGTCAGCGGACCGGCTGCGCAAGTCGCAGCCCAGACCTTTCTGACGGGGTTGCAACGAGGTCACGTCGATCGCTCGACGTTGGGCGATGACTACAGCGCCTTCCTGACGCCAGAGCTCGTGGCCCAGGCGCAGAAGTCGTTGCGTCCGATCTCAGCGGTCGAGGTGCGCAATACCGCGGAGCGCGGCGGGATGGAGGTCTCGAGCGTTCGATTCAAGACGGGGTCGACGATCGGCGGCGCACTCATGTATCGCACGCCTGATGGCAAGATCCAGGAGGTTCTCTTCCAACGGCCGTAATTACGGGGCCGGCTCACCGCCGGAAACGCCCCTCGATTCGGCGATCGGGGATCAGCCACATGAGCACCACGATCACGTAGAGCGCATCGGCTGCCGCTTGTTGTACGAATGCAAGCGCGATGGCCGCGACGTAGCACAGCACTGAGATCTTGCCCTTGCGGTCGCCGCCAACGGCGGCGGCCAATGGGGAGTCTCGTCCCTGTTCACGTATGATCGCCCGCTGGAGAATCGTGTACGCGGTTCCCGCGCCGAGGAGCACGATGCCGTAAAGCGCCGTCGGCGCGGCATCGCGCACATGGGTGCCCATCCACGCCGTGACGAACGGGACGAGGGACAACCAGAACAAGAGATGCAGGTTTGCCCACAGGATGCGGCCATTGATGCGCTCAGTGAGCTGCAGCATGTGGTGATGGTTATTCCAGTAGATGCCGATGAAGACGAAGCTGAGCGTGTACGTGAGGAACGTCGGCAGCATTGGTCGCAGGGCACTCCACGCCCCACTGGCCGGCACGCGGAATTCGAGCACGAGAATCGTGATCAGGATCGCCACGACGCCGTCGCTGAACGCCTCGAGCCGTTGCGGCGTCATCGCAGTCTTGCGGCTGTGAGCCCCATCAGACGATCGATCCGTGACCGCGTGCTTTTCGACCTGAGCCATAACGACCGTCCGGATCGGAAGGATAGCAGCCTAGCGTGCTCGAGCGTCGCGGAAGGAGCGGCCTCTGCCGGCACCGTCAAATTATCTGAGCAACGCACCCGCACTCTCAAGATGGCGCGTTTGTAAAGCCGTTACGCTGTGGACTTGCGAACGCCGGCGCCGGCGTGCACATCAATGCGGAGTTCGGCCGCCAGGGCGCGCGTCGCAGTGCAACGCCCGCAATATGGCTGCGCGTTGGGCAACCATCGAGTTACGCAGAGCGACTGATGCCTCAGCGCTGTCGCACGTCCGGATGCTTGCGTGCCGCGCGACCGCCGCCGCGCGAGCGTCGCGATCGGAGCCCGTGGTGGGTCGAAGTGTGTCTTTGCTCCATGCCTGCCATGCGACGCGCATCACTAGAGGATGACGTGTTGCGCTCTCATCGACGCCCTTCGAGCAGTCTCATGTCGCGCGGTTACTCTCGGACATCGGAGCCGGCACTGACCGGCAAGGACATTCGGTATGCGTCGCACCTTCGGCATGCAGGCGCGTTTCAGTCGTTTCTCAACAGCCATTGCTCCCGCACTCGCCTGTTCCGTGGGTCTCGTTCTCGCTGCATGCGCGGACGGACCCACTTCGGTCGCGAGCACCAACGAGACAGCCAATATTCCAACTTCATCGTTTACGACTGCACCGGGGGCCGGCGCCATTGCGAGGCTGGGCTCCCTGAAGTCCGAGACGTACCCCACGATCAAGCTCGGACTCGAGGCGCGAGGCCAGATGAAGGCGAGAGGACAAACGACCAACTCACCCTGGGACCTGACGTATTTGGGCGGGCCGGTCGTGACGACAGCGACGAATTGGAACATCTACACCAACTGTCCGGAGAGCTGCTGGAGCACCGGCTCTTTGACGCCGGCGACCCTGCTCTCCGATTTGAATCGGAGTCACTTGATTCAGGTGGACAATCAGTACCTGGGCGAGGATGCGGCGGGCAAGTTCCAGGTCGCCCGCTTGAACACGACCGCCACATTCACCAACCACACCGCGCAGATCGGCGACATTCTCTCTATCGTAGCGTCGGCGGTCGCTCAGACCGGAGCGACGGGCTACACGAACATCTACCACGTGTTCTTGCCGCAAGGCACCGACATGTGCCTCTCGCCAACCGAATGCTACTCGCCGGACAACCCGAACACGTTCGTTTTCTGTGCGTTCCACGGCTCGGTCGACATCGGGCCCGCCCACGTGCTGTTCTCGGTCGAGCCGTACCAAGCCGTCCCGGGATGTCCACTTCCCACGCAAACACGTGTGATCGATGCCACCGGTGGCGCACTCTCGCATGAGTTCACGGAAACCATCACAGACCCGGATGGCGACGCCTGGGTGAGTATCCTCACGGGGAATGAAATCGGCGATCTCTGCTTCGGCTTCCGGTTCCCGGTCCGCCTCAACAAGACCACCTACGTGATTCAAGAGGAGTACTCGAACACGATTCAGGATTGCACGTTTTAGCAGCTTCCATAACAGTCGGTGAAGAATCCTGACGACGCAGTTGATCCGAGGGCCGGGGCCCTCGGATCAACTGCAGTAGTCTTCCCTCATTCACCGTCCCTCGAGTAAGCCTCTGGGTGGATGTGACGCGCCGAACGCACTGCGTACGACAGCGAACGCACTGCGCACGACAGGGCTACCACGCCTCGCCCGATGCCACGATGCCGGGCCCCCACTGGCCGCTCCAGTACTTCTTTCGAATGCGGTATTAGGCAGCCACTATGGCGGGCGAAGCGGCCTGGGATCGGCGGGCGCCTCGAGATAGGCAACCCAACAGGTCACGCAACGTGAGACGTAGATCACCGGGGGGATATCGGCCGCTGATTCCGATCCCTTCCGTCGCCGTGCTGGCATGGCCGGTGCACAAGGTCTCATCAGTCACACACCGATGACACGCGATGAGTGACAGACCCCCAACGCGTTGTGAGGGCGCATTCATGGTAATCCATTCATTACACAGAACGACGACACTGGCCGTCGGGGCGGTTGCCACGCTGCTGCTGCTGTCGGTCCCGGCCGCGGCGCAGGACCACAAGGACGCCGGACACCAGAAGGGCGGTCACGACGTGGGCGGCGGGTACGTCCCACGGCACGGCCCGCCTGCGTCCAGTTATGCACATGCGACCGGCGATACGCATGCCCACGCTGGTCAGCCCCAGAACTTCGCCGACCACCCGGGCCATCCGAACGCCCCCCATGTCGACGCCCACACCGGAGAGTGGGTCGGGCACGACACTGGTCCAAGCGATGCGCGGTACCGTATCGACCACCCGTGGGAACACGGGCATTTCACGGGCGGGTTCGGGCGAGGCCACGTGTACCGCCTCGCCGGCGGTGGACCGGATCGCTTCTGGTTTGGCGGCTTCTATTTCAATGTGGACCCAGCCGACGTGGGCTACGCCAACGACTGGCTATGGAATTCCGACAACATTCGTGATTTACGAGGATCCCGACCACCCCGGATTTTACCTGGCGTACAACACACGCCTCGGCACCTACGTGCACGTGGTCTATCTCGGAAACAGCTAGACGTGGCGTCGAGAGCCGGCCCATGTCCGCCCTCGATCAGAGGTAGGGCTGGGCCAGCCACGCGACGCCGTCGCGCACGCGACGGACCAGCGGCCGCTTGTCCAACTCTCCGAGTGTCACCGGCCGGCTTCTCGTAAGCTTGTCATCGATGATGGCGTTGAGCCGGGTCCCGAGGTCAGCGGAGTAGCACTCGACGTCGTACTCGAAATTCAATCGCAGGCTGCGTGGATCCCAGTTCGCGGATCCGATCAGGGACCAGATGCCGTCGACCACGAACATCTTCGAGTGGTCGAACGGAGGTCGCGACAGGTGGACCCGGCAGCCCCACGACAGGACCTGTGCGAGCTGGGCGTTAGCCGCCCATTCGACGAGCCTGAGATTGCCGTGCTCGGGAATGAGGATCGTCACCTCCACACCGCGCAGCGCGGCGACGCGGAGCGCCGCCACGACGGGCGGATCAGGCAAGAAGTAGGGCGTCACCACACGCACCGATTGGCGCGCGGATGCAAGGGCGCCAAGAATGGCCATGAGGAGCGTCTCGAAGTCTTCGTCGGGGCCATCGGGGATCCCGCGGGCCGCGACCGACCCGACCCTCTCCGGCGCGGCGGTCCAGGGCGCACCCGCCAAGCGCTCCCGCGTCGCGAACTGCCAGTCGAACCGAAAGGCATCCAGCAGTTGCGTGACGATCGGACCGCGCACGCCGAAGTGAATGTCCTGCGTCGCCCCGGGCGGCATGCGCGCAAGGACGCAGGCGTCGCGAATGTTCATCCCTCCGCAGAAGCCTTGACGTCCGTCCACGACCAGCAGCTTCCGGTGGTTGCGAAGATTGAAGTAGGCGTGCGGGACGGGGATGGTCGGTGGGAGAAAGCGAGCGACCGGCACGCCGCGACCTTTGAGCTCATGAACGATGGGTGGCCGGCTGTACAACGACCCCACGCCGTCGATCAATACTCGCACTTCGACGCCGCGCCGCACCGCGCGGTCCAGGGCATCCACGAACGCCGTGCCCACGTCCCCGCGGTCGAAGATGTATGTCGCGAGGGCGACGCTCTGGGTGGCGGCATCTATGGCCGCGATCATCGCCGGGTACGCCTCGTCGCCGTTGAGCAAAGGCTCGACGACGCATCCCGCCAGAAGCGGTTCGCGCGTCACCGTGCCGACCAGGCGAGCGATCGCCTGCAACTGCGGTGGCGCATCGGCCGGGAGGACGGTCGCCGGGACCTGCGCGGTCCCCGCGCGAACAGTCTGGGCCCGGTCTTCGTCGTCGAGCGGGGCATGCCCGCGCATCGCACCGACCTGCCTGGAGATGCGATTCACGCCGAGCATCATGTAGAGCAACGAGCCGAGGACCGGCGTCAGCCACACTAGGCCGACCCAGCCGATCGCAGATCGAACGTCGTCCTTGGTCAGGATGATGTGGGCCGACACGCCGATCGCGAGCAGTACGTGTGCGACGGTGAGGAGCGTCGCGATCACGAATTAATCGTCGGTTGACCGTCTCTTGCCAGTCGAATCATCCGTCCCGCGCCCTCCTCCGGGCGGCGGTTCGCCGCCGGCCTCGTCCGGAGGAAGATACCTACGCCGCGGGCTTGACGCGCCTCAAGCTCGCAAGCAATGCGTCCGGGTCGGCTACGCTCAAGAGAACGGCGTAGCCCTTCGTGGTAGGGAGGTACGCGATCCGTTTCGGGTCGGTCACGTAGAGCAACGCACGCTCCCCGTTTCTCAGTCGGAACCAGCCTGCCCGGTACCCTGTCGTCGCAGTACCGACAAGTCGGACCCTCGGCGCGAGCGATGGCTCGGTGTCGAGATCGACCGTGCGCGCCTCATCGAGTCGCAGCGCGCTGGGCGGAATGAGCCGTCCGTAGAAGTCGCCACGGAGCCGAAGGCCAGCCGGTGACACCTCGAAACGCGCGGTCTGGGCGCCCGACAACGAGTAGATGAGGCCCCCGACGGACGCAGCCACGAGCAGGCACACGGGAACGACCACCCACAACATCCGTACAGAGCCGGGGACAATCGGGAAGGTTTCGATCATTTCAGGTCTCGTTGTCGACGTGTGAGGACCGACGGCCGACGGCCCGCGGCGTCACGGACGGGACCCGGCCGCCTCTCAGGGGGCGAGAGCCCGGCCCCGAGGGATCGGCATAGCCGGTCGATTCTTTGGCGGGAGATCTATCCCCAGCGGACCGCCTGCCGTCACTTGCTCGTCCCACCCGACTCGACAACCGCAGCTCGATGCTGCACGCTCTATCTGTCGACCGACCCTCGCGGACTCAGTGACCGTTGCCGGTACGCGATCAGTGCGTCCCAGCGAAGAGCCATGTCGGGTACGCTGTCCGCACTCTCCCCCGCTTGTGAGGGTTGCTGCATGCACCGCCTCCGTCGTGTTGGTTTGTACACACCCACAATGGTCGCAACGGTTTGCGCAGTGTCCTCGATCGCCTCGATTGCGACGGCGCAAGCCACGGCCACCGCCCTCGCTCCGGCCGTCCGATCTTTGCGCCTCGAACGCGTCAATGAGAGCAACGAAAAGCTGGTATTTACGAACACGGCCTCGCACGCGGTTCGGCTGTGGCAGGTGTCGGTATACGACTGCAATCTGTATGTACGGAGTGGATGCGGGACGACGGATCCGCACCTGGAGGTGCAACCGCACGACAGTGTCACTCTTCGAACGTTCGCCATCATGCAGGGATGGCGGCTCTACTACGAAGTGAGTTGGCGATCGGCCCCGCCGGCCAACGCCGTTCACGATGAGTTTACCGTACGGGCCTCGGGACCAGGCGCGCTCCTCGTCGCGCCGCGCGCGCTTGCTGCGGAGTCCTTCCGCCCGCTCGGAAAGAGCCACTCGTTGGGGCTCTGGCAGATGATCAATCCCGCCCAGCGTATCTCGGTCTGGCTCGAACAACTCAGCAACGAGGCGGGTGACTCCCTCCGCATCGAGCTCAGTGGCGCGCGCATGAACGGCGATTCGGGTCGGGTGTTCGGGGACGAGGATCAGTGGAGACCTCTGACGACCGACGACACGGCCGACATCTCCGCGCTGCGGAGCATTGCCAATGACCTGCGCCAGGCCGAGGCTGCAGCGAGCGACGCACCCCTGGACACGGCGGAAGCAATGCACGACGCCGCCCTGGCGTTGCCGTCGCGCGCCGGCCTGCCGCTCGCTCCGCGTCGACTTGGTAATGGAGAGTGGGAGATTTGCCGATACGCGGCGGATCTCACCGCGACGCCGCTCGTCGTGAGGCTCGAGCGTCGGTCGGGCTGGTGTGAGCCAGAGAGATCAGACTCGGAGCCACTCAAATACAACGCGTTCGTGATTGTAGACCCCACGTCCTACCCAGTCGGGAAGTTGCTCGAGACCTGCGCCGCATACACTACGAATCTTCCCGGACAATGGGATCGCGTCGAATGGCATCGTGACCCCAAGCGCTGCCCGGCTGATGGCCGCGCGGCCGATTCCACCCAGCCGAACGTGCTGGTCCTGAAGCGCCGTGACTAGCCCGCAGATGTTGAGCGTATTACTGTTGGGCCCGCCAGCCCTGTAACGTCTTGGTTGTGTCGCGGCGGGCGTGGTCGTCATTGAGGAAAGCCGGGTGCGGGACGCGGACGCGTTGTGCGCACGGCCGCAGACTGGGGGCCCGTATGTCCTCTCGGGACGTGAACGCGCCGGCTCACAATGGTGTCGGTCAGCATATCTCGATCGCGCTGCGGGTGATCGCCGCGCTGATCGCCGCGGCTTGCAGTGGAGGCAGTCCGCCGGCGCCGCCACCGACACCAAAGCCGCTGCCGGCAATGTTCAACCTTTCGCTCGTGCCCCCCCGGCCACCGCTCGTCTGGCCGAGTCGCACGCGCACGGTGTTCAAGCACGACCTGACGACCGGTCGCTATTACATGGTCGAAGTCCACGACACGGTGCCCGGTGACTCCATAGCGCCTGACACGAATGACGCACGGATTTACTACTCAGCTGGCATCTCCTCGCTCTACCGCAACCCGGCGCAGGCGTCGGCCGCACTGTACTGGGCGAGTCGGCTCGATCCGTCGTGGGCAGAGCCGTATTTCGCGCAATGGTATGGTCTGCGTCGTGCCGCAGCAATGACCATGCGCATGCGCGCTTCGGCGACCCGGCTCGGAGCCAGCGGGAGCCAGCCGCACATCCCCGCAGTCTTGCCAGAGTCGATAGCCGCGCCAATCGATTCCCTGCTCCTGCTGGCATACATGCGCAATCCGTTCGTGGACGAGTCCATCTATCTGAGCGACATCGTTGCACAAACCCGTGGCGCCGTCTCCTTCATGAATCACCTGCAGGAGCGGATGATCGACAGGGTAAACGACCAGCGGGTAGCGCAAGGCCAGAATGCCCGTCAATGGCCCACAGCGGGTCGACCTGCCACATACCTGGTTCCTCGCCTATGCGTCGCGTAACTGGGCGAACGCCGCCGAGATGCTCGCGCCACTCGTGAAGAAGAATCCCGACAACCTCGAGCTGTACGTCTATCGGGCAAAGGCGCTGTATTACCTGAAGCAATACGACAGCTGCAGTGCGGTGCTGACGGCGGCGATGGCGCGCATCGAAAGCAAGGAGGTCGCGCGCACGCTGCCGGTCTACCTGTCCAAGGAGATGTTCAGCTATGCCATCGCGGGCGCGCGCAGTGCCGCCGGCGAGACCTCGGCGGCCCGGGCAGCATACCAGGACGCGGTCTCGGAGAACCTCGGTTTCTACATGGCACACGTCAACCTTGCGAGCTTGGCCCTGGCCGCATTCGACACGACGACGGCAATAACGGAGGCTGGCACGGCCGCGGTGATCAGTCCGCGCGATCCGCTTTTACAGGTCTACGCTGGATACACGCTCCTGCAAGTACGCCATCAGAGCGATGCCGTCGACCACTTCCGTACCGCGATTGCGGCGGACTCGAGCTACGCCGTCGCCTACATGTACCTGGGCGAGGCCTTCAATGAGCTCAAGGACACGGCCCAGGCCATCGACGCGTATCGCCAGTACCTGGCGCGCGCGCGACGAAACGACGACCATCGTACGACCGTGCAGGACGCGCTTCTCCTGATGAGCGCCGGTCGGACCCCTTCGGGCAACTAGATGAGCGATAGGAACCATTTCAAGCAACGATCCGGCGCTCAGTTCCGGCGGCGCAGCATACCTGCCCTGCGTCGCGTCCTATGGTACGCGTGCACGGTGGCGCTCATTGCTGCTCCCGCATCTGCGCAGGACAGTACACGACGCCCAATCCATTATTGGACGACGTACGAAGACTTACAGCTCTTCAGCCAGGTCCTGAACGAACTGCACAACAACCACGCAGACTCGCTGGACAGCCATGTGCTCGTGATGGCAGCGATCGAGGGCATGCTGCACGCGGCTGACCCGCACTCGTTCGTGATCCCTGTGATCAAGCTCTCCGCCTCGAAGGCCGAAGCCTATCGCATGGGCCAGCTCCTGCCGGTGCCGGTGTCGTTCGCGCAACTGAACGATGGGTTCGTCGTCACGGGCGCCGCTGACGGTTCCGCGGCCGCGCGCGCCGGCATCCTGGCCGGTGACCGCCTCGTGGCGGCCGACAGCCTGCCGGTCGCTGCGACCAGCGTCGAGGAGTTGGAGATCTCGCTGGCGGGCCCGCCGCATTCCGAAGCCGTGCTGACGTTCGAGCGCCACCGCCTCGACGGGTCGACCGTGACGTTGACTCGCCAGGTGGCGCGCGCCATCCCCGGGGCGGAATCGGCCGTCCCGGTGGCCGTGATGCTGGACCGCCGCACGGGCTATCTGCGCATTCGAGTCGTTCCTCAGCTCCAAAGCAGGCGACGACGTACACGCTGCGCTGGGTCACCTGCACGATCAGGGAATGCAACGGCTCGTGCTCGATCTCCGCGACAACGGGGGCGGCATCATCGAGCAGGCAGCCCGCGTCGCGGGAGAATTTCTTCCCGCCGGGGAATTGATCTACACATCAGAAGGTCGCAAGAGGGACGCAACGGACACGGTCCGAGTCAAGCGTTCCTTCTTTCACCACGAGGAACGGTATCCCGTGGTGGTGCTGATCAATGGGGGGACCGCCAGTGCGGCGGAGCTCGTCGCTGGCGCGCTGCAGGACCACGATCGTGCCGTCATCGTGGGACGCCCCAGCTTCGGAAAGGCATTGATGATGAAGCCGATCCGGTTGACGGATGGCTCGGTACTGATGCTCGTGGTTGGGCACGTCCGCACGCCGTGCGGCCGGGTGATCCAACGGAGTTACCGGGGGCTCGACCTCAGAGACTACTACCACCAGGCAGCGGCGGCTCGAGATACGACGGGGCTGCCCTCCTGCCGGACCGATGCTGGACGGACGGTCTACGGCGGTGGCGGCATCTTCCCTGACATCGCCCTTGGCGCGAAATCACCCACGCCAGTGTGGTTCGACCGACTCCAGGTCGACAACATTCCACTCCAGTGGGTCGGCGGGTACCTCGACTCACATGGTGCGGAGTTCGGCACTCTCGACAGCCTGGTCGCGACACAGGCGATCCACGACTCTGCGATCGCGGGCTTCCGCGCGTTCGCCGCCGCGCACGGCGACTCGATTCCAACGGGGGCCGCCGCAGATCACGCCCTCCAGCGGCTGCTCACCTTGTCGGTCGCTTTGGCCAAGTGGGGACAACCCGGGTACTTCCGGGCCGCTACCATTGGAGACCCTGATGTAGACGCAGGCGTCGCCGCGTTCGATCGTGCACTCGTCGCCGCGAGCGGATCGTCGAGCCCTTCACGTCCCGCCGCGAAGCCTACGTCGTAGCTCGGGCTGGGGCGACATTCGACGTTCGACGTTCGACGTTCGACGTTCGACGTTCGAAAACCTCGAGGCGAGCTGGCGCCGCCGTGGCTCCGCTCGGGATTTGCCTTCCAACGTCCAACGTCTAGAGGCAGATTGGACCGATCCGGGCCGAGCCTAATCGATACCACAGCCGGCCGTCCGGATCGATCTCCGGGCTCAGCGTGACTCCCTGCGGAATCGGGAACGCCACACCCGAGATCTCAATGGTGGCCTGGTGAGAATCCGGATCGCCCGTCCGGCCCGTGCCTGGCTGCTCGAGGCACACATCACCGCTCGGCGCATGCCCGGTGCGCTCCGCGAGACGGAGCCCTTCAACAGGCGTGCGCGGTGCCACTTCCGTCCCGTCATGCTGCGCGCGCCAGGCGTCGTCGCGGTCCGCCGCAGGTGAAAAACCACTCACGACGTCACGAGGGGAGGGTCGGCCGAGTGATGTACCCAACCCATCGTACTCGGCGGAATCAGTTTCACGATCTACCGGGGACGTCGCCGCGCCTTGAGTCATCATGCGGTAGTGGCTTCTGAGCCCGGGACCGCGCGCACGCTCGATCGCTGCGACGGATTCGAGATCCACCAGCGCGCGCGCAACCGTGCTGCGCTTGAAAAAGGTGCGCTCGGCCGCCTGCTCGAGACTGGTCACAATCCATCCGCTCGCATCAAGGAGCCAAGTCTCGAAGATGGCGAAGCACCCCGAGTGCGGGCATGAGCGCCGCGCGGCGCGCGAGCAGTGCATCACGGATGTGAGCGAGTGGGGCACCGGGAAGAGATGTCCGGATATCGACCAGGCACTCGCGGGCGATTCGCACCTCGGCCCGACCAGGTACGCGCAACAGCACCTGACTCGCCAGCAACAGCTCTAGTCCACGATCGACCTGTCGAGGCGTCGCGCCACTTCGCGTGGCCAGCATCGCAGCAGTCGATCGGTCGAGCGCCAGATCGGCCGATGCATAGACGCCCTTCCTGAAGGGGCCACTCACCTTCTCGGCCGCGAGCTCGCCGAGCGCATCCGCGATCGCCAACGCGCAGCGAACGTCCTCGTCGGAAAGGGCTCGCGCTTGTCGCAGGTTCGCCACCCCGTAGAGCGCGCGAATGATGCGCTCGCCCGAGACGATCGACCCCGTCGCGGGGAAGCCTGGATCGGGTTGTGAGCCAGAGGATCGACCAGAGACCGAAGTCATACCGAGGTGTTTGGGCCTTCCAGGTCGCACTTAGTCCATGACTGTTCCATGAATAAACTCAGCCGAGGCAAATATGCAAGCGGTGCGCGATGATCCTCATCCGCTATAACGGCAAATGCCAACAGCGTTTGTCGGCCTCGATCCATACGCCATTGACGGCGGAACAGCACAAGTCCATGGAACGTCTCTGGATGTGTCCGTGTTGTGAGGGGAACCGGTGGGACCGGGCAGTTACTCGGCTAAATGGTGGGAGGCAGACTCAGCAGGTTGAGGCTATGCCCGTTCGATGTAACGCGTCGAGCGAGCTGCGTGAAAACCAGCCTGCGCATCAAGGGCGAACATCGCGGCGTTGGCCGTTGCGTCGGAGGGCAAAGGCGCCATACGTAGGGCCGCCACCTGTCACCTGGAGATGCCGTATGCGGCGATGGAATCCGCTGGTAGGTGCAGTCGTGCTGGGGGGATCGCTGGCCTACGCGGTCAACACTCCGCTGCCCGCGCAGGACGCCTCGACAGCTGCATCCACCGGTCTATTGCCAGAGAAAGTCGGTGGAAGCAGCAACATCCATCTCGTCGGACACGTGCCTCTTGGCGGGTATTTTCGCGTCGCGGATGCGGACCTCGAACAAGAGTTGACGCGGCCCTATGCATACGTCGCGCAGATGCGAGAGCACACTGGCCTCTCGATCATTGACCTCCACGATCTGAACAAGGTGAAGCTGCTGTATCGGTGGAAGATCGAGAACACCAGCCTCCATCGGGGCAGCGGGCTTCGCGCCAAGTATTTCAAGCTCGATGGACGCTACTACGTGGCCGAATGCTTTCAGTTCGGGCAAGGCACGCCCGACGGCGATCTCGGTGCGATCATCTTCGATGTCACCGGGCTTCCCGACACCGCCAAGGTCAAAGTTGTCGCTCGGATCCGGGCGCCTGAGACACCGGGCGGGTTTCACAACCTCTTCGCGTACAAACATTCCGACGGCCGGGTTCTCCTGTTCACCACCACGACCTCGAATGTCGCGAACGTCTACGACCTGAGAAAAGTGGTCGCCGGCGATACGGCCCACCAATTGATCGGCAAAGTGCCCGTCCCGCCGGGCAATGCGCGAGGGGAAGTCCTGCCGGGCTTTTCCCCGATCCCGATTCTGCTCCAGGGATATCACGACTTCTATGTCGCCTACGATCCCGCTCGCGGCCAGGACAAGTTCTATGGCGCGGGCGGGGGCGGCTACTATGTCTACGACGTCACCAAGCCCGAGGACCCCAAGCTCATCACGTCGGTCATCGGCGCAGCTGGCATCGCGTGGGGCCACACGTTCACGCCGACGCCTGACGGGAACTTCGCCGTGACCGAGACCGAATATCAGTGGGCCCCGCTCCGGCTATTCGATCTCCGCCCCGGCCTCGAGGGCAAGGTCCCCACGGTCACGCAGCCAGTGTCGATCTGGAACGCAGACTGGAACGACCTTGCGCACAACCACGAGGTCCGGTGGCCTCTCGTGTTCGTCTCCGCCTACGAGGATGGCCTGCAGGTGTTCAACATGGAGGACCCGGCTCACCCGAAGAACAAGGGCTGGTACTACACGTGTGAGTGCACGCACAACACGGGTGTAAGCGGCATGCCCGATGGCGTGGGACGGAGCGTCTACAACGGCGCGTTTGGCGTGATGGTGCGCAACACCGATGGCCTGATCATGATTACCGACTCGAATACCGGCGCCTGGTTCTTCAAGCTCGACGGCTTCACCGGCTGGAATGGCGAGGACTGGGGAATGCCCAATATTTCGAGTGCGCAGGACTGGGATCACGGCCCTCCCGGTGCGCGCCCGGTTGCGAAGACGCCGACTACCTGAGCACGGCGATAACCAAGCGTCACGGCTGGGGTCCCGCGCCGGGTCACGAGAGGGACGCACGTTTGCGGCTGTTGTCTACGTGCGTCCCTCTGGCATTTTTATCGGGTTCCGCTCGCGTCGGTCACTTCAGTCCCCCGCTGCTATGCGCCTCCGCACCGCACTCGCCGCCATCATCCTGCTCGGTCCCGCCCGACACCTCGTGGCACAGCAGCATCCCATGACGGCAGAAGACCTGCCGCTCATCAAAGGCGTGTCCGACCCGCAGCTCTCGCCCGATGGGCGGTCGCTCGCCTATGTGCGCACCACCACGGACTATATGGCGGACAAAGCGACGCCAGAGATCGTCGTCATCGACGCATCGACGGGCGCGAGTCACCGCACCTTTGCGGGCAGCGCGCCGCACTGGTCGCCGGACGGCAAGCTCATCGCGTTTTCGGGAACGCGCGGAGCAGAGAGCGGCATCTGGCTGTACGACGTCGACAGCGGCACTGAGCGCTTTCTGAGTCGTATGCCGGAGACCGAGGCGTGGACTGGCTCGGCCACACAGAAAAACTTTGCATGGGCGCCCGACGGATCCGCGATTGCCTTTGTCGCCGCGGACAGCGTGGTCCCGGCGCCGGATCGCCCGGCGGGCGATCCACCAGCAGCAGCCGATGTGCATGCCTACTCTCGCATGATGTACAAGACGCGCACCGGGTTCACCGACAACCGGCGTACGCACGTCTACGTCGTGCGCACCGCCTGCGCCGGCCCAGATGGCTGCGCAGCGCAGCCAGTCACGGCGGGCACCTACGATGAGCACTCGCTGGATTGGTCGCCCGACAGCCGCTCGATCGCGTTCGTCAGCGATCGGTCGGCAGACCCGGATAACACGTATGCGAATGACCTCTGGACGGTCGACGTGGCGTCCGGGCGCGTGTCACGCGTAACCGATTCTCCGAGCGCCGAGTTTGCCCCGCGATGGTCGCCTGACGGCAAGCAGATCGCTTATCCAGCATGGACCCGGCCGCACAACACCAAGGACAGCCCTGCCGAGGACACGCACGTGTGGCTAATCGCTGCGACCGGTGGCGAATCGCACCAACTCGCTGCAGCGTTGGACCGGCGCGTGGCCCAGGTGGGATGGCATCCGAGTGGAACGAGTGTCTACTTCACGGCCAGCGATCACGGCGCGGTCGCGATCTACCGCGCTCCAGTCGGTGGCGGTGCCGCGCAACGTCTCACGACCTGCCAATGCACGGCACAGCAATACACATTCGATCACGCAGGAAAGATCATGGCGTGGGTGCAGAGCGATCTGACGCATCCGCCCGAAGTGTGGATCGGGACGGCTGATGGGCGTACACCGCGACAGCTAACGCACGATCAGGATGCGTTCCTGGCAAAAGTTCAGCCCCTGGCCGCCGAGGAATTCGAGTTCGCGAGCTTCGATGGGACGCCGGTACAGGGCTGGATTCTGAAGCCCGCCGGGCTCCATGCCGGCGCGCGCTATCCACTGATCCTCAACATTCACGGCGGACCGCATGGTGGCTTCGGGTATACCTTCGTGCCGAACTTCCAGGTCACCGCGACCCACGGGTACGCCGTGCTGTACGTCAATCCGCGCGGCAGCAATGGATATGGTCAGACATTCTCCGACGGTTCCGTCTTCAACTGGGGCGGCGGCGACTACCACGACTTGATGGCCGGACTCGATACGGCCATCCGTCACAATGCGTGGATCGACACGACGCGACTCGGCGTGACCGGAGGCAGCTATGGCGGGTTCATGACGAATTGGGTCATTACGCAGACCACTCGTTTCAAGGCAGCGGTCGCGGCCGCGAGCCTGAGCGACATGGTGAGTTTCTACGGGACCTCGCTCTACACCGATCTTGTGGAAGCCGAATTCAATGGCATGCCGTGGGACAACTGGCCGCTCTTGTGGCAGTGGTCGCCGCTCGCGCACGTGGCGAGCGTACGGACCCCGACCCTGTTCGTCCACGGCGAGAGCGATCACGACGTGCCGATCACACAGGCCGAAGAGATGTACGTGGCGCTGAGGAAGCTCGGTATTCCGGCGACGATCGCCCGCTATCCGGGGGAGGGACACGGATTCCAGCGACCGGCCCATCAACTCGACAGCATGCTGCGAACGCAAGCCTGGTTCGACAAGTATCTGGGGGCTGGATCCACGGCGAGTGCGGCAGGTCGATAGCGATACGGTGTCACCAGCGGAACGGTTCGTCCGTCAGCGCGACGGGGCCGAACATGAAGGTGTGCGATCACTTTTTTTGGCTGCAAACCGCCCCGGTTGATGCGCTGCGTGGCTCTTCCGTCCGAGAGGCTGGAACCGCCCACGCATGAATGCGCTGCAAGTAGACCTGATGCCCCATTCGCGTTGCCAAGTCGGCCGCTACCATCCCGCGAGAGACATGGGAGGAGAGCGTACCGACGTGAGCAAATCGACGCGCACAGCCGCGTTCTGCGCGGGCGCAGCGTTCGCAGCCGCTGCTTTGGTCGGCACGGCCGCGGCACAGACGTACAGTCCGGTTCCGCGCCTGCTCGGTGATTCGAACCCCGAGGGCATCCACGTTGCGATCACGCCATACGGGTGGCTCGCAGGCGTCTCGGGGACGATATTCTCCAGTCGGTTCCCGACGATCGCGCCCAGCGTCAGCCTGAAATTCGGCGACCTGGTCAACTCGTTGCAATTTGCCGCAATGTTGGGCGGTCAGATCGACGCCGGCAACTGGCACGGACGCGTCGACCTGGAGTACCTGGGTCTGTCGAAATCGAGCCAGCCGATCACGTTGCTCGGCGGTCAGACCGCCGCGGTCACGCAACAAACCTTCTTCGGCACAGGCACCGTGGGCTACACGGTTGTCGCGAGCAACATCTGGGAGCTCGAGCCGTACATTGGCGTGCGTGGCTTCGATGTCACCAACAAGCTCAACTTCCCGCCGATCGGATCGCTGCCAACGGAGACATCCACCACGAACGGCTGGGTGGACCCCATCCTGGGCGCGCAGGCGCAGTACCGGATCTCGAGCTTCTTCTACGCCTTGCTCGGCTTCGATATCGGCGGCTTCGGTGTCGGGTCGCAGTTCGAGAGCCAGACGACGGTGTCCATCAACATGCGCTTCACGCACTGGCTGCTGGGCGTCGTCGGCTTCCGCTATATGTACCTCGACTACGTGTCCGACCGTTACAAAGCCAACCTGAATTTCTACGGGCCGGTGCTGGGGCTCACCTTCGCGTTCTGAAGCGCGTCTTTTCTCGCCGCCGCCGGCCCGCTCGATGGGTTCGCGGGTTCCGGCGCTAGCACCACGGCCCAATTCGGGGTCGGATTGAAGGTCTTGATCGCGGCGACAGAGTCGGTGGTCCACTGGCCGAGATCCCGCTGGTAGATCACACCGTCGTTGCTGACCATGAACGTCATGATCCCCGAATTCTTGTACCGCGCGGGCCACGCGAGTACGGCGAATCCGCCGGTCATCTGTCCATTCACGAGGTAGTCCTTCGCACCACCTTTTGCCGCCTCACCCTGTGCGGTGAGTATCCGGTAGAAGTAGCCGACGAAGGGTTGCGGCTGAGCGTTGTGTGTGGGTCCGTAGCCCAGGTCCCTGGCGACGTCAGCGAGGGACCCGAGAGGACTCGCGCGTTGACCTTGGGCCGCAGGCCAGAAGAGGCCGTTCTCTTGGCCAGTATCGCTCAGGAACTGCTGCGCGAATCGATGGAACTGGTTGTAGTACGCCTCCTGCGCATTCGCCATCTCGCTGAGCACGCCGATCGCCGTCAACTCACCGCTTCCGATGCGCCGAGCGAGCACTTCGTCCTTTCCCGCCGCCGTGTTGAACGCCCACTGCCCTGACGCGGTCCGGCTCAGTGGGATCGGGAAGAGCCAGTTGGTCGGGCCGATCACGAGGATCTCGTTGCCCGTCTTGTCTTTCCGCCAGCGATTCATCCGCGTGTACCGATCGACGAAGCTTTGCCGCATGTTTCTGTCCTCGACGGTATCGCCGGAGGACACGAGCGTTCTGCTGTCGTTGCCGAAGATCGCGAGCAATGCGTTCTGATCTCCGCTCTGCGCAGCCGCGAACAGTGCGGCACCGGCGGCATCGGGCGACGCGAACGTCCGTTGGCCGCCGTTCGCGACGTCTCCCCCGCTTTCGCTAGCTGTTCGCTTGTCGCCACTGCACGCGCAAATCGTTGCCGCGACAGCCAGCGCGGCCAGAGAGACAAAGACTTGCCGCGCATTCGCAGTGCTCGCACCACTCCGTTTCAACATGCCTCCCCTCCGATTGCACGATCACACACTGCGTTCAGCGTGCACGGGTCAGCGCCGGCTGCCACCACCCATGCTCCCCCATCCCCTGGTGCTCGCAGCGCGCGAGGACCAACCGTCGTCGTGACCCCAGCCACCAGCAGTGCTGCCGGCAACGTGCTGACCCGACGCGGTGGTCGCGTGATAGCTCGTCTGCCCGGTGGGCGTCTTGCTCGCCCCGTAGTGGTAGGCTTGGCCTGACGCGTTATAACCACTGCCGCCGGTGTGCACCGCACCATCGGGCGCATAGCCGGTGTGCGCACTGCCCCCGCCCCAGGCCGTCTGGTACGAACCGCCCGTGTGGTATGCGCCGCCCGCCCCGGTTCCGTGATATGCCTGGGCCGATCCCGCCGGTCCGTGGTATGCCGCGCTGCCGTAGCCGCCATACCCATGGTAACCGTACGCACCGTACCCGCCGTGCCACGCCGCGCTCCCGTAATAGGGGTGACCACCGTATGCGACGTATCCACCATGCCAGCTCATGCCCCACGAGCTCCAGCCCCAGCTGTGACAGCAGGCCCCGCTCATCATCGCCCCGATCGCGATGCCCGCTCCAAACGAGATCGCGCTGGCCGCGGCCATTTGCCCCGCGGTGTAGCCCGGCACGACATAGGCTGTGCCGTACACGACCGCCGGGTTGTAGACCGGCACATACACCACGGACGGATTCACTGGCTCGACGACGATCGTGCCAGGCGTTTGCACAACCACGGTCATCTGCGACGACGACTTCAGATTCCCGGCAGCCTGGGCCTGCGCGCGCAACGCCTGAACCGCCTGCATCACGTCCGCATGCTGAAAGTGGTAAACCTCGCCCAACTGCGACGTCCAGGCGAGGTTGCTGGCCATCTGCGACATGACAGACGGAAAGGCCGTGAGCGCTTTCACGGCTGGATCCCATGATTGTTGGTTGACCTGATCCATCAGGGCCGGCCCTGTCGCAGTCTGAAGCTTTAGCCAGGCCTCGGCATCGGAGATCTGATCCGGATACGTTGCCGCTGAAAGCGCCTGGGCCAAGAGCTGGTCCGGATAGAGAGCGACCGGTGCGACCAGCGCCTGGATCTGTTGGGCGCTCTGCGGAGCCGGGGCCGACGAAGAGGCGTCCGACGAGGAAGAGGCGTCCTGGCCGTAGGCATTCCTCGCGGGCGCCGCCAGGAGAACACATATCACTGCGACCGAGAGCAGTGGCTTCACTCTGTCCGCAGGTCTCATGAGTCTGCCTCCTTCGGATCGAGCCATTCCCGGAACGTCGGCACCGATGCCAGCCTGGTTGCGCGAAGTGTCGGCGGCCGCGCCACACGTCGCAGGCGGTAATGCCGCTCCCCGCCGTAGCGGTCGCCACGACCTTCGCAACCTGACGCGGATCGACAATGCGGGCGATAAGACTTTGGTCTCCAGCCAGTGTTCGTCTGGCCGAGTTCGTGGTGCTCTCCCTGATCGCCTGGCTCCGGTTGCGGCGGCCGACTGGGTGTGCTCGATTGGCTGGCGGCGAACGAGCGACGTCTGGGGCGGCTGAGTGGAGCATGCGCCACCAATCGACGCACACATCCAACTGGAGGCGTTATGACATTGCCCGGCAGGACTGAGGGAGCAGAACCGCTCGAGCGACGAGCCGATCACCGCGCAGCCAGCGACTTCGACAACAGGAAGCTCGAAGGGCGACGCCTCTTCGCCGAAGCGTGGGGCACATTCTTGTTGGTCGTCGTTGCCGCGGGCGCCGGCGTCGTGTCGGCGCACAGTCCCGGTACCATCACCCCCGGGATGGCAGTGGTCGCACCGGGACTCATGGTGATGGCCGTCATTTACTTCATGGGGGCGGTGAGCGGCGCTCATCTCAATCCGGCGGTCACGATCGCCTTCGCCGCGCGAGGCAACTTTCCCTGGAATCGGGTGGTCCGCTACATCGTCGCGCAGACGGTGGGCAGCGTGCTCGCGGCCCTGTTTCTGAGGGTGACATTTGGGAACATCGGTTCGCTCGGTGCCAGTGTGCCGGGCAATGGAGTCGGCATCGGCACCGCTCTCACGATGGAGATTCTGTTGACGACCGGGTTAGTGAACACGATTCTCGGCACGGCGTCCGGCGCGCGCAACATCGGCACCAACGGGGCGCTGGCCGTGGGCGGCTATATCGCGTTGGCCGGCCTCTGGGCCGCTCCCATTAGTGGCGCCTCAATGAACCCGACGAGATCTTTTGCGCCGGATCTCGTGCGTGGCGACCTCAGCACGACGTGGGTGTACATCGTGGGGCCGATCGTGGGTGGCCTCATCGCCGTCGCCTTCGAGTGGATTCTCAAAGGCAAGCCAAGTGCGGCCGGCGCCGCCGCGGCCCAGGGCCAGATGGGCACGGAGAGCCGCCACACTTAGCACCTCGCGCTAGCGATCCCCTGCGACCGGCGTCCGGTGTTGACATCCCCGGCGTACGGGGCAACGATAGTCTTGCGTTCGGATTTCCGTCTCGTGGCACACGAGAGACGGCGCCCGGCGCCATCTGGTGCTCTGACGCAGTCATCGACAGGGGGGAGGCAGCGATGCGACGCGTGATTCCGGTCACGATCCTCAGTGTCCTCATCGCCGTGGCCGCCTATCAGCCGCGAGAAGCGCCTGCCGCGTTTGACGACAAGAGCAACGGCGCCGTCGATGATTCGACACACCAGATCGACAAGGCGACATTCGAGGAAGTCGAAGATCTGAACGACGGACTGGGGCCTTTGTACAACGCCCAGTCGTGCCGCGAATGCCACCAGAGTCCCGTCTCCGGCGCGGCCTCCCAGGTCACCGAGCTGCGCGTCGGTCACAACGGACCGGACGGGCGATTCCGCAATCCGGACATCCCGATCGCTCGCGGAGCGGCCGTCATTCTCGGGGCGATCGCTGGTCAACGATCGTGCGATCTGTCCCAACGCGGCTTTCCCAAGCGAGGAGATCCAGGAGCGGGTTCCGCCGACCGAGACGGTCCGCGTGCTACGACTGTCCGTGAATCTATTGGGAGACGGTTACGTCGAGGCGGTCGCCGATCAAACGTTGATCGATGCGGCGAAGCAGCAGTGCACCTCGACGAACGGCAAGATCTGCGGGCAGGTGTTGTTCGTCCCGGTCGTTGAAGCGCCCGGTCAGATGGGTGTAGGCCGATTCGGCTGGAAGGACCAGCACGCCAGCCTACTGTCGTTCGTCGCCGACGCGTACCTGAACGAAATGGGCATCACGAATCGACTGCAGCCAGATGAAGTCACGACGCTCTGCAACACGGCGTCCGAGCCGAACGACAAGCCCGGTGCCGACGGACTCACCGACATCGATCGTTTTGCGCGCTTCATTCGGGCGACGAAGGCCCCGGCGCCGGATCTGCAGCTCGAGTCGAGCGCTGTGCCACGGATGGGCGTGGGCGTGTTCGAGAGGATCGGATGCGCGACGTGTCACATTGAATCACTGACGACGGCGCCTGCGGGAACGAAGATCAACGGCGGGACGTACACGATTCCAGCCGCGCTGGGATCGGTGGCCTTCCACCCGTACAGCGACTACCTGATGCACGACATTGGGACAGGGGACGGGATCCTGCAGGCGACTCGGGAGCACTATGGGCGTCGCGTGTACGAAATGATGACGGATTACCTCGGCAAACAAAATTTCGAAAGCTCTCGGAACAAGATTCGCACTGCGCCCCTCTGGGGAGTGCGCCTGCGCCCACGACTGATGCACGATGGCGCATCGTTCACGTTCCGCGACGCCATCGAGCGACACCAGGGTGAAGCGAGCGACGTCACGGCGCGCTTCCAGCGACTCAATCCGGACGACCAGGAGGCGATCATTCACTTCCTGGAATCATTGTGAGGGGCTGGACGTTCGACGTTTGACGTTCGACGTTCGACGACAGACCTCGGTCCCAGCAGCGGTGCACATTAGTTAGCGCTCGGCGTTACTTTCTAGCGTCCAGCGTCTAACGTCCTGTGTCTTGACGTTGCCGCATTCTTCATCGCGCCCTTCCCCGTTTTTCGCATGCTGCTAGCCGCCGCGCTTGCCGCGACGCTCTCGATCGTTGTTGGCCATACCACTGCGCCAGGGAATCCACTCGGCGGCACGCGAGACGTGTATAGCGGCCGTGCCGGACGAACCGACGTCCGGATCCCGCGCATCGAAGCGAACATAGTGATCGACGGCACACTCGACGACGCCGTCTGGGAAAGCGCCGCCCTGCTCACTGGCTTCTCCGAGTACATGCCGGTCGACGGCCGGCCCGCCAACGACTCGACCCAGGTGCTGGTCTGGTACGGGAAGGACGCTATCTACTTTGGCGTTCGGGCGTTCGAGGCGCACGGCACGGTCGTGCGTGCGACACTGGCCAACCGCGACAACATCGATGCGGACGATCACGTCAACATCCTTCTGGACACGTACAACAGCCGCCACCAGGCGCTGCTCTTTGCCGTCAATCCATTGGGCGTGCAGGAGGATGGCGTGTGGAGCGATGGCGTCGGGGCGTCCGCGGGTGGCCAGAACAGCAACACGCGAACGGACGCGTCCATCGATCTCAACCCCGATTACGTCTACGAGTCACGGGGGCACCTGACTGACTGGGGCTACGAGGTCGAGGTGCGCATCCCATTCAAGAGCTTGCACTATCAGGGCCGCGATCCGCAAACGTGGGGTTTTCAGATCGATCGCGTGGTGCAGCACAGCGGGTTCGAGGAGACGTGGACGCGGGTTGTGCGTGCCGGCACCGGATATCTGCTGCAATCCGGCACGTTGACCGGGCTCACCCAGATGGAGCGTGGTCTCGTCATGGACGTGACGCCGGAGATCACGCAAAAGGTCAATGGCGCACCACCTGTGGAGCGACCGGGCTACGGCTACGCGGGTGCGCTCAACGTTGGCGGCACTGTACGATGGGGAGTCACGGCCAACCTCACAGCCGTCGGCACCGTGCGCCCAGACTTCTCACAAGTGGAGGCCGATGTCGGCCAGGTGTCGGCCAATCAGCGATTCGCGCTCTTTTACCCGGAGAAGCGACCGTTCTTCCTCGAGGGGCTCGAGCTGTTCAACACGCCCAATACCCTGATCTACACCCGCAACATTGTGCAGCCGTACGCGGGCTACAAACTGATTGGGGAAGTTGGTGGGATGACGGTTGGATACCTGGGCTCTGTCGATACGAAGGACAGTCTCACCGGCCAGTATCCGATCTCCAATATCCTGCGGCTCCGCGGCAACGTCGGTGCGCCGACCACCCTCGGACTCGTTTACACCGACCGGATCGAGGGGAGCAACTTCAACCGAGTGCTCGGCGGGGATGCGCGCTATGTGTGGGGCAGGCTCTGGTACTCGTCGGCTCAAGTGGTCGAGTCGTGGACACGTGACTCGACGGGCGTTCACCCGGGCCAGCTGTGGGACTTCACGGTCGCCGATCGGACCGGGCGGGCGTATGGCAACCATTTCGAGCTCTCAGGGTTCAGCCCCGATTTCTCAGCTCAGAGCGGGTTCGTGAACCGTGTCGGGTATGAGCGCTTCATGGGAGATGAGCGCTTCAGCTGGTACGGTCCTCCGGGGGCCGCGGTCGAGCAAGTGACGACTCGATTCGTATTCAACCCGCTCTGGCAATACGGCGATCTCCAACGGCTGCGCGGCACGTTCGAGGGAGGGGTGAGCGATACCTGGACCGGGTACCTGCGTGGCGGGTGGACGCTGTCTCTGCAGGCCGCGGAAGCGATGCAGGCATGGGACTCCAGCTCGTACGCGGGCTATCAGGTCGTCCGGGGAAGTGAAACGCTCCCATTCGTGTTGCCCCATGCGCTCTACAACCTGTGGACCGGTACCGGGAGCGTCACGACCCCAGGAAGGGCCCTGTACGGGACGGCCTCACTGACCATCGGTGCGGCACCGATCTTTGCGGAAGCGGCCCGTGGCCATGCGGTCGCATTGCAGGCGGAGATGCTCTGGCACCCGACGCGATCACTCCGCTTCGACGCGCTGTGGGCGCATCAAATCTTCGATCGGGCGAGTGATGGGACCCGGGCGGTCACAGCAGACATCCCCCGCCTCAAGATCGAGTATCAACTGACGAAGGCGATTTTCTTCCGGTACGTCGGGCAATACACGGCGCAGACGGAAGCGCCACTGCGCGATCCCCTGACCGGGGCGCCGATGATCGTCGACTCGGCGACCGCTGCGACACTGGGCCTCGCTCCTACGCGCGACTTCAGGCAGGACTTTCTTTTCGCGGTTCAGCCCGTCCCGGGCACTGTGCTCTTGTTTGGCTACGGTGCTACGCTGACCGAGCCGAACGCGTTCCAGTTTCACAACCTGACGCGCCAGGACGACGAGTTCATTCTCAAGGTGAGCTACCTTTTCCGCTTGTGAGTGGAGCAACCAGTCATGATTCGACGGGAGCGCAATCGATGATCGGTGACCGGCCTCCCGAGTCCCGACCTCGCGTCACCGAGCGGCAAATCGACGAGCAGATGGTGGATGTGCGCCGCGCCGTCCCGCTGTTCTGGCGCGCCATGCGGTTGCGCTGTCCCAATTGTGGGTCGCGCGGGATCTTCGCGTCGTGGGCTCAGCTCCGCGCCATGTGTCCGCGGTGCGGACTGCGGCTCAATCGCGGCGAGCACGACTACTTCATTGGGGCGTACCTGGTCAATCTCGTCGCTGTGGAGCTGCTGGTTGCCGTGTTGCTGGCCGTGTTTATCGTGGTGACGTATCCAGCGACGCCGTGGACAACGCTCGAGTGGACGGCCGTTTTGTTGTCCCTGGTTGGGGCGTTCGCCTGCTACCCACTCGCGCAGGTATTTTGGTTGGCGGCCGATCTCTGGCTTCGGCCGCTCACCCCTCAGGAGCTCGACTGGCATCGCGCTGGCGGGACCACCAGCGCGGACGACCTGCCGCATTCTCTAGAGACGTCCTGGCTAGCGACCCAACGACGCGCCCCGTACGTTCGCGGAGCCTCACCCGCTCATGCCACGGATAGAGGAACAGCCCATGGACGTCGACACACCCCCTTCGTCATCAGATCTGTCGCGCAGCGCCACGGCGTTCTCCGCGTTACGCATCGCGGTCGGAGTCCTATTCCTGATTTTTGGCCAATACAAAGTCTTTGGCACGACCTTCACTCTGGGCGGGGGGTTCCAAGGGATGGATCCATCGCTTCCTGAGCGATGGTGCGGCGTACCCCTTCATGGTCCCTGTGCTGCAGCACTTTGTGCTCGATCATGGCACCGCGATCGCCTTCCTTGTCGCATACGGCGAGCTCGCGATCGGCCTCGCGCTCACGCTCGGCGTTTTTTCCCGGCTGGCGAGCGCGTTTGGCCTGGTCTACATGCTTACCCTGCTCTTCTCATCCAACTATCCGGGCGTCCAGGCGCCAGCGTGGCAATATTTCGGAGCCTCACTCGACCACCTGGTGCTCGCCCTCTGCTTTACCGCTTTCGTCGCGGGCGATCCCGACCAAGTGCTTTCGGTGTGGCGAACGGTCATGTTGCGACGACGGCGTGAGCGCGCGACCGCAGTTCTGACCGAGGCACCTCGCTAGCCGGGCGGAGGCGCCCATGCACTCGCTCGCTCGTGGGTTGCAGCGGAGGTGGGCGGATTCCCAGATACGGATCGGACTCGTGGCGGCAGCGGCGTTCGTCGGGGTGCGCCTTGTAGTCGTGGTGACGATCGTGGGTCATGGCGCGGTCGGCGCAGCGGGCATTCTTTTTCGCGCAGCTCATCGCCCTGGTCGTGATCGCGTCCGGCCTCGCCTATGGCCTCTTTCGCAAGCACTTTGGATCTGCGCTGGCGCTCTTTGCACTGTGGGCGATCACGTTTGTCTACAGCTGGTGGCAGAGCGGTGGGTGGATACCGCCCCTCGGGCTGATCGGCATCCTCATCGGTATCGGTCTCTTCCAGGGCGTTCGTGGAACGAACCTCTACCGCGGCCTCGCGCGAGGCGGCACGGCGCCACGCTAGACGGCTAGACGTTGGACGTTGGACGTTGGACGTTCGACGTTCGACGTTCGACGTTCGACGTTCGACGTTCGACGTTGGAGACCACCTCGAGGGTGGCCACGAGCATCCAGCTGGCTCGACGTCGCTGCCCGCACGGGGGCAGACAGCGTGCGGCCTACTTAGCCCCGGCGACCGACGAACCGCACGACGTATCCCTCGCCCTGATGCTTCGCACCTTCGTCCAGGTGCACGATGCCTTCAGTCAACTCGAGCGTGGTCAATGCAGCGAAATCGCTCTGCAAAACGGCCGGTTCGTATAACATATCCGGATCCTTCGGCCCGCCCGATTGCCTGCCTAGTTGCTTGACGTGGAACGCCTCGAGGATGAGTAGTCCACCTGCTCGAAGCGCACGTGTGAGGGTGGCGTGAATTCCAGGCCGGATCGCAGCCGGGAAGTGGGCGAAGATCGCAATCGCGGCATCGTATTGCAATGCATCCGGCGGCGACCAGCGGGAGAGATCCGAACAAACGAACTCCACCGACACCGCACGGTCGCGGGCGAGATCGATGGCCTTCTGCTGCGCAACGGCTGATTGGTCGACCGACGTGACAATGTGTCCTTGCTGCGCAAGCCAGACTCCGTTCCGACCCTCGCCATCGGCGGCGACCAGTACCCTGCTGCCCGCAGCCAATCGATAGAGTTGGCCCCGCAAATACTGATTCGGGTTGGTCCCGTAGAGAAAGTCGGGCGTGGCGTAGCGTTCATCCCAGTTGACCATCGTGTTGGCCGGCATGACTAGAGCTTAGGCGTGTGTCGGTTGCCAGACAACGCCGTCGTACGCGCGTGGCCTCGCGACATGGCCTGATCGCATTGACCAACGCGTGGCGCCGCCGCACACTTTCGCCGACCGACACCAGCGGCACCACGTCCCATAAAGTGGGATTTGGACGGGCGAGTGGCCCGCTCGCGTTTGACATCGCAGTCGGCAGCCCTAGTGTTGAGCACAACGCCCACGCGTTCCATCCGATTGCCCGCCGAAATCACGCGAGGCAATCGCGTCACGGTTGTCCGGACCATCGAGGCCATGCTGGGGGAGCCATGAGTAGCGATTCGACGCAACAACCGAACTCGGATTTGACGCCCACGGAGCAAGAGCTCGGGATGGACGCCGACATTACGAGACGGGACTTTCTCAACGCCGTTGCGTTGGGCACAGGGGCAGCGCTGCTCGGGACGCCAGCACCTGCGCATCGGGGTCGTCCGGGTGGCCGCCGGCACAGGTGCCGCCAGCGGCGGACGAGCCATGGCATCCGTGGACCGGGTATGCTGGAGTCGGCGATTACGCGCGGTCGAACGGCAACACGTGGGAGGTCGTCAGTTCCGCCCACGGCCTTCGCGACGGAACATACGAGAAGGCCATGGGCACCGCGATTGACACGGGCGAGATGTACGACCTCGTCATTGTCGGGTGGCGGGTTTCTCCGGCACTGTCGCTGCGTACACCTTCCTCAAGGAGACGGGCCGCCAGCGGACCTGCCTCCTGCTCGACAATCACCCGATCATTGGCGGCGAAGCGAAGCGCAACGAATTCGTCGTGCGCGGTCAGCGCCTGATCGGCCCGCAGGGCTCGAACGAAGGTGATCCGCCGGACGAGAGCTCACCGGAGTGGATGAAGAATCTGTGGCATGACGTCGGACTGCCGACGCAGTTCGAGTTCGGCCAGCTGGCACCCGGGCGTCGCCCCATGATCTTCCCCAAGAGCAACTACGTGTATCAGCTGTGGTTCGACAACTTCGAGAACCATGGCTTCTACTTCGATACGCCCAAGCCGCACTGGGTGCGCAACCCCTGGGGGCATCGGCTCGAGGGTACGCCGTGGCCCGACGAGCGTGCGAGCGCGACCTGCTGCGATGGCGCGAGGAGCGCGTCGAGCCGTGGAAGGGCGACGCTGAGAGCCTGAAGCTCTAGCTCGACACCATGACGTACGAGCAGTGGCTCATCAACGTCCGCAAGCTCCAGCCCGAAGTCGCTCGCTACGTCGATCCCATCTACGCCTCTGGCATCGGCCTCGGGAGCGATGTGCTGTCCGCATACTCCGCCTACACGCTCGCGTCTGCCGGGCTTCCTCGGTCTGGGCGTGGACAAGGGCCTCGAATCGTTCATTGCAGACCATACGCTGCGCGAGCCACAGGCAGTGATCTCGTTCCCCGGCGGGAACGACGCGATCCAGCGCTGCATCGTCAAGTGGCTCAACCCGGAGACCATCGAGGGCTCGACGGCATTTCCCGAGGTACACAGCGGCCGCATCCGGTTCGATCTGATGGACCGGCCCGACATCCCGTGTCGCCTGCGCGGCGGCGCCATGGTAGTCGCATCTCGATCACGACCCTGATGCCGGCGTGCGGAAGCCCGCAACAGTGACCTATGTAAAGGGCGGAAAGCTGTATTCCGTGCGGGCGCGCACAGTGGTCTGGGCCGGCGCGAGCTTCACGGCCCGGCACGCGGTGCAGAACCTACCCGATGAATATCGCGAGGCCGTCCAGAAATTTCCCGCGCTCGCCGATGCTGTCGGTCAACGTTGCACTTGATAACTGGCGATTTCTCTACGATCTGGGCTACACGGCATGTTCGTGGCGCGGCGGGTTCGGCTTCACGGCGAACATGCGCCCGAACATGTACGTCGGCGATTACCGGCCCCCGCTCGATCCGGATCATCCGAACCTGTTCACGTTCTACGTCCCGTTTAACCAGCATGGATTGTCGCTCGTGGATCAAGGGCATGCCGGCCGGGCGCGCCTGTTCGGGACGAGCTACCGCGATCTCGAGGCTCAGGTGCGGCAGCAGATGGTCACACTCTTCGCCAGCACGAGCTTCGATCCGAAGCGCGACATAGCCGGGATCGTGATGAATCGCTGGGGCCACGCGTACTGCAACGCCGGGCCCGGGTTCTACACGAGGAAGAACGGCAAGCCGACCCAGAGCGATGTCCTGCGCCAGCCGTTGGGGCAGCTGGCGTTTGGCCATTCGGAGCTCAACGGCAACCAGCACTGGAATGTCGCCGCCGAGGAAGGTCGTCGCGCGGCTCAGCAGGTGATCACGATGTTGGGCAAGGTGGCAGCCCGGTAGGCATGCAAAGGCCGGGTGACTACATGAGCGGTTCCTCGCCGGCATCAATTCGTGTCGCTGCCGTGCAAGCGGCGCCAGTCTTTCTCGACCGGGAGGCTACGGTCGAGAGAGCGTAACGGGGCCCTTGGCGCGTGCAACCCCTTCGGTCCCGGTATCCTGCTAGTCGCAGCCCGCCGCACATCCAACGGATAGGCGATGCCGCGACGCTCAGTGAGTCACGACGAAGGTGTTCGACACGGTGTGTTGTGCGGTCGCGTTCGTCGAATCGGCGCCGAAAAGGACCCACATTCGATAGTTGCCGGAGGCGCCCAGGAATGCCGAGTCCGACACGCTGCCTCCAACCGGCACGGCGAGGGGCGGGGGCACCTGCCCTAGGATCGCACTGTAGTCTGGTGAGGGCTCCCATGAACCGTTGGCATTCTCGGTTTGTACACCCCATGCGAACGGCAACACGTAAAGGGCCCGATCACCGCGGTTCGTCGCCACCGCATGGACGACAACCGAGCCCTGAGTCGGCAGTGTGTACCGGCTCGCGTCCGTTGTGACCACCAGCGGAGAAGGCGAAGGGCCCGTAACGCATCCCCAAGTCAGCAGCACCAGGACCATCAACAATGGTCTCGCGATCGTAAACTCCTATACCCGTATGCATCGAACATGCGGCCCAAACTGCCGGACGCAACGGACAGAATGACACGTAGACTCCTGCTCGGCGCCGCCCCCGCCCACCACCACTGTTTTCCGAGGCCTCCGGTGTATATGCCTTGACAGGCATATGCTCTTATGTGTACATTCACACACCATGGAATCCGTGTTCGCGATCATTGCGGAGCCGAACCGCCGCGCGATACTGAGCCTCCTGGTCTCGTCGCAACAGTCGGTGGGAGACATCGAGCGTCGGCTTGGAATGCCGCAGCCGACCGTGTCGAAGCACCTCCGAGTGCTGCGGGACGCCGGTTTCGTGGAATCCACGGTGGACGCACAGCGCCGGCTGTATCGGCTCAAGGCAGCACCGCTGCAGGAAGTGGATGCCTGGCTGGCTCCGTTCCGCCGGCTCTGGTCCGCTCACGTGGATGCTCTCGAGCGCCACCTGGACCGCATGGATCAGTTGACCCCAACGAAAGCGAAGGCAAAGCGACAACGACGCGGCCGAAACAGCAAACGGGACAAAGGAGAATCGAAATGAAAATCAAATTGACCAGCGTATACGTGGACGATCAGGACAAGGCCCTGCGTTTCTACACGGAGGTACTGGGCTTTGCCAAGAAGACCGATTTCAGTCAGGGCCCCTACCGATGGCTGACCGTGGCGTCACCCGAGGAGCCGAACGGAACCGAGCTGCAGCTGGCGCTGAACGACAACCCAGCGGCCAAAGCGTATCAGCAGGCGATCTTTCAGCAGGAGCAGCCCGCGGTGATGTTCTTTACGGAAGATGTCAAAGGCGACTACGAGCGGCTGAAAGCCCGCGGCGCCGAATTCACGATGCCGCCCACCGACGTGACCGCCTCGACCATCGCTCAACTGAACGACACCTGCGGCAATCGCATTCAGCTCACCCAGCTGGCACACTATTCACCCCGTTAGGCGCCTCGCGTCGGTAGGATTCCAACCCCGTGGGCGCTAACGGCCACCGCTGGTATGCGGCGTCCGTCGGCGGCCACGGCGCACCGTCCGTGCGTTCACAACGTTCACACAGCGCGAACGCGCGACGACGTGCGGCCCACCCACGCGGCCGCATACTTTCTCCGGCGATGTCGCTCTCAACCTGAATCGTCGCCGGACGGCACCATGCCTGATTTTACCGAGAGCCTCGTCCGCCACCGGATGATGCGCTGCCTCATCGCTTCACTGCTGTTCCTAGCCTGCAGTCCCGCCGGCCCCGCCCAGCACTACGGGTTCATCGCGCTGCTCGGCCGCGACACGCTCTCAGTCGAGAGCGTCACGCGAAAAGGCCATACGGAGACCACTGATGGGGTCGACCGGTTCCCGCGCGTACGCGAACGGCATACCGAGATCGACCTCGGCCCCAATGGCGGCATCCGGCACCTCGTCATGCAGATTTACACGCCGAGCGAGCCGGCGAATCAGCAGCATCGCCTGGTCGTCGCGGACGTCACCACGGATTCGGTCCGCGTCTCAAAGAAGGACGCAAGCGGCACGATAACGCGCACGTTCGCGACGGACGGCGGCACGGCGATGGCCCATGTCCCGCAAATGTACAGCCTCTATGAGTTGTACTTCGATGCGGCACTGGAGCGTGCCAGGGCGTTGAAGCGCGCATTTGGCGACACGGTGCAGCTACGGCAGTTCTACATCGACCGGGAGTTCGACCGGTTCCCGCTCCATCATGGCGTGGTGCGACCGCTCGCCGGGGGCAGGGCCGAGATCGCGCACGACTGGTTAGCGGGGATCGGAGAGGCGACGCTCGACTCCGCCGACCACATGCTTCGCTATTCGGGTGCGCGAACGACCTACAAGGTGGACGTGAGCCGCCTCAACGAGCCTCCCGACGTCCGGGTTGTCGCCAAGGGCTTCGAGGCCGCCGAGGCGAGGAGTGGCGTGACGCAGCTCAGTGTACGGGATACCGTGCGCGATAGCATCGGCAAAGCGACGTTCCTGATCGACTACGGCCGGCCCCTCGTACGCGGACGCGTGCTGCTTGGAAACATTCTGCCGTATGACCGTGTGTGGCGGACGGGGGCCAACGCCGCCACACAGTTTACGACTTCGGCGCCTGTGACCGTGGGCGGCATAAAGATGCCCGCTGGGACGTACACGCTGTGGACCGTTCCGCACACGACGGGCGCCGATTTGATCGTGAACGGACAGAGTGGGCAGTGGGGCACCGAATACGACCGCTCTCGCGACCTCGGCATGGCGCGCATGACGACGGAGACGCTCACGACGCCCGTCGAGAAGTTCACAATCTCCATCGCGCCGAGCGGCAAGGCCCGCGGGGTGCTGACGATGGAATGGGGGACGTTTCGGTGGACGGCGCCGATCCAGGTGCAGTAACGTATCACGGCATCGGCTGCATGGAGCACCCGCGGGGCCGAGGCGGACGCTCCTGCGATGAGTCCGCGGCAGCACCTCGAGTCCGGTTAGTTTTATCTGCGACTGCCAAGGGATTTGCTGCCCCACCCACCGTTTTAGTAGTCACAGACCGCTCTTGAAACATCGGCCCATCCAACTCACCCGCGCACAGGCGCGCAGAGTCTGGTTGCACGCACAGCGGTTGGACACGGCCGAGCCCTTCGGCTCTGGCCCGAAGGCCACACCGGCAGCTGTGGCGCACCTGGGCTATCTGCAGATTGACACCATCTACGTCATCGAGCGCAGCCATCACCACATCCTGTACACGCGCATCCCATCGTACCGGCGTGAGCATCTGCATCAGGCACAGAGCATCGACAAGACAGTTTTCGAATACTGGACGCACGCCCTGTCGTACCTGCCGACGGAGAGCTTGCGGTTCTATGTGCGCCAAATGCGCCGGGATTGGCAGCGGCGCATCGTCTGGTTCGGCAAGGTCTCGGACGGCGACCTGCGCAGAGTGCTGTCGCGCATCCGCAGAGACGGCGCGATCACCATTCGCGATATCGACAATGACGTGCTGGTAGACAAGGACTATGCGTGGGCCAGCCGGAAGCCTTCTAAGCGCGCGCTAGAGGTGGCCTTCTACAGAGGCCTGGTGACAATTAGCCAGCGGGCGGGGATGCTCAAGACGTATGAGCTCCTGACTCGGCATTTCGGCTGGCACCGTCTGCCGCGCGCGGCAATCGAGCGAGACACTCAGAACTACTTGCTCGATCGTGCCCTGCGTTCGCAGGGAATCGTGAGCGTGGAATCGATCTGTTATCAGAATGCTCCGCATAAACCAGCGATGGCGCGTCTGGTGGAATCGCGAGCTCGTCGAAAGGAGCTAGTACCGGTGCAAGTGGAAGGGGCGGGCCAATCGCTGCACTGGGTCACTCCCGACGCCATGGACGCCATTCCCGATCCGGCGCAGGAACAGATTCACATCCTGTCGCCGTTCGACCCGCTCATCATCCAGCGCAAGCGACTCCGGCTCTTTTTCGACTACGAGTATCGCTTCGAAGCGTACGTTCCCAAGGACAAGCGGGTATTTGGCTATTTCGTGTGCCCAGTTCTCATAGGGGATCGGATCGTTGCCGCCCTCGACCTCAAGGCCGACCGGCAGCGGCAACAGCTGCTGGTGCAGCGCTGGAACTGGGTCGGCCGGTCCGCGTCCCACGCTCATAAGCAGCGGGTGGAAGCCGCTCTGCACACGTTCGAGCAATTTCAGTTGCATCGGAGTTAGATCGAGCGCACGCCAGTCGGCGACGAAAGGCCTGAGATCCCGCGAAGCATTGACGCGTCATTGCGCACATGGCTGGGCTAGCCATTTCACTTCGTGCGACAGTAGCGTGCGACTTCATCACGCACGATAGCGCGCAATCGCTCGACGCCAGCGCTGACTCGCTCGCCCGACGAGTGCAGTGTGATCGGGAACGTGCCGAGTGAAGGGAGATCGAACAGTCGCTCCGATGCGGCGAGTGTACGGGGCACCCCGAGTGCGCTCCGCGCCGTGAGCCCCAGCCCGCCGAGCGCGGCGGCCCACAGTCCCGCGAGACTGGGGCTGACCGCGGCGATCCGCCAGGGCTTTGCGGCCTGTTCGAGCAGCTGAATGGCCCGCTTCCGAAACGCGCATTGGGGGCCTAGCATTACGAGCGGGATCGGTTGGTCGTGCCGCGGGAGGAATTCCTGTCCGGCGATCCAGACGAGCGGCATGCTGCCGACGACCTCCGCCGTCGGCTGATCCGCCTGGCCGACCGCGAGCGCCACGTCGAGCGTTCCTTTCGCGATCCCATCGACGAGAGCGGCGTTGCCCTCGATGTGGAGTTCTACCTGCACGAGTGGATAGAGCCTCGTGAACTGCGAGAGGACGCGAGGCAGGACCGTGTCCGCGAAGTCCTGTGAAAAACCGAGTCGCGCGCTGCCCGCCAGGGACGCGCCGCGTACCGTATCCAACAACTCGTCATTGAGCGCGAGCATCCGGCGGCCGAAGCGAAGCGCGATCTCTCCGGCTTCCGTGAGCACCACCTTGCGGCCGTGTTTGCGAAACAGACCCGCACCCATGCTCTCTTGCAGCCGCTTCATCTGCAGGCTGACTGCCGACGGCGTGTGTCCCAGGCGGGTGGCCGCCTGACCGTAGCCGCCGAGATCGGCGGCTAGCACGAACGTGCGCAGCGTGTCGAGATCGAGATTCGTCGAGGGCATAAGGGGCGGATTGTTTAGCGATACTCACTATTCAGGTGACATTCTCTGAAATTGTGGTTAATACTATTTAATATTAGACTCCGCGTCCATGAAGCTCTCAATTCTTTCACGCGTCGCCTGGATCGCGGCCCTCTCGCTGCCGACGGCTGGCCGAGTGCAGGCCCAGCAGGGGTCCGGCGGCCAACTGCTGCAAGGGACCTGGACGCTCGTTCGGGCCGAGGTGTTACGGCCGGACGGCACGCAAGGCGTTGATTCCCTCTACGGCGCCGATGCCCAAGGCCTGTTGATGATCGACCGACAGGGGCGGTACTCGCTGCAGATCTTCCGGCCGGACCGGCCGAGATTCGCGGCTGGAGACAAGGTCAAGGGGACCCCTGCGGAATACGAAGCCGCGGTCATTGGAATCAGCACGCACGTCGGACACATCGCAGTCGATACCGTGGACCATACGCTGCTCTTTCACATCGACCGCGCATCGTTTCCGAACTCGGAGAACACCGATCAGAAGCGTACATATCGACTGGTCAATGACCAGCTGTCCTACACTGTGCCGCCGAGACCGGACGGCAGCCGAGCTGTCTCGGTATGGCGCCGTGTCGAATAGGCGTCTGGTGCGGAGAACGTTCGAACTCCTGACGGCGGTGGGCGCCGCGTGGGCGCCGTTGTCAGCTCAGTCCGAGAGACCCAGCGCCACCACGACGGAAGGCACCGTCCAAGGCTTTGTTCAGAACGGCGTCGCGCGATTTCTCGGCATTCCATACGCCGCCGCACCGGTCGGGGCCCTCCGATGGCGGCCACCGCAACGACACGCACCGTGGACGGGCGTGCGGAGCGCGAGGGCGTTCGGTCCGACCTGCGCGCAGATCACGACCTTCGGTGTGTTCGCTGGGCCACCGAGCGACCATGAAGACTGCCTGTACCTGAATGTGTTCGCGCCGAGCGTGCGGCCGGCGTCGAAGCTGCCCGTGATCGTTTATATCCACGGCGGCGGCGATTTCTGCGGCGAAAGCAACGATTACGATGGAAGCAAGCTCGCGGCACACGGCGCCATCGTGGTGACCTTCAATTACAGGCTTGGTCTCTTTGGTTGGGTGGCCCAGCCCGCGCTCGACGCCGAGGGGCATCTGTTCGGCAATTACGGCTTGCTCGACCAGCAACTGGTGCTGGAGTGGGTGCAGCGCAACATCCGCGCGTTCGCCGGGGACCCCACGCGCGTCACGCTCGGCGGTCAATCTGCCGGCTCGCAGGATACCGAAGCGAACGTCGTCTCGCCGTTGGCCCGAGGTCTTTTTCACCGGGCGATTTTTCAAAGCATCGTCGAAGAACCGACGTCACTACCTGAGGCGGAGGCAGCTGGTAATGCCTTTGCCGTTGCGGCGGGCTGCGGCTCCGGGTCGGCGCCGTCGGTGGCCAGGTGCCTCCGGAATCTGAGCGCGACCCAGATTGTTGCGTTGTCGGGCACCGCGAGCAAACCGGGACCGTATATCACCGGTCCGATCGCGGACGGGCGCGTCCTGCCGAGTGAGGGATTCACATCGGTAATCGAGAGCGGACGCTTCAATCATGTGCCCGTCATCAGCGGTACCACGAGCGACGAAGAGAATTTCGTACTGGCCGCGACGGAGTACTTCTCGGGCCCGCCGCGCGTGCCGGCTTCCGAACAGGATTACAGGGCGTTCGTCACCAAAACCTTCGGAGGCCCTTCGTCCCCCTACCCTGCCGGCACGGCAGAAAGGATCTTCGCGCGCTACCCGCTGCATGCCTATCCCAGTCCGCAGCTGACGATCGATGCAGCCAGAACAGATTTTCTCGCGTGCACACAGCGGAAGCTCAACCGACTCCTTGCCAAGCAAGTCCCGCTCTATGCGTACGAGTTCAAAGACCGAACGGCGCCGTTCTATTTCCCCGAGCTGCCCGCGTTCCAGCCGCTCGCGTACCACACGTCCGACATTCCGTACTTCTTTCCCAACTGGCACGGCGGTCCGCTCGGCGTTTCACATTGGCTCGACCGAGAGCAGGCCGAACTCTCGGACCGGCTCGTAGTCCTCTGGGCCGGCTTCGCGCGCACTGGCAACCCCAACGGCCAGGGCAACGCGCCGTGGCCTCGATACGACGTAGGGCCTGGCACGACCGCTTCCTATCTCTCGGAGAACATCCCCGCCCTCTCGACGTTCACCGATGCGCAGTTCTCCGACACGCACCACTGCGACTTCTGGGAGCCGATCCTCGTCCCGTAAGGCAGAATCGGCGGGGATCTGGACACCGGCACATTGCTCGTCCCGGCACATATCGCGATTGAATAGCTCTGGCTCGCCCGGTGCTCCGTGAGAGGAGCGGCGCCTGATCATCGTTCAACATCGGGCTAGGGTGCGGTCGCGCGGCTGACCAGGGCATCACTCTTGGATGCCTCGGTGGCACGCCTCCCCAAACCCATGATGACGCGGATGACCAGCCAGTTCAATCCTTTCACGAGGTAGGAGAGATCCCTATGTACACGCGAGTCCTGATGCTCACGGCGGCGATCTCCACAGCTGTCGCGGTCCCGCTCCTCCCGACGCTGGCGCAGACGCCGGCTCCTCCGCAGGTCGCCAGGCCATCGGTCCTGTCGAGCACGGCCCGGACCCTGACCCCGATCGCGCCGCACCACTTGATTACCCCACCGCCGGTGACGGCGCCGCCGCCCGGGATTAGCGCGACCGTCAAGGGCACATCAGGAGGAGGGGCATGTCTCCCGGTA
The DNA here is from genome assembly GCA_963805725.1 of uncultured Gemmatimonadales bacterium. GTDB lineage: Bacteria > Gemmatimonadota > Gemmatimonadetes > Gemmatimonadales > Gemmatimonadaceae > Palsa-1248. The sequence goes on from CAWDVJ010000013.1 coordinate 844,614, forward strand.
GCCAACGGCACGCCGGTCCCGCTTGGCATGGCGTCGACGTTCGATCTGCAAACCACGGCACAGATCGACGCGCAGGGGCACAAGTTTGGGACGGGCACCATCAAGTTCGTCCAGGGGAATGACCTCGCGATGTGGCTCAACCAGTGCTTCAGCGTAAACGCGCTCACCGCGCTCACGATCACAAACGTGGCCGGCACGGGCACGGTGGTCTATGTCATGCCCCATTTGCAAGTCACTGCCGCCGATCTGGGAACCGCGATCGGTTACTCATTCCGCTATTACGACAAGATCAGCTGGACCGTGTACGACGCCAACGGGACGGCCGTGCAGAGTGGTCAGCAGAGCTACTCGCTCAATCAATAGGTGACCGCGGCATGGGGAACGTGATGATCGGCTGAACACCGCTGGCGCTGGCCGCCGAATGGGAGCCACGGCGCCGGTACCGCCGATCCATTAGAGCGCGGCGACCAGGAACGACCCCGTCCAGCGGAGCCGCCAGGATCAATGAGACAAGTAGCTAAAGGTGTAGTAGCCCGGTAATACGGTCAGATGCGAGGCTGAGTTGGGTGGGCGCGCCTGCGGCGACGCCCATTCGACGTGCGTCGCCAAAGTGGCGATGTCGTAGCTGGTGATGCCCTCTCTGGTTTCTGATAGAGGCTCGTTACACGCTCGCAGCGCGCCGCCGCCTCTGCGTGGCAGCGAAGGAGAAATGTCATGGTGCGACGACGAGGACTGCTTCGGTCGGCTGGCCGGACGGCTGTGATCGCGGGCACGGCGACAGCAGCATTCTGGAAGAGTGGCTCATAGCCAGCAGCAAAAACTCGGGACCCCTGCGGGTCGGTCGGCGCCGCAGCACGCCGGCGAGCACATGTCGGGCGGCAACGACTTGGTTGCCAGCCTCAAGGAGCTTGCCAGCATGCGCGCCTCCGGCGCGCTCAGCGAGAAAGAGTACGCCGCGGCGAAAGCGAAGTTGCTCGCGTCGTAGGACCTAAATTTGAAGCCCGCGTGAACACGCGCCTGACAGCCCCTGTCAGGCGCGTGTTTTTCGCGCGTGCCATAGTTGCGCGGGCCTAGAGAGCGCGGGTTTCACCGCGTCCTCCAGTCCGTGGTGTCCGCGAACGCCTGTCCCGCTCGGAGCAGCGTCGCCTCGTCGAAGTGTCGACCTACCAGCATCAACCCTACGGGCAGCCCTTCGACCATCCCGCAAGGAAGGGTGAACGCGGGATGACCAGATACGTCGAATGGACACGTATTTTGCTGCATGTTGAGGGCTGCATCCACGTACACTTCCCGCGATGCATCGGCTGAGGGAATGAGCGTGGCGGGAAAGGGGATCGTCGGCATTGCCAGCATATCGAACCGCTCGAGCACCGAGTCGTACGCCTTCCGCAAGAGCACGCGAATATTCTGTGCCTTGGCATGATACCGGTTGTGGTACTTGCGGTGCATGTACTCTCCAAGCAGCAACACGAGTTTCACCGTCTCCGACACGTTGTTTGGCTGCGCCCTCCAGCCGCGGGCAAAAGCCTCCTGGAGCGACGTCGTGTAATACCCTGCCCAGTTGTTCCCGAGCGCGAAGCCCTTGAGCATCATCTCGGCCGCCCCTTCCAGAATCACGCCGGTCCAGATGTGCGGCCCATCGTAGTGCATCGGGACCGATACCTCCGAGACCGACGCTCCGCGCGATTGCAGATCCCTCATCGCCGCGCGTACCACCCGGTCTGTCGTGGGTGAGCGCGGATCGCCCGTTGGGTGGCCAAAACCCTCTCGCAGCACGGCGATCTTGAGGCCGTTGAGCGGCATCTCGAGCGCGCCCATGTAGTCGCCGACGACCGCGTTCGCCGTGCGCGGGTCGTGCTCATCCCGACCCGCAATCGCGGTCAGGAGCCGAGCCACATTCTCCACGCTGTTGCAGATCGGGCCGCAGTGATCGACTGAATAGGAGATCGGCATGCCACCCGTCATTGGCACCAATCCCCACGTCGGCTTGAGGCCGTAGACGCCGCACCACGCTGACGGCGTGCGAATCGAGCCACCCTGATCACCCCCCAATGCCATCTCGACTTCACCGGCAGCAACCAAAGCGGCGCTGCCGCCCGAGGAGCCACCGGCGCTGTACGCGGGGTTGTGCGGGTTCCGAATCGGCCCGGTCGCACACGTATGACTACCCGCCGAAAAGCACAGATCCTCACACGCCGCCTTCCCCGCCACGACACCGCCGGCATCGAGGATTCGCGTGACCACCGTGGCGTCGACGTCGGGCGTGTAACCCTCGAGCCAGTGCGAGCCGTTCATCATCGGAACGCCCGCCACGCAGATGTTGTCCTTCACCGCGACGCGTCGATTCGCGAGCACGCCGTCCGTCGCTCCGACAATCTCCGACTTCCAGTACCAGGCGTTGAATGGGTTTTCCTCTGGTGCGGGCCGGTGTCCAGACGAACGAGGGTACTTGACTGGCAGGGAAGGCTCCGGGATCTCGTCCAGACGATTGTACGAGCCGATCGCGCCGCGCATCAGGTCGCGGAACGACGCCGCATCGCTCATCGAGAGTGTCATGCCGAAGGAATCGGCGATGGCACGAAGCTCGTGCTCCGTGGGGAGCTCCACTGATTTCGCCTCGCCCCGCACGCCGGCACGCGGCGCAAGGTCAGGCAGTTGCGATGGTTTGAGCATCGGTGCGGTCCAGTTCTCTCGTGGAGATCTCGCGCATCACGAATTTTTGGATTTTGCCGGTCACCGTCATGGGGAACGCGTCGACGACCTTCAGAAAGCGCGGGATCTTATAGTCCGCGATCTTCCCCCTGCAAAATCCCTGCAGCTCCTCGAGCGACAGCTGCGCACCTGGCTTGAGTTTCACCCACGCGACGATCTCCTCGCCGTACTTGGTGTCCGGCACTCCGATGATCTGCGCTTCGGTGACGATTGGCCAGGTGTACAGAAAATCCTCGATCTCGCGGGGATAGACGTTTTCTCCGCCGCGAATGATGACATCCCTCGCCCGTCCGGTAATCTTGAAGTAGCCGGCTTCATCGACGACAGCAAGATCGCCAGTGTGCAGCCAACCGTCTGCATCGATCGCGGCTCCCGACGCGGCCGGATTCTTGTAATACCCCTTCATAACGAGGTAGCCGCGAGTACACAGCTCGCCCGCCGTGCCGACGGGGACGATGTGGCCCGTTTCCCGGTCGATGATCTTGACCTCGGTGTGTGGCAGCGCTTTGCCGACTGTGCTGCACCGCACCTCGAGTGGGTCATCCGTCGTGGTGAGGGTGATGACCGGGGATGCCTCCGTTTGCCCGTACGCGATGGTCAACTCCCGACAGTGCATTTCGTCGACGACGCGTCGCATGATCTCGATCGGACACGGCGCTCCCGACATGATCCCCGTACGCAGTGAGCGCAGATCGAACTCATGAAATGCCGGATGGTTCAACTCTGCGATGAACATCGTAGGGACGCCATGCACGGCCGTGCATCGCTCATCCTGGATTGCTTGTAAGGTCGCTCCGGCATCGAAGTGCGGAGCGGGGACGACCATCGTCGCGCCGCTGACGACGCACGCCATGTTTGCCAGGACCATGCCGAAGCAATGGTAAAAGGGGACCGGGATGCAGAGTCGATCGCTCGACGTGAGTCGCAGCGCGCTCGCAATCAGGAGGCCGTTGTTCACCAGGTTATGGTGCGAGAGCGTCGCCCCTTTCGGAAAACCGGTCGTGCCGGATGTGTATTGGATGTTGATCGCGTCCGAAACCGTGAGCTCGCCTTCTCGCGTCCGCAGGGTGTCTTCGGACACACCGGCGCCTCGCTGCTGAAGATCATCCCACGATATCATGCCGCGAGGCACCGGGCCTCCGGCGAAGATGATGTTGCGGAGGTACGGGAGCTCCTCCGACTGCAATTGGCCTGGGGCACAGCTGTCGAGCGCGGGGCAGACCTCGCGGAGGATCGATGGGTACGACGCGTCCCGGAATCCTTCGATGAGTACCAGGGTCTGGCACTCTGATTGGCGCAGGACGTACTCCAATTCGCGGGCGCGGTTGAGCGGGTTGATAGCGACGAGGGTCGCACCGATCTTCGCTGTCGCGAATTGCGTGAGGACCCACTCCGCTGAGTTCGTCGACCACATACCGACCCGGTCACCGGCGGATATTCCGAGACTCAGGAAACCACGAGCCGCCAGGTCGGCCGCGTCCTTGAGGCCGCGGTAGCAGTAGCGCCTGGCCTGGTGGCACACCACGAGGCCGTCGTGATCGGGATACTTAATCGCTGCCTCGTCGAGCGCCCGACCAATGCAGATCTCACGGAGCGGCGGAGTCGCGCCTCCGTACGTATAGCTCGGGATCTCAGTGCGGGCGGTCGCTGTCATCGGCGCGTCTCGGTCTGACGAAGTGGCGCTTCTTGAGGACCTAAAGGGTACCCTGGATCAGGTAGTGCGACGGTTACATTCGGCGGTGTGTTGTCGAGTCCTCGAGGAAGTGGCGCATCGCAGCCACGACCTGGTCGCGCGAGTCGAAGAGGAATTCCATGTGTGTGCCGGGCACTTGGACGATCCCAGTCCCGGGTATCTCGCGCTTGATGCGCGCGATTGAGGCGACGCGGAACGGCGCGATATACTTCTGTTCCCACGCCAAAGTCTTCGCTCGCTGGGTCGAGTCCCCGTGTTGCACGTCAAGGAACGTCGTGGCGTAGATCGCGAGCGCCGGTGCGTGGACCTTGGTGTACTCGCGCCGCTCCGTGCGCAACGTACGGAACAGCGCGGCTGACGCGCTGTCGTTCATCCGCATGGTGGAGATGCCCGTCCGGTTGAACAACCACCAAATCGCGCACGTAGGCTTCGACGCGCGACATGTCGGCCAGCCCGGGAAACCCGCTGGCGTGCTGGTAGTCACGGAACGCGTCCACCGAGGTTAGCGCACTGGCCGGCGGGCTCAGGTCCTCGGGCATGTTTTGGAAACCGGGCGTGAGCTGCGGATCGGCCCAGTCGTAGGCGCCCTCGAGATACACGATGCGATTCACCCGGTCCGGATGGGTGGCCGCCATCGCCGTGATCTCGTCGCCACCCATGGACCACCCGGCGAGATCGGCCTTTGCGATATTGAGGCTGTCCATCAAGCCGCGCAGATCTTCGGTCAACGTGGCAACGGCGTACGGCGGCTTGGACTCGGTGTCACCGTGTCCACGCCGTGCGTAGGCGACGACCCGAAAGTGATCGGTAAACGCCGGCGCGAGATCGTCGAAGACATGAGGGTTGTCTTGGTACCCGTGGATGAGAATGAGGACCGGCTTGGAGCCACCCCAGTCCAGGTAGTTCAGTCGGATCCCGTTGACGGTGACGAACGCGTTTTTGTGGGCGGCCGGATCGGTCCACGCGGTTGCCGTCGCCGCCGTCGCGGTTGCGGTTTTCTGGCAGGCACTCAGCGATGCCAGGGCAAGGCCGAGGCATGCTGCAATGAGAGCAGGTGTCATCCGCCATCGTCGATGGAGCGTCTGGGCCACGGCGCTCGGTCTCCCTTCTTCGTGCCGCATAGCTCTCTCCGGTTGGCGATCCGCTGGACGCCAATCTAGATCGCCTTTCGCCGCTCTGTCGAGGATGGCATGAGTCTCGAGGACACCATTGAATGCTTCAGGCCTCTTCGGCGCGGAGAAAGTCGCGACGTGGGGCCTGGCCCGGGGGAGGAGACCTACAGAAAGGAGAAAGGGGGGCACACCAGCAGCGTCGATCGCCGGTTTGCGCTCGCCTAAGCAACGCTTCAGCGCGTATTCGGTGTCAATACCGAAATCAGCCGTCTACGGATATTGGCCGGGCTGTACGCGGCTCGTCGGAGGTCAGAGTTTGGCGCGTCACTCGCTTTCGAAAGGAGACCGTGGGCGATGAGCGATTCCCTGCGCTACGGGTTGCTCCCACTGGTGGCGCGCCTCTTTCTTGTCGCGGAGTTCTTGATCGCGGTGAATGGCAAGATCACTGGGTGGAGCGGCCAAGAGGCCTACATGGTGGCGCATGGGATGGGCTTTGTTGCGCCTCTTCTCGGCGCGGCGCTCGTGATCGAGTTGGTCGGCTCTCTTGCCCTGATCACCGGGTTCGGCGCGCGGCCGGCTGCGGCCGTCATGGCCGTGTATCTCATCATCGTAAGCCTGCGGCTGCATGATTTTTGGAACCAGACCGGGATGGCTGCCGGCACCAACATGACCCACTTTTTCAAGAATCTCGGCATGGTGGGCGGGCTGGTGATGATCACCGCATACGGCCCCGGGCGGTGGGCAGCGCGGCCTGCGGCCGCGAGAAAGGAGCGGAGTGCAAAGGAGAAAGCGGACGAACTGCAGCAGGGTATACGGCCGCTTCGTGCCGAAGACGGTTGAGCGGGACTGACGGGAGCCGGCCGCCGCGGCGCTAGACAAAAATGGAAAGATTTGGGTACCGCTGCGGGTACCCCTGCATCGGCTGAGACCGTCTTGCTGTCGGTGGGCGTCCGCGGCGGGCCTTGGCTCGGCGTAAATGGTTCAGCCGAGGTCACCGGGCGATAGTTGCGTGCGGCACGGCCAGCGTGCCTCTTTGAGTCGCATTCTCCTCCACGTAACTCTCTCCATGCTACAATCCGGAAGACTTGGCTTTCGCGTGCTCGCTGGTCCGCCGCGCGTCAACGCGACCCTCCTCGATCGCTTTCGCGGTCTCGCCTCATCCAACCTCGCCGACGCGATGGGCCGCTTCAACTTCATGGACGCCGGCATTCGCTCGCGAAGCGGATTCTCAATGTGCGGACTCGCCGTCACCGTCAACGCGCGCCCCGCCGACAATCTCATGATCCACAAGGCGATGCAGGTGGCGCAGTCGGGGGACGTGGTTGTCGTCAACACCTGCGGTAACACGACGAGCGCCGTTTTCGGTGAATTGATGTGCACTACGGCGGCCGCGGCCAAGCTCGGCGGCATCGTCGTGGACGGCGCGATCCGCGACGTGGACGGCATCACGAAGCTCGGTTTCCCCGCATTCAGCCGCACGGTCTGCGCCGGCGGATGCGACAAGGATGGCCCCGGCGAAGTCAACGTCCCGATCTCCTGCGGCGGCACGGTGGTGATGCCCGGCGACATCATCGTCGGCGATGGCGACGGCGTCGTCGTCGTGCCACGCGACAATGCCGAGGAAGTCCTGACTCTGGTTCAACAGCTGATGGAACGCGAGCGCAAGCGTATCGCCGAGATCCATGCGGGCACGCTGTTTCGTCCGGATGTCGATGACCTGTTGCGGAAGAAGGGTGTGATCGAGTGAGCGAGCTGCTGTTGCTGACGCCCGGTCCGACGCGCGTGCCCGAACGCGTGTTGCGCGCCGGTGGCCGGCCGATGCTCCATCACCGGACGCCAGAGTTCGCGAAGGAGTTGGCGACGGTGCTCGAGCTCTTGCCGCCGATCTTCGGCACGACGCAGCCGATACTGCCGGTTCACACGACGGGCCGCGGCGCGCTCGAGGCGACAATCTGTAATCTCTTCTCCGCCGGGGACGAAATCGCAGCGTGCTGCAACGGCAAGTTCGGTGAGATGTGGGCCGGCCTCGCCGAGTCGTATGGTGTAGTCACGCATCGGATCGAAGCGGACTGGGAGCGGAGCGTGAATCCCGCGGCGGTCGATGCATTCCTGGCCGAGCATCCGCGGGTGAAGGCGGTCGCGATGACGTACTCCGATTCGTCGACCGGCGTAGCGAACAATGTCGCGGCGGTGGCCCACGTCGCCAACGAGCGCGGCGTGCTCACAATGGTCGACGGTGTCTCGTCGATCGGCGGGATGCCGTTCGAGCTCGACGGGTGGGGCGTCGACGTCGCCGTCACGGCGTCGCAGAAGTGCCTGATGTCGAGCCCCGGGATGGCGTTCGTGGCAATGAGCGAACGCGCGTGGCGCGCCTCCGAGGCGGCCCGGCTTCCGCGCAACTACTGGAGCTTTTCCGCGATTCGGTCAGAGATCTCTAAAGCCAAGCCAGAGACGCCGGGCACGACACCCGTGCATCTCGTGCTGCAGGTCGCAGAAGCGCTGCGGATGATTCACGAGGAAGGATTCGCCAACGTGCTCACTCGCCATCGCGAGATGGCCGAGCGGACGCGTGCGGCGGCGGGGGAGCTGGGGATGTCGTTGCAATGTCCCGCCCTCTCGCAGCGTGCATCGACACTGACTGCGCTCGCACTGCCGACCGGCGTCGCGCCCGCAGACGTTCGTGGCGCCCTCAAGGCGCGCGGCATTCTCACCGCGGCGGGACTCGGCCCGTATCAGGCGACAGGCTTTCGCATCGGCCATATGGGCGACATCCGCATGAGTGACGTCGAGCGCGCGCTCGCCGCGTTGGCCAATGTGCTGCCGGCGCAGGCGGCACGCGTCGCATGAAGCTCGAGACGCGCATCTTCGCCGGATTGCTCGTCGGCGCCGGGCTCGGCGCAGTCTCCAAGGCACCGTTCGCAACGCCGCTGCGCGAAGGCTTGATCGCCATCGAGCCGGTCGGCACCGCGTTCATTCGATTGATCACGATGGTCGTTGTACCGCTCGTGATCGGTAGCCTGTTCACCGGCATCGCATCGCTCGGCGACCCGCGCCGGCTCGGCCGCATCGGCGGCCGCACCCTCGCGTACTTCCTTGGTACCACGGTCGCCGCAGCGATCGTCGGTCTCTGTGTCGCGCGCGCGATGCCGTTCGGCCTCGTGCCGACGCTGGCGGCCGGCAAAGTCACGCCACCCAGCGCGACGCCCAGACTGATGGAAGCGCTGCTCGCCATCATTCCGCAGAACCCGTTCGCGGCGGCGGCGCAGGGTGATCTGCTGCCGTTGATCGTGGCTGTGTGCATCTTCGCCGCGGCCGCGACGACCTTGCCCGGCGACAAGCGCCAGCCCGTCGTCGACGCATTCGCGCGGCTCAACGATCTGTCGATGATCATCATCGGCTGGTTCATGCAGCTCGCGCCGTATGCGGTCGCGGTGCTGATCGCGGCGACGATCGCCAAGTCGGGCGCGGCAATGCTCGCGAACCTCGCGATATTCGTCATCGCGGTCATCGCCGCGCTGGTGATTCACGTCACGGTCGTCCTCGCGCCCATGCTCCGTTTTGGGGCCGGGTTTGGACTCGCGTCGTTCGCGCGCGGCACCGCCAATGCGGTGATTCTCGCCTTCGCAACCGCGTCCTCGAGCGTGGCGCTACCCGTCAGCATGGCCGCGGCGACCAATCGGCTTGGCGTGCCGAACGACGTCGCGGCCTTCGTGTTGCCGGCCGGCGCGACGATCGACAAAAATGGCGCAGCTGTCTACAAGGCAGTGACGGCGGTATTTCTCACGACGCTCTACGGGTTGCCGCTTGGCCCCGCACAATGGATCGCGATCGTCGCCGCGTCGACGGCCGCGGCTTTTGCGGGTGCGGGCGTGCCGGGGAGCTCGCTGGTGACGACGCTCATCGTGCTCAACGCCGTGGGTCTCGGGCCGCAGGCGGCCGCGGGCATCGCGCTCGTCGCGGCGATCGACCGCCCGCTCGACATGTGCCGCACCGCGGTGAATACGATCGGCAATCTGGTCGGCGCGGCGTGGGTCGCGCGTGGGACCGTCACTGTGGGGGTTGAAGCGCCGCGCCCTGCGCCGGAGCCGGTGCTGTGAACGGCAAGACGATCGCCGAGCAGATCCTTTCGGACAAATCCGGCTACAATGGCCGCGCCGGCGACATGGTTGTCTGCGACGCTGATCTGGTCATCGGCACCGACGCGTCGGCGCCAATGGCGATTGCATACTTCGACAAGATGGGCGGCACGCGTGTGCGCCGTCCGGACCGCGTGGTGTTCGCGCTCGATCACTACGATCCGACGACGAGCCCCGGCACCGCGAAGTATCACGACCTCGTGCACACGTTCGCAGCGCAGCACGCGCTGCGCGTCTACGAGCGTGGCGAGGGCATCAGTCATCAGGTCGCGGTCGAGCGCGGTCAGGTGCGGCCGGGTCAGCTCGTGCTGGGCGCCGACAGTCACACCGTGACGTGCGGGGCGCTGAATCTGTTCGCGACGGGCATTGGCTCATCCGATCTCGCGGCTGCGCTGATCACCGGACAGATCTGGCTTCGGGTGCCGGACACGATTCGCATCCTACTCCGCGGCGAACGCCCGCGCGATCTTGCAGCGAAGGATCTCGCGCTCGGGATCGTCGCACGGCTCGGCGCGGAAGGCGCGAACTACCAGGCCGTGGAGTTCGACGGCGAAGGCGTTGCCGAGCTCGCGCTCGATGATCGCCTGGTGTTGAGCAATCTGATGGTCGAGAGCGGCGCCAAGGCCGCGATGTTCCCCGCGGATGATGTGCTGGCCGAGTTTCTGCGGTCGCGGGGGATCGCGGAGTATGCGCCGGTGGTCGCCGACGCGAATGCCCGCTACGCGCGGGTCCTGGAGATCAATCTGGCCGAGCATGCGTCGGTGATTGCGCTGCCGCATTCGCCAGTGAACGTGGTGCCGATCGACGACGCCGGCGGTACGCGCATTCACATGGTATTCCTCGGCACCTGCACGGGCGGTCGTGTGCGCGATTTTCACGAGGCGCTCGCCGTGATCGGGCGCGGCGGCGGCAAGCTTGCTCCGGGCGTACAGCTCGTTGTGACGCCGGCGTCGCGCGACGTCGAGCAGCGCCTGATCGCCAATGGCAGCTATGCGAAGTTCCAGGCGATCGGTGCGACGATCACCCCTCCCGGTTGCGGCGCGTGCTGTGGCACGAGCGGTGTGATTCCGCCTGACGGGGCGAATGTGCTGTCGACGGCGAATCGCAACTTCAAGGCGAGGATGGGCAATGCGACCGCGCGGATCTACCTCGCATCGCCGGCGGCGTGCGGGGCGGCGGCGGTGACTGGAGTCATCGCGGACCCTTCATTGATCGGCGTATGAGCATTCTGCTTGCCGGCCGCGCGCGGCGCCTGGGCGATGATGTGAATACGGATTACATCATCTCGTCGGCGCGGAAGAAGGAGACAATCGACGAGCAGGTGCTCAAGCGGTATTTGTTGGAGACTGTCGATCCTGGATTCGCGAGCTCGGTGCTGCCTGGTGACGTGCTCGTGGCGGGCCGCAACTTCGGGTGTGGATCGGCGATGGAGGTCGCAGCGACCGTCGTTCTGGCTGCGGCGATCAGAGCAGTGATCGCGCAGAGCTTTTCACGGACGTTCTATCGGAATGCGGTCAACAATGGGTTGTTGCCGATTGAGTGCGACACCAGCGCGATTGGCGAAGGCGACGCGATATCGGTCGAGGCCAGCGGGCGGCGGGTGATCGTGCGGGATGAGACGACGCGGGCGGCGGTGTCGGGCACGATACCGTCGGGGATTGCGGCGAGGATACTGTCGGCGGGTGGGCTCGTGCCGTATTTGCGGACGGTGGGGAGGTTCGAGCAGCCGCGCTGAGGTGGTTCGATGGACGAGGGGCGCCGGCTCGATCACGTCATGCGACGTGTATCGCGGTACGTATCCCTATTTCCGGCCTCTTTGAGCCATGCCGCCCAGCACCGAAAACGATAAATCGCGCAAGCCAGTGGCTCAACGCGATTTAGGCAATAGCAGGGGCGGGACTCGAACCCGCGACCCCGGCATTATGAGAAACGTTCGGCCGACGATTGCTGTTGCGTAGCCGCTGTTAGGGCGGTCAAGCGCGAGTGAACGCGCTACGACGCGCCACCGGGCGCCACCGAGAGAGGCGGGTCATACTTCCAAGCTCACTTCCAACAAACACCTTTTCTCCGGTGCGGCCAAGTCTCATTTTTGCCCGCATACAGCGCCCTACACTTCCTCGAAGGAGAACGACGTGCCCGGCGTCAGCACCTCATTGTTCCTTTGGCACTACCGGCGCATTGTGCCAAAATCATGGAGTACCAAACGCCGTATCTGGTGGGTCGCGCAGTGGCTAAGACCTCCGTATCTGCTGCATGCCCTCAGTACACTCCCCCTGTTGACGGGCCCGTCCGTTCTGGTAGAGGACATTCTTTGTATTTCCGGGCGAAGCGCGCCCCGGCGAGTTCGAGGACGCGATCGGCCGACTGAGACCGGCGCTTAGGAGAATTGCGCAGTACGACGCCAGGCGCATGCGAAGAATGCTCCATGATCAAGTATGCATTGTCTTCACTCGGAGGTTCGGCTCCACGTACTATTGGCCCTTCGCGAATGCTATCGCTCTGGACTTGCGGAGACCCTGGCATTGCCGCCGTTGGAGCTGGCGCGCTACATTGTCCATGAGGCCACGCACGCGCGGCTCAAGCGCCAGGGCATTCGGCTACGCGGTGTGGGTGTCGCTCGGGTCGAGCGGCGATGCGTGGAAGAGGAGATTGCGTTCCTTGAGCGATTCCCCAAGAAGAGCGAGGCAGAGTGGACACAATGGGTCGCGTCGAAGCGTGACTCATTGAAAGGGGAATGGTGGTCGCCAATGAAGCAGCGACGACGCATGCTCGCGGCATTAGAGCGAGAGGGCAAGTTGAAATGGTTCACACGTTTGGTCCGCTTGTTCATCAGGCCCGAGGGGCCAATATCGACTGAGGGCGCCCCGGCGGAGCAGTCAGGACCGAAATGACCTCAGCCCGACACACAGCGCATTGTCGGTCTTATGGGCGCGGCGGAGCGTAGTCGAGGGTGGACCTATCCATTGCAGGTTTGTTCACGCCAACGCCGGCCGATCAGGTCGGCGTCGTTGTTTTGGTGGCGCCACTGAGCCGTTACGAAAGTTTAATCCTTGCACCCTCCCCTCCCGACTTTGTACGCGTGTTGCGACTTGACCCGTTCGTTTGCGAGGGAACCGCTTAGTCGCCGCCACGAACGAGCTTGTAGAAGTCCCCAGATTAACGCGCGACAAATCCCGCGCTGAGTGGCGTTGCCCGCACCTCCTGTACATGCAAGACTTGCTGCGTCGAAGATTGTGTGTGATTGCGAGCTTGCGTGCGCGACCGCTAGACAACCCCTGATCACGGAGACTACGAAATGGCTACCAAACCCGAAACCACTATGGCCGTCGACGACACCGCGCTGAAGCTCGGCGTTACGCGGTTCAAGGTCATGACGCTGTTGACGACGGGTAAGCTGACCGGGCGGCGCGAAGGTGTTCGGTGGAGAATCGATGTCGCGTCGATCAACCGGTACCTCAAGGCCCAATGACCTATGTCATTCCGCTCGCTGCTGTTGGAGATGAGCGGCGAAGTCCCTGTGGCGTCCAGAGGGTGGCTCAGTAACGCGCGGGTCCTTCCCTGCCGGTCGATGGAGGGTCACGGGCCAGCCCGGCGACGTGTAGGTCCAGGGCTCGCCACCCATTTCACATGCATTCGATTGTAGAACGAGGGTGATGCCGTCCATGGACGTTGATAACGACCTCTTTTGCCAGTCGAGCGATGAAGTGCCGCGGACCGAGTGGCAGTTCAACGACGTGGACCGTGAAAAGTTCGATGGTCGTTTTTGGAGAATGCCGGTGTCACTCGCCGATGGACTGCTCGCGGAGCTGTGGGACTGCGGCCCGACCCTCCCGGCGGTGCTTCCTGTCCTTGCCCTGCACGTCTGGCCCGACGCGAAAGCCCCCAAAGGGTGGACGACGGCAATGAAACTCACGACTCAGCGCGTCGCACGACTGGCGGGCGTTAACAAAGACAGCGTTGTAGCGGCGCGCCGACGCCTCGTCGAGCGAGGACTGATGCAGGTACGGGCTTCCTCGCGCGGCGGGAGAGGGCGGCGTTATCATCGAGTACCGTATGGCGCAGAGGCTGTATCCCGGCGAAGGCGAGGAATACGCCGAGTTTCCCGCACAACTGCTGTACGGTGGCGCGTGGGCGGTCTTGCCGACCCATGCGGCTCGGGTCGTCTACGTCGCCGTCTCGTTGCTCGACCCGATCAAGAACGAGGTGGAGTTCGCTGGCCGTAACGCGGATGGCACGCCGTGGTTCTCACCTGATAAGGCACCCGAGGGCTTCGCCGCTTATCGAACCCAACACCCCACATTACTGACCGCTATCGAGTCCGCGTGCGGTATTGCACGTCGGCACATTGCGCCCGCAATTCAAGTTTTGCGAGAGCCGATTTTCGATCGCACTGGGCAGCGCGTGCCTCTCATTGACTTGGCTATGCCGGTATGGGCTGATGGTTAGCACCCGCTCGCCGGGCGTGGGACCGGTGGTTCGTACCAGAGACCCTGAACGAAACGCGCAGGCTGGCCGAGGTACGAGCCGAACGCTGGCCCGAGCTGGCCGAACGGCGGGAGCGCAGGAGCCGTCGCGCAACGCGGAGTATTCGGCGGCTGCAGCGCGCGAAACGCACGCGCGACGCAGCATGACCCGGTACCCCGGTTCGGACCGGGGTTCGGACGTGCTTTCGGACGCGGCAGTGACCATAGTCGGACATGCCGGTGCCGTCGCTCGGCGATGGCTGGCTCCCGTGTTCAGACATGCTGGTTCCCTTGGCCGGACAGTAGTACCGTGAGTACCGGAACTACCTACCGCCTGTACCGCCTGTACCGCCGGCAACGGGGCTCGCCGATGAAACGCGCGCGGTTGGGGCCGCCGTGTGGCGCAGTATGATGGGTAGCCCGTCAGCCTTGCGAGACATTGCCACCGACCGTACATTCAGCGAACGCCATTCGCCAGCAGGTAGGTATCTGACGCAGCGAGAGGCTGCCGACTACTTCGGCGTTAGCGTGTCCTATCTGCGTGCAAGCCGATGCCCAAAGATCCTGCTGCCCGGCAGCGGCAAGAAGCCGATCCTTCGCTATTCGCGCGCGGACCTCGATGCGTGGGCCGCGTCCTGGAGGGTGTCCGAGTGACATACAAACGCAAAGGCAGGCCGACATGGTCGTTCATGGGACGGACGCGCACCGGTTGGAAGGCGCTCAGCTCGGGCACGACCAGCAAAGCACTTGCGGACCGCATGTCGAACATGTGGGAATCGCTGGGGCCATAGAGCACCGCGCGTGGGATGTGCTTGACCGCGTGATGCGTAAAGAAATGAGCGTCGGAACGTTGTACGATCTTTGGTACGAGACACGCTTTTCTCTGCCAGAGCTGCGGCGACGTTTGTCAGACGTGGACGTGGCGGGGTTGGTACCGGAATTCCTCACTGCGTACCGGGCGAAGGGCGTGCGGTCCGACACCGCGGATCACGTCGAGGCGCACGTCCGCGCGTTGCTTCCTGAAGGCAAATCAGTGCCGGCGTCACAGGTCACGACCGACTGGCTGACGCAGCAGTTGGTACGGTATCCGGGTCGAGCGGGCACGCGACGCAAGGTGCACTCATTGTGGTCTGTGTTCTTCACCTACTGCACACGACCAAAGCACATCTTTGCAGCCAACCCGATGGATGATGTTGAGCGCCCCGCTCCGTCGAAGCCGCCAATTCGCTTCTACGAGCTGGCCGACGTTAAGCGCATTATTGACGCCGCGCCGACTCGCGACATGGCGGCGCTTTGGGCGCTGATGTACGGTACTGGCATTGAGGTGTCGGCCGCGCTCCAGCTTGTGCGGGGCGACTTTGATACGATGACGTGGGAGGTGCGAGCGGCTGGCACCAAGGCACATTCACGCGACCGCATTGCACTCGTCGCTGAATGGGCGCGACCACGGCTCGAACAGTACCTGAGCGACAAGCTGCCCGCCGCTCAGCTGTGGCTTGGCTGGAATCGGTGGACGCCGACCCACGTACACGACGCGACCATACGCGAACTCAAACCGCCGCTACCAGTAATTCCGTTGCGCAACAGCCGACACCATTGGGCTGTGCGTCAGGCACGCAGCGGGACGCCTGTAGCGGTTATCCAGGCGCAGCTCGGGCACGGTTCGCCGATGCTGACCCTCGGGATGTATGGCCGGTTCTTACCGCAAGCCGAAGATCGAAAAGCGTGGGAGCGTCAGGCGTCACAGCGTGACGACGCGCGCCGTATATCGACCGGCCGGTGAATGGGCCAGCCCCCGACGCTCGCGGCGGACCGCTCGCGCTCGGTCCTGCAACGAATGCGCGTACGCGATTCGCGAGTTGCCCAACCCACCAGACGGGACATGGCGGCGCCGATGGGTCACCGTGGTTACGCTGCTGCGAACAGTCGGCCTGGCACTCAAGGGTCAGGATGCCGAGCACGGTGATTCAGCATTCCGCGCAGCCGTCGACGCAGCGTGGACACAACCGAGACCGCCCATCTTCGCAGACTTTATCGACGCCGAGCGAGGCGGCGTGGTCCACCTCTTTGAGTTCGTTGCGCAAAACGTCGTGGTGGTTGAAGTCGAGCAGAAACCCGTGGCAACCGGCGGGACCGTGCTGGAAGGCAAGCGCGCGTACAATCAGGCGAAAATGGTCAGCGGGCCGTACGCCGGTCGCGACCCGGTAGCACTCGCCAAGGAAGCGTGGTACTGGTGGCGCGACTATCTCGACGACGTCGACGCCGATGCAGCGCAACGCCGGGCCGCATTGGGCGAGCCGATTAACCGACAAACCCCCGTACCTCATTGACCGGCCTGCGCTGGCGCAACCGGCAAGCCGTCTCGATGCAACTCCTTTTGCATCGTGGCGCGAACAGTGCCGACTGCGGCCGCAATGCCCTCGCCAATGGCACTCATTTCACTCCCGCTCGTTACGTCTGGTGCCTGTAAGCCGATCGCGTAGCGATTCATGGCCTCAAGTGCCGTGCGGACCACATTGCGCACCGGCCCGGACAAAAAGAGTTCGTTAATCGCGTAGTAGTTCGTCGCGCTGCGGTGGGTGTTAAGGCCACGCGCCTTACGTGCTGCAATGATCAGCCTTCGGAATTGGTTAGCGGCCTCTTTGCGATCGCCAGTTTCAAAGGATTCTAGTATCGCCGCCACGCGGCTTGCATTGAGGCGGTTGTCGGCGGCTTCTCTCCGCAATTCTGACTGGGTGTACGTCGCGTAGTCGCTGAGGAACTCGAAGTCCGGGCGCACCAAGGTTCCTTCCGCCACTCGAAGGCGCCGGTATAGCTTCGCGTAAACGAGATGCTGGCGCTCGGTGTACAACTCGAAACGTTGTTGCTGTTCCCGGTAGACCTGACGCGTCGCCTCCAACCGCCTGGCGTAAGCGTCGTTCTGCTCGGCAAGCATAGCGTCCAGTTCCGCACGCTGCGTGGCGAGCGCAGCCGCAACCGATTGGCCGGCGCGCTGCTTTAGCCATGCGGACAGGTATGTCCGGGTCACAAACACCCCGACAGCCGCGACGATGCCGACGCCGATAATCAGCAGCGCGGCTAATACACCAAACTGCCTCGCGAGCACGGCGAACAGCGCCAACGCGCGGTCGGCATCAGCTGGCGACTGCATTGGTCCTTATTGCTCGTTGGAATGCCACGTTATGCGACGCCCGAGCTTACTACCGGGCGTACTTCCGGTGAATTGCTGACCCGGCTATTTGCCCCAGAGAGCGGCCTGCCAACATGCAGTGCAGTCGTGACTTGTGTGAATAGCAGGGGCGGGACTCGAACCCGCGACCCCGGCATTATGAGTGCCGTGCTCTAACCAGCTGAGCTACCCTGCCGACGTTGCTGCGTATGAACTTAGCCGATCAGCGGCCGACCCTAAAATTTGAGCGCACCCAAAGTCGCACTCACCTGTGGCGATCCTTGCTCCTGCTCGGCGTCTCATAGCAGCGACTAGCACCTGCCGATCACACGCCTGCTGCGAGGGCATGAATCGGCCGTCCCCTGGCGTACCAAAATAGCGATCGCATATCCGAGTTGTCGACCAATGAGATCGGCAGCTTGACAGGGCGAATATCGGCGGACCGCCGTTCGTCGTTGATCCCGAGGCACCAGGGGCGCCTCGTTGTGGACCGCGTGGCGCGTCCCAGTGGTAATCTTTCCAGAGGCCACCTTGCCGCGTGTCTGGAGTGCCGCGCTTGCCGCAGCCGATCGCGAGGCGGATCCGGATGGGGCCGCCGGACGTCGGTGCCGTTGACTACCCCTCCAAGAACCTGCCCGCATCTTATACGTATGGATCGCACGGTTGAACGCGAAATGCTCGACGAGTTGCCGTCCAACGACGGCCGCGCTGTGCAGGCGCGGCGAGATCTGCAGAAACTCAACGCCTGGATGGGGCACGCCCGCATCCTTACCCGGGTATTGCGAGGCGCCCTGGGTGATCGAGCACCAAGGAGTCTCGTCGAGCTGGGGGCGGGCGACGGGACCCTGCTCCTCAGATTGGCGAGAGCAATGAACCCGGCTTGGGGGGGAGAGGCGCGAAATGGGCCGCTTCGCGCTGTGTTGGTGGATCGCCAACGCCTGATCAGCCCGCACACGGAGATGGCGTTCGCAGAGCTCGGGTGGGCCGTCGAGTCATTACAAATGGATGTGTACGATTGGTTTCGAGAGCCGCGTGCGGACCGCAGCGACGTCATCATTGCGAATCTTTTCCTGCATCATTTTGCAGAGGACGAACTCGCACGACTCTTGGGTCTGGTGGCGGCCCACACCCGACTATTCCTCGCGTGCGAGCCGCGGCGAGGCCGGGTGTCATTGCGCGCGTCCGGGTTGCTGTGGCTCGTCGGCTGCAACAATGTCACCAGGAATGACGCCAGGATCAGCGTGAGAGCCGGTTTCACCGGTAGCGATCTATCGTCGCTCTGGCCGAGGGACACACGGTGGCAATTGCTTGAGCGGAGAGCGGGCGCGTTCAGCCACAGCTTCGCGGCGCGGCTGGTCAATGAGGGCGCATCATGAAAGCATCGACTCTCGACGCGTTGGTAATTGGCGGCGGTCCCGGTGGTGCAGCAGCGGCGATCCTGCTCGCCCAGGCAGGGTGGTCGGTGGGGGTGGTGGAGAAGGCATCCTTTCCCCGCCACAAGGTGTGCGGAGAGTTCCTGTCCGCCACGAACTTCGCCTTGCTGCGACAGTTGGGTGTCGCCGAAGCGTTCTTTGGGCTGGCCGGTCCCGAGGTGACTCGCGTGGGACTGTTTTCTGGCCGTCACGCCGTGACGGCTCCGATGCCCCATGCGCAGAGCGGAGAAGGCGCGATAGAGGGTTGCGGGCGCGCGCTGGGGAGGGAACAGCTCGACGCCCTCCTGCTGGACCACGCCAGCGCCATCGGGGCGACTATCTGGCAACCGTGGTCTGTGGTCAACGTGGCGAAGGCCGGCGACGCGTACGTTTGCACGGCCGTCGACAGAGCACGCCGTCAGTCAATGGAGTTGAAAGCACGCGTTGTCGTCGCGGCGCACGGCTCGTGGGAAGTGGGCGCACTGCCCACCCAGTCACAGCGTTCGGCGTCGCTAGAATCCGATCTTCTTGGGTTCAAAGCGCATTTTCTTGACAGCCGGTTGCAAGAGGGACTCATGCCGCTCCTGGTCTTTCCGGGTGGCTATGGCGGGATGGTCCACAGCGATCACGGGCGCGTCAGCCTGTCCTGCTGCATTCGACGGGATCAGTTGCAGCGTGTCCGCCGCATTGCGGGGCCGGTGAAGGCAGCCGAGGCCGTGCTGGCACACATCAAGAAGTCGTGCCGCGGCGTGGATGATGCGCTCGCCGGGGCGACGTTGGAGCACGACTGGCTGTCGGCCGGCCCCATTCGCCCTGGGATCAGACGCCATTCGGTCGACGGCGCGTTTCTCGTCGGGAACGCAGCGGGCGAAGCCCATCCCGCGATCGCCGAAGGGATCGGCATGGCAATGCAATCAGCGTGGCAGTTATGCCGCCGGCTCATAGCCGCGGCAACGGACGGTTTGTCGCCCGAGGCCATGGATGGGGCGAGACGTGATTATGAGACGGGGTGGCGCCGGGCTCTGACGTCTCGTGTGCACGCGGGCGCGCTGATCGCCAACTGGGCAATGACGCCCGCTGCAGTCGCTTGCGGAATCCCATTGCTTCGCCTCGTCCCCGGTGGGCTGACGGCGTGTGCCTGGTGGAGCGGCAAGTCAGTATCTGCGTGATCGCCGAGGGCCGGCCGACTCCAGGTTGACGGGCCTTTGGTCGTTGAGGCGAAGGAGCGTTCCAAGGGCGAACCTTGGCCCTGCGGCACGACGCAATCGACACCCAGGCGGTGCCGAAACAATTCCGGACGCCATCGAGGACCGCTCCGCACTACCAATGGTCCTTTCCCACACGTCAGGTCTCCCGCGTTTCTACCTGTTCGGCAATACGTGCGAGAGCATTGAGCATGACTGCTTTGGCCGGCCCTCCCCAGATCTGCTCCATCGTGCGCAGGAACGCCTCGCCGGCAGTTAACACCTAGTCCTGAAATCTGCCGGTATATCGCATGGTGTGTCGCGGTGCCTTCATGTCGCTACCTCCTTTGCGGCTGCGTCCTGCGCGGCTGCGATCTTCCGCTCGTCTCTGAACTTCGTCTCGTAATGGGCCAGGATCTGCGACGCCAGCTGGTGCCGCACGGAGCCTGGCGTCGTGGCCACGACGTTCGCCCGCAGGCGGCCCAGGACACGGTCCTGCGCCACCGCCATCGCCGCCAGTCGCTCCGTCATTTCGCTGCCTCCTTTGCCACCGGATCCCGCGCGGCGCCCGTCAGCTCCCACCTGTCCCGCTCCTGCTGCGACGGCAGGAAGGTACTGTAGGTCTTGAGCACATGCACTTGGTTGGGTGTCGGAGGTGCCGCGCTATCGGCTGGGGCGGCAATGCGATCGGCTGGCCATACCTCATGCTGGCCCCAGTCTACTGCGGATCGAAGAGCGCACCGCCCGCCGACATGTTTGGGGATCTCGACGAGCTGCACGTCTCGACGCAGTACACGCCCCGTTCCACCAGGAACGGGGCGCGCCCGTCCATCTCGACCAGATGGCGATCAGCCGACGTCCGGACAGGTCAGAAGAGCAATGCCGGCAGTCAACGGCAAGAACTGGAAGTTGTGGTTTCCCACAAAGACGTAGTGGTACCGCGCCTCAATGAATCCTGAGATCTTGCCCTTGCCCACATGGAGGCCCAGGCCTGCGTTCAAGCCCAAGCTGTTTTGGTGAATGTTGCCGGTCGACGTAAGCGTCTCGCTAGAACCCGTGTTAACAGCAGAAACGTTGTAGCTCGTGTTGTAGTAACCGATCCCGCCGATAATGTACGGAATGACAGACTTGCCCGTATCCGCCCCAATGTTGAAGACGGCGTTGGCGTTGAGCGTCCACATCTGCTGACTGGGGATCGAGAGGCCGGACTTGGCTCCCAAGTCATTGAACATCCCGTCGAAGCGTATGTTCACCGGGGTGGTTTTCTCGCCAAGGCTGAGATCAGCGAGGATGTTGTAACCGGTCTCGTAGGTATTGGAGATCGTGCCCAATGGGAACGTGGCTCCGCCGCCAAGGCCGACCGAGATCTGCGCATGTGCGCGCGCGGTTGACAGTAGGCTCAGGGTCGCGGCGAGAGCGATGACTGCGAGAATGCGACCCACCGTCGAGCCCCCGTTGCGATTCGAATACTTGTAATGCGTCATGATCGGCCTCAACTGACTGAATGCGACTGTTGCTCCTATGTGACGATTGATGATCGCGCGATCAATCACACATTCACCATTGCACCTTGGTTGTCCGCCACAAGCGCGAGGCAAGCTGCGCAGCGCATGGGCCTAAAACGAAAGTGAGTCACGCATCGCTTCTGTACGCTGGCAGTCGGACGCAAGCCAGCTGATCGCAACCCGCGTCGCAACCCGCGCGGCGAACAGCCAGTCTCGACGACGAGACACTTCGAGCTCGAGCACCGACAATGGGCACGGCAACCATCCGTATGGATGACCTGCCGTTCGACCACCCCCGAGATCCCGTCCAGCGTCGAGCGTCCTGCGGTGCGAGCGTCGAGCGTCGAACCGTCAAGCCGACGCTCGACCTGCACTGACGCCGGCGGCGGCATAACCGAGGTTGACAGGTACCTGTCCCCGTCGCCAGTTTCCCCTGAACTCTTCAGGGGTCGGACCGATGGGTGCGGACAAGGAGCTCGAGCTCCTCCAGGGGACGCTGGACCTCCTCATTCTCAAAGCGCTCAGCTGGGGCCCGCGACACGGCTACGCGGTCGCGCGTTGGATCGCCGACCGCACCCGCGACGAGCTGGTGGTCGAGGATGGGGCACTCTATACCGCCCTCCACCGACTCCGCAAACGGGGGTGGGTCGAGAGCGAGTGGGGACGGTCGGAGGCCAACCGGTCGGCCAAGTACTACGAGCTCACAGCGGCCGGGCGCGCGCAGCTCCGCGCTCGAACGTCCCTCTGGGAACGATACGCGGCCGCCGTGTCGCGGGTCTTGAGCACCGCATAGCGGAGTCGATGATGCGTGACGTGCGACGACTGTTCCGCCTCGACCGCGAGCAGCGCGACATCGGTAGTGATGTCGAGGCTGAAATCGCGGCCCATCTTGGGATGCGCATTGAGGAACTGATGAACCGCGGTTTGACCGCCGACCAGGCACGACGAGAGGCCACGCGACAGTTCGGGAACGTCGACAGAACGCGCGAGGCGATCGCGGCGCTCGATGCCGCCCACGAGACGCGCGCCCGGTCGACCGCGGTGTGGACGGGACTCCGGCAAGACATCCACTATGCCTGGCGCCGCCTTGTCGCGAGTCCCGGCTTCACGACCGTTGCCGTGCTGACCCTCGCGCTCGGCATCGGTGGGGTCACGGCCATCGGAAGCGTCGTCGACCACGTCCTCGTTCAGCCCCTCCCCTTCCCCGGCCAAGATCGGCTTGTTCGCCTCTGGCCAGTCGACCAGAAACGCGGAGCGTTCGGCCAGATCTCCGTCCCGGACCTCGATGATTGGCGCCAGGGACAGCCCGACATTGGGTCATTTGGCGGGTACTGGTACACGGCCGCGCAAACTGGGGCCGACCTCACCGGCCAGGGCGAGCCGGAACGACTCTCGGCAGCCGAGATCACACCCGGATTCTTCGAGACGCTAGGGGTCACTCCGGAGCTCGGCCGGCTGCCAAGCGCCGACGAGTTGTCGGAGAACGGCCCACGCGTCGTCGTCATCAGTGACGGCCTGTGGCGTCGGCGATTTGGCGCTGATCCGACAATCGTGGGACGCACGATCGACCTCGACGGAGCACCGCACGTCGTCGTCGGTGTCATGCCGCCAGCGATGCGCTTCCCAGGAGACGGGCCCGAGCTCTGGAGGTCCGCTCTCTACGAGACGCAGGACATGACCCCTTGGAAGATGCGCGGCAATCGGTGGCTGAACGTGATCGGCCGCCTCGCGCCAGCCGCCTCCGTGAGAGGCGCGCAGGCCCATCTCTCACAGCTCCAGCACCACCTGGCGGACGCCTACCCCGATGCCGACTACGGATGGACGAGTGTGCGCGTCGCGCCGCTTCTCGAATCCATCGTCGGCGACATGCGCCCGGCATTGCTCGTCATGCTCGCGGCCGTGACCTGCGTGCTGCTCATGGCAGGCGCGAACATCGCGGCGTTGCTCCTGGCCCGCACAACGGCCCGCGAGACGGAGTTTGCCGTGCGCGCAGCGCTCGGCGCGCCGCGCCGGCGACTGGTGCGGCAATTGATGGTCGAGTCGATGCTGCTGTCGTTACTCGGCGGTCTCGCAGGGATCATCGTGGCGAAATTCGCGCTGGCCGGTATCCGGCACCTGGCGGCCGGAGAGCTCCCGCGGCTCGCCGGGCAAGGATTCCAGTGGGACATCGTCGGCCTGACCTTGTTCGCGTCAATAGCCACCGGGATCCTCCTGGGTTTGCCCCCGGCGCTCAAAGTGGCCGCGACCAGCCCTCGCTTTGCGACCAGCGAGAGCGGCACTCGCGGCGCAACCTCGGGCCGCGGTCGAGTGTGGGCACGCCACGGGCTCGTGATGGCCGAAGTCGCAATGGCCGTGGTGATCGTGTGCGGTGCTGCCCTCATGGTGAAGAGCTTCCGTCGGCTCATGGGGACGGACAGCGGGTTCCGACCCAGCCACGCGCTGGCCGTCAACTTTCACATGCCGGGGTCAGGGTCGCCAGGCGAGGATGCGCGCATGGCTCGCTACTACGCCAACATTCTCGATCGTGTGCGCGACATCCCTGGCGTGATCGCCGTCGGCGCGACGAAGGTGCTACCGCTGCAAGGTGAGGAAGAGGAATGGGGGTTCGGCATCGACGGAGAACCACTTGTGCCGCAGAGTCAGCGGCCGATCACGATCGCGAATCACATCAGTGCCGGGTACTTCGCGGCGGTCGGGACTTCAGTGCTGGCGGGACGGGAATTTACCCGAGCCGATACCGCCGGCGCGAAGGACGTCGTGATCATCAATGAGGCCTTCGCGCGCAAGTATCTTCCAGGCCCCCTCTCCGATGTGCCGGGCCGACGACTCGTGCTCGGTGACACCACTCGCGTGCCGATCGTGGGTGTGGTGCGGGACGTGCACGAGGCTGGCCTCGACGCCGCACCCCAACCTGCGCTGTACCGGCCGGCCCCGCAGAACATGCGCTCGTCGGTGACGTTGGTCGTGCGGACCCGCGGCGATCCCGCAGCGATGACGGCGGCCATCGAGCGCGCCATCTGGTCGCTGAACAAGGATCAGACGATCGCCAGCGTGAAGACCCTCGACGACGTCGTGCGGCAATCAGTCGCGCGCCCGCGCCTGCTCTCCGTTCTTCTCGCCACATTCAGCGGTCTCGGACTGCTGCTCGGCGCGCTCGGCATCGCCGGTGTCGTCGCATATGCCGTCAGCGAGCGCAGACGCGAAATCGGACTCCGGGTCGCGCTCGGCGCGTCTCGTGCTCAGGTGCTCGCCTCCATCGTCGGGGAGAGCGCCGGCCTCACGCTGGCAGGCGTGCTCGTCGGCCTCGGCGCCGCCCTCATCGCAACGCGCGCAATGCGCTCGGTCCTCTTCGGCATTGGCGCGGCGGATCCGGCGACTTATATCGAGGTGGCAGTCTTGCTGGCCCTCATCGCCCTGCTGGCTGCGTATGTGCCTGCCCGCCGCGCGCTGACGGTCGACCCGATCGAGACGTTGAAAGCGTGAGGGCG
>CAWDVJ010000014.1:0-440701 GCA_963805725.1 uncultured Gemmatimonadales bacterium
AGCAAACTGAGGGCCGCGTCGTCGCCTCGCGCTCGGCGTTGACCCCGAGCAGCCGAGCACGTTCGTGCTGGTAGAAGGGGACAACGCCTACTTTCGTTCGGACGCAGCGCTCCGCATCCTTGCACTACTCCCTCGCTGGCGCTGGGCACGGTTACTGCGCGTCATACCTGCGGCATCGCGCGACCGACTTTACGACCTCGTCGCCCGCAATCGCTATCGCTGGTTCGGGCGTCTCGATGTCTGCATCCTGCCGGACCGGGAGCCGAGCAACGACTCGGCGTTTCGGCAAGGGTAGCGATGCGCCAACAGCGAAAGCGGATCTGCCCGGGTCCGCTCTGACAGACCCGTATGTATCCCGACCTCTGGCGCACACGGTAATACCGCATAACCATCATCCGCGGAACATGTTGTTGGCAGCGGAGGATCCTTCAAGAATATGGCGCGCCAAACTATCTATCTATTGTCCGGGTGATCGATTTGGGGGCACGATGCGTCTCGATCTGCGACTGACCGCAATCGCTATCAAAAATCGCTGGCGATCCCCTTTACCTCCCAATCGCCATAGCGTGCAGGATCGAGGCCGTCTCGGCCGAGCCGCTCCGGCGGCCGCTCGGCGGTCTTGCGATCCATCTCGGCCCGACGCGCCTGCGCTTCCGCCAGGGCGCGCGCTGCGGCCGGTGAACGCTTGTTGCCGGCGGGTTGCGTCGATGAATTCTCAAACTCTTCAGGCACCGATCCATCTTGCGGTGCCCCCGAAGTGTTCCGCCCAACTTCAAGTTTGCTCATTATCGCCACGCTGGCGCTGCCGACATCGATGACCAAGGTCTACCTGTCGCAGCGATCCATATCACTGAAACAATTCACTCAAAGTGATATGGATCCTCACGGCGACCTTTGCAACCGAGCGAAACGGTCTCATTCGACCGTTTGCTTCAACAGGTGAACAATGCCTCGCGCACGCCTCGGCTCCCAGCTGGAGGTTCCTGGGCTCGCCGCCAGGCGAGTGGCCGCCGACATTCTCGACGGTGTCCTGCGCCGCCGGCGGCCGCTCGACGAGCAACTCGAGAGCAAACAGGTCCATCCCGCTCTCGCCACACTCGCGGACCGCGATCGTGCCCTCGTGCGCAGGCTCGTCGCGACCGTCATGCGCCGACTCGGGACGTTGCGGCATTTGCTCCGTGGAGTTTCTGGATCGAGGATTTCCGGAAGATGCGCCGCGCATCGAGACCGTGCTGCTGCTCGGCGCCGCTCAAATCCTCTTTCTCGACGTTCCTAACCACGCCGCAGTCGACCTCGCAGTGCGACTTGCACAGGCCGACCGAAGGGGAAGCCGCTACCCCGGGCTCGTCAATGCCGTGCTGCGACGAATGACGCAACACGGAGCCGAAAAATTGCGGGAAATCGATGCCGCTGTGCTTGATACCCCCGCTTGGCTGATGAAGCGGTGGGTTCGTCACTATGGACCCGAAACCGCGTGCGCCATTGCCCGCGCCAATGCGCGCGAGCCTTCGCTCGATCTCACCGCTAAGTCCAACGCCGAAACGTGGGCCGCGAGACTGCGGGGACGTGTGCTACCCACCGGTACAGTTCGGACCATCGCGCATGGTCAAGTGTCGATGCTGCCGGGTTTTGACGAGGGCGCGTGGTGGGTTCAAGACGCCGCCGCCGCACTGCCGGCCCGATTGCTCGGTCCCCTCGCTGGTCGGCGCGTCGCCGACTTGTGCGCAGCGCCCGGTGGCAAGACTGCCCAACTGGTAATGGCCGGCGCGCACGTTTGGGCCGTTGATCGTTCCGAGCCGCGGCTTGCGCGCCTGCGCGAAAACCTCCGCCGCCTCGATTTCGCGGCAACACTCGTGTGCGCCGACGCGACCGAATGGCAGGCAGATCCGTTCGACGCCGTTTTGATCGATGCCCCTTGCTCCTCAACGGGGACCATCAGACGCCATCCCGACATTCCCTGGCTGAAGACCGAGAGCGATATTGCGGCGCTCGCTGATCTACAGCGCCGACTACTCGAGCGTGCCGTCGCGTTGACGAAGCCGGGCGGCGTCCTCGTGTTCTGCACTTGTTCGCTGGAACCAGAGGAAGGAGAGCAGATCGTCGCCGCACTGCTCGACCGCGAGCCGCACTTGCGGCGTCGACCAATCACAGCGAACGAGGTCGTAGGCCTGGATGGACTGCTGACCTCGGCAGGCGATCTGCGTACTCTGCCTTGTCATTGGGAGGACCCCGACCCGCAAATGGCCGGACTTTATGGCTTCTACGCGGCTCGGGTGGAGCGGATCTAGCCAGGCCTTCCGCTGCTTCGCGACATTGACCCGGCCATTTTGATTGCGGGCCCATAGTCTCCGTGAGATAGCGCAGAGCAAACGATCCTATCATCCGCTCAGCTTCGATCAGCCGTCACCACAAAGGTCGCGGAAACAACGCGCAAGTACGCATCGTTGCGACGAAACGCCAAATTGGCCGCGAGTGGTTGGACCTCCACGACCCCTCCGCTATCCTGCCGTGGATTTGGCGGGAAGTTGCCCCCGCACACCGGAGGCCATGCATTCATGTCCGGCGTGTCGATTGCCGACCGCAGCAGGTTCTCGTGGTTGACGCTGCGGCGCAGCCTCGACCGCGTCGTCGGTCGCCTGCGCGCCCATCCAATTGTACACATAACCGGCCGAACCGAACGGCTGTTGATGGCACCGCAAGACCTGCGCACCGCCGACCCAACCCGTGCCAGTGAGATTTACGGGGGCCGATTTGCCTTCGCTGGCAAGATCGTCATCTGCGACGGGCGCACAACAACTGGCCGAACTGCGACTTCACTCGGGCCCAGGCCATGCCATTCAGTGGTACGGTTGTCGACGGGGACCTTTCGGCGATCGGCGGTCTTAAGGTCCCTTGCTCATACTCAGTGAATCAGCAGCAGATCACGTTACCGACAACGATGATCGAAGCCGTCGCTGCCGGGGAGGTCCCGGGTCGGAGCGATCGGGCAAGGCCTTGGACCACGACACGAGATGCCGGCGAAACGTACTAGAAACGGCTGTGAGCGCGACCCAAAGGCTCCCGAGTCAGACCCTCCAGCTCAAGCCGACCGACGGCGCGAGAAAGGTCGTCCGATGATGGCCAATCGTGGAGTAAGGCTGCGCCACGATACCAGGGAGGGAGGACCCGCCCGGGTATAAAGTGCTGTAGGTAGCGCGGCCGACGTCGTAGTAGCGCACTCCATAAAGATTGCATGCCAGGCCGACGCTGGACCGCGGGGTCACGGATCCGGCGCCGCCGCCCCACGCGAAGTTGGTGGTTTGCCGACTGGTCAGCGTGTGGTACGGTCCGAACCGGGGGTACGTCCCGTCGTTGAGGCCGAAGACAATGCCCAAAGGTGGGCGACGCCTGCGGCCGCGGTCGTGTAGAAATGCCCTCATGGCGGCCGGAAGATCGAATTCGGGGCCCGCGGTAGCGAACAGGGCGTTATTCCGTTATGATATGCGGCGTAACATTGGGTGCCGTTGCTGCGACGAGGGAGCAGGCCCGATACGTCCAGGCGAATCGCGAAAGCCGAAGACGGGCCGGCGCAACGCGGACTCCGGGCCCCCGCCAATCCAACGTTCGGCTGTCTTTGAGGGGCCCAACGGGCACCGGCACGATGCCGGAAATCGTCGCTGTCACGACGCCGGATGGCGCGGGCTGCGCAACGGTGGTCGCGGCCGACACGTGCTGGAGGTGATCGCTCCTCTGACAACCACTACACGCAGGTAGCGGCGACTATTCGCTCCCGAAACGAGACGGTATCCTGTACCAGCGCTCGATCGCGCGGAAACTTATCGTCTGCGCACAGACTCGCGGAATAGCCATCCGTCGTCGCAAAGTCAGGCACAAAACGCACCGTTCGTATAGGCGCTCAGCAGAGAGTCTCACGGGTGCGGTTCAATGGGCCGTGAGGTCAGGCGTTGCGAGCGCACGTTCACGATTGTTGCCTGGATGATGGCGACCACTTTGTCCGCCGTTCCCGAGAACGCATGCACTTCTCCAGTGCAGACCGTGAGAAGGTTGCCCGCACTTTGCACCCGTCCAACTGCCAGGAACCGCTCGCCAATCGCAGGTCGCAACAAGTTGATCTTGAACTCAGCCGTCACAACGTCGCAGTCGGGCGCCGCCTTGGTCAACGCCGCATATCCGCAGGCACTGTCGGCAATACTCGCTATTGCGCCAGCGTGGACATAACCGTGTTGCTGGCAAAGCCGTTCAGAGAATGGCAGAGCGATGTGCACCTCACCGTCGGCCACGGCGGCCAGCCGCGCTCCCAAACGTCGCCATCAGACTTTGAGCGTTGAAGCTGACCGCAATACGCTCCTGGATGTCACTCACTGGCGCACCTATTCACGAGGGAACCGCCTTTTCTGCTGACTCAACCTGACGTGATTCCGCCTTATACGAGCGTGTGGACCCGCGGAGCAGCAACCATTAGCCGCGTCGTGGGCCGCGAAGGCTGCCAACCATGGCTCGCATTGCCGGTATCTGGGCAACGCGAGGCCGCAGAAGGTAGTTTGGTGCGGAATGCCTGGCGATTCCCAAGTCGGGCATCGCTGTCGCCCCGTATTGCACCCCAGCCACAGGAGCCGCCGATGTGCAGAGCTGCCGCGGGATTCGCACGAGCACGGCGGCCGCCCTGGCGCTCGGGATGACTCTCATGTCGTGCAGCCACGCCGAGAAGGCGGCGACGGCCAAGGCGCCCATCCCCCCGCAGACAGCGGAGGAGATCCGCACGCTGCGCGCATTCCTGCGTGACCATCCGCAGG
Source organism: uncultured Gemmatimonadales bacterium (assembly GCA_963805725.1). Taxonomy (GTDB): domain Bacteria; phylum Gemmatimonadota; class Gemmatimonadetes; order Gemmatimonadales; family Gemmatimonadaceae; genus Palsa-1248. The sequence goes on from CAWDVJ010000014.1 coordinate 4,794, forward strand.
ATCCCGCCGCGTTGTTCAATCTCGCGCTCGACGAGGTAGCCGTTGGGGAACGGGACAGCGCGATCACGATGCTCGAGACCATGGCGCAGGCGCATACGGGCCTCGACCCCAAGGGCGCGGCCGCGTTCGATTCCATTGCCGGTGACCCTCGCTTCGTCGCCGTGGTGACGAGTGTCGAGCGCGAGAATCCGCCTGTCGGCCACAGCGTCCCGGTCCTCACGATCAAGGAGCGCGACCTCGAGCCCGAAGGTATTGCCTATGATCCCGTCGACCGCGTGTTCTACGTCAGCAGCATCAACAAGCACAAGATCCTGCGCGTGACCCGCGACGGCCGGGTCGCCGAGTTCAAGAGATCCGGCGAGGGCGGCCTCGGCCAGACGTTGGGAATGAAAGTCGACGCCGCGCGGCGCATTCTCTGGGTCGTGAGTGACACGCCGCGCGACACAGCCGCACCCGCCTCCGGGCAGAGCCCGGGCGGTGTGTTCCAATACGACCTCCGGACAGGCGCCCTTCGCTTCTCGCACCTGGCCCCTCCGGGGCCTCCCGGCCTGCTCAACGACGTCGCATTGAGCAGCAACGGGGAGGCATTTGCCACCAATACCACGACTGGTGAGGTCTATCGACTGTCGCCAGAGCACGACGGGCTGGCGGTGTTTCTGCCCGCCAATTCCGTCGGCCAGGCGAACGGCATCGCCTTCTCTCCGGACCAGCGCGTGCTCTTCGTCGCGGGTTGGCTCGGCGTCGCGCGCATTGACATGGCGACCCGCCAGTATCGGCTATTGGCCAAAGCCCGGAATATCTCCGACGCCGGCATCGACGGACTGTACTTCTACAAAGGAGCGCTCTTCGGGATTCAGAACCCCAACGTGCATCCAGGGCGCGTGATGCGGTACCAGCTGAATGCGGCACTGGATTCGATCGAGCGAGCCGACGTGCTGGATGCCTACGACCCCGCCTTCGAGGAACCCACCACAGCCACCATCCTCGGCGACTCGCTCTTCTTCATCGCCAACCCGCAACTCGACAAGCTGCTCGACGTGCACCCGGCCCCGTCCCCTGAGTCACTCCACGATCTGCAGCTAGTGAAGATCCCGCTTTAGCGGCGGCGGGTGGCCCTACCGAAAGTAGGTGAGAATTCCTTGCCGGAAGTAGTTAGCCGATGTCGTCTCGGCGCTCGCGGGACCTGCAAGCCTACATTTGCTGGCTCACTCGCAGCCACGTTGCGAAGAATGGGTCTTCCAGTCGCACCCGGGTAGCACCGAGTGATTGCTCATCGCGCACGAGCCCGAGTTTACGGAGTGCGTGCAGTGCCTTCTGCATGCTTGGCGGGGCCACGCCATAGTCCCGCGCGACGTCTTGCGACAGCAGGCGTTGCCCGCGCGCGCCGATCACCGCCTTAAGCGCCTTCTTTTGGATGGCCGTGAGGCCGAGCCACAGCTGCGTGTAGATCGCATCGTCTTCCCGCACCACGCGCTCGAGCGCTCGATCAACGAACGCGGCATCGAGACTCTCGGTTGGCCGGGCCCCAAGCAAGTCCCAGCAGCGTGCCGCAAGCCGCTGGACGTTGTACGGCACATCCTCGGCCAGATTCAGAATGTGCTCGACCCCCTCGGGTATCACGGTGCCAGTGGCCCGGTGGAACCCGCGCGTCAGAAAGGCGCGGAAATCGGCGCGCGGCACAGGGCCCAGCACGAGCGCAGAGCCCAGGCGATAGAACGGGCGCGCCCGATTACTTGTCATGTCGATCAAGAGGCGAGTGTCGGATCCGGCAAACACATAACTCACGTGCGGGTGCATCTGCACGACGGCGCGGAGTTGACGCTCCGCTGGAAGACCACCTGCAGCTACGAGTTGCTGAAACTCGTCGATGATGACGACGACCCGTTTGCGACGCGCCTTGGCAAGTGCCTCGACGCCGTCGAGCACATCGGCCACAAGGGGCACGCCTGACACCGTGTGCTCGCGTCGTAGATTGAACGCGACCGAGAGCGAGTGGTCTTCGAGATTGTAGGTGACGTCAGGGCGAACCGCGCCAAAGAAGCTCCGCACAGTCTTGGCCACCTGGTCGACGGGCCCCGCGAGCGCGCGGACGGCGCGGGCGAGAATGGCCTTGGCCAAGAGTTCGGCTGTCTCGAACTTCTCTGCGTCCACCCGGAGCACGATCAGTCCTTCGGCTTCGAGTCGGACCTCAGCGAGATTCAGCAGCGAAGTCTTGCCATAGCGGCGCGGGCCGATGAGGAAGAGACGTCCGCCATTGGCGACAGTCTCAACCAGTCGTGCAAGTTCGTCCTCCCGGTCGACCAACGTTGCCGGTGTGACGGCCTGTCCGTACTCGAATGGGTTGCCACCATGGGTCCGGCCAACCACCAAGCCAATCCTCTGTTAGCTGACGCGCATTATGCTAATGGGATAATGCCCGATAGATAATAGGCGATCACTACTACCGCAAGCGGGGCGGCGAGTCGAGCCGCCCACGGGCACCCGCTCGACGCAACCGTTCCCAATGTTGCGGCCCTTTCGAGTCGCCGCCATGGTCCTTGCGCCATCGCCTGGCAAAGCCTAACCACTGGGTGGTACACTCTCCACCTCGGAGGCCGCTCAGACATCAACCGGAGCATCGGCTGTGAAGCAGACGTGCGTGGCCAACATCTTCGATGCCAAGCCCTCAGACTTTCAGGCCGAGGAGCATCGGGTCTATCACGGCGGTACATGTGCGTTGCGGATCGAGGTCGGGGTAATGCAACGACGAAATGCCAGGTGACGGGTGACGGTTCCGGGTGACGGGACACCAACCGACAGGGCCGGTCGTTCTGCGCTGCGACTGGCTTCGAGAACTCTCGATCTATCTTGCCACAAAACGCTATGACCGATCGCTTCGCGGGCACGCACGGTCCGTGGCTCCGCCGGCGGTCGGGATTGCGCTCTGGCCTTCTGCGTACAAGGAGAAGTGCGTGTCGTCGATATGTGCTAACCGCAGGCGTCGCATGCCGACCGCTGTGTTCGTGAGAATCCGATTGCCGTGGCTCCTCGCCGCGACTACGCTGATCGCGCCGATGCAGCCAGCGACAGGGCCAGCAGGTATCGGACGACTCCGTCTCGCGGCGGGTCGATACGTTCGTCGCGTCCGAGCTTCGGGCGCAGCACATACCGGGCATCGCACTTGGGGTCATGAAGGACGGCCACTGATCAAGGCGACGGGCTACGGGCTCGCCAACATCGAGCTCGACGTCCCGGTCGCCCCGGAAACGATCTTTCAGACCGGCTCCGTGGGCAAGCAGTTCACGGCGACTGCAATCATGATGCTCGTGGAGTCGGGTAAGCTGTCGCTCGATGATTCATTGACTCGTTTCTTCCCGGAAGCAACGAGCACCTGGCATGGAATCACGATCCGCCAAGTGCTCACCCACACCGCCGGGATCCCCGACTACGGCGGCGAAGAAGACACGATGGGGAAAGGGGTCATCGACTTCCGGCGCGACTACACCGAGGATGAGCTCATCCAACGCTTCAGCCGAATGCCGCTCGATTTCGCGCCAGGCTCGCAATGGCGGTACAGCAACACGGGATACGTGATCCTCGGCGCCCTGATCCGCAGAGTCACGGGACAATTCTACGGCGATTTCCTTCACGACCACATCTTCGCACCACTCGGCATGACGTCGACCCGCATCATCAGCGAGGCGGACATCATCCCACACCGCAGCAGCGGTTATCGGCTCGTGAAGGGCGAGATCAAGAACCAGAAATGGGTGGCGCCAAGTCTGAATACGACTGCCGACGGCGCGCTCTACACCAACATCCTCGACATGGCGAAGTGGGATTCGGCCCTCTACACGACTCGCCTGCTGCGCCGCGAGACTCTCGCTCAGATGTGGACGCCAGTGCGTTTGAACGATGGGACCACGCGGCCCTACGGATTCGGTTGGGGTGTGACGGCCGTCAACGGACACCACCTCGTCTCACACGGCGGCGCGTGGCAAGGGTTCACGATGCAGATCTCTCGCTACATCGATGACCGCGTGACGGTCGTCGTGTTCACGAATCTCGACGAGGACAACTCACACCCCGGGCGAATCGCCAGTGGCGTAGCAAGCTTCTATGTGTCGGGCCTCGTGCAGAACGAGTGATGTTGGGCCCCGCATCCACACGTGGCGTAACACACGAACCCCGATACGCATCCCGCGTGTATCAGATCGGTATCGGCGATGCCAGCAGTTCTCGCGCCGAAGATCGGTCGACTATTCGCGTCGTCCGGTGAGACGCTGCGACATTCTTTAGAGAACGCACAGGGAGGGGGCGGATGGGCTGCTACGTGTTGGGTTTCCAGGAGATCGACCAGACGCAGGTCGCGCTCGTTGGCGGCAAGGGCGCGCACCTGGGGGAGCTTTCGCGGATCGAAGGCCTCCGCGTGCCGGCCGGCTTTTGCGTGACGACGGACGCCTTCCAGCGAATCATGGCGGAAGCGCCGTCGATCGGCGATCGGCTCGATCGGCTGTCGCGCCTGAAGCCGGACGACGGGGAGGCGATCCGCGCGCTCAGCGCGGAGATCCGCCGGACACTCGAAGGCGATCGCCATCCCCGACGATCTGGCGGCGGCGATTACGCCGCCAGCTCGCCCGGCTCGGCGAGCAAGCCGCCTACGCCGTCCGATCCAGTGCGACGGCGGAGGACTCGCCGACGGCCTCCTTCGCGGGCCAGCAGGACACGTACCTGAACGTCGTGGGCCCGGCGGCGGTCCTCCAGCACGTCAGCCGGTGCTGGGCCTCGCTCTTCACCGAGCGGGCCGTGACCTACCGCCTGCGGAACGGCGTGGACCACCGGAAGGTCCACATGGCCGTGGTCGTGCAGCAGATGGTCTTCCCGCAGGCGGCCGGCATCCTTTTCACGGCCGACCCCGTCACGGGCAACCGGAAGGTTGCCTCCGTGGAGGCCAGCTTCGGCCTCGGCGAGGCCCTGGTCTCCGGCTTGGTGAACGCGGACGTCTACAGGGTGCGGGACGGCGAGGTCGTCGCCAAGGCGGTTGCCACCAAGCGGCTTGCCATCTACGCCTCGCCCGCAGGCGGGACGCAGGAACAGGCGATCGAGCCGGAGCGGCAGGAGCAGCCAGCGCTGACGGAGCGCCAAGTCGTGCAGCTCGCGCAGTTGGGCCGGCGGATCGAAGCGTTCTTTGGCCGCCCCCAGGACATCGAATGGTGCCTGGTCGACGATGACTTCCAGATCGTCCAGAGCCGGCCGATCACCACGCTGTTCCCCATCCCCGCGGCCGACGACGGAGAGAACCACGTCTACGTCTCGCGTCGGTCATGGGCAGATGATGACCGACGCCATGAAGCCACTGGGGCTCTCCCTGTTCCAGTTGACGGCCCTCCGGCCCATGTACGAGGCCGGCGGGAGGTTATTTGTCGACGTCACCCGGGAGCTGGCGTCGCCAGCAAGGCGCGCAGGCCTCCTGGAAGTCCTGGGGAAAGGCGATCCACTGATCGGGGATGCGCTGCAGACCATCCTCGAACGCGGCGACTTCATCCGGTCGCTCCCGGACGAGGGTCCCGTCGCGGGCGCCGCCGGGGGGTGGGCGCGCGCCAGCCCCGATCGAGACCGATCCGGCTATCGTCGCCGAGCTGATCGAGCGCAGCCAGGCCTCCATCGCCGCCTTGAAGCGCGACATCCGGACGAAGTCCGGATCGGCGCTCCTCGACTTCATCCTGGCGGACATCCAGGAGATGAAGCGGATCCTGGTCGATCCGCAAAGCCATCAAGCGATCATGGCGGGGATGGAGGCCACCTGGTGGCTCAACGACCAGATGCAGGCGTGGCTGGGGGAGAAGAGCGTGGCCGACACGCTCGCGCAGTCCGTGCCCCACAACGTCACGTCCGAGATGGGGCTGGCGCTCCTCGACGTCGCGGACGTGATCCGCCCGCATCCGGACGTGGTGGCATTTCTGCAGCACGTCACGGACGAGGACTTCCTGGAGCGAGCTGCCCAAGCTCGAGGGCGGGCAGGAAGCACGAGACGCCATCCAGGCCTACCTCGACACGTACGGCATGCGCTGCGTCGGCGAGATCGACATCACGAGGCCGCGTTGGAGCGAACGCCCCGCCACGCTCGTGCCCGCGATCCTCAGCAACATCAAGAACTTCGAGCCGGGCGCCGGCGAGCAGCGCTTCGAGCAAGGGCGGCAGCAGGCTTGGAAGAAGGAACAGGAGCTGCTGGAGCGCTTGCGGGCGTTGCCGGACGGGGAGCGGAAGGCCGAAGAGACCAAGCGGATGATCGACCGGGTCCGGACGTTCGCCGGGTACCGGGAGTATCCGAAGTACGGCATCGTCAGCCGCTACTTCGTTTACAAGCAGGCCTTGTTGGAAGAAGCCGAGCGCCTCGTGCAGGCCCACGTGATTCGGTGAGAAGGAAGACATCTTCTACCTCACCTTCCAGGAGCTCCACGACGTCGTGCGCGCGAAGCAGGTGGATGACCATCTCATCCGCCAGCGCAAGGACGCGTTCAGGTCGTATGAAGCGCTCACGCCACCCCGGGTGCTCACGTCGGATGGCGAGGTCATCACCGGGAAGTATCGACGCGACGACTTGCCGGGCGGCGCGCTGGTCGGCTTACCGGTTTCCGCCGGGACCATCGAGGGGCGGGCCCGCGTCATCCTGGACATGGCGAAGGCCGATCTCGAACCGGGCGACATCCTGGTCACCACCTACACGGACCCAAGCTGGACGCCCCTGTTCCTCACGATCAAGGGCCTCGTGACGGAGGTGGGGGGTCTGATGACCCACGGCGCGGTGATCGCACGCGAGTACGGCTTGGCGGCGGTCGTGGGGGTGGAGCATGCCACCCGGCTGATCCGGGATGGGCAGCGGATCCGCGTGAATGGAACGGACGGCTACGTCGAGATCCTGCCCTAGCGCAACGAGTCCAGGACGCTCACCGCGAGCCGTTGCCGCCGTTCAGGAGTAAGGGTCCCCGCCGCTCCCCGTAGGAGCAGCCCATGCGTCAGCCATGGGAGCGAGATGACGGCCTAAGCCTGAAACTGCCGCAAATGATGGTCGAGGTGCGAGTACATCAACTGGGCCCATTCCGCTGGAGTCAGCGCCCCGAAGAAGGGGTGGGGATGTGTGGTACAGAGGGCAGGCCCGCCCGCGACGAATCGGTCGATCAGCTCTCTCAGCCGACGGCTCTCCACCGCCAGATCCCGGTCATCGAGTACGACCAGGCGGGGATCCGTCGGGGCGTTGCGGCCCATTGGCCTTCCGCGCTCGATGACCGCACGCTTTGCCCATCCTCCCAGAAGCCGACCAATCAAGACTCGCGGTGGACGGAGTTGCCCTGTTGCCATCTGCATTGCGGCGGAGCAATGCGCTACGGCTTGCGCGGGGGTCATCTTGCCCCACTGGCGCACGCTATCCGGTCTCAGTTGCGCGATCCGCTCCTTAACTTCCGTGACCGTCGCGGCTTCAAAGAGATTCTTCATGCGGTCACGTCCCCTTCGTTGAATTTCCGATGCCCGCTTTCACGCGCGCGCTGTATGGCCTCGCGCTGTGTTGGTTTAGTCGACGGAAGCACACCTAGCCCCGGTACACTGCGCGGGAATAGTACCGTCTCCCTCGCGAAATCCGACACTTCCTGGTCGCCCGCGTAAGCTTGCAGCTCACCATCTATTGCGGCGTGCGGCGTGAGGCGCGATCTCGCTGCGACCTGGCGCGCCCGCACGGCTCCGGGCCATGACCGCCGCTACGCGCTCACTCCGAGCGCATCGCGATGATGGGGTCCACGCGCGCGGCTCGACGGGCTGGGAGCCAGGACGCGATCGCCCCGACGGCGGCGAACACGAGGCACACGAGCGCGAGAGTTGGCCGATCCAGCGGCTCGACTCCGAACAGGAGACCGCGGATCGCGCGCGTGAGGAACAGTGCGCCCAGAATGCCCGCAGCCAGGCCGGGCAGGATCAGCGACGCGCCCCGTCCGAGCACGAGGTTCACGACATCTCGCGAGTCCGCACCGAGCGCAATGCGAATCCCGAAATCCCGCGTCTGCTGACTCACCGCGTAGGAGACCACCCCGTACACGCCAAGCGTGGCGAGCAGCAGCGCGATGGCGGCAAACGCGGTGAGCAACAGGGTGTAGAAGCGTGACTGCGACACCGACTCGGCCAGGGCCGCGTTCATCGTGCCCAGCTCATACATCGGCACGTCCGGATCGACCGATGCGACCACGCGCCGGATCTCCTGCTCCAGCCCCGCGGGCGGGAGTGCGGTGCGAAGGACGAAGGTCGCTCCGAGCGGGAACCTCCGGTACGGGAGGAATGTCGCCGGCTCGGGTGTGCTCTTGAGCGACGAGTAATACGCATTGCGCACGACACCGATGATCTCGCCCGCGGGGATGCACAGCGCTGTCTGTCGGCGCGGGGAACCGCCGTGCCAAAAGGCGTACGTCAGGTGCTTCCCGATCGGGTTCTGCCCTGGGAAGTAGCGGTCTGCCAGGGCTTGGTTGATCACGAGCACCGGGACAGCGTCGAGGCGGTTCTCGTCGTCCGTAAAGGTGCGCCCGCGCACGAGCGACATCCCCATGGTGCGAAAGAAGTCGGGGGAGACCGGGCGGAGCCGGGACTTGGGCTCCGTGCCGCGGCGCGGGTGGCGGCGTGCCATCGATCGTGAACGACGTCGAAGGGCCGAAGTGTTCCGGGTCGAATGGGCGGTTGGCCGCGACCGCCACGCTCTGCACACCAGGCAGCGCCGCGAGCCCCGCCTGCACACGATCGGCGAACTGGTTCTTCGGCGACGTCGTAGATCGTATTTGTTGCCGCTCAGGGCGACATCGAACACCACGAGGTGATCTGCCCTGAAGCCCGGATCCACGTTGGTCAAACGCTGAAAGCTGCGGATCAGGAGCCCGGCCCCCACGAGCAACACGGTGCCAAGCGCGAGCTCCGTGAATACGAGAACGGATCGGGCGCGCCCGCTTCCAGACGAGTGCCGCCACCCCTGCCCGAGCGGAGCATGTGCGCGATGTCCCAGCCGGACGACATGGAGCGCGGGCACGAGGCCGAAGGCCAGACCTGTGGCGACGGCAAGCGCGGCCGAAAATGCGAGCACGCGTGCATCGACGCCGACATCCTGCGTGCGCGGCAGAGCCAGCGTCCCCCCTGCCGTCAGCACATGCATGACGAGCACAGCGATCACCGTGCCGAGCACCGCCCCGCCCACGGCGATGAGCATGCTCTCGGCGAGTGATTGGCCGAGGAGTCTGTTGCCGCCCCGCACCCAGAGCGGTTCGCACCGCCACTTCGGAGGCCCGCGAGGCGGCGCGAACGAGCAGCAGGTTGGCCACGTTCGCGCAGGCGATCAACAGCACGAACATCACGGCGCCCAGCATGGCCCAGAGCGGCCGCCTCGACCTCGCCCACGATCTCTTGCCGGAGCGGGACGGCCGCCACGCCGACTCCGGCGTTCGTCCTTGGGGAACGCCTGAGCGATGCGGCTCGCGACCGTGCTCAGATCGCGCTGTGCGCTCGCGAGCGTGACGCCGTCGCGGAGCCGCGCGATCGCCGCTGCATTATGATTGCCGCGGCCGACGTCGCCGATCTCCCAGTCTTCCCATACCGCGGGGTACCAGAGCTCGGCGTTGTCGGGGAAGTTGAACCGAGGCGGCGCCACACCAACCACGACGTAGGGGTCGCCGTCGAGCGTGACCTGTGTTCCCACGATCCCGGATCGGCGCCGAAATAGCGCCTCCATGCGCCGTCGGACAGGACGAGCACCTTGGTCGCCGTTCTCGCATCTTCACCGGGCGCAAACGTTCGCCCGAGCTGTGCGCGCGTGCCCAGCACGGAAAAGAACTCGGCGCCCACCCGCGCCGCGTTGACGCGCAGCGGAGGAGCTTTGGGGCGGAGCAGGTTGAGGTTCTGCCGACTTTCGACGGCAGCGATGGCCGTGAAGCTGTGCGTCTGGTTCCGGAAGTCGATCAGATCCTGCGGCGAGATGCATTTCGCCGTTGCCCGCGCGTCGGTCCCGTGCAGGTACACGAGTCGGTCCGGTCGCTCGAAGCCGAGTGGCTTGAGGAGCACGCCGTTCACAAGGCTGAACGCCGCTGTGCTGGCGCCGATCGCGAGCGCCAGGGTGGCGAGCGCGATCAGGGTGAACGCGGGCGTGCGTGCGAGTCGGCGCGCAGCGTAGCGCAGTTCCTGGATGGCGGCTTCCATAATCGAGTGGACCGGTAGGGGAGGGTCGCGGGACGCAACCGAGCGAACCGTTGACTCAGATACGACAGCGCCAATGGGTGATGGGGTTTGCATGACCATAACACGTCACCTCCACGGCACACTCCGCCCGTCGAAGCCCGCGGACCTTCAATGGGCAACGTTCGACCGCTACATCTCCAAACGCGCCGCACAGCGCTACTTCAATGCAGCAGGGGACCCCAAGACCCAACAGTGGTACGTCTCGAGCCACGAGTTCACTGATCCGCGTGCCCGGTCGGATCGCGACAAGTTTCTCGCCACGGAACTGCGCTTTCGCGACACCATCGCTGGCGACAACTGAGCGAACGGCCGGTTCCGACGATCGTGGGCACGCGCCTTACCAGAAAGTCCTTGAAAGAAAACTGGGAGGCGGTGTCGGATCGGGGCAGGGCTGTTCGTTGTAGGGGTGAGCGGCCGCCCACGAGGGGCGCCCCCCACACAGGAGATGATCATGCGAAAAATCATTGTTACCGAATTCATCACCCTCGATGGTGTTGTCGAGGCGCCGGGCGGCAACGAAACCCCTCATCCTCATGGCGGTTGGAGTTCTAAATACCGCTCTCCAGAAGCCGGGAAGTACAAGATTGATGAGCTTTCTAGCGTGGATACCTTGTTGTTGGGCAAAACCACGTACGAAAAGTTCGCCGCATTCTGGCCTGGCCAGACAGACGCCGGGTTCGGCAACCCCATCAACCGGATGCCGAAATATGTCGTATCCCGAAGCCTGCAAAAGGCGGAGTGGAACAACAGCCATATCCTTCGCGACGTGGCCAAAGACGTCGCGGCGCTGAAGAAGTCCAATGGTGGTGATATCCTCGTCTATGGGAGCGCCACCCTCGTCAAAGCCCTGCTTCACCACGACCTCGTCGACGAGTTACGACTGATGGTACACCCCGTCTCGATCGGTGGCGGGTTGAGGCTTTTCGATGACAATCGGGAATTAAAAAAATTCGGGCTCAAACACTCGCGCGCGGTCGACAACGGCATTCTTATTCTCGAGTATCAGCCGATCAGCTAACCCGGAAAACACAGGAGATGACCCAGATGCAGTACCTGGTTTCCGTGATCGATGACCAGTTCAACCCCGGCCCACCGAGCGACATGGCTGCCATCGGCGTGTTCAACGACCGGCTCAGGGCCGAGGGGTACTGGGTGTTCGCCAACGGCATGGCACCGCCCAGCACAGCCACCGTGATCGACGGCCGGGGTGAGGAGCCAGTCTTCACCGATGGTCCTTTCGTGGAGACAAAGGAGTACCTCGCAGGCTTCTGGATCATCCAGGCGCCCAACCTGGACGTGGCGCTCAAGCTCGCCTCCGAGGGATCGAAGGCATGCAATCGGAAGGTCGAGGTGCGGCCGTTCCACTCTTAGGGCAAAGTGAGCGTGATCGATATTCGGGAAGCGATCACTCTGGCTCACCACGAGGAGTGGGCGCGGGTGGTCGCCTCCCTGGCGAAGCGTTTCGGTGACCTCGATATCGCCGAAGATGCGGCGGCCGAGGCGTTCGCGACCGCCGTCGAGCGGTGGCCGGCCGACGGCGTCCCCCCCAACCCCGGCGCCTGGCTGACCACCACCGCCACCCGCAAGGCCATCGACCGGATCCGGCGCGAGAACAGGCGCGACGACAAGGAGAAGGAGGCTCAGATGCTGTACAGCGACGACCCGCCCGAGCCTCTCGGCGCCATCGACGACGAGCGGCTGCGGCTGATCTTCATCTGCTGTCACCCGGCGCTGGCGATGGAGACCCGCATGGCGCTGACGCTGCGCATGGTCGGTGGTCTGACCGTGCCCGAGATCGCCCGTGCCTTCCTGGTACAGGAGGCCGCCATGGGGCAGCGGATCACCCGCGCGAAATCGAAGATCAAAGCGGCTCGCATACCTTATCGCGTGCCGTCTGCCCAGGATCTCCCGGCACGCGTCTCCGGCGTACTGGCTGTGCTCTTCCTCGTCTTCAACGAGGGCTACCTGGCGACTGGCCCCGACACCGATCCCGTACGTCACGACCTGACCGCCGAGGCGATCCGGCTGACTCGCCAGCTCCGCGCTCTCATGCCGAAGGACGGTGAGGTAGCCGGGCTGCTGGCGCTGATGCTCCTCATCGAGGCGCGCCGCACCGAACGGGTTTCGGCGACCGGCGAACTGATCACCCTCGACGAGCAGGACCGTGAGGCTTGGGACGCTGCGCTGGTCGCCGAGGGTCATCGGCTGGTGCGCGAGCGCCTGGCCGCCGGGGCGGCTCCGGGTCGCTATCAGATCCTCGCGGCGATCAACGCCGTGCACACTTCCGCCCGTGACGCACGCGACACCGACTGGTCGCAGGTCGTCGCGCTCTACGACCAACTCGTTCGTCTCGATCCGTCGCCGATCATCGCTCTCAACCGAGCCGTGGCGGTCGCCGAGCTTGACGGCCCGAAGGTGGCACTGGCGACCGTCGACAGTCTGGCGGAGAAGTTAGGCGGCTATCACGCCTACCATGCGGCCCGCGCGGACCTGTTGCGCAGGCTGGGTCGCACTCAGGAGTCGCGCGCGGCGTATGACAAAGCCATCGAGCTGGCGGGCAACACCGCAGAGACAGCGTCTCTGACACGTCGCCGCGACCAGCTGCGGTAGTCTGCCAATACTCGTCCAACCACTCGACGTATTTGCCCCCATTGAACGTTGTTTTCTCCCGCCGTTTGGATCACACAACGTTCGCAATGCGGCGCAGAATTCAGCGTCGGTGGGACCGCTACTGGCGATCGTTGAAGAATGACGGTCGTTCATAGGCGTAAGTCGCCATGATGACGCCAGTCGACGTCGCTTCACTTGCCACCAGCTTCATCGCGACTGGATGCGTGGTGCTTCCGAAGAGCTTTTTACCTTTTCCGAGCGTCAAGGGAAATATCATCAGCAGAAGGCGGTCGATGAGATTGGTCTCCAACAGCTGCGGATAGAGGGTCGAACTGCCCCACAGGACAATGTCAGGCCCGTTGCCAGCTTTGACCTTCTTCAATTCGTCGAGGCTGCTCAGCTGGTGGCTATTGGCCCAGGCAAAGGTCGTCGTGCTGCTTGTCATCACGTACTTGTTGGCCTTTGTGAACACCGGTCCCATGGGACTGTCCGCAGGAACATGCGGCCAATGGCTGGCCCAGATGTCGTACGTCTTGCGCCCGAACAGTAGGTCATTTGGCTTGGCGAGGGTGCCTACCATCCGCATTACCGCGGCACTGGATTTCTCATCCGAGTATATCATGGTCCATCCGCCAAGATCGAACCCGCCGGTCGGATCTTCCGTTGCGCCGCCAGGAGCTTGCATGACGCCATCGAGCGAAACAAATGCAACCGCAATGATTCTTCTCATCTTCGTCTCCTAGTTCCAGATGTCGTACCGGATTTGTCGCATGACTTCATTCTCGAAGGCAGAGAGGCGGAGGTGTTCTCTCCATACATGGCGGAGGCATTCGAGACTTTGTCTATCTGGACCGGCGGTTTGCAGCGACTGCTGTTTGGAATCATAGCCAGAGTTTATCGCCCGGCGTCGGTACCGGACCAGGAAAGAGCCGGTCGAAGAATGCACCCGACCTTCAGGCGTCTTAGGCGCGTCGCACTTGGAATCCGGCTGGCGCCGGAACGCCTTGACCCGAATGACACATCCAGAACTTGAACCAAATCCGACGGGGGGTCGTACGCGCCCGCGTCTGGCGTCCTCGGCTAAGAAGCCGTAATCTGTGGCCATGCCTCCGTGCATTCTCATGGAGAGTTCTGCTGCTCTCGGTCGTCGCTTTGGCAACGGCTAGCCGAGCCCAGAGCCCCGCGGTGAGGCCGGTTACCGGGCTCACCATGACGGCCGTAAAGCACAGTGAGGACGGCGATTTCGAGGTGCATTACACCCTCGACAGCGTGACCCCTAACAAGTATGACCTTGTGGTGAGCGGGGACGTCCCCAACCCGGCCGACCCTTCCAACCCGGGCCACGGTTCCATGCGGCGCACGATTCGTGTCGCCGACGATTCGCTCGCTCATCGCCTGAACTTCGCGTTCGCCAAGGATGATCCCTCGATCTTTCCCGGTTCCACGTTCTTCCCGTCGAAGTCGCTCCTGGCCGAGTTGAAAAACGCGGGGCACGCCTCGGTTATCGTCGGCGACGCGCCGCCGGGCGCAGAGGCGTCGTTCGGGGCCTTCAGCGGTCGGCAATACTACCGCGGTGACCTGACGCGAGTCGGCAGCACCTCGGTGTCGGTCATCGTCGATGGCAGGCCCGTACCGCTCCCCGGCATCGAGGCGCGAGGACATCTCTCGGTCGGGAGCGGCGGGGACGATCTCGACATCGTCGTGTTCGACAATCCGGACTATCCGTTGTGGCTCAAATGGAACTCGCAGGGGCGATCACTCCAGATAACGGAAATCGAGTGGCCGCACCCAGACACCCAAGGCGGCGTGATGGGCCACATCGGTCCTGTGAGCCTCGACCTGGGGAAGACCTGTCGAGCCGAAGTCCATGGGATCTATTTCGCCTTTGGGAGCGCGAAGCTGGTTGGCGAGTCGGACCTGGCGCTGAGTGAGATCTCGAAGGTGCTCGCGGCCAATCCCGCGTGGGTGGTGACGGTCGAGGGCCATACCGACAGCATTGGGACGCACGCGGCCAATCTCGACTTGTCGAAACGCCGGGCCGCAGCCGTGCGCGATGCGCTCGTGACGCGATTCGGCGTGGCCTCTGCACGCCTGTCGGCGGCCGGGTTCGGCGATACCAGGCCCGTTGCATCCAACGCAACTATCGAAGGCCGTGCACGGAATCGCCGGGTGGAGCTCGCCCGCAAATGCTAAGTCGAACACACGGTCAGTCGAGCTGAACGCGCGCGCGTAGCGGCGACCATCGGGCTCATGACAGCTCGACCTTGGCCGCATTGATACGGGCGTGTGCGGCCTCGTGCACAACCGCGCAGGCTACCTGCTCCGACAATGCTGTGCGCATATTGTTCTTAACCTCACTTTTGCGTGCTGTCGCCTCGAGCTGTTCTGACCCCGGGGTGGAGATTTGTCACATGGCGAAGCTCGTCTTCGGATTGAACCTGTCTCTGGACGGCTATGTCGACCACCAGCATTTTGCGCCTGATCCCGCGCTCTTTCGTCACTTCATAGAGCAGGTGCGCGACCTGACCGGTGCTGTGTACGGTCGTCGCATGTACGAGGTCATGCGTTATTGGGACGAAGACAGTCCGGAGTGGGATGCGGAGGAACGCGACTTCGCGGCAGTGTGGCGACGCCACCCGAAGTGGGTCGTGTCGCGCTCGTTGAAGTCAGTCGGCCCCAACGCCACACTTGTCGAGGATGACATCGAGACGGTCATACGTGGGCTGAAGTCTCGACTAGCTGGGGAGATCGACGTTGGTGGACCAGACTTGGCGCGAAGCCTGACCGACCTTGGTCTTATCGATGAGTATCGACTCTACTTCCACCCCCGTGTGGTTGGTCATGGCAAGCCGTTCTTCGCGGGCCCCCGGCCGCCGCTCCGCCTCGTGGCCAGCGATCGAATCGGCGAGGAGGCGATCAGGTTGACGTACGTTCCTGCTTAATCATGCAACTCGCCCAACAGTCTGCGCCGACGCGTCAGGTCCGCTTTGGATCGAACTTCCCCTTTGGTCGGCGGCCGAAGATCGGACATCCGGTGCGACGATAGAACCGCCGCACTCAGGATTGGCTGCCAGGTGGGAGACGTACTCGGCAGAATCGTCGCAGAGGGTGCGTGACTCGCGTAGTCGAGCGGAAGCACGAGACCAGAATCCGCGCTGACTATGTCCAGACGCTGACCGGCCGAGTCCCAGGCAACCAACCAGCTGCCATCGGGCGACCAGTCGAAGTAGTGTGCGAAGCTTCCACCCGCAATGACCCGCTGCCCTGTGCCGTCCGCATGCACGACGGCTATCGGGCCTGCGCCGTTCGCCGTCGCAATGTAGCCGATCAGGTCCGATCCGGGAGACCATTGCGGTGATTGCGCCACCACATGGAGATTCGTGACGGCTCCGCTCGCGAGGTTCAGGATCTCGAGCATGTCCGTATTCAGGTCCACGAAGGCGAGCTGTGATCCGTCCGGCGACGGCGTCGGCCAGAAATAGTTGCCGGCCGTATTGATCTTCAGCGGGCCGATACCTGTACCGTCGGCGCGCATTCGCCAAATCGTGTCGGGGCTTGTAACGCGGTTGAAGTAGATCGACGCGCCATCACGCGAGTAAATGGGGTTCGCGTCTGGCAAACCTGACGGCAGGCTATCCAGCACTCGCATGCTGGTCGCGGTGTCAATGACTGCTATCGGGCCGGCGAATGGGCTCGACCCGAAAGCGCCTGTGTATTCGGTAAACACCGCTAGTGTCCCGGATGGTGCCCATCGGACGCTGCCCGCCGAGATGTCGCTCAAAACTCGGAACCCCGACCCATCGAGGTTGAACACGGCGATGCCACCGAAGCTCAAGCCGGCCATGATCGTCCCGCGCGGGACGACGGTCAGGACAAGCGTATCCACGGCCTGCTGCCCGCCGGCGAGTTGTGAGGACGCCACGACGAAGGCTCGCCCGTAGGCTGTTGCCGTCGCGCTGCGGCCGGACACGGTGATCGGGCCGGACAGCGCCATGAGCGAGACGCTGTCCTTTGGTCGCGGATTGCCCACACCGTCTTCGTTGACGGCTCCTATCTGGAACGTCGTGCCGAGGTAGACGACGGTGTCGGGATTCACGGCCAACGCAATGGCGTTGCCTGGTAGGACGGTGAACGAGACCGTATCCACGAGGTTCAGCGTTGGCGCGGTCACGACCAGGAGGGCGGGACCACCCACAAAACCAATAGTGACGCGCACCGCGACGAGTCCTGCGTTGCTCGTTGTGTCAGTCTCGATGCTACTCGCCTGTTGCGAGTGGGGTCCCTGAACGAACGCGTTGGACGTTATCCCGGCACGCGGTGAGAGTCCCTTAAACTCGATCGGCTGAAACGCGCTCGAAGCTCCCGCCGGGGCGTGCACCTGGATGATCAGCTGCTGAGGGAGCGTCGCGTCGATCGTATCGCTCTGACCGGCGCCGGCAAGCACCGCGATGCCGGGCGCGGTGTGCGGCGCAGTTGTCGAAGTACACGCAGGGATACCAATGCTGGCACACGCAGCGACCGTGCACAGCAAATGGCGCATTAACCGTCGGGAGTCCAGAGTGGTCTGGGGCAGCGTTAGACGCGGCACGTCTCGAAGATCCGAGGCCAAACCTCCATTGCGGCGGCAAATGTTTGGAATGGGTCTTTTGCTGTCAAGTTAAAAACTGTGGGTAATGGCGGCGAACGTCCTGCTCGCACGTTCACGGGGGTCGCGGTGCACTCGCTTGCTTGCGCGCCTTCTCGCAGCACTCCGGCGTCCGTCTTCCTCGACCCAAACGTCAGCAAACCGACGATCGCTAGCCGCCGGTCCAACCTGGGCGTACTATGAGGACCGTGGCGACGTCGGATCTGACGGACCAGCTCCAAACTGCCCTCGGCACGCAGTACACCGTCGAGCGCGAGCTTGGCCGCGGTGGGATGGCGACGGTCTATCTCGCGAAAGATGCGAAACATCATCGCTCCGTCGCTATCAAGGTGCTGCACGCCGATCTCGCGACGAGCCTTGGGTCTGAGCGCTTCCGTCGCGAGATCACCGTGGCCGCCAAGCTGCAGCACCCACACATCCTGACGGTGCTCGACTCGGGCGAAACCCCGGGTGGGCTGCTGTGGTTCACGATGCCATATGTGGAGGGCGAGAGTCTGCGGGGCCGACTCCGCCGTCAGCATCAGTTGCCGCTCGATGACGCGCTCCGGATCACGCGCGAGGTGGCACTGGCTCTCGATTATGCGCATCGCCAGGGCGTGATCCACCGCGACATCAAGCCCGAAAACATTCTGCTCGTCGACGGTCAAGCCATGATCGTGGACTTCGGCATCGCCCGCGCCTTGGGCTCCGCCGGGCCGACGCCTGGAGCCACGTTGACCGAGACTGGGTATGCGATCGGGACGCCGGCCTACATGTCGCCGGAGCAAGCGGCGGGCGAACGCTCACTCGACGGCACGACGGACGTCTACGCGCTCGGGGCTGTGTTGTACGAGATGCTGGTTGGCGAGCTTCCGTACGCCGGCCCTACGGCGCAGGCGATCGTGGCGAAGATGATGGCGGGCGACCCACCCTCGGTGCGACGGACGCGACCGACGGTGCCGGCCGGAGTGGATGCAGCGGTGCACAAGGCGCTCGCCCCCGTGCCAGCCGACCGTTACGCGACTGCCGCACTCTTCGCCAGCGCGCTCGACACCGCCGAACGCACGGCCAGCGCGCCCGTGGTCGGCGCACCGGCTGGTGTGACCGCTCGCCCAGTTGCTTCGCGGCGTCGCATCCCGGTGGGCGCCGCGCTGCTGGGGCTCGGTGTTCTCATCGGCGGTGGAGTTCTTTTTGCCTGGCGCCACCGTGAGAGCGGCGCGCCCATGGTGCGAAGCATCGCCGTGCTCCCGACGGACATCGGCACGGACACCGCGCACGCGTTTCTCGCCGATGGACTGTCGAGCGACCTCACCACCAAGCTGTCGAAGATCCCGGGACTCTCGGTGCGCGCCTACTCGTCGTCGCGCGTCATGCGCGGGCGCACGGTGCGCGAGGCGGGGAAGGAACTCGGCGTCGGGGCCGTGGTGACGGTGAACATGGCGCGGTCCGGGACGATGCTCCGCGCGACCGCGTCGCTCGTCAATGCTGCGACCGACGACCTCCTCTGGTCCGAGGCGTTCGAGGCGAGCAACGAGGACCAGTTCGCGCTTCAGGACAAGCTGGTCACGGCCATTGCGGGCGCGCTCAACCTCACTCTCTCGGCCCCAACCACAACCGCCGTGCGGGCGCGCGGGACGCGCAGCAACGAAGCGCACGAACTGGTCCAGCGCTCGCGGTTCGAGGTAGACCAGTTCACCGCCGCATCCCTGCGGTCCGCCGTATCACTCGCCGAGGCCGCGATCGCGATCGACTCGACGTATGCCGACGCGTGGGCCGCGCTTGCCTGGGCGTGGGCAGTCACCGCCGACAACTTCGTGTCGGCGGCGACCGCAGGGCCGCAAATGCGGCGCGCCGCGGAGCGGGCGCTGGCGCTCGACCCCACCCTTGCAGATGCGCACGCGGAGATGGGAGCCTGGTGGGAATTCTATGGCCACGACCCCGCGGCGGCGTCGAGGGAGATGGAGCAGGCTCTGGCGCTCGATTCCGCCAACGTAAACGCTGGCACGTTCGGCGGCTTCCTGCTCCGGAGCTACCTGCACCTGCCGGACTCCGCGAAAGCAGTAGCACAACGTGCGGAGCGGCTCAACCCGCTGTCGTTCGCAGTTTGGACCCTGGCCTTTCTCCCCTCGCTTGATTTCACGAAGCTGTCGCCGGACAGCGCTCGTGCGATCTGCACGCGCGCAGCGCTCATCCAGGAGCGGCTGGCGGCGCTATGCGAATACTTCCGGGACCTCTCCGCGAATGACCGAACGCGCAGCGGCCGCCGCGATCAGACGCTATCACGGCCCGACGCCAAGCGGTGGGGATCTCGCCGACCTCGCGGGTAGACTGCTCACTGCGGGCGACACATTGGGCGCGCGTGACGCGCTGCGGCAGGCGCTCGCGCTCGCGAACACCGAATACGTTCGCGAAGACTATATCGCTGACGACTACCAGAGGCTTGGCGACCGGGAGCGCGCAATCCAGTGGTGGGTGAAGGGCGGAGCATCGAACGTTGCTCGCCTCATTTTCCTTTCGGTGGACTCGTTCTATAACCCCATCCGGTCCGATCCCCGCATCCAGGCGATCATTCAGCGCTCCAAGGTGCGATGAGCGGGTGGCTTCAGTAGCGGTATAGCGCCGATCAATACGGCCGAGCCATTAACGACCCAGCGCCTAGGGAGCCAATGAGCTGCAGCCCGACCATGTGGATCGGTATGATCCCCGCGCGACAAGCCCGGCGTTCGCCACACGTTGAGGTCAACGGGTTCACGGTGTTCTACGACACTGGGATTGAGGAACCCCGTCGGAGCGCTGCACTCGATCGCTTGACGTACTCTCTCTGGTTGATAGACCGGTTCGATCACCGCCGTCTCACGCGCTTGCAGCGAGGTGGCACCGCATTCTGGCTCACCACCATTCTCGCCTATCCATGGATACTCCGAAGCCGGCAACCTGATCGTCATGAGCCTCAGGGGAATCGAGCGGAGCACGCGCGAGCAATTACCCATGAGCATCGTTCACGAGGCAACGCACGCTCGGTTCGCAACCGCGGGCCTTCTTCACAACTGCGGCAACATGGAACGTATGGAGCGCCGGTGCGTGGAGGAGGAGATCGCCTTCATTCGCCGACTCCCGATTGCGAAGCCAGAAGAGTTGCACGCATGGGAAGTCCACAAGCGCGCGACGCTCAAGACCCGCTGGTGGACCCTAGGTAGCCGACTGCGCTTGCTCTGGAGGACGCGCTCACAGAGTCGGACCGACACCCCGTGAAACCGCCCATGCATGTGCCCTCAATGAGATCGGCTTCCGCCCGCCAACAGTCATGGGGTCAGGGTCCGGTAATAGTAGCCATCGCGCCTTGGTTCTCGAACGACCTGCAACATTATGCACGCGACGGGGAACTCGGGCTTAGGAGATAACCGCAAAACGCACCTTCACCCTTTTCTGGCGTCGTGGGTTCGACGCACATCATACGAGATCTGCAGTCAGTGACATGGTCAGGGAAAATGAGGTGACTCATCACTCACGCTTGGTAGTGCGCGGTCAACGGTGAGGCCCCCAGACGGGCCGCCGAAACCACGGATCAGTGAGCGACGTATTGCCGCTGTCTGCACATCGTCCATAGACACATGAGCAATACAGGCGCCGAATGACCGACTCAATCGCGAAGCGCGCTGCATGCTCGACCCGTCGAAATTTTCTCTTCGGACTCACGACGATCGGTGGGGCCTTGTTGGCCGACAGAGTCGGCGCACGACGAATCGCGCTCCGCGCGGGCGAGCCAATTGACGGTACAGCGAGTACATGGCCGCTCTACGCTGTTGAAGCGAACGGTAATCGCGTCTATCTCACCGGTGAAACGCCGCCACGCCCGACGCGCTGGCATGATGAGAGGATAGAGGCGCTTGTTCCCCGCTGTTCGGCTCTCTGGACTGAAACGAACAACGTATACAGACGCAACGTCAATGATCTCATTGCGGATTACGGCGTCGACGAAAGCGCTCCGCTCGAAAGCCAGCTCACCAAGACCGACCGAGAGCGTCTGGCCGCGGCAGCCGGGCTGGCGCACGTGCCCCTCGCAAGCCTGACGAAGTTTCGGCCATGGCTCGCGGGAAGCGTGCTGGAAGATGCGTACTACCGGGCAATGGGGATGGCCAATGGGGCGGACAAAGTGCTGGTTGCCGAAGCGAAGTCCGCTGGCATCACTGTCTCGACCGAATTTCCTACGAAGGACGACGTCATCGAGTGGTTCGCTTCCCTGTCGCCTGAACAGGGACTGCAGTTTTTTCGCTACTCCCTCGATACGGTCCTGGCCGCACCGGAGGAGAACGACCGCATATTCGGCGGTTGGGCACAGGGCAATGCCGGACCCGCAACGGGCCGGGTCGCCGATTTGAAGCGCCTGTATCCCGATCTCTACGCGAAGATCGTCGTCGAGCGGAACAAGAACTGGGTACCGCGCTTCTCTGCAATGTTGGAAAGTGCGAAGCCGGCACTGGTCCTGACCGGACTCTACCACCTGGCGGGGCCTGACAGCCTGCTCGTGCAGCTGAGAGGCGCGGGCCTGACGCTTCGTCAGGTCTGATGACCGACACAAGTCCGCGAGCTACGGTCGCCTGATTGCCGGGAGCCTCCCCTCGAAACACTTCCGGTGCGTTTCGCCAGCACTACCATCTATCCCGGCGCGGTGTAGCGGGGGGAGTAGATGACTCTCCGAACCGTGACGGCAGTCTCGGCTACGCAGGCGCTCTCGGGGAGGTCGCTGCGTCGAGGGGATGGGCGTTCAGGTGTCTAGTAGATTGGGGCAGGTTCAAGGCTTCTCATCGCCTTCTGTGAACTTGGCGCAGGAGTGACAGCATGGCAAAACTCGTTTTTGGCATGATGCAATCGCTCAATGGCTATATCGCTGGTGTCGCCGGTGGACGACAAATGCCGGGGCCCGGCGATCAGCTCGGTCGCCACTTCAGCGATCATGTCCGCGCCCTCGCCGGCATGGTTTACGGTCGGCGCATGTATGAAGTGATGCGCTACTGGGACGACGATCAACCCGAATGGGACGCCGTCGAGCGCGACTTCGCAATGGTGTGGCGCGGGAAGCCGAAGTGGGTCGCCTCACGCGCCCTCAAGGATGTCGGTCCCAACGCCACGTTGATCCGCGACGACGCCAGCGCGTTCGTGCGCAACCTGAAGGAAGAAATCAGTGGCGAAATCGACGTCGCCGGACCCGAACTAGCCGGCAGCCTTACCGCCTCCGGCCTCATCGACGAGTATCGTCTCTACGTCCGCCCCTTCGTCCTCGGCGGTGGCAAACCGTACTTTGCCGGTCCGGTGCCGGCACTTCGCCTCGTTGGCACGGAACCCGTTGGTGAAGACGCGGTGAGGCTGACCTACGCCACTACATCCGGGGCCGTGCCCGATGGTGTCAATGTGGACGAATTTGTGCGTCGCGCGTCGCGCGCCGCTGCTACGACTGGCCAGGGTAGTAGCGAATCGGACGGGTGACGCCCCCAGTGATCGCGCGGCAGAGAACTACCGACAGCCCGTTCAGATCAGCCGGTGAATCACGGCTGAGACGAAGCAGATCTGTGATGTCGCGGAGCCGACAAAAACTAAAAAAGGTGAAGCGGGTTTTGCCGTTATCTCCTAACCCAGCTACACCGCGCCTCGCCCTTTGAGCTCGAGGTACCGGTTCACCACCGCCGCCGTCATCGCCTGCGGACGCACATCGATCACCGACACGCCGGCCTGACGCATCCGCTCCAGCGCTTCCTCACGCCCTGACAGCAACTCCTCGGCCGCCGCACGCTCGTACACGGCCAGCTGCTTGGTCGCACCCGCATGCGAGGCCGCGGTCACCAGTGCCTCGTTGCGCAAGGCGACCACGACCGGCAAATGGTGGCGCGCGCCACGCGTCGTGTGCGCGATCAACGAGTACGATGCGCGCGGATCGATCACGTCGGTGTAGAACACGATGAGCGAACGCTTCCGCTGCCGGCTGTCCAGCGTCCGGAACGCCGTCGCATAGTCGGGCTCCTTCATCGTCGCCCTGAGCGGGATGAGCGCCGACCGCAATGCCACCAGCGCACCACGGCCTCGCTCCGGCGCCACCCACGCACGCACCTCGTCGTCGAACGCCAACAACCCTACGTGATCGCCCGACTCACGCGCGATGTCCGCCAACACCAGTGCCGACGACAACGCGTACTCGAATCGCGGGAGATCGCCCGCCAACTGCGTCATGAGGCGGCCACAGTCGATCACGATCATGCACCGTCTGACCCTGCTCGACGGAAAATTCGCGCGTGATCAGCGTCTGCCGCCTGGCCGACGCCTTCCAGTCGACGAGCCGCGGATCGTCGCCGACCGCATACTCCCGTAGCCCCGCGAAACTGGTCCCCTCGCCGCGCCGGCGTAACACCCGCACGCCGGCGTCACGCAGCCGATGCTGCATCGCCAGCAGCCGGTAGCGCCGCACATTCGCGATGGACGGCGCCACCAGCACGTGCTCCTGCGGCCGCCACCGATAGGTGCGCGCCATGAGCCCCAACGGTCCCCGCAACCGCACCGCCATGCGACCCAGCGGCCACTCGCCACGCTCGCGGCCCTGGAGATCGACCGCCAACGTCGCCGGCGCCGCTCGCCGCGCAACAAACGCCTGCGGCATCGGTGTCTCGCGCCGCACCCCGCGCGGTAGCTCGTCGTACAACGCACCATGGACCGCGCCGGGCCACTCGACCGCGATACGGTAGGTCGCCTGGACGATGTCCCCCACACCGATCGACGCCGGCACCTCGCGAGTGACCTCGACCCGCCGGCGACTCGGCAGCGCCGCGACATCCACCGCCGCGACCACCAACACCAACGCCACCACGCCAATACCCACGACCTGTGGCGCTCCGAGCAGCATCGCCAGAATCCACACGGGCGACGACAGGATGAACACCCAGCCGAGTCGAGTGGTGGGTAACGGCATGACCTACCGGCTGGCGGGTGACGGCCGACGGACGATGGGTAACGACTCTTGCACGATCACGGTCACTTGCTCACTCACCGTTACTGAGGCGCCGGAACGCGCGCCAAGATGCCCTGCAGGACATCGTCCGCGCTGCGACCTTCGACCTCGAGCTCGGGCGCCACCATGACGCGATGGCGCAGCACGGCGAGCGCGTAATCCTTGACGTCATCAGGCGTCACGAAATCGCGGCCCGCCAGCAGCGCCGCACCCCGCGCAGCGCGAAACAGCATCACGCTTGCGCGTGGGGAGCCGCCAAGCGTCAGACCGGTGTCCTCGCGGGTCGCACGTACAATGTCAGTCACGTACGCCTGGACCTCCGGCGCGACTTTCACCGTGTCGACCGCCGCGCGCAACGCGCGGCAGCCCTCGGCGTCGAGCAATGGCGCGATCGGGTGCTGCGCGAGTCGGTCCGGATCGAAGCCCGCCGCCTGGCGCGACAGCATCTCGAGCTCGGACGTCCGCGTCGGGTAGCCGACTTTGATCTTCATCAGAAACCGGTCGAGCTGTGCTTCCGGCAGCGGATACGTCCCCTCGTATTCCACCGGGTTCTGCGTCGCCAACACCGTGAACAGCTCCCCCAACGTGCGCGCGACGCCGTCGGTGGTCACCTGGCGCTCCTGCATCGCCTCGAGCAGGGCCGACTGGGTCTTGGCCGGCGCCCGGTTGATTTCGTCCGCGAGCAGCAGGTCGGTGAACACCGGCCCGGCATGGAACTCGAACTCGCGAGTCGTGGCCTGCAGCACACTCACACCGGTGATATCCGACGGCATGAGGTCCGGCGTGAACTGGATCCGCCCGAACCGCGCACCCAGCACTTCGGCGAGCGTGCGCACGAGCAGCGTCTTGGCGGTCCCCGGGACGCCCTCGAGCAGAATGTGTCCGCGCGCGACGAACGCGACGATCGTCTCCTCGATGACATCGTCCTGCCCCACGATCCGCGACGCCACGGCATCGCGAACGCGTTGCAGCGTGAGCGCTATGCGCTCGATCGCTTCGCGCGCGGCCGGGTCGGACACAGCCCAGCTGGGCAACGGAGGCGCCGGCTCGCGGCGGTCTGGACCGGTCTCGTCGGACGCGCCCCTGGCGGTCGCCGCCGGGTCAGAGGCAGGCGAGTCGTCTGTGGGGGAAGGTTGCCCGGAGGCAGTAACGGGTACGTCGGCCACGGCCGATCCTCAGTACGGTTTAGAGTGATGGTTACGATCCCTGTTGCCCGGGAACGCCTTGTCGATCCGGTCGATCGCCGCAGCTACCTCCAGCAGCTCGCTCGGCTCGACGGTCGTGCGCTCGGCCGCCTCGACGCGCTTCACGTCGGGTGCGAGCCGAGGATGACTTGCCGCGACGGCAGTCAGAAACCGATCGTTCGCGTCCTCGGTCCCGGCCTGGCCGGCAGCCCGTGAGGACCAACCCCCACGGTCATGTCGGCGCCTGAGGCCTCGTACGAGTCGAGTGACTGCCGTGCGGGACGCATGGATCCGTTCGTACGCGAGCGCGAGCGCATCGACGTGCTCGAGCGGCGACCGGCGCTCGATGGCTGGCATACTGTGGGGCGCGAGCGCCCGCA
Organism: uncultured Gemmatimonadales bacterium; assembly: GCA_963805725.1. Taxonomy (GTDB): domain Bacteria; phylum Gemmatimonadota; class Gemmatimonadetes; order Gemmatimonadales; family Gemmatimonadaceae; genus Palsa-1248. The sequence continues at coordinate 30,825 of CAWDVJ010000014.1, forward strand.
CACCCAAGGCCAAAATGAGCACGAGGCCGCCGGCGAGGAGTTGCAGGATTGCACGTCCGACCGGATGCGCGCCAAGAAAGGCGACAGCCGTCGATACCGGCGTCGCTTCGGCGGCGTTGGACTGATGGTATTCGTCGAACACGAGCGGTGGCCGCCGTCCTTGCGACGCATACTCGATCGCAGCCACGAGCCGCGGCCCCACACCCACGCGACAGACGCGCACGACATCGTTGCGCAATGCGTCCGGATCCGACACTGCAACGACGCGCCCACGGCCCAACGGATAGCCCACGACCGCTGGCAACGTGCCGCCTGCATCAGATGAGGACTCTCCGTCGCGCGTCACCGACACGAAGACCGCCGTGTCCGCGGGCAGGCGCTGGCGATTCGAGGTAGGCGACAGCGAGTCGACGAGATAGTACAGATGCACGCCGGCGCCAAGCCAGAGCAGTGTATTCTGGAGCGCCTGCGGCTGGCATCGCGACGAGTCGGAGGCCGACACGGCCAGGGACCCGCCCGCCGAGGAATGGCGCAGCACCAGCGAGTCGGTGAGTGGACGGTCCTCGACGACGTAGATGAGTCCAGCGCCGCGGCGCACCGCGTCCAGAAGGACGTGCACCTCTGCGGCGGTCATGCGCCGCGGCCCACCAAACACCGCGTACACCGCGTCACTGTCCAGCGGTTCATTGAATGCCGTCATCCGCCGGCGTGTCGACCACCCGAGCCGACCCATGACCTCGTACAGTCCTTTCGCGCCCGCGGGGCCAGCCGAGGTCGTCGTGAGGCGGAGATCGAGGTTCGTACTGGGCGCCTCCGGCGTGAACAGAATCGCGACCAGCATCACGACGGCCAGGACGGGCAGGACGACGCGCGGCCGAAGAACCTTGGCGAGCCAATCGGTCTGGGCTTGTGCCGAGGGGGCAGCGGGAACCGGCGGATCGCTCGTCCCCGTGGTTGGTGATGCGACGGGCGGCGTAGTCATGGCGCGGGCGTCAGCATGCCGCTCGCTAGTGCATAGAGTCGCTCGTACCGCTCCTGGTCGCAGATCCCCAACCCGTACACGACGACTTCGTACAAACGCGCGAAGTCGCGGAAGCTGGGCACAAGAACAGATGAACGCCAGCGCAGCTCACGCAGGTAATCGCCGACCGTCTTCGATGGATGCAACCGGAGATCTTCGCGCTGTGCGACGCTCTGCAACAGCGCGGCGTAGAGTGCGTGGGCGGCGTCCGTGTAACGGTGCTCCGCCGCGAGCCGTTGCGCGTCCAGCCATGGGTCGACTCGGCGTCGCAGGAACCGGCGTGCTCCGTTTCCTGGAGTGAACTCCGCCGACCTGATGGCGATGGCGATCCGCACGATCGCGAGCACCGCCAGCACCCCGAGCACGCCGAGCGCGACCGGACGTGTGGCTGACGACTTGCCGATCGCGCTCAACACCCGAGCGAGCTGCTCCCACAAGTAGAATATGAGACGATCCCACAACGACTCGGCGATGGTGCGGTCATACGCACGCTGCGCGAACACGGCGGCGATCGTGTCGCGCGCGACCGTCGTGGTGACCTGCTGAATCACGCGACCTGTGGTGTGGCAGAGCTCTCGAGCGCTCCCGCCATCACTTCAATGTCATACCCCTCTTTGCGGATGCGAAGGTCGTAGTACAGCAGCAGGAACGGTACATGAACGAACGGGAGCAGGGTCACGATGAGAGTTGCCGATCCGATGCGACTCAGAATGGGATGTCCAATGAGCCTGAACACCTCGCCGATCCCGAAGTACAGACCGAAGTAGAACAGGTACACGAGCGCGATGAGGCGCAGGACGTGCGCGCGCAGTTCCTTGGTGAGCTGCAAAGACCGGCGCATGGATGCCCGTACGCCCAAGCGTTCGAGCACGAGAATCGGCAGCGACGCGGCCAACGCCGCGATCGTGTAGCCGAAGACGCTGAGGACGATCACCAATGGTACAGCCACGACCATCACCCGTGAGATCGCCGGTGGAAGGAACCGCAATGCCAGCCCTACAAGGACGACGCTCGGTATCGTCCCGCACAGTATGGCCAGCAACAAGACACCGAGCCCGACGATCGCGAGCGCGATGGCCAATGTGAGGCGCTGCCCGACCCCGCGCAACACTGCCGGGATCTGCGGGTCATTGCCGGTGGAGGCGTCGGCCGCTGCCAGGGTGAGCGCGACCGCGAGCGTCGTGGAGTGCCAGATGATCGACACTGCGGTCCACGCCGCCAGCGCGGCCGGCGACACGGGCACGCCGTTGCCAAACGTCCTGAACGGCAAGAGCGAAGGGAAGGCGAGCGTCTGAAGGGCGACGAACGGGATGTAGAAGAGCGCCGTGAGCGAGACCAGCGGCCCATAATGTCCGCGGACCAGTCGCACCGACGCGTCGAAAATCTCCGCGGCCGAGCGGGGCCGAGGCACTCCAGCAGTCGACATGAAAGCCTTGGGCGGCGCGGGAAGGGAATGCAGAGACACGGAGCGGAAAACTTCGCACGCGCCGTGCGAATTGGCGAGCGCTCGCCTGGCCTACGCTCCGAACCGCGCCTCGCAGTAATCCCACAGCCAGGCGCCCAGAAGATATCCCACCAGGCCACACACGACGAAGAGCGCCACGATGCTGAGCCACAGCGGACGAACGGCGGCGACCGACAGCGGCATCCCCGGAGTCGAGGCACGCACGCGCAGGATGTGGTACGCGGTCGTGATCGCGCCGGCGGGCAGGCCCCAGCCAGCGACGCCGTAGCGCAGGATAAACGCGCGCCGTCCCCCCACGCGCGTCCGCGCCCAGCGGGCCTGCGAGTGGGCGACTGCCTCCGATGCCGGCTTGGTCGTCGTCACGCGATCGTCACCGTTCCCGTCACTACTGCTCAAGACGCCTCCCACCCATCGACGTCAGCGTAGCAGCGCCTTTGCAATGGTCTGCAGCTGCATATTTGACGTGCCCTCGTAAATCGTCCCGATCTTGGCGTCGCGATAAAACTTCTCGACCGGATAATCCGTGGTATACCCGTAGCCGCCAAACAACTCCAGACAGACCAATGTCACACGCTCGCAAACCTGCGAGGCAAAGAGCTTGGCCATGGCGCCCTCGCGCACGATGTCCCGGCCCGAGTCCTTGAGTCGCGCGGCGTTGTAGACCATGAGGCGTGCGGCCTCCAGCTCCGTAGCGGCCTGCGCGATCTGGAACTGCACCCCCTGGAATTCCGACAAGGACTTGCCGAACTGTTTCCGCTCCTTGACGTACGACGTGGCGGCGGCCAGCGCACCGCCCGCGACGCCGATCATCTGTGCACCGATCCCGATGCGACCCTCATTCAGCGTCTCGATCGCGATCTTGTACCCTTGTCCGACAGGCCCCAAAACGTTGGCCGCGGGCACCTCGCATCCGTCCAGAATCAACTCGACCGTGCTCGAGGCCCGGATCCCGAGCTTGTCCTCCTTCTTGCCGACCCGGAAGCCTGGAAACCCTCGCTCAACGACGAACGCGGTGATGCCCTTATACCCGGCATCTCGGTTCGCGTTGGCGAAGAGCACGTAAATCCCCGCCTCGGCTCCATTGGTGATCCACATCTTCCGTCCATTGAGGACGTAGTGGTCGCCAGAGCGCACCGCCGTCGTCTCCATCCCAAATGCATCGGACCCCGATCCAGGCTCCGACAGGGCGTACGCACCGACCGTGTCGCTGGTGAGCCGCGGCAGATACCGCGCCTTGGTGTCATCGCTCCCGTATCGGAGGATCGGGTAGTTGACGAGCGTGTTCTGCACGTCGACCATGATCGCCGCCGAGGCATCGACCCGACTGACGGTCTCGACAGCGAGCGCCACCATCATGAGCGACCCGCCCGCGCCTCCGTACTGCTCCGGCACCTCGATCCCCATGAGTCCCAGGGAGTAGAAGTGCGGGATCAGTGTCGGGTCGATCCGAGCCGCCCGCTCCATCTCCTTCACCCGGGGACGGACCTCGTGCTCCGCGAAGTCGGCGACCGCCTCGCGGAACATGGACTCTTCGTCAGAGAGCGCCGTCAAGGGTCCGGGGTTGCTGTTCACAACGGCGGCGATTTCGGAGGACATGCCGGGGAATCTAACGGTGCCACTCGGGGGGTTATATAGCGGGGTCTGGGGGTTTGGGGTCTGGCGTTTGGGGTACCGGCAACAAGGACCGAAGGCCAGTCACGACGCGCCGCGACCGGCCCTCTCTGTCGTGTGTTCGTTACCCCAGACCCCGCCGTTCAGCCCTTACTTCACCCAATCCACCGACTGGACCGACGCGTCGATGCGGTCCTCGAGGACCGACAGCGCAGCGGGGGGGAATGGAGAGCCCTCTTCGTGCGTGACCATTTTGAGCCTATCGCCCTGGCGGAGCGACGTGGTCGCGATCGGACTTGCGGTCAGACCAGGCGGATACTTGGGTGAGAGCGAGTCGTACCCAATGCGGCGAAACTCAGCTATGAGGCCGTCCACCGTCGACCGCGAGACGTGGGCATACCAGCGGCCGGCCTTACTGACGTTGGCCGAGCCCTCGTAGACCACTTGACCATCTTCGTAAAACGAAAGCTTGTACTCCGGGCACTGGCCATGACAGGCGGACCGCTCGAGCGTGATGACCGGCTGGACGGGTGGATCGCCTGCGGCGGTCCGGCCATTCGATCCATTCGAAGCGTGATGTGCCTGCGCGCTCGCCACCCCAGGCATCGCGATCGTCGCGACGCATGCGCACATGACCGCACCGCCCAGCAACCCGCCGGCGAGGGTCGCCGTCCATTTCGCACCACGTACCATCCTGAGCTCTCCGAAGGCTCCGAGGACGGGAGGACCCACCGGTCCCCCTCCGTCATTCTGACGAAGACCCCGGGCTGGAGATAACGGCCGAGCTCGTCTCTGCTTGCATCGCCGGGCAGGCATCGGCACAGCGGCCAGCGCTGCAATTGGCCTCCTGCCCCCCACCGCCCGCCTCCGCCCAGCAGGTCGAGCCTCCGTCCGAGGCTGGCTGTCGGACCGGGGCGAGCCCAGCCCGACTCAACACTACAGCCGCTAGCATCTCGTGGACGCCAAACGCCGGCGTGACCCGGTACCGCACTCCTGGGTGAGCCGCTGCCGCCTCACGGATCATGCGCGGGATGTCCCGGGTGGAGTGCCGGCCCGGCGACAGCATATAAGGAAACGCGATCACCTCGTCCGCACCGGCCTGCACGCAATCGGCGAAGCCGCGGGCGATCGATGGTTCGGCCAGCTCCATGTGCGCGTGCCGCACGATGACCGGGCTGCCCGCCATCTCCTGCACGAGGTTGGCGACACAGGCGAGCATGTCGTTGGCGGTGTCGAGCTTGGAGCCGTGGTCGATGAGGAGGAGGCCGGTGGGCATTGGGGCTGGAAAAACAGGTTTGAGGTTTGGGGGAACTACAAAAGCAACTTATCCGTCACGCAGGGTCGTCGCAGTTCCCCAGACCCCATACCCCAAACCCGCTGTTTGTCGCTACGCCCCAACCCCAATCGTCTGCAGCGCCAGCTCCACCTTTCCGAAAGGCGCCGACACCTGCACCCCCTGGACCGACCCGCGCACCCGTTCCAGCATCTCGCGCGCGATCGCGATGCCCTCGGCCACGGCGTGTTCCTTGGACCGTTCGCTGGCGCGGCGCATCCGCTCGATCACGCTGGCCGGCACCGTCACGCCGGGCACCTCGTTGGCCAGGAACTCGGCGTTTCGAACCGAGACCAACGGCCAGATCCCGGCGACGATCGGGATGTGGACATGTTGCGACGTCTCGAGGAAACGCTCCAGCTGCGCCACGTCGAACACCGGTTGCGTCACGGCGAACTCGGCGCCGGCTTCGACCTTCCACTCGAACCGGCGGAGCTCGTGGGCCCGGTCGACTGCGGCGGGGTTGACGCCGACTCCGATGACGAATCGCGTGGGCGCGCCGATCTCGTTGCCGCCGGGATCGAGGCCGTGATTGAGGCGCGACGCGAGGTTCGTGAGGCCGATCGCGTCGATGTCGAAGACCGCCGTCGCGTCGGGATAGGGACCCATCTTCGGCGGGTCGCCGGTGATGAGCAGGAGGTTCCGTAGACCCATCGCCGACGCGCCGAGCAGATCGCTCAGCATCCCCAGGAGATTGCGGTCGCGGCAGCAATAGTGCGTCACGGTCTCGATCCCGACCTGTTGCTGAATCAGGATGCTGACGAGCACCGCGCTCATGCGGCTCTGCGCCCGTGGTCCGTCCGGCACATTGACCGCATCGACGCCCGCGCGCCTAAGGGCGGTCACTTCTTGCACCATCCGAGCAGCGTCCACGCCGCGCGGCGGGACGATCTCCACCGACGTCACGAACGCGCCCTCGGCGAGCTTCGCCGCCCACCGCGAGCGCTCGGCGAACGCGACGGGCGCGACGCCTGCCTGTGCGACGGACGCACCACCGTCCGCGTCGGCCTCGGGACTGCGCCGTGACACGCGCATGCACGCGCGAGAGCCGTCCTCCGCCGGCGGACTGCAACACGGTCGCGTGCGTGGAAGCGTCGCCGGCACCGTCAGAGTCCGGGACGCCCCGATGTCGCGGGGCGAGCGGACGCACACCAGCGGCCATCGCATGGATGTGCTCGGGCGTCGTGCCGCAGCAACCGCCGACGATCTTGGCACCTGCCTGCACGAGGTGGCGCGCGTACGTCGCCATGTACTCGGGGCTCGCCATGTACATGCTCCGACCACCGACTTCACGCGGCATTCCCGCGTTCGGCTGCGCGGAGAGCTTGCGCCGGGTCTCCGGCACCATGCGCTCGATCGCATCGAGAATCGTCTGCGGCCCCACCGAGCAGTTGAGTCCAATGACGTCCGCGCCGAATCGATCGAGCGCCCGCGCGACCTCGTGCGGTGGCACGCCGTACGGCGTCCGGCCATCGACGCCGATCGTCATCTGCGCGATGACCGGCATCGCGGGGTCGACGTCGCGCGCTGCGAGAATGGCCTGCTCCATCTCGTCCAGGTCGGCGAAGGTCTCGATCACGAAGCAATCGGCGCCGCCGTCGGCCAGCGCCTGCATCTGCTCGCGAAACATCGCCCGCGCCTCGTCCCGACTCGTGGGACCGTAGGGCTCGATGCGGATGCCGAGTGGGCCGACGGCACCCGCGACGAGGCGGCGATCACCCGCCGCCGCACGCGCGATCTCCGCCGCGCGCCGGTTGAGCATCGACCACCTGCGATTCGAGGCCGTGCTGCGCGAGCTTCGCGCGATTGGCGCCAAAGCTGTTGGTCTCCAGCACCTCGGCGCCCGCTCGGACGTACGCCTCGTGCACCGATCGCACGAGCTCCGGCGACCGCGACATTGAGCTCGTCGTAGCACTGGTTGATGAACACGCCCTTCGCGTAGAGCATCGTCCCCATCGCGCCGTCGAAGACGATGATGCGTTCGGGATCCACCAGCCGTGCGAGGAGGTCGGCGCGTACACCGGTCACTGCCTGTCCGGCGACCGGTTCGGACGGTGGGCCGACCGCCGGGGTCGAGGTCATGCGGCCGCCTCTACGCCCGCGCCGTCACCGCGGACCGCGTAGTACTTGGCGTCCGGATGGTGCACGATGAGCGCGGCGGTCGACTGCTCCGGCATCAGTTGGCCGGCGGAGGTGAGCGACATGCCGAGGGCATCCGCGACGGGCAGCAGACGGAACACCGTCGCGTGGTCGTCGAGATCGGGGCAGGCGCCGTAGCCCCACGAGTATCGCTTCCCCTGCGATCGGAGCCAGGCCCCATTCGCGGCGGATGCGGCGATGCATCCACTCCGCGACGGCTTCGGCGGCTTCGACCGCCAGCCCGTGCACGTAGTACGCCTCGGTGTACTCGCCGGCTAGCTGCAAGCATTCGAAGCGCGCGGCGGCCGCATCGCCAACGGTCACGACCTGCAGCGCGATGACATCGACCTCGCCCGATTCGGCCGACCGGAAATAGTCGGCGATGCACAGTCGCTCGCGACCGACCTGGCGGGGAAAGTGGAAGCGGGCGATCTCGCGCAGTGCGCCGCCGTCGCTCTCATATGCCGCGGGGTCGTACACGACGAGCGTCGTTGCCCTGCGACTGCACGGGGAACGAGCCGTAGACCGCTTGTGGCGCGAGCCAGCCATCACGTGGCGGCCTCGGCGCTGAGCCGCGCGTAGCGTCGGCAGGAACTCCTCGCGCACCGTGCGGTCGTACGCGGGGCCCGAGCCGCGACCGCCCCATTGCAGGCGGAACAACTCGTCGAGGTCGAGCGAGCGAGAGGACCTCATCGAGCGGGATGTCGCGGATGACGCGTGTCGCCGAAGAACGGGCGCTCGAGGCACCGGTCAAGATCGGCGCGCACGGCGCTCCGCTCGCCACCAGCTGTGCCGGCGGCGATGTCCTTGCCGACCGTCGTGTGCAGGAACACGTCGCGCGCGTGCGGCATCGACCGCGTCCGTGAGGGCCGCCGCCGCGGCGCTCAGGATCCATGAGCTGGTCCATCGTGGCCAGCCCCTCGAACGCGTCCTTGCAGTAGAAGACGCCCGCGGCGTAGGGTCGTTCGCCATCGACGAACAGCGCACGGCGCCCGAAGCGGCGGTTGATCGCCGCGCCGCCGATGAGCACCGGATAGGTCAGCCCGCGCTTGTCGAGCTCCTGCACGCACAGTGGCATCTGCTTGGACGTCGACACGAGCAGTGCCGACAGGCCGATCGCGTCGGCCCCGACCTCTTCGGCTTTCTCGATGATCGTGTTGACCGGGACCTGCTTGCCGAGGTCGTAGACCGTGTAGCCGTTGTTCGCGAGAATCGTGTTGACCAGCGACTTCCCGATGTCGTGGACGTCGCCGTACACGGTCGCCAGCACGACCTTGCCCTTGGTGTAGTCCGCGGATCGCTCGAGGAACTGCTCGAGGTGCGGACCGCGCGCTTCATGACTTCCGCGCTCTGCAGCACGAATGGCAGGATGAGCTCGCCGGCGCCGAACTTGTCGCCGACCTCCTTCATCGCGGGCAGCAGCACGTCGTTGAGCACGCGCACCGGCTGCTCGCGAACGCCGGCCGCGTCGAGCAGCGCCTCGATTCCTTCCTTCTTGCGGTGCACGATCGACCAGTGAATGCGCTGGTCGGCGGTCATGCCCGGCCGTCGGATCGACAGCGCTCTCACCTGCAGCACCGTGCCGGCCTTCATTCGCCGACGTTGGCGAAGTGCTCGATGAAGCGCTGCAGCGCGTCTGGTCGCCGGTTGAAGACCAGATCGTCGGCGAGTGCGCGCTCGGTCGCATCGACTTCGGCGTACGGGCGGATATGCGGCGGGATTGACGATCGCGGCGTCCAGCCCGGCCGACGACGCAGTGGTGCAGGAAGACGGAGTTGAGGACCGCGCGTGCCTCGGGCGTGAGTCCGAAGCTCGACGTTCGAGACGCCCAGGATCGTGAAGACGCCCGGCAGCTCGCGCTTGATGAGACGGATGCCCTCGATCGTCTCGGTCGCCGAATCGATCCACTCTGCCTCGCCTGTCGCGAGGGTGAAGGTGAGCGCATCGAAGATGAGATCGGACGACGTGCAGGCCGAACTCGGTGGTTGCGATGTCGTGGATGCGGCGGGCGATCTCGAGCTTGCGCTCGCGCGTACTGGCCATCCCCTGCTCATCGATCGTCAGCGCGACGACCGCCGCGCCATGCTGGCGGACGAGCGGGAGCACATCGTCGATCCGCTTGCGCCCGTTCTCCATGTTGATCGAGTTGACGATGCCGCGGCCCGGCAGGTGGGCCAGCGCTGCTGCGATGACCGCCGGTTCCGTCGAATCGATCATGAGCGGCGTCTTCGACGCTCATCGAGAGCAGCTTGACGACGCGCGACATCTGCTCGGCTTCGTCAGCGCGCTCGGTGAGCGCGACGCACACGTCGAGCACGTGCGCGCCTGATTCCGCCTGCTCGCGGGCGACCCGCACGATGCCGTCGTAGTCGTCGGCGAGGAGCAGGCGCTTGACCGCGCGCGAGCCCTGGGCATTGACGCGCTCGCCGACGAGCAGGGGCGGCGGGTCCTGGTGCAGGGTGATCGCGCGCATCGCGCTCGAGACGCGCGCGACACGTCGTCGCACGCCGACGGTCACCGGCCGCCGCGTGCGCACCGTTCCCCAGCGGGCGGACCGCCTGCGACGACCGCCTCGAGATGCTCGGGCGTCGTGCCGCAGCAGCCGCCGACAATGCGCACGCCGAAGTCGCGCACGAACTCGCGAGAGCGCTGTCGCGAGCGGCGCCGGCTCGAGCGGATAGACCGCGTCGCCCGTCCCGGTGTTGAGCGGGAGCCCGGCATTGGGGATCACGGAGATCGGGCGCGTCGCGTGTTCGGTGAGGTAGCGGACCGGCTCGCGCATGTGCTCGGGGCCCGTCGAGCAGTTGAGCCCGACGACATCGACGCGAAGCGCCTTCGAGCGTCGTGAGCGCGCTCGCGACGTCGGTACCGAGCAGCATCCGTCCGCTCGTGTCGAGCGTGACCTGAGCCTGCACGGCGACGCGCCTTCCGATCTCCGCGAACAGCCGCTCGAACCCGGCGATCGCTGCCTTGACCTCGAGAATGTCCTGCGCCGTCTCGACGAGCAGGACATCGACTCCGCCTTCGACCAGCGCTTTGGCCTGGGCGTAGTAGTTGTCGGCGAGTGTCTCGAACGTGATGGCGCCGAGCACCGGATCATCGCTCGAGGGCAGCATGCCGGTCGGGACCGATCGAGCCGGCCACGAACCGCGGATGGTCGGGCGTGGCGTAGGCGTCGCATGCGGCGCGGGCGAGGCGCGCGGCGGCGACATTGAGCTCGTGCATCCGATCGCCAATGCCCCATTCGGCGAGTCGTCGGGGGGTGGATTGGAACGTGCACGTCTCGACCACGTCGCAGCCGACGGCGAGAAACGACTCGTGTATGCTCCGGATGACGTCAGGCCGAGTCGAGCACCAGATTGTCGTTACAGCCCTCGAGCGACTTGCCGCCGAAATCGGCGGCTGAGAGATGGTGCCGCTGGATGTTCGTTCCCATGGCGCCATCGTAGATGAGGACGCGATCAGCGAGGGCCTCGAGATAAGCGGACATCAGGGCAGAGATCGGAAAGCCACAGGCGAGGGGATTCGGAATTCGGGACTCCGGAACTGCCACAGCGACTGCCAAACAGGGCCACCGCTCAAAACAAAAAAACCCGGACGGTCACGCCGCCGGGCTCTGGCGGTTTAGCGGAATGTTTTACGTGGCCGCAAGTTGCCGTAAATCGCCACGAGTACGATTGTCTTTCACAATCTAACGGTGCGTCAGCGAGCACTCAACTGACGATCGGATGTCATTGACGATCGGATATCGCGTTCACCGGTCTGGGATCAGGCCTACGGCTGTGACCCACATCACCTTTAGAGTACTTCGCCGGCGCGCTGAGTTCCCGGACCCCGGGTCACGCGGTTCTCAGTATCTCCCGTCTCGTTTCTGCGGATCTCCTCTCTCAGGCGCTCCAGCGGCCGCCCTGACCCCGCCTTTTTGTCCTACCCCAAACCCACGGCCGACGGCTGACTCATTTCTGCTCTGGCAGCCTCAGCCGTGGAGTTGTACGGTGAGTGCGACGGCGTGGGCGGCGGGGGACCGAGTGACTCGGCTGGCGCCCGGAATCGCTGGTGCCGAGCGAGCTCGGCTCCCGACCGCGCCGTCAATCGTCTGGTTAGAGTGGGAATGTTAGGGGCGAGCATGGTCTCGCCTTGTCTCTCGCGGTGCCCCTCCCATCGGGGGCTGCGATAAAGGCAAACCCGGCGAAAGCCGGCGACGCAAAGCTACGAGGCTACCGTGTGTGTCTGGTCGACGCGCACACCATGCCAGTCGAGCCGCCGAACAGTTCGAGGAGGGCACATGCGACCGACAGCAAGTCGTCTGGCGTGGGCGCTGTGTACGTTGCTGGCCGTCTGCGTGGCCGGCTGTGCGCAGCAAGGTGTGACGGATCCTCCGGTGGTGGTCGTGCAGGCGAATGGGGGATAACGGGCGCCGACGCGGCCGTAGAGAGTGGCGGAGCAGAAAGTAGAGAGTAGACGACGGCGCCTGTGAGCGCCGTTCGTCTACTTTCTACTTTCTGTGCTTCTACTCTCTCGGGCGCCTTAGGGCCCGGTCCTCTCCTCCGGCCCCACATCCCCGCGCCCGCGCGAGCGCGCCCGAGCCGTGACCGTTTGAACCAGCGCGACCAGCCGTTGCCGCTCGAGGGGAAGCGTCAGGTCTGCGAGAGTCAGGCGTTGGAGCGAGGCGGGCAGGGGCAGCGGCGCGTCGTCGGTGCCGTGGTAGAGTACAATCGATCCGCCGGGCGCGAGCCCGTGGAGACCGATGTCACGGCCGGATAAGAGCGCGGTCGCCCGATCGACCACGACGACCAGGGGTGGGTCGCCAGCTGTTTGTACGCTGGCGTCATGTAGGCTGTCGGCCAGCGTGACGCGATAACCAGCGGCCGCGAGTGTTTGCGCAAGCCCTTCGAGCAAGGCGTGATCAGTGCCGATCAACACCGTACCAAACATGGATACCTCGGATACTTCGGCGGTCATTCGAAACGGCAGAGCCAAGCCCTGCGTCGCCCCTCCGAGCCGGCGATCATGCGTCGAGATGGCCCCGACACTCCTTTTCGCCGCTGCTGGCCGCTGTCGCCACGGAGTATCTCTCAGCCGCCACGCGCGAGCAAGCTCAGCAAGCTGCCCACGAACGGCTCGAGAATGTACGAGAGCAGGATCCACGCGATGAGCGGCGACAGATCGAACATCGCGACGGACGGGACGATGCGCCGGATAGGCCGGAGCATCCACTCCGTGAGGCTGAAGGCCCACCGCACCCAGCCAGAGTAGCGCGAAAGGTTGATCCATGACGCCACGACGCGGACGATCAGGGCGATCTCGAGCAAGAGGAACGTCCAGCGGATCAGCACTCGCGCGATGCCGTAGGCGCCAAACGAGGTAGCGCCAACAAGTTCACCGGCCATTCCCCGGACGTAGGTCAACACTTCGAGCAAGACGATTCCGCCAATCACGACCACGCCGAGCGCCCACCAAGGCGCGCTGGACGGCAGGCCTCCGGCGCGCACCACGCGACGTTCGATCGGTGCGAGCAGCGGATCGACCGCGCTCCGGTAAAAGCGCGCGATCGGCCCGAACGGATTGAGGCGGCGGGTGCGCACGAGCCAGTCGACGGCCAGCACGAGCGTCACAGCCCCTGCAAGTGCCGCGAGCGTCGGTCGCAGGAACTCCAGGATCACATCGAAAACGGCCAGCGTTCCGCTCATCGGCTCTCTACGCCTCTACGCCCGCGCCGCTCACACCCCGTTGCCAGATTGGCGGGTATGCGCGGCGCGTACGCCGTCCTGCGACACCGTCCGTGCCATCCCTGGACCCACACATCACCCGACCGTCCACCGGCCAATCCCCCAAGTAATGGCGGAGACACCGAGCCCTGCTGCCCACACGGGCAGTCCAGCAGGTGGCGCCCCAGCCGCCACCGGGATGATAGCGAACGACGCCACGACGGGCATCGCGATCGCGGTGACTGAGAGGGCGATTCCTTCACGTCGCGCGGCGCGCCCGGCCCAGTACCCGATTGGCGCGAAGAGCATGCAGATCCATGCGAAGGTGAACCACTGTGCGTACCGTGCCCATCGGGCCTGATCCGGAATGAAGAGTCGCCACCCCTCCCAGACGCCCTCACCGACCTGGCGATGGAGAACCGCGGTGGCTCCCGAGCCGCGGTGACCCACCTCGAATGCGGTGGACCCGGCCCTGGTCGTCGCCCGTACGACAATCGTGTCGACTCGAGAGGGCTCCGCCAGGAAGGCGTCCGTCACCACCGACGACGGTGCATGGAAGCCGAGTGCATCCGACCGCCTGCGTATTCGAAACATCAGGTCGTCGCCTCGCCGGCCAAGAAGAAAGACCTCGCGTCGCAGCTGATCGTGCACATCCACGATCGGCGCGATGGATGACCGTGTCGTGCCTGGTTGCATGGTCACGGCGATGACCGCACTGTCTGCCAGCAACGAGTCATGCATCGCTTCGCTTGCCGAAGCGGACATGCGGCCGATGACGAGGTCAGCGCCGTCGAAAGTCGCATCGACCACGACGCCATCGAGCAGCGAATAGCCGGGGATATCGGGGGCGATTTGCGGGTAGTAATGCCGTGCGGGATCCTGGGCATCAGCGCCCACTGTACGAAGGCCGCGACAATGCACACCAACAACGCTGCGATCCCGCTCAATCGCCCCGCCAGATGGCTGGGCGGCGTGAGCCACACGCGTCGTGTGTCGACCGCAATGACGCCAATGACCCCGCCCAGAGTGTTGGCTACGATATCACCCAGGTCCGAATCGCGTCCTGGGACGACGTAGAACTGCAGTGTCTCGATGGTCGCCGTGAGCAGCAGCGCGAGCGTCCACGCAGTCCAGCGCCGCATCCCGCTCAGCCGTAGTCCGATGCCCAGAGGGACGAAAAGGACGACGTTGAGGAGGAAGTTGGCTGTGCCGGTGCTTCCGCACAGGAGACACACATCGAAATGCGTGGGGAGGCTATCGCCCAACGGCTTGAGGGTAAGCCGTGCAATGAGGATCAGGCTGACGGCGGTCGTAGCAATACCGAGCGCCTTTTGTGGCGTCCGTGCTACATCGCGCGCCCACGTTATAAGGTCAAGCCCGCGCCGCGGTGGGCCTGAAACCATGTTACCGCGGCTCACAGCGGGCAAAACGGCGGGGTCTTGCTCGTGCGTGATCGGAGGTCATTATGTGGCATCGTAACTGCGAATGTATCTACGTCGGTAGACCAGCGGCTCACACTGTGTGATGTCCGTCACCAAGCTGTCGGGCGAGCCAGAACTCGACGAGTTGGCTTTCGTGACCCAAGCGCTCAAACATTTCTTCACCGTCGACGTGGAAGAGTACTTCCAGGTCAACGCATTCGACGAATACATCCCGCGTGAGAGCTGGCCGACGTATCCGAGCCGTGTGGCGGAAAACGTCGACCGGCTACTCGACATGCTCGCGCAGCACCGCGTCATGGCGACGTTCTTCACGCTGGGGTGGATCGCCAAGCGGCATCCCGCGGGTGGTGCGGCGCATCGCGCAAGCTGGGCACGAAATCGCATCGCACGGCTGGTGGCATCGAAAGGTGACTGCGCTGACGGCATCCGAGTTTCGAGAGGACGTGCGGCTGTCCAAGGAAGTGCTCGAGGACATCACGGGCATTCGGGTGCTCGGGTACCGGGCGCCCAGTTTCTCGATTGTGCCGGGTCGGGAGTGGGCAATTGATGTGCTCATCGAGGAGCAGTACGCGTACGATTCGAGCATGTTTCCTGTCCGTCGTCCCGAGTACGGGTATCCCGACGCGCCACCGATCGCCCACGTCATTGAACGGCCGGCTGGACGGCTATGCGAGTTCCCGTTGGCCACGACGGTCTGGAACGGCGTGCGCATCCCCGCGGCAGGCGGCGGTTATCTGCGCCATTTCCCCTACCACGTGATTCAGCGTGCGTTCCGTGAGCATACGGAGAACCACTTGCCCGGCGTGTTCTACATCCATCCGTGGGAGCTCGACACCGAGCAGCCGCGCATGCCGGTGCCGCTCATGACGCGCGTGCGGCACTATCGCGGCATTCGAAATACGGCGGAGCGCGTCGAGCGGCTCTTGTCGGAATTCAGCTTCACGGCGTTGCGGGACGCGTTGCCGACAGCGGCGCCGTTGTGGAGCCCGCCATCGCTGACGGACACCGCGGTCGCGCAGTGAGCTCGTCCGCACCACTCATGGCCACCGGCTCCGGCACCGTGTCTTCGGCCCCGAGCGCGGCGAGTCCATCGGTTGCCGTGTATGAGGGCGATGGCGCCGAGTGGGATGCGTATGTCCGGTCGCAACCGAGCAGCACGCATTGTCATGTGCACGGGTGGCGCGGCGTGATGGAAGAGGTATTCGGGCACGAGTGCGTGTATCTCGTCGCGCGCGACCGCTCGGGTCGGATCGAAGGCGTGTTGCCCATGGTCCGTGTGAAGAGCCGGCTGTTTGGCCACTTCCTCGTGTCGATGCCGTTTCTCAACTATGGTGGCCCACTCGGCAGTCCGCGCGCGGTCGCCGTGCTGGCAGCGGCTGCGGCTGAGCGTGCGGCACGGGAGCGGGTGTCACTCCTGGAGCTGCGGTCTCGAGCTCAGTGGTTTGGGGCACCGACGAGCGGTTGGGTGGCCTCGACGCGGAAGATCACTGTAGTGATGGAGTTGCCATCGGTTGGCGGCTCGGCCGCCCTGTGGAAGCAACTCGACACCAAGTTGCGGAGTCAGGTGCGCCGACCGCAGAAAGAGGGTATGGAAGTCCGGTTCGGCGCGGATCAGGTCGAGCCGTTCTACAGCGTCTTCGCCCAACACATGCGAGACCTGGGCACGCCCGCACAGCCCCGCCGGCTGTTCGAGGCCATCGCGGCCGCCTTTCCGGACGACGTGTGGTTCGGGTGCGCGTATCTGCAGGGCAAGCCGGTCGCGGCCGGGTGCGGCTTCCGATGGCAATCGGAATTCGAGATGACGTGGGCATCCTCGTTGGTCGCGCACAAGCGCTCATCGCCCAACATGCTCTTGTACTGGGCATTCATGGAGCGCGCATGCGACCACGGGCTCCGCGCGTTCAACTTCGGGCGCTGCACGATCGGGAGCGGCACGCACAAGTTCAAGCTGCAGTGGGGCGCGCGTGACGAGCAGCTCTGGTGGTACGACTGGCAGGCGACGGGGACGGTGGCGGACGCAGCGAAAACGCCCTCGCCAGACGATGCGGCCTATGCGTGGGGCCCGCGGCTATGGAAGCGGCTGCCGCTGCCGCTGGCGACCGCGCTCGGCCCGCGCATCGTGAAGTACATTCCGTAAAAGCAGTCCGGGGTCAAAGGTCCGAAGTCCGGGACAAACTACGAGGCCAGTTTCGCGGTGATGTCACTGGCCGGCGCGGTTGGTTCGGACCCCGGACACCGGACCCTGGACCGTTGTTCCGATCTCCTATGCTCCCCCGCTACCTCCCGCCGGTATCCTCGCCGACCTGCTTCCGCGCGTTGACGCGTGCGGCAGTGGAGGCGGCGCGGCCGGAAAATGGCAGCAGCGCGAGTGGCGCCGCATCAGATCGGGTGGCCACCGCATTGAGGGAGCGGTATGGGGCGACGGCTGTGGCGCTGACGGACAGCGGGACGTCGGCCCTGGTGATCGCACTGCGCGCCATGGTCCCGGAGGGAGGGACGGTCGCACTGCCGGCCTACGGGTGCGTCGATCTCATTGCCGCTGCGATTCGTGCGGGGGTGCGGGTCCGGCTGTATGACGTCGATCCACGGTCGCTCGGCCCGGATCTCGATTCGATGCGACGGACGTTGGCGCGCGGAGCAGACGCGGTCGTGGCGACGCACCTGTACGGCTATCCCGTTGACATGGAGGCAGTGCTCGGCCTGGCGCACGCGGCAGGCGCCCGCGTGATCGAGGACGCAGCGCAGCATGCCGGTGCGCGGATGAATGGCGCGCCAGTGGGATCGAGCGGTCCGGTGACCGTGCTGAGTTTCGGGCGTGGCAAGGGCACATCGGGCGGTCGGGGCGGCGCCCTGTTCGCGACGAGATCAGCCGACAGTTCCGTCGCGTCGGCGATCGCCTCATGGGGAACGCGGCGGCGTGCGCGCCGACTCGAACGGGATCGCGCATGCGCCGTCGGCGGCGTCGGCGGGTTGGAGTGATCTCGGCCGAGCTGCGGCGCAATGGGCGTTCGGTCGGCCGCCGCTGTATGCGATCCCGGCGTCCATTCCGGCCCTGGAGCTTGGCCAGACACTGTACCGGCCGGCAGGCGAGCCAGGGCGTCTTTCGCACGCTGCTGCGGTACTTGTCGAGGTGGCATTGGCGCGCGTCGATGCGGACCGCGCCACCCGTGCGGCGCGCGCGGCGTGGTACACAGAGCGCCTCGCTGACATTCCGGCCCTCGATCTGGTGGATCCAATCGCCAGTGCGGAGCCAGGCTATCTGCGTTTCCCGGTGTTGGCCCGAGTGGCCGCGGATGCCAAGCGCATCCCCGCGCCACCCCTCGGCGTCGTGCGCACGTATCCGCTTCCGCTCGGTGAAGAGCCGGCGGCGGCGGCGGTCATGCATCTCCGCGAGCCAACGATGCCCGGTGCGCGCGAGATTTGCAGTCGCCTCTTCACGTTACCGACGCATGCCGCCGTCACGGAAGCAGACGCCGAGCGCGTGCTGGGCTGGGCGCGGGGGGCATAGCAGGCACGCGAGTTGGCGTGGCGTGTGGTGGGTGGTGTGCGGTGGGTTGGGGTTTCCTCACGCGTTGCCTGATCGAGGAACGAACGGTGTTGTCGATGACGGGCCCAGGTTGAGCTGGCCGTGGCGACCCTTCTCCAGGGGCCATCACGCGTAGTTGACGACGCGCGGGCCGGCGCTTGGCTCCGCCGTGCATCAGTTGGAGCGTTCGTCGTTTTGGCGGCCCTAGGTGTCGCGAGGATCGTCGCGACCTATCCCGTCTTCAGTCAAACGACGGACGAGCCGGCGCATGTGGCCGCCGGTATGGAGTGGCTCCAGCGGGGCTCGTACACATTCGAGCCGCTGCACCCTCCGCTCGCTCGCGTTTCAGTGGCGCTCGGCCCGTATCTGTCGGGACGCCGGCTCTCCGGCACCGCGAAAATGTGGAAGCAGGGAGACGACATCCTGATGCAACCCGGTCGTTACGAGCACGTGCTTGCGCTCGCTCGCCTGGGCGTCCTGCCGTTCTTTCTGCTTGCAGCGTTCCTCGTCTGGGATTGGACCCGACGGCGCTACGGAGACGCGAGCGCGATCCTGGCAACGGCGCTCTTGACGACGACGCCCGCCGTATTGGGCCACTCGGGGCTGGCAACGACCGATATGCCCCTCACCGCTACATGCCTGGCCGCGCTTGCGGCCTTCATCAGTTTCTTGCGACGGCCAACCTCCGCGCGCGCTGTCGTGCTGGGCATCGCTGCCGGTGTCGCGACGCTGGCGAAATTCAGCGCGATTCTCTTTCTGCCGGCGGCCGCGCTCGCCCTGCTCGCGTGGCGGTGGTTCTTGCAGCGACAGCAGCGATCGGACAGCCCGCGGCCTCCGTTCTCGTGGTCGCGGAGCGTCGGGATCGTGGCTGTTAGCGGCGCGATGACGATATGGGCGGGGTATCGCTTCTCGGTGGGTGCGATGACGCAACCGACCGATCGCCCGCATGCGTCGATCGATCGGTTGGTTGGCTCGAGCGGCGCACTGCATGATGCCAGCTACCGCGTGGCGGAGGCCTTCGTCGTTCCAGCTCCTGCGCTCTTTCATGGGCTGGCGGCGTTGTCGACTCAAGGACGTCAACGGCCACGAGGGGTATTTGCTGGGTCACACTCGGCTGACCGGCTGGTGGTACTACTTCCCCGTCGCGTTGGCAGTGAAGACGCCGCTGGCCTTCCTGGTCCTCATCGCTATCGGCGCCGTTGTCCTCATCGGCGAATCGCGGCGCGAGCACGACTGGGTGCTCGCTGCGCCGGTGGTCGCCGCGGGCGCGATTCTCATGGTGACTCTGCCCGAGCCACATCGACATTGGTTTACGGCACATACTCCCGATCTATCCGTTGCTCGCGATCGTGGGTGCGGTCGGTGCGCATCGCCTGTACAGCCGCACCGGGTCGCGGATGACTGCTGCCCTGGTCGTCGTGCTGGTCGGCTGGCAGGTGGTCGCGTCGATCGCAGCGCACCCGGACTACCTCGCGTACTTCAACGAGCTCGCGAGTCGCCATCCGGAACAAGTCCTCGTCGACAGCGATCTGGATTGGGGACAGGATTTGTGGCGACTGTCGGCAGCGTTGCGAGCCAAGCGGCATCGACTCCGTCTCACTCGTGTATGCGGGATCGCCGGCCATCGACCTGAGTCAGTTCGGGTTGCCGCCGTTTCGCGAGTTGAAGCCCTATGAGCGTGCGGATGGGTGGATCGCGATCAGCTTGCTACGGCTCAAAGCCGGCGGAATGGGCTTTCCTCCGGATGCCTACGCGTGGCTCAATGCGTATCGGCCCGACTCGCGCGTAGGGCGTTCCATTTGGCTCTATCATGTCGCCGCCGGGAACGCGCGGCCGCTGCACCGGTCAATGACGCCTGGCGGATCTCTCCACTCCCGGAATGCAGGGTCGCGAGTGACCGGCGACCCGCTCGTGCACGATGAGTGCGACCGTGGAGTCAGCGCTCGCAGCTGGAAATGTGAGCGGTTCGATCGCCAACCCCGAGTCGGCCCCTATTCGGAGGCGTGGCCAGCCATTGTTCTTGCCGCGTGCGATGACGAGTCCTGAGTACGAGCATAGCGGACTCGCAGCGTCTCGAGGCGATGCGGCTCAGGTATCCGCGAGCCTCGAGCACGGTCAGGAAGTTGTAACCGTAAATGGAGCTTCGTGGCGCGCGCGGGTCCATGTACGCCTCCCGGTCCATGGGGAAGACGTATTCGATATCCGCGCGGCGCTGATAGTGAAGGATCGGTATGAAGTCGAGCAGGCTCGGCACGATCACGACGGCGTGTGGCGGGACCACCGTCTCGAGGCGCGAGCCAGGACGCTCTCCAGCACTGGCGGATAGCCCATCCATATGGGGTACACCGCGAGTGAGGCAAGCCCACACGCCCACGCGAAGCGGAGGGGATGCAGTGGGTGGTTTGGCTGGGGAGGCACTTCTCGGATCATCAAACGCGGCCGTCGTCAGCTCCATCCCTTGCGCGAGGATAATGCTGAAGCCAACCGCCGATGGCAGGAGATATCGGTCGACGAAGATTGGAATGACGGCCCTCGACAGGGCGAAGGCGACAAAGGGAACGAACACGATCGCGGCGGCGGCAATGAGGAGCGGCTCGTGCTTTCCGGCTGGCACGTAGCCCGCCGTCCCGCACGACTACGGCCGCCAGCACCACGAGCACGATAGCCAGCAAGAGCACCCCACTGGTTTGCCGGAGGAGGTCTGTTGACGCATCACTGGAACGGATCAAGCGGAACGTGAGCCAGGAGATGCACGCTGTGGCGGCGCGACGCCGACGGCCGCCGCCCCTCGTCGGATGCGCCTCCCGTGTTCGGCGGGAGGGTCGACACGTGCCGGCGGCGCGGCGAGAGCCCTCCGAGCGCAGACAAGAGGACCAGCGCGATCACGACGATCGGCAGTCGGTGCATTGCGAAGCCAAACACGTCGAACAGGGCGGCAATCGTCGGCGTCGGAATCCACCCACGCGGGCGCGCGAGGTCTGCCGCATGTTTGAGTGAAGGGAGCCAGGGAACGAACGTGAGCCATGCGGCCAGGATCGCCGCGTAATTGGCTGGCCGCCATCGAGCAGCACAGCGATCTGCCACGACCCATGCGACGAGAATCGCGGCGCTGTAGATCGCGCCGTACACGTGCGTATAGACGAGGGCCGCGTGGGTCGCGAACGTCGCAGCAACGAGCGCCCGCGACATGCGCTGCGGCTCGAGGACGACACGCGAGTACAGGTAGGTCGCGAGCGCGACCAACGCCGTCAGGAGTCCGTAAAAGCGCGCCTCGGCGACGTGGTGCAGCACGGGGAGTGACAGACTGAACGCGACGAGTGCGCCCACCGCTGTGGACCGCAGTGAATAGCGGCGGCGCAGCGTCGTCCATACGAGCATCAATCCAATGATCATCAGCGCGCACGACGGTACGCGCAGTGCGAGTTCGCTGTGCCCCACCACACGTGCCCACAACCACAACAGCGTGTGGTACAGAGGCGGCGCACTCTCGCCGCCGGCCGCGATTGTCCCGATCATGTGCGAGAGTGAACGGATCGGCGACCAGGTTGACGGAATTGACCTCGTCGTACCAGAAGAACTTTTTGGCCAATGTGAGGACGCAGCAGATCGCGAGCGCGACAGAGGCGGTGGCCAGGAGCGCGAAGTCACTGCGCGCCGACCGCTCCGGTCCGAGGCCAGTGGCCCGTTCGCCGGTTTGCTCGACTGAGCTCGGCATTGCTTTGAAACGATTGGTCTGGTTGGCGGTATGCACACCCATTCGTAACGGCGGCCTGTGCCAGGTCACGCCGTGTCTCAACTCGATTTCACGAGACCCGGGCGCGCCGACTAGACCGCTTCGGTAGCCGGGTGCGCGGCCGCTGGCTCCGCAAGAAGCGAGCGCCTGAAAAACACGGTTGGCGAAACCCTGTCTGCGCGAGCTCGGGCATTCGGCACATCGGCCATTCGCACCGAATTGCCGCCTCAAGGCCGCGAAATCGATTCCGGTGCCGGTGAGCTTGCTGTCTTACCTTCGCACGCCTCGGAGGCAGGGCGATGAGCGTCGTGCGAGTTGTTGAGTGATTCCGCCACAACTCTGACGGAACATGATGGCTCAGCTCGAGGCAGAATCTCGGTGAGCGTCCACCGCGGCATGCGTGTCACCCTGCACAGCTCGGCCGTTGTCCCGAGAGTGATAGCGCAGCCAGAGGCGAAGCAGATCGAACCCCGAACGCACGAAGTCCCCGAATCCGACTTTCGAGCCGCTGACGTCGCGCCATTCACGAAGAGGCAGCTCCGCGACCTCGCGTTCAACATCAATGCCGTCGACGTGTTTCAGTCGCGCGAGCATTTCCACGTCGAACGACCAGCGCGACAGGAACGGGTCGCGCAGCACGCTTGCTAGTGCGTCATCCGTACGAAAGAGCTTGGCCCCACACTGGGTGTCGTACACGGGGAGGTCGAGCGCCAGTGAGGCCGCGGTCGCAAACACTCGGCCGGCATAGTGGCGGTACGCGCGGCGGTCGATCGACCTGCCGAGGAGCCGAACGCGAGCGCCGATGACCCATCGGTACTGGGGCCAGATGCGCATGACGGCGAGGAAGTCTTGGACCGCCTGCAGTGGCGTTGCCATGTCGGCGTCCCAGAACCCGGTGTATTGATATCCCGAGTGGATACTGTCGAGCATTCCGGCACGGACAGCTTCGCCTTTTCCACGATTTTGAGGTTGCCGAAGGAGGGCGACTCGCGGTGCGAGCTCGGCGACGAGGGACTCAATGATTGCAGCAGTGTTGTCCGTGCTGCTGTCGTCCACGAACCGGAGGTCGACCTCGGCTTGACCGGCTATGAAAGCGCGGATCTGCGTCACATCGAGGCGCGCAGCTTCGTTGTAGCACGGGATGACGATGCTGGTCGAAGCAGCCGGCGACCGGGTAGTGCGTTCAGGTCCGGCGACTGCGCGCCGCAGTCATGATGTGGCGGTCCTCTCCACTGCTGGAATGGAGGGCCTCCCCGGGTGCCGCACTTCGTCGCCCGTCTGCTCGGCTGGTCTCAGCATGCCTTTTGATACGATTGGTCGTCGTTGCCGGTACGCGCCGCTCGTAGCGGCGGCCTCTGTCGGGTGCCGTGTCTCGACTCGATATCATGAGACCCGGCCGCGCGCGACTGGACCGTCACGGCCAGGCGGATCCTGGCTGCGCGGGTCCGCAAGAAGTGAGCGCCTGAAAACGCACCCGTTGGCGAGTCTCCGCCAGTGACACCTAGGGCATGCGATTCATCGGACATCTTGACCGAATTCCTGCTTTAAGGCCTGAAAATCGATTCTGGTGCAGTTGAGCTCGCTATTTTTCTTTCGCGCTCGTCCCAGGGCAGGGCGGTGGGTGTCGCCCGAGTTGTTGGGTGGCCTCCGCTACACTCCCACGAGTGGGCACGTGGCCCATGACAGACGTCGTGCACTCGTCATCCACGAGGCCAATCTGGTGAGTTCAGCGCGTCATGTACCTGGAGTCCCGTCCGGGCCGCCCATCCGCGTCCTTTACGTCGAAGCCAACGAGGATGGAACTGTCGGCGGGTCGTATCAGGCGCTCTACGATCTCGTCAGAACGGTTCCTCGGCACCGCGTCGAGCCGACGGTGTTGTTCTATCAGCACAACGCCTTCGCCGATCGACTCCGAGAAAAAGGCATCGCGGTCCTGTCGTACGACCAGGTGCGCGCGTCGGAGCGCGCCACCAACACGACCGCGGGCGTCGTTCGTCGTCGACTCGCGCAAGTCGGGGCAATCATTGCGACGATTCCGGCTTATTGCGACGCGAGCGGATTGATCTTCTTCACCTCAATAACGGGCCCACGATTGGCGTGGACGATTGGTTGCCTGCCGCCATGCTCGCGAGAATTCCCTGCGTCGTGAATGCGATGGGACTTCCCGTGAAGGACCGGCGTACCCTGACCCGGTTGCTGTCGCGGCGGTTCGATCGAATCATTGCGATCAGCCAGTACATGCAAGGCACTCTGCGGGACGACGGGTTCCCCGTGCACCGGATTGCGACGATTCACCTGTCGGTCGACATCGATGAGCTCCGTGCCCGCGTGCGCCGATCGCGCGATGAAGTGAGAGCGGCGTTGGCGATTCCTGCGGACGCGTTCGTAGTCACAATGGTTGGCAACATCCGCAGGTGGAAGGGGCAGCACGTGCTCGTGGAAGCGGTCAAAGACCTTCCAGAGGACGTCCGCAGGCGACTCGTCGTGCTATTCGTGGGCGCTGTGTCCTCGACTGATCGCGACTATTTCGCTCAACTCAGCGAGACAGTTGCAGCGGCGGGTCTCGAGGAGGCGGTGAGGTTCTTGGGAGCGCGGAACGACGTCCCGAACCTCTTGGCGTCGTCGGACGTCGCGGTGCACGCCTCGATCCTTCCCGAGCCGTTCGGGCTCGTGGTCGTCGAAGCAATGGCGCTGGGCATACCGATCGTCGCAGCACGCAATGGCGGCCCGTCGGAGATCGTGACGCCCGATTCGGGCCTCCTGTTCGATCCCGCATCGCCACGCGAGCTTGCGGATTGCCTCACGCGTCTTGCGCGCAATTCGGAGTTGCGCGCCGCAATCGCGACAGCGGCTCGCATCCGCGCCGACGCATTCTCGCTCGATCGCCACGTTGACGCGATGATGGCGTTGTACGACGGTATCACGAATCGTTAGGTGCGCGACGCACGCAACTCTCTCTCGCCAAATTCCGCATCAATGTCGCATCCGTGATTCATCGAGCGTGAATTTGCATCGCACGTCGACGAGCATCGCGAGAAACTTTTCGTAAAGCGTCAGAAAAGGGTTGCGTGCGTGCGGTGCGTCCGACATCCTACGCCCCTCGACAATTGATCGTCGCGTTGGCTGTCCCAATGTGGGCACCCGCGACAACGGCAAAACCGGCGAAAGCCGGCGACGCAAAGCTCTGGAGGCTACCGCTCACGCAGTCCAGCGTGTGAGCCATGCCAGTCCGGCTACCGAACGGACTCTCATCAGAGGACACAGCCATGCGCACAGCGCACGACTGGGGCCGAGCTACGGGCCGTCCCCGCACGTCCGCACCGGTACGCCGCAAGTCGATCTATTTCGGCGTGATTGCCTGCACCGCAGCCGCTGCTCTCGCAGCCTGCGACAATTCCGCCAAGAGCGCCACGAATCCGACCGATCCGACCGTCGCCGACGGCGGCGACGGCGCGATCACTGGCACCATGCACGACGAGTCGATTCGCACCGTGGTTCACGGTGTAGCCTACCCGCAAGTGAACGTGAAGCCGTCGGCCAATGTCGACATGAAGATCGGGCAACAGTCCACGTTTTCGGCGCGTTTGAACGAGTCGAATGGGGATGCATGGACCTCGTGCTGCTCCAAGTGGACGACCTCCGACGCGAGTGTCGCATCGGTGAGCACGACTGGTTATGGCGTTCATGGTGGCGAGCGCGGCACCGTTGTCGGGCACAAGTCAGGGCACGCGACCATCACGGTGACCACGTTGAGCGGAACGTCCGGCAAGTTGGACGTGACCGTTGGAGACGGCTCTTCCGGGACGGGATCGGGTGGCTCGAGCTCCGGTGGCAGCGGCGGGTCAGGCGGCGGCTCCGGGTCAGGCAACGGCGGCGGGTCTGGCCACAAGACGCCACCCGCGGCGCCTCCGCCGAGCGGCAGCTACCACGAGCCGTCGGGCTTCGCGACGCAGATCAACACCGGGTCGATCAGGTCGACGAGTGCGGTGAACGTCATCAGTCCGTCATCGACCACCAGTGTTGGTGAGTGGAGTGGGAATCTCACCGCAGCGCCCGGTGGCGGTCTCCGGCTGTGGTACCGTCCGAACCTGCGGCCGGGCAACTCGCCGGTGCGGTTTGGGTTCGGCATCCCATCGTCGGGAAGCGGCTGGTATTACCAGCGCATGCAGGTCCGCTTCTCCTCGAACTGGACGAACGGGAATAACCCGCTCGTGAAGTTGTGTGAGCCGCGAACCATGCAATCCGGTAGCCCCGCGGGTCCAGATGAGAACCACGTCATCTCGGCGTTCGTCAACGACAACCCGAGGAACAGCTACCTGACCGTTCTGCTGCAGGGTCCCAACAGCCGGTTCCGCGATCTCCTGGAGCAGCCGATCGACAATGGGGCGGCGAACCTCAGCGACGGGAATTGGCACACGGTCGAAGTGCTCTTTGGCCCCGAGTCGTCACCCGGTGCCGGAAACGGCAGCTACACGGGGTGGGTGGACGGCCGGGAAGTCGCGAACTACCACAACGTCCAGTGGCTGGCGTCCGGGAACCGAGCAGGCTGGCCCTACCTGATGTTCGATCCGGTCTACGGCGGAACGAAGAGCGCCCCACCGACTACCATGTACTGGGACGTCAACAACATTGTCGTCGCGACGCGCTAGTTCGTAGCGGCTGACAGATGCAAGCAGGGCAGGTCGAACCACGACCTGCCCTTTTTGCATCCCGCAGAAGGTTCGAGGCCATGGTTGTACGACGCAGTCCTCAGCGCGAGGCTGGCGCTAAACGCGAGGCGGAATTGGTGACGGAGACCGGGAAGCGCGCGGTGATCAGCTCGGTCGATGTGATGCACTGACGTCAAGCGTTTCGCCGCGAGTCGCCCAGTTGTGCGCGCATCTCAGCTTCTTTTGATGAGGCCCCGAGCGATGCGGCATCGACCGTGCTTCTGCGGCCAAGGCACCGAAAATTTTTCGTAAAGGGGTTGCGTATCAGCCTGTCAGTTGGCATCGTACGCGCGACAACTGTACGTCGCGCCGGTTGACCCAATGTGGGCACCCGCGACAACGGCAAACCCGGCGAAAGCCGGCGACGCAAAGCTCTGGAGGCTACCGCTCACGCAGGCCATCGCGTGAAGCCACGCCAGTCCGGCTACCGAACGGACCACCTCACAGAGGACACAGCCATGCGCAATGCGCACGACTGGGGCCGGGCTATAGGCCGTCCCCGCACGTCCGCCACGGTAAGCCGCAAGTCGTACTACGTCCGCGCGATTCTTTGCGGTGCGGCCGCCGCGCTCGCGGCGTGCGACAATTCCGCGAAAACACCACGAATCCGACGGATCCAGTCAACACAATGGGTGCCCGCAAGGACGAGTCGGTCCGCACCGAGGTTCGCGGTGTGGCCTACCCGACTCGTCACCGTCGAGCCTTCGGCCAGCGTCGACATGAATGTCGGCCAACAGTCGACGTTTTCGGCGCTCTTGAGCGAGCCGACTGGAAACGCGTGGACCTCGTGCTGCTCGACGTGGACGAGCTCCGACGCGAGTGTCGCGTCCGTCACCACCACGGGGTACGGTGTGTCCGGCGGGGAGCGGGGGATCGTCGTCGCCCACAAGGCCGGATCGGCGACGATCTCCGTCACGACTCAGAGCGGCACGACCGGTAAGCTCAGTGTCACCGTCGCCGGCCCGTCGGTATCCGGGTCAGGCAGCTCTGGCGGGTCCAGCTTCCGGCTCAGGCTCGAGTGGCTCTGGATCCGGCGGGAGTGGCTCCGGCAGCCCCCCGCCTCCTCCGCCGAGTGGTAGCTACCATGAGCCATCGGGTTTCGCTCGGCAGATTTCCTTGCCCTCGATCACTTCATTGACAGCGGTTTCCAACTTCAGCCCGGCCACGACCAGCTCGACCGGCGAGTGGGCGGGCAATCTCCAACTCGCTCCTGGCGGCGGGTTGCGAATCATGTACCGCCCCAATCTGACGCGCTGGTGGGTCTCCAGTCCGTTTCGGCGTTAGCCTGGCCTCGGCTGGAACGGGCTGGTACTACCAGCGCATGCAGATTCGTTTCTCGTCGAACTGGACGAACGCCAACAACCCGATGGTCAAGCTGTGCGAGCCCCAAACGGAGGACGAGGGGGCCGTCGCCGGACCGCACGAGAACCACGTCATCTCGGCGTTCGTCAACGACAACCCGGCCAACAGCTATCTCACCGTTCTTTTGCAAGGTCCCTACTCCAATTTTCGCGATCTGATGGAGCAGCCAATCGACAATCGGGCTGCGAATCTCAGTGACGGGAACTGGCACACGATGGAGGTGCTCTTCGGCCCGGAGTCGTCGCCAGGCGCCGGGAACGGGTCGTATCAGGCGTGGGTCGACGGTACGCAGATAGCCAAATACAGTGACGTGCTATGGCTCGCTTCGGGCAACAAGCCAGGCTGGCCGTACCTTCTTTTTGATCCTGTCTACGGTGGCATGAAGAGCAGCCCGCCGTCCACCATGTACTGGGATTTCAACGCCCTATACGTCAGTACGCGGTAGCTGACATATGAAGTCCAGCAGCGCGTAGCGGTCCGCTACGGGCTGCTGGACCGGGCCATCACTTCTGGAAAGCGCCCCCTCCCTCGTTCGATGGGTGGCACCGGTGGCTCTCGCAGTCCCGCTGCCACTCGTCGGATATCACGTTGTGGAAGAATCAGGCATCCGCGTGGGCGTTCGGGTGGCGGCGGGCCGGGTGCGCATCATCAAGTTGCGCGTCACAGAACCCGCGCAACCCGTCGCACCGTAAATCGTCACTGGTTGCGGGTCTCCTGCACTTGCTCACCCTGATCGTTACCGGGAAAATCGGCCGGCGCGTTCCAGGACGGGGCGATAGGTCATTTTGGCCACAAAATGGTGAATTTCGGTCTAGATTGGGGCTGGCGCGGCTGAGCCTGCTTGCTTACGTTCGCTAGCGACAATGGGTTTGGGGGTTGAGGGCCGCTGACTTCTGATGAAGCCAGCACGCCCGAATGCCTCCAGGAGCGAGTACCGAAGGAATTTCACAGGCACGATCGCGGCGCCCTCCCGGGCCTGCGACAAAGGCAAACCCGGCGAAAGCCGGGGACGCAAAGCTACGAGGCTACGGCATGCCCCCTCGCAGGGGCATGCTATGCCAGTCGGGCCGCCGAACAGAGCCGGAGGGATCATGCACTCTGCGATCGCGCGTCGCAGGCTGGCGATTGCGGCCATCAGTCTCGGAACGGCCGTCAGCTTTGGCTGTTTCAGGGGCGACAATCTGCTTGCCCCTTCTGGGTCGACGGCGTACCGGCCGCCTGACCCGCACGTCGCCACTATCGCGCTCACCCCGACGTCGATCACCGGGCCTGCCGGCGGTCGCGCGCAGATCTCCGCCAGCCCGCAGGGCCCAACAGGCGCCCCCGTAGCGGCCGACGCGGTCGCGTGGGTGTCATCCGAACCCGTCTGCCGCGACGGTCTCGGGCAGCGGTGAGGTACGCCTCAAGCACCACGGCAAATCGACGATCACGGCGATTGCCGATGGCGTCACGGCGTCCGTCTCAACGTCCGTCGATCCCCCGCCGGCCGGCAACAATCACCGTGACGCCGGATAGCTCGTTGATCCAAGACCGGCCAGCAAGTGCAGCTCGCCGCGGTCGCCTACGATTCGACGGGCGCCGTCGACTCGAGCGCCACGGTAAATTGGTCATCCTCGAACTCGGGAGTGGCCTCGGTGTCAGGCGGTGGGTTGGTGACCGCGGTCGCGGTCGGCGCGGCTGTCATCACTGCCTCATCCGGCAGCGTCAGCTCCACGGCGGCGATTGACGTCACATCGGTACCCGTCGTGGTCTCGACGGTCACGGTCTCACCGACCTCGTCGTCGCTCGTGACCGGTCGCACCGAGAAATTGACGGCCACGCTCAGAGATGCGTCGGGCAATCCGGTGAGCGGCTTCGCGATCACCTGGTCGTCATCGAATGCCGGTGTCGTATCAGTTTCGTCGAGCGGCGTCGCTACCGCGAAGGCGGTGGGGTCTGCAACGATCACGGCGAGCGCAGGTGGAAAGAGCGGCGCCGCGACAGTCAACGTATCGGCCCCAGTGGTCGCGTCGGTTTCGGTCAGTCCGAGCTCGGGTACGATCGGTGTTGGGCAGACGGAGCAGTTCACGCGCCACGCCGTTGGACGCGAGCGGCACTGCGATCAGCGCAAGCGTTTCGTGGAGCTCGGCTGATGCGAGCGTCGCCTCCGTGTCTTCGAGCGGCTTAGTCACCGGTAAAGCGGCGGGATCTGCCACTATCACGGCGACCGCCGGCGGAGTCAGTGGCAACGCGGCGTGACGGTCCAATCAGGACCACCGGGCGGTTACCACGAGCCGTCGGGGATGTCTCCGCAGATCAACACCGGGGCCGATCACCTCGATGAGGTCGTGATTTTCGATGTTTAGCCCAGCATCGACAAGCTCGACCGGTGAGTGGAGCGGCAATCTCACGGTCGTGCCTGGCGGCACCGGACTGCGCATTACCTACCAACCGAATTTGGTGGCCGGGAAGTCACCGGTACGCTTCGGGATCGGGCGTGCCCGTCGGCTGGCACGGGTTGGTACTATCAGCGCATGAAGGTTCGGTTCTCGTCGAACTGGACGAACGGCAAGCAATCCCGCTCATCAAGTTGTGCGAGCCGACGAACGCAGCAGACGGGGAGCGGTCAGGGGCCCAACGAGAATCACGTCATTGCGGGATTTGTCGATACCGATCCGACGAAGAGCTTCCTCACCATTTTGCTGCAGGGCCCGAACGGCAATTTCCGCGACTTGCGCGAGCAGCCGCAGGACAACCCTCAAGCGAACCTGAGCGACGGCAATTGGCATGTGATGGAGGTGCTTTTCGGCCCCGAGTCGACGCCAGGTGCGGGCAACGGGACGTACCAGGCGTGGGTCGACGGCATACCAGATCGCGAGCTACAACAACGTGCTGTGGCTCGCGCCCGGCAACAACGTTGGCTGGCCCTACCTCCTGTTCGACCCGGTGTACGGGGGCACCAAGAGCAGCCCGCCCTACACCATGTACTGGGACTTCGATCAGCTATACGTCAGTACGCGATAGCTGGAGAGAGGTCGCTGCACAGGCGTCAAGTTTGCACTAGAGGCGAGAGAGCGGCGGCCAGGTAGACGTCGGCGATGATCCCCGACGAGATTCGAGGAGTGACTGTCGCCACTGTTGTTGGCGTTTTGCTCCTGCCCGTAGCATTGGCGTGGGCGCTGCCGTTGCTCTCGGAGCTCCTATCGCTCGGCGCGGTGCTCGGACGGCGCCGCCGCGCTTGGCGCGCCGTTCGGTACGCCGAGATGCCGCCGATCGTCAGCGGATTTTGATTCTCGTGCCGGCCCACGATGAGGCGTTGCTCATTGACGCGTGCGTGCGTTCGTTGCTGCAACTGCGCTCGGCACGATCAGAGTCGACCGTTGTCGTGATCGCGGACAATTGTCACGACAACACTGCTGCGCTAGTACGCAACTGCTGGCGCCGCGTTCTCGAACGATCTGACACGATCCGCATATCGGTAAACCTCACGCAATCGCGTGGGCATTGACGCGGCTGGACCTCGCGGCCTACGATGCGGTGTTGATCATCGACGCGGATACGGTCGTCGACGCCGGTCTCGCCGACGCGTTGGCGGCCGAGGGTGAACTGAGAGACGTCGCGGTCCAAGCATACTTCGGACTCTCCAATGAGAGCGACTCGTGGCTCAGTCTTCTCGCAGGCCTGCTGGCGCGGGTCCGATACGAGGGACAGTATCGCCTGAAGGCGCAGGCGGGTTTGAACTGTCCGTTGACCGGGAACGGCATGTGTCTCGGCGTTGGCCTCCTGGCACGCGCTGGTTGGGCCGCCGACGCGCTGACCGAGAATTGGGAGTTGTACGCCCGATATACCGCACTGGGCGAGCGCATTCTGTTCGCCCCAGAGGCGCGTCTGCATTCACAGGAGGCACGCACGCTGCGACAGAGCGCGACGCAACGGCGGCGGTGGCAAGCCGGCCGCTTCAGCGCGCTGCGGACGTACTGGCGCGCGTTGGCGACCAGTCGGCGTTGCGGCGCTCGCCAAAAACTCAATGCATTCAGCGAACTCGCCGCGCCTGGCCCTGTGCTCCATTCCGGTATTGGGGTCTGCCTTGCGCTGGCGACGGCGGCAGTCCCATCGACGAGCGCCCATATCGCCGCAGTGATCTTTGCCGCTTCGGTGCTTCCGCTCGCAGCATGGTCTGCGAACGCGTGGGTCCGCTCTCCCAATCGCCTGCAATTGGCAGCTGCTGTCCTACGCCTCCCGGTGTATCTCGTCTGGCGAGTGTGGCTGGGACTCTTCGGGCTCTTCGAGCGAGAAACGCGCTGGAAGCGCTCACCCCGGCACGTGAGCGGCACCGGTGCAGAGGACTGACCCGGAGCGCGAAACTAGTACGACGAAAATCCCGACGGTGTCGGCGCTTCGGATGTCCTAGTATGCAGCGGCGCCCGCCTTTCGCGCGGCCTGAGACCAGGCGGTTCTGGCGCGGGCTTCCCGCTCGGTTGTTGCGCGCTCTCCATGGGTAGCCAGACACGCTGCCCCGCGCGCTGGGCCGGACGCTCAATGAATCGCCTGCACGCAGCCGCGACGATCACGGCCGACCCAACCGCGGCAATCCACGTGAAGACGCCTACCGATAGCGGCATAGATGGGCCGGCGGTGCGCCGTGCCAGACTGACCACTCGCCAGGTGACCGAGGGGTGGAATAAGTACAGGCTATAGGAGATCGCACCAAGGTACTGCAGCGGACGCCATCGAAACGCACTATCGAACGACAGACTCGTTGCGCTCAGCATGCAGATGCCGGTAACGAGCACCGCAACAACCATTTGTTGGTCAAGTCTCACGACTGCGGCCGCGAGGGTCACTGCGAGTACGGGCCACCGGACAATGCCTGCGACGGTCCACCACGCCAATGCACCGATGAAAAACTCCCACCACCGATCGAAGGCGAGGCCTCGCGAGTTTAGCGGCTGGTGGACGGAAACGACGAACAGTGTACCGAACGCGAGGACGTGGAATGCGCGATTGATCCGCGTACCATACCGTACTCGCAATGCCCGGCTCACCACGAGCGTACCAACTAATGTGAGGTAGAACTGCACCTCATCACACAAGGTCCAAAAGTTCGGAAGTATTTGTCGGTAATGAAGCAGTCCTTGCAGGTAGAAGAGATGGGCCAGGATCTGTCCGCGCGTCGGCAGCGCTGAGTGAGTGGATGAAGCCATCCGACCCAGGACAATCAGCGTGATCTCTAAAGCGATCGCAGCCCAGTAGGGTGGATCCAGCCGCAGCGAGCGCTTGAGCCCGAAGCGGCCGAGATAGCTCAGGGTCCACGCGCCATCTCGCACTGAATACGCGATGACGAATCCACTCAGAACGAAGAACGCGTCGACGCCCAACCGCCCTGTCATGAGGACGGAATGCAGCGCCGCCGGCATCCAGCGGACGGGCGAGCGGTCGAAAGCCGTTTGCACGTGGAAGAGAACGACCGCCAGCGCTGCGAGGCCGCGGAGGGCGTCAAGCGCGAAAAAGCGGCGACCCTGGGATGTCCGTTGCTGCTTCGCAGCCCCTGTCGGACTCAGAAGGCGCGCGCCCGCAAATGCCTCTTTCATCGCCCCTGACAGCCCGCTCGTATTCCGCGATCTGTCGCTGGGTTCCGTAGTGATGACTGTCAGACGCAGGATGCTCGAGGGTGGCGACTTGCAGGTTCGTCAATGACGGGCGAGTCACGCGTGGCCCGTGGTTCGCGTGGCCGGCCGCAATTGGCGGAGAAGACTGTGTACGGGACCAGCGCTCGGCAATGGCGCTCGGACCACCGAACCAGCAAGGCGTGCTTAACCGATCCTTCAGCGGGTCTTATCGCTCAATGCGTGGGCCATCCATGGTACGAGCGACCGCCGCGATCGCGGTTGTGTCGATGCGCGGAGAAGCGAAGGCGCGTGCGACGTTCATCGCTGGCTTGCGTGGGCGCAACACACGCTGCAAGCCGATGCCCATCCACGAAAGCACTCGGACTACAAAAGTCGGTAGCCAGATGACTCGCAAATCAGGGTTCCGTCGACGAAGCTCCTCAACCAGCTCTCGTCGCTGAGGCAGCACGGGAGCCACGAGATTGAGCACAGCGGGGGCTTCGTCGAAGTGTTCAGACATCCAAAGCAGAGTACGCGCCGCGAACTGCACATCGACAGCGCCAATGGAATCGCCCCGCGCGCCCACGGCGACGAAGAGGTTCCCGATGCGCCTCCCCAACCGGCCAGGCGGTTCGTACCTCGCGTAGTCGATCAGGGCTCCTGGTCGAACGATCTTGACTGCCACGCCAAGGTCTTGACCCAAATGCAATGCCAGCTTCTCCGATTCGAGCTTGCCCCACACATACGGCCCCGCTTCGCGCGGCTTGCTGTGAAGAGGACTGGTCTCCGACATGCCCACTCTACCGCGTGGGGGCGAGATGACTGCCATACTGCTGACGTGAATGAACCGGCGAATGCCGGCGGCTGCGGCGGCGCGAATCGCGTTTGCTGTTGCATCGATCGAGTTCGCCTGGTGCTCCACCCAGCCGCCCGCGGTTTCGGCCGCGCAGTGGATAAGGACCAATGCACCTTCAGACACGTCCGTGAGAGCACTTTGCCTAGCCAGGTCCGCAACGACATACTGCGCGCCAGGCTCGCAATCCCAGCTCGCTGGCAATCGACGTGCGATGGCAACCGCAGGCATGTCTGCTGCCCGAGCGCGAGCCACGAGCGCGCGGCCCAGCATGCCCGTGCCTCCCGTTACAACGATTGCCGGTTGGCTTGTGTGATCGGCGCGTCGCCGGACCCGAGCATCGAGATTGGCAAGACCCGCCGCGACTTCCTCCCATACACGAACGCACTGCACGACGCTCTCGTCTGACATTGGCGGGTTGCCTTGTCCGCGCGCAGCGTCGTAAAACGCGGAGAATAGCTCGGTCAAGCCGGGATAGTATCGCTGTCGCTTCAAGACGCGACGTCCCAGCGCGGCCGTGGTGCCGGTGCCGAGCTGCCACGCCAGCTGGTACGGCGCGAGCGCCTTGTCTATTCCGGAGGTTCCCGGCCCAATGTGTCGCTGCACAGTGCCGCGCACGAAATCCGCGTAGATCGACCCATTGCTGCCTGCGACCCTCAGATAGCTCTCGACCGGACGCCCCTCGAGCGTAACCGTGAGCACTCCTGTTGTCGCCCCGCGCCGCAGGAGCGCGTGGACCGTCCCGCCGGCGCCGACCTGTATGGCCGCGAGTTCGATCGGACCCGATCCCGCACGCTCGAGCACCGAGAGTAGCAAGTAGACCGGGTGAGGGAGGATGTCGAGGAGTTGCAAGTCGGGGCGCAGGGGCACCCGTCCGTCAGGGGTGCGTCGAACCGGGCGGAAGGAGAAATAGCTTTCGATGTGGCTGATCGTGCCGAGCGCTGGAAGTAGCTCATGCAGCCGACGCGCGGGCGCCTCGTACAGCAGTTGATGTCCTGCACACAAAATGACGCCACGCGCGCGCGCGTTCGCGAACAGCTCGCTCGCCTCGGCGACGGTTGGCGCAAATGGCTTCTCGATGTACGTGTGGCACCCCGCATCGAGGGCCGACCTGGCGAGCGCAGCGTGCGTCTGCGGCGGTGTGACGACGTGCACGATGTCAGGGCGAACGGACTCCAGCAGAGCCTCTACGCCCGCGAAGACCTCCGCCGACGGGGCGATCTCCCTCATCGCTGCACCCGCTCGCGGATCTGGGTCCGCAACTCCGACGACCGTCGCCTCAGGTGCCAGTCGGGAGATGGCGCGCGCGTGGTGTTGCGCCATCTTACCACCGCCGACGATCGCGACGCGTAGGCCGCGACCTCTCGGCACGATCCGAAGACTATCGGGTTGCTCTTCTGACGCGATCTGTGAAATGGCGGTCACAAGCAAAAATTGGCTGTCTAAAGGATGACTTCCGGTACCGCAACTCGCGAAGCGGCGTTGGGAACACTGCGGCAAGTGGGGGTGTGTGCCGGACGTCGGTACACACCCGCCTCGACTGCGCAAAGGGCGCGCCGTCGGGTTGAGCTAGTGAACGCTGGACGAACCACATTGACGCGTGGCACTTGTCGGATCGACGCGACAGTCGATTGCCTGTAACCCGGGCAACTGACTATCCATCCAAGCAATGAACAGCGCTCGAAAGCTGGCGGAAAGGGGGCTCGTTTGGTGTGGCGTCGACCGGTGGGCGGTCCGCCGGCGACGCGGGCAGGTCATCGTGCTCGCCTATCACAACATCGTCCCCGACGATGCTCCTGCTGTGGGTGATCGGTCGCTGCACCTGCAGCGCAACCGATTCGCCGAGCACCTCGATGTGCTGCTCGAGTTCTACGATGTGATCCCGCTGAAGGATATCCTGTCGCCCCGACCACGGGACGCGCGTGCGGCGGTGGCGATCACGTTCGACGATGCGTACCGGGGCGCGTTGACACTTGGCGCGACTGAGTTGCGGGTTCGCGACCTGCCGGCCACGATGTTCGCTGCTCCAGGACTTCTCGGCGGCGACAGCTTCTGGTGGGACGCGCTCGCCGGCTGCCGCCGACCTGAGTACGGACGTCCGAGAGTACGCCCTTGGGGAATTGCGCGGCGATGGTGCCACGGTGCGCGCCTGGGCAGCGAGCAAGGGGCTGCCAGCAGCAGGAGATGCCGGCATGGGGTCGTCCGGGCACCGAAAGTGAGCTTGCCGCGTGGGCGACGGTCACGTCGTTTGCTGTCGCGGTCCACACATGGCGCCACGCGAATCTCGCACGCTTGTCAGGAAACGAGCTCTCGGACGAGCTGGCGAAGCCTTTGATGTGGCTTCGAAATCGACTCGGAGCGCATGTGCTGCCATGGCTCACGTATCCCTACGGCTTCTCGACCTCCGCCGCTGCCGCCGCCGCGAGAGCATTGGGCTACGAAGCCGCGCTTGCTGTTACCGGTGGTTGGGTTCCTCAGCCGATCGTGGATCCATACCTGCTGCCCCGGGTGAACGTCCCGGCCGGTCTGACAGGGGACGGGTTGAGGCTGCGGCTGGCGGGAATGGGTGGCAGGCCTGTGGCGTCGGCGCAGCACTCCGATGAGTTCGTTGCGGGGTCAAAATCCTAACGTGTTGTTGCATAACGACTTGAGTGGCCATATCTTGGAAGAGCTTGGGGCCGTTTCCTTGCAAGTTGGATGGGGCACATGAGAGCAGTGCCAAATGCGGTCCGCCGGCCGGAGCCTCAGGGCACGAGGCCGATTCCGGTTCGCCCCTCTGCCAGCGCTCGACCACCGCAGAAAGGGCCCATGCCCGTCGCCCGCGACCCCTTTCACATCGCGGTGCTCGTTCTCGTTCTGCTGAACATCAGTCGCCTTCACATGCAGTTCCCCGTCCTGAAGGCGATGCGGCCAGAGCTCGTTCTGACCATCGTGTGCGTCGGTCTGGCGTACGCCAAACCCGCATTCCTGTCGAGGCGACCTTTGCTGGAGACATGGCCCGCACGGGGAGTCGCGATATTCGCCGGACTGGCGTGCCTTTCGGCGCTCTTCGGCATCTCGCTCGGCCACTCGGCCGTTTTCATTCTCAACTCCTACGGCAAGACCCTCATCTTCACGTTTCTCCTCCTCGCCTCGGTACGAACGGCACGGGATCTCTATTCGCTCGTCTGGGCGGGTGTGTTGAGCGCCGGCTGGCTGGCCTACGTGTCGCTTTTTGTCTTTAAGCTGTCCTCCTATCAGAACTACCAGCGCCTGGCAAACCTCGACACATACGACGCCAACGATGTGGGACTCGTCATGCTCGTTGGCCTGGCGCTGGCTTTGCTTGCGTTTCAAACGAGCCGCCAACTTGGGAAGGCCGTATGTGCCTTCGTGCTGGTGGGTGTCGGGGCGACGATCGCCAGATCGGGCTCGCGCGGCGCCTTCGTCGGGCTCATCGCGCTCGGCGCAGGTCTCATCGTGCTCGCGAACGGCGTCTCCATCGTCAAGCGCATGGGTTTCGTGTTAGCGATCGTGCTCGGCATGGTCATTTATGCGCCGCCCGGCTATTGGGAGCAGATGAAAACCATTGAGAATCCCAAGGCGGACTACAACTGGAATACCGTGAATGGACGGCGGCAAGTAGCGCTTCGCGGGCTCGGCTACATGACGCAGTACCCGATCTTTGGGGTTGGCATCAATAACTTCGCTAAAGCCGAGTGCGAGATCTCCGACAAAGCGAAGACGCATGTCGAAAACACGGGCATTCGGTGCACACCACCTCACAATGCCTACATCGAAGCGGCTGCCGAAACAGGCATTCCCGGCGGGATACTCTGGATTTTGATGGTGCCTGGCGGCGTCGTTTGGCTCACCCAACTCCGCCGGAGGATCCCTCCGAATTGGGCGAACGGGGACCACGAGCAGCGATTCCTCTACCTCTGTACGCTCTACTTCGCGGTGCTCCTCGTCGGCTACGCCGCCGGATCCTTCTTTCTCTCGTTCACCTGGTACGACGTCACGTATTACATCTTCGCATTGCTCGCCGGACTGCATGTTTGCATCGCCGAAAAGTTGCGTCGCTCTCCGCCCATAGCTGCCAATGACGTCCGTATTGGTGACCGACGGCGATGAGCGAGCTGCTCTCGCCGTCGTCCGGTCGTTAGGCAGCGCTGGTTTTGATGTGCACGTGTGCGGCCGACGGCCACGTACTCTGGCTGGGGTCTCCCGCCAAGCTTCGCACGCCCTCGTGGCGCCCGATCCGCTGCTCCAACCCGCCGACTTCGCGGCCACGCTCGCGACGTACGTAGAGACGCGAGGCATCGATGTCGTGATACCCGTGGCGGAGCCCGCATTACTCGCGGTGCTCGGTGCGCGCACACAGTTCGCTCGAGCGTTGATCCCCTTTCCGCCGATCGACACGTTTCGCGCTGCGAGCGACAAGCAGGCACTGAGCGCGATGGCGCCAGGAAACTCGGCATCAGCGTGCCGCAGCAGTGGGAGATCCCGACTCGAGAGAGCCTGGCGAGTCTCGACTTGGCCACGTTGCCGTATCCCGTCGTGATCAAACCGGCGCGATCAGTGGGTGAGCGCGACGGCGTCCGCTCGAAGCACACCGTGCGACATGCCAGAGACGCTGCCGAGCTACGGATACGCACCGCCGACATGCCCGCGGCCGCCTATCCATTGCTGATCCAACAGCGGCTGATCGGGCCCGGTTGCGGTGTCTTCCTGTTACGGTGGGATGATGTGACCATCGCATCCTTTGCGCATCGGCGCATTCGCGAGAAGCCACCGTCGGGCGGTGTCAGCGTGTACGCGGAGGCGGTGGAGCTCGAGTCCGGGTTGTTGGCGCAATCGGAGCGGCTGTTGGACGCCCTTGGCTGGCGCGGCGTGGCGATGGTCGAGTACAAGCTCGAATGCGGTCACGGGGACGCCGTACCTGATGGAAATCAATGGGCGGTTCTGGGGATCGCTTCAGCTCGCGATCGACGCCGGCGTCGATTTCCCGCAGCTTCTCGTTCGGTGCGCACTGGGCGAACGCGTCCCGCCGAAGTCCGGCTATCGCGTCGGTACGCGCGGGCAATGGTGGTGGGGCGAGGTCGACCACGTGCTGGCGCGTCTCCGCCGCACCGATGCAGAGCTGGCACTCCCGCCAGGATCTCCAACTCGCGCTTCGGTCGTGTCCGATTTTCTTGCGCGCTGGCGGCCGCACGAGCGCGATGCGGTGTTTCGGCTCAATGATCCAATGCCATTCTTGACCGAGTCGGCACGCTGGTTCCGGGGACAGTGATGGGACAGAGAGCGACCGGACTCACTGGCGCCGTGCATGTTCACAGCTCGTACTCGCGCGATGGGCATGATCCACTCGACGAGATTCGCGATCGCGCAATCGCCGCCGGCATTCGATTCATCGGGATGACGGATCACGCGGAGGACTTCGACGCCGGCCGGTTCGCCGAGTATCGCGCGGCATGCAACGCGCTGTCGGATGATCGGGTCACGTTGATCCCCGGGCTCGAGTTTCGATTTGCGCGACACCGAGGCCTGCACCTGCTGGCGTGCGGTCTCGATCAATGGGTAGAGCCTCCGGACACGCTCGAAGGCTTTGCGGCAGGAGGTCGCAGAATGTGGCTCGACTGACGATTCTCGCCCACCCCATCTTGACCGCGTATCGCGTGCCCGGGAATCGTTCGCGACTGCATCGACGCGGTCGAGGTCTGGAATGCGTCCTACAACACGCGCTATCTGCCCGACCCACGCGCGATCGCGTTGCTGCACGTCGTCCAACGGACGCGGCCCGCGGTCGTCGGCGTCGCGGGGCTGGACCAACATGACGCCAGCAACGACCGCCGGACCCGTGTGGTATTGATGGATCAACGGGATCTGGCCGACCCGCTTGGCGCGATTCGGGAAGGCCGGTTTCGGAATCACGGTCAGACGATGTCCTTCGCTGCGAACGCAGAGCTGCCGGCGATGGTGTTGTACGGCCTGATGGCGGTCCGCGCGGTCTTCGATCGGGTCGAGCGCACGCAGGACCGCGTGGCACGTGCGTGGCGCCGAGCGAAGGTGCGCCCAGTGAGACACTAGACATGTCCGGCAATATTGGCGCGGCGCTCAGCATCTCGGTGGTGATCCCGACCTACAACCGAGGAGCGTTGCTGCCTCGCGCGATTGCATCCGCGCTCGAGCAAACCTGTCCGCCGTCCGAGGTGATCGTTGTGGATGATGGCTCATCTGACGACACACCCGAGCAATGCGCGGAGCTGGGTGATCGCATTCGATACTTCCGCATTCCGAACGGCGGTGTCGCAGCGGCGCGGAACGCCGGGATTGCACAGGCACGCGGTGATTGGATCGCGCTTCTCGACTCGGACGACTGGTGGGAACCGATGAAGCTGGAGACCCAGAATGGCCGCGCAGGCCGCGGTGCCGGCGGCCGCCTGGGGCATCGCAGGCTGCGAGATCGTAGATGGCTCGGGGCACCCGCGAGCCGGCCCGGACAGCTTCGCCGCCGCCTTTCCCGTCTTCCGCGAGCTCCGCACCCAGCCCGAGCAGCTCTTCGGCCAATATCTGCAACGATTCGAGCTCGAGGCCGCCGGCGCTCGCCACGTATGCTTTCATGGCGATCTGTTCGGCCTCCTGTTTTTTGGCAACGTTGCCTTGCCATCATCCGCGATCATCCGCCGCGGCTTTCTCGCTCAGATCGGCGGGTTTGATCCTTCGCTGCGACTCGCGGAGGAAACGGAATTTTTCCACCGCGCGGCAGCCTTTTCGCCGGGCATCGTGGTGATGTCCAAGTTGGTCCGATACCGCGCGGCGGACGGCGACTCGCTCACATCCGTGCGCAACGCCGCGCCGCTCACCGAAAGCGCGCTGCGCAGTTTGGACTCCGCGTCCAGCCGTCGTCCGATGGACGCCGGTTACCGGCAGGCGCAGGCCGCGGGGCGACGCAACCTCTTGCTCCGGCTCGCATACGCGCAGCTGAGCGTGCGCGATGGCCCGGCGGTCCGCCAAACCTTACGTCGCCTCGGGGACTATGGGGCGCCCATGGGGCGACGCGGTGCCGCGTTGTGGGCCGCGAGCTTGTTGCCACCCTCGGCGCTCGGCGCCCTGCACGGAGGCAAGCGCTTGCTGCGGCGCATTGCGACGCGTCGATGACCGTTGCCGTGGGGCAGAGGCTCGTTATCGCGCAGATGCTCGAGTCGGACGGGCCGGGGGGCGCGGAGATGGTCGTGCTGCGGCTTGCCGAGGCCCTGCGAGCCCAAGGACACGAGGTCGTACCGGTAGGCCCAGCGGCTGGCTGCGGTTGGCTGGCCGACCAGTTTCGAAACCGCGGCTTCGAGCCCGAGCAGTTCGTGCTGCGCCGCCCCCTGGATTGGCGATGCGCGCGCGACATGGCGGCCATGTTGCGACGCCGCCGCGTCGATGTCGTCCATAGCCACGAATTCACAATGGCGGTGTATGGAGCCGCGAGCGCCGGATGGCTCCGCCGTCCGCACATCACGACCATGCATGGAAACCAGGTGATGACGACGCGCTGGCGTCGACGCGTATCATTACGTGCTGCCTTTCGTTTTAGCGACGCAGCCGTTGCGGTCTCGATGGACACGAAGCGGTTTCTGGATGCGGAGCTCGGCCTTCGGGCACGAGCCCTTCGCGTCGTCCACAACGGGGTCCCTCTCTCCGTAGGCGATCGCTTACGCGTGCGGACGGAGTTGAGTCTTGCGCCCGAAGAATTGCTGGTCCTGGCGACTGGTAGCCTCGTCCCGCGGAAGGGCCACGCGGTGCTCATCCGAGCGCTGGCCGCGCAGCCGGCCGGCGGTCTGCCCTGGCGGTTGGCCATTGCCGGCAATGGCGGAGAGCGAGACACCCTCGAGGCACTCTGTCGGGAGCTCGCAGTCGAGGATCGTGTCCATCTGCTCGGGCACCGGGACGATGTCGGCGACCTGCTCGCCGCCGCTGACATCTTTGCAATGCCGTCGCTGTGGGAAGGACTTCCACTCGCATTGCTTGAGGCGATGCGCGCCGGTAAGGCCATCGTCGCGTCGGCGACGTCGGGGATTCCGGAAGCGATCGTCCCTGAGGTCGATGGGCTGTTGACGCGGCCAGGCGACGTCGAGGAGTTGGCCGCCGCGCTGCAGCGGCTCGCGACAGACCCGGCGCTCCGTCAGCGATTGGCCGGCAACGCGACGAACCGTGGGCGGGATGAATTTTCGATCGAGACGATGACCGCGGCGTACGAGGGACTCTACGCGGCGGCGATCAGTGGCGGTGCGAGGTCAGGATCGGGTGCCGGGGAACGGCGCCGTCTCGCGGCGGCGCAATAGACTAGCGACCGGCGCGAAGGGTGTCGCGAGCAAGCGGGTCACAGCCCGCAGGCGAACGTCGGGGTAAGCCAGAGCATGGCAGTACGCGCGAACTGCCAGCCGCGGGTTGCCCGCCCGGAGGAAATGATATCCCGCCCCAAGCCACGCCCTGCCCAGGCGCCGTCGCAGGGCTGCGCGGTGCGGCGGGCTGGTCGCCAGTGGCAGGGTACGAGTAAGCGCGTCGATATCGGGGAGCAGCTTGACGTCCGCTCTGAGATAACTGTTCGACGAGTGACGACGAACTTCGACGAGCGGGTCATCAATGTAGGCCCCGTTCGCGACACGATACGTGTTCAGCACGTAGAACAAGTCCTGGCTCAGCCTCATGTCGACCGGGAACTCGTGCCCCCGC
The DNA here is from genome assembly GCA_963805725.1 of uncultured Gemmatimonadales bacterium. Lineage (GTDB taxonomy): Bacteria > Gemmatimonadota > Gemmatimonadetes > Gemmatimonadales > Gemmatimonadaceae > Palsa-1248. Next base: position 74,015 of record CAWDVJ010000014.1, read on the forward strand.
GCCAGCTCGCCACGGATGAGCATTGTCTGGGTCCAGCACGGCAGTTGCGTGAGCGGGACCAGGCTGCAGAAGCTGTCCCCCGCGATCACGTGCCCTCTGCCATCAGCCGACGGCCGGGTCGGCAGCGCCGCCAGTTCCGGCACCAGGTCGAATTGCGTCTCGGGATGAAAGCCTCGTTCATCGAATCGTACGAAGTTCGTGAAGACGAACCCGACGTCGGGTTCGCTCTCGAGCAACGCGATCTGCCGAGCCAGCTTCCCGGGGCGCCATCGATCGTCGGCGTCGAGAAATGCAATGTGTCGGCCGCGCGCCATCGACAGGCCGCGATTGCGGGCCGCGCCGACTCCCTGATGCTCGAGACGCACGGTGCGCAGTCGCGGATCCGCGATGCGCGCGAGTCGCTCGACGGTGTCATCGGTCGACCCATCGTCGACGACGATGACCTCGATCCCGGGCACATCCTGCTTGAGCACGCTCGACACGGCATCTTCGACGAAGTTGCCGAAGTTGTACGTCGGGATAATGACGCTCACCGTAGGAGAGGTGAGTGCCATGGCGGGCCGGTACAGTGCTGTCGTAGCAGCGCGCGACGTGGGTTCACTCATCGTGCAGACCGCGGGAGAGCGCCGTGAAGGTCTTGGCGTGTAGCGAGTCCACCTCAAAAGCCTGCAGGATCTGATCCACTGATCCCGTTCGTCGCGTCAAGGCTTCATTGCAATGCCTTCCCGAGCCGACGGCCTGATACGGCTTCGGCCACCCGGCAACCGGGCGGATGCTCGCCGAATCACGACGAGACAGCATTTTCGGTCGTACCGCGTTTGAGAGCACCGGCGACCCTGTCGAGGAGTCTCGCGGCGAGATGTCGTCCCGCGCGTCGCTCGTCATCCGTCAAGATCGGCAGCTTCCACACGAGCAGTGCATACAGCGCGAAGAGACACACCCGGACGGTGACCGCGAGTGCGAGCGGCCCGGACGGCAGCAACTCACCGGCAATGACCACTGCGACCCCGAGCGCAACGAGGCGACGGACCGGCGGCCAATTGTATTCCACGCGCCAGAGCTGCTGCGATTTGGTGTAAATGCCGACGTATCGAACCGCATATCCAATGGCGGTGGCCGTAGCGGCGCCCCATGAGCCGAAGAGCGGGATCAACAATGCATACGCTGCGAACACGACCGCAGCGCCCGACCAGTTGGCGATCGCTGTCCACTTGGTGCGTTCGCTGATGCCGATGCCAATGTCTTGCGCCGCTGTCCATGCCTGCAGGACCATGGCAACGAGAAGAATGGGCACGACATTCGCGGCCGGCCAGAATGGTGGCGGCGTCAGGAGCTGGAGGGCCGTGCGGACGAACAGGCTGATGCCGACGGCTCCGGTGATCAGCATCAGGTTCTGATACAGGAACATCCGGGCATAGAAGCCGTCACGATTCGGATGGCCGGCGACCTCGTAGCGCTTCGGATCAAGCACCATCTCGAGCGGCGTCTGCACAAGAAATGGCAGCAGGAATGCGAACTGGTAGGCGAGCGTATAGTTGCCGACGTAGTCCAGGTTCCTCGCCACCCGGAGGAAGGGGCGGTCGCCGTAGGTGAGGATGAAGGTGGCCAGCTGGGTGACCATCAGCGGGAGCCCGAAGCGGTACAGGTCTCCAGCTACGGACCGAACGTACCGTGCGCCGACCTTGCCGAGCACCAACGTCACCATCACCGCGCCGACGCACACGTTTGCGGCGATCGTACTCAGGAACATGGCCCGGGCTCCCAGGTGAAATACCGTGAGGAGCACCACGTTCAACGCGACCTGGATGGCGAGCCTGGCGATCTGTGCCACCACGATCACGCGGAACCGGCCCGTGGCGCGAAAGTAGGGCGTGGGCACAAAGGTGGGCGCCGAAGTCGCCGCACTCAACGCGCCGAGGCGCACCAGCGGCGTGTACGTGTACGACCCGAGCAGGTAGCGCGCGATCACCGGAGCGCCGAGAAATGCCAGACCGCCGACCATTGCATACGCGACACACACGATCCACAGCGCCGTCGAAATCACGGCGCGGCGATCATCCTCGGACTTCGCCTTGTAGTAGAAGCGAAACACGCCGCCGAGGAGTCGCGATCCCGCGATGATGGTCATGAAGTCGAGCGTATTCTCCACCAGCTCGAGCGCGCCGTAGTCGGCCCGTGTCAATTGCCGCGTGTACAGCGGAAGCATCACAAAGGAAATGGCCTTGCTGAGCGCGGCGGCCCCAGCGAACAGCAACGCACCTTTCCCCAGCGTCTTGAACTGGACAGGCGCCGGCGCAGACTCGATGTCCACCGGCGGCATGAGTGGATCACCGCCAATGGACATGACACCGCCGGCCTCCGCGTCGGCTCGCGCGGCCGCTTCCGTCGTTCCGGACAAAGGCTCGACGGGACTACTCACGCGGTGCCGCCGGTAGTGCACGGACGACCCGTACGCCATCGAACGCCACCGGGGCATCCAAATGGTCGTGTGCGCCCAAATAGGCGAGCACCAGTGTCGGACCGTCCTTGAGAGATTCGAGAACCTGGGCGGCCGTGACGAACCACACCGGATGCCGCATCGCGTTCAGAGAGGCGAGGCGCCCTGCCACGACGGTCGTATCCCGAATCACGTACGACATCGGGTCGTACGTCTCGAGATTGATGTCCACGGGCACTCCGTAGACCGGAGTGGTCGCATCAATCGGTTGGAAGTAGTCGTTGAACGGCAGCACACGGTCTGGATCGTATACCACCACAATGTCGCCCGGCATCGCGCGCTCCGCGACGTAACGTGCGGCGCTCCTCCAGTCCTCGCGTTGCACGCCGTACCGTTGGTAGCTCAGAAGGCAGACGGCCGTGATTCCCGCGACGACGGTGCGCTCCACGAAGCGCGCCCACCCGATCGTCGTGCGGTCGATCCACATGGCGTAGATGAGTAACAATCCCGGCATCGCGACCAGAAGGTGTTGCGGGTGCACGGGGGTGACGCGGAAAAATCGCAACATGCCGAGCACGGCGAGTGGGACAATGGCCGACGCCGTGAGCGCCGCCTCATCCCGATCCCACGGAGTCCGAGGCGCGACCGTGCGCAGCAGCGGGAACACGAGGGCGATGGCCAGGAATATCGGCACGACGTGTGGCCACGACAGAATCTCCGCGCGACCCTCGAATGCGCCGATCATCACATCGCCTGTCTTGTACAAAGCGAATCGAAGATTGGTCGAGGGAACAGCAGAGTTGTCGATCGGATGCAGTGCGACCTGCGATCGGATGATCAGGACCAGCGGCGCCACGGCACAACCGGCAATCGCCAACATGCCAGTCACTAGCGACGGGCGGCGCTTGGCGATGACGGCGGCGACCCACTGGCCCGCCAGAGCGAAACCGCCATAATAGAATGTGAAAAGCAGTGCGATGGCCGAGCCCACGTAACCGATGAGATTCTTCGGAGCTACCCGCGTCGTACTCCGGACGATCCCGAGAAAGAAGTAGAGCGTGAGTGCTGTGAGCAGGAGGGCCAGCGCGTAGCCACGGAGCTCGGACGCGGCCCAGACGACCCCCGGAACGAACGCAGACGCTATCCCCAGCCAGCGCCATCGCGTGAGGCCGGCGCGCCGCCCGATCCCTGCCATCACGACCACGAATGCCATGGCGGCGAGTGTCGACAGCGCGCGCCCGAACATCACGCTGTTATTGATATCGCGCCAGAGAGCGAGCAGACCAAAGTAGAGAGGGGCCTGCAGCTCGTAATGCAACCCGCGACGTAGTGCGCCCAGTACGGGAAGTCGTGAGGTGTACTCCGAGTATGCCTCGTCGATCCACAGACTCTTCCGCGCAGAGTTCCAGGTCGCGAGCGCGGCCAACGCGATCACTGCGCCGGCGAGTGCCCACCGTTCCCAACGCGCCGTCGCCGGAGCGTCAGGGGCCGACGCAATGGGTGTCGCAGGGCGCGCCGGTGTATCGCTAAATGTAACGAGCGTATCCATGGTTGAACCCCTCGGGGGCCCCGCCGGGGCCGCGAACCGCTATGCGAATCCGATCGCGGCGCTGGCCCGTTATGGGCCAATGCCTGCTACGAGCTCCGTTTCACTGGCCGCTGCGCCAGCCCACGCCAGCGCTCGGGCCAGGAGCCGCCACTCGCCATCGCCAGCGGGCGCGTAGGCATCGGGCGGCTCGATCGCCGCCGCATCAGGAATGGCGCACCCGGTCACGCACGTTGCCGCAATGCGGCGCACCTCATCGAACTTCACGCGTGAGAACGTATCCGCCGCGAATCGCCCGTTGAGGAACCCGACGAGCGCGCGCACCTCATGCGCGAGGCCGCGCTCCATCGCCACAAAGGCGTCCGAGACGAAATCAATGAAGGCCGGATCCGGCGCGTTGTGACCGCGCCCAATGCCGACATACCGTGTCGTGGGCTTCGCAACCGTGGTCCTCGACCACGCATTCGCGCCGTCCACGACGCAGCGGAGGCGCGGCGCCGCTTCGAGGACCACCTGTGGGCGATCCACGTAGTCACGGTGAGCTGTGCAGATGATCACGGTCTCCGCTCCCGACATCGCCTCGGCCAGGTCGTTCGTGAACTCGGGCGCAAATCCGCTCTTGACCAGATTCTGGTCGTCGGGCTTTACGTAGGGATCGTGCAGCCGCACTCGTGCCCCGCGCTCGCGCAGCAGACGGGCGAGGACGAGTGTCGGGGAGTTTCGCGTATCCTCGGAATTGAAGCGATACGGCGACGCCGAGCAGCGTAACGGCCTGCCGCACGCTGTCGGGCCCGAGTGCACGCTCGGCCAGGCGGATGGTCTCCTCGGGCGACTCGTCATTGATCCGGCGCGCTTCGAGAATGAGACTGCGCGAGGCGTCGACGTGTGCCTCGAGCGCCCGCCACCAGAGCAGAATCCCATCCTTGGGCAAGCAATGGCCGCCGACACCAATGGTGGGCACCAGCAGGCCCCCGCTGGGTACGGCCGTGGGGTCAATGGGAGGCATCGTCCGACTGCCCCTGGCGCGTGTTCACGGCGTCGCGCACCGCGTAGAAATCGACGTCGTGGACATCGCACCAGCGCACGACCTCCGCTGCGAACGCGATCCGCACGTCGCGATACGCGTTCTCGAGCGTCTTGACGACCTCCGCGGTCATGCTGTTCGTCGGGTACAGCGTCCCCTGTGTGACGATCCGGCTGTACAGGCGCCGGATCAGCTCGGGCGTGATCGGATGCAGGCCGGCCACGATCTTGTCGGACGAGCGCACGCGCTCGACGAGCCGGCCTGGCATCACTCGATTGGGGCTGTTGCCGAGCAGAATGTCGCGGCCTTCGACCAGCCCATATTGCGCGAAGTGCTCGCGCACCACCGTGGTCATGGACGACGGCGCCAACGTCGACTCGAAGATGATGAGCGGCATGTTGCCCGCGCGGCCGCTCGCGCAGGTGCTCCGCCGACGCCCGTCAGGGCCTCGAAGAGAGGCCCGTAGTCCGGGGCGAATCCGCGCTTGTCCGTCTGCACGCATACGAGGATCACGTCGGCATCGCGAACGGTGGCGTAGTCGCTCGTGGCGCTGCAGCTGCCCCGCCTGGACGGTCTCTGCGACGACGCGATCGAGCTCGGGCTCGACGCCCCCGATCGGCGAGCGGCCGGCGTTGATCGAGTCGACCTTCCATCCCGACGTCGGCGAGGGCGCTGGAGCACAACGACCTTCGCAGGATCCGTGGTTCCTTCGCGGATCCGCGCGTGCGCCAGCAGCGCGGCCATGGGCATCCCGACAATGCCGGGGCCGATCACGACGATCTTGCGGACTTCCCAGTTACGGGCGAGTCAGGCATGCGCGGAATCGAGAGTGAGGGGCACGGAAGAAAGGGCGAGAGGGATAGCTCAGGCGTCGATGAACTCGCGGAACCACAGCTCGAGGTTGACGAGACCCCACAAGCGACGACCGAACGCGAACTCGTCATCCAACAGACGCTCGACCGCCTGCGGGCTCGAACAGTCCGCGCTCGCGCGCGTGGAGCGACAGCAGGACATCGGCGAAGAAGTCGCGCGACTGCGCCCTTGGCCCACAGATGCAGCGGGACCGGGAATCCCATCTTGTCCTTGCGCTCGGCGACCGCCGTGGGAGCAAATTGGCGCGTCGATCGCTTGAGCATGTATTTGAGCTCTCCGCCGCGGAACTTCATGCGCGGTGGCATGCTCGTCACGAGGTCGGCGAGCCAATGGTCGAGGAGCGGGACTCGCGACTCCAGCGAGGCACGCCATGCTGACGCGGTCTTCGACGTGGAGCAGCGCAGGCAGGCCCGTCACCAGGTCGAAGTGCGTCATCTTGTTGTAGTACGACTTCGTGTCCGGGTGATTGAAGACGCTCTGGAATCGTGCGAACAAGCGCCTCCCGGTCATAGGCGGCCCGGAAGTCGTCGCTGAAGAGATCGCAGCGACCCGCCGCTCCGGTCGATCAGCCGGAAATACCGGCGATCCATCGGCTCGAACACATCCTGCTGCCAAAAGTGCTGCAGCATCGGTGCGTATTGCCGCAAGCGCCGGCAGATTCGGGACGATGGACTTGAGCGAGACGATGTGCTCCGCCTCCTCGGTGCTCTCGAAGATCGCGCCCTTGATCGCCTGCTCGAGGTAGGCGACGAGATACCGGGCGTAACCGCCGAAGATCTCGTCGCCGCCCTGGCCCCCGAGCACGACCTTGACCGTCCGTGCCGCGCAACGCGCGACGACGAACTGCGGGAAGAGGCCGGGACCCGCGACCGGCTCGTCCATCTGATAGACCATGCGCGGCAGGAGGTCCACGAATTGCTGCTCGGTCGGCACGATCTCGTGCATCCGTGCGCCGCACACGCCTGGCGACCTCGCGAGCATAGCGAGCTCTCGTCGAACTCGGGCCCGTCGCGGAAGACGCCGGTGAACGTGTGCAGCGGATGCGACTGCGTGGGGCGCCGCCAGCAACGTGACGATGCTGGAGTCCATCCCGCCACTGAGATACGCGCCGACGGGCACGTCGCTGCGCAGCTGCATGCGGATCGCATCCTCGAGGAGTCGCCGCACTTCGACGACGAAGTACTCCTCGGTGTGGTACGGATCGATCGCGAACCGCGGCTCCCAGAATCCGCGAGTCTCGACGCGTCGCCGAAGCGAGATCGATCAGCTGCCAGTGGCCGGGGCGCAGCTTGCGGATGCCGGCGAACAGTGTTCGCTCGCCGGTCACGAACTGAAAGGTGAGATACTCCCGAATCGAGTCGAAGTCAGGCCTCGACCGTGACGGCGGGATGGCGCAGGAGCGCCTTGATCTCCGATGCGAACAGCAAGTGCCGCTCGGACGACGTGGTAGTAGAGCGGCTTGATGCCGAAGTGATCGCGGGCGGCGAAGACCGTTTGGCGCTCGCGATCGTACAGCAGGAACGCGAACATGCCGTTCAGCGGCCTTCACGCAATCGGGCCCGTAGGCGGCGTACATCGCCAGGATGACTTCCGTATCGGACTTGCGTCCGGAAGGTGTGGCCGCGGCGGATGAGATCGGCCCGCAGCTCCACGTAGTTGTAGATCTCGCCATTGAAGACGATCGTCAGCGGCCCGACCGTCATCGGCTGGGCGCCCGTGACGAGGTCGATGATGGCGAGGCGCTTGTGATAGAAGCCGATCGGACCGTCGATGAACTCGCCCTCGCCGTCCGGCCCACGATGGTCGAGCGCCTGCGCCATGTCCGCGAGCACGGCTCGGCTCGACCGCCTGGCGGTCGCGGTTGATGATGCCGACAATGCCGCACATGGTTACGCTCGGGATTGGCCCGCTGGCGCGGGGGCAGCCGTAAACGCAGCGGTAGTGGGGTGCGAGACCGGCCGCCGGGCGAGAGCGCCGCGCTCAGCGATCGCGCGCGCGTGCGTGCTCATGTTCACCAGCCGGAATGCGTCGCTGCAGCGCACCGGATGACGCGGACGAAGATCTCCGCCTTGCGCGCGCTCGTCAGGTCCATGCCCGGGAAAGAATCGCAGCGCCGGCGCGTGGTCTCCGCCCAGGAGATCGAGGGGATGCAGCAGGAAGCTCGGTTCGGTCCCGTGAGGCGGCAGATCCCGAGCGCGGTTTCCAGATACGCCATCATCGCTGCCTCCGAGACGCGGCTGAGATACAGCAGGTAGCTCAGATGGAACGGCGTCTTGATGCCCGGGATCGTCGTGACCGGGATCTCGAGAAGCGTGCGCCCGGACGGCAGCGACCACTGGTACGGCCGCACGGGGCGAAGTCCATCGCGCGCGCCGCCAAACAGCGTCGCACGCTCTTCCCGCTGTGCACGGCGTGAGGCGCGCGGTCCAGAAGTAGTACGCACGCGCGAGCGGGCCGAGGTAGGTCGGCAGGGTCGACGCGTCGTAGAGGTATCCGCGGTCGACGAGGACCTCGAACAGGGCAGGGCTCCAGCTGAATCCAGGGCCCCTGAAACCCGAGCGGCCGCTGGCCTGTGGCCGCATAAATCGCTTCCTCGGCGTTGGCGATCTCCACTGCCACCCGCTCGCGGTGAGTACCGATGCAGCCAGGGCTCGTGCTCGAACGAATGGTTCCCGACCTCGTGCCCCGCGGCGACAGCGGAGCGGAGATGGACGGCGTTGGCGGGCACGGCCGCGTCGCAGCCCGACGACGAAGAACGTGATGCGTGAACGCCGAGCGTCGTCAAGCGCCGCGCAGCGCCGTCCCGAAGAACACGTCATAGTACGACGGCCGCTGCTCCCACCCGGCGTCGCCATGGGTCTTCATGTACGACCACAGGTTGTCGACGTCGAGCGAAATGCTCGCGAGTGGCCGAGAGTCGTTCATGTGCGGGCGGGCGACGGTTCGGCTGGAGGACGTCACTGCACCGGCGCGCCCGCCGTTGTCCTGCGATCCCAGGGCCGTGGCGCCGACCGATGGCCCGACGCCGTTGCGCAACAACGGAGCGAGTGCGTTAGCCTGACGCGCGGCGAGCGCGAGCGTTTCGTTCACGTTGAGCGTGCCGTAGGCGATCTGCGCGGAGTTGACCACAAACACGTGATCGATCGAGGTCGCGAGCGGCGGCAGGCAGGTCGCTGGAATAGTTCGAGCGTGGAGATCGCTTGCACGTCTCGGGCCCGAGCGACTCGTGACGCGATCACGTCGTCCGCGCGGAAGTGCGGATACATGCGACCCAGCGCCTCGATCGATTCGCTCAGGAGCGAGCTGTCGGTCCGCTGCCAGGTGGGATCGCTCTGGGAGAGATACCGAGGCAGGTAGACCAGCGCATGGCCGCCGAACGTCGAACGGGATCGACGAGCGCCGTCATCTCGATCACGCCCGTAAAGGGCACCCAGGAGTCGGTGATGTTCGTGACGTAGTAGTCCGGCGAGCGGCCGGCGGAGCAGCAGCGAGGGGCAGATCACGCCCTGATAGTTGATCTTGAGCAGACGCTCGCGTTCCGTCGCCGTCAGCTGCGGGCACAACGTCGCCACGTGTCCACACGGGACCGTCAGCACGACGGCGTCGAACCGCTCCGCGGTGCGATCGCCACCGTTCCTTTCCGCCTTTTCGAGTGTGGCCGTGCGGGACGTTTCGATCTCCGCGCCTCGGGCATCACCCCGGACCGCGGTTGCGGGGCGGCTACAACGAATCTCGACACCGCGGGCTTGCACGGTCGCGCGCAACCGGTCCAGCACAACCTCATATCCACCCTCGACGTATCCGAACATCTCTCGCTTGAGCCCGGACCGGCGAGCTGCGTACAGCCTGGCGATGATCGCCCAGATGAACGCGGCGCTTGCGTCCTGAGCGTGCGGGCCGAGCTTGCTGCGCAGCAGCGGAAGCCAGATCCGCTCGACGGTGCGGCGTCCCGAGAGGCGCGTCAGCCATTCGACGGCCGTGATCTTCTCGAGCGGGGCGGGATCCCTGATCCGCGATGCGGCGAGGATCGTCCACGCGAGCCGCGCCTTGGACCACAGACCCGAGCGGCGGAAACATCGAGGAAATCGACGCTCGACGACATCGGCACCAGTCGGCCGTCGATGAAGAACCCGGTGCGCGTCGTTCGCCAGTGCAGTTGGTCGGCGAGCCCGATGTCCTGCAGCAGATCGCGCAGGTAGCTGTCGGAGAGCAGCGTCACGTGATAGAAGCGATCCCACGTGACGCCGCCGATCGCATCGGCGCTGGCCAGTCCGCCGACGGTCGGCGACGCCTCGAGGACGGTCACGCGATGCCCCTGCTCGACCAGACGAAGCGCCAGGCCGAGGCCGAGCATGCCGCCACCGACAACACCAATGTGACGGCCCCGTCCGCCCTCTACGGTGGCCGGTCGCTCGTTCGCCGGCGAGCTCGCTGCATCCATCACGTGCGACCGCTCAGCGCACGCGTGGCATCGTCACTCGCAGAACCGCGAGCCGCGCCAACAACGCCAAGTGGCCGATAATGGTCCGAAAGATCTTCATCTTCGACCGGCCGATCATGCGGACCTCGAGCGTCGTCGGAAACTCGACGATCCTCGAGCCGTGCAAATCGAGCCAGCCCAGCATCTCTGCTACGCCGAGGAATCCCTTGTGCTCGACGCGGATGGCCGATGCGGCCGAACGTCGGTAAACGCGGAAGCAGCTCGTGTAGGTCGCGAGCTTCTGGTGGAGCACCCTGCGGTAGAGATGTGACAGCGATTTCGACAGGCCGAGTCGCCACCGGGGCACGTTGCGAACGAGACCGTGCGGATGGTACGGCGATGCCGTGACGAGGTCCACGCCTGGCGCCAGCAGCGGAATCATTCGGGCGAGCTCGTGCGGATCGTAGGTGCAATCGCAATCCATCGAGCACACGATGTCCGTCGTGGCACGCTGGATCCCGGTGAGGATCCCGGCGGCGACGCCGCAATTCACCGCGTGGCGCACGAATACGGAATTCGGTCGATCGCCAAAGACGCGGTGCAGCGCATCCCATGTGCCGTCGGTGCTGTGGTCGTCGACGAAGAGGAATGTGAAGTTGTAGTCGGTCAGCTGGTTTTCGACGCTCGTCAACGTGTTGGCGAGGTAGGGAAGGATCAGCTCCTCGTTGAAGCACGGAACCACGACGGTGACAGGCGTAGGCGTTGCGACTGTGACGACGGCGTCGCCCTCCATGATCTCGTCGCCGGTCGCGCCGTCGCCGTCCGGCAGCAACCCAGCCACCGGTAGCGCCGCGACCTCCGGCGGAGTCTGCGCAACGATGGCGATGTCCGGCGTCTGCGACAGGATATTGACGACGCCCCCTGACATGCGCCGGCGGCTCCGGAGTTCCTCCGGGCGCAGGCTCTCCTGCTCGAGACCCAGGTAGGCGGCAGCGCTCGTGAACTCGTAGCGCTCGAGGAAGTACCGCAGATAGTCCGCCATCCGGTCGAGGTTGCGATACTGCCGCACGCGCGAGACGAAGGGCGCGGAGTTGATCTTGGGCTGGTCGGGGTCGAGCTCCCAGGTGTGGAAGTACATGACGTAGGGAGCGGAATACGACCGGGTCCAATGCGCGACCGCGCGCCGCACGAAGCTGTGCGGAAGCTGGCGGAAGTAGTTCCCGCCGGCGATCGGGACCAGCATGCCGAAGACGTCCGCCGTCGAGATCGGCAGCTCCCAGAGCGTCCGTTCTCCGTACCGGTGCAGATGCGCAAAGCGACGCCACGGCTGCGAACTGTAGGTTCGCAGAATCGGGCCGATGCTCGAGTCGTATTCGTACCCCTCTTCGGCCAGGACATCGAGCGCCCAGAGGTCATGCGGCTGGAACCAGGCGTCGGCCACTCGATATCCGAGGATCCGATGGCCGCCTGCCCGTTCGAGTGCTTCGCGCGCGCGCGTCAGGTCGTCGCGGAATTCGGCCGGTGTGAGCTGGCCGATGTTGCGATGATAGTACCCCTTGCTCGCCACCTCGTGACCGCGCGACGTCACGAGCCGGACAAGCTCGGGCATGGTGTCGGCCACCCAGCCGAGCACGAAGAACGTCGCGCGCGCCTGAAATTGATCGAGCAGGTCGAGCGCGCGGATCGTGCTGCCTTCGATGCGACGCTCGAACCGGTACCACTGGCCGCGCTGGATCAGCCGATTGAATGCGCCGACCTGGTAATAGTCCTCGAGCGCGATCGTCAGAATGTGCGGCCCGGTTGCCGAGACCTCCGCTCCAAGGCTCGTCCGCCGGCTGGGCACGAGCCCCAGCCCCGCGGAGGAGATGGGCGTCGCGGAAGCGGTTGAACCAGGAGAGAGCGCGCCAGTATTCACGGAATCCACCGATCGCAATTCCCGGACGACCTGTGAGTCGGAGATGGCAGCGAGAGCTGCAGCGGGCCAATGCGATAGCCGTTTCACGCTGGTACTCTCAGCAAAGCCGTGGCCACGGGCGCGCGGTCAGGTCCGACTGATCTGGCCCGGATACAGGAGGGATAAGATACATAATGGCAATCATTTACAGACTTTTGGCACCCGAACGGCCAGCGTGATCTTCGACACCAATCGGAGCGTCACCAGCCGCCGCCCCACACGGTGTCGCACACTGGCAACACATAATCGACGAGACGAGTGCACAAGCTCTCTAATCGCTATGCTGCGACCTGTGACTGCGGCACGCGCGCAACGTGATCTGCAGCACACAAGGTATCGACAAGCCCTGGTCCGCGCGTGTTGACGCCGCTAGAGTCACATCTCGTGCCGGATCGTGTCGAAGGGCCGCCGGAGCGTCCGCTGTCAGTGCTGCACGTTCTCGCACCGGCGCCGGCCGGAGGGCTCGAGCGGGTCGTGCGTGCCCTCGCTCGCGCCCAAGTCGCGCGCGGGTACGGGGTGACGGTGGCGGCTGTGATCGCGCCGCCCACCGAGGGGACGAGTGGCACCGATCACACGGACGCGAGCGACGCGACGCTTGCGTCCCTGGCGTGTGAGGGGGCGACCGTCGTCCCGGTGACGGTGTCCGGACGGGGATACTGGGAGGAGCGCCGTCAGGTCGCGACGACTGCCCGACGCCACCGCGTGCGGGTGGCGCACACCCATGGCTACCGGCCGGATGTGGTCGATGCCGGCGGGCTACGAGGGGTGGGGCTGCCCGTGGTGTCGACCGTGCACGGCTTCACCGGCGGCAACTGGCGCAATCGCCTGTACGAGCATTTGCAACGTTGGTCCTTTCGCCGATTCGACGCCGTCGTGGCGGTCTCCGAACCAATGCTGAATGGACTCGTCGCCTCAGGCGTGCCCCGTGCGCGCATTCATTTGATACCGAACGCGTATGCTCCGACCGGACCAATACTGTCGCGGGAGGCGGCTCGCCAGCGGCTCGGGCTGCCGGCTGATGCGTACGTCGTCGGATGGGTAGGACGGCTTTCTCATGAGAAAGGGCTCGATGTGTTGCTCGACGCACTCGCGATCCTGCGCGATCGACCCATCGTTCTGGCCGTGGTCGGGGATGGGCGCGAACGCGCACGATTACAGGCACGCGCGGCGGCACTCAGGATCGCGCCGGCGGTCCGGTGGGCGGGACTGGTGCCGGAGGCGGCCCCTCTCTACCGCGCGTTCGACGTGTTCGCCCTGAGCTCGCGGACCGAGGGCACGCCGATCGCGCTCTTCGAGGCGATGGACGCGCTCGTGCCCGTAGTGGCGACCGCCGTCGGCGGTGTTCCCGCGGTCGTATCAGCCGCCGAGGCACTGCTCGTCCCGCCTGACCAGCCAGCGCAGCTGGCCGACGCGCTGCACACCGTGCTATCGGATCCCGCTGCGGCGCGTACCCGAGCGTCCGCGGCGCGCCAGCGCCTCGTGAGTACGTACGGCGTCGAGGCGTGGGCCGCGCGCTATGAGGACGTCTATCGGGAAGTGCTAGAAGGGCGGGGTCGGGGATCGGGGATCAGAGGTCTGGGAACGACCGAACGACCGACGGTGGGGTCGACGGACGCGGCCGCCCGAGGGCGCGGGGACGTCGTCACGTGATGAGTGTACGCGAGATAGTGGGGCTGATACTGGTGGTGACCCCGATCGGGCTCCTGGTCTACGCCTACTTCGGGTATCCAGTCCTGCTCACGGTGGCCGGAGTCTTTCGTCGCCCACGTGCGGCGCCCGATGAGCCCACCGAGTGGCCGGACATCACGATCACGGTACCTGCCTTCAACGAGGCCGGATCCATCGCGGCCACGATCGATCGGTTGCTGGCGACGGACTATCCAGCCGATCGCCGGCACGTGCTCATCGTGTCGGATGCGTCGACAGATGGGACCGACGACATCGTGCGCACGTACGCGGACCGAGGTGTCGAGCTGCTTCGCCTGGCCGCACGCGGTGGAAAAACAGCCGCAGAAAACGCGGCTGCGAGGGCGGTGCGCTCGGAGATCATCGTCAACACCGATGCGTCTGTGCGAGTGCTCCCGACTGCCCTCAAACCGCTGGTGCGGGCGCTCGAGGATCGCACGGTCGGCGTCGCCTCTGGTCGCGACGTCAGCGCCGGTGATGTCGCCGTCGAGGGCAACGCCGGCGAGTCCGGTTATGTCGGCTACGAGATGCGCGTACGCGCACTCGAGACGCGCAACGGGTCCATCATCGGGGCCAGCGGCTGCTTCTACGCATTTCGTCGCTCGGTATACGACGCACAGTTCCCGCCGGAGCTGAGTCGGGATTTCGCGAGCGTGTTGATCGCGCGCGAGCAGGGGTACCGGGCGGTGTCCGTCGATGACGCGGTGTGCGTGGTGCCGCGTACGGTGTCGCTCGATGCGGAGTACCGTCGCAAGATTCGCACAATGGCTCGGGGGCTGGCGACGCTCTGGTACAAGCGCGCGCTCCTCAACCCATTTCGCTATGGCATGTTTGCCGTGATGCTGGCGAGCCACAAGCTCGCGCGGTGGCTGGTCTACGCCGCGCTCCCCTTCGGCGTTGTCGGCCTCTTGCTGCTCGCGCCCGGGCATCCCACCGCAGTCGCGGCGCTTGCCGCCGCCGCTTTCGGTGCGCTGCTCGGTGTGATTGGCCTGCGTTGGGAAGGACCGAGCGCCCCACCACGAGTTGTCGCGTTCGCGGCCTTCGCATGGGCGAGCGCCCTCGCTGGTGTCATTGCCTGGCGCGACGCCCTGGCCGGACGGAGGCGCGCCGTCTGGGAGCCGACGAGGAGGCCGGCGGGCGCTGGCGCGCCCGCAGAGAGTAGACCAACAGAGAGTTGAAAGAAGACACCAGCGCACGATCGACGCACGCTCGGCTCGAGAGCGTCGACGCCTCGTTAGCGTCCCATCAGTCTCCACACACACACACCGGCCCAGGCAATGACGGTCAGGATCAGCGTCGGGTCGCCCCACACGACCTCCGTAGGCGTTTCGCCTTTGCCGCTCGATTCGACGAGGTACCAGTAGCGGAACAGGCCAAAGAGCACGAATGGCATCGTGACGTTGAGGCGGGGGCGAATCGTGACCACGAACAGGCCGTAGAACACAATCGCGCTCAACGCGGCTGTCTCCGCATACCGGTCGAGCAGTGGCAGCGTGTAGAATTGCAGCACCGACCGCGTCGTCGCGCCGCTGCCGGCGAGCTCCTGCTGCCGCTTGATCACGGCGAGGTACAACGCCAGCGACAGCGTCGTGATCAACATCCAGGACGAGACCGGGACGTCGATCGCGGCCGCCCCGGCATATACACGAAATACGAAGCCCGCTGCGAGCACGAAGATGTCCACCACCGGAATCCGCTTGAGGCGCAGCGAATACGCGATGTTGAGGGCGACATAGCCGGTCGCCACGAGAGCGGTCGGCACATTCCACGCGAACGACGCCAGGACGAGGAGCAGCAGGACGGCAAGAAGCGAACGGGCCTGTGCCATCGATACGGCGCCCGATGCCAGTGGCCGTGTCCGCGACTTGACGGGGTGACGGGCGTCGGCGGGCGCATCGATGATGTCGTTGAACACGTAAGCCGCTGAGGCGGCCACACAAAACAGCGCCGCTGCGAGCAGCGCGTTTCGCACCGCCGACGGCCGGGTGAACGACCCCGAGAAGATGAGGGGCGCCAGGACAAATGCGTTCTTGACCCACTGGCGGGGCCGCAGGAGCCGGAAGGTCGGGCGCACCGTGGCGCGCCGCGCCGCCCGGTCCAGGTTCGGGGGTGGCGCGGGGACGGTGGTCATGTCCCTACCTACCACCCTCCGCGCTTGAACAGCATCACAGGCACAGTCTTCAACATAATGCGGACGTCTTCCGCAACGCTCTGTCGGCGGAGGTACTCCAGGTCGTAGCGGATCTTTTGCCGCACGTCGTCCAGGCTCTGATCGTACGCATGGTTGATCTGAGCGAGGCCCGTGATACCGGGCTTGGCCCGGTGGCGCAGGCCGTATTCGGAGATATCCTTGCGGAGCTGAGCCACGATGGTCGGACGCTCGGGACGCGGGCCAACGATGTTCATGTCGCCCCTGAGCACATTGAACAGCTGTGGAAGCTCGTCCAACCGCGTTTTGCGCAAGACGCGCCCCACAGGTGTGGCCCGAGGATCGTCCGGCTTGGCCCACACTACCCCGGAGGTGCGCTCGGCGTCGACGTGCATCGAGCGGAACTTGTAGATCGTGAACTCCGATCCGCCCGCATCTCGGGCGCGGCGATCGTAGAGCGCCAACGCGCGGCGCGACCGGCGGTCAATGCCGACACGGGTCTGCGTGTAGAGAATGGGTCCGGGCGACGTGAGCCGCACCAGCAGCGCGATGATGAGGAACACCGGCGCGAGCACGACGATCGCGACCACGGCGAGCATGACGTTGATGACGCGATTCGCGACGGCCGAGCGAGACCGCGGTACGACACGATTGGTCGACGCTGACGCACGAGCAGACGGGCCGTCCGCATTGCGGAGCACCGGGATCGGGCGCTCGTCGTCGCCGATTGCGCGGGTCACCCCGCCCGACGTCCGGCGAATCCGGAGCTCGCCGGAGGTGCGCGCGGTTGGCCCCACGGCGGGCTTGGGGTCGCCTCGAATGCCTCCGATGGCCGACAGGTGCAACTCGGCCGGCTGCATCGATTGGTCCATGTTTCCGAGGGGCTCGGTCATGCTATCGGTGGGCGATGATGGCGATACTGGCAACGAGGCCTGTGATTACTGCGGCGACCCCCAGATAGCGGACAAGGTTGCCGCCTGGCGGACGCTCGCCCACGACGATCTCGTCGCCCGGGTGCAGCGCGAGTTGATCGACCGTCTCGCCGTTTGTCATCGCGACCTGCAGCGCCTTTGGTGTGTACAGGGTCTCACTCCCGCGGCGCACCTTCGTCTTTGCTAAGTCCGAGCTGTTGATCAGCCCGCCGGCATGCATGAAGACACTGGTGGCCAATTCGTCGGCGGCGACGGAGTACCAGCCGGGCCTCGGCACCTGGCCCAAAACGGCGACGCGGACGAGCGGGCTCGCGTGGACAACCGGATCTTTGATGTAGTGGCCCAAGTACCGGGTCAGCGTGTCCTGCAATTCGGCGTGGAGCACTCCGCGCAGCTGGAGGTCCGGGATATTGGGCAACCGAACCACCTCACCCTCCCGCACGGTGAAGGTGTCCGTGAGGGTCGGTTCGCCGGCGACGGCAATGGCGAGCCTGTCGCCGACCTGGAAGTCCCCGCCGGCAAGGCGTTCCTGCGCAATCTGTGCGGCAGGCCCGCTCCCTTTGGCGGCACCCTGCAGGCTCGCCCGGGACGCGAACGGACCGGTGCTGAGCGCGTCTGGCTGATACTGGCCGTGCACCGTATCCCCCGGGGCCTGCGCGGCGGCCGTCAACGGCGCGTTGGCGACACCCAAGGCGATCATGAGGATCAACGGGGCGAAAAATGTGCAGGCTTTATCCAACGGACGGACACGCCGCGATGGCGTGGCCGGTGTGGAGATGACGCCGGTCAAGTAATACGTTGAGCGCAATGGCGAAGCACCTGATTTGAGACAAAACCAACGAGCAACGCCCGGTCGATACGCAGCACCCGTGCTTGGACTCGCAACGATCGGGTGACGCTGCTAACCCATTGCGATCATGTTCGTTGGGCATTTTGCGTCGCCACGAACCGCGCGATGCGCGCGTTTTATGTGTTGAGAACGGACCACACGTGTGTGGCGATGAGCGAGGGATGTAGCCTTAGGGAATAGCGGCGAGCGGGGGCGACGAGAGGCAGTGACGCCGGTCACCATGCCCTGTCGATTTGCCGCCTTTTGGTCTGGCCGGGGTTCGCTTTTTGTAGTTCCGATCTCCCAGTTCCCCCGACCTCCAGCCACTAATCATTTGTGTCACGCATCACCATCAATGCTGTTGTGCACGCGCTGCATAGTTTCGTTACGGTAGAGTGCGCTATAGGGGCGGAAGTCGTTTGTATCGAAGCAGTTGCACGATTGGCAAAGCCCCGCACGAGTCGTGCATACCGCAGCGCGCCATGACTGATCCCGCTGGCCACGCGCGCGCTCGTGCAGCGCGACCACTTCTCGTGCTCATTGCGAACGACCAGGAATGGTCGGCCCGCTCGCTCGAGACGATCCTCGGCCCGCGTGGCTACGCGGTGCTGCGTAGCTACAATGCGCGCCAGACTTTGGATCTCGCGCGCCGCGTCAGGCCGGACGTCGTCATCCTCGACATGCGCTTTGCGGATGGCGATGGGCGCGACGTCTGCCGCACGCTGCGGGAGCCAGGATACCTGGGGTCGGCCACGCCGATTCTCATGACGTCCTCCGACCCTGGCCATCGTGGTGAACAGGTGGCGGCCTACGCCGCCGGCGCGTGGGATTACGTGCTGTTGCCGCTCGATGGAGAGGTCCTGCTGCACAAGCTGGACACCTTCGCGGCGGCGAAGCGTGAGGCGGATCGCCTCCGCGAGGAGGGGCTGCTCGATCCCACCACAGGCCTGTACAATGCCCGCGGGCTCGCGCGCCGAGCGCGCGAGATTGGAGCTGAAGCGTCCCGCCGACGCGACGCCCTCGCGTGTGTCGCCCTCATCCCGGCCCCAGCTGACGGCAGCGAATTCGATGAATCGACCGCCGACGATGTCGTGAGTCGGGTCGCCGAAAAGCTGGGCGGCGTGCTTCGCCGCACGGGCCGGACGTCGGACGCGGTGGGTCGCCTTGGTCGGACGGAATTCGCCATTATTGCACCCGCCACTGAAGCCGCTGGGGCCCAGCGGCTGGCCGAGCGCGTGCAGGCTGCCGTCGCGGCGGAGCATATCCCCGTGGGCAGCGGAGTGCTCGTAGGCGCGCGCCGCGGTCCACACCGGCAATGGGTCGCACGGCAAATTGTCGCCGGCCGATCCGGACGGCCCCGAGACCGCCTATGTCCGCGTGCGGGTCGTGTATTACGCTGTGCCCGATTTCGCCGAGTCGCCGGTCGATGCGGTCGAGATGCTCGTTCGTGCCGCGACTGCCCTTCGCCAAGTCGCCCCTAACGGCGATAGCTCCGTGATTCAGGATTTCAGCGAAGTCGAGCGCGCGAGCGCGAGGTAGAATAGACGTTCGACGTTGGACGTTCGACGACAAACCTCGGGGCCAGCGAAGTGCACTGCCGCTGGCCCCGAGGTTTTTTTCCAACGTCGAACGTCGAATGTCGAACGTCTAGTTTCACCCAGGCGTCACGACCTCGCCCACGCGGGATGGAAGCTGGGCGCGCTTCTCCCCGTCGTCCAACTCGTAGCCGTACAGGTACGAGTAGTAGCGGAACGCCCCCTCGGCCTTGACGTCGTTGAGCACGGCGCCGAGCACGCGGATGGGGTAGCGCTGTAACACGTTGAGCTTGGCCTGCGCCATCTGGCGGTCGCTCTTCCCGATTCGCAGCACGAGGACCATGTTGCCGGTCGCGGCGCCGAGTGCAAATGGATCGATGCCGGCACCCAGCGGGGGGCTGTCGACGATGATCGTGTCGAACAGCGGACGGACGGCCCCCAGGAACTGCAGCATCGCCTGCGACGCGAGTAGCTCCGGCCCTCTGTGTCGGCGGCCGCCGCAGGTCACGATCGTGAGCCGTTCGTAGTCCGTCTCCTGCAGCACTTCTTCCAGCGACGCATTGCCGGTGAGGTAATCCAGCAGGCCCGGCGATTGGTGGACGCCAAACGTGCTGTGCAACTGGCCACGCCGGATGTCGCCATCGACGACGAGGGTGCGACGGCCGCTCTCCGCGAACGACATCCCGAGGTTGGACGAGATGAGGGACTTGCCGTCTCCCGCGCCCGGGCTCGTGATGGTGAAGACGATCGGCCCATCGGGATCGGTGAGATGGAGGATGTTGAGGCGGAGGGTGCGGAACGCTTCCACGACCTGGGCCGCCTCCTCCGGATCAAATTCGCCGGACCGCGGCTTCACGCCAGGCACGGTCCCGATGATGGGGAGTCCCAGCTCGTCGGTCGCTTGCTCGGGATAGCGCACACGCCGATCGAGACGGTCGAGCAGGATCGCCAGCGCCAATCCAGTGCCAAGCCCCGTTGCGAGCGCGAGCATGAAGATGCGCGGCTTCGAGTTGCGGCTCGGGGAGAGCGGGGCGATTGCTTTGTCGAGTACCTGGACATCCGGGATGGCGCTCTGCTGCGTGAGCAGGGCCTCCTCGTAGTGCGCTTGCAGCGTGTTGTAAATCTGAGAGCTCTGAGTGACTTCCGACTGCCGGCGCATCTCCTCGATCTCTGTCGCAGGGAGCTGTGTCGCGGTCAGCTGCGCGCTCGCGATGCGCTCGCTCCATCGCTGGGACGTTGCGCGCAACCGGGCGAGCGACTGGCTCGCGAGCTGTGGGATCTGGGTCGTCTGGAGCGCGATAACTTGCGCCTGGAGATCCTGCACCGGCTTGTATGAGTCCGTGTATTTCAGCTTGAGCTGTCGCAGGTCGTTCGCCTTCGTCGTGTACTCCTGTATCGCTGCCCCCAAGCCTGTCGCTCCTTGCATGAGCGATGGGACAGCGATGAGATCCTCGGGATTCACCGGGGGGTGCGCGAGGATGTCCTGCACCCGTGCGATGTCGTCGTGCAGGTTGTCGTTGGCGAACTTGAGGCCGTAGTAGTCGGCGACCGTGGGCGCGGCGTTGTTGGCCCCGGCGAGCGTCTGGGCGGTATTGCTCGGGGCGCCCTCGAGGCCTTGCAATGCGATCATCTGGGCACTCGCTTTGCCGGCGGCCACGGCGGCTTGCTGGCCGTGCGAGATCGCGTTGCGCTCGAACTCCTCGAGTGCTTGCTCGGCGTCGTTCAAACGGCTGTGCGCGATCGCAGTCTGCGTCTGCAGGATCGACGTACGCTGGTCGACTTTGCGCCGCTTGAGCTCTCCGGCGACCTTCACGAATTGCGTCAGCCACACGTTGAGCGTCCCGGCAGTCGCGGCCGGCGAGGCACCGGTGAGCGACACGTGCATGTAGCTCGGGTTGTCGGGCAACACCGTGGTCACGTTGGCAATGAGCCCCTCCGACGTCTGGCTCAACGATGAGACGGAGAAGTCCACGCTCCCTGCCTGGCGGAGCTGCGTGCCGCTCGGCTGCCAGAGGAACCCGAGACGTCGGCCAACCGAGTCACCGAGGCGGCCGCGATCCACCACGGTCGCTTCAGGGCCCGTGGTGAGCAGGTACTGATCGCCTGTTGGCGCGACCTTGATCGTGTAGCCCCCCGGCTGATAGCTCGCCGCGAGAGAGAAATTCGTGAAGAGCGCGGAGTCGAGCTTCGGGACCCCGAGGTAGAGCCGGCGCTCGAGGACCACGGAGTCGGTGACTCGGTGGCTGCGAAATAGCTCGTCCCAGCCGCTTGGGCTCAAGAGTTCCTGCGCCTGGATCGGGCCTTGCTGTGCCCCGCGCTCGTCGGTCGAGATCCAGACCGTTGCATGCGACTCGTACTCTGGGCTCGACATCTTCGCGCCCACGAAGCCGCCCGCTGCGCCGACCACCAGGCAGCCGCCAATGAGCCACCGGTATCGCGCGAGTGCGGAGAGGTACCGGTGCCACGGGGTTGGCCGTTCGGTGTCCTCCACATAGGACAGCGGCGCGGAGGGCTCGTCGACGGCTGGCATGAACGCCGCATCGGGCGAGTGCGCCGGAAGCGATGAGCGTCCAGGTGGGAGAGACTTGGAGGCCATGAGTATGGGCGGAGAGCGTTGGCGCCGATGCGCTGGCGGCGTCTATGTTCAGAATCTAAGAGGCCACCAAACCCGCGTGACCCCTCTTTCTGGGGCACCGGGGACGCAAAATCGGGCCCAGGCTCCGGATTCGCGGTCAAGCGGGCCGAGCCGCAAGGTGCGATACCGGCATGTAGCAAATATGCTACAGGATGTCGGCTTAGGAACACATGTGTGTGTTGCAAGCGCAACGTCCTGCCTTGACACATGCAACACTTCATGCTTACGTAGACCGGCTTGCTGGTCTCAAACTCAGGGCTAGGAGCTCATTCCATGACGTCCACCGGTGGTCCGCTGACTACAGCGGTCGACCTTCCGTTTACTGCGACCACCACTGGTGATGGCGGAGGTCTCGCCACAGGGTTCACTCCTCCCTCAGGTCTCGGGGTTTTGACGCCAGCCTCCGAGGACGCCAAGCTCGCCAGGCCGCAGGGTGGCGTTGCCGCAACAACCAATGCTGCGGCGCGACTCCAGGTCCTGTTGGTCGACGATGATCGCACGCTCCGAGAGGGGTGTTCCAGCGTCCTGCAGATCGACGGGTATGCCGTCACCTCGACGGGTCGCGGCGACGAAGCCGTGGATCTGCTGCGTCGGCGGAAGTTCGACATCGTCCTCGTCGACCTGTACCTCACTCCCGTCTCGGGGATGGATATCCTGCGGGCTGCGCTGACGGCGCACCGCGAGACGATCGTGATCGTGATGACTGGAAACCCGAGCGTGGCGACGAGCATCGAGGCACTGCGCGCAGGGGCGTGGGACTATCTCCCCAAGCCGTTCTCCGCGCAGCACATGCAGATCCTTCTGGGCCGCGCTTCGCACGCGGTCGCCGTTGCGCGCGAGACCCGGGAGTTCCGCGCGCGCTCGGCCGACCAGCACGGCAACAGTGATCGCATCACACTTCTCGGCGTATCTCCGGCGTTCCGCCAAGCGGTGGAGTTGGCGCGCAAGGTCGCATCGACGGACGCCTCGGTCATGATCAGCGGCGAGTCGGGCACCGGCAAGGAGCTGATCGCGCAGTTCATCCACAAGCACAGTCGCCGGGCGAGCCGAAAGCTCGTCCCGATCAACTGTGCCGCGCTGCCGGAACCGTTGCTCGAGTCGGAGATGTTCGGGCACCGCAAGGGCGCGTTCACCGGCGCCGATCGCGACAAGGCAGGGCTACTCGAAACCGCCAACGGCGGTACGCTGTTCCTCGATGAGTTGACCGAGATGACGCATGCGCTCCAGGCGAAGTTGCTGCGAGTGCTGCAGGACGGCGTAGTCCGCCGCGTCGGCAGCGAGCAGCAGGATGCGGTCGTGGACGTACGCTTCATCTCGGCCACGAACCGCGAGCCGCAGGAGGCCGTGAACGCGGGGATCTTGCGAGAGGACTTGTTCTACCGCCTGCGCGTCGTGCCGATCAAGCTGCCGCCGCTGCGGAAGCGGCTCGAGGACATCCCGGTCCTGGCGAACCATTTCCTCGCGCACTACTGGGAGCGCCATCGTCAGGCGGGTGACGCGGCGCCCAAGCTCACCGATGCATGCATCGAGTTCCTGCGCGCGCGCCCGTGGCGCGGGAACGTGCGCGAGCTGCAGAATGTGATCGAACACGTCGCCGTGATCGCCGAGCCCGGGCGTCAGATCCGGCCGGAGGACATCCCGGTGTATGACGATGCCGCTGCCGCATGCCGCGAACGAGGCGGTGCCAGCGGCAATCATGAGTGACGCTTATCATGCGGCCAAGGACAAGCTGGTCGCGCACTTCGAGAAAGAGTACCTGCAGCGCCTCGTGGTGCGTGCTGGTGGCAACATGTCGCGGGCCGCGCGTTTGGCGAACATCGACCGGACGACGTTATACCGGCTCATGGAGAAGCACGGCTTCCGGCGCGACGAGCTGTCTGGAACGCTGGAATGACCGCGGCCGCCGCTCCTTCCCGGGGCGGGATCCCCCGTTCCGAGGATGCGGCGGACCAGGGGCACGCAGCCATGATGCCAGGTGCACGTCCCGCCACGGAGGAGGGCCCGAAGGGCGCTGTGACCATTGAAGCTGAAGCACGGACGGCGGCCGTCGCGACGCCCGCCGACAGTCCTGCGACCACACTCGAAGCAGTAGCGCCATCGAGTGATGAAGGGGTGACCCAGCGATTTACCCGCCAGCTGGGCGGGCCCGACGCGTTGCAGCTCATCATCGAAGTCGCACACGACATGCGGTCGCCGCTCGGGTCGATTCTGTTTCTGGCCGAGCGTCTGCGCAGCATGCAGAGCGGGCCGCTCACGCCGGTGCAAGAGCGGCAGATTGGCCTGATTTACAGCGCAGCGTTCGGGCTGAGTGCACTCGCCGGGGACGTCATCGAGCTCGCGCGGGGCGGCGAGGGGTTGGTGCACCAGCGTCCGGTCCCCTTCTCGATCGCGGATGTCATGCAGTCGGTCGGCGCGATCGTGCACCCGATTGCAGAGGAAAAGGGCCTGGTGGTCCGGGTCGTGTCTCCCCCCGCGGACTCGCGAATCGGGCAGCCGGCCGCGCTCAACCGGGTCCTCCTGAACCTCACCACCAACGCGTTGAAGTTCACCTCGACCGGCACGGTGGAGGTGGCCGCGACCCAGCGGTCACGCACGCGCGTCGAGTTCACGGTGCAGGACACCGGGCGCGGCATTCCGGATGAGGTCATGGCGACGCTCTTCGACCCGTTCCGACGACGCGAGCACTCCGACGTCGTGACGTTTTCCAGTGCCGGTCTCGGCTTGGCCATCAGCCGGCAGCTCGTCGACGCACTGGGCGGCGACCTGTGCGTGACGACATCCGGAGCGGGCACGCGATTCTCCTTCGAGATCGAACTGCCGCTCGCGCAGAAGCTCTGAGGCTTCGTTAACTTTCCGCCGGGCGGCGCCGTCTCGCGCGGCGACGTCTCGGACAGGCATTCGTGACGGGGCAAACGGCGGGTGACGCATGCGTCGCCCCTGCCCGGCCAACCCTATTTCTCTCTTCCGCGTCCTGCGTAACTGGAATGGCCGACACTCTCGAGATCAAGGACTCTCGCACCGGTAAGACTTATTCGGTGCCGATCGCCGACGGCGCCATCCGCGCCTCCGATCTACAGCAACTCCACGTCAAGGCCGATGATCACGGCCTCTTGAGCTATGACCCTGCGTTCATGAACACCGCTGCGTGCCGCAGCGCGATCACGTTCATCGACGGCGACAAGGGCATTCTCCGCTACCGAGGCTACCCGATCGAGCAGCTGGCCGAGCGGGCCAGCTTCCTCGAGGTCGCGTGGCTGCTTGCGCCATGGGGAGATCCCGACGCAGGACCAGTACGATGACTTCGTGCACGACATCACGTACCACACGTACGTGCACGAGAACATCAAGAAGTTCCTGGAGGGGTTCCGCTACGACGCGCATCCCATGTCGATGCTCTGCAGCGCGGTCGCTGCCCTGTCGTCGTTCTATCCCGAATCGAAGAACATCTTCGACCCGGTCGAGCGGAACATCTCGATCATCCGGCTGCTCGCGAAGGTGCCGACGATCGCGGCGTTCATCTACCGGCACATGAAGGGGCTGCCCTTCGTCTATCCCGACAACGAGCTGTCGTACAGCGAGAATTTCCTGTCGATGGTCGCGCGGATGAGCGAGCCTCGGTACCGGTCGAACCCGGTGTTCACCCGGGCGATCGAGATCCTGTTCATTCTGCACGCCGACCACGAGCAGAACTGCTCGACCAATGCCGTGCGCGGCGTCGGGTCGTCGCACGTCGACCCGTATTCGGCGCTTGCCGCGGGGATCGCGGCGCTCTACGGCCCGCTGCACGGCGGTGCCAACGAGGCCGTGCTGCGCATGATCGAGGAGATCGGTGACAAGTCGCGCGTGCCGGCGTTCATCGAGGGCGTCAAGAAAGGATCCGGGCGGCTCATGGGATTCGGCCACCGCGTGTACAAGAGCTACGATCCCCGCGCCAAGATCGTGAAGCAGCTCGCCAATCAAGTCTTCGAGTCGGTGGGCGTCGATCGGGACCTGGAGATCGCTCTCGAGCTCGAGCGCATCGCGCTGCAGGACGACTACTTCGTCTCGCGCAAACTCTATCCCAACGTGGACTTCTACACCGGACTCATTTATCGGGCGATGAAGTTCCCGACCTCGTTCTTCACCGTGCTGTTTGCGATCGCCCGCACCGCGGGCTGGCTCGCGCAGTGGGAGGAGATGCTGCTCGACAAGGAGCAGAAGATCGCCCGCCCACGGCAGATCTACATCGGTCCTGCCGAGCGGCCCTACGAGAGCGATCTGCGAAAAGTGATCATTACGCCGGGGAGGGTGTGAACGGCTGAACGTCCAGTTTTTTGCCAGTCTTGCACTGCGCTCGCACCGGACATCTCCCACACGCCGGTCTGCGGGCAGTGCATATCAACGCGCCGAGCTCCATCAGGGCTTGATTGTGCGTATAGGCCACGCTGCCTGAGCGGGGCAGGATGTGTTGGGCGAGGGCCCAGGCCACTCGGCGACCGGCCGGCCTACGAGGGTCGTGCCGCGGAGCGAAGGCGCGTGTGAGCACCCGGGCGACGTTGGTGTCGACGAGGGCGGCGGGACGTTCGTAGGCGAACGAGGCGACGGCGCCTGCCGTGTACGGGCCAACTCCGGGTAGTCTGCGCAACGCATCGGGCTCCGCCGGCAAGGTCACAGGCACTGGCACCGCGGCGACACCGCTGCTCGCAACCTGGTCTGCCTCGACGAGTTGTCGGGCGAGCGCGTGGAGATTGCGCGCACGTGCGTAATAGCCGAGCCCCTGCCACGCTTCGCTGACCTGCGCGGGTGTCGCCGCCGCGACGGAGGCGAGTGTCGGAAAGCGGTCCAGGAATGCGCCGTACCGCTCCATCACCCGCGCGACCTGCGTCTGCTGCAACATGAGCTCGGAGACGAGGACCTGGTACGGATCGCGTGTCCGGCGCCAGGGCAGGTCGCGCGCGTGCGCTCGATACCACGCTCGGAGCCGGCGGCCGAATGGGCGAAACTGGGACGGCGGCAGTCGGGGTCGCATGCTCCCAGCACGGGTGGAGGGCAAGAGGGCCACGGGGAGAGTAGCCGCGCGTCGGACCGCGGGGGAGTAGCGTGCGCGCGGCCGACGCCTGCTGGGCCGCTGACCGGGTGACCTCCCGACAGAAGGTGGCGTATCGAGGTTCGGTCTTCAGGACCCAGGCCGTTTAGGCCTCTGAAACCCATCGACTGGCGTCCCCCAACGTCCCCGGATCGGCCGAGCTCAAGCAGTATGGCGCAGTTCGTCGTCTTGCAGGATGTGCATTAACGGCACAAATCGCTTAACAGTGCGTGCCACAGATCTACTTAATTGAGTCGCTGCTAGTAATTCTCTGCACTTGGTGCACAAATCGATTGACAGCTTGAAGCAGGGGCCCTAAGATTCGCTCTTCCCACGCCACTCCCGGGAGACAGCCAGCGCCGGTTCGGCGCGGCGTTTTTCATTGGTCGACCGGGAGGGCTCCTGAGGGCCCACTCCGAGCCTGTGAGGATCGACGATGGCCACGTTAGTCGAGAGCACGACCCGGCCGCATGCCGGACCCCCGCCGGCGCAGCCGGTCGGCAACGTGCAGCATGTGATCGACCTGATTCGTGAACGCGGAATCCAGGTCGTCGATGTCAAATTCTCGGACCTTCCGGGGCAGTGGCAGCACTTTTCCCTGCCGGCGAAGGACTTCGATGCGGAGGTGTTCGAGGAGGGCCTTGGCTTCGACGGGTCGTCGATCCGCGGCTTTCAGGCGATCAACGAGAGCGACATGCTGCTGCTCCCGGATCCGGCGACGGCGTTCGTCGACCCGGTGCTGGAGACGCCGACCGTCTCGATCATCTGCGACGTGTACGATCCGACGACGCACGAGCCGTACACTCGCGACCCCCGATTCATCGCGCGCAAAGCCCAGGCATATCTGCCGAAGAGCGGCATCGCGACGACGTCATTCTGGGGGCCGGAGGCCGAATTCTATATCTTCAACTCCGTGCGCTTCGATCAGAACGCACACGAGGGCTACTACCACATCGACTCGGAAGAAGGGATCTGGAACTCCGGTCGCAACGGCACGCCGAATCTCGGTCATCGGCCGCGCCACAAGGAAGGGTACTTCCCCGTGCCGCCGGTCGACCGCCTGCAGGACGTCCGCTCCAAGATCATGCTCGCGCTGATTGCGGCCGGCGTACCCGTCGAGGTGCAACACCACGAGGTGGGGACTGCGGGGCAGGCGGAGATCGACTTCCGTTTCGGGACTCTGGTGCAGACGGCCGATCGCTCGATGGCCTTCAAGTACATCGTGAAGAACGTCTGCCACAACCTGGGCTACACGGCGACGTTCATGCCCAAGCCGTTGTATGGCGACAACGGCTCGGGGATGCATGTACACCAATCGCTGTGGAACGGCGACAGGAATCTTTTCTGGGACGCGACCGGCTACGGCGGCCTGTCGGAGATGGCGCGCCACTACATCGGTGGTCTCATTGCACACGCGCCGGCGCTGCTCGCGCTCTGTGCTCCGACAACCAACAGCTACCGGCGGCTCGTGCCGGGGTACGAGGCCCCGATCAACCTGATCTACTCGAAGCGCAATCGTTCGGCCATCTGCCGCATCCCAATGTACTCGACCAGCCCCAAGTCCAAGCGGATCGAGTTCCGCGCGCCGGATGCCACGGCCAATCCCTACCTGGCGTTCGCCGCGCTCCAGATGGCGGGCCTCAATGGGGTGAAGCGGCGGATCGAGCCGCCGGCACCGATCGATGAGGACCTGTACGAGCTGCACGATGCGCGTCGCTCGATGATCAAGAACACGCCGGGATCACTGGGCGAAGTGCTGGACGCGCTCGAGCGCGATCACGCCTTCTTGCTCGAGGGCAACGTCTTCACGAGCAATGTGATCGAGACGTGGATCACGATGAAGCGCACGAAGGACGTCGCGGCTGTCGGGCTGCGGCCGCACCCGTATGAGTTCTTCCTGTACTACGATGCGTAGACGCTAGAAGTTCGACGTTCGACGTTCGACGTTGGACGGAAAGCTCGAGGCCAGCCGCGGTGCAACCAGTCTGGCCTCGAGGTTTGTCTTCCAACGTCTAACGTCTAACGTCTATCCCTTTATGCACGGCAGCGTCAGGGCGAATCTGGATCCGGCGCCGGGCCTGCTCCGAACGGTGAGCTCGCCGCCCATCGCTCTCGCCAGGTCACGGCTGATCGCGAGGCCGAGTCCCGTGCCCTCGTCCTTCGCCAAATGCCGGTGGCTCAGCTGCACGAACGGCTCGAAGATTGTCTTCAGCTGCTCGGCTGCGATCCCGCAACCCGTGTCCTCGACCACGAACTGCACCGCCGGTGCCGCCGCTCCCGACGCCAGTCTCCCATCTTCCTGGTGCAGCCGGCGATCGATCGGCACGGCCGAGAGCGTAACACGACCGCCCACATCGGTGAATTTGACCGCGTTGGACAAGAGGTTGACCAGAATCTGGAGGACCTTGGCGCGGTCCGCGTGCACCGTGAGCGACATGAGGGTGGGGCTGCGTACGAATACGAGCGCCTTCGCCAGCACCTGCGGGTCGACCATCACGGCGGCACTGTCCATGAGCTCACTCACGGGCACGTCGTCGATCATGAAGCGCACCTGCAACGCCTTGAGCTTCGCGAAATTGAGTACGTCGCTGATGAGGCCGAGCAAATGCGTGCCCGCGTGCCGAATCCGGTCCAGCGCCTCAGTCTGCGCCGCGGACACAGGTCCGTGCAGACCGATCGCCATCAGCTCGGCGTAGCCGAGGATGGCGTTCAACGGCGTCCGTAGCTCATGGCTCATCGAGCTGAGGAATGACGTCTTCACGTCACTGGCACGTTCGGCGTCATTGCGTGCTGTTTCCGCCCGCGCGCGGCCTCGGTCGGCGTCGACGCGCGCCAGTTGCACACTCTCGTAGAGCCGCGCGCCGTCGAGCAGCTCGGCGCAGCGGCCCGCGAGATCCTCCGCCAGACTGACGTCCTCCGGCGTATAGCGCATCGCCTGCCTCGCGCTCACGAAGGTGATCGCGCCGCGAAGCCGCCGGTGCGCGATGAGCGGCACGACGAGGAACTGGCCGCAGCCGAGCGTCTGGAGCAGACGCGAGTTGTTGTCGCTGTGTATGGTATTGCCGAACAGCGGCTCGGCGTCAGCGTCCACGATCGTCGCCTGGTGGGATCGCGCAATGCGCGGAGCCCCGATCGCATCACCGGACTCGGGCAACCAGGTAGCAGCAAGCCCTTGGACCAGTGCCTCCTTGGTTGGGTCGGGGTGCACGATGGGCAGCCGGCGCCACGACCCGTCAGGTTGGTCGACGTCGACGAATGACCAAGCGCCGTGACCAGGGAGCACGACCTTGGCGATGGCGGCGTAGACGTCCTTCAGCTCCACCGATCCAACGAGGCGGCGGCTCGTCTCGGCGAGGAAAACTGCCCGCGCGCGCGAGTTGTCCGCGCGTTGCGCCAGATCCTGTTCCCGGAGGGCGCTGAACAGCAGCCGCTCCGTGATGGCCCGTTGACGCATCTGGGTCCCCTCCCGGCGCCGCGCCGCACTGATGGTCACGACGAGGTAGTCCAACCGACCGGCGTCTTGCACGAGGGGCCACACATGGCAGCTCCAATGGCGCGGCGCGGGCCACCCTCCCGGACTAGACGTCGCTCCAAGGGCGCATCACACGTCGCGACGCCGTCGTGCCGCACCCGGTCAAGGAGGCCGTGCAAACTCTCACGAGCGTCTGGCGGCAACGCATCCAGGATCGTTACGCCCGGCAACGCAGTGGCACCGGCGCTCTCGCTGAGCAGGCGGAATGCGGCGTTGGCGAATATCAGTACGTGCGCAGCGCCACCGACCACCGCCACTGGCACTGGGGCCTGCTCCACACATAGCCGTACGACCTCGACCCAGGCATCGGGCTGCGCAGCCCGCAGGTCGATCTCGTCGTGAAACGCTGGGCGTGCGGACGCTCTCTTGGCCGGCAGTGATTGCGAGGAATGCTCGCTACCTCTTCTCATCAGTCCTCCGACCAGCGCTCCGTCGGTGGGCGACGCCGGTTGTGATACCGTCGTACTCATCCAGCCGCTCGCCAATCGCGGCGCCCTGCACAGTGATCTCATACGTCCGATACTCACGGCTGTGCTGGCTCCCGCGCATCTTGACCACACTGAGCACAGGTCGGAGCGCCCCGTCGATTTCAACATACCTCTGCACGATGAGGTCGTCCGTAATGAACGATACGCGCTCGAGGGTCGTACTCGTTGCGGGAAACGCCGGCGTTTCCGCAGTCATCACGATGGTGACACCGGTCGCCGTCAGTGCTCCGACGAGTCGATAAAGCGACTCCCGAAAATCCTCCCGAAATGTCGGAGCGAGGGCCACCTCGAATCCGGACAAGGAATCGATGACCACACGCGTCGCGCCGCTCCGTCGGACGGCGTCGAGTATGGCGTCCAGGGTCTCATCAACCGAAAGATCCAGCGGCCGCAGGTAGATCAGCGCGAGCTTCTCCTGCTCGATCATGGCGGCGAGATCGATTTTCAGCCCTTTCGCCCTCGCCAGAAACGCTTCGGGATACTCCTCAAAGACGACGGCGACCCCGGCTTCATTCCGCGAGAGGCCGTCGGCGAGGAACTGCGCGGCGAAGGTCGTTTTCCCACTGCCGGCAGGACCGATCAACAACACCGCATCGCCCGCGGGATATCCGCCACCCGTCATCGCATCGAGACCCGGAACGCCCGTTGGAAGTCGTTCGGTGCGACGAGGCTGCCGTGATTCCTGCTGTTCCGGAATACGTGGGAAGACCTGGACGCCGGCGGCCGTAATGCGGAACGTGTGGAGACCCGGCATCGACGCTCGCCCGCGCACCTTGACTGCCTGCAACTTCCGGACGACCGAGTTGCGGTCCGAGGCCTGCGAGAGCCAGAAGATTCCATCGGCCACGGTGAAAATCGGGTTTTGCAGCTCGGGGTCGACGTACTCGCCAATCAGGAAGGACGTTACCTCCCAGGTCGTCAGGTGGAACGCGAGTCGCTGGACGAACTGCTCGAGGCCCATCGCCTCGGAAGCGCGGACCTCTTGCGAGTGCAGGCCGAGGGTGCGGAACGAGTCGACGACGACGAGGGAGGGGGTTGCGCGCTCGACCTCGTCGACGATTCGTTTGAGCACCGCGCCGAGATCGCGGTCCAACACTTCCTCGGTCAGGTTGATGAAGCGCACGGCAGATCCGACGAGATCCGACCGGAAGAACTGATATTGCTGTTGATACCGGATCATCTTGAGCGTGGGCTCGCCCAGCACCGTGAAGTAGAGTGCTGGCCGCTCGACCGACGCGTTGCTGAATACGATCTGCTGCGCCAGGGTGGTCTTCCCGGCCCCTGGTCCACCGGCCACAAGGTTGAACGAGAATTCCGGGAGGCCACCGCGCAATACCGCGTCGAGACCCGGGACCCCGGTCGTCAGAGATCTGATCAGGGCCCGCCCTCCGAGGTCCCCGTTCGTCGGGGCGCGGGGGGTCACGACGTGCCTCGGTCGTGACGCGGAGTTTTCGGGGTCGGCGCTCGTCCGTTTGCGCTCTGATCCAACAGGCTAACTGCCATGTCATCTCCAATGAGGCGGCCGAGAAGCTCGATAAGGGCTGCGAGAACCGCGACAGCGGCGTCGTTTGCAGCCGCCAATCCATAACGTTGGGCACCTTCCGTCAGGCCGTCCAAGCAGCGCCCTGAAGCCGGATTGGTCCGCAGCATCTTGAGCACCGGGTAGCTACCCGTAGCCCTTGCAGTCCGCAGTGCGCGCGCAAAGAGCGCACGAGCGCCGTCACCACCGACCCACTGAGCGAGCTCATCGGATAAACGTCGACAAGCCCGGTCCGGCGCACCGTTCGGATCGTCACCCAGAGCCGTCGACGTGTCACTCGTCAGAAACTGACGTGCTAGCTCGATTACGGCAGGTTGTCTTGGTGGCAGCAACTGAGCGTCTCCGGGCTGAACACCGTCGGACGGGCCCCACCGGCTCAAGCGACAGTACCACTACCGGCGTTGCCTCCGACAACCTGATGCGTTCGGACGGCAACGAACGCCAACCACATACGAAAAGCTAGCGTCCCATGGAGGGTCGGGGGAGCGGGCGCTACCGGCCGATCTCCGTCGCATCGTAACAATCGTAACAAACAATAGAATTGAATCACAGGAATAGAATCACTCGGTACGAGCGACATCGTCGCACACCAGGCTGGCCAATCCGCCTCCCTTCTTCCTGTACTATGATGCGTAGACATTCGACGTTCGACGTTCGACGTTAACAAACCTGAGGGCCAGCCACGCGGCTTGCGGGCTGGCCCTCAGGTTTGTTTTCCAACGTCCAACGTCCAACGTCCAACCTCGAACGTTCAGCGTCTACGCACTAGAGCCTGAATAACACTGCGTCCGACGTCTCTGCGAGGACGGTGAAGTTCTGACGCATCGCGGTCTCGAAGCCCGGCAGCCAGTCGAAGGTCCAGCGCTCGACAATGTAGTAATGCACGCCACGAGCCGCGAGCGCGTGCGCGGTGGCCAGCGTGTTGTCTTGCGTGCAGAGACTGAAGCCTTTGTGATCCGTCCAGTAGAAATACCAGGGCGACTCGAACGCCGACTCCGTCTTGGCGTCGACACAATACCCGCCGCTCACCGCAATGGGCACCCCGGATGGAATGAGTGGCGCGAATGTCCGTGCGCTCTCGTATTGAGCGATCGACCGTGCCGGACGTGGATGCCGCTCCGCGGCAGTGATCTTCAGGAGCGAGACGAAGCCGACGAACAGGCACGAAACGAGGGCACCAGTCGCCAATGCCTGACGGGTCCGCGGGTCATTTCCAGCTCGAGCGCGTCCCTGCCACACGAGCAAGACCGCCCCCGCCGCAGCGGCCGCCAACACTATTGCCGCGCCCAGGCCGAAATGGTTGGCTGCGCCCGCAGCAACTGTAATGCCGAGAAAGGCGATGCCGGCGCGCTGCCATTCACGGAGGCCCTGCTCGCGTAAGCGACGCGCGATGACCGCGCCGGACCAGCCGACGAGCAGCGCTACCGGAGGGAGCGCAACGATGTGGTAGTAGGTGCCCCACGGGTAGGCGCTGGTGCCCGCAATGACGAGGAAGTAGATGAACACCGCCGCATACCACAGAAGCCCGTAGCCGAGTCCGGGAAGCCGCGGCCCCACCGCGACCGCAATCCCCACCGCCAGCAGGGCGGCAAAGGACCAGATGTAGTGCACATCGATTCCCACGATTTGCCGTATGTATCCGGGGTTCGTGATAGCCACGAGCCCGACGACATGTCGGTGGTTGGACGCTCCCAATGAGTTGCCATAGACAAGCCAGAACTCTCGGGCACGAGCGTACCAGAGCGCTGGCGGCACGAGCGCGGCGATCGCGAACGCCCACAACCGCCAATCTGTCAGCACGCGCGGCCCCTTGCGCCACAGGGCGAGAAAGAGAAACGCGAGCCCGATGTGCGCCGCCGGTGCTTTGGCGAGGATGGCAAACGAGGTCAGCGCGAGTGCGGTCCAATACCAGCCCCACCGGTCGTCGTCCAGCCAGCGGATGAAGGCGTACATCGCGCCGACGTAGCCGAGCAGCATGAACGGCTCCGGCTGTATCGTCGTCGCGAGCCGCACGGCGATTGGATTGACCGCAAAGAACACCCCTGCGACGATCGCGCCCGGAGGCGGCAGCACGAAGGCGGCGATTCGCAGGAAGAGAAACAGCGTGGTCAGCGCCGCGAGGTATGAGAGGACCCGGCCGATTTGCTCGTGAAAGCCCAGGACCTTGTATCCGAGGGCGATCACATAGGGGTAGATGGGGAATTCCATCTCCACGTATCCCGGACCATCTCGCCGCCAGTCGATACGCGGCGACATGATGTGCATCCCTTCTCGTGCGAAGTTGCGCGCGATCCCCGCTACGTCCGTCTCGCGCCACACCTCCCAGCTCCGGCCGTCAATGGGGTGCCACAAATTCATCGCGCCGACCGCGGCTCCAAGCGCCAGGATGCACAGGACAACCCGCCACGGCAGGCGCGAGGGGCCCTGTCCGTGAAGCGTTCCCCAGCCGGCTGCGCGGTGGCGCTCCGACAGGTCAATGGTGGTCGCTTCAGCCATCACAACCTCGGGCCGTCGGACGGCCCACCGGGCCGACGTGGTGAGTCGCTCAGATCGTATAGGCGCGCCCAAGCGCCTGTCGCGAAGATCGAGTCGACCGGCTGCCCGATGGCGCC
The DNA here is from genome assembly GCA_963805725.1 of uncultured Gemmatimonadales bacterium. GTDB lineage: Bacteria > Gemmatimonadota > Gemmatimonadetes > Gemmatimonadales > Gemmatimonadaceae > Palsa-1248. The sequence continues at coordinate 109,272 of CAWDVJ010000014.1, forward strand.
GACATAATTCGCGAACGACTCCGGCGATTCGAGCGGGCTCCCCCACTCGAAGCCGTGCGACGCGACGATCCACACCCTCGGCCGGCCGCGGTCACGATCGAGACGCGCGCGCTCGCACGTGCCGAAGTTCACGTCTGTGACCGCAATGTGGTAGCGGGTGGCGTAGTACTGAAACGGAACTTCGCTCCCGCAGTACACGAAGATCGCGTCGCCGCTTCGTAGCCGCGTGGCCAACTGCGCCATGACCGGGCGCAGGTCCTCGCGCGCCCCCCGCGGGTTGCGGGCGAAGGCGAGGACCGGCGCCACCATGATCGCCACGAGCGTTGCCACAGCGACAGGCGAACCGAAACGCGGCACCTGGGCGACGAGACCGATCGCCGACGCGAGGGTGAGGATCGCGAGCGGAGCGAGAAACAAAGCCAGTCGTCCTTCGAGGGGGTAGGCGTGCAGCGCTGACGCGCCCAAGGCAAAGCCTAACGGCAAGAGCACCGCCACCGCAGCGAATCGTCGTCGACGAATCATGTAAACGGCACCAACGGTCGCTAACGCTACGAGAAACAACGCAACCGGAAAGGCGAACACTTCGGCGAAGAGTGCGCCAGCAAAGTGGACGGGCCACTTCAGGTCATGCAAGGACCGAGGAGGGAAGGGGAAGAACCCTGCGGCCCAGTATCGGTGCATGTAATCCGCGGTGTCCGAGTCCATCCTCAGACGGACGTCGACCAGACTCGCTGCCGCGCTCACTCCCCAAGCGACTGCCAACGCGGCCGCTCGCCGCCAATCGCGGGCAGAGGCGCGCACCCAGGTGTGTGCCACCACGATGAGTGCTCCGGCCGCGAGTGCGAACACGGCGGGCAAGGACAGCCACGGCGCGACCGTGCCGACCACCGCGACTTGCCACCACCTGGCTGGTCTCACGTCCTTCTCGAGCAACGTGATCGTGGCCAGAGCGAGTACGACAGCGAGCAGCACATCGAACGCGTAAGGCTTTACCTCTGCCGTGTAGTACACGAGCGGCGGCGAGACGGCAAAGAGCAGCGTCGCCCCCGCGGCCATCTCTGGCACCACGTGTCGCGCGAGACGGGCGAATAGCACCAGCGCGGCGATGCCGGCGACGAACGGCCAGAAACGAAGCGCTCGCTCGCCATGCCCAAACAGAGCTACCTGCAGCCGCTCGAGCTCGACAAAGCCGAGCGGCGCGACCTGGCCCTCGTCGAGCGGCATCCGCGCGAGTTGTGCGAAGGAGTGATCGATGAAGCTCTTGCTCAACAATACTTCATCGAGCCAGAGCGACCGATCGCCCACGTACTGCACGAGTCGAAGCGCCACGCCGACGGCGATCGCCGCCGTCAGCACAGACGCGCGCGAATATCTTCGCGCTGGGTGCCACGATTTCAGGGGCCAGGCGCGCTCAATCGGCTCCGGCCGGGCGAGTGACGTCGTCATGATTCCCGCGATGACTTGATGCACGCGCCCGACATGGCCCGGCCAAGATCGTGGTGCGCGCGATGTGCCGCAAGGCGATGCTGGCGTGCAGCACTGCGGGTCTCGTACCGCTCATCAATTGTCACGACAACTCTCCACACCTTCCCGATATAAGTGCTGTTGTCACATGCCGTTACGCCATCGCCGCCAACGCTGCGTCACGAAGGTCACAGTCGGAATATTTCTTGCCCGTGCGGCACCCGCAGCACGTGTGCAGCCTCGGCCCTACGGAGCTAGTGGGTCGACGCCATTTGGTGCGATCGATCGAAAGGCGAGCCACGTCACCGGACGGCTTGCCCCGTACCGCACTGGCCCGGCCGTCCACGTGTACTACTGTTGAGGGTGCTTCACAGGATGCGCAAACGCGTTAAATGCACAACGCATTACGCGTTAGATGCACAACGCATTAGATGAGACAACGACTATGACTTTTACCGTCAGTCCCCCGACAGACTCTCTGCACGGCAAGCCATTGGACGCGTCGGTGACCGTGGCCGACGACGTGCCGGCGGTCCGACACCCGCAACATTTCACGCGCAAGGAATCGGTGCCGGCCCAGGGTATCGCCTGGGCGGTCTCGTGCATGCAGACCGGCGAGATGTTCCGCTACGGAGCGAAGAATCCCGAAGCGTCACACGTTCTGCAGCTGGAACGAGAGTTCGCGGCGCTCATGGGCACCAGATACGCACTCGGCGTCAATTCGTGCAGTAGCGCGATCCTCCTCTCGCTGCTCGCCAGCGGGGCGAAGGCGGGCGACAGCATCCTCCTGCCAGGATTCACGTTCACGGCGGTGCCGAGCGCGGTCGTCAATCTCGGGCTGAAGCCCTCCTTCGTGGAGGTGGACCGCAACTACCGCGTCGACCTCGATGACCTCGCCTCCAAGGCCCATAGCTCGAAGATCTTTCTCATCTCGCACATGCGCGGGCACCTGTCCGACATGGGGGCGGTCGCCGCGATCTGCGAAGCCAACGGATTGACCCTCATCGAGGATGCCGCACACGCTCTGGGGTCGCGGTGGGGCGGCAAGCTCATCGGCACCTTTGGCGCCGTGGGCTGCTACAGCGCGCAGTCGTACAAGATCCTCAATGCCGGGGAAGGCGGGTTGATCACGACCGATAGTGAGGAGATGATCGCGGAGCTGGTGTATCGGTCCGGAGCGTACGAGGAGCTGCATCAGCGACACGGCATCGCCGCGCCGTCGTTCGAGCGATTTCGCGACCGGTTCCCGATCAACAATCTGCGCATGAGCGAAATCACCGGTGCGGTCATTCGCTCGCAACTCAGCGAAATCGACGCGCGAATCGCACAGTACCGTGAGAATTACGACTACTTGCTGTCCCGACTGGCCGAATCGCAGGATATCGAATTTCCCGAAGCGGACGCTCGAGAAGAGCGGGTACCGGATTCGATTCAGTTCAGGATCAAGCAGTTTTCACGCGCACAGGTCGCACAGGTGCTGCGATTGGCGAAAGGCGCCGGCCTCCCGCTCTCAGCATTCGGCGTCGACAAGGGCAATGCGCGTTTCTATCGGAATTGGGGATACTGTGACGTGCCCGATCTCCCGCGCACGGAAGCGGCGATCCTGCACACCTGCGATGTGCGCCTGCCGTGCTCGCTGACGCGCGATGACTTGGACGATCTCGTGAACGTGATACTCGCTGCTATCGACGCGGCTCGCAGCGGCCCAGAGACCTGAACGGCCGTCGCTCCGGCCCTCGAGACCGACGCGGGGTCCGGTCAGTGGCGCGGACCCGGACCCAAGGCAGGCCGGCGATGGTCACTGCGGCGTTGAGGGGTCGCGTCTGACGTAGGCGGTCCAATTTCCGAACGTAGCTTCCGGCTGGTAGGAGCGATCGAGTAGCGTCCGGAGCTGGGGGAGGTCGGGCGCGGCGTCCGCTCCTTCCTCGAAGGCCAGGGTGCCGTTGGCGTAGTGCGCAACAATGTAGCGCGGCGGGTGCGTAGTGAGCGACGTCACGATTTCGTTTCGCATGGCCACCTGAGCGGGCCGAGGCCAGTTGCCGCCGCAGGTGGTGGAGAGGCGCTGACCTGGGCCGGATTGGCAAAACAGCGCGCCAGGGTCCGTAAAGCGCGTCGCCGACCAGCGATCTGCGGCGACCAGGACCATCGTCTCCGCGCCCCACAGCTGGATCGAGTCGGTCGGCTGCGTGTGGTCCTTGAGGTACCGCGCGAGTGCCGCCTGCTTGGGATCGCTGCCCACGAGCGCCACGAAGCTCGTGTCGCTGGCGGTTACTCGCACTGCCGCTGCGAGTCCGCGATACCGACTGGCGCCTGTGCGGCCGACCTCGAGTACCAGCGCAACGGCAACAATCGCCGCCGTCACGACCACCGCCCGCCGGCCAGTGACCCGGAGCAGCCCAGCCGCCCGCTCCCCCAACCACACCCAGCCGACTCCAGCCAGTAATGCGAGACACGCGAACGGCGGCCAATACTGGTACTGCCAGCCCTTCGATTCCCACAACCTCACGAGAACGAGGCAGGCCAGCAACCCCGCCAACGAGCGCATCTCCACGCGTCGCGTGCGCCACGCGGGACTGAACGCGGAAAGGACCACGCCAATCCAGATCGTCTTTCGAGCAAACGTCACAAAACGCAGGAGAACCGTCGCCCGCGTCATCCGCTCGAGCGAGGGGTATACCGTCAAGAGAAACGTGAGCAGCTCGCCAAAGGCGCGTGCATGTCCGGTGACGACGTAGACGAGTATCACTACGAGGAGTGGGAGCGCTGCCATGCCGGCGAAGCCCGCCGCCGCTCGGATGGCGCGTGTGCGATCCTCACGCGCTGTCGTCGGTGACGGGCCGCGTTCCAGCAACAGGGCGACGGCACCCGCCACCCCGAGGAGCGCGTACGTCGGGCGGATCGTGCACGCCAGACCGAGGCTCAAGCCGGACAGCCACACCAGGCCGCGCCGAGCCGGATTGGCCCAATACGCCCACAGCGCAACGAGCGCCACGAGGATCAGCGGCACCATGAACCCGTCGCGCTGTCCCGTGTGATAGAAGCCGCCCGTCACGTAAAGGGCTGCATAGCCGCAGGCGGCGTAGACGCCGGCCAGTGGCCCGGCGAGGCGGCGACCGGCGGCGTACAATAGACCGCCCGTCGCGATCTGGATCAGTACATCCTCGATGCGGAACGCCAGTACGTTGTTCCCGGCGATGGCGATGCTGATGGCGGTGAGGAGCGGACCGCCCGGGAACGCTGTATCGAAGGAGTCAGCGTAGGGCCAATGGCCGCGCAAAATGGTTCGGGCCTGGTAGTAGACCATGCCGTGGTCGTAACCAAGGCCGTACCCCAGCGTCGGCGCGACGAGCACCGCCGTGCCGACCAGTGCGAGTACCAGCCACCACGCCGACGGCGGCGCTGCGGGGTCGGCGGACGTGGACGAAGGGACAGGAGGACCGTACAGAGCATGCAGCGGCTCCGAACGGGGCGGGGACCCGAGCATCCCAGAATGTACGCACCCTCTTCCGGCCGCGCATGGGTCCACCGCACCGCGCACGTCATGCGCGTGCGGCGGAATGCCGTCATCCATGCCAGCCGAACACGTTCGCGATGATGACGATCGTCGTGACGAGACTCACGAGGGCGAGGACGCGAATGGCCCATACGCAGGCGACGATCTCCTGGTCGCCGGTGTTTGTCGGGTCACTCGACCAGATGAAGGCGGTGAGGCGCCAATTCCCGAATGTCGTGACGAGCAATTGCCAGAGTTGTGGCTTCCCCAACTCGGACCAGAGCGGCGCATGCTGGTCGCGAAGACGCCGAATCAACACCAATGCGACGTATTTCGAGAGGCAATAGCCCACGAAGACGACCGTAACGGCTGCATCGAACACATTGCTGCTCATTGGGGCCTCGCATGCAACCGAGCTGAAGTAGTCTCCGGGCCCGCCATCCCCATCGAGACTCGGCCGACGGCCCGTCCGCAACCGCCTCGCCCCCTGCCCCACCAAGCGCGACGGCACGACTATAGCAGAGATCGCATGTGGCGTTTGTAGCAGAGGCCGCGGGTCACGTTTGCACGCGCACATTCCCGGAAACCGAGACCTGGAACCCGGAACCGCCATCTCTCGCCGGTTCCCTTCCGCCGGAGGCTGTCCACCATGCAGCTCACGCACAACATCCGGGACGGTGTGTCCGTCGTCCCACTCCTCGCGCACTTGAACCAGCTGGGCAACGCGCCGCAGGCCGACGAGTTGGTCGACTTCGCGCTGGGTCACAAAGTCATTCGGCCGTTGCAGCATCGGAGCGAGCTCCTGGAGCTCGCGCGCATCGTGTCCGCCGCCCAGCCGCGTGCCATGCTCGAAATCGGCACGTTTCGCGGAGGCACCTTGTTCATCTTCGCGCGGCTCGCCGCATCGGATGCGATCATCATCAGCCTCGACCTGCCCGCGTCGGCGATGGGCCTCCTATATCGGGCCGCCCAGGTGCCGCTCTTCCATCAATTCACGCACGGCCAACAAGTCCTTCACTTGCTGCGCAAGAACTCGCACGATCTGGCTACGCAGCTCGAGGTGTCTCGCATCCTGCAGGACCGGCGACTGGATTTCCTCTTCATCGACGGGGATCACGCATACGAGAGCGTGAAGACCGACTTCGAGCGCTATGCGCCTTTCATGCGTACCGGTGGCGTTGTGGCATTCCACGACATTGCGATGGGCGCACCGAGCGGCGTGTCGCGCTTCTGGGCCGAGCTGCGCGGCCGATACCGTCACGTCGAGATCGTGCACGACCGCGGCCCCAAAGCGATGGGCATCGGCGTGGTGTGGATCTGAAGGGCTAGACGCTGAACGGCTAGACGCTAGACGCTAGACGTTCGACGTTCGACGTTCGACGTTCGAGAAGAAACCTCGAGCACAGTTACGGCGCATCCAGCTGGCCCTCAAGGTTTGGCTTTCCAACGTCGAACGTCGAACGTCCACGGTCCAGCGTCTAGCGTCCAGCCCCTCAACGTCCAGCTTCTGGCGCGGTACATTCCTCGACTGTATGCAGCGAGCGTCGCGCCTCCTCGATGCGGCCACGTCCCGTGTCTGCACTCGTACGCTCGCTGGTGCGGCCCGACGCCTCACAGGGAGTATGTCGCCATGCAGAACCTTCCTCATCGGATCGCTGCGGTCGTGACCCTCGCGGCGACTGTCGGCCTTGCGGGCACACCTGCCCAGGCGCAGCGCGACCCGGAGCACGCGGCGCGGCCAGTCTCCGGCCGCTCCGTCGTTGCGACGCGGTACGGCATCGTTGCGTCGAGTCAGCCGCTGGCCTCGATGGCGGGCGTGCAGATGCTCGAGCGAGGCGGGTCGGCCGTCGATGCGGCGATCGCCGCCAACGCGACGCTCGGCCTCGTCGAGCCGATGATGAACGGCATGGGCGGCGATCTCTTCGCCATCATCTACGATCCCAAGACGGGTCGCCTCGTGGGCCTCAACTCGTCGGGGTGGTCGCCCGCCGGCATGTCTGCGGAGCTTGTGAGCGCGCGCGGGAACCGCGAGATGCCCCACAAAGGGATTCTCACTGTGACCGTTCCAGGCGCAGTGGCCGGTTGGGACGCCCTGCATCGACGCTTTGGACACCTCCCGCTCGCGACGATTCTCGCTCCAGCGATCCGGTACGCCAGGGAGGGCTTCCCGGTGAGCGAGATCGATGCCCGCATGTGGGGGCAGGCGACAGCCGAGCTGGCGGCCGATCCCGGCGCGCGCGCCACATATCTCTCCGATGCACATGCCCCTGCGGCCGGCGCGTCGTTTCGTAATCCCGACCTCGCGACGTCGTTGACCCGGGTCGGCACGCACGGGCGCGATGGCTTTTATCGCGGACCCACCGCCGATGCGATCGTCGCCTTCGCGCAGTCGAAGGGCAACCCGATGACGGCGACGGATCTGCTCGAGTTCCAGCCGGAATGGGTCACGCCCATTCAGACGACCTACCGCGGCTGGACGGTCAGCGAGCTGCCACCCAACACACAGGGCGTCGCAGCGCTCATGATGCTGGGCATCATGCAACAGTTCCCGATGGCGCAGTATGGATTCCACAGCGCGCAAGCGCTGCACGTGATGATCGAGGCGAAGAAGCTCGCGTATGCCGACATGCTCCGGTACGTCGGAGACCCGAGGTTCGGCGCCGTCCCGGTGTCGGACATGTTGAGCGCCGCACACGCAGCTGCACGTGCCCAGCTGATCGACTCCGCGCATGCGCGATGCGCCGTCGAGCCGACCCAGTTTGCGTCAGTGGCAGGCAAAGCGGGGAGCGAGACGATCTACTTATCGGCGATCGACCGGAACGGGATGATCGTGTCGTTCATCCAGAGCAACTATTCCAGCTTCGGGTCAGGGCTCGTCGCGCCCGGTACGGGCTTCGCGCTCCAGAACCGCGGCGCCCTCTTCACGCTCGCGCCGGGCCAGCCCAATACGCTCGCTCCGCGGAAGCGCCCGCTCCACACTCTCATCCCCGGGTTCATGCAGAAGGGGGATGTCCGCATCGGTTTCGGCATCATGGGCGGGTGGAACCAGGCGCAGGCCCACGCACAGTTTGTGTCCGACATCGCGGATTTCGGCTTCACGATCCAGGAAGCGTTGGAAGCGGGCCGCTTCACCAAGCAGACCTTCGCCGGGTGTGACGTCCAGATCGAGGCCCTCGTGCCAGAGGCGACCCGCTCGGCGCTGCAAGCGCTCGGGCACCAAATCACCGTCGTTGCACCGCGCAGCACGAGCGATTTCGGCTTCGGTCAGGCGGTCATGAGCAACGGTGAAGGCGTGCACTTCGGCGCCTCGGATCCGCGGCACGACGGCGCCGCGGTTCCGGAAGGCGCACCGATGGGCGCTGCGCGCCCATAGAAGAAGAAAGGCGAAAGGGGAAAGGAGGCGGGTCTCGGGGCTTCAGTGCGGGGCGCTCAACGCAGTCACGGCCCTCGCCATCAGGGCGACCGTTCCCTTGCGGTCGCCGAACGCTGAGGCCTTCAACATATAGGGACCCTTCACGGCCTCCCAGCCCATGCTGGCTGACTGGCCGATTTCCTCCCAGGGACCAGCGGGCCCCTGCGACGTGTCGGGCGGGGCCTGCCCCTGATTCGGAAGCGGTATCTGCTTCCGCAGCGCGTGCATGCCCATCCCAACCGCGTACTGGTCCTGGGCAAACGCGACGGCACCGTCGTGCCATTCCCAGACGGACAAATCATAAGCCCGCGGCATATTGGGCATGCCCGGCGTCGCGGTCTTGTAGGTGCAGTTTCGGAGGCCATTGCCACCTGGCTCCGATCCCGGCTGTGGCGGCCCGAGAAGCGGAACGCCGAGGATAGACTCGGCGGCCGCCTGGGGCACGAGCGCGCACATGCTCACCGCGCTGTCCTTGGCGTCCTTCGCGTAGTTCTGCAGCGCCAACTGCAAACCGGCGTCACCCTTGATCGAGAGCGGACGATCCAGTCGCTTGATGGCCGCGTTGAGCAGGGCGCCGGCAGCGACGGGAGTCAACTTCGTTCCGGTGTAGTCCAGTTCCACATGCTGGTCTCCGCGCAACGCATGCAGGTCGCAGCACTGCATGGGCCCCTGCGCGACCTCGTCCCAATCTCCGATGAGTGTGTCGCCGCTCGAGAGCACCGTCTGCCCCGTCTTCATCTCGCCGGCCTTCGAGAATGCCATCCGTCAGCCCACGGCCGAAGTGGATCATCTTCATGGCTGTTGGGCCACCGCTCCAGTCCACGCTCAGCAACATCCGCCGGTGGTTCTGGGTGTCGTACCGACACGATTCGCTTCCAGACTCGGGCTTGTACGTGCCGTGATATGGCGGCGAAGCGAGTGGTCCAATGGCCGCCGTGACCTCGGTCGTGTCGAGCAGGCTGCACGGATCGCCTGTCGTCGTTCCGTCTGAGCCGTTCCCGCCTTTGTTCTCCTTCGCCATCTCCTTCAGCTGCTTCATGAAGGGGCTCTCTTTCTTTTCGCACGCAGCGAACAGGGTGAGGATCACCAGCGCGGCGAGCATCGATCGAATCGGCATGGGATACGTCTCCGGAGTCAACATTTGCGCGCGAGCTCGACGCGACGATTCCGCGCTCGACCCTCGATGGTCGCGTTCGTCGTCACGGGTTTCGTGTCGCCAAAGCCTACCGCCAGGAGCCGCGCAGCGCCCACGCCGAATCGCGTGACGAGTGCGGCGCGCACGGCAGCGGCGCGTCGGTTGGATAGGTCGAGATTTGCCGCCTTGGTGCCGATGCTGTCGGTGTGGCCCTCGATCGTCACTACCCACGTCGGGTTGTTCGTCATCAGGGTCGCAATCTGATGGAGCGCTGGATCGGACGCCGGTACCAGCGTCGCGCTGGCGAACGCGAAGTAGATCCCATGCACCTCGGCTCGACCACAGCTCGTCCCCTTCCCACCCAGGGCGCCGTTCATCGCGAGCGCTCGTCCTTTCAAGCCCCCGTTGCTTTCGACACCAGTCTGGGGCAGCTGGATCTCCGTCAACTGGTACGAACGACCCTGCGATGACCACTTGAGTGTCAACGGCCACGCGGGATTGTCGAACGTGACGACGTCCACGTCATCGGTCTGGCCGCCGACCGCGAAGTGACCGCGCGATTCGATCGCCGGCAGTGGTGTCGGCGTGTCGTCGATGATCACGGATACGGTGGTCGGCCCGACGCGGGTCAGGTCGCCTCTGTAGTACTGGCGCACGGCACCGAGCATCGTCATGAAGCCCTGAAATGCACCCGGCGCTGCATCCCCGACCACGGTCGAGGTCTTCCCACCGCTCTTGAGCTCCGCCAGCATGGCTTTGGACAGGAAGATCGTCGACCCTGGAAAGACTTGGGGGTCGTCGGAGGCGAAGATGATGTTCAGGCGGTGCGCCGTTGAATCGTCGGCAAGGCGCACGGTGCGCGCCCAAAACGAGCTGCTTTTGCTTCGAGGTATCGGGGGCGGTGGCGTTGTTCGAGCTGATCCCGAAGTAGTACGACGCAGGCGTGACCGCGCCAATGCTGTACACGTTCTCGTAATCACCCCGCTCCTCGTGGGTCACCGACACCATCACCAGCCCGTCGGTCGGCCGAATGGCAGGCACCTGGGCGCCTCCAACCGTGACGACCACTGTGGTGGCAATGACCGCGATCGACCAGCAGTCGAGGCGAGGCACGGCCACAGCATAGTGCCTCTCAGCCGAACGCGCTAGAGAACAACCTGACCGAAGGCGGCTGTGTGCTGGGGGGCCGGGTGCGGCGCAGGTGGCATGACAGGGGCTGAGGGTGTGCCGGTTGCATTTCGTGGGACTGCCCCCGCGGCGCTGCATCAATATTTGACGTCGGTCGAGCGCTCCAGGGCGCGACCTTCGATGAGAGTTGGCGGGGCACCGCGTTGAACGGACACACGCCTGTGTGGGCCCCGACCGTCGATATGCCTACGTCGTATGCCGTCCCTGCAATCCGCTGATTCGTCGCTCATACCTCGTGGTTCGTCCCGGCGGCCTCGCATTTGGTCCCGGCGTGACGCTGATGCGAGTGCGGCCTAGCCTGCTTGCCTCGGTCTCAAGCCATTCCTACAGTCGTCACACGACTCGACATGGTGTCGCGCCGCGGGATTATGAAGGACCGGATGGTTCCAGGAAGCCAGGAGGTTGCCATGGACTTAGGACGCTCGGGTGTCTTGTTCGTCGGGGTTGCGCTCACGGTGATGGCATGTGAGGGGCCGAGCCGCATAACTGCGCCGCTGGGGACGGCAGCAGCGTCGCGCGCGGGGACCACAGAGCACGTGATCGCCGAATGGAAGCACGGGTTGATCCGACTCCAGGTGCGCGATCAGTGTGATCCCACAACATTCAACAAAGCGGTTGGCCCAGGTACCTGCGCCGTGACGCCGACAGTGGGCCGGCGCGTGCTGTTTCAGGATTTCGTAGGGCAGCTCCAACAGAATCACAACGCGCGTGGGTGGTTCAACACGCTGGGGCTGGTGCTGGCGGTGCCGAATTCAACGATTGACGCGCTGAACACCGGTGGCGAACTCCACACGTTCACCCGGGTGGCCAAGTACGGCGGCGGGTTCGTGCCTCTGCTCAACGGCCTGTCGAACACCCCGGTGGAAGCGCCCGAGTGCGCATCGCTCCCTGCGTCGGAGATTCTGGCTCCGGGGCAGACGGACCACGAAGCGCTACCGAATACGCCCGGTCTGTACCACTACCAGTGCTGTGTCCATCCCTGGATGAAGACGGATGTTGAGATTGGGAACCATTGAACGCAGCACCACCGGTCAGGTCGCCGACTGAACGGCGACCTGAGAGGTGCGTGAGCTCACGTTAGGCCAGCGGCTGATTCAGTCGCTGGCCTTTGTGATGGACGTGGATCCGGCGCCCGATGACGTTCGTGGCGCGGACCGCGTCAGGAGCGCCCGCCGAACCCGCTAGAGAACAACCTGACCGAAGGCGCTTGTACGTGGGGTGGGTACGCTCGCTTGTCGCACGGGGGCAGGGCCACTATGATAGCAGCGCCCATCACTGTGTCGTGCTCTCGGCGTTGGCGAAAACAGCCCAACCTGTGGGACTACCAGCACATCGCGACGAAACCGGCCGGATTGAACTGCGAGTATAAGAAGCACGACCAGGTCTCTTGCGAGGTCCGCCCCTCGCTCGTCCTCTCAGGTCGACTGTGTCACTCCTACAGCAACTCCTCGCTCGCGTGCGCACGCTGCGCGCGCGCTGGTTTGCACCTCCGAGCGAGGTGCGTCGCGTTCGCTCGCCTACAGGGCTGCCCGAGTGGGCTCGAGCGGGGAGAAAACGGCGCGCGCACATCAAGCGGGTGGCGGCCCTGCTCGAGGAATGGGCGGACGCAATGGAGGCGCCGCCAGCGGAGCGCCGTCGCTGGCTCAGAGCGTGCTGGCTGCATGATGCACTGCGCGGTGCGGAGCTCGCACCCGGCCTGACGCATGGCGGAGCTGCTGCCGATCGTGCCGAAGAACTGGGCGAGACCGATCGCGGCGTATTGGACGCGGTGCGCTACCACAGTGTCGGGTATGCCGGGTGGGATGATGTCGGCAAGATGCTCTACCTGGCGGACTTCCTCGAGCCAGGACGCAAGAGCCGCCGCAAGCAGCGGTCGCGGTGGGCCAAGCAAGTGCCGCGCAACCGAGACCGGGTGCTCCGTGAGATCGTGAGCCTGCAGATGCGATCCCGGTTGCGCGCACACAGACTGATCGACCCGCACACGGCCGCGTTCTGGAACTCGCTCATGGGGCAGTGAAGGGCGGACCGGTGGGTGGGCCCGGATGGAACGGTCCGGCGTGCCTCAGCTCGACGTGAGCGCGGTCACCGGATTCACCCGAGTCGTGCGGAATGCGGGCAGCGTGGACGCGGCGACCGCCACTGCGGCAAAAATGGCGGCGCCTCCGATGAAGATCGTCGGGTCGTGGGGACTGACACCAAGGAACAGCCCGGCCAGCGCGCGGGTCAACAGCCAGGCCGCGCCCGATCCTATGGCAATGCCGAGTGCCGTCAACACGAGCGCCTGGCGAAAGACGTCATTCATCACGTGTGAGTGACTGGCGCCAAGTGCGATGCGCACCGCGATTTCCCGGCGTCGCTGGCTGACAATGTAGGTCAGCACACTGTAGATACCGACGACGCCAAGAATGAGCGCCACGACAGCGAACAGCGACGCGAGAAAGGTAGAAAATCGTGTGGTGCCGACGGACTGCATCATCCGATCGCTCATCGTCTTGATGTCGGACACGGGTACGTTCGGATCGAGACTCGCGATGGTTCGCTTGAGCGTGCGCACATGGGCGTGGGGGTCGCCGAGGGTACGGATGACGACGAAGGCTTGCGCGCCGTGGCCGCCGAGGACCTGCGAGACCGGTGCGTAGGTCTGCGGGATATCTTCTGCTGCGAGTCCGTTTTCCTTGGTCGATGCAACGACGCCCACGACCTGCATCGTGTCGCTCCCAAACCCAATGTCATACACGAGCCGGCGTCCAATCGGATCGCGTCCTCCGAAGAACCGTTTCGCCAACAGCTCGTCGACGACGACGACTCTGCCTGCGCGCCTATCATCAGTTGGGAGGAGTGCGCGCCCGCGCAGCAGCCGGATACCCATGGTGCGGAAGTACCCGGGACTGGCTGCGCTGAACAGCGACACGGGCTCACGACCCGGCTCCGGCGCGGCGTCGCCGACAATGTCGAATGGAATGGCTGGCCGGACGGCCCACCCGGGTACTCCGCCGCTGACGCTGGCGGCCTCGACGCCCGGTTGTGCCGCCAGCCGCTCGATCACGGTCTGCAGAAACACCTGCTGGCGCTCTGCCGTCGGGTACCGATCGCCCTCGAGCGCAATCTGTGCTGTGAGGACGCCGGCTGAACGAAACCCTGGGTCCATGTGCTGAAACCGCACGAAGCTCTCGACCAGGAGTCCAGCCCCGGTCAGGAGCACGAGCGCGACGGCGACCTGCAACACCACGAGACCATCTTGCAGGCGATGGCGGTGCGCGGATCCGGTGCCACGCCCGCCCTCCTTGAGGGACTCGGCTAAGCTACCGCGCGAGACCTGCCACGCGGGCAAGAGCCCGAAGACCAAGACCGTCGCGATTGACGCGACTGCGCAGAACAGGATGACGTGCGCGTCGACGCCGACCTGGTCCAGGCGCGGCAGCGTCGGAGGCGCAAGGGCACGCAACGCCCGCACTCCACCGACCGCGACGGCCACGCCGAGCGCGCCTGCTGTTGCGCTCAACAACGTGGCCTCGACCAGGAGACCGCGCACGAGGCGGCCGCGGGTCGCGCCGAGTGCGGTGCGCAGAGCCATCTCTCGCTCGCGCGCCAGGCAGCGGACGAGAAACAGGTTCGCCAGATTCGCGGCGCCAATGAGCAGGACGCACGCCGCGGCGGCGAACAGCATCACCAGGGCGGGGCGCACCGGACCGACGAGTTGGTCAATGAGCGGAGTAACCGCCACCGACCAGTTCTGGTTCGTCTTGGGATATGCGACGGCCAGACGCCCGGCGATCGTTTGCAAGTCGCGCTCGGCGGCCTCGACGCTCACGCCCGGTTTGAGTCGGCCGTAGACATCGAGATAGCGACCATCCCGGAGTGTCGCTTCCCCTGGCTCGAAATAGATGCGGACCCAGAGGTCGATCGGGCCCGGTACTCCCGCCGGCATCACGCCGACGATAGTGTACGTGTGCTGTCGGGTCGTGCGCGCGTCGTTGGGGTTGTCCAACGTGAGCGTGCGTCCCAGCACTGCTGGCGAACCGCCGAACCTCCGTTGCCAGTAACCGAAGCTGATCAGCACCTCGGGCGCGGCGCTGGTGTCCGGTGTCATGGTCCGCCCGAGTATCGGCGTAATGCCGAGCGCCTGGAAATAACTTGGCGTCACCGCGAGCCCGACCACTCGTTCGGCCTCTTCAGTGCCAAATACAGTGAATCGCAGGAAGGCACCGCAACAGGCCGCGCCAACAGCGCTGAACGTCGTATTTTGCTGTTGCCAATCGAAGTAGTTGCCCGTCGCGACGGCGGCCTTTGGCTGGTGTGCCTGCGGGTTGCTCTCCCAGAGCGTGACGACGCGATCCGGCTCTCGGTAGGGAAACGCCTTGAGCAGGACGCCATCAAGGAGTCCGAACACCGACGCGGTCGCGCCTATCGCGATCGCGAGGGTGAGCGTCGCGGCGATCGTGAACAGCGGATTGTTGCGCAATCGACGGACGGCGTACCCGATTTCACGCATCGCCTGCTGCTCCCATACTGTTGGATTCGCACTAGGATGCGACGGGTACGGACCCGTCGCAACACGAGAGGGGGTCGAGGTCTCCCATGACAACGCTCATCCGACCGTATGCTGGGTCCGACGCTGTCGAATGGAAGCGCATGCGGACGGCGCTGTGGCCAGACCAGACTGAAGCCGATATGGCGGCTTGGCTGGCGCGGCGGGATGCCGGCGTGCTCGTGGCCGAGCGTGCGCCGGGCAGTCTATGCGGGTTCGCGGAAGTCGGGGAACGCTCACACGCCGACGGATGCTTCACTGGCCCGGTCGCGTATCTCGAGGGCTGGTATGTCGATCCGGACGTTCGACGTCAGTCGATCGGGTCGCAACTGGTCCGCGCGGTCGAGGAGTGGGCTCGAGCACGGCAGTATCGCGAGCTCGCCTCAGACACGCAGCTCCACAATCTGGTCTCTCAGGCTGCCCACCAAAAGCTTGGCTTCGAGGAAGCTGAGCGCAGTGTCCTGTACAGAAAGGCGTTGTGAGGGGATAGACGACCGACCGACGTCGACGTTCGACGTTCGAGATCAGACGTTGGGCGCTTCAGCCGAAGGCTGATTGGGTCGCAGGACCACGTAGATCCCGGTCAGGACGAGGAGGCCGCCCAGGATCTGGGTTGGCGACAGTGATTCTCGCAGCACGACCGCGGCGAGAACGGCGGTGACAGGGACCTGACCGAGTATCGCGACCGACGTGACGGTCGCGTCCAATGTGCCCAGCGCGTAGTTCACGCCGAGGTACCCGGCCACCTGCGATACGAGACCGAGTGCAGCGAGCGCGGCCCAGGACGCGGGCCGGAACCCGGTGAGGGGTGCCCGGAGGACGAGACAGGCAACGAGCAGCAGTACGGCGCCGCTTGCGACCGCCAACGTCGTGAGGGTCAACGTATCCGCGTCCGCGCGGGCGCGTTGTGTGGCAAAGAGGTATCCGGCGAAGAATGCCGCGGCCAGGATCGCCAACAGGTCGCCGCTCACGTCGGCGCGCGCGTTCGTGGCCCCAGCCGCGCCCGCGGCTGCGCCCCCGAGCACGATCGCGGATCCCAACGCGGCGAGCAGTAACCCCGCCCAGTAGCTGCGACTGAGCCGTTGTCGGAAGACGATCCACACGGCCAATGCGACGAAGAGCGGCGAGGTGTTCGCGAGCAGCGTCACAATCGAGACGCTGGTCCGCTGTACGGCGATGTTGAAGATGGCGTTGTCGCACGCGAAGCATGCGCCCGCAATGCACGCCAGCAGGACCGTCCGACGCGACACGCCTCCGCTCGACCGCAGCCGGAGAGCGCACCATGGCGCAAGCACGACGGTAGCCATCGTGAAGCGATAGAATGCAGCCGAAACGCCGGGGACGGCGGCCAGGCGCACGAAGAGGCCGGACCAGGCAATGCAGATGACGCCGGCGGCAAGCGCGAGGTACGCAAGCCCCCGCGGGTGCCGCTGGGTCATGTCATGCTCTCTGGATCTCTCGCGGTATGGTGGAGCGGGAAGGTGTACAGTGACGGGACCGGCGGCAAGTTGGCTAGACGTTCGACGTTCGACGTTCGACGCTGGACGCTGCACGCTGCACGCGTTGTAGACTACTGGCATGACCAAGTTGCCCGCTGCAGAGGAGATCGCACCGGAGTTCGCGCTGCCCGATTCGACTGGCACTGAGCGACGCCTCTCCGAGCTCACCGCGACACAGGCGATCGTGCTCGTCGCCTATCGGGGTGACTGGTGACCGTTTTGCCTCCGCCAGTTGGCGGATTATCGCGATCACTATCCTGAGATTCGCGCGGCAGGCGCTGATGTAGTTGTCGTCTCCGTCGACCCGCCTGCGAGGTCCGAGGCCCTGCGGCGGGCGCTCGAGTTGCCGTTCGCGATACTGAGCGATCCGGAGCGGCAACTCGCGCGAGATTGGGACATGTTCAACGCGCGAGAGCGGGGCGGCATCGCACGCCCGGCGCTCTTCATCATCGATCGGGGTCGACGGGTGCGCTACGGCCGAATCAATGCGGTGGCGACGCGGGTCCCTGCATCGGAGGTCGTCAGACTGCTCCGCACCAACGCAACGGACGGCCCGGTCGCGCGAAAGGTCTACGTTCCCACGCCCGCCGATCTTGTTCGCTCGATTCGCAATCTAATGCGCCGGCCGCTTCGTTAGGATTGGGGGTCGGTGCCTACAATTCTCTCGATCTGAGACCGGTGGTTCAGGTCGTGCCCGGCCCATAGCCGGGTGATGTGGGCGATGCTTTTCCGTCCTCGCTCGGAGTGTGTGCCGGCTCTCGTGAGCTGTGTCGGGGAGAGTGAGCGCAGCAGCCTGACGTTTGCGCTCCGCAGGGAGCGTATCCGGTCCAGTGACTCCGTTGCGGGGACATTGACGTAGCGACCGAGGTCCGCCCACTTGTCCTGGTCGTACGCCTGCAGTTCAATGCCATCGTTCTCCAGGATCTTCCGCACCCGAAAGCTCAGGACGATCTCCGTGTCGGCGAGGTGCGCAAGGATCTCCTGGATCGACCACTTGTCGGGTGCCGGACGCTTCTGAAGCCTCGCGGATTCGAGTCCTTGGGCGAGCTTTGCAAGAGCGGCTGGCGTCGATTCCATCACCTCGATGGATCACGGCCGCCGACGTATCCGAGGATACGCGCGACATATGCTTCGGTGGATTCGGACATGGAGGGCGCGCGCTTCGCGCGCGAGAGAGTAGAATTACAGAAAGTGGAAAGTAGACGGAACCCCCGGGCGAGCGGTACTAGGTGTTGGCCCTTTGTCGTGGTCTATTTCTACTTTCTGAAGGTCTACTCTCTAGCCGGCTTCGGCTGCTGTTAGCAGCCGAAGCCGCTCGCCGTGCCGGGAGCCAGCTGGCGGCGAGCGTGACGAGCGCGACGCCGAGCACGGAGGCGGCGAACGCCGCGGGGTCGGCGGTGTTCACGCCGTAGAGCAGGTTCGCCAGTAGGCGCATGACGACGAGCGCGACGACCGTGCCGAGCGCGATCCCGCCAGCGGCCAGCATGGTCCCGTCGCGGAGCACGAGCTGCACGATGTCCGACTCACGGGCACCGAGTGCGACACGAACTCTGAGCTCCTGCGTGCGTTGCGCTACGAGGTACGATACGACGCTGTAGAGTCCCATCGCAGCGAGCACCAACGCTGCCGCGCCAAAGGCTCCCACGAGGACCAGGACCATCCGGCGGTCGGCAATGGAGGATGCGAGGATCGACCCCATCGTGCGGAAGCGCGGCGATACATCCGGGCGCAGCGTCCGCACGATCGCGTCGGCGGAAGCGATCGTGGCCGTGGGGTTGTTCGGGCCGACGAGCACCACGTTCATCCGTCCCATGGCGACCGGGCGTTGGATGTAGTCCGCATAGAATGTCGGCTTGGCGGGTTTGTCCAAGCTGCCGTCGCGCACGTCTCCGACGACACCCACGATCGTGAACGGACGCACATCGCCATCCATGTTGCCGAAAAAGATCCACTTACCGATGGGGCTCGTGCCGGGCCATCTCGCTTTCGCGAGCGATGCGCTCACGACCGCAACGTGCGGTGCGGTTGGCGCATCGCGCTCGTCGAACGTGCGCCCCTCGAGGAGGGGCACGTGCATGGCCGTGAAGTAGCCACTGCTGGCTAGCCGGAACTCCGCGTACCCGCTGCGTGCGTGGTCCTGGGCCAGCTTTTCGAAGTCCGCCATCGAGACCTTTTCGTCGGGGGATCCCAGCTCGAGGAAGGTGCCGCTCGAAGTGCCGCCAAGGTCCAAGGGGATGGCGTTGACGGCGCCGACAGCTGTGACACCCGGAATGCTGGCGAAGCGCGTCAGCAGCTCGTGGTAGAAGGCCGCGCGCTGGATTTGCGGCACGGAGTCACCCGCTTCGATCGACAGATCGAGCACGACGCGTCGCTCGATTCGGAACCCAGGATCGACGGCGAGCAGTTTGAGCATGCTGCGACCCAGCAGCCCGGCGCCGGTCAACAGCACGATCGTCATCGCCACCTGGGCGACGACCAGTGTGCGGCGCGCCTGCGTCGCGGAGCCCGCTCCCGACGCGACACGCTCCGACGCCGAGAGCATCTCGCGCACATCGGTGCGCGTCGCGCGCCAGGCGGTGAGCAGGGCGAGGGCGACCGCGGTCGCCAGCGATAATCCGAGGGCGAAGGCGAGCACGAGTCCATCCATCTGCACTTCGTGTGTGCGAGGTAGTTGGCTTGGGTCCAACGACACCAATGCCCGCGTCCCCGCCATCGCGGCTGCCACGCCGAGCGCGCCGCCAGCCAGTGACAGGACCATCGATTCGGCCAGGCATTGTTGCGCGAGTCGGCCCGGGCCTGCGCCGAGCGCCAGACGCAGGGCCAGTTCCGACCGGCGCGCCATCAGCCGAGCGACGAGGAGATTGGCCACGTTCGCGCATCCGATTACCAACAGCAGGACGGACGCCGCCAACAGCACCAACAGGGTGGGGCGTGTCGACCCCACGAGCTGGTCGCGAAGTGGCACGACCGCCGCGTCCGCCATCATGGTTTGCGAGCCGTACTGCGTAGCGAGCCCTCGGGCCAGTCCATGGACGTCGCGCTGTGCCGCATCGCCCGTCGCGCCAGGACGTAGTCGCCCGACGACCTGCCAGTTGTGGGCGGTCCGAGAGGGCAGTGGAGCAACCAACTCGCGCGGGATCCACAGGTCGGTCGTCAACGGGAAGTCGAGCGCGGGTCGCATCACCCCGATGACGGTGTAGGTGCGGTCCCCGATCGTGAGCCGCTGGCCGAGCGCGGCGTCGCGCCCGCCCCAGACGCGTTGCCAGAATCCCCAGCTCACGACGGCCGTTGCCGGGCCGTTCTCACGCTGCTCTTCCGCGGCGAAGGTGCGACCCAGCATCGGCTGAATGCCAAGGACGTCGAAGAAGTCGCGGGAGACATCGGAGACGGCGGCGCGCGTTGGGGCAATGTCGCCGGCGACCGAGACGGTGGTCGCCCCCACGAATTCGGCGAGTCCCGAGAAGACCCGGCTTCGGGCTCGGACATCGTCGAAGTTCGGGTCGGAGAACTGCATCCGGTTCCCTTTCGCGTCGACCTGCCACACTTGAACCAGGCGGTCAGGTAGCGGGTAGGGCAGGGCGCGCAGGAGCACGCCGCGGACGACGCTGAAGATCGCGGTCGTCGCTCCGATGCCCAGGGCGAGGGTCAACACGGTCGCGAGGACAAACCCAGGCGCGCGGCGGAACCAGCGCGATGCGAAGCGCATGTCCTGCGCCCACAGCTCCAACCACTCCTGGATGCGCCTCTGCTGCATGTGCGAGCTCCCTCCGACCTGTTATGGGGTGGTAACCACGACTACGGCCCCGGTCCCGTGTGGTTTCGACCGGCCGCGATGGGCGTAGGTTGGAGCCCCCGCCTCGGGCGACGCATGGCGTCGCCCCTACCGGCCCGCATCTGCGGCAACGCTTGGCGTTGCCCCTACGCGCCCCTCTCACGCTTCGTGCCGTCGTATTGGGCTTTGTTCCCGCTCCCCTTTCTCTTGTCTCTCCCGTCGGGTGCATTGGCGAGCGCGCCAGGTCCGAAGGCAATGATGTCGTGCCCGAGGCGCCGTCTCAGATGATCGACCGCGGCGGCAACGCGGCGCTGCTGCGGGCTTTCGCCCCGGTTCGAGGTCGCGTCGAAGAGTGGGAGCTGATCCGCCCCATCGTCGCCGGAGAGCTGCGACAACGTGACGCCGACGAGGCGCACCGGCACACGTCGTTCCGCGCGGAGTCGTTGCAACAACTCGCCGGCGATCGGGGCGATAGCCTGATACGTCGTGAGTGCGGTGGGGACAGTGCGACTGGCGCGGCGAAGCACGAAGTCCGCGTCTTTCACGCGGACAGCGATCGTGCGGGCGCCGCAGCGCCCGCCACGCATGTCGGAAACCGCATGATCCGTCAGCACGAGTAGCGTCTGGCGGAGGTCGGCGTCGTCGATCATGTCGCGCGAAAAGGTGGTCTCGTGCCCGATGGATTTCTGGGGGCTCCGTGCCTGCACCACGACGCGATCAATGCCGCGGATCACGTCATAGAGCCAGCGCCCCTGACGTTGGCCCGCAACCCGTTCCAGTGTCGCCCGGTCGTGCGGCAACACGTCGGCCACATCTCGCCAGCCGATCCGGCCGAGTCGTTGCTGGAATTTGGGTCCGATTCCCGGGATATCTCCCAGTGTGACGGTGGCGACGAAGTCCGCTTCTTCGCCGGGCTTCACGACGTGGACACCGCGGCCGTCCGTCCCGGGTCGCGGCTTGGCGCGCTCGACCGCCAGCTTGGCGACCAGGCGGTTGGTGCCGCCTCCCAGCGAGATGCGGATCGCCGTCTCCGCGAGGACTGCGCGGCGGATGTCGTGTGCGACCGCTTCGAGTGTGCGTCCGCGATACACGGTGTCCATCGCCGACGTGAGCTCGAGATACGCCTCGTCCGGAGACGCGCTCTGGACGGCTGGGGCGAACCGTTTGAGGACCCGTACCACCTCGCGGCTCTTCTCAGCGCAGAGGCGGCGCGGGACCGGCACACACATCGCGTGCGGACACAGGCGGAGGGCGCGGGCGATCGGCATGCCCGATCGCACGCCGAACTCGCGCACCTCGTATGAGGCGGAGCAGACCACTCCCCGGCTCTGGGCGGTCCCTCCCACGATCAGGTGCGTGGCGCACCCCGCTCCCTGCGGGTCCGCGAGACGCGCGAGCTGCACGTAGTACACGTCGCAGTCCGCAAGCAGCACACTGCGGTGCGAGGTAGGCTGCGGGCTGATCGGGATCGTGACCACGTTTGAATCTACCCCTCGGGCGCTCCGCGCCCGAGAGAGTGGGCCGCACGAGACGAGGGCCGGCTGCGGCGTTGCGCCGCAACCGGCCCTCGAGTGTCTCTTGGAGCTTGGAGCTGCGCTTTCCTTGCCTGCTTACCGCGGGAAGTTCGGACTACGGCGGAACCCGTGAGCGAGCGCGTGTCCAGGTGAACGCACCCGCGCCGCCGAGACGCCAACCGCGGTGGCGTACGGATCAAAGACTGGCTGCTCAGGCTGGAAAAGCCCACCCACGGCAACCGTGTCGGCCACCGCCGGCGCCGGCGCACCGGTCGAGGCGAGCTGCGATGCGGTGAAGCCCCACATGATGCCGGCGTAATCGCTGATCCAGAGCGTGCCGCGCTTGTCAAACGCCATCCCGAATGGGTCGCTGCTGGTCGGCAGCGTGACCGTCACCGTTGCGGTTGGCGAACCGCTCGCAATGAGTTGGGCCGGCGTAAATTCCCGGGCCACACCGTTGCTGCTCACCTCCCAAAGGTTGCCGCTTGCATCGAACGCGAGGCCAGTCACGGCACCCGAGCCGAGGCCGATTGTATCGGCAGGCGTCGGAGCGGCAGAGGACGCGAGCTGCGCGGCCGAAAACTCGATCAAGTGCGACTTGCCCACGTCGGCTACCCAGACGTTGCCGTTCGTATCGAATGCCATGGCCTCAGCCGCATTCAGCACGGAGCCGGGCGCGATCACCACCAATGCGACCTGCGCGCCGCTCGCCGCCAATTGAGTAGGCGTAAACTTGAGCAGACCCGCCATGCGGTCGGCGATCCACAGGTTGCCCTGGCCGTCGAATGCCAGGCACTCTGCGTCCTTGATGGACGTGCTGGTGATCGTGATGGTCGGCGTGGGTGCTCCACCCGCGTTTCGGGCCGATGGGCTGTAACCAAGCAATGAGTCGCCTCTATACGACGACTCCCACATCGTACCGTTGGCGTCGATCGCAAGACCTGCGGGCCCGGAGACCTTCGTCGATAGCGTTTCCGCGAGCACCGGTGTCCCACTAGTCCTGAGCTGGTTCGCCGCGAGCTCAGGCAGGGTTTGGTACGCGTTGTTCGCGACCCACATCCCGCCAACGCGATACTTCATTGCGTACGACACCGAAGCCGCCGCCGTCTGATTGGCGGTCACCGAGGCCGGGCTGCCGGTCACGGCACCTGTGTCCACAATCGTTCCGACAATCGAGTCAGGGCCGACTGCGGTGTCCGCGACGATGGTGTAGCTCCCGAGCGCGAGCCCGCTCAGGGTCTGGGTTACTGTCAGCGTCTTGCTGAAGTTTGGTCCGGTGACGACGACGGACGGCGTGGTGCCATTGGCGGCATTGATCGTCACGGTCAGGCTGCCGGTGCGCGGGGCGGCTGGGTGGCTGGAGCCGCAGCCGACGGTCCAAACAACCGTCGCGGCAGCGCTCAACGCGAGCGCTACGCGCGAGTGGCGAAACACAGAGTGCATGGTGGTCCTCGAAGGGGTGCGTTGATAGGGGTGAACCGGCGCATCGATGGCCAGTCCGTGGATCCGTCGTCCCTACGTTGCCCCCTCTTGACGCTTGCGGCTGAGCTCGGTCACGTCAGCCACAATGCTGTTACGGAGATCAGAGACCGCCGGGCGACTCCTGAGGTCCTGCAACTCCTACGTAGCGCTTTTCCGTCGCTACTTGCGGTGCAGGGCGCGTGCGAGGCTGGGGTTCATGCGTCCGACGCGCGAGCCAACGCGCTCGGCGTGCGATGGCCGGGGATGGGTGTTCCGTACACGAGCAGCCGACGGCGCGGCGATAGTCGCTCCCGGGTCGAACACGATCTGCGCGGGATAGAAGTGGTTGGCCTGCCCGGTGATCGTCACTACGGGCGTCGGCGATCCGGTTGCCGCAAGCTGCGAGCTCTTGAACCCGTAAATGGCGCCGCTGCTGAAGCCGATCTCGTCGCCCACCCACAACGAGCCACTGTTGTCGAAAGCGATGCCCGCGGGCTCCGCACCGGACGGCGCGGTGATCGTCACCTGCGGAGCCGGCCCTCCGTTCGAAGCGGCTTGCGTCGGCGTGTATTCGACGATCGTGCCACCGCTGACGTTCGCAACCCACAAGTTGCCTTGCGCATCGAAGGCCAATCCGCTCGGCCCATTGATCGAGTTGTTATTCGAGCCGATCGTGTCGGCTGGAGTCGGCGCGCACTGCGCCGGTGCGGGTGTACAGCTGGGGCCCGTCCCGGTAATCTGCGCCGCCGTGTATTCCAGGATGTGTTGGTGCTGGTTGTCGGCGACCCACATGTTGCCACTCGCGTCGAACGCCAACGTGTACGCGGACTGCAATTCGGGACCGCTGATCTGGATCGTGGGTGTCTGCAGGCCGCCGATAGCCAACTGCGCGGGCGTGTACTCGAACAGGAACCCATCGCCATCCGCGACCCACAAATCGCCGTGCGGGTCGAAGGCGATGTTGTTGGCCGCCTGGATCACGGTGCTCCACAGCTTTTGCGACGGCACCGTGCTGTCGCTGATACGCGCGGCCGCCGTGAACATGAACAGCGTGTCGCTGTTGAAGTCGGATTCCCACAGATTTCCGTGCGCATCCAAGGCCAGTCCTGCGGGCCCGCTGGCACCTTGGGCCGCGAGCGCCTCCGCCGGGGTCAGCGCACCGCTCGTCCGGAGCTGCGACGATGCGTACTCGGGCAGGACCGAGTCCGCATTGTTCGCGACCCACATACCTCCTGTCCGCCTGCCCAGGGCATATGTGACGGCCACCTTGACCGTATCGCCCGTCTGGATCGCCGCGGGACTTCCCGTGATACTGACGGTGTCGATTAGCGTCCCGACGATGGAGTCGGGATGCACGACGGAGTCTGCTGCGACGTTGTAGTCGCCGATCGGGAGATCGCTGAGCGTCTGCGAGCTGGTGATGGTCTTCGAGTAGAGGTTGGGACCCGTGATGGTGACCGAGGGCGTGATCCCATCAGCTGGCGTCACCCTCACCACCATCGTCCCCATGAGGGCGGGGCTGGAGCGCTTCTCTGCGTTGCACCCCACAAGCGCCAGGGCGGCGAGCGCGAGGCGAATTTGGACGTAGTGGGTGTGACGCGGCATAGCGGTCCCGTTGGAGATGGGTCGTAACCTCGGATCCGTCCGCGACGGATCGGTGATCCATCTGCGGGGCGATACCCTAGGCCTTGCTGGGCAAAACAACAGGTGCGCCGACGTCATTCTGACTGACCATCGAAGGGGGCCGTCACGCCCCCCTGAGATTGGTCGCTTCCTGTGCGTTCCGCTCAGGCCGACTGGTGAGGGGACGAAAGACGCTGAACGGTGATCGCGTGGTCGTGCCACCACAGCTTGAACGCGCCAAAGTGTTCGTCGCAGAGTGGTTGATCAGCGACCGCGCTCCCGTCCTTCCGCGTGGCACGGGCGACGACGGTCGCGACCAGGCCGCACGTCGAGCTGCCCGGCGCGGCCCACTGGCACTCCCGGTGGGCCGGTTTTTTTTTCGCGTCGGCGCCGACCCCCGTGCCGCGCTCGGCCACGGCAATCGCACGCGCGAAGCAGTCGCGGCACAGTATCATCGAGCCAAGCGTTCGCTCACCGACTAGACGCAGCTTGACCCCGTGCGGCTTGGCCTCGATTGACCGCCCGCACTCCTGGCAATTGCCCGCACGTACGGCCGCTACATGGAAGGGAGGCTGCGTCATCGATTGTCGGTGTGGACAACGACCAAAGTCCGGACGACCAATGATTTAGACGATCGAAACCCGATCCCGTTTCGTCCGTCGGCGGTCGAAACGGCGGGCGATGCATTGTGCCGCCCGACCCGCTGTGGCTGGCCAACGGCGGGTGACGCATTGGGTCGCCCCTACGCGGCGTGGTCTGGGTCCGAGCGCCAACCCCCCGTTCGGGTGTCGACCGCGTGGTGGGACGGTGCGATCGCGAGATGAGCAACCAGTCGGGCGCGTGGCGGGGTCGGTTAACGATGCGGCGGGCATACCGATCATCACCCCTCCGGATCGGAATGTGATCACCGGCGTCACCCGATCGATGGAACAGCCGACGGAGACCCACCACTCGGACCGTCCCACGTCCCACGTCGAACGGCCAACGTCCACGTCGAACGTCGAATGTCGAATGTCGAACCGTCAAACGTCCAGCGCAGCGTCTAGCGTCTGCCATAAAGCGACCTGAGCATCCGATTTGGGACTGGACGCCGCGATTCCAGGCAATAGAATGCTCCGAACAACCTCGAGACCCTCGGGCCGTCCAATCATTTAGTTGGTTTGCCATGCATCCGACGTACACGCTGTTCGTGTTGGCGCTGATGCTTTTGACTGGGGGGCTCGTCCTCTGGATCGAGCATCGGAAGCGTGACCGTCCGTGCGCGATCTGCGATCAACCCGCCGGCCACCGCTGCCGCGGCATGTGGGTGTGTGCACACCACCGGCGGATCATCCAGCAGATACATCGGCACCGCGCGACCTAAGGCTACCTGTCGCCCCGAATTCCAGCGCATCTTTGCTGTAGTCCTGGGTGCCCAGGGCAGATGATTGTTCTCGTCGAATCGACGACGAGGAGATCCAATGGGAGCAATGGCGATGGAGCGAGCGGCGCGGCTGAGGACGGTTGTGGCGCCGGCGCGGTTGACTGGTGATGCGGCCTGGACGGCCGTGCTTGCCCACGATCGGAGTTGGGACGGGAAGTTCGTGTATGCGGTACGCACGACGGGCGTGTATTGCCGGCCAAGTTGTCCGTCGCGGCGGCCGAGGCGTACGAACGTGGCGTTCTTCGCCACGCCGCTGGAGGCGGAACACTCGGGCTTCAGGCCGTGCCGGCGTTGCCGGCCGCATGCAGCAACCGGGACTCCGACCGAGCGAAGTGTGGCGGCCGCGCGCGAGTACCTCGACCGCCATGGCGACACGCCAGTGACTCTGCGAGAGCTGGCGCGTGAGGTCGGACTGAGTCCGGCGTATCTGCAGCGGGCTTTCACCCGGTTGACGGGGATGTCGCCGAAACGATATGCGGACGCCGGTCGACGCGAGCGACTCAAAGCGCGTCTGCGCACGGGGGAGTCCGTGACCCGTGCCACCTACGGCGCCGGCTTCGGGTCTACGAGCGCGCTGTATCGACGGCGGCACTCCGCCCTCGGTGTGACCCCCGGCGCATACCGGCGGGGCGGTGAGGATCTCGCCATCACGTACGGGATCGTTGCCAGCTCACTCGGACGCGTCCTGGTAGCCCAGACGGCACGTGGGGTCTGTTCCGTTGCACTGGGTGCGGCCGACCACGAGCTCGAGCACGCGCTGGCAAAGGAGTTCCCGGCTGCGACGCGCATCCGTGATGACGTCGCCGTCGCCTCCTGGGCGGGCGCGGTCGTCGACGCGATCGATGGACAGGACCAGCGTCCCGACATCCCGCTCGACCTGCTCGGGACGGCATTTCAGATGCGGGTGTGGCGCGCGTTGCAGCAGATCCCGCCCGGCCAGACGCGCTCGTACTCAGAGGTGGCCGCGGCGATTGGACAACCATCGGCTGCCAGGGCCGTCGCGCGCGCGTGTGCCACGAACCGGGTCGCCGTGATCGTGCCATGTCACCGGGTGATCGCGGCGAACGGCGACGCGGCGGGCTATCGCTGGGGTGTCGAACGCAAGCGTCGCCTCCTTGGGCGCGAGCGAAAGCTCGGCGAGCGGCCAGCCGACTAGGCGGAACGAAAGCCTGGAGGTTGGAAGCCCGCGCAGTTGTCCCGGCAGGTGCGGGCTTTCAGCTTTCTAGGCTTCTCGGCACGAGCGGCGGCGACGGCAGTCGGCCGCCGCGCCGCATGTTTGTTCATGTCGAAGGAGGTCGCTGGAAATGCAGTCGCGCGCTGCCATGCGAGGCTTGGCGCTCTACGCCCTGGCCGCACCTGGCATTCTCTCCTCGGTCGCTCAAGCGCAGGCCGCGCCATCGGGAGGGGCGGGGCAGTCCCCGCCAGGCATCATCGCGGGCGTCAAGATGGGCGGAAGCCCCAACATCCACCTGCTGGGTCACGTGCCTCTCGGCGGGTACTTTCGCGTCACGGACGATGCGCTCGAGCAGGATCCGAATCGGCCGTACGGGTACGTGTCGCAAGCTCGCGACCGCCCGGGATTCACAATCATCGACTTGCACGACCTGAATAACATCCACGCGCTCTACACGTGGCACATCGAAAACCCGGAGCAGCATAGGGGATTCGGTGGCAGCAACGGCAAGTACTTCAAGTCGCACGGACGCTACTACTACGTCCAATCACTGCAGTTCGAGCCCGGCACGCTGGATGGGAACTTGGGCGCGGTTATCGCGGACGTCACGGGTCTCCCCGATACCACCAAGGTCAGGATCGTGGCACGCATCGCCGATGGATCCGCGCCCGGCGGCTTCCACAGTGTGTTTGCGTACAAGCACTCGGACGGACGCAACTTGCTCATCGCCACCGTCAATGCGGCACATGCCAACGTCTACGACCTGGACAAAGTCCTCGCCGGTGGCGATCCCGCTCAATGGAAGATCGCGGAGATTCCGATCCCGAGTAGTGGCGACCTGTTGCGACCGGGGATCTTCGGATACGACAACTTCTCTGTGGCCTACGACCCCACGACCCACCTGGACAAGCTGTATGGCTCGGGGCGCGGCGGCTACTACGTCTACGACATTTCAAACGTCTCAGCGCCCAAGCTCCTGACCTCGATCACCGGGGTCGCGGGGGTGGAGTACGGTCACGCGTTCACCCCGACTCCGGACGGACGGTACGCGGTCACTGAAACCGAGTACCAGTACGCACCGTTGCGCATCTTCGACCTGCAGCCCGGCCTGACGGGGAAGGTGCAGTCCATCACGCAACCGATCGGCGCCTGGACCGCCGATTGGCATGACCTGTCGCACAATCACGAGGTGCGGTGGCCATTCGTGTTTGTCTCGGCCTACGAGGACGGCCTGCAGGTGTTCAGCATGTACGATCCGACGGATCCGACGACGGTCGGCTGGTATTACACCTGTCAGTGCGCGCACCAGCACGGCTTCGGTGGACTGCCCGAGTGGGAAGGCACGAGCGTCATGCAAGGCGCGTACGGCATCGACATCCGCAATCGCGACGGTCTCATCATGATCAGCGATTCCAACACGGGTGTCTGGTTCTTCCGCATGGAAGGGTTCAACGGATGGAACGGCCACGATTGGGGCGTGCCCAACGTCTCGAGCGTGCAGGACTGGGATCATGGGCCGGAAGGCGCGCAGGCCAAGGCGGCGCACGTGACGGCGTAAACGGGAAACCGCAGGGGCGGGGTCAGGGTCAGGGCGGTGGCGGACTGGGATTCGTCGACGCGCGTCCAAAGTTCGTAGAGCACTTCGCGGCCTCACCGGCCATGCCGACATGTAGGGGCGGCCTTCAGGCCGCCCACGTTTTCGCCGGCGCAATTAGCCGTTGTCGATCCCTGACGGCCCCAGTTCCGATTCCCACGCCACGAGTCCACCAGCCAAGCTCCGCACCCGCTCGAAACCGGCCTCGCGCATGATGTCGGCGGCGCGTGCGCTGCGGCTCCCCACTCTGCACATGACGACGATCTCGCGCGATGCGTCGAGCGTCGACAAGGCAGTCGGCAGCGTGCCCAGCGGGATGAGCCGCGCGCCGGCAATCCTTGACGTCTCGAACTCCCAGGGCTCCCGCACGTCGATCAGGTCGAGGTCCTCGCCTCGCGTCCGTTTCTCTGCCAGCTCCTGCGGCGTGATCTCGTGGCCATTGGCGGTCGCCGCAGACGCGGTGTGCGCCGCGTGGCCCACGCCGCAGAACGCGTCGTAGTCGATCAGTGTCTGCAACTCGTGGGTCCCGCAGGCCGGGCACAGCGGATCACGACGGAGTCGCACGGTGCGAAAGTCGAGGCGTCTCGCGTCGACGAGCAGGAGGCGGCCGATCAGCGGTTCGCCGATCCCCAGTACAATCTTGAGCGCTTCGGTCGCCTGAATCGTGCCGATCAATCCGGGGAGGACGCCGAGCACGCCAGCCTCGGCACAGCTCGGGACGAGCCCGGGTGGCGGCGGTTCGCGAAACAGGCAGCGGTAGCACGGCCCGGCCTCCGTCGCAAACACCGAGGCCTGGCCCTCGAAGCGAAACACGCTGCCGTAGATGTTGGGTCGTCCCGTCAGGACGCAGGCATCATTGACGAGATAGCGCGTGGGGAAGTTGTCGCTTCCGTCGAGGACCACATCGAACTCGCGCACGATGTCGAGCGCGTTGGCCGAAGTCAGCTGGGTATCGAAGCGCTCGACGTTCACGTGCGGGTTGAGCTCGAGCGATGCGAGCGGCCGCGGACTCCACCTTCGAGCGGCCCACGTCCGCCGTACCGTGCAGGATCTGTCGTTGGAGGTTCGTGACGTCGACTACGTCGGCGTCGACCACGCCGATTGTCCCCACGCCGGCGGCCGCAAGGTACAGCGCGGCCGGCGAACCCAAGCCACCCGCACCGACCAGGAGGATGCGCGCGCGCTTGAGGCGCCGCTGCCCTTCGGGTCCGACGTCGTCGAGGAGCAGGTGACGACTGTACCGGAGTAGCTCATCCGGGCCCAGCGCTGGCAGTTCATCCACGACGTCGCGTGGGGCCGCCATTCAACTCACCTTGCGCGTCTTCTTCCGCAGGAAATCCATCAGGATGAACTGGCCGAGCGTCATCGTGTTGGTGAAGTACGCCTTGCCGCGCGAGATCTCGGCGACCCGCTTCACGAACTCGACCAGGGCGCGATCGCGAGCTAGCATGAACGTATTGATCATGATGCTCGCCTTGCGACACAGGGCCACCTCGCGCAGCGTCTGCGCGATCACGGTGGCGTCGAGCCCCATCGAGTTCTTGTAGACCTGGCCATTGGGCATCGTCAGCGCACTCGGCTTGCCATCGGTGATCATGACGATTTGCCGCATGTCCTTCTTCTGCGACAGCAGAATGCGCCGGGCCAGCTTGAAACCCTCGGCGGTGTTCGTGTGATACGGGCCCACCTGGGCGTGCGCGAGCCGCGAGAGTGGGATCTCCTCCGCAGAGTCGTGGAAGAGGATCACGCGAATCGAATCACCGGGAAACTGTGTGCGAATGAGGTGCGTCAACGCCAACGCCACCTTTTTGGCCGGTGTGAATCGGTCCTCGCCGTACAGGATCATCGAGTGAGAGGTGTCGAGCATCAGCACCGTCGCACAGGAGGATCGATATTCGGCCTGTCGCACCATCAGGTCGCTGTACTCCAGGTCCAGCGGCACGCCAATGTGTCCCGTCCGCGTCAGAGCAGATTTCAGTGTCTCGCTGACATCGAGGTTGAGCGTGTCGCCGAACTCATAAGGCTTGCTGAATCCATCGGCTTCGATCCCGGTTGCCAGGTCCGGGGTGTCGTGGTTGCCGAAGCTCGACTTGCCCAGGGATCCGAGGATGTGACGGAGTGTGCGATAGCCAAGGAAATCGATTCCCTTTTCCGTCAGGTTGAACTGCACGTCCTTCGATGCGGCATGCGCGATGCTGCCGGGGCCGACCACCGGTTGCTGTCCGCTCGGCATTTGCGGTGGCGCCTGGACATTGAGATAGCCTTCGGAGGCCAGTCGCTGGATCAAGTCATCGAGCAGTTGAGCGAGCTTGGCTTGAGCCATCTCATCGCCTTCGCCCCGCAGTGCGTCGAGCATCTCGGGCGTGAACTGTCCGCTCTCGATCAGCGCATTGAGGATCGCCTCGCGCAAGCGCGTCGAGTGACCGATCCTCGTCACCGCCGAAGTCTCCCCAGTACGGGTTGTGATGCTGGCCGCCGGCAAAGCCGGACTGCAGTAGGAAGTCCGCGAGCTTGTCGAGCAGCGACTGCAAGTCGACGGCGTCGGCGGACTCGGGGCTGAAGCGCGTGTACGTATGAAATCGCATCACGGCACAGGGAGGAGGACTGGCGGGTCGGCAGTCAGGGTCCCGACTGGCCTGGAACCCACTCGATGCGAAATATAGGCCGCGGGGGTGGCGCGGGCATCGCCCGCGCGGGAGGCAGCGTGGCCGTTGCCGCCCCGCGCGGCCGCGCGTCCAGCGCTGCGTGGCGGTGGAAAGGCGACGCCGGGGATGACGTGACGAGCGCTGTACCGAAGCAGAGCGACGTTAGCTTTGACGAGCTTGAGCGCGCGGCGGTGACCGGGTCGATCGCCGTGCGCCCTTTGGCCCGCCCATTGCCCGGCCCACGCACCGTCGTCGCCTGCCCGCCGCCGATCGCCGTTCGCTCAACCCGTTCCGGACGCTCATCCGACACCGGAACTTCCGGTTGTTCTGGACCGGGCAGACGCTGTCGCTCATCGGCACCTGGATGCAGTCGATGGCGCAGGGATGGCTCGCGTTGGAGCTCTCGAACAGCCCCTTTCTCGTCGGACTCGTCGCATCCGATCGGCTCGATGCCGATCCTGCTGCTTTTCGCTGCCGGCGGGCCTGCTCGCCGACCGGATGCCCAAGCTCCGGCTCGTCGCCATCATGCAGACGGTGATGCTGCTGGAGGCGACGGCACTGTGGGCGATGACGTGGACCCACCACATCACGATCGGATGGCTGCTCGCACTCGCGGCGCTCAACGGTACCGCGTCGGCGTTCGAGATCCCGGCCCGGCAGTCGATGATGGTGGAGCTCGTGGGGCGGGAAGATCTGCACGACGCGATCGCACTGAACTCCAGCGGTTTCAATCTGGCGCGGGTCGTTGGCCCGGCGGCTGGCGCGGCAGTCATCGCGGCTGCCGGGATCGCGTGGTGCTTCGCGCTCAACGCAGCGAGCTACCTCGCGGTGCTCGCTCGGACTGGCGCTCATTCGTATGCCGCCAGAGCTCGTGCGCAGGACCGAGAGCGCGCCATCCATAGTGGCGGGGATGCTCGACGGCCTGCGGTACATGCGGGGGACGCCAGAAGTCAACGCGCTCATGCGTGTGGTGACCGTGTTTGCCGTTTTCGGGATCCCGTACATCGTGCTGATGCCAGTCGTCGCGCGGGACCTGCTGCACACGGGGGCGGGCGGTTACGGAGTGCTCCTCGCTTGCGTGGGGGTCGGCGGACTCTGCGGCGCGCTCTTTCTCGCGTCGGTCGGCCGCCGGCTGCGGCGCGGACGACTTCTTCAGTCGTCCTGCTACGCCTATGGGACGCTGCTGGTGATGTTCGCGATGTCCCGATCCGTCGTCCTCGGGTGCATTCTGCTCTTCGGGACCGGTTTCGCGATGATCATCAACGGCGCACTCGCGAACGGGTTGTTGCAAGGCATCGTGCCCGATGCTCTCCGCGGCCGTCTCATGGCCGCCTACTCGTTCGTCGTCGTTGGACTCTCGCAGGTGGTTGGCGCCTTTCTCGCCGGGTCCGCGGCCAACGCGGTCGGGGTCGATTGGACCATCGCCGGCGGCGCAATGGTGGTCCTGGCGTATACGCTTTGGGCGTACCGGAAATGGCCTGAGCTGCGGAGGATGAGGTGAGGGCTCGACGTTCGACGTTGGAGACAAACCTCGAGGCCAGCCCGATGCACCGTGGCTGGCCTCGAAGTTTGTTAACGTCGAACGTCGAACGTCGAACGTCGAACGTCGAACGTCTAGCGTCTGACCACCCGCACTATCAACTCCACCGCTCCCTCGATCCCCAGCCACTCCGTGTTCACACAGAGATGATAGTTCTCGGGTGCGCCCCAGGAGCGGCCATAGTATTGTCGCACCGTTGCGGCGCGCTGGTGATTGATCTCGTCGACACGCCGCTCGCCCGCGGCAAGGCTGAGATTTTCACGCGCGGCGACGCGCCGTGCGAGCGCATCACGCGGCGCGCAACAAAAGACATGGGTCGCGTCGGCTCGCTGGCCCAGAACGGCCTGCGCACCACGTCCGACCACGACCACCGGTCCCTGCGCGACCGCCGCTTCCATGACGCGGCGTGTCGTCTCGATCATGCGCTCATCAGGCGAGACCACCGCGGCGCCAGCACTGGCTGACAGGACCTCTCGCGCATCCAGCGCCAAGGCGTCGGCGATGCGCGCAATCAGCGGAGGCTGACGCTCGTCGAGTGCGCGTACCGTATCGGCACTCACGCCCATCTGCTGTGCGATCGCATCCACAATCGCGTTGTCGAGCAGCTGCCAGCCCAAACGCTCGGCCACTCCTGCAGCGACTGCGGAGCCGCCTGACCCGTACTGCCGACTGATCGTGACGAGCGGCATCTGGCGATCCCGCGAAACGGTGTGGGCGCGACCGACTAGATGCGCGTGCAGCCGCTGGGGCTGTGTCCGTGAATCGGGCGGATCCTCATCTGCTCGACGATCTCGAATCCCAGCGCGTCCCATGCCGCGTTCGCATCGGCGCCAGTCACACTATGGAGGCGCATCTCATCGAGACCGCGCTGGCTGCACCAATCGGACGCGTGGCGCAACAGGTTGCGAAGCACACCGAGCCGCCGAGCTTCTGGCACCACGTAGACGGAGGATACGTAGGCGTACCATGCGGGCTCGAGGAGCGGCGATCCTTCCGACTCCACGCAGCGCAGGATCCCCACCGCCTTTCCGGCACGCTCAGCCAGCAAGGTGACCTCCTTGGGTGACTCCAACTGCACGCCAAACAGGCGGCGGGCCCGTCGCTCCGCATCGGGGCGCAGCCTTCCGTAGATCGGATGGTCGCGCGCTTCGCGCAGGAGCGCGAGGCGAAGCGCGAGCACCGAGTCCAAGTCAGCGGGCGTCGCCGCTCGGACAGTGGTCGCCACTGCTCGTCACGCCGACAGACCGCCGCCGAACATGTCCTGCCCAGGACGGCGACGCGGCTCCTGGACCGCACGCCCGTACTGACCTGCGTCGGACCGGGAAATCTTCTTTCGGGCCACCAGCGATTCGAGCACCAACTCACACGCCGCAGCGCCAACGGCGGAATCGCCCTTACGCGCGAGACCGGTATTGCGGACCACCTGCACAAGACCCGGGACCGTCTCGAATCCCTTGTAGACCGCATCCGCGGAAACATCGTCGGCCACTTGCAGTGCACCACCAGAGTCGAACCACATCACGACGTCATCCGTGTTCGCGCCGCCAGCCCGTTCGCGAAAGGTTGCATCCGCCGCGCGCCGGATGAGCTCGCGAGCGATGAGGTGGCCGCCGACCAACTCACCTTCGTACTCTAGTTCCAGTTTCCCGGTGATCGCCGGCAGCGCGGCGTACACATCGCTGATGCGAGGCACGACTTCGGACTCTCCGGTTACGAGCACGCGGCGCTCCGCGCTGGAGACCACGTTCTCGAGCACGCTGATGGGCAGGCGCTGCGATACGCCGGATCGGCGGTCGACGCGTTTGTCGGTGCGCGCCTCGAAGGCGATCCGTTCCACGACCTCGGCGATGAAGTCGGGCACACGGATCGTCGGTCCTTTGCGTGTGACCCACGCTTCCTGTCGCGTGATCGCGATGCCGAGATCGACCGTTTCAGGATAGTGCGTGATGATTTCGCTGCCGATGCGATCCTTGAGCGGGGTGATGATCTTGCCGCGGGCCGTGTAGTCCTCCGGGTTCGCGGTGAAGCACAACAGCAGGTCTAGCCGCAGGCGGACCGGATAACCCTTGATCTGGACGTCGCCCTCCTGCATGATGTTGAACAAGCCGACCTGCACCTTGCCAGACAGATCGGGCAGCTCGTTCAGAGCGAAGATCCCACGATTCGCGCGCGGCAGCATGCCGTACTGGATCGTGAGCTCGTCCGACAGGAGGTGTCCGCCGCGAGCCGCCTTGATGGGATCGAGATCGCCGATGATGTCGGCGATCGTCACATCCGGGGTAGCTAGTTTCTCGACGTAGCGACTGTCGCGATCGAGCCACGCGACGGGCGTGTCGTCGCCCGCCTCGCCGACCAGTTGGCGGCCGTATTTGGAGATCGGCGCATACGGGTTGTCGTTGACCTCACTGCCCGCGATGATCGGGATGGCCTCATCGAGCAGCGTGGTCAGCGACCGCAGGATGCGCGATTTGGCCTGACCGCGGAGGCCGAGGAGGATGAAGTTGTGCCGCGACAGGATCGCATTGACAAGCTGCGGCATGACAGTGTCTTCGTAGCCAATGACCCCGGGGAACAGCGGCCCACCATGGCGCAGTCGCGCAAGCAAATTGCTGCGCATCTCGTCCTTCACCGATCGGCAGGCAAGATCGGACGCCGCGAACGGCGATCGCTTGAGCGCGCCGAGGCTATCAGGGTAGTGCGGCAACTGACATCTCCGAGACAGAAGAAAGATTCACCGCGGCTGCGATGCTGCCGCGAGCCGGTTGATCGCGTTGGGTCGTTCGCAAACTTGAGTCCTGGCGAGACGCTCGGCTTGCCGACTCGGCCCTTCGTGTGCAGACACAACCAAATCTGCCTACTTTCCATACAATCTGGTGTTGCTGCTGGCTCTGCTCCACGCACTCTGGATTCTTATGACGACGCCGCTTGACACCACCCCACTGCTCAATAACTTTCCGGCCGCTGGCTCCGGGCACGACGTGCGCGTGCGCGGAGCGTGGGTTTTGCAATACTAGCACTGGTACCGCCCCCCCTCCCGAGGAGATCGTAGATGAAGCGCCTGGTCGTTGTCGCCGCTCTGTTGGCGGTCGCCGCCTGTAAGACAAAAGAAACGAGCTCCACCATGACCGACTCCACGTCGACTGCGACACCGCCGCCGGCCATGGCACCCGCTGCTGCGGATACGGGTATGAAGAAGGACACCGGTATGAAGGGAATGAATATGGACACCGGCATGAAGGCCGCCACGCCAAACTCGACGGTGACGAAGAAGAAGAAGAACTAAGCACCTGAACAATAGTTTTCATGCAGACAGGGCCAGCCTCGCGCGTGAGGCTGGCCCCTCGTTTTTGATGGTGCGTCGTGGCCGCATGCGCTGATGCGAGATGCCGACGTGAGCTTAGTGATCCGCTTCCGAGAACGGCAGAGCCTCCACCGTCGCTCCCGTTTCGCCAGCCGGTTGATCGTTGGTCGATTCCCACCGCGCCCTGAGCGGAGCGCCCACCTCGACTTCGCGCCGGATCATCGCCAATGCGATGAGCCCGTACCGCGGTGAGTGCACCACCGACCGCACATCGCCGACAGCCGCGCCGGCGGCATCGACGAGGCCCGCACGAAGCGGCGGCATCGGGCCACCCGCGGTCAGGCGCAATCCGCGCAGGTGACGATTGACATGACCACGAAAGTGGATGCGCGCTACGGTTTCCTGCCCGGTGTAGCATCCCTTCGTGTACGAAATTGCATCGAGCTCGTCGAAGTTCGCCTCTTGTGGGATCGTGCCTTCGTCCATGTCTGCACCCCACTCGGGGCGCCCGAGCTCGACGCGGGCGATGTCGAGCGCGGACAGGTTTCCGACGACGCCCCCAGCCTGGCGAATTCGCTCGATCATGTCGGGCGCGGCGTGTGCGGGAAGAAAGATCTCGAATCCCTGCGCCCGCATCGGGCACAGACGCGATGGTGATTGCCGATCCACCATCCACGTGCTCCAGATGTGCATACGATGCCGAAGGGAGCGTCGCGTCGGTGCCCAAGGCGAGTCCGGCGCGCACGACCGAGTCCGCCGCAGGACCGAATACCGCGATGTCGCCGATCGATTGGGTCACATCCACGTACGGGGTGACCCGCGGATTAACGTACTTGCGTACCACATCCGTCCACCCGGCGGCCGCGCGCAGCGACGCGTCGACCAGCACTGCATCGCGAAGCGCAAAGATACGCACGTCCGCGAGGATCTTGCCCTTGGGAGTCAACACGGCTGCGTAACAGCCGTCGCCCGGCTCGAGTGCAACAACGTCATTGGTGACGAGTCCCGCGATCGTCTCTTTCGCACGAGCGCCGGTGAACCGCCATCGAGATCGAGCGGACCGATCCACTACGAGCGCGCCGTGCTGTAGAACGGCGTATTCTCGATCCACCTCGAGAGCGCCGGCTGGCGCGATGGCTGAATCGGGCATGGAGGAAAGATAAGGGGGATAGACGTTCGACGTAGAACGACGGACGTTAAGATGTTCGACGTTGGACGTTGGACAGGAAACCGCGGGGTCGGCTCTCCCGCAGAGCCGCTACTCGTGAGCTTTGTTCAGTCCAACGTCGAACGCATAGCCCTACAGCATATCCACGGGATGCACCACACCGACGCGACTGCCTGCTCGCCGCAGCCCCGCGCCGATCTGCATCAGGCATCCTGGATTGCCGGTCGCAACCCAGGATGCGCCGGAGGCGGTGATGTGCGCGAGCTTCGCCGCGAGCACGGATTCCGAGATGCCCGGTTGCAGGAGGTTGTAAATACCGGCGGCGCCGCAGCACTGATCGGCATCGGCGAGCGGGACGAGCTCGATACCCGGGACGGCGGCCAGCATCGCGAGAGGCGGCGCACTCACGCGCTGGGCGTGCAGCAGATGGCACGGTGGGTCGTATGCGACTCGCACGGGCGGCGGAGCCCCGGTCTGTGCGGCAGGCTCACCCGCCGTCGCCGATGCAAGGAACGGCGCGACGACTTCACTGACATCGCGTGCGGCCGCAGCGACGCGCGCCGCGCGCTCGGCATATTCCGGATCGTCCGCGAGCAAGTGTTTGTAGGACTCGAGCATTGCGCCGCAACCGGCGGCATTGCTGACGATGACCGAGACGCCCGAGCGGGCAAACGCCGCGACATTGATGCGCGCCAGCTCGCGTGCACCGTCGAGGTCACCCGCATGTGCGTGCAGCGCACCGCAGCACCCCTGGTCCGGTACATCGAGGACCTCGAATCCCGCTCGGCGGACGGCCCGCGCGGTGGCGCGATTTGTGTCGCGAAACAAGCCGTCCATGACACAGCCACGCAGGATCGCGGCACGACCGCGGCTGCTGCCGTCGGTGTGGTGCACTTCGGTGGCTGTGGTGTCGGGCGCTCCGCCGCTTCGATACCAGGGCGCCGATCGACGCCGGGTGGTGCTCGCCAGCATCGCCATTGCAAAACCGAAGCGACCGGGGAGTCGCGAGAGTAGTGATGCGATACGGGTGCCGCGAAGGACGCGCGCGGCTCCGAGCGCGACGGCGAGCCGGCCTGGCCGAGCGAACATCCATAGGATCGCACGCGCGGCGAGCGGCAGCGGATGATGTGCAATGAGCGTTGCCCGCGTCGCCTCGAGCAACTCCCCGTACGGTACGCCGGATGGACAAGCTGTCTCACAGCCGCGGCAGCCGAGGCAGCGGTCGATGTGCGTTTGGATGCTGACGTCGTCGGCGGCAAGCGTGCCTTCGACCAGCGCACGCATCAGCACGAGGCGACCGCGCGGGCTGTCGTTCTCATCCTCGAGCGCGAGGTACGTCGGGCACGCCTGGAGGCAGAATCCGCAGTGCACGCAGAGATCGAGTCCGTCACTCGCCCGCGCGAGCGGAGTTTGTTCCATGGCGCGCGCCTCGCCATCGCCGACCCGAGGCTCGTCCTGCGCGAGCGGAGCGCCGTTCGCGCGCTCAGCCACGTTCGATTTCCTCACCGAGGACGCCCGGATTGAGGATGTGCGCCGGATCGAACGCGCGGCGGACACGCCGCGAGAGCGGGTCGCGCAACGCGCGCGCGCCGACGGCGCCCCACAGCCACGGCGGCAGGCGCTCAGGGATGCAGATGCCCGCGAACCCCGTCGCGTGCGGCTCAACGGCTCCGGCGATCTCGCGCGAGTGCGCTGCGTCTCCGGCGATCGCGGCGGCGAGTGGGGCGGATCCCGGATTCGGAATGACGGCACGAACGATTCCGCGGGCGACGGATGCGTGGACGAGTGCGTCGGCAAACGGCGCGCAGGCGACACCAGCGTGCCCCCACGTCGCGCCGAGGAGCGTCGGTATCTGTGACCACCGCAGAACGGCGGCGCCCGAGCCGGTACCCGCCTCGGAGCGCCGGAGCGCAGTCCAGATCTGTGGGACGACCGGCACTGCATCGCCGATCGCCTCGAGCGCTGCGCGCTCTGCGGCCACGCGCTCGGCGTTGCCGGTGATCCGCGCAAGCGCGACCGGTCCGTCGACGCCGCCAGGCAACTCCAGCCGAGTCGCCAAGCTGCGATTGAGCACCTCGAGAGCAATCGGCGCTGCCGGCGCTGCGCGGAGCGCCTGCAAAAGATCGTCGATGCCGTCCCCATCCGCCTCGCGCGCGCCTCGCCCGACACGTGCGCGGCGCCGCACGACTGCCAGGGTCTCATCGCAGACCGGTCGGCCGCGGAGGCGCACCGTGACTTCGGTGAGGATGGCGAGGGTCCCCCATGCACCGGTCAGGAGCCGAGTGAGGTCGAAGCCGGCCACGTTCTTCACGACGCGGCCGCCGGTGCGAATCACGGCGCCCTCACCCGTGACCGCTTCGAGCCCCAGCACGACGTCGCGAGGGAGGCCAAGCCCGGCGGCGAGCGGGCCAGCCGACGCGGTCGCGATCGTCGCGCCAATGGAACCACCGTGGTCCGCGATGGAGAACGGGTCGAGCGGAAGCCATTGGTTCTCGCTCGCCGCGGCCGCCTCGATCGTCGAGAGCGGTGTGCCCGCGCGCGCGGTGAGGGTGACGTCGCCTGGTGTGTACTCGGTGATGCCCTCGAGCGCGCTCAGGTTGACCGGTCGGGAGTCGGGTGACGTCGGGTGACCGCCGTCGAGCCAGCTGCCGAGCCCGACGATCCTGAGCGGTGTGCGCCTCGCGGCGGCTTCTCGCACGGCGTCCCGCACATCTGCGACCGTTTGCGGCAGGCCGGTGCTGGGTGCCGGGTGGAGCGTGTCGCGCTCCTGCATGATGCTCATGTGCGCCTCGTCCCGCGCGAGGGCGTCGCCCACTCGCGGCAGTAGCGCGTCGGCACGACTTTGCCTGGATTGGAGCGGCGCGCGGGGTCAAACACATCGCGAAGCCGGCATTGTGCGGCGAGCGACTCCGGCGAAAAGATCAAATTCATGTACTCGAGCTTGTCGAGTCCGACGCCGTGCTCCCCGGTAATCGTTCCGCCGGCGTCGATGCAGCACCGCATGATCGCGCGCATCGCCGCCCCGACGCGTGCCACCTCGTCCGCGTTCTCGCCGTGGTACGGAATGTTTGGATGCAGGTTCCCGTCGCCGGCATGGAAGACATTGCACACGGTCACGCCGTGTGCGGCCGCGATCTCACGGATCTGCAGGAGCACGTCAGGCAGCCGCGTGCGCGGAATCACCGCATCCTGCACGACCAGGTGTGAGGACACTCGTCCCATCGCGCCGAACGCCTTCTTGCGACCTTGCCACAGACGGGCGCGATCGGCGGGATCCGAGGCGACCCGTACCGTGCGGGCGCCATGATCGGTGCATAGTTGCGCGATTGTCCGCGCATCGGCTTCGAGTCCCGCCGCGGGGCCGTCGACTTCGGCCAGCAACACGGCATCGACGTCGGTCGGATAGCCTGCCGCATACACCGAGGCCTCGACGGCGCGAATGGTCGGACCGTCCATCATCTCGAGCGCTGCGGGTACGATGCCCGCCGCGATGATCGCCGAAGTCGCCCGCGCTGCGTCGACGAGCTGCGGAAAGTCGGCCAGCAGCGTGCGCACCGCGGCTGGCGTCCGTGTGAGCTTGACCGTCACGTCGAGCGCGACGCCAAAGCATCCCTCCGAGCCCACGAACGCGCCGAGAAGGTCGTATCCCGTCGACTCGCCACCGGCCGCACCATTCCCCAGCGTGACGATGTCTCCGTCCGGAAGAACGGCGGTCACGCCCAACACGTGGTTGAGCGTCACGCCGTACTTCAGGCAGTGGGGGCCTCCCGCGTTCTCCGCCACGTTACCCCCGATCGTGCACGCGGCCTGGCTCGACGGATCGGGTGCATAGTGCAGTCCGAAGGG
The DNA here is from genome assembly GCA_963805725.1 of uncultured Gemmatimonadales bacterium. Classification (GTDB taxonomy): domain Bacteria; phylum Gemmatimonadota; class Gemmatimonadetes; order Gemmatimonadales; family Gemmatimonadaceae; genus Palsa-1248. The sequence continues at coordinate 151,052 of CAWDVJ010000014.1, forward strand.
TGCGGCGGCGCGGGACAACGCCGCATTGACGACCCCCGGCTCGACGACTGCAACCGCGTTGTGTGGGTCGAGCGCCAGAATGCGCCGCATGCGGTTGAGACCAATGAGGACCACGCCGTCGGCAAGTGCGCCGGCTGACAATCCTGTCCCCGCGCCTCTCGGGACGAACGGTGCCCCGTAGTCGGCAAGTACCCGCACGACCGCGATCAACTGATCGCGTGTCGACGGAAACACCGCAAGCGACGGGAATTTTCGATAGCCGGGCAGAGCGTCCGATGTGTAGACCAACAATTCGCCGTCGCGACGCAGAACGCCGCGCGGCCCAACGACGGCCTCGAGGGCACGGGCGAGCGCCGCGCTCGCCACGGGTGCCTCAGGTCTGAGACTGGGGCTGTGGCCCATGACCGTTGGACTTGGCGCGCACGTGCACGACCGCCCGGTGCTCGAGCGCCTCGACGGCCGGAGCGAGCAGCACCTCGATTTCGCGTAGCCGGCCGCCTGGCGAGCGAGAGACGAGAAGCCGTTGCTGGTCCTTGACGTTCATGTCGATCACACCGGCAATGGCGAAGGCCAGCATTCTCGGATCGTCGGGGAGCATGGGCAGCGCGTCGGAATCGTCGGCAAGCGTTCGCGCCGCGGTGCCGACGCGGAGGAACAGCTCGCGCACCCGCTCTGCCAAAGGGGTCAACATCACGACGGGCTCGTCGCCGTCCTCGTAGTCCGCAACGGCTCCGACGTGATAGGGTCGATCCGTCTCGGCGAATCCCTCCAATACAAAGCGCTCGCCGCCTTCGATCATGATGTTGGCGCGACCGTCGGGGAGCGCCTCCGCGCGCTCGACCTGGGCGAGGCACCCGACGTGACCGGCCGGGATCTCGCGCTCGCGCACACCCTCGGGGCGAAACAGGACGCCGAACGTGCGGTCGGCAGCCATGCAGTCGGCGAGCATGGCGCGGTATCGGGGCTCGTAGATGTGCAGCGGTCGGTGTGCGCCAGGGAACAGCACCAGGGGTAGCGGAAAGAGCGGCAGGCGTGTGCGCACGGCGGCCGGTGGCTCAGGATGCGACGGGCAGCCTGACGGTCGCTTTGCGCTCGAGCTTGCCCCACCCGACGACACGCCCGACGAATGCGGCCTTGAACGAGCGGACGACGACCCAATACATGAGCTGACGATAGGCGAAACGCTGGATGAGGATGAGCCACGTGAGCGACTTGTCCTCGCCCGGTTCCATGAGAAACGCGATGGCGGCCGCGAGCCAGTCCACGAGTAGAAAAATCGCGTAGTAGGTGAACACGTGCGCCATGCTCGCCATGGCGAACGTATTGCCGTGCTCGGACCGGGTCAGCGCGATGGACAAGAGGCTATACACGAATGCGAGGTCGGCGAGTGGCGAGACGGCAGGCAGCAGGAGTTGGAAGAGCCACGTATTGGGGAGCGCCGCGAACCCGAGCGATCCGAATCGGGGATTGAACAGAGCGGACCGGTACTTCCACGCGCATTGCAGCGTACCGAAGGACCAACGAAACCTCTGCTTGGCGAGTGCGCCAAACGTGTCTGGCGCTTCAGTATAGCCAATTGCACCGTCGGCGTACGCAATCGAGTGCCCGGCGTGCCGGATGGCCAGTGTCAGGTCCTGGTCCTCGGCTAGGGTGTCGGACCGGAATCCGCCTGCGGCCTCGACGAGCGTCTTGCGCCACGCGCCGACCGCCCCCGGAACGACGGTGATGCTGTTGAGCAGGGAGAAGGCGCGGCGGTCCAGATTCTGGCTCGTGACGTACTCGAGTGCCTGCCAGCGGGTGACGAGATTGACGCGGTTACCGACCTTTGCGTTCCCTGCCACCGCTCCGACCTGCGGGTCTGCCAATGGCTGCACGAGCTCGTCCATGGTGTCAGCCGCAAAGATCGTGTCCGCATCGAGCGCAATCAGGATGTCGTAGCGTGCCCGGGCGAGGCCGAAGTTGAGGGCGCTCGCCTTGCCGCCATTTTCCTTCCGGTAGACCGAGACGATGCGTGAATCCGCATACGCGTCTCGCACCACCTGATAGGTATTGTCGCTCGAACCGTCGTCCACCACGATGATCTCGAACGGCCCGGCGTATTGCTGACTCAGCAGGCTTCGCACCGTTTTCAGGATCACGCGTCCCTCGTTGAAGGCGGGGACGATGACGCTCACTGGTGGCGAGAACGTCGTCGGCTCGCCGCGCCGCTGATGGCGGAGGACGCGTTGGAGCACCGCCAGTGGGCCGATCAGGACCAATCGTCCGATGCCGAGCACGACGGCCACCATGAAAATCCAGTAGAGCGCGAGCTCGCCGTATCCGAGCGTCGCCCAGCCGGCGAGCCGAATCAGACGCGCAAACTCGCTCATCCTGGGAAGCGGCGGCATCGCTTCATCGCGGCTGATGCCGACGAGCTGCGACAGCAGCACGAGCGTATCGCCGTTGGCCCGCAACGAATCGATGATCGGGACCGAGAGCCGCCAGGGTTCGGGCACGGTCGCCACCGCCATCGTGGAGCAGCAGCACGTTTCCCGTATCGCGCCCGGACATGGCAAGCTTGATCACTCGAGTCGACCGGAATCGGCTGCCAGTCCTCGGAGTCGTCGCGCAGGCCGACGGTGTAATATCCCTGTCGCGTCGCGATGCCGACGGGCACGAGCTCGTCCGGCGTCGTCGGCGTGGCATCGCCGAAGTACGGTGGACGAAAGAACGCCGTGCGATGATCGATCACCGACTCGATGAGGTTCTCGTTGGCATCGAGCTCGACGCGCGTGCGCTTGTCCGATGTCAGGGCGAGATTCGGATGGGAATAGGTGTGATTCCCGATCTCGTGGCCTTCTGCGTAGATGCGCCGCGTCAACGCCATGTGCGTGTCGACGTTCTCGCCGATGAGGAAGAACGTCGCCGGAGCGCGATACTTCTTCAGCGTGTCGAGGATGAGGGGCGTCCACGTCCCATCGGGGCCGTCATCGAACGTGAGCGCGACCTCGTGTGCCTTCTGCCCATACCGATCGACGACATACGGCTTGGGGTCGCGCACGATGGAATCGTGGACGACCGTCCCCGAGGCGTCGGTCGCGAGGGCGCGCACGCCGCGCGTCGGCCACTCGCGAACACGGAGAATATCACCCCCGCTGTCAGGCTCCTCGCCGCGCGGACACTCGCGGTGCGGACCGACGATGCGGACGCCGGGTCGCGACTCGCACACCACGTCGTTGACGAACTCCACGTTGTAGCCAGCGGGCACGCTGCGAAGGCTGTCGGGCCCGCCGGTCAAGCCATGCCGTCCGAGCACGCCCCACAGTGAGGCGTCCTCCTGCCCGAGCCGCCAGATGGCGAAGCCGGCCACGCCCATGTCGCGGCCCACGCGCAACTGGTTGTAAGCCGTGACCGCATCCAGGTACCACACGACGTGGTCGGTGGAGTCGGGGTCGGTCCACGCGATGTACGGGTTGAGTGAGACCGGATCGAAATGCGTCGGCACATGGTGGTCGCGTGCCTCCTCCATCGTCTCTTGAAAAGTCATGACGTCGCCGGGGCTGCCACTGTCATTCCAGTCGTAGCCGTAGGCGCCAACCATGAAGATCAGCTTCTGGGGGGGACGGCCTCGACGAAATGGCGCGCCCGATCGAGGTAGAACTGCTGGCTCGCCACCGGACCGGGCGTGCCGAGCTGATAGTGCTCGTCCAGGATCATCGCGAAGATGTAGTCGCCCACCGCGCCGAGGCGCTCGATCTGGCGACGAGTGGCGAAGGACGGGACGGCGACCGTCACGATCCGCTTGTACGGCAGCAACGCGTCGCGTAGCGCGGCGACGAATGCGACTTCCGCACCCTCGAGATCCTCCGGGACCTCCTCGAAGTCGACCGTGACACCGGCCAGCGAGTCGTGAAGCACCACGTCGCGCAGCTGGACAATGGCGCGTGCGCGCGCGCCAGCCGATCGGAGCATCGCCTTCACCGCCGCCTGACTGAACATCTTCCCAGTCGACGAAGAGTCGCGCGCCCGGCGGTCGAAGTTGTTGACCATGAGCAGAATCGCGGGTGGCGACTCGACCGACGACTTCCGGACGACGTCGAACACTTTGCGATTGACGTCGAACTGCACCGAGTCACCGGCGGGGGCGAGAAACCCCCATTCGCACACTACCCAGTCGAGATCGTTGACGTGTTGCTCGAGGGAGGCGAGGGCATTATCGGGTCCGTTCTCGAAGAAGCCGGCCACGATCGGGTCGCCGGCGTTTCCGGGTCGAGCCACCAGGCTGCCGCCTCCCGGTGGAGCGAACCGTCCACGCCGGGCCGGCGGAACGGTGCGGAAGGTGTGGGCGAGGCTACGGCGGATGGCGAGACGCTCGCGTTGATCGCGGTTGAACGCCCGGGGCGGAACGATCCGGTGATCGACCGGGAGCGACGGGATCAACGGTGGCACGACGACGCCGACGATGAGCAGCGCCGCAAGGCCCATCGCTACCGCGCCCACCACGATCCAAAAACGACGCCATTCGCGGGCGCGTCGACCGTGTGGGTCGAGGAAAACCGGGGTGTTACGAGCGGGAGTGATCATATGCGGAGGCGCGGTGCGCGCCGACCCCGACTGACAGAATCGCTCGCCCGGCCGTCACCGAGAAAAGCTAATCCGGCCGATCAAACGACGCGCATTGGCAATCAAACACCCGTGATCCGCTGTATGAGCGCGCGCAATTCACTGAGCTCAAAAGGCTTTTGCAAGACAGGACACGCCGTCCGCTGCACGAACTCTGCGGCGTCCTGCGACACAGCGTCGCCGGTTGCGACGATCAGCCGCGAGAGCAATTCCGGCCGATGCTCCTGTAACCAGTCGTACAGTTCGGTCCCGCTCACGCCCGGCATGCGGAGGTCGCAAATGAGCAGGTCGTAGTGATTTGAAACCCCAGGACCGTCGGCGAGTTTCCCGAGGGCGATCTTACCGTCGCCGGCTTCGTCAACGCGCCAGCCATCCCGGGCGAGGAACCGGCGGAGGGCAAGACGAATGGACGCCTCGTCGTCTATAACGAGTGCGCGCCGCGCGGTCGACGACGGGCTCGCGCGGTCGAGCCGACGACCTGCGTCGTCAGGCGGCCCAGAACCCCGCGAGGGCGGTTCCGTCGGGGGATGCACGCAGCTTTTCGAAGGCCCGCTCGCGGATTTGACGAATCCGCTCGCGGGTCACGCCGAGCAATGCGCCGATCTTCTCCAGGGTCATGGCCTCGGAGCCTTCCTCCAGGCCGTAATACAGATACAGGATCTTTCGCTCGCGTGGCGTCAGGTATTTGCGGAATACGCGATCGATGAACTCTCGCATCAACTTGAAGTCGGTGATCTCCTCCATCTCCGCGCCATCGACGCCGGCGAAGCGCTCGCCAAGCGTGCAGGCCTCGCGGTCGGACCGGTCGATGGGCGCATCGAAGGAGATCTCCGTCGACGACATCTGCCGAGCGGACCGGACGGACTCGGGCGTTTCCTCGATGAGGCGGCCGATCTCGTGGTCCGTCGGATCACGCTTCAGGACCTGCGCGAGCACGGTCTCCGCACGCGCGAGCTTGATGAGCTGGGAATTTTGGTTGAGTGGAATGCGAACCGATCGGGTCTGCTCGGCGAGCGCTTTGAGGACCGCTTGGCGGACCCACCAGACCGCGTACGAGATGAACTTCACGCCCTGGTCGGGATCGAACTTGCGAACCGCCTTGAGGAGTCCCTCGTTTCCGATCGCGACGAGCTCGCTCAGGTCGAGCCCATGGCCCTGGTACTTCTTCACGTATGAAATCACGAACCGCAGATTCGCCGTGACGAGCCGCTCGGCCGCCTTTTCGTCTCCTCGCTGAGCTCGGCGGGCGAGCCGTCGCTCCTCTTCCGCATCCTGGATGAGAGGGAGCTTCTGTATGTCCTGCAAGTACTGATCGAAAGCGGTGGAGGGTGCGCTGCGGAAGTACCCCTTGACTCCTGCTTTCGGTCGCTTGCTGCATACACGCCCCTTAGCAGAGTGTCTCGATTGTCGTGCGGGAATGGCGCTACCGTCGATCGAGCCCGTGCACGCAACACCGAAGCAGGGGACCAGGGCCACCCTCCTCCAAGTTGCGCTGACCTCGCTTCATCGGCGCACGTCGGTGCGTCCTGCCCGCCCCCCCGAAATCCGGGTCGCAGTGTAACAACGCGAACTGATGAGGTCAACAGCCAAGACCCATGCCGCAGCCGTGGTCGTCGCCGCAATTCAACTACGGCAGTCAAACTTGTGTCGATCACGCCGTGGGTATCGCGTGCCCCCATCCACGTCGTTTATGGCAGAAGCTGCTGAGCCACAGAGAGCTAGGGTTCGGCGACCGGCGGCACAGGCCCGCGGCGGCATTGGCGCGGCACCAGGGAACGAGGCATCGAGTCGCCGGGTGTCTCGACAGGCCGCTATGCACGCCGGCGCGACCCTTACACCAGGGCGGCTGTTACAAACGAGTCGGTGAGTGGCACCGCCCAGCCACTCTCGGCGCCCGCCATCTCGCCGAGCGAGCGCGGCAGGGCGTACTCCACCACGCCGCTGCGCGCTTTCTTGTCGAGGTGGGTACGGGCGACGATGTCCGAGGGTTGCACCGACGCCGGGAGACAGCTCGGTAGACCTGCCACGCGAAGCGCGTCGCGGACAACGTCGGTCAGCCCCGAGCGTGCAATAGACGCGCGCTCGGCCAGATGCGACTCGATCGCCATGCCGATCGCGACAGCCTCACCGTGCAGCAACCCATAGTCGGTCGCTGCCTCGACCGCGTGTCCGATGGTATGACCGAAGTTGAGGATCTTGCGCCGGCCGTCCTCGCGTGCGTCGGTCGCGACGATCGCAGTCTTGATGGCAATGCTCCCGGCGATGAGCGCGGCCATTCTCGGGCGCCATTGCCCCGCGGGCCGATAAGCACACGGGAAGCGCGCTGACCGTCCGATCGAAATACGCGGCATCGGCGACCACGCCGTGCTTGAGGGCCTCGGCGAGCCCGGCTCGCAGATGCTCGGGTGGCAGTGTGCCGAGGACAGTCGGGTCGACAATCACTGCGGCCGGCGGGTGAAACGCATCCCACGAGATTCTTGCCGGCGCTCGTGTCGACACCCGTCTTGCCGCCGATGGCGGCGTCGATCATGGCGACCAGCGTCGTCGGGACCTGCACGACCGGGACTCCGCGCATGAACGTCGCCGCCACGAAGCCTGCGAGGTCTCCGACCACACCTCCGCCGAGTGCGACGACGGTGGTGTCGCGCCCGCACCCACGCGCGAGCAGCTCGTCGGTCAGTTCGCGCCCACGTCGCTCGCGTCTTGCTGTGCTCGCCCGCTGGTATCGTGAGCACATCGACGCGGGTCGCGCGGAACGATGCGCTGGCGCGACCAGCGTAGAGTGGTCCGACGTGGTCGTCGGTGATGATCACGTATCGATATGCCCCGGCGCGGCCTGGACGACGTCGGCCAGGCGATCGAGAGTCCCGGGCGCGAGTGTTACGGCCGCATCCCGGCATCCGAGCCTCGATGTATGGCTTACCACGTGACTTCGCCCGCCCCGGCGCGGCGCGTGGCGACGCGAGCGAGCACGAACAGCAGATCGGACAGCCGATTGAGGTAGATCGCGGCGAGCGGCGGCAAGCTCGACGGTGTGTGCGAGGTGCACGACGCGGCGCTCGGCGCGCCGGCACACGGTGCGTGCAACGTGCAGCGTGGCCGCTTTGGGCGTACCCCCCGGCAGGATGAACGCCCGCAGTGGAGTCAGCTCGGCCTCGCCATGGTCGATGTCCAGCTCGAGCTGCGCGATGCGCCCGTCATCGATGCGCGCCTTCGCGAGATGCTCGCGCATCTTCGCAGGATCCGGCGTTGCCAGGAGCGCGCCGATCGCGAAGAGGTCGCGCTGGACCGGCGACGAGAATTTCGTCGATCCGCGGCATCGGGCTCGATGGCCCGCGCGAGTCCCATGGCCGCATTGAGCTCGTCGACATCGCCATAGGCTTCGACCCGCGGGTCGTCCTTCGCCACACGACCGCCGCCGAAGAGTCCGGTCTGCCCCTCGTCGCCCGTGCGGGTGTAGATGCGCATGGGGGGAAGATAGGTGAAAGGCGAAAGCCGGGCGCGGGCGCTAAAAGCGCCCGCGCCCCCTGATCGCCCGCACCAGCCACGGCGTGCGCGTCTTCAGCCTGCCGTTGCCGTCGCTGGCTGAACCCGCCACGGCGCGACGCGCGGACTTTTTCAGGTTCGAGAACGACGTGCGCTCGGCCGGCTGTTGGGTGAGCGGCTGATAGGTCGTCGGGAACAGCTTGGCGAGATGGTCGTGCAGCAAGTCGGGCGAAGGCACGTGCTCCTGCGCGGCGCACCACGCGATCGAGATCGTGGCCCATAGCCGCCGCTGTCGGGCGGAGCGCGGGATCCTTGCTGAGCGCAATCGAGATGATGTGCTCGAGCTCGGGGTCGATCCCGGAATCCGCGTCCGAATGTTGGGGGTCGGCAGCACCGCCACCTCGTCGATCGCGAGCTGCGTGATATCCTCGTGGAACAGGGGCTCGAGGGCGAGCAGCTCGTACAAGCACCAGGCCCATCGCGAACACATCGCTGCGTGCGTCGACACTCAGTCCCAGGATCTGCTCGGGGCTCATGTAATGCTTCTTGCCCATGAGCACCTGACGACCGGCTGCAGGATCGATCGAGGTGCGCGCCTTCGCGATCCCGAAATCGGCCAGTTTGATGTGGCCGTCCCAGGAGGCCATGATGTTGCCTGGCGAAACGTCCCGATGCACGATGTCGAGCCGGCGCTTGTCAGGGCCGACGAAGTTGTGCGCGAAGTCCAGTGCCCGGCAGACGCGGCTGGCGACGTACGCGGCGAGCGGGAGGGGGATCCGCTGGCCCAGCTCCCAGTGACGGTCGATGACCGATCGCAGCGTCGGACCCTGGATGAACTCCATGGCGATGAAGTACTCGCCGGCGACTTCGCCCAGCTGATAGATCTGCACGATGTTGCCGTGCATCAGGTTGGCCGACAGCTTGGCTTCATCGATGAAGAGCTGCAGCCACTCCTGCTGCTTTGCGTATTGCGGGTGGATGACCTTGAGCGCGATGCGCTTCGCGAAGCCGGCCGGGCCCAGTTGCTCGGCTTCGTAGACGGTGGCCATGCCGCCGACCGCGACGCGTCGCACGAGGCGGAATTGGCCCGCGTACTCGAGATACCGCTCGCCGTCGCTCATCATCGTGGGAGTGTGATCACCTTGCCGGTCGGCGCGAGGTCGCCGATGTTTCGGCACATGAGCGATGTACCGCACGCTCCGCTGCACGGCGGAGCGAAGACACAACACGATGTGGTCGACATCACGATCATCGGCGCGGGTCCAACCGGGCTGTTTGGGTTGTTCTACGCGGGGATGCGTGGCGCGACGGCCCGGGTCGTCGACGCCTTGCCGCAAGCGGGTGGGCAACTCACGGCGCTGTACCCCGAGAAATACATCTTCGACGTCGCAGGATTTCCGAAGGTCCTCGCCAAGGATCTCGTACGTGCGCTGACCGATCAGGCGCGCCAGTTTGGCCACCATACGTCCTCAATCAGCGCATACAGGGTCTCGAACAAGACGGCGCGGTCCTCACGCTCGTCACGGAAACGGACCGGTTCCCGTCGCGTGCCATCGTCATCGCGGCCGGGATCGGCGCGTTTTCGCCGCGACGGCTGCCGCAATCATGCGCACAGCCGTGGTACGGGCGAGGGATCTACGACGTGGTGACCGACCCCGACGAGTTCCGCGGGCGCCGCGTGGTCATCATCGGCGGCGGCGATTCGGCCTTCGACTGGGCCCATCAACTCGCGGAGCGGGCAGCGTTCGTCACACTGATGCATCGCAGCGACCGGTTTCGCGCCCACGCGGCCACCGTTCGTGACGTCGAACGCGCGGTGACCGCCGGCCGTGCGGAGATACTGACGTTTCACGAGCTTCACGATGTCATTGTTGCCAACGGCGCAACGGGTCACGAGAGCGACACGGACCGCGGCGAGGGCCGCCTGTCGGGGGTCATCGTTCGCGACACCAAGCGGAAGACGACGCGAGAGCTGCCCGCCGACGCGGTGTTGCCGATGCTCGGGTTCGTGAGCGATTTGGGGCCCCTCGCGGACTGGGGCCTGACGCTCGCCAACGACGAGATCGTGGTTGCCAGCACCATGGAGACCGGTCGACCGGGTCTCTATGCGGCCGGAGACATCGTCACGTATCCCGGAAAACTGAAGTTGATCGCCACGGGCTTCAGCGAGGCCGCCATCGCCGTCAACCAGGCCGTCCACTGGATCTACCCGGAGAAGAAGGTCGCCCCGGGTCACAGCTCCAACATGGCGCTCTTCGGCCAGACCGATGACTGAGCAGAATGCATGCCACGGGGGGCTCTGCCGGGCGCCAAGCGCCCGTCGCCGCCTGTTGACGCATCTCGTGTCGCGCGAGAACTTTACGCTCCACTCTTCGCTACAGAATTGCACCGCAAATCGTGAGCTACATTCTCTACGCCGACGACCACGAGGACATGCGTCTCATGGTGCGCGCAGTCCTGTCGTCGGCCGGGCACGAGGTGGGGCTCGTCTCCGATGGTCGCGCCGCGCTGGCGTCCGTTCAGGAGCGCGAGCCCGATCTGCTGCTGCTCGATCTCATGATGCCGGGTGTGAGCGGATTGGACGCGTGCCGGACCGTCAAGGCCAATCCCTTCACCGCGCGCATCCCCATTCTCATGCTCACGGGGGAAAGCCACATCGACCGAAAGGTCGAGGGCTTCGAAGCGGGCGCCGATGACTATCTCGCCAAGCCCTTCGACCCGCGAGAGCTTCGCGCTCGCGTCAATGCGCTCCTCCGTTTGGTTCGCCGGGAGGCGGATCGCAATCCGACGAGTGGTCTCCCGGGCGGACGAGCCATTGAAGAGGAGATTCTGCGCCGAGTGGCAGCCGACGAGGCCTGCGCGGTGTGCTACCTCGATATCGACTACTTCAAGCCGTTCGCCGACACGTTTGGGTTCGCCGCCGCCGATGCGGTGATCCGGGGGACCGGCGCCGCGGTGATCGACGCCGTTGCCGCGGCCGGCGATAGCCAACGACTTCGTTGGCCACGTGGGCGGCGACGATTTTCTCGTCGTGACTCGCACGGACCGCGCCGAAGCAGTCGTGCGCGAGAGCGCGCGCCGATTCCGAGAGGTCATCGGCCGTGTCGTCGGGTATGGCGCTCTCGAGCGCGGGGCGTTCGATGGAGTCGATCGGGACGGCGTGGCGCGCCATTTCCCGATTGCGCGGATGTCCGCCGCGGCCCTGTTCGTTCGTCCGGATTCGTGGATATCGATCGGGCACCTGGGCGAACTGGCGGCCGAAGGGAAACGGCGAGCCAAGCAGCAGGGCGCGGGGACGATTCTCGTCAACGCCGTGTAAGCGGCGTGCGACGCCCTAGTCTGCCGGGCGTGGGCATCCCGTGTACGCAGCCTGAGCGCCGGGTCAGCGCTGGCGATACGGCGCGCAGGGCGCGGCGCCTGGAACCGTGTCGGCTTCACGGTGCTCGCGTGTCTCATTCTCGCGGTGCCGTCGCTGGTCAGCGCGCAGGAGCTTGACGTGCGGTCCCGGAGACACAGAGGTCCGGCGACTCATCTTCACGGGAAACAAGGCCTTTCAGGCCAACCAGCTAGCCGACGCCATCGTGACCACGTCGTCGAGCTGGATGGAGCGGAACTTCGGCATTTCTTGGTACCCGCCGGTGTCTCGACCGGGTCGAGTTTCCGCGGGATCGCCTGCGCCTGATCCTGTTCTACCGCAACAGCGGATTTCCCGACGTTCAAGTCGACACGACGCTCCGGCCTGTGCGACCGGGAGTCGTCGACGTGATCTTTCGGATTCACGAAGGGAAGCCGATCCTGATCGATTCCCTGACTCTCGTCGGGCTCGACTCGTTGCCCCCCAAGGATCGACGGCGGATCGAGCACAGTCTGCCAGTCCGCCGCGGCAGCCGCTTCGACAAATACGCCATCGACGCCACCGTCGACACGTTGACAATGCGGCTCCGCAACAGCGGATTCCCGTATGCGGAAGTGTTGAAGCGCGACTCGAGCGACTACGAAACGCACACCGCAACGGTGCGGTTCGTGCTCGCGGCGGGCTCTCTCGCACACATCGGTCGTGTGCTGGTGACTGTCTTTCCGCGCCGGGCCGGCGAGAAGCCCGGCGTGTCGGCCGGGGCCGTGGAAAGTGCCATGGGGATCAAGACCGGACACCTGTACCGGTACAAGGACCTCGAGGCAGCGCAACGGGCGCTGATTCAGACGGATGCTTTTCAGCACATTCGGGTCGCCATTGATAGCCAGCCGACATCGGCGGAACGTCGACTCGGTCGTCGACGTGCATGCCCAGGTCGTCGAAGGCTTCATGCACGCCGCTCGGCTCGGCGCGGGCTGGGCGACCCTGGATTGCTTCCGCGCCCGCGGTGAGTACACTGACCGGGATTTTTTTGGCGGTCTCGATTTCGTGCGATTCAGTGCGAGCGTGACGAAAATCGGAATCGGCTACCCGTTTGGGTTCGCGCCCGGACTGTGCCCGCAGGCCCGCAACGATATCTACAGCGACACGCTCAACTACAGCCTCGCGGCGTCCATCGCCTCACCAACGCTGTTCGGCGCACATCTCAACCCGACGGCGACGCTGTTCAGCTCGCGGTTGTCGGAGTACAACGCCTACGTGCGCTCGACACCGATCGGGACGTCCGTGACGCTGACAAAGACTCTCAGCCCCACGGTTTCAGTTCAACCGGAGTATCAGTTCGAGTACGGACGGACGACTGCCGAGCCCGCGCTGTACTGCGCGGTGTTCAACCTCTGCCAACCGCAGGATTACACGCCGCTGCAAGACCTGCTGCCCTTCGCCTATGCTGGGGTCATCGTCGTGCACGATCGCCGCGACAACCGCGAAGACCCGCATGCGGGGACGTTGGTCCAGTCGGAGGTGCGGGTCGGGTCCAGGTATCTCGGTTCGTCTCCAGAACTCGAGTTCGACTGGGCGTCCGTCGATGCCGCGGGCTTCGTCGGAATGCCGAGCGGAGCGGTGCTTGGCCTCCGGCTCAGAGTCGGCGCCGTTGTCGGCCAGAGCTCCACCGATCCCGGCTTTATCCCGCCGCAGGAGCGACTCTACGCGGGAGGCCCTACGACGGTGCGAGGCTTTGTGCAAAACCAGCTGGGTCCGCTCGTATACATCCCCAACTCATCGACAGACACTCTGCCGCGCATGGTCCTGTCCAATGGGGACACGGTATATCGGGTGAAGCCTGGCCCGCTGGGCGAACGGATCGTCCCGGAGGGCGGCAACTGGTCGATCGTGGCCAATATCGAGTATCGATCGCCCCGATTCCTGCACGGCGTACTCCAGTGGGCTGCATTCGTGGACGCCGGCCAGGTGTGGAACGGAAACGTCACCGACATTCACGGAGGGTTGCTCTGGACGCCGGGCCTTGGCATTCGCGCGTTTACTCCCGTCGGGCCCATTCGGGTCGATATCGGGTACAACCCCTATGCGCTACCGACCGGCGCCGCGTACTTCAACGCGCTTAACGTTGTGCCCAACCACGTGCCCCTGTACTGTGTGAGCCCCGACAACACGATCCCCGTCCATACCAGCTCGATCGTCTTTGAAGGAAAGACCTATGAGATCCCCGAACAAACGCCGGGGTTTAGCTGTCCCGTGACGTATCGGCCGGAGCAACCGGCGGGTCTCTTTCATCAGCTGGTCTTTAACATCTCCATCGGACAGGCCTTCTAACCACGCATGATTCGACGCCGACTTGTCGTCGCCTTCAGCACCGTGCTGCTGTTGCTCGTGGCGCTTGTCTGCGTCGCGGCAGTGATCGGCGTTACGCAAACGTCGTGGGGCCGGGCCAAGGTGCGGTTGTTGGTGCTGGCTGAGCTCGGGCGTGCCGCGCACGGCCGCGTCTACATCGGCACCCTGTCCGGAACGTTGTTCACGAACCTCACGGTGGACTCGCTGGAGATCAGAGATCCGTCCGGTCAGGTCATGGTGACGACCGGGCGTATCCACGCCGAGTACGACCCGCGGGACTTGCTCGACCGGCGCATCCTTCTGCAGGAGCTCGAGGTCGATCACCCGTTCTTCCGGCTGGTGCACCACCACAATGGCACGATGAACGTGAGCCAGATCTTCCCGCCATCGCATTTGCAGATCCGGGAGCCAGGCACACGGGGATTTGGCGACTACATCGTCGCGAACAACGTCACGATTCGCGGCGGCGCATTCTACTACAGCGAGCGCTGGTCTCCCGATGATTCGCTGCACGGGGCACGCCGCGAGAGCGCAATCGCCGAAGCGCTGGCACGGCCGTACTTCGGCCTCGAGCGATGGCCCGAGGGCCTGATGCGTACGCTGTCGTGGAAGGGCGTAACCCTCGTGTCGCCGTATCTCCGGTTCGTCGATCCCGACAGCGCGGGCATGGCGTTCGACCTCGCGCGCCTCGACGCAGACGAGTTCTTTCCGCCGTTTCGCATCTCGAACGCGCGCGGGCGGGTGACGATCGCGCACGATACGCTGCGAGCAACGCTGCCTCACGCCGAGCTTCCCGGGAGCGTGCTGGCGGGCGGAGGCAAAGTATGGTGGGGTCCGGGGCGTCCTCCGGTGTATGCGTTGCACTTCGCCAGCGATTCCATCGCGCTCCACGACATTGCCTGGGTGAATCCGGCTGTGCCCCGCACCGGTGGCGGGCGGGCGCGCGTGGACATCCGGAGCGAGCGGAGCGACCCGAGCATCATCGACTTCGTCGTCAGCGATATGGACGTGCGCACGACTGAATCGCGCGTGAAAGGCGACATGACGTTCGAGTCTGGCCGCCCGGAGCTGGTGATCAAGAACGTCGCGCTGGAGGCCTTGCCCGTCGACTTTGCGTTGATTCGCGTGTTCGCCGGCGGCCAGCCCTTTCCGATTGATTGGGCTGGGCAGTGGTCGGGCCGCCTGCGAGGCCCCGGTGGCCCGGTGTCGCGATGGCGAGTCGATAGCGCCGACTTGACGCTGCACGATGCCCATGTCGCTGGCGCGGTGTCGCGCCTCGGAGGCTCCGGCGAGTTGAACATCGCCAACCCGTCCGTCCTGGCGTTCCATCACTTTCGGCTATCGCTCGATCGCCTGGACCTCAGGACGTTGCAATACGTGCTGAGTGAATTCCCACGACTCCGCGGAATCGTGTCCGGGACGGCGACGCTCGATTCGGTGTGGAACGATGTCCGCTTCACCGATGCGGATGTGACGCAAACCGATGGCGATGCGGTGCCGAACCACGTGACCGGCGCTGGTCGGTTCACGCTCGGCGACGCCGAGTCGCGTTATGACATGGCGCTCCAGGCAGGCCCGCTCTCGTTCAGCACGCTGGCACGCACCTATACCGGGCTGCCGCTCCGGGGCGAGTTCTCGGGTCCCGTGACACTCCAGGGCACGCTTGGCGATCTCGATCTCACTGCCGCTCTCGGTGGGCCCCCGGGGGCGTTCACGCTCGACGGCCACTTCGATCTCACTCGGCCAGGTCTCTCGGGATCGGGCGCGGTGACGCTGGCGCACATGGACCTGCAGTCCCTGCTGGGCGACACCGCGCGAGAGCAGACGGACCTTTCGGGGCGCGTCGGATGTGGACGTGAGGGGCGATTCGCTGTCGGCGCTCGACGGTCCGATCAGCGCGACTTTGGCGCGGTCTACGATCGGACGCGTCCGCCTCGATACGGGTCGCTTCGTTGGACGGTTCGGCGATCAGCGCCTGCGTGTCGACTCCCTCAGCGTGGACACCAGGCCTGGCACCCTTGCTGGTGCGGGAGGCTTGGCACTCGCCGCGTCATCGCGCGACTCCCTACATCTCGCGTTTTCAACTGACTCGCTGGGTGGTCTCCGCTCGTATTTGATCGGCTCGTCGACCGATTCGGGTGAACATTCTCCGCTGACGGGCGCGTTGCGCCTGTCGGCGATCGCCACCGGCTGGCTCGACTCGCTGGGGGTGTCGGGTACCGTTGGGGGAAGCGGCGTCCAGGCGAGTGGTGTGGTGGTCCGCGGACTGTCGGGCACCTTCGACGTCCCACATGTGAGCACCCGAACGCCGCTCGGGACCGCCAGCCTCGCTTTGGACGGGGCGAGCGTTGACGGCATTGCACTCGACCGGGTCGATATTCAGACGCGGTTCCTGGGTACGGGCTCCACCACCGTTGCAATCTCCGGAGCGATGCCGACCGGTCCGCATGCCGCGGCGTTGGCAGAAATCCACCAGTCCGCGGATACGCTCGCACTGACGCTCGACTCGCTCGCAGTGTATACGCACAACAACGCCTGGCATCTGGCCGAGCCCGCCCATTTCCGCCACGACGCAACCGGCCTCGCGCTCGACAATATGACCCTCCGCGGAGCCGTGGTGGGGACCATGATGGCGAGGGCATCGCTGCCCTGGTACGGCTCGGGAGCAGCTGAGATCCGGGGCGACAGCGTGCCCATCGGCGACATCGGCGAGATCCTGCAGACGTCGAACTCATACGGTGGGCTGGCACGGTGGGACGTGCGCATGGCAGGTGAGCGCGCCAATCCGGTGATGGACCTTCAGGCGTCGGTCAACAATGCCTCGCTTGGTGACGTGCATCTCGAGGAGACGTTGCTGAGCGGCCATTACGCCAAACGTCGCCTACTGCTGCACGGAGACCTGGTCCAGGGCGGCGACACGACGCTGCACGGAGAGGTCTCGGTGCCGGTCGACCTCGCGCTCATGACCGGCGTCCGTCGGCTTCTGGACGATTCCCTCGTAGGGGACATGCACGCCGACAGCGTGGCATTCAAAGCGTTCGCGGCGGTCTATCCCGCCCTCCAGAATCCGAAGGGCGCCTTCGCGGCCAACGTTCGGATCGCCGGGACGCTGCAGCGTCCGTTTCTGACCGGAGACATCCGGTTAGCCAACGGCGAGGCGGGGTTTCCGAAGCTCGGGGTGAGATTCACCGGCATGAATGCAGACTTGCGATTTGCCGGCGACAGTCTGGCTGTGCAAGACGTGACCGTAAACACTCTCGACGGTCAAAGGCGCGGACACGCCACGCTGCGTGGGTGGCTGACCTTCGCCGATCTTTCGGACCCGCGCTTCGATTTCTCTCTTTCCGCATCTGACTTGCACGCTCTAAGCAACCCGCGACTCGCTGACGTGGTGCTATCCACGCAGCCAAACGATCCGCTCCATCTGCGCGGGCAGCTTTCGGCCTCCCAGCTATCCGGCGGCGTACTGGTCGATCGCGGCACGATCTTCCTTCCCGACATCCTGCAGCAGAAGAAGATCATCAGCCTCTCGGACCCTCAGTTGTACGACCTGGTCGACACCTCCCGCTATGAGAACCGGTCGCTGTTGCCGTCGGCGCCCTCGCGACTCCTTCAGAATCTGTCGTTCGACAACGTGCAAATCGCTCTCGGATCGGATGTCTGGCTCCGCTCCGCTGAAGCCAGCATCAACCTGACGACCGGGGACCAGCCGCTGGTCGTCACGACCGCACCAACGGAACGGGACTCGTCGAAGGTGCTCGCGTTGACCGGTGCTCTCGTCGCAAATCGGGGCACCTATCGGCTCAACCTGGGAGTCGTGCAACGCACCTTTACAGTGGACTCTGGGACGGTTCGGTTCCGTGGCAACGCCGACAACAACGCCGACGTGAACATTCGGGCGACCTACGTCGTGCGCCAAGCGACCACATCGGCCACCGGCAGCCTCAGTCCAGATGTGCGGATCAACGTCATCTTGACTGGAACGCTCTTCGAGCCACAAGTCGTCCTGACCAGTCCGGACTCGTTGCTCTCGCTCTCACCGCAGGACTTGCTGAGCTATCTGGTCACGGGACAACAGTCGCTGACCGTGGGCCAGGGGACCAACAACAACACCGGCGCACAGGTGGCCCAGTTCGTTCTCCCGACGGTAGGGACGGCACTCAGCAGCCACATTCCAGGGCAGTTCTTGGATTACGTGAACATCCAGACGGGGGCCGGCTCCGATCCAACCCAGGAAGGCGGTGGGTTCGGTACGGCGCTGTCATCGACGCGTATCACGGGCGGCAAACAGCTCGGACGGTCCACATTTGTAAGCGCCGATCTCGGCGTGTGTGCCCTTGGTGCGTCGGGCGCGACGACTCCCAGCACCGCGTCTCAGATCGGCGTCCGCGTCGAGCACCAGCTGACGCGTAACCTCTCAGTCGATGCCAGCTCGGAACCGGGAACTCGTGACCTGTACTGCACGACGGGTGCACTCAGCCGCAGCTTCGTGACCCAGCCGCGTCAGTTCGGACTCGACCTCGTCCATACCTGGCAGTTCTGATGAGCTCTGCGTCGGAGGATCCGATCGGAGCGCTGACTGCGCCGCCTCTCGGGGCGGCGATGAGACCGAAGGCGCGACACAGCCAGCGAGGCGGACGCAACTCCGCTCAGCGCTTCTCGCGCGCGCTCCTCGTCGTCAACCCCGCCTCGCGGCGCGGCTCGCAGTACCAGGGCTCGGCGGTCCGCGCGTTCGCGCGTGCAGGGGTGCGGTGCGACACAGTCCTCACGACGCATCCGGGGCAGGGCGCCGACCTCGTCGAGTCCGTATCCGAGCGCTACGACGCCGTGTTCACGCTCGGAGGGGACGGGACGGCAATGGAGGTGGTGGGCGCCCTGGCTGGGAATGGCGGGCCGCCGGTCGGCATCTTGGCCGGTGGGACCGGAAATCTGATCGCCCGCACGCTCGGCATTCCCCTGGATGTGAGCCGCGCCGTGCCGCTTCTCCTCGAAGGGGAGCGCGCCCGGGTCGATCTGGGCGTGCTCGTGGGGGCCAGCCCGGGAATGCGGCGCCGGTTCGCGTTTGCCGCCGGTGTCGGCATTGACGCGACGATGATCGCCGAGGCGTCTGCCGCCCTGAAACGGCAGATTGGTGTCCTCGCCTACGTGCTGAGTTGGGTGCGTGCGGTCCTTCGGCGGGAGGCGTTTCAGGTCAGAATCTCGGTTGACGGTGGCCCGCCGATCGAGCAGATCGCGTCGGCGGTCATGGTCGCGAACTTCGGTGCGGTGCTGAACGATCTGATCCACCTTGGTCCTGGAATTCGGCAGGATGACGGGAAGCTGGACTTGTGCGTCTTCTCTCCGGGGACCGCGCGGGACGCGGCCCGGGTCGCCTGGAAGCTCCTGCAAAAGGACTTCGAGGCCGATCCGTGCATGCTCTACCGCGCGGGCCGTCAGTTCCGGATCGAGACAGACCCGCCGCGGGCGGTCCAGGCGGACGGTGAGCTCCTTGGGGAGACGCCGTTCGACGTGGGTGTCGAGCCACTGGCTGCGCAGTTGCTCGTGCCACGCCAGCGCTCACTGGGGGTCTAGCGTAGGGAATTGACGGCGCCACGACACGGTGGAGCACGGAACTCACCACACGGATAGCGCCGGATGGCCTCAGTACTCATCGTCGACGACGAGTTGTCGATCACCCACGCACTCGGGACTTTCTTCGAGCGCTCAGGTGGTCACGTAGTCACGGCTGCGCACGGCGGCGCGGAAGGGATCGCTACGTTCGAGCGGATGCGACCCGACATCGTGCTGCTCGACGTCCGGCTGCCCGACATGACCGGGTTCGATGTACTCGCGCACATTCGCGACGCCAATCCCGTGGTGATCATGGTGACCGGGTTCGGTGACGTGGCACTCGCGGTGCAGGCGATGCAGAATGGCGCTGAAAATTTTCTGACGAAGCCGGTCGACCTTGCCCACCTCGGCGCCGTTGCCGAGCGTGCGTTCGAGAAGGCTCGGTTGCGGCAGATGAATCGGTATCTCGCCTCCCGGCACGGCACGTCCAGCGCCGAGCTCACGCTGGGGGTGTCGCGTCCCATGCAGGAGCTTGCGGCGCAAATCGACATGGTGGCGGCGAGCGATCGCACCACCGTGTTACTGATCGGAGAGAGCGGTTCGGGCAAAGGACGCGTGGCGGAGCTGATCCACACTCGGAGTCCTCGGGCGCCACACCCATTCGTCGAGGTGAACTGCGCGGCTTTGAGCGCCACATCACTCGATGTCGAGCTGTTTGGACAAGACCGCAGTACCGAGGCAAACGGCTCCGGTCCCCACCGCGAGTTCAAGCCGGGTCTCTTCGAAGTCGCCGATGGCGGTACACTGTTTCTCGACGAAGTCGCCGACCTGGCGGCGCACCTCCAGCCCAAGCTTTTGCGGATTCTCGAGGGGAAATCGTTTCGGCGCGTCGGCGGGACACAGGAGATCATGGTCAACACCCGGCTCATCGCTGCGACGAGCAAGGACCTCGTGAACGAGGTGACGGCCGGTACCTTCCGCGAGGATCTGTACTACCGGCTCAATGTGATGCCGGTGTACCTGCCGCCCTTGCGAGCGCGATCGCGCGAGGATCTCCTGGAGCTCGTCGCACGCATCATCGACGAGTTGCGTCCGATCCTCCCCGATGCCCCCTCCGCCGTGGGCGAGGGAGCGTTGGATCGTATGCTGCGCTACGGGTGGCCAGGCAACATTCGTGAGCTGCGTAATGTGTTGGAACGAGCGATGATCATGTCCCGAGGCCAACCCGAGATCGGGCCGCAGCACCTCCCGGGCGATGTGCGGGAAGCCGCTGGTCTCGCCGTCGACCACCACATCCCGAAGTCCCTCGAGGAAGTCGAGCGCACGCACATCGAGCGGACGTTGCGCGCGCACGCCGGCAATCGCACGCACACCGCGCGTGAGCTCGGTATCTCTCGCGCGACCTTGATCAAGAAGATCAAGGTGTTCGGGCTGTAATGTCTGGACAGACGCCCGAACCGCGTCCGGAGCTGCAGGAAGGCGATGCCATGCTGTGTCGCCGCTGCGGAAAAGAGGAGCGTGCATCCGAAGGGTACCCGTGTCGGGGGTGCGGCACCTTTTTGTGCCTGATCTGCACGTTCAGGGGGCAGGTGTATTGCGTGGGGTGCGAAACGAAGGCGCTAGACGCTCGACGTTAGACGTTGGAGGTTAGACGTTTCGACGTTCGACGTTGGAAAGAAACCTCGAGGCCAGCTCGATGCACGGGCTGGCCTCGAGTGTGTCGTCGAACGTCGAACGTCGAAGGTCCAGCGTCTCGCCTTTCCCCCTATCTTTCCCCCCATGACCCATCTCGTCCTCTTCGACATCGATGGCACGTTGCTGTCAGCCGGCGGGGCGGGTCGCCGGGCGATCCACCGCGCGCTGCGTGACGTCTTCGGATCGACCGGGCCGGACGACTACTGGTTCGACGGAAAGACCGACCGGCAGATCGTTCGCGACCTCATGCGCTCTGATGGGCACGTCAATGCGTCAATCGATGCCCGAATGGAGGCGGTGCTGTCGCGGTATCTTGCCTGTCTCGGCGACGAGCTGCGCGACCCGGGCCATCCACCGCGTTTGCACGCTGGCGTGGTCGAGCTGTTGGATGCGCTGGACGACCGCGCGGATGTCGTCCTGGGTTTGCTGACCGGCAACTTGGAGCTCGGCGCGCGGACCAAATTGGCAGCGGCTGGCCTTGATCCGTCGCGATTCGTCGTCGGGGCGTTCGGGTCCGACCACGAAAGCCGCCCGCAGTTGCCAGCGGTCGCGCAGCAGCGAGCGCGCGACCGCCTGGGACTCGAGGTGCCAGGAACGGCCATCGTTGTCATCGGGGACACGCCTGCAGATATCGCGTGCGGTCAGGGTATCGGTGCTCGGTCGATCGGGGTTGCCACCGGCCGATACACGATGCAGGAGCTCGGAGCGTGCGGCGCGGGCGCCGTGTTCGAGGACCTGTCGCACACGCACGACGTGGTAGCCGCGATTACTACGAGCCGCAGCCTCTGAATCCGTCTGCCGTCCTATCATGCCGCCACTGCCGGTCACCGTCTGGACTCTCTGGAACGGCGCTGAAATCGCCGGAGCGGGCTCGATCGAGCTCGTGGGGGACGAGATCGTGGTTGCGGTTTCGTCTGCCGGTGCTGACCTGCGAATGCCGCTCTCCGCACTGGATGGCGTGCGGACATCGCCGCATCACGTGGCTCTGTATGCGACCAGCGGCAATGTCGTCGAGGTGGACGGGGACGGTGTGGGCAGTCTCGGTGACCAGGTTCGGTCGCGCGTGTGCACCCTTCCCGAGTTGACGCTGGCGCTGCGAGGACTGGGATCTGCGCGTGGGTTTCCGGGCGCGGACCACGACCGCTTTTACGGGCCTGTTCTCGCGGCGCGTCGGGCCGCGGAGCATGCCACCGACCCGGCCGCGCGGATGGCGGCCATGCGTGCGACAGCACTTGCCGCGGAAGTCGATCGTGTGTTGCACGAGCTTGCAATGGCGCGATTTCCCGACGATCCCGCCGAGCGGCGGGCGCTCGAGGCGGCCCTCGAAGATCTTTCTGCACCGATCAGGGCCAGTCTGGCGCAGTTGGATAGCGCAGCTCGAGCTGTCGCGGCGGCCAGCGACGACGTCGTGTTCGTCTGGTGGCGTGCATGGACGGCCCAGTGCCGGTCCGTGGTGACGCACGTCGACCAGTGCTGGCTGGCCGTCGTACCGCTGTTGAAGGAGGCTGCACCCGCCGCGACGCGGTCGCGACGCTGGTCGCTGGGGCGGCAACGGCCGTCTCCAAGACCCGACAGACCGGAGCGCGACCGTTGATCGTCGGCATAGGGGTCGACGCGATCGACATTCCGCGAGTCGAGCGTCTGCTCGGCCGCTTTCCCGCCCGGGCGGAGGCCAAGCTATTTACCGCCCGTGAGTCGAGTTATGCGCGGGCACGCGTGACGCCGGCCCGGCACTTCGCAGTCCGGCTTGCCGCCAAGGAGGCTGCGTTCAAGGCGCTCGCGGGCAATGCGCTGGCGCGCGGGATCGCCTGGCGCGACATCGAGGTCGTGCCCGGCAACAATGGGCAGCCGACCCTGGTACTCCACGGCAAAGCCGCCCAACGAGCCGCTCAACTCGGCGCCACCCAATGGTGGGTTTCGATGACCCACGCCGACCACTCGGCCGTGGCGGTGGTTATCCTAGAGGCCGGCTCCCAGGACGCTTTGCCGCCCGATTGACTGGATCGGGCCTGGCAATGCCGATAAATTCGCTCGGAGATGTCTTTGTTGCCTCGATTTCGCCGGTCGACCGCTGCGCTCGCCGGACTCTGGGCCCTTGCCGGGCCTGCTTATGGCTCTGGGAGTCCTGGGAGACCGCCGGCCGGCGGTGCGGCACACGAGCGAGCGCCTGAGTATGGGCCCCGGTTTGGAGTGGGCTCGGGTCGAGCCACTGCGTCAGCGCCGGGTGTCGCCGTTGACCAGGAAATGGTCGCGGGCGAGGCCCCGGCCCAACGGTTGGCCAGCATCGTCGGTGTCGCGGTGGGGGAATATGCCAAGGGAGTGGATGCCCGCGGGCGGCTGATTTCGGCACAGGAGCGCGACGAGGCAGCCGGCTTTCTGATCGACGCACGCGACGTTGCGAGTCGTTTGCCCGGCAATGGGCGCGAGACAGCCATCGCTCTGCTGGATACCTTGGTTGTCGCCATGCGGTCCGACCGACCGCTGGGTGAGGTACAGGCGGTCTACGGTCGATTTGCGGCGGCCTTGGGCAGCGCTGGCGCACTGACAATGCCGCGCGGGACGCTGGACATGGCCGCGGGGCGCACGCTGTACGCTCGAGATTGTGCGTCGTGCCATGGCAACGCCGGGCTTGGCGATGGGCCCGGGGCCAAAGGTCTCGAGACCCCGCCGCCCGCGATCGGGTCCGCCAGCACGATGGCGAGCGTCACTCCCGCGCTGATGTATCGCCTCGTGTCTGTCGGGGTGCGCGGCACCGCAATGCCGTCCTGGGCGACCGCACTCACACCGGACGAGCGGTGGAACATCGTGGCGTACGTGACGAGCCTGCGGGCAACGTCCGAGCAGGTCCGCGAGGGGGAGGGCCTCTACTTCCAGCAATGTGCCAGCTGTCACGGCTCAGCGGCGCTTGGCAGCGGGCCGTACGCGCACGACCTGAGCACGACCCCGCCGGCCGTCGTGGATTTCGCATGGCAGGTGAACCACAGCGATTCGGAGCTGGCGCAGGCGATCAGCAGAGGCGTGAGTGGCACCGTCATGCCACCCAGTCCCGATCTCTCCGCGAGGCAGGTAGCTGGCATCATCGCCTACCTGCGGACGGTCCCGATTCGGGCAACTCCAACGCACGACGCGCTGGTCGCGGCGCCGACCGCCCATGACACTTCCGGCGCGTCGGCTGCCGCACAGCAGGTGTTGGAGCTGCTGAATGCCTCTTTGGTGGCGGCCCGCGGTGGCCGCGTCAACGATGCCCGCGATCGCGCTTTCGACTCGTACATCGCGTTCGAACCCCTCGAACCGACCGTGCAAGCCAAGGACCCCGGCCTCGTCTCTGCGCTGGAGCGACAGTTCGCCGACTTCAAGGGTGCGATCAGGATGAACGACCTTCGCGCGGCGGAACGCGCGCGCAATGCGATCGAGATCGGATTGCCGGAGGTCGTGGCGCTGACGAGACCCACGGGTGGCGGGTGGGCCGCATTTCTTCAGTCGTTGCTCATCATCGTGCGCGAGGGCTTCGAGGCGATCCTCGTCGTGGGCGCGGTCGTGGCGTTCCTGATCAAGACCGGGCATCACGACAGACTCCGGTCGATCTGGATGGGCACCGCGCTCGGGGTGGGTGCGAGTGCCGTAACGGCCATCATCCTGGCCACTGTGCTTCGTGCGCTGCCTGCGAGCCGCGAGATCATTGAGGGCGGCACGCTGCTCGTCGCTGTCGTCGTGCTGTTCTCGGTCAGCTATTGGCTGGTGTCCAAAGTGGAGGCAGCCCACTGGCAACAATTCATTCGTGACAAGGTGTCGGCCGCCCTCGAGCATGGCGGCGGCAAAGCGTTGGCGTTCGTCGCTTTCCTCGCGGTCTACCGCGAAGGGGCCGAGACGGCGCTCTTCTACCAGGCGTTGTTCAACGAAGGCGGCCATGTGGCGCTGCCACTGACACTCGGCATCATCGTGGGCGGCGTGATACTGGCCGGGATCTTCACCCTGTTCTATCGCTTCGGTGTTCGGATTCCGTTGCGGCCGTTCTTCACGGTGACGAGCGCACTGCTCTACTACATGGCGTTCGTCTTCGCCGGCAAAGCGGTGCGTGAGCTCCAGGAGGGCGGCGCGTTGCCTGTGACCCTGCTGTCGGGATTCCCGCACATCGACGCCATGGGGATCTTCCCAAGTGTGGAGACTCTGCTCGCGCAACTGATCCTGCTGCTGCTCCTGGCGTTCGCGTTGATCAAAACGTTTTGGCCGCGCCGTTCTGTCACGCTTCCGACAGTGGCGGTGACATCACCCTCAGACGCCGCTCCCGGCGTCTCGACGGCCTCCCCGAGCCGGGCGGACGCGCTCGAGCGTCGTGTCGCCGAGCTCGAGGCGAGGCTCTCAGACGTGCGACGGGAGCTCGCAGAGATCGAGGACGAAAAGAAGCTGGGCGTCAGGGATTAGGGCGACGCACGACATCGCCCCTACAAAGGCGGGCGACGGATAGAGTCGCCCCTAGCCGGATCCGGCGTGCTCTCACCCACAACCGCGAAAAGGGCGGCCTGACGGCCGCCCCTACTACGCCGCTTGCGGCTCCGGCTCGACAAAAATCCCCGGTGCCCTCGGTCCCGGGTTCCAGCGGGCCGCCATCCACAGCGCCCCCCCCAATACAAATGCGGCCGCGATGGCTTGGGCGGTCGTGAATGGCCCGAAGAATCGGTCGTCTTTGGCGCGCAGGAACTCGATCAAGAAACGCTCGATGCCGGCCAACACGCAGTACAAGCCAAATAGCCAGCCCGCAGCGTGGCGGTGGTTTCGAAAGCGCCACAGGATCAGAAACATGATGAACCCCATCGCCACCTCGTACAGCTCGGTGGGGTAGACACTGAGGACCCGAGACGCGGGAACGTCGGGCGGCAGCTTGAGGTGGAAGAGCTCCGTGAGATTCTGCGCCGTCGACGGAGGCGCCCCGTCGGGAAATGCTACTGCCCAGGGTGAGTTCCACGGACGGCCGTAGTCGTCGCCGACCGCCCAGCAGCCCGTCCGTCCAACGCTGTAGGCGGCGGCAAGACCGGGAGCGGCTGCGTCGCTGATCTGTGCGAAGCTCCAGTGGCGGAGACGGATCACCAGGGCGGTGCCGATAATGCCGCCCAGGAGCCCGCCCCAGAAGACGAAACCCGCGCGATGGAACAGGTTCGCGATGTCGCCCGTCAGAATCGCGTAGTAGATCTTGGCGCCGAGCAATCCGCCGACCACTGCCGCAAGCACGCAGTCCGAGGTGACGGTCGGGTCCTGGCCCCGCTCGGCCAGTGTCTCATTGGTCGTGAGTTGAGCGATGACGAACGCCAATAGCACGGCGACACCGAACCCCGTCACCTGCAGGGGACCGATCTGATAAGCGAGCGGGTGATGAATGATCGCGTGAGGCACTAGGTCGTCGTGCGGCTCGAGCCGCGAAGGAGGGGGAAGCCGGAGGCTGAAAGTAGAACCGCTACCCGAAATGTAGAAGGTCGCATCGTGACTGCCGAACAGACATTGGCGCTGCTGTCCGGTTCGCGCTATCCGATCAGGCCCGGGATGGGTTGTGACGCGTAGGCCGTGAGGTCGAGACCCGCAGTGTCGCCGGACTCGAGGTGGAACAGGCCCGCTCGCGCGACCATGGCCGCGTTGTCCGTGGCGAGGCGAGGCGATGGGGCATACACCGTCGCGCCCAATGCGGCCGCGCGATCGCGCATCGCGGCTACGAGCGCGCGATTGCACGCGACGCCACCGCCGAGCACGATGCGATGTCGGCCGCATGCGGTTGCGGCCCGCACCGTTTTCTCCACCACAGTCTCGATCACCGCGTCCTGAAATCCGCGAGCGATATCGGCGCGCATCTGAGCGGGATCGCCGTCCTGCGTCGGAATGGACTGAACGGCCAGCAGCACGGCTGTCTTGATACCACTGAACGACAGGTCGAAGAAGTCCGGATCTCCCAGCTGCTGATTGGCGCGTAGCATTGGTCGGGTGAAGCGGAACCGCGCCGGGTTGCCCCGGGCCGCGAGCGTCTCGACGTGGCGACCCCCCGGATACGGGAGTCCGAGCAGCTTCGCAACCTTGTCAAATGCCTCCCCCGCGGCATCGTCCCGGGTCGCACCGAGCAGTCGGTATGTGCCCCACGCAGGGACATCCAGCAACAGCGTATGCCCCCCCGACACGAGCAGGGCGGCAAACGGCGGGATCGCGTCAGGGTGCTCGATGGTGGTCGCGAAGAGGTGCGCCTCGAGATGGTGCACGGCGACCAACGGTCGCCCGAGTGCGTACGCCAGCGCCTTGGCGTAGCTGACACCGACGAGCAGCGCTCCGATGAGCCCCGGAGTATTGGTGACGGCAATCGCGTCCACATCGCGCCGGTCGAGTCCCGCATCGACAAGGGCCCGCTCGACGACCGGCACGATGCTCGTGAGGTGCATGCGGGACGCGATCTCGGGCACCACGCCCCCGAACACCGTGTGTGCGTCCTGGGAGAGAATCACGAGGGACCGCATCGTCGCCGACTCGCCCGCGCCGTCGACGACAGCGGCGGACGTTTCATCACACGACGTTTCGACGCCGAGAACGCGAGGCAGAGTGCCGACTCACGGCGTGGAGGGTGGTCCGGCGATGTGCGTGTAGAGCCACAGCGCAGTCGCGAGGAAGAGCGCAACGGCCTTGTAACCCAATCGCTCCGTAAATACGGCGATCACCCGCCGGCGAATCCGCGCGACGCGGGGCGTCATGACGCAGGCTCCCGCAAGAGTTGTCCAATGAGCGACTGGTTGCCCGGTGAGCCCCAGTCCTGTGCGCCGATCACCTTCTTCCGAATGATGCCATCTTTGGCAATCACGAATGTTTCTGGAACGCCGGTGGTCTGATACTCCTGCTCAATTCTACCAGGCGAGCGCGAGCCGTCCGAAGTAAAGGGACCCACGGTGGGATCGTGCAGGATCTCGAATGTCAGGCCGTACTGCTTGGCGAACGCGTTGATCGTCGAGTCCATTCCCGGCGCGTCGACGCTGACCGCGACAATGTGGAGGCCGCGCGTCCCGTACGCACGCTGCAACGCCTCGATCGACGGCATCTCGACCCGGCAGGGAGCGCACCAGGTGGCCCAAATGTTCAGCAGCACGACATCACCTTTGTAGTCTCGGAGCGTTCTGACGTGGGCTGAGGAGTCGGGGGTCGCCGCGACGGGGACGGCGTGGAAGTCGGGCGCGCGCGACCCAAGTGTGACGAGCGCAAATTGCCGGACGAGAAAGTGGTTGGCAATCGCGAACGCGATGGCCAGTGCGACCACGACACCTCCGACCACGCCGAGCTGTTCACGGGTCGTCATCGTCGCCTCAGGCGAGGCTCACGCACTGCGCGCGCAGTGCGCGGATCTCGGCCGCCGGGCCATCGGCGCCAAACACGGCCTGTCCCGCGACGAACGTGTCCGCCCCCGCCTGCCAGGCAGCCGCGATGGTCTCACGATTGATGCCGCCGTCGACCTCCAGCCGCGCGCGACTCCCCGCGGCACGCAGCAAGCCCCGGGTCCGGGACAGCTTGTCGAGCGAGTATCGGATGAACTCCTGGCCACCAAAGCCCGGGTTGACGGACATGACGAGCGCGAGGTCGATGAACCCGGCCACCTCACGCAGCGCCTCGACCGGCGTCCCAGGATTGATCGCGACACCGGCAGCGCAGCCGAGCTCCTTGATGTGACAAATGTGGCGGTCCAGGTGCGCAGTGGCCTCGGCGTGAATTGTCATCCCGTTCGCGCCGGCACTGGCGAAGGAATCGAAGTAGCGCTCAGGCTCGACCACCATCATGTGGACGTCGAGCGGCAGCGTCGTGAGACCGCGCACGGTCTCGATCATCTTGGCGCCGAACGTCAGGTTCGGGACGAATCTGCCATCCATGACATCGAGATGGAGAGCGTCTGCACCTCCAGCCTCGCACGCCGCGACGGCGGCTGGCAGATGGCCCCAATCCGCGCTGAGCAACGATGGCGCGATCCGCACGCTCACTTACGCAGCCCGGCGGAAACGGTCAGGTCGATGGCCGTGCCGGCAGAAACGGCCACGCCTTCCACCGGGTTTTGCGCGGTCACGGTGCCTGGGGGCTCTGCAGACGCCGAATCCAGTTTGCGCGTCGTCGCCCCCAGCCCCAGCTGCTCGAGTTGCGCTCTCGCCTCGCCGAAGGGGCGGCCGACGAGGTACGGGACCTCGATTGTCGCGGGCCCGGCGCTCACGACGAGTGCGATCGCAGAGGGCAGGATCAGCTGAGTGCCCGCCGCAGGTGACATCGAGAGGACTTCACCATGACGCACAGGACTCTCGCGCTCACGGATATCGCCGACCTCGAGACCTACTTTTTCGAGCGCCAGCTGCGCCTGCTCGCGGTCCATCCCCACGACATTCGGGCGCGGCCGCCCGACGTTGGCCCGCACTGACGTCGAGAACGACCCGCGACCCTTTCGGAGCCGATACGGTCGGTCCCGGTGTCTGGGACAACACGGTCGACCGTGGCGACCCCACGTTGTACCGCGACTCGCCCTGCTGTGCTCGGAACCCGATAGCGTTCAGACGCATGGCAGCTTCGTCGAAGGAGAGTCCCAGGACGTTGGGGACCTTCGCATCCTCCGGCTGGCCGCGGACGGGAAAGACAAAAACGAGAACACCCAGATACGCGAGTGCGAACCCGCCGACACCTGCGCCGAAATACGGGAGGAGCCGTCGCAGCGACAGTCGCGCCATTACTCGGCGGGGCCGCCGCGGCGGCGAAGGCGCGCGGCGAACGCGCCGTCAATGTCGTGGCGCTGCGGCAACGTCCGCAGTCGGCCTGCGTCGAGGGCAGCGGTTGGTACCACCTGCTCGGGTGGAGGCTCGAGGGCAAACTCGGCGTGCTCGGCCAGGAAGGCCTCGATCTGCATGTCGTTCTCCTCGGGCTCGAGCGAACAGGTCGAGTAAATGAGCAGGCCGCCGGGGCGCACGACCGCCGCCGCGGCGCGCAACAACGCGCCCTGCGCCGCCGCCAGCACGGCGAGGTCCGACACCTTGAGACGCCAGCGTGCATCGGGGTGCCGCCTGAACGTTCCCGTGCCCGTGCACGGGGCATCGACGAGCACCGCGTCGAGCGGGCGGGTGGCTGGCGCCAGGCCGTCAGCCACGAGCGTCAGAATGTTGCGCGCCTCGAGACGCTCGATGTTTGCAGTCAGCCGCTCGAGGCGGATCGGTGAGCGATCGCTCGCAATGACGAGCCGCGCGTGGCGCGACAGCTCCAGTGTCTTGCCGCCCGGTGCTGCGCAGAGATCGCCGACGATGCTGCCGCTCGGAATGCAGGCGTATTGTGTGACGAGGGTCGCGGCGGGATCCTGCACAAAGAACAGTCCCTGGCGGTAGGCCCCGAGCTCGGCCAATGCCGGCACCGCACGAAACAGGATGCTGTCGCGAACGAGCGGTGGCTCGCCGACATGCACGCCAGCCGCTTCGAGCATCGCCTCGAGCTGCTCTCGCACGATGCCGTACGGCCGGACCACGAGCGGAGCCTCGGTATTGTTGGTGTGGAGGAGAGCGGCCGTTTCCTCCGCACCCCACCGCGCGAGCCAGCGCGCAACGAGCCATCGCGGATGCGAGTAACGCAAAGCCAGAGCGTCCAGCGGGTCGGCGGGCACCGCAGGTTCGAGTCCCAATGGCTCACTCGTGCGTTCGCGATCCAGCCGGCGCAGCACGGCGTTGGCGAGTCGGCTCGCGCCAATGCCGTGACGGCGCTTCGCCAGCTCCACGGTCTGTGCGATCGCTGCGTAGGCTGGCACGCTCCCCATGCTCAGGAGCTGGTACGCACCGAGACGCAGGAGATCGGTCAGGTCCGCATCCAGGCGGGCAAGCCCGCCTCGGACGCGCAATGACAAGACGGCGTCGATCCAGCCTCGGTGGCGCAGCATGCCGTAGACGAGCTCCTGCGTCCAGCGGCGATCACGTGCGTCGAGGCGACTGGCCCGCCGCTCGAAGGCGCGATCGAGAACATCCCCCCCGCGCAAGTCCGCACAGCAGTCGGCCGCTGCGATGCGAGATTCGGTGACGCCGCCCATCGGCTGGCGGGCGGCCGTCGTTCCGGCGACCAGGCTAACGCTCGCCACGCGAGCGCTGGCATCCGACCCAGCAGGACTCTCCCCGCCTTCCGCGGCCAACGCCACGGGCGGCGTACGGCCATCAGCCGGGGGAACTCCGGTCATCGGACCGGCAGCGTGGGTGCCCGGATCGCCATGCGTCATCCCACCATGCCGGCACGCGGCGACGAAGGGACCGCTACTTCCCGCCGCGGCATGCGCCCGGCGAGGAACGCGAGCCGGCCAGCGTCGATGGCGTGGCGCATGGCGACGGCCATCATGACGGGATCCTGCGCAGCGGCAAGCCCCGTGTTCATGAGGACACCGTCGACGCCCTGCTCCATGGTAATGCACGCGTCGGACGCCGTGCCGACACCGGCATCGACGATCACTGGGACGCCCAGTCGATGCTTGATCGTGCGAATCGCATAGGGGTTGAGCAGTCCGAGCCCAGAGCCAATCGGCGACGCCAGTGGCATGACGGCTACGGCGCCGGCGTCCTCCAGGCGCAATGCCGTCACGAGGTCATCGCTCGTGTACGCCATGACCTGGAATCCTTCCGCGACGAGTGTGCGAGTCGCCTCGACGACACCGATGGGGTCGGGCAGCAACGTCTGCTCGTCGGCAATCACCTCGAGCTTTACCCACTCGTTGAAGCCGGCTGCCCGCGCGAGTCGGGCGTACCGAACGGCGTCGTCGACATTGTAGCAGCCAGCTGTGTTGGCGAGCAGGAACACCTGCGCGGGATCGAGGTGGGCGAGAACGCCCTCCTCATGGGTCCGATCGAGGTCCACCCGTCGGACCGCGACCGTCACGACCTCCGCGCCCGACGCCTCGATTGCCCGGCGCATGAGCTCCAGGGTCTTGTACTTCCCCGTCCCGACCATGAGGCGTGAGCGAAACTCGCGGCCACCGATCGTGAGCGGCGAATCGAGCGTCGCGTGCTCTGCCGCGAATGTGACAGCCACGGGTCATCCACCTCCAACAAAGTGGACGAGCTCGAGCACATCACCGGCACGGAGAGGTCGGCCTGCGTACGAGCTGCGGTCCCGGAGGATCTCGCGATTGTGCTCGACCACGATCGCGCGCGGGTCGAGTCCCAGCGCACGGAGCACATCCGCGAGGGTGGCGTCTGCGGGCACCGTGCGCAGGTCCCCGTTGATCGTCAGCGCAATCGAGTCTACGCCGTCGTCGCGATGCAGCGCGTCAGGAGAGCTCGCCCGCCCCACCGCGATCAGCGGCTCGTGCATCTCGGACCGCGTCATAGGCTGAAAGATAGTCGGCGGCGGCACGTTCGGCATCGACTGCATGCCAGATCCCCCGAATGACCGCGACGCCGTGTGCGCCCGCCGACAAGACATCGCGCACATGTGTCGGCCGCACCCCGCCGATCGCGATGACGGGGATCGACACGGCCGCGCAGATGTCCGCCAGGAACGACGTCCCCCGCTCGGGCGCGCCCGGGTGCGACGCGGTCGGAAAGACGTGTCCCGCCACGAGCCAGGCCGGTATGCCATCCTCAGCCTCCTCGGCTGCTGCCCGGGCTTCTTCAACGCTGTGCACGCTGGCGCCGATGACGATCGGTACGGACTGCGGGTGCGCCACACGGATCGCTTGACGCGCCTCCGAGAGCGTGAGGGACCGCGTGGTCAACTGCACGGCCCGCGCGCCAGCGCAGAGCGCTACATCGACCCGATCGTTGATGACGAGCCATGCGCCTGTCTCCTGCTGATACCGCGCGAGCTCGGTCGCCAGATCGAACAGGCGCCGGCCACTGGCCCCGTTGGCTCTGAGGTGCACGGCCCCACGCGGTCCCAGCGCACGCATGACGCCGGCGGCAAGCGGGATGATGTCCTCCCGGGTGACGATGTCGTCCGTCGTCACCGCGTGAACGACTGGCGGCGAATTCACGAGCGGAATCGGTCGCCGACGCTGATGCCGCGCCCTCGCGACCACTCGATCGCTGCCATGCGCGATCGGCCAGCGGGCTGAACTTGTGCGATGCGTACAACGCCTGCTCCACACGCGACTCCGCACCCCGCGTCGTCGATCACACACACGGTGCCTGGCTCTGCCACGGCAGCTCTCGTGCAGTGTCCGCTCTGTGACGATCTGGGCCCCGAATAGCTTGACCTCTCCTCCCGGCCCGAAGGTCGTCGCACCGGGTCGAGGGTCATAGGCGCGAACCGCGCGGGCGATGATTTCCGCAGGCCGCGTCCAGTCGATTCGTGCTGCGTCTTTTTCAATTTTAGGTGCGTACGTGGCGGCAGCCTCGTCCTGTGGGAGCTCGGTGGCCGCATTCAGCTCGACGAGGGCGAGCGCCTCTACGAGCGCTTGCGCCCCGAGCTCGGACAGTCGGAGCTGGAGCTCCCCGTACGTCTCGTCGGGCGCGATTGGCGTGCTGATTTGCAGCAATACGGGCCCCGCATCGAGCGCCGGCACGATCCGCATGATCGACACTCCTGTCTCCGTGAGCCCTTCTCGAATCGCCGCCTGAATCGGCGCCGCTCCCCGCAGCAGCGGTAGGAGCGACGCATGCACGTTGAGTGTGCCCAGGCGCGGTAGGTCGATCAGGTCGGAAGGGAGCAGATGGCCATACGCCACGACGACCGCGAGGTCGACGCCGAGCACCCGCACAGTGTCGAGAAACTCGGCGCCACGCGGCCGCTCGGGCTCGAACACCGTCAACCCTTCGGCGATCGCAGCCGCTTTGACCGGAGATGGAACCAACGTCGAACGCGAACGCCCCTGCGGGCGGTCCGGGCGCGTCACCACGCCAACGACGTCAAACCCCTCACCCAGCAGTGCTCGCAGCGACGGGACCGCGAACTCGGGCGTGCCGAAGAAGAGGATTTGCATAAACGGCAGGACGTTAGACGTTCGACGTTGGACGTTGGAACACAAACCTCGAGGCCAGCTGGACGCACGGTGGCTGGCCTCGAGGTTTGTCGTCGAACGTCGAACGTCGAACGTCGTCGCTCATTCTCACAACTCCTCATCCGTCCGGCTCTCGTCATGGTGCTCCGCAATGGCGGCCGCGGGGACGATAGTTCGGACAAGGGCCGGATATTTCAGCTTCTCCTCTTCCCATTTCGCCAGCGCCGACCTGCGCTTGAACATCCCGAAGTAGTCGATGAAGAGCTTGCCGTGCAGGTGATCGATCTCGTGCTGGAGGCACCGCGCCATGAGGTCCGTCCCTTCGAGCTCGAACGGATTGCCGTCCCGATCCAAGGCGCGGACGACGACCCGCGCCGCCCGCTCTACGTCCCCATAGATCTCCGGGATCGACAGACACCCTTCCTCGCCTCGGACTGAGCCTTCGCTCAGCAGGATCTCCGGATTGACGAGGGCGATAGGGTGCTGTTGCCCGCCCTCGCGATCGACATCGATCACGGTTATCCGCTCGGTCCGGCCGACCTGGGGCGCGGCCAGGCCGATTCCGCGTGCAGCATACATCGTTTCGAACATGTCGTCGATCAGTCGCCGCAACTCGTCGCTGACGGATGAAACCAATGTGGTCTCTTGGCGGAGTACGGCGGAGCCCAATACGTGGATCCCGAGAACGGTCACGGTCGAGTGCCCCGATTCAGCTCGCCGACGCCTTGGGCGCCGTGGACTGAGCGGCACTGGCGTCCGTCACGCGGGCGATCCGGCTCCGCTCCACGACCAGCTTCGACTCGCCGGATCGAATGGTGACGCGGTCGTTCAGCGTCGCCGCGCCGTCCGTCCCGAGGGGTTTGATATGGACGATGTCGCCAATGATCCCGCCGGCGGTCACGACTTCGTCGCCTTTCTTGATCCCCATGATGCTTTCCTCGTGCCGTTTCTTCTGCACCTGGTTGGGTCGCAATATGAGGAAATACGCAACCGCGATCATGAAACCGAACGGGATGATGAGCTGAGACACGATGGGATTGTTCATGCGGACGACTCGAGGGAAGAGGTACGATCAGGCGTCGACACGACGCTCGGGATCTGTCTCGGTATGTGGTTCGCCGACTGACTCGAGCGGCCGGCCTGCCAGGATGGCGGCACGGGCCGAGCGAGCGAGGGATGTGAGAAAATGTACATTGTGCAGGGAAAGCAGGCGGGGCCCCAGCATTTCGTCCGCGGCGAACAGGTGGCGGACGTAGGCTCGCGAGAACCGGGCACAGGTAGAGCAGTCGCACCTCGGATCCACCGGGCCGGGATCCGCTCGAAGTTCGGCTCGGCGGATATTCAAGCGTCCCGCGCTCGTAAAGGCGGTACCGTTGCGCCCCATGCGCGTGGGAGCGACGCAATCAAAGAGATCGACGCCGCGCTGGATTCCAGCGAGTAGATCGGCGGGAAAGCCCACGCCCATGAGGTATCGCGGCCGCGAGCGTGGAAGGGCCGCGTCCACCACATCGATCATCGCGTACATCTCGGGCTTGGCCTCGCCGACCGAGAGGCCGCCAATCCCGAAGCCGTGCCAGTCGCCCAGCGCGGTGATTGCGGCGGCACTTGCCTGCCGCAGGTCGGCGTGAATGCCGCCTTGCACGATCGGGAACAGTGCCTGGGGCGGGCCAGGACGCTCCGCATCCGTGTCATCGAACGCGAAGCGGCTCCGCTCGAGCCAGCGAATGCTGCGCTCGGCCGCCTCTCGGGCCAGGGGATGAGGTGCCCGGCCAGGAACGACGTGGTCGAGTTGCATGATGATGTCGGCGCCGAGCCTGCGCTCGAGCTGCGATGACCGACTCTGGTGTGAAGCGATGCCTGGAGCCGTCCACGTGGCTGCTGAACTCCACGCCCTCCTCGTTGAGTGTCCGCAAGGTCTCCAAGGAGAACACCTGAAATCCGCCAGAGTCGGTGAGGATCGGGCCCGACCATCCCATGAACGTGTGCAGGCCGCCGAGGGCCCGGATCAGTTCCGCCCCAGGGCGCAAATGGAGGTGATAGGCGTTGGCCAGCAGCATCTCGACCCCGGCGGCGCGCAGCTCGCCCGGATCCAGCGCCTTGACCGTCCCCACCGTGCCGACTGGCATGAACGCCGGCGTCTCGACGACGCCGTGTGGGGTCGTGAACACACCGGCGCGGGCGCGGCCCGCGGTGGCAATCACCGCAAAGGAGAAGTCGGACGCCATCAGATGATCGCCATCGCGTCGCCGTACGAGTAGAAGCGATACCCAGCGGCTACCGCTTCGCGATATGCGTGCATGGCGAGCTCGTAGCCGGCGAACGCGGCGACGAGCATGAGCAACGTCGAGCGTGGCAGATGGAAATTGGTGATCAGGCGATCGACGATCTGCCAGTGGTAGGGCGGCCGGATGAACAGGCGAGTCTCCGCTGCGCCCTCTCGCAACCCTCCACCCGACAGCGCCGCGCTCTCGAGCGTCCTGGCAGACGTCGTCCCTACGGCCCAAACATGGTGCGCGGGCCGGCGAGCGGCCGCGATCGTCGCGACGGTGTCTGCCGGGATACTGTACCATTCCTCGTGCATGACGTGAGCACGCGGGTCCTCGACTTCGACAGGTTTGAATGTGCCGGCCCCGACATGCAATACGACGTCGGCGCGTTGCACGCCCTCGTGACTCGAGATCGGCGAGCAGCTCCGGCGTGAAATGCAGGCCCGCGGTCGGCGCCGCCACGGAGCCGCGCTCGCGCGCATACACGGTCTGGTACCGATCGACGTCCGCCGCGGTATCCGGACGAGTCATGTACGGCGGGAGCGGGACGTGGCCAAATCGCTCTATGGCCTCGTCGATGGGCAACGGAGTCCGGAGGCGCACGATGCGTGTCCGGCGGTCGGTGACGCGCTCGATCTCGACCGTGAGGTCTGGCGCGACCACGACGGTTCGGCCGGCGCCAAGCTTGCCGCCAGGGTGTACCAGCGCTTCGTAGCGTTCGTCGCCAACGGGTCGCAGCAGCATGACCTCGGCCGGCGCGCCTGAGGTGAGGCGTGTGCCGAGGAGCCGCGCCCGGAGCACCCGCGACGTGTTGACGACCAAGACATCACCCGCCGGTATGAGGGAACCGAGATCGCGAAAGGTGCGGTGCGTGAGCGCCCCGGTCGCCCGATCTACCACCATCAAGCGACTGGAATCGCGCGGTTCCACGGCGATCTGCGCGATCCGCTCCGCCGGCAGCTCGTAATCGTAGTCGGAAGTTTTGTCGCCGAGCACGGACGCGATGTTCGCGAGGAGAGGAGCTGATCCTCTTAGCCGAACAGCTCCGGCTGCACGGTCGTTGACGGCGGCTCGTAATCGAAATGCCGATACGCCGCGGCGGTCGCGACGCGCCCGCGCGGAGTGCGTTGCAGGAAGCCATTCTGCACCAGGAACGGCTCATAGACCTCTTCGATCGTCCCTGCATCTTCGCCAACGGCAGCGGCGACCGTGCCGATGCCCACGGGACCGCCGTCGAACTTCTCGATGATCGTCCGCAGGATCCGGCCATCCATGTCGTCCAGCCCGAGCTGGTCGACGTCGAGCATGTGGAGGGCCTGTTGCGCGACGGTTTCGGTGATCGCGCCGTCGGCACGCACCTGGGCGAAGTCGCGGATCCGGCGGAGCAATCGGTTGGCGACGCGTGGTGTACCGCGGGATCGGCGGGCAATTTCGGACATGCCGGCGGCGTCGATGCTCACCTTGAGCACATCGGCGGTTCGCCGGACGATGGTTTCCAGGTCGGCGGTCGGGTAATAGTTGAGTCGTTGCTCGATGCCGAAGCGGGCGCGCAGGGGCGGAGTCAGCATCCCGAGCCGGGTCGTCGCGCCCACGAGGGTAAAACGCTCGATGGGCATCGTGATTGTCTGGGCCTTGGGGCCGTCGGACAGGCGAATCTCGATCTTGAAGTCCTCCATCGCCGGGTAGAGGAACTCCTCGATGATCGGCCGGAGCCGGTGAATCTCATCGATGAACAGGACGTCGCCTTGCCGCAGATTGGTGAGCGTGCCGACGAGGTCGGCGGGCTTCTCGAGCGACGGCCCGGACTTGGTGTAAATGTTCGCTCCGACCTCGCGTGCGATGAGCTCGGCCAGCGTTGTCTTTCCGAGCCCCGGCGGGCCGAAGAACAGTGTGTGGTCCAGCGGCTCTCGTCGCACCAGTGCCGCGTCGATGTAAATGCGGAGCGTTTCTTTGACCTTGGGCTGACCGATGAATTCGGCCAGGCGTTGCGGGCGGAGCGACAGCTCGACGGCACCCTCTTCGGGCAACTCGTCAGGCGTGGTGATCTCACGGCCCGGCACGCCACCGGCTCGGCTCGTCGCAGGTGCGGACATGACGGGTTGAATATAGGGGCGAATGGAGGCCGAAACAGGAGGGGCCAGACGTTCGACGTTCGCCGCTCGAACGAACCTCGAGGGCTAGCTCAGATGCACCAAAACCGGCCCTCGAGGTTTTTTCCGTCGAACGTCGAACGTCGAGCCCCTCCATCACCTCATCTGGCCCAGGGCCGCCCGTATCATCTCTGCCGCCGGACGCACGCCCCCGCCGTCGACCACCGCGCGGACCGCACGTTCTGCATCGCCGCGCGCGTAGCCGAGACGTACGAGACCCAGGACCGCTTCATCAACGGCTGGAGCGGCCGGCCGCGCGGGCTGATCCGTCTCGGAGAGCGCTTCCAGCTTGTCGGCCAGGTCGAGCACCAACTGGTCGGCGGTCTTCTTGCCGACGCGCGGGACGCTGCGGAGGGTGTGGACGTCGCGTTCGCGGATTGCGCGAACGAGTCGCTCGCTCGACAGGGTCGAGAGAAGGCTCAGCGCCAGCGATGGGCCGACGCCTTTCGCCGCCAAAACGGCGCGAAACACTTGCCGATCGTAGGGCCTCGCGAAGCCGAACAACTGCCAGCCGTCCTCCTTGACCACCAGGTGCGTATGCAGGGTGACATCCTGGCCAGTCGCCGGCAGCGCCTCGAAGGTCGTGAGCGGCACCGCGAGGTCGTAGGCGACACCCGCGGAGGTCAAGATTTCGGCCCGGTCGATGTCCTTGGTGAGGAGTCGCCCCACAATGCGTGAAATCACGGTGCCGCCGCGCGAACGAGGCGCACACCATCCGACGATGGCCTGTTCGACCCGAGCGGTGTCGTCAGGCAATAGGTCAGAGCAGCGGCCACGCCGTCGGCTGCGTCAGAAGGATTGGGGGCCGATCGGAGGCGAAGCAGGCGCGTGAGCATGAATTGCACTTGGGCTTTCGTGGCCGCTCCACTACCGACGACGGCCTTCTTGATCGCCGCGGGTGCGAACTCGTGGACTTCGATGCCTGCGCGTGCGCCTGCCAACAGCACCACGCCGCGCGCGTGGCCGAGCACGACGGTCGTGCGCACGTTTCGCGCGTAGAACACGTCTTCCACCGCCAGGACCTCGGGGCGATGTCGCTCGATCACCTCGACGACGCCCTCGTAGATATCGCGCAGTCGTTGCGCCAGCGGATCACGCGGTCGGGTCCGGATGACTCCGCATTCGACCAGGACAGCCTGACGCGGGCCGGGCACTCGCCGGACGACTCCATACCCGGTGGCTGCGGTACCAGGATCGAGGCCGAGAATGATCACGCACGCGCCATGTCAGCGACGTCCATGTCGAAATTCGCATCGACCTTCTGGACGTCGTCGAGTTCCTCGAGTTCCTCCAGCAGCTTGACGAGCGATTCGGCCGTCTTGCCTTCCACGCGCACGGTGGTCTTTGGGATCCATGCGACTTCGCTCTCGACGACCTGGATCGCCTTCGCGTCGATCGCCGTGCGCACCGCGTGCGCTGTCGCCGCGTCGGTGGTGACGATGAATTGATCATCCTCGCGACGGACGTCCTCGGCGCCTGCGTCCAGCGCGACCTCGAGGACAGCATCTTCCTCGTGGGCGGTCGCGTCGATGTAGATCTGACCCTTGCGGTCGAACATCCACGCGACGGAGTTGGTGGCGCCGAGGTTGCCTCCTCCGCGGGACAGCTTGTGTCGAATCTCGGCCACGGTGCGCGTGGGGTTGTCGGTGACCGTCTGGATCATGAGCGCGACGCCGCCGGGGCCGAATCCCTCGTACATGACCTCGGTGTACTGGACGCCTTCCAACTCGCCAGTGCCCTTCTTGACGGCGCGCTCGATGTTCTCCTTCGGCATCGATGCGGCACGCGCATTCTCGATCGCGGTTCGCAGACGCGGATTGCCGCCAGGGTCGCCGCCACCCTGTTTCGCGGCTACGGTGATTTCACGTATGAGCTTGGTGAAGTGCGCCCCGCGCTTCGCGTCCGTCGCGGCCTTGTAGTGCTTGATCTGTTTCCATTTGCTGTGACCTGCCATGGAGGAAAAGATACAAGGGGCGGGGGGTGGGAAGTTAGACGCTAAGGCTCGAACATCGAACGTCCAACGTCCAACGTCTAGCGTTCCATCAGATCTTCGAACCGCATCCACTGCTTGTAGAAATACAGATCGACATATCCCGTCGGGCCGTTGCGGTTCTTGAGGGCGAGCAGCTCGGTGGCGCCTTCGACGCTCAGGCCGCCCTGATACATCTCCTCGCGATAGAGACCGAGCACGATGTCGGCGTGCTGCTTGACGGCGTGGAGGACGCCGAAGTCGTCGAGGGTAGGGCGCCGATCCGAGCGCTCGCGGACGCGCGTGTCGAGATGCGCGACGAGCAGCATGGCGATGCCAATATCGACGGCGGCGGTCTTGAGGGTCCGTACGGCCGACGCCAGCTCCTCGTCCTGCGTCGATGCGGCCCGTGCTCAGCGCCTGCAGGGCGTCGATGACCACCAGGCGCACGTCGCCCCGCGAACGAATGGCTTCGGCGAGAGCCTCGACGCCCGCTGGCATTCGCTCGACCATCGGCGAGACATCACGCAGGCGCAGCGCCGCGGCTCCCACGTTGGCTCGCGTTGCCTCGTCGAGCGTTCCCCGGCGCAGGTCGTCGACCCGTGCACGCCCTTCGAGAGCGAGCATGCGCTCGAGGACGCGATCCGTCGTTGCTTCGCCGGTGAAGAACACCGTCGGCACGCCGCCCAGCGCAGCGCGCATCGCCACGGCGAGGGCGAGGGCCGACTTGCCGCTACTGACGTCGCCTCCCAGGACGACCAGGTCGCCGCAGCGCATTCCGCCGCCGAGGAACTGATCGACACTCGGAAAGCCGAAGGGGACGGTGTCGGTCGGGCGGGTCCCATCGGACCGCGAGTCGATGCGCCGTATGAGTTGCGAGAGCGGCGAGATGTCGGTTGAGCGGGGCACGGAAGAGGTAGCGGTCGGCGGGACAAGTGCACGGTTTGGGGGCATCGATCGGCCTCCCAAAGACTCGATGAGCTTCTCGGGCAAGACGACCGACCGACGGTGCGCGTCAGGTCGCGGGCTTGACCACCAGGGCGGCGAGGAGGCGCTCCAGCTCGCGCCTCGACGGGGGATCCAGCGACGGGCCGACGGCGTCTAGCAGGTTCCGGAGCACCTGGCGAAGCGCGCCCACGTCGCCATGGCCGGTCGCGTCGATGACCCGCGCACAGACCGAGCGAGTACTGGCTGGGAGCGCGATCGTCGCCAGCCATGCTCGAGCACCAGCCACTCGGCGGGTGCATGCGTCGGACGGCAGTGCGCGATCCGGCAAGACGCCGACCACGAGATGGGCGCAGACCAGCGCTGCGAGCGCGACCTCGCGATCGCCGCCCAACTGTCGCCGCCCGGCGAGCGCCGCGAGGGCGGGGAGCGGGAACATTGGCGCCGCAAGGGCGTAAGGCGGGAGAGCGCCGAGCACCTACACGAATGTAGAGTGCAACGGTACATTCCGCACGAGATGCCACCTTCGTCCACGTCCCCGTCGATGCTGCAAGGCGCCGTCGCGCGCAAGTCCGTGTTGTGGGTCGATGACGAGGCCGATCTCTGGAGTCGCACCGCATTTTCCTGCAGCAGAGCGGTTACGACGTCGAGCTGGCGACCAATGCGGACGACGCGCATCGAGCTGCTGCGCCGCCGCGCCGTTCGACGTCGTGCTGCTCGACGAGCAGATGCCGGGCAAGCGCGGCCTCGCCGCGTATCGCGAGCTGCGGGAGCTGGCGCCCAACGTGCCGGTCGTGATGGTCACCAAGAGCGAGGAGGACGCCACGCTCACGGAGGCGATCGGCGCCAACGTCCGCGACTACCTCACCAAGCCGATCAATCCGCGACAGGTCCTGGCCGCCGTTCGCCGCATCCTGGAGGGCCCGCGAATCCGGCAGCAGGCGCTCGCGCGCCGGTTCGTCGAGCGCTTCCGCGCGATCGAGCTCGAGCGGGCCCGCCCGCTCGACTGGCGCGGCTGGATCGAGCGGTACAGCGAGCTGATGGCCTGGGACGTCGAGCTGGCGGCCGCCGGCGAGATGGGACTCTACGAATCGCTCCGCGGCCTGTACGCCGACATGCACCGCGAGTTCGCGGCGTTCATGGCGACGCGCGTACCCGGCGTGGCTGCGACAACCTGGAAGGTGATCGCCCGCCGCTGTCCGTGGATGTCATCGGCGAGTTTCTGCTGCCGATCCTCGCGCGCGATCGAGCCGCGGTGTTCATCGTCGTCGATTGCCTGCGCCTCGATCAATGGCTGGCCCTGGAGCCGCTGCTCGCGCCGCTGTTCGACGTCGAGGTCACGCATCACTTCTCGGTGCTGCCCGACGGCGACCCCGTATTCCCGCAACGCGCTCTTCAGCGGGCTGTTCCCGGGCGAGATCGCGGCGCGCTTCCCCGATTGGTGGGGCCCTGGAGCCCGCGAGGACGAAACGCTCAACGCGCACGAGCGCGAGTTGCTGGAAGCGCAGCTGGTCGAGATCGGGGCGCCGAGCGCCCGTCCGCTACGCCAAGATCTCGACGGCGGCGGACTCCGACGAGCTCGAGCGTCGCCTGCACTCCGCCATCGCGCCGGAAGGCGTCACGGCGTTCGTGTTCAACTTCGTCGACCTGCTGACGCACGGCCGCAGCGAATCGGCGATCCTCTACGAAGTCGCGCGCGATGAGATCGCGCTCCGGCAGCTCACCGTGCAGTGGTTTCAGCGGTCGGCCCTGCTCGGCGTGCTCAAGGAAGCCGCGCGGCGCCGCATCACGGTGCTGCTGACCAGCGACCACGGCTCGATCCACTGCCAGACGCCGGCGACGGTGTACGCCAAGCGCGATGCGACGGCCAATCTGCGGTACAAGTTCGGCGAGGACGTGCGCGCCGAGCGCCCCGAGCAGGCACTCCTGTTCCCCAACGCGGATGAGCTGCGCCTGCCGCATCGCGGGCTGGGAGCGCATACGCTGCTCGCGGCCGGCGATTCGTTCTTCGTGTACCCGACGAAGCTGCGCGAGTACCAGAGCCGGTACCGAGGATCATTCCTGCATGGCGGGGTGACGCCCGAAGAGGTGATTCTCCCCGTGGCGCTGCTCACGCCGCGGCGGTAACGGGGGCATCGAGTTCCCGGCATGAGCGCCGCGCCCGTACGGGTGCCGACGACGTCGTCCGCGGCGGGATCTGAGACGACCAGCGCGGCCACCGGCCCGGCTGGGTCCACGCCGGTACGTCCCGCGCCTCCCGGGCAGCAACCACGAGCTCGGAGCAAGGGCGGCTCGGGCGACGGCGACGGACGAGTGGCATCGCAGCGCGAGATGTATCGGCGCCTGCTCGCATATCTGCGGCCGCATCGCTGGCTCATGGTCCGCGCCATCGCAT
The DNA here is from genome assembly GCA_963805725.1 of uncultured Gemmatimonadales bacterium. Lineage (GTDB taxonomy): Bacteria > Gemmatimonadota > Gemmatimonadetes > Gemmatimonadales > Gemmatimonadaceae > Palsa-1248. The sequence goes on from CAWDVJ010000014.1 coordinate 194,761, forward strand.
CCAGCATCCTCGCGGCGGCGCTCGATGCCTTCTCGTTCGCGCTGCTGATCCCCTTTCTCGAGTCGCTGTTCGGGGGTCAACCGCTGCCGGTGGGTACGGGGCCGCTGACGCAGTTCCTGAGTCTCACGATCGGCTCGCTGCTCGATCCGGCCGACAAGATGGGATCACTGGAGATCGGTGATCGTCATCATGCTCGTCGCCGTGACGGCCAAGAACATCTTCGTCTGGCTCGGGCGGCCAGCTGGGCGCGCAGCTCCAGGAGTACGTCACGCGCGACATGCGCAACGTCGGTCTACGCGCATCTGCGACGGCTCCCGCTGCCCGTATTTCACGCGGACGAGAGGGCGGCCAGATCACCGCGCACGCATCCTGGTCGACACCGATCAGACCAAGGCGCTGATCACGCAGCTGGTGACGTCCGCGCTCCAGAACGTCGTCGCTCATCATCGCGTACATCGCGGTGCATGTTCGCGATCTCGTGGCGTCTCTCGCTGATCGCTCTCGTCGTTGCCCCTGCGGTCACCGGGTATCTTGCAGCCGCTCCTGCGCCGGCTGCGCAAGAACCACCGCCGCCTCCGGGAAGACTACGGCGAGATGATGAGCGTGTTGCAGGAGGTCGTGGCTGGCATGCGCCTCGTCAAGTCGTTCCGCGCCGAGCCGTACGAGGAGCGCGGTTCGTGGAGGCGAGCGGTCGGTATTCGCAGGCGCTCGTTCGGGTGACCAAGCTCGCGCTTCTGTCGCAGCCGATCACCGAGATCCTGGGCACCGTCGTGGCTGTCGGGCTCCTCTGGATGGCTGCGCGCGAGGTGTTGGTCGAGCACACGCTCCTGGGCTCGCAGCTCATCGTCGTTCCTTGCAGTGCTGCTGAAATTGCTGCAGCCGCTCAAGCAGGTGACGCTGACTCCCGACGACGGCGCAGGCATCGTTCGCGGCGGCCGAACGCATCTTCGAGATCCTCGATGAGCCGACCGAGACCGCGCACGGATCGCGGGACCCGCATGGCCAGCGGCGACTTCGACTCCGTTGCGATTCGACGGCGTGTCGTTCGCCTACACGACGGACGGCGACCGGTGCTGGTCGACGTGTCGTTCACCGTCGCGACGCGGCGAGGTCGTGGCGCTCGTCGGTGCGAGCGGAGCTGGGAAGAGCACCCTCGTCGACCTGATCCCGCGATTCGCGCGAGCCGACCGCGGGCCGCGATCCTGCTCGGCGGCGTCGATACGCGCGACATCGCGCTGCCGTCCCTGCGCGCGCTGACCGGGATCGTGAGCCAGGACACGGTCCTGTTCAACGACACGGTGCGGCGCAACATCGCGTATGGCGGAGAAGGACCGGTACACCGATGCGGAGATCGAGAGCGCTGCGCGCGCGGCCAATGCGCACGGGTTCATCTCCGAGCTGCCCGCAGGGATACGAGACGGTGCTCGGCGAGCGCGGGCACGCGGCTATCTGGTGGGCAGCGGCAGCGTCTCGCGATCGCCCGTGCGCTCCTCACGGATCCACCGATTCTCATTCTCGATGAGGCGACGTCGTCGCTCGACACCGAAAGCGAGCGGCTGGTGCAGGAGGCGATCGACCGGTTGCTGGCCGGCCGCACGGTATTCGTGATCGCGCACCGGCTGTCGACGATGGCGCACGCCGACCAGATCCTCGTGCTGGATCGCGGCCGAGTCGTCGAACGTGGCACGCACGCGGAGCTGCTCGCGGTGCGCGGCGCCTACCACCGGCTCTACTCGCTGCAGTTTCGCGACGGCGAGGGCGTGGAGGAGGAGGCCTCGACGGCGTCGACCGCCAACAGCAGCTCGAGCTGACCCGTGCGCGTCATGTTCTACTACTCCGCGCCGGAGTGGACTGGGAGTGCGCGCGTGTTCGTGGCCGCCGGGCGCGGGTCTGGCGGCCCGCGGCTATCAGGTCACGTTCGTCTGTCCGGGCGGCGGTCGGTCGAGGCGCGAGCGGCCGCCGAGGGGTGCGATGTCATCCCGCTCGCGCCAGGTGGGTCCTTGCTGCTACGCAGCTGGCGTCTGCAGCGGATTCTGACCGAGAAATTCGTCGAGACCGTGTTCGTCCACACCGAGGCGGAGCACATTGCGGTCGCTCTGGCCATGCGCCTCGCGGGGCGCGGCGGCGTCGTGCGGCGCGTTGCCGGCCGGCAGTCGGCCGGCGCTCGGACGGCAGACGCGATGGGCCCTTCGCCTGGCTGCGGGTGGCTTCGTCTGCACGGACGCGACGGACGCCCTGAGCGTCGAGCACGTGCCACGGGCTCGTCCGCCGCTGATCGCGGACATCGGGGTCGACACGGAACGGTACGACGAGCTCCGCGCCGTCAACGCGGCGGCGTTGGGTGGTCGGACCGGGGTCACGCATCGTCGTGTGCGTGTACGAGCCAGTCAGCGGCCGCGTATGGCCGGGGTGCTGCGCGCCATGGCGCTGCTGGCGCCCCGGCACCGGGACCTCCACCTGGCGATCCTCGGCCCGGCGCTCGGACAGGAGGACGTGCGCATGCATGCGGCGGCGCTTGGGAATCACGCGCCATGTCAGCTATCTGGGCGAGCGAGACGACGATCTCGCAGTGCTGCGGGCTGCCGAGGTGGGATGGGTGGTCGCGTCCGACGACAGCGCCGCCTATGCTACGCTGGATTTCATGGCCATGCGGACACCGGTGCTGGCGGACCGCGATACGATTGCGGCGCGCTACATTGCGGACGGCATCACGGGCGCGCTGCTGACCCCAGGCGAGACGTCCGGCAACGGCCGCGATTCTGGCCGGATTGCTGGCGCAGAATGGACAGCGAGCGGCGATGGGCGACTGCGGGTCGGGCGCGCGTGGCGCGAGAGATACAAGGAATCGACGATGCTCGATCTGCTTCAGCAGGCAGCGGACGTGGCGCGCGACCGCTCGCACTGGGCGGGGTGATCGCGCCGCATGCAGCCCATGCGGCATCTCCTGATAACCCAGGACTATCCACCGATGGGCGGCGGGATGGCGCGACGGCACGTGGAGCTCGCCCGGCGGCTCGGATGCGGGCGGCGTCACGGTGTCGACCGTGGCGGCCGATCCGGCGCGTGAGGCCGATGCCGCAGCATTCGACCGCGGTGAGACGTACGAGATCGTTCGCCAGCCGTTTCCGTTTCGCGGGGCGAAGACAGTTTTCAATCAGGCGCGATGGGCTAGGTGGTTGGTCCCTCGGGCGGATACGACGCGGCGCGGTGCCGTGGACATCATCCACTGCGGCAACATGCGACCCGCAGGCTACCCGACGTGGTGGGCGCACCGATCGACAGGAGTTCCGTACCTCGTCTACGTGTACGGCGGCGATCTGTTGCGGGAACGTCGGAAGCTGACGTCGGCTCGGCCGGAGCGATGGCTCAAGCGCTGGACTGCACGGCGCATCTTCGAGGACAGCGCGGGGATCGTTGCGATCTCGGACTGGAGCGCGGCGTTGTGCCGGGAGGTCATGGCCCAGAGTGGCGTGGCGCGCATTCCTCCGGTCCTGATCAATCCATTGGGCACCGACCCACAGCACTTTCAGCCCGGGCGCGACACCGGAACGTTGCGCCACCGCCTTGGGCTGGGCGATGCACCGCTGCTCGTGACCGTCGCGCGCTTGGTCCCGCACAAGGGGATTGATGTCGCGCTGGCGGCGATGGCCGCGCTGAGCGGCACCCATCCGACGCTGCGGTACCTCGTCGTCGGAGATGGGGAGGACGCGGCACGGCTCGCCGGCCGCGCGCAGGCGCTGGGCGTCGCCGACCGGGTGATGTTCGCCGGCACGCTCTCGGATGCCGACATCGCGGAAGCGTATGCGACGGCGACCATCTACGTGGGGCTGTCGCGAATCGATGCAGAGATCAACGCCGAAGGATTCGGCATTGCGTTCGTCGAAGCGGCTGCGAGCGGCATCCCGGTGGTGGCCGGCGATTCGGGGGGGGTGCGCACCGCCGTGCGAGACGGCGAGACTGGCGTCATCGTCGACCCGCTTGACGTGGGCGCTGCGGCGGCCGCGATCGATCAGCTCCTGCGCGATCCGCAGCGCCGGCGCGACATCGGGCGCGCGGGCCGGCGTGCTGCAGAGGAGTACTTCAACTGGGAGCGCGTCGCACGCGACGTTCGAGAGTTCGCAGCAGCGGCAGTTGCCAATGCCCCGCCTCAGGCTCCCTTCAGGCCTCCCGTGCTGTCCGACTGATGGCGACAGCGAGCGACGTCCTCGAATATGCTGCGCTTCGCACGGGCCTCGGTGCGGCGGCGTGTATCCCGCTCAGCGCGGCCAGTGCGATTGCGGCCCGGGTGGCCACGCTCGGGTATTGGCCCCTGCGTGTACGGCGGGCCGTGGTCGAATCGCAGCTGTCGGCAGCGTTTCCGGACTGGCGCCAGAGCGCTGTGCGCCGCGTCGCGCGGAAGGCGTACGAGCACCTCGGACGCACGGCCGTCGAAGCAGCGCTCTTGCCGACGCTGTCACACGCGCGCGTGCGCGCGATGTTCGACGGCGACGGCGATTGGCCGGTGCTCGAAAAGGCCTTGGGTCGCGGACGCGGTGTCATCGTCGTCACCGGACACATTGGCAACTGGGAGCTCGCCGGCGCGTACATCGCTGCGCGTGGGGTCAGCGTCACCGGCGTCGTGCGCCGGATGACCAATCCGCTCTTCGATCGATACCTGACGGCGACGCGCGAGCGGGCCGGACTCGCCGTCATCGCGGACGATCCGGTCCGCAAAGTTCCGCGCGCGCTCAGGAGCGGCCAGGTGGTCGCTCTGGTCGCGGACCAGGGCGTGAAGGGCATGGCATCGACATATGTGCCCTTCTTTGGCCGCCTCGCAAAAACTCCCCGCGGCCCCGGCGTCTTCGCCCTCCGACTCGGTGTCCCGCTCGTGGTCGGCACGGCCATCAGACTCCCGAGCGGCAAGTATCGCGCACTCGTCGAGCCGGTCGAGGTGATCGATACCGGCGACCGTGAGCGCGACGTGGACGCCGTCGTCGCCCGCTATACGGGTGTGTTGGAGCGATGGGTGCGACAGTATCCCGAGCAGTATCTCTGGCATCATCGCCGTTGGAAGCGACGGCCAGAGCATGAGGCCGAATTGGAGGAGCAGGCTGGCGGCACTGCGCGAGCGACAGAGGCGAATGCGACCAGCGACCCCTCAGACAAGGGCAACTGACCGCAGGCTCTGGATCGATAGCGGCGCGAGTGGGTGGCGTTCCCAGTTACACCGGCACCCGGAGCAGGGCGTAATCCCGGGCGCCTTTGCGGAGCAGGAAATAGCCGCCGTTCAATGCTTCGTCACGCGGCAATGCGCGATCGGCGCCCCCGAGCTTCCGCCCATTGACCGAAAGGCCGCCCTGGTCGAGCAATCGGCGCGCGGCCCCTTTGGAAGCGGCCAGGCCCGCCGCCACAAAGGCGTCCAACGTGTCGACATCGGCGCTGGGCCCACTACTCTGGATCGCGGATGATGGAATCTCGGCGGCCAGAGCCGCCAATGCCTGGGGCGACAGAGCTCGAGGATCCCCCCGGCCGAACAACAACGCGGAGACCTCGACGGCGACGCGGGCCGCCTCGGCGCCATGTACGCGGGTGGTCACGTCCAGGGCCAATGCCTGCTGGGCTTCCCGCCGCCCGGGCGATTCACTCGTTGCGACGTCCAGGGTCGCGATCTCCTCCCGAGAGAGCAGGGTGAAGAAGCGCAGATAACGCCCCACGTCGCGATCATCGGTGTTCACCCAGAATTGATAGAACTGATACGGCGACGTACGAGTCGCGTCCAGCCAGACAGCGCCTGCTTCAGTCTTCCCGAACTTGGTCCCGCTCGCCGTCGTTACAAGTGGCAGCACGAGGCCATGCGCGTCGCCGCCGGCCGCGCGCCGGATCAATTCGGTACCGGTCGTGATGTTTCCCCACTGGTCGCTCCCACCGGTCTGGAGCGTGACACCGTCTCTGCGGTACAGCTCGAGGAAGTCGTACGCTTGGAGGAGCATGTACGCGAACTCGGTGAAGGAGATCCCTCCTTCGAGGCGGGATTTCACCGAGTCCTTGGCGAGCATGAAATTGATGCTGAAGTGCTTCCCGACGTCCCGCAGAAACGAGAGAGTGGGCAGGGGAACGAGCCACTCAGAATTGTCTCGCATGAGTGCGCCGCGCGGCCCCGAGAAGTCGAGGAACCGCTCGAGTTGCGCGCGGATCGCACGCGCATTGGCCGCGATCTGCTCGCTGTCGAGCAGCGGCCGCTCGGTCGCTTTGCCGCTCGGGTCACCGATCAGCCCCGTGCCGCCCCCGAGCAGTGCCACCGGCCGATGTCCCGCGCGCTGGAGGTGCAGCAGACCCATGATCTGGACGAGGCTCCCGACGTGCAGACTGTCCGCAGTCGGGTCGAACCCGCAGTAGCCGGTGACGGAGCTCGCCGCCAGCGCGTCGGCTAAACGCTCCGTGTGGTCATACAGGAGCCCGCGCCATTCGAGCTCACTGAGCAAGTTGGTCAGAGATGGATCGCTCGTCACGCGAGGCAAAATACGCAGGCGCAATTGCTTGCGCACGGCGGAGCCGGGTCTAGGTTTCGACAAACCGGCACCGAGCGACCTGACGGGGCGCCTCGACCCGGCGTTGTGCCTTTGTGTTAGGAGTGGCTAAAGGCTTATGGCTGAAGAGACATACGGCGAGGATCGACGACGAAATCTCGAGCGGTTGCTCCGCATGTTGTCGGATCGCATTCGCGAGCTCGATGCGAGCGGCGCCCTGTTGGGCAGAGCCAACGAGCTCATGGAACTGATCGGCGACGTCCGAACGGAGCTGTTCCACTACGAGGTCCGCGCGACGTACGACACGCCCGAGGTTTCGGAGAACCGTCGCATCGTCGCCGAAGCCAAATCGGATGAGCCGAAGTGGGAACGTTCTGATTGGAAACCCGATGACGAGGAAGGGGGAACCAAGTGGTGAGTGCTCGTGGTGGTGACGGGTCGCGCGGGGGTCGGAAGGGCTCCTCCGCTACGCCGCGGTCGTCGAAGGCGCCGACCCCCGCTCGCGGGCGGCCGGCGAAAGGTCGGTCGAATCCGCGGCAGTTTCTGGCTGCGATTATCGTCCTGGTGCTGGCCGGCGGTGCCGTGCTGGCATATCTCGCTCGACCGAAGCAGCCAGTCGCGAGCACCGTGGACCCGAACCTCCCTCCGGCCGTCGCCAAGGGGTACGTCCTCGGACGTCCCGACGCGCCCGTTCACATCATGGAGTTCGCGGATTTCGAGTGTCCGGCGTGCGCCAACTACACCGTCGTGACCGAGCCCGACGTCCGCAAGCGCCTCATCGATTCAGGGCTCGCGCAGGTCACGTATTACGACTTCCCGCTCCCCATGCACAAGAACACGCTGGTCGCATCGGAAGCGGCGGCCTGCGCCAACGACCAGGGCAAGTTCTGGGAAATGCACGACCGCCTCTTTCAGGGTCAGGGCGACTGGAACGGTGAAGCCACGAGCGACCCAGCGAAGGTCATGCGAAGTTATGCGAAGGATCTGGGTCTCGATGTCGACCGGTGGCAGCAATGTGTCGACCAGCGCTCCCACGAACGGGACATCCAGGCGAACAAGGCCGAGGGCGACCGTCATCGCGTAATGGAGACTCCGACCTTCGTCATCGGCAATCGAGTCGTGCCGGGCGCCATCGGATTCGACCAACTGCGTGCGTATGTCGATAGCGCCCGGGGAGCGCCCGCCGGCCGCACGACTGCAGCGCGCTGACTCCTCGGGTGAGTCGTGACCGCGGGACGCCCGTGACCAAGCGGATGATCCTGGCGCTGCTCGCGCTGGTGGGCCTCATGCTCTCGGCCTATCTCACGCTTTTCAAGCTCGGCTACATCGGCCATCTGGCGTGCAGCATCGGCTCGTGCGAACGCGTCCAGACGAGTCGCTGGTCAGTGCTGTTCGGGATCCCCGTGGCGGCATGGGGTGCGGCGTTCTACCTCGTCGTGCTGGCGATCGCAGTGGCGGGTACGCAGCCCAGATTCGCCGACACATCGCGCATCTCGTGGGTCCTGGTGGCCCTCACTGGATGGGGAGTGCTCTTCTCCGTCTATCTCACGGCGCTCGAGCTCTTCGTCATTCACGCCATCTGCGAGTACTGCGTGACGTCCGCCGTGGTCGTGACCGTGATGTGCGGGATCGCAGTGTCCGACGTCATGGCGTTCCGGCGAGTCTATACCTCAGAACCGGTCACCGGGTAGTTCGCGAAGACGCCCCCGCCCTTCGTGCCGCATCACCGCCTTTGTAGGTGTCTACTTTCTACTTTCTGTAGGTCTACTTTCTAGCGCGCCTGGCGCGCGCAGCGCGCTACGCGCGCTTGGCGCTTCGTTGCCGTGATTCGGCTTCGTTGAGCCGCAGCCGCGGCCGCAGATCGTCGTCCGTCGCAGCGGTGAGTTGGTCGGCGTCGCGTGGGCCGCGACGAGTGGAGACGAGGTCCTGGCCAAGCGTGACCAGCGCTCGGGTCGCTATGGTGCTCCCAAGTGGCTCCGGGATACCCATGACGCGGATATAGGTGTCGATCGCACGGTCGAACGAGAGCTCTTCGGCCAGCGTGTCCACGAACATGAGCGCGTTCTCGACATGGGCTCGGACCACGGACTCTTCCGCGCGCGCTTGCGCAAGCCGCAAGCGACGCTCAGCAGCGGGCGACAGCTTCCGTGGGAAGATCGATTCGGGAAACAGACGTCCGAACACGCGTAAGAATATAACGGCTGAGCTTGAGCGCCGCACTCGACCACCGCGGCCTGCACTTGATACCCTGAGGCTGGACGCCGCCCCGGCGTCCTCGGCAACCATCGATCGGGCAAAAGGGGAAGGAAGTGCGGCGCCTAGCCAATTAGCCCGCGAAATTCGCCGTTAAACTCCTAGACGACCACCCAACTGCAGGCTGGGCAACGGATTGCGTCGCCTTTGCCAGCCTTCGACGGCGGCGCCGGATCGTTCACCGGTGACCGGACGCTCAGCTTTCCAGTGCCTCGTATTGCTCCTTGAGGCCGGCCACGACGGCCGGGTCTGCCAGCGTCGTCGTGTCGCCCAGCGCCCGGCCTTCCGCGATGTCGCGCAGCAGCCGGCGCATGATCTTCCCCGACCGGGTCTTCGGCAGGTCCGCGGCAAACAGGACATCATCGGGTCGGGCAATCGCCCCGATCTTCTCCGCCACGTGGCTCCGCAGCTCCTCGCGTAGACCCGGCGATGACTGCTGGCCAGCCCGCAGAGTGACGAAGGCTGCGATTGCCTGGCCCTTCAGATCGTGACCGCGCCCCACGACTGCCGCCTCGGCGACGGCCGGGTGATCCACGAGTGCCGACTCGACTTCCATCGTACCAATTCGATGCCCGGCGACGTTCAGGACGTCGTCGACTCGGCCGAGGATCCATAGGTACCCATCTTCGTCGCGCTTGGCGCCGTCACCCGGGAAATAGAGGTCGGGTCGACCGGCCCACTTCGAGAAGTAGGTCTGAACGTATCGCGCGTCGTCGCCCCAGATCGTCCTCAGCATCGACGGCCACGGTCGGTCGAGCGCGAGGAAGCCGCCGCCGACAGCGATCTTCTTCCCATCACGATCGAGCAAGTCAGCGGAAAAGCCGGGCAATGGCAGGGTGGCGCTGCCTGGCTTTGTCTCCGTCAGTGCGGGCAGCGGCGAGATCACGATCGCGCCGGTCTCGGTCTGCCACCATGTGTCGACAATCGGACATCGGCCGCCCCCAATGCGACCGTGGTACCACATCCACGCTTCGGGATTGATTGGCTCTCCCACCGTTCCGAGGAGACGGAGCCGCGAGAGATCGTGCTGCGCGGGATATTGATCGCCCCATCGCATGAATGCGCGTATCGCTGTCGGTGCCGTATAGAGAATCGTCACGCCGAGTGACTCGCACAGCGACCAGTAGCGGTCCTTGTCGGGCCAGTCGGGCGCCCCCTCATACATGACCGTAGTCGCCCCATTGGCGAGTGGCCCGTAGACCACGTACGAGTGGCCGGTGACCCAGCCGACGTCCGCCGTGCACCAGTAGATATCGCTCTCGCGGAGATCGAACACGTCGCGGGTTGTCGCCGCCACCGTTGTCAGATAGCCGCCGGTCGTGTGGACGATCCCCTTGGGTTTGCCGGTCGTACCTGAGGTGTACAGGATGTACAGTACGTCTTCGGCGTCCATCTGTGCCGGCTCGCACTCGATCGGTGCATTGTGCATGACGTCGTGCCACCAGACATCTCGAGGTGCCGCGAAAGGGGTCGACGGGTCGACCGTAGCTTGTCGTTGCACAACGACGACGCGCTCGATCGTCGGGCAGCCTTCGATGGCCTTGTTGACGTTTCGCTTGAGCGGGACCGCCTGACCACGACGAAATCCAATGTCCGCGGTGATGACTACCTTGGCCGCGGCGTCGTTGATGCGATCGCGCAGGGAATCAGGGCTGAAGCCACCGAAAACGACCGAGTGCGCGGCGCCAATACGGGTGCATGCCAGCATGGCAACCGCTGCTTCCGGGATGAGCGGCAGATAGATGGCGACACGATCTCCGCGTCGGACACCGAGCCGCTGCAGGGCGTTGGCACAACGGTTGACGTCACGCGAGAGCTCGCCGTACGTAACGCGCCTGCGGTCTCCCGGCTCGCCCTCCCAGATGATCGCGACCTTGTCGCGCTTGGTCGCCAGGTGACGGTCGACGCAGTTGACCGAGACGTTCAGCTTCCCACCAATGAACCATTTGGCATACGGCGGTCGCCAGTCGAGCACCCGATTCCAGGGCGTGAACCAATCCAACTCCTTGGCGCGAGATGCCCAGTAACCCTCGAAGTCGGATGCGGCCTGGGCATACACGGCTGGATCCCGCAGGGCCGCCCCGCGGACGAAATCGGGCGGTGGGGGAAATCGCCGATTCTCCTGTAAGAGAACGTCGATGTCATTCACGAGGGGAATTTGGGTAGTCGCAGGGGGCGCGCGCCAGCGCCTGCCCCAATCCCCTGCAGTGTAAATTCCACGGGTGTCTGCACCAGGGAGTATCCCGCTGGCCGTAGAGGCGCGGGGACTAGGTCGCCGGTTTGCTGACCGGTGGGCGCTGTCGGGCATCGATCTCTCGCTCGCCGGAGGCGACTGCCTTGTCGTCTTTGGTCCCAACGGAGCCGGCAAGACGACTCTCCTGCGCGTCCTCGCAGGGTTGCTCGAGCCATCATTGGGCTCCGCCTGTGTCGATGGGATGGCGCTCCCCGGCGACGCCGAAATTCGAGGCCGTGTGGGCTACATCTCGCACCACACGATGCTCTATCCGGCGCTCACGGCACTCGAGAACGTGGTGTTCGCGGCACGTCTCCACGGCCTCCGCTCGCCGCGCGATGCGGCGATGAGTGCTCTTGGTCGGCTACAGGTCGCCGACCGCGCACTTACGCCAGTCCGCTTGCTCAGCCGTGGCTTGCAACAACGGGTCTCGATCGCGCGTGCCTTCGTGCACAACCCGCGGATCATACTCCTCGATGAGCCGTACACCGGCCTCGACGCCGCGGGGGCCGCGGCGTTGACGAGCGCTATTCGCCAGCTGAGGAACGCGGGCGCGGCGCTCGTCCTGGTCACGCACAACATCGAGGAGGGCCTCGCACTCGCCACCACCGTTGCGGTGATGTACGAGGGGCGATTCCTCCGCGCGGAGACCCGAGCGAGGATCGATTCAGCCGCCTTCGCAGCCGACTACCGCGCCCTCGTTGGCGTCGAAGGGTGAGTCACCCACTCGCGCGGGATTCCGGACTCGGCCCCGCGACCTCGGCGGGCGACGCCTTGCCTCGCCCCTATCCGCCCGTGCGCCCGACGGAAGAGGAAGCAGTCCCGTCGATGGCCGGAGCGGCACCTGGGCAACTCGGGGAGCGGCCAGCGCGGTACCCTGGGACACTCGCCGCCGCATGGGTCATCGCGCGCAAGGACCTCACGGTCGAGCTTCGGACGCGATCTGCGTTTCTGTCGGCGGCGGTGTTCACTGTGCTCGCGGCCGCGATCTTCTTCTATACTTGGGACCCGACCGCAGTGGCTGGACTTGATTTGGCTCCTGGCATCATCTGGGTCATCTTTACGTTCACCGGGGTTCTCGGGCTGAATCGTTCCTTCGCAGCCGAGTTGTCTGACCGAGCCATTGATGGGCTGCTGGGTGCGCCGATCAGCCGGGAAGCGATCTTCCTCGGCAAGGCCTTCGCGAACCTGGTGTTCCTGCTGGGCGTCCAGGTGGTTGCAGTTCCTGCGGTCCTCCTGTTTTACAACGTCTCGATCGGCCCACCCGGCCTGCTACTGATCGCCGGGGTTACCGTGCTGGCAGCGGTCGGCTTGGTCGTCGTTGGCACGCTCTTCAGCGCAATGGCGGTCAACACACGACTCGCGGATCTGCTGCTTCCAGTGATCACGCTACCGTTTCTGGTGCCGGTCGTGACCGCGGCGGCCCAGGCGACCGTCGTCATTATCAGCGGGCGGTCGATCGGGGGTGCCGGCGCGTGGCTCAAGATTCTTGCGGCGTACGACATCGTGTTCGTCGTCGCATGTACGCTGGCATATCCCTTCACGATCGAGCGCTGAGAGGGGCGCGTGATGGGTCCAACTCATCAACCTGAGATTTCGCGCGGAATGGCTCATGACGCGCACGAGCCGTCGCCGCCGGTGCGAGTATTCGGCTGGCTGTTCTGGATCGCCGTCGCCTGCATCGCGGCGTCGGTCGTTCGGGACCTCGCGTTCACACCCGAGGAGGCGCTTCAAGGTGCGGCGCAGAAGATTCTCTATATCCACGCGCCGGCTGCCTTTACTGCGCTGTATCTCGCGTTTGCCCTGATGGCGGTTGCCAGTGTGCTGTATCTGTGGCTGCACGACGCAAAGCTGGATCGGGTCGCGGCGTCTGCGGCGGAGGTGGGGCTTGTGTTCACCACCGTGGTCCTGGTGACGGGTCCGCTGTGGGCAAGGCCGGTCTGGGGTACCTGGTGGTCTGGGGATGCGCGTCTCACGGCTACGCTGTTTCTCTGGCTCATCATCCTCGCCTACCTGATTCTGCGCCAGGCCGTCGACGATCCTGCGCTCCGCGGTCGGTATTCCGCGGTGTTGGCGATCCTCGCGGGATTGTTGATTCCGTTCATCCACCTGACCGTGTATCTGTTTCGCACGCTTCATCCCCAACCCATCTTCCTCAAGCCAAGCGCCCCATCGGCACCCCCAGAGATGGCTCTGACGTTCGGTCTGGCGTTCGGTGCGTTCGCTTTGCTGTTCGTCGCGCTGCTCCGTGCGCGCTATCGACTCGCCGTCATGACCGACGCCGCGGTGAGCGAGGCGAGGGCCCCGCACGTGCGGACGGTGTCCGGCACTTCGCCACAGGTCACCGGCAGGGTGTCATAGTGCCTCCGCAGAACGCGGCCTACATGTACGCGGCGTACGCGGCGGCCGGGATCATCTACGCCGGCTATGCACTGTCGATCTGGTGGCGAGCTCGTAAAGTCGCGCAGCGACAGCGAATGGCGCTGGAGGCGCACGCCGCACATGGCGAACGCTGACCAGTCGTCGGCGGCTGCCCATCACCCGATGAACGCCCGGCCCGGCATGGTGTACCTGGTTGGCGCCGGTCCGGGTGACCCGAGCCTGATCACGGTACGTGCTTGGGACTTGCTGGCAAGCTGCGATGCCATTGTCCACGACGCGCTGGTTCCGCGCGAGCTGTTGAGGGGCGATGCGCAGCTTCACTTCGTCGGTAAGCGAGGCGGCGACAAACGATCGGCGCGGCAAGAAGACATCAACGCCATGCTGATCGACTTGGCGCGCTCGGGCAAAGCCGTCGTGCGACTCAAGGGCGGGGACCCTTTTGTCTTCGGGCGCGGCAGTGAAGAGGCGGAAGCGCTTGCCGCGGCGGACGTGCCGTTCGAGGTCGTCCCAGGGGTGACCGCCGGCATCGCTGGTCCCGCGTACGCAGGGATCCCCGTCACGCATCGCGGGATCTCCACGACGGTGATGTTCGTGACGGGTAACGAAGACCCCGCCAAGGGCGGATCGCAAGTCGATTGGAGTGCAGTCGCGCGGTCTGCTGGGACCATCGTGCTCTACATGGGAGTACAGCGACTTCCGGAGATCGCCGCATCGCTTACGCGCGCTGGGCTGAGTGCCGACACCCCGGCGGCGGCGATACAGTGGGCGACGACGGCCGAGCAACGGACCGTTGAGGGAACGCTCGCCACGATCGCGGGCGACGTGCGTGCCGCCGGCCTGGAGGCGCCAGTCCTCACGGTGATCGGAGGGGTGGTTGCACTTCGACGAGCGATCCGTTGGTTCGATCGCGCGGAGGTCCGTCCGCTGCTCGGTCGGCGCATTCTGGTGACCCGCCCGGCGACACAGGCGAGTGCCCTCAGCGACTTACTGAGGATGCTGGGGGCCGTCGTGCGAGAGCTGCCCGCGGTGCGCATCGAAAAACTCGATCCGGGTCCTCTCCTGGACGCCCTCGATCGGCTGAACGAATACCGGCACATCGTCTTCACCAGCCCAAATGCGGTGCGGATCGTGTGGGAGATCCTCCTCCGCCCGGGCCGGGATGTCCGCGCCTTGTCCGGTCTCGTAGTCAGCGCAATCGGACCCGCGACGAGCGACGCGCTGCTCACCCGCGGCATCACTGCCGACGTGACGCCATCGGAGTACGTTGCTGAGGGGCTGTTGGACGTGCTCGCGCGGCGGGCGGACGTGGGGGGACGACGGGTCCTGTATCCGGCTGCGGCGGAGGCGCGCGACGCTCTACCCGAGGGACTGCGCCGGCTCGGGGCGACTGTTGACGTCGTGGCCATCTATCGCTCTGCGGTCAATGCTGATGGCGCCCGGCAGATGCGAGCTGCGGTCGCCTCGGACTCGATCGACCTCGTGACGCTCGCATCAGGTGCGGCTGCACGGGCGTATGCGGAAGCGGTGGGTCCCGAACTCGTGACGCGCGTCCCTGGTGTCTCCATCGGTCCCGTCACGTCCAAAGCGGCGCGAGCGGCAGGAATCCCCGTCGCAGGAGAGGCACGTGTGTCGACGATGCAAGGCTTGGTCGATGCCGTCGTCGCGTTGAGCGCGGGCGACAGACCGGGGGCGCGATCGAGCGCGCATCGATCCCTGGCGAGGAGCGAGTCGGGGCCCGTGATAGACGCTCCAACGCCCGAGCGAGGCTCGTGAGTCCCAAGACGAAGCGCGCGGCGTCGACGGCGAGCGCCACGGATGCTTCCGTGGTGCGAATCGGTACGCGCGCGTCCCAGCTGGCGCTCAAGCAGGCGCGACTCGTTCAGGAGGCGCTCGCGCAGCGGGGGCTGGCCGGTGAGCTCGTGACGTTTACGACGACGGGCGACAAGCACCTCGACGAACCGTTGAACGCGATTGGTGCGAAGGGCCTGTTCACTCAGGAGCTCGAGCGCGCGCTCGAGCGTGGCAAGATCGACTGCGCGGTCCATTCGCTGAAGGACCTGCCGACGGATCTCGCGTCGGGCCTCGACATCGCTGCCGTGTTGCCACGGGCCGATCCGCGCGACGTGCTCGTGCTGAGCAGCAGTGCCCGGGCGGTAGGCCTCGCCGATCTACCGCGCGGATCTCGCGTCGGCACGTCGAGTCTGCGACGCCGTGCACAGTTGTTGGCCGCGCATCCAGACCTGGAGGTCGTCGAGCTCCGGGGGAACGTGCCGACACGACTCCGGAAGGTCGACGAGGGGCAGGTGCACGCAGCGATCCTCGCCGCCGCGGGACTGTTGCGACTGCAGGCGACGCAGCACATCACGGCGTATCTCGAGGCCCCGCAGTGGTTGCCCGCGGCAGGACAGGGTGCGATCGCTGTCCAGGTCCGGATCGATGACACGCGTACTCGCGAGCACATCGACGGTCTCAATGACGGCCCGACGATGGCCGCAGTGCAAGCGGAGCGCGCGTTTCTCGCCGCATTGGACGGTGGATGCCAGGTCCCGGTGGGCGCACTCGTCATCGGCGCGGACGGAGAGATCGGCCTGCATGCCGGTGGTGCCACGAGTCCAGCGACGCTCCACGGGTTCATCGCCGACGTCGCCGGACGGCGCGTCATTCGGGGATCGCGTCGCCTGACTGACGATCCCTTCGCGTGCGGCCGGGCGTTGGCCGCCGAGTTCCGCGCGCGGGGAGCCGAGGAGATCCTGGCTGGGCTACGCAGCCTGCCACGCGTGGTGGCACCCCAGCCGGAATAGATTTCGGAATGCCTTCCTTTCCGTCTACACGGCCACGGCGCCTGCGTCGGACGCCTGCGCTTCGACGTTTGGTGCGGGAGCACCGGTTGGACGCCGCCCAGCTCGTTCTCCCCGTGTTCGTTCGCTCGGGCGCAGAGCGCCGACATCCGGTGCCGTCGATGCCCGGCGTTGCGCAGACATCGATCGACGAAATGCTGCGCGACGCGAGCGGGGCAGTGGAGGCAGGGGTCGGCGGGATCATGCTGTTCGGACTTCCGGAGCGAAAGGATTCGATCGGATCGGAGGCGTGGGACGAACAGGGTGCGGTGCAACAGGGCATTCGTGCACTGAAGCGCGAATTCCCGGAGCTGGTGACGATTGGCGATGTCTGTCTCTGTGAATACACCGACCACGGGCATTGTGGAGTGCTCAACGCGCAAGACAGCGTGGACAACGACGCGACGCTGGAATTGCTCGCCCAGGTCGCCGTGTCGTACGCGCGCGCGGGTGTCGATGTCGTAGCGCCGAGCGATATGATGGACGGTCGAGTGCTGGCGATCCGCGACGCACTCGATGCTGCCGGGTTTGCCGAGACCCCGATTCTCAGCTACGCCGCCAAGTACGCGTCCGCGTACTATGGCCCGTTCCGCGAAGCGGCCGAGTCCGCCCCTCGCAGCGGCGATCGGCGAGGCTACCAGAATGGATCCGGCGAATGCTGACGAAGCCATCCGCGAGGTGATGCTCGACATCGAGGAAGGCGCGGACGCGGTCCTCGTCAAACCGGCCGGGCCATATCTCGACGTCGTGCGGCGTGTGAAGACAGAGACGGGGTACCCCGTCGCCGCCTATCAGGTGAGCGGCGAGTACGCCATGATTTGCGCGGCCGCCGAGCGGGGCTGGATCGACCGCGAGCGAGTCGTGATGGAATCGCTGATCGGCATCCGACGGGCCGGCGCGGATTTCATTGTGACGTATTTCGCGACTGAAGCCGCGCGGATGCTCATGCACCCGAGAGAGTAGACCTACAGAAAGTAGAAAGTAGACCACTGCAAACCGCTCGTGTCGTAGTCTACTTTCTACTTTCTGAGCTTCTACTTTCTCGGGCGCGAAGCGCCCGGAGCCCGCCGTTCATGCGCTACCGCACCTTCCCCGGCACAACCGTCACGGCCAGCGAAGTCGGCTTTGGCACGTGGACTCTCGCCACCGGATGGTGGGGCGAGAAGACCGACGCTGAGGCGGTGGCGATGCTCCGCGAAGCGCATGACGCATATGGCGTGACCTTCTTCGACGCGGCCGACGCCTATGGCAACGGTCGGGCCGAGCGGCAGTTGGCAGAAGCGTTCCGAGGGAAGCGCCACGCCGTGGTCTACGCGACGAAGGTTGGCTACGACATCTACGACCCAGCGGCCCAGAGCGCGCGCCGCGGGCAGTCCGAGCTGCCGATGCGCACCGACCCCGCGTATATCCGGCTGGCCGTCGATCGGTCTCTCGAGCGCCTCGAGACCGACTACATCGACGTGTTGCAGATTCACAACGCCAAGATGGAGCACGTGCGCGATCCGATGCTCTGGGACACGCTCCGCGACCTCCAGCGGGAGGGGAAGATCCGGGTATGGGGTGCCGCATTCGGCCCGGCGATCGGGTGGCTCTACGAGGCGGTCGAGCTGTGCGAGCGAGAGCCGGACGTCGGGGCGATCCAAATGATCTGGAGCATCCTCGAGCAACATCCCGGGACTGCCATGATCGCCGCGGCTCGGCAGCACGCTCCGCAATGCGCATTCACCATACGCGTGACGCACGCCTCCGGGATGCTCGAGGGGAAATACACCGAGGACACTGTGTTCCCCGCGCACGACCATCGCCGCCACCGGCCGCGATCATGGTTGGTGAACGGCATCCAGAAGATTCGAACGCTCGGCTTCTTGACCGAGGACATGACGCTTGGGCAGGCGGCTCTCAAGTGGCTGCTCGCCGACCCGCTGGTCATTTCGACCCTCCCCAACATCTACGATCGCGACCAGCTGAGGGAGTTCGCGGAGGCGAGCGACCAACGCGATCTCACGGCCGAGCAACTCGAGCGAGTCGCGGCCCTGGCGGCGCGAAACTTCGGCGTGGACGAGTCGCCGATGGCCTACAAGGGAACAATGGAGCGGGCCGAGAGCGGATCCGGCTACTCCGTCAATTCGCCGTGGTCCGGTGGCTCAGGGGGTTCGGCCGAGGAGCGAAGCAGCACGTAGCTGTACAGCACGGCGGCGAGGATGCTGCCAATGACCGGGCCCGTCCAGTAGACGGACTGCCAGACGTAGCTCGACGAGACGAACGCGGGCCCGAACGACCGCGCCGGGTTCATCGAGGCCCCTGTGAGTGGCCCGATCGCGAGGATGTCCGCCGCGATCGTCAGCCCGATCGCAAACCCACCAACCTTGGGCGCGCGGGGGTCGACGGCGGTTCCGAAGATGACGAAGGTCAGGAAGAACGTCGCGATCGCCTCGAGCGCGACCGCCTGTCCCCACGAGGTGCCGACGGCGACCTCTTGAATCGTCCCGTGAACGGCGGCGAACTGGTCGGCAGGCACGAGCATCTTGAGTGCATACGCGGCCAGCGTCGCTCCGAGGAGCTGCGCGACAATGTAGAGGCCCGCCATCATGGGCTCGATCCGGCGGACCGCGAGGAAGCCGAGCGTCACTGCCGGATTGAGATGCCCGGAGATCCGCATCGTGGCGGTCACCATGAGGGCGAGAATCAGCCCGTGCGCGAGCGCGACGACCAATAGGCCCTCGGCGCCGGCACTGCGCATGGCGACGATCGAGCCTCCACCCACGAAGACCAGCGCAAACGTACCGACAAACTCCGTACTGAAGTGGCGCTCGGGATCACGCATCGGGTCCGCTCCCCGGGGGAAAGAGGCGGGGAGAAGGTATCGCGGCGAGCGTCAGTGCGCCACGAGCTAGTCTGGCCGCTTCATCACGAGTACCGCGTTGACCCCACCGAACCCGAAAGAGTTCGACAGGGCTACATCGACGCGCTGGGTCCGGCCACTGCTCGGCACGTAATCGAGATCGCACTCTGGATCCGGAGACGCCAGGTTCACGGTCGGCGGCAGCCACTCGTGCTCGAAGCTCATCGCGCAGATCGCGGCTTCGATGGCACCCGAAGCACCGAGCGCATGCCCATAGTAGCCTTTCGTGCCGCTAACCGGCACCCGATAGGCATGGTCCCCGAAGACCTGCTTGATGGCCAGCGTCTCGGTGGTGTCGTTGAGCGGCGTCGAGCTCCCGTGCGCATTGATGTAGCCGACCTCGTGGGGTGCCACGTGCGCGTCACGGAGCGCAATGCGCATCGCGCGAGCCGCTTGGCTGCCATCGGGCCGCGGTGCGGTCATATGAAAGGCGTCATTCGTGGAGCCGTAGCCAAGGATCTCGGCATAGATGTGGGCACCGCGTGCGCGCGCGCGCTCCAACTCCTCGAGGACCAGGACCGCAGCGCCCTCACCCATCACAAATCCGTCGCGATCCTTGTCGAAGGGCCGCGACGCATGCGCAGGATCATCGTTGCGAATGGACATCGCGCGTATGATCGTGAACGCGCCATAGCACAATGGCGCCAGCGGCGCCTCCGCTCCACCGCACACCATCAGGTCCGCGTCGCCATCGCGAATGCACCGAAAGCCGTCGCCGATGGCGATCGACCCCGACGCGCAACTCATGCCATTGGTCGAGTTGGGGCCCGTCGCACCGAGATCGATCGCAATGTTGCAGCTCGAATGCGCCGCCAAAGACCGAGAGCGCCAGGCCAGCATCAACCGCCGGCAGACCATGCGCCAGGTATCGCCCCAGCTGCTCCTCGGCATATCCGATCCCTCCGAGCGCACTCCCCATCATCGTACCGATCCGATCGCGATCTTCCCGCGCCAGATCCAGTTCCGCGTCCGCAGCTGCCATGCGCGCCGCCACGACGGAGAACACCGCGTAGCGATTCATGCGCCTCAAACGCTTCGACTCCGAATGGTCGCCGGCCACGAAATCGCGCACTTCGGCCGCCACCTGGCTGCGGAACGGCGTTGGGTCGAAGAGCGTCACGAGGTCAACCGCCGATCGTTCCCGCTGCAGGCCGCACCACAGCCCCTCGGCGGTCAACCCGATCGGTGTGATTGCCCCGATCCCTGTCACTGCGACTCTGCGAAGTTCAGTCATGGGCGTGCTCGTACCTGTGTTTCAACGTGAGCTCACGGCGGTCCCATCCGGATGTGCTCGGCTATCGCCGTCGAAGCGCCGTTCGGCGACTCCTGCCAAGCCAGAAAGCGTGCGCGCGGCGATCGCATGTATGAACACGGGCCCAATGACGCCGCTTGCCACTGCGGGACCCACAAGTGGCCACCGTGGCCCGTCCCACTCGTGCACAATACGCACGAAGGTCGCCAGGGGCGTAGTCGGCGGGGCGAAACGCTCTCGCCGTGGGGTGAACGACCATTCGACGTCCATGCCGCGGGTAATTCCGTCTACGTGGCGAAACCGGATGCTGGGATCTCCGCCGCTGGGACGCACCACCTGCATCTCTGCCACCCACCAGACAGGCCAGCGAAGCGGCCCGAAGCGCCGGTATGCCGCCATGGCGACCAGTCCGCCTCCGTCCGATCGACGATCGCGTATCTGGACCGACCGATAATGCGACAGATGCGCTGGCCAGGCCTCAACTGCCTGAGCGAGCTCGAACATTCCGTCCAGAGGCGCGCGCACAAGGCGCTCATCGACCGTGCGCATGCGGCGGCCGCTCGGCATCGGCCCAAGCGCGAACGGTTCAGTCACTGCGGCCGTGACAACGTTGGCGTGAGCGGTGTCCAGGACGCGGTGACGCGATAGCCCAAACGGTAGTGGACGGTCGGTCGCTGGCCGACGGTCGATTCGACAAGGCCGCGCAGTTCCTCCGCGCGGAATCCGCGCATGACTGACACCACCCCGTCGTGGCGGCTCACGGGGTGGAACGCGAGCACGAACGAGGCGATCCAGATACCAGCGGCGGCAATGCGGCTGCGATGCAGATCGCTGACGATGACGCGCCGCCGAGCGACTCGGTCCAACTCCGCCAGGACCTGTTGGGCGTCGGCGTCGAAGAAATGGTGCAGCACCTGTGAGCAGATCACGATGTCAATGCTGCGGTCGGGGAACGGCAAATGCCGCGCATCCCCGCACACGGCGAGTGCGCCGCGCTGCCGGCTCGCGTCGGCGAGCTCGCGGCTCGGCTCGAGCCCGATCGTCTCCAATGTCACGCCGCGGCGTTCTGCAGACACTCGCGCACGTGCCGGGATGTCACCGGTGCCAGTTCCGACGTCGAGCAGCGTCGCGTGCCGAGGCAGCGTCGCCCACAGCGGCGACAGCTCGACCAGCACAGCCCGCGTGCCACCAAACAGCGCGTTCGCGAGCGAGACATCGCGCAGCGATCGGTGTGCGAGCTCGGGATCGACACCCGGGGCATCGAGGATCTCGGCGCCGCGGCGCCGCGGTGGCACCAGCAGAGAGGCTCTCATCGCTCATCAACGCTCGAGCTGCGCATACCCACCACGATAGTAGAGCAACGGTGAGCCGGAGAATGCGTGTGCCGTTTCGACCTCGCCAATGAAGATCGTGTGATCGCCGCCCTCCACCGCGTGAATCTTGCGACACTCAATGACAGCGAGGACATCATCGAGGACGGCAACGCCCGTCTGGCCACGCACGTACCCCACGCCATCGAAGCGATCGCCGTCGAGAGTCGCGAACCGCCGAGCCAGCGGCTCCTGGTCCGCCGCGAGAATGTTCACGGCGAAGTAGCGAGCGCGCAGCAACACGGGATGCACCGACGCAGTGTGGTCGATGCAGACCGCGACGAGCGGCGGCTCGAGGCTGAGCGATGCGAATGCGCTCACCGTCAAACCAACGTCTCGACCCTCAGTCTCGAGGGCGGTGACGACCGTCACGCCGCTTGCAAAGCGACCCAACACGCTGCGAAAGGTGTCGGGGTCGACACTCATGAAGTGCCGATCGGGCGCAACGCGGGCAATAGCAGTCGCATGACGAAGCTGGCACGCAGGATCTCCGTCGGAGGAACGAAGTCACCGGTGACGCCGACCAGCAGGTCGGCCATCTCCGGGTGTCGAGCCAGTGAGCGCGCCACCCGGTCGAGCACGAAGGGGGATGCTACGGCGGCGGCGATGATGCGCTCGACGATCCATTTGCCGCGAAACTCCGTGCGCCGACACCGATCATACGCGGCCAGCGCAGCGTCCATGTCGCCGTGGGTGCGAGCGTGTAATGCCGCGATCACGTATGGCGCCAACAGCTCCGAGCCTCTCAGCGCGGCGTAGATCCCCTCGCCCGTGAACGGATCGTAGAAGTCAGCGGCATCACCGACGAGTGCCGCGCCCGGAGCCCAGGCCCGGATGGCGTGGTGAGCGAATGGACCCGTCGCGCGGACGGGTGAGGTGCGCTTCGCGTGGCGCATCCGGCTGGCCAGGTGGGGGCGGCGCTCGATCCAGGACTCGAGAAATCCCGCACGGTCGGCACCCGCACCTCGTGCGCACCGCGCTGGTACGACGAGCGCGACATTCGTTTCGCCATTACCGACGTCGGCGAGTCCGATATATCCGTCGTGCTCGACGTGCATCTCGCCCACGCTGCCCATCTCCGCCACACCCGCGAAATGCGTGACGAATGCGACCCGACGGGGCCAGCGCGACGCGCGCGTGAGGTGCAGCCGCCGAGCCACGACAGAGTGCAATCCGTCCGCGGCGACCACGATGCGCGCGCCAATCGTGGATGTCGACGGCCGCCGGCCGTCGCGCGCGGATCGGCGGACGTGCACGCCCACGACTCGACCGCGCGCATCGCGCACGATGTCCGTGACGCTCGCCTCCTCGACCACACGCGCGCCCGCGGCCGCCGCCTGACGCAAGAGCATGGTGTCCAGTATGGGTCGTCGGAGCGCCAAGCCACGGTCCCTGAACCCTCTGAAACCGTGGTCTGCGACGAAGTCCCCTCGGAAGGACACGCCACTCGGCGCGCGCACGACCATCCCGGCCAGCTGTGCTGCACCGCTCGCCTCCAGCTCGTGCAGGACACCGAGCTCGGCGAGGATGCGTGACGCTTCTGGGCTCAAATATTCGGCGCAGGGCTTGTCTCTCGGAAACCGTGCACGCTCGAGAAGCATGACATCGACGCCAGCTTGAGCCAACATCCAAGCAGTGCTTGCTCCTGCCGGGCCGCCACCCACTACAACGACTTCAGCGGGCCCGCGGTCGGACGTTCTCATCCGATGGCTCGACTCAGCCGCTGGAAGATGCCCATGTATCGCCAGTGCGGACCTGGCAGTCGCAGCGCGGACGCTACACGTGTGAGGCGTGGCAGCAGCCAGGATCGCGAGTCAGCGGAGAACATGAATCGTGGTTGCGTCGCTGCGAACGCTCGAAGGCGGGTCAGTGTGGACGTGAGATCGAGGTCAGGGGAGAAATAAAATGTGGGTGTGAGCAAGGAGTCGTCTGGTCTGACAATGCCCTCCTTGATCGCCACGCGGTGCAACGTGGTGCCCGGGTAGATCCGAAGCGCCACAGTCGCATACACCGCGTCACCGTCAGCCAATCGCTCCGCAGCAAAGCCGAGTGTCTCCTCCACCGTGGCGGTGGTCTCGCCGGGGCCACCAATTAGCAGAATCCAGAGGGCCCGGAGACCAGCGCGCTTGACTCGGCGGGCGACCTCTCGGACGCGTGCCGCATCGAATCCTTTCTCCAGCCGCTCCAAAACCGGATCGCTGACGCTCTCAGCGGTGATGCCGAGCCCCGAAAAGCCCGCACGCCGCATCGCAGCAAGCAGCTCCTCAGAAGCGGCAGCGGGCGTGAAGTTCATAGTCTCGAGGTGAAATTTCGTGCTGGAACGCGCGATCGCCTCGCACACCCCCATGGCGTGTCCTGGAGGTGAGTTGAATGTCGAATCGACAAAATCCACTCGACGCACACCTGTCGTGTTAGCAAGCTCGACCATTTCATCGATCACGGCGTCTGGGTCCCGCAGTCGGTATCCCCATCCTTCGACATTTCGATACGTGCAGTAGACACACTTATAAACACATCCGCGCTTGGTCTGGATGGGGACCACAGCCCCATGTCGCTCGTACCGTCGGACGTCGATCCAGCGGCCGAGCCGCGGCCGGGGCAAGGCATCCAGATCAGCGTCCTCGCCTGGAGGCGTGAATACGATCCTATTGTCCACTCGTTGGACCACACCGGGGATCGAGCCGATCGGACGTCCGCTCGCCAGCGCACCAATGAGGGCGACGCTTGCTCGCTCGCCATCGCCCGCGACGGCATAGTCCACCCCCAACTCGTTGAACAGCGCATCCGGGGCAACGCCAAAGGCGGCGCCACCGGCGATCGTCGCGGCGTGAGGTGCTTCCTCGCGCAGTGCCGTCAGAATCTCGGCGGCTTCGGGCGTGTAGTGCCGGAGGGCGACGCGGTCGCTGTTGTCGATGTTGCGGACAGAGATGGCGATGACGTCCGGGCGCACTCGGCGTGCGGCAGCGCGCGCGGCGCGGACCGGGTCTCGGACGAAGCACAGGTCGAGCACCTGCACGTCGTGGCGAGCAGCGTCCAGAGCTGAGGCGACGCAGGCTAACCCATTGGGAATCACGGGTTGCGGAGATCTTTCCCGGTTTGTGCTGACCAGCAGCACGCGCGGCGACCCACCCCAACGGGTCGACGGTCCCCGGGAGGTTGTCTCCTCGGGCCGACTTGGCACGAGGCCAGTCACAGGTTGACTCGTCCCGAGGTCAACGGCGCCGGTCGTCATAACAGACTCCGGTAAAAGATCACTGCGGTACAGGCGCCGGCGAAGGTACTAAGAGCATTGACCCCATCGTTGTCCAACCAGGGCAGGCCCCCGTCGGCGCGGGTCGCTGCACCGCAACTGTGCACCCCGCGCTCGGTGGGCACCTTGCATCGTTCGCACCATCGGCGCCGCTGAAGAGTTGCGCCGAGGAGTGAATCAAGGATCATACCAATGACCCCGCCTGCGAGCGCCGCCAGCGCCGCGGCCCGACCCCACCCCATGGCCCACAGAACCAAGGCCATCGCGGCCGAACCCCCGATACCGGCTGCCGTACCAACGGCCGTAATTCCACCCGAGGTGCCAGGACGCACCGGGCGTCCGGTCAGAATGGATCTCGGGGAGCCGCCCCACAGCGTTCCCGCTTCAGTCGCCCAGGTATCGCCTAATGCGGCCGCAAGCGCTCCTCCCGCGACGGCTCGCCAGGACTGATCCGTCCATGCCGCCTGCAGGCCAAGATCAGCGGTATGGGGTTGCGACCACACGACATACCCCAAGGCGCACAGGGCAAACACGCCGCCATTCGCCAAGACCTGGAGGGCGTCGCGTTCACCACCCTTGGATATCACATCCGCCGTCAGAGCTTCCTTGCGGACCCGACCAATGCGTGACCAGATCGACCCAGTCAGGAAGAAGGCAATCAATGCGATCGCCCAATCCCATCCGGCCACTACGCAGATTGTCCCGACGCCGGTTGCCGCTAACGCGCCCTCCTGTGACAGCATGCGGCTGCGCCGAGCGGCGACTGCAATGGCGCCGGAAACGACAATCCCGAGCACGACGCGCTGGAGGAGCAAAGTGTGAGCGGGGACGGGCGCTTGGCGCCCGAGAGAGTAGACAGTTAGAAAGTAGAAAGTAGACCACTCCCATACGCCTTGAGGCGCCTTTAATGTCTACTCTCTACTCTCTGTACGTCTACTTTCTCGGGCCCACCAGCGCCCGTCCCTAACCCCTGACCCCTCAGCGTATTAAATTGTCCCCTCCTTGCGTCACCTGCCTTTCGCATTGCCATGACTGCGTCACCTACGGTCGACGCTCTGCTTCCGCTTAGCCTGTTGGAAGCGGTCCGCGGCGTAGACTCTCCGCACGACGACCTCGACACAGAGTATGTCCCAGAGCTGCGCAACAAGCGGCTCGGACTCAGCGACACTGTGTACGCGCAAATTCAGCGTTATACCGCCGCGGTGAAGAAAAGTCAGCGTGCGCCCCAGGAAGAAGCGGTCGCGCTGGCTCGACTGATCGGTCGCCGCGCTGACGCGCAGCAGGTTTTCTCGACGGCAGGCCGGATCCTCGCCCAACAGTCGCTGGAAAGCGGGTCTGCGGTGGCTCGCCAGGTGATCCTCGTGCTCCCGTCACTGCTCGCGCGTCCGCTCGCGCTCCGCGAGGCTCGTCGCATCGCATCCCGATATCTCAATGGTACGATCCGTCGAGTCGGGGGATCATTGTTGCTCGAAGTCCCGAACTCGGTCACGGTCGATAGCGGTCCGAAGGAAAGTGGGTGCGCGTACTACGAGTCGGTGCTCCGGGAACTCGTGCAGACGCTCGTCGGCGCACCGGGCGCAGTCGAGCATGTCGAATGTGTGACGCGCGGTGAGCGCGTTTGCGAATGGCGTGCAGAATGGCGCCGGGGCTGATTCGCCTATGACGGACGAGCCGTGCTGACCCCCGAGACCCTTCCCCGAATCCAGGCCGCGTTGGCGGAAGCCGGGCTCGACGGATGGCTGCTGTACGATTTCCGAGGCGTCAATCCGGTCGCCGCGGGCATCTTGCAACTAAAGGGTCTTCAGACGCGCCGCATCTACGCCTACGTGCCGGCTCGGGGCGTTCCGACCGCGATCACGCACGCCATCGAGCAGGGACCGTGGGAGCATTGGCCTCCCACGTGGGCGCGCGTGGTGTATAGCGGATGGCGCGAGCTCGAGGCCGCGATCGCAGGGCTCGTGCGCCGGCAGCGGGTTGCAATGGAGTACTCGCCCGGCGACGCCGTCCCGTATGTGGATCGGGTGCCTGCCGGTGTCGTCGAGCTCGTTCGCGCCGCTGGGGCAGACGTCGTCTCGTCTGGCGAATTAATCAGTCGATTCTACGCGGTGTGGACGGAGGCAGAGCTTGCAGCGCACCGTCGCGCGGCGGTGGCGATTGCGGCTATTGGACAGGAGGGCCTACGCCTCGCGGGCGCGGATGCGGCGCGCGGTGAGCCGCAGACCGAATACGGACTTCAGCGCTGGATCCTGGAGCGGTTTGCGCGGGCCGGGCTGGAGACGCACGACGCGCCGATCGTGGCGATCGGCCCGAACGCGGCCAATCCGCACTACGCGCCCAGCGAGCGACCCGCTACGGCCATTGCCTCTGGTGCCGTTCTCTTGATCGACCTCTGGGCGCGCGAGCCCGGGCAGCCATTCGCGGACCAGACGTGGATGGGTGTACTTGGAGCGCCGACGGCGCAGGTGATCCGCGTGTGGGAGGCAGTACGCGATGCGCGCGATGCAGCAATCCAGTTGCTGCGCGATCGCCTGCCGACGGGCAAACCTCTCCGAGGCGCCGAGGTCGACGACGCCGCTCGCCGGGTCATCGAATCCCGCGGTTTCGGTCGATTCTTCGTGCATCGCACCGGACACTCGATCAATGCACGCGACCTCCATGGCTCGGGGCCCCACATCGACAATCTCGAGACACGTGAAGAGCGCCTCTTGATCCCGGGTGTAGCGTTCTCGATCGAGCCCGGTGTCTACCAGCCCGGCGTGCTTGGCGTCCGGTCTGAAGTGAATGCGATCGTCGGGGATCGCAGCGTCGAAATCACCCCCGTGGATTATCAGCGGGAGTTGATGCGCGTTTAGACCCCAAACCCCTCTCTACCGGCGGCCGAAGGCCGCACTCCAAATTGCGGCGTCCTCCAACCCCAAACGCCAGAGGGCGAAGCGGCGTACGCCGAGCGATTCGGCCGACGCGACCAGCGCACGCGTGAGCTGAGCGTCCGTGACCCACGCTTCGCCGGAGTCCGGACGGAGAAAATGCAGCGTGCCTGATGCGGAGTCGCGCGCGAGCGTGATCCCCAGCTGGGCCGCCTGTTGCTGTGCGTCGTCGTAACTCAGCACCGCCGCCGGCGCGGGGTGCTTCCAGAGGTAGCCGTACGTGGGCAGGGCCGCCACCAGACGTGCTGCGCCCACTTCGGCCACACGAAGCGCAAGGGCCTGGCGAACCCAATTGGGAGAGGCGATGGGCCCGGGTGGCCCGCTTGCCCAGTGTTCGTCGTACAGCATGGCCAGTAACAGGTCAGCGGCTGCGAGATGTCTGCCGGCATACACAAGCGTATCGGTGGGAACGACCGCTACGGCTCACAGGGCGCACGTGCCGGCCATGAGCCGAATCGACGAACGCCTTTCACGACAACGGCCAGCGCGGTCGTATCAGCCGCGCGTGAGACTCTCGAAATCGAGGACGAGTCCCTGATAACCGTGATCTTTCGCCCATGCAGCGACCGCGCCGGCGGCTCGAGCCCGTAGGACGGGGTCACCCGCCAGACGCGTGATCGTCTCACGATGGAAACGGTCGCGCTGATACGTGGTAATGAGGGCGAATCGGCGTGGCCCGCGCGGCACCTTGATCGTGTCTGGATAGACGGCCACCGGCATCGCAGTCAGCGTGTCGAGTCGAAGCCATCCCGAAATGAGCACACGAAGCGCAGGAGCGACACACGAGACACTGGCCGCGCTTCTGGGATCCCATGGCGCCGTGAACGCCCACACCTCGATGCGAAGCGGACGAACGTTGTTCGGGCAGGGCGCCGCTCGCATGCCAAGCGTCGAGGCCCGGCGCACCGAGCCGGCACCGAGAACTGCGACAATGAGCAACGCCACGAGCGCGCCAACGCGTACCGTTGCATATATTTCGCGCGCCAATGATGCAGCAACATGCTCCCTAAGCTACAAGACGACGGCCGACCAGCGCAGATCTGGCGAAGCGGCACCATCGCCGCTGCCGTCATCATCGGCGCCCTGTCTCTCGCCTGCTCGCCGGCAAACTCCCAGCGCGTCGGCGGAGACGGACCGCACGCCCTCGCCACGGCCCAACCCGTGTCCGGCCTCACCATCGCGACGGCTGGTCGCTACCACGTCGAATGCGCCGCTGTCTGGTGGACGGATCACCGGATCGATCGCGTTCGATGGCCCGGCGCCGACGGATTCGATCGTGCACCCGACCGCCGATTCGGATGTGTGTGGCCAGACCCTGGTCGATCCGACCGTCGACCATCGCGGGCCGCTGCTGGCGAACGCGGTGGTCTGGGTCGACGGGGTCGCCGCAGGCAAGCCGCTGCCCGTCGTCCGGCGGTATGACCTCACGAACGAGGGGTGCCGACTCGTTCCGCGCATCCAGGCAGCCGTCACCGGCGGTACCCTCAATGTGCGCAACGCGGATCAGGCTACGCACCTGACGCGATTCGTGCTATCGGCCAACCGGACGCTTCTCGCGTCGGTTCCAGAGACCGAGGCGGGCGCGGTCGTGCCGTCGCGCGCTGTTCTCGCGTCGCCCGGAGTCGTCGAAGTCAGCTGCGACATGCATCCGTGGGCGAAAGCGTGGCTGTTCGTGTTCAACCAGCCGTATTTCACGACCACAAACGCTAACGGGGCCTTTGTCATCGACTCAGTCCCCCCAGGCCGCTACCGCGTATCAGTTTGGCATGAGCGTTTCGGCACCCAGAGCGACAGCGTGACGGTCATCGCGGGACAAGACGCAGTCGTCAACATGACCTTCAAGCGTCGCACAGTCGGCGGCTAATCCCGTAGCTCGGCTCTGAACTGGTTTCGATACAATCGGGCGTACATGCCGGACTGCGCCAGCAGGGCCCCGTGCGTGCCCTGCTCCACGATTCGCCCGCGATCGAGTACGACTACGCGGTCCGCTCGCAGCACGGTGCTCAAGCGGTGGGCGATGATCAGCGTTGACCGCCCGCGGAGTAGCTCCGTCATCGCTTGTTCGACCAGGCGCTCGCTTTCCGAGTCGAGACTCGACGTCGCTTCGTCGAGGATGACGAAAGCCGGGTTGCTGAGAAAGACCCTGGCGAGGGCCAGCCGCTGACGCTGGCCGCCGGAGAGCTTGACCCCCCGCTCACCAACGCGCGTCTCGAACCGGTCGGGAAGTCGGTCAATGAACTCCAAGGCGTGCGCCGCGCTCGCGGCCGCGCGAATCTCGACGTCGCCGGCTTCAGGCCGCGCGAAGGCGATGTTGGCTCGGATGCTACCACTGAACAATGCGGGCTCTTGCGGCACGATACCGATCGAGCCTCTGAGATCCGCAAACGACAGCGCCCGCACGTCGTGCCCGTCGAACGTCACACGACCGGCGCCCACATCCCAGAACCGAGGCAGCAGGGAGGCGACCGTCGTCTTGCCAGCCCCGGAAGGACCGACCAGCGCGACAACTTCGCCAGACGCAATCGACAGAGACAGGTCGTGTAACACGTCGGGGAGTGTCGCGCCGTAGCGGAAAGTCACCCGCTCAAACTCGACCGCGCCGCGGACAGGTCGCAGGAGCGGCTCGGGGGTTGTCGGTTCAGCGACTGTCGGGGTGGCGGCCAACAACTCGAAGACGCGACCCGCAGCACCGACAGCCTCCTGATAGCTGCCGAACAGCGACGCCAGCGAGCCGATCGCTCCTGCGACCATAATGGCCAGGATGAGGAAGGAGAAGAACTCGCCCGGTGTCAGCGCGTGTTGCAGGACGAGTTGCCCACCTTCCCACAAAACGACGACAATGCCACTGAACGCGATGAACCCTACAATGCCGAAGAACTGCGCCCGCAGGAGTGCGCGCCGTATCGCGGCCGCTACGACAATGCGCAGCTTTTCGGTGTAGCGGCTCGTCTCGAAGCCTTCACGGACAAATCCTTGTACGGTCCGTATCTGTCCGAATGCTTCGTTGGCCAGTCCCATGGCCTCCGCGACGCGGTCCTGGACACCCGTGCTGGCCTTGCGGAGCGCTCGGCCGAAGATGAATGCCGCAGCCACGAGAATGGGGGCGACTTCGAGGGTCGTGACCGCAAGTCGGGTATTTCGGGACGTGAGGAGCGCGACGCCGCCCACGACCAGGATCACCTGGCGAAGGAGCTCCGAGAGATATGTGTTCCCCAGCGACTGGAGAACTGCGAGGTCCGCAGACAGGCGGCTCGTCAGCTCGCCCGATGGGTTCTCGGTGAAAAAGGCAGGCGACAAGCGGACGAGGTGAGCGAACAAGTTCTCGCGCAACCTCGCGATGACCCGCTCGGTCGTGGAGGTCAACAGATAAACCTGCGTGAAGTTCATCAGGGCCTGCACCCCGAATAGCCCGATCAATCCGAGGGCAATTTGATCGAGCCTATGGCGGCCGCCGTTCTCGAACGCGGTGTCGAGCAAGCTGCCCACCACCACCGGGAAGTACAGGGCGGTCGCCACGGCAGCCAGGAGACAGACGGCAGCCACGACCATGCGCCCCGCATACGGCCGGAAGAAAGGAATCAGCCGGGTGAGTGGCCTCGGTGAGGGCAGCCGGCGCGACGTGGTACCCGTGCTCGCCTTCGGAATGGACGGCTCGCCCTCCGTGGTCCCTGCCGTCACGACGTCCGGCGCCTCGCCCAGCACGGCCTCGCCCACCGGTGGTGCGATGAGCGACGGTTCGTCATCCACCCGGTCCCGTCGTGGCTCATCGACGACAGCCGCCGTCGGTACCCGAGGATCGGAGCTGGTAGCTATGCGGCCCCCGACACGACACGCATCGCCAGCGACGCCACCCGCGCGAGGTGACCCGCGAGTTGCCGGTCGACGACCATCGCGGCGAAGAGCAGGGCGAGATAGAGCAACGAGAACTTGTAGACCGACCACGCGGCGCCCGTCCACGGCGACGTGCGTCGCACGCGAAGAATCCCGGCGATGAGCACGGCGTCGAGGACCAACGCCGCGACCAGGTACACGCACACCGAACGCTCCGAACGCCACGGGGAGTACCGTCAGCGCCGCAGAGCAGCACAGCGTACCACAGCATTTGATCCATCGTGCGGCGCTCGCCCCAGACCAGCGGCGCCATGGGGACGCCCGCTCGGTCATAGTCCCGCTGCTTGAGGAGGGCGAGAGCCCAGAAGTGCGGTGGGGTCCAGTAAAAGATGATCAGGAAGAGATAGACGGCTGTCAGGTCCAGCCGGCCGGTCGCCGCCGCGTAGCCAACGAGCGGCGGAAAGGCGCCGGCAGCGCCCCCGATGACAATGTTGTGTGGCGTGGAGCGCTTGAGCCAGCGCGTGTACACCAGGACATAGAAGTAGAAACCACTCACCGCGAGCGCGGCCGTCAACACGTTGACGAAGTGCGCGAGCAACCAGGTGGCGAGGCCCGCCAGCGCGACGCCGAACGCCAGCACAGCAGGCGCCGCCAGTCGGCCACTCGGTATCGGGCGCAAGCCGCGTCCGGGCCATGAACTCGTCAATGTCGCGATCGAAGTACATGTTGACCGCATTGGCGCCGCCAGCCATGAGATAGCCGCCGATCACGACCGCCAAGACGTGACGCCAACTCGGAATCTCGACCAGGTACATCGGTGCCACGGTCGTGACGAGCAGCAGCGAGATGATCCGCGGCTTGGTCAACGAGATCAGATCGCGTGCGAGGCGCGGGTGTGTCGTCGCAGCAGCGGCTGCGGCGGCAGGTCCCTGAAGGCCATGCGGCTCCGGCCGTGGCGCCGCGATCGGACGACGGAAGCGCACTTTCACCGGGGGTCGTCGAGCCGCCACCGCGGCCTGCAGCGCTCCAACGGCCGTGTCAGCCGTCCCGCCATTTGGGAGCACACCGTGATCGCGCCGGACGGTGACTGGCGCCACCGTCGCCGGCAGTGGATCCCACGCCCGGCGCGCGAGTGCGGCAAAGGTGAATACCGCGATCCAGAGAAGGGTCCCGACTGCCTGGTGCAGGGACTGCAGTACGGGTGGTAAGTGCAGCTCCACGAGCAGGGCCGCCACGATCAATTGCAGCACTATGACCGCAGCCGCGACCTGCGATGCACGCACGACGGGTTCGCTCTCTCGTCGCCGCGTCACGAGGATCGCGGACACGGCGAGGTGCAGCAGCAGCAGTATCGCCAGCGTCCGAATGAACGAGCTGAATGCCCAGCGGCATGCCGCCTATCATCATGCCCTCGCGGCACCACGGGAACCCACGGCACGAGGCCGCCGCACCGGGCACGTTCGCAGTCAGTGCGCCGAGGACCACGATGACAAACGCGAGCACCGTCGCAGCGCGCGCGCCGCGATACGTGCGACCGGGTGCCGCGCGGGCATGAACCGCTCGCGCCCCCAGGCCTCCGGCCCGCTGAACGGCTACGACGAGTGCCGCCAGGGTGATCATCGCGATCGAGTAGTGAACCGCGATGACGTACGGATTCGAAAGCGCCAGCTTCACGACGACCATCCCGACGAGTGCGGCAGTCACGATCAGCGTCAGAGCGAGCGAGGCCGGACGAAGCACGCCGCCCCGTCCCGACACGCCGGGCACGGCTCGCCGTAAGGTGGCGACAACGACCAGGGCGAGTGTCGTGCAGAGCAGAAGCGCCGCGAGATATCGATGCGAGACCTCGACCGCCACCGTATAGCTCGTGACCGTCGGGACCACGGAGCCGTTGCAATCTGGCCAGTGCTCGCCGCACCCCATCCCCGACCCCGAAATCCGGACGATCGCCCCAAACACGCTGTGGACGTACGCCAGCGCGAGCGCGGCCCATGCCAGCCTGCGGAGCGCGGTCATGCGCCCGTCGTGGGGGAGAGGAGCGGCTGGGTCTTGGTCGGAGGAGGGGTCTGGTCTACCCGGTGAACGGTGTGCCACGTCCAGACCAGGACGAAGGCGAGCGCGACCCCCGGCAGCAGAGCCCACGCGGCCTCGGTCAGCCGGTGGATGCCTCGCCCCGAAAGCGGTCGGTCCGGTCCGTTGGCGCCGAGCTGGCTGCGCACGTGCTGAGCATCACCGCCGCCGACCACGCCGCGCAGGATGGCCGCCTGGGCGACTGCGCAGGCGGCTGCCCCGATCCAAAAAAGTGACTCAGTTGCAAGGGGAGCCATCTAAAGAAAGATGTACCCCCGCCGGACATGGTGGTAGCCAGTCGAGGTGGTGTGCGGAGGTCCCGGGCAGTACCATAGCAATCACGATGAGCGCATTGATATCTCCACCGACTACTTCCCGCGAGCGCGCAGCACCTCCTGCGGAGGAAAACGCCCCGGTCGCGACGCATCTCGTCCGGCGGCTCGGCCTCTGGAGCGCGACCGCCGTGGTCGTGGGCACCACGATAGGGTCGGGCATTTTCCGATCGCCGGCGGGGATCGCGAACCGGCTCCCAGGCCCGCTTCCGATGATGAGCGTCTGGGTCATCGGCGGCGTCTTCGCGCTGTGCGGTGCCCTGACACTCGCGGAGGTTGCGGGCGCTTTGCCGGAAACGGGTGGCCTCTACGTGTTCATTCGTGAAGGATGGGGCCGACTTCCCGCCTTTCTGTTTGGATGGGCCGAGCTCAGCGTGATTCGTGCGGCCGCGCTCGGAGCGGTGTCCACGACGTGTGCGGAATACGGGTTCCGGTTGTTTGGGCTGGATCCATCTGCACCCGGGAACGTGTGGCCGGTTCACTATGTGGCAGCCGCGTGCATCGGCATCGTGGCGCTGTTCAATTGTCGCGGCCTGCGGTGGGGCGCCGTGCTCCAAAACATGACAGCCGTCGCGAAGTACGGCGGGCTGGCGTTCATCGTGCTTGTCGCGCTGAGCATCGGTCTCCGGCAGACGGGTGGTCACTTCACGCCGGCGGCCCCCGCGGGCAGTTTCGGTGTCGCGCCCTTCGGACTGGCGCTCGTGAGCGCGTTGTGGGCGTTCGATGGCTGGGCCGATCTCAGCTTCGTCGCCGGAGAGGTGGAGAATCCTCGACACAACCTCCCGCGTGCGTTGATCGGTGGCACGCTCGCGGTGATCGTGATTTACCTGCTCGCCAACATCGCCTACCTGGCGGTGCTACCCATCGAGCAGATACGCGTCTCGAAACTGGTTGCGGCCGACGTGGCGCAGCATGTGATCGGCGCGCCTGGCGCAGTATTCGTCGCCGCGACAGTGGTGCTCTCGACCTTTGGCACGCTGAACGGCTCGCTGCTCACCAGTCCGCGGATCTTCTTCGCGATGGCGGCCGACGGACTGCTGTTGCGCCGTGTGGCGAGCGTGCATCCGCGTTACGCCACGCCGTACGTCGCCATCCTGCTGTCGGCGACGCTCGGGATCTGCTTCGTGCTCCTGCGCACGTTCGAGCAGCTCGCGGACACGTTCGTCACGGCAATCGTGCCCTTCTACGCGCTCGGTGTGGCGTCAGTCTTCATGCTGCGGCGCAAGGCAAGTTACAACCCGCCTTTCCGTGTACCCCTCTATCCGTTCGTGCCCGCGCTGTTCGTCATCGCGACCATTTACTTACTCGCGAATGCGCTCATCGATCCGACGAGCCGGTGGGCCACCGCGGCAGTGCTCGGCATTGTCGTCTTGGGCGTACCGCTCTACTACGTCACCGGTCGCGCGCGCCGCTAGGAGCGAAGTGGCCTGGGGGACTCGGGGCCTGCGCATCCGCAATCCACGACCTCATTATCATTCGCGTCGATCTTCCAAGAGAGAGGCATGCTCCAATTGATCCGCGTCCTCCGAGGGCTCACTGCCCTCGGCGCTCTCGGGCTGACCGCGCCTGTCGCCGCTCAGGCGACGGGCGCCGCCGCTCCGAGCGGTAGGGCTGATACAGATCAAGTCACCGCGCAAGGACCCGACAGCAGTACCTCCGCACACAAACACGGATCCCACCACGCGCATCGGGCCCGGTTGCGTCCTCTCTACACGGATGCACAACTGGCAGCAATGTGGCCGGTCAAGGCGCCGGAGCCGTTGCCAGGGTCCATCCTGCCGCGCACGCGGATCGTCGCTTACTACGGGAACCCGCTGTCAAAGCGGATGGGCATCCTTGGTCAGATCCCGCCCGACTCGATGCTCGCCAGACTCGCGAAGGAAGTTGCGCTCTATCACGCGAGCGACAGTGCAACGCCAGTGATCCCAGCTCTGGACTTCATTGTGACGGTGGCGCAGGCCAGCCCGGGCGGGGACGGGAAGTACCGACTCCGCATGCCGGACACGTTGATTCAGCGCGTCGCTGGCTGGGCCGAGCGGGCCCATGCGTTGCTCTTTCTCGACGTGCAGATCGGGCGAAGCACCGTCAGCGATGAAATCGCACCTCTCATGAAGTACTTGCGGCAGCCGACCGTGCACCTCGCGCTGGACCCGGAGTTCGCGCTCCCACCTGGCAAGGTGCCCGGGCGGGTCATTGGCACGATGGACGCTGCGCAGGTCAATCGAGCCATCGGGGCGTTGGCCGAGTTGGTCGACACGTACCACCTACCTCCGAAGATCCTCATTGTCCACCGGTTCACCCACCCGATGCTTCGTCAGGCCGACGAGATCCATCTCGACCCCCGGGTGCAGGTCGTGATCGATATGGACGGCTTCGGCCCCGACTGGATGAAGCGGGATTCCTATCGCGCGTACGTCGCATCGGAGCCCGTGCAGTACACCGGATTCAAGCTGTTCTACAAGAACGACAAGCCCCTCATGACTGCGCGCGACGTGCTCGGTCTGTTTCCCTCGCCTGTCTTCGTCATGTTCCAATAGGCCGTAGGGTCGTGCTCGACAGCCCGATCTTTTCTGGACACGTGTTTCGAGCGTAGTTAGCGTTACACGGACATTCTTATCGGGAGGGGACATCCCACACATGTCGCGTCATCTGTCGGTGCCGTTGCTTGTCGGTGCGGTCGCACTTGTCGCTTTCGCCTGTTCCAGCTCGACGGCGCCGGCCAACCTCACCGGCCCGTACGTCGGCAGCTATACGATGGACAGCGTCACCTCGGCGAATCTCAAGACGATGTTCCCACCCAACGGGACGCTCGACTCCGCCGATGGTGTGCACGGCACTCTCAAGCTCACGAGCGACTCCTTCTTCATCGCGCTGAGCGGGACTTTCCCCGGGGCGGACAGCGGAACCTTCACGATCAGCAGCTCCAATCAATGGACGCTCGATGGCACGTTGCTCAGCGGCTCCGGGACCGGGGCGCTGGTCGGGAATCAACTACAGCTGACTTTGACGGGCGGAGCAGCGCTCGGGAGTCTGTACGGGCTGTTTACGAAGCAGTAGGGGACGTTCGACGTTCGAGGTTTGTCTCCAACGTCGAACGTCGAACGTCTCACGTCCCGCCTTAGAACACATGCACATTCACATACTTGTTGGGATGCTTCCTGAGGTCCGCGCTGAGTGAGTCCAGCTGGCTCAACACTCGGTGGAGGTCGTTGGCGAACGTCGAGTCGTTGAGAAGCTTGCCGATACTGCCGCCGCCGCTATCGACTTTGACGAGGATCCCATCGAGGTGATCGGTCGCGCGCTCCAGATTGCTGCTCATGGCCGACATGTTGGCGGTCGTCTCCTTGAGGTTCCTGACGGCCGAGTCGACGGATACCGAATCAATGGCGCTCGCTGCGCGGTTGAGGGAATGCATTGTCTGCGACAGCTGGACCGATTGGTCGGTTGCGATCTTGGAGAGCTGGGTGACGAGTGAGTTGGCGCCTTCGAGCGTCTTTCGCAGGTCGGCGATGCCACCGCCCTGAACCAGCTCGACCTGCACAGCACGGGCGACATCCCCCAGATGGCCGCTCGCCGAGTCTGCGCGTGCCAGGAGCTCCTGGATCCCTGGAGCGGACTTGCCGGTCGGCACCGTGTCGCCGGGCTGGAAGTACGAGAGCGAAGGCCGTGGCGGTCGAAGCGCCACGTCGACGTCGCCGAAAATGCCGTTGGGCTCTACGGTCGCTGTCGTGCCCTCGGGTACTCTGTAGCGCTTTTCGACGCGCATGGTCACGATCAGCGTACCGTCCTGCAGGAGGTCGACGTCGCCGACAAAGCCGACGTTCACACCGGTCAGCAAGACAGCCTGTCCCTGCTTGATGCCGGCGCCCCAGGGGAGCCGGACGTACAGCGGATAACCGCTCTGGAGGCCGCCGCGGGCGAGGTAGATCGTTCCGATGAACAACGCAATGAAAGCGATGCTCATCACGACGCCGACGAGCACAGTGTCGCGAGTCTTCATGCCTGGAGGTAAGGGGCCAAGACGGCGGCCGTGAGCGCATCCAGCACGAGGATCCAGATCGACGAGATCACGACGGCCTTGGCGGTCGATTGCCCGACCCCCTCGGCGCCTGCTCCCGTGTAATAACCCTCGTAGCTGCAGAGAAACGAAATCGCTCCACCAAACATGATCGACTTGAGCAGGCTGTAAAAGACCTGGAAGGTCTTGTAACCCAGGCGCAGTCCGTCGCGAAACTCGAACGTATGCACGCCGGTGGCGAATACCGACGTGACGTACGCGAAGCCGATTCCGATCGCATCGGCATAGATCGTGAGCACCGGCAACATGATGAGGCCCGCGATGATGCGCGGCACCACGAGATACGCGACCGGGTCGTAGGCGAGCGTCTCCAGGGCGTCGATCTGCTCGGTGACGCGCATTGTCCCGATTTCCGCGGTCATCTGTGCGCCGACCCGCCCTGCGAGCACGAGTCCGGTGAGCAGAGGGCCCAGCTCGAGGATCACCATCTGCCGGGCGATCAGGCCCACGACAGACAGCTGGATGCCGGCGAATAGCTGGTAGCGCGTCTGGAGCGCGATGACACTGCCGATGAAGGCGGCCACGAGCGACGCGAGCGGGAGAGAGTCGACCCCGATCGCACGCATTTGCTTCATTGTTTCAGGGAGATACGTCTTCGGCTCGCCAAGCGCCCGCAGAATCTCGCGGACGAAGTATCCGCGACCGCCGATGCCATCGAAGATGCCCAGGATCGCCGCGGCGGCGGCCTCCCATGCGGCCGTAAGGATGTTGGATCGGCGCGGATGATCGAGATCATCGTCGCGCCCGCCACGCGGCAAGACGGACGAGGTCACGTCCGAACGCGGGTCAGCAGATACGCCCCGGCGATCGTGAAGATCACGTTCGGCACCCAGGCGGCGAGATACGGCGGAATGAGCCCTTTGGCCCCGACCGCCTTGGTGAGCTGAATCATCATCAGGAACAGCACTGTGGTCGCCAAGCTAATCGCGATCCCGTAGGCTGCGCCGCCTCGCTGCGTGCTCGTGGCCAGCGGAGCGCCGAACAGCGCGATGATGATGCAGGTCACGGGCACAGCGATCTTCTGCGCCAGCTCCACCTTGAGCTCATCGGCGTTGCCGCCCGATCGCTCCAGCGCGCCGATGAACCGGCGCAGGTCGCCGAACCGCATGTCCTCAGGATTTTTCGGCGCGGCCATCAGCTCCGGCGGAGCTTCGCGCAGATGGTTGTCGCGCGCGGAGTCGAATTGCAGCGTCAGATCTCCCGTGCTGTCGGGCACAACATGCAACACCCCTTGCACCAGCGTCCAGCCGCGGCCGGCGTGCCAGTTCGCGTTCTGCGCCGACATGATATACGTCGGATAGTCGGGTCCGACGCCGTGCCGCTCGATCTCGACGGCATTCATCGAGCCGTGCGCCGCGTCCAGCCCGCCAACCTTGTAGACGCGGCCTTCTTCCGCGGCATATGCAAAGTTGTATCGCTGATTCCCTCCACGGAACTGCTGCTCCTCGAGGATCTCGTCGTGCTTGGCGTTGGTCACCGGAGCGAGCTCCCCGATGCCGAGACCTAGTACGGCGGCCAGACAGGCTGCGAAGAACACGGGCGCAGTCAGTCGATAGAAGCTGATGCCCGATGCCTTGGCCGCCGTGATCTCCGAATGCCGCGTAAATGCGCCGATCGAGAACACCGTCGCGAAGAGCACTGCGGCGGGCAGCACCAGGAACATCGAGCCCGGCACCCAGTACAGGTAGCTCAGCGCGATACGCGCCGTGGGGATGTTACGCTGGAGATACGTCTCGAGGTGGTCGGTCAGGTCGATCACGATGACCAGCACCGGGAACCCGATGGCGGTCGTGACGAAGATCTTGACCCACTCGAAGAACACGTAGGCGTCGAGCGGGCCAACGGTCATGCGCCTGCGAGCGGTCGTAAACTGCGGGCGGACGGACAGGCGCTTCGGGCGACGACGCCCCAGTGATCTCGTTGAGGGTTCGTTCCTCGATGGCCGTCACGACGCGCGTTCCGCCGGCACCGGGCCGGGTTGAGCGCCGATCCGGATGTTGGACCACCAGCCTTTGATGGCGTCGATGAGCTCACCGAGCTCGCCGCCGCGCGACGTCGCTCCGGCCCGGCCGACCCGCGCGAGCAGTGCCAATCCGACGACGAGGAACACGACGTTCGATGCCCACATTGCCCAGAATGGCGAGACGGTGCCGTTCTGCGCGAGCGGCTCGCCGGCGATGAGCCCCACATAATAGAGGCCGAACACGGCGAAGCTCACACCGATGACGAGGCCAACGCCGCCTCGCGGAAAGCGGAGCGCGACCGGCGCGCCGAGCAAAACAAAGATCGCGCACGCCACGGAGATCGCGAACTTCTTCTGAATCTCTACATCGTACGTGGCGTTGGTCCGACGATTGTCCTCGATCCGTGCGCGGTCGGCGTCGAGACTGGCACTCAGCGTATTGAGGGTTGCCACTGCGCTGATCGGGATCACCTGAGAAATCGTAGTCGGTCTCGGCGGGGGCGCGATCATCGGCCGTGCGTTCACCGGGGATTGGTGGCGCGGCCGCGCGGGCCGATGACGGGACCCCAGCGGAGGGCGGCAGACCCGACGATGGCGCTGCGCCCGTAGACGGGGGAGGCCCGGGGTTCGCCGGTGCCGGCACTGCTGCGGCCGTGTCGCCTTGGATCGCCCCACCCAGCGTGGTGTCAGCGTGACGTGCGCGGGTCGCCCGGGCGAGGAGATCGCAGTACAGCCGACCGACGCTCGGTTTGGGTCGGAAGGGGTTGCCCGGCCCACCCGGGGGCGCTGGCGGGGTGGCACTCATGCCGGTTGCCGCGATTCGCGCACTGTTGACTATCTGGTAGCGAATCTCCTGACGAGCCTCGGCGTCGGCACGCTCGGCGTCGGCGACGACCTGCTGCATCTCGCACACCGACATCTCGCGCTCGCTCTTGTACGTGTCGTTCGTCGACCGGGTGAGCGTGTTGCCGACACCCCGGACATGCACATGGTTCACCATATAATAGATGCGCTGCAGCTCCAGCGGGGTTCGCCTTCTGCACGTCCTGAATGACGCCGTGAAAGAGATTGAGCTTCAGATCGCCCTCCGCCGTGAGCCCCATGGTGCCGCTGTCGGCGTAGATCGTCCGGCGCCGC
Organism: uncultured Gemmatimonadales bacterium; assembly: GCA_963805725.1. Lineage (GTDB taxonomy): Bacteria > Gemmatimonadota > Gemmatimonadetes > Gemmatimonadales > Gemmatimonadaceae > Palsa-1248. The sequence goes on from CAWDVJ010000014.1 coordinate 236,084, forward strand.
GAGGCATCGCCCAAGTCGTAAATCACGACCTCGCGCATGCGATCGCTCGACTCATCGAGCTGTCCCGCGCGCAGGTAGAGCTTGCCGGGTGAGACTTCGTTGATCACCTGCGCGTGGAGGGCGAACGTCGGCTTCTTGCGGGCAATGTCCTCCATGAGCGTTCGCAGCTGGTGATTCGACCGAGGCAACACCTGATCGTTGAACGCGATCATGAAGAGCGACAGGCCGGCGGCCGCGACGAGGGTCGGGACGAGCAGACGGCCCAGCGACACGCCGCTCGCTTTCATCGCAGTGATCTCGTTCTCCGCGGCGAGCCGGCTGAAGGCGTAGAGGACTGCCACCAGCACAGCCATCGGCAACGTCATGGCGAAGGTGAAGGGCACCGACAGCCCGACAAACTCGCCGATCACGCTCCACGGCAGCCCCTTCCCGACGAGGTTACCGATGTTCTTGGCGATATAGTTGAGTAGCAGAAGCGACGTGAGCGCCGTCAGCGAAAAGAGGAGCGGGCCCAAGTGCTCTCGGAGTGCGTACTTGCTCAGTATCTTCACGGTTTGAAATTCCGCCCGGTCAATCGTCAAATTCAAGGCCGAAGGGCTCGCAGGGCGGGTAACAGAGGGGGCGCCATCGGCGTCCTCGACCGGACCGCCAGCGGCGTCGACAGCCTGGTCGCAGCCATCTACCCGCCCGTGAAATTGTCAGCTATCGTCGCGTGCGCTGTCCTGTCCCTCTGGGGCTGTCAGCGTAGCATCCAACCCCGCACAGCGTTCGACGGCGAGGCCGCGATGGGCTACGCCAGGACGCTGCTTGCATTTGGCCCGCGCGTCCCCGGCAGTCCCGGGGCGCAGCGAGGCGGCGACTGGATCATCGCCCAGATGCGGCTGCGGGCCGACACGGTGACCGTGCAAACCTGGAACTACACCACCACCCATGGGACGGTCCTGCCGCTCCGCAACATTCTTGCTCGGTTCCGGCCGACCGCGTCCGATCGCGTCCTCTACGTGACGCACTGGGACACGCGTCCAATCTCGGACGAGGCCCGGGATTCGGCGCAACGGCTCATCCCCGTACCTGGCGCGAACGACGGTGCCTCGGGTGTGGCGTTGTTTCTGGCCCTCGGGGACGTGCTCAAGAAGACGCCGCCCAACGTGGGCGTCGACCTGCTGTTCGTGGACGGCGAGGACTACGGCGATTTCGCCACGATGCACGACGTGTTGCTCGGGTCGACGTACTTCGCGTCGCATCTGCCCGAGCCGGGATACCGCCCGCTGTACGGCATCCTCTGGGACATGATCGGCGACCGGGACCTGGACATCTACCAAGAGGTCAACTCCGTGCATTTCGCCCCGGAGGTTGTCCAGCGGGTCTGGACGGAGGCCGCGGACCTCGGCTACGGCGGGTACTTCCTGTCGCAAACGAAATACACCGTGACCGACGACCACCTCCCGCTGTTGAGGGCGGGCCTTCGCGTGATCGATGTCATCGATCTCGACTACCCGGCGCACCACACGCCCGAAGACACGATCGACAAGATCTCCGCCCGGTCCCTCCAGGTCGTGGGTGACGTCGCGACCGCACTCGTCACGACCTAGCGCCCGAAGGCTCCCCGAAGCGTAGCGGGCCCAGCGGTGACCAAACTTTCGCTGGGCGCGTCCTCCACACGTGCCGCCTTCCCCACCGCCCACCGCGACTCAGCGGGCGGATTGGACCATCCTGCGAGCCGAGCCGTGGCCCCACCGCTGACAGCGACCCTGACGTTCGATCGCCTCGGAGATGCTCTTGTCCGGGACGGCCAGATCACGCGTGACCAGCTTGCCACGGCCCAGCGTGAGCAGAAGCAAAACGGCGGCACCGTCAACTACCACCTCGTCAAGCTCGGGTACATCCAGGAAGTCGAGATGACGAAGATGCTGGCCCGGCAATACCGGATGCCGGCCGTCGACCTCACGAAGTTCGAGGTCGACCCCAAGATCCTCAAGCTGATCCCGACGGATCTCGCGACCAAGAGCCTCGTGCTGCCGCTCAAGCGCGACGGGCGGACACTCACGGTCGCCATCGCGGATCCGACGAATCTCGGCGTGATCGAGGACCTCAAGTTCATCACGCGCTACGACATCTATCCGGTTCATCGCCGGCGAGTTCACGCTCCGCAACACGATCGAGAAGCTTCTACGAGGCGTCCGACAGCGCGATGCAGACGCTGCTCGACGAGATCTCCGAGGCTGAAGGCGATCTCGAGGTGCTCGAGGACAAGGACGACGAGCCGACCGCCGCAGCGCTCGCCGCAGCGGTCGACGACGCGCCAGTCGTCAAGTTGATCAACGGGATCCTGAGCGACGCGGTCGAGCGCGGCGCATCGGACATCCACTTCGAGTGCTTCGAGCACGAGTTGCGGGTCCGATATCGCATCGATGGCGCGTTGCAGGAGGTCATGAAGCCGCCGCTCAAGATGAAGCCGGCGCTCATTTCCCGTTTCAAGATCATGTCGCCAGCTCAACATCGCCGAGCGTCGCGTCCCGCAGGACGGGCGCATCAAGCTGAAGATGGGCGAGAAGGTCATCGACTATCGCGTCTCGACCCTGCCGACGCTGTTTGGCGAGAAGGTGGTGCTCCGGATTCTGGACAAGGGCAACCTGACGCTCGATCTCGAGAAGTTCGGCATCGAGCCGCGCGCCGAGCGGGAGCTGATGGAGGCGATCTCGAACCCGTACGGGATGGTGCTCGTGACGGGGCCCACGGGATCGGGCAAGACGACGACGCTGTATTCGGCGTTGTCGAAGATCAACAACATCGACGTGAACATCATGACGGCGGAAGATCCGGTCGAGTACAACCTCTTCGGGATCAACCAGGTGCTGGTCCGCAACGAGATCGGCATGACGTTCGCGGCCGCCCTCAAGGCGTTCCTGCGTCAGGACCCGAACATCATCATGGTCGGCGAGATCCGCGATCTCGAGACGGGCGGCATCGCCATCAAGGCTGCGCTCACGGGGCACCTCGTGCTGTCGACGCTGCACACCAACTCGGCGCCGGAGACCGTCACGCGGTTGCTCGACATGGGACTCGAGCCCTTCAACGTCGCGAGCGCCCTCAATCTCGTGCTGGCGCAGCGACTGGTGCGCCGGGTCTGCAAGAATCTGCAGGACGCAGTACCAGCCGGACGACGCCGAGCTTCGCCGGCATGAAGGTCAAGGCGTCGACGACGCTGCGCGAGATGCGATTCACCGAGGAGGCGTTGCAGGATGCCAAAGGCCGCGCGACGCCGGAAGCCGCGCCATTTCTCGAGCACCTCTCGCTCGACACGACGGTGGGCGAGCTCCCGTTCTTCAAGGGCGGCGGATGCAACGAGTGCGCCGGCACTGGCCTCAAGGGCCGCCAGGGTCTCTACGAGGTCATGTTCATGACTCCCCACGTCCGCAAGCTGATCCTCCAGAACGTCGGCGCCGCTGAGATCCGCGACGCGGCGGTCGAGGAAGGGATGCTCACGCTGCGCATGGATGGGTGGCTCAAGATCCTGAAGGGGATCACCACGATGGAGCAAGTCGTCCGCGAGACGAGCGCATGACTCCAGAGCTGTCGTCCCCTACTAGCCGCCTGCCATGACTGTCCCTGCCGCTGCGTCACCCGGGCCCGCGCCGGCCCCCGCGCAGCAAAGTGTCAACCTCCGCGCGCTGCTCGAGGAGATGATCGAGCGCGATGCGTCGGATCTCCACATCACCGCCGGCGAGCGGCCGAAGCTGCGGATCGATGGCGAGATCACGAACTCGCAGATCGAGTACGTGATGACCCCCAAGGATACGCTCATGCTGGCGTATTCGGTCCTCACCGAAAATCAAAAGAAGCGCTTCGAGCTCGACGACGAGCTGGACTTCTCGTTCGGTATTCAGAACCTCGCCCGATTCCGTGGCAACTGCTTCAAGCAGCGCGGCTGCGTCTCGATGGTGATCCGACAGATCCCGTTCTCGGTCAAGACGTTCCAGGACCTGGGCCTGCCCGGAGTGATCGCCAAGCTCGCCGAGAAGCCGCGTGGACTGGTGCTGGTGACCGGGCCGACCGGCTCGGGCAAGTCGACGACGCTCGCCGCCATGATCGACAAGATCAACCGGGAGCGGAAAGGCCACATCATCACGGTGGAAGATCCGATCGAGTTCATCCACCGCCACCAGGACTGCATCGTCAATCAGCGCGAAGTCGGCACCGACACCAAGTCCTTCAGCAATGCCGCTGAAGTACGCGCTCCGCGAGGACCCCGACGTCATTCTGATCGGCGAAATGCGCGACCTGGAGACCATCCAGGCTGCGCTCACGATCGCCGAAACCGGCCACCTGGCCTTTGCGACGCTGCACACCAACTCGGCGGCCGAGGCAGTCAACCGTATGATCGACGTTTTTCCCTCGCACCAGCAGTCGCAGGTCCGGGCCCAGCTGGCGTTCGTGCTCGAAGGGATCATCACCCAGACGCTGCTGGCGAAGGCCAAGGGGCGCGGGCGCTCGTTGGCCGCGGAGATCCTGGTTGTCACGCCCGCCATCCGCGCGCTGATCCGGGACGACAAGGTCCACCAGATCTATTCCCTGATGCAGTCCGGAAAGAAATACGGGATGCAGACGCTCAACGACGCGCTGTACAACCTTTACATGGGGCGCGAAGTGGAGCTCGACGAATGCCTCCGCGTCTCCAGTGACCCCAACGAGTTGCTGCGCATGGTGGGGCATCGGCGCCGGAGGACGGGGATGGCAAACCGACGGGGCCTCCACCGCAACGGGCACCCGCCAGTGGCCGGCGGTGAGACCGGCGGGCGGGGACGGTCGTCAAAGAGCCAGGGGTTAGGGGTTAGGGATCAGGGGTTTGCTGCGGGCCCGCTCTCGAGTTGGGCCGGCATGCAATATCCCCGAGCTACACCACTCGGAAAACCAAACTATGCCTAGCTTCACGTACACTGCACGAGCCCTGAACGGCGAGCTCAAGACGTCGACGATCGACGCCGCCAGCCGCGAGGACGTCGTCGCCCAGCTGCGGCGCCAGCGGTTGACCGTCGTCAAGGTCGACGAGGAGGCGAAGCGTAGAAAGCCGAGCGGCGGCGGCATCAAGATGCGGGACATCGTCATCTTCACCCGGCAGTTCTCGACGATGATCAACTCGGGTCTGCCGCTGGTGCAGGCCCTCGACATTCTCGCCAAGCAGAGCCAGAACAAGGCGCTGCAGGACGTGACCCGCGCCGTGGTGTTCGACGTCGAGTCCGGCCACACCGTGGCCGACGCCCTGCGGAAGCATCCGCGGGCGTTCAATGAGCTCTACGTCAACATGGTCGCGGCGGGTGAGGCGGGTGGTATTCTCGACACCATCCTGATGCGTCTCGCGGTGTTCATGGAGAAGAACGACGCCCTCGTCCGCAAGGTGAAGGGCGCCATGATCTACCCCGGCGTCATCATGGCGGTCGCCGCCATCGCCATCACGCGTGCTGCTGATCTTCGTCATTCCGGTGTTCGAGAACATGTTCGGGTCGGTCGGCCTCGCACTGCCGCTGCCAACCCGTATCGTGATCGGCGTCTCGAAGTTCCTCCGCGGATGCGGCGGGCTCGCGGCCGTCGGCGGTGCGATTGGTGGCGGATTCGCCGTCAAGAAGTACTACGCGACGCCGGTCGGCAAGCTGCAGATCGACGCGCTGCTGCTGAGTCTCCCGGTGCTGGGTGACGTGCTCCGCAAGTCGGCGGTCTCGCGCTTCACCCGCACGCTGGGCACGCTGATCAGCTCCGGCGTCAGCATTCTCGATGGGCTCGAGATCACGGCCAAGACCGCCGGCAACCGCGTCATTCAGGACGCGATCATGGCGTCGCGCGCCAGCATCGCCGGCGGTGACACGATCGCCGCCCCGCTGGCCAAGTCCGCCGTGTTTCCTCCCATGGTGATCTCGATGATCGCCGTCGGTGAGTCGACCGGTGGTCTCGACGAAATGCTCGCGAAGATCGCCGACTTCTACGACGAAGAAGTCGACGCCGCCGTGTCCGCGCTCCTCTCGCTGCTCGAGCCGGTCATGATCGTGTTCCTCGGCGTGGTCGTCGGCGGCATGGTCGTCGCCATGTACCTGCCGATCTTCGACATGATCAATGCAGTGAAGTAAGACGTTCGACGTTCGACGTTGGACGTTCGAAAACAAACCTGAGGGCCAGCTACGCGACTTGCGGGCTGGCCCTCAGATTTGTTTTCGAACGTCTCACGTCGAACGTCTCACGTCGAACGTCGAACTGGCCGGTCAACGCCGACGCCACCGCTCGAGCATACGACGATCCTTCTTCGTGGGACGCCCCTGGTCGCCAGTCGAAGGGAACGATCGAAGCTGCAGGACCAGCTTCTCCCGCGCCGTACGGCTCGCTGGGGTCTCCTCGTACAGGCGCGCGGCGTCGGCGGCGCGGCCGCGGTGCTCGCTGACCACCTTGACCTGCACATCCGTCTCGAACGGCGGTTGCCGCACGGTCACGCGATCGCCGACCTGCAGCGGCCTTGCAGGCTTGGCGCGCTCGCCGTTGACGTCGACCTTGCCCCCACCGACTGCCTCAGCCGCGATCGAGCGCGTCTTGAAGAAGCGCGCGGCCCAGAGCCATTTGTCCAGCCTGACCCTGTCGAGGTCGTTGCTATCGACTATCTGTTTGTCCTTCATGAACTTGCGTCATGCACCAGCATGACTCGATCACTAAAAGTTGGCGAATGAGGTACCAAAATGGGCACAAGTCCGTCACGTTGCAGTGGACCCCAGTCCCCGTCGACCCTTGAGCACGTTGTCCGCTCCGAACCGAATAAACTACTCACCAGCGCCCGCGGCGAGGTCTGCTGCTCGCGCAACCCGGGCTGGATTGAGTCTATCGATTTTTTGATGTCATGATTGCTACGGCCCCTATTGAACAACGACTCTTTCCGGCGACGAGCCCGTCGGCTCTGTTCGATCTCGCTGACGTCGAGCTGCCGCCCCACGTTCGGCCCTTCGCTGAGCTCGGCGTCCTCGACATCACGAAGTGGTTTGGCGAGACAAGTGGCGGGGTCAAGACCTACCTGCTGCAGAAGGCTCGATACGTAGAGGACCGGTCGGCACTGCGACAGGTGCTCGTGATCCCGGGCGCCCGCGACTCGATCACGACTGGCGATGGCGTCCGGTGCTACCGGCTGCGCGGCCCACGGATCCCGACGCAGCGCCCGTATCGCTTCATGCTCGCGACGCGATCGATCCAGCGCATCGTCGAGCACGAACGCCCGGACATCATCGAGGTGGGAAGCCCCTTTCTCGTTCCGTGGATCACCCGTCGCGCGGCTCGCCGATTCGACGTGCCGCTCGTGATGTTCTTCCACAGCAACTTCCCGCGGACGATCTGCGCGTTCCCGGAGCGCGCGTCGCGGATTCGCCAGCAGGCACACAACGCCGTCTGGCGGTACGTGCGCCGGCTCAACCAGGAGTTCGAGGCGACCATCGTCGCGTCGGAATTCATGGCGAATGACCTCAAAGCACATGGCGCCCTTCGCGTCGTCCAGATCCCGTTGGGCGTGGATCTCGCGCATTTCCACCCGAGTCGCCGCGCCGACGCTGCACAAACCCGCGCGCTCGTAGGACTTCCAGTGGATGCGCCCGTCATCGGGTTCGTCGGGCGCTTCGCGCGAGAGAAAGAAGTCGACGTCCTCGTCGAGGCCTGGGAAACGATCGAGCAGCGCACGGACGCGTACCTGGCGTTGGTCGGAGACGGTCCGGCCCGGCGTCGGTTGCGTGCGCACAGCCGAGGCTCGCGTGTGATCTGGATCCCGTATCAACACGATCGCAACCAGCTCGCGAATGTGCTCGCGGCGCTCGACATCTTCGTTTCGCCGGGATCGATCGAGACGTTCGGACTTTCGGCGCTCGAGGCAGCCGCATCGGGGACGCCGGTGATCTCGGCCGATCGCGGTGGTGTGTCGGAGCAGATCCTGCAGTCTGGCGGGGGTGCCCTTTTTGAGTCGGGTGACCCTGGCGCGCTAGCTGAAGTGGCGGTGCGCATGCTGCAGACGCCCAGCGAATTGTCGCGTCTGGGCGCGCTGGGTCGGGCTTATGCGGAACGTGAGCACTCATGGAGCCGCGTCTTCGATCGGATCTTTGACGTCTACCGCCGCGTCGTCGCCTAGCACTCGACCGCTTGCAGCGAGCGAAGTGCGAACACGCGCTTTGCTTGTTTCCATTCACGACGTCGCGCCGCCACTGGAACGTCGAGTGCGCGACCTCTGGGACCTATGCCGAGCCCGTGGAGTCACCCCTGCGCTCCTCGTCGTACCCAACTGGCACGGTGACGCGCCGCTGGAGGGCGCGCCGGCGTTTACCCGCTGGGTGCGTGCCTGCGCGGACCAGGGAGCCGAGGTGTTTCTGCACGGCGAGCGTCACGACGAGGTCGGCCTCCCGCGCCGGTGGCCAGATGCCTTGCGCGCCTGGGGTCGCACGGCGCGGGAAGGCGAGTTCGTCACGCTCGATGAAGCCCATGCGGCTGAGCGCATCGAGCGCGGGCTGGGGCATCTGCGCAAGCTCGGCTTCGACCCAATCGGGTTCGTACCGCCGGCCTGGCTCGCCCGCCCAGCATGCTGGCGCGTGGTCGGACGCGTCGGCCTTCGATTCAGCGAAGACGCGCAGGCGGTCAGGATTCACGGGCGTGACGACGTGACGCGGATCCCATCCCCGGTTGTCCGGTGGAGCTGCCGGAGCGCGCTCCGCGCGTATGGGTCGGCCGCCGTGGCCGAGACGCGATGGCGAACGCAGCGCGGAGCTACCCATGTGCGCATCGCGCTTCATCCTGGCGATCTCGCGCACCCGAGAACCGCGCGATCAGTGGCGGCCGCCCTGGACCAGTGGCTCCGTGATCGGCCCGCGGCACCCTACGCGGCGCTGTGCGCCCCCAAGCGTGCGTGACATCCACCTGAGCATGGTCGCGGCGCAGGCCATTCTGCGTTGCATTGGTTGCGATCGACCAGGTGTCGAAGACCTGGCGGGTGCAGCTGCTCGCGCGCGGCCTTGGCTATCGAACGGCGTTTGCTCGCGTGTTCGCGTTCAACGTGACGAGTGACGCCTCAGCGTCGCTGACACCGCTGCGCGCCGGAGGCGAACCCGTCCGGTTTGCCGGGATCCTGTATTGTGGGCTCTCGGTCCCCGATACGCTGGCCTTAATGGGTGTCGAAGGGGTCATCGAGTACGCCACGGTACTCGCGATTGCTGGCTACATCAGTTCGGCGTATCTGGCGGTATGGTGGGCTGTCACCCGGGCGCGTCTCGTACCAGCAATGCATCGAGCGCTGCCGTGGATCGCGGCCACGATCGTCGGCGGCCTCGCACTTTGGGTGTTGATGCATCGGATGGCGCCGGAGCTCTTCCGAAACGTCGGTGGGACATTCCGAACGACGCTCCACAACGCACGCCGGATCAAGCCATGGACCGTTGCCGCGTCCATTCCACTCACCGTGCTTCACGTTGTCGCCCGCCTGGCAGTGCTGCCCGTTCTCGTGCTTGCACTACCGGGAGCACCCCATTTGGGTGCGGTATGGTTCGGGTCCTTTGCTCTGCTGTATGGCCAAATGTTCGTACCTACACCGGCTGGCGCTGGTGCCGTAGATGTCGGCTTCCTGAACGGCGCATCCGGCTATGTCGGTCCCGACACCACGGAACTTCTCATCGTGTGGCGGTTTTACACGACAGTGACCGGCATCATCCTTGGACTGGTCTTCGGTGTGCCCTACTATGGCGATGCGGTGCGCCGCTGGCTCTTACGACGCCGAACGGAGCGGGACACATTGCAGCATGACCGACGACGCTGAGGCGCCCTTGGCGAGCGGGTCACGGAGGACGGTAGAGCCCCGCCCGGTTGGCCGCATTGGAGCGCACAGATCGTGACTGCCAGAGGCGGCGCATCGGTGATCGCCCGCGACGTCATCGCTGAAGGCACCGGCGAGGTCGACACGATCGGGGCAGCTCACGCTGTGCCGCTCCGCCTCGCGCTCTTCACAGATACCTATCCGCCCCAACTGAACGGAGTCTCTCGCACGCTCGAGCGTCTGGTGCATGCGGTCAGTGCCCGCGGTGGTACGACTCGGGTGTACACCACGACCGATCCCGGCGTGCGGCCGGGCGAGGACGACGAAGCGCTCTGGCGTCGACCAAGCATCCCCTTCTGGGCGTACCCGCAACTCAGAATCGCCGCGCCAATCCTCGGCAGAGTCTACCGGGATCTGAGTCGCTGGCAGCCGACGCTCATCCACGCCGCGACCCCGTTTGGTATGGGCCTGGCCGGCCGGAGTTGCGCGCGCGCGCTTGGCGTTCCGCTCGTGACTTCGTACCACACGAGCTTCAACGAATACGCCAGGTTCTACCACCTCGGCGCGCTGAGCAAACCCGGGTGGGCCTTCATTCGATGGTTCCACAACAGTGGTGAACGAACCTACGTGCCGACTCGAGCCGTGCTCGACGAGCTGCGCGCGCTCAGGTTCGAGCGCTTGGCCCTCTGGGGGAGAGGAGTGGAGTCGCGCCGATTCAACCCTGGGTTTCGGACGCCGGCGTGGCGGACTCGCCTCGGTGCGGACGACGATACCATTGTCGTCGCCTACGTCGGACGTCTTGCGGCCGAGAAGGGTCTGGATACTGCGGTCGCGGCCATGCATCGCGTGTCCGCCGGGCCGTTTGGCTCCGCGGCGCGAGGCGGCCGGCGCGTCGTGTTCGCACTGGCGGGTGATGGCCCCTACGCCGCGCACTGCCGACGTGTGGCACCACCGCCGCCCACGACGCATTTCGTGGGGCGTCTCGAAGGGCGCACACTCAGCGAATTCTACGCGTCGGCCGATCTGTTCATGTTCCCCTCCGCCACGGATACGTTCGGCAATGTGCTCCTCGAAGCGATGGCTTCGGCCGTGCCCGTCATCGCGGCCGACGTCGGCCCCACGCGCGAGATTCTCGCGCAGGGCGGTGGCATCACGTTTCCGCGTGCAGACGCGCAGGCCCTCGCCGCCGCCATCGAGATGCTCGCCGCCGACCCAGGACGGCGCGCGGAGATCGGCGCGGCAGGCGTCGCGTATGCGGCTTCGCGATCATGGGACCGCATATTTGATGATCTGGTGGCCGACTATCGGTCTGTGATCGGAGCCCGCGTCAGCCGCTGAACGGCGGGATTTACTCCTCGACCTCGGCGCGGCGCATCCGCTTCTTCTCGGACAACTTCCGCTTCGCCTCGATACGTTGCCGCTTCGATGCTGCGGTGGGCCGCGTGGGTTTGCGGCGGGTGCGCACGATGAGTGCGCGCGCCACGACCCCCGCGAGGCGGGCGGCTGCGGCCTCGCGGTTGTGACGCTGACTGCGCGAGTCGGCGGCGACGACTCGTAAGTTCCCGTCGCCATCGACGCGGTTACTCAAGCGCGCCATCACGCGGTCACGCCGTTCGGGATCCAGGGCGGTGGTACGCGCGACGTTCCAGACAATTTCGACGCGCGTCGATGAGGTGTTGACGTGTTGACCACCCGGGCCGCCCGAGCGTGTCGCGCGCACGATCAGCTCGCGCCCGGGAATCGTCAGCGACGCATTGACGGGCACGTCGTGCATTCTAGGCGGATACGATCGCAGGAGACTGATGCGGGGTGAGCCCGGACCGCGACCGCGCGCGGTGCACGCGAAGGGCAGCCACTCGCCGACCGTCGACGGCGATCACCTCGAGCTCACCCGAGGGGAACACCACGCGATCACCCACGCGAGGCGCGCGGCCGAGTTTCGCGAAGGCATATCCGCCGATCGTCGTCCAATCCCCTTCGGGGATGGAGAGTTCATGGTCGGATCGCACGTCGATGACCGACAAGGTGCCCGCCAGCTCGAGCACGCCATCGGACTCGAGAGATGTGCGGGTTGCGGGGTCGTACTCATCCGCGATGTCCCCAATCACTTGCTCGACCAGGTCCTCCATCGTCACAACGCCAGCCGTTCCGCCGTACTCATCGAGCACGATCGCCATATGCGCCCGCGTGCGCCGGAGATCGTCGAGCACGAGCTCGGCGCGACGAGTCGCGGGTACATAGAGCGGCTCACGAGTGTAGCGGTGAATCGAGAAGGGGGTGCCGCTCTGATGGAGCAGCAGGTCCTTGGCGAGGAAGATCCCCACGACGTCATCCAGCCCCTCGCGGTAGACCGGGTATCGCGAATACCGCTCGCTGCAGAGCGTTGCGCGCACCTCGGCCTCAGTCGCATCGATCGGGAGGGCGACAATTTCGGTTCGCGGGCGCATGACATCGTGCGCGCGCTTGTCGTGGAACTCGAACACACCGCTCAGCATGGACGCCTCGCGGGCATCGAGCGAGCCCCCGGCGCGCGCCTGGAGTACGAGAGCCTGTAACTCAACGAGGCTGAGCGACCGGACCCATCGGGCCGCGAGGACCGTGGCGACTGGGTGCAACAGTCGACTGACCACGCGACCGACAGCGCGGCGCACAGTGGTGAAGGCGACGACGATCAAAGCGATGAGCCGGGTCGTGCTCCGGCGCGCAATTGACTGAAACGACAGCAGTTGGGACTTGCGCATAGTGGCGGCGCGCGGAAACCGTTTCGCGCGCAACTCGTCTAGAAGATACATCATAATGGCTGACGGCGCGCCCCTCCCGCCCCCTGACCGGCTCGACTCCGTATCGCCCCGTCCGCTAGCGGGGGCAGCTGTGCTGCCACCGCGGCGCCGATTGCAGCAGGCGATGCTGGATCCGCGCCGGATCATTCGCTGGGTCTACATTGGACGTTTCTCTGTAGCGACGGCCATCTTCCTCGCCGCGCAACTGGTGTGGGCCAGCGCGCCGTCCGCCGATACCCGCATCGCGTCGTTGATCTTTGCGGTGACCATGGTCGTGACCGTTGTCTCGGCCGCATACACCGAGGTCTACGGCGCGCCGCCTCGTCGGACCTTTCTCTCCGGCCAGATCCTGTACGACTTGTTGCTGGTGACGGCTGTCGTGCACGTCACGGGCGGCGGCGCGTCGCAGTTCACTCTGTTCTACATCCTCGTCATCGCCACCGCCGCGCTTCTGCTGCCGATGGGGGGAGGACTGCTCATCGCGCTGCTCGGTATCGTCTGCTACTTCGCCGAAGTGCTGTGGTTGAGCGATACGGCACCCGGCCTGGGTGTCTGGCTGCAACTGCTGGTGTTTGCGATGGTTGCGCTCGCCTGCGGGTACATCAGCGGACGCTTGCAGGAAGCGGAAGAAGGGACCGCGGCCGAGCTCGTGTTCGTCCGGCTCCAGGCGGAAGACATTCTCCGGAACATTCGCAGCGGCATCATCACGATCGACGAAAACGGCGTGCTCCTGTATGCCAATCCGGCCGCCAGCGCCTTGCTCGGAATCCCGTTCTCGGATCTCATCGGGACGCTGATCCTGAATCGTGTGTTCGACGTCGCGCCTGTCGTGGCCCGAGCACTCCAACGGGCGGTGATGGACCGTCTGCGGACGACTCGGGCCGAGGAACTCGTGCAGCTCGGCCATCATGCGTTCCCCATCGGCGTGACGACGACGTTCGCTGACAGCGACGCCGGTGGTCACGGCCGCACGGCGACTGCCATCTTCCAGGACATTGCGGGCCAGAAACGCTTGGAAAGTCTTCATCTCCGAGCAGGTCGTCTGGAGGCGATCGCGGAGCTCAGCGCGTCGCTCGCGCACGAGATCAAGAATCCACTCGCATCGATTCGTAGTGCCGTCGAGCAGCTGACGAGCATGATCGAACCGTCGGCTAGCCCCATCGGGGAGCGTGGGCGCCAGGCGAGCGAAACTCCAGGCCGCAGCCGGTCAGGGAACCTGCACCGCGGCCGCGGGGTCGGTGCCGGGAGATCGCACTCGTCACTCTCCCGTGGGCGACGAGTGAGTGCATTGGTCGGGTCGCGCGACCTAACGGAGGCGGCGGTCACGGCGGCGGTTGCCGAGGACGACACGCGGACGCTCGGCAGGCTGATCGTGCGCGAGACGGACCGGCTGTCGCGGCTCCTCAGCGAATTCCTCGACTTCGCCCGTGTACGCGTGACGCGTACGTCGCCGGTCAACGTGTCGGCACTGGCGCGTGGAGCAGCCAGTCTGGTCGCCGCGCATCCGGATGTGAAGCAGGGCCTCCGGGTGAACTGTGTCACACCGGAGATCCCAGTCGTCATCGACGGCGATGAGGATCTTCTTCATCGAGCAGTCTTCAACCTCGCGCTCAATGCGGTGCAGGCCGCGCCGCAGGGCGGGGAAGTGTGCATCGAAGTGCAAACCCTGACGGTGGATCAGATCCCCACGGGCGTCAACGACCTTGTGTTCGAGGCCGGTGCGATCGCCGTGCGCGTATCCGACGATGGGCCGGGCATCCCCGTAGAGATTCGCGATCGGCTGTTCGAGCCTTTCGCCACCACGAAGCCTGGCGGGAGCGGCCTCGGGTTGTCCGTGGTCTATCGCGCGATCGAGGCACACCGGGGGTTGGTCCTCGTTGATTCCGGTGGTGACTTCGCCGGGACACGCATCACTGTGCTGATCCCGCTGCGCCGATCGGAAGACGCGAGCGCGACGGCGGGAACCGACGCCGAGGCCGCCGCATGAGTGCGAACGGCCAACCAACGGTGCTCGTGATCGATGATGAGATGGGCATTCTCGAGTCGCTCCGGATCCTCCTCAAAAACGAAGGCTTCAACCCCGTGATCGCCAACGGGGGGAAGCAGGGCCTCGAGCAGATCGAGGAATTGCGGCCGGACATCATCTTGAGCGATGTCCGCATGCCGGCAATCGGCGGGGTGCAGGTCCTGAGTGCGGCGCGCGCGCAGGATCCCGACGTGCCGGTCATTCTCATGACCGCTCAGGCCACCTTGCAGTCCGCGATGCAAGCGGTCAACGAAGGCGCATTCTATTACATCCAGAAGCCCTTCGGGAACGACGAGATGCTCGCCATCCTGCGGCGCGCGGCCGAGCACCGCAAGCTCCGGGTCGAGAACCGCTCCCTACGGCAGGAGATCACTCGGCGCGAACGCACAACCGCCAATCGGCCCGTCGGGACCAGCAAATCCTGGCTCGACATTGTCCAACTCGCCGAAACGGTGGCACCGACCGAGTCGACGATCCTGATCCAGGGCGAGTCCGGGACCGGGAAAGAGGTCATCACTCGCTATATCCACCAACTGTCGCTGCGAACGGACGGTCCATTTCTCTCGATCAACTGCGGTGCGCTGCCGGAGAGCCTCCTGGAGTCCGAGCTCTTCGGTCACGTCAAGGGCTCGTTTACGGGCGCGGTCAGGGACAAGAGCGGGCTATTCACGGCGGCTGCGGGGGGCACGTTCTTCCTCGACGAGATCGGCGAGACCACTCCAGCGACGCAGGTGAAGCTGCTGCGCGTGCTGCAACACCGTGAAGTCATTCCGGTCGGCGCGACGGAAGCGATCCCGATCGACACACGCCTCGTCGCCGCGACGAACCGCGATCTCGAGGAAGAGATCAAACGGGGCGCGTTTCGCAGCGACTTGTTCTATCGGCTCAACGTCATCGCGCTCCACCTCCCGCCGTTGCGCGAACGGCGCGAGGACATTCCGTTGCTCATCGATTGGTTCCTGCACCGGGCGTCCGAGACTCGCGCTGAGCCGCCGAAGCAGGTCAGTGCGGCCGCGCTCGAGGTGCTGCAGGGGTTCAACTGGCCGGGCAACGTGCGAGAGCTGGAAAATGCGCTCGAGCGCGCGGTGATCCTGACGGCCGGTCCGATCATCGACGTCAATGTGCTGCCCGAGCGGATCACCCAGCGACGCGCCGAGCCACTCGTCTCTGAGCGCATGCGCACGAACCCGACGCTCGAAGCGATCGAACGCGCGTACATTCTTTGGGTTCTCCAGAGTGAGGGGGGGAACAAGACTCGCGCGGCCGACGTGCTGGGTATCGATCCATCGACGCTCTATCGAAAGCTGTCGCGGTTCGGGGTCGAAGCGTGACATTTGCCGCGCCACGACCGCGGCTCGACATGCCGCGGTCATGGGCGCCTGCTGCACTGGTCGGCGCTGTGACGCTGGCCGTCGCCCTGTCGACCGTCAGCCCCTATCTCGTCGGCGCATTTCAGGATGATGCGATCTACGTGATTCTGGGGCACGCCTTGGCGACGGGTGCAGGGTATCGCTATGTACATCTCCCGGGGGCCCCGGCCGCAGTTCACTACCCGCCAGGCTATCCTGCCTTTCTCTCTACTCTGGCGAGTTGCGCCGAGCTTCCCCGAGAACGTCGTGATATTCGAGCGCGCCGATGCGGTTTTGCTCGCAATCGCCGCGGTCTTGGGCTTCGAGTTGGCGCGACGACGGGCGGGCCTTTCGACCGCCTGGAGTGCCGTCGTCGCGCTCGGCGGAACGATCACCATCCTGCCGCTCGCATTCGCATCGATGGTGCTGTCCGAATCGCTGTTTCTCGTCGTACTGCTCGCCGCCCTCCTGGCTGCCGAATGGATTGCGTCGGTTCCTCCAGCGCGTGGCGGCGATATGGGTGGGCGGCGCATGCGTCGCCCCTACCCGGCGCATGACGATATGGTGCGGGCGGTGCGAGATGGGGGCGCTGCTCGGTCCACTGGTGGTCCGGACGGCCGGTCATTCTCTCCTTCCTTTCTCCTCTCGCCTGTCTACGGCCGCGCAGCGGCCGTCGGCGCCCTCTGTGGATCCGTCGCGCTCGTACGAAGCATCGGCATCATGATCGTGCCGGCCGCCATTGCAGTCTGCGTCTGGCGCGGCGGACGCAGGAGCGCACTGGCGCTCGCGATCGGGGCGGCGGTTGTCCTCGTGCCATGGCAGATCTGGGTGTTGGCGCATACGCGCGAGCTCGCGCCAATTCTGCAAGGGGAATATGGGCCGTACGCGGCGTGGGTCGTGACAGCCCTGCACCGGCGCGGCCTCGGCTTTGCAATACGGACGATGACTGGGAACTCGCTCGACGCCGTGCAGACACTCGGTGCGATACTGGCGACGCGGCTGCCCGCCCCGATCAGGTGGGCGGCCGCTGCAGCATGGATGGGAGTACTTGTTATCGGAATGGTGCGCCTGGCCAGCCGCACGACGGTAACGGTGGTCTTTTGTGTGCTGTACCTTGGGGCGGTGCTGCTGTGGCCGTTTCCCCCGCACCGGTTCATCTCGGCGATCTGGCTGCTCATGACGATGGCCCTGGTGGCGGGTGCCGTGGCGCTCGTGGAGTGGCGCCCGCGGCCCGCGATCGGCCATGCGCTGCGCAACGTCGCACTGGCGGTCGTGGTCTTGCTCGGCGCAGGGACTCTGAGATACAACATCATTGGATACCAACACGGCTGGTGGAGATTGATGCGCGAAAGTTTGACGACACGCGTGGCACGACCGCTCGATTGGCTGGCGGTACATCCGACCCTACCGGGCCCCACGATGAGCTCGGTCGAGCCATCGCTCTACCTCTACGCTCATCGGTCTGGCTTGCCGTGCAGTCCGTTCACGGCTGAGGACTACGTGTACCCTCGCGATACGGCGCAAGACCGGGCGAGCCTGGCCGCCGCGTTGCGCCGACATCGCGTCGGCTCTATCATCGCGACCGATCCTGTTTGTGCGCTCGCCGCATCGCGCTTGGCCGCCGAGCCGGCGCCGCTCCTCGTGGCGGTCGATACAGCCACGGCCGGCCTGGCCGTCTTCGTTCGCACATCTCAATGACCGATATTCATCAGCCCTCGACCCCGACCGCCGGCGCACCCGCGACAGACGGACGCGCGCCGCTCGCTTACCGTGACTCCGATGCACGCACGCCCCGGCTCCGCGGGCGTACGCCACTGCCTCGGGAAGAGCTGCGATTGTCCGTCCTCATACCCGTGTACAACGAGCGCCAGACCATCGGGTTGATCCTCGACCAGGTACATTCGGTGCCGGTAGCCAAGGAAGTGATTTGCGTCAACGATCACTCGACTGACGGCACCGCCGAGATCCTGGACCGTCTTGCCGCAGCCGGTAAGATCGACCGGCTCATCCATCATCCGTCAAATCAGGGAAAGGGCGCGGCGATCCGGACCGCGCTCGCCGCAAGTACCGGAAACGTCGTCATCGTGCAGGACGCGGATCTCGAATACGACCCGGCGGACTGGCCCGCCTTGTTGGAGCCCATCGTCGAGGGGCAGGCCGATGCCGTGTTTGGCTCCCGGTTCCTGGGCGGCCCGCATCGCGTGCTCTATTTCTGGCACTCGATCGGGAACGGAGTACTCACGATGTTCAGCAACATATTCACGAACCTGAACCTGACCGACATGGAGACGTGCTACAAAGCGGTGCGCGGCGAGATTGCCCGCGGACTGCATCTGACGTCCGATCGGTTCGGCTTCGAGCCAGAGATTACGGCGCGGTTGGCTCGATCCGGTGCTCGCATCTTCGAAGTACCGATCAGCTATTCGGGCCGCACCTACGCCGAAGGCAAGAAGATCGGATGGCGCGATGGGATTGCCGCCATCTGGCACATCGTCAAGTTCAACGTGTTCGACTGAGGAGCACGGCCAGGGGTTCAGGTTTCGCACGGGCGACGCAATGCGTCGCCCGTGGCGTTTCGAGGCTGTCCCGCGATGCGAGCGGCGGGCGACGCATTTGCGTCGCCCCTCCTGCGTCGTCCGGTACTGGGATGAGCTCTGAGATCGAGGGGGCGTGGGACCGGTCCACCGAGACGGGCAATGCGGGGCCGCTGGTGCGACGCGTCGACGCTCGTGGCAGCGCCACGATCGTCCTGCTCGCCGCGATCTCGACGGTGACCAGTCTGGTCAACGGGTTCGCGTACAATGATCGCTTGCTCATCCTCAACAATCCCCGGGTCCACCGGCTCGCGCATATCGGCCGGGTGTGGACTCAGACGTATTGGCCGCCCTGGATGGGAGCGGGACTCTACCGGCCGCTGACCATGTCGGCATTCGTCACCGAGTGGTGGATCGGACACGGCGCCCCCTGGGTGTTCCACGCCACGAACGTCGCGCTCTATATCGTCGTGTGCCTCCTGGTTTACCGGCTCGCGAAGCTCCAGCTACCGCCCGCCGGCGCATGGGTCGCGGCCGCGCTGTTCGCCGTGCATCCGGTGCACGTGGAGGCCGTTGGCAATGTGGTCGGGCAGTCGGAGCTGTGGGCAGCGTGCGGAATCCTCGCTGCCGTCATCGCGTTCGTCCGCTGGCGGCGGTCTGCCGTTGCCCGGGCGTCATGGTGCACCCGGCCGACACTGGACGGTGTCGGGGACACGGCGCCTCGCCTGCTCCGCCTCGCGACGCCGCTGGGGAAAGGACTCGGCGCGGAGAATCTGGGCGGACTGAGACACCAGCTCGTGCTCGTCGCGCTGGTCATTGGTGCTTGCCTCGCCAAAGAGCATGCCGTTGTCACTCCAGCGTTGTTGGTGCTTGCCGAAGTGTTCCTGGTCGACGACCCACGCCCATGGCGGGACCGGTGGCGTGCGCTTCGACCGTTCGTGCTCCTGCTCAGTCTCGCCGTCGTCTCCTATGTCGTCGTTCGCGCACACGTGATCGGGAGCTGGGCGGGCGACCGACCGAATGTCGTGCTCGAACACCTGTCTGCGGCCGCACGTCGCTGGACGATGCTCGGCGTGGTGAGCGAGTGGACGCGGTTGCTCATGTGGCCCTGGCGGCTCGTCGTCGAATACGCCCCGCGTGACATCACGATCCACGAGCACTTCGAGCCGTCGCTGATACCGAACGCCGTGCTGCTTGCGCTGATTCTCACGCTCGTGGTGATCGCGGTTCGACGACGCGCCCTGGCCGGTTTCGCGCTGCTGTGGATTGTCGTCACCCTACTGCTCGTGAGCAACCTCATAGTGCCGACGGGGATTCTCCTCGCGGAACGCACGCTGTTCCTGCCGAGCGTCGGTGCTGCGCTCCTTATAGGCGACGCCGTGACCCGGCTCACCGCTCGCTTTGGAACGAGCTCCGGTTTCCAGCAGCGCGATGCACGCACGCTGGCGCCATCTCGCAGTCGCGGCCGGCATCGGCATGTTGCTGGTGGTGTGGGCCTGGCGCAGCGCCCAGCGGCAGCTCGTGTGGCGAAGCAATGCGACTGTCTTTGCCCGAGCGCCGCTCGATGCCCCGCTCAGCTATCGGGCACACAATGTCTACGCCGGTTTGCTGTTCGATCGGGGAGACAAGATCGGCGGGGAGCGCGAGGCTCGAATCGCCCTCGCGCTGTATCCGCACGACCCGGTCCTGTATCGCGATCTCGCGCAAGAGTACATGCGTGCGGGGATGTGCACGCCGGCAATCCCGTTGCTCCGGAGATCCATCGAAGAACCGGCGTCCGTCGAGACGGACGCGCATCTCCTGTTGGCGGAGTGTCTCCTGGCGGAACACGACCCCGCCTCCGCGCGCGTCGAGGTGCTGCGGGGTGTGGCCCAGGGGCGATCCGTGTACTACGGGGCCGGCTACCACAAGGTGCTGATCGCCATCGATAGCGCGACCGGCGGTCCGCAAGGCCTGCGAGGGTCCGTCGCCGGTGCTCGAGCCGCCGCAGGCGGAGCCGCGCCCGCACCGGCGGCGGCCTCCGTCTCCCTGCATCCCGCCCGATGAGTCACAGCCTCGTGCACCGTCCGCGGGCGGTGAGACGATTGCGTCGGTCCCTGGCCATCGTGGCGCACGCATGGAGATCGCTTGGCCAGACACGCGCGGGGATCGTCGTAGGCCTCGTCGCGGCGCTGTGCTCGATCAACGCCATCGCCAACGATTTCACACTCGACGACGAAGGCGTGATCGTCAAGAACGCGTTCGTGCATCATCTCGCGGCGATCTGGCAAAGCTTCGGTCGACCGTACTGGCCCGAGTCGACCAACGCCGGGCAGTACCGGCCGCTTGCGATCGCAAGCTTTGCGATCGACTGGGTCGTCTCCGGCGGATCGCCGCACTGGATGCACCTTGTCAACGTGGCATGGCACGTCGCTGGCCTGCGTGCTCGTCTGGCGGCTCTTGCGGGATTTCCTCTCTGCCGACGGTGCACTGGCGGGTGCTTTGTACTTTGCGGTGCAGCCGGTCCACGTGGAAGCGATCGCCAACACCGTCGGCCGCTGCGACGATCATGGCAGCGGCGTTCGTCGTCGCGGGAGTGCTGGCGCATCGGCGAGGACACTGGGTCGCCGTGCCGCTGTACGCCGCCGCGCTTGCGTCGAAGGAGAGTGGGCATCGTCATGCTCGGCCTGGTCGTGGCGAACGACGTGCTGCTCGGTGGCGTCGGCCGCGCGTCGGCCGTTACGACGCCAGCGGGCGATGCAGCCTCCGGGGAGATTCCGTTGCAGGGCGCAGCGCTCTGGCGCGTGCGCTGGCCGCTCTACGCAGGGTATTTCGCGGTCGCGGCTGGCCTACGCGGCGACCCTCGCCGCGGTCTTTCGCCACCGGCCGCTCGTCGAGACGGCCCCGATCTGGTATCATGCTTCGCTCATCGATCGCTGGCTGACTGAAGCGCGTGTCGTGCCTGAGTACGTGCGGCTGATGGTCGCGCCGTTCGAGCTGCGGATGGAGTATTCGCCGCGCGCCATCGACCTGGCGCGTGGGTCTGAGCGCCGCTCGTGGCGCTGGGCTTGTGCTTGATGGCGGCTCGGCGCGCTCGTGCTCGTCTACGCGTGGCGCCGCGCGCCGGTGGTCCGCATTGGGCTCGCGTGGTTCGCGATCGCGGTGTCGCCCGTTTCGAACGTGTTGTTCGCGTCCGGCGTCGTGCTCGCGGAGCGCACGCTGTACCTGCCAAGCGTTGGCGCGGCGATCCTGGCCGGCTGGTTGGCGGATGCGCTAGCGACACGTCTGACGGCCGCCGCGAGTCCGCCGCGACAACGCCGAATCTGGACGCAGCGGCCTGGGCGCCAGGCCCGGTCCTGGGGGGTCGTCGGTGCCTTGGGGGGGCTGGGGTTGCTCGCCTTTGCCGTTCGGTCGTGGACGCGCACGGCCGATCTGGCACGACGATAAGCGGCTGCTCCTCACCTCGCTGGAACTGGAAGCGGACTCGTATCGCACACACGCTGCGCGGCGCATCGATCCTGGACCACGTCGCGACTGGGCGGGGGCCGAGCGCGAGTTCGCCATTGCGCGCACGCTGTATCCGGAGGACCGCATGTCTACGAGGCGGCCGCGATGGTGGCCGACATGCAGAACCAGTTCGCGCTCGCGGATCGCCTGTACGACAGCGCGAGCATTGATCCGCCCGGGCGTCTTTGTGGTCTACATCAAGCAGGCGCGCTGCGATTCCGTGCGGGCGACTATGCCGGCGCGATTCAGTCGGCGCGGACCGCGTACCTGTCCGCCCGGATTCGGTCGACGCGCTGAACGTGCTGACTGGCGCGGCGCAGCGAATCGGCGACTTCACGAGTGCGGAGTGGGCGTTCCGACGCGGGTTGGCGGACCATCCGCGCGACAGCGACGCTGCATCGCCAGTACTCGTGGATGCTGGCGGCCAGGGGCGACACGGCGGCGAGTCGCCGCGAGGCCGCGCGCGGCACGGGACTGCCGTCATGGACGCGCGGCGGCTGTTCGGGGCCGCGGTGCCTGTCCGTGGTTCCGTCGGCTCTGCCGCAGTCCGAAGCGGCTTCTTTGCCCGCCTCGGTGGCTATGACATTGACAGGCAGGTTGCCAAGCCGCCGTGTCGATAATGCCGCAGCGCGTGCGGCGTCGGTATGACGGGTGCTCTGGTTCGAAGACGCTAAGCTGAACACGGCCATAATGACTTAGATCTCGCCGGCGTCCGCGGGCCCGCTGGTTGCCCCTAGCGGGCTCATGTCGAACTCAACCGCCGGCGACCCCTGGTTGCCGACTAATCTCCACCCCGGAGCAAGCTGAATGACGCAGAATCGGAAGGGCTTTACGCTGATCGAGTTGTTGATCGTGGTCGTCATCATCGGCATTTTGGCCGCGATTGCGATTCCGAAGTTCGCGAACACGAAGCAGAAGGCCTATGTGGCCACTCTGAAGACGGACCTGCGCAACCTGGTGACGGCAGAGGAAGCGTACTTCGCGGACAACACGACCTATACGACTGCGCTGGCGACGACGCAGTTCGATCCGTCGCAGGGCGTGACGTACACGGTGACGAGCGCGACGCGGCACGGGCTGGGCGGCGACCGCGACGCACGTCGGCCTCGTGGGCGCGACGCCGCCGGGTTGTCACATTGCGATCGGCACCGCAGCGACGACGGCGAGCGAGAACGAAGGCGCCCCGTACTGCCCGTAATCAGCAGCGGAGGCGCGCAGATGGTATCGAGGGCCAGCTGCGGAGCGACCGCGGCTGGCCCTCGGTGTTTAGCGACGTGAACGGCGGGATCGGGGGCAGCGATCTGGGCTCAGGGATCCGACCGTCAGGCGAGATCCTGTGTGAAGCGACTGGGCCCTGGAGTCTGCGGCCGACCCCTGATTCCCGGCCCTTGACCCCGCTCTTCATATAGTTGGGCCCGTTACCTTGGCGCCTGGCGAGTCGTGTGTTGCTGTGAATGACCGGTCGGAGTGGAAGAAGTGACCGGTACGCGGTGGCATTCGATGCACCCCGCGTTTGCGCTCACGACTCACCGGCGATTCGCCCAACCACACATGGCGCTCTTCGGCCGCAAGAAGACGACGATCGGACTCGACATCGGCTCCGGGTCTCGTCAAAGTAGCCGTGATCGATCACGGCCGGTCGGAACCCGAGCTGACGAAAGTCGCGATCGCGCCGCTGCTCGCGGACGCGATCGTCGAGGGCGAGATCATGGACCCGGCGATCGTCGCCGACGCCGTGCGCAACGCGCTCGAGCAGGCCGGGGATCAAGATGAAAGGCGTCAAGGGCGTCGTGACGGCCGTCGGTGGCCGCGACGTGATCATCAAGAAGATCCAGATCGAGCGCGTGCAAGGAGCAGCAGGCGCGCGAGCTGATGCGGTGGGAAGCCGAGCAGCACGTGCCGTTCGACATGGAGTCGGTGGAGCTGGACTTCCAGATCCTGGATCCCGATGCCGAAGGCCTGGAGATGAGCGTGCTGCTGGTCGCCGCCAAGCGCGAGCTGGTCGAAGCGAAGCTGCGGCTCCTGACCGATGCCGGCATTCAGCGCCGCGGCGGTCGATGTCGACGCCTTCGCGCTGCACAACGCCTTCGAGGTGAATCACCCGAACGCGATGTCCGGTGTCGTCGCGCTGGTGAACATCGGCCACGAAGTCACCAACATCAACATCCTCGATGACGGCGTGCCGATTCTCACGCGCGACGTGACGCTCGGCACGCGCCGCCTGCGCGAAGATCTGCAGCGCGATCGCGGGCTCGGCGCCGAGGAGGCCGACGGGCTGCTGCAGGGCTACGATCGGTCGCCGCACCTGGACGCCGTGATCGAAACGCGCGGCGAGGAGATCGCGGTGGGCATCGAGCGCGCGGCGGCGTTCCTCGCGTCGTCGTCGCGCTCGGCCGCGCCAGCTCCGCGCGGTCTACACCTGCGGCGGCGGGGCGCGCATCCCGGGGCTCACCGAAGCGCTGTCGACGCGGCTGCGCTTGACGGTCCAGCAAGCCAACCCGTTGGCGAATTTGAAGGTGCGTGACGGCGCGCTCGAGTCGCTCGTCACGGACGAGGTCGCTCCGCTGCTCATGCTTCCGATCGGCCTCGCCCTTCGCAAGGTCGCCTAGCATCTACCGACGCATTCGTCGAGGCACGCCTGTCATGATCGAAATCAACCTGCTGCCCGGCGCCGGGAAGAAATCCCGTGGCGCGGGCGCGGGCGCCGACGGTCGGCGCGTCGTTCGCGACGGCAGCGACCAAGGTCAAGGACCCGTTCATGATCCTCGCCGCGGCGAGCGTCATCGCTGCGCCGGCGGCGCCATCGCGATGTCTGACGCTGCGGCAGCAGGCGCAGGCCGCAGGACGCTCGCGGCCGCGAGCAGAAGCAGGTGCAGGACTCGACGCGCTACGCCGCCGTCCTGCGCGAGAAGAAGAAAGCCGAGACGCAGCGCGACTCGGTCATGCGCCAGCTCAACATCATCAAGACCATCGACAACAACCGGTTCGTCTGGCCGCACGTGATGGACGAGATCAGCCGGGCGCTGCCGCAGTACACCTGGCTGGTGTCGGTCAAGCAGACCAGCGCGCCGACCGCGCCGGCGCCGACCGCCGACGCGAAGGACAAGGACAAGAAGAAGAAGGCCGATCTCGGAAGAGGTGCCGCAGGCGATGAAGTTCCAGATCATCGGCAACACCGTCGACATCCAGGCGCTGACGCGCTTCATGAAGCTGCTCGAGGCGTCGCCGTTCATTCAGAACGTCCAGCTCGTGAACTCGGCGCTCGTCCAGGCCGACGGCAAGGAAGTCACGGAGTTCACGCTCGAAGCCGAGTACCAGCAGCCGGATTCGACGGCGATCCGCACGGTTCCGCTCACGCTGTCGGTGAGGTAGCCAGCCATGGCATCGCTCACACCGCACACTCAGCGCGACAAGCTGATGCTCGTTCGTGATGCTGACTGTCGGTCGTGATGGTCGTCGCGTACTGGCAGTTCGTGTACGCGCCAAAGACGGCCGAGCTGGCGCAGGTGCGAGTCGCACGTCGAGTCGCTCCAGGGCTCGAACCAGCGCGCCAAGGCCGAGCTGGCGAAGGGCAGCGTCAACGACCTGCGCCCCCAGGCGCTGCGCTATCAGCAGAACCTGCAGCTGATGCGCCAACTCGTGCCGACGAGCAACGAAGTGCCGGCCCTGCTCGAGCAGGTCTCGACGGCGGCCCGGCGCGTCGATCTCGACATCAATACGGTCGACCCCGGAGCCAGTGATCGCAGGGCGAGCAGTTCGACACCTATCGCTACAAGCTGACGGTGATCGGCGGCTATCACGCGCTGGCGGAGTTCCTGACGAACGTCGGGTCGCTGACCCGTATCGTGGCGCCCGTCAATTCGAGCCTCGAGCCGGCGCAGCGGTCAGGAGCTGGCGACCGGCACGCGCCAAGCACGGACCAGGCGATGCTGACCTCGAAGTTCGAGATCCAGACGTACGTGGCGAAGCAGGCCGAGGCACCGAGGACGATGAGGTCCCGCGGTCGCGTCTGACGAAGCCGGGAGCGAAGACATGACAACCATCGTTCATCGGGCGACAGTCCGTCAGCCGCCCGATCGGGACGTCTGCTCGCGCACGGCGGGCCTCGTCGCAGTCATCGGGCTCGCATGCGCCTGTGGCGCGGTGACGCCGTCGCGGTGCGGCGGCGCAGTCGCAAATTCTCACCGGCGCCGAAGCAGGCTGCAATGCACGCGCGGCAGCTGCGTCGAACGCGCAGACAGCGGCGATGCAGAACACCGACGCCGTCTCACCGGCCGTGCCGTCCGCCAAGCGTCGACATCCGCGCCGCAGCCGTCGCGGCGTCCGGCGGCACGCGATCGTCGCGAGCACGCCAGCGCCGGCGACGGCCGCGAAGTCTGCCGCCAGTCACGTCGAATCGGTGCCTGCCGCCGCCAGTGAGAGCGCGGTCGTGACAGCGGCCGCAGCGCCGGCTGCGCGACCGTGCCAAGGCGCCGGCTCCCGTGCCGGGCGCCAAAGCGGCGGTATCCGCGCTCGCGAAGGCGACGCCGGCGGCACCTGCCGCTGCAGGCGGCGGGGCGCCGCGGACCGCAGTCGGCGACAGCGCCGGCTCGATCTCGGTGACGCAGCGTGGCGTCAAGGGCGAGGTCTCGCTCAATCGCGAAGTGTTCTCCTACGATGCAGGCGGCGCGGCGCGATCCCTTCATCTCGCTGATGCGCTCGGGCGACCTCCGGCCCATGCTGTCCGACCTGCGGCTCGCGACGGTGCTCTACGACGCGACTGGGCAGAACTCGATCGCGGTGATGCGGGATCAGTCCGACGAAGGACCAATACCGCGTACGCGTCGGCATGACACTCGGACGGATGCGCGTCGCGCAGATCCAGCCGAAGCAGGTGGTGTTCACGATCGAGGAAGTCGGATTCAGTCGCCAGGAAGCGCTGGCGCTCGGTGATACAACTAAAGCGAGGACGCCATGAAGCATGTTTGGACGCTCGCCGCGGTCACGGCAGCCGCGCTAGTCGGGCGAAACCCCGTACCTGCGTTCGCTTTGCCCAGCGACGCGGTGCTACGCGGCACGCCAGCGACGACTGACCGAGGGCCGGCGACGTCCGACGAGACTCCGCCGCGCGCGTCGTCGTCCGTCACCGGGCTCAGCGTCGTTCCGGGCACCGGACGCGCCGAGGTCGTGATCGCCGTCGACAGCTCGGTGCAGGCGCAGGACTTCGTACTGGAATCCGCGCCGTATCGTGTCGTCCTCGATCTGACCGGTGCCAGGCTGGACCTCGCTCCGCGATTCTACGATCGGGTAGCGCGCGGCGGCATCACCAACGTCCGCTACGCGCAGTACCGAGCCGGCGTCGTGCGGGTCGTCATCGAGCTCGATGGCGCCGCACGAATACAAGGTCATGCGCGAGTGCGCACGAAATGCGTCTCGCGGTCGAGGGCGGCAACGCCAGCTTCGCCGCATGGGATGCGAGCCACGCAGCTCGCTCGGCCGGAGCGCGCGCCGTAGCGACGGCCGTTGCGGAGCGACGCGAGAACGCAGCCCAGCACGACCACGGTACCGGTGACCGAGGTATCCAACGTGGTCGCGACGGCCGGAGGCTGCCGTCTCCGATGCGCCGCGCGAGCGACGCCATACGTTCCTCCAGCGCGGCAATCAGTCGAGTCAGCCGCGGATCACGGTGACGTACCAGGACTCCGACATCCGCGACGTGCTCGCCGCGTTCGCCGCGTTCTCGGGTCGCACGATCGTCGTCGGCAAAGACGTGCAGGGGACGGTGACGGCCGAAGTCCGTGACCAGCCCTGGGACGTCGCGCTGCAGTCGATTCTCGCGTCGCAGCAGCTCGCGGCGTCGGAGGACCAGTACGGGATCATCACCGTCGACAGCTACAAGAACATCCAGGCGAAGCAGGCGAGCGAGCCGCTGGTCACGCAGCTCGTCACGATGAACTACGCGAACGCGTTCGGTCTCGTGAAGACGGTGCAAGTCGCTGCTCGCCCGCGACTGCGGTCCAGGCGGCGGCGGCGGCGCTGCGGCCCCGGCACAGAGCCAGGCCTGCCAGCCGCGCGGGAACGTGGTCGCCGACACCGGGACCAACACGCTGCTGATCACCGAGGCGCAGTCGCACATGCAGGACGTCGTCAACTACATTCGCGACCTCGACATCCGCACGCCGCAGGTTTCGATCAAGGCCAAGATCATCTTCATCAACCGGACGGTGCTCAACTCGCTCGGGCCTGGCCTACGACATTCGGCGACAACGGCACCTTCTTCAACAAGCTCGTGCAGCGCATCAACCCGACGACCGGGCAGCCGTATCCGAGCAATGTCACGGCAGTCAACCTCGGGGGCGATGCGCTCGCCGGCAGTCTCCAACGCTGCGCGACCGTATGCAGTCGGGATGCGGCGCTCAGCCTGCTCTACACCGCCGCGGTCGGCAAGTTCTCGCTGACGTCGTTCCTCGACGCGACGTCGTCCCTGCAGCTGTCCGACGTGCAGGCCGAGCCGAGCGTCGTCACGCTCGACAACCGGCTGGCGCAGATCCAGGTCGGTGAGGAGACGCCGATCCGCGTGATCGACGCCGCAGTGCGAGCGGATCGGGCGGCGCCGCCGGTCGCGACGGTGCAGTGGAAGGAGACGGGTATCATTCTCGACGGTGACGCCGCATATCACGAACAACGGCCAGATCCTGATGCAGCTGCACGCCGAGCAGTCGCAGCTCCAGCAGGTCGGCGGCGACCTCGGGTACAACTTCTTCAAGCGCGCGGCGGACACGAAGCTGCTCGTCAGCGACGGCGAGACCGCGGTGATCGGCGGCCTGACCGAGACGACGGTCACGAAGTCCAAGAACGCGATCCCGCTGCTGGGTGAGCTGCCACTGTCGGATCGCTGTTCTCGCAGACGCAGACGACGGACGAGAAGCAGGACCTGCTGATCCTGATCACGCCGCACGTGATCGGTACCAACGACGCGGTGCGGATAGACGGTAGGGCCGCGGGCGCTACGCGCCCGAGGAGACGGACGAAACGCAGAAGTAGAAAGTAGACGACTGCAGGAAAAGCCTCGCAGTTGTCTACTCTCTCTTGCTGGCGTTCTTCTTTGTCGGGCGCTTTTAGCGCCTGCGGCCCGTAACCCGTCATCCGGCTCTTTGTCTCCATCTCCGTTCACCACGGCAGGCGAATCACACGGCCCGCGCTGATCAGCATCCTCGAGGGGATGCCGGCAGGCGTGCCGCTCCTGGCTGCCGACGTCGACGCCGAACTGGCGAGGCGGCAGCAGGGCTACGGCCGTGGGCGGCGCATGCAGATCGAGCACGACACCGTCGAGTTCCTCGGCGGCGTGCGCGCCGGCGAAACGCTCGGCTCCCCGATCGCGATGTACATCCGGAATCGCGACTGGGCGAACTGGCAGGACGATCATGGACCCGGCGCCGCGCTCGGAAGACGCAGCAGAAGACGTGGGACAGGCGGACGGCGGAGATGCGGAAGCGTTGCCGGGCGGTGGTCGTGCCAGGCGGGCGCCGCGCGCCCGCGCGGTGACGCGGCCGCGGCCGGGCCACGCCGACCTCGCCGGAGTGCTCAAGTACGATCGCGACGACGCGCGTGACATTCTCGAGCGCGCGTCCGCGCGCGAGACGACCGCGCGTGTCGCGGCCGGCGCGGTCTGCCGGCGCCTGCTGCGCGAGTTCGGTATTACGGTTGGCAGCCACCTCGTGCATCTCGGCGGCATCGACGCGGCACGCCCGCACATCCTGCCAGCGGACATCAACGCTGCGGCCGATGCCTCACCGCTTCGCACGCTGGATCCGCGAAGCCGAGCGGCGGATGATCGAGCGCATCGAATGCGGTGAAGCGCGAGGGCAACACGCTCGGCGGCATTTGTGAAGTGGTCTGCGATGGGCTTCCCGTCGGGCCTGGGATCCCACGTGGCGTGGGACCGGAAGTTGGACGGCAGGCTCGGTGCCGCGCTGCTGTCGATACCTGCCGTCAAAGGCGTGGAGATGGGGATCGGCTTCGAGGCGGCACGCCGGACGGGCGCCGAGGTGCACGATGAGATCGAGCTCGCGCCCGACGCCGCAACGCACCGGCTTCGTTCGGCGGCGCACCAATCGCGCAGGCGGACTCGAAGGCGGCATGACCACTGGCGAGCCGCTCGTGCTTCGCGTCGCAATGAAGCCGATCAGCACGCTCATGCGGCCACTGGGCACGATCGATACGACGACGCGCGCCTCGGCGACAGCGGTCGCCGAGCGGAGCGACGTCACGGCGGTGCCAGCGATGGGCGTGATTGCGGAGGCGATGGTGGCGTTCGTGATGGCGCAGGCATTTCTCGAGAAGTTCGGCGGCGACTCGCTGGGTGAGCTACGACGGAACTACGAGGGGTACCTGGCCCAGGTGGCCGGGCGGATGTCCGATTAGGTCGGCCGCCGTGCCGTCGGGCAATGTGTCTGCGGACATACAGCAGCCACACAAGGCAGCGGGACCTGCGAGGGAAGCGGAGAGTCGGCGCCCGATGACCGCCCCGTTGGCGCTGCGCACGCACGTCGTGCTTGTCGGGTTGCCGGGGGCGGGCAAGACCACCGTCGGGGCGGCTCTCGCGAGAGTTCTCGACTGCCCGTTCGTCGATCTGGACGAGGATGTGGTCCGGTACGCCGGGCGGCCGATCGCGGCTATCTTCGAGTCACACGGCGAGCGGCACTTCCGAACGCTGGAGCGGGAAGCCACGCTCAGAGTTCAGCGCGCACGCCCGTCGATCGTTGCACCCGGTGGTGGCTGGGTGACCGTACCGGAGACCGTCGCGCTCTTGCGACCGCCGGCCCGCCTGACCTATCTCAAGGTGGATCCTGCCACGGCGGCGCGCCGACTCCATCGTTCCGCGCATTTGCGGCCGTTGCTTCGCCAAGGGCCGGAGACCGCGCTCGAGCAATTGCTGGAGTCCAGGCGCACCGCCTACGAAGCGTCCGACTGGGTAATCGACACGCAAGTGCTTTCAAAGCAACAGGTTATAGACAGGCTCGTGGCTCTCATCGCGAACGAATCGTCTCCGTGAGGATGATCAAGAGGCACCGAACGGCCGGAGGATTGCAGGCCTGCGCGGGTTACTCGTGCCCGGGTCGCTCAAAACCGGCCAAGTCGTCTGCCGAGCTCTGCAGTGCCGAACCATCATTGCAGTCGTCGGATATAAGGGATAGAAGGGAGGGACCAGATAGAGTGTTGGCACCATGACGTTTCGTGTGTTGGGCCCCCATGAGCGGGGCCGCTTCGCACCGGAGGCTTGGGGACATTCTGCTTTCGCTGAGCGGTTCGGGATTGCTCAATGCGGCAGAGCTCGAGCAGTTGATAGACCGAGCGATGGCGCAGGTCGACGGACGCATTGCGCTCGACGATCTTCGCTCCGTAATGGAAGGGGCGGGCTACGAGGACGGACCAGGACCTGACCACCCGACAGTGCATTAGCCGGGAGTCATTTCGGTCCGCATTCAGGTCCGCCGGAGGCTGAGGCGGGTACACCGTTAACGCACGCTGCGGGACTATCGTCTGCCCGATGAGGGCGACGCCGACGCGTGACTGACGGCCCCACTCGAATGTGAAGGGAACGAACGAGCGGTATCAGAGACTATGGCATCTGTGAAGAAGCGATCAATCAAACGCGGTCGAGCCGCGCAGTCGTCGACGCCCAAAGGCGCCGCGGCGGCGCGCCCGCGTGCATCTACAGGACGGAAGGCGCCAGTTCGCGGTCGCGGCGGACGTCGCAGTGGCGAGGCCATCCTCCCACCACCGCCACCCGGAACGACGGCACTCGTCATCGTCGAATCTCCGGCGAAGGCGAGAACGATCAGCAAGTACCTCGGTCGCGGCTATCGCGTGAAGGCGACCGTCGGGCATGTTCGCGACCTGCCGCAGAAGAAGCTTGGCGTCGATGTCGATCACGGGTTCAAGCCCGAGTACGTCACGATCGCCGGCAAGGAGAAAACGCTGGCGGAGTTGCGCGACGCGGCGAAGGATTCGCGCGAGATCTACCTCGCGACCGACCCGGATCGCGAAGGTGAAGCCATCGCGTGGCACGTCGCTGGCCAGATCGCGCGAAAGTCGGGATCCGTTCCGATTCGCCGCGCGCTCTTCCACGAGGTGACCAAGGACGCCGTGCAACGCGCGCTGGCGAACGCGGGCAGCATCGACGAACGCAAAGTCAACGCGCAGCAGGCACGACGCGTCCTCGACCGACTGGTCGGATACAAGGCCAGCCCGGTCCTCTGGAAGACAGTGAAGAAAGGTCTGTCGGCGGGACGAGTGCAGACGGTTGCGTTGCGACTGCTCGTGGAGCGCGAGCGGGAGATTCGTGCGTTCAAGGCGGTCGAGTACTGGACCGTGGGCGCAGAGCTCCAGAAAGAGGGTCAGAAGTTCACGGCTCGGCTCCATCAGATCGCCGGCAAGAAGCCGGAGATCCACAATGAGCAGGAAGCGACCAGCATCGTCGATACGGTGCGCGCAGTCGCAGCGGAGCTCCGTGGCGCGATGAACGGCGCGAGCGACGATGTGGCCGACGCCATCGGCGTGTTTCCGGTCACTGAAGTCAAGCGGCGCGCGCGTCGGAAGAATCCGCAGGCGCCATTCACGACGAGCACCTTGCAGCAGGAAGCGGCAAAGAAGCTCGGGTTCGGCTCCAAGCGGACCATGCGGCTGGCGCAGGATCTGTACGAAGGCATTGATCTCGGCCCGGATGGCGCGGTCGGTCTCATCACCTACATGCGGACCGACTCCACCCGAGTGTCCGAGGTCGCCGCGGGGCAGGCCCGTGAACACATCGAGACGATGTTCGGCCCAAGCTTTCTGGCCGACAGCCCCCGCCTGTTCAGCGACTCTGGAAAGAACGCGCAGGACGCACACGAAGCGGTGCGGCCGACCGATGTGACTCGCCGTCCGGAGCTCGTGCAGCCCTATTTGTCGGAAGACCAGCTCAAGCTCTACCAACTGGTGTGGCAGCGCTTCATGGCGTCACAGATGGCGCCCGCGGTCTTCGACACCACGACGGTCGACTACGATCTCGGCGACTATCAGTTCCGCTCGACGGGAGCGTGATCAAGTTCCGCGGCTTCCTTGCGGTGTACCGCGAAGGGCGGGAATCACACGAAGGCCGGACGCTCGAGGACGAGCAGGCGCTGCCCGAGATCGAGCAGGGCGAGCGCATCCCGGTGCGCGCGGTCACACCCGCCCAGCACTTCACCGAGCCGCCACCGCGCTTCTCCGAGGCGAGTCTGGTCAAGGAGCTCGAGCGCCTCGGCATTGGTCGTCCGTCGACCTACGCGTCGATCATCTCGACTCTCGTCGACCGCCGGTACGCTCAGCTCGAGCAGCGGCGCTTCTTCCCCACGCCGTTGGGCGAGAGCGTCGAGAAAGTCATGGTGAAGCAATTCCCCGACGTGTTCAACGTCGGCTTCACGTCGGAGATGGAAGGAGAGCTGGACAAGATCGAGGATGGGCAGCGCACGTGGCAGCGCGTGCTCAAGGATTTTTACGGCCCCTTCGCAGTCTCGCTGGACAAAGTCGACGTCGGCCGCCTCATCGCGGCTGCGCACGACCTGTCAGCGATCGCAAACGAGAAATGCCCCGACTGTGGCGGCAAGCTCGTAGCGAAGGGCGGCTTCTTCGGGCCGTTCCTCGCCTGTGAGAACCATCCCAAGAAGTGCAAGCACACCCGTCCGCTTGGCCGTGATCGCAAGCCAGCGGAGCCGACCAATTATGTCTGCCACGAATGCGGTGCGCCAATGCTCAAACGCGGCGGTCGCACCGGCGACTTCCTCGGCTGTAGCCGATTCCCCAAGTGCCGGGGGACCCGCTCGATGCCGACGGGCGTCATGTGCCCCAAGGACGGCGGCGAGCTCGCCGCGCGCCGATCCAAGAAGCGCGGCAAGATCTTCTACGGATGCGGCAACTACCCGAACTGTGATTTCGTCGCGTGGGACAAGCCGGTGCGCGAACATTGCCCGGAATGCGGATATGAGGGTGCCGAGGCGAAGTTCACGAAGTCGCGCGGCGAGTATCGGAAGTGCCTGAAGTGCGCCAACGAGTGGGACGTCGAGACGAAGCCGGAAACGGCAGAGGCGGAGCGGGTGCCGGCCTAACAGCTCGTCACTGTTTGCCCGTCCCGAGAAACACTTCGGGATCCAGCTGGTGGTCCACTGGCGGAAGGGAAGCCGGCTCGCTGTCATCCAAGCGTCCCAAATCGATGCGGACGACG
The DNA here is from genome assembly GCA_963805725.1 of uncultured Gemmatimonadales bacterium. Taxonomy (GTDB): domain Bacteria; phylum Gemmatimonadota; class Gemmatimonadetes; order Gemmatimonadales; family Gemmatimonadaceae; genus Palsa-1248. The sequence continues at coordinate 270,290 of CAWDVJ010000014.1, forward strand.
CCGGTCGGCGTCGGATCCAGGAAGATGTTCGCGAACTTTCGGCCCCACGCGACTTCCGCGGCAGTATAGGATCCGCGTATCGTCACGGTCTGGAAGAAGGTCTCGTCGGTTCCTGACAGAAGTATCAGGAACTCCGCTTCCGATGTGAGCAACTCCTCGCGCGTCACTCCCCGGAGTGGGCTCGCCTCATCGATGGGGTGTACGATCGTCCAGGACAGCGAGAAGAACACGACGCTGTTCCGCTCGAGCGGGAGCAGCTTGAAGGTCCGGGTGCGTACGCCGTTGACCATCTCGAAGCGGGCGAGCGTGACGCTGGCTTGGATGTTGGTGATCTCGTTGCGCCCCGCGTTCACGATTCGGAACATGAAGCCCGCGCCGCCACGATAAGGGGCGATCAGCGCCTGCCGACTGAACCGGATGCGGGGAACGGGTCGTGAGAAGCGCGAGAAGATGATGCCCGTCGCGAGGCCGATGCTCGCGAGTGCGGTGAACGACTCGAGAAGTACTAGTATGTTGGCTATTCGCGAGGCCGGGACAATCACGCCGAACCCGATCGTCGCGAAGGTCTGGACGCTGAAGAAGAACGCCTGCGGGAAGCTGCCGTTCTGAAAGATGCCGTCGTTCTCGTGCAGGGTAGCGGGCCCGGCGATGTAGTAGGCCACGGCGAAGAGCAAGGCGATCGTGAGCCAGGCTGCGCCGAGAACACCCAGGAATGGCAGCCACCGGATCGTAAGCAGGGAGTGATATGGCGCCCCGAGCACAGCCGCGAGGCGGCTCCCGCGCCGGACGTTGAACGACCCATCGCGATTCATCAACCGAACACGACTCTCGGTCGCGACAATGTTACCAAAACCGAGGTCCGTGGCCGCCTGTCCAGCGAGCGGGGACGCCGGCATGCCCGGAGGATCGGGTGGATCGGGAGCACCGACGGGGTGATGCGAGTTCTTCCGGCGGAACGCCATGCTCAGAACATATTCGTATCTTTCGGGATGCGCTCGGACCGGGTTCACATCGTTGGGGGCGGCTTGGCCGGCTGTGAGGCCGCCTGGCAACTGGCGCAACGGCAGATCCCTGTGGTGCTCTCGGAGATGCGCCCGATTCGGCCAACACCGGCCCATCGAACGGATCGGCTCGCAGAGCTCGTTTGCTCCAACACGTTCAAAAGCACGGAGCTCACGAACGCGCACGGCTTGTTGAAAGCCGAGATGCGCGTGTTGGGCTCACTGGTGCTCGCCGCCGCGGATGCCGTCAGGGTCCCTGGCGGCACCGCGCTGGCCGTTGACCGGGAAGCCTTCGCCGCGTTCATGACCGAGCGCGTCACGACGCACCCGCAGATCCATGTCGACCGAAGCGAGGTCACGAGCTTGCCAAGTCCCGGCATCGTGGCTACGGGCCCGCTCACGTCCGACGCACTGGCCGTCGCCCTGCAGCAACGCCTCGGTGCGCAATCGCTCGCCTTCTATGATGCCATCGCACCGGTGGTCGACGTCGAGTCCCTCGACCACGAACGTGTGTTCAGGGCGTCGCGCTATGGCAAGGAGACCATGACCCCCGAGTCGGATGGCTCGGCGGGCGACCAGGAGCAAGTGGGTGACGGGGCGTACATCAACTGCCCGTTCACCCACGAGGAATACGACGCATTCATCGACGCCCTGAGCACGGCCGATCAGCACCACGGGCACGAATTCGATGCCGTGCCGTATTTCGAAGGATGTTTACCGGTTGAGGTCATGGCGCAGCGGGGACGCGATGTGCTGCGGTTCGGTCCTCTCAAGCCGGTGGGACTGGTCGATCCCCGGACCGGACGGCGACCGTATGCCGTCGCGCAGTTGCGGCGCGAGGACCGTGGTGGCCGGATGTGGAATCTCGTTGGGTTCCAGACACGGTTGCGCATTGGTGACCAGCAGCGCGTCTTTCGGCTGATCCCAGGCCTTGGGGCCGCCGAGTTCCTCCGCTACGGATCGATCCATCGCAATTCGTACGTCAATACGCCGGCAGTCCTCTCCCCGTACCTGTCGCTGCGCGACGACCCGCGCACTTTGCTTGCCGGCCAGATGACCGGGGTCGAGGGGTACACCGAGAGCGCCGCGACGGGGCTGCTCGCGGGCATCAATCTCGCCCGCGTGCTCGCGGGCGACGAGGCTAGCCTGCCACCACCAACCACAATGCTGGGTGCCTTGTATCGGTATCTCCGTGAGGCCGATCCGCGACATTTCCAGCCGATGAACGCGAACTTCGGCCTCCTCGACGAGCTGCCCGCGCCGGTGCGAGACAAACGGCGGAAGCGTGAGATGTTCGCCGACCGCGCCCTGCGCGATCTGGCCGTGTGGCGGGAGGAAACAACCGCATCCGCCGCGGCGTCGATTCCGTAATGCCACCTGCCGCCGCCTTCCTCGCCGATTTTCTCGCACACCTGGAGAAGGAGCGGGACGTGTCGCCGCGCACGCTCGCGGCGTACGGACGCGATCTCCAGGAATTCGCGCGGTTCCTCGGGGGCTACTACGGTGGCACGGACTGGACCTGGCAGGGCGTGGACCGCCTCGCCATCCGCAGCTATATGGGACACCTGACGCGCCGCGGTCTGGGCAAACGCTCCATGGCCCGGGCGTTGTCGGCGGTGCGCAGCTTCTACCGCTATCTGCACCTGTCGGACGTGGTCGACGTCAACCCGGCGCGCGCGGTGGGCTCACCACATCGCGAGCGCTACTTGCCGACATACCTCGATCGTGCGCAGGCCACGCGTCTGTTCGAGACCGCCGAGGCCGCCGCGGCCAGCGGGCGCTTCGCCGCGGTGCGAAACCTGGCGATGCTCGAGTTGTTCTACTCGACGGGCATGCGTTTATCCGAGCTATGTGGGCTCAACCGACGGGATCTCGATCTCGTTTCGCAGCAAGCCAAGGTGCGGGGGAAGGGTCGTAAGGAGCGCATTGTCCCGGTCGGCGATCACGCGACCCGCGCGCTGCGGGCCTACGACGCGCACCGCGACGCCCTTGTAGGCGCGGTGGGCCAGCGAGGCGATCGCGTCGCGGTGTTCCTCAATCAGCGCGGGCAGCGGATGAGCGCGCGAGGCGTGCAGGCCGCGATCACGAAGTGCCTCGCGGGAGTGGACGAGGCTGCGGGCTTGAGCGTGCACTCGCTTCGCCATACCTTTGCGACCCACCTCCTCGACGCGGGGGCCGATCTGCGCGCGGTGCAGGAGCTCCTCGGTCACGCCTCGGTGAGCACCACCCAGATCTACACACACACGAGCGTCGAGCGGCTCAAGCAGGTATATCGCAAGGCGCATCCGCGGGCGATGTGAGCGCAAGCCGTGGGTAGCGATTGGCGCGCATCGCTTCGCGCCGCCGAGCGTCGTACGAAGGCGTTCATCATCACGGTGCTGGGACGACTCGTGCGGCCGAGCGCACTACCGGCGCCTCCGGATTGGAGCAGAGGCCCGCACCGCGTGCTCTATATTCGCTACGACCGCATCGGTGACATGGTCCTGGCGACGGGCATCATCAAGGCCATCGTCTCCGCACAGCCCACCGTCACGGTCGACGTGCTCGCGTCGGTTGCGAATGCCGCCGTGCTCCGTGGCAATCCGCATGTCGGCACGGTGCTGACGGTCGACCGCAAGCGTCCCCTGAGCTATCTCGCGGCGTTGGCCCGCGTGCGCCGCGCTCGGTATGATGCGGTCGTCGATGCAATGGTGATGGCGCCCTCGCTGACCACCATGCTGCTCATGTGGGCGAGCGGTGCCCGCCACCGCATCGGTGTTGCCGAGCGAGGGAATGACTTTGCTCTCACACTGCCGGTGACGCGAGTCGGCGGCGCGGTGCACTACGTCGACCACTCGGCCGCGGTGCTCGCCGCGTTCGGTGTGGATCCGGAGCGTGAAGCGCACCAACGGCGCGCGCAACCGGCGTCCTCGCCGGGGAGAGATGGCGGGCCTGCGGAGAGCGAGTCGGTCTCTTTGAGCGGCTGGGGCATCTGGCAACCCGAGCTCTTCCTGACGCAAGCAGAGTTGGACGAGGGGGAAGCTCGCTGGCGCTCGGTCAGTGGTCCGGCGACGAGCGCTGGCGCCGGCCGACTCGTTGTGAACGTGTCTGCCGGTGCCGGCTGGCGATATTGGCCCGATGAGCGGTTCATCGCGGTGCTCCGGCGCATTCGGTCGCAGTTCCCGGAGTGGTCGATCCTCTTGATCGGTGCGCCGGAAGACGACGAGCGCATGGCGCGGATCGGAGCCGCATCGGATGCGGCGGTGTCCCACACACCTCACTACCGTGCGATGATGGCGCTCGTCGCGACGGCCGACGTGGCGCTCACCGCCGATACCTCAGTCACACACATCGCGTCCGCGCTGGGCAAGCCGGCCGTCGTGATGTTTGCGCGCAGCCGAGCGGGCCTCTATGGCCCCTACGGCACGGCCGGGCGCGTGGTCTCGACGAGTGCCCTGTCGCTCGATTCTCTGGAAGTCGATCCAGTCGCGGAGGCGTTGAAATCGGTCGTCGCGGCGACGCGGCCCTCTCGCTGACCGCGTTAGGTTTCGACAATGTCTACGCACTCACGACTCCCGACGATCTATGCCACAACCATCCTGGCCGTGCGCCGCGACGGGCAACTCGCGCTAGGCGGCGATGGCCAGGTCACGGTCGGGGAAACGGTCATGAAGTCGAACGCGCAGAAGGTGCGCGCTCTCCGGGGAGGCAAGCTGCTGGCTGGCTTTGCGGGAGCCGCGGCCGACGCCTTCACCCTCTTCGAAAAGTTCGAGGAAAAGCTGGAGCGGTATCCCGGCAATCTTCCGCGCGCGGCCGTCGAGCTCGCCAAGGACTGGCGGAGCGATCGGGTGCTGCGTCGTTTGGAGGCGCTGCTCGCCGTTGCAGACCGCCAGCACGGGTTCGTCATTTCGGGCACGGGCGACATTATCGAGCCGGACGATGGGATTTTGGCGATCGGCTCAGGCGGTTCATATGCCCTCGCCGCCGCGCGCGCGCTCAGGAACAACACGACAATGCCCCCGGTCGAAATCGTGCGTCGGGCGCTCGAGATCGCTGGCGAGATCTGCATTTACACGAACGACAACATCACCGTACTCGAGCCGACGGCGTGACATTCTAGCGTGGCCGTGGGCGCGACCACAGCTCCAGGCTTGTGGGGGGCGCCGACGCGGTACCTTTCCCCTATGTCCTCTAAACACACTCAACAGGCGCTCGCCAAGCTGGCGGATCTCACTCCACGCCAGATCGTGGCGGAGCTCGATCGCTACATCGTCGGGCAGAGTGAGGCGAAGAAAGCGGTCGCCATCGCACTGCGAAACCGATGGCGGCGCCAGCGGGCGCCTGAGGCTATCCGCGAAGAGATCTCTCCGAACAACATCATCCTGATCGGTCCAACCGGAGTAGGGAAGACCGAGATCGCCCGACGCCTGGCGAAGCTGGCTGGCGCGCCGTTCGTCAAAGTCGAGGCATCGAAGTTCACCGAAGTCGGTTACGTCGGTCGCGACGTGGAAGGGATGGTCCGTGACCTCGTCGAGAGTGCGATCGACATGGTCCGAACGGAGCGCGAAGCCGAGGTCGAAGATCTCGCCAACGAGCACGTCGACGATCGACTGCTCGACCTGCTGCTGCCCGTTCCCTCGGACGCCAAGCCCAATGGGGCTGCGCAGTCCCCTGTCCGCCCAGCCGCCGGTGCGATCGCCACTGGTCAAGCGCATGCTGTACCAGACGGCGCCTCGTCGTCGAACAGCGGGGAGCGGGGGACAGTGTTCGTGGTATCCCCCCGCGGCGATGTCTCGGTCGGCGCGGGTGCGGCCGCCGGCAAATCAGGTAATGAATTGCCCGGTGACGGCGCGGGTGGCGATGAAGCCGCGCAAGCCCGTTACCAGCGGACGCGCGCGAAGCTCCGCCAGCTCCTGGTCGATGGACAACTCGAGGGACGCGAGGTCGAGGTCGAGGTGACGCATGCCGGTCCGCAGATGTGGGACGTCATGCTTCCGCAGGGCGCGCCCGAGGGGATGGAGAACTTCATGGAGATGCTCCAGGAGATGAGCCCGAAGCGAAAGAAGCGGAGGACGGTCAAGGTCTCCGAAGCGCGCCGGATCCTCATGGAGCAGGAGCTGGACAAGCTGATCGATCACGAGGACGTGACGAGCGATGCGCTCGAGCGCGTCGAGAAGCTCGGGATCATTTTCCTCGACGAGATCGACAAGATCGCTGGCGAGCGAGGGCCCACGGGCGGGGGCGGCCCCGATGTGTCCCGCGAGGGCGTGCAGCGAGATCTCCTGCCGATCGTGGAAGGCTCCAACGTCCAGACCAAGTACGGGATGGTGAAAACGGACCACGTGCTATTCATGGCGGCAGGCGCGTTTCACGTCTCGAAGCCCAGCGACCTGATTCCGGAGCTTCAAGGGCGCTTCCCGATCCGGGTCGAGCTCAAGCCGCTCACGGAGGAGGACTTCGTTCGGATCATGACCGAGCCCGAAAACGCGCTGACGAAGCAGTATGCGGCGTTGGTCGAGGCCGAGGGGGCGACGCTCACCTTCACCGACGACGGCATCCGGGAGATCGCCCGCACCGCAGCGCACGTGAATCAGCGGATGGAGAACATCGGGGCCCGCCGGCTGCACACGGTGATGACGACCCTGCTCGAGGATGTCCTTTACGAGCTGCCGGACCGCGGCAGCCAGCCCATCAACATCGACGCAGCGGGTGTGCGCGACCGGCTTCACGCGATCGCCGACGACGAGGACTTGCGGAAGTACATACTTTAATCAACCCGGCACGCCACGGGTCCGTCATCGGAACTCGGCCCCGATAGTCCGCGTTCCGGGCGGCCCCCGTCCGACGCACCTCATCTCATGCCTCGTCACTTTCTCGCAATCCCGGACTTCAGCCAGTCCGAGCTCGGCGCCCTGCTCGATCTCGCGGAGTCCATGCGCGCGGGTGAGTATCATCGCACGCCGCTCGCTGGCAAGTCGCTGGCGATGATCTTCATGAAGTCGTCGACGCGCACTCGCGTGTCCTTCGAGGTCGGTACCTCGCAGCTGGGTGGACACGCGCTGTTTCTCTCGCCGCGCGATTGTCAGCTCGGTCGCGACGAATCGATCGCCGACACGGCGCGCGTGCTGTCACGCTACGTGGATGCGATCATGATCCGAACGTACGCGCACACCGATGTCGAGGAGCTCGCGCGCTACGCATCGGTGCCGGTGATCAACGGATTGACAGATCTGTTGCACCCCTGTCAGGTGCTGGCCGATGTGCTGACCATCCGCCAAAGCCTGGGCAGCTCGGATGACAAGCGCGTGGCATGGATTGGTGATGGCAACAACGTCGCCAATTCGTGGATCAATGCCGCGTACCGACTTGGCTTCACGCTCACCATCGCCTGCCCGGAGGGATACGAGCCGGAGGCCGGCATATTGGGCCGCGCGCAGCGGGAGGGCGCCGCGGTGCGCGTCGTGCGCGACCCGCTCGAGGCCGCGTCGGGCGCGGACGTGGTCACGACAGACGTGTGGGCATCGATGGGCCAGGAGGAGGAGCACGAGCGCCGGGCGCGGGCGCTCAGCCGCTACCAGGTCAATACGCAGCTCATGGCCTCCGCGGCCAAGAATGCGATCTTCCTCCACTGCCTCCCCGCCCACCGCGGTGAAGAGGTCACGGCCAATGTGATCGACGGTCCACAGAGTCGCGTGTGGGACGAGGCGGAGAACCGTCTACATGTGCAGAAGGCGTTGATGGCGATCCTAATAGAGGGCTCGACGTTCGACATTCGACGTTAGACGTTCGACGTTCGACGTTCGACTTGCACACTGGACGTCAGAGGTGGCAGCCTGAATGTGGGATGCTGTACGCTAGAACCAACGCCTGTGGCTGGTCGGGTGCGCCGCGACCTGCCCAGGAGTTAGTTCTCGAACGTCGAACGTCGAACGTCGACCACCGAACGTCTACTTTTCACCTACCCCAATCCCAGCCCCCAACCCGCATGATTCAGGAACAGGACAAGGCACCCGATTTCACGGTCAAGACTGACGAGGGGAGTGATCTGCAGCTCTCCGCACTGCGAGGTCGCCCAGTCGTCTTGTATTTCTATCCCAAGGACGACACGCCGGGGTGCACAGTCGAGGCGTGCGAGCTCAGAGACGCGTTTCCGCGCTTCAAGAAGTCCGACGCGGTCATTCTGGGTGTGAGCCCTGACGACGTGAAGTCCCACCAGAAGTTCAAGCGGAAATTCGAGCTCCCCTTCACCCTGCTGGCCGACACCGACCACGCAATCGCCGAGCGCTACGGTGTCTGGGTGGAAAAGTCCATGTATGGCAAGCAGTACTGGGGGATCCAGCGTGCGACGTTCATCATCGATGCCGACGGCACGGTCGCGAAGATCTTCCCCAAGGTGAAGCCAGAGGGGCATGCTGCCGAGGTCGAAGCGGAGATCGGCAAGCTGCGAGCGCAGACTGCGGCCGGCGCGGGGGCGGCGAAGCGCCCAAAGTGATAGCGGGCAGTCGAGACTCCTGACCGGGAAACAGGTGGCCTGACGCGAACGGGGGCGGCGGGACCATCGGTATGTCGTTTGGCGATCGCCTGTTAGGAGGGACCTCGGACTCGGCCTCCGAGTGGTCGGGATGACCGAATGATGCGCGTTACGACCGGTGCCGGACACCGTATGATGTGACGGTGCAGGCGCTGAGCGTGACGGGTCATTTCTGCGCTCGGTCTAGTTTGGTCTGCGTCGCTGCTCGCGAGCCTAGCACGCTGATTCGAGGTGTGCGGCGAGCGGCCGAGCAAACCGGCGAGGCCCAATGTTCGCAAACACACGCTGCGCACCCGAGACAGTCGCCGACTGGAACTCCGAAACTCAGCTCGCTCCGGCTGCGTGCGCCGGATCGCCCGATCGACGGCGCGGGTTCACGGTGATCGAGATGGTGATCGTGGTCACAATGGTCGCCATCGTCACCGCGATCGCGATGCCCAAGGTCAACTACACTGCGTGGCGAGTCGACGTGGGCGCCCGGGGTATTCGGGCCGCGCTCCAGAAGGCGGCGACACTGGCCGTGGCATCACAGCACAACATGCTGGTAGCTGTCGACGCCCCCAACGGTCGCTTGTTCATTGTCGAAGACGTGAACAACAATCTCCAGGCCGATCCCGGCGAGCGCGTGACCTCGGTCGCGCTGCAGGACGGCGTCGTCTTCGCTGTCCCCGGTGGCACCTGGGCGAGCGCTCCGGCGCCGACGGGAGCCATCACGGGCACGTCGCTCGCGACGATCAACGTGAACGGCCAGTCGCTCCCGGGGTTCGTCTTCCGGTGTGACGGCGCTGCGAGTACCGACGCCCAGATCTACGTGTCGTCGGTGCGCGGGCTGGTCACCGACTTCCGCGGTGTGAACATCACCCAGGCGACCGGGCGGACAGACTGGTATCGAGACGAGGGGGCCACATGGACTGCCGGCGGCTTCTGATGCGCCCACGTTCTGCGCCAGCGCGGCGCGGGATGACGCTGATCGAGACCATGGTGGCAATCACGATCCTCGCCACCGCGCTCATCGGACTCGGAGATTTCATGGGTCACTTCGCGCACACCACCAAGGTGTCGTCACTCCAGCAACGCGCGCTCGATCTCGCTTCGGATCGGATCGACTCCGTCAAGCACTGCGGCAACTACGCGTCGATCGACAGCATGGCAGGCACCCAGGCGGTGTCCGCCGACTCGACGACGTACTCGCTGCAGACCATTGTCGACCACGTGGGTGGTGGTCCGACGGACACGCTCGACTATCGCGTCGTGACGGTGGCGGTCACCATGCCTACCGTGCAGACGCCGATTCGCAAGACGACCATCATCTCTGCCTTCTAGGGTTTTCTTCCATGCGTTCACGCTCTCGTTGGCCCCAAGACTCATGGGAGAAAGCGCGGTGTGCGGGCGCTCCGGCCGGTGTCAACCGTGCCGGACGCACCGCCCACCGGATCGGTGGCGGAACCGTCCCGGCCGCGCAGCTCGCGCGCGGCTTCACGCTCGTCGAGATCATGATCGCAATGACGCTCTTCACGATCCTCGGCGCAGCGGCCTTGAGCTTCATCGTGCGGCAGACGCGTGCCGTGACGCTGACCGCCGGGCGACTCAATGCCCAGCAGAACGTGAGCTTCGCCATGGACGAGATGGCGCACGATCTCCGAGTGGCGGGCGCCGGGCTTGGCCTGCGGCAGCCCATGATCATCGAAGCCCATCCGTACGCGGTGACGTTCAATGCGGATCTCGTGACCACTGACACCGCCACCGTGACGTCTGCGAGCTACTACGATCCGAACGTCGCGAGCTCGCTCGCGGTCGCGCTGACGCCCGCAAACCATATCGTGTTTCCGCAGTCGACCGTGACCTATCCGGACAGCACGTACCTGCAGGGGACCGGGTTGATCAGCAACGCGGAGACGATCTCGTACTGGGTCACACTGGATTCGACGACGCTGCGCCCCGACGACTACCTCTTGCTGAGGCAAGTCAACAACGGGGCGCCGACGGTCGTCGCACGGGGCCTCGTGTTCCCGACGGGCGGCCCTGCGTTCCGCTACTTCATGCCCGGAACGACTGTCAACTCGCGCGTCGAGATCATTGCACCAACGCTGCCCTTGTACTTCAAAGAGGGGAACATCGGACCGGACACGATGCTCGCCAAGCTGAGCGAGATCCGCCTGCAGCTGATGGCCGTCTACAAAGATCCGATCCAGGGCGACGTCTACCGGAGCGTCAACGAGAACATCCCCTTGCTCAACGCGGGGTTGCTTCACGCCTCCGCGTGCGGCGTGCCTCCGCAGGCGCCGGCATCGATCTCGCCGACTGCGTGGCCGAGTGGTGACAGCATCGGCGTGACATGGTCCGCGTCGAATGACGAGCTCGCTGGGCAGCGCGATGTCAAGAGCTACTCCATATACCGTCGCGATAGCGCCGGCGGGAGCTGGGGCACGCCGATCTACACCGTGCCGGGTGCCGGGACGCCGACGTACGCGTTCGAGGACAAGACGGTACCCCTTGGCCAGAACTACGAGTACGGTGTCGTCGCCCGCGATTGCACGCCGGCGTTGTCGGCGCTGACCCCGTCCGGCACTGTCACACCGAACCCGTGAAACGCTGGGAGCGTTCGATGCCCGACATCGCGTCGCAGTCTACGAGTGGTGCAACTGTCCGTGTCCGCGCACGTCGCGGGTCTGCGATCTTTCTGGTGATGGTCATGACCATCGCGCTCGCGGCGCTGGCCGCATCCGCGATGCTCATGGCGTCCGGCGCGGGCCTGGTGTCCAATTACCACAGCCAGGAACGCGATCTGCTCTACGGTGCAGAGGCGGCGCTCCAGACGGGCATGAGCGACCTCACCAACAACCCGTACGTACTGCCCGAGAGCGGGTACGTGCAGATCGCAAGCAATGCCCAACTCGTTGCGGCGGACGGCTCGAACGTGCCCAACGTGGTCTTCGACCTCTACGCCGGCCCGACGGGATCCGCGACGCAGCAGCAGGGACGCTTCGTCACCCTGGTCGCGATCGCGAAGGACACCGCGCGACAGCGCCAATTCATCCGCCGCGTCGAGCTCAATCAGGAGACGTTCTCGCGCTTCGCGTATTTCTCGGTCTCCGAGAACGGGATCTGCTTCGGCTCCAACGACCGTCTCAACGGGCCGGTCTTCTCCGATGACGTGATCACGACCTGTGGCGCCCCGCAGAAGGCCGATTTCATGGATTCGGTTTGGACGCCCCAGACATTCGTCAACGGCGACCCGGCAGTGGACACACTCTATGACGGGTGGACCAAGGTGACACAGCCCTTGCAGCTGCCCAGCACATCGGCGCTCGCAGGGCTGTATCCTCTGGCCGCAGTGGGCGGCACGCAGTTCACTACACCCAACACCGCGACCGATTCGTCGTCGGCGATCCTGTCACGCCTCGAGTTCGACGCCTACGATCTCAACGGCGACGGCGACAGCATCCAGGCGGGTGAAGGCTTCGTGAAGTTCTATCAGGTCGACGTGGGGACCAAGCCGCTCGTCGCCCCGCCGACGGGATCGTGGACGCCCGCGCAGCTCGACTCGGTGGCCGTTGGCTATCTGCGCTCGGGAATCACGCGCCAGCACGACAACAACAACTGTGGCGAGTGGCGCTACGTGCAGGACGACAACGGCAATCTGGAGTGGGAGTTCTTCCCGATGGCCGTGCACAAGAGCGCGTGGTACAAGACGATCGTCGGCAACGCGGTCGGCGGCGTCCGTTCCTCTTGCCATCTCCAACGCGAACCATCGCAGAAGTGACTGTCGTTGGCGCGTTCGCCCCGGCGGACACGATCACGTTGACCGGAGTGACCAAGGACGCCGGCACGCAACGGCGACTCATCACACCCGCCACGCTGCTACCGGGCGGTGATCCGCGGCTCGTCTCAATCGAGCGTGACACGACGGCGGCAGCGCCGATGCGCATGGGTTCGCAGTGGGGTGCCATGGGCTGGACCTACGGCCGACGCGGCGGCACGGACACCACTTTCACCGGCGGCGATCCGAGCGATGCGGCGCATCCCACGCGGATGGGGCATTGGATGCCGTGGACAGGAGCGACTCCGGCTGCCTTTACGCCGGCGTTCAAGGCGTCCCACCGTGACTGGCGGTACCTGTTCCCGATCAGTCAGACGTACAACCCGAGCTTCAAGGGCGTCATCGCGGTCCATGGTAGCGTCGGCGTGAGCGGGAACGTGCAAGGCCACGTGACGCTGTACTGCGATGGCTTCATTGGCGTTCTCGACAACCTGCGACTGACGGATGACGCCGACACCACATGCCAGCATCTCATGGGCATGGTTGCGGGGCAGGACATCCTGGCGGCCGACAACGGTGTCAATGCGCCAGCGGGTGACAATGTCACCCGGCTCAACATGCGCGGCGGGTCGAGCGACCTCTGGGTCGAGTCGACGATCTTTGCGCTGTCGTCGTGGGGTGCCGAAGGACTGGTGCAGGACCCGGGCGCGCTGTTCGTGCCGCTCCAGCAGGCGTGTAACGCGCAGAACTACGCGCGTGGTTGCCTGCACGTGCAAGGGAGCATCATCCAGCACACGCGCCAGGGCGTGAACGGCGGCAACGGAACGACGACCGGGTACGGCTACGCGAAGCAGTACAACTTCGACAACTGCGCAGTCGAAAACCCGCTCCCGTTCTTCCCGACGACCGGCCGCTTCAGCGTGAACAACTACTACGAGAGCGATCCGGTGCACTTCAACGTGGCCGCGTTGTTCGCCGCGTTGAAGCCGTAACGGGCCGCGCCCTCAGGCCTTCGCTTTCCCCCCGCCGTGCGTGTCCGAAGCCCCGCCGCCTCCACTCCTGGCCGCACTCTTCGGTTCACCGCGGGGGGCGTGCGTCTCGGACGAGCGAGCGGTGGGCGCAGTCGTCGCCGGCTCGACGGGCGCGCGCGCGAGCTGTGTGCGTTGCGAGACCAGGACGACGTTGGGTAGCGAACGGTCGTAGTACGGCCCGGCCCACGGCGGGAGGAATGCTGGCCAGCTCCAGGGGCTTGGTGGCGCCCAGATCCGCGGGACTGAGATCGGCGGCGCCGCGGCGCGAGGTGGTGGCGCGCTCCCACCCGACGAGGGCATGGCCGAAGACGTGCGGACAGCCGCCGTGTCGATCACATACGTGACGATATCGTAATCAAACCGGCCCCGCGCCACGCCTTTGACGAAGGCCGTGAGCTCGGACTCGACCGCGTTTGGATTCTCTACACGCGGGATTGCGCGATAGTCCCAATGCCCGTTGGTCGCGACCTGATCGAGCCGGAAAGGCACTGGCGAGATCGCGGCGTACCAGGTGCCGGACCCGGACGAGTCCTCGACTGTGAACGCCGCCAGACCGCCGCGGCTCAAGACCTCGATCTCGGTATCTGCGCTAACCCGATCCGACAGGCCCGGATCGACGGGCCACGCGATGCTGACGTGGCCGTCCGGGTTGGCGTAGAGGACGACCAGGTAGCCCTCTTGCTCGATCTGCACCCTGACCTGACCGTCCGATCCCGGCGCGTACCGCGTCTGGTCGAGGAAGAGCCGGACCGGCACACCTGCGGCAACTCGCGGCGTCACCGCGCGAGATGACGGCGTGGCATGCGGTGTTACCCCGGGAGCAACTGCGACAAGCAAGGCGGCGAGGCGCATGAGTGAACCCCTGGCGGTCAGCGGAGGCAGTGCCCACTGGCACCGGCAATGAATCTAGGTGTTGTACACCAATGAGCGGGCGTCGGACCCGCCCCATCGCTGCGAACGTCTGGTCAGCCCCTACTCATCCCCGTTCTCTCCGCGGCCTGCGTCCTATCGCTCCAAAGGCAAAACGTAGGTCCCGTCGGCCCGCGGCTGCCCCTCAGTGTGCACACCATTCTCGTCGCGCGCAAAGATGACGCGATTGCCGACTCGGATCGACAGGTGAGGCAGCGTCGCCACCGCCGGCAACTCGACATCGTATGTCACGCCAGCTGTCCCGTGAGCGTCGACGGTGATCGTCCCACTGCCGACGGTATAAGTCGGACCGTCGGCGCTAGCGGTCACCGCCATCTGCGAGCCCGAGGCCGGCAAAATGCGCACCACGCCGGCCGGTTCCGGGCTGCGGAAGACGAGATCTGCTCTGCCAGTTGGGGTGATCGCTACTCCGCGCGGCAATGCCGCTGCAGTCGCTGGCAGCGCTGACGTCACCGGAGCCGGCGTAACGGGGCGATCGACCGACGTATGTGGACGGCTTGTGAGGCGCGCGATGAACTGACGCACCGGTGAACGCGGAGCGGCGGCCGCCGCCGCTGCAGCGCTGAGGGCAAGGATCACGGCGCTCCGTCGGACGGCGACCGTCAGCGTCGATCGCTGCGATCGCGCGGCGTCGGGTCCTGATGCTGGCGTGGCTTGCCGGCGGCCGAGCTGGCGCCGACCCCGCGCGTCGGTCGCGCGTTCTATCGCGCCATCGGTGACGTCGCCTCGGTCGAAGGCCAGCGTTCGCGTCTCGAGGAACGTCACGTCGATCGAGGGCGCCGGGTGATCCAGGAGGCGCAACAGATCCCCGACCTCGCGGTCGGCTGTCTGCGCCGTCTCAATGGCGCTCATACAGGTCTCGCAGCCGGCGGCATGCGCTCGTGCGGCGTGACCGCTCGTCCCTCCGCCTGAGGGATCGAGTGCGGCGGCAAGGTCCGCGTCACTGAGATGCATGGCGTACTCCACGGCCAATGGTCGTGCTCGTCCCAGGTCGCACGTATCGCGCGCCCACCGCTCCCCGAAACATGCGAGTCGCACGCACCAGCAAAGTGCCTACACTGCTTTCAGCCACGCCCACAGCCTGGGCGAGCTCACGATAGCTGTAGCCCTCGTGGCGGAGCAACAGCAGAGTGCGATCACGCTCCGGCAGCGCGTCGAGCGCTACGCGTACCTGCGACCGAGTCTCCGCCACCAGCGCGTCTGCGTCCGCCGCGGCCGGTTCGCTGGCGTGAGTCTCGGCTCCGTGCTCCAGGACCAACTCTGCTCGACGCCGCGCCTGGCGTCGATGGTCGCGAAAGAGGTTGGTCGCCACAGTCGCCAGCCACGCACGCGGGTCGTCCGGCATCGTGCCCCGCCGGTGCAAGCGGACGAACGTGTCCTGTGCGATATCTTGGGCCAAGTCGGGGTCGCCAGTGAGGCGGTCGAGGTAACGGAACAACGATTGGAATCGTGCGTGATACAGCGCGGACAACGCGTCCGCGAAGGAGTCGCCATCGGACGGACGAGCCGTCGCTAACGGAGCGAACACAATACAGGAACGGCCGAGGGCGGCGTTTTATGACAGCGCATCACTGCCAGCACGATCAGTACGCCCAGCCAACGCCAACAAGGAGCGTACGGGGCAGGAGTGTGATACCACGCAGCGACCCTCCGGGCCCGGTCGGAAGCGCGTCGACCAGGTTCGCGTGGTTGAAGATGTTGGCCACCGTGACGTAGGTGGAAAGCCGGCCGTTTGCGGGACCCGTACGCCACCTGTGCGCGAACTGCACGTCGGCCCGGAGATAGGGCGGCAGCCTCAGCGTCGTCGCCCACGGCATCCCGAAATCGCGCATCGCCAAACCGCCCGTCAATGGGGCGCCTACAGCATCATCCCGCGTCGTTGACGTCACATCGAGTCCAGGTGCACGCTGGCCGAACGCGGACCAACCCGCGAAACGCAGCTCCGTCAACCGATCCAAAGCGAACCCGACCGCTGCGGAGCCCGTTTCGCCCAGCTCCGAGGTCGGATGGTAGCGCACGCCATCGGCCGATTCGACGGTATGGCCAATGCCGTACCCGGCCTGCCAGGTGACTGGCCCGGCGCCGCCTCCGAGCAATGCCGCCATGCCGCCGACATGCGCTGATGCGCGCGCAAAGCTGGTCGCCGCGAACACGCCCGAATGCCCCAGGGGGTTCGCGATAGCGAGTCCTGACAGCGCCCGCACGTATCCATCGACCGACAGTTTGCCCAGACCTCCAAGCGAGGCAATGAAGCCAGCGGTCCCGATATCGCTTTGCGCGAGCGGCACCCCGCCTGGGCTGGTTGCCACCGGGAGGTCGACGCCGAGCTCCACTCCGAGCGGCGACTCCGTGTTGCGCAGCGACTGCACGACTTCATGCGTTCGGGCGTAGCCTGCCGTCAGCGTCAGCCCGGGCAACACGCGCACGCCCGCATTCGACTCTTGGCTCGAGTCGCGCAGTCATGCCGAGAACGGTCATTCCCCGCAGGCCAGTGGTGATGTGCCAGGCGCCGTCTCCGTCGTCCGGTCCCCAGCGTCGTTGTATGAACGCGGCCGCCAATGTCGGCGCGCTCGTGAGAGCGAGAGGGCGTCAAACGCGGCACCGTCAATGGCGGCGCGAACGGCATGGCATGACTGGGCATGCCCGTCGGAAGGCCGGAGACGCGGTAACTGACGCTTAGCGCGTCCATCGATACTCCGAACGTCATCGCCTGCCAGGACAGCTGCGACGAAAGCTCGGTTTGCTGCACGCCATCGCCGAGGGTGGGCCCAAGGCTGTCGGCGACACTTGGCACCGTCGTCACAAAACGAGACGTGGAGAGGCGCGATTCGAGCCGGGCGGCGGTGCCGATCTGCTGCGTCCACACGAGGCCACCCGTTGCGGTGCTCCACGGGACGGCGTTGGGGGAGAGGGCCGCTGCCGACATCCCAATGCCGTTTGGTGTCGCGCGGTCATTGCTTGCGAGGACAACGAGCTTGAGCGCGGTGCCTCCCGTCGCGAGTGATGCCGTCGCTACGCCGTCTGCCCAGCGATCGGGCACCGGTCCGGCATCATTTGATAGCTCCGGCAAGTCGCCATTGCTGCGTCGTACCGCAACGACGATCCCTCCGGTGGCGTTGCCTATTGCGATAGGCTGCGCCACTGTCGCGCGCACCGCCGACGGGCCGATCAATGCCGCACCGGTCCAGCCAAGCGACGGCGCATCCCGTGTGCTCACGTCGACGACACCGCCCAATCGATCTCCGTACGCGGCCTGCATCGCGCCGTCATGCACGTCGATCCCGCTGATGGCGTCAGGACTGATGACGCTGAGCGTTCCGGACCCGTGCACCGGATTCCAGACTGGCAGCCCGTCAATGCGCACCAGAAGTTGATCGGACGTGCCGCCGCGATCCGCCAGACCTCCGGGCCAATCAGGGCGCAGCGAGAAATGCGGGTCCGCGCCTAGCGTGCGTACGAGGTCAGGCTCGCCCGTCGAGAGAGTCGGAGGCTGCCGGGTCGCCGCGCCAGTTCCACGTCCCGGCAGTGGCGTCCGTGTTCGCTACCGGCGAGCTAGAGGCTCCCACTCGCGATGCGTTCACGCGGACCGAGTCGAGTACCACGAGCTTGGGTGATAGCGTGAGGTCGACGCGGACCTCACCGCGAGAAGGCAATGTCACCGTGACCGAGAGGGGGTCGTAGCCCGGTCGCATGGCGCGCACGGTGACCGCGCCGTTGGCCAGTCCGCTCAATCGATAGACGCCGGCGCTGTCGGAGCACACGGACGCGTTCAACTCGGGCACATCCAAGCCGGACCCCGGAGAGCGCAGTGCCCGAAAACGCCGTTTCGCACGACGCCGACGATAGTCGCCAGGTGAGCACTATCTGGCGACCGGCTGGCCGACAGCGCCTGCTGGACAGCGCGCGCGCAGTCATCGATCGGGTCTGAGGCGGCCAAGGCGGACGCTGGGGCGGCCGCAAGGCAGGCAGCGGCGCATGCGAGCAGGCGCGCACCAACGATTCTACGAGGAGACGGTCTTGCCGATTGGTGCCTGATCGGACCACCCCGACTCAATGGCATCGCCTGTCGTTTGTGTTCTTATGGTTGCAACCCCCCGTTCCGTTGGGTGGTTGCGCCTGCAGCGGCAGGCTCCCGGGCATACACCGCGACGGTTGTACCCCGCAGTGCTCCGCAGGAGCCAAGTAATTTCTCGCGTTTTTTACTTTCCTGTTGCGAGCGCGACCTGAAACAGCTATATGGACGCGTTGAGCGGCCTGGTCTGACCCCTCAGCAACCCCCGAGCCCACGCCCCCTGATCCCAGGGTAGCGCGGTTCTAACGTGCGGGTGCGAGCGGACAGGACCGGTGTCGCGTCAACGCGCGCGCCGGTCAGAAGCCAGTCGTGTCTCGCAAATGCGCCCCCAGAGGCGAGCTGGGCGGCGTACCGCTAGTCCCGAGTCGTTGCGGGACTGAACGCTCGCCACGCCAGTCGAGGGCGCCGCCCGAACAGGCCACCGGTCTGTTCGGCCGGCAGAGTGCGGTCGACAAGCCACAGGGAGTGTTTTTGTGCAACACACATCTGTCAGAGTTGGAATCGGGACGCTCTGCGTCGCGGCGATCCTGGCCGCATTGGCTGGGCCGCTAGCGGCTCAGACTCGCACGGTCACGGGTACGGTGACCGATGCGGAGAGCAAGGATCCGCTGCCTGCAGTCACGGTCATCATCAAGGGCACGCTCCGCGGGACGAGCACCCGGGAAAACGGGACGTACAGCATCGTGCTACCGGCGGGCCCCGCGACCCTCACGTTTCGGCGGATCGGCTACAAGGCCGCCGACCACGCGATGGACGCTGGCCAGACCACCGGCGACATCGCCCTCGCTCGCGACGTACTGCGCCTCGAGGAGAGCATCGTGACGGGCCAGGCGACCGTCGTCAGCCGCCAATCCGCGGCCAACGACGTGTCGACCGTGGATGCCACCGAAATCAATCGCGTCCCCGCGGAGACCCCCGAGCTGGCCCTGCAGGGCAAGATCGCGGGGGCGGACATCCAGGAGAACTCTGGCGCACCGGGTGGCGGCATGCAGGTCCGCCTCCGCGGTACGTCGACCATCATCGGCAACAGCGAGCCGCTCTATGTCGTCGACGGCGTGATCATCAGCAACGAGGCGGTGCCAGCTGGCACCAACGCCGTCACGGCGGCGGCGGGCTCCGCGCGGCATCTCCTCGCAACGAGGACAATCCGTCGAACCGACTGGCCGACCTCGATCCCAACGACATCGAGAGCATCGAGGTGCTCAAGGGTGCGTCGGCATCGGCGATCTACGGCTCGAAGGCATCCAACGGCGTCGTCCTCATCACGACCAAGCGGGGCCAGACGGGCACGACGAAATTCGACTTCGGCCAGAAGTTCGGCGCCAGCCACGACTCGCGGGAGCTCGGGTCGCGGACGTTCGACGCGGCGTCCGCAACGGCCACGTGGGGGGCCGGCGCGTCCAAGTACTTCGCCAACGGACAAGCGCCCACCTACGATCACGAGTCCGAGCTCGCCGGTCACTCGCCGCTCTCCTACCAGTCGACCGCGAGCCTGAGTGGCGGCACGGAGAACACGCGGTATTTCACCTCGGGCATCGTCGAGCATGACGGTGGCATCATCCCGAACACCTTCTTCGAGAAACAGGCACTCAACGTCAACGTCTCGCAGGTGCTCAGCAAGACGTTCGAGCTCAACTTCGGCTCGACGTATTCGCACGCGGCGGATGGCCGCGGGTTGACGAACAACGACAACACCACGACGAGCTTCTACACGGCGCTGCCGGCGACGCCGAGCTTCGTCAATCTGCAGCAGCTGCCGGACGGCACCTGGCCGATCAACCCGTTCGCGCCCAGCAACCCGCTGCAGACGGCGGCTCTGCTCAACAACGACGAGGCGATCAACCGCTTCATCGGACGCGGCGGTGCGACGGCTCACCTGCTCGCGACCGACCAGAACACGCTGAATCTGCTCCTGAAGGGCGGCATCGACTACTTCAACCAGCTCAACAGCCTCTACTCCCCGCCGACGCTGCAATACGAGCAGTTGTACGGCACCGACGGCACGAGCGTCCTGCGGGAACACCGAGAACTTGAACAGCAACATCAACGCTGAGCGCGGTCACACCTACACGCCGACCGGCGGTGCGTTCACGGCGACATCGCAGGTCGGCGTGCAGCAGGAAACCCACAACCTCAACACGAGCCGCACGTTGGCCCGCGTGCTGAGTCCTGGTCGAGCAGAACATCAACGAAGGCACACAGACGTCGGTCGAGCAGCTTCGACAGAACGTCGTCGACAAGGGTATGTTCGTGCAGGAGGAGTTCCAAACGCTCAACCAGCACCTCCTGGTGACGTTGGGCGGGCGCGCCGACGAGAGCAGTGACAACGCCGACGCGACCAAACTGTATTTCTATCCCAAGGCGTCGGCGTCGTACCGCATCGAGAAGGGCATCGCCTTCATCGACAACGTGAAGCTGCGCGCCGCGTTCGGCGAGTCCGGCAACGAGCCGCTGTACGGGCAGAAGTTCGGCGAGCTCATGGCCAACAACGTCAGCGGGCTGCCGACGCTCCCAGATCCGGGCTCGACTCGCCGCGAACAACCTCGGACCGGAGCGCACGCAGGAATTCGAGACCGGCTTCGACATGACGCTGTTCCGCAGCAAGGCGACTCTGGGCGTGACCGGCTACCAGAAGAACATCTCCGATCTGCTGCTGCAGCGTGGACTGCCGCCGTCGATGGGGTACACGCTCGAGTTCCAGAACGGCGGCACCATGCGGACGCGCGGTCTCGAGGTCGAGACGTCGGTCGTTCCGATTCAGCGCCGCGACTTCCAGTGGACGATCAACGCGAACTGGTCCAAGGACGCGTCGATCGTGACGTCGCTGCCCGTCGCGCCGTTCAGTCCCGCCGGGTTCCCACCCGAGTTCGGCGGATTCTTCATCCAGGCGGGACACTCGCCGACTCAGATCGTCGGCAACTTCGTCGAGCCGGATGGCTCGATCAACCCGATCGGCACCGATCGGCGACGTCAACCCCGACTTCCGCATGGGTTTGGGCAGCAACGTCACGTTCCACCGGGCGCACCTGTACTTCCTGTTCAACTGGCAGCATCACGGCGATGACATCAACCTGACGGAGCTGCTGTACGACCTCACCGGCAACACGCTCGATGCCGGCAAGATCGTGAACACACCCAGCGGACCGACGCCGCTCGGCACGTACCGCGTGACCCGGTGGGTGACGGGCAACACGAACGTGTACGTGCAGGACGCGAGCTTCATCAAGCTGCGCGAGCTGTCACTCTCGTACGACATCCCCGACAGGCTGCTCGGTACGCTCGCGCAATCGCGTGCATTCGGCATCGCTCGTCGCCGAAGGCCGCAATCTCATCACATGGACCAAGTATCAGGGGCTGGATCCCGAGGTGAGTAACTTCGGCAACGAGGCGATTGCCCGAAACGTCGATGTGGCCCCCTTCCCGCCGAGCCGTCAGTTCTGGTTCGGCCTCAACCTGGGGTTCTGACGCCATGCGACACATACTCGAACACCAAAGCACGCGCACGATGCGCGGTGCGATCTCGATCGCGGCTGTCGGCCTCCTCGCCGCGTGCGCGAACTCGACGGTGCCGGATCTCAACAGCGCCAGCGTGAGCGGCTTCCAGCAGAGCCCCACCGGTGCTGCGGCTGGCGCGATCGCGGTCGGCATGGTCCGCGGCGCGCGCGACAACACGGCGCAACATGACGTGGAACGTCGGCGCGTTCGGCCGCGAAGGATATCGAGATGGGCGTCGCGCAGGGCGACCTCACGCTCTACGTCGACGGGCCGATCACGAGCAACACGTTCTACCTCGACCTGCTCTGGGATCAGCAGTACTCCGATATCCGCGCGGGCAACACCGTGCTCGATGCCATGTCGCGCATCCCGCGATCTCACGGCCCAGCAGATATCGGCCATGGCCGGCTTCATTCAGACCATGATGGCCTATCGACCTCATTCAGCTCGCCGCCACGCGCGACACGTTCGGGCTGCCGATCGCGGTGGACGTCGCGCCGGGCGGACCGGCGGCGCCCATCGCGGACAAGGCCACGGTGTATCAGCACATCTTCAATCTGCTCGACTCCGGGCAGACGAACCTGCAGGCCGGCGGTGCCGCCTTCTCGTTCGCACTGCCGCCCGGCTTCGCGGGCTTCAACACGCCGGCGACGTTCCTGCAGATCAATCGCGGGCTGCGCGCGCGCGCCGACATCCTGACGAAGAACTGGGCGACCGCCCTCACGGATCTCAAGGCATCGTTCGTCAGCACACGCGCAGCCGCTCGCGTTCGGTCCCTTCTTCGACTACTCCGCGAACTCCGGAGATGAGACCAACATCCTGTTCAAGCCGTACTACTACGTGGCGAACTGGATCATCAGCTCGGCCCAACTGCAGGCCGATGGGAAGACGCTCGACAACCGCGTCCTGACCAAGACCGTGCAGGTGGCGCCGTTCCTTCTCGACAGCATTGCAGCGTCTTATCAGTTCACGGCGTACAACAGTGTGAGCTCGCCACTCCCCATGCTCCGCAACGAAGAGCTGCATCCTGCTGCGTGCCGAGGCGAACATTGGATTGGGCAACGGTGCGGCAGCGCTCACCGACATCAACTTCATCCGGACGACCTCCGGTAATCTCCCGCCGTACACTGCCAGTGCCGCGCTGCACCAGCCGGCCAAGCTCATCGATGAGCTGCTCTACGAGAAGCGCTATTCACTGCTCTGGGAGTCCGGCAGTAACTGGATCAGCATGCGCCAATACACCGACACGGTGGGCGGCCAGATCGTCTCCAAGCTCACCGAGATCCCCAAGCAGTACCACCTGGAGCACATCTTCCCGATCGTTCCGTACCCACTCAACGACTGCTCGGCTCGCTCGCCGCAGCCGAAGGGTTGCGGCACGGTGGTCGGATTCTGAGGCCAAATCGACGATCGAAGTAGCGCCAATGAACCGGGGGTAGCCGCGTATGCGGCTACCCCCGCTGTCTCGATGCGAGGGGAGGTGGCGATGCGGCACAAGACGAAACGGCCGGGTTCCGGGTTCCGGGTTCCGGGTGTCGGGGAACTAACAGCTCGAGCCACGACGAGGCTGGACTGGGTGCACCTGTGTGCATTCGTTTCTGTTGTGGTGTGCGCGGGCGGCACCGCCGGCGCACAAAGCGTTGGCCGACAAGGGGGAACCGGAACGCCCGCGCTCTCCGCGGATCAACTTCTCTCAGTCAGCAGCGTCGTTGGCGGCCGCGACGAGCCCGTGTGGGATGCGGACGGGTCGCACGTCACGTTCCTCGGCAGCTTCGGCGGACCGCTCGGGATTTGGTCGGTGCCGGCATCCGGCGGACCGGCAAAGCTCCTGGTCGGCGACGTGTCGCTGAGCGGCATGGATTACACCGCGGGCCAGCGGCCCGTCTGGTCGCCGCGCGGCGATTATCTCGCGTATGTCACGTCAAAAGGGGGCGATGCACCGGAGATCTGGTTGTGGTCCCCCCGGACCGGCGCGGACGTCCAGCTGACACACATGGGCGGCGGCGTCTACTCCATGAACTGGTCGCCGGACGGCGCGCACATCGCGTTCTCCGACGATCGCTACGGCAGCCAGAACATCTACGCGGTCGCGGTCGCGGGTGGCGACGTGCTGAGACTGACCAACGATGCGCGCTATGAGGTATTCCCGACCTGGAGCCCCGACAGCCGCACCGTCCTGTACGATCGGCTGGATTCGCGATGGGTCCGGCACGATGTCATGGCCGTAGCCGCCGATGGATCGACGCCACCCCGGCTCGTCGTCACGGAGCCAGAGTTCTTCGACTATCGGGGAGGCGCAGCATTCGGGTATTCGCCCGTGTCCGCAGATGGTCAGCGGGTATTGATTCGATCGCAGCGGTCGGGGTGGCTCAACTACTGGACAGTTCCGCTGGCCGGTGGTGAACCACGAGCTGTCGCGCCAGAGTCGGCGGAACAGAGCGAGGGCGCGTGGTCACCCGACGGAAAGTGGATTGCCTACGTGTCGAATCACGACGGCACGAAGGGCTTGTATGTGGTGAGCGCGGCGGGTGGCTCGCCGCGGGCGCTCGTGTCGCCCGCGGACGGCGTGGTGTCGCGGATCGCCTGGTCGCCCGACGGCACGAGGCTGAGCTACACATTCGGCACCACGACCACTCCGTCCGACCTCTATACCGTGGACGTCAAGACGGGCCACCCAACGCAGCTGACGTTCTCCATGCCAACGGGACTCAGCACAGCGGCGCTCATCACGCCACGCAAGATCACGTACGCGAGCGCCGACGGCTACACCATCTCGGCCTATCTCTACGAGCCGCGTGGACTCAAGCCCGGCGAGAAGGCGCCCGGGGTCATGTGGATCCACGGCGGACCGACGGGGCAGTGGATCGACAGCTATCAGCCACAGGTGCAATACTTCGCCAATCGCGGCTATGCGGTGCTGTTGCCCAATATCCGCGGGAGCTCGGGATATGGCCGGGCGTTCGAGGATGCGAACAACGGATGCTGGGGGCACTGCGACCTCAAGGATGTCCTCGCAGGGGTCGAGTACCTGAAGCGGCAGGCGTTCGTGAATCCCGAGAAGATGGGAATTCACGGCGTAAGCTACGGAGGGTGCATGAGCATGTCCGCAGTCGCGTTCGCGCCCGGCGTCTTTCAGGCGGCGATCCCCGAGTCGGGGTATGGCGATTGGGTGCGGTTCCACGAGTTCAACAACGAAATGCAACACAACCAGCTGCTGGCCTACGAGTTCGGTCCGCTGCCAGACAGCGAAGCCGTGTATCGCCGGAATTCCCCGATCTACAGCGTGGCCGGGGTGACGACGCCCACGTTCCTCATTCATGGGGAAGGCGTGACATCGGCGTGGCGGCCCGCGGAGCTCCCGGTGCCCGCGTCGCTCGACTTCGCGCGCGCGCTGGATGCACACTACAAGGCCTTCCGGTACAAGGCGTACCCGGGCGAGACCTACTACATCACATCCCGCGAGAACGTGCGGGTCAAACTCGGTGACATGCTCGCGTTCTTCGATCAATATCTGAAGGACGGGCTTCGGACCGCGCCATCGGCGACGACCGTGACGACCGTGTCGGCCGCAGCAGGCGGGGGGCGGTGAGTCGTTGCGAACGGTGATGCAGGGCGACGGACGCGTCGCCCCTACCCGCCGTTCAGCAAAGTCGTTGCGAACGGTGATCCAGGGCGACGCATGCGTCGCCCCTACTTCGTGGGCGATCAATAGGTCGTCCGTATCACGGACCAATAGAGGGAGATGACCTGACATGACCCATCGTCGCATGCGGGTTGCGAAGCTGACCACAACTGCCGCCGGCCTGATCAAAGCGGCAACGGCGGCGATC
Source organism: uncultured Gemmatimonadales bacterium (assembly GCA_963805725.1). Taxonomy (GTDB): domain Bacteria; phylum Gemmatimonadota; class Gemmatimonadetes; order Gemmatimonadales; family Gemmatimonadaceae; genus Palsa-1248. The sequence continues at coordinate 295,919 of CAWDVJ010000014.1, forward strand.
TTCGTCGCCGGCGCCCTTTCATGCGGCGGTGGCGGTGGCGGACCGCACTTTCAGGTCAGCTTCCCGGCGTCGCTCAACTCCGAGCCGATCACGGGTCGCGTGTTCGTCACGCTGTATACCCGGGATGACGTCGAGCCTCGCATCGCGGCGTATCAATCGGCGCGCGTTCGCGTGGGCCGTATCCCGTTCTTCGCGATGGATATCGACCAGCTGAAGCCCGGGGAGTGGGCCACGCTCGATACCGGCGCGGTCGGCTATCCGCTCTGGAGCATGCGAGACCTGCCGGCCGGCGACTACTACGCACAGGCCGTGCTCCACGTCTACACACAGTACCACCGCTCGGACGGACACACGGTCTGGGCGCATCAGGACCACTGGGATGGCCAGCGGTGGGCGTACTCACCCGGCAACCTCGTGAGCGCACCGATCAAGGTGCACCTGGACCCGGCGGCCGGATTCTCCGTGCAGTTGACCTTCGACCACAAGCTGCCTCCGATCCAGGAACCACAGGACACGAAGTGGGTGAAGCACATCAAGATCCAGAGCGACAAACTCACGAAGTTCTGGGGCGTCCCGCAGCAGCTCGGTGCCATCATCCTCTTGCCGAAGGGCTACGACCAACATCCCAATACGTACTACCCGGTCGTGTATCAGCAGAACCACTTCTCGCTGGATGCGCCGTTCGGCTTCATGACCGACTCGAATCCACCGGTCGCGAGTATGACTCCGCTACGACTGGCGCCCGTCAACCCTCGATCCAATGTCGAAGGGCCGCGGGCCTTCAGCGGCGGCGGCGTGCGCGAGTCTGGCTACCAGTTCTTCAAGTCGTGGGACTCGGATGTGATGCCGCGCATGATCGTCGTGTCGTTCCTGCATCCCACGCCGTACTTCGATGACTCGTACGCGGTCAACTCGGCCAACAACGGCCCGTACGGCGACGCCATCATGCAGGAGCTCGTCCCGTACGTCGAATCGCATTTCCGCATCATCAAGAAGCCCTATGCGCGAGTGCTCACCGGCGGCTCGACCGGTGGGTGGGAGTCCCTGGCACTCCAGGTTCAGCATCCCGAGTTCTTCGGCGGCACCTGGACATACTTTCCAGACCCGATCGACTTCCGGCGGTATCAGCTGGTCGATATCTACTCGGACTCGAACGCGTTCGTGCTGCCCAACGCGGCCCCCGGCGCACCCGAGCGCATGATGCAGATGTCGCCGGAAGGACAGCCCGTCGCTTCAATGCGCTCGATTGCGCAGATGGAGCTGGCGTCGGGCACCCGTGGTCGCTCGGCTGCGCAGCTCGACATCTGGAACGCCGTGTATGGGCCGACGGACGCCGACGGATATCCGCGGCGCGTGTTCGACCTGCGGACGGGCGCCATCGATCACGAAGTCGCGACATACATGCGCGATCACGGATACGACCTGCGCTACTACATCGCCCAGAACTGGTCGAAGATCGGTCCGCAGCTCGTCGGCAAGCTGCACCTGCTCACCGGCGACTACGACGACTTCTTCCTCGGGCCCGCGGTCTACATGTTGCAGGATTTTCTCGATAGCACCAAGGCGCCGGCGTATGCCGGCGACTTCCGGTACGGACGACCGATGAAGGGTCACGGCTGGCAGCCGATGACCACGGCCAATCTGTTGCGCGAGATGGCCGCGCACATCGCCAAGAACGCCCCGGCGGGCGAGCCGACATCGAGCTGGCGCGGTGACCCAGCGGTGACGGGCCTCAAGGGCAACGCGCTGTTCAACCCCTGTGGACCTGCGCAAGGCTGCGCCTGGGGCGAAGAGCGGCATGGCGGTGCGGCGGGCGGCGCCGAGCAGATTACGAGGAGATAAGGGCTGGGTGATCGGGTGACGGGAAACGACGCGGACAATCACCGACCGCGTGGAATCGGTTGATCGGCGGGTAGGGGCGAGGCAATGCGTCGCCTCCGTGCCGTTTGCACACATATCGAAAACCGAGGGGTCGACATGAACACGATCATTGGCTTTCGGGGGATGCGCGTCGGTGCGGCCGCGATCCTTTTCCAGGCTGCTCCAGCGATCCATGCGCAACAGGTGACGTTGAGCGACGCGGACCTCGTCGGCGTGCGGTCGGTCGTCGCCGGAATGGCGCCGCAGTGGTCGAGCGACGGGTCTCGCATCCTCTTCGCGACGTCGCTCGGCGGATCGGAGCTGTGGACGGTCCCAGCGGCCGGCGGGTTCCCCAGCTCCATGCAGGTGGCGATGGGTGAGATTGCGTTTCTCCAGACGCACCAGCCCACCTACTCGCCGGACGGCAAGTGGCTGTCCTACATCTCGAATCGGAGCGGCCCGGCTGAGCTCTATCTCAAGTCGCTGGTCGATGGCCACGAGGTGACGCTGACGCACATGGGCGCGCGCATCAATTCGTACGCATGGTCGCCTGACAGTCGTCGCATCGCCTTCGCCGACGACAAGTTCGGCGGCTACGACATCTACACGGTCGACGTCGCGACGGGCGCCGTGGTGCGTCTGACGGACGATCCGCGCTACGACGTGTTCCCGGCCTGGACGCCCGACAGCCGGCGCGTGGTCTACGTGCGCCTCGATGACCGATGGCTCGACCACGAGGTACTGGTGGTGGATGCCGAGGGACACTCTTCGCCACGCACGGTCGTCACCGACACCGATTTCTTCGACTATGCTGCGGGCGGCGGGTTTGGGTATCCCCAAGTCTCGCCCGACGGATCGACGATCCTCTTCAAATCGCAGCGCAGCGGGTGGGTCAACTATTGGGTGGTCTCGATCCAGGGGGGCACGCCACGGCAGATCGCGTCCGAAGCGGCGAACCAGAGCGGTGCGCACTGGTCCCCCGATGGCAAGTCGATCCTGTACGAGGCGCTGTGGAATGGGACGCAAGACCTGCGCGTCGTCCCGGCCAGCGGCGGGTCGCCGCACGTTCTGGTCAAGCCGACCGATATGGGCGTCGTCAACAACGCGGCCTGGTCGCCCGACGGTGCGCATGTGAGCTTCACGATGGAGTCGCCGTCCGCTGCGGCGGACCTGTTTGTCGTCACCGCGTCGGGCGGGCAGCCGCAACAGCTGACGCACTCCGCCGGGCCGGCTTATATCGCGTCCTCGCTCATCCGACCCAAGAAGATCACGTACCCGTCAGCCGATGGACTCAAGATTTCTGCCTACCTCTACGAGCCCGTGCTCGGATCGGGCCAGAAGGCGCCCGGGGTTCTGCTGATACACGGCGGCCCGACGGCATCCTGGAACGACACCTATCAGGTCCAGGCGCAGGCGTTGGCAATGCATGGCTATGCGGTGCTGCTCCCCAACATCCGGGGCAGCAGCGGCTACGGGAAGCAGTTCGAGGACGCGAACAACGGCTGCTGGCAGCGCTGTGACCTCAAGGATGTCGTCGCCGGCGTCGCATACCTGAAGCAGCTCCCGTACGTCGAGCCGACGCGGATGGGGATCACCGGCACGAGCTACGGAGGTTGCATGACACTCGCGGCCGCCGCGTTCGCGCCTGGCGTCTTTCAGGCGGGCATCGCACAGTCCGGCTACGGCGACTGGCTGCAGTTCTACGAGGAGCAGGAGATGCGGCACATCAAGCTCCTCAACTATGAGCTCGGACCCCTCCCCCAAGCGGAGGCGTTGTACAAATCCATCTCGCCGAGCTTCTTCATCGACAGCATCCGAACGCCGCTCTTTCTGGTGCACGGCGAAGGGAAGCAGCTTCCACGATCGGTCGCGTCGCGCCTCTTCGTGGATCGCCTCGAGATGCACTACAAGCCGTTCAAGTACAAGACGTATCCCAACGAGAACTACTACATCCAGAGTCCCGACAACGTGCGGGTCCTGCTCGGCGACATGCGGGACTACTTCGATGAGTACCTCAAGGACAACGTGACCGCGGCGGACCGGCGCATCGCGAGGGACTAGCTACCGGACCCGAGAGTACGCCTCCGACGCGCTCAGACGGTCGCGTTGAGCGCGTCGTCCGATGCGAGGGCGTCGTCCGGCGCTTCGGCGGCGGCAATGGGAAGGCTCAACGTGAAGGTAGATCCCGCGGCAGGCTTACTGATTGCGGAGAGCTCCCCGCCCATGCCGCGGGCGAGGTCTCGGCTGATCGCGAGACCGAGCCCCGTTCCTTCCCGCGCCCGCGTCAGCGATGAGCTGAGCTGGATGAATGGCTCGAAGATGGCGTGCAGCTTGCTCGCCGGTATGCCCACGCCGGTGTCGGACACCGAAATGTCGACCCGGTCGCCATTCGCCTTCGAGGCGAGCCTGATGCGCCCGCCCCTTGGCGTGAACTTCAGCGCGTTCGAGAGCAGGTTGAGCAAGATCTGCTCGAGCTTCTCCGAATCGGCGCTGACTCTGAGGTCCGTTTCAGCCGGGACGTACTCGTAGGTCAGTCCGCGCTCCGTCAGTTGCGGATGGATCATGGTGTCCAGGCCGGCGAGCATTTGGTGCACGCGGACGGATCGAACCGCGTAGCTGAGCGTCCCGCTCCCGATCTTGACGAAGTTCAACATGTCGTTGATCCGGCCGAGCAGGAGGTTCTGTGCTCGTGCAATCCGTGCGAGGAATCGGCGTTGCTCCTCCACGATCGGGCCGGCAAGCTGCATGTCGAGCAGCTGGACATAGCCCGCGATTGCGTTGAGCGGGGTCCGGAGCTCGTGACTCATGTTCGCCAGGAAATCGAGTTTGGCCTTGTTCGCGGCTTCCGCAGTCGTGCGGGCATGGTCCGTCTCGCGGTACAGCCACGCATTGTCGATCGCGATCGCGGCGCGGTCGGCCATGTTCCGGGCGAGTGCAAGATCGTGCGCGTCGAAGTGCCGCCCCGGTTCCGTCATTGCGAAAGTGAATGCACCCAGTGGGCGCCCCCTCACCATCAGCGGGACGACCATGAAAGAGGAGAAGCCAAAGGCGCGAAGCTCGGCCAGATGCGCCTCGTCGACCCCGCTCGCGACGAGCGTCTCACGCCTGACGACCGGCACGAAGTGCACCTCGCCGGTACGAAGCACCTGCGGGAGGCCTCTGCCTGCACTCCAATCGATGGGATGGCGGCGCCGATACGCCATGATCAACGCAATCTCCGCCGGATCCTTGTGCACTACGACGAGCCGCGTGAGCTGCGGCGGCCAGTCGGTCGCCTTGGGGTCACCGATGATGTCGACCGAGCACAGATCGGCGAGTGCAGGGACCGCCAAGCGCCCCACGTCGCGGAGTGCGGCCTCCACGTCGAGCGATGCGGAGAGCAGCTTGCTCGCCTCTGCGAGGAACTCGCTGGCCGCTGCATTGCGCCTGGCCTCGGTGACATCAGTCCAGACAGCGGTGACGCCGCCATCGCGTGTCGGATAGGCTCTGATCGCCAGCCAATTTCCCTTGCCCGCGGACTCGAAGCTCACCGTCATTCTGATCGTGCATCGCCCGCTGCATCTCGTGCTCGAGCGGCGTCCCGCGGAGGTCCGGGAACATCTCCCACAGGATCTGCCCCTGGAGGGGAGACTGGGCCCCTTGCAGCCGGAACTGCTCGGCCGCTTTTTGATTGATGAAAGTCACTCGCCAATCGCGGTCGTAGACGACGAGCGCGTCAGTGATGCTCTCCACGATGTCACCGAGCGCACGCCGCGCCGTGTCGGCCTCACGGACCGACCGTTGGAGCTCCGCATTGGACTGATCCAGTTCCGCGGAGAGCGACTGGGCTTCCTCGAACTGCTCCTCCAGCCGTTCGGTCAGGGCACGCGCTTGCTTGGTCTGGTCCTCGAGTTCCAGCGTGCGCGTCTGCAGCTGGTCGGCGGTCGCGACGGCTTCGGTGCGCGCGGCTTCCGCGCTCAGCAATGAGTCACGCACACGGGTCGACATGCGCCGGAACGCATTGCCGAGTCTCGCGATCTCGTCCCCGCTCTCTGATGAATCGGGTGTCGAGTGTGGCGCCGCGATCCGCTCGGCAGCGCCCGTGAGGGTGACGATCGGCGACGTGATGCGCCGGCTCACGGCCCACGCCGCGCTGGCGCCCACGAAAATGATGAGCCCCGCGAGTGTCGCCAGCTCGATCAGGAGCGAGCGCATGGGCGCGAGTCCGACCGACAGAGCCTGTCCCGTCCAGAGAAACCAGGGAGTGCCCGGGATCGCCGCCAGGACGCCGATGGCCCGCTCGCCGTCCGGGCCACGCACAATCGTTGGCGTCATGGGAGCCGTGAGCGGCGGCGCCGACCGCCGGTGCGCGAGATCCGTCCACACGCCGTCGTTGGGCGAACCGATCAACATTGTCGCGTGCGCGCCGATCAGCTCACGCACCATTTGCGCGCCCTGGCCGGAAAGAAGGCGTGTGTCCGTCACGTAGCCGACGACCCGTGCGGAGCCAGTCCGGCTGCCGGCCCGGCCGGCGTCCGTGTCCTCGACTACGAACTGTCCCTGGAAATAGGTCGAGTCTCCCATTGCCCGCAGCGGGCCGATCGCCGGGCGTCCTGGCGCCGCCGTCAGGTGCGCCGCCCACTCCGAGGATGGAGGCATCGGTCCGGCCATCGTGTCGAGCACCACGGTGCCGTCGGGCCGTCTCACCTCGATGCGAGACCGCTGGCCCTGGTCCGGGAGCAAAACGGAGCCCAGCACCTGGCGCGCGGCGTCACGCCCGCTGCCACTTTCGAGGAACCGCGCGAGCGCTGGCTTGGACGCGATGGAGCTCAAGCGCGCGGCGTACTGCTCCATGGACTGCGCGAACATGGCATCGACGGTCAGCGACGCACTCTGCAGTCGCTGGGTCGCGGTCATCACCAGCACGTGGCGCACGCGCTGGTAGGCGGCCCACGCGAAGACGACCACGGTGACCAACAGCAGACCTGAAATCAGGAGGGGTAGCTGCCGCTCGATCGACTTCCAGCGCGCTCCACTCATTGGCAAAGCATCGGCATTGAGACGGGAAACTATAGGGGTTATCGACGAGGGGTTAGGGATTGGGACGCGCGGACAGCCACGCTTCGAGTCTTGGGTTCCGGGCAACTCACACCGAGGGCCAGTGGCGACGATCCGTCACTGGCCCCCCAAAAGTCTTTCGCTGATCGCGGCCGCCGCCTGTCTCGACGGCGAGCCGTCAGATGTATCTACGTGCCGGCTCCGCTTATTGCGGTTTGGCTGGCGTGCCAGGCACCCCGGGCATGCCGCCAGGCATGCCTCCGGGCATGCCCGCGGGCATTCGCATCTTCGTGTAGTCCGGTGGTATCTGGAACCGATCGGCCGTCGGCGTCGAGGGGTCGATCTTGGTGACGAGTAGGTCCACGGTGGAGGGGTCGCCGCCCATTCCTGTCACCTTGAGGACGGCCTTTCCCTGTACCTGTTTGAACGCGGCGACCATCGCAGCGGTCTGCGGGTTGTTCATCATCATGCGGGTGAACGGGCTGCCGCTCGCCATCGAAAAGATGTTGATGACGCCGAGGCCTGTCGTGGCGCACACCATACCCGAGCCCGCTTTGCCGGTGTTCGGGTTGACGCCGCTGATGGTGTAATCCGTACACGTTTCACCGGCGATCGTTTCCGTTGCGCCCGGAGTGACGGTCAACTGAGGGGCTGTCCCTTGCGAACCTGCGGCGCCGGGGCCCGCGGCTGACGCGGGCGTCTGCATGTACATCTTCTGGTTCGCGGAGAGCATGGTCAGCATTCCGGTCGACCCGTCGATGATGATCGCGAGCTCCCCTGTGTGCTGCCCCTGGTTCATCTCCAATCGTACCTGTTGGCCGCGGGTGTACTGCACGTTCTGCACACCGTTCTTGGTGGTAAACGTGACCGTGCCGTCCTGCGCAAGTATGGGCTGCGCGAGCGCCGTCGCGATTGCGAGCCCGGTCGTGAGCACCACCGCTGGCATCCGTGTACGCATAGTCACTCCGTAATGACATGTGGAGACTTCGCCAAACAACAAAAGGCTAAGCGACGGCTCGCGCCGCGTCTGCCGAAGAAGAATGAGTAATTGCGACCCGGCCGGTCCGTCCAATACATCGTGCCGAAGAGATCAATAGAGCCGAACTATCGAGCGGGACCGGGAAGCGGTCAACTGTCCGCCGATGCGGCCGGCGAACGGCGAAGCGCGACGTTGACCAGACCAGTGGCGATGCCGGCCGCGACGCCAATCCATGCGTTCTGTACCGTGGTGAGCCAGCTCAGGGCCCAGATATCGTCGAGCGAGTACGTGCCGAAGCCGACGAATGCGAAGAGAACGGCCAGGCAGAAATACAGAAGCGGCACCTCGATTCCATTCTTCGACACGAAGAAGCCGTTCTTCAGGTGGACGGTGATGGCGGCCACGACCATCACCGAAATCATGAGCGCGGGGCCGACCGGGCCGCCGAGCCCCAGAGCGACGAGCACGCCGCCGACGAACTCGCCGAAGCCGGCCAGGAACGCGAAGAAAGGCCCGGGCCGAAATCCCAGGGAGGCAAAGAACCCACCCGTTGCCTTGAGCCCGTAACCACCGAACCAACCGAAGAGCTTCTGCGCCCCGTGACCGGCGAATCCCAGTCCCGCAATAAGGCGCACGATGAGCAGAGCGATGTCCAACGGACGAGGGGTAGTAGAAGGTGGTCAGCGGTTGGTCAGTCGATCACCATTCGCGGCGCAGGTTGGTCGAGAGTCACGCGCCCGACCACGATGTCTGCCTCGCTGTAGTGCTCGCCGCGAACGGGCGCGCCCGCGAGGCGCCGAAGCATGGCCAACTGTCCGACGTGGGTGAGTGCGTCCGCCATCGGTGCCTGGATCAGTTGGTCGGCCGGCCACTCGAGTGGGGCATCGGTGGCGAGATACGCATCCAACCGCTCGATCGCGGCGAACATGCGACTGACCTCGTCGGCCCAGGCCAACGGCGCTGACATGTGCCAGGCGTGGGCGCCCCGCACGTGTGACAACGCCCAGTCCATGAGATCCCCGATATGCGCGACGATCTGTCGCGGCGTGCGTGTCGTGGGTCCAGCATGGAAGTCGGCATATCCCGCGGGCGGATCGAGCACGACCCGGCTCGCGCGATAAGCGATCGTCGCCAACACATGCCTCAGCAGGTGGCGCTCACCAACGGTCGAGATGGCTGGCGCGGCTTTCGTGGACACCCCCGACAATGCGCCGTCCCCGAGCGAAAGGCAAGGGAGGGGGCGGCGCGCGATGGGCGGCGCGAGCGCCGCCCGTATGCCCGATGTCAGTCCTCGGTCAGTTCCGCCACCAGCATACTGCCGAGCGCACCAACGACCGCGCCGACCGCAAACGCAACCACGACCGCTGGCACCGGTCGTTCGCGTGTGAGACGCGAGATGGGATCGGAACCGGCGTTGCGGCGCAGCGCGGCCGCCGCAGTCTCCAGCTGTTCGGCCAGCGACACTTGCCCCGAGCCGAACCGGCTGCGCGCCGCGTCGACCGTGTCACGCGCGGCATCGAGCACGTCGGAGCCGCGGTCGCGCGCGTCGCTCAACACCTGCTTCACGGTATCCGTCGCGTCGTTCAATCGGTCCGTCATATGATCGCGCTTGTGTGAGATCATCTCGGGCCTCCCCCTCGGGTCGTTGAGTGTGTGGCCGGCGTCCGGATGCGTCGCCGGTGGTCGGGTGTCCGTCATGAGCGATGCACGTACTCGAGCGCGCGCAGCTGCTGCGCGAGCATGCGCGCTGTGGCCGGGAGCGCGAACGTCGCGGAGGCACTCGATCCAGCGATCGTTTGCAGCTCGTCATCGAATAGCCGGCCCGAAAACGCGATCACTGGAACTCCGGCCGACTGAAGCGTACGCGCAACCTCGACCTCGTCTGTATCCATGTGTTCAATGTCGACGAGCGCAATTGTAGCCCCGGTGTGACGGACGCGCTGCGTGATTGCCTCATCGTCGGTCGCGAACACTGCGCGGTGACCTGCCGCAGTCACGAACTCGCCAATCAGGTCCCCTACTGCAGTATCCCGCGGAATGATGATTACCGTAGCCACAAAGCGCTCCCTCCATCCCAGCGCGCCCAGTCCTGGAAGGCCGCGTCTGCAGAACCCACGCCACTACAGTTGACGCGGCCTGGCGTATGGGCGCGTTGTGTCAGCCACCGCGCTCATCCCCCTTCGCGCGACGGTATTCACGCTCGCCGTCCGGCGGACACCTCGGACGGCGAGATCGCTATCGCTAAGTCCGTCGACTGCGGCTAATACCCCTCGGCCTTGCCGTGAATGCGCGGGTCAGCCATGCCGTCCACCCCGCTGGAGGTGCGCTCGATCGAAGCACCGACCGCGAGGTGTCCACTTGGGCTGACAGCCTGATGCATCGCTTCCAGGGCCGTGATCACGTCCTCGCGCAGGCCATTTCGCTCGTACAGCAGCGTGTCCGGCAGATGCTGATGGTGGATCCGGGGCGCGCTTACCGCGGCGTTGATCGGCATGTCGTAGTCGACGACGTTCGAGATGACCTGGAACACAGCCGTGATGATGCGACCGCTGCCGCTCGCTCCCGTCACGACGAAGGGCAGTCCGTCGCGCCCTTGCACGATCGTGGGCGTCATCGAGGACAGCATCCGCCTGCCCGGCGCGATGGCGTTCGCCTCGCCCTGCACGAGCCCTGCGCTGTTCGGCACACCGGGCTGCGCGGTGAAATCATCCATCTCGTCGTTCAAGAGGAAGCCTCCGCCCGCGACCGTCGAGGCCGACCCAAATCCGTTGTTGATCGTCGTCGTCAGTGCGACAGCGTTCCCCTGGCCGTCGACGACCGAGAAGTGAGTCGTGTGCTGGCCCTCGGCCGCGAGTCCGGTCGGGAACGACACGGCCGACGACGGCGTGGCACTGTCCGCTCGGATGCTGGCGGCGAGCGAGTCGGCGAAGTCCTGCGACAGCAGGTGGTCCGTCGGAATCGAGATCGCATCGGGGTCGCCGAGGAAATGATTCCGCACGGCGAACGCGCGCCGCATGACTTCGGCGACGAGATGCACCTGGGCCGTCGAATGCCAACCCAACGCCTTCAAATCCCGGCCGGCGAGCATATGCGCCATCAGCGCGATGGTCATCCCACCCGATGACGGCGGGGGCATTGAGATGACGTGCAAGCCTCGATAGTCGAACGCGATCGGCGTGCGCCACTTCGCGCGATAGGCCGCGAGATCGGCCAGCGTGATGATGCCATGTCCGCGCTGCATCTCGGCCACGATCGCCTGCGCGGTCTTGCCGCGCGTAGAACCCGGCGGGTCCCTGCGCGGCGATCCGGCGGAGCACCGTCGCGAGCTGCGGGTTGCGCCATCGGTCCCCGACGTTGACCGGGTGACCGTGCGGGAGAAAGAGCGCGGCGCTCGCCGGGAACTTGGAGAGCCGGGCGCTGTCATAGCGCGTGCCGCGGGCAAAGTCGGAGTCGGCGACAAATCCGCTGTCGGCGAGCTTGATCGCCGGAGCCAGGAGCTCAGCCCACGGGCGCGAGCCGAACTTGTGATGCGCTTCCCACAGGCCCGCGACGGACCCGGGAACGCCGGCGGCCAGATCGCCGGTCACCGCGCGATCATCCGGCTTCCCATTGGGGCCGATATACATGTCACGGGTCGCGGCTTTGGGAGCGGCCTCGCGAAAGTCCAGTGCGGCGGGCGGACTGCCAGCCATCTGCGCGACCATGAACCCGCCGCCGCCAATGTTGCCCGCTGCAGGCCACACGACCGCGAGCGCGAACGCCGTCGCGACCGCGGCGTCGACCGCATTGCCGCCGTTGCGGAGCACCTCGGCCCCGACATGCGTCGCGAGCGGTGCGTCCGTGGCGACCATCCCGTGTGCACCCCGGACGCTCGGTGCGTCGACCGACAGCGGCCACGCAGCGGGTATGGCGTCCCGATAGGAGGGTGGGTGCCCAGCCGCGCGAGCGTCGCCACGACCGGCGCAGCCGGTTGTAATCGTGGAAAGGAGCAGGGAGGCACCAGACAGGACCGCGGGCCCCAAAGGGCGATACTGGCGTAGTGTGCGCATGGGATGGACGATAGTTGTCGCAGCGGATGGGGGCTAGATGGGGGCCCAGATGCTAGACGGTCGACGTTCGACGTTCGAAGAGAAACCTCGGGGCCAGTTGCGGCGCACCTCGCTGGCCCCGAGGTTTGTCGTCGAACGTCGAACGTCGAACGTCGAAATCACGAACGTCGAACGTCGAACGTCGAACGTCGACGTCTAGCCCATGGTCCTGCGACGCAAGCCAGCGAGATCGGTCGGTGCTGAGCCCCGCGTGGCGCTCCGGGTGTCGCCGCGACTGGGCCCACTGGACGATGTCGCATTCGAGCAGATGGTGCTGACCTATGCACAGCCGCTCACCGCCTTCGCGTGGCGGTATGTGCAATCGGACGAGCTGGCCATCGATCTCGTACAGGACGTGTTTGCGCACGTGTGGGAGCATCGTGACGAGATCGACGTCCGGGTCAATCTGCGGGCGTACCTTTTTGCCGCGACTCGGAACCGCGCGTTGAATACGCTGGCGCATGCGCGGATCGAAGCCCGGTGGCAGGAGCGCGCGGCACGGGACGGCGGTGAGCGAACTGCACCGGAAGCGTGCGAAGCGGCGGAGCGGACAGAATTGAGTGCGGCCATCGCCGGAGCCCTGCGGTCGTTACCTCCGCGCGCTCAGGAGATCGCGCGGCTCCGGTGGATCGATCGACTCAGCCGACGAGAGATCGCGGAAGTGCTCGGGATCGCGCCACCAACGGTGAGCGTGCATCTCACCCGGACAGTCAAGCGATTGCGCCAACTCTTGGGTCGTTTCGCACCGTAGACCTTGATCTAATTCTCGTGGTCGCCCGGCGGACCATACGATGTGCATCGGAACGAGGGGCGACACGCTGGCCCCTGGCGGTTCGGGGCCGCTCTGTCGTGAGCGGGCTTTGCCCCATCAGTCCGAGGCGGAGTGTGGTCAGTGTCTCCTCTCTCCTTTTTCCTGTCCACTCGCTCCGGCGTCCGCCTGCGCGGACTCGCTGGTAAGCCTGGCCCTCCCGGCGTTCGCGCTCGGCGGATGCTACCACATGACCGTCGAGACCGGCGCTCCGCCGTCGACGCACGTCGTGTCGGACAAATCCGTCCCGGCGTGGTTCGTCGGCCTGGTCCCTCCCAACACGGTCGTGACCGTGAGGCGGTGCCCGCTGGGCGTCGCCAAGCTGGAGACTGGTCTATCGGTCTCCAACGCCCTGGTCTCGGTTGTCACCCTCGGGATCTATACGCCGATGACCGTGCGGGCGACGTGCACGCAGGGGGCGCCACCAGTCTCCTCTCCGCCCGTCATGTCGGGGTCGAGGATCCTGCGTGCGGCGAGCCTGGAAGGGACCGGTATCTCGCACTGATCGGTTCGGCCCAGCGGTGATTCGGACCGTGCAATTCGCGCCGCCACGCATGTAAATGCGAGTCAGCTCGTCATCCCGGCGACGCACGCCGTCGCCCAAGGCACAGCTCATCGTGCGCCAGGCTTTCGACGAGGCGCTCGCGCGGGCATCCGATATGATCGGTGCGCAACCAGACGATCTCGATCGTGTGCCTCTGTTGTTCAGCCAGCACGGCGGATTCAACAAGCGCATGCAGGACGTGATGGCGGGAAAGAAAGCGTCGATCAACTTGCCCGCCATGCTCGAGCGTTTCATGCGCGAGCGATTCCCATCGTACCGATTCGAGACCGACCATCTCGGTCAGATGACCTTCCGCCGTTCGCTGGCTCCGAAGCTCGACCTGCTCCTGGTCGTGGATCGGGTCCACCAGTGGGGACTCGGCAAGTCGTTCAGCCTCGAGATCGCCGCTGAGTATCCTGGCAGAGGCATTGCGCGATCGGCTTCGCCGCTCGGTGGACCGCGCAAGAACCTCTTCTGGCTCTTTCATCGGGGCTTCGAGAAGCGCGTCTGGTCGTACACCACGCGAGCCGAGTTAGTTGAGGCGTTGGAGGGTTACGCCGTGCTGCTCGAGCGGGTGCTCCCGGTGGTCGAAGAGCAGTGCCGTCGGCTGCTCGTCCCGCTCCCCAAGGCATTGCCAGCGGGTATCGCCGTGCAGGGCGCCTTGAGCGCGCGCGAGGGCTTCGCGATCGCGCGCGGATTGGCGGAGGAGTGGGCTCGCGATGCGGAGCTTCAGGGCATCGGCTCATCATATCTCCACTCCATAGACACGGCGCGCGGCGTCCCGATCGCATCGCTCGCACATGACGGCAGCCTCCACGCCACCGGCGCGTGGAAAGTCACCTTCCTGTCAAAGCAGCTCGACACCCTGTGCCAGTACGTGGTTCCGCACACGGGGCGCGTGTGGTGGGGCACGTACAGCGTGCTGCAGGGAGTGATCCCCAAGTACAGTGCGTCGGTAGCGGCGGACGACTGGCTGGATTCGACAGCCGTTGCACCGCGCGCACTCCAGGCCGCGCGGAGCGATCTCCATGGTGCTGCAGCCGAGATCGTGCTCGCGCTGCGTGATCCGACGCGCTACACCGGCGCCTTTGTCTGGGAGGCGACATGTATGACGTACGCCGGCAAGAAAGCCAGACGGCGCGACGTGGTCGTCCAACTCGATCGCCACACCGGCGAGGCAGTGGCGAGCACGGTGCGGTAGCACGACGCACTGCGTCGCCCCCACCCGCCGGGTGTAGTGCGTTTTTGGCCGTTGCCTGTCTGATCTGGTATGGGCGACGACACGCTGAACGATCCGGGGCCGGAGCACCTGGCTCCCCTGAACGACGCCGAGCTAGTGCTCTGGGAGCGGTTCCTGGCGCAGGAGTCGAACGCCGGCGACGAGGCGCAGATAGAGACGCCGGACGCTCGACGCTCGACGGGGGAGCAAGCCTCGGGGCCCAGCCGGCAGAGCAGCGCAGGATCGAGAGCTCCAGCCGACCCGAGTCACTCGGCGGCCGTCGTGCCCACGGCCGTACGGCGGGCACTGACACCAATGGGTGAGGCCCCGACGGTCGACGCGCACGCGATGCTCGCGCGGCTCCGCGCGCGCCTCGCGACCAACGACCCTACGGCGTGGACGTTGCGGCCCGCGACGATTCGCGGCACATGGCCGGCGCTTTGCCGCCGCTGCAGCGTGGGCCGCCGCGGCCGGCATCACGATCCTGGCACTCGCACAGCCCAGGGACGCCGCTACCCGTTCGATTCGCCTCGGGCTCCGCGACACCGGGACCTATCGGGCCGGCCCGGAGGAGCGGATCCGCGTGCGACTGCCGGACGGCACCAATGTCATTGCAGGACCCAATACCTCGGTACGCGTGTGGGGGCCCGGCGACCGGCGATCCGTGACCGTGCAGGGTGAAGCGTTCGTGGATGCCGATCGAGACACGGTGCACCGGCTGGTCGTGCGCGCGGGCAATGCCTTCCTGCAGAACGTCGGCGCGCGGTTCGCCGTGCATACCGATTCCGACAACAAGGAAGTGCGCATCGCCGTGGCAGCCGGCGTGGTGCTCGCGGGCGACAGCGGTGCCCCATGGCAGTCGGCCCGCGTGCTCATGCGCGGCACGGTCGGCGTCATCTCCGCGCACGGCCTCACTCGCACGTTCCGTCCCGCGGATCTGGATGACGCAATGGTTTGGGAACATGGTGGGCCACGATTGGGCCGCGACCAGATGCGCGACGAGCTTCCCCGGGCCAACGGCGTATGACCCGCGACCGGCGTACGACTCGGGACCGGCGTCCGTCGCCCGGAGAGGAGGCGAACGGGCAGCCTGCCTATGGTGCCGCCGCGATCGCGGCGACGCTCGTGTTTCTGCTCTATGCGTCCACGCTTGCGCACTCCACCGCAATGTGGGACACCAGCGAGTACATCGCGGCCGCATATGTGCTCGGGATCCCGCATCCGCCGGGCAATCCATTCTTCGTGCTCCTCGGCCATGTGTTCACGCTGCTCCCCATTGCGCCCACGATCGCCCAGCGTGTCAACGTCATGGCGGCGCTCACCAGCGCAGCGTCTGCGGGGATCTGGTTTCTCGTGGCCGAGCGCGTGCTGGCGGGGTGGCTATCGTCGCGGTGGCTGCGGATGGTCGGTGCATCGGCCGCGGTCCTGATCGGTGCCACCACGTTCACGGTGTGGGACCAGTCGATCGTGAACGAGAAAGTCTACACGATTTCGCTTCTGTTCTTTGCGATCGTGGCGTGGCTCATGGTGCGCTGGTCGGATGACCCCCACGGCCCCAGAGCGGACAAACTCCTCATCCTGAGCGCCTTCCTGGTGGGGCTGGGTTACACCAACCACCCCGCCGGATTCCTGGTCATACCAGCCGTGGGCGTCGCAATCCTCGCTCGCCGGCCACGCGTCCTGCTCGACCGGCGCCTGATCGTCCGCTGCGCCGCCGCCCTTGCGCTCGGGCTCACGCCTTTTCTGTTCGAGCCGATCCGCGCCGCACAATTCCCAGCGCTCAACGAGGGCGAGACGACGGCCTGCGAATCGCACCTCGCGCTCTCCTGTACGCTCGACCACGAGACCTGGCGGCGTGTCGCCGCCCACATCACGCGCGAGCAGTACGGGCCGCACGATGATCGCCGTGCGACAGGCGCCGCTCTCCGCGCAGGTTGGGATGTACTGGCTCTACTTCAAGTGGCAGTGGGTCCGCGACGTGACGGGCCGGCATCCCGGGCTGCAGAACGCGGCCGCCGCACTCTTCCTCGTTCTGGGAGTGTTTGGCGCGCTACGCGCACTGGCGCTACGATCGCCGCAGCATGTGGTTCTTCGGGGCCCTGGTCTTCACCGTGGCGCCCGCGCTCATCTGGTACATGAACTTCAAGTACGGCTCGTCACAGGCGCCGGAGCTCGGCCAATCCGTCGCCCGCGAACCCCGCGACCGCGACTACTTCTATCTATGGAGCTACTCGACCTGGAGCGTCTGGGTCGCATTTGGGCTCATGTGGCTGTGGGAGTCGCTCGCCGGCGCCATTCGTGGTCGAAGAGGGGCGGAACCGCATCGGCCTGGCGGGCGTTGACGAGATCCGACGCGCAACTGGCTCGCGACCGCGCCCGTGCTGGTGATCGCGCTCATCCCGCTCATCGCGAACCACGCCGTGGCGCCACGGCTCGAGCAGGTTGCGACACGCAATGTCGCGAAGGACCTCCTCAACTCGGTCGAGCCATACGGCATCCTCGTCACCGTCGGCGACAACGACCTCTTTCCGCTGTGGTACGCCCAGGAGGTTGAAGGCGTCCGCAAGGACGTGCTCGTCGTCACGACGGCATTGCTCGGCACCGAGTGGTACGCTGGGCAGCTCATCCGCCGGCCAGTGTACGCGTACGACTCGCTCGCCGGACCCGCGGTCTATCGTGGGCGCGTGTGGTCCAAACCCACACGTCCGCCGCTCGCGATGACGATCGCCCAGTCGCGGCTCGTGCCGGAGGTCGTGCCGCTCTCGGCCAGCGTCGTATTCCGTAAGCCCGGAACGAATCTCGTTGCCCGGATCGACCCCGCGCGCCTTCCGCTGGCAGGTCTCACCAGGGATCAGCTGTTCGTGTTGCACCTTATCGCAGACAACTCGGGCCGCCCAGTGTTCTTCAGCTCAACCGATGGATCGTACCCCATGGAGTTGGGCCTGGGCGACCATCTGCTCACGCAGGGCCTCGCCCGCAAAGTGGTCGACGACATTCCGGTCGCGACTCGTGACACCGTGGATGTGCCGGGTGCGGGCTGGATCGATACGAGCCGTTCGCTCGCGCTGTGGAACGCGCTGTCCGCCCCGCGCACGATGCTCGCGCATCCCGGCTGGGTCGACCGCGCATCGGCCAACATGCCGATGCTCTACGTCGTGCAGGGAGCCGTCCTCGCAGAGGCCCTGGACCGGCGCGGTCTTCCCGGCGACAGCATCCGCGCGCGGCAAGTGCTCACGCTGTCCGAGCGGTTGGCCGACGACGTGGGCCTGGGCGAGATCTTTCGGCCGCGACCAGCAGTCCAGCCGTCACTGGGTGATACCCCGGGCGGGCGCTAAAGCGCCCGAGAGAGTAGAAGGACAGAAAGTAGAAAGTAGTAAGTAGTCGACGACCGCCTGGTCTACTTTCTACTCTCTGCAGGTCTACTTTCTCGGGCGCACAGTGCCCGCCTCTTACGGCAGGACCGTGAGGTCCATCGCGGACGCGTGCCTTCGCCACGTGATACACCCGATTGTGTGCCGCCTGAAAATCCGCAGCCGTCGCCTGGTTGATGTTCTCGAAGCGCTGAGGATTGCGATCCACGAGCGGGAACCAGGAGCTCTGGACCTGCACCATGATCCGGTGGCCAGGCTTGAACTGGTGGAACGCGTCGGGAAGCGTAAAGGTGACGGGCGTGATCTGCCCGGGCACGAAGGGCGTCGGGTGCTCGAGGCTCGTTGCGGAATTTGCCGCGCATCACCTCTGCGCGGACGAGCTGCTGATAGCCGCCCATGACGAGTTGGCGCGGGTTGGGAGTCGGCTCGGGCGTATCGTCCGGATAGACGTCGATCAGCTTCACGACCCAGTCGGCGTCGGTGCCGCTCGTCGAGACATAGAGCTTGGCCGTGATCGGACCGGCGATGACCAGGGACTGGCCAGAGGCGCCGTCTCGTAGACCAGCACGTCGGGTCGTTCGGAGGCGAAGCGCTGATCGATCGCCATGTATTCAGCCGGGCGTTCGCTCTGGACGCCGGGCATGTAAGGCACGGGGTGGGCCGGGTCGCTCACGTACTCGTCGTACGCCGCGGCGCTGGCGCGCGGAGGCAGGGTGTCGAGGCGAATGCTCCGACTGGAAATACAGCGTGCGCGTCGCGACGCCGCGCGGCGGCCAGGCATCGAAGGTGCGCCACTGGTTTGCGCCGGTCTCATACACGAACGCGCCCCATGATCCCAGGTCGCCCTTGTCCTTGAGGTAGTGCTCGAAGAACGGCAGCTCCGCCTGTTGGTGATAGTCGTCCGCCGTCTTGGTCGGGAAAACGAGGTCGGTAAAGTGGCCGCCGTCGGTCAGGAACCAACCGGCGTGGAACCAGGGGCCCATCACCAGGCGCGTCGCCGGATTGGCGCGCGCGGCCGCGTGGTAGACCGCGAGCGTGCCCCACAGGTCTTCCGCATCGAACCAGCCGCCGACGACCATGACGGCGGCCTGGATATCGTGCAGATGCGGGATCGGCGTTCGCGCCTTCCAGAATGCATCGTACGTCGGGTGCGCGAGGACCGAGTCGAAGAACGGGACTTGATGATGGAAGTAGCGGGCGTCGACCATCGGCAGCGGCCCGACACTATCGAGAAAGAAGCGATACTCGTCCGGCTTGAAGTGCTCGAGGCCGTGGGTGCGCGCGTTCGTCGGCGTCGGACCGGGCGACGCCGAATCCCGACATGAAGTCGAACGCGTCGGTGAGAAAGAGCGCGCCGTTGTGATGGAAATCGTCGCCGCGGAACCAGTCGGTCACCGGCGCCTGCGGCGAGACCGCCTTGAGCGCGGGGTGCCGGCTCAGGATCCCCAGGGTGCTGTAGTAGCCCAGGTACGAGATGCCGTACTGGCCGACGCGCCCGTTGTTGTGCGGGATGTTCTTGAGAAGCCAATCGATCGAGTCGTAGGTGTCGGTCGCTTCGTCGACCTCGCCCGGGCCCGGGTGGTCGTGATACCGGCGGCACGTCGATGAAGGTGCCTTCCGATAGGAATTTCCCGCGGACGTCCTGGAACGCGAAGATATAGCCCGCTTGCGCGAACGATTCCGCGGGGCCGACCGGATGGAAATATTCGTCGGCGCCATATGGCGTGCGTGTCAGCAGGATCGGGTACGCCACGGTCGTGTCCTTCGGCGTGAACACGATGGTGCGCAGCCGCACGCCGTCGCGCGTCGGCACCATGAGGTCGTGCCGATCGTAGTGCTCGACGACGAACGCCGGCACCGAGTCCTGTGCCGGGAGGGGCACGAGTGGCAGTACTCCAAGTGCGGCAGCGCAAACGGAGAGGACTCCTGGTCTCACAGCGCGGTAGGGCCGCATGACAGCTTCTCTGGGTCGTAGCACGATCGGCATCGATTCCTGGACGTTGAGTTGTCTCCTGTTCTCCTCTCTCCTCACTCCTCTCTCGGCCGCTGCAGGCGGCCGTGGTATTCGTCGTGGGCACTCATGCGGTCGCGCGTGAGCGTCTCGAGCGCCAGCGCGTGGTCGTGAAGACGCAGCGCCGCCACGATCTCATCGTGATCGCGGAGTGTCTGCTCGCGATCGGTCTCGCTCCCGAAGGACCAGATCTCGAGGCGCATCACTTCGGCACTCAGCTCATCGAGCAGGCGGATGAGGCGCGGATTGTCGCATTCCTCGCACATCAGGCGGTGGAATTCCTGGTTGCGGGCGATGGCGGCACGGGCATCTCCGCGCTGCGTGGCTCGGCGAATCTCGCCGTTCACGCGATCGAGCTCGCTCAGCCGGGCGGGCGTGATGCGGCGGAAGGCGGTCTCACACGCCAGGCGCTCGAGGGCGGCGAGGATGGGATAGAGCGCGACGAGGTCGCGGATCATCCCGCCCGCGACGCGGAACCCACGGCGGTGCAGGCGCTCGACGTAGCCGTCGCTCACCAGTCGCATCAACGCTTCGCGGACGGGCGTACGGCTCACCCCCATGGCTCGGCTCAGCTCTTCCTGCCGGAGCAGCGCCCCGGGCTCGAGCTCGCCGCGCAGAATGCGGTCGCGGATCGCCTCGTAGGCGAGGTCGGTGACGGCAGGGGCGGGCCTCAAGCCCCAGGCAATGCCCATCAGCGGGCTCAGCAGCGCGGGGGTCGATTCTTGGCGATATGGCATTTTGGATCCAGAATCTGCCTACGGCCTCGACTGCCCGCAAGGCTATGCACTAATGGCTTGCGTCTGGTGACCATGTCTCCATAGGTTCGTGCGTCATATTTTGGATCCAATATTTAGTTTTCGGGAACGGACGTGGACCCTCTCGTACGGCGTCGGCCAGACATCGTGGACGCAGTGGTACGGCGCGGCCCCTACGCCGGCCCTGCCAGCCGACGCCCATGGTCGTCACGATCGGCCTCGCTGACCCTGACGGCAGCATCGAGCGCAGTCGCCCAGGACGGCGCGCTCGCCCCGCACATCGACTCCGCATTTCGCGCGAGCGCGCCAATACATCACCACGGAGGTGCTGCGCCGACACGTGTCGACCCTCGCGAGCGACGCGTACGGGGGCCGCGGAGCGGGATACGCAGGCGAGCGCCTGGCCGCGGACTACATCGCACACGAGTTCGCGGCCATTGGACTCGCCCCTGCCGGCCAGGGACGTGACGGCCAGGCGCGCTATCTCCAGCCGTTCCAGCTTCGTGCCGCCCCTCCCGGTTCACCCGGGCGATGTGCTCGAGTCGGAGAACGTGCTCGCGCTCATCCCCGGCACGGATGCGCGCCTCAGTCGCCAGATCGTCGTCATCGGGGCGCACCACGACGGACAGGGACGGATCGGAGAGGCCGATCCCGGGACGGGAGCTGCCGAAAGGGCCGGGCCCCCTGCGCGACAGCATCTGGAACAGCGCCGACGACAACGCCTCCAGCGTCGCGGTCGTCCTCGCCATCGCCCGCGCGTTGCACACGGCGGCGTCCAGTTGAGGCGCACCGTGGTGTTCGCGACGTTTGGCGGCGAGGAGCCGGGGATGCAGGGCTCGCTGTACTATGTCGCCCACCCGCCGCTCCCATGGGCGCAGCACGTGGCCATGTTCACGATGGAGCAGATGGGCCGGCACGCCGACATGCAGCCGATCGCCATGGACGCGGGCACGAGCCCATCGTGGCCGGCGCTGTTCCATCGCGCCAACGTCGCAAGCGGCATGCACCTCACCATCCTGTCGCCCGAGGTGATCCAGGACTCGGACCATTACGGGTTCGCCGTGCGGGGCCTGCCCGCAGTGGTCTTCGGCGTGAACCACGACGACGACATTCATCTGCCGTCAGACGAGTGGGAGAAGTTCGATTTCCCCGCTTTCACCAAGCGGGCGCAGTTCGCGCTCGCTCTGCTGCTGGAGCTGGCGGACATGCCCGATGCGCCGGCGCGGGCCGCGCGGCCGGCGTGCCACAATGGGACACGCATCGAGAACCTCGACGCACGGTGCTCCTCCGCGTACGATCCGGGCCTCGAGTTGGCGCATCTCACGGAGGCCGAGCGTCACGCGGCCGGACGTGGCGACGGCGAGGTCGGGCTCAAGGTGATCGTCACCGTTGCCGGACTGGCCGCGGACCGGGCCGGCATCGCGCCCGGGGACATCCTCGTCGCCGTCGATGGGCGGCCGCTGGCACGTGATGCCTCGTTACGGGTTCTCCACCATGCCGCTGATGCCGCGGCGACTCACGCCGTCGATGTCGTCGTGATTCGCCAGACCGCGCGCCTGCGTCTCACGATCGCTCCAGTACGACCCGAACCCGTTCCGCAGTGATGCATTGGCCAAGGGCTGGTGGACGTTCGACGTTCGACGCTGGACGCTGAACGGTGGACACTGGAACAAACTCCGGGGCCGGCCACGGTGGATCGAGCTGCCCTTCACTTGGACCCGAGGTGCACGATGACGCTGACGATTGCGCAGGATCAGACGAGGGCGACGGTGGCGCAGACAGTCGAGTCGACGTATCGCATGCGGACGCTGCAATCGCGCGCACTCCACGAGCGCGCCGTGCGCAGCTTGCCCGGGGGCAGTACACGCGCGGGCACGTTCTATCTGCCGTATCCCACCTACATGGCCCGCGGCCGTGGATGCCGGCTGACCGACGTCGATGACAACGTGTACATCGACTGCCTCAGCAACTACACCTCGCTGATTCATGGGCACGCGCACCCGGGGCTCATGTCGACGCTGTCGGTGCACGCCGCGCGAGGCACCGCGCACGGCGCGCCCGTCGAGGCCGAGATCGCGCTCGCCGAGTTGATCACGCAGCGGGTGCGATCCGTCGAGCAGCTCCGATTCACCAATTCCGGTACGGAAGCCGTCATGGGCGCGATCCGGGCGGCCGCGCGCGGCGACCGGTCGAAGCAAGGTGCTGAAGATGGAGGGCGGGTACCACGGGAGCTACGACGCCGCCGAAGTGAGCGTCGATCCGGGGTTGGACGCGCCAGCGTGGCCGACGGGCCGGCCGGACGGTGCCGGGATCTCACCGGGTCTCGGTGGCGAGGTGCTCGTCGCGCCGTTCAACGATCTGGCCACGGCGTCGGAGCTGATCGATCGCCATCGCCGCGAGCTCGCGGCCGTGATCGTCGAGCCGGTCATGACCGCAGCCGGCGTCATTCCCGCAACCGAGGAGTTTCTGCGCGGGCTGCGCACCGCCACCGAGGCGGCCGGGGTGCTCCTCATCCTGGACGAAGTCGTGACGTTTCGCCTCGCGACGGGCGGCGCCCAGCAGCGCTACGGCATCGTGCCCGACCTCACGACATTCGCCAAGATCATTGGCGGCGGTCTGCCGATCGGGGCGTTTGGCGGGTCCGCGGCCATCATGCGGGCTTTCGATGTGCGCGAACCCGGCGCCATCTCGGTCTCCGGCACGTTCAACGGTAATCTCGCCGCGATGGCCATGGGCCTGACGGCCATCGACCTCCTCACGGCTGGCGAGATCGACCGGATCAACGAGCTGGGCGACCGCCTGCGCGAAGGACTCCAGCGCGCGGCCGACGAGAGCGACTTCCCGGCGCTCGTGACCGGCGTCGGCTCGCTCGGCCACATTCACGCGGGCCAACACCCGTCCGCACCGATAACCAGCTACCGCGAATCGCGACGCGACTCGCGCGAGCTCGCCGCGCTCGTACACCTCGAGCTCCTGAACCACGGCGTCTTCATGGCGTCCCGCGGGATGTTCTGCGTGTCGACGCCCATGACCGAGTCCACGATCGACGGAGTGATCACTGCATTCCGCGAGGTCGCTACGACGCTCGCACCCGCCGCGCACGGCTGCGGCGTGACAACCCACACTGCCGCCGATGGCGCGGAGGATTGAGCGTGAAACAGCAGGGGCGTCGTCCACTCTCGTTCTACAGGTCTATTCTTTCCGCGGCAGCGCTCGCGGCGGCCGCTACTTGCCGCCTGCGCGCTGCTCTTGCCGCTCGCAAACCCGCGTGCGGCCGCCCCGCCCGCCGCGGCGCATCACACCTACGAGCTGCGCAACGGACACTGGTTCACGGATAGCGCCTTCGCGGACCGCACGGTGTGGGTCGTGGATTCCGTATTTCGGTTCACCCAGCCGTCGCAGGTCGATTCGGTGATCGATCTGCACGGCGGGTACGTAGTTCCACCGTTCGGCGAGGCGCACAACCACTGGCTGGAGCGCCAATACGTCCGCACGTATATCGCCCGGTACCTGTTGGACGGCGTCTTCTACGTGCGCGACCTCGGTAACTCTCCGGCGATCCGACCGGCCATCGACAGCCTGGTCAACCGACCAACCTCCGTCGACTTCATCGCTGCGGGTCCGGGTTTCACGGGACCGGGCGGGCATCCGCTCGAAGTCATCGACCAACTGGTCGGCATCGGCGCCATTCAGAAGCCCGCCACCCGACTGGAGCAGGAGCAGTATGTCTTCGTCGTGCGAGATGAGGCCGACGTGGCGCGCGCATGGCCCAAGCTGCTCGCCGATCACCCCGATCTCGTGAAGGTCTTCCTCGCCTACTCCGAGGAGTACGCGCGCCGGCGCGATAACCCACGGTTCGGTGCGAAACGCGGGCTCGATCCGGCCCTCCTGCCAGGTATTGTGCGGCGCGCCCACGCCGCCCATCTCCGAGTGGCCGCCCACATCGAGACGGCCGCCGATTTCCGCACTGCGGTGGGCGCCGGGGTCGATGAGATCGCGCACCTGCCTTTCTACGATGATTCGATCGGTCGCCAGCGATATCTCCTGACACCGGCTGATGCGCGAGCAGCAGCGCAACGCGGCGTGCCGGTCATGACGACGATCTACTGGAGCGCCCAAACCGGCCCGGACGACACGACCGCTGCCCGTCGCGCAGCGCGTGCGGTCGTGCGGCGAAATCTCCAGTTGATGCGCGGGGCCGGCGTCCAGTTGCTCGTGGGCAGCGACTCGTTCCGCCACAGCTCGGCAGTGGAGGCTCAGGCACTCGCTGCCACCGGTGTATTCAGCCCGCTCGACCTCCTTCGAATGTGGGCTGTGACGACGCCCCACGCGATCTTTCCCGACCGCCGCATCGCTCATCTCGGCGACGGGTATGAAGCGTCGTTTCTCGTCCTGGACGGCGACCCTCGGCGGGACTTTGCGGCGACCCAGCGTATTCAGCTCCGGATGAAGCAGGGCGTGCTGCTCCACCCGAGCGAGGCTGACGCCACGTTTCCACCACTGCCGACCTCATGAACTCCTAGGTCCAACGTCGAACGTCCAACGCGAACGTCAACGTCGAACGTCGAAACCAGCCCGTGGTTACACAATTGGTGCACGGGCCCTGTTTCGCGCGCCGGTGCCCAGCGGAATGTTTGTCGATTCGACGCGTTTCTCTCGAGAACCCGCCTCATTCGGACGGTGAGAGGGAACGCACGCCTTGCTCCAATCACATTCAGGGCTCCCGCCACCATGTCGAGCGACATCTCCCGCCGCGAAATGCTCCGCGCTGCCGGCGGCGCGACGTTCCTGGCACTCATCCCTACTGGCCGGCTCGCGTTTCCTTTCGCGCTGCCGTCAGTCGCGAGCGACCCGCCCCTCCTCTTCACGGCGCTGCCGTACATCCAACCGGGGCCGAATAGCGCGCTCGTTGCGGGCAGCGAGTCCGTCGTGATTGCGTGGCAGACCGAGCACAAGCCTCGGGAATTCACCGTCGAATACGGTCCGACGACTCAATACGGGCGCCGAGCGATGGTGAAGGTGGTTGACCGGCCGGGGCCGACGCCGGACGAGGCTCGTCTCAACTACGCGGCGACGGTCCCGAAGCTGGATCTCGGTCGCCGGTATCTCTACCGGGTCCGAGAAGGGACGCGAACGGTGGTCGAGGGGTACTTCACGACCCGCAAGCCGCGAGGCACGGCCGATTCGCTTCGTCGCCTTCGGCGACAACTCATACGGCGATCCAGGACAACGCGCCGTCGCGTGGTACGCGCACCAGGCACATCCCGACTTCGTGATGAACACCGGCGACAACGTGTACGAGAGCGGGCTCGACTCCGAGTACATCAAGTACTTCTTTCCGATCTACAACGCCGACGTCGGGAGTCCGCAAACGGGCGCGCCTCTGCTTCGCAGCGTGCCGTTCTACACGGTCCTGGCGAACCATGACGTGCACGGTAAGGCCGCGACCAAGGGGCCGGCGGCGGACTTCACGAAAGCCCCCGATGCGCTGGGCTATTACACGGCCATGCACTTGCCCATGAACGGTCCGGCCACGACGCCGCAGCCGACGCCACTGGTTGGTCCGGCGGATGCGTTTCAATCGGCGGCCGGGGATCGATATCCGCGGATGCAGGTCTATTCGTTCGACTACGGCGACGCGCACTTCCTCTGCCTCGATTCCAACACCTACATCGATCCAACGAGCCCTGGCTGGTCCGAGTTCATCGAGCAGGACCTCACGCACACGGACGCGATCTGGAAGATCGTGGTGTACCATCACCCCGCATTCAACGTCGGCCACAACCACTACACCGAGCAGCAGATGCGGGTGTTTTCTCCGCTCTTCGAGCGACTCGGGGTCTCACTGGTGTTGTCGGGTCACGAGCACGTGTACCAGCGGACGCGCCCTTTCACCTTCGCGCCCGCGGGACCCGGCGCCGCGCCCGATGTCGGCAGCGGCAAGCGACTCGTCCCGGGCGCCTTCACGGTCGATACTGCGTTCGACGGCCAGTCGGTGACCACGCCTCAGGGCATCATCTACGTCACGACCGGTGCGGGCGGGAAGGAGCTCTACGATCCCGGCTTCACCAACGCACCCGACCAGTGGCTCCACGACGAAGACGGCCGGGCTGCCTACAACGCCCACATGTTCACCGACCTGCATTCGTTCACCATCATCGAGATCGATGGCCACACGCTGAGCCTGCGTCAGGTGGACGAGAATGGGCGGGAGGTCGATCGAATCAAGGTGCAGTCGGCCACGGCGAAGACGTAAGGCGTGGGCGCTAAAGCGCCCGAGAGAGTAGAAGCTCAGAGAGTAGAAAGTTGACAAGAACCGCTCGGTGCTACTTTCTACTCTCTGCAGTTCCTACTTTCTCGGGCGCTTTAGCGCCCGGCCCAACCACGCCATTATCGCTCATGCCCTTACTCGAGCTGCTCTTCGGTACCGCCCTCCGTACGGACGAGCAGGATGAGCAGCGGATCGGCGCGGCGCGGGGGATTCCGGTGCTCGGGCTGGATGCCCTGTCATCGGCCGCGTATGGACCCGAGGCAGCGCTCACCGTCCTGTTGGTCGTCGGCGCCGCGGCGAGTCACTACCTGGTCCCGATTACCGCCCTCATCCTGTGCGTGTTCGTCGCGGTGTATCTGTCGTATCGACAGACCATTGAGGCGTACCCCGGGGGTGGCGGGTCGTACACGGTCGCGTCTCAGAACCTGGGGCCCTACCCGGGGCTGCTCGCCGCGAGCGCACTCTCGCTCGACTACGTCCTGAATGTCGCGGTGGGCATCTCGGCAGGCGTGGGCGCGATCGTGTCCGCGATTCCCTCGATGCTGCGCTACACGCTGCCGCTCTCGCTCGCGATCCTCGTGCTCTTGACGGTCGTCAATCTCCGCGGCATCCGGGAGTCGGGACTCATCTTCCTGGCGCCGACCTATCTGTTCGTCGGCACACTGCTCCTCGTGATCGTCGCTCGGGATCGGTGCGGACGCTCCTCACGCACGGGCATCCGGTGCCCGTCACGCCGCCTCCGAGCCCGGGCCCGCCGACGGCGGCCGTGACGACGTGGCTGCTCGTCCGCTCGTTCGCGAGCGGCACGACCGCGATGACCGGCGTCGAGGCGGTGAGCAACGCGGTGCCGCTATTTCGCGACCCCTCGGTGCGCACCGCCAATCGCACCCTCACCGCGATCGTGGCACTCCTCATCGTGCTGCTGGCGGGTATCGCCTATCTGTGCCCCGCCTACAACATCGCCGCCACGGCGCCCGGCACCGAAGGCTACCAGAGCGTGCTCTCGCAGCTCACCGGCGCCGTCGTCGGCAAAGGGTGTGCTCTACTTCGTGACCATGACGTCGGTCGTCACGGTGCTGTGCCTCTCAGCCAACACGAGCTTCGCCGACTTCCCGCGGCTGGGCCGCGTGCTCGCGCTGGATCGATATCTCCCGCTTCAGTTTGCACACCCGGGGCGCCGGCTCGTGTACACGACGGGCATCGTCCTGCTCAGCATCATGGCGGGTACGCTGCTCCTGATCTTCGGTGGCGTCACGGACCGCCTGATCCCGCTGTTCGCGGTCGGCGCGCTGCTCGCCTTCACGTTGTCCCAGTGGGGGATGGTCGCGCACTGGCGGCGCGTCGGTGGGCCTCACGCCGGCGCTCGCTCATTCTCAACGGATTGGGCGCGACGGCGACGTCGCTGACCGTGGTGGTCGTGATCGTGAGCAAGTTCACCGAGGGCGCGTGGGTCACGGTGCTCATCATCCCGCTGTTCATGTTGTTCTTCCTGGCGGCGCACCACTCGCACGAGCGGGTCGACCGCGCGATCATGGCTGCAGGCACTGAGTCGCAGCCCTTGTCTCTGGCCGGGATCAAGCCGCCGATCGTCATCGTGCCCGTGCGCCGCCTCGACCTGATCTCGCGCAAAGGGACTCCAGTTTGCCCTGTCGATCTCTCCCGATGTGAAGGCCGTCCTGGTAGTGACCGACGATCCGCTGGCGGACGCCCTGTGCGTGACCGGGATGGAAGGGCTCTGGCCGAGCCTCGTGGACGCGCCACTCAAGGCCGCGGGCTATCCGCCGGTGCCATTCGTGACCCTTCCATCGGCGTACCGGGAGTTTCTGACGCCGTTCCTGACCTATGTGCGGGGAGTGGCTGCGGCGCATCCCGATCGCAACGTGGCCGTCGTCATCCCCGAGGTCGTGGAACGCCGGTGGTACGACGTCATTTTCGCGAGCCATCGGCCGGCGATCCTGAAGGCCGTCTTGAGGCTTCGCGGCGGACCACGCGTGCTGGTCGTCGATGCGCCGTGGCACCTGGACGACGAGCCGCCAGAGTCGTGAGGTCGACCGCGGGACGGCATTAACGTCCCGCCCAGTTGCGCGTCAGACGGAACGTTGCCGTACACAAGTCGGGCCCCTTCAACGTCGTCATTCGTTGTGGCTTGACGGCTTGCTGACATCGCCAGACATTGCCGGAAGAGGTTGCGAAGGTTCGCGTGCGCTCTCCGTCTGGAGCCACGCGGAAGGTGGCCCTGTATTGTGGTCTGGTTTCCTCGTAGCCCGAGCATTCTCATGGTGGACGAACGACCGAACGGGAAATCCGCACGTCGCGCGCTTTCCAGCGCGCTGCTGGCCGAGCTCCGAATGACGATTGCAGCGTACGTCGATCCGGTCGCTGACGATGACGACATCGCTCGCAGGCTGCACACGATTGGCGAGCAAGCGCGCGCCGAAGGCATACGGGCCGAGCAGCTCGTCACATCGATCGAAACGGGTCTACGATGCCGTCGTGCCGCTGCCGACACTCGCGTCACAGGATGCCCGCGCGAAGCGCCTCGCGAACCTCGTGACGATCTGCGTGCGAGAGTACTACGCGTCCTGGCCTGACGCTGTCTCGATCGGATTCGCCGCCAACGGTTGCGAGCTGACGGTCATACGCGCGGCGAATGACCGCGTAGCACTCGCATGACGTGGCCTCGAGTCCGGCTCGATCGAGGATCGTGACCCGACCGCGGCGGTAGCTAATGAGCCCCGAGCGTTGCAGCGCACCGGCGACCGCGTTGACCGTCGCGCGGCGCACGGCGAGCATGAACGCCAGATATTGTTGCGTCAACCAGAACGTGTCTGCGCCGACCCGATCGTGCGTCATGAGCAGCCAGCGCGCGCACCGTTTGGTCATCGAGTGCAGCTTGGTACAGCCGCCGGATTGCATGGTTTGCGACAGCAACGCCTCGGCGTAGCGAAGGAAACGCGCGTGCAGCTCGGGAGAGCGCAAGAGCGCTGACCGCAGCTCGCGCGCCGGGACGCGAACCGCGCGGCCCGGGACCTGGGCGATCGTTCGCCGATCGGCGTGCCCGAAGCCGCCCAGGGCGAGCGAAAGGCCCACGAGTCCTTCGTTGCCGATGGCGGCGGCCTCCATGACCGACCCGTCCTGCATCACCGTAATGAGGGAGATGACCGCGCTCTCGGGAAAGTAGGCGTGGGAAAGTGGCTCGTCGGCGGCGGCGATGATCTGTCCCGAGCGGAACTCCACCGGTTCGAACTGGCTCACCAGCTCCGGCGCCAGCACCGCGACCGCTGAGAGGAGGTGGTTCCGCGTGCCCAGTGAGGGCGCCGCCGCGACGGCGGGGCTGAAGGCCGTGGCCTGCCCAATCGACATTGAAGTCACGCCAGCACCCAAAGCAAGCAGCGGGCCGCGACCGCGGCCGAATCGCCTAGAGTGGGGAGGACAAAAGAGTTAGGGATGGGTGGCTCCCTGGCGGATGGGCGTTATAATGCCCGCTGTTTGGATGGTCGTTGCCGCCTCGACGCCGCCCGCGAATCCAGCACGCGGCGGCGCCCGGTTCATTCCCACTCGCCTGCCTTGTCATGACCCGCCACCTGCCGCTGCTCGGCTCATTCGGGCTTCCAGTCTTAGCGACCGTTCTCGCGCTGGCCCCCACCGCTCACGCGCAGCCGCCGGGGCCACCGGCGAAGTGGACGGCGTTTACCCAGATGTTCGACGGGACGGCCAAGGGTGACAGCATCGTCGGGGCCGGCGTCGTGCTCGTCCGCGACGGCCACATCGTCGCGCATCACGAGTATGGGTTGGCCGATCGCGAACGCGGTACCCGCATCACCCCGCAGTCGATCTATCACTACGGATCGATCACCAAGACGCTGACGGCGATCTCCATCATGCAGCTTCGCGATCGTCACCGGCTGTCGCTCGACGACCGCATCACGACCTACGTCCCCGAGCTGCGACAAGTCCACGATCCCTACGGGTCGATGGACAGCGTCACCATCCGCATGTTGCTCTCGCATTCCGCCGGCTTCCAGAACCCTACGTGGCCTTACACACAAGGCAAACCGTGGCAGCCGTTCGAGCCGACCACCTGGAACCAGCTGGTCGCGATGATGCCGTATCAGGAATTGCTGTTCAAGCCCGGCGCGCGCTTCAGCTACTCCAACCCGGGCTTCATCTATCTCGCCCGCGTGATCGAGCAGCTGAGCGGGGACCCGTGGGAATCCTACGTACAGAAAAACATCTTCAGCCCGCTGGGTCTCACCCGGAGCTACTTCGGCCACACACCGTACTATCTCGCCGCCGATCGCTCGCACAACTACACGCGCATGCGCGATTCGGCCGGCCACGAGGTCGTCAACGACAACGGTGCCGACTTCGACCCCGGGATCACGATCCCGAACGGTGGGTGGAATGCGTCGCTCGGTGACCTCGCGACGTACGTGGCATTCCTCACGAATGCGACACATGGCGATGCGACGACCCAGCGACTCTACGACACCGTGCTCTCGCACGCGACACTGGAAGAGATGTGGCGGCCGCTGTACCAGACGAAAGAGGATGGCTCGTCCATCGAGTCGGACTCGCTCGGGCTCTCCTTCTTCATCGTGCATCACGGCCAGACGCGCTTCGTGGGCCACACCGGGAGTCAGGCCGGCTTCCTTGCCTTTCTTTATATCAACCCCGCTACCGGCGCGGGCGTTGTCGCCGCTTTCAACACGGCGACCGATTTCAATGAGCCCGGACACGTCTCGGCTTTTCAACGCATCCGGGATGCGGCGCTGGAGCTCATTGGGTGAAACCCGTCGCTTTCCCCTATTCGCTAACGGACCGGGCCGGTATCGTATAGTGGCCTGGGTAATGGCGTTCACCGTATCGCGAGGGCAATGACGGACACGTTGCGAGAACAGCTCCAGGCGAGCCTGGGGTCGACCTATACGATCGGCCGGGAGCTGGGCGGCGGCGGGATGAGCCGCGTGTTCGTAGCGGATGATACGACGCTGGGGCGTGCCGTCGTCGTCAAAGTGCTCTCGCCGGAACTCACGGCCGGCGTCAACGTCGACCGATTCAAACGTGAGATCCGGGTCGCGGCCCGATTGCAGCACCCGCACATCGTCCCGGTCCATCAGTCCGGCGAGACCAACGGCCTACCCTACTTCACGATGCCATTCGTGGAAGGCGAGTCGCTGCGCGTGCGTCTGTCGCGCACGGGCGCACTCGGGATCGGCGAAGCGGTTTCGATCCTGAGCGACGTAGCCAAAGCGCTCGAGTACGCACACGCGCGCGACGTCGTGCATCGCGACATCAAACCGGACAACGTCCTGCTCGCGGGCAACGCGGCAGTGGTCACCGACTTCGGCATCGCCAAGGCGCTTTCCGCGTCCAAGGCGCAGCCCGCTGGTGAGACGCTCACACAGGCCGGGACTTCGCTCGGGACACCGGCCTACATGGCGCCGGAGCAAGCGGCCGCCGATCCAGCGACCGATCACCGCGCCGACATTTACGCCTTCGGCATCCTGGCCTACGAGCTACTCGCGGGGCAGCCGCCATTTGCCGGACGAACGCCGCAGAAACTCCTGGCCGCGCAGCTTGGCGAGCGACCGGCGCCGATCGACACGGTCAGGGCCGACGTGCCGCCGGTGTTGAGCGAGCTCGTCATGCGCTGCCTGGAGAAGAACGCGGACGATCGGCCGCAGAGTGCCGCCGCGTTGGTGCGCGCGCTCGACGCGGTGACGACGAGCGGCAGCGAGCGATCGGCCCCCGCGCTGCTCCTGGGCGGGCGAGCTACGCTGCAGAACGCGCTCCTCATCTACGGCGCGGCGTTTCTCATCATCACGCTTGCTGCCCGCATCGCGACGAACGAGATCGGGCTCCCCGACTGGGTGTTTCCCGGCGCCATCGTCGTCATGCTGCTCGGGCTCCCCGCGATCCTGTTCACCGGGTACGTCCAGCGCACTGTGCAGCGGTCCCTGACGTCTACGCCGACGTTTACACCGGGTGGCACGCCGGCGCCGGCCTCGACGCTCGCGACGCTCGCGCTCAAAGCGAGTCCGCACGTGACCTGGCGCCGGACCGCGACCGGTGGTGCCGTCGCCGTCGGTGTACTGGTACTACTCGTGACGAGTTACATGGTCCTGCGCGCGCTCGGGATCGGTCCCGCGGGCTCGCTGCTCGGCGCCGGGAAGATCCATGCACGGGACCGGCTGATCGTGACCGACTTCCGTGCGCTGGGCGGCGATACGTCGCTGGCGGGGGCGGCCAGCGAAGCCGTCCGAACGGATCTCAGCGAATCGGGTGTGATCTCACTGCTCACCCCAGCAGAAGTTGCGAGCACGCTGCGTCTCATGCAGCGTCCGCCGTCGACACACGTCGATGCGGCGGTCGCGGCGGACGTGGCGGCGCGACAGGGCGCGAAGGCTATCGTCGATGGAACCATCACGGGACTGGGCGCTGGCTATCTGGTCACGTTGCGGCTGGTGAGCCCATCGGGCGGTGAGCTCGCATCATTTCGCGAAGTAGCGGACGGTCCGCACGAGCTGCTGCCGACGCTGGATCGTCTCGCGCGGCATCTGCGCGAGAAGATCGGGGAGTCGCTCAAGACCGTGCACGCCGATCCGCCACTCGAGCAGGTGACGACCTCGTCGATCGACGCGTTGCGCAAGTACGACGAAGGGGCCAGAGCGAACGACGTCGACGGGAACTACGAAGTGGCCATTGCGCGTCTCCGGGAGGCCGTCGCGCTCGACTCGGGGTTCGCCATGGCCTGGCGTAAGCTGGGTGTCGCAATGGGCAACACGTTCCTGCCGCGGGCCAGCATCGACAGCGCGCTGACGCAGGCGTATCGCCATCGGGACCACCTGACCGAGCGAGAGCGCTACATGGCCACGGGCTCGTACTTCGAATCGGGGCCGGGACGCGATCGCGACAAAGCCGCGGCGGCGTACCAAGCGATGCTGGCGATCGATCCCACTGACTACGTGGCACTCAACAATCTGGCCATCACCTACCTCAATCGCCGCCGGTACGGGGCTGCGGACTCGCTGTTCCGTCGCGCGATCGCGACGGGGAAGGGTGGCGCGATCAGCCAGGGCAATCTGGTCGGCGTCGAGCTTCGCGAAGGCGATACTGCGGCCGTTCGACGCAATGCCGCGCTCATGCGTCAGCGATACCCCAACGCCGCGGGCACTCCGTTCTCGGGAATGGGGTTGCTGTACCACGCGAACCAGTTGGACTCTCTCGGGGCGTTGCTCACGCATATCCGAGCGGATCCGCGAGTTGAACGGCAAAGCCTGGCCACTCATGCCCTCGCGGCCGTGGCGTTGGTCCGCGGACGGCCCAACGAGTGGGCTGCCATCAACGGTGAGTGGCGGCGAACTGATGCAACGCGTGGTGCCGCGCCGCCTCCGTTGGTCGACTCCATGTTGGCCGCCTGGTCGGACATCTCTCTCCGCGGTCAGCCCGCTCGCGGCGTCGCCCGTCTCAATGCCCTGCTGGCGCGGACGCCACTCGCCTCGGTGGAAGTGAGGGACCGGCCGTACTTCCAGGTTGCCGGGGCGTACGCCATCGCGGGCCGGCCGGACCGGGCGCGGGCGATTCTCTCGGAGTACGCTGGAGAGGTCAAGGACACCGCGACGCTCCGCGACGATGCGCCGGACATGCACAGCGTGCTTGGCGAGATTGCGCTCGCCGAGCACCGTCCCAAGGACGCGCTCCGGGAATTCGCGCGCGCCGACACCGCCTTTGATGGACAGCCCGTTGACTGCGAGATCTGCTTTCCCCTTGCCGCGGGTCGTGCATACGACGCCGCGGGCAATCGTGATTCCGCGATCGTGATGTACGAACGGTATCAAGGCGTTTCGGGACGCGACATGCTCACAACCGTCGAGCCCTGGTATCGATCGTTGGTCTACAAGCGCCTGGGCGAGCTGTACGATGACAAGGGCGACGTCCCGCGAGCCACCGCCAACTACCGGCAGTTCATCGCGCTGTGGCAGAACGCGGAGCCTGAGTTACAGCCAGTGGTGGCCGAGACGCGGCGGAGGTTGGCGAAGTTGGGGGGAGATAGGTAGGACGAGGACATTCGACGTTCGAATGACAAATCTCGAGGCCAGCGAAGTGCACCGCCGCCGGCCCCGAGGTTTTTTCGAACGTCGAACGTCGAACGTCGAACCTCCAGCCTTACCGCCCAATCGCCAACCAGTGCGGACTTGCGCCGAGCAAGGACGGCTCCGCGTCAATGCGCTCGATGAGAGCGAGGGACCGCTCGAGTGAGACCGGCTCCCGGTGGCGAGGCCGCTCGGCCGTCGCGTAGGCGGCGGGGCCTTCGACTGCGACGAGCGCGTCGAGCCGCCATCCCGCTTCAATGATCTCAGACCGGAGCTCCTCCGGCGTATGGAAGAACGCGGTGGTGAAGTACTCGGGCTTGCTCGTCGGGTTGCGGTGCTGGCCGTCACGGAGGTCCGCATCGACAATCTTGGCGAAGTCCGGATCGGACAGGAATCCCCGCATGAGTCCATCGAGCAACGAGGCAAAACGGGAGATCGCCGCCGCGATCACGACGCCATCGGGGCCGGTCACACGGCGCGCCTCGCGAAGCGCCGCCACGCGATCCGCCCGCTCCGTCAGGTGATAGAGCGGTCCGAGGAGCAGCACGGCGTCGGCGGTGCCGTCGGCGAAGTCGAGTTGTCTTGCGTCGCCAACGCCCAGGCTCGCCAGTGTGCTCGGCCCACCCCGGCCCGCCGCACGGGCCTGCTCAATGTGCAGTGGCACCGGATCGACCAAGTGGACTCGATAGCCCAGATCTGCCAGCCAGTACGCGTACACGCCCGCGGCGCCGCCGACATCGAGAATCGTCGCGGGGGGAGCTGGCAATACGCGACGCAGAATCAGCTGTGTGCGGATGCGCTCGAGGGGGAAGTCGGCCCCCTCGAGACGCTTCTCTTCTTCGCCGCGTGAGTAGTACGCCGCGATGGCCTGATCGAGCATCGAGATCCTGGAATGGAGAGCGTGGAACGGCGTGACGACGCGTCCGGAATCTGAAGCGACAGCACGAGCGGCGACCGTCTAGCGACAGCCAACACCAAAGCACAGCGATCTCCGGCCAACCTGTCTCAACGACGAATCGGCGGGAGTGTATGTTCTTCTGGCTCGGATCTCAACCCATCTCTACCGCACAACACGCGCCTCACCGTCATGGCCCCTCTCACCATACGTCCAAATGAGCGATGCGCGTGGGATCTCGTCTCGCTCGGCGAAGTCATGCTGCGCTTCGATCCCGGCGATGAGCGCATCGCGACGACGCGACAGTTCCGCGTGTGGGAAGGTGGTGGTGAGTACAACGTCGCACGGGGACTCACGCGCTGCTTCGGTCTGCGCAGCGCCATCGTTTCGGCCTTCGCCGACAATCCCGTCGGGCGGCTGATCGAAGATCTTATTCGGCAGGGGGGCGTTGCGCTCGATCATGTGCATTGGGTCCCATACAATGGGATCGGTCGCGACGTTCGCAATCCGCTCAACTTCGTGGAGCGCGGATTCGGCGTCCGCCCCGCGCTTGGATGCTCGGATCGCGCCCACAGCGCGACATCGCAGCTCGTGCCGGGCATGATCGATTGGGACCAGATCTTTGCGCGCGAGGGCGCGCGGTGGTTCCACACGGGCGGCGTTTTCTGCGGACTGTCGGCCACGACGCCAGATGTCGCGCGCGAAGCCATGGAGGCAGCGCGCAGAGCGGGCGTCATCGTCTCCTACGATGCGAATTATCGTCCCTCGCTGTGGCAGGCGAGAGGCGGACAGGCGCGTGCCGGAGCAGTCAATCGGATGCTCGCGCCGCTCGTCGACGTGATGCTGGGACACGAAGAGGACTTCGCGGCCGCACTGGGCCTGCCGGTCGAGACAGGCGCCGACGAACCCAAGCACACGACGGCGCGGCTCGAACGCGTGATCACGGAGTTCCGCCGCGAATTCCCCAACGTCGCCGTCGTCGCCACGACGCATCGGGTCCCCAGGTCAGCGAGCCGCCACGACTGGGGTGGGGTCGCGTGCGGCGACGGCCGCTTCCACGAATCAGCCATGCGGGAAGAAGTCGAGATCTACGATCGCGTGGGCGGTGGCGACGCCTTCGCCGCAGGGATCATCTATGGACTGCTCAACGGCCGCGATCTCGCCTGGTCACTCGAGTGTGGCGTGGCCCACGGCGCGCTCGCGATGACCACGCCCGGCGACTCCTCAATGGCAACGTTGGACGACGTGACACGGGTCATGGAGGGACGCACCGGCGGCATCATGCGATAACAGTGGTGCGGAGCGGCGGCGTCGGGGGTCAGGGGAGGCCGGCAGCGCGCGTTGTCCGACGGTGGTGCGTGTAGGCGGGTGCGTGGGGGCCGCGCGCCTTGTCGGTCGATCGGCGGTGCACGCGGGTGGATGGCGCTTGGGCGCGTTGTCGGGCGGTTGGCGGTTCACCCAGGTGGATGGGCGCGATCGCGCCCATCCTAACGGACCATGTGCGAACCGTCGTCGTTGGCGGCGAACGACGTGGGCGGCCTGAAGGCCGCCCCTACATGTCGGCGTGGGCGGTGGGATTCGACGAGCCCGGTCGAGTTTAGCCTCGTGCCCGGAAACGCGGACCTGCCAAATCGGCGTACAATGCGTCATCATTGATGGCCGTTCCATCCCCTCAGTCTTTCATTGCCATGCGCATCGCTGTGCTGACCATTTCAGACGCCGGGGTTCGCGGGGAGAGAGCGGATACGTCCGGCGATGCGATCGTGGCGTGGGGGGCGGCGCGAGGGGATGTGGTTACACAGCGTGCCATGGTAGGCGATCAATCGGCTGAGATCGCTGCACGGCTCGTAACCTGGTGCGATGGGGACGTGGCCGACTTGGTGTTGACGACGGGGGGGACCGGGTTGAGCGAACGGGATGTGACACCGGAGGCCACGCGCGCGGTCATCGAGCGGGAGGCGCCCGGGATCGCGGAGCGCATCCGCGCGCTCAGCCTCGCGAGCTTTCCGAGGGCGGCGCTGTCGCGTGGGCTCGCCGGCGTCCGGTCACGGACGCTCATCGTGAATCTGCCGGGGTCGACCGAGTGGGGTCCGGGACGGGCTCGCGGCGCTCGAGCCGATCATCGCGCACGGGATAGACATCCTGCGCGGGGCGCCGACGGATCACACGGCGGGGAAAGCGGCGGAGGGGCGCCAGGGGTGCGAGCGACCGGCGCTGCGCCCGGCTCGCCGGTGCGCGCGGGATCGAGTGGGTCGGCGCGGAGGCGCGACGGATGAACGTAGCGGTCATGCTGACGGACGTTGAGCCGGCGGTGCGCGTCAACGCGCTGCTCGAGCGGTCGGGTGCCACGACCGAGGTCATCTCGCCGCTCGACGATGTGCGGGGAATCATCGGCCGCGCGCACCCGGACGTGCTGGTCATGACGGGCGCGTTGCTCGATCCGCAGAACATGGCGCTGGTGCGCGAGCAGCTGTGGACCGGAACCGCGGTCATCGGACTCTCCGACGTGGGCGAGGAGGGGATGGTCGAGCGACTTCGGGCGCTCGGGTACAGCGAGATCTACATCAAGCCGATCGTGCCCGAGGAAGTCGCCGCGGGGGTGAGGCGCCTGGCGGAGCGGCAGGAAGTGGCACGTGAGACCGGACTGTACGGCGACTCGGAAGGGATTCGCGAGGTATTGGTCAAAGTCGAGCAGATGGCGCCCGTGTCGAGCACGGTGCTGATCGAGGGTGAGAGCGGGACGGGGAAGGAGCTGGTCGCGCGGGCGATGCACCGTCTGGGTCCCCGTCGTTCGCGTCCGTTCATCGCCGTCAACGTCGGGGCGCTGCCGGAGACGCTGCTCGAGAGCGAGCTGTTTGGCCATGAGAAGGGCGCCTTCACAGGAGCGGCGGAGCGGCGCATCGGTCGCTTCGAGCTGGCGGACACGGGGACGCTCTTCCTCGACGAGATCGGTGATATCCCGCCGTCGACTCAGGTCAAGCTGCTGCGAGTGCTCGAGGAGCGGGCGATCACGCGAGTCGGGGGGACGGAGCCGATCCCGGTGGACGTGCGGGTCGTCACCGCGACCAACCGCCCGCTTCGGGAGCAGGTGGCGGAGGGGACCTTCCGGTCAGACCTCTACTACCGGATCAATGTCCTGAGCATCTACCTGCCTCCGCTCCGCGAGCGGCGCGAGGACATCCCGATTCTGGTCCGCCGATTCATCCAGGAGTTCTCGGCGCAGCACGATCGGCCGTTCCACGGGGTCTCGGCGGACGCGCTGCAGATCCTCGTGGATTATCCGTGGCCGGGGAACGTGCGCGAGCTGCGCAATCTCGTGGAGAGCATGGTCGTGCTGTCGCCGGGCCACGAGATCCAGTCGGCGGACATCCCGGGGGAGATCCGGGACGCGGGGTCGCGGTTCCTGCCGGTCCATGTGGGACCGCTGGTGCGGGCGCGAGACGGCGCGGGCGGCCGAGAGATGGAGTTCATCGTCAGGAGCCTGGTGGAGCTCAAGCTGCAGGTGGAGGAGCTCCGGCGCCGGACCGAGCAGGTGGCGGCGGGTCGGCGCCCGCCGGCCACGTGAGCGCCGTTTCGTCGTTCAATCGCGGGCCGGCCCCCGCGCTCGGCCCAGGCAGCTCGACCGATGCTGCTGGCGCCAGTGCTGGCGCGATGGTGCGTGAGGGGATTGCCGCGCCCGGGGCGCCACCGCCGCCCAACGTGGTGACGGTCAGCCCGGGGATGACGATGGCGCAGATCGAGCGGGCGGCTATCGAGGCGGCGCTTCGGGAGACCCGCGGGAACCGCCGGCGGGCGGCCGAGATGCTGGGGATCGGCGAGCGGACCCTCTATCGGAAGCTGCGGGAGTACGAGATTCCGGAGGGTTCGGTGGGGGCATTTGAGGCCGACGGGCTCTGAGGCGAGCCCCTCAAACCGGCCCGAATGGCGCCAGGCGGCCTCAACGGGTGGCAGTGTCCCCTGGAGTACTCAAGGGTGACATAGGATGCCTTGATCGAACTGAACTAATGGCGCATATTCGCCGCGAAACCTTTTCTACGGCGGTATCTGGTTGCCCGCTGCAGTTAGCTTTTCCCCCTCGCTGGGGGGCAGTCGCACACGCCGATCGCCGGGAGCGTGCTCCCGATCCGGCGCGCGGAAGAATTGCTGACGACGCTGCCTGGCATTTTATCGGCCAAGATCGTGGCGTCCGGCACTGGATCTGTGGACGAGATCCACGTCCTGACGACGTCCGAATATACACCGAAGCAGACGGTCCGCAACATTGAGAGTGCGCTTATTGCGCATCTCGGGGATGCGTGTTGACCATCGCAAGATTTCCGTCGCGGCGAGCTCAGAGCGGCCGGTGGCCGCGGGGCCTCCGGTCGCTGTCGAGTCTCCTGCACCCCCGGCACCCGCGTCCCCGCCTGCCGCTTCGACTGCGGCGCCGCAGAGCGCTCCGGCCGCGGAGCCTCGCAACTCGGGGCTGGCGGATACTCCTCCCGATGCTGCTGCTCAGCGCACGGCCAACGTGCGTGAGCGGGTCATAGGGCGCGGGGTGGAATTCGAGG
The DNA here is from genome assembly GCA_963805725.1 of uncultured Gemmatimonadales bacterium. Taxonomy (GTDB): domain Bacteria; phylum Gemmatimonadota; class Gemmatimonadetes; order Gemmatimonadales; family Gemmatimonadaceae; genus Palsa-1248. Next base: position 336,400 of record CAWDVJ010000014.1, read on the forward strand.
AGTTGGTGCGCGAGGTGGATTCGACGCTCGCGGCTGTCGTGTCCGAGGAGTCGGTTCGTCGCCGGCTGTATTTCGAGGACGTGGAGGTCCGCCGCTCGCGGGCGCGTGGGGTGATGTGTCGGGTGACGCTCCGGAAGGGCGATCAGTCCTACACGGGAGAAGCCGAAGGTCTGGAGGGGGCGCGGGCGCGGGTGGATTTGGCGGCGCGTGCGACGCTCAAGGCGATCGGTCAGGCCGAGCGCGGTGAGCGCACACTGGCCCTCGACGGGGTGAAGCTGATCCAGGCGTTCGATCGAGAGTTTGTCTTCGTCGGAGTCGCTGCGCAGGAAGGACGAGATCGCGCGCTCCTGACCGGTAGTTGTGAAGTACGGGAGAGTCCCGAGCAGGCGAGCGTCCTGGCGGCGTTGGACGCAACGAACCGCTGGATCGCGCACGGCCGCTAGTTCTGTTCGAGCGGACGGGCAGCGCGCAGCGAGGCTGAAGATCGGGGTGTGATCCAGGCGGCGCGGTCGGCCGCCTTTTATAGCGCCAGAGGATCGGGCGGTGAAGGGTGGGGAAAGAAGTAGAGCGAGCGATGCAGGGATGCAGTGCACGTGCACGAAGAAGCTGTCGACGTGAACGGGAAGGTGGGCGGTCCATCGGAGTGCAGCCAACCCAAACGGTTTGACAACTGAACCCTCGTCTGGCCCGAGCTGAGCGAAGCGGGCAGGCCAAGTAGGTGAGCGGAGCCAACCTTCAATTGGCACGACTCAGCGAGCGCTGAGCGTGACTGTCTAAGAGAGGGGGTGACGCAATCCATGTTTCTGGCCAACCCGTCAGCGAGTATCATGAGCCGTGTTGTTCGGTTCTTGAGCATGATGTTAGGTGCGACAGTGGATTGGGACTAAGCGTTAAAAAATGGCCAGGCGGGGGTTCCTTCGAGCTCTATGAGCAACAAGGTCAGAGTATACGTCGCGACTGTTGTTGTCAGTGCTAGTCTCGGCCTGGCTGCGTTGGTTGCTGCGGGAGACGACAATGCTCTCCGTTCAGCGCAGGCCGCGGCATGTTTCGCCTGTCTTGGGGTCTTTGCTCAATTTCTCTCATACAGGGTAGAAGCGAAGAAAGCCATTACCGTTGTCGCGATTCCGTTCTTGGCAACGATTTATTTGGCTCCCACATGGGTTTCTTTGGTCGCTTTTGGCGGGGTCGCGGTTGATCGGCGCGGTCATTAACAGGCGGCCCAGCAGTCAAAGACGTTTTCAATGTCGCCAAAGGAGTACTTACGGTGCGCTAGCGATAGCAGTTTATCGCGCCCTTGGCGGTACGCCCTGGCTAGTGCGGTTCGATTTCAATTGGTTTGCTTATATCGCCGCTTATGTGACGTACCTATCGGTCAACAGCCTTCTTGTCACAACCGTAGTCCGTCTTCAGGAAGGAGAGGAGGCGGGCGGTCCATGGATCAGGTGGCCAGGAATCTCGCTTGATTAATGACATTCTGAGCGCTCCCGATGGCGTATCTGTTTGCGATTGTCTATGTCAAATTCGGGGTGCTCGGAACGATGGCATTGGGTTGCCGTCTTTTGGCGGTGCGGCAACTCTACCAAGACAAACTCTCAACTCGCACGCGTAAACCAGGAGCTGCTCGAGCTAATGGTTGCTGCGATCGAAGCTCGAGATCCCTACACTTCTGGTCATTCTCGAGACGGGTGGCTCGAAATGCGCGAATCATCGGACGTGCGGTAGGTCTTCCATCGCGGGATGTCGATCGTGTTGCGATCGCGGGTTTGCTTCACGATGTAGGGAAGATTCACGAGGTGTTCGCGCCGCTGCTGCGCAAACCTGGCAAACTTTCGTCCGACGAACGCACCACGATGGAAACGCATCCCATCAAGAGCGCGGAGCTTGTCAGGAACGTGTCGCACCTTAGCGACATTAGTTCCGTAATCCGGAACCATCACGAAAACTGGGACGGAACCGGCTATCCGGATGGGCTTCGTGGAGAAGAGATTCCCCTGCTGTCTCGAATAATCATGGTTGCCGACACAGTCGATGCGATGACGACCGACCGGCCATATCGCGGCGCGATGGGCGAGGCAGAGGTACGCGCTGAACTGATCCGATTGAGCGGAAAGCAGTTTGATCCCATAATGTGTGAAAAGCTTCTGGCAAGCACTTTTACCCGGCCTTGTTCGAACGCCAGACGGCAAACACGCCTAGCGAGATTCATAGGCTCCGTCGACGGAGTCTCGGCATCCGCGCGGCGACTGGAACGTAGGGCTGACGCGGCTTTTCTCCCTAGGACGCTCACTCCCTGCGGGCGCTCCCGATTCTGCAAGATCTAATAGGTAGAATCTCAGTCAGACGACTTCGCGCCGTTGCCGAACAACGACAGGATGTTGCCAGATCTGTCGCTAGCTCACAGATGCCATTCGTTGGCCGGTGGGACAACGACGTGGCCGCCCACTGGGCGCACCCGCGATGCCAGCCTTCCCGAGTTCCTGTTGCCTCTGACCCTGAGCGGAGGGGTGACCTATCAATGTGGCTACCCGAACGGTGGCGGCACGGAATACGACCCGATAGAACAGGTCGCCGGGTCGGTCGCACCCAGCACCTGAGATCAGCGCGGCGAGCAGGGACAAGTCCCCAGATCCGCTCTTACTTCTTTGTGTTCAGACTTCTCCGGCGAGTTCGTCCTCGGATGCGTCGGGCTCGTCCTCGAAATAACTGGGGCTCGTCGTCATCGCCGGTTCAAGTCCTCTGGGCCTAACCTCGGGCACGGTCGTTTCGCCAGAGCGTCCACTCTTCGCCTCGTGAAATGCGGGCGCGATCATAGTGATCAGCCGTTCGATCTGGATGTCGGGACGGAAGACGGTTGCGATGCGCGTCCGCGCGAGTTTGCCCATCGACGCACGCCGTGCAGGGTCGGCGAGTAGCTCGCCGAGTGCGGATGCCAGCGCCGCCTCGTCGCTAGGTGGCACGAGCAACCCGACGCGCTCGGAATCGATCATCTCGGGCACGCCACCGACTCGAGTCGCCACAATGGCGCAACCTCGTGCCATTGCCTCCAACACAGCGAACGGACACGCGTCCTGAAACACGGATGGCACGACCGCGACAGCTGCGCCGGCCATAAGCTCTCCAGCATCCGCCCGGTAGCCAGCCATCAGAATGTCGTCAGGTGTTGGCAGGGTCTGGCGTAACTGCTCGAGTTCTCCCATCTGCTCGCCAGTTCCGGCAAATACCAAGACCGGCCGCGGACCGTCGGTCGGGTATGCAGCGAGTAGCCGACCGAACGCGCGAAAGAGGTGATCTACTCCTTTCTCCGGCACTGCTCGGCAAGTCGCCACAATCAGCGGCCGCGACGGGTCGAGTCCGAGTCGCTCGTGCGCCGTCGGTGAGGCGGCCGCGCCGTTTGGGACGGGCATCGCGTTGTGCACACAGGCAAGGCGGGCTGGCGGCAGCTGCCACGTCCGTGCCTCGCGCCGCATCACGTATTCGCTCACGCCGATCACGACATCGGGAGTCATCCAGCGGCAGCGAGAGAGCAACCACTTGACCGCCTGCTTGGGCAGGGCGGATTGGTAGCCAGCACCGGAGGTTTGGTTGTAGACCAGAACGCGTCGTACGCCAGCGCGTCTGAGTAGGCCGTACGCCCAAGGGTGCATCGAGGCCCGATCGATATAGAGCACCGCGCGGACATTCTCGTGCCGCGCAAACCGCGCGAGAGCTTGGATAGATTCGAGCGCGTTCGACGTGGCATCCCGCTCAATGACCTCGGCCGCTGTTCCGTCGAACGCCGCCACCTTCTGAGTGACCTTCGGATAGGCGATCAGCGTGCGCACGCCGCTTGCGCTCATTCGCTCGGCGAGCCCGGCATACATTGCTTCGAAATGCGTCCAGGCGAACCCAAAACCCGTGGGGTGGTTGGCTACGCACAGCAGCGTTGGGTTTTTCACGGCGCGCCGCCTTCGAGGCGACGGATGTAAGCCAATAGGTCCTGCCGGGCATCGGCAACGTCCGAATTGTCTGAAACCGTTCGCCACGCCTCGGCACACCCTTCGGCGTGCGCGAGCGTGACATGGACTAAGTCGTTCACCAATTCGATCGCTTGGAGAGAAACATCCTCACAATCACGAGTATCCACCGCCCCTCGATTCTCGGCGCGTGGTGAGGCCAGCAACCGCTTCAGTTGGTGCAACACTGCGCCCCCCGCTTCAGGTCGTCCAATCAGACTGTACAACAGCCTGATACCGAGCGCGGCGCAATGCAAGACGTCGCTGTCGCGCCAAGTGTTCCTCGCGCCGTGGGGGATGGGACAAGCCAGTGGGTACCGGTGCCCGAGTGGCTGGCGAACCCTCGGAGAAGGGCCGCGCCTAGACGGCGCACCGTGGTCCTGCGTACGCGAGCGCACTGATCGCGGTCGCCGGATCCCGGGGTAGCTTAGCGCACCGAAACCCTAGGCCCGCGAGCCCTCGGCCGCGCGGCTGCGCCGTACACTCCCTCAATCTCACGAACCCGTGACTGGCATCGACATTGGAAAGGAGAAGACCGAAGCATCCGAGCGGCGGAGACGCCCCGCGCCGCCCGTGGTCTGCGGCGCTCGTGGGAACTCTCAACGAGTTGCGAGAGGAAATCGGATCGCTTCTCACCGATCCAAGTCGAGACGGGAGGTTGATACCGCTTATCCATCAGGTTGCGCGCCAGGCGCGCGCGGACGGCCTACGTGCTGAGGAAGTCGTGGTGGCGTTCCACTCGATCTGGCGTGACGTGCCAGGCGTACGGAGCGCCGTGACCACGCGAGATAGGGTCGGTTGGACCGTCGTGAGCGCCCTCATCGCTGCGTATTACGATGGCGATGCGGATCACTCGCAGTCCTCTGGCTGAGCGACGCGAGTCGTCCGCGAGAATTGCGGTCGATGCTCACACGGGCGCAGTCGCGGCCTAGCTACTTGCGAGTAGAGTTGGCCTGCGGATTGAACGATGGGTTGGGCGTGACCGCGATGCCGGCCGACCCGAGCTGCCTGACGAGCACGCCCTCGGTTACTTCCCTGCTCTCTCCCCTTCCGAACTGGTAGACGCGCATCGGGCCGTGTTCGGGCTTGAAGTACCGGACCGTCGCTCGAGCATCGCCGAGCGGCACCCGGACGCTCCGTCAGGTTCGGAAATCGCTCGGCTAGGTGAGCGTGATTGCGAAGACGGAGGCGGACAAGTTGGCGGCGCAGTTTGCGACGCTCGGCCCATCCACGGCTTCGTCCCCGCTGACGCTGAAAACGCTTTGTGACAGCTATGGCCGGGAAGTCACACCTCACAAGGGGTGCACATCGCGGTCGCACGACCGCATGTGCCGTGGAATGTTCTGTCGGTACTTCGGTGCCGACCGTGCCCCACATACCCTGTCTCGCGGTGATTGGGATCGGTTCATTCATGATCGGCGCCGCGGCGTGATCGCCGCAAAGCACGGAAAGAAGGGGCAAACGATCCGGGATCGGGATGATCGGCTACGACCTCGCGCACCTCATGGCCGTGCTCAATTGGGCGACCATGGCCGGTGATGGACGGGGGCGGCGTACTCCTCGAACGGAATCCGCTCAAGGGGCTCACGCTGCCAAAAGAGGAAACCCCAAAGCGCGCGATTGTGACCGGAGAGCAATACCAAGCGCTTCGGAAAGTGGCCGTGCGCCGAGGGCCGCTCCTCGAGTTGATCCGAATCCTTTGTCATGACACCGGACATCGGGTCGGTGGCGTTCGCCGACTCCGATGGTCAGACATCGACTTGGAGCGCCGCACCGTGCACTGGCGCGGCGAGTACGACAAGCTGGGAAAGGACCACGTTACACCGCTGGCCAATGACGCGGTGGCCGCACCGACCAATGTGCGGCGCATGCAGAAGACGATCGGCGACACCTGGATCTTTCCCGCGAAGACCGACCCGCAGCGTCATTGGTCGCGGGGCGGTGTTGAGCGACGGTGGAAGTGGATGGCGAAACGCGCGGGATTGCCGATAGACCAGCGCTATGGCTGGCACGCCCTCCGCCGGCAATTTGCGACGGCGCTCAAAGCACATCCCGCTCAAGGATCTCTGTGCGCTGGGCGGATGGAAGGACAGTGGAACGATCCTCACGTGCTATCAACAGCCCGACGAGTCCACGCAACGCACCGCGCTCTCGCAGCGGAAATTGCTGCAAGCCGGGGGGCTCAAGTGAGGCAATTGTCCCCACGGATTGTCCCCAGCTCTTCGCAAGACCTCACACGCAATGGGGACTCGAAGCCGCAACCGACAGCGTAGTAGCGGCTTAGCCCGAGTGCGGTCGTTGCGCGACCGCGCAATCCAGTAACGCACTCGAGGCGTATCCCGCTCGAGCAATGCCCAATTTGTGCGCGCTAAACCCTCAGAATTCAGTCGTTCGACCCTCCTGAGAGCGAATGGGGTCAGCCACTCGACTCGACTTCGCCCTTCCGGCCCCGTCCCTGGCCTGGCGCCTCGCTAGCGCGCCTTCGACGCGCTCGCCGCGGCCACGGTCGGTGATTTGGCGGGTACTGTCGTTGGTGCCGCGGCGGTCTGCGTAGCGGCCGCCGCGCCAGTGGTGAGCGAGAACTTCGAGGTGTCCGCACCCTTGGCCACGAGCTGCTGACGCACCATGGCGAGGTAGGCTTGCTGGCCAGCGGCATCGTTGCCGAATCCCATGCCAGCGGGCGGGGCGCCGATATTGAACGCGCGCGCGCCGGTACCGGAGTTGATCAGCTTCGCCAGCGACGCGATCTGACCTTGCGACCCCGAGCTCAATTGCCCGTTCGCGCCCTTCGCCATGCTGAAGTTCTTCACCAGCATCGACGCCATCGTCATGCCGGTCGCGACCTCGACGACCTGCAGGCCGTGATCCTTCACCAGGCCCACCACGAAATGCCCGAAGCCCTTGTGCTTCTTGACCGGCGTGTCGAGCGTGGCCGCCGACGTGGTCGTCGTCACCGGCGCCGGTGCAGTCGCCACCACGGTCGGCGGCGGCGCCTCCAACGACTCGTACTTGATCGTCACCTTGCCGGGCCGGCCCGCCGTGTCGCCGGCGTGCCCCTTGAGCGAGAGGTCCTTGATGGACGCGCCGTGCACGAGGTACGAGGCCGTCACCGTGCCATCCGGACCAAGCAGGGCGATCCACCCCTCGAGCATGCAGGCCTCGCCCTTCTTGTCCTTCACGCATTTCTGATTGTCCGCCAAACGCGACGTGACTGAATCGGGCGTGGGTGGCAGCTCGAGCGCGATCTCTCCAGGCTTGACCGCCGGCGCGACCGGGGCGGCCGCTGCCGTTGCTGGACCCGCAGCGGCCGGCGCTGGCGCGACGCCAGTGGCAGGGAGGTCCTTGGGCATCTTGGCGACGCGTACGTTCGCGAGCGTCGTCGGCTGTCCGGCCACCGTAAGGGCGACCGTCGCCTGTTCGAGCTGTTGCTTCGGCCCCGCCGACTGCGCCTCGAGGATGGGCAACCGCGCGGTGATGCACAGCGCGCCGAGTACCAGCGCCTGAAGATGCAAGCGGGACATGGCGATCCCCTCCGAATGTTGTTTTAGGACGTCGGCACGGCGGCACGACGCGTCGCTCGAGGCGCGTCTATCCGGTGAACGTCGGAGGAGAGCCATTCCTCTCAGTCGGGCGCTCCCGCGCCGGAGAGGCGGCCATCTGGACGAGCAGTGGCCTGGCCTCGCGGTTTGCCTTCGAACGTCGAACGTCGAACGTCGAACGTCGAACGTCGAACGTCCAACGTCGAACGTCCAACGTCCTGTTCTTGGACCGCCTTCGGCGCTATCTGGCCTCGAGGACGCCAGGTGGCGTCCAGGTGCCGTCCAAGACGGTCGCCTGTGGCCAGTACGCCCGGATGTACAGCGAGAACGCGCGACCATCGGGCGATGGCAACCAGTTGGTCCGCCGCTCTTCGCTCGGCGGGTCTGGCTGCACGTAAATGGTCAGCGAGCCGTCCGCGCCGAACTTGAGCGACTTGTTCTTGGTGCCGACCGAATAGCGCTTGATCGGGTTGGGGACAAAGAAGTGCTGCTCATCGTACAGGGTCAGCGACCAGAATCCGTTGACCGGCGGAGTCTCGCCCCGCGCGAAGGTCACGGTATACTTCCGCGCCCCGTTCAACCGCTCGCCCCGCTCATCGAGATCTTGATAGTAGTACTTGGTCTCGTTCGGCGAATTCGCGAAGATGTTGGACCTCGCCGCAGCGGTCCGCGCGAAGTAGTCGGTCCCGAAGTCCGCGCCGTTGGAGAGCGTGCTCCAGTAATGCGGCAGCTGTCGGCCGAAGTTGCGGAACTGGAGCAGCGGATCCACGATCGTGGCGTCCGCGTCCACCGCCGCTTTGACCATCGCCGCCTTGAGCCTGGGGTCTTTCTTCGCCGCGTTCAGTACCGCCAACAGCTGCGCGTATTGCGCTTCCTCGCCGCGCATCGGTGGCGCGTCCGCCAGGACTGCCCCGAGCTCGTCGAAGAATGTTTCTGGCTTGACCCACCTCACTTCACCGGGACCGCTCGTCTCGCCGGGACCAGTCGGGATCGCGCGCCAATCCACGCTCTTCATTTTGCCGTCGTACTCGGCGAGCGGATACATCATGATCTGGCGTAGCGGCGGCTGAATCGCCTGCTTGTCTTCTGCGGTGTCGTCCTGAAACACGCGCGGGGCGACGAAGCCGGTGTTGGTCGGGGAGTGGAACGCGCCAATGACGCCCTTTGGAAGGTCGCCGCCTTGCCAGTTCGGTCCGACGAGCAGGTAACACCCAGGCTGCGTGCCATACATCTTGCCCAGCTGAACGAAGCTGTCCGTCCGCACATCCACGATCTGATAGACCCAGAAGCGGCTGCCGAAATCCGGCACCTGGATGACCACGGGTGACAGATCCAGAGCGAGCATGCCCGCTCCATACACGACGTCCTGATTCGGGCACGCGACGATCCGCTCCTCGGGATCCACATAGTCGGTGAGCATCCCCAGCCGGTTGAGCGGCGCCGACGGCACAGGGCCCGCACGCATGATCTCCCGCACGCTGGCCAGCGCCAAACGTCGGTTGTAGACGTTGACCATGGGCCACGCCCAGAAGTACGCGTCGCGACCGACGAGCGCCGCGTACGCGTCCGTGACCTTGACGCGCACATCGGGACCAGGCGGCAGCACGGTTGTGCTGGGTCTCGCAAACCGGTCGACCGGCCAGTCGGCGCGAGCAGGTGCTCCAGGGATGGGCACCTCGCGCTCCAACGGCGGGACAGCTACGGGCGGTGTCGCGGGGCGCTTACCTGTCTCGGGTATTCTGGGCTCGGTATCCATCCCGGCACTATCGGTCGGCCACCGGGATCGTCGAAAGTGGACCTTGGTCCGCCAATGCGACGGATGCCGATTCCGACGAGCGGACTGCCAATGCGATGGCGTCCGAGCTCGCGTCCTGCGCCAGGTGAACTTCGGACTAATGCGTGACCGTGAATGCAGTGACCGGTGCAGCACGGTGCACGAAGGAGCCGCGCACGGTGTAGCGTCCGGGGGAGAGCGCGACGAAGTCAGGAATTGCCGGCTCGACATCAAACACGTATCGCCTGGTTGAGCCGGCCGAGCCCGCCGGTGCGAATGCCACGGTCGTATCCGAGTTCGACGTCCCCTCACCACCCCCCGCCCCACTGAACTCGAATCCGACCCATGGCAGGTTCGCAGGGACCGCGACTCGCACCGCGCGAGATTGCGAATTGGTGACACTCACTGTCACCGTGAACCGGCCGCTATCCCGGCTCAGCGATACCGTGCTTGGCTCCAGCATCGTCGTGACATTCATGTCGATCGCCCGAACGACTGGCGCCATCGTCGAGGTGTCGGGTGGTCCACCCGCATCTCGCACGCAGCCCTCGACGCACAAGACAATGTCGCCGCAGGATCCGAGGAAGGCCCCGCGCGGGTGCCCCCCTGCCTGCAGCAGGGCGTGCAACATCTCGTGGCGGACCAGCTCTCCATCGCTCACGTAATCGGCCGCGATCACGATACGGTCGCCCGCCGAGTACCAGGCGCCGGCGACCGACTGTCCCTCGAGATCGAATAATGCGGCACCTGGGACGAGGTACCATCGGACCGCTCCGAAGTCCCCGATCCGGCCCGAGCATCGCTCGGCGAGTTGCCACCAAGAGGCGTAGATCGCCGGTGGTACGTAGGCGACTACCCCCGACGGCGGTCCCATGTCGGCACACCCCGCGGCGAATACCCCGAGGAGCACTCCGGCCCGGAAGCGGCGCACCGTCGCCTGCACCACGCGGTACCTCGATAGGGAAGATCGACCGGCCACGCTCTCGACACCCACCAGGGGCTTCTGAACGGAGGAGAGGACAACTTGTCTCGGGGCGGCTGCGAGATGGTCCAATGCGTCGGATCACTCGCAGGCTGTCCCGAAGAACAGGCTCCGCCGTCTGCGGGGATCGCGCCAGTGGGCGCACGGTCGCGACGCACATCGCCAATGTCGTTGGGCTGTGTCGAGTTGCGGTGGATTTCCCGCTACCGGCCCGCACGGTCGGCGCGCCGGTATAATGCGGCTTTGCTACGTTGCCACGTTCAGTCGCGCAACACTACCAGGTCTGTGTGCCGCGCGGGCGCTGGCGCGCCCGAGACAGGGGGGAAAAAAAGGGAGAGCAGACGACTGCGAAGCGACACCTCGTGCCAAGGCCTCTTCAGCGTTCGCGTGGCGAGCCCGGCATTTGATGGGGCCAACGCATCGAAGATGCTCGCGCTGTTGGATCGCCGGATTCGGGATTCGACGGACCGGGATCTGGATCGACCGCCGACGGCCCGTAGCTTCTACGGGATGAAACGTCTACCCCACCCGACGTGGTCGCCGCGGACACAAACTTCTGTACAACCGGGCGGTGTCTCATCCGAATGACGCGCGCCGTGCCGCCGGCATGATCGTGCCCAGGTCGGCGGTCCGCGCCGCGATCGTGGGCGCGATCAGAGCTGTCATCTGGCGGCCCATCGATCGGCCAGCGACGATTTCACTTCCTCCGAGCCAAACGTGAGCACAGCACTCCGCGAGCTTCGGTACGCACTGCGTCGATTGGGTCGCAGCCCAATGTTCTCCATCGCTGCGACGCTCACAATGGCGATCGCGATTGGCGCGACGGCGTCGGTCTTCGGGCTGGTCAATGGCGTGCTGCTCAAGGCGTTCCCGTACCGTGAGCCGAGTCGGGTGTTCGCGATCTGGGAGAGCAGCCCGCAGCGCCAGTTCCCACAGTTTGAGGTGGCGCCGGCCAACTATCTCGATTGGCGTTCGCAGAACCACTCGTTCACGATGCTGGCGGCGGTCTCGTACCGACATTACACGGTCACCGGGGCACAGGAACCGGAGCGCGTCCTGGGGATGCGAGTGACCCCCAGCTACTTCCCCGTGCTTGGTATTACCCTCGCACAGGGGCGTGGGTTGGCACCCGACTCCGGAGGATCGCCAGAGGTCGTCCTCGGGTATGGCTATTGGCAACGTCGATTCGGCGCCTCGCCAACGGTGCTCGGCCAACGCCTCACGCTCAATGACACCGTCTACACGATCGTCGGCATCATGCCGCGGGGCATACCGGACCGCGCGGATCTCTGGACTCGCCTGAGCTTCACGGGCCAGCAGGCGGCGACGCGCGACAGCCACTATCTCGGTGCATTTGGGCGCCTCGCCCCGGGTGTATCGCCGGAGGCCGCGGCGGCGGAGCTGCGGACGATCGCTCAGCGCCTGGCGGCGGCCTATCCCGCGGCCGACGAGAACTGGACGGTGGTGACGGTCCCGCTCATCGATCAGGTAGTCGGAAAAGTCAGGCCGGCGCTCGTGATGTTGTTGTCGGCCGCTGCGTGCGTGTTGCTCATCGGCGCGGCCAACCTGGCGAATCTGTTTCTCGTCCGGTCGCTGGCACGGCAGCGCGAACTTGCGGTGCGCACGGCGCTCGGTGCAGCGCGCGGCAGGATCGTCCGCGAGCTGCTCGTCGAAGCCGGCGTGCTGGGACTATCCGCGGGGGCACTCGGTGTCGGCTTGGCCGTGGTGGGTGTCCGGGTGCTGCGGACCCTCGCTCCGCCCGTGTTGCCGCGTGTGAGCGAGATCGGCGTCGATGGTCGCGTCGTCGCCTTCTGCGCACTCACCTCGATCGCGGCAGTGTTGGTGTTCGGTATGCTCCCCGCCTGGCTGGCGGCGCGCGCGCGCCTGGCCGACGTGTTGAAGGAGGGTGGACGCGGCACCGGATCGGCGCAGAGCCGGGCATTCCAGGACGGACTCGTCGTCCTGCAGGTGGCCGTTGCCCTCGTGCTGCTGACCGGCGCGGGGCTTCTGGTGGAGAGCTTCTCGCGCTTCGCGCGCATGGACCCCGGCTTCAGGCCAGAGGGTGTCCTCACCGCTCAGCTCACGTTGCCTGCGCAGCGCTATCCCACACCCGAGCAGCAGACGGCGTTTGTGTCGGCCGTTCTGGAGCGGTTGTCGGCCGAATCCGGTGTCGTCGCGGCCGCTGCGGGCGATGCGCTGCCCAACACGACGCTCAATCAAAACGTGTTTGCGATCATTGGCGATCCGGCGCCTGATCCCACGCACGTCCCGCTCGCCTATGCCATCGGTGCAAGCCCCGAGTACTTCCACACTCTCGGGCTGCGTGTGCTTCGCGGCCGCGGATTGCTGCCAACCAATGGGGTGCGCGCACCCAAGGTGGCGGTGGTCGACGAGCTGCTGGCGCGGCGGTATTTCGCCGGACGCGATCCGATCGGCCAACGCTTTGTGTTGAACGACAAGCCGGTCGGACCCGACACGATCCAGATCGTGGGGATGGTCGCGACGGTCAAGGAAGGGGGACTCGCTGCCGACGACTATCCGGAGATCTACGCACCGCTCGCGCAGTACAACGAGCCGGTCATCGCGCTGGCGGTCCGCGCTGCGGGCGATCCGGACGCACTGACGACGACGCTCCGCCGGGTCGTCGCAGGCGTCGATCCGACGGTGCCGCTGTCCGAGATCCGGACCATGAGTGCATGGATGGCCCGATCGATCGACACGACACGGTTCTCGACCTTCCTCGCGTCGCTCTTCGCCGTCGTTGCGCTGATCCTCGGCATGGTCGGCATCTATAGCGTGTTGGCGTACATTGTGAGCCAGCGGCAACGCGAGATTGCCGTGCGGATCACCCTGGGCGCGACTGCTGGCACGGTGATGCGCGACGTGCTCCGCCGCGCGCTGGTGCTCGCGGGGGCCGGCATCGCCGTCGGTTCGTTTGCCGCGTGGCTGCTCACGCGCGGACTCGCCGGCCTGTTTCTGGGTGTGAGTCCGCACGATCCACTCGTCTTCGCCGGGGCCGCGGCGATCTTCGCGGTGGTGGCGCTGGTTGCCGCGAGCATCCCCGCCTTTCGCACGACGCGGGTCAATCCGGTGGTCGCGTTGACGTCGAGCTGAGCGCAGCGGCCTGCTGCACACGAGAGCTCAGCGGGGTTACGGGAGGGGTTGTACGTACTGCGGGACGGCGACAGTGATTCGTCGCTTGGGCCTGGGGTGTTTGTTCACTCGTTACCCGTCACCCTGGCTCCGAAGTTTCACCGCCACGCCGACATGTAGGGGTGGGCTTCAGCCCGCCCATTTTCTCGTGGGGGATTGCTCTCACACTGCACGGCGTCCCCAGTCGCCGACCTCTCACCGCCTTCCGATCAGCGCTGATCGGGCGGCAAATGCACCGTGAACCGACTCACCTCGTTGACGGCGCACGAACCGATGCGTGCGGGCGCAAACGTGAAGTGCGGCAGCATCTCGGCCGATCGCTTCGAGATCCCGGGAACGCTGTCCCGGAGGAGATGCACGCTCGGCACGACAAGATGGCCCTGCGTATTGACGACACCCACAAACGTGGCCGTATCTCCTGCAGACGCGGTCGTGTCGACCTTCGACAGATCCAAACACGGCAACCCGCTGCCAGAGTGCCACACGATCTCGGTGCACGGGGTCGGCGGGATCAGCACGGGCCCATCGCTCGAATCCGGGGTCGCGGCGCGGTCGAGGAACCACTCGGGCACTGCCAAGACTCCGACTCTCCGGGTCGCCCCACCGCCGGCTGGCGCGACGCTGGACACGAGTAGATGCAGGTGCGCCGGACCGTACATCGCCCACGCTCGGGGCACGGGTGGCAAAACACCGTCCGCCTGTGCCCGCTCGAGCGCTGCCAGGACGCTCGTATCGCCCACTCCCGACAGTGACGACGTCGTCACACGCAGGTTCGCGACCGACCCGACAGTGTCGACATCGAACGCAACCGCGCTCGAAAACAATGGGACGACAGTTGGTCGTGGCTGGGATGGATCACCTGCGCGCGCATGCGCGCCTTGCATGGCTGGGGCGCTGAAGACGGGAATGGGAAGGTCGGTGGGGAGTACGAACGACCGTTCGATCGCGCTGAGCTCACGCTGCACGAACGACCACCACGCAGCCTCGGTGACCGCTGCAGGACGCTGTCCGTCCAATCTGGCGTAAAGGATGAGTTGTACGGTGTCTCGCGGCGGCGGCGCTCTGCAGGCGGCCGAGTCGAAAACGGGATGTGCCCGCGGAATCGCCGCGTCCCCGTCGCCGTCTGGAGTGGCCACGACAGCGGCCGACGAATCGCGAGCCAGCGCGATCTGCATGTCGGTCTCCGGTGCGCGCATGGAGACGAGGATTCGGCGCGATCGATAACCCACATGGCGTATCTCGAGGATCTGATCCGCGGGCGGTGCGCCGAAATACACGAATCGACCGCTGTCATCGCTGGCGACGATGTTCAACGACGCGAATCCCCTGACACGCGCTCCCGGAATCGGCGCGTCGTTGGCACCGATGACGCGCCCGCTCAGCCGGATGGCAGAGTCGACACTCGCGGAAGCCTGCACTTCCCCCTGATCGCCGGGAAATCGACGTTCGAAGGTTGCACTCACAATGTGATCGCGCTCGATCGCGTACTGAACGCTCCCGGGGATCTCTCGCACGATCCCGGCGACGTCGTGTCCGTATACGGGCATCGTCTGGCGCCCCTCGACCGAATCCAGCATCGGTACGAACGGGACGAAATCGCGAAAGGTCGCCGTGACGCTGAGCTCCATGACCGGCGGACTCGCTTCTCTGGATCGCGTGAGCCGGAACTCGGCCCGGCGTACGACCAGGCGCTGTGCATCCAGGTAGACCGAGCCCGCGACATCCGGCGTACGCAGCCGATCCGCCGGCTGGAAATCGACACGAAAAACGCCGCCGCCGCGCGACCGCTGGAACACGCCCATCGAAAAGCAATGGGTCGCAAGGAACGCGGTGTCGGCAAGATCCTCGAACGTGGGCAGATACATGTAGCGCCGCCGATGGCGCTGGTCGCCCTCCGAAAAGACGACGCCCCCCGCGTGATACCGGTGGTGTTCTCGCGACTCGTACGCGACCGTGTCGAGACCCAACATCCTGGCACTCGCCCCGTTTCGCAGATCATGCCGCTCCTCACGGACCAGGCGAAATGGATACTCGTCGAGCAGCAGGCGATAGCGATCTATGTTCTCCCGCACCTGCGAAAACAGTGTGGCGAGCTCCGGCTCAGCGACCGGATTGGGCGCGCCTGTCGCCACACAGCCTTTCGGTCGATGACCGATCACGCGCACCAGCTTGAGCAGCACCGGAATCCGATGCATGCGGAGGGTCACCGTCGCGACGACGCCCGACGTGACAGCCAGCGTGGTATCGAGCGGGGCGTAGCCGATCTGCCGCGCTCGTAGGACATATCGGCGTGGCGTCAATCGCACCAGTCGAAAGTGGCCGGAGGCATCGGCGAAGCGCGAGTACTCCGTTCCGAGAAGCGCGGCCGTGGCATAGGGGACAGGCTCGCCATTGTCCTGATCGACCAGCGAGCCGACGATCGTGCCCGAGGAGTCAGCGTCCGCGGACGATGTGCGGGGCACGATCGTGAGACGTCCGTCCTCGCTGACCAGCACATCGAGAGGCACCGCGGCCAGCACCCACGCGAGCGCGGCTGCGACCGTCACATCGTCTGCTTTCATTGAAGTGCGCGCACCCATCGGAGCAAGTTCTGCAGAGTACGAGACATCGATCGCGGCACGTGCGGCGATCGCCTCGATGGCAGCACCGAGCGGCACGCCGATCAGCGTAACGGAGATATGGCGGTTGAGCTCCGGGACGTTGCGGGCATCGATGTGCTCGCCGTCCTCCGGGCGCACGCGGAAGAATTCAGGGCCGCTCGCCGGTGATTTGGCGCCCAGAACCCCTGGCGCAACCCCCTCGGCGTGCGACGAGTCTTGGGCCAACAGAGGCGCGGTCGTTGCGACGGCGAAAAACGCTACACGAACCAGAAGCCAAGCAAAACGCATATCCACGACTTCACCCGCAACCCCGAAGTCGGTCGCTACCGCCCTACGGGACTATGTACTGGAACGTCCAGAGCGACACGGCGCCGCATCACTGACGGCACCACGATCCACGCGGCCCGCGGCGGAGCCGCCCTCTCGGAAATGCAATTGCCATACGCTCGGGGCGCCGCAACCCGGCCCAGGACGCGGTGCTAGTACCATCGTCGTATGTGCGTGCTCAGGCGTGCGGTCCGATCTTTACGGGGCGGTTCCTGAGCTGTTCGGTACGGCGAACGAGCGCCTGATGAGCTCTGGGACGTGGCAACTCCCGATCACGGCGGGCTCGAACTGGAGCTGCGGAAGCAGCGCCCTCAGCGTATCGGATTCTGATCGCGAGCTGGCGAGTGGCTGCGAGCCATTCGCGATGCGCACTGTGGTTGGAACCGGGCGGCCCGCGTCGTCGATGATCACATCGGCCGCGACTGTGTCGTGCACACCAGCCGGGGCGGCGACCGCGAGCTGCGCAGGTCGGCTATGGTTCCACACCGGAACCTCGAGCTGCCCGAACACAGCAGCACGCGTGTTCGGCCTCGGCGTGCTCGACGTGACCACGACCGCGAGCGTCGTGGAGTCATGCTGGCCGCCAGACAGCGGCAAGGGCGGGAAGGCGTGCGCGGCAGCCGCACGCTCCACCATCGCGAGCACACTCGTGTCGGCGTCCGGCGACAGTGTCGATGCGGCGACCCGAGCGCTGGCCAGTCCGCCGCTGTCATCGAGCGTGAACTCGATGACGTTTGACCAGGTCGGCACAACCTCCAGTTCTGCATGCGAGTCCCTCTTTTCGGATTCGAGCTTTGCAGCACCGCCGCTGGAGACGCCGAATGCGGGCAAAGCAACGGCACTTGGGAGCGCCGCCGATTGATCGAGCGCGGCCAGCACCCGCCCCGTGTAGCTCGCCCACATCGCGTCAGGCATCTCGATGGGGCTGCGATCCTTCCACCACGCCGTACAACAGCAGATCCACCGTATCGGCCGCTGCGGGAAGCTTGCACGCCGATTCCACCGCCGACGTCGGCCGTCCCTGAGTGACGTCGCTCGCGTGCGTACGGGTTGTATGGGAGCGTGGAGGTGTGCTCAACAGCCCGAGCCGAGTGCGTGTCCAGATGACGACCAGCATGCATTGCTGCCCGCTGACGTCGATCTTTGGAAGCGGGTCGCCGGGGCTCGGCGCAGGGTGCTCGAGATGGGCGCCGAGTCCGAGTGGGCGCTCGGCCGCACTGTAGACTTCGAGCGCGCCAATGTTGTCCGGCTCGAACATGTGGTCCGGCGATTCGGGGCCGATCGACTGCAGGGTCCGTGAGTCCCTGTCCATCAGTTGATTCTGCGGCATGCCGTCGACGATATAGGCGACGCAGCTCCCGGCGCCGCGGGTGCCCTCGACGGTCGTGCCGTATTGATGTGGATTCTCCCCCAGCTTGATGCCGCGCATGTTCTGAAGCAGCTGTGTGAACGACGAGGCCTGCCGGCGCACGATTTGATCGTAGAGGAGGAACTGGCCCTGGCCGGCGCGCATGCGCTGGTCGAGTCCGACGCTTCGATATGCGGATCGCTCTTCAGCCGTTGTGGTCACCGTTGCCAGAACTGGAATCGAAATCTGCATGGTGACTTTCACGTCTCGCGGCGCGCCCGGTTGCAGCGTCACCGGCAACCTCTCCAATCGGAACCCGAGACGCCGAACGCTGACCATGTACGCGCCCGGTGCGACCGTGCGCAGTGCGAAGCGACCATCAGTGCCCGTGACGGTGCTGTCCTTCGCCCCAACCAGCGTAACGACGGCGTGCGCGACCGCTGAGCCGTCCTGGCGGACGACCACGCCGGTCAGCGTTGCGCTGCCTGTATCGGCCCGTGCCGAAGAGCCGTGATTCGGCGGTGTGTGAGCGCTGCTCGCACGTGGCAATCGCCTGGCGGGGCCTCGAGCCACCACAGGCGCTCGTTGATCTCCGGGCGAGCGTCGCTCGAACGCGACCTCGAGGACGTGGTGACGCTCAACGAGTGAGCGATCGACAATCGAACCCGGTCCGCGAAATGTCAGCGGTCCCTGGCCGCGAACAATGGAGCTATATCCCTCCGGAGGCGGTCCCGGTGGTAGCGGTGTGATGGATTCGACGGCATCGAAGACGGGCACGAACGGCACGAATTCGCGGAAGGTCGTCGCGACCGTGACGCCGAGCACTCGGGGGCGAGCCGCCTCGGGCCTGGTCATGCGAAAGACGGCGCGCCGCACGACCCAGCGCTGGGCATCCAGGTAGATGGAGCCCTCCACATCGGGCACCTGGATCGCAGGCGATGGATGAAAGTCGATGCGAACGACCTTGGAATTGTCGTGGCCACCCAGCGACTCGGTGCCGCCGTACACGAAGCAGTGGGCCGAGAGAAAGGCCGAGTCGCCGAATGCGCTGAAGGTTGGGAGATACATGTAGTGGCGAGGTCGCTCGCCGCCGGAATCCACCTGTACGATGCCGCCCACTCGGTACGGCCTCTCGTCGCCAGACTCGTACGCCACGGTATCGATCCACTGGGTGACGTCGCCGCCAGGGGTCAGGCGCAAGTCCATCTCTTCCTCGCGACTGTAGCGGAACGGATACGTGTCGAGCAACAGCCGTACTCGGTCCACGTTCTCGCGCACCTGCGCGAAGACGAGTGACAGCCCCGGGTTGACGGCGGAGTCGGGGACTCCCGTCGCACATCCTTTTTGTCCCTTCACAGTCACCAGGGGCAGAAACGCGGGAATCCGATGCATCGCGAACACCACGGCCGCTCCGACACGCACCGTGTCGATCACCGCGACGGTATCCACAGGCGAATATCCGATCTGGCGAGCGCGCATGCTGTACGGTCCCGGCGACAGGCCGTCCAACCGAAAGCGGCCGTCCGCATTTGCGAAGCTCGCCCAACTGGTCCCCAGCAAGAGTACTGTCGCATACGGCACCGGCTGACCGTCTTCGGCATCAACGAGCCGTCCTGAGAGCTCACCTGACGAATCATTTCGACTCGCGTCTCCCGCCCGAGCGACCAGCGTCAGATGTCCGTCAGGGCTCACCAGGACGTCGAGGCGAGCGGTCGCCAACACCCGACTCAGCGCGTCCGCCACTGTGACGTCGTCGGCGCTCACCGTGACGCGCGCCGAAACCGGGAGGAGCTCCGTGCTGTAGGTAACCTCGAGGCCGGCGCGCCCCGCGACTGACTGGAGGGCCGCACCGAGCGGGGCGTCGACCAGGGAGACAGAGACCCGTCGCTCGAGCTCGGGCGTCTGACGTGCATCGACGCGTGCCCCGTCCTGCGTGCGCACTGAAAAGAACGCCGGCCCGCCAGCTGGTATCGCGGCGGGCGATGAATCCCTGAACGTCGTGTCCCGCTTGCCGCTCCGATCGAGGGTCGACCGGCCGGGC
The DNA here is from genome assembly GCA_963805725.1 of uncultured Gemmatimonadales bacterium. GTDB lineage: Bacteria > Gemmatimonadota > Gemmatimonadetes > Gemmatimonadales > Gemmatimonadaceae > Palsa-1248. Next base: position 356,156 of record CAWDVJ010000014.1, read on the forward strand.
GTATCCTGTGCAAACAGAATCCTCGCCTGCACGACGACCGCAATCAGCGCAACGAGGGAGACAGCAGCGCGGCGCGGGCAGGGGAGGAGATGGCACCACATTGTCGCGGCCTACATGCTGCCAGAATGCAGGGGCACCAGCGTGACGACACGTCCCTGCCGCTGTACGCTGGCAGAGAGCGTAGCGCCCAGACTTGTCAGCACTTCATCTGCGGGCGCGTTGGTATACGTCGCCGTCACGTGTCGCGCTGCGAGAGTGGGGTCGCTGACGTGCACGTCCAGATCGTACCAGCGGCCGACGGTCGCGAGCACCTCCGGCACCGGCGTAGCGTCGAAGACCAGTTGCCCCGTCCGCCAGGCCAGCAGTTGGTCGGCATGGGCCAGGCGCACCACTTTGGGCACGCCTCGACTCTCCACGACGGCGACCTGGCCCGCGCCGAGGGACACGCCTCGGACGTCCACGCGTCCCTCGGCCACGACGACGCGAGTCGTCGGCGTCCCTGGATACGCACTGACATCGAAGGTCGTTCCGAGGTCGCGTGTGACCGCCTGCGCGGTGCGAACTGTGAAGGGGCGCGCCGCGTCATGCCGGACGACAAAGGCGGCTTCTCCCTCGAGTGTCACCTCTCGTGCGTCACGCCCGTAACCTGCAGGAACGTGCAATCGGCTGTCGGGCGCCAAGGTGATCTGTGAACCATTGGCCAGAGCGAGCGTGGTGCGCTGGCCGAGGGCTGTAGTGTAGTCGCGCGTGTCGGCCAGCTCATGCCTCGAGTGCAAGGCGAAGTGCCTCGCTGCGAGCCATGCTGCGGTCGAGCCCACAGTGATGAGTGCCGCCGCGGCGAGTCGCTGCCAGGTCACTGCAGTCCGCGTTCGTTCGTCGCGCCGTGGGCGCGGCGGTGCTGGCATGCGCACCTCGACGGGGTCCTGCGCCAGAGCTGTCTCTCGTGCCACTCCTCGCCAGACGCGGTCGAGATCCCAGTCTGGCGGGTGATCACTGGCGGCGGTCCGAATGACGCGCGCGGCGTCGAGCGCGCGGTCGAACGCCGGATCGACCACGCGACGTTGGTCGACGGACATCTCATCCGCCTCGTCGCAGTCGCCGGCGAGGTAGCGGTCGATCAAGGCCCAATCAATCGGGTCCTGACTGCTCATGTGCGTTGGGAGGCGGAGAATATCAGAGCCACACCCGGGTTACGACTCAACGCGGTCGAACCCCCAATGTCGCGAGTCCGGCCGTCGGGAGCCGGTGGGACTACCCCAACGGGGGCAGGTGCGGAATGCGCTGGCGCAGCTCCTTGTACGCCAGTCCGAGATGGCGCGAGACGGTCTTTTCTGCCAGGTTGAGTTTGGCGGCGATTTCTGCGTATGTGAGTCCGTATCCCCATTGCAACGTGCACACGGCCCGGCGCTGTGGCGCCAGCGCTTCGATGGCGAGGCGAATCGCTACGGCAGTCTCCGCGGCATCAAACTCTTCGTCCGAGCTCACGGCGACTGCGCCCGCGCTTTCTGGTCCTCGGCGAGCCGTCGTGCGCCGCCGCTCGACGACTCGTTCATGTTTGATCCGATCGCGGACCATATTCCGCGTGGCGAGCATCAGGTACGCCGAGAGTGACCCTCTGATCTCCCAGCGTTCGCGGCTCATCCACAGGCGGGCAAACACCGCTTGAACCGCATCGTCGGCATCGTCGAGCCGAGCCGGTGCAGTGATAAGCGAAGTCCAGCAATCCCCGCGCATACTGACGGAAGATCGCCTCGAACGCCGCGGCATCGCCCGAGCGCACTCGTTCGACGAGCGCGGCATCACGCGCAAAATCGGCGTACTGAAACGGTGAGTCAGGAACGAGGCGTGGCATTGGCTCGCCGATGGACTTGATGGCTGAGTCTACGTCCCGGGGCCAGTCCGGCGCAATCGCCTCGCGGCGTTATCTGGCCTTCACGCCCTTGTACTCGCCGGCGATCGTCACGCTTGCCACGCGGGCGGCCCCGTCGCGATTGAACACCACGCCGAAAAAGCCGGGGCGCGCAAAGAACGTGGAGTCGGATTCAGCCAGAAGCTCGGTCTTGTCGATCATGCCTTTGGAGGCGAGGAACAGCCTCCCGTTCTCAGCAGTGACGCTGACGACCATCGGTGGCTTGCCGGCGACACGATACGTACCAGCGAGCGGCGCGAGCTGTTTGGGATCAAGCACGGTCGTCGTGCGCACTTCTTGTTGGCGATCGGGCCAGCCATACTCCGCGGCCACGCTGGGGATGATCTCGCTGATCAGGTCGCCGCCGTTGTAACCATTCGTCATGATGGCCACGCCCTGACGACGCTCGGGGAACATCACGAACGCTGCGACGAATCCCTCGTCGTCGCCATCGACGGGAGAACTCCATGTCATGCCCACTCCCGTGCAGCACGTATCCGATCCCGAACGGCGCCTTCTGGACAGTGAGCATCTGCTGAAGCGTCGCGCGATTCACGATGGCACCCGACTGGCCGTCATGGGTGTGTTCGAGATCGATGCCGAGCGTCATGAGGTCGGACGGCGTGGTCCAGAGGCCGGCGGCACTCATTCTCGGGATAGGTGTGATACTTCCCCTTGATGGGACGCCCGGCCGAGTCGTGCCCGGTCGCGGCCTCGCCGGCGAGCGAGTCTGGCAACGGCTGATCGTACGTGCTGTGTATCATCCCCGCAGGACCGAGCACTGTCTGCTGCATGAAAACAGGGAACGGCTCCTTCGTGACGTCGGTGACGAGCAGCATGGCGATCGTGGTCCCGCCGCCTGAGTACCGCGAGATCGCGCCGGGGAACGTGTCGACGCGGACCGGAGCGGTGTTGGCGGGCTTGACCCCATTGAGGACCTGCGGCACGGTCGGAATCGGCGTGCCCGCTTCGTAGCCTGGAAACCCATGAACCGTGAGCCCGGCGTTGTGGCTCAGGATGCGCCGCAGCGTGACCTTCTGCTGCGCCGTGAATCGGTTCTCGGGTAGGTGCCATGAGACCAACTTCGCGTTGACGTCCTGGTCGAGGTCGAGCTTCCCGTCCTGGACCAATCGCATGACGCCAAGCGCAAATGTCGGTTTGCTGATCGAGCCGGCTTGGAACCGCGTCGTCGGCGTGATCGGGCTCGAGTCACCCGTCTGTTTTACGCCGAAGCCTTCTGCCCACACAATGCGTCCGCTATCGACGACCGCGATGCTGACGCCGGGGACATGGTAGTACTGCATGCGTGTCGGGAGTCGCCACCGGACGACCGGCTCACCCTTGATCGCCACCGGAGCGCGCAATCCCGAGATCACGCGATACAGTCGAACGTCCTGCGACTGGTCGGGGCGTGCCGCGGACTCGGATCGAGAGCACGCCGCCAGGATGCACCCAACGAGGACAATAGCCCACCGGGTCACCGGGCCCCCTGGAAAACGGGATGGCAGACTGAAACGGCGTTGCGCGCGGTCGATGACGCCGACGCAACGCCTTAGAGTCTAATCTCTCTTCACGACGAGAGGTCCGTTAGTCGTCACGACGCGAATCGGCGGACCTCCGCCGCCGAGGTCCATGTCGAGACGGCGCAAATCGACCCGCCCCTGCACGGTCACCGGGAAATGGATCTCCATCGGGCCGTTGACCGTGCTCGTCTCCAGGTGCGCGGCGTATTGCGCGGGGATCCTGAGCTCGACGGGTCCGTTCTGCGTCTCGGCATCCAACCCAGCTCCATCCCATTTCGTGCCGTCCAGCGTGACGTCGAGCGGTCCGTTTTGCGTGCGAGCGTGGACGTCACCACCCAGCCGGTCGAGCGAGACAGGCCCGTTGACCGCATCCAGTTGGATGCGTCCGGTTACGCCGTCGACCGACACGGGACCGTTGTGCGCCGTGACCGAGAGGTCGTAGCGCTGCGGTACGAAGATGCGGTAGCTCACGCTCCACGATCGGCGATGCGTTGTCGAGGGCCCCTCAGAAACGACCCGGTTGTCGGTCGTCACGACACGGACCTGGCGGGCCAACTCTCGCGCCTCGTCCGCCGATCCTGCGTGCACCCTGATGAGCTCGTGGACGACAATGCTGTCGCCGTTCGATCCCATCACCTCGGTGCTTCCGTTGTCGTTGTCGACTGACAGCTGCTTGCCCACTGTGCTCAGCCGCTCGACCCGGACCTCACAGTACGGGACTCCGTCCGAGTCGTCAGATCGCTCGCACCGGTCGCGCCAACGTGCATCGTCGCGGTCCTGTCCCTTCACCGTAGCGCTGGCCGTCACCGTTGACAGCACAACAGCAAGCCACCCGAAGCTGAGCCGCCTGGCCATGGGCATACGCGTCCCCATTGTGTGGTCACAGATCGAGATGCCACGAGCCGCGATTTGGTTTGCAGGCGCCTTCAACGCTTCCGCTGTGCCCTGTACCAGGCATAGATGAGCGTAGCCACAACCCCGCCGTTGCCGATGATCAGGCCAGCGCCGAGTGCGATCTCGCCGTGTTCCAGGCTCGACGTGTGGGCGCTCCACATCACGAGAAAGAGCCCCAGGCCCGCCCAGAGGACGCAGATCGCCAGGATGAGCAGTGCCTCGCGCCGCTCACCGCGAGCTGCCTCTTCCTCCTGTGCCGCCCGCCGCAAGCTCTGCGCGATACGGTCCTGGTCCGTCGTCGGCATGCTGCCAGTAATGATAGCTTGTCTACTTTCTACTTTTTTCTGTGCCTCTACTCTCTCGGGCGCTTTAGCGCCCGCGCCCGTGCCCGGTTATAACCGCGTCCGCGGCGTTCGCTGGCCCGTCGCTTTCGCCGTCGCCAATGGGAGGCGATTCACGGTGTGGGCTCCGGCGCCTAGTCCGGACGGGCTCGTGCTTCGCTGTCGCGTTGAGGGTGGGCCGAGGGCGGGGGAATACGAAATCGGCCCGTACTACAGCGAGCAGTCGGCGGGCGCGGTGATCGGACGGACAATCCGGACGTGGATCGAGCGCACGGGCGAGGGGGTCACGATCGCCAAACTGTGAGCTTCACACGGTTACGACGGCGGACGGCCGCGAACGGCGGTGCAATCGCCTGGTTGGCGGGCGAGTACAGAGCGGCCGCGGCGTCCCGCGTCCGAGGACGTTCGAGAGTGGCTATCTCGAGCGAGATCGCGTAGTAGAAGACGCCCGTCGGCTCTTGCTCGGCACCTTCGCGCCCTTCGCGCGCGCCTCAGAGAGGCCGATTGCGATCGCCTGCTTGCGGCTCTTCACGCGTCCACCTTTGCCTCCGCGGCCACTGCGCAGCGTGCCGCGCTTCTCACGACGCACAGCGCTCTCCACGCTCTTGCTGGCGGCTGGGCCGTAGCGACGAGTTCGCCGAACTGATTTCCGAGCGGTCTTCCGCCCACTCTTGCGTGACGTAGCCATGGGTGTGTCTCCCTGATGAGTGTGCGTTCGGGACCCCGATTGCAACTTTGAGCCCAGCACGATCCGCTGCACGTCGACTGGCCGGCAGCCGAGTCCGCTCTGTCGGGATGTGAACCAAAAGACACAGCCGGTGCAACGCGACATCGACGCAGCGTCACACTCAAGGGTGCGATGTATGCGGCGTCGGACGACGGGCGGGGCGGCTGGCGGGCGGTCCGAGGTTGCGACTGGGCTGACTGACATCGATCTCGGGAGTGCTCAATGGCGCGATGCGAAGTGTGCGGCAACGACTATTACCTGTCGTTCGAGGTAGTCACGGCGGGAACCCGGCATGTGTTCGACAGCTTCGAATGTGCCATTCACAAGCTCGCGCCGGTCTGCGATCACTGCGGCTGCAAGATCGTGGGTCATGGCATCGAGGCAAACGGGACATTCTACTGCTGCGCCAATTGTGCGCGTCGCTCAGGCGCTGACGCGGCGGTGGATCACGTCTATGCGGAGTCGGGCCCGTGGCAGGGTCGGTAAGGACGAGTGGACGCGGCACCGATCGTCACCGCGACGCGACCCGCAAATGACACGGGGCAGGGAACAACACGAAGCTGCGCGCGAGGAGGCAATCGAGGCTCGCGGGCCCGGTGCGCGTCCGGCGGAGCTGGGGACTGCCAGCGAGGCGGACGAGGTCGTGGACACCGCGTCGTATGACAGTTTTCCGGCCAGCGATTCACCGGGATGGGCGCCGTTGCATGTCGGCGCGGCTCGCGCGTGCGAGACGAAGGAATAGCAGCACAGGAAGGGGAGAGCACTCAACAGCGGGGACGCCCTGAGCGCCCGTGATTCGTTTGGAGGGAGTTGCAATGCTGATCTACCGTGCGCCGCGCGCCGTCCGCGTGCATACCGCACTGGCGCAATCGCGCCGTCGAATGGCCTCGTACCGTATATCCATCGCGCTGGCGGCCGCGGCGATCTCACTCGGAGGGTGCTCGTACACGTCGAGTCCGCCGGGTAACCCCATTATCGGGTTCCAGCCGCAAAGCATCACGCTCACCACGGTGCCGGGCGGGACTGCCAAGGGGGCTGTGTCCGTGGTCAACGTCGTCGGGACCGAGCTTGTCGGACTCACTACGAGCGTCGGGCCGTATTCCGGTAACGGAGCGAACTGGCTCTCGGCGAGCCTGGCCGGTGGCAGCGCTCCCACGCCACTGGATCTATCCGCGAGCGCAGCCGGCCTCGGCGCTGGCAACTACACGGCCACTGTCAACGTGACCGCCGGAGACGCCCGACCGCCGACATCTACGCTCACGGTCCATCTCAACGTCATTCAGCCGTGAGCGAGTAGAAGGGCAACGGTCAGGTTTCGGGTGTAAGGGAACGAACACTGAGGGCCGTCGGCAGACATCTGCCGACGGCCCTCGGGTTTCTACTCCTGTCGGGGTTCTGATGAGTCCCTGCCGAGCACAAGGATTGCCAATACCCTTCCTTGTCGCTCGTATCCAGACTCAACACCCAAACCCCCGGTCCCTTGTCTCCCCGTCAATCGCTCGCCGTCTTCGGCCTGGTGCTGCTCGCGGTCAATAACACGACATCGTCAGCGCAGGGAACTCCAACGGCCTCGCTGCCTGCCGACCGGCCGACAGACCTCTCCGCCCAACCCGCCGCCCCCGCGCCGTCCAAGCCGGCACCGCCGCCCTGGGTCCTGTTCCATGGGGACCTCGGATTCATTAACACCTCGGGCAACACGCATGTGAGCACGCTGAACGCCTCCGACGCCCTGACAGTTTGGACGAGCCATACCAACAAGATCAGTCAGGATTTCGGCACGACATACGGCACGGTGTCCGACAAGGTGCAGACCAGCTTGTGGACGGCCAGCCTGCGTGATGACTACACATTCACTCCAGTGGTCGGTCTCTTCGCTCGATTCGGGTTCGATCGAAACGTGTTCGCGGGGATCGAGCAGCGATTCGAACAGGGCCTGGGTGTCGCACTGGTGCCGGTGAATGCTGGGCGGAACCGACTCGAGATCGACCTCGGCGCGTCGTACGTCGAGCAACGATCTACCTCGGCGGTGGAGCTCAACTACCCTGCGGGTCGCGGCGCAGTCATTTACCGATACACCTTCGCCAAGGACGCCTACTTCCAACAATCGGTAGACGATCTCACCGACCTGAACCGCTTCTCGAACTCTCTCGTCAACTCGGAGACGGACCTCGTCGCGCCGCTGTCACGGCACATCGCGATCAAGATCGGCTATCAAATTCGCTACTCGAACGAGCCCCCGCCGGGGTTCAAGACAACCGACCGGCTGTTGAGCACAGACCTGCAGTTCAATATTTGAGGGATTCGACGGTCGACGCTCGACGCTCGACGCTCGACGCTCGACTCTGGACGTTCGACGCTCGACGTTAGACATTGGACCTCGGAACCAACATTGTAGCTGGTTCGGTGCCGCCACGAACTGCTCGGGAGTTGGTTCTCCAACGTCGAACGTCGAACGTCTAGCTTTCCCCCAATGAAACTCCGCGTCTGTCGCACTGAGGATCGTCGGTACGAGACGACGGCTACGCGGTCCGATGGGCTGACGATGACGCTCAGTGGTCAGGGGTTTGCCCATCGTCTGCCGCGCCACCTCGCGCACTTCGCGGTGGAGGAGACATTGGAGTTGCGGCACGGTCTCTTGGGCAGTATCGCGGCGGGCGCGCTTCCACCGGGGGCGCGAATCACGGGGCAGCTGCCGCCGGGTGCGATCGAGAAATCGGCGGCGATCACGGAGTCGACGGCGCAGCTCGTGGGCGAGACACGCGCACTCGTCGCCGCGTTTGACGAGATCATCGACCAACGAGTCGGATGACAGGCGGCCGCAGGTCGACCCGTCGCCGCAGAGTCTGAGCATGCACCGCGGCGCGCGCGTCGTGCCGCTCACCAAGACCGATGTTTCGCGCGTGGTTACCATGTGGCGCGATTTGCAGACGCGGTGGGATCAAGTACCCGTCGGCGGTGCGCTCGAACTGGAATGGAAAACGCCCCTGATGAGCGGAGGCTGGCCGGCACTCAAGCGATGAATTTCGATTCGATTCGCGATCAATTTCCGATTGCCAGGACCAAGGCGTACCTCAACAACGCCTCGGTGCATCCCATCAGCCTCGCGACGCACCGCGCGGCCACGCAGTACCTCGATCGGCGACTCGATGGCCCGCGGTGGGGCGAGCAGTACAGTAGTACCCCCGACGAGGTCAAGGCGTCGTTTGCCGCTCTCGTCAACGCCAAGCCGTCGGAGATCAGCTTCGTCACCAGCACTGAGGTAGGCGAGAACCTCGTCGTCAACGGCCTGGGCCTTCCGGCTGCCACGGGCAACATCGTGACGGATGCGCTCCACTTTGCGGGCTCCCTGTACATGTATCGATCACTGCAGCGACAGGGGGTCGACGTCCGCGTCGCCATGCCTCGAGAGGGCCGCATCGACATGGAGGATCTCGCGGCCCTGGTGGACCGAAACACGAAGCTGGTCGCGGTCTCGATGGTCTCGTTCGTCAACGGGTTCCAGCACGATTTGCAAGCAGTTGCCGGTCTCGCCCACGCGCACGGCGCCCACGTCTACGCCGACATCATACAGGCCGCGGGTTGTGTGCCGGTCGACCTGCGTGCGAGCCAGGTGGACTTCGCGGCTACAGCGACCTACAAATGGTTGATGGGTGATTTCGGTCTCGGCTTCTTCTACGCGCGAGAGGATCTGCAGGGAACGGCCATCAGGCGGACAATGTATGGCTCCGAGCAGCTGTCGGCGTTCGACTACCACATCTTCCCGCATCAATCGCGCGCGAGTGAGCCCTTCACGTGGACGGTACAGCGCGGTGCCGGAGGGATGTTCGAGGTCGGGACGATTGGCTTCCCCGCAATGGCTGCGGTCGCGCACTCACTCGGATGGATTCGGCAACTCGGCGTCGTCAACATCCATGCGCACCGCCTCGCGCTCGCGCAACGACTGCAACGTGAGATACCAGGGCTCGGCTATCCGTCGCTCACACCTGCCGACAATCCTCGGGGATCGTCGCGTTTCAGGTCGAGAAGGCAGAACCCGCCAACACCCGGCTCGCCTCAGCCAACGTCGAAGTCAAAATCGAGCAGCATATCATGCGCGTTTCGCCGGCTCTCTATAACAACGATGCCGACATCGACGCACTGCTCGAGGCGCTGCCGGTGGGACGGAGTGGCTAGTCGAAGGGGGCCGGTGCGGAGCTCATGGCTCATTGCTGCCAGAAAATCGCCTTTCGCGCGGTTGGCCATCTCCGCCACCTGCCGCGCGCGCTCACGTTCTTCGGCGGTCGTAACCAGCTCTGCAGCGGTCGCCTGCAGCCGGGCTGTCGCACGTTCGAGCTCCCGATTCGTTTCGGCGAGCTCGACGGTCTGCTTTCGCAGCGTAGCGTTCTGCCGCTCGAGCTCGGCTGCCTGGACGGCCATGAGCGCGGTCGATCGATCGCGGTCCTGCACGTATCCGGCAAGCAGCGCATTCACAAAGAGCGCAACGACGACCGCGAGCGTCGTTCCGGCCACCACGGTCAGGGTCAGCGTCGCCCGCCGTTGCGTGATGGTACGGGACGTCAGGGCGATGACTTGGTCCTCGTCGGCCCGGACAGAGGCGATGACCGTGCGGACGGAGTCCATCGTACCGCGGCCACGCTCGAGTGCGGCAAGGCGTGCCAGGGCTTCACTCTGCGTCGATCTGGCAGCCACAACCACGTGGTGCAGATCGGCGATGCGCGCCGCGACAAGGGGTGGCAACAAGTCGATCAGCGCACGCACTGAGTCAGCCGCACGCGTCAACACACGCAACGAATCCAGATCGGGCTGGATCGCCGCGTCGTCGACACCGAAGGAGCCGCTACCGGAGTCACCCGTCAACAAGGAGACGCGTTGGGCGCCCTCCAGGTCGGTCAGTCGTTGCAGGATGTCAGCGAGCTGGCTATTGACCGCATTCGCGCTCGCGACGGCCTCGGTAGCAGATCGAGATGCGACCCGAAGCCACTGAGTCGTAGCGCCGCTCAGCGCGACCAACAAGGCGGGCAATCCGACCGCTGCCACTCGCCGCCACCCGCCGATCGGTCCGTATCGCACGAATGCTCTCTACGTGGGAGGACCAGCGCCGCCGGGTGGCCCGCCGCGTGCATTGGCACGCATCCGGAGCTAACCCGTTGCACCCTATGATCGGACTACGTGATTTCGGCCCTTCGCGTTGGAAGCGCCGCCCTGGCGACGAACGCGTAGGGTTCATGATGACTTCGTTCGTGCCGCTTGCCGTCCTTTTGGTCCTGACGTCGGCGAGGCCTGGCGTGGGCGCAGGTCGCGAGGCACGAGCAATGGCCGCGGGTCCTCCACAAGCGGCGCAGCCCGGCGTGCAACGACAGTGGATCGAGATGCGAAATGTCGATCTCGGTGTCAGCGACAGCGTGATCGTTCGCGTCCAGATGCTGCGAGGGGAGGTGCTCCGCACCCAGGAGGGTCATCCCGCGACGCTCGATGATCCCCGGTCTTTTCGCATCCGAGTCACGGCCGGCCGTGTCGCGATGACCGGCACGGACCTGGCTGGTGTGCTCAACACGGTCGTCTTCGCCTACCCGGGCGCGCCGCTGCGCAATCTCGAGCTCAAAACCGATGGGCAAGAGATCGTCCAGACGGGCATTATCCACAAGGGCGTGGACCTGCACTTCCGATTGCGCGGCGTGCTAACGCTCATGCCGGACGGTCGCATACGCATCCATCCGACATCCGTTCACGTCCTGGGGTTGAACGGCGCGCGCGTTCTGGGCCTGGTCGGGCTTCACCTCGACAACCTGCTGGATCTCCGAGGCGCTCACGGCGCGTCCGTCAAAGGCGACGATCTGTTCCTCGATCCACTCGCGATGCTCCCGCCGCCCGCGATCACGGGGCGTCTGGCAACGGTCGCGATCGAGGGCGATCGCGTGGCGGAGACGTTCGTGACTGACCCTGACGACTCCCTGTTTCGACGGTCGGCGCGCGCCGACAGCGCTGGCCCGGGCTTCGTGTATTTCCACGGCGGCCTGCTGCGCTTCGGCAAACTGCTCATGAGCGATGCCGACCTTCGGATCATGGACGACGACCATGGGCCGGTGTTCGCGCTGAACCTCCCGCACTACAGCGATCAGCTTGTGGCGGGGACCTCGCATATCCTGCGGAATAAGGGCGTCCTCGTCACGATGCCCGACTACGATCGCCTGCCCGCGGTGAAGGGTCGGGAATCGGCTCCGAGCCAAGCGCCGGGCAAGCATCAGGATAAGTAGACTCTCTCCAGTCGAAAGACCGAAAACCGACTCCGCCGTCGATGCGCGGCGCGCCACGGATCGGTTGAGGTCGCTCCCGTAATCTGGGACATCGGTCCGCCAAACGGTTTGGCCTTCTCAGACCACAGCCGCCGGCAATTCCAGCGTTAGGGCTCGTCGACCGCTGTTGACATCTAAGCACAGGGCGGTATGATGGCCGGGAATCGATCCACTGGGACGGGCACCGGTTACCTCGTGTCCGTCGATCCCTGTGTGTCGACAGTGATCTCCTCCGAACGCGGGCCTTGATCTGGAGGTGCGTGATGCAGCGTGCAATGTGTGTTCGACGAAAGGCCACTCGTGTGGCGACGGCGCTCGGCGCCGTGGTATTGCTTGGGATTTGCACGACCCGGGCCGAGTCGCAGACGCGGGCGACAGGCCACATCGTGGATGCGACCGATCGAACTCCCATCCCGAACGCGCAAGTCATCGTGACGGGCACCACGATAGGCGGTGTGGCCAACGACAGCGGAAGGTTTGCAATCACGCTGCCGGCCGACGTCAAATCGCTGACGATCCGCCGGATCGGGTTCCTGGGGAAGGTCATCCCTGTCTCGCCCGGTCAGACGGACTTCACGATTACCCTCGATCGCGACGTGCTTCGCCTCGAGGCGGAGGTCGTGACCGGCGTGGCGACGACGGTATCGACCAAGAGTGCGGCCAATGACGTCGCGGTGGTCACTGCGGCCGCCGTCAACGAGGTCCCGGCCCCGACGATCGAGAATGCGATCCAGGGGCAGGTGCCGGGTGCCGTCATCTCGCAAAACAACGGCGGCGCGCCGGGTGGCGGGATGCAGATCCAGATCCGCGGCGTGACGTCGATCTTCGCGCAGGCATCGCCGCTCTACGTCGTCGATGGCGTCATCGTCGACAATGACATTCAGCAACCCGGGAACAACGCGATCACGTACGCGACGGCAAACGGTGTCCAATCGAGCAATCAGGACCTGGGTGTCAACCGCATCGCCGATCTCAACCCCGACGACATCGAGAACATCGAGGTTCTGAAGGGTGCATCGGCTTCGGCTATCTACGGCTCAAAGGCGTCGGCGGGGGTGGTCATCATCACGACCAAGAAGGGCACCGCTGGCAAGCCTGCCTGGAGCTTCGTCGCAGAAGGTTGGGCACTTCTCCGACGGGCAGACCGATCCCATTCGGAATTTTCCGACGTTGGGGAGTGCGCAGGCCTGGTACGCGAACGACATCAAAGGCGGTGCGAGCGGTGCGGCCCTGGCAGCGGACAACGCGTTCATCTCCGGGATTTATGCGGGTCCGCAGGATTATCAGACCACGGTCTTCGGAAACGGCCAGGCGTCGTACGAGACCGATCTGAGCGTGAGCGGGACCTCCGGACCGACCCAGTTCTTCCTGTCTGGTCTCTCGAAGTACGACAACGGCACGCTCCTGAACAGCGGCTACAACAAGCAGTCGATCCGCACCAACGTCACCGAGCAGTTCTCGAGCCGGATTTCCGCCAACGCCAACCTGTTCTACGGCCACTCGGTGGTGCGACGCGGAATCTCAGGTAACGACAACAACGGCAGCAGCCCCTACGACGTGTTCTCGTACACGCCGCAGTTCCTGAACCTGAACCACCAGAACCCGGACGGGTCGTGGGCCACGAACTACTTCGGCCCTGCGAATCCGTACCAGGACGCGTGGGACATTGGCACGCCGGAAACCACGCAACGGTTCATCGGGGGCGGCCGAATCGACATCACGCCCTATAGCACCGAGCACCAATCCGTGCAGGTCAATTTCCAGGGCGGAGTCGATCTCGCACATGTCCGCGACGACCTCTTCGCGCCATCGAACATCCAGCTCGAGCAGGGTCAGGCGCTGCCGGGTGTGGCGCTGACGCAGGGGAGTGACAATCAGTACATCAACTACTCGATCAATCTGATCCACCACTACACCGGTCTCTCGTTCGCCGACTTCACCACCTCTGCCGGCTACGTCCGCGAGCGCCGGGATCTCGAAAATCCCGAGACAGTCTCGCAGAATCTGCTTGCGGGGGTGAATAACCCTGCCACCGGCACGGTGCAGACCAACTTCTTCAACCGCACCGCGCAGCGCGACCAGTCACTCTATGCACAGGAGCAGGTGCTCGCGCTCAACGATCGGCTGTCCCTCACGGCGCGGCGTGACCGCTGAGCGTACGACGAACGACGGTGACATCTCGAAGTTCTATGCCTATCCGCGATATTCGGCCTCCTATCGCATTCCGCAATTCGTCGGCTTCCTCGACGAGGTAAAAGTCCGGGCGGCACTCGGCTCGTCGGGCACCCAGCCGCTGTATGGCGTGCGATATAGCCCGCTCAACAACACGATCACGGGTGGTCTTCCCGGTGTCGCCGCCGACACCGTGCTTGGCAACGCGAACGTCAAGCCCGAGTCCGAGACGGAGATCGAGATGGGCTTCGACGCCACGTTGTTCCATTCGCGCGCCCAACTGAGCTTCACCGTGTACCAGAAGCGGATCAGCAGCTTGCTCCTGCAAGCCACCGTCAACGCTTCCCGCGGCTTTGGCCTGGAGTGGTTGAATGGCGGCGAGTTCACGAACCAGGGAGCCGAAGTGTCGTTGACGGCTACACCGGTAGAATTGCGGAACGGGTTCAACTGGGTGAGCACGACGAGCTTCTATCGCAATTACAGCGTCGTCAACGCGTTGCCCGTGGCGCCTTTCAACGCCGGTGAGTTGATCATGCCCGGCCGCTCGGTGACCGAAATAGCCAACGCCAACTTCCAAGATCCGAATGGAGCGCCGGTCCAGATCGGCGATGTCCTGCCCGCCTTCACGGTCGAAGTGAACGAGGCGGTAACCTTCAAGGGGTTCCGGGTTTCGGGGCTGCTGGACTGGAACCGCGGCGGCAATGTCAGTAACGCGGACCAGAGCTACTTCTCTTTCGGGTCGCTGTGGGGCGACTCGGCGTACTCGGCGCATTACGTGAGTCAGACCCTCGCTGGCTACAGGCCTGGCGTGCAATCCGCGACGTATCTGAAGCTCAGATCGCTGTCGGTGAGCTACACGCTGCCAGCCAGATTGGTCGACAAGGTGGGGTTCGGTCGCCTTACGAATGCGCGTCTCGCGCTCGAAGGGCGAAACCTCTGGTGGACGTACGGGAACGGATTCACCGGACTCGATCCCGAGGTCAGCTCACTCGGCAGTCAAAACATCGGGCGCGGAGTCGCGATCACGCCATATCCGCCGTCTCGCAGCTTCTTCCTCTCCCTCGACCTGGGACTCTAACATGAGCGAGACTCAAATCGACACCTGCGTCTCGCCACGCACCGCTGGGCGGTGCAGTTGGGCGAGCCTTCGGGCCGGTGCGCTCCGGGGCGCGACGGCGGTGCTGCTCGGTGGTGCGGCTCTCACCGCGGCGGCTTGCAAGGACACAACGGTCCCGTTCTTCGACGCGCCGACGTCGATCCCCAATTCACCAACGGGCATTCAAAACGCGGTGACCGGGCTTTTCTCGGCGTCGCGCGTCGACGTGCAATGGTACATCTGGTACAACGGCTCGTTTTCGCGCGACATCTTCTGGTTCCTGGGCGCCAGCTCGAATGTGCTGAACAACGTCGGCGGCCTGATTCCCAACAACAACAACAGCATCCTGTCCGCCGAGGGTTGGGACAACGAATACGCACAGATCAAGCAGGCAAACAGCATCCTCGGGTCGGTCGCTCAGTCGTCGAGTTTCTTTAGTAAGGCGCAGGCTGAGGGCGTCTGGGGCGTCGTGCAGACGCTGAAAGCACTGAACTTCATGATGGTCGCCGAAACGCGCGACTCGATCGGCATTCCGTTGTATTCAATGGACGCCAACCCGACGGACAATCCCTACTGCAACAAGGACGTCTGGAAGTACATCGTGGCGTTGCTGGACAGCGCCAACGACAGCCTGACGACAGCGGGCTCAAATTCCGCTACCGGTGAAGGTGCCGCCCGGCTTTGCCTCGGTGGGCTCCACAGCCGGCCCTAGCACGACGCAGGGTTCGTTCGCAGCGTTCAATCGCGCATTGGCCGGCAAGGCCGGCCTCGAGTACGCGTATGCGGTCGCGCGGAACGGCCCGGCGGCGTCTCGACCCAGCCCCAGTAGTGCCGGCTCGCCTGACCAAACTGCACTCACCCGCGCGGATAGCGCGCTGACGCATTCGGCGCTGTACAACCCGAGCGCGATCACGCTGCCGATTGCCGGCACCATTCCCGCTCGACGCGTTTGGAGTGTACCACGCCTTCAGTGGCCAGTCGGGTGACCTGCAGAACGGCGATCGTGGGGTCGTACTTCCTCTACGACGCGCTGTGGGACTTGCAGTACGATGTCGATACGCTCAACGACAAGCGCTGGCTGGCCAAGTTCGTCCCGGACCCGCAGCCCGTGCAGTTGGCGCAGTATGCCGGTGTCTCGGACGCGAAGAACTTCCTCCCCTACTCCTCAGTGTCGAGTCCGGTCCCGATCGTGCGGGCGGAGGAGCTCGCGCTCGTGGAGGCGCAAATCCAGTTGGGGTTAGGCGGTCCGGGGAACCTCGCGACCGCGATCGGCCTCATCAACACGGTCCACATGCAGGCTGGCGGATTCGCAACGCCGCTGTCGATTGCGCCTACCTACACCGCCGTTCGCGACAGCCTGATGAAGGAACAGCGCATCTCGACGGTGTGGGAAGGAAGCGGCGACCGCATGATCGCGATCCGCATGTACGGTCTCCAGTCGGTTGCCGACACGACTTGGCAAGCGACCAACGGACCCGATGCGGCGACGGCCAAGGCCGTGAACTCTCCGGACTATCACACCACCATCGCAACGGTTCCGGAGCAGGAGCTCCTCTCGCGCGGTGGCACGTGGAATTTGCAATGTCCGTAAGGGCTGGACGTTAGACGCTAGACGTTAGACGCTAGACGTTAGACGCTAGACGCTAGACGTTGGACAACTAAACGAGGGCCTGCCACAGTGCACCGTGGCAGGCCCTCGTGTCAGTTCGCGTCGAACGCCGAACGTCGAACGCCGAACGTCGAACGCCGAACGTCGAACGCCGAACGTCGAACATCTACCCCATCACCAGTCGATCCAATTTCTCGACCGTCCTCTCATTTACAACATTCCCCGTGTTCAGCGTGCTACGGGGCTCGAACAGCATGACCTGGCAGTCGTTCTCGCCGACCGGCTGGTGCTCCACACCGCGCGGGACGATCAGAAACTCCCCGGGCTTGACCTGCACTTCGCGATCGCGGAAGCGCATGCGGAGGGTGCCGTTCACCACGAGAAAGAGCTCGTCCTCGTGGTCGTGATGGTGCCAGATGAACTCACCCTCGAGCCTGGCAAGCTTCACTTGCATGTCGTTGACTTCGCCCGCCACACGCGGGTGCCACGGGTCGTGGAAGGTGCCGAAAGCATCCTTGAGGTTGACTTTGTCCATGGTTCCGGGGGTTCGAGGTTCGGACTACAGCTTCAGGACGTAATTCACTTTGCAGGCGTCAACGCCGACGTTCGTTCGACGGTCGGCGCCTCGAGCGTACCGATAACTGCGCGCAAGACCGCGACGCTGTTCCACGCGCACACCACGAAGAGCGCTGCGAGCAGCCCGCGGCGAGCCCAATGATAGGAGGGCCGGCCAGCGACGAGCCCGGCAAGCACGACGACGAGCGCAACGCCCCAGTGCTGCGAGTAGAGGAACATTCTCGGTTCCGTAGAACGTGTGAAGCACCCAGTTGAACGCGACCACGAGCGCCGCCGCGATGACGAGCCTGCGTAGTGCGGGAGAGAGGAATGCCGAGTTCCAGAGCGCGGCAGCGAGGACCAGCAACACGAGCGCGATGCGCCAGGTTTCGCCCGGCGGCGGGAGTCCGCGCGCATGGTAGGTGAGGGTGAAACGCATCGGCTGACGGAGCCCTGGGTCCGCGGGCGCCTTGAGTGGTGGCGGCGGCACGAAAGTGTTCGCCAGCGCGGTCGGGAACTCCACGAGTGCGCTGCCGATCGCGAACGGATGCAACTCGTCGATTTGACCGGTGGCTGCAGGCGAGAATGCAGGGGCGGCCGAGGATAGTCGCGCGCCCAGCGCGTAAAACGCCATGGTGATGAGCAGGGCCGCCGAGGTCACACCTGCCGTCCAGGCGACCGCCCGTCGCACGGAGACCTGCCGCAGACGCACCGCACAGGCAACCAGCGCAAAGGACACGAGGTTGCTGATGGTCACGCTGGCCATGAGCGTCCCGACCGCGGTCCACCGGCCCGTGGCGACGTCGCCCGGACCAGCACGGAGCGTCCGCGCGGCGGTGCGGAAGAGAAGCGCAAATGCCATTGCAGTCAGACAATAGGACTCCGGAATCGAGCTGAACACCAGGCCGGAGAAGCTGACGAGATACAGCAGCACCAACAGAACGGCGCCTGCAAGATCTACCCCGAGTTCCACGAATGCGAGCAGCAGCGTCGCGGCTGTGACGGCCGACGCGAGCGGGCAGATGACGTATGCAACGTGGCGCGCTACCCTTTCCACCGCGACAGCTGGCCGCACGGCGTGCGCGACCGCCGCGACAGTGATCACGACCGGATAGAGCACATTGCTGATGTTCGGGTGCACAAAACTGCGGCCGCCCCACCGGTACGTGTTCCGGCCAGTGGAGAAGGCGGTCACGTAAACCGTGGGATCGGCGCTGAAGAGCACATCCCACTCGTGCAGCACCCCTGTTTGCTCGAGTCCACGACCCACTGCGAGATGCAATACGAGCGCGCACGCGCCCAGGAGTGCCGCAGCCCATGCCCGCGCCCGTCGAGAGGCAAGGCCGGCGTCGTTCATACAGGTACTCGGCCGCGGCGAATCGCGCGCCACGAGCGCGCGCAGATGGCGGAATACCGCGGTGGCGCTAGACGCTTTGGACGCTGGACGCTAGAAGAGAACCTCGAAGCCGGCCGCTAGCGCTCGAGCTCCCTTCAGACGGTCCGCACCATCCCGCCGTCGACGAGCAAGTTCTGTCCTGTCATGTACGACGCATCGTCGGACAGCAGGAAGGCTGCGGTCCGGCCAATCTCTTCGGTCTCGCCGTAGCGGCGGAGCGGGATAGAGTCGACCGACGGTGCGGCCTGTGGGCGAGTGGCGATGAAACCGGGGAGAATAGAGTTGACGCGGACGCCGAGGGGCGCGGCGTACTCCGCGTAGACTCGGGTCCAGGCCGACAGAGCTGCCCGAAAGACGGATGACACAGGTCGGCCACTCTCGGGCGTGGCGGCGGCGTAGCTGGAGATGTTGACAACGGAGCCACCCCCCTGCCGCTGCATGATCGGCGTCACCTGTCGCGCCATCCGGATCACGCTCCCCAGGATCAACTGGTACCCGGCCTCCCAGTCTGCGTCGCTCAGTGCCAGCGGGTCCCCCTTGGCCGGGTGCCCGGTGTTGTTCACGACGCCATCGATCCGGCCGTATTGCTCCACGGTGTGTGCGACGAGCCGTTCGATGTCACGCCCCTCCTGCACCGATCCACGGATCGCCGTACCTCCCAGCTCCGCCGCCAGCTGGAGCACCGGTTCGCCACGCGCCATGAGCGACACCCGATATCCCCGCGCGGCCAGCACGCGAGCGATGCCCGCACCGATTCCCTGGCTCGACGCCGTGACGATCGCGACTTTGCTGGTCACGATTCAGGTACCGGACGAGAGAGCGACGGAGAGTGAGGCTGGCGGTTCATACAGTGATTGCGACCTTCGTCTGTGAGGAAAATGCCTGGCGCCACGGAGACTTGCTCTCGGAACCGAACCCTGCAATGCATAATACTGTCGAATGATGCCGAGTAGATGCGAGCGTCTGATTGCCCTTCCTGGCGTCGCCCTCACCCCTTACAGTGGGTCTCCATGTCCACGCGTTCTCACGCAGCGCTGGCGCTCACGGCATGCGCCCTCCTCCCTTCGCTCTCCCTGGGCGGTCAAGTGACGCCGCGGCCGCGTGCGCGCGATGTCGGAGTCGTGATCGGGGTCTTCAACCCCGGTCCGCTCAACGCGATCACTGATGTCGCCGGTGTCAGGGTGGGACAGACGACGGTCGACGCGGGTGACACGATCCATAGCGGTGTGACCGCTATTCTGCCGCACGCTGGCAACCTCTTTCGAGAGCGGGTGCCCGCCGCATTCTTCGTGATGAACGGGTTCGGGAAGTTGCTGGGCGTGACACAACTCCAGGAGAACGCGGAGCTCGAGACGCCGATTCTGCTCACCTGCACGCTCTGTGTCTGGCGAGCGGCCGACGCAATGGTCGGGTGGCTACTCGCACAACCCGATATGAGGGAAGTGCGGTCGATCAATCCGGTGGTCGGTGAGACCAACGATGGCGGTCTCAATGACATTCCGCCTGCGGCCGATCACCGAAGCGGATGTGCGCTCCGCGCTCGAGCAGGCAGCGGCCGGACCTGTTGCCGAAGGGTCGGTCGGAGCCGGTCGCGGAACGGAGGCCCTCGGGTGGAAAGGCGGCGTCGGGACGAGCTCCCGGCGGCTCCCGCAGCAGTACGGCTCTTACACGGTCGGCGTGCTGGTGCAGAGCAATTTTGGCGGTGTGCTCACGGTGAACGGCGCGCCGGTCGGTCGGGAGCTGGGCCGCTATGCTTTCCAGACGGCGCTCGAAGGTCACACGCCAGCCCCGCTCCAGAGTGAAGGGCGGGGATCGTGCATGGTCATTGTCGCGACCGATGCACCGCTCTCCTCGCACGATCTCGAGCGGCTGGCCAAGCGCGCCGCGCTCGGGATCGGGCGAACGGGATCGTTTGCCTCCCCGGGATCCGGTGAGTACGTGATCGCGTTCTCCACCGCGGAATCCGTTCGCCGTCGATACGTCCCCTATTCTCCGCAGCGGCCCGCCATGCCGGTCTATACCTACGGAGAGCTTGGCCACGACGACCTCGCGCCACTGTTCGAGGCGACCGTCGAGGCGACCGAGGAGGCCATCCTCAATTCGCTCTTCAAGGCGACGGCGGTGACATATCGTGGCCGCACCGTCGACGCGCTTCCCATCGACCGCACGGTCTCCCTTCTCGAGAAGTACCACGCGCTGCATTGGGATCAGACGCTGAAAAAAGGCGGGCCGTAGGCGGTCGAGCTCATCGTGCGGTAGATTGGCGCCCATGATTACGCCATCTCTCCGGCAGCGCGATCGCCGCCGCTACGCATGCGTATCGTGCGCATCTCTCATTTCCGCCGCGAGCGGACTCGTGCTCCCCGCGGCGATGCTTGCCCAGTCACCGTCCCCGCGCGCTGACGTCATCGTCAGGGACGCCCGGATCTACACCGTTGACGCGTCGCATCCCCGCGCCGAAGCGTTGGCGATCCGCGGGACACGACTGCTTTTCGTCGGCTCGACATCCGAGGCCATGACGCTCGCGGGGCCGACGACACGGGTGGTCGATCTGCACGGTGCCGTCGTCATTCCGGGGATGACGGATGCGCACGCCCACATTATGGAGATGGGGCGTGGATTGCAGCGCGCGGACCTGCGGTTCGCGGCGTCATATGACGAGGTCATTCGCCGCGTCGCCGCACACGCGCAGGGGGCGGCCGCAGGCAGCTGGGTGTATGGCTGGGGATGGGACCAGAATCTGTGGCCCGGCGGGCAGTTCCCTACGCACGACGCTCTGGATCGTGCGCTCGGCGACCATCCGGTGGCGCTCGATCGTATCGACGGGCACGCAGTGCTCGCGAACGCGCGCGCGATGCAGGCAGCGCACATCGATCGCAATACGCCGGACCCGACGGGTGGAAAGATCCTGCATGACGCGGCGGGAAATCCCACTGGCGTATTCGTGGACAATGCCACGTCGCTCATCACGCGGGCCGAGCCGACTCCGACAGCAGCGGAAGTACGCGCCGCGCTCCTCGCCGGGGTTCGCGAGTGCAACCAATGGGGCCTCACGGGTGTCCACGACCCCGGCGAAGGCCAGCGGGCGCTCGAACAATACGATTCGCTCGCGCGGAGCGGCGCGCTGACACTCCGGGCGTACGTCATGATCGCGGACGACAGTGCGACTCTGGCGACATACTTCGCCAAAGGCCCTCAGAGCGCGCTCTACGACGGGCATCTCTGGATTCGGGCGATCAAGCTCTACGCCAATGGAGCGCTGGGATCCCGAGGTGCGGCGCTCCTGGCGCCGTACGCGGATGATCCTGGCAACACCGGTCTGCTCGTGTCGACGCCCGAGCATCTCCGCGACGTCTCGATCCGGGCGCTGCGTGCCGGGTTCCAGGTCGCTACGCACGCGATCGGCGATCGCGGCAACCGGAACGCACTCGACGCATACGAGGCGGCGCTCAAAGCGGTTCCGACAGCGGACCATCGCTTTCGGATCGAGCACGCGCAGGTCATCGATCCGACAAATGTCCCACGATTCGCCCAGCTCGGGGTCATCCCGAGCATGCAGGCGGTGCATGCGACGAGCGACATGTACTGGGCCGCCGATCGTCTGGGACCCTCGCGCGTCCTCTATTCGTATGCGTGGCGGTCGCTGCTCAACACCGGTGTCATCATCCCCGACGGCAGCGACATGCCGGTGGAGCGGGTCAACCCGCTCTTCTCATTTCATGCCGCCGTGACGCGTCAGGACGATCGAGGCTGGCCGCCGGGCGGATGGTTGCCCGCGCAGCGGATGACGCGCGAGGAAGCACTCGAGGGCATGACGCTGTGGGCCGCCTATGCGGGCTTCCAGGAGCACGACCTGGGCTCGCTGACAACGGGCAAGTACGCGGACTTCGTCGTCCTGGATCGCGACATCATGACCGTGGGTGACGAAGACATCCTCGGCACGAAGGTGTTGGCAACGTACGTAGGGGGGAGGGCGGTGTATGAGGGGAGATAGGACGTTCGACGTTCGACGTTCGAACAAAGCCAGGTGGCCAGGTACAGTGGCTAGCCATCGAGGTTTGTTTCCAACGTCGAACGTCGAACGTCGAACGTCGAACGTCTAGCGTCCCAGTTCCCCCATATACTGCATCTCGTTCGTTCCCACGAAGCCCAGGCGCTCGTACAGGCGCCGACCTTCCGCGGATGCGTGCAGCACGAGACTCGCCACGCGGCGCTCCCGGGCCCAGGCCAGCACGCGCTCCATCAATTGTGCGGCGATGCCGTGGCGGCGCCACTCGACCTCGGTGAAGACGTTGAGCACGAGGCCCTGCTCGCCCGCGAGAAGGCGCGTGCCGGTATGGTCCGGTCGTGGCAGGATCGGCCGGAGCTGCACACCTGCGCCCGCGATCACGCTGCCCGTGTCCAGAGCAGGAACGGCGACCCAGCCGACGTACTCGCCAGCCGGGATCGCGCCTGTGAAGTAGTGCCGCGCATGGCGCTCGAGCACGGGATAGAGATCGGCGTCCAGCTGACCCATCGCTCGGAACATCTCGGCTCGGTGCCGAGCCAGGACCTCGGCATCCTCGACGGTCACTGGCCGCAACCGGATGTCAGCGGGTGGCAAGGGGCGGGAGGTTAGGGGTGAGGAAGGAGGCATGCCCCTGTCCAGAGCGGGGCAAGGCGTCCGAGGACGCCGCTACATCTCCGGCACGACGCAGCGCCCATCGGGCGTCGTATAACCGTGGGCCATGCGTGGCGTCGTGTGCGCGAAGCCGACTCTGCCCATGCGGTCGATGAGGATGATGCCGCCAATGCCGCGACCACGGTTCCGGAGCAGCGTCAGGCAGGCCTCTGCCGCGTCACGCGGTGAATGGCCCGCGCGCATGAGATCGACCGCCGTCTTGGACAGGACGACCCGCATGATGGCTTCGCCCTCTCCCGTGGCGGACACCGCGCCAGCCTCGCCGTCGGCGTAGCAGCCACACCCGATGAGCGGCGAATCACCCACGCGGCCCGGGTGCTTGAACAAGGTGCCACCGGTCGATGTACCCGCGACGAGTGCGCCCGTGGCGTCGTAAGCCACGGCGCCGACCGTGCCGGTGACTGAAGCCGGCGCGAAGT
Source organism: uncultured Gemmatimonadales bacterium (assembly GCA_963805725.1). Taxonomy (GTDB): domain Bacteria; phylum Gemmatimonadota; class Gemmatimonadetes; order Gemmatimonadales; family Gemmatimonadaceae; genus Palsa-1248. The sequence continues at coordinate 379,771 of CAWDVJ010000014.1, forward strand.
CCGACGCGGCGCGGCGGGGATCCTCTCGGCACTGCCGCCAGATCGTCCGTTCGCGCTCGACGATAAGGGTCTCCGGATCACACAGGGGCAGCCCCTGCTCGCGCGCAAACTGCTCGGCGCCCCCTCCAACGATCATCATATGCGGGCTGTGCTCCAGCACGCGGCGCGCAAGGCGAATGGGGTTGCGTACGCAACTCACCGCAGCGACCGAGCCTGCCTCGAGCGTCGTTCCATCCATCATGACCGCGTCGAGCTGGACCCTCCCGTCGCGATTCAGAATGCGATCCCGTCCCGGCGTCGAAGATTGGGTCGTCTTCGAGCACAACGATCGCGGCTTCGACGGCGTCCACGGCGGCGCCACCTCGGGCGAGCACGTGCCACCCTGCCTCGAGGGCCCGCTGGCAGCCGCGGCGGCAGTCGCCGACGGCGTCGTCCGGGATGCGCCACGCCCCCCCATGCACGACGAGGGCAGGGGTGCGGGAGGGGGCTTCGGCGAGTGGTCGCAGGCGAGTGTCTACGTGCTCGTACGGCTAGCGCGCACGGTCGGCTATCACGAACACGTAGTCGCCGACCGGAATGTCCGCTGCGGCGGGCTCTCGAGTCTCTTGATGCCCCGCGTCGTGCATGACTGAGCGGACGCGGCCGGAGGCGACGTCGCGACGAAGGGCAGCGCATCCAGACGCCTCTTCGTTCAGAGACGCCATCGTCGAGAAGCTCCACATGCCGGCGCGCACGGCCGGATTGAGATACAACTCAGGGCGATGCTTGCCGCTGTACAGAAAGAGGTCCTCGACGTTGGGCGGGACGACGTAGGGTTCCGTTCGCACGTTGACGAACCCTGCACCTCGCAGGGCGTCGATGATTCGCTGCATCGGGTGCGCCTGCGCGGCGACGCGCGCGAGCATGTCAGGGAAGTAGGCCCGGAGCCAATATCGACGGATCTGAGCAGGGGTCGCGGTGAATATGATCAGGGGGCCGCGAGTCAACACCCGGCTGACCTCGCGAAACAATGCCTCGAGATCATCGAAGTAGCGCAGCGCTAGCGTGCACGTGGCGCCATGAAAGGCTCCGTCTTGAAACGGCAGCCGGGTGACGTCCCCGACGACCCATTGCGGGCGGCGGAGCCACCGATCCGGCGTGTCGCGCCGCAGTAGCGTCGGCACCGCCTTGCCCGCGGCGGCTGCGATCATCCTGGCTGAGGCGTCGACGCCCGTCACGGTCACTCCCGAACTGGCGAGCGCCCAGCTGTAGTTCCCGGTCCCGCACGCCACGTCAATGTACTGCTCGCTCGGCGTGGGGTCGAGATGGGAAAGCAGTCGCGCGACTATGTAAGAGTCAGCGCGGCGAGTAGCGTCGTATGCGCTACCGATTCGGTCGTAAAGGGCGGCCGGCATATTCGTATCGCAGAATTAGTGGCAATGATGCATCGGGAGCACTGTCTCGCAATGCGTGTCGGGTCTCCAACCACGTTCTCTTACCTGTCGTCTCTCTTCGAGCGCGTGTGTGGCAGCGGACGCGCTTCTGGGCGTCATGGCGATCGGCCATGCTCCGGAAAGCCAATGTAACGCCACGTAACGATCGTGTATCTGACGCGGCCGAGTTGGGCGGGGCGGGAGGGCGGTCGCTCAGCCCCTCCGGAGCCCCCGGCGCAGCGGGCCGAGCGCAACGCCCCGCATACACCAAAAAGGGGAGTTGTCAAGCGGACGCGGCGGCGACTTAAGCCCCTAAAAAGCCTGCTTGCGCACCCACCGTGGGGACGGCGTAGTTTGCCATTGAGTGGTCGCCCATCATGTCGGGCTGGCTGATACCCTTCTGAGGTCGTCGCATGCTGACGGACGTAGCACCTCACGCGCTCCATTCCTCGTCTCCCTCCAACCCGCCAGCGCCTCGGCATCCTGTTACACAGGCCGTCGTCGACTTGGCGCGACCACAGGCTTCGAAGCTCGATCTCGTGGCCGCACGCGGGCGACTTCGCGACGCCCTGACGTCTTACATCCGGTCATTGCGGGCAAGCGGTGCCTCCCCCAGCGACGTGTTCGCGTACACGAACTCGCTCATCCGGCATGCCCTCACCGGGATCGCGCCGGTGCGCCTGTCCGACGAGATCCGCGAGGCAGTCCGCCGATGGGCGCTCGCGGCGTACGACCGGGCAGACTAGTGCGCTGCGCGCGCTAGCAAGTAGACGCACAAGAATAGGAAATAGGTCGAAGGCTAAATTGCCCCCGCACGGGCATTTAGGGGTTGCACGGCATCGGGCGGAATTGGACCAAAGGCGTACGCACGCCCTTCGCGTCACATACGAGCGGGCAGCGGGACGATTCGGTTCGACTTCCACCGCTTGGAGCGGGCGCTTGACGGGGCGTAGCGCCGCCGGTACGATCCGAGCCCGATCAGAACCCATCGTCCGGAGCACCTCATGATTCGCCACTCGTTGCCAGGTCGGCTCGCCAGGGTGCGACTCGTTTGCGTGGTGTGGCTGGGCATCGCTACGCTCGCTGCTAGTCGGTCCGCCGTCGCCCAGGAGACGCCGTCAGACACGTTGCTGACTGTCGGTCACTACTTCGATTTGGAGGCCGTCAGCGACCCTCAAATCTCGCCCGATGGATCGCAGATCGTGTACACCCGGCGCTGGGTCAATACCACGGAAGACCGCTACGAATCGTCGCTGTGGATCATGCGCTCGGACGGGACGCACGCGCGCGTCTTCGCCAAAGGTGGATCTGCACGTTGGTCCCCCGATGGCGCGCGCATCGCCTACCTCGCGGAAGGCGAGCCCAAGGGATCTCAGATCTTCGTCAGGTGGGTGGAGGGGGACCCGGGCCCGACGCAGCTCACGAGGGCACCGATCGGGTCGGACATCGGCGACATCAAGTGGGCGCCCGACGGCAAGTCGATCGGCTTCACGATGTTCGTCTCCAAGCCGACATCATGGGCCATCGACATGCCGAAGCCTCCGGATTCCGCGAAGTGGACCAAGGCACCGCGGATCGTGGAAACGCTGCACTTCCGCGAGGACCGGCGCGGTTTCATCGAGGAAGGCTATCGCCACCTCTACGTGGTTGAGATCGACGGCGGTCCGGCTCGTCAGGTGACGCGCGGTGACTGGAACGTCGGCGCTCGGTTCGACGCGCTGTCCGCGCCGGTGAGTTGGGATTGGGCTCCGGACGGGCGGACAATGCTCTTCGACGGATCGGTGGATCCCGAGGGTGATTACCGCTACCGAGAGTCCAACATCTACGCCGTCGATGTCGCAAGCGGCACGACGCGCCGATTGACCCGCGATCCCGGAGTGTGGACGCATCCGGTGCCTTCCCCCGACGGCCGGCGGATCGCCTACACGGGCTATGCGGCGACGAAGAAGACGTATCACGCCAGCGAGCTGTACGCCATGAACGCGGACGGCAGCGACGCGCATATCGTGACGGCCGCATTGGACCGCGACGTAGGGGACATGCACTGGGCGCCTGACAACAGTGGTGTCTATTTCGCCAGTGACGATCGCGGCACGCGCAACGTGCTGTTTGCGCCGATGGCCGTCGGGGCGGCGGTGCGGCCTCTGACATCAGGCGAGCACATCGTTTCGCTGGGATCGATCGCCCGCTCCGGTGTGGGCGCGGTCACGATCTCGACCTGGCGGTCGCCGGCGGAAGTGGCGCGGCTCGAGCTCGGGAGTGCCGCCGCCGCGCATCCCCGCTCCGGTAGCGGGGGTGGTGCGCTCGCCCAGTTGACCCATGTCAACGACGCCGCGCTCTCACGCATCCACCTGGGCGCAGTCGAGGAGATGTGGCTCACGTCGAGTGGCGGCGCCCGCATCCAGGCGTGGGTGGTCAAACCACCGGGCTTTGACCCCAAGCTCAAGTATCCGCTGGTTCTCGAGATCCACGGCGGGCCGCACGGAGACTACAACGTCGGTTTCAACTACATGTTCCAGAACTTCGCGGCGAACAACTTCGTCGTGCTGTATGTCAACCCGCGTGGCAGCACAGGGTACGGGTCTGCGTTCGGCGCCGCGATCAGCCAGGATTACCCCGGCGTCGACTACGACGATCTGATGGCGGCGGTCGACTCGGCCGTCGGTCGCGGGTATGTCGATTCGCGCAACCTGTTCGTCGGCGGATGCAGCGGCGGCGGCGTCCTCTCGAGCTGGGTGATCGGACATACCACGCGGTTCGCCGCGGCCGCCGTCCGTTGCCCGGTCACCGACTGGATCAGCATGTCGGGGGAGACGGACCTCCCGCTCTTCACCTTCGGCTGGTTCGACAAGCCGTATTGGGAGGACCCGAAGCCGTGGCTCGAGCACTCGTCCATCATGTACGTTGGACATGTGACGACGCCGACGCTCATCATGACCGGGGAGCTCGATCGTCGCACTCCGATGCCGCAGAGCGAGGAGTACTACGTCGCACTCAAGATGCGCCACGTCCCGACGACCCTTCTGCGCTTCGAGGGTGAGTTCCACGGCACGGGTGGCATGAAGCCCACGAACTTCCTCCGCACCCAGCTCTACATGATGAGCTGGTACAAGAAGTACATGACGACCACGACGACGGCGGCGGGAAAGGCAGCGGGACAGTAGCGCCCGTCCCAGACCCCGGACCCGTTGTTAAGCTTCCAGTATGTCATGGCTGGAGCGCCTCGGTCACACTGCACGCTCCTATCTCGAGCGCGCGCGCGAGGCGCCCGGGACATACCACGTTCGTGGACTGCGGGTGGTCGTCATCAATCCACGGCCGGACGTGCAAACGGAGTTCGTGCTCGACCGACTGGACGAGGCGCTGGGGCTGGTCGAGCGGTTCCAACCCTGGCGGCTGGCCCACATGTGTCGCGATCTCCGCGCAATGTCCGTGGCACCGTTCCCGTGTCGCGGGGCCTATTTCCCGACGGAGCGCACCGTTCTCACCGAGCTGAGTTTCCTCGCCCGCTCGGCGGAGTTCACGGCTGCGCAGATCGCATCGTCGATCGTGCACGAAGGAACGCACGCCAGGGTCCATCGCATGGGCGAGCATCTCAATTTCGACTGGTCGGGGCGCGACATGGCGCGGGAAGAGCGACTCTGTCGCAGGGCCGAGCTCGCGTTCGGCGAGGCGCTCCCGCCGGACATGGCTCGCCCGGTCATCGCGCGTGCCGTCCAGTCGCTGCAGTTGACGGACGCGGAGGTCGCACCGGTGGTGGATTGGACGGAGGCGCACGCAGCAAAGGAACGGGCCGACGCGGCCGCGATCGAGGCTTGGCGGCGCCAGCGAGGGGAAGCGTGACGGGCATCAAGGGCGATGAGCGGCGGCATGTCGAACTGGTCGAGCATTCGCCCGCGTGGGTGTCTGATGGGCGCATCGCGGCGGCGCGCATCGCCGAAGCCCTCGGGCCTACACTCGTCGAGATCCATCACGTCGGGTCGACGTCGATCGCCGGAATCCGAGCCAAACCGATTATTGACTTGTTGCCTGTCGTAACCGACTTGGGCTCGCTCGATGCCGATGCACCGCGACTCCGCGCTCTCGGCTACCGGTGGCGCGGAGAATTTGGCATCGCCGGCCGCCGGTATTGCACGCTCGACGACGCCGTGACTGGCCGGCGGCTGGTACAGCTTCACGCGTTCGCTGCCGGCCATCCTGAGATCGATCGCATGCTGCTGTTCCGAGACTACCTGCGAAGCCATCCGGCCGAGGCGCGTGCTTATGAGGCGGAGAAGGAGCGGTGCCGCCTGCTGCACCCCGACGACACGATGGCGTATGCGGAGGCGAAGACCGCCTGGATCAGCTCGTGCGCGGAGCGCGCCCGGAGAGCCGGAGCAATGCAAACGCGGGATAGCTGAGCGCGAGAATCACGAGCGCAACGAGGCTGTGTCGTGGGTCGCTGATGGCTGCCCCGACGAGAAATGCGGCCGATCCCACGAGTGCCAGACCAGTGGTGTAGGGATACCCTCTCGTGCGATAGGGACGGGGAAGGTCGGGCTCCCGGCGCCGCAGCACAAACACGGCCGCGAACGACAGCATGTAATTGGCGACGAAGAAGAATGTCAGGATGGCGATCACCGCTTCGAAAGTGCGCGTGAGAAGGAATGCGGCTGCCACGAGCGCGCTCACGAACAGCGCCGCGGTGGGCGTGCCCCCGTTGTTCACACGCGTCGCCCGGCCGCTCGCCAAGCCATCCCGGCCAAGACCGAAGACAATGCGCGAAGCCGCCAACAGACAGGCGATGATCGCACTCGGCAGCGCCAGGACCACGATCCAGCGCACCACTGCGTCACCCCGAGCGCCGAAGATCTGAGCGGCGGCGGTGGCAGCCGGCAGCTGGGACGTCGCCATAGCAGGCAGCGACACTACGTGGAGAAACCCGGCGTTGAGCGCGAGATAAATGCCCATGATCAACGCGAGGCCGCCGAGGATCGAGCGTGGAAGCTCGCGGCCCGGGTCCGTGACCTCCTCGGAGAAGTAGAGCGGCGCCGTCCAGCCATCATAGGTATAGATCACGCCCTGCATCGCGACCACGAAGCCGGTCATGGCCGGGATGACCGCCGGCGCAGCTGTGCGGGGCGGGGTCACCAGCGGACCGTGGTAGGAAAAGCACGCCACGATCAGCGCGATGAGCGCAACCGCTTTGATGGCGCTCGAGATCGTTTGGGCGCGGTCGCTCGACCGGACCCCAGTCCACAGCACCGCCGTGAGCACGGCGGTCACGCCGAGCGCGACGAGTACCGTGTGTCCTCCCAAGGGAGCGGCGAGAACTCCGGCCGACTCGGCGAGGACGATTGCGATCGCCGCGACACTTCCGCAGGTGGACGCCCAGTCGCTCCAGCCCACGACGAACCCCATGTACGGCCCGAACGCGCGCTCGGCGTAGACATACTGGCCGCCGGACTGCGGTAGCATGGCAGCGAGCTCCGACAGGGCATTGGCGCCGAGCATCGCGTACACGCCTCCAGCAATCCACGCCGCAAAGAAGAGGCGGAGGTCCGGGAGTAGCGTGGCGACGTCGCCAGGGGCGCGCAAGATACCTGCGCCGATCGTGAGTCCGATCGAGACCGCGAGCCCGAAGGCCAGCCCGAAGGCGCGGCGGAGTGCGATTCGCGCGCTGCGTGCCGGCGCGGCTGCGACTGGTATTGCGGTCACGAGTTAACAAGCATGAAGGGATCGACATTGGGTCGATGAGGACCTCAGGTGCCGACCGAAAATCACAATCGGCTGGCACGCGCGAGGCCACAAAGGTGCAGCGCGTGGCGCGCTCGCGCCACGGAGCGCCGCACTGCGCCGCGCCCTCAACGATTATTCGCGGAACGCGGCTGCTGCGCGGCGGAAGCGCTGGGTCACCGAATCCCAGGAGGGATTCTCAAACACTTCGATCGCGCCGCCGACATGCGTGCCGATGATGCGGATCGCGGGCAACTCCACATCGCGATTGCTGTCGCCCGCTGCGCTACCGGGCGATCGGCGGTGAAATTCGAAGTTTCCGCCAAACGCGCTCGCGGCGTACTCCACGCGGAACCCGCCGGGCAGGCCGATCTCGAGATGTCCCGCAAAGACCGCGGCTTCGATCGTCGTCGTCCGTGACGTGAATCGCGCTCGGCGGAGATCCAAGCGTACCTTTCCCACGACCGCAACGACGCGGAAGTGAGCCGGCACGAGCCAGTCCCCTCCTCGCGCTGAGCTGCCGAAGAAGGACACGACACCGCCAGGCATCGGCACAGGCTCGGCCGCGGTGACGGCATCAGCGGACTCTCGGGCCACGGGAGGGTCGGAAGCGGCCGACGTCATACCTCCGACTACGGCGAAATACCGCCTCCGGTTTCAGCCGGATCCGGCCTTTGTTGGACGCGCCTGATTACCATTGTGTCCGGTGTACATCTTCCTCGCTCTCCTGACATCGGTCTTGTACGGCGGCGCCGATTTTCTTGGTGCCATCGCAAGCCGCCGGGCAGCCGTCCTGGTCGTCTCAGGCGTGTCGCAGGCCGCGGGGCTCATCGCGATGCTGGTGGTCGTGTTACTGATGCCGCCAGCCCATCCAACGCCCGCCGATTTTCTGTGGGGTGTCGCCACCGGCGTGGCCGGCGCGTTTTCTCTCGGCCTGTTCTTCTCGGCGCTCGCCATCGGCCGGATCGGCGTTGTCGCTCCCATTGCAGCGGCCGTTGGCACGGCGATCCCCGTGCTCATCGGCGTCGGACTCGGGGAACGGCTAGGGGTGTCTGTCTGGGCCGGCATCGCGTTGGCTGTAGGCGCGATCGTGCTCATCGGGTGGGAGCCCAATCCACTACCCGTGGCCGGCGACTCCCCGGCCGGCGGCGCGCCGCGACTGGACCGCTCGGTCGTTCTCGCATTGGCCGCAGGATTGGCCATCGGCGCGTTCTACAGCTGTGTGCAACGCACGTCGCCTGCTTCCGGGTTGGTGCCGCTGCTCGTCGCCCGTGCCGTGTCGTGCCCAGCGCTCTTTCTGGCCGCGCGAGTGAGGCGGCAGTCTCTCGGGAGTCTGCGGGGCATCGTACCGATTGTCGTCGGGTCGGGCTTGCTCGACATCGTGGCGAACATCTGCTACTTCGTCGCTGTCCACCACGGCCCGCTGAGCGTCATCGCCGCGCTCGCTTCGCTATATCCCGCGGCCAGCGTGCTGCTGGCGTACCTGGTCCTCCGAGAGCACCTGCACCGTCGCCAGGTCGTCGGGCTTGCCGTCGGGACCGCGGCGATTGCGCTGATTTCCGGCGGAGCGGGCTAGAGTGTAGGGGCGACGCATTGCGTCGCCCCTGCCCGCCGATCAGCGGATTATGTGCGGACGGTGGTGGAGCGTTGCCGTTTTCCTCCGTTACTGCTGCTCGTACTCCACCACTTGCCGGTCCTGCAGGTACTTGTCGAACCAGGCGAGGATGTGCGCGAGCCGCTCGACGCGGTGCCGCGGTTTCCCCGAGCGCGACAGCTCGTGCGTCTCGCCCGGGAATGACACCATGACCGTCGTTCGGTGCAGCGCCTTCAATGCCCGAAACATTGTCATACCGCCGGAGCCGGACGGCGTCCGGCTGTCGGCTTCGCCCTCGATCAACATCAGCGGCGTGGTGACCTGTTGGATGTAAGTGATGGGTGAGCGTTGTGCGTAGTCCGCCGGGTCCTGGAACGGTGGCTGATGGAACCAGGAGGGGGTGAAGAGGGTGAAATCGGCGGTATACCACCACGCGGCCCAGTCGGCGATGGAGCGCTGGGACACGGCTGCCGCAAAGCGATGGGTGTGGCCGACGACCCAGTTCGTGAGGAGGCCACCTCCGCTGCCGCCCGTCACGCCGAGCCGTTTGGGATCGATGTATCCGCGTCCGAGCATCGTGTCGACACCGACCATCAAGTCCCGGTAGTCATCGCCGGGATAGTGATACTGAATGACATTTCCGAACGCCTCACCGTACGAGGTGCTCCCTCGTGGATTGGGGAGCAGGACCACGTATCCGCGCGCCGCCATCACCTGCGCCTCGTGGAAGAACGTCTCGCCGTACGCCGCATGCGGGCCGCCGTGAATGTTGAGGATCAGCGGATACTTGGTAGCGGCTGAGAAATCGGGCGGCTTGTAGATCCACGCCTCGATCATCTTGCCGTCAAAGCTGCGGTACGAGATGCGCTCGGGCGTCGAGAGGTGCAGCCCGGCCGTCAACGAGTCGTTGACATGGGTGAGCTGCGTGAGGGATCGGGTGGCCGGATCGAGGACGTACAGATCACCGATATGCGTGGCGTCACTCAACGTGACCGCGAACCGCGCGCCATCCGGTGTCGCGGTGTACGCTACCACGTCGTGATCGCCGGTGGTAACGGGCTCCACGTGGTGGGAAGCGATGTCGACACGGACGAGGTTGGACCGACCGTGCTCAGTCAGCGCAGTGATGATGCTTCGACCGTCGGACGACCACACCAGCGGACTGGAGCCGCCGCCACCACGGGGAGGGTGCTGATCGCCGGTCAGGCTGCTCCCGATGTCGGCATCTCCGCCGCGCAGAAGCGGCGTGGCGGCCCCGTCGCGTACCAGGAAGATTCCGGATTGGGTGAACGACTGGCGATGCGGCGGGTTGAGGTATCCGACGAACGCATAGTCGTGACCGTCCTGTGATTGCTCGACGTCATGCACCGGGCCATCGATGTCGATGACCTTGTCCATCGTGCCGCCATTGGCCGGGATGGCATACTCGTCGTCGTCAGGGTTGTTGTAGTAGGGTTCTGCCACCCGGTCCGACAGGAAGCGGACGTGGGTGCCGTCGCGGCTCCAGGCGAGAGCCTCCTCGTCGTACTGTCCAGACGTCAGTTGGCGCGACGGGACGGGCCCGTCGCCGCCAACCGGGATGTCGACTCGCCAGATGTGCGCGTGGCGGGTGGGGTCCAGCCATCCGCGGTCATTACTTCGATATTCGGCGCGCGTAATGACTCGGACGTCGCTCAGGAGCTTCTTCGTGGCCGAGTCTTTTACGGCGGCCGCGGTGTCGCGGGGGAGGGCCTGGCTCGAGAAAACGATCGCGGCGCCGTCGGGCGACCAGACCGCAGGGCTTGCGCCTTTGGGGACGTCTGTCAGCTTCCGCGGCTCGCCGCCGGCAAGTGGCAACAAAAAGAGTTGAGATCCAGAGGTGTCGTCGCTCGCGCGTAGGAAGGCAATCGTGCGACCGTCAGGCGACCAGCGAGGCGCCGCGTCGCGAGGGCCGACCGTGAGTCGGCGCGGTGATCCGTGGCCGTCCGTCGACACGATCCAGATACTCGTCTCGTAGCGGTTTTCCTTTTCGTTGACGGCGACGAGGGTGTACGCCACCGCGGCGCCATCGGGCGAGATCCGCGGATCCGCGACCCAGTGGAAGGCCAACAGGTCGCGGTCGGTCATCGCGCGACCTTGCGCACAGAGCGGTCGTGGTGCGGCGGCCGCGACGAGCGTTACAAGTGCGGCGAAATACGCGTGAGGCCTCATAAGGTCCCCTGCGGGCGCTTCGCGCCCGAGAAAGTAGACCCACGGAAAGTAGACAGTAGACTGTGACGAAGGAATCAAGGTATTTCGCGCCGGTTGTCTACTTTGTACTGCTGATCCTCTACTCCCTCGGGCGCGTAGCGCCCGCCCCCTGACCCCAATGGATATGCCCGTGGAGCGGCATCGGCTCACGCCCGCACTCGACATCTCGCGTGTCCTGACCGGCCTGTGGCAGATCGCGGACATGGAACGGCGTCATCCAGTCGACGTCGAACAGGCGAGTCGAGCCCTTGCCACATACGTCGACGCCGGTTTCACGACGTTCGACATGGCCGACCACTACGGATCAGCGGAAGAGATCGTTGGGCGCTTTCTTCAGCGCCACGGAAATCGGAATGAGGTACAGATCCTGACCAAATGGGTGCCGAAGCCGCGTCGGTTGGCGCGCGCCGATGTGCGCGCCGCCGTCGACCGCTCGTTGCTCCGCCTTGGCCTCGAGACGATCGACGTGCTCCAGTTTCATGCGTGGAATTACGCGGACCCGAGCTGGCTGGACTGTCTCTCGTGGCTCGACGAACTGTGCGCGGAGGGCAAAGTCGGGTCGCTGGGCGTGACGAACTTTGATACGGCGCACCTGCAGATCGCCATCCGCAGCGGCATTCGGATCGTGTCGAACCAGGTCTGCTACTCGCTGCTCGACCAGCGTCCGCGCGCGCGCATGGCCCCGTTCTGCCGCGAGCACGGCATCGCCCTTCTCGCGTATGGGACGATTGCCGGCAGTTTGTTGACGGACCGGTGGCTCACCCGTCCGGAGCCCGATCGTGCGGCGCTCGACAGCTGGTCGGAGATGAAATACGCACGGTTCGTGGACGTCGCCGGGGGGTGGGCGGCCCTGCAGCGGGTGCTGCTCGCCCTCCACTCGGTCGCCAACCGCCACGGTGTGTCGATGGCCAACGTGGCCGCCCGCTACATCCTGGACCAGCCAGGGGTGAGTGGCGTCATCATCGGAGCACGCCTCGGGCAGCGCGAGCACATCGCCGACACGCTGCGCCTCTTCACGACGTCGCTTTCGGCGGACGACCGCCTCGAGATCGAGGCCGCCCTCAGTGCGCTCGAGCCGATTCCTGGTGATTGCGGGGACGAGTACCGCCGGCCGCCATTCCTCACGGCTTCGGGCGACCTCAGTCACCACGTGGATGAACAGCCCTCGCCGTACGCTGTCTCCTCCTCGCGTGGCGGGCGAGAGGTGGTATCGACGGGCACCCAATGGGAGGCCGTGGCAGGATTCTGCCGAGCCCTGCGGCGTGGCAACCGCATCTGGATCTCGGGGACAACGGCCACACACGGCTCACGCATCATCGGTGGAGTCGATGCCGCCGCGCAGATGCACTTCATCGTCGACAAGATCGAAGGCGCGCTGCAGAGTCTCGGCGCGCAGCTCACGGACGTCGTCCGCACTCGTGTCTACTTGCGTCGTCTGTCTGACTGGGAGACTGTCGCGCGAGTCCATGGCGAGCGGTTCCGCGAGATCCAACCCGCGAACACACTCGTGCAGGCGGGGATCGTAGGCGACGAATATCTCGTCGAAGTGGACGCCGAAGCCGAGGTCTGAAAAACCGAGACGGGCCTCGCGCGATCAGCTGTCGGGGTTCGTCGCCCAGACTGTCGCGCTCGTGACGAAGGCCCGATCGTCGAGCGCGAGCATGTCTACGATCACGTTGGCGATGTCTTCGGGGTGGAGCTTACGCGGATTGTCGGGACGCGCGCCACGTCCTGCCGTTTCGTGGAAAGGCGTAAGCACCTCGCTCGGGTTCACCTGCATCACGCGGATGTTGTCCTTGCGAAGCTCGGCTCTCCATACCTCCGTCAGTCCCGTCAGCGCCCATTTCGTGGAGGCGTAGGCCGACGAGTTCGGCCCCGCACGCTGGCCCGACGTCGACCCGACGTTCACGATCGCGCCCATCTGATGCGTGACGAAGTGGCGGGCCGACTCGCGCGCGACCAACGTTGCGCCCAGGACGTTGGTTTCCCACACGCGTCGCATGGCGGTGGCAGTAATGGATACCAACGGCGCGAAGAGCCCCATGCCGGCGTTGTTGATGAGCACGTTGTAGTCGCCGAGCTCCCTGACCACCGCGTCGACGAGCCGCGCCACATCCTCTTCGTCCGTGATGTCCGCTCGCATGGCGAGTGCGCCGATCTCCTTTGCGGCGCGCTGTAGCACCTCGTCGCGCCTCCCCGTAATGACTACGCGCGCACCGCGGTCGACGAGTGCCTTGGCGGTCGCGCGGCCGATTCCCGTGCCGCCGCCGGTGACGAGGGCTCTTGCGTTCTTGAGGAGCATGGAAGGCGGGGGGTCAGGGGGCGGGCGACGTGCGCTAAAGCGCCCGAGAGAGTAGAAGGACAGAAAGTAGAAAGTAGACAAGTCCGGAGAGCATTTGCACTCCAGTTGCTATCGACGTTCAGAGGCCTACTGTCTCGGCCGCGGAGCGGCCGGCGCTGCAACCGCTGTTTGGAGTTGCTCCGCGATCCGGGTCAATCCGTGCTCCAGCGAGGCACTGTCGACCCCTAATCCGATCCGTACATACTCGGGTGCGCCGAAGAAGTGGCCAGGGACAATGCGTGTCCCGCGCACACGCGCGAGCGTGTCGGTGAAACGCCAGACGTCTCCCAAACCGAGATTGACAAACGCTGTGGCCCCGGCCGCCGGTGGCACCCATGTCACGCCCGCCATGCTTTCGATCCAGCGGTTCAGGAGAGCCTGGTTGAAGGCAACCAATCTCATGTGCGGCCCGATGATCACCGCCGACCGCTCGAGCGCTCGCACAGCGAGGCGCTCGCTTGGATGCGCGATGATGTTGTCGAAGAGTCCGGCCAAATGTCGCATACGCTCGGCCAACGACGGTTCGGCCAGCACCCATCCGACCCGCAGGCCGCCGAGGCCCCACACTTTGGTGAGGCTCGACGTGACGATCACTTGCGGCGACACGTGGATGGCGGAAGGGACTCCCTCTTCCCGCAGCCACTCGCCGTACACCTCGTCGACGAGCACGTGGAACCCGCGACTTTCGGCGAGCGCAGTCAGTGCGCGGAAGTCTGTTTCGTCGAGTCGTGCACCCGTGGGGTTGTGGAGGTCTGAGAGCACGACCAGGCGCGTTCGCGGGGTAACAGCCGCTCGAATCGCGTCGACGTCGAATCGGTAGCCGCGGTCGGCCACGCGCGCCACGTGGTCCACGTGTGCGCCCCAGAGCGCTGGGACGCGTTCCAGTGGGTCGTATCCTGGACGCTCGACGAGCACGTGGTCACCCGTCTCGAGGAGAGTGGCCATCGCCAGGTGGTTTGCCATCGAGGTGCCTGCTGCTACAACGACCGATCCTTCGCCCACGCCGTACCGGGCGGCGATGCGGGCCACCAGTGGCGGCCATCCGTAGTCGTTGCGCTCGTTCAGCGGAGGCTCAGCCTCGAGAGGGCCAAGTAGCGAGGCGGGGCACGACGGCACGGCGCTGCCCGCCAGATTGATTTCCGCCGGCGGGAGCTGTTTGACCCAGGTGAGATAGGGGCTCTCCTTGCGATTGGCGCCAGACGGCGGAGCGCCGACTGCTGCGCCGGACCCGTCGCCCCGTGGGGCGCGCGATGCGTGTACGGTGGACATCACGCACCTCCTTCGATCGGGGCGCTCGAGCGGCGCCGCGATCCTGCGCGCCAGATCGCGTAGATCGGTATGCCTAGTGAGATCAAGCAGAAGCCCAGCAGTGCGTTGTGCGGGTTGGATCGGATGCTGCTGAGGACAACGTAGCCGGCGGTCACGATGAAAACCGCTGGCACGACCGGGTAGCCGGGGGCGCGGAAGTACGGGACGCGACCGGCGGGATCGTGGCGCCGATAGACGAAGATCGTGGCAGTGATGAGGGCGAAGAAGATCCAGTCGCCGAACACTGTGTAGTCCAGCAGTTGGCCGTACGTCCCCGACCAGGTGAGCACGACGGCCCAGACGGCCTGCGCCAGCAGCGCGACTACCGGCGTGCGATAGCGCGGATGCAACACGGCTGCGCGGGCGAAGAAGAGTCCGTCCGCTGCCATGGTCTGCAGGATGCGCGGCGCGGAAAGGATGGTGAGGTTCACGAAACCAAATGACGACGCGGCAATCCCGAGTCCGATGAGCGTGCCTCCAACGGGACCGACGGCGCGCCGCATCGTGTCGGATGCCGGCGCTTGGCTGGCAGCCAGACCGGACGGGCCGAGTGCGGCGACATAGGCGGTGTTGGCCGCGACGTAGACGATCACGACGATCGCCATCCCGAGTATCATCGCTCGCGGCAGCGTCCGAACCGGATCCTTCATCTCGCCCGCGACATTGTTCGCGTGCGCCCACCCGCCGTATGTGAACAGGACGGGGATGAGCGCAATGCCGATGACGCGCGCCAGATCATCATTCGCGATCGGAGCGGCTGTCGCCGGCAGTGCGGCATGAACTCCTGGTGAAAGGCCAACCGCGATGCCCGCAACGACGAGCGCGGCCAGCGCGGCCAGCTTGAGCAGCGTAAAAATGTTCTGCGTCGTTGCACCCGCTCGGATCCCGAAACAGTTGACCGCGGTCAGCGCGACGATGGAGGCGACGGCCAACGGGCGAACGGCAACGGGCGGCATGCCCGCCAGGTCGACGGTGTAGCGCGCGAAGGTGAATGCGACCGCTGCCATGCCGCCCGTGTTGATGACCACGAGAAACGTCCACCCGTAGAGAAAAGCGGGCAGCGGTCCAAAAGCTTCCTTGAGGTAGACATATCCGCCGCCTGCTTGAGGCCTGCGGCCCCCGAGCTCGGCAAATGTGAGGGCGCCGGCTACGGCGATCACGCCACCGAGCACCCAAACCGCGAGGACGGCCGCGCCGGTGTGAACACGTTGAGCGACTACTGCGGGGCTGAGGAAAATCCCGGCCCCGATGATGCCCCCGACGGTGACCATCGCTGCATTGAACGTCCCGAGGCGGCGAGCGTACTCCGTAACCGGATGCGGATTCGACATCGTCGGGCGAAGATACCGGCGCCGGCAGCGGCCGGACAGACCGCGTGACGGGTGGGTGCCGCCGTCGTCGCTGTCACGATGAATGATATCTGCGTACGACGCATCGCCCTGTCGGTGCTCGGCGCCATGGTGGCGGGCGGTGTCCTGCGCCTCTGGGCGGTGATCGACTTTCCGACGCTCGACATGTACGACAACGGCCCACTGTGGATTGGTGTCGCCGGCGGTGTCGCATGCATTGGATGCCTGTGGTTCCTTCTTCGTGATACTCCGGTTGCCACGCGATTCGCGTTGACTCCGGTTGGACTGGCGGCCGGGTGGTGGTTGTGCTTCGGTGCGGCGAGCGTCGCCAATGGGATCTTCGATCGGAGCCCGACCCATTCCCTCACATACACGGTGGCGGAGCACCGGCACAGCGGACGGGCCTCCGTCGTGACTCTGCAGCGCACCGGCCAAGCGGGTCCGCCATGGCTGCGTTTGCGCGAGCGACGTGAGACCGTGCGCTTGCCAATCGGGACGCCCGTTACCGTCCCCGTTCGTGACGGCGCGCTGCGTATTGCCTGGCGGCCGGGTCCCGTCGTCGCGGACGCCAGAGCGCCCTGACCACGAGAACGACGGCTACCGCGCGGTCAACGCGCGCAATTCGACCGGCGGGTCGCCATGGAAAATCGGGTGATCCGGGACGTCGTATCCGGAATTGCGGATCAGATCCAGGCCGGATGCCGACAGCACGTACTGGGCAAAAGCGAGCGCCAGCGCCGGATGCGGGGCGGCGCGCGGGACCGTGAGCCCGTACAGGACCGGCGCGCCGTAGATCGTCGCGGTGTCGGCACTGGTGTGACCGCGGGGGATCCGCATCCTGGCCGCCGCGTACGACGACGCGAACGCGGTGTCGCCGAGGTTGATCGGCGGGGGCAGTTCCAGCCATTCGAGCTCGTGCTCGGCTGCGAGCGTCCGGTAGGTCGGCATGTAGTCGATCGTTCCGTCCGCGAACTTGGCCTCCAACTCGCCATCCCCCGGCCCGAAATCCGTGATCGGCATCGCGTGCTCGAGCACTGCGGAGAGACGAGGCCGCAGATAGTACCGCGCGGCGAGCTCGAAGAACATCAACGTGCGGTACGCACCGGGGTCGTCGTTCGGATCGCCACGCGCGCCATGTACATTCGGGCTTGCTCAAGACATCTGCCCAGTTCCGCGTAGTGACCTCGTCCGCGTACTTCGACTTGGCCGTGTAGGCGAGCACAATCACAGAGCGGGCAAAGCCGGCGGACCAAGCGGCCGACCGCGGCACCAGCAGCGCGTCGATCAGCGTGTCATCGGCGGACACAAAGACGTCGGGGATCTGTGCGGAGTCCGCGACCGCGCGTGCGACGGCGACGCTCCCACCGGTGAGCATATTTGGGACGACGCCCGGGTGCCTCACCGCGAAATCGGCGGCCAATTTGCGGACCGTCGACGCGATGCTGCGGGGAGTCGTGATGATGAGCGGTCCGCTCAGCGAATCGCCTCTGGGAAACGGCGCGGCGGCGGGCTGTGCGCGAGCCTCGGTCGTCGCGATGAGCAGGAGGGCACAGACCGGCGCCCATGCGCCGATCGGGGATCGCCAACTCTGAGGTCCACAAGTCATCATTCCATCCCGTGTCGACCGTGTCGGCGCAGCCCGTGCCGGACGCGACGCGCTTAGTAGACGCGCATGACATTGGTCCCGTGACACTTCTGAAACGCAGCATTGCCGTGCTGGTCTTCGACGGGTTCGCGGACTGGGAGCCGGCCTACGCGCTCACTGGGCTGCGGCGTTGGGGCGGGCGGGTCATCACCTCAGTGGGATACGGCCCGAGTGCCGTCGTTTCCATGGGTGGCCTCCGCGTCGAGCCGGACGACGTCCTCGAGAGCGTGACGCCGGTGACGACGGAGCTGCTGCTCCTCCCCGGGGGAGATCCGTGGCTCGAAGCGTACCCGGCGTCTCGCCTCGAGCCCGTGCTGGGCCTTTTGGCGGCAGGCGGTGTGACTCTCGCCGCTATCTGTGGGGCGACAGTGGCGCTGGCCCGCGCCGGACTACTCCGTGGCCGCCGACACACCAGCAACGGCGCGTCGTTCCTGCAGCGGCATGCGCCAGGCTACGAGACTCCTGCGCTCTACGAGGAAACGCTCGCTGTCTCGGACGCGGGCGTGATCACGGCGTCCGGACTCGGCGCGGTCGAGTTCGCGCGGGAGATCTTCATGGCACTTGGCCTCTTCAAAGAGTCGGACCTCGCGATGTTCATGGACATGTACCGCGGCGGCCACGCCCCGCCGGAGCCCTGACCCGGACGCACAAGCGCACCTGACCTAGTTGAGCTTGCCGGATGTCTGCGCAGTCAGTGCGGCAACGGCCGTTTCGTGGACCGGTGCATCGATGCCCATCGTGCGGGCGAGGCGAACGATGGTGCCGCTCAGTGCATTCGATCTCCGTTGGCCCGCCGCGCTCGAGATCTGCGAGAAAGCTGGGCCTGGTGCCATCCGGCAGTCCTTCGAGCGCGCCGAGCGTACGACGCAGGTCGTCGTCCGAGTAGGCGACGCCGGACGCACGAGCAACGGCGACGACCTCTCGCACAGACCGGTCGATGACCGAACGGCCGAGCGAAACGGCGCGCACGGGGCCGATCGGTCGCCGCGCGAGCCCGCACAGGGCAGCCAGTGTCGCCAGTACCGCGAACTTGCGCCACAGCTCGAGTGTGATTGCATCACTGACGTCGGTCTCGACGCCGGCGGCGCGAAGGGCGGAAGCCAGCGCTTGGGCTCGGTCCGAGACCTGGTGGTTCAACTCACCGATGACGATGCGAAGCAGTGTTCCTGTGCGGGTAATCACCCCGGGTGCAGTGCGCTCCGTGTTCACGTAGGCGATGCCACCCAGGATTGTGGCGCGGGGAACGCCGAGCGCCGACATGCGGTCGGTGATGTCGACGCCGTTGAGTAACGGCACGACCGTCGTACCAGCCTCCGCCAGGGTGCGAAGAGTTGGCCCGAGGTTGGCAAGCGAGTACGTCTTGACCGCGACGATGGTGTGCGACGCACCCAGCAGGCTGGACGGGTCATCGGAGGCGGACACGGCTGCGACAAACGTCGAGCCATCGGCTTCGTGAATCTCAATGCCGCCACGCTCTCGGATCGCATGGAGGTGTGCACCCCGCGCCAGGAGGTCGACGCGATAGCCGGCTCGGACTAACCGTGCGCCGAAATACCCACCAATGGCGCCGGCGCCGACGATCGCAATGCGACCCTGCGCGGTTGCGGAGTCATGCGAAGGCGCCTCTGGCTTTCCCTCCGGCAGTGCCGGCATCGCTTACGCGTCGGACTCGTCCGACTCGTCGGCTCTGAGATCGGCGTCTGTCATCGGCTCGATCGGCAGGTCCACTGGAACGGCAGCCGGCGATTGCGCGGCGAGCTCGTCCGCATCAGCACCCTGCGCCACGGCAGCGGTTTCGGCGATCGCCTCTACGGGCGTCGTCGTGGCCAGCGATTCCACGTCCCGCTCCAACGCCTCGACGACGTGGCGCGCCGCGTCCGCGACGCGCTCGCCAAGACCATGATCCGGATGAGTCACGTCCTGCCTCCTAGGGAAGAGCTCGCAGTGCCGTCGATCAGGTCGCGGCGGAAACGACTATGTGTCGGCTCCGCGACGACGGCGCGAGCGCGGATCGGCGGCATCGTATGCGGCGAGCGCCCACGCGGCCACGTCACCTGGTGCGTAGGCAGCGCCAACCGCGTCTGGCAGCCGGGTGCTCGCCCGGCGAACGAGGGCGGTCACGCCGCCAGAGAGCTGCTGCCGTCGGATGCCCGTCATGCGCATCACGCGGCCATACGCCGCCATCGCCGCACGCAGGCGCGCTCGCACGGCCCGCCACTCTCGAGGCTTCGTCCGCTCAGGCATTGGCCAGGCCAGCATCGAAAGGACGCGGGCACAGACGGCATCGAGTGTCGGCGTTGGCTCGATCCCGCGAACGATCGCCGGGGCGGATCGCACGAACATCACAGACTCCTCCACTGCAAGACGACGGCCTGACAGTTGTCCGCGCGCGTCGGCGGTTCCGTCTCCACCGATGGCGCCTTGCTCCCTACACACATACTAACACGGTAACGCGCTCGTACGGATGCCCGCTGGCCGGCGACCGAAGGGTTGCCCTCGCTCGGCGCTTGGCGGCGAGGGCACCGCTCGAGATCGTGAGTCTCGGATTTCGGGAACCCTGCCCGCCGAGCGACGCGCAGCCGCAGGAGGCGCGTTCATCGACCGCGCCGCCCCGACTTGGCGGAAGTTGACCAGGGCTTGTGCCCGGCCGACGGCGATCCGGGGGGTACCACGGGTGCCGGGTTGACGTGTGCACCTCGGCCGACCGAGTCTGGCCGGCGAGGGGGCCCACTGGGGGCAGGCGGGCGCGGCTTCATGGGGCGGCGCTTCATGGTCTTGGACGGCGTGGGACGGGCGCGTCGAACGGCGGTACCAACAATTTAGCGGTGCGGGGCGCGGAGGCGCGTTCGCGTGGCACACGCAAGGGAACTGTCAAACACTCAGCAGGTCGGGACTCGCATCGCGTGCATTGAGCCCGCATTGCCAAGGGCAACTGCATCAATTGCGAGCTTAGCTGACTCGCACATCTGGGCCGACACACGTGTGAAACCTGGAGCGCAGGGTGCCGTAGGGATGTGTGAAGGATGCGCACACTCGAGTGCACGTGATCGGAAGCCGCTGTGAAGGGTGAGCCGGTGGTCGGGGATGGATTGAAACACAACGCAAGCAATTTCACGCCTCGTACCTCCCAACCCTTTGTAGACGGCCAGTGTCCAAATGGTACGAAGAATCAGAACTCACAATACGGTGCGCGCGTTTCGCGTCGGAGGATGCTGTCATGGAAGCGCCCTGGAAGGCCGGTGATACGGCTTCTGCACATTGCCCCCACTGTGGTGATCTCGTCACGGCGAACTACACACGGCGCTCGATTGCCTTGCCTCGGACGCGGCTACATGTTCGCGACGTACTGGTGAGCATTTGCGACCGCTGCGGTGAGATGCTTGCGCTGCCGCGACAATCAATGGCGCAGTTGATGGAGGTAAGTGCTGGGAAGTGAGAGCGGGGCGGCGGGCGCTGCCGCGCCCGAGAGAGAAGAACTACAGAAAAAGTAGAAAGTAGATAACGGCTTGAAGCGGGAGAGTAGACAAGGGCTTGGTAGTTGCCCCTGTCTACTTTCTGCTTTCTGTGGGTCTACTCTCTCCGGCGCCAAGGGCGCCGGCGGGTCTCGTGCAGCGGGGCTCGCCCTCGTAGTTTCCTGGTCGATTCCGTTCGTTCGAATCTCCACGTTTTGGAGGTCTCCTCTCCCGGGTGCCTGCGGCGCCCGCCCCAGACCCCGCTCTTGGGAGGTCTTCGTGTTCAAGGATTTCAAGGCGTTCATCATGCGGGGCAATGTCGTCGACCTCGCCGTCGGTGTGATCATCGGCGCGGCCTTTGGTTCGATCGTCAAGTCGATCGTCGACGACATGTTGATGCCGGTGATCGGCCTGGCAACCGGCGGCATCGATTTCTCGAGTCACTTCGTGCTGTTCAAGGCGGGTACGAAGGTGCCGCCGCCATACAACACGCCGGCGGATGCCAAGGCGGCGGGCGCGGTGACGATCAACTACGGCAGCTTCCTCAACACGGTGCTGACGTTCCTGATCGTCGCCTTCTGCGTCTACCTGGTCGTCCGTGCCGTGGCAAAGCTCTACCATGCGCCGGCCGCGGCACCGCGCGAACCAAAGGCGTGCCCGTATTGCACGAAGGGCATTCCGATCGGCGCGACGCGATGCCCGGAGTGCACGAGCCAGCTCGCGGCGGGCGCGTAAGCGCCTGAGAGAGGAGCGAGGGCAGAAAGTAGAAAGGAGAACGGAGACGGCACTCCGAGGACGCAGCTGCGTCTACTTTCTCCTTTCTGTGGGTCAACTTTCTCGGGCGCTTTAAGCGCCCGTGTTATCGTTCGCGCTTCACATCCAACTTGATCAACTGGTCGACCGTGATCCCCTCGGCTTCGGCCTGGAAGTTGAGCACCACGCGGTGGCGCAGGACGGAGAGCGCGACGCTGTGAACGTCTTCGAGGTCCGGGATGGCGCGGCCATCCATCGCTGCGCGCGCCTTGGCGCCGAGGACCAGGTACTGCGACGCGCGTGGGCCGGCGCCGTAGCTGACGTATTGCTTGACTTCGGGCGTCGCTTCGGCGGCGGCGGGCGCGTCGAGCGGGCCAGGCGCACGGCGTAGGCCACGATACTTGGCGGTGCGGGCAGCCGGCGGACGAGGTGCTGCAACTCGGATAGTCGTTCCGCGTGGAGGACGGGCACGACGGTCGCGGTGACGTCGCCCGTGGTTGCGGTGACAATCGCCTCTTCTTCCGTCTTCGAGGGATAGTCGACTCGCAACTCGAACATGAACCGATCGAGTTGCGCTTCCGGCAGCGGATACGTGCCTTCCTGCTCGATCGGGTTCTGCGTCGCCAGCACGAAGAACGGCTCGGGCAGCTGGTGCGTCTGACCCGCGGCGGTGACCGCGTGCTCCTGCATCGCCTGCAGCAACGCGGCCTGCGTCTTCGGCGGCGCGCGGTTGATCTCGTCGGCCAGGACGACATTGGCGAACACCGGACCCTGGGCGAAGCGAAACGCGCGATGACCGGTTGCCTGATCCTCCTCGAGCAGCTCCGTGCCCGTGATGTCACTCGGCATGAGGTCGGGCGTGAACTGCACGCGCGAGAACGTCAGCTCCAGCGCCTGCGCGACCGTTTGCACGAGCAGCGTCTTGGCGAGGCCAGGTACGCCGACGAGCAACGCGTGCCCGCCGGCGAGGAGCGCGGCAACGAGGTTGTCGACGACGGTCCGCTGGCCGATGATGCGCTGGGCGATCTGCGCGACCAGCGCGCTACGCGCGCGCGCCAGCTCGTCGAGCAGCTGGACGTCGCGCTCGTCGGCTGCGACGCCAGCATGTGTCCGAACGGTGGGGGCGGTCACGACCGGAATCTAAGTAGGGGCGACGCAAACGTCGCCCTCCGCGTCGAAAACGGACCCTAGGGCCGGTGCAATGCGTCGCCCCGCGCGGGCCTCGCGTCGCTCACCACCACCGGATCGCAGGGCAGCCTGCGTGTGGATTGCGGTCCGCGACTTACGGAAGCGCGAAGGCGGCCCTGCGACTCGACTGGGTAGTTCGTGCTGGTCAGCGTCGCGATCGCGGTCAACGGCCCGTGCGCGCGCGGGTTGCCGCCAGCGCGCCGTATATGTGAGCGACGCATGGCGTCGAGCGGCTGGTTCCGCAGCGCCTGCGTGAACATCTGCCCGCTTCCCCAGTGCCAGACTGCTCGCCCGCTGCGTCCAGCACCGTGAGGTCGTGCGTCTGCCCGTTGGGGAATGTCAGCTCGAGTTTCTTGCCCGACGTGTTCGTCACGTGAAGGACGAATTGCACTTCCTCGCCTCGACCGCGACATCGAGAGTCGTAGCAAGCGCGGTCGTCGCCGGGGCGCGGGCGGTTATTGCTGAGGCCGCTGCCCGCTCGCTGCCCGGCGCCGGCCGGCGTCCCCGCCATCAACAACGAGAACTCGCGCGCGCGCGATCCGCAGGCGTATGCCAGGGCAATCGTGGCGAGCAGAGCGACGGCGTTGCGGGCGTGCATCGTGCGACTTGCCTCGGACCGACCACGCCGTACACGCGGCCGCACTGGGGGATTTATCACGAATTTGTTATCCACAAAATTATCAACAATGCTTCAGGTCGTCAAGGAGATTCTGCAGTGTAAGTGATATTTACGCTATAACTTGCCGTTCGTCTACCTATGTTGTGCCGGTCGTGCTAATCAACACTGTGCGAGCACGACCGTGGGACCCGATTGGTTGCTCGAGCGGGGGCAGCGCCGGTACATTGCCGCCCCCAATGGCGGACCAGGACAGTGGCTTGGGCCAGCGGCCGCAGGCGCCGCGGCCGGGGTCCCGCCCACCCGGTCTGGGCGTGGCTGCCGCGGGCGGGATCGAGTTCACGGTCGCAATCCTGGTCGGTCTCTTCGTCGGGCGGTGGCTCGACCGGCGAATGGGGACCGGACCGTGGCTACTCATGCTCGGGACCTTCGTGGGCGCGGCGGCAGGATTCTACAATCTGTATCGAGCCCTTACGACGGCTCAGCGTGCATCCCGGTCACGCGGCGCGAGCGACAACCGTACCGCCGAATCGCTCCGAATGACCGGTGCAGTAGCTCGCTCGACCACGCCGCGATCCATCGGCGTGTTCGCCCTCGCCTCGGCTGCGTTGATCGGCCTGTTGGCGGCTCTGTTCTCACTCGCGTTCAGCGCGCCGGGCAGCCATCGCGCGGTCATTGCGAGCGCCGCGTGCAGCATGGGCCGTTCAGTTGCTCGCGTTCGCCATCGCTCGAGCAGCGGTATCGCAGCCGAAGCGGCCGATCATGACTGCATGGGTGGCGGGGATGATCCTGCGGTTCGTGGCTGTGGTGGGCTTCGCGTTCCTGGCGGTGCGCGCGTGGCAGCTGCCTGCCATGCCCGCGCTGCTCAGTTTCGTGATATTTTTGTTCCTGTCGACGTTGCTCGAACCGTGGCTTCTCCATTCATGACCAGCTCCACACCCTCTGCCTTCCGTCGCGGCGCCTCGCGCTGCGATCGCGCAACGCGTGCTCCGCTGCTGGCCCTGGTCGGCTTGCTGATCAGCGCCGCGCCTGCTGTCGCGCAGCAGTATCCGACCTGCTGGGGCGCGCCCGCCACGACATCGGAAGCGCCTGCCGGCGACATCATCCTGCCCCACATCACCGACTCGCACGAGCTCGATCTGCCCTACTGGCAATCGCCCTTCGTGTGCACGCAAGGCGCTACCGCGCTGGACGCCCGTCCGCACTCGGACCACTCACCGTCGACTGTCGCCGACCAAGCACGTGGTCTGGCTCGCGATTGCCGCGTTCCTCTGCATCGTCACCCTGCTGTCGGCCGCGCGATATCATCGGCGCATCCGACAATGGAGGCAGCGCCGCGCGGGTTCGCCGCCGGCATTGAGGCGATGGTGCTCTACCTGCGCCAGACCGTCGTCCTCCCCAACGTCGGTCCGCACGGTGACGCGTACACGCCATACATCCTGAGCGTCTTCTTCTTCATTCTGTTCGCCAACCTCGTGGGGCTGATCCCGTACGGGTCGACGGCCACGGGCAACATCTCCGTGACGGCGACAATGGCGATCATCTCGTTCGTCGTCATCGAGATCTCCGGCATGCGCGCGCTTGGCGCGGACTACTGGAAGACAATCGTCTACTGGAACACCGATCTGCCGCTCGCCAGTGCGCATTCCAATGACGCTCATCATGACGCCGATCGAGATCATCTCGAAGTTCACCAAGCCGTTCGCGCTGACGATCCGACTGTTCGCCAACATGACGGCCGGGCACGTCGTGCTGCTCGCGTTCATCAGCCTGATTTTCACCTTCAGCAGCTACTTCATCGCGCTCGTGCCGGTCGCTATGGGCGTCGCGGATTCGTTGCTGGAGATCTTCGTCGCGTTCCTGCAGGCATTCATATTCGCGTTGCTGACGGCGGTGTTCATTGGCCAGATCCGTCAGGCGCACCATTGAGCCCGACGTGATGCGACCGACGTCGGTCCGAGGACGGCCGATCGCAGCGGAAGGCAGAGCAAGGACAGAAGTACCTGCACGAAGAGAGGCGCGCGGATCTCGCTCCACCGCGCGCGTCGGTAACCGGCCGAGCGGCCGGCGAAACCCGTTGAGGCCCGGGCCTCGGTGACGAGCAGGCGGGGCGCCACGGCGCGGCCGCGGAGCGCGTAGACAGTCGGGCGGTGTACGCCGCTCGACGGACATGTACTGGAGAATGCGAATGATGATCGTTGAATTCATGCAGGCCGCATCGGACGTAGCCGCGCGCGCGGGTGGCCTGAGGGCGCGGGAATTGGCGCCGGACTGGCCGCCATTGGATCGGGCATCGGGATCGGGTTGATCGGTGGCCGCGCCGACCGAGGCAATGGCTCGCCAGCCGGAGATGGCAGGGCAGATGCAGACCGGCGCTCTGATTCTCGGCTGCTCTCGTCGAGGGAGTGGCGCTGTTCGCCGTCGTGATCGCGTTCATGATTCAGCTCAAGTTCTAACCAGCTCGACGTCGATGAGTCTGCCGCGGCCGACAGCCTGCCCGGATCGGGCTCGTCGGTCGTGCCGACCAGGAGAGATACATGCAAGACGTTGCAGGTCGATCGGCATTCAGTACCATTCGTTCGGATCCAGCCTGGCGATCGCACTGGCGCTCGCCGGGGCGCCGCTCGGCGCGCAGGAAGAGGCCGCCCGGCCCAGCAGCAACATTCTGACCCCCAACGGCGGGCTGATGGTCTGGACGCTGGTGATCTTCGGCGTCCTGATGTTCGTCCTGTCGAAGTACGCGTTCCGGCCGATCACGGCGGCGGTCGCGGCGCGCGAGAAGGCGCTCGAGGATGCGATCGAGCAGGCCAAGGCGGATCGCGCCGAAGCCGGCGGATCTGCTGCCGAGCAGCGCCAACTGCTGGAGCAGGCGCACGGCGACGCGCAGCGGCTGCTCGCCGAGGCGCGCGGGCGCGGCGGGACCGTGCGGCAGCAGCTGCTCGAGCAGGCGCATGCGCAGCAGCAGGAGATGCTCGAGCGGGCGCGCAAGGAGATCGACGACGAGCGACTGCGCGCGATCGCCGACCTGCGCCGCGAAGCGGTGGATCTCGCGATCGTCGGCGCCGGCAAGGTGATCGAGAAGAATCTCGACGACGCAGACCAACCGCAAGCTGGTCGAGCGAGTTCCTCGCGAGGCTCACGCCGCCAGGCCGCCCGCTGATGCGCGACTCGACCATCGCCGGGAACTACGCCGACGTGCTGCTCGCAGCTCGCGCAGCGGGCCGAGGATCCCAGGGCTGGGGGGAGATGTTCGGGGACGTGGCCGCAGCGGTCGAACAGGACACCCCGCTGCGGCGAGTTCCTCGAATCCCCGCGTGATCGGCGAAGCCCGCAAGATCGATATCCTGCACCGCGCGTTCGGCGAATGTCCTGCCCGCGCCCCTCGTGCGGTTCCTGGAGACGCTCGTGCAGCACCGCCGGCAAATGCTGCTCGCGTCGATCGCCGTCGAATACAACCGGCTGCTCGACGTGCTCGAGGGGCGGGTCCACGCCGACGTGACGGTGGCTCGCGCGCTGGAGCGAAGCGGAGCGCGCGGCGCTGGCGGACCAGCTGACGCGGACCGTGGGCGGGGTCGGAAGCGTGGTACCAGTCGTCCGGGTCCATCCGCCGATCCTGGGCGGCGTGATCGTGCGCGTCGGCGACACGGTGGTGGACGGATCGGTGCGGACGCGGCTCGGGCGCCTGCGGCAGCTGCTGGCGGCGGCCCAATGATTGCCGACGACGAGCGAGGCGGATGAGCCGGACCGCCGGGAGCGGGCCGGGTGCGCGTGACGATCGTCCCGAAACCCTGGGGCCACGAGACGATCTGGGCACATACCGACCGCTACGTCGGCAAGGTACTGCACATCAGGGCGGGGCACGCCCTCTCCGTGCAGTACCACGATCGGAAGGACGAGACGATCCACCTTCTGTCAGGGGAGATGATCTACCGCGTGAAGGCAGCGGCCCGAGGAACCGTTGCGTGACGTCGGCTTCAAGCCGGTGAGTCGTATCGCAACACGCCGGGGCACATCCACCAAATGGAGGCGCGTGACCGACTGCGACGTGCTGGAGGCGTCGACGCCCGCATCTCGACGATGTCGTGCGGCTCAGCGATCGCTACGGCCGGGCGGGGACCAATGCGCCGTGACCAGTCCGACTGGTCGTCATCACCGCTCGGCCAGTGAAAGTGATCATCCCGCTCGCTGGCAAGGGACCGGCTCCGTCCGCACACGCACGTCGATGCCCAAGCCGATGCTGCGCGTCGCCGGGCAGCCGGTGATGTCGTACATCCTCGATGACCTCCGCAAAACTGGGCGGCATCGAGGAGGTCATCTACATCACGGGCCATCTCAAGGAGAAGGTCGAGGAGTACGCGACGCGCCGCTCGATGTGCGGGCCGTCTTCGTCGAGCAGGAGGTACAGGACGGTACTGCCGGCGCGGTCGCGCTGGCGCGCCCGTACATCGATCAGCCGGTCCTCATCATCTTCGTCGATACGATCTTCGACGCCGATCTGTCGGTCATCGACCGCACCGATGCGGACGGGATCATCTGGACCAAGGAGGTCGAGGACTATCAGCGTTTCGGCGTCGTGGTGACGGACGCGCACGGGTACATGACGCGGATCGTGGAGAAGCCGACGACGCCGATCTCCAAGCGCGCGAACATCGGCCTCTACTTCATCCGCGACTGGCGGCTGCTCTACGAAGGCATCGATCACGTGCTCGCGCCAACCGCCCAACAAGGGCGAGTACTACCTGACGGATGCGTTCCAGTACATGATCGACCATGGCGCGCGCCTCAAGGTGATCGAGGTCGAGGGATGGTTCGACGCGGGGAAGCTCGACACGCTGCTCGAGACGAATCGTGCGATGCTGGAGCGCGGGCGGGCCCGGCGTCCGGCCGGCTTTGCCGGGGTCCACGATCGTCGATCCGGTCTACATCGAGGATGGCGTCTCAGATCCGCGACGCACGCATCGGTCCGAACGTGTCGATCGGCGCGGGCAGCGTCATCGAGGAGTCCGAGCTTCGCGACACCATCGTCGGCCACTCGCAGTCGGCCAGATCCGACACTCGTGCTCGGTGATCACGTCAATTGCGCTGCATCGGCGAGTCAGGTCGGTGACCATTGGAGGGCAAGTCGCAGTCGGCGGACAGGATCGACAGTGGGAGATCGCGGTGCGCGACACGTGAAGAACGCATGCAGGCACGTAGCCGGTCCTCGGTCTGTTCTCGGTCCGGCTCGTGCCGGGTCAGAGGCCACGATTCCGCGCCAGCCCCGCGGCGGTCACGACGACCGTCAGCGCCCGCGCCAGCCCAACAGTGCCGTCCGTGTTGTCGTACCACTCGTCGACCGTGTGTGTGTCACCGCCGCGCCCGCCGGCCCCGAGCGCAACCGATGGGATGCCCAGGCTGATCGGCACGTTCGCATCCGTGGATGCCATCGCGAGGTCGGGCTCACGGCCGACCAACCTGGTCGCCTCGAGCGCAGCGACGACCAGTGGATCCTCGGCCGGGACTTCACCGCCGGGCCGATCGCCGATGATTTCGATCGCAACCGACAGCGGTCGGGTCCCTGCGGCGCGCCGCGCGTTTTCCGACGCCTCTGCGCTCCAGACGGCCGTGCGGACTTCCGCGATCGACTCGATCGAGCACCGTCACCGATGCGGAGCGCAGCATCGAGCTCGAACCAGCCATCCTCGGGGATGGCGTTCACCGGAGATGCCGCCGCCAATGCGGCCGACACTCAGCGTCGTGCGAGGGTCTCGTCGGAACGGCGATCGCGCGGATCGTGGCCACGGCTGCCGCGGCCGCGTGCACCGGATTGGCGACGCCGTAGGCTGCCCAGCTGTGGCCGCCGGCGCCACGGAACGTCACGCGGTACCGGCGTGACCGCAGACCGCGGTGCACGACGCGCTCATCTCCCGCGCCATCGAGGGCCACCACGGCGGCTGTGCGGCGCGCGGCGTCGGCGAAAAACGCTCGTGCGCCCCGCAAGTCGCCGAGCCCCTCTTCTCCGGTGGTCGCCACGAAATCGATCGGCGCCTCGGTGCGCAGTCGCGAGCCGTCGATGTGCTCGGCCAACGCCAGCATGGCCGCGAGGCCGCGCCCGTTGTCGCTGATGCCCGGGCCCGCGAGGCGCGGGCCGTCACATCGGACGTGAAGCGCCGTGTCGCGCGGGAACACGGTGTCGAGGTGCGCGCAGACGACGACCGCCGGTCGGTGGACGTGCGCCGGGTCGGCGGCCGATCACATTGCCGGCGGAGATCGGTGCGGACATCCTCCAGGCCCAGCGCGCCAAACCGCCGGGCAATCCATGCCGCGCGCTCACCCTCCGCGCCG
The DNA here is from genome assembly GCA_963805725.1 of uncultured Gemmatimonadales bacterium. Classification (GTDB taxonomy): domain Bacteria; phylum Gemmatimonadota; class Gemmatimonadetes; order Gemmatimonadales; family Gemmatimonadaceae; genus Palsa-1248. The sequence continues at coordinate 409,697 of CAWDVJ010000014.1, forward strand.
GTTGGGGCCGGAATCTCGGACACCGCGATCTGCGACTGCACGATGGCCCGATCGCGGGCCGCCAATGCTGCGCGTGCCCCAGCGAGCGCAGCGTGGACCCGTGCGGCCGGTGACCGAGCGAAGGACAGCACGCCTCGTAATTGCGTGGCGCGACGTTCGAAGCGCAAGGCCTACAGGCTGCGTCGCGCCCATAGGCGGGAGCGAGTCCGGGCGAGGTGCGACGCGACGCGATCTCAACAGCAACGCGCGCCAGGCCGGTTGTACCGCTGCTCGAGCTGGCGGCGGAAGAATTCGTCGCGGGTAAGTACTCGCGCACCGGGGTGGGCTCGGCGGACATGTGTCGCAGTAGCGCTCGTAGTTGGGCGCCCCAATGACCGCGAGGGCGGAGCACGCGAACGGCGCGCAGCCGCCGGCGTGCGCCGGCGCGAGCCCGTTCAGACCACGCCCGAAGGCGCATGATCAATCGGCCCCCGCCGGCGCCGCGCGGCGCGGAGCTGAAACGGGATCTCCGTGGAGCCCCGAGGCGTCCTCCCGCGGATCGCTCGGACCCACTCACGCCCCGACTCCGTCACGATCACGGCCACGGTGAGCAGGAAAAATGCGGCGACCGCGGCGTCGAGACGGTCGTTGAACGCCACTCGCGCGGCTGCGGCCGCGGACGCGATGCCGGCCGGCACATGTCCCGCGGCTAGCGCGTCGTCAATCAGTCGGGCATGTGCCAGAAAACCGAGACGGATGTCCTTGGAGAAGATCTTCAGCCAACCGGCCGTCATGGTGACCGAGATGAGCCAGGCCAGCGGCAGCATCGTCACCCACGCGTACCGGGCTTTCCCCATCTTGATGATGACCGTGGTGCCAACACACAGCGCGACGCTCGCCAGCAGTTGGTTGGCAATGCCGAACAGTGGCCACAACGAGTTGATCCCGCCGAGGGGGTCGGTGACGCCTTGGTAGAGGAAGTGCCCCCACATGGCGACGAACAGCGCACTCGACAGAATGGCCGCTGGATACCACGAGACACGCCCGAGCGGTGCCCACACGTATCCCAACAGGTCCTGCAGCATGAATCGTCCGACCCGGGTGCCCGCATCGAGCACCGTCAGCAGGAAGAGCGCCTCGAACATGATCGCGAAGTGGTACCACAGCGCCATGGCCGTCGCGCTCACGCTCCCCAACGCCTGCGAGAAAATGAACGCCATGCCGACAGCGAGGCTGGGCGCACCGCCGGTTCGCGACAGCAGCGATTGCTCACCCGACCAGGTGGGCGAGATTGGACAGATCGGCCGGTGCGATCGAGAATCCCCAGCCGCGGATCGCTTGCGCCGCCGATTCGACGGTCGTGCCGAGCGCGCCGGCGGGGCGTTCATGGCGAAATAGATGCCGGGCGTGAGCGCACAGGCCGCAATCAGCGACAGGACCGCGACCAGCGACTCGGTCAACATCGCGCCATATCCGATCATGCGGGCGTCCGTCTCGCGCTCCAGCATCTTGGGCGTCGTCCCGGACGCGATGAGCGCGTGAAACCCGGATATCGCCCCGCAGGCGATCGTGATGAACGCGAACGGAAAGACGCTTGCCGGCGAACACGGGGCCGGTGCCATCGGTGAACTGCGTGAGCGCCGGCATTCTGAGGGGTGGCAGCACCAGGGCCACCCCGAGGGCCAGGGCGATCACGACCCCGATCTTCACAAAAGCCGAGAGGTAGTCGCGAGGTGCCAACAGCAGCCACACGGGGAGCAACGAGGCCGTCAGGCCGTACGCCATGAGCCACCACGCCAAGGCTGTCGGGCTCAACGTGAACATGGCGGCCAGCGTGGGTTGCCCGGCCACCCACCGGCCGGCGAGCAACGCGCCGACGAGCAGGGCCACGCCGATCATTGTCGCCTCGAGCACTCGGTGCGGCCGGATCCAGCGGAGATAGACGCCGAGGAACAGGGCGATCGGAATCGTCGAGCGCCAACGTCACCGTGCCCCAGGGGCTGGCGCGGAGGACATTGACGATCACCAGGGCCACGACCGCGATGAGGATCACCATGATCCCGAACACGGCTACGATCGCGGTCAGGCCGGCGACCGGGCCCGACCTCGTCGCGCGCCATTTGACCGAGCGAGCGTCCGTCGCGCCGCACGGAGGCCGCCAGGATCACGAAGTCCTGGACCGCGCCGCCCAGGACGACGCCGACCACGATCCAGACTGCGCCAGGCAGGAAGCCGAATTGGGCGGCGAGGGTGGGGCCGACGAGGGGCCCGGGTCCGGCGATGGCCGCGAAATGATGGCCGAACAGAATCCACCGGTTCGTCGGGACATAGTCGCGGCCGTCTTCGAGTCGCTCGGCGGGCGTCTGGCGATTGGCGTCCAGAGCGAACACGCGCTGCGCGATGAAACGACTGTAGAATCGGTACGCGATCAGGTACGAGCAGACTGCGGCGATCAGCAGCCAAGCGGCGCTCACCGTCTCGCCGCGGCTCAGCGCGAGCAGCGCACACGCTGCCGCGCCGGCTACCGCGACACCGACCCAGATCAATCGCCCGATCCATTGCGGCATGGATCACGAATTTGAGTTAGTTTACGCGCCGTCGCTAGCCATTGTCTCCTGGTCATGCCGATCAACGAGTCATCATCCTCGGCCCGACCGCGCCGAGTTGCGCCGCGCCACCCTACTACGCTGCGCCAAGCGGTCTTCGTGCTCGAATGCGTCGGTGGTCTGGGCGACTGTCGGTCTCCTTCGGGCTGCTCGCTGTTGCCGCGTGCGCGCACGCGCCCCCCGAGGCCGCGGACCTGCGGCCGCTGCCGGTTCGGCCCGGGCACGGGGCTCGGCGGCCAGCGGGTGATCGTTCTGCCGCTCAGCATGATCAGACACGGCGACACCTTTGGCTTCGCCGAGCAGATCACCAACCCGCGCGAATACCTCGTCGATCTGAACGCAAAGATCGAGCGGGGCCTGACCGAGCGCGCGCCGCGCACGGTGTGGGTCTTCCCGCCGGCACTCGTGCAAGTCGCCAGTCGGCAACCCCGGCTATCTGTCCGACCCGTACGGGATGGATCCCTCGCAGTTCGCGCCCGACCGCTGGCGTCCAGGACTGAAGCTGGAGGATCCGCTCGCGGGCGCAGCTGCGCAACTTCACCTCATTCGTCGACGCCCGCGTCGCACTCTTGCTGGTCGAGCTCCGCTTCGTACCACGTCCGGTGCCGCACGGCCACGCGCTGCCCGAGGGTGAGCGCGCCATGCTGCTCGCTGACAGCGCCAGGCACATGGCGCGGCCGGTCATGCGCATCGCCGTGGTCGACACCCGAACGACCGAAGTGATCTGGACGGGCGACGTCGTGGGTGATCCGGCGCGGGCCCTCACCCCGGCAATCGGCACGCAACCTCGTCGACCGCCTGGTTCAAGCTTTGGCGACGGAGTAGATGGCGACACCGGTCACGTTGATTCCTGGGGACGGGATCGGGCCGAGCATTACCGGATGCCACCGTCCAGGTCCTCGAGGCGGCCGGTGCCGACATCGAGTGGGACGTGCGCCTGGCGGGCCTCGCGGCCGTGTCGGCCGCACGGGAATCCGATGCCGGACGCCACGCTCGACTCGATCCGCCAGACCCGGGTCGCGCTGAAGGGCCCACTCGAGACACCCGTCGGGGAAGGGCTACCGGTCGGTTACCGTCGCCCTTCGTAAGACCTTCGACCTGTATGCCAACGTGCGGCCGGCGCACGTCATCGTGCGTGGCGGTCGATTCGACCGGGTCGACATCGTGCTCGTCCGCGAGAACACGGAAGGGCTCTACGTCGGGGCGGAGCACTACATCAAAGTCGGCGACGATCCGCGCGCGGCCGCGGAGTCGATGGCCATCATCACGCGGAGTGGCTCGGAGCGAGTAATCCGATACGCGTTCGAGTACGCCGTGCAGTCACCACCGCCGCAAGGTCACTCTCGTCCACAAGGCGAACATCCTCAAGTTCTCCCAGGGGCTGTTTCTGGACGTCGGTCGGCAAATCGCGCGAGAGTACGAGCCGCGCGGGATCGCGTTCGAGGACAAGATCGTCGACGCAATGGCGATGAACCTCGTGCTGCGGCCGGAGCAGTACGACGTGATCGTGACGACCAACATGTTCGGCGACATTCTCTCCGACGAGATCTCCGGCCTGGTCGGCGGACTCGGCCTGGCCCCGGGGGCCAACATCGGGGCGCATGCGGCGATCTTCGAGGCGGTGCACGGGACGGCGCCGGACCTGGCGGGCAAGGACGTCGCGAATCCGGCCGCGCTCATCTTCGCCGCCTGCATGATGCTCGATCATTTACGCGACACGGCCCGCGCGACCTCATCCGGAATGCGGTGCGAGACGACCATTCGCGAAGGGCGCCACGCGCACGCGTGATCTCGGAGGGACCGCAACGACGGAGAGTTCACGGACGCCGTCATTGCGGCCCTGTGACGCGCATTCTGCACGTCTCGGACATCCACTTCGGCTGGCCGGCCGTCCTGGAGCAGGCGGACGCGGTCGAAGCCGTTGGGCGAGAGGAGCCGTTCGACGTGATCGCGGTGTCGGGGGATGTCGCTCAGCGCGCGCGCGCCGGCGAGTTTCAGCGCGCCGCCGTCTTTCTCCGCGATATCCGCCGACCCACAGACCCGGCTCGACCGCCGCCGGCGCTCATCGTGGTTCCCGGGAACCACGACGTCGCCTGGTGGTTCGCGCCCCTCGGGGTCGGGCCAGCGGTCGCGGGTGTACGAGAAGTACCGCCGATATATCTGCGCCGATCTCGAGCCCGAGCTGCACGTGCCAGGCGTGACCTTCGTCGGCCTGAACACAGCGGCTGGCGTCGACTGGCACACGCTGACGTGGAATCCGCGCGACCTCTCCGTCAAGGGAGCGCTGCGGCAGCGGCCAGCTCGGCCATGCTGCGGCCGCCTTTGGCCGGGCGCCCGCGGGCGACGCGCGCGTCATCGTGATGCATCACAATCCAACGCTGGGTGAGCTGTCGGGTCGCTACGGGTCTGCTGCGCAGTCACGCCGTGCTGGCCGCGTTCGACCGGATGGGCGTCGACCTGGTCCTGTGCGGCCACGACCACCAGGAGGCGACTCAGTACGTCGAGATGACCTCGAGGGGCCTCGTCGTGTCCATTGCGGGCACGATCTCGAGCCGCTCGCGAGGCGGCCGGCCAGCCTCCTTCAACGTGCGTGACTCTCACCGATCGCTCGATCGAAGTGGAGACGCGGATGTGGCGGCCGGGCAAGGGGCGGTTCGAACATGAGGCCACGCAATGCTTCGCGCGCTGAAGCGGCTGTTCGGACGCGGGGCGGTCGACCCGCGCGCAGCTCGCGCTGCCGCTCGACTCCGCGCGCCCCGCGACCCGCGCCCCCAGCGTCCCCGGTCGCTTCTCCGTCGCCGCCGACAGCCGACCACTCCCGCGCCGCTCGGCGGCACCGAGTCAGACGCCCGAACGGCGCTCGGGACGCCGCTCCCCAGCGGAAGAGGACGCGGCAGCGGCCAGCAGGTTGAGTGCGCGACACGCCGAGTTCAACGCGGAGCGCTTCGGCGGCACGCTGCGACCCGATTGGCATTGAAGTGTCCCGCCGGCTGCGGAGCCGACTGGGCTACTATCGCGTGGCCACGCCTCGATACCCCGGCCTCATCGTCATCAGTCGTCGCCACCTGCGGCGTCACGGGTGGGCGGCGGTGTTCGATACACTGCTCCACGAGATGGTGCACCAGTGGCAGGACGAGAGTGGCCTGAGCGTCGACCACGGCCCTCAGTTCCGCGCCAAAGCCCGGCAGGTAGGGACGGTACCGAGGGCGCGCAGGCCGGTTGGATGACCGGTGATGATCCCTGTCGTTAAGTTCTTTGCATGACCACCGATTTCTTCAACATCGACAGCGTGCTGTCCGAAGAGGAGCGCGCCGTTCGCGACAGCGTGCGCCGTTTCGTCGACGAGCGCGTGTTGCCCGTGATCGGCAAGTGCTATGTGGACGGACGCTTTCCTCGCGAGATCGTGCCGGTGATGGCGGAGCTCGGGCTGCTTGGCGCCAACCTGCCGGAAGAATATGGATGCGCAGGCCTGAGCAACGTCGCCTATGGTCTCATCATGCAGGAGCTCGAGCGCGGCGACTCCGGCGTGCGCTCGTTCGCGTCCGTGCAGGGGTCGCTCGTGATGTACCCGATCTACGCGTTCGGGAGTGACGAGCAGAAGCGCCGCTATCTGCCCGCCATGGCATCGGGCGAGATCATCGGCTGCTTCGGCCTCACGGAGCCCGACTACGGTTCCAATCCCGCCGGGATGATCACGACCGCGCGCGAGCAGGCCGGATGGTAGCTTCGTGCTCAACGGCGCGAAAATGTGGATCACGAACGGCTCGACCGCTCATGTCGCGATTGTGTGGGCCAAGACGGGACAGGACGAGCGATCGATTCGCGGGTTCATCGTCCCGACGGACACGAAGGGGTTTTCGGCCAAGGATCAGAAAGGAAAGCTGTCCCTTCGCGCGTCGGACACGAGCGAGCTCGTGTTTCAGGATGTCTGCGTGCCGAAGGGGCAGCTGCTCCCCGCGTCCGGCGGGCTCAAGAGCCCGCTCATGTGCCTCACGCAGGCGCGCTACGGGATTGCATGGGGCGCGGTCGGCGCCGCGATCGCGTGTTTCGAGGAAGCCGCGAAGTATTCCAAGACTCGCGTCATGTTCGACCGGCCGATCGGTGGATTCCAGCTGCAGCAGGCGCGCCTCGCCGACATGCTGACGGAGATCGTGAAGGCGCAGCTGGTGTCACTGCACCTGGGGCGGCTGAAGGATGCCGGGACATATACGCCGCAGCAGGTGTCGCTGGCCAAGCGCAACAACGTCGACATGGCGACCGAACGTCGCGCGCGAGGCGCGCCGGCTGCTCGGCGCGAACGGCATCCTCGCCGAGTACGCGGCGATGCGCCACATGGAAAACCTCGAGAGCGTGTACACGTACGAGGGGACGCACGACATCCACACGCTGGTCCTCGGACAGGCGATCACGGGGCTCAGCGCGTTTGACTGACGGGAGCGGGCCGCCCGACCCGCGCGCGCCCCGCTCGCCATGAATCCGCGCCGGCTGGTGTGGTGGACGATCGGCATTGGCACGGCCATTCGTTTCGTCATTGCAGCTGTCACCGGTCTGGGTGTCGACGAGTCCTACGCAGTCGTCAGCGCCCGGCAGCTGCACCTCAGCTATTTCGACCACCCACCGCTTTCGTTTTGGTTGGTCCATGCGGCGGCGCAGCTGTTTCAATCCGAGGCGCACCTGGTCGTCCGCAGTCCCGTTCATCCTGCTGTTTGCTGCGACGACCTGGCTGATGTACCGCTTGACCGCGCACGCCTTTGGCGAGCACGAAGGTTGGCTGACGGCGCTATTTCTCAACGTTGCACCCGTGTTCAGTCTCAGCACTGCAACCTGGGTGTTGCCGGACGGTCCGCTCATGTGCAGCCTCGCTGGTGCCTGTTACTGCCTCGTGCGCGTCCTCCTCGATCCGGCGGGCGAGCGGCACGCGGGGCTATGGTGGCTTGGCGCCGGTCTTTGCGCCGGCGCGGCGCTCCTCTCCAAGTATCAGGCCGTCTTGTTTCTCGCCGGCGTCGCATTGTTTTTGATCGTCAGGCCAGCGCAGCGACGGTGGCTCTGGCGGGCCGAGCCGTATGCCGGGCTAGCGGTCGCGCTGGCCCTATTTGCGCCAGTTCTCGTGTGGAATGCCCAGCACGGCTGGGCGTCCTTCGCGTTCCAGCTCGGTCGCCAGTCGACGAGCGTGCCCGCGAACGTGGTGCAGCGCATTGGCGCGTTCGCGCAAACGGTCGGTGGGCAGGCACTCTGGTTGCTTCCGTGGCTCTGGCTGCCGCTCATGTGGGTACTCGTCGACCGCGATGGCTCGGCGCCCGCATCGAGGATCGACGCTACCTATTCGCGTGCGTCGCCATCGTGCCGATCGCGTTGTTCACGCTCGTCTCGCTCAGCGGACGGCCCGCGCTTCCGCATTGGCCAGCGTCCGGATACCTGTTTCTGTTTCCCGCTGCTTGGCGCCGCGATCGTGGTGCGGATTCGAGCACTTGTCGAGCGCCGTGACCCTGCGGTGCGGGCTCGGTTCCGCAGGGCATTCGAACGGCGTCGCACGGGAGATCGCCGCCTCCGACCGTTGCTGCTTTGGAGTCTCTGGTCGATCGGATCATTTGTCGTGCTCCTCGTGATTGGCACGAGCGCGATGGCGACGGGGTGGCACAGCGCGCTTCCTCTCGCCCGCGCTACGAGCGAGCGACCCGACGTTGGAGGGCGCTGACTGGCGTGGGCTATCGCGCACGGTCTCGACTCCCTTGGCGTGCTTCGGCGGCCACACACTTTTGTCGCGGCGACGAGTTGGGTCCAGGCGGGCAAGGTCGCCTACGCACTCGGGCCGGAGGTGCCGGTGCTGTGCTTGAGCGTCGATCCGAGACAGTTCGCGCTTTTTGCACGATCAGCGCTCGTTCATTGGACAGGACGCGATCGTCGTGGATCGACTGCCCGCACGCCACGATCTGTCTGCGCGCTACGACGGGTTCTTCGCGTCGATCACGCCGGTCGGCACCGTAACGATCCGACGCGGGCACGACCCGGCGTTCGATGTCGGTGTCTACCTCGCACGCGACTTCGTGCGTCCGTTCCCCGCCTCGGCCATGCCGCCAGGGGCATTGCCGGCGATCCCGCGCGATCAGCTGGCCGATTATCTTCCCCCCGACCCGTCACAGGACAGACGAATCGTGGAGCGAGCGCAGTGAAGATCGCGGTTTGTATTAAACGTGTGCCCGTCCAGGAGGGGCGCTTTGCGATCGCCTCCAGTGGCACGGCGATCGATGAGACGGGCCTCAAATACGATGTGAACGACTTCGACCTGTGGGCGGTCGAGGCCGCGCTCCAGCTCAAGGAAAAGAGCGGGCAGGGAGAGGTCGTTGTCGTGTCGTTGGGCGCCGACGCAGTACAGGAGCAGATCCGCAAGGCGTTGAGCATGGGCGCGGATCGCGGTGTCCACCTGAAGACGACGCACACCACTCCGGATTCTCTCGTCATTGCCCGCGCGCTCGCGGACGAGCTGCGGGGCGGCGGCTATGATCTGTTGCTGTTTGGCCGGGTTGCGGTCGACTCCGGCAACGGCGCGACTGCTGCCATGGTCGCCGAATTGCTGAATCTCCCCTGCGTGACCGGCTGTCTCGAAGTTGGAGATCGCGGCTGGTCGAGGTCGGGCACGACGCGAGCTCGAGGGCGCACAGGAAGTCATGGAGTTTCCACTGCCGGCGGTGTTGACGATTGATGAAGGACTCAACAAGGAACGCCTGCCATCGCTCAAGGGCATCATGGCCGCCAAGAAGAAGCCTCTCGATATCAAAGCCGTCACGCTGACGGAGTCGCGCGTGTCGGTGCGACGCCTCGCTCTGCCTCCTGAGCGCGCCGCCGGCCGCATTGTCGGTGAGGGCGTGGCGGCCGTGCCCGCGCTTGTCGGGCTGCTGCAGACCGAAGCCAAGGTTTTGTGATGCCGAACGTCCTCGTGTTCGCGGAGACGCGTGAAGGAGCGCTGCGGAAGGTCGCCCTCGAGGCAGTCACGGCGGCACGGACATTGGTCGATGGGTCCGGCGGCGGTGAAGTGCACGCGGTGCTCGTCGGTGCCGCAGGCATTGAGACTCGTGCGCAGGCCTTGGGTGAGTACGGCGCCGACGTCGTCGTGGTCGTCGAGCATCCGGCTCTCGAACGGTACAATCCGGAAGCGTGCACGGCGCTCGTCGCGGATCGCCTACGAAGTGGGGATATCGCGCTGGCGTCTTTACGTCGAGCGTTCAGGGGCGCGACTTGGCTCCGCGCGTTGCCGGGCGGTTGGGCGTGCCGGTGGTGACCGATGTGACGGCGCTGACGCTCGAAGGAGACGCGTTGGTGGTGACCCATCCGATCGACACAGGCAAGGTGATCGCCACGCTCGAGGTGCGTGCGACGCCGGCGTTGGCGGCGTTGCGCCCCGGCGTGTCGTGACGCCGGCGCGTTCGCCGAGGGAAGCCCGGATCGAACGGGCGCAACCGGGCGGGAGATCCAGCTGCGTCGCGCGTCGTGACGACGGAGCTGAAGGTCGGCACGACGACCAAACTCGATCTCGGTGAGGCGCCCGTCATTGTGAGCGGCGGTCGCGGCCTCAAGTCCGCTGAGAACTTCCGCCTCGTCGAGGAACTGGCCGCGGCGTTCGGCAATGCGGCGGTTGGCGCGACGCGGGCGGTGACGGACGACGGGTGGCGTCCGCACAGCGAACAGATTGGGCAAACCGGGCGACTGGTCAGTCCTGACCTTTACGTTGCAGTCGGGATTTCGGGCGCCGTTCAGCACTTCGCGGGTATGCGGACGTCGAAAACAATCGTGGCGATCAACAAGGACCGCGACGCGCCGATCTTCAAAGTCGCGGACTACGGGATCGTGGGCGACGTGTTCGAGGTCGTGCCAGCGCTCACTGCGGCGGTGCGCGCGGCACGGAAAGCTTCGTGACCATCATTCCCGCGCAATTCCAGCCCGCACTACCGCTGGATCGTATTCTCCTCACCGACGTCCCGAATGCGGAGGCAACCGCAATGGACGTCGTGTTCGTCGGTGCGGGTCCAGCGGGCTTGGCAGGCGCCATAGAGCTGGCACGCCTCGTCCAACGCGACAACGAAGCCGGCGGCCCTCTCGGCGCGTTGCAAATCGCCGTAGTCGAAAAGGCGCCCGGACTCGGAGAGCACTCACTTTCGGGCGCGATCATCAACCAGCGCGCGATCCGCGAGCTCTTCCCAGACCTTGGCCCTGCGCAGTTCCCATTCCGCTCTCTGGTGAGCGCAGAGCGCGTCTATTTCCTCACTCAGCGATCGTGCGATTCGCGTTCCGACCCCGCCGACGATGCGGAATCACGGCAACGCTATCGCATCCTTGTGTGAGGTCGTGCGCTGGCTCGGCGAGCAGGCCGAAGCGTTGGGCGTCTACATCTTCACGGGTTTCCCCGTTGGTGGGTTGCTGACCACAGGGACGCGTGTCACCGGCGTACGCACGACGCCTGCCGGGTTGACGCGCACCGGCGAGCCAGGGCCGGACTACACCGCCGGGCACCGACATTGCCGCCCAGGTTGTCGTCCTGGCCGAAGGGACGCGCGGGATGCTGTCACAGGCCTGGGTGCAATGGCAACAGATCACGAGTGCGAACCCGCAGATCTTTGCGCTCGGCGTCAAGGAGATATGGCGGACGAAGCGCCCGCTGAGTGCCGTGATGCATACGCTCGGTTGGCCGCTGCCGGCTGACGTGTTCGGCGGCAGCTTCATTTACCCGCTTGCGCCCGATCTGCTCGCGCTGGGTCTCGTGGTCGGTATGGACTACCGACAGACGACGCTCGACGTGCATGAAATGCTGCAGCACTTCAAACAACACCCGATCATCCGTGGACAGTTGGAAGGCGGCGAGATGATCGAGTGGGGGGCGAAGACGATTCCTGAGGGCGGATACTATGCTGTCCCAGCGCGGCGTTCGGGCGACGGGATAATCCTCGTCGGCGATGCCGCCGGGTACGTCGAGGTCTCCTCCCTCAAGGGGATTCATTACGCGATGCAGTCCGGCATTTACGCCGCGCGGGTGATCTTCGACGCTTTGCGACGAGGAGATACCTCAGCTGCAACCCTCGGCGCGTACGACCGGATGGTCGATGCGAGCTACATCATGGACGACCTTTATCGCCGTCGGAACATGCGGCTGGTTTTCCAGGGCAGCAACCTGTATCGCGGCGGTATGCAAGCCGCCCTGATAACGCTCACGGGCGGCCGGGTGCCCGGCGCCCAGCGCCAGTCACATGCTGATGCAGAGTTGCCGCGCGATCCGGCCCCGGAGGAGCGCTTCCTGCCAGATGGAACGCTGACCTTTAGCAAAGATGACGCGAACTACAAATCCGGGAACAAAACGCGGGACGACATCCCGTCGCACCTCGTTGTAGGTAGCGATGTCCCGCCAGAGGCGGCAACGCTGTACCAACACATGTGCCCTGCCGGTGTGTACAGGCGAGAAGGCGAGACGTTGCTGGTCAGCCCGGGTAACTGCATTGACTGCAAGGCGACGGACGTGCTCGGACCCCGTTGGACACCTCGCGAGGGGACGAGCGGGCCACGGTATCGTTTGATGTGATCGGATCCCGAGCCTCACCCCTCCACAGCCCCAACGCTGCCCGTCGGCCCGTATTGTACGGTTACGGTGAGCCGATTGCCTTCGACGCGCGTTGCGACGCGCCGGGAGCATCCGGGACATCGAGACATGAGGAGGGGCGTGTCGGCCCGTTGAGCCAGAAGCGTGCGACACACGGGACAGTAAATCGAGGCGGAGACGAGCGCCGCGGTCGATGGAGCAGGAACTGGAGGCGCAGTGTGCGCGCCGTTTGCATCCCCGCTCGGGTTGACCAGCTTTGGCTTGGCACTTTCTCCGACGCGTGCTGCGACTGTCGCTACGAAAAACTCGCGCTCCGCGTCCGACATGCTGGCGAGCTGCTGCGCATTGACGAGCCCGCGCTCCGTCAGCGTCCGGGCCATACCCGTCGGCATTGGCGTGACCGCCCAGTCACGGTTCCCACGTGGCGTCTTGCCACTGCGGCCTTGAGAGCTGCTGCCGTTGATCTTGGAGCGGAGCGCGCGCCCGGCGAGCGCGATGACGCCTGCGAGAAACAGGAAGACGACCACGCCAAGGGCGAGCAGGACGCGAGGGCTCATCATGTCGGGAACGCGCGCAGGAATTCGGGTGGAACGCCGCACTCAGAGCGCGAACGTCGCGCTCGTCGCGGTGTCGTCGGAAAGCAGCAGGGCGTGCAGGACCTCGCCGGCATTGGCTACTGAACGGTCCTCCGGGACGACGAGTAAGGCGTTGGCGAGTGACATTGAGGTCAGGATGGCGGACCCCTGCGGTCCTGTGAGGCGCGCACGCGCCACGCCGTCATTACCGAGTCGCACTACCGCGCGCAAAAAATGCGTCAGCGGACCTGCAATCCTCACCGGCTCGTCCAGCACCACCGGAATGGGGCGCCGGAAGGGGCGCGCGTGGCCAAGCATCCGACGGATGACGGGTCGAACGAAGAGCTCGAAGGTCACGAGCGCGGACACGGGATTCCCCGGGAGGCCGATCCACGGCATGCCCCCGAGCACGCCAAAGCCCAGTGGAGCGCCGGGGCGCATGCGCACCCGCCAGAATTTCATGTCGGCGCCGAGTGCGGCGATGACCTGACGTGTATAGTCGAATTCTCCCACCGAAACGCCAGCGGTCGTGACGAGCAGATCGGAGCCGGCGCTGCGGCTCAGGAGTTCCTGCAGCGCTGCCGGCGTATCAGCCGCGACCCCGAGATTCAGCGGGTCGGCCCCAGCCGCGCGGACGGCGGCGTGGATGGAGTAGTTGTTGGATGACACAGTGCGGCGTCCCGTGGCGACCTCGCTGAAATGATCGAGATCGACCAACTCGTCGCCCGAGCCGACGATGGCGACGCGTGGCCGGCGGTGAACGTCCACGACGGATGCGCCGATCGAGGCCAATACGCCGATCTGCGCGGGCCCGATGACCTCCCCCGGCGAAAATAGCGTATCGCCTTCAAGAAAATCCTCGCCGCGCGGCCGTACGTTGCGCCGTGCGTCGCGCGCATCAGCGATCGCGACCCGCTCGGCGCCGCCATCGGTATCCTCGACGCGAATCACCGTGTCTGCGCCCTGTGGCATGGGCGCCCCTGTCATGATCTGTGTTGCGCTACCACGTGCCACGGAGACCGTGGGGAACTGGCCTGCGGCGACCGTCTCCAGCACCTGCAGCACGACCGGCGATTCCTGAGACGCCGCGGTGACGTCTTCCGCGATCACCGCGTAGCCATCCATTGCCGCGTTGTCCCAGGGTGGGAGCGTAAGGGGGGCAGTGATGCTGGTCGCGAGCACTCGGCCAAGGGAGTCGAGGAGGCTCACACGCTCGACGGCGCACGGACGGATGTCCGAGAGGATGGATGCGGCAGCTTCGGAGACGGAGAGCACGTCAGCGGCGGTTGAGCGACATCGTAGCGAGTCGGACGGCAATCTGCGTCTTGAACCTGCTCGACGTCGTGTACCGGGACTGTCCAGTTGTTGCAAAGGAAGCTGAAGATGAGGCCCACGCCATCTGCCGTCGTCACGTAGCCCGACAGAGATCGCGCGCGGTCGACGAACCCCGTCTTCGCGTGGACGTTCCCCGCTGCCACGGTGCCGCGCATCCGGTCGGCGATCGTCCCATCGACGCCGGCGATGGGCAGCGCGTCGTACAGGGCGCGGAACGCAGTGTCGTGCTGCATTGTGCCGAGCACCCGCACGAGTGTGCCGGGCGCCAGATAGTCGTGACGTGACAGTCCGCTCCCGTCTCGAATCACGAACTCGTCTGGGGGCACCCCCCAGGCGGTCAGCTGGGACTCGACCACGCGCCGCCCGCTGTCGGCTGATCCGACTCCCGTTCGTTCCAGTCCCAAGGTCTTGAGCAGAATCTCCGCGATCTGGTTCTGCGACGGTTTGAGCAACGCCGGCAGGATCTCCCGGAGCGGCGGCGACACCAGCGTGAACACGGTGTCACCGACTACAACCGACTTGAGCCCGGCTGACGCTGCGCCTTGAATCGGCGGTGGGGCATTGTCCTCGGGTGACAGTACCGGCGCGGCGCGGAGATGGATCCCGCGCTGTCGAAGCGCGCTCGCCAGCGCATAGAGATAGGCGGTCGACTGATCGGGATACGCGACGAGCAACGTCGTTGTGTCGCCGGGGGCGACGGTGCCGTCGACCATGAGCGCGCCTCGTGCGGGATCGAGCGATGCCGTCAGTTCGGCCGTCGGCGTTGCGCCGCCGGGCGCAGCTGACATCACCCGAGAGGTCACGTGCGGGTAGTCGGCAATCGGTGTCGTGGCAATACGGGCCGGCGACCCCGGACGTCGTGACCCGCGGATCGGCAATCGTGGTAAAGCCTTCGTTGAAGAACAACTCGTCGACGCCAGCCGCATAGGCCTGCGTCAGATCGTCCCAGTCCCACCCAAACCCCACGTCCGCGTCGGGGAATGCGTCGCCCCCGCTGACAACGTGACCGGTGACGCGACGAATCCCGTGGGCCGCCAGCGAGTCCGCGGCTGCGCGCAGCGGGATCATGGCGTCATGCATCATGTGGTCGCTGATGGTCGGGTCACCGCGTCCGATCACCACCAGATCGCCCATCACCGTGCTGTGCCGAATCCGCCCCCTGACAAGGAAGGTGGTCCGGAATCGGAAGTCAGGGCCGAGTTGGGTCAACGCGACCGAGCTCGTGATGACCTTCATGTTGGACGCGGGCAAGAACAGCCGATGTGCGTTGCGGGCGTAGAGAGTGTCGCCGGTTGTCGGATCGACGATCAAAACGCCCCAGAATGCATTATGGAAGCGGGGGTCATCGAGCAGTGAGTCGATGCTCTGCCTGAGCTGGGCGACGCTGCTGCTGCGAGTTTGAGTCGCCGCTGCCGTGTCGGGTCGGATTGCGACGGGGGCCGGCGCCGGTGGCGTCGCCGGGCGGGGCGACGATGGCGCACACGCCATGACCACCAGCGGCCATGCGACCGCTGCGGCGACCAGCATCCGGTATTGGGTCGGGCGCATGGGATCAGTACGCGCGGCGCGGGATGCGGAAAACGCGACGGACTTCATGATGACTCCGAGGGTACGGTCCACTGGTCGGCTCGCAGCAGGTCATCGGGGGTATTCACGCTGAGAAACGTGCGCGCTGGATCGCCGAATCGCGCGACGAGCGGTGGACCGAGCTGGGCAACGCGGACATCCGCGTAGAACGAGATCGCACGCCGGTCTCCTGCGTCGAGGCAACGCTCGATAGCGACTGCACATGCCGGGGTATAGTACGCGCAGAGCGGCTCGAGTCCATGTGCGGCATCGCCGCGCGGCACCGCGGCATCGAAGCCCTGTTCGCCCAGCGTGCGCAACGCCCGTAGCAGCCCTGCTGGTACGAACGGCATGTCCCACGCAACGACGAGCACGGGTGTTTGGGCGCGAACGATGGCCGCGTGGATTCCGCCGAGGCTGCCTTCACCCGGGCGCGGGTCCGTCGCGACGCGTACCCCGGGCAGCCAGCGCTCGGCATCGGGGTGATTTGCCACGAGCAGCAATTCGTCGGTCGTCGCACGGAGCGCAGCGGCGACGCGATCGATGATCCGCATACCAGCGACGCGCTCGAGCCCTTTCGGCCGGCCGCCGAACCGCGTCGCCAGCCCGCCCGCCAGCACGACCCCCGTGCACCGCGCCCGTACCCCGTTGTGTCGAGACGTATCGCTCGCATGGAAAGCGTCGCTCGCCATAGTGGCAAATTATACGAGCGAAACAGCCGGGCCGCGGGTAACGGGTAACGGCTTCCTCTACTCTCTACTTTCTGTGGGTCTACTTTCTACGGTCGCGCAGCGACCGTCGCCCAGAGGCGATCGTCCTCCGCCACCCGCACTTCGCTCACGCGGACGGCGCCGGCACCCTCGCCGAGCGCGCGCTGGACGCGCTCGAATATCCAGCGGGCGAGATTCTCGCCGGTCGGAATCTGCCGACCGTCCGCGAACTCCGGCACGTCGAGATTGATGTTGCGATGGTCGAGCGGGCTCTGGACTTCGTCGGCCAGCACCCGATCGAACCGCGCGAGGTCGACAATCATGCCGGTGCCTTCATCGATCGGGCCGACGACTGTGACGTCGCAGATATACGTGTGACCGTGGTAGTGGGGTCGCGCGCAGAGTCCGAAGACCGCCTCGTTCCGTGCAGCATCCCATTCGGGCCGGTGATACCGATGCGCGGCGGCGAACATGACGCGTCGAGTCAGCGACGCCGTCAGCGTGGTCAATGGAAGAGCTGATACGACATGCCGAACGACACAAGGCCGTTCGTGCGCCATCCCGACAAATGCGTACCTGTCGCAATGACCTGCGTGCCGTCGATCGCCGTCGCGTGGTAGGTTGTCGGGTAGTGATACGGCCACATGTACGCGTTCATATCGAGGTGGGCGCTGAAGCGTCCAGGCGGCACCCAGCGGAAACCGCCGCCAAACGTGGCCGCGAAGGTGGTCCCGAATTTGTAGCCGCCAGCGTCACGGGGGGCCCCAAGATCCGACACCAGCGCAGGACCGGCCCCAAAATACGGCATGAGACTGTGCCAGGCGCGGTCGCCGGTGAAGTTGAGCCCCAAATTGAAGTCGAGTATCGTCAATCCGGCGTTCTGCGTGCCGATCGTTCGGAAGGATTCCGGCGAGTTCGGGTTGATGACCGAGCGCTGAGAGAAGGAATGCGTCGCGCGGGCGTAGAAGATCGCCGGACCACCGAGGTGGACCATTCTCGCGAAGCCCGAGGACCGGTCCGTCCTGAGGCTCCACGCCCGCCTGGTTCGTGCTCGTGAACAGGTACCCGGTGAAGATCGACAGCTCACTCGAGCTCTCGACATCCCGATAGGGGCTGTCTTGGGGCGTGTAGCCCGTGATGTCCTGGCCGGCCGCCGTGCGAGGCGCGGCGAATGCAAGGAACCCAGCCAGACCGAAGGCTCCGGCAAGCGGAGAAACCACCCATCGTGTTCGGAATCGAGAAATCACTGTCAGATAGAGGAAGAAGACAAACGCGCACGGCGCTCGAGGGGCGACACCTGCGTCGCCCGTGCACGCCGCCCGCGGTTAGTACCAGCCGGTGCGACCAGAGGTCCGTCCGAATGACAGCTGCGTCAACGGGGGGCCGTCTCTGTTTCCCATCCGGTCGTCCGGCAGTCCCACGCCAGAGCCCCGGGCCGAAAGTCCGGCGCGTATCTGACGCTCTCACGCGAAAGGTCGTGCATGAGGGCCCCGAGCGCGGCGGTCGTGCCTACGCGCTCGACCCGGCCGTCCCTGCCGTTGAGAACGACGAGGGCTACCGGGCGATGTGCAGACCGGACCATCTTTGCAAATGTACCGGGCGGTTGACTCCCCAACCAGCGATGCGAGCCGTCTTTCTCATTCTGTCGATCAGCGCCATTCTTGCCGCGGGTCGCCCAACACCTGCCCAAGCGCAAGCGACCAGCCACCCCGGCAAGAGCGCGGCAAAGGGTAGTTCGACGCCGCAAACGCACCATTCGCCGCCGACCGGAAAGCCGGCTTCGAGCCACGCGTCTGCCCGCGTAACGCAGGCCAAGGCGCCCGCGCCAACCGACCAGACGCCAGCGGGCAACGGGGCAAACCTCGCATCCCTGGGGGGGACCTCGCTTCGGGACGCGCCGGACGGCCGCGCATTTGCCACGCTGTCGCCCGGGGTGACCCTCCAGCCGGTCGCGCGTGACCGAGGGTGGGTGCGGGTACGCGCAGAGGGGTGGGTCAAAGAAACCGAGGTCAGACCGCTCGACTCGAATCAGGTCGTGCTCTCGGCCGCCGACCTCCGAGCCGATCCAGAGGGTGCCCGTGGGAAGCACGTACGCTGGGATGTCGAGGTGCTCGCGATCGCGACGGCCGATCCCCTTCGCAAAGGGCTCAATCCCGAGGAGCAGTATCTGCTCGCCAGAGGTCCAGGATCCGAGAGTGCTCTCCTCTATGTGGCCATCCCCTCCGACCTGGTGGCGACGGCTCACAGCTTGGCCTCGCTTGCGCCAATCCCCGTTACGTTGGCCGCCACCGTGCGCGTGGGCCGGAGTGAGCCCGTGGGGGTGCCGATCCTCGAGGCACAGAGCCTGACACGACGGTGACGGACCTCTCCGGGACGCCAGGAGTGGGGGCGCCGCCGCCCGAACGCCTCGTTCCGCTCCGGCCGCCGGCTGGGGCGGAGGACAGCGCCCGGCCGCAGCAGAAGCCCCCGGGGCCTCCCCCTTCTAGCAGTCCGGCGGCGCGGCCGCGTCCCGTGATTCGGCCAGCCCGTCCGGCCGGGACTCCGATCTTGAGTCCCTGGGGCTTCATCAAGGCCTATCCATGGGTCTTCGTAGGTGTGCTGCTCATGATTCTCGCGTTTGTCGGTGGCGACGCGTGGCTCATGCTCAAGCGCCAGCAGTACGAACGCGAGGTCGAGCGATTGCGGCAAGCCATGTCCGCCGTGGAGCGCCGACGGGCCGATTACGCATTCGCCGCAAACAAGAATCACTATCGCATCATGATCCAGCTCATTCGGCTGCAAGCCGAGGGCGATCAGGCGCTGCATCTATCGGTCGCGCTCGACCGCGGCGAGATGTATCTGGAACGTGAAGGAATTCGGCTGCGGTCGATGCCATTCCGTGTTGGACCGGACACGGTCGTGGGACATGGTCCTAACCCCGTGCACGTGGCCGCTCCCCGCGGGCAGCGCACCATCGCCTCGGTCGGTCCGTGGTCGATCACACTCGACGGCGGCACGACGATCTATGCAGACTCGGGGATCGACGTCCTGAGTAGCGGGCCCCGCGTGACGCCCGGCAACGTGCGCATCCCGGCGACCGATCTCCAGGCGGTTCTGCCCAATGTCAAGCCGGGCATGAACGTGTACTTCTACTAGCGGGGCGCGCCGCTCATGTCGGTCACGCGCACACTACGCCAGGGCGGCCCGTTCCTCTGGGTGCTCCTCCTCGTGCTATTTGGAATCGCCGGGGCAAGTGGCGTCGTGCTCAATGGGATGGTTCGCCAGCGGTTTCTCCGAGATATCACTCGCATGGCGTTCAACGGCAATCTCGAATTGCTCGACAACGTCAAGCGGGAGATTGGGGCCGCACGCGACACGCTCAATCAACGCCTCGCGGCGAGCGACAGCGCACCGCCCGGGGATCGCCCGTACATCATCGTCAGCATCAGCGACAAGCGACTGTGGTATCGCCAGGGCGATCGGACGTTGTTCACGACCCGGGTCGCCACGGGCACCGGGAAAGAGCTCGTGAAAGAAGGACCCAACGGCGGTGTACACTGGAAGTTCGACACGCCCCGAGGGCGCCTCGTCGTCCAGTACAAAGAGACAGATCCGACTTGGGTCCCCCCTGACTGGCACTATATCGAGATGGCCAGCAAGAAGCACCTCGGTGTCGTGAAGTTGATCCGGGGTCAGTCGATCCCCATTGGCGGTGGCGCCGTGGTCACCGTGGACGGCACCAATGTCGTGACACGGTATCCCGACGGACACAAGGTCCCCTTCGAGACCCATGAAGGGCAGGAGATAACCGCCAACAACGCGATCGTGATCCCGCCTTATGGGACCAACCAGCGGAAGTACAATGGAACCCTTGGGGTCAATCGCCTGTACCTCGGAGATGGGTACGGAATCCACGGGACGGACGAGCCTCTCACGATCGGGACCGCGGCGAGCCACGGCTGTGTACGCCTCCGTAACGAGGATATCGAGACCTTGTTCCGCATCGTGCCGATCGGTACGGTCGTATACATCTACTAAATGACCCGCACCTGAATGACCGTCTTCCCCACGAGCGTCCCTGCGTGAGTTTCCACGCTTTGCTGTTGGTCGCCCAGGTCGGTACACTGGTGTTCGGAGCGCCCGCGGTCGCGCACCCGGCCGCCGCCCATCCTTCATTCAGCGCCGCTGCTGACACCGGAGGCCTGGCGCTGAATGATTCGGCACGCGCCGGGTCCGCCCTTGCCGCGGCGAGCGATACGAGCGCGGTCGCCGTGCCTCGCGATTCCTTGCTCGGGCGCAGCGGGAAGCTGCGCGCTCGGTTCCTGCTCGCGACCAAACAGTCTCTGGTCCTCTCGGTGCTTCGGCGCTTCTTCGGTGACACGGCCGGTTCAAAACCCGGGGTGTACGCGCTGCAGGCGAGCTTTTTCGACGGCCATCCGTTTTCGCTCATCACCCTGCTCCCGTTCACCAGCAAGGCAAGAGGACGGGTCGGGGATTATCGGGTCGGCTGGTGGCCGGCCGAGCGCCGCCGCCTTCGCTCGACGGCGTACGAGAACCCCAACGGCTTCATTCGGGTCACTCCCGACAACGAGGACACGCCAGTTTCGGAGCATTTCCGACTGCGCGACTTTCTGACCCACGATCAGCAGGACGTGTGGCCGAAGTACATCGTGCTCCGCGAAGCGCTGGTGGACAAGCTCGAGCTGATCATCGACGACCTGGCCTCACACGGCCACCCCGGCGCCAACCTGGTCGTCATGTCGGGATTCCGCACCCCCGCGTACAACTCGCTGGGCGTCGGCGCTCGGGGCGGGCGAGCCCGGGACAGTCGCCATCAGTTCGGCGACGCGGCCGACATCTATGTCGACGACGACGGGGACGGCGTCATGGATGATCTGAACCGAGACGGGCGCATCGACTCTCGCAATGCACGCGTCTTACTGGCCTCCGTCGATCGGGTCGAGGCAGCACACCCGGAACTGGTCGGGGGCGCCGGCGTGTATCGCGGTGCGAAAGGGCACGGCCCGTTCCTCCATGTCGACGTTCGCGGCGAGGCCGTTCAATGGTCGACCGAAGAGCCGCGGCACAGGAGGTCGCGGGTGTCGAAGAGGCAACCCATACGTGGCCACGGCCAGGGCGGGACTCAATGAATCCACTGCTGCGGGATCGGATCGTCCGGTCGCTCGAGACGATGTCGGACGAGCGTGCATATCAGGTGTTGGATTACGTCGAGTTCCTGGAGTCGAAGTACGCACAGCGGCCAGCGCTGGCGTCGGCGTTCGAGCGCTTTGCAGAGGGGGTCGAGGACACGCTCCGAGCGGGTCGTGTGCCGGCCACCGCCGTGGCTGAGACGATGACGTTCCTGAACAAGGCGGTTGGGGTGTTGAGCGGTGTAGCGGCAGCCGGCAAATCGGTCGCGAGCGACATCGTGCAGGCCGCAACGAAGCCGGCGTCCCCCAGCTCTCCGCCTCCGTCCTCCGGGGGAACCCAGCCCTCGCCGCCAGCCCTTCCGCCTCAGGAATAACGTCGGCGCTGGCTGCGCGCCGTTGCTTCGTCTCTCGGCCGCGCGTTAGGTTTGACCATGCCGAGCAGATCTCGACAAGGCAATCGAGGCCGCACCACAGCGGGCCGGGAAAACGGGTCACGCGCCGGCGCGGCCTCGCGGACTCCCAGCAGTGCGTCACGCGACGCGACGCGGGGGAACGGCGCAGGGCGGAAGCGCGGGGCGTCGCCACCGCGATCCGCGCGGCCGGTCGATGCCGCAGATGCGCGCGCAGCGTCCCTGCGAGTCGAGCTCGCGCTGACGTTCGACGACGTCCTGCTCGTCCCGAGACATTCGCTGGTGCACCCTCGTGACGTCGATACGACGTCACGCTTTACGCGCGCCATCAGCTTGGGCGTCCCGCTGGTTGCGGCGGCGATGGACACGGTGACCGAGTCCGCAATGGCGATCGCCATGGCCCGCGCGGGCGGGATCGGGGTGCTGCACAAGAACATGTCCATCGACCGACAGGCTGCGGAGGTGGATCGGGTCAAGCGCTCCGAAAGCGGCATGATTCTCAACCCGATCACGCTCTCGGCTGACGCGACGTTGCGCGAAGCCGTCGCCTTGATGGGCCGCTTCAAGATCTCGGGCGTGCCCATCGTAGATCGTGACGGCAGGTTGATCGGCATACTCACGAACCGCGACCTGCAATTCGAGCGCAATCTCGACCGTGCGGTCCGCGAGGCCATGACGAGCAGTGGTCTCATCACCGCACCTGCAGGAACGACGCTCGAAGAAGCGGAGCGTATCCTGGGCAAGCACCGCATCGAGAAGCTGCCAGTCGTCGACGCCGACGGGACGCTGCGCGGGCTGATCACCGTCAAGGACATTCACAAGCGGCGCCAGCATCCGAACGCGAACAAAGATCAGCATGGACGGCTCCGCGTGGCCGCCGCGATCGGTGCGGCCGGTGACTACCGTGAACGCGCCCGAGCGCTCATTTCGGCGGGCGTGGATGTCCTCGTGGTCGATACCGCGCACGGGCACAGCGAAGTCGTGCTGAAGGCCACCGGCGAAGTGCGCGAGCTGTTCCCGAACGTGCAATTGGTCGCCGGCAACGTCGCCACGCGCGAGGGTGCGGCGGCACTCGTGGAACGCGGGGTCGATGCGGTGAAGGTGGGAGTCGGCCCAGGCTCGATTTGCACGACGCGTGTCGTGACGGGCGTCGGCGTGCCCCAACTGACTGCGGTCATGGATGCCGTTGAGGGGGCGGGCGAGGTCCCCGTGATTGCCAATGGCGGCATCAAGTATTCGGGTGACATCGTCAAGGCGCTCGCCGCCGGTGCGTCGAGCGTGATGATGGGGTCGATGCTGGCTGGTACCGAGGAGAGTCCCGGCGAGTCGCTCCTGCTCGAGGGGCGGCGTTTCAAGATGATCCGTGGGATGGGCAGCCTGTCTGCCATGCAGGACGGCAGCGCCGACCGGTACTTCCAGGACGGTGAAATGTCGGCGAAGAAGTTCGTGCCCGAGGGGATCGAGGGACGGGTCCCCTACAAGGGGCCGGTCGCCGACGTGTTGTTCCAGATGGTGGGTGGGCTCCGCAGCGGGATGGGCTACGTCGGTACCGCGACGATCGACGCGTTGCGGACTGATAGCCGATTCGTGCGTATCACAGCGGCCGGGCTGCGGGAGTCGCACCCGCACGACGTCGCGATCACGCGAGAAGCGCCGAACTATTCCGCTTGACAGCGGCGACGCGCACGGGGCACATTCGGCCCGGCGCTAGGAGTGCTCCGCGCCCGCCGCGGGCGGCCGGCTGTGCCGATTCGTACCCCGCGTTGGTCCATCAATCAGTTCTGATTTCCTCTCAATCGGAGGCCTTCACGTGGGATTAGGGACCACGAAGAGCATCGCCTCGTTGCAGGCGGAAGCCAACGCGAGCGAAGGCGCCGGCGGGCTCCGCCGCGTACTCACGGCGACGAATCTCACCACGTTCGGAATCGGCGCGATCATTGGGGCGGGCATCTTCGTCCTGACCGGAACGGTGGCCGCGACGAACGCCGGACCCGCCGTTGCGCTGTCGTTCGTACTCGCCGGGCTGGGCTGCTTGTTCGCGGGACTCTGCTATGCGGAGTTTGCCGCGATGATTCCGATCGCGGGCAGCGCATATACCTATGCGTACGCGACGCTCGGTGAGTTCGTCGCCTGGCTCGTGGGGTGGAACCTCGTCCTGGAATACATGTTCGGCGCCTCGACGGTGGCCGTCGGGTGGTCGGGACATTTCGTCAACTTCCTCCAGGCGTACATGCCCGTCTCGCCGGCCTGGACGCAGGCGCCTGTGATGTGGAATGCGGCGGCGGGCCACATCGAGCGCGTCCCCGGCGGCATCATCAACTTGCCCGCCGTCGTGTTGGTGGCCGCGCTGACGGCGCTGCTTGTCATCGGCATCAAGGAATCCGCGCGCTTCAACAACATCGTCGTGTTCATCAAGGTCGGGGTAGTGGTGCTCGTGATCGCCTGTGGGTTTGCTTTCGTGAATCAGGCGAACTGGCATCCCTTCATCCCACCGAACTCTGGCTCCTTCGGCTTGTTCGGGCTGAGCGGCATCGCGCGCGGCGCCGGCCTCGTCTTCTTTGCCTACATCGGATTCGATGCGGTGTCGACCGCGGCACAGGAGGCGAGAAACCCGCAACGAGATCTGCCGATCGGGATGCTGGGGTCGCTCGCGATCTGTACGGTGCTCTACATTCTCATGGCCCTCGTCATGACGGGCCTCGTTTCGTACACACAGCTCAACGTGCCCGCGCCCGTCGTGGTTGCCCTGGGTGCGGTGCCCTCGCTGACTTGGCTCCGGCTGTTGACGGACGTTGGAGTCATCGTTGGCTTGGCTTCGACGGTCCTGGTCATGCTCATGGGACAGACTCGCGTGGCATTTTCCATGTCCCGCGACGGGTTGCTTCCCCCGGCGTTCGGGCGAGTGCATCCGAAATTCGGCACGCCCTACGTCGTGACGATTGTCGTCGGTGTCGTCGGCTGCGCCCTGGCGGCATTCTTCCCGGTGCAGATCCTTGCGGAACTCGTCAACATCGGGACGTTGCTCGCGTTTGTGATTGTGAGCGCCGGGGTGTGGCTTCTTCGTGTCAGGAGCCCGAATTTGGCGCGGCCTTTCCGGACGCCGTTGGTGCCGTTAGTGCCGATCCTGGGCATTCTGTTCTGCATGGGGCTCATGTTCACACTGCCCAGTGCAACGTGGGTCCGGCTGGCGGTCTGGACGGCGATCGGATTGCTGGTCTATTTCGGCTACGGACGCTCCCACTCCCGCGCGGCATCCGCTCAGGCGGCCGCCGCACCCGTGGCCGCGGATTAAAAAGCCGGGCGGTACAGTCGTCGTCCCTACAGGCCGATTGAGAGTGCGGTGTTAGATTGAGGCGGCGCCCGCGGTTTCCGCGGGCGCCGCTTCGCATTTCCGCCTGACTCATGTCGCAACTCTCGCCCAATACCGCCGACCTCCTGGCCGTTCCGCCACAGCGGCTCCGACCGATTCACTCGCTGCTCAATGTGCTGTCCAGCGGTCGCTCGGTCGCACTGTCGACGCACATCAACGCGGACGGTGACGGCTGCGGTTCGGAAGCCGCGCTTGCGCGACTCCTGACACACGCCGGGCTAGACCCGCGCATCGTGAACCCGACCCCCTGGCCGTCATCGTTCGACTTCCTGCTCGACAGCGATATCGACAATGCATCGGCACGGGGGGCCGCGGCGCTCGACAAAGTGGACATCCTGACCGTCGTCGACATCGGCGACGTGCGGCGGCTCGGTACGTTGACGGATACGGTTCGTGGCATGACGGTGCCGAAGCTCGTGATCGACCACCACGTGCCAGGCGATGAGCCGCCCGGACCGATCATTTTGTCGGACACGACCGCGTGCGCGACGGGCGAATTGATCTTCGATATTGCGTTCACCGCGCGGTGGCCGATTTCGCATTCGACCGCAACGGCGCTCTACACGGCGCTGCTGAGCGACACGGGCGGTTTCCGCTTCAGCAATACCTCGCCGCGGTGCCATGTGATCGCTGGGTATCTGCTGTCGCTCGGCATCGACCCCGAGGAGATGTACCGCCGTGTCTACGCGTCGATGCCGCTGGGACGGCTACAACTGCTCCGCGAGGCACTCGAGACCCTGGAGGTCAATGCACGATATGCGATCGCCTGGATATCGGTCTCCGCTGGAGTGGTCGAACGGTACGGCCTCAGGTCTGAGGACCTCAATGGCATCGTCGAACACCCGCGGTCGATTGCGGGAACGCGCTTGGCCATCTTTTTCCGCGACCTCGGCCACGGGAAGGTCAAGATCTCCTTCCGCAGCACCGGTGACGTCAATGTGAACAAGTTCGCGCGACAGTTCGGCGGGGGTGGTCACGCCAAGGCCGCGGGTGCACTGATCCCTGGCGCCCTGCCTGAGGTGCAGACGGCCGTCATCGCCGCCGCCCGCGACTTCGTGGGGCCAGCACCGGCTGGCGCCAAGCGGGTGGACCAGTTGTCCGCGCCCGACGACGGGGCGTTGGCGCTCTGAGTGCACGCCCCTACCTTTCGAAATCAATGAGTCCCGGCAAGAGTATCACCGTTGAGGAACGCAT
This sequence comes from uncultured Gemmatimonadales bacterium, assembly GCA_963805725.1. Classification (GTDB taxonomy): domain Bacteria; phylum Gemmatimonadota; class Gemmatimonadetes; order Gemmatimonadales; family Gemmatimonadaceae; genus Palsa-1248. The sequence continues at coordinate 436,154 of CAWDVJ010000014.1, forward strand.
CCGGGTAACGATCTCCCGGCTGCGACCGCTGCTACGATTGAGTGATCCTCCGACGATCGATCTGGTGTCGTTCGATTCGCAGAGCGGACTGGCTATTCTGCGCCTTCGCGGCGGATGTCCCGACTGCGGAGATGCCGGTAGCGGCACTCATGGAGGGCATCGCGGCGCACCTGAAGTTGCGAGTCCCCGAGATCCGTGACGTGAAAGCGGAGTCGGCCGAGGGCAGCGAAGCCCTCGGGCACGGCCAGACGTGAGGACCAATGGCTGACACCCCCGCGGGTCCCCGCCGGCCACTGCCGGTGATGGATCAAAAGCCGGCGGCCGCGCCGCGGCCCTCGGCGCCTACCCCCGTGGCATATCCGCACCTGGGCCACGTCATCGCGGTGTCCAGCGGAAAAGGCGGGGTCGGGAAGTCGACGGTGGCCGTTAACCTGGCGGTCGCTCTCGCGGCGAATGGCGCTCGGGTCGGCCTCATGGATGCCGACATCTATGGGCCGAACCTTCCGCGCATGCTGGGCGTACATCATGCGCCGGAACTGGATGAGAAGCGGAAGAAGATGGTTCCCCTCGAAGCGCACGGGCTCAAGGTCATCAGTCTCGGGTTGCTGATCGACAGGGACCAGCCCGCGATCTGGCGCGGGCCAATCGTGATGAAAATCATTGGCCAGTTCCTGGCCGACGTGATGTGGGGTGAGCTCGATTACCTGATCGTCGACATGCCGCCAGGCACGGGTGACGCGCAGCTCTCCCTGGTACAGTCCACGTTCGTGCATGGCGCAGTGATCGTGACGACGCCTCAAGAGGTGGCCGTTGGCGATGCCCTCCGTGGGGTGCGCATGTTCCAACGCGTCAACGTGCCCGTGTTGGGCATCGTGGAGAACATGAGCTATCTGGAGTGCCAACATTGTGGCAAGCCATCGCCCATCTTCGGGTCCGGGGGCGGCGAGCGCCTCGCGCGCGAGCTGGGTCTCCCGTTGCTCGCACGGGTCCCGCTCGATCCGCGGATCGTCACGGGGAGCGATGTCGGCCAGAAGTCCGCGTCGCGGCCTGGCTCGATGGCGCCCTTCCGCTCCAGCCCGGCGATCGCGGCCGGGCGCTCCGCCATCCACCGGGCCACCCGAGCCAGGCCGAAGCCCCGTGACCGCGCCTGCAACAGCACCGCGGGCGGTGCCGCTGCAACAACGCGATCCCGCCCCACGCCGCGCCGAAGTCCCCGGTATCCAGCCGTTTCAGGTCCGGTGTGCAGGGCGAATGATCGGACACCACGCAGTCGATGGTGCCGTCCGCCAGCGCGGACCACAGCCGTTCCCGGTTCGCCGCCTCGCGGATCGGCGGGCAGCACTTGAACTGGGTCGCGCCGTCGGGTACCTCCTCCGCGCTGAACACCAGGTAATGCGGGCAGGTCTCGGCCGTGACCCGGACTCCCTCCGCGCGCGCGGCGCGGATCAGCCCGAACGCTCCCGCGCTGGACAGGTGCAGGATGTGCACCCGGGCCCCGGTCCGGCGGGCAGGGTCCAGCACGAGCCCGATGGCCTGGGTCTCCGCGTCTCCCGGCCGGGACCGCAGGAACGTCCCGTACCCCGCGCCCGGCGGCTTCCGGCGCGCGCTCGATCACGTGCGGGTCCTCGGCGTGCACGATCATCTGCGAGCCGAGCAGCGCGGCCACGACGGCCAGGTCGGCTTCGAGCTCAGCCGGGCTCAGCGGCGGGAACTCGTCGACCCCGGAGGGCAGCAGGAAGCACTTGAAGCCGAGCACCCCGTCCTCGTGCAGCGGCCCGAACTGCGCGCCGTTACCGGGGATGGCGCCGCCCCAGAACGCCACGTCCACGTCGCAGCGCCCGGCGGCGGCGGCGCGCTTGACGGCGAGTGCGGCCGGGTCCACCGTCGGCGGGAGGCTGTTCAGCGGCATGTCGACGATGGTGGTGACCCCGCCCGCGGCCGCGGCGGCGGTGGCCGTGCTGAAGCCCTCCCAGTCGGCCCGTCCCGGGTCGTTGACGTGCACGTGCGTGTCCACGAGCCCCGGCAGCAGCACCACGTCGTCGCCCAGCTCGACCACCTGCGCGGCGTTCCGCGCGGTGAGCCCGGCCGCGGGCGGCTCGACGGCCGCGATCGTCCCGCCGCTGACCGCGACGCAGCCCGGCCTCTCACCGTCCGGCGTCACCATCCGCCGCGCCCGGACCAGCAGGTCGAAATGGGTAATACGTCGGCCGGATCGCTGAGCGTGGCCCGGTAGGCACGCCAGCCGCCGTAGCTGGTGATGTCGGTATGGCCGCCGCGCCGCTGCTCCTCATCGCGCAGAATCATGCCGAACGAAAGTTCCCGGGACTCCAGCTCGACGATCGAGAGGTCCAGCTCTGGGGGCTCGCTGGCCAGCAGCGAACGGAGCAGGTCCATGGGTACGTCGTACAGCTCGCCCGCGATCGGCTGGCCGTCGGCGCCGGCTCGGTCCGCCGGGTAGAGGCCGGGGTACTCGTCCCGGATGGAGTCGAACCGGTAGTGCGGCGCGGTACGGCGCTCGCCGACCAGCGGGACGCCCTCGATGTGCCTGTGAACGGGACCACCACGCATCCCGCCGCCGTTCAGGAACATCAGGGCCATCCGCGTCTCCGTCCGGTCCGGGCCGCCGCCGGCCCGCGCCGAAGGTCGTTCCCCGCCCCGCCCCCGCCCACGCGCTCAGCCCGCGGTGAAGTCAGCCAGAGCTCCCGTACGGCGGGAGCCTGGAAGGGAGTCCGGGCTACGCCGCGATCGTGGCCTTGACGGTTCGGGGGCCATGGCCGTCTCGCGATCCTGCGGAAACCCGCCCCCCAGATCCGCGCGATCCACGGCGCGGGCGCTCAAGGCGGGGGCCGCTGGCCGTAGCTCGCGACCTTCGCCACCACGCGGTCGATCTCGGCGGGGGCCAGCCGGCGCAGCATGCCGGCCGAGGCCGCCCGCAGGTCCACGTCGCACAGCCACTCCAGGTAGACGGCGCGGCTGTAGGCCGTGGCCAGGTCGGGGCCGATCGTGACCGCGCCATGGTTGGCCATCAGGCAGCCGGTACGCCCGCGCATCGCGGCCACGACGTTCGCGGCCAGCTCGTCCGTGCCGTAGGTGGCGTACGGCGCGACGGCGACCGGGCCGCCGAACAGCGCCACGTAGTCGTGCACCGCCGGTATCTGGTCCACCAGCGTGGAGACCACAGTCGCGGCGGGGGAGTGGGTGTGCACGATCGCGGCGGCGCCCGTCGCCACGTACACGCTCAGGTGCAGTGGCAGCTCGCTGGTCGGCTGCAGCGGGGCCTCCACCGGTGAGCCGTCCAGCCGGTGCACCCCGACCAGCCCGGCCGTCAGCGCCGCGTAATCCAGGCCGCTCGGCGTTACCGCAACCAGGTCGCCGTGGCGCGCACTGACATTGCCGGACGTTCCGGGGATGAGGCCGGCCGCGGTGAGCTGGCCGCACACCGCGGTGACCTCTGCGCGCAGCTGGCCCAGCAGCATCGCGCCTTCCTCCCTCGGGTAGCTTCACTCGTATGCAATCCGGTTCCGCTCGCCCCGGCGGAGCGCTGGAGGTCCTCGGCTGGCGGGACGGGCACATCGTCGCCATCGACCAGACCGCGCTCCCCGCACGAGGTCCGCCTGCTTCATCTCACCACGGTCGACGAGCTGGTGGACGCGATCACGCGGCTGGCCATCCGCGGCGCGCCGGTGCTCGGCGCCGCGGGAGCGCTCGGGGTGGCCCTGGCCGTCCGGCAGGCCGCCGAGCACGGCTGGGACGAAGCCCAGCTCGCCGCGGCGGTCAAGCGCATGGGGGACGCCCGCCCGACGGCCGTGAACCTGCGCCGGGAGGCCGAGGCGACCGCGGCCGTGATCCCGGCCGGGGCGGCCGCGGTGGAGGCGGCGGCGCTGGCCACGGTGGCCGCGACCGTTACCGCGACCCACCGGATGAGCGAGCGCGGGGCCCGCTACCTGCTCCAGGCGTGCGGCCCGCAACCGCTGCGGATCGGGACGCACTGCAACACCGGCAGCCTCGCCTGCCTGGGCTGGGGCACCGCGCTCGGCGTGATCAGGGCGCTGAACAACGACCGGGCCGTCCGGCACGTCATCGTGGACGAGACCCGGCCGCTGCTGCAGGGAGCCCGGCTGACCTGCTGGGAGCTCGGTCAGCTCGGCATCGAGCACTACCTGATCCCGGACTCCGCCGGGCCGTACCTGATCAGCCGGGGGCTGATCGACGCGATCGTGGTCGGGGCCGACCGGATCGCGGCCAACGGCGACGTGGCCAACAAGATCGGCACCTACAGCCTCGCGCTGGCCGCCCGGCACGCCCGGATCCCGTTCCTGGTCGCCGTGCCCGAGTCGACGATCGACCCGGCCACCCCCGACGGCGGCCAGATCCCCGTGGAGCAGCGCGCCGGCGCGGAGGTTACCCACGTGCAGGGCGTCCCCGTGGCCCCGGAGGGAACCCGCGCGCTGAACTACGCCTTCGACGTCACCCCCGCCGGCCTCGTCACCGCCGTCGTCACCGAAGACCGCCTCATCACCTCCTGGTAATCCCGCAAATACGCCGGAG
>CAWDVJ010000015.1:0-908312 GCA_963805725.1 uncultured Gemmatimonadales bacterium
CTGACGTCGGCGGGGTGAACCGCCCGACTGTCACGGCGTCGCCCAGGAACCTGGGGTCGAGCTGCGCCTTGCGCACCTTGCACCTCTCTCGAATCCCGCCCCTAAAAGAACAACATAAACCCACTTGCCAGCTGATTGGCTGTGATCGACTCGGCGGGGGTCAGTGTGCCGCCCTGGTTCTTCGACTGCGTCCAGTCATATTCACCGACCCAGCGCAGCGACTTCGTCCATTGATACGTCAGGATCGCTGCGCCATCGACGTTGTACTTGAGCAGGAGCGGGCCATTCACCGGGTCGCTCTTATCGGCGTTCGTCTGGTCCAACCAGCCACCACCGAAGCTCCCACCGATGCTCCAGTAGGGACCGATCTTGGCCACGACTTGCACATAGCCGCCATACGAAGTGCGCGGACTGCCGCCACCGTCGGTCGCGAGCGCCGTCGTGAGGAGCAACGTCGACCCGATCCCTTTGCCATAGTATCCCGCGCCCACAATGGAGACGCCGGAGATCGTGAGCTTGACCCCGCCGTCCCCGCCAACCGAAGTCACCGAACGCCCCCCGGTCGCGGAGTCATACGCCTCCTGCCACAAGCCTCCCAGCCAGAGCATCAGCTGGTCCGCCGTCGCACCAGCAGGTGGCGGCGTACCGCTCAAGTTGTTGGTCCAGGTGAGCTCCGACTCCAAGCGCGGCGTCCTGTTATAGATGAAAGGGGATGTCCCGGCGCCGGTGCCGCCGACGGCGCTCGGGTCGAAGAGACCGAAAAACCACACGACGGAGTTCGTCGCGGGCGTGCTGTACGTGATCTGCGGAACGAAGTTCGGGTACACGTACCCGTAGCCAATGCGGCCGAGCGTCGTTCCGCCATTTCCCATGTTGCCGCCCAATGCGCCGGTGCCGAACAGCGTCATGTCCTGCAGAATGTTTTGGCGATCGAACAGGCCGATCTCGCGGCCGGCGAGGATCTGCCCCCACGTCCCGCCTGCCGTGAGGTAGACCTGCCGCATGTCGATCTGAGCGCCAGCCTGTGTGCCGTTGCCGAAGTTGTCGTGGATGTTGCCGAGCGCTCCGCCTCCGTTTTGGATCTCTGGGGCAAAGCCGAAGTGCACATCTAGATTGACCCCTCCCTCTTTGCCCTTCGCATCGAAGGTCGCAAAGGCAGGCAGGAGACCGGTTCGGATTCGCGGATTGGTTCCCTCGATGGGCGTAAGTCCTCCGTTGATCGTCTTGCCCGAGTCACCGATGTTCGAGAGCTGGTACACGAGAAAGGCGTTCACATTCCCAGAGAAACTGAAGCTCCAGCCGTTGCTCATCTGCATCGAAAGCGCTTGGGCACCCACGCGCGACGGCACGATGCACATGCTCGCCATCGCCAGCAGCGCCGCCGTACTCAACACAGCGAATCGCTTCATGTCGACTCCTATTCGTTGAGAGTACAGAAGACAAACTGGTCCGACTGTACAGGGTCGATGCGAGCTCTCGCTCTGCCGCATGTGTCAGATCACGGCGTCACCGTCCGTGTTCGCGAGCGGGGCAGCACGCTCTCACCGCGACTTGACGACGGGGCCGCCGTCTGACCCCTGTCGGCCGGAGAGATTACGTCGTTGTTGGAGCCACCGTTTGGAGTATGGCCGGCACGCCCGACCTGCACGCTCGTGGTCCGAGTCCGGCTACGCGTCCGGTTGTGACTGGGGTGGACGACGAAGATGGGCCGGCGGTTGTCCGCGCGTTCCGTGCAATGCATAGAGCGACCGGGTGGCGTTCGTCACACGCCGGTCCGCTGGGCAGGCGCTGCTTGGGCCTCGCACCAGGGTAGAGTCGCGAAACGTCGGTGAGCGACTGCGCTCAGTCCTCGTATCCGACTCAGGCGCAAATGTGAATCTGCAACGGGAGCGTCGGAGCGCAAGTGCCGACTCGCGCTGCGCACTCACTTCATATAAAGGAGCGGTGCAGGCTCGACGTGAGACAAAGGCCACAGCCAGACTCGGCAATGGGTGGGCACCCATAAGCCCAGCGAGCGCAGCAACTCACGCGCCCCGGCAGAGCCTTTGTCTACGTTCCACTTTCTGTACGTCTACTTTCTCCTGTGCGAAGGCGCCGGCGACACAACGACGATCGCAGGCGCGGTTGCGCTTTATCGGGCCTTCGGTTGTGTCCGTTCTCCCATTGCACCGCGGGGCAGTCAGAGGGCCACTGCCTTCCACACGTCGGTGCGCGCGGTATTGGTCGACCGCGACTCAGCGGCCGTTGTCTACGGTCGTCACGCGCTGGAAGATGACCGTGAGGCGTTCGCCACCAGTGGCAACACCGGGGCCCGGCGCGCTCTGCGCGATCAGCGTTGGCTCCCACCCACCACGGATCCGCTCGTTCAACAAGTCCGTGAGCGCATCCTCGTCATCCTGCATATGATGCGTGAGACGCAGCATCACGGCCTGGTATTCTTTCATGGGGCGAAAATAGTACAGAACCGCGGAGTTGGCCGTTAGGGCAGGCTGGGAGTCGGGACGTTCGACTGACAAACCTCAAGGCCAGGCACCCTGTGTCCAGCTAGCCTCGAGGTTTGTCGTCGAACGTCCAACGTCGAACGTCGAGCCCTACGCAAACCACTCGCGCGGATTGTGCCCTTGCTGGCGGGCGGCCTCAATGACCCATTGCTGAGTCCGGCCGTCGACGACTTCCTCCGGGACCCGAGCGAACCACCGGCCAGCCGCGGTCGCGTCGCCAATGCGGCGCCAGAGCTCACCGATCAAGTAGGTGATGACACACCGCTCGTCCCGGGCGACCCCGTCAAAGGACGACAACGCCCGCTCGAACATCCACGCGGCTTTCCGACGGAAAAAGCGCTCGGCTTCGCTGTCGCCTTCGTCCACGCAGCACCATGCCGCCCGCAAGTAGAAATCCGCAATGTAGCGAGGTTCCATCGATTGCCACTCGGCGACCTTTGCGGCGGCTTCGTACTTCGCCGATCCCGCGACCTGAAGCGGCTCACCTCCGTGTGGCGAACCGGACGGTTGCACTGTCGTACACGCCACCGTCGGCGCCAGCTCGCTCCAGACGTGCTCCTTCAGCACTGCGCTGGGCTCGATGCCCTCGCTGAAGTCTCGTTCGGCGCCGGAGTACCCGCAGCGGTTGCACATGTGAACGAGGTACGGTAGTGGCTGCGTTCCGGCTGCACGTTCGTGGAAATCTGTACGCTTCCCGCCGAAGGCGTTCGTCGCGACTACAGATTGCGAGACGAACCGCGTGTCGCACACCGGACACTGCAGCTCAATGCGTTGCAGCGTCGTCATCATCCTGCCTCTTCTGCCCTCATCAGCTGCCGGGGAAGAGGGGGAAGTTCCATGCCACGCGACCTGCTGGTCGCGAGAGAGTAGACCTGCCGAAAGTAGAAAGTAGACCTTCGTAATCGGCCCTTAGTCCACTTCCTACTTTCTGTGGGTCTACCTTCCAGCGCCGCTAGGCGCTGGCGGCTGCTGCGTCGGCGGCGCCCGTGAGCTCTGCTGCGCTCGCGCGGACGGACCACGCGAGGCCGTGGGCCGCGATCGCCGATTCGACCATTCGCGCGCCCAGGAAATAGCCGCTGCGCTCCGGGAGCACATGACGCTCGACCGTGCGCGCTTGATCGCTGACGCCGCCGGAGAGATACCTGAGGCGCAACCCGAGTCCCGTCCGGTCCAGATCGCCGGCCGTCACTCGCTGCAACAGCGGCTCGAGCTCGCGGATACGTGCATACTGCCGACGTCCGTACCCGAAATACTCCCAAGCGGCGTGTCCGGGACTGATCGCCCGCGACGTCTGCACTGCGAGCCCCTCGTTGAGCATCAGCTCACGCAGCGGAGCCTGTCGTCCCGTGTCCCAATACGAGTAATAGCCGGCGGATTGGGCTACGAGTCTCGACATCTCGCTCCGTGACGCCGGCGACGTATACCGAATCGCGTGAGCAAATTCGTGAGCCAGCCATAAGGGAATGAGCTCGGGATCGAGCCCGAGTCCCTGCGTCTCCGGATTCGCTACCCCGGTGAAGTGCTCGAGGCACACGAAGGCGATGCCGCGCCCATCGACGACCAATTCGCCAGCGTTCGCGGCACCGACACCGACCATGAGTACAACGTCGACCGGCACATCCGCTTCGAGTAGCTCGGCGCATTGCGACTCAGTCGCCCGCGCGAGCGCCACCACATCGCTTCGCTCGAGCATCCCCGCAAGATCCGGTCGGTCCGCCAACGCAGTCGCGCGCACGACATCGAGGAAGTGTGGACCGTCGGGGTCGAGCGCGTAGTTGCGCCAGTAGGCGTCGAGGAGTGAGCGGTGAGCGTCGAAGTAGCGAAGGTAGGCAGCGATCCGATCCGTGCTGTTGAGTACTGAGAGAAAGTCTGGAAGAAGATTGATGAGCATCAACGCCCAAGGCGCGGGTGACGGCGCGGATCTATTGGGGCGGGAAGATAATTGTTCCCGGAAAATCGGGTAGAGGGAAAAAAACTTTTTTTGTGCGCACGCTCGCATTGATGCGTCACGTCGCCGACAATGTGGAAGATCGGATGTTCTCCACACGGCCGCTTCGCGGCCGAGAAAGTAGACAATCAGAAAGTAGAAAGTAGACAATGCGCTCGACGTGCCGTGTCGGCGGAGAGAACGAAGAAAAAAGAAGGCAGACGAAGGCGAAGGCTCCATGTTGAGCTTTCGCTTGCAGTTCTGCTTTCAAATTTGTGATGTAGTCGGGAAGGCTGCGGGTCGGCACGGAGAACGGACGGCGCCACGATGCGCTTCGTCTACTTTCTACTTTCCCTGGTTCTCCTCTCTCGAACGGGAGCGCCCGAGCTATTTGCCGACGCAGAACTCGCCAAAGACGCGTGCCAGCACGTCGTCGACGTCAATGGCGCCAATGATGTCCTCCAGCGCGGTCGCCGCTGCGCGGACGTGGACCGCGGCCACAACTGCGGGGAGCGAGCGAACACTCCACGCCTCTCGAAAGGCCGTCAGCTCCGCGACCGCACGCTCGAGCGCGCGCCGTTGCCGCGCCCGCGTGATGATCGGCGCGTCGGAGGCCGGCGTGACGTGTTGCGCCACCACCGCACTCACGGCGGCTGCCATCACGGCGTGCAGCCCTCGCCCAGTCTCCGCGCTGGTTTCGATCACGCAGAGATCCCCTCCACGCGCCGCGTCGATGAGAGCGCGATCGTCGAGCGTGTGCTCCTCATCCGCGCGGCCGTCCGAGGAGGCTGGGTGGGTCCGGCCATCGGAGTCACGCACCGAGCCGTCGACTGGGACTGCCGACTCGGCAGCCTTGTCGGCGTGCGCCCCTCGGTGTTCGGCCGCATGGAGCACAGCGTTTCGTTGATCGCATTTTGTTCGCACGGCGACAACGGGCGCCGCTGAATGCGGGCGCACTCGTGCGACGGTGTCGAGGATGCTCGCGACCGTCTCCCCACATGCCAGCACCACGTGCGCCTCGGCGAGCGATCGTCGACTGACTTCAATGCCGAGTTGCTCCACCGCGTCAATGGTGTCGCGCAGGCCAGCCGTGTCGACCAGGCGGAGTGGGAACGGGGCGTCCGATGGCTCGACGAGCGCCTCCACAGCGTCGCGAGTCGTGCCCGGCACGTCGCTCACGATCGACCGCGCCCGTCCAAGCAAGGCGTTGAAGAGGGAGGACTTGCCGACGTTCGGCCGCCCAGCGATGACGACGACCGCACCGTGTCGTATCAACTCTCCGGTCGGAGACGTCGCGAGCAATTCCGCGACTTGGTCCGCCGCTTGACTCGCAGCGACCAGGATGCGTTCAGCGGAGATGGGCCCATCGTCCTCCTCGGGGAAGTCAATGTCGTACGCCACGAGGGCTTCAACCTCGAGCACCGCATCCCGAAGCGCCCGGACCCGACGTGAGAGGCCGCCATCCAGTTGCGCCATTGCCGCACGCTGCATCGATGCGCTGCGGGCATCAATGAGATCCCCAACTGCTTCGGCCTGCGCCAGATCGATCTTGCCGTTGAGCAGCGCACGACGAGTGAACTCCCCTGGCAAGGCGGGTCGCGCACCCGCCGCGACCAGTGCCGAGACGATGGAGGTCGGTACCATGACTCCGCCGTGGGTTGCCAGCTCGACGACATCTTCGCCGGTATAGGAGCGCGGCGCCACGTACGTCGTCACAACGGGCCGGTCCAACAGGACGCCCGCGGCATCGACCGCCATACAGCGTCGCGCCCGACCCGGCTCCAGAGGCCAGGGACGCACGACCGCGCCTGCGATCGCTCGCGCCTCCGGGCCGCTCAAGCGCACGATCGCAATCGCACCGCGGCCCGGTGGAGTGGAGATCGCGACGATGGTGTCGGGGAGAAGCACGAAACTGCGGGTCTGGGGTTTGGGGTCTGGGGTGACTGCAACTTACTTCGAAGGCCAGTGACGCTTTCGCTGTCACTGGCCTTCGTGTTTTTGTCGCTCCAAACCCCAGACCCGCTCTTTAGCTTCTTTGCTCCTTCATCCCCTGACTTCTCGGGGCGAGCTTCGGTGGGGTCTTCTTCGGGCCAGTCACTCCGGATGTCGCCGGCGCGCCGGCGGCTCCAGGGCCCCCCGCCTTGGCTCGCTCGTTCGACAGGTACCACTGTTGCGGGACGGTCGCGAGGTTCTGGACGAAATAGTAGAGGTTCAATCCCGCGGCGATCTTCCAGAAGAAGAACGTCATCATGGCGGGGAACATGTATGACATCATCTTCGTCTGCGGATTCGGCGGCACATTGCGCATGCCGATCCACGACACGAGGAAAGACGTCAGGCCCATGAGGACGGGCATGATATAGTAGGGATCCTTGACCGAGATGTCATGCATCCAGAGGAAAGGCACGCCGCGAAACTCGATCGTAGTCCGGAACACGAAATACAGTGCGGCGAAGATCGGCCACGGCAGCAGCATCGGTAGACACCCGGCGATCGGGCTCCAGGGGCTCATCCCGTGTTCTTTGTAGACTCGCATCAGCTCCTGCTGCATGCGAGGCTGGTCGTTCTTGTACTTCGACTGCACTGCCTGAATCTCGGGCTGCACCGCCTGCATCTTGAGACTCGTCCGGATGGCCCGCTGGTTGAGCGGCCAGAGCACGATCCGCGTCGCGACGCCGAGGATGATGAGGATCCAGCCGTAGTTGACGTGCAACAGGTCGCGCATCCCGAGAATCACGATCACGACGAGCGTCACGAACGGCTGGAAGAGGACGTGGAAGAATCCTCCGTATGGATTGAGATTCTCGAAGCCACGTCCAAGCGCGCGCAACCTGCGGTAGTCCTGGGGGCCCGCGTACATCTCGAAGGCGAAACTGGCGCCGCCAGGCGGCGGCGACCCGGCAGTGCCGGAGGCCGTGGACGACAGGGGTAGAAGCACGGCCGCTGCTGCCCGCGCCTCGACTCCGCCGACTTTGGGAGCGCCGATCAGGTGCAGCTCCGCAAACTGGTGCGCGCGCGTCGTGTCCGGCGTCAGGAGTCCCACGAGGAAGTACTTGTCTTTGGCGGCCACCCACGCGAGCGGTCCCGGGATCAACTCGGGCTTGTCTGGTTGCAGCCGAGAGAACGCGACACTGGACGCGTCTTCGCGCAGCGGCTTGTACGAGTACGCCAGCTGACGGATGTCGTCCGCCGTGTCCGCCTCGAACGAGGGGAAGCCAGTTGGCAAGGCGATCAGTAAGTAGCCAGGCGATTGACCGGCCAACCCGGTGACTGTCCCCGTGACGCGGCTCAGATAGCCGTCACCGTTGAATCCGTAAACAATGCTGACGTGTGCCGTGGCGCCCGCTGGCCGCGGTACGTCGGCCTGGAACTCCATGACGGGCAGTCCGCCCGCGCCAGACGTCGCCGTTCCTCGGAACGGAACGTGGTCGAGCGCGATGGTATCGCGCGGCGTGATGATCGCATAGCTCAACAGCGTTTCGCCGGGCTCACCAAGCCGGACCAACGGGCTCTTGGCTTCTTCGGAGACACTGCGGACGGTCGCGCGATAGTCACGCATCGCGACCGTGATCGGCGCCGCGCCGAGCGTCGTAAACGCCACTGTCGCGGTCGGCGTCGTCACGGTGAGCGTTTCAGGCTTGGCCCCCGGGACGGCAGAACCGGCGGCGCTCGACTGCGCCGCAGCGACGGCCGGGGCCCCGCTCACTGCAGCGGGCGCGGTCGGAGCGGCGAGCGGCGGTGCGGTCGCCGCGCCGGTCGGCGCCGCCCCCTGAGCCGCAGTGGCGACTGAATCAGTCGCACGAGACCGAGGCTGCGGCTTCGGCGGCGGGAATATCCATTCGTAGACAAACATGAACGCCGCAACAAGCACAATCGCGAGGATTATGCGTCGTTCGGGAGTCATGATGTCCTTGGAGCTATCAGGGGACGGGATCGTAGCCACCGGCATGGAAGGGGTGACATCGCGCGATCCGCCGGATGGCGAGCCAGCTCCCGCGCCACGCTCCATACCGCTGGAGCGCTTCCAAAGCGTACGCCGAACAAGATGGATAATAACGACACGACGCAGGCAACAAAGGAGATAGGCCGACCTGGTACAGCCTGACCAGCCAGATCAGCGGGCGGCCGGCGATGTGCGCCAACCCCCTGCGAGAATCCGGCGACGGAACGGGCGGGGCCTCCGGCGCTGGCACCGTCGTCACTCGCCGGACCGGGCGGCGACCCGCTGGCCGACGGCTGCCGCCACGCGATCAATGCGCGCCGTCAACTCAGCCATGGACATGCGGTACGCCGCGGGGAGTGCGCGCACGACGACATCGGCCGCACGAACATTCCCAACGTGCTGCCGCCAAAGCGGTAGCACGCGCAGACGCACCAGTTCGCGAAGGCGGCGTTTGAGCCGATTCCGATCGACAGCCGTGTGCTTGTATCGAGGCACAATCAGTCCGACGCGGGCCAGCCTTCGGTCTGTTACCGCCGCGCGCACATCGAAATCCTCCACGCGAATTCGAGTGCCCGTGAGGCGCACGCTTTGAAGGTCTGCTGACCGAGTGAGCCGGTCCGCTCGCGTAAGCCGATTACGAGCCCGAATACTTGCTCGGGAGCTGCACAGTGAGCCGCTTCCGTCCCTTCTTGCGCCGTCGGCTCAGGACTTCTCGCCCCCACCGCGTGGCCATCCGCGTTCGGAAGCCATGGGTCTTGATTCGGCGCTTATTGCGTGGGCGATAGGTGGGTTTCCCCATAATTCACTGCTCCAAGTATCAACGGCTGATAGCAGGGCATTGTTCTCGGCTCGGCAATGTTACCTTGCGGGCACCGGGCCGCTGATCAGCACGTTCCGTGGCGTTTTGTGTTGTAGAGGCTCGAAAGCTATGTGGCCATGAGACATGGATCAAGTTGAGCGTGGACCTCTCCCACAAGCGATTGACTTTCCCACAGGGCGGTCCATCTTCGCCGCCCCTTACGAATTTCGATGTCCGACCTAGCCTATCCCACTTCTTCTCTCACACCTGCCGAGGCCTGGTCGCGCCTGCTCGATCACGCGCGGCAAGACCTCACGGAACAAACGTTTCGCACCTGGCTCGAGCCTACCGAGGCGCTGCGTTTCGACGGAAACACGATCGTCGTCGGCGCGCCCGATCAGTTCGCCGCGGATTGGAACGACTCCAAGCATTCGCAGCTGCTGTCGGCGTACGCGCCCGATCGCCTCGGCCGACCCGTCACCGTCGTCTTCAAGGTCCACGAAGAGCGCAAGACACGACCGCAGATGGATCTGTTCGTCGCGCCACCCGCCAGCAGACAGCGGCCTGCGATCAGAATGGGGCGAACGTCGCGCCGCTCAGTGAGCGATACACGTTCGAGCATTTCGTCATCGGGAAATCGAACGAGCTTGCGGCCGCCGCGGCGCAGGCCGTCGCCCAGACGCCCGGCAAGACTACAATCCGCTCTTCCTCTACGGCGACACGGGACTCGGCAAGACCCACCTCATGCAAGCAGTCGCCCATGACGTGTTGAGTCACAACCCGATACCCGTATCACCTACGTGGGCACGGAGCAGTTCACCAATGAGCTCGTCGACGTCCATTCAGGGCGCGAACCACGAGCGACTTCCGTCGGCGCTACCGCGAGACCGACATGCTGCTCATCGACGACGTCCAGTTCCTCAAGGGCAAGGAAGCAACCCAGGACGAGTTCTTCCACACGTTCAATGCGCTGTACGAGGCCGGCCGCCAGATCATCCTGACCAGCGACCGCCCGCCATCGTGAGATCCCGGGACTGGAAGCGCGTCTCGTCAGTCGCTTCGAGTGGGGTATGGTCGCCGACATCGAGGCGCCCGACCTGGAACACCGCATCGCGATTCTGCAGCACAAGGCGCAACTGGATCACCTCGAGCACACGATTCCCGAGGATGTCATCCGGTTCATCGCCGAGCACGTCCGGTCGAGCATTCGCGAGCTCGAAGGGTCCATCATCAAGCTGCTGGCCTATGCCTCGCTCGGCCATCGCGCAATCACCGTCCAGGTGGCGAGCCGAGGCGCTGCGAGACAAGCTGCGCGCCGCGGGCGACGATGCGCGGCTCCAGCGGCGGCGACGGAGAACGGAGCGTCGGCCTGACTGTCTAAGCAATTCAGGACGCCGCCGCCAGGGAATGGGGTGTGACTGCCGATGGGCTCAAATCCAAGACCCGCACGAAGGCGCTCACGACGCCGCGCCAAGTCGCCATGTTTCTCTGTCGCGAGCTGCTGTCCGTGCAGCTCGTCGAAATCGGAAATGCTTTCGGCGGCCGTGACCACTCCACCGTCATCCACAGCCTCGACCGCGTAGCGACAGAGATCGGCCGCCGACACGCAATTTGCCCGGCGTGTGGAAAACTTGCGCTCCACACTGGGGAAACTACGCAGATAAACATTTGTATGTCCACAGGTGCCTGGACTACTCGATACCCAGTCCTCCCGACAACGCCTCATGATGTGGAAAGACCTGGCTGTTTCCCACAGTTATTCGACACGAGCAGACTAGGCAAAACGCCTGCAGTACTCATAACGTTACCGCGACTTTGCACACGTATCCACAGCCTCTACTACGACTACTACTATCTAGATCTGTAAGTAAAAAGTAGTAGCAAGTGATGCCCAGGACTAGCTGGAACGTTGGATTGTGAGACTCGGTACGCGCCTGGCCCCGAGCCCGGCGAAGTGTCCACATCGTCCGAGTACCAGTGCGAACGGCCGCGCCACACTCTGCGCTGAACATGCGTGCCGATCGCCTTCGTGCCACAGGACGACACGTGCGAATTCAGAGCTCCTCCGGTGTGATACGCCGGCGAATGGGCTGCCAATCAGTATCCGCCGCTGGGGTAGGAATGCGCCTTACGATCTACGCGTGAGAAACTGCAGGAGGGACTGGCAGCCGTCGGCAGCTAGCATCCCCAGCAAGACGACGCTTCCTGTGCTCGCGAACATTCTCATCGAGACAACAGACCGAGGTATCCGGTTTTCAGGGACGGACCTGGACATCGCGGTCAGCACCGAGGTGAGCGCCGATGTCGAGATCGCTGGAGCGGTCACCATCCCGGCGAAGAAGCTGACCGAGATCGCGCGCGAATTGTTGCCAGCTCCGGTCAAGATCGCAGCAGCTGGCGAACAGCGCATCACCATCGAGTGTGGGCGGTCGCAAGTTTCAAGCTGCTAGGACATCCCGCGCGACGAGTTCCCAAGCTTCCCGACCGTCCGTTTCACCGATGGATGGCGCATCAAGTCGGGGGACTTGCAGAAGCTGATCCGCACACGCCGTTCGCGGTGTCGACCGAAGAGAGTCGTCCGATTCTCAACGGCGTCATGTGGGAGCTGCGCCCCGATCACATGCGCATGGTCGCGACCAATGGGCACCGGCTGGCCAAAATGGATCAGCCACTTGCCGCCGGCGCTGCCGCGTCTAGCGATCTCATTGTGCCACCCAAAGCTCTGGAGCAGGTGCGGCGTCTGTACCCAGCCGAGGAGGATCTGGAGATCGCACGTGGCGACAATCACCTCGGCTTTCGCTCGCCGGTCACGTCCGTGTTCACGCGCCTGATCGAGGGCCCGTACCCGAACTACGAGCAGGTGATTCCCCGGGACAATGACCGAATCGCTATCGGTCGACAAGGCCGCGCTTGACCGGTGCGCTGCGCCGAATGGTGATCGTCGCGTCCGACCAGACCCATCGCATCCGGATGTCACTCAACGCCGGGTCGGTCAAGTTCAGCGTGCAGACTCCAGACCTCGGCGAAGCGCAGGACGAACTGCCGATCCGATACACCGGCGATCCCCTCGACATTGGCTTCAATGCGGCGTACCTGCTCGAGATCCTCCGCTACATGCCGACCGACGAAGTGAAGATGACTTTCAAGGCTCCCGAGCGCGCGGCGACGATCGAGCCCGAAGGATGGTCTGATCCGGCGAAGTATCTGTGCCTGGTGATGCCGCTGCGGCTAGTGGATTGAAGGCCAGACGCTAGACGTTCGACGTTCGACGTTTGGAAGACAAACCTCGGGGCTAGCCGAGCGGCGTCCAGCTGGCCTCGAGGTTTGTCGTCGATCGTCGAACGTCCCGCGTCTGCCGTTATATTTCCCCACAAGCGCCGCCGGTCGGACGGTCGCGACACGGAGGCCAAGCCGAAAGGTTAGGTCGACGGATCGAGGAAAGTCCGGGCTCCACAGGGCAGACTGCCAGGTAACGCCTGGGCACGAGGGGCCGTGGAAACATGACTCGCGTGACTGAAAGTGCCACAGAAAACACACCGCCGATGGCCCTCGAGCAATCGAGGGATCAGGTAAGGGTGAAAAGGTGGGGTAAGAGCGCCACCGCACCCGCGGCAACGCGGGTGGCAGGGTAAACCACAGTCGGAGCAAGGCCAAGTATGCGGCGAGGGGTGGCCCGCCCCGAACAAGACGCCGCGGGTAGGCTGCTAGAGGGTGCGGGCGACCGCATCCCGAGAGAAATGACCGTCCGGATGCGAGATCGCTATGCGCATCTTGTGTCCGACAGAACCCGGCTTATAGACCGGCGGCCGGAATTCGAGGGTGCGTTGTATCGTCGTACTTCTCTTCGCTTCACGCTCGCTACAGCCGCAGCCACTGCCGCGGCTGTAGTCGCGTGCACGCCGCGACCAGCCGGTGGTCCGGCTCCGACAGCACTTGCGCCGCGGGCTGCACCGGCGTCCGCGTCGCGTCTCCCGCCCCGATACACGCCCGGGCACTTCGTGTACGACGTCCAGAGTGTCGGCGTCGTCTCCTCGCCGCGCGACACATCCGCTCGTCCGGACACCGTCGCGACCCATTCGACCGTCACCTATGAGGCGAGCTGGGACGGCCCACTGTTCCGAGTTGCCGGCCAGGTCCGGTATAGCGTGGCAGTCAGCGCGCGCGTCCAAGCTGCCGCGACCACTGCGGGGCGATTCAACCGGGCCCCTGGGCCATCCAGTGCGGGATCGCCCGCAGTGGCTGCGCCGTCGACGGCCCGAGGTGGCGCGGACTCAGGCGCGGCCGACGCCAAGGTCGCGTTCTTCGAAGCAGGGATCGATACGCTCACCGGGGCCGTTCACCGCCCGGGCGACTCCGCCGCGGTGCCGAAGTGCCCGCCGCCGGGGCCCGTCGAAGCGGACGAGACACTCGCGACCGAGCGGCCCCGATCGTTTGCGCCTGGCACGCAGTGGACGGACACGCTGACACGCGCGTCGTGTCTGGGCGGCATTCCGCTCACTACCCGGACAGTTCGCGTCGCTTCCGTAGGAGCCGTGACCCCCGACCCAGCGACTGGTGCGCCGTCGGTCATGGTGAGCTATAGCAAGAACGAATCGTGGGATGGCGAGGCGCGGCGCCACTCCGACCTCGTGACGATTCATGCGACCGGCACCGGCACCGTCGAGCAGTACTACGAGCAGGCGACCGGCGTGCTCCTCTCGAGCCACACGGCCACGGTTTTCGACATCGACGCGACGATCGACGGCAGGACGCAATACATGCATCAGCCGGCCGAGTGGCGAGCGAAGATAGTGAGGACAAAGGGCTAGACGTTCGACCGTCCAGCCCCTCACTGACGCCCCTCTGACTCTGCTCGCGCATGGTACTCGCCATGCGCTCCCGCATGCTCGTCTCCACGATGCTGACCGCGCGGGAACGACGCTGTGTGGACGCGGTTGGGATCGGTGCGTACGAGCTGGCACATCAGGGACTCGATCGACGAAGTCATGGCCGACGTACGTGGCCACCACGCGCGGGCGGTGGTCATCTCGGTCGCCTGTTGTCAGTCGCGGGACAGCCTTCGCACCGAGGGTCGACTGACCAGTCTTGTTCGCGATTTCCCACGTGTGACTGCACTGGCATTGTTGGGCGAACCAACCAATGCGGCGCCGGCGGCCATCTTGCTGCTCGGTCGCAGCGGTTTCCGCATTGTCGTCGATACGCGCTGCGCCGACGGATGGCGCACGCTGCGTGAGGCCCTTGCCGAGCGGTCCACGGCCGGGGACATCGTGACGACCGCGATCTCTCAGGTCGGCGAAGATCTGCGAGAGGCGCGCGCAGAGTGTCGCCGCTTCTTTACGACGCTGTTCGCAGTGGACGAATCGGTGGTCCGCGTCCAGCAGTTGGGTTGCCTGTTCGCGGTCGCTCCATCAACGCTGATCAGTCGGTTCGCGCGGGCCGGGCTACCTTCTCCGAAGACCTATCTGTCGTGGGCACGTCTGGTCAAAGCGGCGGCGTTGCTCGAGAATCCTGGCGTTTCTTTCGCTGCCGCCGCGACGGCGCTCGAATACTCGTCGCCTCAAGCCCTGAGCCGGCACCTATCGCAGCTGCTCGGTCTTGGGGTCCCCGCCTTCCGCCAGAGCTACGACGGCGGGAGGATGCTCGCCCGGTTCAGGAGCGAGTTGGTGCTGCGCTATGTCGGCGTATTGACCCCGTTCTCTCCACTTTCGGGGCCGCGCCGAGGGATCAGGTAGTGGCCAGCCGTTTTACCACGTCCCGTGCCCTCACCAGTACCTCCACCTTCAACCCCTCGCCCTCGAGTGCCTCCCGTCCTCCTTCCTCGCGATCGACCAGAGCGAGCACGCCGACCACGATCCCGCCCGCAGCGCGAACCGCCTCGACGGCACGGCGTGCGGAGCCTCCGGTGGTAATCACATCCTCCACGATCGCGACGTGGTCGCCGGTCTCAAACGGCCCCTCGATGAGCTTCCCCGTTCCGTGTGTCTTGGCTTCTTTGCGGACCGTAAAGGCGCGGACCAGTTGCGTCGGGGTCTCGAGCGCACTCGCGTAGCTGATCGCATAGGCGATCGGATCCGCCCCGAGCGTCAGGCCACCGACGGCGGTCACATTCGGTCCCCAGGCACTCGAGCGAATGGCAGCGAGTCCGGCGGGTCCGATCAGCGAAAGCCCCTCGGGGTGCATGGTCGTCAATCGGGCGTCGATATAGAGACTCGAGCGCCGGCCTGACGCGAGCGTAAAGTCACCGTGCCGCGCTGACCGCGACGCCAGCAACGCTGTAAGGCGGGCCAGGCGACCGTCTTGGACCGAATTCATGGAGGGCTAGACGTTGGACGTTCGAGGTTGGACGTTGGAACTAACACAAAGGCCAGCCGCCGTGCACCGGGACAGGTTCTCGGTTAGTTCTCTAACGTCCAACGTCGAACGTCCAACGTCCAGCCCCTCTCCATGCGCTTTCCGATCCGCTTCTCCACTCTGGCCGTAACGGCCGTCGCCGCGTTCGTGATCGCGCTGCTGTATGTCGTCGATCGCGCGCTCGCTGCGTCCGTTGGCGACCAGACGAGGCGGGTCGGACTCTGGGTCATGGGCATTCTCTCGCTCCTGGTGCTTGCAGTGTCGATCGCGCATGAACGTCGACTGACGCGCCGCGTAGCCGAGCGATCGAGTGAATTGGAGCGATTGTCGGCGGAGCTGCTGCGGGCGAATCGGGCCAAGAGCGAGTTCCTGGCAAATGTCTCGCATGAGCTGCGCACTCCGCTCAATGCGATCGTCGGCTTCGTCGATCTCATGCGCGACGGCTTCTACGGGGAGCTGACGCCGCGCCAGGCAGCACCGGTGCATCGTATCGAGGCCTCGGCGAGTCATCTGCGGGACCTCGTGGATCAGATCCTCGACTTGGCGAAGATGGCCGCCGGCCGCCTCGAGGTGCATCCCGAGTTAGTGGACCTACGCCCCTTCATCCTCGACGTCGCCGCGGACGTCGAGCCGCTAGCGAATGAAAAGGGGCTAGCGGTGTCGTTGGGGGTCGGACCGTTGCTGCCCCGCCTGCGAACCGACCCCACGCATCTCCGGCAGATTCTTGTGAATTTGTTGGGCAACGCGGTCAAGTTCACTCCGGCGGGGTCGATCGCTCTGCGAGCACGCGTCGTGTCGGCGACCGAGGTGCCATCGACTGTCCATCGTCCGATGATCCTCCCCGCCCGGATCAGCGACGCGCCAGCCGCATCCACCGGTGCGACCGGGAGTGCAACCTCATGGGCGGCAATTCAGGTGAGTGACACCGGCATCGGCATTGCGGCGATCGATCACGAACGGATCTTCGAGGAGTTCCAGCAAGTCAACGCCGGTGCGCGTGGGGACGTGGGCAAGCGGGGCACAGGACTCGGGCTCACGATCTCACGTCGACTTGCGCGTTTCCTGGGTGGCGACATCACTCTCGAAAGCGGCCTAGGCAAGGGGTCGACCTTTACTGTTTGGCTTCCTGTGGATGCCGTCGATATGAAGGCGGAGGCCCAAACGGCGAGACCAGGGGCGGGCTCTGGGACGCCCGAGAAGGGAGACCCGCAGAAAGTAGAAAGTAGACCTGTTTAGGGCACCGGTCGTTGTCTAGTTTCTACGTTCTGGCCAGCCACTATCTCTGGCGCATCGCGTCCGTCCCCTCGTCCCTCTAGTATTCCCTCGTGCCGCGAGAGCAGCTCTCAGGAAAAACGCTGGCTGGCTACACGCTCGGCGATATGGTCGGCGAAGGTGGAACGGCGGCTGTCTTTCGGGCGACACACCCGCAGCATGGGGCGGTCGCCTTCAAGCTGCTTCGCGAGAAGCTGCGCGATGACAAGACCGCGGTGACGCGCTTCCTTCGCGAGGCCAACTACGGCGCCCGCGTCATCCACCCCAACGTCGTCCGCACGATCGAAATTGGCCAAGCCGGTCCGGGGCTGCACTTTTTGGCAATCGAGTGGGCCAAGGGCGAGCTGCTGGAACGCCATGCCAAGCGGAACGCGCCCCTGCCCGTCAATGAGGTCGTCGATATCGTCAGGCAGATCGCTGATGCCGTACAAGCTGCACACTCGGCGGGCATCATTCATCGCGATCTGAAACCGGACAACGTAATGTACGATCCGACGTCGCGAGAAGTGAAGCTCCTCGACTTCGGGATTGCCGCTGACACTGACATGGCTGCGGAAGACCGGTTGACGCGCGCGGGCTTTTTCGTCGGCACGCTCATGTACGTCGCCCCGGAAGCATTGTCTGGTGAGATGGTGACCCCGGCGGCCGATCAGTACAGTCTGGCGACGATCACGTACTACCTGCTGACGGGCTGCTTGCCCTTCGTGGCGAAGTCGCAGCGTGAGAATGTTCACGCAACTACTCACCCAGCCGCCGATTCCCCTGAACAAGGCCCGGCCGGGTCTCACCTTCCCAGCCTCCGTCGAGGAAGTGGTGATGCGCGGACTGACGAAGCAGCCGGCGGGCCGATATCCCAATGTCGAGGCCTTCGCCGCCGCGTTTCGTGACGCAGTTAGTGCGAGCGCGCGCGCGGGAACGGCCAAGGGTGGGTTCCTCTCGCGCATGAAGGGCGTATTGGGCGGGAAATCACGGATGTAAACTCGTCCGTTTTGCCGCATCGGGATCCGGGACCGAATAACTTTCCCTCTATGGCTAGCCCGTCGAGGCCGGCGTCTCCCCGGCTCTTCCTGGTTGATGGGTATGCGCTGATTTACCGCGCATTCTACGCACTCATCTCGCGCCCGCTCACGACTGCCCGCGGCGAGAACACGTCAGCCGCCTGGGGCGTCGTCAACTTCCTCCAGCGACTGCGCTCGACCCACCAGCCTGACTATCTCGGCTGGGTCCACGACTCCGGCAGGTCCTTTCGGCACCAGCGGTATCCGGCGTACAAGGCCACGCGCCAGAAGCTGTCCGAGGAGTTGCAGTCCGATTTTGACCGAGGGATGGAGCGCATCCGCGCGATACTCGAGGCGAGTCGCATCCCCAACATCACGCTCGATGGCTACGAGGCGGACAATGTGATCGGCGCCCTGGCGCGACAGGCGGTCGAGCAAGGGGTCAACGTCGTCATCGTCTCGGGCGATAAGGATTTCCAGCAACTTGTTCGGCCCGGCATCTGGCTGCTCAACCCCGGACGTGGTGGGCCAGCCAACGTCGAAGAGCACTGGGTCAGCGTCGAGAACGCCGAGGAACGTCTCGGCGTCCCGCCTCGGCTGGTGACCGACTACCTGGCAATGGTGGGGGACAGCTCGGACAACGTGCCCGGCGTTCCCGGGGTCGGTGAGAAGACGGCACGCGAGCTCGTCCAGATGTTCGGCCCACTCGAATCAATCCTTGCTCACGCCGCTGAGCTGACGAAGAAGCGACCCCGGGAAGCGTTGCAGCAGTTTGCCGACCGCGCCGTGCTCTCCAAGGAATTAGTGACGATACGAGACGATCTGCCGATCTCGCTTGATCTCGAGTCGCTTCGGGTGCGTGAGCCGGACACGCTCCAACTCCGTGAGATCTACATAGAGCTGGAGTTCCACACCCTTGCGCGCGACCTGGCGGTTACCGAGGTCCAGACAAAGGCGCCGATCGAGACCAAATACCGGACGCTCGAGTCAGTCGCCAATGTGCAGGCCCTCGTGCGCCGTGCGCGCGGCCTCGGGCATTTCGCCCTCGACACCAAAGTCGTCGTCGAGCCAGAGTCGCCGCTCGCCGTGGACGCGCTCCGTTCCTCGCTCGTCGGGCTGTCGATCGCGCTTGCGCCCGGTGAGGCCTACTACCTCCCCTTGGCCCATCGCGACCCCACGAAGTCGGGCGCGAGCGGGCCCGACGCGATCGACGCAGGTCGAGTGGTTGAGCGACCTGAAGGGCTCGTCGTCGAGGACGAGACCGATCTCGAGGCGGGAGTCGGAGTTGTGGCAGGGACGGGTGAGCTGGACCTTGGCATTGGGTCCGCGCCTGCTCCCGCATCCGCGAGGCGACGATCGCGCGCAGCCTCCGCCGCGGCCGAGGCCTCGGATGTGTCGGAGGAGGACGGCGACAGGACCGACGCCGTGACTACACGTGCGGCGGGCGTCTCGATTGCGGCACAGAGGATCGCTGCGGGCGGGCTCGCGCCGGTTCGCAATCTGCCGTCACTGACCGACCCCGAGAATGCGGCCCCTTCGCGAGCTGCTCGAGGATCGCTCAGTCCGCAAGACGGCGCAGAACGCGAAGTTCGACGTGCTGGTGTTGCGGCGGGCGGGACTTCGCCTGGCGGGTCTCGACTTCGACCCAATGCTCGCGAGCTACGTGCTCGACCCTGGACGCCGGTCCCACGGGCTCGACGTCCTGGCGCTCGAGTTTCTCGAACACCGAGTGACGACGTACGCGGACCTATGCGGCAAGGGCAAGGCTGAGATCCCGTACGATCAGGTCCCCGTCGACTGCGCGCGAGACTACTCCTGCGAGGACGCGGACATGGCGCTTCGGCTGCGCGCGGTCTTCGAACCGGAGCTCGAGGCCCACGCGTTGACACCGCTCTTCCGCGACATCGAGGTGCCGCTGGTCGACGTGTTGGCCGAGATGGAGTGGGCCGGAGTGGCGATCGACGTGGAGTGGTTCCGATCACTCAAGGAGCGGTTCCAGCGCGAGCGCGAGCGAGTCGAGCGCGACATCTACACGGTCGCCGGCGAGGAATTCAACATCAACTCCAACCCGCAGCTCCGGGCGATCCTGTTCGACAAGCTGCAGCTGCCGGTGCGCAAGCGAACCGCGAGCGGGCCGTCGACCGACGCGAGCGTATTGCAGGAGCTGGCGGAAGCGGGGCACCCGCTGCCGGAGTTGCTGCTCGAGTACCGCGAGCTGTTCAAGCTGGAAGGGACGTATCTCGATGCATTGCCGTCCCTCATCCTGCCGGCGGACGGCCGAGTGCACACCTCGTTCAATCAAACCGTCGCGTCTACTGGCCGCCTGTCGTCGAGCGATCCGAACCTGCAGAATATCCCGATCCGTCGGGAACTCGGGCGTGACATTCGCCGCGGCTTCATCCCCCGCAGCGGGTGGCATCTCCTCGCGGCCGACTACTCGCAGATCGAGCTTCGGCTGCTGGCGCATCTGTCCGGAGATCCTGTCTTCGTCGATGCGTTCCGCGCGGGTGGCGACATTCATCGGCAGACCGCGTCGATCATCTTCGGGACCGCGGTCGAAGATGTGACGCCCGAAATGCGCGCACTGGCGAAGACGATCAATTTCGCCACGATCTATGGGCAGGGCGCGCACGCACTGTCGCGACAGCTCAAGATCGAATTCGCGGAGGCGCGGGCATTCATCGCGACGTACTTCGAACGACTGCAGGGAGTGCGGGCGTTTCTCGACGCCATGATCGACCAGGCGCCGGGAGCGCGGATACGTGCAGACGATTCTTGGCCGACGCCGCTACATACCCGAGCTCCGCGACCGCAACTTCAACATCCGAGCATTTGGGGAGCGCACGGCTCAAAACTCGCCGATCCAGGGGTCGGCTGCTGATCTCATCAAGATCGCAATGATCCGCATTGCGGATCGTCTGCGCGAGGAGCGTTACTCCGCCCGGATGCTGCTACAGGTGCACGACGAACTGGTCTTCGAGGCGCCCCCCGAAGAGCTCGATCCATTGCGCGAGTTGGTCATCAGCGAAATGGAAAATGCCGCCGAGCTTTCAGTCCCTCTCGTCGTCGACGTCGGGACTGGCCGGGATTGGCTGGAGACGAAAGGCTGAAGGGGGGACGTTCGACGTTGGACGTTCGACGTTCGACGTTCGAAACAAACCTCAATGTCCGGACATGGTGCAGCCACCCGGCCTCCAGGTTTGTCGTCCAACGTCCAAGGTCGAACGTCGCGCGTCCGGCCGTTTCTTAACATCTAACTTCTAACCCCTCTAATTCCTTACTTTATTTCCATGCGAAGACCGGGGCCCGCCGTCCTTCTTGCACTCATCGCGTGTGCGGCGACTGCTTGTGAGCGGACCCGTTCCGGACCGCAATCGTCGACAGGAGCACGTGGCGGAGGTAAGGCGTCGCCGCCAACCGCGGCCCGCGCCACCGTCAGCTGGAATGACACACTCGCCGGGCATAACCTGTTTGTTGTAGGTGCGAATCCGACCGAAGCGATCGACGTCATGCCGAGGTTCACCGACAGCACCGTTGTGGAGGCCCCGGCGATGGACTCGGCCTTGGCCGGCCATCCCAACGTCGACCTGTTTGCGCGGAAGGGAGAGGTAGGAGCGGCCAAGCTGTCGGCGCAGGCTGACGGCAACTTCTCCGGCAGCTGTACCACTTGGCCGACCGCGCACGTGAACACCGCCGGTGGTCCGCCGCCCGACTGGTCGGTCGCGTTCACAGTGGGGCACGCGACGGCGTTGCCGAATGGATTCCGTGCCGGGGCTCGGTGAGCCGGATTCCGCCAAACGCGCAGCGGACGTCGCCCGAGTCGCGTCGGCCCTGCCCAACGACACGGCGCAATCATTTCGCGGCATCCCGTTTGCTCTCCGTGACGCGCATCGCTTCACGCTCCCCTCCGGTGACACCGTCATTGCCGCCGAGGTGGTGCGACGGCTCAATCAGGAGGCGAATCCGGAAGAGGAGCACATTTTCATCCTCATGGAGCGCGATACGACGCCTGGTCTCAACGGCGCTCCAGCGCCGTACGTCGCAGTCTATTCCGAGCGCGTCTCCGGCCCCGAGGATGACGTCGAGACCGATGAGGTCCTGGCGGGCGTTGTCCTGGGTCGCGGGTCGCGAGCCATTCCGACCATCGTGCTCGCCCGGGACTACGGCGACGGGAACTCGTACACACTCATCCAACGGACAGCCCGGCGCCAATGGCGTGCGCGTTGGAGTAGTGCGTATGTGGGATGCTAGACGCTGGACGTTCGACGTTCGAGACAAACCTCGAGGCCAGCGGCATTCCACCGGTGCTGGCCGCGAGGTTTCCGTCGAACGTCGAACGTCGAACGTCTAGCGTCTAGACGTTCCTACCAAGCGCTGCCGGCGCCTGCCCTCTGCGCATCAGCGCGAGGGCAACCAGTGTCGCCACGTAGGGGACAGCGAGGAATACCTGATAAGGGGCGTGCCAGCCCATCGCCTGAACCAGGTACTGCAGGGCGCTAACGGACCCGAACGCCAGAGCGGCGACGGCGGCACCGACCGGGTGCCAGTGACCGAGCGCGACGATGGCGATTGCAATGAAGCCTCGGCCGGCGGTCATGCCTTCGGCGAAGGTGCCCACCTGGGCGAGAACCAGCATGCCGCCGGCAACACCGCCGAGGATGCCGCCGACTATGCTCGCGGCGCATTGCGTGGTGCGCGGCGAGATACCGGCTGCGCGCGCAGCGTCTGGGTTTTGCCCCACTGCTCGCAGCGCGAGGCCCGCGTGGGTGCGGTACATCCACCACCAGAGGATGGGCACCAGGAGGCACGCCAGATAGGTCACGGCCGGCTGGTCGAACAGCGCTGGCCCAAGGACGGGGATCCGCGAAAGACCGGGGAGCGCAGTGGGATGCATGGTCGGGATCGACAACGCCGTGCCCGTCGGACCGAACCTCCATCGATACACGGTCCCTGTGAGTCCGAGGCCAAAGAGCGTGATTGCCGTGCCGGTCACGATCTGATCGGCACGCATGACAGAAGCGAACACCGCGAACAGCGCGGCGAGGGCAGCGCCCGAGAGCGCCGCTACCACGAAACCGACGCCCACTCCGCCGACGCCCGCACCAAGCAGCGCTCCGAGGGCACCCACAATCATGATGCCCTCGAGTCCAACGTTGATGACGCCAGCCTGCTCGGCGAGCGTCTCGCCCATGGCGGCGAGCAGCAGTGGCGTTGCGGTCCGGATGGTGGCGGCGAGGAACTCCGTAGCGAACTGCATCTCTTTTATAGAGTGGTTTGGTCTCGAGGTACGGCGCCGGAGGCCACACGACGCCTGGCCTGTGCAGCCAACACCGCCAAGACCAGCGAGGCCTCTATCAGCGTGGCGACGACCGCCGGCACCCCGGCGTCGCGCTGCATGCCGGCCGCGCCGGCCTCGAGAGCCCCGAACAGAATACTGGTCGCGATCACACCGAGGGGTTTGAGCCCCGCGAGGAGCGCGACCGCGATCGCTGTGTAGCCATAGCCCGGGGAGATGTTGTCATAGAGCGAAAACGTCACCCCGGTGAGCTCTACTGCGCCGGCGACCCCGGCCAGTGCCCCGCTCACGAGAAAGACGCGCGTCGTGACCGCGGGAACGTCAATGCGGCCGGCGCTTGCGGCCGCCCACGGGTTGGCACCGACGGCGCGCATCCGAAAACCGCCGGCGGTCGCGCGCACAATCCACGCAGCAGCGATCGCCACCAGCAGGGCGAGGGCGAACCCGGCGTGCAGGCGACTGCCGGGGACGAGCCGGGGAAGGTGCCATCCCGCGGCGAGCTCCGAGGTCTGCGGGTACACCCGTGAGGGTTCCTGCAGCGGTCCTCGGACAAGGTATGCGACGGCGTCCAGGGCGATGAAGTTGAGCATCAGCGTGCTGATCACCTCGAGCACGCCGAATCGGCGACGCAACCAGGCAGCGATCCCGGCCCATGCCGCGCCGAAAGCCGCACCGGCGGCGAGCGTCAGCGGGATGCCGACGAAACGCTGGGTGGTGTCCGGCCAGCCGGCGCCGAGCGACCCAATGATGGCCGCGGCGGTCGCACCGGCGAGAAATTGGCCGTCCGCCCCGATGTTGAAGACGCCAGCGCGAAACGCCAAAGCAACCGCAAGCCCTGTGAAGACGAGCGGCGTCGCACGGACGAGCGTCGCGGACACGATTGCGTATTCGGATCCGAGCGACCCGCGCCAGAACGCGGCGAGGGCGTGGAGGATGACGGCCTGAATTAGAGGTGAGGGGTTATGGGTTCTGGAACGATGAAGGCCCAGCGACGGCGGCGCTGGGCCTCACGATTGATAGCACCGGTTGTGAGATCTCTTGCGGACATAGGTGAGGCAAGATGCGTGAATCGCACAAGGAATCGGCAGCCCCTCGCGAGGAAAGTAGGTGCGTCGAAGAATGAAAATGCGGGAATCCCAATAAAAAATGCGAGCGACAGTGCGCCTCGCACTTCACTTCTTTGCTAACCCTTCACCCCGATCGCTAGTCCCTTGCCACTTCCCACCTTGACAACGCGTGGAAAAGTGAGACTATAGCCCCCCATCACCGGTATCAGACGCTCGCCCGCTCGCATCGAGCGCGTGGCTCTGACCTCCGGCGTCGGGACGCGTACGGTCAGCGCTCTCCGGATGGAGAGCGCTGCGACGGTCTTTTTGTGAGTCGCACGCGCGTGGGCGCGGGCCGCGTCGATCCGCCCGGATCGACGAGGGCGTATCCTTGGGCCCCAAACATGGGGGGAGGGCCTCGTGACGAGGAATTTCGTTCGACGGTATCTATGGCTGTTGGCGATCGCGATCGGGCTCTGGCCCCCGACGCGCGCCGCTGCGCAGGGGCCAGGTGGCGGCAATCATCTCGTGAGCGGCAGGGTAACGCGCGCCACGGGGGACGGAATCCCGGCGGCGACCGTGCTCATCACGGGCACACAGCGTGGGACGCAGACGGACAATGACGGCTATTTCAAGCTGTCCGTGCCCAGCACGCCGACGGCGGTCACTATCCGATCGATCGGGTTCTTGCCGAAGAACATCACGGTAGGCCCGACCGACGACAAGCTCTCGATCGCGCTGGTCGACGACCCCGCGAAACTCGAGCAGGTCGTCGTGACGGGTCTCGCGACCGGCGTCGAGAAGCGTGCGGCGCCGACATCGACGGTCGCGGTCGACAGCCAGTCGATCGCGCGGGCCGCCTCGCCGACGGTGGACATGGCCCTCCAGGGCAAGGTCCCTGGGGCGCAGATCGAGACCAACTCTGGCGCGCCGGGTGGCGGCGTGCAGGTCCAGATCCGCGGCGTCAACACCGTCATTGGTGCGGCCGACCCGTTGTTCGTGGTCGACGGTGTGATCTACAGCAACGCGACGGTGCCGAGCGGACTGTACACGGTCTCCAAGAGCGGCAGCGTCAGCGGGTCTGGACCCGCGCAGGACGATGCGGCGAACCGCATGGCCGACCTCGACCCCGCGGACATCGCATCGATCGAGATTCTGAAGAGCGCCGCCGCCTCGTCGATTTACGGGTCGAAGGCAGCAAACGGCGTGGTCATCATCACGACCAAGCACGGCGCAGCCGGCAAGCCCAAGTTCGACATCACGCAGGGCACCGGCTTCTCGCACCTTCTGCGAGGACCCGGCGAGCGTGTATTCACCGTCGCAGGCGCCGACTCACTATATGGTGCGGGCACCGTTGCGCCGTATGTCGTCGGCAACAGCCTACCGTTCTACAACCACCTCGACGAGGTCGCGGGTGAAACGCCGATCAACTACCAGACGACCCTCGACGTGACCGGCGGCAACGAGAACACGCGGTATTACGGCTCCGTCGATGTCAACTCTGACGGTGGCATCATGAAGAACACTGACGCGACGCGTCAGTCCGCGCGCGTGAATATCGATCAGCACGTGGCGAAGCACCTCGAGGCGAACTTCAACATCAACTACACGCACAACCTCGAGGACCGCGGCGTCGCCAACAACGACAACTCGGGCGCGAGCGTGCCCTACGCGCTGGCGTACATCCCGAGCTTCATCCCGATCACGCCCTCGAACGGCGTCTACCCACACCCCGCGCTCACGTACATCGGAGCCAACCCGCTGCAAACCGAACAGTACGTGACCAACCGTGAGCAAATCAGCCGCTTCACGGGCGGCGGTCACGGCACGTACGACGTGCTCCAGAACGATCGGAACAGCCTGCAGCTCGTGGGGGCAGCGGGCCTCGACTACTTCAACGATGCGACCCAAGCCGTCGCTCCTGCGTTCCTCTACTTCGAGCAGCAGCAGACGCTGCCCGGAGTGTCGACCGTCGGCTCGGGGATCAGCCAGCAATACAACTGGAACCTCAACGCGATCCATACCTACACGGATCCGCTGTTCAAGGCCACAACGTCGGTCGGGACGTCGGTCGAGGATCGCATCCTGGCCCTCAATTCGACCGCGACGACGGGGCTGGTCGGCTCGACGACGGCAATCGACAATGGCGTCGCCACAACTCCGTTCGAGAACAACACGCACGAGCGAACGATGGCGTTCTACGGCCAGGAGCAGTTTACGACACTGAACGACAAGCTTCTCTTCGAGGTGGGGGCGCGCGCCGAACGAAGCAGTGCGAACGGCGAGGCCAACAAGTTCTTCTTCTATCCGCACTACGCGGCCTCCTACCAGGTGCCAGTTCCGGAGGGGCTCCTCGGCGGAAGCACCATGAAGCTGCGAGCGGCCTACGGCATGACGGGAAACCAGCCGCTGTTCGGGCAGAAGTTCACGCTGCTCAACACGCCGTGCATTACGGGGACGTGCGGAACCGCTGTCGACGGCGGCACCGGGACAGCCATTTTTGGCAACCCCGACATCCGCCCCGAGACGACGCGCGAAACAGAGCTTGGCACGGACTTCACATTCTGGGGCGACCGGGCCGACCTCGAGTTCACCTATTTCCACCGGATCACGAGCGACCTGCTGCTGCCCCGCACACCGGCTCCTTCGACTGGCTACGCCGAGATCATCTCCAACGGCGGCGATTTCATGAACGAGGGGATCGAGATCGGCGCCAACATCACGCCCGTGCGGATGCGAAACTTCAGCTGGACGTTCACGACGAGCTTCCAGACGCTGCACAATGAAGTCCTCTCGCTGCCGGCGGGGATCACGAGCTTCCGTCCCTTCGGCGCAGGCTTCGGACTGGCGTATGGCGAGTTCCTCGTCCAGACGGGCCGACCGATCACGCAGATCATTGGGCAGACGAGCTTCAACAGCTCCGGCAATCCCAACGTGACGGAGATGGGCCAGTACAACCCGGACTACCGCTGGTCCTTTGGCAACACCTTGCAGCTGCCACTCCACCTGAACGCCTACATGCTGTGGGACTGGTCGAAGGGCGGCGTGGAGGAGAACCAGACGTATTCGCTCTACTCCTGCAATGGTCTCGACCCGAACATGAACAACGCTGGCGGCCAGCAGGCGTTCGTGGACTGCGGCACCGGTATCGCCAGTCCGTTCGTGACGAGCATGACCTTCGTCAAGCTTCGCGAGTTGCGAGTCTCCTACGAGCTTCCACTCGTCGCGGCGCACGCGTTCTTCGGCTCCGAGTCCGTGCGACTGAGCGTCTCGGGCAGAAACCTGATCATGTGGACACCCTACTTCGGTTACGATCCTGAAGTCAGCAACTACGGACAGCAGGCCATCACGCGCGGGGTCGACCTCGGCCAGTACCCGCCCTCGCGCACCTTCCTCTTCACCGTCTCGGCGAGGTTCTAACCCATGTCGCGCATCGCAAATCGGACGCGCGGCGTCGAGAACGCCGGGCCGCGTCTCACCCCCCGGCTCGCGCTCGCTGCGTCGCTCGCGGCAGGCGTCGTGGCGACCGCGTGTTACAACTTCAACATCAACGACCCGAACGGCCCCACACTCCAGGGCCTCACCGGGAATCCCACGATGATCAGCGTCGACGCGGCCGTCACCGGCGCGTTCGCTCGCTCTCGCGCAGGTATGCCAGCCCTGATCTGGTTCGTCGGCTCGATGGGGCGCGAAGGCATCAATCTGTCTGGCAACAACCAGCCGGATTACGCCGAACCGTATTTCGGCCCACTCTCCGGGGGCGGTGATGCTGCCGGAGAATGGGGTGGGTTCTACGCTGCCATTCGTGACGCCGACATCGTCATCGACGCTGCGCCAAAAGCGCCTGACATGTCGTCGGCCCAACAGGCCCTCGCCATTGGCGCGGCGCAGGCTCTGAAGGGGCTCATGTTCATGTACGTCGTGGAGACGCACGCCGATCTGGGCGCACCGGTTGACGTGGACCGGCCCGCCAACGCGCCGCCGGCTCCGTTCGTCAGCGAGGACGCGGTGTACGCGACGATTCTGGCGACACTCGACTCGTCGCTCGCGAACCTTGCCAGTGGCTCATCGGCGACGTTCACGTTCGCGTTGCCGACGGGTTACAGCACCGTCGCCTCGACGCCGGCTGGTTTCGCTCAGTTCGTCCACGCGTTGGAGGCCAAAGCGCTGTGTCTCAGGGCAACGGCAGCGCTGCACGACGCGAAAGGCGGTGGCAGCCCAGCAGCCGCGCCTGGGTACTACGCGGCTGCGCTTACACACATCGGCAAGTCGTTCTATACGCCCAGTGCATTTGGTGCTGGCCAGGCTGTGGTCTCGTTCGATTACAGCAGCAACCCGGGCGACTCACCGAATACGCTGTCCGATCCGCTCACGGGCGTGACCTTCTTCGCAGACACCTTCAACATTACGGATGCGCAGAAACAGGCGTCCTCGGCCCTTGATCAACGCGTGTTGAACAAGATCGTGTCGATCACGAGCGTCGGCGATTCGTCCGCGCAAGTGCTGGGCGGCATCCCACAGATCCAGGGGTGGCTGAAATTCACCGAATACCTGAACAACGGCTCCGTGAACACGGCCGCGCCGATCCCTATCATCAAGAATGAGGAGCTCGCGCTTCTGAAGGCAGAGGCCGAGATCGGGACTGGTGACCTGGCCACCGCGGTGACCGACTTGAACAGCGTCCGGCAGGGAGTCGGCAATCTCCCCGCGTACTCGGGGCCGGCGAACGCGGTAGCGTTGACGACTGAGCTGTTGTACAACCGCCGCTACTCATTGCTGTGGGAGCAGGGCACGCGCTGGATCAATGCGCGTCGTTTCGGCCAGCTCAGCACGATCGAGCCTGGCTGGAACCCGGCGAACTACTCGGGATTCCCGCCGCCGGCAGTTCCAACTCGCATGCCCATTCCCGCGACAGAGTGTGAGACGCGGAACCTGGGGGCTGTGTGTAGTCCGCTAGGCACATGAGGGAAGGCTAGACGTTGACGCTAGACGTTGGACGCTAGACGTTGGACATTGGAGAACAGATCTCGAGGGCCTGTCACAGAGTAGTGTGGCAGGCCCTCGGGCGTTGTGGCCAGCAGGTCCCGTTGGCATTCGGACCTGGACCACGTCGGGTAGGGGCGACGCCATGCGTCGCCCGCCGTTTCGCCGCACCGCACCACGACATTGGGGGATGGCAACCACGTCGACGACCGTGTGTCCGCCGTTCACCGGCCGCGCCACACACCACCGCATCCGGGATCACACCCGTCCGAATCGGGGATGGCATCATCCGACGCCGGTGCATCCGGTGCGGGGCATGGTGGCCGACGCATTGCGTCACCCCTACAGACCCAACATTGCTCGGCCGATGGCCTCGCGGTCCCCGGTCACCTCGCGGACGGTCCCCTGGCTCACGACCAGGACTCGGTCGGCGAGCGACAGCACCTCGTCGAGATCGCTCGCGTAGAGGACGATCGCCATCCCGTTGTTGCGGGCAGCGCGCAGTCCTAAGTGCACGGCGGCGGTCGCCTGAATATCGAGTCCTCTCGTGGGGTTTTCGGCCACGAGCGCCACGACGTCGCCCCGGTCGCTTCTAGACAGCTCTCTGGCCAGCACGACCTTCTGTTGGTTCCCTCCAGACAGCGTACCAACACGTGTGGCGTCGCTTTCCGCACGAATGTCGTAATCCGCCAGGTCGCCGCGGGTCCGCTCGCGGATGGGCCGCCAGGGCATCCGACCGCGCCGCACGCCTGCGTCGCGCAATGCGATGTTCTCGAACACGGCGAAATCGAGAATCAATCCGTCGCGCTGGCGATCTTCGGGAATGAAGCCGACATCGTCGGGCGCCACGAGTCGCCCCGCTGCGACGGGAAGCCGGCCGGCGATCGCGCGCAACAACGCGTGCTGCCCCTGGCCCTCGACCGCCGCGATTCCCACGATCTCGCCCGCTCGGATCGTGAAGGACGCGTCGCTGATCCGCGTCGTGCCGCCCGCGTCGGCTACCGACACGTTCTCAGCGGTCACCACGATCCCGGATGCACTCTCCAGTGCGGGCTGATCCCGACCGGCGTCGACCGCCCTGCCGGTCCCGGGTTCGCCCGGCCGTTCTGCCGGCTGAGCAGCTGATTCAGCCGCGACTTTCCCGGTACCTGGCGCCGATCCCAGCATGGCGTTGGCAAGGCCCTCCTCGGATGTCGATCGCGCCGACGTCGACAGGACCGTGCGACCATGACGCAAGACCGTGACGTCATCGGCCACGCCAAGCGCCTCACGGAGCTTATGCGTGATGAGCACCACGGCATGGCCGGCGTCAGCGAATTGGCGGAGCCATGTCAGCAGTGTGGCCGCTGTCGACGGCGCCAGCACGGCGGTCGGCTCGTCCAGGATGAGGGTGTGCGCGTCACGGGCGAGCGCCTTGACGATCTCGACTCGCTGCTGCACCTCGACCGAAAGGTCGTCCACGCGAGCGTCTGGATCGAGTGCGAGGCCCGTGTCGTGCGCAAGCGCACGCACCCGCGCGGCGCTCGCGTGTGCGTCGTACCAACCGTGTCCGCCCAGCGCGACATTTTCCGCGACCGTCATGGGCGGCACCAGCGCATAGTGCTGATGTACCATCCCGATTCCGGCCCGGATCGCATCGGCGCTCGAACCGAACCTCCGTGGAGTCCCATCGACGAACACGCGGCCTGCGTCAGGGCGCAGCATACCATACGCGACGCGCATGAGCGTGGTCTTCCCGGCGCCGTTTTCACCAAGCAGCGCGTGGACCGTACCGCGCCTAACCGTGATGCTGGCGCCATCGAGCGCGAGCACGCCGCGGAAGCGTTTGGAAATGCGGTCGAGGGAGAGGGCGGAGTCCACGTTAGAACCTAGACGGTCGACGTTCGACGTTCGAATAAAAACCTCGGGGACAGCGAGGTGCACCATTACTAGCCCGAAGGTTGTCTTCCAACGTCGAACGTCCACTGCGTCACGTCCCCGTCGGTGCCTCTATGAAGCTCCACGGAATGCCGAACTGCTGTCCGACGTGCTCTGCCAGTGCGCGGACGCCGAGCGTCTCCGTGGCGTAGTGGCCTGCATAAATGATCACGAGCCCACGCTCCGGCGCATCCACCGCTGTCCAGTGCGGGCCTTCACCCACGATGAGCGTGTCGAGCCCCAGGCGCGCCGCTTCGTCGAGGGTGTCAGCGCTGGCCCCGGCCCCGGTACACACACCCCACTCGCGTGTTCGTCTGCCGACCTGGAAGGCGCTCGCACGCACGTCACCGCCCTGTCCTCGCGCGAACGCTGCTGCACGTGCAACGAGGTCGGCGGTCGTCAGATCCGCGATGCCTCGCACGCCGATCGACACGGTCTCAAACCGCGCGAAACCGCCGGTTGGATCGAGACCCAGTTCGCGCGCCAGCAGAACATTGTTGCCCAGTGTCGGATGCCGGTCGAGCGGCAAGTGGGAGGAATACACCGCCACATCGTGCGCGAAGAGGGCGCCCGCGCGTCGATAGAAGCGGCCTACCGTGGGCTGCAAACCGCTCCAGAACAGGCCGTGATGCACGAGTAACAAATGCGCGCCCGCCGCGATGGCGCCGTCAATGGCGCGTTGCGAGGCATCGACCGCCGCCGCGACACGTGCGACCTGTCCGCCGTTCTCGAACTGTAGCCCATTCACCGCCGGCGGATAATCCGGTGTCTCCCTCGTGTCGAGCAGGTCGTCGAGGTAGGCGACAATGTCGGGAAGAGGCGGCACAGGTTATTGCTTGGCGGTTCCTGAGTCGTGGCTCGGCGCAGGCGATGGCGCTGTGGCGTTCGCCGGCAAAGATGAGTCGCGCACGGCAGGCGCGTGTGCCGCGGTGTCCCCGGCTGCGGGTGAGGCGGCGGCAACGCTCGTGTCGGGTCCGAGATCAATGTGGGGCGTGTGTCCCATTACGAAGCTTCGTTGCACGGAGTCGACCGCGACGCGAGCGGCGGAGGGAATGCCTGGGCCGACAGCTGGGTTGATCACGAGTTTGATCACTTGCTGCTGCACGCCGAGCTTGATCACGCGCGGGATGAAAAGGCCATCGCGAATCTCTGCGGCCACCGTGAGGAGCGCGTGTGGCAAGTCGATCACTACGCTGCCGAGCGTAACCGCGGGCGCCACACTGTTCTGATCGGAATTCGAGCCAATGACCCACACCCCCTTGGAGTCCTTGGCCGCCTGAAACACGCCCAATCCGGCAGCGTCCGCGTTCTGGAAGATCACGTCCGCGCCCTGATTGATCTGCGCGAGCGCCAACTCCTTCGCCGCGCTGGCATCGTCCCAGTTCCCGACGTACGAGCTCAAGACCCTGATGCCGGAGTTGACTGAGCGCGCTCCCGCGACGAAGCCGGCAAACCCGCGCCGCACCGGCGGCAGCTCGGTGCCGCCAACGGTGCCGATGACGTTGGTCTTTGTCATCATGCCGGCCAGGATCCCGGCGATGTACGCCCCGTCCTCGAACTGAAAGTCGATACCAGCCCAATTCGCACCGGTCTTGTCGCCCGAGGTGGTGATGAACACGGTGCGGGGATAGTCAGGCGCAACGCGTTTAACCGCATCCTGATACTCGAAGCCGTTCGCGAAGACGACGTTATAAGCCTCGGCGCCGTACTGGCGAAAGTTCTCGTCGAATTCGGCTGGCGTCTTCGTCTGCACGTTACTCACGTCGGCGGCAAGGCTATCCTTGATCCGCAGGAGCCCCTGATAGGCGGCGGCGTTCCACGCTTGGTCCGTAATGGGGCCGGGGGTCAGAAGCGCGACCTTGAACTCCGAGCCACTCGCGACCGGCGCCCGGTCGCTCCGCAGCCGGTGTGAGTGTGCGCCTGGGGCTTCTCCACATGCGAGGAGGGTTGTGCACACCAAAATGTGGAGAACCCGGGACATGCGCATGCGCATCGGTGGCCGACTGACCACAGCCGAAGGGTCTAGCGTCGGCGGAACGCGCACACGAGGCATCGCCCGTTCGACGCCCCCACGCGGGCCAGTGTTACCCGCATGCTGCGGGACCGCACGGGCCAATGGTCCGGCTCGAGAGCGTGCGGTCCAGCGACGATCTCTGCTCCATAATTTGGCGCCAGATACGCAACACTATCAGCGCACCATCGCAACTTGTGCAGGCTTCTGCTCCTGTCGAGTGCCGGCTGAGAGGCGTCCGGCATCGTCCATTCGAACCGAGCCGTTGATCCGGCCGCCTTCGAGGACGATGATCGACTTCGTGTAAATGTCCCCGTTCACGGCCGAGGTACCCTGGACTTCCACACGCTCCGATGCGGTGATCGTCCCGTCGATCCTGCCGCCAACGACGACTTCGCGCGCGTTCACGTCGCCCTTCACCTCTCCCTGTCGCCCAACAAGGACCTGCCGCGCGCCGCGGATCGTGCCCTCAATGCTGCCTTCAATCTTGATGACGCCGCTCGTCTCAATGTCACCCTGCACCTTCATCCCGAACGCGATGATCGAGAG
This sequence comes from uncultured Gemmatimonadales bacterium, assembly GCA_963805725.1. GTDB lineage: Bacteria > Gemmatimonadota > Gemmatimonadetes > Gemmatimonadales > Gemmatimonadaceae > Palsa-1248. Next base: position 33,594 of record CAWDVJ010000015.1, read on the forward strand.
GGCGGCTTCTGCCGGTGAGTTGCCCTTGGGCTCGGGCTTCTCGGGAGAGTCTTTGGTGAACATGGCCATGGCAGTCCTATCCTCGGCGAATAATGGTCGTGGGAAAGACGAAGCACCACCGGGACGCGATACCATCAAACGGGAAGCACAGCCGCGACGCAAGGTCAGCGGATGGGCAACCCGGATGCGTGCGGGTAGAACGTCAGACCCGTCGTCCCCAGAATGGATGGGCCGTTCGTGGTGAGAACCACTGCCGGGGTCGGTGAGCCGCTCGCAGTCAGTTGCGCCGCGTTGAACCGAACAATGGTTTCCGTCGTGCTCGCAACGCCATGGCCCACCCAAAGGTTGCCGCTGTTGTCGAACGCCAGACCGTCAGGCCCGTTGCAAACCGGAGGAGGTGGCGGACCCTGATTGGGAAACTTGCACGGCGCGGAACCATCCAGGATGACGACACTCGGAATTTGCGGACCGCCGGCAGCCAGTTGGGTGGCGGTGTACTCGGCGATCGTGTCGGCGTCGTTGCTCAACCAAAGGTTCCCTGTGACGTCGAACGCGATCGACGAGACAAACTGTAGTCCGGGGCCCGTCAGCTTGATCGTGGGAGTCTGCGCACCGCCCTTGGAGATCTGGCTCGCCGTAAATTGTTGCAGGTTGCCCTGCAAAGTGTCCGGCGGCAGGCTCGACCCGCTCCAGCTGCTCACCCACATGTTGCCGTGCGCATCAAAGGCAATGCCTTCGGGGATGAAGAAGGGCGTGGTCAATGTCAGTGTGATCGCGGGAACCTGCGCACCACCGGCCTTGAGCTGCTCCGGACTGTAGCCCACGACGTTGGAGCTGTCGACGTTGACGACCCAAAGGAATCCGGCCGCGTCGAAGGCCATTGAGAACGGCGCCGCCAGAGATCCGTTGACTGGCTGGATGGTGACGGTTGGTGATGGAGCGCCACTCGCAGCCAGTTGCGACCCACTGAAGGCGACGAGCGTGTCGAAGTTCTCGACCCACATCGTGCCGCTCGTGTCGAACGCCGTGTGTTGCGGTTGGAACAACGATCCATTCGCCGGCTGAATCGTGATGGCCGGAACCGGGCTGCCACTCGTGCTCAGCCGCGCGGAGTCGAACGCCACGAGAGAAAAGGTGTCGACCGACGTCGTCGCCCAGAGAAACCCGGATCCCGGCGCTTGGGCATACTCAACCTTCACCTCCACCGTCGTGCTCGCCGAAACGGGCACGGGACTGCCCGTGATAGTGGGCGTGTAGAGGATACTGACGATCGGAGCTGTCGTTGCTTGCTTTGCCGCCGTCACGGTGTACGTCCCGGTCGGCAAGCCTGTCAGCGTCGTGGTCGCCGACAAAGCCTTCACATAGTTATTCGGCCCCGAGACAGTAACAGACGGCTTGATGCTCGCGGGGGCCGTGATGGTGACGGTGAGACTACCCGTAGTCGGACCGGTGCTGGGATGCTTACTGCTGCCACACGCGAGAGCCGCGCATGCCGCAACACCACCCGCGATCAATCGACCGGCCGACTGGTAGAGCCAGCGCATAGTATCCTCGTGAGCCTTGCAGAACATGGCCCATGAGCAAGGTCAATGCAACGGTAGGGCTGGGGAGTGCGGAGCGAAAGCAAGGCCGGTCGGCGGGCCAAGGGACAGACCGTTTTTTGTCAGTGTTGTCGTGGGAGTTACGGAGCCGCCAGCCTTGAGTTGCCCTGGTGTGTACATGTACAACTTGCCCCCAGCCTCCTCTGCGACCCAGAGATCGCCACTGGCGTCGAAAGCCAGTGCAGCAGGAAGGGCGTGTGCCCCGATGTTGAGGGTGACTGTCGGCGTGGGCGCTCCAACGGTGCTGATTTGTGCCGGCGTGTATTCGGTCACGACACCATCCAGCCCTCCGGTCCAGAGGTCTCCCGCCGAGTCGAAGGCGATGGATATGCCGAAGCCACCAGTGGGCTGAATGCCGCCAGCCGGCTCGAGGGTGCCGCCTTTGATCAGTTGAGCCGGATTGAACTCGACGATCGTGCTGTCGTTGGTGTCGACCACCCAGAGATCGCCGCTCGGGTCGAAAGCCAAGGCCCACGGGCCATTGAGCGATCCCAGGGCGCTCTGGATCATGACCGCCGGCGCCGGCGTGCCGCTCGATGTCAACTGACTCGGCGCGTATTCGTACAGGTTGTTTGAAACGCGGTCGGCGGCCCACAAATCTCCGCGCGCGTCCAGTGCAATGCCCGCGATGTCGCTGGTTTGTCCGTGTGTCGCCCGGATTTTGACGGTCGGCGTTTGGCTTCCACCTGCCAGCACCTGCGCCTTCGTGTAATAGGCGAGTGTGTCGGACCCCCCGTAGCAGACCCAGATACCGCCCGTTGCATCAACCACAACATTCGTCGCGCGAGCGTTGAGCGTGATCGTCGCCGCAGGCGCGCCGCTCGATGAGAGTTGAGTCGAGGTGAAACCCGTGACGCTGTTTCCACCAGTTGCTACCAGTAAGAGCCCCTCACTCGTGCGCTGCGTATACGTCACCGTCGCCCGTGTCGTCGCCCCGGCGGTGACAGTCGCAGGACTTCCGGTGACCGCGCCGTCGTACGGAATACCGACGATCGGGCCCGAGCCTGAGCCTGCACCCGCGATGACGGTGTAACTCCCCGGCGCCAATCCGGTCAACGTTTGCTGCGCGGTGATTGTTTTCGCGTAGCTACCTGGGCCGAGCACCGTCGCCGAGCCGGTGACGCCTGACGGCGCAGTGATCGCTACGCTGAGGCTGCCCGTCGTCGCGCCGCCTCCGGCCGGTCCAGTCGGTGAGCTCTCGCCTTTGTTCGATCCGCAGCCAGCTGCGAGTGCGAGGACCAGCACTGAGCGCAGGACGACGAGTGCCCAGTGAAGGGCGGCAGGGCGGCGCTCTGTCACCGGCGCCCCCGAGATCGGACGACGGGCCATGTTAGTTCGACGGTAGACCGGGCGCGTGTGGCGAGAACGTGATCCAGTAGGGCAGCGCCATTGACGCGTGGGCGCCGGTCCCCGTCGCGCTGATGGTGACCGCGGGCGTCGGTGACCCACTCGTGGCCAGCTGATTGGGCATGAAGCGGAACAACCGGCTCCTCTGCACGTCAGCCATCCAGAGCGCGCCGCTGTTGTCGAACGCCATCGGCCCCGGCTCCTGGATGGCAGCGGCTACGATGACGACCGCGGGAGTCGGCGCGCCGATCGACGTCAGCTGACTGGGGGTGAATTCCGTGAGCGTGTCCGTCAAGTTGGCGACCCAGAGATCGCCCTGCGCGTCGAACGCGATCCCGATGTTGTTCGTCGTGCCTCTCGCGCCCGCGAGACCCGCGAATGGAACTGGCCGCCCCGACGCCTGGAGTTGACTCGGGCTGAACGCGGCGACGGTGCTATCGCCGTAATTCGCGACCCAGAGGTTTCCGTGCGTGTCGAACGTCATCGAGAAGGGACGGCTAATCGAACCAAACGCGGAGCTCAACACGACCGGGGGCGTAATACGGCCGCTGGTCGTGAGCTCTGCCGCCGTGAACTCCAGGATCGTCCCGCTGGCCTGGTCAGAGACCCAGAGATTGCCGCTGTTGTCGAGTGCAAGTGCCGACGCTTCGGACAGCGCGCTGCTCGTGACCTTGACCGACGGCACTGCTTTCGTGCTGTGGGCGATCTGCGCGGACGAGTAGTAGTAGAGCGTGTCACCAGCGTCCGCGAACCAGAATGCCACCCGTCTGATCGACGACGAGTGAGGTGGCTCCCTGGATTGGTCCAACCGAGCTGTCCGTGCCGACGATGACAGCGGGCGTGGGCGCGCCCGTCGTGCGCAGCTGCGCCGAGGTATAGCCGCTGATCGAGTAGCCGAGTGCACTCGCAACCCAGAGCACGCCCGAGCTGCTCCACGGCTGTGCGTAAGTGACGGTGGCCGTCGCCGTGGCGTTGGCCGTAATCGAAGCGGGACTGCCGGTGACAGTTCCGGCATAGGCGATACTCACGATGGAGTCGGCCGCGAGGCCGGTGCCCGCGATGATTGTGTAGGTCCCCGTAGCGAGTCCCGTGAGCGTCTGCGTCGTGCTCAGCGTCTTGCTGTACCCGGCAGGTCCGCTGATCGTGACTGTCGGCGTGACGCCGTTCGGGGCCGTTACCGCGATCGCGAGGCTCCCCGTCGGGTTGCCACCGCCGCCACCGCCGCCGCCCGGTGCGGTGGTGCTGGAGCATGCGAGGACGACCGACGCGACGGCGGGCCACAGCAGCCGCCGCAGGGCGTCGGACGAATGTCGCGGGGCCGGCGATCGGCCGGCGAAAAGAGCGAATTTGCAATGTGTCATGTCAGATCCTGCGCATGGTGTGTCGGGACATAGTTCGCGCAGACAACCCGACACAGACGCGCGTGTTTATGGCCAGTGTCGCGACAGCGGTGCGTCGACGGCGTGTGACAAAATCGACACACACGTTTGTGGCCTGAGGACTGGCCGCCCGCTGACGGAGTAACGCGAGACGCCAGGGATCAGGGACCAGAGGGGAACGCCGACCGTGACGGGGGGCGGGCGGATTTCGGTTGGCGAACGAACGCAACCGATCACGGCGGGCGGATTTCGCTTGCCAGACAGAAACGCAACCGATCACGGTGAGCGGATTGCGGTTGGGAAACGGAAAACGCGACCGACACGGCGGGCGGGCTTCAGCCCGCCCACCGTTTAGCCGTTGTCGTTTTGGTTGTCGTTCCCCCGGGACCCCTGACCCCTGAACTGTTTTACTGCGGTTCCGCTTGTGTGCTCGGAGCTGCGCCGGTGTCCGGGGGTGTTGGGGCGGCAGTATCCGTCGACGCTTCCGTGGACGGGCGGCGTCGTCGGCAATGCACTGGAGCGGCGGGCGCATCTCGGTTGGGACGGATCCGTAACCGCGGTGGCCGCCGGTGCGCCCTCGAGCCCACCGGACGTCGCATCTCCGACGGTGGAACGCGCCCCCGCCACGCCTCCGGTTTGCCCATCCATGTCGGGCGAGACAGGAGTGCCGAGTCGTGGCGTGATCGCCGGCATAGGAGTGAGCGATCGGGTCGGCAGCGCGGCGACGCCGACCTGCACGTTCGAATCAGCGCCCATCATCGCGCGCACCTGGTCGTAGCGCTGCTGCAGCTGCCCTAGTGAGCGCTCGAGTGAGTCGAGTCGTGCCGCAGTGTGCTCCATCCGGGAAACGCGCCGCATCAAGGCCGGCACGCGGGCGGCTTGGACGACAACGATCAGCAACACCGCGAGCGCGGCCGCCACCGTGATCTTGCCCGCGCGAGAAGTGAGAAAGCGCAGCAGCCGAACGCGCCGCGGGCCGAGCACGATCATCCGACTCTGCAGCCCACTCTCGCGCTGCATGTGAATGATCATCGACCCGGCGTGCGGCGTGTAGATGTTTCCGTAACTCAGTGCCGGCGTCCCGGGCGATTCGAGTGTTGGACGATCACTCGGCGACGCGGGCGCTTCCGTGGTGTCGTGTGGTTCGCCCGAGTCGCTCTCGGTCATAAGCCCTCTCCAATGCGTCCCAGAATGAGCTCGAGCACTCGCTCGAGATCCTCGTTGGAATAGAAGAGTATCGAGAGCTGTCCTCGGTCACGCGCACTGAGCGAGAGGCGCACATCAGTCTGCAGGTACCGCCTGAGCCGGTCTTCGATTTCCTTGCCGTGTGTGTCCAGGCGTCTGGAGGCCTTAGTGGTGCGTTTACGGCGCTTTACTGGCGCACTACTGTCTTGAGATAGAGCCTCAATATCGCGAACTGTGAGGCCTTTGCTCACGATCTCGCGGGCCAGCGACGTCGTATCGGTCCCGGAACCCAGTGCGAGCAGAGCGCGGCCGTGGCCGACCGACAGTTGGCCGTCGCGGATCATTCCGCGCACGGAGCTCGGGAGGTTGAGCAGGCGCAGGGTGTTCGCCACCGTCGAGCGGTCTTTGCCGACGGCGTCGGCGATCTCTTGCTGGGTCAGGGCGAAGGACTGAACGAGCTGGGCGTAGCCTTCGGCCTCCTCGATCGGATTGAGGTCGCTCCGTTGCAGGTTCTCGACGAGGCCTATGGTCAGTGCCGCGCGGTCGTCGACATCTCTGACAATCGCAGGGATCTCGGACCAACCAAGGTGTGTGGCTGCACGCAGGCGCCGTTCGCCGGCCAACAGCTCGAAGCGCGATCCGCCGGCGGAACCGCCAGGACGTGCCCCATCCCGGAACGGGCGAACAGCGATCGGCTGCAACAGGCCCGTTGCTTTGAGACTGGCCGCCAACTCGGCGAGCTCGGCCGGGTCGAATTCCTTGCGCGGCTGGAACGCGCTCGGCTGGATGTGGGCGATCGGGATCCGTTGGACCGACTCGGCTGTCGGGTCGGTTGTCGTAGCGACAGGCGCGGTCTGCGAGAGCAGGGCTCCGAGACCACGGCCGAGCCGTCTCGAGGAATCGGGCGGGGTCATACGCGCCCTCCCAGTCCGCGAGAGGGGGCGCGGCAACAGACGGACGCAGCCATGAGCGGATGAGCTCCGGACATTGGTGAACTACCCCAATGTTTCACGTGAAACACTGCGCCGGCGGTTGTGGATGTTTCACGTGGAACAGTGCGAAGCCCACGTGACGACGTTTCACGTGGAACGTTCGGCGGGAGGCGGGACGCTTAGACCGTGTTCCACGTGAAACAATTCCCCTCCGGCGACCCCAGAGTCCGACGGCTCATCGCTTGGGCGGACGACGGCTCCCTCCCCATCAGCGGCGTTATCCGGTCTCTCGACCGAAGCGGCGGTTCGCGCCGGTGCCGCATCATCGCCTGCCCTATCGTCCGCATGCGCGGCTGCAACAGCCTGCGATTCGGCCAGGGCGCCCGTCTCGTCGTCTAGCCGCATCTCGTCGCTCGTTGACGCGAACTTGTCGGCCAACGGCTGGCTTCGCTCGCCCACCGCCCCCGAAACCGTCGCCGGCTTCCCACGGCTGGCGGGGCGCGCCGCGATGCGGTGGCGGCCGAGGAGCTCCTGCGCGACGCTCATGTATGCCTGGGCGCCTGCCGACGTCACGTCGTAGAGAATGATCGGCTTGCCAAAGCTTGGCGCCTCCGCCAGGCGGACATTGCGAGGGATGACGGCGTCGTAGACTTTCGGCCCGAAGTATTCGCGCGCATCCGCGGCCACTTGGCGCGAGAGGTTCAAGCGCGCGTCGTACATCGTGAGCAATACACCGTCGATCGACAATTCCGGATTGACGCTCTGCTGCACCAGGTGGACGGTGTTGAGCAGTTGCGAGAGACCCTCGAGCGCGTAGTACTCGCATTGCAGCGGGATGATGAGCGCATCGGCCGCTGCCAGCATGTTGACGGTGATGAGCCCAAGCGAGGGCGGGCAGTCGATAAGGATGTAGTCGTACTCGCCCGCGATGGGCACGAGGGCATCGCGCATGGCCTGATCACGTCGCGGGCGCGAGATGAGCTCGACTTCTGCGCCAGCAAGGTCGGGGGTGGCAGGCAGTACGTCGAGATGCCGGAACTGGACGCTCCGGTGCCTCACGTCTACCGCGGTGGCGCCCCCAAGCAGCAGGTCATACACAGTCGTCACGAGGGCATCGCGGGCGAGACCAATCCCGCTGCTCGCGTTGCCCTGCGGGTCACCATCGATCAATAGTGTCCGTTGCTCAGCGACAGCCAGGCTGGCCGCGAGATTGACGGCGGTCGTCGTTTTGCCGACGCCGCCCTTCTGGTTCGCGATGGCGAGGATGTGTGTCACGTCTCGGGGGACGGGGGGCCGAGTGACGAGGGACGCCATGCACGAGGACAGGGACTGCCCAGCGTGCGCCCGGGTGAATATAGGCGGACGAGGGATGAGTTGCTGTAGGAACTGATGTTTTGCAAGGTAACGGATAGGCGTGACGGGTAACGGGACGGGCGCTGCGCGCCCGAGACACTAGATCCGCAGAAAGTTGAAAGTACGCGAGACCAGACAGGCTCACCGATCTAGGTTGTAGCCTCTACTTTCTACTTTCTGTCCTTCCACTTTCTCGGGCGCTTAGCGCCCGTCCCGCCACCCGGCCGTTTTGCGCTACATCGGCAACAAGACCAAACTCCTGCCCTTCGTCGGCGATTTGCTGGATCGCAAACGGATCCAGCCCGTGCGCGCGTTCGACGCGTTCTCCGGGACGGCAGCAGTCGGGCGATTTCTCAAGGCACGTGGCGCCAGCGTGGTGAGCTGTGACTTGATGCAGTTCAGCTACGCCTTTCAGCGCGCCTACATCGTCGCCGACACCTATCCGCGTTTCAGCGCGCTGGCCGACGATCCCGACGTCCGGCGCGTGCGCGTCCGTGCCGACTTCAAGGCGCGAGTTGACCAACGAGTCGGCGCCCGCATGGCCGCCGCAGCCGCAGCTGCCGCGAGCACGGCGCCCCCATCCGAAACCCGTCCCATGGACGAGGTCCTGGTCTACCTCGACAGCTACCTCGACCCGCACCGATCCTTCATTTCGCAGCATTTCTCGGCTCCAAGCGATGTCGCCGAATCTCGAGACTCGTCCGCGAGAGCCAACGGAGACGGCAGTATTACGCAACATTATCAAGACAGTTACGCGCCACCACAGCGCAAGTACTTCACTCTGCCTGTGGGCGGCCGCATCGACGCAATCCGCGAACGCATCCACGAATGGCACGAGCATGGAGCAGTATCCGACGACGAGTTCTATCTGTTGCTGGCTGCGTTGCTCGAGGCAGCTGATGCGGTCGCGAACACCGCCGGCATTTACGCGGCGTACATCAAACAGTGGCAGCCGAATGCGCTGCGCGATCTCCGGCTGCGGGTTCCGTGGATCGTCGCGCGCGCGCATCGCCCGGGAGTTCGTTCCAACCGACCGTGCGAGGCCTATTGCGCCGACGTCTCAGAGATCGCGCCGCGGGCCGGCCGGTTTGACCTGCTGTACCTGGATCCGCCGTACAACACCCGCCAGTACAGTGGCTACTATCACATCCCCGAGCTCATCGCGCGGGGCTGGTTTGACGAACTGCCGCTGCTGCGCGGCAAGACTGGTCTTCCGTTGAGTGGCAACGTGAAATCGGCGTGGTCCAGACGCGGTCAATGCGTCGCCGCGCTCGAGCAGTTGATCGAGCGCGTTGATGCAGACCACGTGGTGCTCAGCTACAACAGCGAGGGCATCATTCCCGACGAGGAGATCGAGCGCATCTTCCGTCGCGCAGGGCGCCCGCGATCGTTCGCACGCGTCGCACGCGAGTATCAGCGATACCGCTCGGACAATCCTGGGCCGACGCGGCGCTACAAAGCGCACTCGGTGAGGGAGCAGTTGTATTACGTACGGCTAAAGGCAAGACGTTCGACGTTGGACGTTCGACGTTCAATGACAAACCTAGACGCACCCTGAGGGCCTCGAGGTTTCTTTCCAACGGTCGAACATCGAACGTCGAACGTCGAACATCGAACATCGAACGTCGAACATCGAACATCGAACATCGAACGTCGAACGTCGAACGTCGAACGTCGAACGTCGAACATCGAACGTCGAACGTCGAACGTCGAACGTCGAACGTCGAACGTCTAACGTCCAGTCGCAGCCGCCTTTCTCGCGCGCTCCACCTCGACCACCAGATTCTGCAAATCACTCGGGCTGACGCCTGGAATGCGTGATGCTTGGGCGAGACTTGCGGGACGGAGTGCGAGCAGCTTCTGGCGGGCCTCGTAGGTCAGCGATCGCATCTCGGCGTACGGCAGATCATCAGCGAGTGTCAGCTCGCCCATCCGCCGCATCCGATCGGCCTGGATGCGCTCTCGCTCGAAGTATCCCTCGTACTTGATCTCGAGTTCTGCGGTGACGACGGCCTCTCGCGGCAGCGTCGTGCCGACGCCCGCCGCGGCGAACAGTGCGTCGAGTGTGACCCCCTGGCGACGCGCGAGATCCACGATGCGGACCGGCTGTAGGACTGGCGCGCTCTCCGCGGCATCGAGCAGCGCGGACACTTGATCTGGCCGCACCGACGTCGCACGCGCGAGCGCCTGCGCCTCGCCTTCTGCGACGAGCCGTCGATCGACGATCGCAGACTCGACGGCATCGTACAGGCCCAGTGATTTCGCCGTCGGGGCGAGCCGCGCAACCGCGTTGTCTTGTCGCACGGTCAGGCGAAACTCGGAGCGCGACGTGAACAGCCGATAGGGCTCGTCGACGCCGCGCGTGACGAGATCGTCGATCAGCACGCCAATGTAGGAGGTCTCGCGTCCCAGCACGACCGCTGGCCGACCCTGCACCGCAAGCGCCGCGTTCAACCCAGCGACCACTCCCTGGCCAGCGGCTTCCTCGTAACCTGTCGTTCCGTTGATCTGGCCTGCGAAATACAGTCCTTGAATCGCGCGGACCGCGAGTGTCGCATCGAGCTGCGTTGGCGGATAGTAGTCGTACTCGATCGCGTATCCGGCGCGCGTCATGCTGACGTTCTCGAGGCCTCGAATCGTGCGCAGAATCGACAGCTGCACTGGCGCTGGCAGCGACGTCGACAGGCCGTTCACGTACAGCTCCGCCGTGTCGTGGCCTTCAGGCTCGAGGAAGATCTGGTGTCGCTCCGCCGCCGGAAATTTCACGATCTTGTCCTCGACCGACGGGCAGTAGCGCGGGCCGCGCGACCCGATCGCACCGCCATACATGGCAGACTCGCCGATATGGTCGGCAATGATGTGCTTGCCTTCCTCCTCGAGGAATGTGATCCAGCACGGCATCTGCGCAGGGTGCCGAGTCCCCGCCAATGTCGTTCGCGGCGTCGGCCAAAAGTGCGACCAGGAATAGTCGAACTGATCGATCTCGCTTTCCTGCCGGTCCAGCGAGCGAAAATCGACGGACCGTCCATCAATGCGGGGCGGCGTGCCGGTCTTGAATCGGCTCACGGTGAGACCGAGGGCTTCGAGCTGTTCGGCCAGGTGCGTCGTCGGCGCCTCTCCGGCTCGTCCCCCTCCCATCTGTCGATCGACGCCAATGTGGATGCGTCCGCGACCGAACGTCCCCAATGTCACCACGACTGCCCGCGCTCCGAAGCGACGGCCTTCGATCGTCTCGATGCCGACGACCCGCGGTCGCCCGCCATCGCCCGACTCGTCGAGCATGAGTCGCGCGACGGTTCCCTGAATGGGAGACAGACCCGCGTGCTGCTCGATGAGCGATCGAACGGCACGCCGATACAGGCCGCGATCGCATTGACCTCGCGGCGCCCACACGGCTGGGCCCTTGCTGCGATTGAGCATCCGGAACTGCACCATCGCCAGATCCGTGGCGCGACCCATGATGCCGCCAAGGGCGTCTACCTCGCGGACAACGGTGCCCTTGGCCACACCACCGATCGCAGGGTTGCACGACATCTGGCCGATGCTCTCGAGCGCGCTCGTGACGAGCCCGACGCGCGCCCCTAGTCGCGCCGCTGCGATCGCCGCTTCAGTCCCTGCGTGCCCGCCGCCGATCACGAGCAGGTCGAAGGTGGCTTCAACGTCGGAGCTGCGAATCATCGGACTGGGTACACCAAACGGCGGGGTCAGGGGTCAGGGGTCAGAGCACTGCAACATACCGCGTCCGCGCCCCGCAGTGCACCGAGACCGGTCCCGGTGATTTGTTCCCTGACCCCCGACCCCTGACCCCGCCCTTCTGGCACTCCTCCCTACTAACCTTTCAGCAGGGACTCAGAAGATGTCATAATGCATCGTCGCGAAGACACTGATCGGCTGGCCCGGTGTGATGAAGTAGCCTGACTCGAGCTCGCGATACTGCGTGTTGAGCAAGTTCCTGATACCGACTTCGAGATGCGCATTGTTGGCGACACGCACGCCGCCACTGGTGTAGAACAGCGCAAACGCCGGTCGAGTCAGTCCGACCGCCTCCTCAAACGGCGTGTACTTTCCCTGGAAGTTCGTGCCCAGTCGCCACTGCCAAATCGCGTGGGGTGGAGAGACCTCGATGGCAGCATTGCCGACGAAGGTCGAGGTGTTGAATACCGGTTGTCCCGAGTAATCGATCCCCGCGTCCGAATCGAAGTACTTGGTGTACTTCGCGTCGACCACGGTGAGGTTCGTCGTCAGGAGCACCGCCGGAGTCAGCACGACGCGGCCTGTCAGATCCACACCACGTCGCTTGCTCGGGCCGCCGCTGATCGTCGTGATGCCGTCGAATGTCTGCGTGTTGCTCAGATCCATGCGGAAGAGTGCGGCTTCGAGCGCCCAGCGTCCCCGCCCGAGTTTGACGCCGGTCTCGTAGTCCCAGAGCGTGATGAACGGGACGGTTGGATCGAAGATGACGCCGTCCGCTTGCCGCCATCCTCGCGAGACGTTGGCGTAGACGCTCACCCACGGGTTGAGACGTAGCAGCACACCGGTTTTTGGCGAGAAGATGCCCCTGGTGCGCTGCAGGTTGACGTAGGGCCCCAAGGAATAATAGGGCGCCGTGGGCAACGAGTCGTTGTAGGTGGACGGCGTATGGGCATAGCTCGACAGTTGATCGACACGCCCGCCGATATCGACGCGCAGGAAGTGCGTAAGGTAGTAGCTCGACTGCACAAACAATCCGCCGGACGTCTGGTGGGCTTGCGTCAGTCCGAATGGAATGGAATCCGTCCGGAACTTGCTGCCGAACTGCCCCCAGTTCTCGTAGTCCGAGTAGTCGTAGCGCGCTTCGCCGCCAATGGTCAAGTTCACGCGGTTCGACGTATACGTGAGCGCCGAGGTCGCGCCGCCACCGTAGCGCCCGTCGTACTCGCGCGTTTCGACGCCGCTGCCCTCGAGCACTCCACCCAATCCCGGCGGCGTGCTCAGCCAGAAATTCCAGGTGTCTTCGATCCCGTAGAGCGTGGTGCGCCACTCCAAATTGGGCGAGAATAGCGTGCGCAGGCTCGCGCGCTCCTGACCGCGGCGCTTGTACCCGCCGTCACCGAAGTTCGACACGACGTTGTACCGGCGGTCCAGGTACGACGCCGTGTCGAGGAATCCTGGCGAGTTGTACGTCGTGGCGTAGAGCTCGAGACCGAGATCGAGCGTGGTGTTGGGCGTGAGCTCGTGCTCGAGCCGTCCGTGCAGCTGGCCGATCTGGTTGCTGCCATGCGGACGCCATCCGTCGTCGTGAGTGGCGCGGACCCCCAGCATGCCCGTCGTATTGCCATGGTCGAAGCCGGTGAGGAGCACGCCCTCGTAGTTGCCGTAGTTCCCCGCGGCGACGTCGAGCTGGGTGTTGTCGATCCGGTCGAGCGTTCTGACGTTGATGACGCCGGAGAACGCAAAGTTTCCAAACAGCGCGCTCGTCGGACCCTTGATGACATCGATCCCGCTGACCGCCTCCGGGAAGATCGTGCTGAAGTCATTGTAGCCCTCCGCGTGCCCATTGACCGGTTCGTTGATGGGCACGCCATCGACCCAGAGCGCAATGTCGGTCGAGTGGTCCGAGCTGAATCCGCGGATGGACATGTCCGACGCGAACCCTGGTCCTTGACCCTGCTCATGGGCTTCGACGCCGGCAGTCTGACGCAGCAGCTCCCACGGCGAATTGGACGGGGTCTGCGCGATCACCAATGGCGTCACCCTCACGACATCGATGGGCTCCAACGCCTGCACGGGCGTCGACGTAATGGTCACCGCGCCAAGCCGGACCGCGATCCGTGCCAGCGAATCGCGCCGCGCCATCCGAACGCTGTCCGCGTGCGTAGCACGCTTGTGCGCCGGCGCTCCGGCCATCGTGTCGATAAAGGCCGCCGCTGCCGCGCTGTCAGCGGAGGTGGTGACGCCGGTGCGGCGGCTCGTGTCCGTTGTGGTTGTGGCCTGCGCCCGCGCTGTACCTGCCGTCGCCGCGATGAGCAGCAACGCGAGTAGCCAGCTGTTATGTCCAGAAGCGGCGCCGCCATCGAAGGGGCGCCTCCAGAATGCCTTGCACTGTCGTAGCCTCCGCGCGAGTGAGTGGAGCGCAGGCGCATCGCCTGGCTCGCGGCCGCCAGATTGGCTGGCCGAAATCGCAGAGACCCCGGGGTCGGGGTCAGGCGCGGAGTGTCGGGGGGCCGATTGGAGGTGGAAGGGTGACGTCAGGCGCGGCGTGAGGCGTCAGCTCACGCACGCCGAGGGGTGCTAGGACTGGAGCCTCAGCCTCGACCACCGGTGCCGGCACGATCGGCGCGACGGCGAGCGTCACGGTGGCCGTAATGCAGCACATGCCTGTGCAGGTGCAGTCGTCGTGCGAGTTGTTGTGCTGGCTACCGTGGTGGTGGGCAGGCGAGCCCGCGTCGCGCGCGGGGTAGGTGCCCGACCGCTCGCAATCCGTGCCGGTCTGGTGCATCCCCGCGACCATGTACGTGCCGCCGTGCAGGGGGCATAGCTGCAAGGCAACGCCGGACACCGACAGCGTGAACCATAGGCCGATCACCGTCGCGAGCGCGCGCCGCCAGCGTGACTGCATGCGTCGAATGTAACACAGCGCGGTGCCGGAGCCAGAGTATAGCCGGCCGCCGGGGGCGCCCGTGTCAACTCAATGCTCCTTTATGCAGCCAACTCGTCGCGGCGTGGTGAGGGCGACGCCCGCGGTGTCGCGACACTAGGAAGCCAGCGATCCCTCAGAGCCAGCACCGGGATCTCGATCAGGCGGGCCATCGCCACACCGACAAGGAGGGACGCGGCCAGGTACACGAGCAGTGTGACGATGCCGCCCTCCGACCAACCCAGCCCATGCACAATGGCGGGTACGACCCACTTTTTTACTGCGAGGTGCCAGAGGTAGATGGAATAGGAGTACACGCCGACCCAGGCGAGGAAGGATGCGAGCGCGCGCCGAACGGTCGTGGCCGCGGACCTGGCGCCCGAGCTGAACGAAACCGGCGTCCGCTGATCGCCATGATGGCCAGGGATATCCGGGACCGCACCGGATATCCGGCGACCGTGTCCTCGTTCCAGCGCCAACATCAGGATCGCCCCAAATCCAATGTAAAGCAGTGCGAAACCCGCGGTCTCGATGAACGGATCCGTGGCGCTCAGGAAGCAGGGTGGCGCCAGACAGAGGATGGCCGCGAGCACGAGGTACGGTCAATGTGCGCGGACCCATGCCCAGACTACCGGCCCCCGCGACCAGACGACATACGCAAGCAAGACGCCGAACAGGAGGCTGTCGAGCCTCAAATGTGTCGGGTACAGATGGTGGGTAAAGTAGGGTTGCCCATAACGCGCGGTCGCCATGCGCAACGCCAGCTCTGTTAGTGCGACCGCCCCGAAAATCGGCACGAGTGCAACGAACGGATCTCGTCCGACACGCGGTGGCACGTTCGTTCTCGAGCGGGCGATGTCGCGCCGGACGAGGGCTGCGACGACAAGCGCGAGGAGGAAATAGAAGTGCTCTTCCACGGCCAGAGACCAGGTGTGGTCCCACAGGGCGGGGAGGTAGTTCTGCACGAACGTCGCTTCGGCCGCGAATTGGCGGGTGCCGAGCGTGCCCGTCGCGATCGATGTCGAGACAATGAAGACGTAGAAGGCGGGGTAGATGCGCAGACCTCGCCGGGCGAGGAACCGACCGGCGTGGACCTCGCCCACCCGTGCGTACTCGCGGAACAGCAGCCCCGATACGAGAAAGCCGCTCAGCACGAAAAAGAGATCGACGCCGGTCCAGCCAATGCGAAGCCACAAATCGAGCGCACTCTGTGCCACAAAGGGAACGTCCAGTGGCACAGCACCCATGTGGCGGCCAAGCACGAGAACGATGGCTACGCCTCGCAGCACATCGAGCTCGCGGATGCGGGATGGGTTCGTGCGCACAATGGGGGGACTGCAAAGCCGGCTGACGGGTTACGCGGCGGGTGGTGGGAACTACGACGCCCACCCAGCGTTGTCGTCGCGATTGTTCCCGTTCCGGCCCTTCCCCCGCCGCTCGGCCTCTCAGTGCTTCACCCCCAGCCCCTTGGTCCGAGCAGTCTCGGCCAGCAGGCCCTCATCCCTTGGCGTCAGCGGTCCGTTGCGAAGCATGCCGCTCCACCCGCAGTCCATGCACCAGCTCGAGCGGAGTGAGGGGATGAGACGGTTCCAGCGTCCCGTCTGGACGCGGACCGTGACGGCGTCGCAGTTGGGACAACGGTCGCCTCGGGGGAGGATGTAGAAAAACACGAGGGTCGCGGCCAGGGCGCGGAGCAGGAAAAGCCCGCCGAACACGAGGACGAAGACGGTAGCGTCGGACATCTGCTCCTCCCCGGGGCATCAGCTCGGATCCGGCGCCCCCCGACGACGACACAGGCGGCCTCATGGCCGCCCCGACACCCATGCCGGCATGTGCTGTGCCGCGCGAGAGCGGCCGCACATCAATCAATCTACAATCGTGCTTCGACGCGAGCCCATGCCTCGACGAAGGCCACTCCATCCTCAATGCGTTCAATGACGACCTCGGTGCCGATTTCCAGACGGGTCCCGTCTAGCGCCGACGCGCGCATCGTGTGCGAGATGCCACCAGATGCGTAGGTTACCGTGCCCGACGCGCCATGATCGGTGACGCCGATCACCCGGGCCGGTGCGCCCTGCAGGAGGTACCGTTCATCGGTCACCTCCGCCTTCGCTGCCGGAATCGCCCATGCCGCGATGAGCACCAAAACTCCCACCGCCCCGGCTGCGCCGGCGGCGGACGCGATCACGAGGTCGACCGCCATGCCAAGCCCGGCGAATCGCGCGAGCAGGTAGCCGGTGAGTCCAAACACCGTGGCGAACCCGGCGGCGGTCGGAAGGTTGAGCGAAAAACGTCGCCCCGTTGTCGCGTTCGGATCGAGCGGGGTCTGAGACTTCGCCGGTCGTTCTACGCCGTGCAGCATGGCGCGGACGCCAAGCAACAACCCGATCAAGAACGAGGCGGCATAGGCGTATCGCATCAGGTGCCCAGGTATTGGCGGAACCACTGCAGCGTGCGAGGCCACGCATCGCGAGCGGCGTCAGCGTTGGCAGTCCCTTGCGTGTCGTGCGAGTCGTCTTGCGCGCGGAGAAAGCCGTGACCCGCGCCGTCATAGATCTTGAACGTGTAAGTCTTGTGGATGCGCTGCATGGCAGAGTCCGTGCCGGGGACAGTCGACGAAATGCGCGCGTCGTTGCCTCCGTACAGTCCTAGTACGGGATCACGCGTGTTGGCCAACTGCGTCGAGTCGGGAGTGCCTCCGTAATAGACGACCGTGGCCTTGAGCGCGGGGCCGCCGGCGATCGTTGGCTGGTGCACCGCGTGCGCGAACGACGTGCTCCCGCCCCAGCAGAATCCAACTGTCGCGTAGACGGGGAGTGCGGCCGGCAAATGCGTGGCGTACGCGGCCGCGGCGTCCAGGTCGCGTTGGACGTCGGCTGGTTGGAGTGCGCGTACCGCACGCACACCTTCATCGGGAATCATCGTGTCAGGCGCCTGCGGTGGAAGGGTGCGATGGATCAAATCTGGTACGATCGCAATGTAGCCGTCCGCCGCAATCTGGTCGCCGACCGCTTTGATCCACGTGCTCATCCCAAAGATCTCGTGGATGACCACCACCACCGGCACCTTGTGGTTCACCTGCGGATAGAACACCCATGCTCGGATGCTATCGCCAGGCACGCCGGGCGTCGGAATCATCACGTACTCGCAATGTCGTGGTGACTTGGCAAGCTGGTCGGCTGCGCTGGCCGCCGATGGCGGCAGTGCGGCACCGGTTCCCGTCCGACCCGCTCCCGCTCGGGCTCCCGGGTCGACGTGTCGGAGTGCGCCGATTTCGGTTAGGAGCACGTGCCGTCGAGCGACGGCTCCGCCTGCCACAACAGCGAGGATGACCGCGAGCGTGGTGCGCATGGGGAGGAGATGACTCGTGTTGGGGTTGGGCTGTAAGGATAGCGAAAAGAGAAGGGACGGGGGATGCTCGACGTTCGACGTTCGAAGACAGACCTCAAGGCTAGCCATGCCGCACCCAGCCGGCCTCGAGCTTCGTTTTCGAACGTCGAACGTCGAACGTCGAACGTCGAACGTCGAACGTCCGAACGTCAGTCCCGCCCCCTTGCGATATATCTTCACCGCCCACTAAGATATATCTCACGTAATTACTTTACAGGGGGTAGGACATGTTCAGCGATTGGGATCGGCATGGTTGTTCGCCGCGCGCGGGCAAGGGTTCGTGGGGCTGGGCGTGGGGTGGAGGCGGTGGCCCGTGGGGCGCCGGGGGACCCGGAGGAAAGGGCGGTGGGCGGTGGGGCGGGTTCCGCGGGCGGATGTTCGAGCAGGGCGATCTCAAGTATGTGATTCTGCAGCTGCTCAGCGAGAAGCCGCGGCACGGCTACGAGGTCATCAAAGCGCTCGAGGAACGACTGGGCGGCGCGTACTCGCCCAGCCCCGGTGCGGTCTACCCGACACTCACGATGCTCGAGGATCTGGGCTACGCGCGGGCGACCACGGAAGACAGTGGGAAGAAGATCTACGAAATTACCGCAGAGGGCCGCGCCTACCTCGAAGCGAACAAGGGCGCCGTCGACGAAATCTTCGACCGCATTGCTGGCTTCGCCACGAGCTTCTTCGGACCGCAAATGGTGGAGATCCACCAGGCGTTCAAGTCCGTCGCTCGCGCGACTTACGCCACGGCCACTCGCCTGAAGGATCCGGCGCAGCTGCATCGGATCCGCGAGATCCTGGAGAAGGCGGCGAGCGAGGTGGAAAAGGTCGCTCAGGAGACGAAGATCTAAGAACGAGGGTGCGGCGTCCGGCTAAGCAGGGGCGAGCGACGGTGTCGCTCGCCCCTGCTCGTTCGATGTTGTACTTGCCATGCGTTTTGCTCACCTTCCGGTGATCCCCAAACCGTAACCCCCAACCCTCGCTTTTCGTGTCCATCGCCGAGCCGCCAGTCGGCACGCGCAATCCCCTCGCTCCACCGGCAGATACGAGCACCGGTGTCGCGCGCGAGCGCCTCGCGCTCGAAGGGCTCGACTACCCGATCGCTCCCGAGGCGAACCGGCTCGCCTACATGCTCGGTGGGCTGACGTTCGCGGGCATCCTCTTGCTCATCGGGACCGGGATCCTCCTCGACCAGTTCTACAATCCCGACCCCGTCGCCGCCCACGACAGTGTCGTGTACATCATGACAAAGGTCCCGCTGGGCTACTGGCTCCGAGGAGTGCACTACTGGGGTGCCAGCATCGTGCTGGTCACCGTGTTCTTTCACCTCTGCTGGGTGTTCTGGCGGCGGAGTTATGTCAGGCCGCGCGAGGTCACGTGGTGGGCCGGCGTCGCCCTGGCAATCGTGCTCTTCGCCATGGCATTCACCGGCACCGTGCTGCGCGGCAATGAGGAAGGCGCTGAGGCGCTGGCGCACGCGGTGGCGGGCGCCAAGCTCGCAGGGCCGCTCGGCGCGCCGGTGAGTCCCGATTTCGCGCAGAGTACCAATCTGATCAGTCGGCTTCACAGTGCACACGTGAGCTTATTGCCGATCCTGCTGCTCGGGCTCGTCGGTTTGCATTTCTGGCTCATCCGCATGATCGGCATCAACTCGCCGCAACCGAAGACGAGCCGGTTCTCCGAGCACTTGCCGAAGCTCACCGGGTACGCTCTGCTCCTGGTGGGACTCGCTGGCATCCTCGCAGTAGTGTTCCCCCCGCACATCGGGTATCCCGCAGTGGCGGGCTACGAGGTCACGAAGCCGTACTGGCCATTCCTGTGGATCTACATCGTCGAGAACACGATGGGGATGACCGGTATGATCTTCGCTCCCATCGTGATCTTCGGCTTTCTTTTTCTGGTACCGCTCATCGATCGGCCCCGGGAAGGCCGCCCGCGCCCGCGTTTCGTCACAGCCATCGCTTTGCTCATTCTCGTCTTCTATGTCGGTGGCATTATTTACGGATTCTTCGCCCCCCAGATGTCGCACCTGGGGATGAAGATGTGAGAGCCGAGACGTTCGACGTTCGACGTTCGACGTTGGAAGAAAACCTCGAAGGTCAGCCACAGTGCCTGGATCCGGCCCTCGAGGTTTGACGTCGAACGTCGAACGTCCCACCTCTCCTGACCCCTGACCCAGCCTTTCTATGCGCCTTCGTCATCTCACGGCGGCAGTCGTCTCAGCAAGCGTCGCCCTGCTAATCTCGCCGGCGGTCCCCGCAGCGGCCCACGAGACTGGGGCCATTCACGTGTCGAGTCACCAGGTGGCCATCGGCGGCACCGTCGACGTCCGCGGAGAAAAGCTGCCGAAGAGCTCAGGGCTCAAGCTCGAGCTTCGCGGCGTACTCGACAACTTTCCCGTCGGCAGCGTCCAGACCGATACGGGCGGCGCGTTCCAGATGGCGCTGACGGTGCCGAAGGATGTGCCAGCCGGTCCCTACACGCTCGTCGTCATCGCTTCGGACGGTGATGTGACGGCCCGCGCCGATCTCGTCGTAGGCGGCGCCGCGACAGCGGCAACGTCACCCACTGGCATGAAGGACACCGGCATGGCCGGGATGCCAGGGATGGGTGGAAGCTCGGACGAGCGCGCGAATCCAGCCCCGATGCCGATCGCGCACACCACGACTGCTGGAGAATGGGTCGCGATCTGGGCGCTGATTCTGGCGTGCGTCGGGGCTGGTGCCGCGCTGCTGGTGAGGAGCAAGGCAGCGATGCTGCAACACGAGATGGGAGACTAACCGCCCAGCTTCTTTGCCTCCGCGGCGTCGGCGTCGCGTAGCCGTTGCGCCATCGTCTTGATCTGCGCATTGGTCAGCTGGGGCATGTATTTGTCGATCCTCTGAATCGCCTGCTGATCGAGCAGCACGACCCCGGCGCGGAAGGCGCTGTCGTAGGCCGCACCTGACTGCTTGCTGAGCGCTGCCGCACGCGCTGAGTCGGCGTGCGACGCCTTGGGGGTGTAGCTGTCGTTCAGCATGCCGAGCGCCGCATGAATGTGGTCCATCTGGTCGTCATGCTGCTTGTCGACCGCCTGGGCGTCGGTCTTGGACGGGAACGTCCCCGGTCGGTGCATCGTCTCATGAGCCAGGAGCGCGATGCCCTGATTGAGATTGGCCACGCCTTGCAGAAGCTGCTGCTCAGGCGAGGCGCCCGACGGACCTTGCGCACGGGCTGATCCGACGCCCACGGCGAGCAACAGCGCGACGCCTACCCGGATGCGACGACTCATTCGGACCCTCAATGAAATGTGGGGAGAGCGACCGGCGGCAAGGCCAGCGGCAGCCGTGGTTCAGACAAGCGCGGCATCCAGCTCGATCGGGACACTCTTGAGCGCGCCCGATACGGGACAATTCTCTTTCGTCGTTTGGGCCGCTTTCTGGAACGCCTCAGCCGCAATACCGGGCACCGTCGCGCGTACAGTCAGCGTCAAGTTCGTGATCTGGAACGCGTCTCCGACCTTGTCGATCGTGCACGTGCCGGAAGCCTCAATGCGCTTGGCCGGCGTTCCTCCGCGCTCCAGGCCCGCGCTCAACGCCATGGCGTAGCACGCTGCCTCCGCGGCGGCCAGCAGCTCCTCCGGATTGGATCCCTTGGCCGTTCCAAAGCGGGTGCTGAAGGAATACGGCACGTCGAGCGCCCCGCTCTCGGTCTTTACCGTCCCCTTGCCCTGCTGAATCCCGCCTTCCCATACCGCAGTCGCGCGACGCGTCGGCATTGTCCCATACTCCCGTGTGGTTGTCGTGAGAAGCGAAAGATAGGAAGGCATCCGCGACGTGCGAGCCCATGAAACCCGCACCGCCGATTCCCCGACCCGACGCCAGCCCCAGCTGGTACGTTCGACGGTCGACGGTCGACGCTGGACGCTGGACGCTGGACGCTGGAGCGTTTGACGCAGGACGTGGAAAGAAACCTGGGGGACAGCGGCGGTGCACATTGCTGGCCTCGAGGTTTCTTCTCGAACGTCGAACGTCGAACGTCGAAGTCGAAGTCGAACGTCGAACGTCGAACGTCCTGCGTCTAAACCCCTGTCCGATTTTGGGACGAGGGGTCCCGGTCACGCACAAAACTGGCGAGCAGGAGCGACGGCTGCCGTGGCGTAAACGACTTGGTGACACAGAGTTACAAAGCAGTGCCGGGCTGGCCTAGGTCTTCCCTATAGTACGGCCGTGGACATTGTCAGAGAACGCCCAAAACGCACGAAGCGGTACATGATCGCCGGGGCTGGCCTTGTGGCGCTGGTCTTGGTCACGATCGCCGTCAGCCGGCTCGAGTCGCGGCCCCCGTCAGTCGAGGCCGGGACCCTCATGGTCGACACCGTGAAACGCGGTACGATGCTGCGCCAGGTGCGCGCGCCAGGCACACTCGCGCCCGAGCAAGTTCGATACATCTCCGCGCTGACCGCAGGGCGCATCGAGGCGTTACCGCTCAAGCCTGGTGCGAAGGTCTACGCCACGACGGAGTTGCTCGAGCTCAGCAACCCCGACGTGCAGCTCGAGGCACTCACGGCGCAGCAGCAGCTCGCGGCCGCGCAATCGCAGCTGATCACGAATGGGACGCAGCTATCCAACGAGCAACTGACCGCGGAGGCGACCCTCGCGACCGCGGTACGAGACTCGGCGAGTGCGGCGCGCAAGGCGCAAGCGTTGCACGAGCTCGACTTGAAAGGATTCGCGGGAAGGATGGAAGTCGACAGTGGACAGGACCGCATCCGGGAAGCCAATTCCCGTGTCAGCGCTGCGCGCGACCAGGTGCGCATGCTGACGAACGGCATCAATGACCAGGTCGAGGTCCAGAAGCGGCAGATCGATCGACTCAAGGCCATCGTCGAATTCCAGAACCAGCGTGTGGCGTCAATGCATGTCGTCGCGGGCGACAGCGGGATTCTTCAGGAGTTGCCCTGGGAGCTGGGCCAGTGGGTGACGCCGGGTCAGGTGCTGGCCAAGGTCGCGCAGCCCGGACACCTCAAGGCGGTGCTCAAGGTGCCGGAGACCCAGGCGAAGGACGTGACAATTGGCCAGTCGGTGGAGGTGGACACGCGGAATGGGGTCGTGACGGGGAAGGTGGGGCGCATCGACCCGGTGGTGCTGAACGGCACGGTGAACGTCGATGTGACTCTGCCCGCCACGCTCCCGCCGGGCGCCCGGCCGGACTTGAGCGTCGACGGCACGATCCAGATCGAGCGCCTGGAAGATGTCCTCTATGTGGGACGGCCTGCGTTCGCGCAAACCGATGCGACCGTCGGGTTGTTTAAAGTAGAGGCGGATGGTCACACCGCTGTCCGCCAGCCTGTCAACTTCGGCCGCGCATCGGTCACCACGATCGAGGTCCGCGGCGGGTTGAGGGTTGGAGACAAGGTGATCATCTCAGACATGTCTGCGTGGGACAACGTCAACAAGGTGCGTATCGAATGACGACCGCCGCATCCGCAGAATCCTGCGCCGCTCTCACCGAGCAGCGGCGCCGCTTCCCTCATCCGTCTCGACGGCATCACGAAGGTGTTCTACACCGACGAGATGGAGACACATGCACTGGACGAGGTGCATCTCGAGATCCGCGAAGGCGAGTACGTCGCGATCGGCGGTCCGTCGGGATGTGGCAAGACGACGCTCCTGTCGATCCTCGGGCTGCTCGACACGCCGACCGGGGGAGTCTATACGCTCGCCGGTCAGGGCGTCGGAACGTTGTCCGCTGCCGACCGCGCCCGGGTTCGCAATCGCCAGATCGGGTTCATCTTCCAGGCGTTCAATCTGATCGGCGACTTGACGGTTTATGAGAACGTGGAGCTGCCGCTGACATACCGCGGGATGCCGTCCGCGGAGCGCCGCGAGCGCGTGCAGAAGGCGCTCGAGCGTGTGGGAATGGCGCACCGCACGAAGCATTATCCGGCACAGCTGTCGGGTGGTCAGCAGCAGCGTGTCGCAGTCGCGCGGGCCGTCGCGGGCGATCCACTGATCCTCCTCGCCGACGAGCCGACAGGAAACCTCGACTCGCAGAACGGTGAGGCGGTGATGGGTCTGCTCCGCGAGCTGCACGAGGGCGGCGCCACGATCTGCATGGTGACGCACGACCCGCGGTTTGCTCGCCACGCCGAGCGCACCATCCATCTCTTCGACGGCCGCGTCGTGGAAGAAGAGCAAGGCGCACAGCGAGCCGCCGACAGCGCGACTCTTGGACAGAGCGGCTTCGGGGTCGCATGATCCGGAAGGGCCGGTCGACGCTCTGGGATGGTGCCTGGGGCGACGTGCGGTACGCGGTACGGTCGCTGCGGAACGCGCCGGCATTCACCACGATCGCACTTTTGTGCCTGGCAATCGGCATTGGTGCGAACACGACGATGTTCGGCGTGGCCGAGCATCTCTTTCTCAAGCCGCCAGCGGGCGTCCAGGACCCCGGTCGCGTCGTCCGATTGTATCTGGAGCGGCGCATGGGTGGCATGGGTGGCGCTCCGACTCCGGTGGCGGCGCCGGGATCGTACCCTGACTACACGGACCTCCGCGGTGCCACCAAGCGCACGCTCAAGGACATCGCGGCGTACACCGCCAGTGAGTTCAGTTTTGGTGTCGGGCCCACGGCGCGCCAGTGGGACGGCCAGTACGTCACCGCCGGATACTTCGGCATCCTCGGTACTCGTCCAGAGCTCGGGCGCTTCTTCCTGGCCGAGGAGGACAGCGTCGCGGGTGCACACCCGGTCGCCGTCATCAGCTACGGGTGCTGGCAACGCGATTTTGGCGGCGACCCGCGGGTTATCGGCCGCGCCATCCAGCTCGATGCGCGTCCCTACACAATCATCGGCGTAGCGCAGCGGGGCTTTTCAGGGTTCGACCTCAACCCGGTCGAAGTGTGGTTGCCGTTCGCGCAGATACACGGCTTTTTCGGCCCGGAGATCTTGCCGGAGCGCCACGCGATCTGGCTGAGCTTCGTGGCTCGGCTGGCACCGGGCGTCGCGGCTCATGACGCGGAGCTGGAGGCAACCGGGATCAAACGCCGCGTGGACGCGGTCGCTGCTCGCGATCTCGACCCGAATGTGCGTGTGATCGCGGCGCCCTTGCTGGCTGCGTTGGGACCGCAACGCGGTCCGTCGGCGACCATTGCGCTCTGGGTCTCCGGTGCGGTGGCCTTCGTTCTTCTCATCGCGTGCGCGAACGTGGCGAACCTTCTGCTCGCTCGTGGCGCGAGCCGCGAGCGCGAGTTCGCCGTCCGTCTGTCGCTCGGCGCGCGGCGATCGCATCTCATTCGGCAGCTCCTGATCGAGAGCTTCCTGCTCGCATCGGTCGGCGCTGCGCTGGGGGCGGTTCTCAGCGTGTTGGGAGCGGGCAGCCTCAAACTGCTTTCACTGCCGGCAGCCGGCCTCGATCTTTTCGCACTCGCGTTCACCGGCGCCATCGCTCTTGCGACGGCACTGGCGGCGGGTCTCGCACCGGCATTGCTCACAACTCGCGCGAGCGTCATGAGCTCCATCGCCAGTGCGACTGGTCGACTGAGCCGGCGTCCCGCGATTCTCCAGGCTGGACTGCTCGCACTCCAAGCGGCGTTGTCACTCGTCGTGCTGGCCGGCGCTGGGTTGTTCGTTCGTTCGCTTCGGAACGCGCGTGCGGTCGACCTGGGGATCGACGCCACGCACATCGTTACAACGACGATTGGTCTCGACCAGGCGGGTTACGACTCGGCGGCTCGCGCGGCGTTCTACAACCGGGCTGTCGAGCGTCTGTCCGCGCTGCCCGGAGTGGCCGGCGCCAGCTACGTCGGCCTCCCCCCGTTCCAGGGCATGATGGGATTGCTCGTGTCTCTTCCCGGACAAGACACCGCTCACCGGGACCGTCGGCCCTTCATGATCAACTTCGCGGCGCCGGACATCATCCGCGTCGATGGGGCCCGTCTCCTGCAGGGCCGCGACCTCTCGCCAGCGGATCGCGCGGGGACACTGCCGGTCGCGGTTATCAACGAGACCATGGCGCGACGCCTGTGGCCAACACAAACCGCCATCGGCCAGTGCTTCCTCGTCTCGACCGGCCCGGAGTCATCGGGTGCGCCGCCGTGCACCTACGTGGTGGGCATCATGGCCGACGGCAAGTATGAGGAGCTCGCGGAGCCGCCGACCGCGTACTTCATGGTGCCGTACGCGCAGCGCAATCCGGGTATGCCGCCGACACTCATCGTTCGCACATCGGGCGATCCCCACCAGCTCATTCCGCAGGTGCGGAAGACCCTGGCCGGGCTCGCGCCAAACCTTCCGTACATCGATGTACATGCGCTGGCGGATGTGCTCGATCCGCAGTTCAAGCCATATCGCATCGGCGCTGTGCTGTTCACGCTCTTCGGGATCGTCGCGCTGGCGCTCGCGGCGGTTGGCCTGTACGGCGTGGTTTCCTACGTCGTGGCGCAGCGCAGCCGCGAGGCCGGGATACGGCTGGCGCTCGGCGCGCACGCTACTGATGTGATCGCCCTCATGCTCAAACAGGGCGTCATGCCCGCTGTCGCCGGCGGGGTACTGGGATTGGTGGGTGCGTTCATCGTAACGCGATTCATTTCGAGTCAGCTCTTCGGCGTCAGCCCGGCCGATCCGCTCACCTTCGTGAGCGTCGCGATACTCCTGACCCTCGTATCTGTGCTCGCCTGCTACCTTCCCGCCCGGCGCGCGGCCCGCGTCGATCCTGTCACGACGCTGAGGTCCGAATGATTTTCTCTCGCCGTACTGCTACACGTGAGGCGCCGGAGGGTGCCGTCGGCGTCGGTCCGGCGGCCGCGCCACTCGTCACGGATGGCCCGCTCGTCTCGATACGCAACATGGAGCGGTTCTACGAGGCAGGCGGCACGCGTACGTACGTGTTGCGCAACATCACGCTCGACATCGCGCTCGGCGACTTCGTCTCGATCATGGGGCCGTCCGGCGCGGGGAAGTCGACGCTGCTCAACGTGCTCGGCATGCTCGACAGCGGCTGGAGCGGCGAGTACACGCTTGCCGGACAAGGCGTGCACCGGCTGCCCCACAAAGGGCGGATCGCACTCGGCCGCCGGCACATCGGATTCGTCTTCCAGCAGTACCATCTACTGGACGAGCTGACCGTCGCGGAAAACCTCGAGGTGCCGTTGTCGTATCGTGACGTTCCAAAAGCGGAACGGCAGGCCCTGGTCGCCGACGCGCTCGATCGATTTGGCATCGTGGGGAAAAAGGACCTGTATCCGCGTCAGCTCTCGGGCGGCCAACAGCAGCTCGTGGGCATCGCTCGCGCGGTGATTGCGCGGCCCGCGGTGATTCTCGCCGATGAGCCCACCGGAAATCTGCACTCGAGTCAGGGTCGCGAGATCATGACAATGTTTCGCGAACTGAATGCCAAGGGGACGACCATCATTCAGGTGACTCACTCCGAGGAAAACGCGGCAGGGGGCAAGCGCATCGTCCAGCTGCGCGACGGGTGGATGGTCTGATGCCCGTCGGCGTGCGATGGTCGGCGCGTCGCTTCGGCGACAGCATCGGCGCAGACCTTCGACACGCCGCGCGCGCACTGGTGCGCGCGCCGATCTATACCGTGACGGCGATCCTGACGCTGGCGCTCGGCATCGGAGCGACGACAGCGGCGTACAGCGTCGTCGGGAACGTGCTGCTCAAGCCACTGCCGTATTCCGAGCCAGCGCAGCTCGTGAACGTGTGGTCGGCAGTGCCGCAGTTCGATAAGATCGCGCCGTCCTATCCGGACTTCGTCGACTTCCGCGAGCAGAGCGGCGCCTTCGCTGGCATGGCGTACGAGACCGGCGAACCGGTGACCGTTCGCCAGCACGACGGCGCGTTTCAACTGGTGGCCGCGATGGTCACAGAAGACTTCTTCTCGGTCTTGCGGGCCCAGCCTCAGCTCGGGCGCACCTTCATTGCTGCCGATTTTCGTCCAGAACCGTCGCCCGCGGCTGTCCTCAGCTATGGCGCCTGGACGACCAGGTATGGTGCAGATCCGCACGTGATTGGCCGCACGGTCGATACGGACATTGGGAGCTACACCGTGGTCGGCGTGCTGCGTCCCGGACAGGCGTACCCCGAATGGGCCCCGCAGTTCTTCACTGACATGTACGTGCCGCTGAACACCGTCGCGCACGTGCAGGCTGCGCTCCGCAATCGCGGCAACCACGCCGACGCGCGAACGATCGCTCGTCTGCATCCCGGCGTATCAATCGACGACGCACGCCGCCGCCTGAAGCTGATCGCTGGACGCCTGGCCACCGCGTATCCCGCCACCGATTCGGGATTCGTCGGCAATGTCACGTCCCTCAAGGAGGAAGTGGTCGGCACCGTTCGGCCTGCGCTTGGCATCCTCGCTGGCGCGGTCATCCTGCTCTTCCTGCTGGCCGCGAGCGACGTCGCGAACCTGACGCTGGTTCGTGGGCTCGCCCGCTCGCGCGAGCTTGGCGTACGCGCGGCCATGGGCGCGGGATCCGGACGACTGATTCGGTACCTCGTGAGTGAAAGCGTGCTGATCGCCACTGCTGGCGCATTGCTCGGCCTCGTGATGGCACGAGTCGCGGTTCGTGTACTCATCGCCACCTCACCGGGCGACATCCCCCGGTTGGATGAGGTTGTCGTCGACCGTCGCGCTGCGCTCGTGGCCGTTGTATCCGCACTGATCGCCGTGGTTCTCTGTGGACTAATGCCACTATTGACGCTCCGGCCGACGCGTCTCATCGCGACGCTCAAGACGTCGACCCGTTCGACGGGGACACTGGGTGGCGTCCGTTTGCGGAGCGGCATCGTCGTCGGCCAACTCGCGATCTCGATGATCCTCATCGTCGGCGCTGGACTGCTGGTGCGCAGTTTCGCGAAGCTCAGAGACGTCGGTCTGGGATTCGACCCGAGCCATGTCGTCGTGTGGCACATGGGCGCGCCGCGCAAACCCGAGATGGCGGATCCAGCGACACGGTTCGCATTGTTCAAGCGTGAGCTCTCGTCGGCGAGCGTTCCCGGAGTGTTGAACGGATCGCTGATCAACCACGCCCCGCTGGGAGTGGCCGGTGTGACCTCCTCGGTCGGCGTCGATG
This sequence comes from uncultured Gemmatimonadales bacterium, assembly GCA_963805725.1. Classification (GTDB taxonomy): domain Bacteria; phylum Gemmatimonadota; class Gemmatimonadetes; order Gemmatimonadales; family Gemmatimonadaceae; genus Palsa-1248. The sequence goes on from CAWDVJ010000015.1 coordinate 62,452, forward strand.
GCAAAGATCCAGCGGCTGACACGGCGGGGGTGGGCTACGTAACGGTGGCGCCTCGTTACTTCGCCACCATGCGGATCCCGCTGCTTCGCGGTCGAGATTTCACCGACGCGGACATGACGCCTGATGCCGCTGTCGCGATCATCACCGAATCAATGGCGCGCCGCTACTGGCCCGGTGGCACGGACCCGGTCGAACATCAGCTCACCGTGTTGAACGGCGCTCCGCACGACCCGGGCTACCTCAAGCCGATCCAGGCGAGAGTGATCGGTGTGGTCGGCGACGTCAAGCGCAATGTGACAAACGACAAGCCGGACCCGCTGATCTACATGCCGTACACGCGACCGGTGTGGGGCGGCGCCGACATCGTTTTGCAGACCGCAGGACCTCCAGCTTCCGTGCTGCCCGCCATTCGCCGAGCGGTAGCTACTGTCGATCCCGACGTGACCGTGACAGGCATCAACCCAGCGCAACAGGAGGTTGATGCGGAGACCACTCGGCAGCGCTTCACGACTTCCATACTCACTGGCTTCTCGGTCGTGGCGCTCTTGCTGGCGTCCCTCGGCCTATACGGCGTCTTGGCATACATGGTCTCGCAGCGGGTCCCCGAGATCGGGATCCGAATGGCACTCGGCGCGCACCGTGCAGCGATTGTGGGGCTCATCATCGGGAACGCCGCAGGGCTCGGCGCATTGGGATTGGGCATCGGCATCGGTGGCGCGGTTCTGCTGGCCCGTGCGATGCGATCGCTCCTCTTCGGCGTCACGCCTCTGGATCCCGTTACCTTCGCGGGTGTGACGGTGTTGCTCGCCGTCGTCGCGGTACTCGCGAGTTACTTGCCCGCCCGGCGCGCCGCTGGTGTTGACCCTGTGACGGCGCTCCGGGGCGAATGATCATGTGCGCGCGACGCAACGGCGGGCGACGCACCGGTCCGAATAACTTTCCGCGACGCCAACGGCGGGCGACGCATTGCGTCGCCCCTACCCGCCGATCCGACACATCGCGCGGACGGCACTCAGCGGCACAGGTGGGGCAAACATGACCGCGACACTTCCAACTGCGAATGCGACGACGACCACGACGACACGCCTGGCGCGGGTGCTCGTGGCGGACGATCAGCCCGACATCCTCGAGGCCCTCCAGCTCTTGCTCAAGGGCGAGGGCTACGACGTCGAGACGGCACTGTCGCCCGCCGGCATCCTGATCGCCGTGCAGCGCCATGATTTCGACGCCGCGCTGATCGATCTCAACTATGCGCGCGACACGACCTCGGGCCAGGAAGGGCTCGATCTGCTCGCCCGTATTCGCGCCATTGACTCGACGCTGCCCGTGTCGGTCATGACGGCGTGGGGAAGCGTCGACGGCGCGGTCGAATCAATGCGGCGGGGCGCGTACGACTATGTCGAGAAGCCGTGGGACAACACGCGGCTCCTGCTCACCCTGCGCCGACAGATCGGAGATGGGGCGCGCGCTGCGTGCCGGGCGTCAGTTGCAGACCGAGATCGATACCCTACAGGGGACGTCGGGGCGCCCGCTGCTGATCGCGGAGTCGCCGCGCATGCGTCCGGTGCTCGATCTCATGGCGCGCATCGGACCGTCGGACGCGAACGTCCTGATCACCGGCGAGCACGGGACGGGCAAGGAGCTCGTCGCGCAGTGGCTGCACGCGTCGTCCCCACGCGCGGCCAAGCCATTCACCGCGGTCAACCTCGGCGGACTGTCGGAAGGACTCTTCGAGAGCGAGCTCTTCGGCCATGTGCGCGGAGCGTTCACCGATGCCAAGACCGACCGCGCGGGACGTTTCGAGCTGGCCGATGGCGGCTCGTTGTTTCTGGACGAGATCGCCAATATCTCGCTCTCGCAACAGGCGAAGCTGCTCCGCGTGCTGCAGACGCGCGAGGTCGAACGCGTCGGATCCTCGCGGATGAAGCGCGTCGACGTACGCATCCTCGCCGCGACCAATGCCGACCTGCGGGACGAAGTCGTCGGCGGCCGGTTCCGTGAAGACCTGCTCTTTCGCATCAACACGATCGAGATTCCGCTGCCACCGCTGCGCGACCGGCGCGAGGACGTCCTGCCCCTTGCCCGCCATTTTCTCGAGCGACATGCGTTGCGTTACGGGCGGCGAGGCCTCACGCTCGAGGCGGGAGCCGCACAGGCGCTGCTCACGCACAGCTGGCCCGGCAACGTCCGCGAGCTCGATCATGCGGTGGAGCGGGGTGTGTTGTTGGCGCAAGGCGCTACGGTGCGCGCGGGTGACCTAGGCCTGCGGCCCCCGGGGCCGCCGGCCCGCCTCGAAGACCTCACGCTCGCCGAAGCGGAGCGCGCGATCATCGAGCGGGCGCTGGCGCGCTTCGGCGGCAACGTCAGTCAGGCGGCCAAGGCCCTTGGTCTGAGTCGGAGCGCGCTCTATCGCCGCCTCGAGGGCACCAGCCAGGGGTGAACAACGAAAGGGCGGAGTCAGAGGTCAGGGATGAGGGGTTCGCAACGTGCGTCCGTCACGCATGTCGGCGGCGCGCGCCCATCCCGGCGCCGATCAGCAGACCGATGAGGCCGATGACCAGCGGCGGCACCATCCGAATCGGCCTGAATTCCGCATCGCTATCTCGCACCAGGATGTAGCCCACCGGTTGGAGGCGGGCGCCACCACCTCCGCCGTCGCCGCGCCTCGCCATGCCCCAGCGGCGTGGACGACCTGTGCTGGCACCCGGGTCCGCATCGGTGCCAACGGTGCCGTCCGGGCGGCTGCCGCCCGAGCCACCGCCGAAACCCCACGCTACTCGGGCCACCGGGATCACGGTTACCGCACCCCGATTGACCGGTTCGCCAAAGACTGTGCCGACGTTCGCGCGTCGGCTGATCGAATCGCCAAGCTGCGACACAAACTCATTCCGATCGGCCGCCTGCGAGGATCGTGCGTTTGCTTCCATCCCACCCCGCTCGACGGTGTCGGTGTGTGTCGCTGCGTCCATTGGGGTCATGCGTGTCTCCATCGTAAAAGGGGACCGTCATGCGAGCAAATCTTTCGCCACGGCAGCGCTCGGGCGTCAGGGGCGGGCGCTAAAGCCCCGCACTACCTTCTTTGCCATGCCTGAGACCGACGGCCCGGGCCTGAGGCTCTGGGATCGCCTGCGCCACGAGCACCGCGTCGTCGCTCTGGCGCTGCTTCCCGCGCTGCCGAGCATGGTCGTCGTGGCAATTGCATTGCAGCGAGCGGGGGTCGCGTCCCTGGTGCGCTGGGTGACACTCGGGGTGCTCGGTGCGTGCTGGATCGGCGCCGCGTGGCTCGTGCGCGAGACGGTCGTGCGTCCGCTCCAGACTCTCGCCAACGCCGTCGCGTCGCTCCGGGAGGGCGACTACACGATTCGGGTCTTTGGTGCTCGCCCCGACGATCCGCTGGGGCTCGCACTGCTCGAAACGAATACGCTCAGTGAGCTTTTGCGGGTCAACCGCCTCGGTGAGATGGAGGCGACGGCTCTCTTGCGGACGGTCATGGCGGAGATCGACGTCGCGATTTTCGTTTTTGACGAGGAGGATCGGCTTCGTCTCATCAACCGCGCGGGGGAACGCCTGCTGGCGCTTCCCGGGGAACGCCTCTTGGGCCGCGAAGCCGCCGCGCTTCAGTTGGCGCCGGTGCTGACCGGCGAGGTGCCGCGTGTGGAAGACGTGACCTGGCCCGGCGGCGGCGGCCGGTGGGGCGTACGACGCACCCGCGTCCGACAAGGCGGCCGCTCCCACACGCTCCTGGTCCTCACGGATCTCAGTCGTACGCTGCGCGAGGAGCAACTCGTCGCGTGGCAGCGCATCGTGCGTGTGCTGAGCCACGAGATCAACAACTCGATGGCGCCGATCCAATCGATCGCCCAAACCCTGCGTGCTCTGGTCGCACGGGACCCGGCGCCGCCCGACCTGGGCGCCGATGTCTCGCGCGGTCTCGGCGTCATTGCGGCGCGCTCGGAGGCGCTTGGCCGGCTCATGCTGTCGTACGCTCGGCTCGCAAAGCTGCCGCCGCCCAACCGCGCGCCGGTCGATGTCGAGGCATGGGTCCGCCGAACCGCCGCGCTCGAGACGCGGCTGAACGTCGCTCTGTCGCCGGGGCCACCGCTCACCATCTCGGCGGACGCCGATCAACTCGATCAGCTCCTCATCAACCTCGTCCGCAATGCGGCCGACGCCGCGCTGGAGACCGCTGGCGGCGTCACGCTGTCGTGGTCCGCAATCGACGACGGCGCCGAAGTCCGTGTGGTTGATGACGGTCCGGGCCTCGCCGGGACCGCGAACCTCTTCGTGCCGTTCTATACGACCAAGCCCCATGGCTCGGGTATCGGTCTCGTCCTATGCCGTCAGATCGCCGAGGCGCATGGCGGCACCCTGACGCTCACGGACAGGCCGGGTGCGCGGGGGTGCGTGGCGGTGGTGAGGATAAGGGGATAGAGGCTCGACGTTCGACGTTCGACGTTCGGGAAAAACCTCGAGGCCAGCCGCGGTGGGATGTAGCTGGCCTCGAGGTGTGTCGTCGAACGTCGAACGTCTATCGTCTAGCATCTAGTGCCTGGTCCAAGAACTCCGCTACCATCCACTCCCCCCAGTAAAACGGTCGCCACGGCGGACCGCTGATGAATCCCACGTGGCCGCCACGCGAGACGAATTCCAACGTGAGGGCCGGTGTGCGCGCCGCAATGGCGCGGACTTCATCCAGCACCGCGGCAGGGAGAAATGGATCATCAATGGCACTCAAGAGGAGCGTCGGGACGCGAATTTGCGACAAAAAACCCAGCGCGCTCGAGCGGGCGTAGTAGTCGTCCGCCCCGGCGAATCCGTGCAACGGCCCGGTTACCAAGTCATCGAATTCGTACAGCGTCCGGACGGCAGCCACGCGCGCTGGGTCTGCAATGTCGGGAAACCGAGCCAGTTTCTCGAAAGTCTTCCGTTTCAACGAGCGAAGGAAGTGCGCTTGGTAGATGCGTGCGAACCCGCGCTGAATGTGGCGGGACCCCTGTGCCAGATCGAACGGCACGGACACGGCAGCGGCTGCACGTATGCGCGGGGACGTGCGCTCGCCCTGCTCGCCAAGCCATTTGAGAAGGACGTTGCCGCCAAGTGAATAGCCTGCAAGCACGATGGGCGCGTGCGGATGGTCTCGGAGGACTCGTTCGACGACGAGCCCCAGGTCTCCCGTCTCACCCGAGTGGTAAAATCGACGCGTGCGGTTCGGTGCGTCACCGCACGAGCGAAACAACAACAGGTACGCGCCCCAACCGCGTCGGCGCGCCTCAGCCAGCGCGCCACGAGCGTAGTGCGAGCGCGCTGTGCCCTCGAGCCCGTGTAGCACGATGAGGTGCGGAGCCTCGCGAGAGGACGCAGGCAGTCTATGGACCTCCACCACATCGCCGTCGGGGGTGTCCCACTGCTCGTGACGCGTCGGCATCACCGGCAGGCGCCGCACGAACCGCGGCCAGAGCGTGCGGGCGTGTGGATTGGGGAGCCACCAGGAGGGGCGGTAGGGCAAGCGACCAGGGGTTGGGGATTAGGGGTTGGGGAAGACCCTGCTACTATTAGCGCCGGCCCCTAGAATCTGGATACGAATCATGGCGACCGCCCTCAAGCCACGCACGGCAACGGAGCTCGTCGACGCTGCATTTCAATTGCTGCGCCGATACTATCTCCAGTTCGTGTCGATTGCGGCCGTGTTTCTGATTCCTGTCATCATCCTCGAGGTCACGGCGACGGCATCGCAACGGCCAGGTATGCCCTCTCCCGGGTACTTCGCTGCCCTGTTCTTCATCGCGATCCTCGCCTTGCTCAGCACGGCCGCCGTAACGGTTGGGGTCTCCGACAGCTACGTGCACGATCGGGTCGATGTGCGGTATGCGGTACGGCGAGTGCTCTCGCGCCTGCTGCCGATCCTCGGCGGCACGTTCGCCACCATCGTTCTCGTGTTCACCGTGATGCTGGTCCTCGCAATGGCATTTGGGATCCTTGCGACGGGTATCGGCGCGACGATGGGCGGTCGGGTTGGTGGAATCGGGGCCATCATCGGGACAGCCTTGGGGTTCGCGGGCGTAACGTTGGGGTTCCTCTCCACGTATGCGCGAATCTTCGCCGTCCCCATGGTGATCGTGCTGGAGGGCACGACGGTCAGCGCCGCTTTTTCGCGGTCGATCGCGCTGACGGAGGGTGCGGTCTGGCGCATCATGGGCGTGTTCGTGCTCGTGTTCTGCATTTTCGCCGCGCTCCTCGGTGTGATGATCGTTCTCGGCACGATGCTGACGGTGCAATATCCTGGTCTCATGACCGCCTATACCGTCTTCACAGGCACCATCAACGTGTTCATCTATCCGATCTACACCGTCTTCGTCACGCTGCTGTACTACGATTTACGGATCCGCCGCGACGCCTTTGACCTCGAGGTCATGAGCAGGGAGCTGACCGGTGCCCCCGCTTCAGCGCTCAGGTGAGAGAGCCGGGTGAACTAGCCGCCGGCCGCCTATTTTCCGTGGCATGGAAGTGCAGATCTTCGGGACAAAGCGGAGCGCGGACACGCGGAAAGCATTGCGATTCTTTGCCGAACGCCGGGTCCGCGTCCATTTCGTCGACCTGGGTGAACGGGCGGCCTCGCTCGGTGAGCTGAAGCGCTTCGCGCAGAGGTTCGGTGTGAGCGCGCTCGTGGATCGAGAGGGCAAGCGATTCGCCGAGCTGGGGCTCGGCGTGGCGCGCTACTCCGATGATCACTGGTTGACACGCCTGGCCGATGAACCAGCGCTATTGCGTACGCCCCTGGTGCGGTGGCAGCAGCGTTTGACCCTCGGTCTCGACGAGTCCGCCTGGAAAGATTGGATCACTACTGATCAGGCGAGTGGGCGGCCGTGACCCTCCTGTCTCTGTCCAACGTGGCGGTAGAATTTGGCGCAACGACGTTGCTGCGTGACGTGACCGTCACTGTGGCAGCAGGCGAGAAATGGGGCATCGTTGGACGCAACGGAACGGGCAAGACCACGCTCTTTCGCTTGCTGACCGGTGCACTCGCCCCCACGAGCGGGCAAGTCTCGCGCGTTGCGGGAACGCGAGTGTCGCTGCTGGAGCAGCATCGCGACTTTGGCGCCGCAACGACCGTGTGGGAGGCCGCGGCCGGCGAATTTGCGGAGTTGTTGGCGCTCGAGCAGGCCCTCGCCAACCAGGCGGCAGCGCTCGAGACCGATGCGAGCGAACCGGCATTGGCGCGCTACGGCCGCGATCTCGAGCGCTTCGAGCGAGAAGGCGGCTACACCATCGCTCCACGCGTCGACGCCGTCCTGCATGGACTGGGTTTCGACCCGACGGAGGCACGGTCGCGCGAGCTCGGAGCCCTCTCAGGAGGCGAGCGCGGTCGCCTCGGACTTGCCCGGCAACTCGTGAGTCCCGCCAATGTCCTGCTGCTGGACGAGCCGACCAATCATCTCGATCTCGAGACGACGCAATGGCTGGAGCAGTACCTCGAGGAGACGTCCGCAACGGTGCTCCTCATCAGTCACGATCGCGCATTCCTTGCAGCCGTGGCCGATCATGTGCTGCACGTCGATGAGGGAACGGCCACGCCCTACACCGGCGGGTATACGTCCTTCGTGATGCAGCACGCCGAGGGTCTGCTGACGCGTGAGCGGGCAGCCGACCGTCAGCGCCGCCAGGTCGCGAAGCAAGAGGAGTACATTCGGCGAAACATTGCGGGTCAGAACAGCCGACAGGCGAAGGGTCGGCGCACCCGCTTGGCTCGGCTGCCCCGTCTCAGTGCGCCTCCCCGCGGTGAGGACGCGATGGCGGTCGTGTTCGAGCCGCGCGAGCGGGGCGGGGACCAGGTGCTCGATGCGCGCGACGTCCGCATCGAGATCGAGGGTCGGCCGCTCATCCGCGACTTCGATGGACGGATCATGCGTGGCGACCGCGTCGGGCTCATCGGCCCGAACGGCGCGGGGAAATCGACGTTTCTGGAGGCAATTGTCGGTGCTCGTGCGCCGTCGGCTGGCATCCTGCGGCTCGGCGGGTCAATCGCTGTCGGGTATTATCGCCAGGACCTCGCTCAGGTTCCGCTTGGTGAATCGCTATACGACATCATCAACGCCCTTCGCCCGTTGTGGACGCGTGGCCAGATCCAAGGGCATCTGGCGCGCTTCGGGTTCAGCGGCGACGAAGTGCAGCGCCGTGCCGACACGCTCTCGGGCGGCGAACGGGCGCGTGTCGCGCTCGCCATGATCATGCTGTCTGGGGCCAACCTGTTGATCTTCGACGAGCCGACGAACCACCTCGACGTGGAGTCGATCGAGGCGTTGGAGGATGCGGTCGAGCGCTATGGCGGCACGGTGCTGCTGGTGAGCCACGATCGGGCGCTGCTCCGCTCGCTCGTCACGCGCGTGTGGGTTCTGCACGACGCGCGTATCACCTGCTTCGACGGGAGCTTCGCCGAATGGGAGGTGGCCAGCGAAGAGCGTGCGCACGCGGCAGCCGTCGCCGCGTCGGAGGAGGAGGCGTTGCGCCGGGTGCGCGAGCATCGGCGTACGGAGCGGAGGCAGGAGTCGGTGACCGAATCGCGAGCCGCGCGCCGGGCCGCGGAACAGGCGCTGACCGACGCAATGTCGCGCGTGGCGGTCGCGGAGGCGGAAGTCGCACGAGTGACGGCCGCACTCGCCGATCCCTCACTCTACACGACGCCAGAGGGCGTCACGCAGAGCGGGGAGCTTGGCATCGCGCTCGAGCGCGCACGGCGGGCATTGGACGCCGCGCTGGAGGCTTGGGCGGCGGCTGAAGATCAAGGGCTGAGGGGTTAGAGCGGCCCTCAGGCCCGTCGGCGGCGTTGCGGTCATGGCTGTCGGGGTCCGACGCCCGACCCCCAAGTCATGCGGAGCAGGTGTCTACAGGCGAACGGCCGTCCTACGCAACCAGCGCCAATAGGTCATACAACGCATGCGTCCACGCGGTGATTCCGAATCCGCGTGTGACATACAGAATACTGAACGCCAGGCCCCCGACGAAGCGGAACATGAACGAGTCGAGTCTGAGCGGATCGCCGTAGGGCCCAATGTAATGAAAGGCCGCAAAGATCAGGGCGGAGGACACGACCGCGACCGTCGCGGACACGACTGGACGCCAACCGAAGACGCGCCGAGCAAGGAATGCGAACAGGGACACAAGCAGAACCCGGAACACCAGCTCTTCGTACACGCCAGCCCCGAGGGCGAGCATGACTTTGGTCGCCGTTGGTGCGCTCTCGATTGACCCGCCGGGCGGAATTCCGGCGCCGCGCATGGCAGCGAGGTGGTGGGTTACCCACGTCGTGACCACCGAGGTGGGTCCCGCGGCCGTCGTGTATCCCACGATGAGATCCGCCGCGCTCTTCGACTCGACCACCCCGAGCATGTGCGATACGAGCGACCCGATCACCGTACCAAAGCACAGCGCAAGCAAGCCCGCCTCGCCTAACATCGCGACAAACACCCAACCGCGGAGCGGCGTCGGAGCGGAACGAAGGTCCCGGGCAATGTACCACGCACCCAGTCCGATTACGCTCACCCCGAAAACGATTGGGGCATAGGTGCGGCCCGCGACCGTCAAGAACAGTTCGCGGAGGAGGACGTCCGCACCGTTTCGGAGCTCGGCCGTCTGTCCGGTCGACAGGAAAGCGGCGAGCGCCTCGTACCCGATGAGGAGGGGAAGCGCGATCAGGATGCTATATCGAGGTGCTCGGCTCAGCTCCCAATACGTCGTCAATTGTGCAGGTGCGGGGACCTGCCGGGCTGATCGAGCCATATTTTCATAAAGATGCTGTGCCTCGCTCAACTCTGACCAGACGTGCGTCTCCGCTATCTCGTGCCGTTTTTGTGCGCGGCTCAGGGGAAACTCATCTGCCAGGCACCGCGCGATTCCGTGCCGACGTATGCGTCACCCGCGCTCCAGACGTTGGTCGAGCGAGCATCGCGCCAAAACACTGTCGTTCCAGCGGGCCTGGTCTCGTATCAGGTGATCGCCGAGAGCGAGTTGTCGCTGGTCGTCCGCCGGCCCGATGGCACTGAGGGGGCAACGCAGGTCGAGGAGACTGAGAGTCGGGCGCAGTGGGCGCGCACAGGAGCGTTCGCGCAGCACCTGATCGGCTACCGGTCGCGACTCTCCGGTATGAACATGTCCGCGCTCGCGTTCATCAAACAGGCGTGGATCGTCCCCGTCCTGTACGGCAATCGGCTTGGCCTGTTTCTCGGGCGCGACACGACGCGTGCCGCCCGGCGGGCGATCGCGCGAGACACGGCCGTTCGTGTGGTGCACCCGTTCGCGGTGGATCGCGACGCCGTGTACCGGTTTACCGGCGGCGACACGGCGCTCAAGCTGTCCGTCCTCGGACGCACGATCCCGGTGGTCGTTGTGCATGTGACGCCGCGTCCCGGATTGTCGGGGCGCACGGTCGTGTTTCGCGGGGATGTGTACGTGGACCTCGAGGACGCGGCGATCGTGCGGTTGCGTGGTGCATTCGAGACAGTAGGAGGGCACCAGCGTCTCGCCGCCACGCTGCAGAGTGTCGCCTATCGGACGGCGGCGTTCATCGATCTGACAAACCGACAGGTCGCCGGTCGCTACTGGCTCCCCGATGTCCAACGCATCGAGGGCGAAGTGTCATCGCCGTTCCTCGGCGATACGCGATCCATTTTTCGGATCGTTACCCACTTCCGCCCGTACACCCTGAATGACACGACCGTCACCGCAGCGTTGGTCGCTGGCGGTCAGCAAGTCACAGGGAGTCCCCAACCGGGGGCGAGGCCCGGGAACGACAGCGTGCCGGGTGACACCGCGCTCATGACCGATACGCTGCGGGTGCTGCCCCATGTCCTCTCGATCGCCCCGAGCGACAGTTTGCTCGGCTTCTCTGACTGGCAGCAGGCGATAGGCCTCGCGACCCGTGCGGTGCGGGATTCGGACTTCAATGACGTGGCGCCGGATCCGTGGCGGACCACCGGGCCTCCGCGTGTCGAATTCGGCACCCAGCGACTCGGCGAGTTCGTGCACTTCGACCGCGTCGAAGGGCTGTTTACTGGCGCTGGCGGGAGCATCCGGTTTCGGGATGCCGCTCCCGGAGTCACGCTGCGTGGCAACGCTGGGTGGGCATGGGCCGAGGGGACCGCCCGGGGGGGTGCGAGCCTCGAGTGGCAGCGCTCGCCCTGGCTGGTTGGTATTCAAGCGTCGCGCTGGCTCGACATCACGAACGATTTCGGCACCGTCTTCACCAGTGGGCCGTTTCTGGAGGCGCTGTTCCTACAGGACAACTACGACTACGTCGACCGAAGAACTGCCACGGTCTACGCATTGCGCGAGTGGTTGGCGGCGGGGGGCAGTAGCCGCTTCGTGGTGCGGTTGGAGGCCGGGCCAGGGAACGACGCTGGCGTTCGAGCGCTGCTCGCGCACGGAATCTTGCCGCCGGCTGTCCTCATGAGTGATTCGCTCTTCCGTCCGAATCGCAACGTGCTCCCCGGGTCATACTTCCAAAGTGCCGTAACGCTCGCCTTCAATCCGGGCATTGATGCCGGTTTCGTCGGAGACGGAATCGGTGTTCGCGTGCGGGCGCAGGCGGCCGTGGGGCAACTGGCCTGGGACCGTGCAGAGGCGCGGGTTTCCGCGCGACAGACGTGGGGCGCGTTCACCCTGCTCGGGCGTGTCGACGCCGGCGTTGTCGCAGGGACGGTGATCCCTCCGCAGCAGATGTTCGAGATCGGATCAGTCGAGGGTTTGCTGGCCTACGACTACAAGCAGTTCGCCGGCAACGAAGCCGCCATCTGGCAGGGCGAGGGGCAGTTCGCACTACCGTTCTGGCACGCCCCCCTTCGCCTTCGCGGATTCATCTTTCCGAGTCCTTCGCCGGCGCTCGCTGTCGGAGTGCTGAGCGGGTGGACGGATGTGACGACCCTCGCGGCTCGACGAGCCCTTGTGGCACTGGGTGATCGGGTAGATCCCAAGACCGACGCCGTCATCGTCAACGCGTTCGGGATGACCATCCCGGTCTCGTCACCCACGGTCGGGATCCCGACGTCACTGAATCTGCTGGTCCGCTTCTTCGGCGGGGCCGCAGGTGTCGGGATTACTCGGTCGCTCACGCCGGGGGCGCATTTTCAGCCGGTGTTTCGTTTGGGGGCCGCGCTGTAGCGGCGACGCATGGCGTCGCCCCTACCCGCCGTGATCGGGTGTGGTGCGTCGAACGTCTGCCGAGACCCGCCGTTGGCCGCAATTAGAATTCTCCCACGAACCCGATCTCCGGCTCGAGCTTTTGCCCGAACTTCTGTGCGACAGCATCCTGGGCGATGCCAATGAGCGCGCGGACATCGGCGGCCGTGGCGAGGCCGAGGTTGACCATGATGTTCGCGTGAATGGGTGAGATCTGCGCGCCGCCGTGTCGGTAGCCCTTCAGGCCCGCCTGCTCGATGAGTCGGCCGGCACCGACGCCTGCGATCTTCTTGAAGATCGAGCCGGCACTCGGGTAGTACTCGAGCCACGGGTGCTTCGCGCCACGCCAGCTCAGGTTCTCTTGCATGATCCGATGCATTTCGCCGGGGTCACCGCGTGTCAGTTGGAAGTCGACGCTCAGGACGATGTCGGGTCGCGTATGCAGCACGCTCGTATCGTAGCCAAACGCCATAGCCGCGCGATCCGCCATGAGTTGTGAGCCCGCTTCGGTCAGTAACACGCAGGAATGAAATACTTCCTCGATGAAAACCGTGCGTTCCCGGGCCGGCGCGGGCGATAGAAAGTGAAGGTTCTGCCAGATGGCGCCGCCCACCGTGCTCGGAATGCCGACGTAATGCTCCAGGCCGGACCAGCCGCGCATGACGGCTTCCCGGAATGAGGTGAGCGACCACGGCGCCGCTCTCCACCCACAATCGTCCATCATCGTGGAACGTGAAATGACCTGCGGTGTTTCGTATGACGAGCCCGCGGATACCCCGATCGCCGACGAGGATGTTGGCGCCGAGCCCGAGCACGAAGTAGGGCACGCCGAGCGCGCGGGCCGCGGCGACCGCATTTGCGAGCGCATCGGCCGATGTGGCATCGTACAAGAGGTCCGCCGGCCCACCGATCTTGAACGTCGTGAACGGCGCTAGAGGCTCGTCGCGCCGTAGCCGGCCGGGGCCCAACCGCGCCGCTAATGCTTCGAGCGCGTCTTCCGAGAGAGTTGTCGCCATGATCTGCAAGGGAATGTGCCGCCGCGTCCGGTCGCCACAACGCGCCAGGTTGGACGGTCGGGGGTCCGGGTGTACCGCACAAGCGCCGACGCGTGGGCGCGTGATGCGGTCACACGGGTCGCGGTATTGCTGGCAGCGGGTTGCGTTGTGCTCGGCGCGGAGGGACTCCGCGCGCAAGGGACGCTGTCGCCCGCATCCGGCGCCGGGCGAACGGTGACGCAGCCGCCGCGCGGTAAGGGCGTGGGTCCGGCGAAAACCCTTGGCGGCTCGAGCGCGCCCATGACGGAGCGTGCGTTGCTCGAGCGCGCCACGCACAGCCACCGGTTGGGGAACGGGCTGGAGGTCGTCGTGGTCGAGAACCACGGCGTGCCGCTCGCGACTATCGAGATCGATGTGCGAAACGGCTCGTTTACTCAGACACCCGACTACGCGGGCCTCGCGCACATGTACGAGCACATGTTCTTCCAGGCGAACGGGAGTTATCCGCAACCGGAGGCCTTTCTCGATCGGACGTCAGAGCTCGGAGCCATCTTCAACGGGCGGACCGAGGAGGAGAGCGTCAGCTACTTCCTCACGCTTCCATCAGACAGTCTCGCTGGCGGCCTGCGTTTCATGGCGGCCGCACTGCGCACACCGCTCTTTCGCTCCGACGAGCTGGCGCGCGAGAAGGAAGTCGTGATCGGGGAGTACGATCGACAGGAGGCGAACCCATTCTTCGCGCTGACGCAGACGATGGGTCAGAAGCTGTGGCCCGGGAACTGGAGCCGGAAGAACGTGATCGGCGATCGCGACGTCGTCCGTCAGGTGACGCCGGAGCAGATGCGCGAGATCCAGCATCGATACTACGTCCCCAACAACTCCGCGCTGATCGTCACCGGCGACGTCGATACGACCCGGGTGTTCGCTCTGAGCGATCAGCTCTTTGGCGATTGGCCGCGTGCGCCGGATCCCTTCATCGCAAACCCGATCCCGCCCATCCCACCGCTCGCCGGCAACGATGCCGTGATCACGGAAGCCCCGGTCGGCGCGGTCAGTGTCGTCGTGCAATGGCAGGGCCCGAGCGTCGGATCTGATCCCGGGGCGACGTACGCGGCGGACGTGTTCTCCGATGCACTCAATCAACCCGGATCCACGTTTCAGCAGCGACTCGTCGACAGCCGGGCTGTTCCAATCCATCGACGTCAACTACTACACGCTTGAACCACACGGGTCCGATCACGATCAGCGGGCAGACGACCGCAGACAAGTTGCGCGCCGCGCTCGCCGCGACTCGATCACGAAATCGCGCGATTCGACAGCGTGGGGTACGTGTCGGCGGAAGAGCTGGCCGAGGTCAAGGCGAGGCGCGCAGTGAATTCCGCTTTCGGACGTGAGCGGGCGTCCGGCTACGCGCACACCGTCGGGTTCTGGTGGAGCGTGGCCAACCTCGAGTACTACTACGGGTACGTGGACAACATGGCGGCGCAGAGGCCGCAGGACCTCGCGGCGTACGCCCGCCACTACATAGTGGGCAACCGCATGTGACCGGCGTGCTGATCTCGCCCGCCGACCGGGCCGCGGTCGGCCTCACCGAAGCCGAGCTCAAAGGAGCGATCCAGTGAGTCGGACCTGGCGCCTACCGGCTATCGTCTCAGCGCTTCTCTGTTCCTCACCGCGGATTGTGCAGACACCGCCGCGCGCAGTCGCGGCCACGACGCGGTTCGTGGTCGACGGCATTCCGGTGATCCTTCGACGGGTCGTGAGCAACGATGTCGTGTCCGCCAACGTCTATCTGCTGGGCGGCGCGCGCCAGGTGACAGACGAGACTGCCGGGATCGAGCCTTTCCTGCTGGACGTGTCCGAACGCGGGACGCTTCGCTATCCGCGCTCGGTGTTGCGCCGTACGATGGCGCGCCTCGGCACCACGATCGTCGTCGAGCCGCAACTCGACTGGACTGTCGTCGGCGTGCGGGCCACGTCTGCCACCTTCGACTCCACGTGGAGCATCATGGCTGATCGCCTGATGGCGCCGCGACTCGATTCGGCCGACGTCGAGATCATCCGGGAGCAGTACCTGTCCGCTGTGCGCCAGCGGGACGACAACGCCGATGCACTCGTGGAGTGGCTCGCGGACAGCTCGGCCTTCGCGGGAAGTCCCTACGGCCGGTCATTGGTCGGTACCGAACACTCGATCGGCGCGATCTCGCGATCGAGTCTCCGGGAGTATTTGGCGACACAGATGGTACGGTCGCGACTGCTCATTGTCATCGTCGGCAACGTCGATTCCGCGCACGTCCAGCGGCTGGTGCACGCCTCTCTCTCCCGGCTGCCGGCGGGCGCGTATCACTGGACCCTCCCGGTCGCATTTCCGCCCATCGCGACCAGCCTCGTCACGCGCTCGAGGACGCTGCCGACGAATTACATCCTCGGGTACTTCCACGGACCACCGGCGACGAGTCCGGACTATGGGGCATTGCGGCTCGCGACCTCGGCGCTGTCGGGACAGCTCTTCGCGGAGATTCGGACTCGTCGGAACCTGTCCTACGCGGTCAACGCGCCGTTTCTCGACCGCGCGGTGTCCGCAGGCGGTTTGTATGTGACGACGACGCAGCCGGACACCGTGCTGAACCTCATGCGGAGCAACATCATTCTGCTGCAAGCCAACCTGGTCGATCCCGCGGCGCTGGATCGCCTGGTGCAGCAGTTCATCACGGAGTACTTCCTCGACAACGAGACAGACGCCGACCAGGCCAATTTTCTCGCGCGCGCCGAGCTCTATCAGGGCGACTACCGCGAAGCCGATCGATTCGTCGATGACCTCCGCCGCGTCACCCCGGCCGACATCCAACGGGTCGCACGGACGTACATGCGGGATGTGGCGTTCGCGTACGTCGGGGACACGACTCGGGTCTCGAGGGTCGCCGTCTCGGTGTTCTAACGGCCGGGATTCGGGCCAGGGGTCAGGGTCAGGGGGAACAACATCCGCAACGACCAGAATGGGCGGCCTGACGGCCGCCCTACATGTCGGTTGGACGGTGACGCTCAAGAGTGCGCTACCGCGTATCGCGGTTGCGGGCCGACGAATCGAGGTCTGATGCCGCGCGCAGCAACATGTACGGGCGCGCTTCAGCCCGCCCGCCGTTGACGTGGTCGTCGCGGGTGTTGTTCCCTGACCTCTAACCGCTGCGGCTCTCTTGTAATCGCCCCGTCAGGTGGCCCCCCTATCTTGCCGGCGCGCTGGTCTCCTTTCTCCCTTCAGCCCGGGTATGCCAATGCGCTCGCGACCGTCTCGACTCGCCGCCACGTCTCAGGCGCTGCTGCGCTGCGTCCGTTCGTTTTGGGCGCCGATGACAACGCGTCAGGGGGCTCTCGTGCTTCTGACTGCCGGTATGGGGTGCCTCATTGCGGGGCCCCTCGCGCGGACGGCGCGCGCACAGGACCCAGGATACACGGTGACCAAGCGGTACAAAGTCGGCGGTGATGGGGGCTGGGACTATCTCGCGTTCGACACCGCGGCGCACCGGCTGTTCATCACCCGTGGCACGCACGTGCAGATCGTGAATCCCGACAATGGCGCGGTGATCGGTGACATTCCAAACACGCCGCACGTGCACGGCGTCGCTCTGGCTTACGACCTCGGGCGCGGATTCATCACGGCCGCGGGAGATTCGGCTATCCACATCTTCGATCTCAAGACGTTACAGCCCATCGGCACCGCGCGAGCCGACGCCGACGACAATGGGCTCCTGTACGACCCCGCCACTCACTACGCCGTGAGCATGAACGGCGACTCACACTCGGCGACGGTCGTCGACGGGCGCACCGGCAAAGTCGTGGGGCGTGTCGAGCTTCCGGGCGGGCCGGAATTCGCTGTGTCGGACAATCACGGGACGGTGTACGCGAACATCGAGGACAAGAGCCTGCTGGTCGCGATCGATCTGAAAACGCTCAAGATCATTCGCCAATGGGCCCTCGCCCCCTGTGAGAGTCCATCCGGGCTCGCGATCGATCGGGCGCATCACCGATTGTTCAGCGGATGCCACAATCAGGTGATGGCGGTGTCCGACGCCGAGGCCGGGAAGGTGATCACGACAGTCCCGATCGGCAGGGGCGTCAATGCCAATCGGTTCAATGCCGGCACGGGGTTAGCGTTCAGCTCGAACGGTGATGGCACGCTGACTGTCGTTCACGAGGATTCGCCCGACAAATACACCGAAATGGGCACGGTCAAGACGGAGCTGGGCGCGCGCACAATGGCGCTCGACCCCAAGACGCACACGATCTATCTGTTCACCGCGCAGTTTCAGCCCGCGCAGGGCAAGCAGCGGCCTCAGCCCGTGCCCGGCACCTTCGTCGTATTGGTGGCGGAAAAGAAGTAGAGGGCAGCGGGCGGTCAGGGATCAGAGGATTACAACGGCGCTTGCGATCCGCCATGTAGGGGTGACGCAATGCGTCGCCCCTACCCGCTGATGTCGTATGTCGTGGTTGTTCCCGGACCCCGCCGTTCAGCCATTCAGTATCCCGCCGGCACGCTGATAGTCCCCTCGCCGGTCATCGCACGGTGCTGCCCCCGACGCGGACACGGATTATACGGCCGTCCCGTTTGTCGGCGGAGATGTCGATGATGCTCGGACGCCCCATCGCGACACCCTGATCGACCTGCCAGTTGAACGTACCATCGCGAGCTGGTGTCGCATCGGCCAGCGAAGCCGCGAGTGCTGCGGCGGCGGACCCGGTCGCCGGATCCTCCTCGACGCCGACCGATGGCCCGAACATGCGGGCATAGACGGGCTCGCCCGGTCCTGCTCCGCCGGCGAACAAGAAGATGTCCGGTGCCCACGCGCGCGAGAAATGCGCTGCCCAATGGCCGCGAGACAAGGTCGCGCGATCGACGGCGTCTCGGTTACCCAGGCGAACGAAGCAAAAGGGCAGTCCCATGCTAGCGAACCAGGTATCCACGACTGCCTCGTTCGGGAGCGACAACGCGGCGGCTGCTGCTGTCAGCGATGGCGACCCTGTGGGGCGCTCGTGACCGCGCTCGAGCGTGAACGTGGACGTGAGCACCCCGCCGCGGGTCGCGACATCGACTGGAACCGGCCCGACGCCTTCCTCGAGAATGATGGTCGCCTGCCCATCCTGCATTTGTACGAGTCCGCGATCAGCGATCACTGCGGCCGTCCCGACAGTGGGATGGCCCGCGAACGGCACCTCTCGCTGCGGCGTGAAGATGCGCACCCGTCTCGTATGGGTAGGATCCTCGGGCGGCAGCAGGAACGTCGACTCGGAGAAGTTGATCTCGCGAGTAATCGCCTGCATCGCGCGAGTAGACAGGCCCTTCCCATTGAGGAAGACCGCTAGCTGGTTGCCGCCGAACGCGGTCGAAGTGAAGACGTCGGCGATAACGAAGTGGTAGGGCACAAGAAGACCGGTAGGTGAGGTTAGGTGTTGGACACCCAAAGGCGGGATCAGGGACCGCGGGCGCTGGCGCGCCCGAGAAAGTAGACCTACTGAAAGTAGAAAGTAGACAACGGCAAAGCTGGAAGCGGGTGTCTACTGTCGACTTTCTGACGCCTTAGTCTCTCGGCCGCGGAGCGGCCGCAATACCGCGGGCGCTGGCGCGCCCGAGAAAGTAGACCTACTGAAAGTAGAAAGTAGACAACGGCAAAGCTGGAAGCGGGTGTCTACTGTCTACTTTCTGACGCCTCGGTCTCTCGGCCGCGGAGCGGCCGCAATATCACCCGTACCTGCTCGGCCAGCGCCGCATTCGTCGCGATGCTACTGCCCCCCAAAGCAGTCGGAGCGCCGTCCCAGTCGGTGAATACTCCGCCGGCCTCACTGATCACGGGGGCGAGCGCCGCGGTATCCCACGGGTGCATGACCGCGTCGACCATGACCTCCGCACGGCCGGTTGCCACCAGCAGGTATCCGTACGCGTCCCCCCACGTCCGGGCGACACCGGCACGCTCGGCCAATTGACGCCATGCCTGCAGCCGCATGGACGCGTCCGACGGCGCCGTGCCGCCGACGGTCGTGCGCGTGCGTGCCGATCCTGGCGAACGTCCGGATCTCGGTCGATCCCTGGTCGCCGCTGGTGCTGCAGCTGCAGAGTCCACGGCCTCGGTCGCCAGGACGGTTGCGCGCTCGAGCCGCGCTTCCTGTGAGACGGTGCACCGAACGCCGTTCCACCAGGCACCCCGCCCTGTGGCGGCCGCCACCAACTCACCGGCCGCGGCGCAATAGATCGCGCCGGCGAGAACCGCGTCGCCTTCCGCCACGGCGATGAGCGTGCCCCACAACGGCACGCCACGCACGAAGCTCTTGGTACCGTCGATCGGATCGATGAACCAGCGCCGGCTCGCAGTGGGTCGCACGACGCCAAGCTCTTCACCCACGATGCCATCAGCCGAGAATCGCCGCTCAATCCACTCGCGCGCCGTCGATTCCGCTGCACGGTCGGCCGCCGTGACGGGCGACCCATCGCCTTTGATCTCGATAGAGAGCGCCGAACGCCGGGCCTGATCGAAGTAGGATACAGCGACATCGCCCGCGATACGCGCTACCTCGGAGACCGCGTTCAGGAGTGCGTCCAGCCCGTGGGCCTCCAGTGTTGCTGGGCGGCGGTCTCGTGTCATTCCTCGAACTCCGAGGCGGCGTTCCGCGCATCGATCGCGCCGGTGTAGAGGCCCATGCCCACGATTGCCCCGGCCACTCCCCGATCGGCCAGGGCTCGAAGCTCGTGCAGGGATGCGATCCCGCCAGCCGCATACACCGGGAACGGTGTGGCCTCCACGACGTCTTCCATGAGCAGCAAGTCCGATCCTCCGAGGGTACCCTGTCGGTGAACGGCGGTCACGATGAGGCCCGCGAGCGGCAACGATGCGAGCTCTTGCAGGGCATCGAAGATGTCGCTTCCAGGTGTGTGCTGCCAGCCACGCGTCACGACGCGCCGATCTCGCACGTCTGCCGCAACGAGCAACTCATTGGGAAGATGCGTCGCGACCTCCTCGAGCCACCACGGATCCTCGAGCGCCCGCGTGCCGATGACCACGCTCCTGGCGCCACACTCGAGCAGCCACTCGATCCGCTCCTCCGTGCGAACGCCTCCGCCGATCTGAACTTCCATCTGTGTCGTCGCCAGTATGTCCTGGATTACGCGATCATTCGAACCATGGCCCGCGACCGCGTCGAGATCCACGATGTGCAGCCGGCGAAAGCCTGCTTGCTCCCACTCGCGCGCGACGGCGGGCGGGTCTGCGAGCCGGACACGTTCCTGTCCAGGATCGCCGCGGACCTGCAGCGCGCATGCGCCCCCGAGCAGGGGCAGCGATGGCACGACGATCACGCGCGCTTCCCCCCGGGGTTGGCACGACCACGCATTGTAGCGTACAAAACGTCAATGTCACTCACCGGTACATCTCGACACGAAGCAAGCCTCCAACGTCCAACGTCTATCGTCCATGTCGTTCTGTGATTGCCCTCGATATCGCAGGACGGTAGTTTGAGCCATCCGCGCCCGAGGCGCGCCGCCACTATTTGACGGTACGTCCTGAACGATACGGGGGATCTCCAGAATGCGGTTTTCGTGGATGATGCTGGCCGCTGGCGTAGCGGCGGGTGTCGCGTGCGGTGGCGGTGACAAGACAGACAGCAACGCCGCCGCGTCGGCGCAGCCCGGCACATCTGCGCCGGCCAACTCCGCCGCGGTTGCGTCGGCTCCTGCCACTCCCGCGTCCGCAGCTGCCAGTACGGCATCGCCACTGCCCGTCACGGGCAAGACGGTCGTAGTGAAAATGATCGGGGACGAGAAAGGGTACCGCTTCGAGCCGGGAAACCTGACCATCAAGGTCGGTGATGGCATCAAGTTCGTCAACGTGAGCCAGGGACCTCACAACGTGGCGTTCAGCACGGTGCCAGACGCATCGAAGGCGCAACTCAATGCGAACATGCCGGCGCAAACGAGCGTAGGGCCGTCGGTAAAGGAGGCTCCGCTCAGCGGTCCGCTGCTCATGGAACCGAAGGAGAGCTACACAGTGTCGTTCGCGGGCGTGAAGCCCGGTGTGTACAATTTCAACTGCACGCCCCACCTGGCGCTTGGCATGCAGGGCCAGGTGACCGTCCAATAGGACGAACGGGCGCGATGCATCCGGTTGGCGGGCCGCCTGCGGTGTGCAGCGGCTGCTAGCTGAACTCTGACCGTAGCCCCGACAGTCCTCCCCGAACTCGAACCGTCGCCTTCGACGACGGCGACGGTGACGCAGTGGCTCGCGGCGCGAGCGCGAAATGCACTCCGCCGCCCTCTGCGGATCATCGGCGTGAGCTCGACCGCGTTCATCGCAGCGCTGTTGACGCTAATCCTGATTCCCCGTGAGGCGACGCGCCGAGCGGAGCGGCTGATCGACGAGACGCGCAACAGACCGGACACCATCGCAATGCTGCGGCGGCTCGACCAGCTGCGTCTCGAGAACACCGACGCCGAGCGTGCGCTGGCGCGCGATCGCGTCCGCAGGCTGGCCCATGAACAGGCCGTGCGCGAATCGTTGTTGGCGTGGCACGGATACCCTGAAGGGGCGACGCGCCGTGACTCGCTCGTTGCAGACCGCGTCGAGCTCGCAGCGCTGCTCGCGCGCGCGAACCGATCGCCGCTGCCCACATCCTATCGCGGATTGGGTGCGGCCCGCGGTCTGGACAAGGATCGCCGCGTGCGGTCGCTCCTGGACTCACTGGCCGGACTCGCCCGCGCGCGCGACGCGATCTCGTCCGGCGGACGGACGGACCCGGTCTACCTGGCGCTCACCGCACGCCTCACCTCGATTGGCCGGACCATCCAGACCATCGCGGCAGCCCGACTCGCCTCGCTGGATGCCGACATCGCGAAACTCCCTCCGCCTTCCCCTTCGCGAGTCGGGGTCGACACGATGCCTGCGCGCATGCGGGTCGATTCGGTCCGACGGGTGGCGGCACGGGCCGCGGGGGCCCTCGCCGGGGCGCGTCGTCTCGACGTGACACTCGACGTGCAGGCCGAGCGTGCGCGTGCGCTCGCGGCGGGAAACGCGCCGCCGCTTGCGTTGATGGCGGCCGCGCTCGTCTTGGGCCTCGCGGTCGGCTTCGCCGTCACATTCGGGGGCGAATTGGCTACGCCGCGGGTGTCGGATGCGCGCGAAGCCAGTCGAGTGGCTGGTGTGTCGACATTGGCGACGGTCGTACCTCGCGCCCCGGACCCGCAACGCATGCGGCGCAAGACGGACCGCGACGTCTCGACACTGATCGACGTCAATTCGGAGAGTTACCGTTACGTGTACCTGAGCGTAAGCGGCCCCGATGCGGCCGCGGCACTTGGCTTCCCGTTGGTTGCGGTGACTGGCGACGAAGCCGAGGTGGTGGGCACAGTCGCGACGAACATCGCCGTCGCGAGCGCGCACGATTCGCGGACCACGCTCCTCATCGATGCGGATACCGAGGCGTCGGTTGTCGCTGGAATCCTGGGGGTGCGCCGAGCACCCGGAGTGTCTGACGTGCTGCGGGGAGGCGCCGGCTGGAGCGGGATCGTGGTCACCGCAGTGGTTGGTCGCGATCAAATGCTCAACGTTATGCCAGCGGGGACGGTCCAGGACTCATCCACGGATGTCCCGGGAGCTGACGACGATCCCGCCCCGACTGCGCCGGTCGATGACCCAACGGTCGAAGGCGCCGCGCCCCCCGGGTCGGCGGAAGCGCAGGCGCTGCGTGCGGAACTCATTCGGCTCGGTCGTCGATACGACCTCGTGGTAGTTGCCGCCCCTGCGGGAGCGGCCCAAGTCGGGCCCGACAGCATCCTGCCAGTTCGCGACGCGCTGGTCTGTGCGCGCGTTGCGTATACCCCACTCTCTCGGCTCGCCGCCGCCGTCGCGACCCTGCGCGAATCGCGGCTGCGCGTGCGCGGGATCGTGCTCTGGGACGCCGATGTGCCGCCACGTCTGACCGAGAGCTAGACGTTAGACTTGGACGTTCGACGTTCGGCGTTCGACGTCTAATCTTCTTCTGTCACTCCATGTTTGCCGATACCGTGATGCAGCTCGAGCGCGTGTACCTCGAGCGTCTCATGCTGTGGGGCGCTGCCAGCATCGTCGCCGGAACGGCCGTGCTCGCCGCGCTCGCCCTGTGGCGGGTCCGTTCCGCGATGCTTTCGTACTTCGCGTGGCAAACCATCCTGTGGGGGCTCGGATCGCTCACGGTGGGCGTGGTCCGCTGGCACGCGATTCCGCTGCGCGACCTGGCCGCTGCGACGCGCCTAGATCGCTTGCTCTGGTTCGACGCGGGCCTCGCGGCCGGGATCGTCGTGCTGGGCATCGTGCTTTCGGCAACCGCCCTGAAACTCGGTCCCCGACAGGGGCTCTTGGGAGCCGCCCTTGCGGTGATCGTCCAGGGAACTGCGCTGTTCGCGATTCACGCGCGATTGATGGTGGCGCTGCAAGTGTGAAGGGCTGGACGTCGATCCCCTAGTTGCCCCCAAACCCCCCGTCCCCTCATCCTTCCCTGTATGGCGCGGATCGTGGGGTATTCGGATCGCATCAATCATGCATTTGCGTTTGCGGCGAAGCACCACGACCGGCAGGTGCGCAAGGGCACGGCGCTCCCGTACCTCACGCATCCGGCGAACGTCGCAGTCATTCTGACGCGTTACGGCTCCAGCGAGACCACCGTGCTCGGGGCGATTCTCCACGACGTGGTCGAGGATAGCGTGCGCGATGGATTGACGCGCGAAGACCTAACGGAACGCATCGGGTCGAAGTTCGGGAACGACGTGCTGACGGCTGTGCTGTCGGTGACCGAGCGTAAGGTCGACGATGATGGCGTCGACCTCTCGTGGGAGGAACGCAAGGACGACTATCTCGACCGGTTGGCAGAGGCTGGAGAGTCCGGCCATTGGATTTGCGCAGCTGACAAGCTTCACAACGCAAGCACGATCCTCGCCGATCTCAAGCGGACCGCTTTTCCGGAAACTGTCTGGGGACGCTTTGCCCGTGGGCCTGACGTGACCGCCGGTTGGTATCGACGGGTGTTCAACCGCCTGCAGGACGTGGGCTTCGAGGCGCCGATCATGGATGAACTTCAGGAAGTGGTCGTCGCACTGGAGGCCGAGGCAACGAGGGCCACGGCCAGTACGAGGAACTAGCGTGCGCCGACTCGGCGCCGCAGCCGTTCTGTGTGCCTTGCCCTGCGCGTTGTGGGTCGCGAGTGCGCAAACACCCGGTCGTCCTTCCGGCCCGAACCCCGATCAACACGTGAACGTGCCAGACTTGGCGGGCACCTGGGTGCTCGACAAGCAGAAGAGCGATTTCGGACTGCTGCCGGCGCCGGCGTCGGACACCGCGATTTACACCCGCGTCGGCAACGTGTATCAGATCGTAGAAGTGAACGCGACGGACACGGGATCGTCGCACATTACCTATTCGTGGCCGGTCGGTTCTGGAGAAGCCTCGAGTGATCTTCCCGATCTCGAGGCGAGCATGCAAACGCGTGTTACGCTGCATGGCGACACCGCGATGTTTGTCTCGCAGCTCAAGCACTCGGGTAGGGCTATCGAGATCGAGTCCGGCCGTGAATACCTCTCGCCGGACGGGAAGGTCCGCACTCGCGAATACGATCTGCAAAGCCTGGTGAACCCCGACGAGGACTTGCAGCATGTTCTCGCGGTCTTCAGACGGCTATGAGCGCAGATTGAAGGGCCGCACCATGTACCGTGGCTGCGTGCTGCTCGTGCTGCTACTCCCCACTGGCGTGGTCGCGGCCCAGTCGCGCGACCTGTCGGGCACGTGGGTGCTCAACCTCTCGAAGAGCTCATTCGGCAACGCACCTGCGCCGTCGGTGGACTCCCTGGTCATCACGCGGTCCGGGGGCATGTATCACGTCGATGAGCATACGATGACGGCTGAGGGGCCCTCGCACATGACCTTCGAGATGCCGGTCGGCGACGGCGAAGTGACGAACAACGTCCCGCCCCAGAACGGACAGCCGGCCAGCGCCGTCCACGAGACCTTCGCACAGCATGGGGACACGATCACAAGCACCGGGGAAATCACTGTCGCCGGTCAGAAAGTGGCGACCCAGACGAGCCGTGAGTATCTCACGCCGGACAAGAAATCATACGTCCGCGATGTCAACCTGCAGCTGGCGATGGGCGGCGGCGTGCCGGTGCATTTCATAGCGGTATATGATAGACACTAGATACTAGACGTTCGACGTTCGACGACAAACCTCGAGGCCAGCCACAGTGCATGTAGCTGGCCTCGAGGTTGGTTGGAACGTCGAACGTCGAACGTCGAACGTCGAACGTCGAACCTACTTCCCCTTGGTCTCCACCACGATATCCGTCTTTCCGAGCGACTTGTCCCAGGTGACCTTGATGCCGCACGCTCGGAGACTGTCTTCGAGCTCCTCCTGCCGGGCCTTTGAGGCGACGTCGGGATTGTCGGGTGACACGCGGACCGTCGATCCCTTGGGGATGAGTCGATCCTCGGCGCGTTCGATCAGGTCGTCGATCGAGGCGATTGGCTTGGGTGCTGCGGGTGGAACGGCTGCTGTGCCAGTACCAGGCTTGGCGCCGCCTGGCGCGGCAGCTGGGGCGGGCGACGAGGGCGCAGATGTGCCAACGGTCGCGCCGCCCGGGTTGGCGGGCTTCGATACAGGGTCGGCCACTGGGCCTCCAATGGGCGAAATGGTGGGCCTGCGAAACGAGTTCGACTCTGAGGACGGTGTCGGCAAGCGAACCGCAACGCGCCGGCGCTTCGCGCCGGGGAATGCAGACCTACAGAAAGTGGAAAGGAGACAGCAGCGAAAAGACCCGATCTCGATGCGCAGTTCGTCTACTTTCTACTTTCTGATCCGCTACTCTCTCGGGCGCGCAGCGACCGCCGTCCATCGCAACTCGTCGAGGCACCGGTGCAGTCTGGGCAGCGTGTCGCCGATCGACGGGACGGCAATGAGCGCTTGACCGGTCGGCCACCGGACGTGCATCGCGTGCTTGGGCTGGACTCTCGCAACGCGCGCGAACTGTCCTCGAGGGAATTCGATGGATGCGGCCGTCACCTGCCGCACCGGGCCTAAATCGATTGTCGGTCGGCGGACCGCTGGCCGCGAGTGCGGACGAAACAAGGAACGCCCGATGGACGGCGTCGTCGTGATGCGCTCGAGGTCACGCCTCCCCACGCTATCGTCGGGGCTCCACAGCAACACGCCTTTGGGGCCGACGTAAAGCACGCCGCTTGAAGCTGACTTGAGAACGGCTCCCTCGGACCGCGACCGGAGCTCGGCCGCGAGGTTGGTCCCGGGCAGATCCGTCATGAGAACGACGCAGGGCAGGTAGTGCGTATACCCGTGCCCGAGATGAACTGGGGCGGCGGCGGCGTCCTCGTACAAAGCGTCGAGTGCGGCAATACGGCGCCGAGTGATCGGGCTGACTTCCATCCGACTCAGGTACAGTCCAGCCAGCGTTCCCGCGCAGATCGCGAGCTCCGCTTGCAAGACGGTGTGGCGATGGAGCGTGGCGATGACCTCTCGCCAGTTCATGAGAAGTAAGAGTCCGAGCGCGATGCTGACCGCGACGACGACTACGAACCAGGGAAACCTCATCACGGCAGCCCCACGGGGGCCGGCTTCGCGGGGCTCCAACGGCGCCAAACACTGCATGGAGGCCCGACGCGCGAGCGGGCTCTCGCGTAACACCCTTCGCGTCGTGCCCCTCCGTCGTAGCGTCACGCTACGAAGAAGGCGCAACGAGCGGCTACCCGAGCGCGTCGTTTGCGGCCGGTCTCCGCTCCATTCCGGGGTTCTGCTTTTTCGCTGCGCCCAGGGTCCGTGGCCGCCGCGCCTGCCAACTCGTCTGTCTTTCAGCGGCGACCGCGCGCCGCGCGTCCGCGAACAGACCGCCAAGGCCCGTCGATGCAGATAGTCGAACAATCATCGGATCGTCTGGTCATCCGCCAAGGCGCATGGAGTGCGCGTCTCTTCGGTATCGGCTTCGCCCTGTTCGGAGGGGGAGCCCTCGCCGGCTTGATCTGGGGTGGACATGCGAAGGATCATGGCGTCTGGGTCGCGTGGGTGGTCTGCGGAGCGTTCACGATCGTGGGGGTTGCCATCGCGGTAACGGCGTCGAATCGCCAGATCATTTTCGACCGCACCCGCAAGGTCGCTCAGCTGATGCAGACGGGCGGGATCGCCGCGGCCAAGGTCACCGAGGTGCAGTTCTCCGAAGTGCGCGACATCGCGCTCGAGTCGAGCACGATGCTCAACGGGCGGACGCGGGCATCGTCGGCCTACCGGATCGTGTTCGTTCTGCGGGATGGCTCACGGTTGCCATGGACGACGATGTTGACGAGTGACGTCGGCACCCAAGCAGCGTGCGCGGCCGCCGCACGCACCTTTGGGGGCTGGGACGCGGCCGCCGCGAGGAGCGGCGCCGCCCCAACAGAGGTCGCTCGTCCCACGCCTGCACCGGGTTCCGTGGCAATCCGCGCCACGCCGCGCAACGTTCCGATTACGCTTCCGTCGTCGCGTTCGCCCGCCGTGCAGAATCTGGGCTGTGTGATGGCCTTTCTCGGGCTCTTCGCCGCCGCCGGCGCATCGGGCGTGGTCGTGGAGCTCGAGCGCCTCGCGACCTGGCGTGCTGTGCCGGCCGTGATCCTGGATTCGCACGTCGACGCGGTGCGAGGATCCAAGGGTGGCACGAGTTACAAGCCCGTGGTGACGTACAGCTATCGGGTCGAAGGTGCGAGCTACACATCCGCAACCGCCACGGTCATTCCCGAATCGAGGAGCTGGA
Organism: uncultured Gemmatimonadales bacterium; assembly: GCA_963805725.1. Taxonomy (GTDB): domain Bacteria; phylum Gemmatimonadota; class Gemmatimonadetes; order Gemmatimonadales; family Gemmatimonadaceae; genus Palsa-1248. The sequence goes on from CAWDVJ010000015.1 coordinate 90,412, forward strand.
CGTGGGCGTCCGGCATCTCGAACCGCTACCGACCCGGCAGTCATGTGACCGCGTATGTCGATCCGGGAAACGCCCGAAAAGCCTATCTCGTGAATCAGTTCAGCGGTACTCCGCTGGTCTTCGTCATCATCCCGCTGGTGTTCGCGACCCTCGTGTCGGTCAGCGTCGGGTGGCAGCGTCGGCAAACGTCGCTGGCAGCAGCGGTGGCGATTCCAATCCTCCCTTCGGGCATCACCAGCCAGTCACGCGCGGCGTAGGTCATGCACCCGGTCGTCGAGTCCGGCGCTGACGGATCGGACGCACGCGCGCGCACGACACGCTGGCTCGCACCCTGCGTGGTCGCCGCCGCGGCGGCGCTGTCCTACGCGAATGCACTCGCGAACGGGTTTGCGCTGGACGACAACGATGTGATCGCTCGCAACCCGCTCGCGCACACGTTGTCGGGCACCGTTCGATCGTTCGCACACAGCTACTGGCCGGAAGTCACCAAGGCCGGACAATACCGGCCCCTCACCATCGCGTCGTTTGCACTCGACTGGAGCGTCTCGCACGGCTCCACGGCGTGGCTGCACGCGGTGAACGTGGGGTGGCACGTCCTCGCGTGCCTGCTCGCCTGGCGGCTGCTGACGACGATGCTGTCGCCGGGTGGCGCGATACTTGGCGCGCTCGTGTTCGCGGTCCACCCGGTGCATGTCGAAGCGGTCGCCAATCTCGTGGGCCGAAGCGAATTGATGTGCGCGGCCTTCGTGCTCGCCGCGCTGCTCGCCCACCGGCGCGGTCGGTGGATAGCCGTCCCGCTGTACGCGGCCGCTCTCGCATCCAAAGAGACGGGGATCACCTTCCTGGGACTCGCAGCCGCTGGAGACCTCTTGCTGGGCTGGGGCCGCGACCCCGCGACGGCCAGCGCACATGGCACGCGCGGGGCTCTGCCTCCTCTCGCGTGCCGGTGGCCCTTCTACGCTGCGTACACCGGACTCACCGCGCTCTATGGTGCCGCGCTCGCGCTGGTGTTCAGCGGCATGCCCATGGTCCGGATTGCCGCACCGTGGCAGTACAGCTCGACGGCCGCGCGCTGGTTGACCGCGGTCGGCAATGTCACCGAGTATCTGCGTCTCATGGTGGCGCCGATCCACCTGCACGTCGACTACATGCCCCAGGTGATCACGATCGCTCAGGACCTGACCGTCCGGGTGTTGCTCGGAGCGCTCCTGATCGCGGCAGCGGCCGCCCTGTTGGTGCGAGTCCGGCGCACCGTGCCACCGATCGCGTTCGCGATCGCCATGTTTGCGATTGCAGTTGCCCCAGTGGCGAACTTCTTCTTTGCGTCGGGCATCGTGGTGGCCGAGCGCACGCTGTACCTGCCGAGCGTCGGCTTCGCCATCGTGGTTGGCTGGTTGTGGGAGCGGCGATCGGTGATTCGCGTGAAGGCGGCGGCGTCAATTGTCGCGGCAGCGCTCCTGGCAGCATGCGCCGCGCGGAGCTGGACGCGGACGCCGATCTGGCGCGACAACAAGACCGCGATCGTCGCGTCCTTGCGCGATGAGCCGCAGTCATACCGCGCCCACGAGCGCGCGGCCGATGTGTTCGAGCGTGAGGGCGACACTCTGGCGGCACTGCACGAGTACCGGATCGCGCGCGGGCTGTATGGGCGAGACCCGTATCTGTATCAAGCCGCGGCCTGGATCCTCGTGAACCGTGGCGATTCAGGCGTGGCGGCGGCCGAGCGGCTGCTGGACAGCGCTCGGCTGATCGAACCGGGTGCCTACATGGACCTCCTGCGGCACGCGTGGCTTCGTTACGCGGCCGGCGACTATCGCGGGACGATCGCATTCGCGCAGCGCGCCTACTTGTTGCGACGCGACTCGGTGGACGCGATCATGGTGTTGACCCAAGCCGCACAGCGCATTAACGATGTCCGCGACGCAGACGCGGCCTACCGCCTCGCGCTGAGCGACCACCCGAGTGACGAATCGCTGCGGCGCAGTTACGTGACGATGCTGACGGCGATCGGGGACACAGCGGGGGCAAGGGCAGTGAGGCTCACAAAATAGACCTTCGACGTTCGGCGTTCGAGAACACACCTCGAGCACCAGCTCGGCGCACCGCCAGTGGCCGTCAGGGTTTGCTCGCCTCCCGTCCAACGCCTAACGTTTACGGCGGAACGTGGAACGCCCAGCGCCGAACGTCGAACGTCTAACGTCCAGCCTCGCCCCCTGCCCCCCACCCGTCCTTCCCAGCTCATCCGCGGTCTCAGCGCCGTCGACGCGACGGGGCTGGTTGTGGGCGTTGTCATTGGCACCGGCGTGTTCCTCAAGGGCGCGATCATCACGCAGCTCGTTGGGACGCCGGCGCTCGCGCTGGGGGCGTGGGTCGCAGCGGGACTCCTCTCGCTTGCAGGCGCGCTGACGTACGCGGAGCTCGGAGCCATGCTGCCCGAGACGGGCGGCGAGTACGTGTTTCTTCGCGCCGCCTACGGCCGCGCCGTCGCATTCCAGTACGGCTGGATGCGCGTGATCGTCGGTGGCAGCACGATGGCGGCGGTCGCGACGTCGTTCGCGACATTCTTCGGGTCGTTGGTGAACCTCGGCGGGGATTGGCTCGCGGTCGACCGGCAGGTGACGGGGCACGCGATCCACTGGGCGATCGGCGCTCGCCAACTCGTGGCTCTGGTTGTGATCGGAGCGGTCGCCATCATTAACAGCATCGGCGTCAAGGCGAGCGGCCGCACGCAAACGGTGCTCGCAGTAATCAAGGTGTCGGCCGTCGTGCTGATCATTGTCGGTGTGTTCACAATGTCCACGACCGGCGACTGGACGCATTTTCGAGAGACCGCGTCCCGCCTTCCGGCGGTCGCGTCCGGCCTCAGCAGGCCCGCGGCGTTCGGCGCGGCCGTGGTCGGGGCGATGTGGGCCTACACCGGATGGAGCTATCTGCCAATCAGCGCGGGCGAGATTCAAAACCCGCAGCGCACTCTGCCCCTGGCGATCATCGGCGGCACGCTCGTGGTGATGACGCTCTACATCGGCGTCAACGCCGCCTACTTCTACGCGTTGTCTCCCAGCGCGATCATTACGGCCAACTCGACGATCTATCCGACGGCGCCGGCAGTTGCCACCAAGGCTGTCGCGACTTTTCTCGGCGGCAATGCGGGGAAGGCGGTGACCGCGATCTTCATGATCTCCGCGCTGGGTACACTCAACGCCTCGATGCTCTACACGCCGCGCGTGCCATTCGCCATGGCGCGCGATGGACAGTTCTTCTCGATCTTCGGCGTGCTTGGGCGACGGTCGCACGTGCCGGTGTTTGGAATTGTGGCCGTGGTCATTCTTCGCGACCGTCCTCGCGGTGAGTGGGACCTACGACCAGCTCACCGACTTCGCCGTCTTCGCGTACGCCATTCTTCTTCGTGCTCACGGCGGTGGGATTGTTCGTGCTTCGCCGCACGATGCCGGATGCTGTCCGACCATACCGCACACTCGGATATCCATGGGTGCCGCTCGCGTTCGCCGTGACGAGCGCGTGGCTCGTGATCAACATGATACAAACGAGCCCTCTCGTCGCATGGCTTGCCCTCAGCCTGCTCGCGTGTGGCGTGCCGGCGTATCTCGCGTTCCGACAGCGAGCGGCCGAACGCGACGCTGCGGTTGCTCGTGAGCCATTGCGGCGCTCAGCGAGTGAGGGCTGCACGTGCGGCGCTATAGTCACTAAAGCGACCGGACCTCACGTTCGCATGCTCCGGGTGCACGCTAGCGTACGCGAAACACCGCGGTCGTGCCGCGCGACTCGCGGTCGCCGCGGGCACATAGCCTGCGTGGGCCTCGAGCGCCACGTAGCTCGCGAGCATAGGGCTCGTGATGAATCGAGACGCAGACGTGAAGGAGGCAGTTATGGCTGATACTCGCAGCGGACAGGGCTCGAGCGGAACGAACAGGGCGGACGCGAGGAGGAACAGAGGCGTGCGGGCGCGTCCAACGCAGGACAGCGGGAAAACCCGGGACGCAGCGGTGGCGCTGGCGGATCTGGCGGCTCCTCAGGCGGCGGTAGCGAACGTTCGGGTGGGTCGAGCGGCGGCATGAGGGAAGGCGGCGGCTAGTGGGTCCCGCAGCGGCTCGCAAGGTGGATCCGGACGACCGATGCAAGAACGCGATCCGGACCTCGAAGACGAGGATATCAGCGATCAGGATCGGGGGCGCAGCGGCGGCTCCGGCTCGCAAGGGCGAAAAATAGGGGAAGACTAGAATTGCGGGGCCACGGGGCGCTGAGCGCCCTGACCCCGTCGCTTCGCCGTTCAGTACTTCCAGCTCATATCTGCGCCTTGCGGTGCCGTGGACTGTACGCGCGCCGACATCGCGGGTAGCACGCGATGTAGAACGTTTCGCCCGGACTCGATGGCGTACCGGTGTAGCAATGCGGTTGGCGACGACCGATGTCCCAGGTTGCGTCGGAGTGCGGGTTGGTGGATTGATCGAGGAAGTCCTTCATCAAGAATGCAGCCTCCTCGAGGTAGTAACTGTCCTCGTCACCAACATAGAAATGGAGCTTGCCCTGTAGCTTCGGCCCGAGCGTCGACCAATCGCGCTGCAGGATGTGATTCAGGTCGTAGTGGTCGCGCCAGTAGTCGATCACGCCTTTGTCGATTCGCCCGGTCCATTTGTCATACAGAAGACGCGGATATCCGTCGTCGCCCATCGGGCCGAAGACGTCCATGAAGATGTCCATTTGATCCCCGGACCGGCCACGCGAGCCGTACACGGCTTCCAGATGGCTCGCGTCCATCTGGTTCATGGTGCTCTGGTTGTCCGGCGTCCGCTCCCAGCCGCGCACGTCCGTGCGCTTCCACGACGCATTCGGCCGGAACGCGTTCGAGTCATCGTAGATGTTCACGAGCTGGAAATAGTGGAAATCGACCGGGTCGGGGCACGCCGTCCAGGTGCCGTTGAGCGAGTCAGGATAGAACAGCTGCCACGCAATCGATTCCCATCCACCGGTCGAGCCACCAAACGTGACGCGCGCCCATGGCTGCCCAATGACCCGGAACTGCTTCTCGATTCGCGGCACGAGCTCGCCCCACAGTGCATCGCCATACGGTCCGTTGTTCGCCGAATTCACTGCGTAGGAATCGTCATAGTACGGCGTCGGGTGCTGGAAGCCGACGATCACGAACTTGGGCAGCTTGCCACTTGTCCAATCCTGGGTGAAGCGGTAGGCCTGCTCCTGCTGCGCCCGCACGCGACCGGTCGCCGACGCTCCGGGGATTCTCCCGCCACAATGAGAACGTCGTTGGAAGTGGTCCTGGTAATACGCGACGGGGTAGTGCGCGTCCGGGTGCTCGTCGTAACCCGGAGGCAGGAGCACGAAGGCACCCAGATAAATGTCGTGTCCCCACCAGGTACTCAGCTTGTCCGAGCGGAACTTGATGTGCTTGACGTATTTCGTGTCTTGCGGTGGTTCGATTGGCGGAATGCGCTGACGTCAGTGTGATGTGGATGGTGCCGGCCGACGGACCGATCGTCACCTGTTGTGGCGCGCTGACGAGATTACCCGGCGACCGGTTCCAGTGCTGACCTTCCCACTGATCCATGTGGGCTTTGATGACATGCCCGTCAGCGCGGTGAAACGTCGTGTACACGTTGAGCACGGCCTGCACCCAGTAGCGCCGGCGGGAATCTCGCGCAGGCTCTCCACGGGCCAGCCCCGTGTCGTCGCGTCGATGACCGCCGCTTGACCGGGACGAAGGCCGTCGACGTCGACGCCGAAAATCGGTTGCGATGAGAGTCCGCGCCCGACCTGGAATCGCGGCTCCTGATCGTTCGTACGCGCGACGATGACCAGGACGCGCCCGTCGACCGGGTGTGCCTCCAGCGATGCCGGCACAGTCACGGCGAACTGCACGCCGTTGGAAGTGCGGATTTCCTTGCGCGAGACCGGGTACTGGTGCCAGCGCCACGAGCAGTCCGGCGAGCGCCGAGCCACGGCCGATGGCGCCGGCCGAGATCGAGTAGAGCCAATCGGTGGTAGCTTTCATCGTTGCCGCCGCGGGCGCTTCGCGCCCGAAGATGAGGTGACAGGAGCCACGGGCCCGTACGGGTGGCGTGCGGCGCCGAGAACTCATCGTGCGCCGCGACACGGCCGACTGCCTAGCGGGCCATAATCTGGGAAGTGCCAACGGGAGGCGGAAGGATGACGCCCAAACGTTCGTTGCTGCCCGACGCGATCGAACGGTACGCCACGATCGAGATGGTGCACGAGTCGCCGGTGATGCAGGCGCTGAGGGTGGAAACGGCCAAGTTGCCGCGCGGCGGGATGCAAATCGGCGCGGACCAGGGTGCGTTCATGGCTCTGCTCGTGCGCCTCATTGGCGCTCGGCGCTGTCTCGAGATCGGCACGTTCACTGGCTATAGCGCGCTCGTCGTCGCCGCCGCGCTGCCGCCGGAGGGGCGACTCGTGGCGTGTGACGTGAGCGAGGAGTGGACGAGTGTCGCTCGTCGGTACTGGGCCAAGGCTGGGGTCGCGGACCGCATTGAGCTCCGACTCGGTCCGGCCCGCGATACGCTCGCGGCGCTCATTCGCGATGGCGCCGCCGGCTCGTTCGATTTCGCGTTCATCGACGCCGACAAGACCGGTTACGACGGGTATTACGAGAGCTGCATGACGCTCGTTCGCGCCGGCGGCCTCATTCTCCTCGACAACGCACTGCAGGATGGCGCGGTTGTCGATCCGTCGGCGCACGAAGCGGACACCGACGCGATCCGCGCGATCAATCAGAAGGTGCGTGATGATCCGCGAGTGGAAGCGGTACTGCTGACCGTCGGGGACGGCGTGGTGATGGCCCGAAAGCGATAGCACCAAACGCCCGGACCGGTCCGTCAGTAGTACTCAGCAGAAGACTGGAGAACGTCGCCCAGGTGCGGGTCGGGCTCATCGCCCGACTCCGGCTATCAACAGCGGGCGGCCGCAGGCCGCCTCCGCATCACCGTAGGGGTACGTGTATGAAAGCCATTCGCGCAATGCTGATCGTGTGTACGGCTGCCACTCTATCGGCGGGCGTCGCGCTGGCCCAGGACGGTGCCGGGCCGGGCGGACGGACCGGGCCGATGGGGGCAAGGCAGAGGCGGGCAATTCGATGGGTGGAGGGGAGGTCCGGGCATGCACGGTCGGGGCATGCACAACATGCGAATGCGTCGACACGGAATGCATCGGATGCACGATCCCGTTGCCAGATTGCTCGAGCACCAGACGGCTTTGCACTTAAGCGTGGCTCAGGTCAACAACATGATCGCGATCGATAACAAGCTGCACGCGGACAACAAGCCACTCGTCGAGCGCCTGATGGCGATGCGTTCCACCATGCGTCGTAACGCGCCGCATGCGCAAGAAGGGGCCGGCGCAGGCGGCGGGCCGACCGGGCCTTCCGCTGCCCAACGCGACTCGGTCATGAGCGTCATGCAGACCGTCCGCGAGAATGTGTGGCGGGCCACGGCCGCAGCCAATGCGGTGCTCACGCCCGATCAGCTCAACACGGCGGGCAATTTCGATCGAGCAGGGCATTCAAACATGATGCGGCGCATGGGGCCGCCGGGTGGCAATCGCGGAAGCGGCGCGCCGAATGGGTGAAGTGGGTCTAGGACCCTGGAACCAACGCAGAGGGCCAGGAGCGGCGAGCCGTTGCTGGCCCTCGGTGTAGTTCGCGGTCGGGCCCTCTCAATTCGGCATATTTTCGGGGCCGATATTAACGCTCAGCTCGCTCTATCGTCCCACTCTCCGAAGACGTCTTAAGGTCCATCGCCTTCGGGAGGGGCATCATGATTCGGAGAGCCATCTACGCGGCCTCGATCGCCGCGACAGTCGGTATCGTCGTTCTGCCGTCGCGTGGCGCGGCCCAGGATCCACAGGCGCCCCCGCCCGGGACGTATCATGACCGCCAGGAGAATCAACAGGATCGGATCGCGAACGGCGTCCAGAGCGGGCAGTTGACCGCCGGCGAAACGAAGTCCCTCGAAGGTCAAGAGGCGGCGCTCAACGCACAGGCGCGCACTGACCGGGCGTCCGATAACGGACATCTCACCTCGGCCGACCGTTCGCAGCTGAACAGCGAGCAGAACCATTTGAGCAACGGATCTACGCGGACAAGCACAATGCCGCGACCGCCCACTATGGCAACAACGAGGTTGGCCAACGCCGACTGAATCAGCAGAACCGAATAGCGAACGGGGTTCGTAACGGGTCGCTGTCAGCTGGCCAAGCCGCCCACCTCGAGGGGCGCGAGCAGCACATCAACCAGCAAGTCCGTGCGGACCGGTCCGCTAACGGCGGCAAATTGACTGGCGCTGAGAAGGCCCAGATCAACCACGAGCAGAACAAGACGAGCCACGCGATTTACCGCGCCAAGCACAAAGTAACAACGGGTGGACGCTAAATCCCCCACGTTGGACGCTGCGAAGACAGGGGATCGGGCAGTCACGGGATCCGGATTTGAGCTGCCCGCAGCAACTTGTAGGGGCGGCCGCTTCGCCCGCCCGGCGTCCAGTCGACGTTGCGTTCCGTCACCCGTCACCGTCGGCCCCTCTTTTCGATCCGTCGACTGCCCCAATTACCTTTCCTTCCTAGCCTCGCCGCAGGAGAGCCAAACATGGAGCGGGTCGAGCTCGAGGTCTTCAACCAGGACCGCAACATGGCGGTCGTGCGATTGCCGGGGCGTCGGACTCCGGGATCTGTCGTCCCTGCCGACGCGCTTCGGCACTTGTGCTTTCTGGCCGAGTCCGTCGTGGACCGCGTGCGCGAGGATCACGATCGCGAGTTGTCCGACGACGCTCAGGAGTTGTGCGAGCTGCTCACCCTGCGACTTCGCGTGTTCGAAGATGCCACGCGCGATCTGACGTACTCACCGACGGGCGCCTTTCCCAAATTTCGCTAGCGGTCAGCGTGCATCGCCCGGTGGCGATCCGGCTATGATCGGTCCGATGGCCCCGCGCTGACATCCACGCAATGGCGTTCCAGGATCTTTTCTCCGCGCAGGCAGCGACATACGCTGCCATTCGGCCCGACTATCCGCCCGCACTGTTCGACTTCCTCGAGTCGGTCGTCGATCGCCGCAGGCTCGCGTGGGATTGTGCGACTGGCAACGGGCAGGCGGCCCTCGCGCTGGCGGAGTTCTTCGAGCATGTCATCGCGACCAGATGCGAGCGCGCAGCAACTTGCGCACGCGCGCGCGCATCCGCGGATCGAGTACCGTGTAGCGACGGCCGAAGCGAGTGGTCTCGCCGACGCCTCCGCCGATCTTGTCACGGTCGCGCAGGCCCTGCACTGGTTCGACCGCGACCGCTTCTACGCCGAGGCGAAGCGCGTGCTCGTACCGCGTGGGGTGCTCGCGGTGTGGAGCTACGGAGATCCTGCGATACCGGATGACAGCGTACTCGACGCAGCGCTCCAACACTTCAACTTGGTCACGCTGGGTGAGTACTGGCCTGCGGGCCGCGGGCTCGTCGGCCGAGCGACACGGCAGCTGGTGTTCCCTTTTTCCGAGATCGCCGCTCCGGCGATCGATATCGTTCGTCGCTGGACGCTGAGCGAGCTCGCGCAGTACCTCCGTTCCTGGTCCTCTTGCGCGGCCTATCTCAAGCGCCACGGCACCGATCCCGTCGCACCCTTCCTGGAGACGTTGACGCCCATCTGGGGGGACCCCGAGACACGGCACGAGCTACGATGGGAGGTGACGATGCGGGTGGGGAGGAACTTGGACGTCGGAGGAGACGCTAGACGTCTAACGTCCAGCTTCCAGCGTCCGTAGTACCGCCCTCGCAATCTTTTCTCCTCCGCGGCCCGACGGCTCGATTTCGTTCGCGTAGTCCTCCGGCTCATCGCATACGGTGCGCAGGTCCACGATGGGCAGTGACGCGGCCCACGCCGAGCGAATGATGGCGTCATTGAATACGCACAGGGCAGTTGCCGCGATTTGCTGCAGGTGTGCGTCGCCGAAATTGGCGTTGTAGATCGTGCACACCACCGTGTACGCCTTGCGTGCGCGGACCTTACGGAGCATGTCGACATACCGGCGCTCGAATCGTGACGCGACGTGCGCCACTTTCCAAAGCGCTTCGGCGACTGTGCCGGCTCGCTCAGTCAGGATCCCGGCATCGCGGAGTGCGTCGTTGCCCCCGGTGGAGACCGCGAGGTGCGTGGCATCGCTTGGGAGATGCATGAGCTGCCGCCCGATCTCGTCGATCGTGCTGCCGTCTTGGGCCAGCAACGTGACGCGCCACCCGGGCGGAACGTGCGCTTCGAAGGCGTGGATCGTTGCACGCCCGGCATCCACGTAGCTCGCATTGTCGAAGACGGAGTCGCCGAGGAGAACGAGGTGGGGCACGGGCGCTTACGCGCCCGAGAAAGGAGACACGCTGAAAGTAGAAAGTAGACGTACTGCGCGGCGCACAGCTGCCCACGGGCGTCGTCTCCCTTCTACTCGCTCCACTTCCAATCTCTCGAGCATCCTGGTTCCTGCCGCCTCTGCTGATCCCCCGGCTGGCCTACCTGGGCAGCAAATACCGCACGCCGAACTGGAAAGGGAAAAACGGCGCGTCGCCGAGGCCGAACGGTGCGCTGAGCGAGATGTGGTAGCGCAACTCGAAGAAGAGCTGCACAGGATTTATCGGATAGCGGACTCCTGCGCCGAGGTTGAGGCCGAATCCGGTGGCCGACTCGGAGCAGGAGTAGAACGGCGCCACGCCACACAGGTCGAAGGTCGAGGAGACATGATAAATCCCGATGCCAGCCAGGCCATAAACCTGTAGCTGGGAATGCGTGTCGAAGTCGTACAGGCCGTCGGCCGCGAATCGCCACACACTGGAGCTGCCGCTCGTCCCGCTATACCCGAAGTCCGAGTATCCGATCTCTCCCCGGAAATAGATCTTGCCAGTGGACGGCGGCCGATATTCGACCGCTCCCATCACATCGAGACCAGCGTTGAGCCCTGTGCCGAAATCTCCGACTGGCACCGCAAAGCCGAGTGACCCATCGACCGCCCACTGCCCCGGCAAGATGTGTCCATTGGGTGGTGGCGGCGGCGGTTGTATGCCCTGGGCGAACGCTGTGGTGGCGACAGCGAGCGTGCACACTAGAACAACAAGAGCTTTCACGATGCGCGATGTCATGGCTGTCTGCTCCTCGCTCCTCATTGGTTGGTCCATTCTTGGTCCCCGGCTCACCTGGCGTCGACGGCCGTGTTTTCTCTGTCGTCTGACGCGGTGACGCCGCCATCCGTCATTGCACGAATGATGCGAGGACGACGGACGAGCTCGGAGGCCTGCGCCATGATGGTAGCGCATCTTGGTCGCGGATTGCACCGTCCTCCTGGCGATTCCGCACGAGAACGACCGCGAGCCGCGGGTCGAGACTGTCCGAGCCGAGAAGGCGGGGCGGCCGACGGCGCTGACCGCTGGCGCCCGGGCTGGCGCTAGTTTGCCAGTCAAGACAGGTCGGCCACCTTCGGGCATGACGCAAGCAGGTATGTCGTCGGGTATTTTCGTTGCCACATGCCTTTTCGTGCTTTCCTGACGGCCGCGGCGTTTGCCGCGGCGCCGCTCGCCTCTGCCCAGCAAACGGGTGTCCCCGCTGACACGACCGGTGCGATCGTCACATCGGTCAATGGTTCGGGCCCCCAGCCGCGGCCCGCGTTGGCGGGTCCGGCCAGTACTGCGAGCGCGACCGGCGCGGTTTATGACGGACGGGCCAATCACCTGAACGCGCGCCTGCCGCGACTAGCCGCCGACATTCCGATCGATGGCACCCTGGCCGCCCCGGTGTGGCAACAGGCGGCGCGTCTCACCGGCTTCTCCGAGTACTTCCCCATTGACGGCCGCGCCGCCAGCGACTCGACCGAGGTGCTGGTCTGGTATAGCCCGTCGGCGATCTACTTCGGGATCCGCGCGTTCGAGGCCCACGGTCCCGTGCACGCGACGCTCGCCAACCGGGACCAGATCGACGGCGATGACAATGTCGAAATCGTCCTCACCCCCTTTGTCCACGGACGGCACGCGATTCTCTTTGGTGTCAATCCGTTTGGGGTCCAGGAGGATGGCACGATTACGGAAGGCGTCCTCGCGACAGGCTACAATGTCGCCGCGACGGGCCCGCCGCCGGTGGACCTCAGCGCGGACTATGTCTACGAGTCGAAGGGACACCTGACGCCGTACGGGTACGAGATCGAGGTCCGGATTCCCTTCCGCAGCCTCAAGTTCCAGCAGAAAGACCCCCAGGACTGGGGCGTCAACATCATCCGCAACGTGCAGCACTCGACAGAGATGGACACCTGGGTGCCGACGCGCATTGCATCGGCATCCTTCCTCGCGCAATCGGGGACGCTGGTAGGGTTGACGGACCTTCACGCTGGCCTCGTTCTGGATCTCAACCCGATCCTGACGGAGAAGACGCTGGGCAATCCGCCGGTGGCGGCCACGCCTGGGTGGCAGTACAACGTCGAGCGACCGCAGTTGGGCGGCAATGTCCGCTATGGTGTCACCAACAACCTGGTCCTCGATGGCACCTTCCGGCCCGACTTCGCCGAGGTCGAGTCGGACGTGACGCAGCTCCAGTACGATCCTCGGCAGGCGGTCCAATATCCGGAGAAACGGCCGTTCTTCCTGGACGGCATCGACCAGTTCAGCGTACCGAATAACCTGATTTACACTCGGCAAGTCGTGGCGCCGATCGGCGCGGCCAAGCTGACCGGCAAGATCGGCGACCTCAACGTCGCCTATCTCGGCGCGCTCGACGATGAAGGCAACCCGTCGGTCGGTGGCGGCGGGCATCCACTGTTCAACGTGCTTCGCTCCCTGACGGACATCGGCGAAGCATCGCAGGTCGGCTTCACCTTCACCGACAAGGAGCTGGGTGGCTCGTACAACCGCGTAGCGGGGGTCGACACGCGGTTCACCTGGAACAAGATCTACTCGTTGGCTCTGCAAGCGGCGGGGAGCGTCGAGCGTCTCAACACCCCGTTCATTGCCGATACGCTTCCTGGGACATTGTCACATGGTGCAGGTCCCTTGTGGGATGGGCACTTCGTCCGCGCGGGGCGCAGCGTAGCCCTGAACTACGACCTCAACGGCATCGATCCCGAGTGGCTGCCGGGCGCGGGATTTGTGAGCCGGGCCGGCATTGTGAATCTGACGGCGGATAATCGCTACACCTTCTATTTTCGGCCGGGTCTCTTTCTCCAGACCTTCACGCCCGATTTCACCTTCGTGAACATCTGGACCTACCGCAACTTTACTGATGGCGGCCCGACCGAGGATCGCAAGTTCCACTTCACCGGGCTCGCCACGCTGTTCGGCGGCTGGCAGCTCACGGCCGGCATCTTCCTCGAGCACTTCGGCTACGACCCGCAACTCTACCAGAACTACTATCTCGCCCACATCTCCGGCCACGCTACGACCTTCACGCCCTTCGTCGGGACGTCGCAGATCCCCAACACGGACTGCTCGGTGTCAGTGCAGAGCCCGGCATTCGCGCATTTCGACTTCAAGGTCAACTATGTGACCTGCCGCGATGAGAATTTCTACGAGTGGGCATCCGCGAACATTTACGATGTGGGACTCACAGTCGATTGGCGGCCGACTCCGCAGTTGCGTGCCCAGCTTCTGTACAATTCGCAAGTCTATCGTCGCCACAGCGACAACTCGCTCGTCGCAGAAAACCGCATCCCGCGACTCGACATCGAATATCAGCTGTCCCGGCCGATCTTCTTCCGACTCGTGGGGCAATATCAAGCGCAATACGTTGACAACTTGCGCGATGCGTCTCGCACGGAGCTGCCGATTTTCATAAAAGACCCGTACACGGGCATCCTCTCGCCAGCACTGCGCGGGACCTCGAATGTCTTCGCGGTGCAGGCGCTGTTCGCGTATCAGCCTGTCCCCGGGACTGTCGTCTTCGCGGGTTACGGGAACAACCTGACCGAGCCGACATCCTTTCACTTCCTGACGCTCACCCGCACTGCGGACAGCTTCTTTGTGAAGTTCAGCTATTTGTTCAGAATGTGAGGGTGAGAATAGACGTTCGACGCTCGACGGTCGACGTTCGAGACAAACCTCGGGGCCAGCGAAGTGCACCGCTGCTGGCCCGAGGTTTTTGAACGTCAACGTCGAACGTCGAGCGTCTAGCGTCTAGCGTCCGCCGCAGATACATCCCCCTTACGCGCACCGGGAGCTTGCTATGGCCAATGCCATTGATCCGAAGGAGCCCGCGCATCTCGCGGCGGTGGGGCACCCGCCGCCGCCGCCGATCGAGCCGCCCGGCTCGCGAGGGGTCGAACCGACTACTGCGCCGTCCGGACGCACGGGGCGCGCATTGCATCCGACGGCCCCGCTCCCGCCAGCAGTGGCCGCGATCTACGGGCTCGTCCGGCAGAAGAGCCAGTATTCGGTGCGGGAAACAGCACGGCGACTCACGACGCTTGTGCGCGGGCATGGATTCGATGTTCTGGGCGACATCGATTTCGCCGGCGATGCCGGGCGTGCGGGTCTGTCCATGCGCCCGATGCGACAGATTGTGTTCGGGAACCCTCGAATCGGGACGCGGCTCGTGGTCGCGGCACCCACGGTGGCACTCGACCTTCCACAACGCGTCCTCATCTTCGAAGAAGCGGACGGCGCAGTCTGGCTTGCTTACAACGACGCCGAGTATCTCAGGGAGCGGCACCGGCTCCCAGACGCCCTTGTGAGCAACATCGCTGTGCTGCCCGAGCTCGTTGCGCGCGCCATCAGCGCCGAGCCAATCGAAGACGGACCCGTTTCCAAGGACCCTTGATTCTCGTCCCGGGTATCAAAGGCGACGTAAATTCTGGTTGGTTGCTGCGGCGCCGGGTCTGAGGGGGCGAAGCTGACCGCCTCTGACCCAATGGCGAACTCTCCAGCGGGGGTGAGGCGGCTATGCGGATGCGGCGTGTGGTGTGGGGCGCGGTGTTCACAGCGGCTGGAATGATGCCGGCTATTCGACCTGTGTACGCCCAGGGCATTGGGCAGGTCGGGCTCGTGCTGGGGGCTGGCGGCACGTTTCGCGGCAACCTGCCGAACGGGACGTTGTACAACGGACTGGGATACAACATCGTCGGGGGGCTGTCACTGTCGATGCCGGTGGTGCCCATCGCGGTGCGGCTCGAGGGCATGTACAACCAATTCTCGACCCTGGTCAGCGTGTATCAGAACCGGGTGTACAGCGCCTCGGCAAACGCCGTCTACACGTTTCCGATCCCGATCATTCACCCGTATCTGATCGGCGGTGGGGGCTATTACCACCTGACGGGCCAGGCCTTCAATCCGCAGGCTCAGCCAGGAAGCCCCTCTGAAATCCAGTACGCGATGAACGGGTTTGGGATCAACGGCGGACTGGGTCTGCGCTCCGGGTTCGGCATGTTCGGCTTCTTTGCCGAGTGGCGCTACCACTATATCTTCTCGAGTCTTCAGCAAGCACCTGGAGGGCACACATCGTTCGCGCCATTTACGTTCGGGTTGACGATCTAGCGCCAGCACGTTGAGAGTGGCCCGCGCCGACCGCGCGGGCCATCCCGGTTCGTCACTGGTTCATCCCTTGCCTCGTCCTCCTAAGGCAATGGGATTTTTATTTTTTCTTACGTGGCTGGGTCGGTTAACCGGGCGACCCGGCACCGCCCCGGCCGACGCCAGGAGGCGGCGCCCGCGCTGGCCCCGCGCCGGGAGCTCGCGGCCTGTCCGCAGGCCCGGCGAATCGATATCGCCCGCCCTGAGGCGTTCGGGGTCACTCATCGCTGCTCTGGCGATGGTCAGTTGGCTGCCCGGTTGGCCTCATCCGGCCGATCGGCCGTCACGCCCGTCGCGAACGCCCACAACGCGACCAGCCCCGTCTCTTGCCACGACACCACGGTCGTCGGCGCCACACGAGCCCCCGGGCCGTGGCACGTCGCTCGGATTCCCTGACGGGGCGCGCTACACGGTCCAGCACTTCGGCGATCGCTTCGGCCTGGGTGTCGCGGCAGTCAATGGCCTCGCGCAGGATCGGTCGGGGGCACTCTGGATCGCGACGCAGACCGGCGTGTTCAGATACGACGGCTCCCGGGTCCAGCAGATGACCGAGACCGACCCACTGGTTGGCCACTACGTGGACGACATGCTGGTGGGTCCCGACAGCTCGCTCTGGTTCAAGGGATTTCTCGGCATCGCCCACTACACAGACGGCCGGTTCGTGTCGCTCCGAGTGCCGCGCGCGGTCCACGGCATCAACCGATCGAGCCAGGCGTTCGCGATCGACCAGGCGGGGAATGCGTATGTGGCGTTCGAGGAGGGGATCGCCTTCATCCCACACGATACGGCGCGGCCGCCGCAAGTCCTGGACGCTGCACGCGCCCTGCGCGGTGAGGCAGGAATGCTCGTGCTAGGGCCTGACGGCGCGGTGTGGTTCACCGCCGGCAGACGCCTCGGCCGCTTCGAGCCTGGATCGAGCAGGTTCACGATCGACTCGACCATGCTGTTGCCGGTGGGTCCGTACCTCGGGTTGATCTTTGATCACGCGCATGACCTGTGGCTGCGCACTGCGCCGCACGTCGCGCGCATCAATGTGTCGCGCCATCTGGTGACGTTCGATGACGCGGGCGTCGCGCCTGCGAACCCTGTGTTTGGCAAGCCGAGTCTCGATCGCGAGGGACATGTGCTGATCCCATCAGTCGCGGGCCTCTTCTGGCGTGATCGCGATCGGTGGCGGTGCATCTCCGAGACGCAAGGTCTCACCGGCAACGGCGTTCAAATCGCCCTCGAGGACCGGGAAGGTGCCTTGTGGTTGGGCGAGTTTGGCACCGGTCTCGACCGCGTCGTGGGCATGCGCAACTGGTCTGCCTGGACGACCGCCGAGGGCTTGCCGGCGAACACGACGTGGTCGACTGCGCGTGATCGCTTCGGGCGGCTTTGGGTCGGGACGTCACAGGGCATTGGCGTGTGGGACCCCGGGCAACATCAGTGGCTTCGGCCGCGTGACCGCGCTGGGATCATTGATCAGGAGGTCGACCAGCTGGTCGTCGCGCGCGACGGCGCGATCTGGGCGATGTCGCCGACGACTGGCGTCGTTCGCATCGATGCTACCACGCTACGCATGGCCGCCTCGCGTGAATTCGACCACAAGCCCTACCTGTACGAAGCGGCTGCGCCAGACGGGACGATCTGGGCGACGACGCGCTACAAGCTCGTTCGATTCGATTCTCGATCGGCGGCGCCCCATCCTGTTGGCGTGCCGCTGCCGGCCGCGATGCAGGGTCAGATCTGGTACATGCACTTTGCGCCGAACGGAGCGCTCTGGGCGACCGGTAACGGGACCGTAGCCCGCTTTGATGGCGCGACATGGCGAGTGTTCACCGCGGCCGACGGTATCGTGGGTAAGGCGGTGACGAGCATCATCGCGGTCGACGATCGCGACGTCTGGGTGGGGTACAACGATGTGCCGCAGGTCACTCATCTGACGCTGGACGCGCGAGGCACCGTCCGCGCGGAGCACCACCCGTGGGAGCTCGCGGTCATCGCCGCCGATTCTAAGCGGCGCGTGTGGTTCAACGGACGAAACGGCCTCACTGTCGTTGCACCGGATGGCGACCTCCGCACACTCAATCACTCTGATGGTCTCGTCTGGGACGACGTCGGTCCGGACGGCGTGCGCGAGGAAGACGACGGCAGTTTCATGATCGCGACATCGCGTGGCCTGTCCCGATTCGCTCCGGACGCTGAGCTGACGCATCCGGCGCCGCCCGGCGTCGCGATCACCGCCGTGTCGCTTGGTGGCCGTGAGCAGCATCTGGGGACACCAACGGAAGTCGCGCACGACGAGGGTACACTCGATCTGTCGTTCACACCACTGACACTGAGTAACCCGGACCAAGTCGAGTGCCAGCATCGCCTCGCCCCGCTCGAGGACACCTTCACACTCGCGAGTGCACGCGACCTGCGGTACACGGCGTTGCCGCCGGGGCGCTACGCGCTCCTCATCATGTGCCGGCGCGAGTCATCGGGATGGACACGGGCGCCGGCCTCCTTCCGATTCACGGTTGCGCCAGCGTGGTGGGACACCTGGGCGGCGCGTCTCGCCGAGGTGGCGATCGCGTGGGCTTTCATCTGGGGTCTCGTACGGTTGCGCACGCGCGCGCTCGAGAAGCGACGACGTGAGCTCGAGCAGGCGGTCGCCGTGCGAAACGCGGAGCTCGTGGACAAGAATCGCGAGCTGCACGAGATGTCACTCACTGATCCGCTGACGCGACTCCGCAATCGGCGGTACTTCCAGGAGATCATCGAGGGCGAGGTCGCGCATGTGCGACGAGCCTGGAGCGCGAGTCCCGCCGGCATCCGCCCCGAATACGGCGGCGAGCTGCTGCTGCTCATGGTCGACATCGATGCCTTCAAAGTCGTGAACGACGTGTACGGTCACGCAGTTGGTGACCGTTTGTTGGAAGCCTTCGCCGATCGCCTGTCGCGCTGGATGCGCACGTCGAGATGTGCTCATTCGCTGGGGTGGCGAAGAATTCCTGATGATCTGCCGAGGGACCGAGCGTTCAGCCGGCGTATTGCTGAGCAAGCGCATCGCCGAAGAGGTCTGCATGGAGCCGTTCGACCTCGGAGGCGGGATCCAGTTGTACAAGACCTGCTCCGTTGGATGGGCGCCCTTCCCCTGGATCGGTGGTGCGGAAGAACCGCTGACCATTGAGAACGTGATCGAGCTGGCGGACCACGCACTCTATCTCGCTAAAGACGGCGGTCGCAACCAGTGTGTGGGCTTGCTGCCGACGCCGGCGGCGATTCGCGCGTTCGCGTCGCTCAGGATGGAAACGCTGCGCGGCTACCCGGCGGAACTGGTCGACGTCGTGCGGACGGCGGGACCCGGGCCCATGCGGCGAGCGGGATAGGCGAGTTCAGGAGCCAGGGACCAGGGGTCGGGGAGAACGGACAACCACAACCCACAACCCCAACCGCGACGTCCACCGTAAAGGGGACCGTGCGCGGCAACGCCGACAGACGGCATGGGATGGTTCGCCAACAAAACGGCGGGCTTCAGCCCGCCCGCGCTCTTTGCCGTGGACATGGGGTTCTGGTCCCCTGACCCCTGACCCCCTGTAGGTCGTCTCGTTGCCCGGCAGCAGCGACTGTGCTACTTCTGGTGCACACCTCCTTCACTCACGCCAATGCCAATCATCGACTTTCACGACCACTACTATCCGCCAGCGTATCTGGATGCGTTGCGCACGGGGCCGAGTGTGGTCCGCGTCACCACCGATAGCGACGGGAATCCCTGCCTGCACTACCCCGGCGACTACAACGTCGCCGTTCCGGGTCACCGGGACATCGATTACCGCGAGCAAGTCTTGATCAAAGAGGGCGTCGACACACAGGTCATCTCACTGACCACGCCGGGCACCCACGTCGAAACGCCGCAGGTCGCGCTGCGGCTCTCGCGTCTGGTCAACGACGCGTTCGCCAATGTCGTGCGGACCAAACGAGGCCGGTTCGCGGCGTTGGCGACGCTGCCCCTCAACGATCCGGCGGCCGCGGTCCAGGAGTTCGACCGAGCGACGAGCACGCTGGGTTTCCGCGGAGCCATGCTCTTCAGCAATGTCAACGGTGTCATGCTGAGCGACCGACGGTTCTGGCCGCTGTACGAGATCGCCAACGACCGCGACGCTGTCCTGCACATCCATCCCACGAATCCGGTCAATGTCGACCAGATGCGTGAGTACTGGTTGATGCCGCTCGTCGGGTTTTTGTTCGATACGACGCTGGCTGCCGCCAGCCTGGTTTACAGCGGTGTCGCGGAGCGCTTCCCGCGCATCCGCTGGGTGCTGGGGCATCTCGGCGGCGCCATCCCCTATCTGGTGGAGCGGCTGGATCGTGGCTTCCACGCGTTCAGCGAGTGTCGCGCGCACATCGAGCGGCCGCCCAGCGACTACCTGCGGCACTTCTACTACGACACGGTCAATTTCGACGTCCGCGCGCTGCAGCTCGGAGTCGCCTTTGCCGGCGCCGAGCACGTGCTCGCCGGCAGCGACTATCCGCACCAAATCGGGAGCATTCCGCTCATGCTTGAAAGTCTGAGGGCGCTGCCGGTACCCGATGCCGATCGCGCCGCCATCCTCGGCGGAAACGCATCCCGCCTGCTGCACTTGTAGACTAAATGCCCCTCGCACGCCGCGCCGAGTTCACCGTCCGGGCGGTGGCGCTCGGCGCCGTGCTCGGCGTGGTGTTTGGCCTCGTCACTGTCTACATCGCGCTCCGCATCGGCCTCAATTTCAGCGCGTCGATCCCGATCGCCGTCATCGCGATCACGCTGTTCAAGCGGCTGGGACGGCCGTCGGTTCTCGAGCAGAACATCGTCCAAACAGTCGGCTCGGCTGGTGAGTCGATCGCGGCCGGCGCCGTGTACACCTTTCCCGCACTCCTCTTCCTCGGGTATCAGCTCGAGCTGTGGCGCATCTTCTGGCTGGCGCTCGTGGGCGGCGTGCTCGGGGTGCTCTTCATGGTGCCGCTTCGCCGGCATCTCATTGTCGAAGAGCACGGCCGGCTGGCCTACCCGGAGGGCACGGCGTGCGCCGATATCCTGATCGCGGGCGAGCGGGGCGGCGCCTTCGCGCGACCGGTGTTCCTCGGTCTCGCGATTGGCGCTCTCTACAAACTGGCAGTGAGCGCGCTGCACCTCTCCCGCTCGATGCTGCAGGGGGCGATACCCGGATTGCGAGGCGCAGCACTGAGCCTGGATCTGTCGCCCGAGCTGCTGGGGATCGGAGGGTTGATCGGTCTGCCCGTCGCGCGAGTGATCTTCGCCGGCTCGGTCATGTCGGCCGTCGTGCTGATCCCGTTGATCTACTTCTTCGGGGCGCAGCTCTCCACTCCGATCTATCCGTCGAGCATTCCCATCGCGCAGATCGAGCCCCGGTGACATCTGGTCGAGTTACATCCGTTACATCGGCGCGGGCGGGGTGATCACTGGCGGCGTCCGACTGGTCGTCGAGGCGCTGCCAACAGTCTGGCGATCGCTGCGCCGGCAATTGGCGCCCCAATCGTCGCCCCGGCTCGCCGCTGGCGAGACCGGCGTGGCTCCGGGCGCAGGATCCGCCAGACAGGCCTCGTCCCCACAGGATACGGACCTCGGCGCTCGGTCCGTCGTGGGAGGGACCGTCGTCATGTTGGGCGTACTGTGCGCCCTGCTCGTGTGGAAGCTTGGCTCGCACGCTTCCAGCGCAGCAGTCGCCGTGATTCTCGTCGCGGTCTTCGGGTTTTTCTTCGTCGTCGTGTCTGCCCGCATCACCGGCATCATGGGGTCTTCGGCCAATCCGATCTCAGGTATCACCATCGCCGTCTTGATGTTGACCTGTCTGCTGTTCGTAGCAGTCGGATGGACTGGACATGCGTATGAGATCATCGCGATCAGCATCGGCGCGGTCGTCTGCATCGCCGCATCGAACGCCGGGACCACTGCGCAGGATCTCAAGACCGGATACCTAGTCGGCGCGTCGCCTCGCTTGCAGCAGCTCGGTTTGCTGATCGGTGTCCTGACATCGGTACTCGTGATCGGCTTCACGCTGATGTGGCTCAACAACACCCAGCGGATCGGGTCAGCGCTGCTGCCGGCGCCACAGGCGCAGGTCATGTCGATCCTCGTCGACGGCTTGCTCAACGACCGGATGCGCTGGCCGCTGTTGCTCGCGGGCGTGGTGATTGCCTTCGTCCTCGAGCTCACGGGGGCGCGCTCGTTGCCCTTTGCGGTCGGTATGTATTTGCCGCTTTCGGCGACGGCGACGCTGCTCGTGGGTGCCGTCATTACGGCAGTGGCGAATCCCAAAACGAGCGCGGAATTGGAGGACCCCTTCCGGCCAGGCGTGCTGTACAACTCGGGGCTGATCGCCGGCGGTGCGATCTGCGCGATTGCCATCGCGGTGCTGGCCAGCACCGGCGGTCTTGACCGGATTGATCTGGGCGCGCGTCTCGGGTGGGGTCTGTTCCAATCGCCGGTATGGACGTTGTTGACGTTCGGGGGATTGTGCGCCGTGTCGTGGCGCATGGGGCGCGCGACCCCGTAACGCACGGTTTTGCGGGGGCGAACCATCCCGACCGACATGGCAACCATTGACCGAACGGCGGCCACTAACATAGACTGTCTATGTCATGACACCGCATGAGCCGATTCCGCCGGGGACGCTCGACATGGTCATCCTCAAGACCTTGGCGGGGGGAGGCGAAATGCATGGGTTCGAAATCGCCAGCGCCATCCAGCGGACATCGCAAGATGTCCTTCAGGTCGAGGAAGGGTCACTCTATCCGGCGCTGCAGCGGATGCTCATCAAAGGATGGATCACAGGAGAGTGGAGCAAAACGGCTGGCAACAGGCGCGCGCGGTATTACCGCCTGACACCGGCGGGCAAGAAACAGCTGGTAGACGAAATCGAGTCGTATCGCCGAGTGTCGTTCGCCATCGCGCGCATTCTGCGCCCGGCCTAGGAGAGATCGTGCCGTCACCTGGTGAGCTGTGGCGTCGCCTCCAATTCTGGTTTCACCGCGACCGGTTCAGTGCCGATCTCGACGAGGAGATACGGCTGCACACCGAGCTTCGGGCTGAGCAGCTGCGCGACAGCGAGCACCTCACGGACGCAGGAGCGGCGCTCGCCGCGCGCCGGCGGTTTGGCAACGCAGCCCAACTCAAGGAGATGAGTCGCGAGCTGTGGAGTGGGCGGTGGGCCGAGGATTTCCTGCAGGACACTCGCTTCGCTCTTCGACAGCTGCGCAAGGCGCCCAGCTTCACAGTAGTTGCCGTGCTCAGCCTCGCGCTCGGTATCGGCGCCAACACGGCCATCTTCACGCTCGTCAACGCCGTGCTCCTCAAGTCGCTTCCCGTGCGTGACCCGGCGGGTTTGCTGCTGCTGGGCGACGCGCGCGGTGACGGTGTCGGAACCGCACCGGAGGGATCCTTCTTTGCCTATTCGGTCGATCTCTATCGACACCTCGACGCGTTGAACCTCTTTGACGGGCTGGCGGGCGTTCAGAGCGGGGATCAGACCACTGTGAGCGTGCGGCGCGCAAATTGGACCGAGGCCCTGCCGGCCCGGTCGAAACTCGTATCGGGGAATTATTTCAGCGTACTCGGCGTGCCTGCGGCCCTCGGCCGCACCTTTGTTCCATCAGACGATTCCGCGTCTGCGCCGCCTGTCGCGGTGATCAGTTTCGAGTACTGGAAGCGGGTGTTCGGCGACAACCCCGCGGCGATCGGCTCGACGCTCGACGTGAGTGGCGTGGCCGTCACCGTCATCGGTGTTGCACCGCCAGGATTCTTCGGCGAAAAACTGCAAGCCGATCCGCCGGGCATCTCGGCTTCCGATCTCGGTCCAACCGCTGCTGGATCCGCAGCGCGACCTGGTCAACTCGCCTGACGCCCATTGGCTGTACCTGATCGGTCGTCTCAAGCCAAATGTGTCCATCGCGCAGGCACAGGTTCGCCTGACCGCCGCGGTGCGGAACTGGCGCTTCGCGCGAGAGGGCTCGTCGCTCTCCGACGAGGACCGGCAGGCAATCCTGGCGAACTACGTCGAGCTCACACCGGCGGGTGGCGGTGTTGCCGGGATGAAAAGAGAGTATGGCCACAGCCTCGAGATACTGCTGGCGATCACGCTCACGGTGCTCTTCATCGCGTGTGCCAACATCGCCGCTCTCCTGCTGGCACGCGGCTCGAGCCGCCGGGGTGAACGGCTCCTTCGTCTCGCGCTCGGCGGCGGCCGTGGACGTCTGATGCGACAGTCACTGACCGAGAGCCTCACACTTGGCATCCTCGGCGGAGGCCTGGCGCTGGTCATTGCGGTTGTTGGCACGAAACTTCTCATGACCGCCGCGTTTCGGGGAGCAGAGTTCGTCCCGATCCAGGCCCTGCCGGACCTTCGCGTACTCGCGTTTACACTCGTGCTGTCGGCGATCGCCGTGATGCTGTTCGGCGTCCTGCCGACACTGTACATCGGGTCCGAAATCGGTCGTGGAATGAAGGGGGCAAGCGATGAGTGGTCGGGACAGCGTCGCGGCTGGCTCGGGATCGGCGCGATGCTGATTGTTGGCGAAGCGGCGCTATCGGTGGTTGTGCTCTCGGGGGCCGGCGCGTTTGTGCGCAGCCTGGAGAAACTGGCTCATCAACAGTTCGGATTCGACCACGCCCATGTGCTGACGCTCAACGTCGATCCCGAGCGCGCTGGCTACGATCACCAGCATCTGGCACCGCTGTACCGGGAGTTGGGCGACCGGCTCAATGCGCTTCCAGGGGTAACGAGCGCAAGTTTTTCGACCTACAGTCCGCTCAACGAGTGTTGTTCGGCCTTTACGATTTCCATCGACGGCTACATTCGCAAGCCAGACGAGCGAACCAACGCCAGGATCGATCGAGCGTCGCCACGTTACTTCCAAACGATCGGAACGAAGCTCATCCATGGACGGACATTCGATGCGCGCGACACACCCGACGCCCCGCCCGTGGCGGTGGTGAGCGAAACCTTTGTCCGACGGTATTTCCCCCATGAAGATCCCATTGGCAAGCGCTTCGGCTTTGGCGGGGAGCCGGACAAGGCCAGAGATCTGGAGATTGTCGGAGTCGTTGAGAACGCGAAGTACGCTGACATCCGCGAGGACCCCGTACCGACTGCCTTCCTGCCGCTCCTGCAGGCGCCGCGTAACCCGATTGGCGTGGTGACGGAAACCGATTTCGCCAACGTCATCGAGATTCGAACGACGGGCCGCCCGGACGCCGTCGCGGGCGAAGTCCGCGCTGCTCTCACCGGCATCGACCCCAAACTCCGCGTCTTGCACGTCGCGACCGTGGCGGATCATCTCAGCCAAGCGCTCGGCCAGGACGATGTCGTCGCCGCGCTGGCGACGTTTTTCGGATTGCTCGCGCTCGTGCTCACATCCGTCGGTCTCTATGGGCTGACCGCCTTTGGCGTCTCTCGACGAACGAGCGAAATCGGCCTGCGGATGGCGTTGGGGGCCCGGCGCAGCACCGTCACGGGCATGGTGATCGGGCGTGTGCTCGCGCAGGGCGCCATCGGCGTTCTGCTCGGCGTGCCCATTGCGCTCATTGCCGGTCGCCTAATCGCGAGCCAGCTCTACGGCGTGAGTCCGACGGACCCGCGAAACTCCGCCCTGGCGGCAGCAGGCCTCATCCTCTGCATCACGATCGCTGGTTTCATCCCCGCGCGACGCGCCGCCCGCATCGAACCGATTGTGGCGTTGAGGGCAGAATAGACGTCCGACGTTCGACGTTCGAAACAAAACTCGAGGGCCAGCCACGGTGCATCGAGCTTGCCCCCGAGTTTTGGCGTCGAACGTCGAACGTCGAACGTCCCGGCCCTACACCTGCGCCCTATGGTATATCCGCAGCTCCGGTATGATCGTGTCAGGATCCTGCTTGACGCAGAATACGACGGCTTGCGATACCGGTGCGGGGTCCAGCCAATCGAGTCCGAGATGCCAGACTTCGGACTCCTGTGCCATCGGCGTGAGAATCATGCCAGGCGTCAGCGCGGTCACACGAATGCGCGTCTTTTTGAGATCCTTGGCGACGGACTCGGAGAATCCCAGGAGTCCCCACTTCGATGCGCAGTAGGCTGAGCTGTCCTCCTCGCCTTTCTTCCCCGAGCCGGACGAGATGAAAATGATCACGCCCTCGCCGCGGGCGCGCATATCCTGCGCGAGTACCTCGCGCGTAAACAGAAATGGGCCTTTGAGGTTCGCCCCATGCACACGATCCCAGAGCTCAGTCGACGTTTCCCAGACCGGTGCGATCTCTCGGATACCAGCATTGTTGACGAGGACGTCGATGCGGTCCCACCGGCGGCGCACCTCGCCGATCAACTGCTTCACGGCCTTCTCGTCGCCCACGTCCGCCGGGAGTGCGAGTGTCTCGACCCCATGGCGGTGCGCGATGTCCGCCATGCCGCGGACGAGCTCTTCGCTCCTGAATGTCGACCCCCGCGACGCGCATCCCCTCGCGCGCCAGGTCTTCAGCGATGACGAGGCCCAGCCCGCGCGCGGCGCCTGTGACGATCGCGGTGCGGCCTGTCAGCTCAGTGGCCATACGCCTGGCGATCAGACATTGGCGTGCGATTTCTCGGTGTCGAAATACTCGCGCACCCAGGTGATCTTGCCGCCGCTCAACTCGATCACGAAGACGCCGCTATTGCTGTAGTTCTTGCCGCTCTTGGGTTCGAGGTGGCTGCGCCACTCGACCACGACCACCCCCCGCCGCTGGTCCTCGTGTATGTGCACGACTTCGAAGCGGACCGAGTGGAAGGCAGGGAACACTCCTGTTCGGAAGTATTCGATGATTTTCTGAGACCCGACGAGATCGGCGCCGAAATCGGACCCCGGCGTCGAATGCTTCGCCTGTGCGTCGAGCAACGGACGCAGGGCGTCCGCGTCCATCGCGTTGTACGCGTCGATCATGCGGTGCACGATGTCGGTATTCAATTCGCTTCCTCCAGGATGGCGGTTACCTCGATCTCGACTCGTGCGCGGTCCTCGAGCAGCCCTGCGACCTGGACGACGGTCATCGCCGGAAAATGGCGGCCGATAACATCGCGATACACGGCGCCCAGCGGCTCCTGCGCGGCGAGATACTCCTGCTTGTCGACGACGTACCATGTCATGCGCGCGATATCACCGGGCGTCCCGCCGGCTTCGCGAAGGAGCGCCGCGATGGTGGTGAGCGCCTGCCGAGTCTGCGAAACCAGGTCATCTCCGACGAGACGGCCCTGTGCATCCCAGCCGATGATCCCGCTGAGACACACGACTCGGCCTTCCGCCACGACGCCGTACGCATACCCTTGGGGGCGCGGCCAACCGGCAGGATGCAGCAACCTGCGAGCGGACCGCGGCGCGCGCGCGCCGGGTGCTGTGTCCGCACGCTCGCTGGCCGGCGCGGACGCTCGAGGGTCAGTCGGTTGCATGAAATGGCGAGATGCGCTTCCGGAGGTCGTCGGGGATGGGCGTTGCCCGCATCGAGCCTGGATCGGTCAGCACGACGACCATCTCGCCTCGCACGCGATCTTGATGATCGGGCCCGGTGAGCACGATGATCAGGCGCAGCGAGCTGGTGCCGATCGAACGCACGGTGAGATTCGCAGTAAGACGGTCGCCGATTCGGCTGGGTGCGAGATAGTCGACCTCCAGGTGGACGGTCGGTAGTCCCCACCCGTGACCCGCGTGGATGTCGGCAAACGTGAATCCCAGCTCCTCGCGGCACCAGTCCTCGACAAGGTCGTTGAACATCGCCAGGTACCGGGGAAAGAACACAATGCCCGCAGGATCGCAGTGCGCGAACCGGACCAGAATATCCGATCGGTAGACCTGCGCTGCACCCGATTGCTTCCGTGCCGTTCGCACTTCAGCCACTTGCCGCCTCGCGGTCCCGGTAAGCCTGGAGCACGCCACGCCCGATGATCAACTGCTGGACCTCGCTGGCGCCCTCGTAGATGCGCAATGGCCGAATCTCGCGATACAATCGTTCCACGGTCTCCTCGCTCGTGACGCCCAGAGCGCCACACATCTGTACGGCGGCATCGATCACCTGTTGAGCGGTCTCCGTCGCGGTCAGCTTGGCCATCGCGGCTTCGACGGTGACTCGCTGCCCTCGATCGCGGAGCCACGCAGCGCGATAGGTGAGAAGCGCGGCCGCGTCGATGCCGGTTACCATCGCCGACAATTTGCTCTGTGTCAATTGGAAGTCGCCAAGCGTCTGGCCGAACATTCTGACGCGACGTCGCGCGCTGCAGCGCCTCATGCGAGCGCTCGTCGTGCAAATCCAAGTGCCGCCGCTGCGACCGAGATGCGGAAGACATCGAGCGTCGCCATTGCGATCGCGAATCCGCGCCCGGCTTCGCCCAGGAGCTGCGTCGCTGGGACCCGACAATCCGTGAACGTAAGTCGGGCCAGCGGATGTGGCGCCATCACTTCGATCCGCTCGGCACACGCGAACCCCGGCGTCGCCGCCTCGATCACGAATGCGGAAATGCCCTTGGCGCCCAGTGCCTCGCCGGTTCGCGCGAACACGACGTAGAGGTCCGCGATGCCGCCGTTGGACACCCACGTCTTCTCACCGTCCAGCACGTAGTCGTCGCCGACGCGGCGCGCACGGCACTGCAGTGCGGCGACATCCGATCCTGCCTGCGGCTCGGACAACGCAAATGCCGCGATCGTGATCCCGCTCGCGACACCCGGGAGATAGCGCCGTCGCTGCGCATCCGTGCCAAACAAGGTGATTGCGCCCGACCCGAGTCCCTGCATGGCGAACGAGAAATCGGCGAGCCCGGAATGCCAGGCGAGCGTTTCGCGGGCGAGACACACCGCGCGCGTATCGATTCGATCGGCCGCGCCACCGTACGCCGCACCGCCCACCGTGTGCTTGAGCCAGCCGGCCTCGCCGAGCTTGTGGACGAGTGAGCGGCAGGCCGCGTCGACGTCGTGTGGGTGCGTCGGGTCGACGTGGTCACGCGCCCACTCGTCGAGCCGCTCGGCGAAGACGCGGTGGTGCGGCTCGAAGAACGGCCAGTCGAGGTGCTCCCGGCCGCGCATGGATCAGTTCCCCTCGAACACCGGCTTCTGCTTGGCCACAAATGCCTGATACGCGCGGTGAAAATCGTTCGTAGCCATACAAATGGCTTGTGCCTGCGCCTCCGCATCGATCGCGTCGTCGACGCTCATGCTCCACTCGTGGTGCAGCATGCGCTTGGTCATCGCGTGCGCGAACGTGGGTCCGGCCGCCAGTTCCGCGGCCATGGCACGCGCGTCGGCGAGCAGGGTCGAAGGCTCGCACAGCCGGTTGAGGAATCCCCAGCGTTCGGCTTCGGTGCCACTCATGCTCCGACCGGTATACAGGAGCTCCGCCGCGCGGCCCGACCCGATGAGGCGCGGCAGCAGGGCGCATGCGCCCATGTCGCAACCAGCGAGTCCGACTCTCGTGAACAGAAATGCGGTCTGACTCCGCGCCGTCCCAAATCGCAAATCGGACGAGAGCGCCAGGATGGCGCCCGCGCCCGCACACACCCCATCGATCGCCGCGACGATGGCCTGCGGCGCTGCGCGCATTGCTTTGACCAGATCGCCGGTCATCCGCGTGAACGCGAGCAGGCCGGGCATGTCGAGCTTCGTCAACGGGCCAATGATCTCGTGAACATCCCCGCCAGAGCAAAAGTTGTCGCCCGCGCCGGTAATCACGATCGCGCGGACATCGTCCGCATACGGCATTGCGCGGAAAAGGTCCCGCAGCTCAGCGTACGAATCGAACGTCAGCGGGTTTTTCCGCTGCGGGCGGTCGAGGGTGATCGTGGCCACGGCGTCGCTGGTGCTGTAGCGAAAGTGCCGGCTCTGGTATCCGCCCAGCATCGTGCGGGTGCCAGGCAACGAGTGTGGCTCGCCGGGAAGAAACCGGGTCATGAGACAATTGGGCTTGGAGTCATGTCATTTCCCCGCCGGAGACAGCGATCGTCTGGCCGGTGACGGCCTCGCTGCCCGGGAGACAGAGCCATGTGACGGCGTTGGCGACTTCGTCGGGCCGTATGGGGCGTTGCTGCGGGTTGTGCGCCAACAGGTCGGCCATGGCTTGTTCGGGCGTGCGGCCAGTCTTGGTGACGATCGCGGCGACCGCGTCCTTGAGCATATCCGTCTCCGTAAAGCCAGGACAGACCGCGTTGACCGTGACGCCGGTGGTGGCCAGCTCGACGCCGAGCGCTCGCGTCAGACCGACCAGGCCGTGCTTGGAGGCGCAGTAGGCTGACACGTAGCGATAGCCGACGAGGCCTGCGGTGCTCGCGATGTTCACGATGCGCCCCCAGCCGGCTCCGGTCATCTCGGCCACGACGGCCAGAATGCCGTGGAACGCCCCATCCAGGTTCACCGCCATCAGCCGCCGCCACATCGCGAGATCCGTCTTGCGAATGGGTGCCGAGCCGGCCTGCCCGGCGTTGTTGACGAGGATCTGGATCGGGCCGAATCGCGCGCGTGCCTGATCGAGCGCGCGTGCGAGACCGTCGGCGTCCGTCACATCGCCCGGCATCGCCTGCAGCTGGCGCGGATCTCCCAACGACGGAATCGCGCTTCGCAACGCGCTCTCATTCCGACCGACGATCGTCACGCGCGCCCCATGCGCCGCCAGCGCGCGAGTGATGGCAGCGCCAATGCCGCGTCCGCCGCCGGTCACGATCGCGTGCTTGCCTTCGAGGCCTCCGGCCGATGAGTTCGCCGTGGGCGCTGTCACACCTGGAGCGCCAACTGCGCTGCCCGCGCGGCGTTACGCTCGAGCTGCAGCTTGCCGGCGAGATACGGTGATGGCCACCACACATCGGCGTATCCCTGCCTGGCCGCCTCGTGCAGCGTCCAGGCGGGGTCGGCGAGGTGCGGCCGAGCAACCGCGCAGAGGTCCGCGCGTCCCGCGGCGATGATGGTGTTCACGTGATCGCCCTCGAAGATATTGCCCACCGCGATCGTTGACACACCGACTTCGTTCCGGATGCGATCGGACAGCGGCACCTGGAACATACGGCCGTAGACCGGCCGTTCGGCTTTGCTGACCTGCCCCGAGGAGCAATCGATCACATCTGCGCCAGCCTCCTTGAACAGTCGGGCCACATCGGCCGCGTCACTCGGCGTGATGCCACCCGCTACCCAGTCGTTGGCCGAGATGCGCACGCTGATCGGTCGGTCATCGGGCCACACCTCGCGCACGGCGCCGAACACCGCGAGCGGGAACCGGCATGCGATTTTCCAGCGAGCCGCCGAAGCAGTCGGTACGCTGATTCGTGAGCGGCGAGATGAATGACGACAACAAGTACCCGTGCGCGCAGTGCAGCTCGAGCCAGTCGAACCCCGCGGCCGCGGCCCGACGGGCAGCAGCGACGAAGTCCGAGAGGATGCGGTCGAGATCGTCCATCGTTGCTTCACGAGGCGTCTGCGACACACCCTCCATGTACGGCAGTGGCAGAGGCTGAGACCAGCGGCCAGTTGTCCTGGGGTAGCGGCTGGTCGATGCCCTCCCAGCCAAGTCGAGTCGAGCCCTTGCGCCCCGAGTGGCCCAGCTGGATCGCGATCTTGGCGTCGGTATGCGTGTGCACGTAGTCCACGATCCGCGTCCAGGCGGCGCCCTGCGCGTCGTTCCACAGGCCCAGACATCCCGGCGTGATCCGGGCATCCGGCGACACACAGGTCATCTCCGTGAACACCATGGCGGCCCCGCCCATCGCGCGTGCGCCGAAGTGCACGAGATGGAAATCATTCGGCAACCCATCGGTCGCCATGTAGGTCGCCATCGGCGAACAGAGCACGCGATTCTTGAGCGAGACTGCGCGGGCGGTGAATGGGGTGAACATCGGCGGTATCGCGTGGTCGACGCCCGCGCGCGCGGCGAACCATGACTCCACGGTGCGGACGTAACCGGAATCGCGGACCCGCAAGTTGTCGTGGCCGATCCGCTGGCTCCCGGTGAGCAGGCTGTAGGCGAACTGCTCCGGCTCCAGCTGCACGTAACGCTCGATGTGCTCGAACCACTCCATCCGATTGCGCGCGGCGCTCTGCAACTTGAGCGCTTCGGTCTCGCGCTCGCCCTGGTATTGAGCCAGCGCCGACGCGACGTCCCCGGTGCGTTGATCCAAGACCCGCGCGAGCGTCATCGCGTCTTCCATCGCCAGCTTGGTGCCGGACCCGATGCTGAAGTGCGCGGTATGTGCCGCGTCTCCGATCAGCACGATATTCTCGTGATGCCAGCGTTCGCAGAGCACGCGCTGGAATCGGAGCCACACGGCCGAGCCCGGGAGATGACGGGCGTTCGAGACCAGCGGCCCGCCGTCGAGCCGGTCCTTGAAGAGCTGCTCGCAGAACGCGACCGAATCGGCCGTGTCCATGTGCTCGATGCCGGCGCGCTGCCAATTCCGCTCCGGCGTCTCCACGATGAAGGTCGACCACTCCGCGTCGAATCGGTAAGCGTGGAGAATGAACCAGCCCCACGGCGTCTCGCGGAAATCGAAGGTGAACGCGTCGAGCTGGCGCCGGCTGCCGAGCCAGATGAACCGGTTCGGGCGCACATCGATGTTGGGACGAAAAATGTCCCCGTACGCCTTTCGCGTGGCCGAGAAGACGCCGTCCGCGGCGACGACGAGGTCGTAACGCGCGGCGTATGCGGCCGGATCGGTGACATCGGTCTCGAAGGCCAGCTCGACGCCCAGCTGGGCCGCCCGACGCTGCAGAATGTCGAGGAGTCGCAATCGCGCGATGCCGCAGAACCCGTGGCCGCTCGAGGTGAACTTCCGCCCCTTGAAGAACACGTCAATGTCATCCCAGTGGCGAAAGGCGCGCGTGATCTCGCCGTGTGTCTCCGGATCGACATCCTTGAAACCGTCCATCGTCTTGTCGGAGAACACCACGCCCCAGCCGAACGTGCTGTCGGCGCGGTTGCGCTCGACGACGGTGATCTGGGCTCGTGGATCCGCTTTCTTGGCCAGGATCGCGAAGTACAGCCCTGCCGGCCCGCCGCCGACGCAGACGATCTTCATGCGGTCGGCGGCGCGTCGGCCAGCGCCTTGGCCAGTTTCTCTCCCGTGTCGTCAGCGAGAGCCGCCTCGTGCAGGGCGCTGCAGCCGCGACCGCCGCATCCGCGCGGCCCCTGCAGCGCCGGCACAGCCGCCATCACCGTATCAAAGTTCTTGAGGCCGCGCGCATGGGTGTCGCCATATCCCTTGAGCAATCGGGGACACGCTGCCACCGCGAGCGCGAGATCGTATTCTCGTTCGGCCAGGCCAGGCAGCTCGCGCCAGCCACGCGTCGATAGCGCGCTGCTCGCGACCGAACCGCAGGGATCGCCGGCGACCCGGCCGCAAGCTGCGCGATGGCATAAAGCTGGAGGAACCCGTGGAGCGATGTCGTGGGCACGATCTTACCGCTTCGCGTGAACCAATCAACGACCGATCGCGCCCAGCGTGAGCGGAGCAACCACCCGCCCACGCTCGCGGGAAGGATGTCGCTCATCTCCTCGACGCGTGGATGCAGAAAGTCGTTGATGCGCGACCAGTTGGGCCGGCTTCGCTCGAGATTCGCGCTCGACGCGCTCGAATCGGGTCCGCCGAATCTTCAGGTCCGCGACGCGAATCGCGTCCTCGAAGGCCATCCAGAGCGCGAGGTGGCGACTCTGTTTCGCGCAACAGGGTGAATTCGCCATTGTGATGCGTGTCCGCCTCGCGGATCGGATCGAGCCGGTCGAGATACTGCGTGGCATACCGGACGTCTTGATAGTCGGCGAGTCGTGTGATGCCGACGAACAGAATGTCGTGCGTCGCTTCGGGGAATGCTCGCTGCACTCGCGACGCCAACGCGTAGAGGCGCGGTCCGACGGGGGGCTCGGGAGTGGGCTCCGCTGCCGGAGCAGTCACCGCGGGTCTCGCAGCGGGCGTCGAGGCTTCGGCGAACCCTGCACCGAATGCCGCGAGACTGGAGGTCACACCGACTCCGCCGCGGCGAATCCCTTCCTCGTACTGCTCGCGCGAGAAGGGCAGCACCCCTGTCGCGGCTAGCGCGCCAAACAGCGCCGCGCTGATGACACTCCCCGTCTCCTCGGCGATGGCGGCGAAATCGCCCTGCACGAAGCGCTTGGCCGCCGCGGCTCCCGCTTCGACCAGCGCGCCGCTGTCGACCCGGCCGTCCGCCATCGCGGTGCGTTCGGTCATCGAGTAGACACGATTGGTCGAGGCGATCAACGTAGTGCGATCCGAGGTCACCAGCCCGCGTTGGACGGCGCGACCGGCCTCCATCAGCTCCGACGCGATGACGACATCGACCTCGCCCGGTACGGGCATGAGCGACAGCACCGGCAGCCGGCCGGCCTGTGCGACGGCTGCCGCGGGAAAGATCTCCAGGTAGTAGATCGTCGCGCCGGTACGCTGAGCCACACCCGGCACCGACGTAGTTTGTGCGTAATAGCCGGCGTGCTCGGCGACATCGACGATCCAATCAGCCAGCACGCCGCCGCCTTCGCCTCCCATGGCCAGAATCGCGATCGTGATCGCTCGCGGTCGCTGTGCACGGTCATTGGTTTGATGGGATGCGGCCGCCAACGCGGTCATCCGAAGACGCCAGCCAAGCGGCGATCGATGCGGCGCTGCAAGACGCGGATGACGGACTGCCGAATCCGCGACGCGATGCGTTCCCAGGCGCTCGGGTTGGAGACGATGTCTGTGCGGTAGAAGGACGGGCAGAGCACTGCAGCGTGCGCGACCTCGCCGCAGAGGCCACAGCCAACGCAGCTGTCGATCACCGTGGCGACCGGGTCCTGGCGCAGCGGATCGGGATTGGACGCGATGGTCAGCGACGGACAGCCGGACAGCCGGATGCATGAGTGGTCGCCGGTGCAGGTCTCCGGGTCGACGCCGAATCGTTCGCGGACCACGCGCTCGCCGGCCTGAGCCGCTTTCGCAAGCTGCGGCTTGACGCGGCGCTGCATGTTCAGCATGCACTCACTCTGCGCGACGATCACCTTGGGCCCGCGCTCCTTGGTCGTGAGCGCCTCCCGGAGAACATCGCGCATCTTCGCCACGTCGTAGGTGCGCGTGATCGTGCGCACCCACTTCACCCCGACCCCGCGAACGGCATCCGCGATCGACAATCGTGTCGTTCGAATGGGGTTCGTGGCGGCGGATGACAGGATATCCTGGCCGCCCGTGGCGGCAGTGTACGCGTTGTCGACGACGATCAGCACATTGTCGCTCTGATTGAACACGGCATTGCCAACGCCGCTCGTGAGCCCGTTGTGCCAGAAGCCCCCGTCGCCCATCACGCTGAGCGTGCGGCGATTGGTCGTCTTCGTATTGAGTGCGGCGGCGCCGGCCCAGCCCAGCCCATACCCCATCGTCGTCGCGCCGATGTTGAATGGCGGCAGGATCGAGAAGAGATGGCATCCGATGTCGCAGCTGACATGATGCGGGCCAAGCTCGCGCTCCACGAGCTTCATGGCGGTGAAAATAGGCCGCTCTGGACACCCCGTGCAAAATGATGGCGGGCGCGCATGCACCTGTGCAGCGACGTCTGGAGCGGCAGGACGCGGCACCGGCGTGGGCGCCTGGCGCACGACCGACGGCAGGGTCGCACGGTCGAGCAGGTCGGGCGCATACCGCTCGACGAAGGCGAAGATGCCCGTCGTGACGGTAGCACCCGTGTACTCGCCCGCCATCGGCAGCATGCCCTTGCCGTGGATCGCGGTGTCCATCCCCGCTTTTCGGAGAATGGCGTGCAGGTTCTGCTCGATGAAGTCCGGCTGCCCCTCCTCGATCACCAGCACCCCGCGCTTGCCGGCGCAGAACCGCTGGACTTCGCTCTCGACCAGTGGATAGGTGACGTTCAGAACGTAGAGTGGGATCTGCGACTCGCCGAACGCGTCGGACAAACCGAGGAGCTCGAGCGACCGGATGGTCGCGTTGTACATCCCGCCCTGCAAAATGATGCCGACGTCACGGGCGTCGGCCGCAAAGAACTCGTTGAGCGCGTGATCCTGGATGAATTTCTGCGCGGCAGGCCATCGCGTGCGGATTTTCTCCTGCTCGTGGAGAAAGCTCGCCGGCGGCAAGACGATGCGGCTGACATCGCGAACCGGGTGCTCGATGGCATCCTTGAGCGTGAAACTCGGCCGGACGTTGTTTTTGGCAGCAAACTGTCCATGCACGTGGCACGCTCGGATGCGGAGCTCGAGCATGACCGGCGTATTGGTCGCCTCCGACAGGGCGAATCCTTCTTCGACGGCGCGAACGATCGAGGGCAGATTGGGCCTCGGGTCGAGCAGCCACATCTGTGACTTCATGGCGAAGGCGTGGGAGCGCTCCTGCATGATGCTGGAGCCGTCCCCGTAATCCTCGCCAACGATGATGAGTGCTCCGCCCGTCACGCCACCCGATGCCAGGTTCGCCAGCGCATCCGAGGCTACGTTGGTGCCGACGGTGGACTTGAAGGTGACCGCGCCGCGCAGGGGATAGTTCACTGAGGCCGCGAGCGTGGCCGCAGCGGTTGCCTCCGACGCGCTGTGCTCGAAATGGACGCCGAGCTCCTCGAGGATGTCATTGGCGTCGGTGAGGACGTCCATGAGGTGCGAGATCGGTGCACCCTGATAGCCGGCCACGTAAGACACGCCGGATTGCAGCAGTGCCTTGGTGACCGCCAGAATCCCCTCGCCGCGGAAGGCCTCGCCTTCGCCGAGGTACAGCTTCTGGACTTCCTTCGTAAAGGACCGCTCGGCCATGGGGCGAGGGGGCTAAAGGGGAGGAGAGCGGTATGGGCCGATCTGCTCGAGCCTATCTAATTAGTAAGTGCGGTGACAGAGAGGCGAGAGACCGGGGCGGGCGCTGGGCGCCGGAGAGAGTAGAAGCACAGAAAGTAGAGAGTAGACAAGGGCCCCCTGTGGCGGTCGACGGGGTGGCAGAAGGGCACAGACTGGTGCGAGAATGGCAGAGCTCGGTTGGGCAGCCAATGACGCCGAGCCTTTCACCCGTCACCCCCTCAGGCCTTCGCAACGAGGGCCAGGACCCGGCACGGGCTTCCGGACCCGCCGACGATCTTGAGCGGCGGTGTGATGAGGATCGCGCCTTTCGCCGGCAGTTTGTCGAGGTTCATGAGACTGGCCAGCCCGAACTTGTTGCTTCCGTGCATGATGCTATGGCAGGGGAATGGCGGATTGAATGTGAACGCCTGTCCTGCGTCGGTGCCGACGCCCTCGGAGCCCCACCCAATGACATTGCGCTCGCGCGCGAGGAAGGGGACCAGATCCTGATGCGGTCCGGGGACGTGCGCGCCGTCCTCCTTCATGTTGAGGAACGCCGAAGGGTCGCGACGCTTTGACCAGTCGGTGCGCATGAGAACCCAGGAGCCGGCCTCGATTCGGCCATGTGTCTTCTCCCACTCCTCGACGTGCTTGATCGTAAGCAGGAAGTCCGGGTTTTTGGCGACCTCCTTCGACACATCCACTACGCAGGCCGGCGCGACGAACTTCTCGGCAGGGATCGAATCAGTCGTGTTGCTTGGGTAATCCTTGCCGGTCACCCAGTGGATCGGCGCGTCGAAGTGCGTGCCGGTGTGCTCACCGCACGAGAAGTTGTTCCAATACCACGCCGGTCCGCGGTTGTCGTACTTCGAGATCTCCTCGATCTCGAACGGCCAACTTTTTCCGAATTCCGGCGGCAATTGGATGACCGGAGTCGTGGGCTCCAATGGCTGCGTGAGATCGATGACGCGGATGGTGCCGCTTGCGATCGCGGTTGCGAATTGGGTGAGGAGATCTGGCACGGTGACGAGGAGGGTTAGGGATTAGGATCGATGCCAATCAACCGATAGCAGGCACGCTGCCGGGTGCCCAGACCGGCGGGCGGCCTCAAGGCCGTCCCTACATGTTACTGCGGACGGTACAGGTGCGGAACGCACCCTATGCACGACGGTAGGCCAAAACGCGGCCTCCACGCCGACATATAGGGGTGGCCTTGAGGCCGCCCGTGGTTCGACATGCGTCCACCCATCACCGAATTCCGACCACCCCGCGAACGGCCTCGATCAATTTCCCCGAGTCGTACCCAACGCCGCCCTTGAACACGATCTCGACGTTCTCGATGTCTGCTATGTGGGTCGAGGGGTCGCCTTTGATCACCACGAGGTCCGCCTGCTTCCCGGGGGCGATCGTGCCAAAGTGGTCGGCTTGGCCGAGGAACTGTGCGCCGTTGGCAGTCGCGACGCGAATTGCTTCGACCGGGCTGAAGCCGGCCTCGACCAGGAGTTCGACCTCGCGCTGATCGCCGTAGCCGGCAAGCACACCGCCGATGCCCGTGGGGTCCGGGCCGGCGAGGAGCAGGCCGCCAGCCTTCACAAAGGCGAGCTCGAATGCCTCCTCTTTGGCGAGGAGGCTAGCCCACGGGAGCGGGCGACCATTCCACGGCGGCGCCCCCCGCGCCCGCATCGTCAGGTAGCTGAGGCGTGACTCCGTCGACATTGCATCGAGCACTCGACGTTGCAATGGTGGCCGATCGGGCACCGTCAGCTCGAATACCGGCAGTGTGGACGTGACGGCGACGTGATGTGCGACGAGATCGTGAACCAGGGAGTCGGCCCTGGGGCCGGGAATCTCTGTGCTGATCCAGCTCCCGAACATGGCAGCTCCGCCTGGGCAGTTGTCGGGCTGTTTGCCCGGCACAAACTCGGCGTCCGTCCCGATCGGCCCGTGCTCGAAGTCATCGATGCCGAGTGCGATCGCTTCATGCCATCCGACGGAACAGAGGTGGCCTGTGACCTTGATGCCGCGCCGGTGGGCTTCCGCAATCGCGGCGCCGAGGTCTGCCCGCGTGATGTGCATGTAAGCCTTGAACGATGTCGCACCGGCGTCGGCCCAGAAATCGACCATTTTGCGCGCATCGTCGGGGCCCGTGAGCTCGTGCATCTGCGGGAACTGCGTTCCCTTCCCTTCCAGATACGGAGCCGAGATGTACATGGCCGGCCCCGGTGCGCGCCCGTCATCGATCTGCGTCTTGAGGTTGAGATCCATGTAGGGTTCCATGCTGCCCGTCGTGCGAATCGTCGTTACACCTGCCGCGAGGTAAAGGCGCGGAAAGGAGAAAGCCTGTTCCGCCGCCAGCTGCCCCGGCGGCGCGGTTCGTCCCGTGCTGTCTCGATCGAGGGAGTGTGTGTAGAACATGTGGTCGTGCATCCCCACGAGGCCGGGGATCACCGAGTATCCCCGCAGGTCGAGCACCTGCGCGCCGGCGGGTGTCGCAATGCCCGCGGACCCTACCGCAGCGATGGAACCGCGCGTGAGCACCAGCGTTTGATCGTCTCGCGCCGGTGCACCTGTCCCATCGATGACGCGGACGTGCGTCAGCACGACGATCGGGGTGTCCACACGGACGAACTTGCGCACATCCGGAGAGAGGCCTTGCGCGGCGGTGGCGCGCGGCGCGATGCCCACGACCAGGGCCCATCCCACCAGTCGGCGAACCGTCCTAGAGAGCGTTGGCATAGACGCGGAAAGTACGAACCAGGGGGAATTCGGGTTAGGGACCAGGAATTATGGGGCCTCGAGGGCCAGGGATGTTGTCCCGGCCCCTCACGGTTCGTAACGTCAACTCGTAACGTCAACCCAAGCGGTATGTTGTTGTGCCCAACCCCTAACCCTTAATCCCAAACCCTGCCGTGCTGACCGAATCCCAACTGGCCGAGATCCGTTCGCACTTCCCGATCCTGCGGCAGAAGACCTACCTGTACAACTGCTCACAAGGGGCGATGTCGGACGCGTCCGAAGAGGGCATGCGGCGCTTTGCGACGAGTTGGCGGACATCAGTCGCCCCCTGGGACGAATGGATCGAGGCGTACGAAGACTTGCGGCGCATGTTTGCTCGGTTCATCAACGCCGAGCCGGACGAAGTTGCGATCGTGACCAGCGCGTCGGCCGGGATCAATCCGATTGCGACCGCGGTGCAGTTCAACGGGCGAGACCAGGTCGTGATGAGCGAGTACGAATTCCCGACCATGGGGCAGATCTGGCTGGCGCAGCAGTCACGGGGCGCCAAGGTGCAATTCCTGAAGGGCAGCCACAATACGCTGCCCACGGAGTGCTACGAGCGCGCAATCAACGAGCGCACGGCAATCGTCCCGCTGGCACATGTCTCGTTCATCAATGGGATGCGTTCGGACGTGGGTGCCGTCACGCGTCTCGCGCACGACCGCGGCGCGCTGCTCTTTCTCGACGATTTCCAGGACGCTGGCACTAGACCAGTCGACGTCAAGGCGACGGACGTGGACTTCTATGTGACCGGGACGTTGAAATACCTGCTCGGGCCGCCGGGCGTGGCCTTTCTCTACGTGCGGCGCCGGCTCATCGAGGAGCTGTCACCGACCGTGACGAGCTGGATGGCGCAGCAGAACATGTTCGCCTACGACACGCTGCACCTGGATCCCGCGTCGACGGCGCGTCGATTCGAGGGAGGCTCGCCATCGA
Source organism: uncultured Gemmatimonadales bacterium (assembly GCA_963805725.1). Lineage (GTDB taxonomy): Bacteria > Gemmatimonadota > Gemmatimonadetes > Gemmatimonadales > Gemmatimonadaceae > Palsa-1248. Next base: position 130,429 of record CAWDVJ010000015.1, read on the forward strand.
TTCCGAATATCTTCCTGGCGCGACCTGCCCTGGAGTTGCTGATGCGCACCGGGATGGACAACGTGGCGGCGCAGGTCGACCGGTTGTCCCGGTTGTTCTTCGACGGTGCTCGCGCCCTCGGTATCGACTGCAAGACCCCCGCCTCCACCGTCGGGCCGCTCGTCGTACTCCGTTCGCACGACACGCGCGCCATGGTGGCCAAGCTCGCCGAGCGCGGCGTGATCGTGTCGGCTCGACATGACGGTGTCCGCTTCGCATTTCACGTGTATAACAACACCGCCGACGTCGACGCCACGCTGGAAGCGCTGAAGGACAACATCGACCTGATGGTGCGAGCGTGAAGGTGCTCACTGGCGGGTGCCGCGTCTACGAGCCCGGTGACGGCGACGTCGCGTCCGCCGGTCCCTGGACGGCGCGGACGGTGATGTGTCGGGCGAGTGGGACCACTCTCATCACCCAGATGATCAACGACTATGACGTCGGGACGTCGCCGTCGGTCGTGAATCCGCAGGCCGAGGAGGTGCTCTACGTCGTGGAAGGGACGGGGACCTGTCATCTCGCCGGGTATCCGTATCCACTCGAGGCCGGCATCGGGGTGTTCGTCCCGCCTGGCAGGGACTATCACATTGAAAATCGTGGCCCTGGTACGCTGCGTCTGGTGAGCGCATGCTGTCCTGAAGACCCCGGCCGTCGGGTGAGCGAGACGCGAACGAGTCCACGATCCGGCGAGGCGCCCAAGCGCAGTGTGCGCGAGGAGGAGCGTGAGCCGATTCGCGCGGGCAAGGACCGAGTATTCCGCTATCTGGTGCACACTGATGTCGGCTGCCAATCGGTCACGCAGTTTGTTGGCTGGATTCCGAAGAGCAAGGCGCCGTTCCACCGGCACACATATGAGGAAGGGATCTACATCCTCGAGGGGAATGGGATCTTGCACCTGCGCGGTCAGCGACATGTGACGGAGTTCGGTGCGGGGTCGAGCATCTATTTCCCCGTCGGCGTCGTGCACTGTTTGGAGAATCCCGGTCCGGCACCGATTCGGGTGCTCGGAGTGTTTCATCCGTCAGGTAGTCCTGGCGCCGCGTACGAGGATGACTGACGAGACGCCCGGCGCGCTGGCGCCGGACGCGATCGAGCGCGGGGAGGAGCTGTCGCGCGCGCTGACGACGGGCCAGCTCAGCATGATCGCCATCGGTGGGGCGATCGGGACCGGCCTCTTTCTGGGCAGCTCGCTTGCGGTCCATATCGCCGGGCCCGCGGTCCTCATTACGTACCTGATCGGCGCAGTCATTGCCCTCCTGTTCATGGGTGCGTTGTCGGAGATGGCCGTTGCGCACCCGGCTCCGGGCTCATTCGGCGTGTACGCCGAGATGTACGTGAATCCGTGGGCGGGGTTCGTGGTGCGCTACACCTATTGGGCGTGCCAGGTCATCGCGATTGGTGGCGAAGCGGTCGCGATCGCCATCTACTGTCAATGGTGGTTTCCCAACACCCCGCAATGGCTGTGGGTGCTGGTGTTCAGCGCGGCACTGTTGTTCGTGAACGCGCGCAGCGTCGGCAGCTTCGGCGGCGTCGAGTACTGGCTCTCGATGATCAAGGTCGTCGCCATCATGCTGTTCATCGGGCTTGGTATCGTGTTGCTCACGGGGATCGGTCACCGCCCCGCCATCGGTCTGGCGAACCTCACGGCGCACGGGGGTTTTTTCGCGCAGGGCGGACCGGCGGTCTGGACCGCGATCGTCTTCGTCATTTTCAGCTTTATTGGGACTGAGGTTGTCGCTGTCACGGCGGGCGAAGCCAAAGACCCGTCGCGAGCGGTGCCGCGTGCCATGCGTCAGGTCGTGGGGCGACTGATCGTGTTCTATCTCGGCGCGATGTTCATTCTCGTGGCGATTGTCCCCTGGACCCAGATCCAGCCCGGCAAGGACGTCACCGCGAGTCCGTTCGTGAAAGTCTTTCAGCTCATCGGGATCCCGTCAGCTGCGCATCTGGTGAACTTCGTCGTCATCACGGCCGCCGCATCGAGCATCAACTGCAACCTGTATCTCACCTCGCGCATGCTGTTCTCGCTCGCCCGCGGGGGTTACGCGCCTGCGTCCTGGGGGCGTGTATCGAAGCGGGGCGTCCCGTTCGTCGCACTCATGGTCTCTGCGGTCGGTCTCGTTGTCGCCGTCGCGGTCGATCTCATGTCCCCCGACACCGCATACGTAAAGCTGTTCGGCGTTGCGCTCTTCGGTGCGCTCTTCGTGTGGTTCATGATCTTCATCACTCATCTGTACTTCCGCCGGAGCTGGGTCGCGCTGGGCCGTCCGCGCCTGCCCGTGCACATGATCGGCTATCCGTACACTTCGCTCCTCGGCGCTGCCGCCATCGTTGCGATCATTATCACGACGTGGTTCGTCGACGGGATGCGGCCCGCGCTTCTGTGGGGCCTTCCCTGGCTGGGAATGGTGAGTCTGGCGTACCTGCTCGTGAGATCGCGTCGCGCCTCGGCGAGCGGCGCGCCGGGCACGGTAGAGGAAGGTCGTCTGGAGGCTGGCGCGAGCGGACGCTGAGGTCCCCAGCCGTCAGCGGTCACCGGCGACCAACGGCGCGCTCTTGCGGCTTCCGAGTAGTTTTCCCTTCAATACACGCGCTGGGGGCGTCAGTGGACCGCGAGCAGTTCTACGCAACGATGAACGGCGAGGGGACGCTCGACTACGAGCTTTACCTCAATACCAAGGCACTGCTCTCGTGCCAGAAGGATTTCCACGAGTTCTGCAATCACGATGAGCTACAGTTTCAGATCGTGCATCAGGCCGAAGAGCTATGGATGAAGCTCATTGGGTACACACTGCTCGACGTCAATGACTACCTGCAGCAGGAGAACACCAATCGCGTGCTCACGCTGATGCACCGTGTGCGCATCGCGCTGCGTCTCATGACGGACCAGCTGTCGCTGTTGGAGACGATGTCGCCCAAAGAGTATCAGGAGATCCGCGTGCAGCTCGGGAATGGAAGCGGACAGGAATCGCCGGGGTTCCGGACGATCCTCAAGATGCCCGCCCAGCTGTGGAAGTCGTTCCGCACCTGCTACCTCGAGCGGCACGATCTCACCGTCGAGAAGATCTACAACTCCGAGTACTCACACTCCGACGCCTATGTCGTCGCCGAAGCGCTGGCGGAATTCGATGAGATGTTCCAGCGCTTCCGCTACTGTCACGTGCAACTCATTCACCGCACGATCGGCCTCGGCGCCAAGTCGCTGAAAGGTCGCCCGGTCGACCGGATGCTCGAGGGGGTCAAGACCAATTTCTTCCCCGAGCTGTGGGAGATCCGGAACCAGATGACCGACGCATGGGGCGCGTCGTACGGCGTCGTGCGGGATTCGTTGGGGGCGCACTGACTGGGTGATCGACCGCACGGAATTGGACCACGGCTCGTGGATCGACCGCATGGAATGGGATCATCGGCCGATGGATCGCCCGCACGGAATCGGCCTACCGGTCGATGGGCGGGTTTGGCGTCGCTTGCCCTTCCTGCTACGCGCCCACGGTCGAGCGTTGCCGATCGACCGCGTCCGAAACGGGCGCCAGCGCCTCCCGTTTACCCACCCGCGCGACCAGCACCGTCGCAGCCAAATCTCCCGTCACGTTGAGAATCGTCGCGAACAAGTCCGGAATGGCGTCGATGGCGATGAGGATGCCGAGGCCTTCGATCGGGAGACCGATCGCAAGAAAGAGCGGTGCCAGCATCAGGAACGCGCCCCGCGGCACGCCAGGCGCGGCAAAGGCGAGAAACACCCCGGCGCCCGCGACGGTGGCGATGTCGCGGACATGGAGCGGGATTCCGTAGAACCACGCCACGAACAGCGCGCCCATCGTCCATGACAAGGGCGCCGCGAACTTGAACACCGATACCGCGAGCGGTAATACGAACCCGGAAACGGCCGGCTCGACGGCAAGGTCTCGTTCGACGCTCTCCACCATGGCCGGGAGTGACGCGATCGAAGAGCTCGAGCTGAACCCAATGAGCTGCGCGGGGAGTGCCGCTCGGGCGAATTGCGCGATGGGCACGCGCGCGACCAGCGCGACGACCGGATAGGTCGCCAGCGAGGCGACCAGATGAGCGATCGAGTAGGAAACGATGTAGACGCCGATCGTGCCCGCGAGCGTCGCCCCGCCTCGCGCGGCGATGGGAAGCAGAAGCGCGAAAACGCCGATCGGTGCAACCGCGACGACCCAGCCGACGAGGACCAGCATCGCATCGCGGAGCGCTTCGAACCAGCCCGCGAGCCGGTCGCGCGAATCGGGGGGGCTTTTCGCGATTGCGAGCGCGAGCAGGACGGTGAACACGATCAGAGGGATCATCGCGCCGTTCGCCGCCGCTGCGATCGGGTTGGTCGGCACCAATGACACCAACCACGACGCAAAGGTCTGAGCACCGCCAGCCGCTGTGAGGTCGTTCGCGGCCTGAGCCGCACCCGCTGGCAGAGCGGGTCGCGTAGGCAGCCGAGCGAGCACACCCCCGAAGACCGTAGCGACAATGGGCACGATGATCGTGGCAATCCCCACGAGCAGCAGTCCAAACACGGCAATGGTGCGGCCACCGATGCGGCCGATCGCGCTCAGCCCCGACGCAGTTGCGATGCCGGTGATGAGCAACGCTACGACGAGCGGGATCACGGTCATCCGAATCGCGTTGACCCAGAGTGTCCCGATCGGTGCGATTGCATCGGCAGCTTTGAGCAACGACGCGCTGCCCGATGCAGCGATGGCCGCTCCGAGCACGAGAGCCGATACGAGCGCGATGAGCACGCGTTTGCTGTCTTTCATTCATCCATCCTACATCATGAGGTCGCCGCCATTGATATCGAATGCGGCGCCGGTGATATACCCGGCGGCCTCCGAGGCGGCGAAGCAAATCAGATCTGCGACTTCCTGCGCGGTCCCCAATCGAGGGACCGGGTACGCCGCGGCCAATCGATCGAGTTGCTCCCGAGTGGCGGTCTCGCGTGTCAGCTCGGTGTCGATCATGCCCGGGCAGACAGCGTTGACGGTGATGCCGAACTTCCCCAACTCCTTGGCGGCCGCTCTGGTCAGGCCGAGGAGCCCGGTCTTTGACGCCGTATAATGCGCCCCTCCCAGGGTGCTGACCATGCGGCCGGCGGTCGACGAGATGTTAATGATTCGGCCGAATCGCTGCGCCTGCATCACGGGCATGACCGCTTTGATCAACAGGAACGGCGCCGTGAGGTTCACCTCGAGGGCATGTCGCCACTCGTCGGCCGAGAGTTGGGGGAACCGGGTGGGCAGCGCCACGGCCGCGTTGTTCACCAGAATGTCGATCCGGCCAAAGCGATCCACGGTCTGCGCGACGATTCGGTCGATGACACCGGGCTCCGAGAGGTCGCCCGGAAGCGGGATTGCGCGCTCGCCGAGGGAAGAGGAAACCGCGATGGCGCGCACCTGATCCCGGACGTGGACTCCGACGGACGCGCCGCGCTCGTACAATCGCTGCGCCGCGGCACGGCCGAGGCCACGCGCCGCACCCGTCACGATCGCGACGCGTCCGTCAAAGTCTTGGACCGGTGTCAGGGGCGGCAGGGGTTTGGTCGGGTCGAAGAGGCGGCGAATATGAAGGGAAAACAGCGGTGCGGTAAGGCGAGAGCCGCTCAGCGGGTCTCGACTTTCGCCGGGCGCGTAGTTCTTTTGGACTCCGGATGTTGTCCCCTTCTGCGCAATTGAGCCGACTGGCAATGGATACCCGATCCGGGCGTCTGGGGCGTCATGGGTAGTGCTGGCAGAAAGCGGGAACAGCCGCGGGGGCCGACAGACGATGAGGACGCGCCACGACCCACGCCTCGGTGGATGCGCATCGCGCAGCGCGTCGCGGGCGGGTTGTTGGTCATCGTGCTCGGGGTTGGCCTGTGGTGGGTCGTGGGAGGACGTCGTCGTTCGGCGAGTGACTCGAGGGCCTGTCAGAGCACGGTCGAGGAAGAGTGGGTTCGCGGCGGCGCCGAGTGCCTGCACTTCGAGGAGTACCGCAGCGCGTCACTCACGACCCATCCTGATCTCCTCATCGTACTGCATGGCGACGCGCCCTTTCAGAAGCCGGAGTATCAGTATGCGGTCGCGCGGCGCATTGCGACCGAGATCGAAAACGTCATTGCCGTTGCGGTGCTGCGGCCGGGCTACACAGACCCGGATGGCCACCGGTCCAGCGGGATCCGCGGGCGCGCTATCGGTGACAACTATACCATGCACGATGTCGATGCGATCGCGGCGGCCATCGGCGCGCTGACTGAGACGTACCTCCCCGGCCGTGTGTTTCTCCTCGGCCACTCGGGCGGCGCGGCGATAGCGGCCGACATCATTGCACGACATCCGTCTCTGGTGACTGGCGGCGCGATCCTCGTCTCCTGTCCGTGCGACGTCCCGGCCTGGCGGCGCCACATGGACTCCGTCCAACACGACCCGATCTGGCGCACTCCCGTGGCGAGCCTGTCGCCGATGGATCTCGCCGCGCGTGTCGATACCCATACCGTCGTGCGAGCCATCGTCGGAAGCGCCGACGACGTGGCTCCTCCGGCATTGAGCCGCGCTTATGTCGAGCGTCTGCGGGCACGCGGCGTCCACGCCGACCTGCTCGAGATACCGGGAGCACCACACGACATTCTGTTGGATCAGCGGGTGCTGGCCGAAGTAGGGAAGGCGCTGGCGCAGTAGGATCCGGCTACCCGGCCCAGGGGCGTCGTTGCCGGAGTCCCGGCCCCGGGCGGCCTTCGAGTCCTGTAGCCTACAGCCGGCCCGTGACGCCATGTAACTTCCGCGTCCATATGGTTCACTTCGCGTCAATCGGGGTCCGGCGCAGGTACTCGCGCGGCCCGTCTTTCAGTCGTTATTCGCTACCACTCCTCGCCATATCAGCAGTTGGTGGAGTGGCCTGCCACAGCTCGACGGCCCCCACCGCGGCCACGTCGGGCACGATCATCACGACACTCGAAGAGCCGCCCGGCACCAAAGCGATGGCCACCGTCGGTGGTCCAAGCGACTACGCCACATTCGTTTTCAGTGGGGCCGACACACTGACGTTGCTCAGCGCCGGCACCTATACCATGACCGACGCGACGGCGACGGCGGACGACCCGATCGTGACGCCGTTCTACGCGGGGACGATCATCGGCAGCCCGGTCACCATCTCCGAGGCCGACACGGCGCACATGGGCGCGACGTTCACGGTCCTGCCGGGCTCGGGCCGCGCCTGGATCGGCAGCACAAATGGGGGCTCGCCGATTTCCTCGGGGTACAACAGCACCGAATTGACGACCGCCGCTGCAGCGGGCACCAAGCTATCGGTTTCGGGCGCGTATCAGGTGCTCGATGTGAATAGCAATCTCTGGGTTGCCGACTCTGGCGCGACCACGCTGTCGGAGTATGTGGCCGCCTCACTCGCCGCCAGTGGCAGCCCCTCCGCTGCGGTCAGCATCACGAGCACCGCGCTCGCCGGGCCAGTCGGAATGGTGTTCGACCGGGCGGGCGATCTGTGGATCTCGAACAGTACCAGCAACACGATCGTCGAGTTTTCCGCGAGCCAGCTGACGGCCAGCGGCGCGGTCACGCCGGCCGTGACGCTCAGTGGCAGCGGCATCAGCAACCCTGGCCGCATCGGCTTTGACGTCTACGGCAACCTCTGGGTGCCGAATACTGCGTCGAACACGGTCGTGGAATTTTCCGCCAGTCAACTCGGTACGAGCGGGGGTCCCACTCCAGCGGTGACACTCACTTCCACCAGCTCTTCGATTGCCGGACCGCGCGCCGTCGCCTTCGATCAGCAGGGCAAGCTGTGGGTCGCCAACAGCGTGGGCAACACGTTCGTCGCGTTCGGCAATAGCCAGCAGACCGCTAGCGGCAGTCCAACGCCCGCCGAGATCCTGGCGATTCCAGCTGCCGTGGGTAGCCCCGCCGGCTTCGCTTTCGACAACACCGGCAACCTCTGGGCGTTCGGATCGGCCAGCTCCAGTCTGATCCAGTATTCGGCGGCGCAGATCAGCACCGGGGCTGCCAGTCAGCCCAGCTTCATGGTTTCGGTCGCGAGTAAGCCGGTGAGCTTCGTGCTCGATCCTCCTCCGAACGGCCTGCCCCTAGTCGGCCCGCAGACGTCGCGGCGGAAGCCAGGTGTTATGCCGGAGGGTAGGCGGGTGATGAGGGTGAGGGGCTAGGCGCTCGACGTTCGACGTTCGACGTTCGAAGACAAACCTCGAGGCCAGCTGGAAGGCACGGTGGCTGGCCTCGAGGTTTGCTGTCGAACGTCGAACGCTTAGCTATTGCTGTTTCGCATACACATGCCGATGATGCGTCGCCTTGGCGGAACCGGCGGTCGCATCGTACTGGTCACGCAGCATTTGGCCTGAAGGCGAGACGACGAGTCGGCCTCGCTCCGTCGAGACGGTCTGGCCGTTGTTCAGAACGTCGACTGTATACAGGACGCTGTCCGCCGTCAGGTGAATCGTACACAGCGCGACCTCAGTCGGGCTGAGCGTCGTCGAGGCGCCACCGGGCGCACAATCAAACGTCGACGCTCCCGGTCCCTGGCCATTGTCCTCGGTCGCGACGAGATGGAAGCCGCCCGTTTGTGGCGAGAACACGAGGGTCTCGCTCTTGGGCAGTCCGTGATCATCCGATCCATTCGTCGTATCCATGACCCATTTGCCCATCAACTTCGCCGGCGCGTTCGTCTGCGCGGAGAGGTGCCCGGCGGTTGCGATAAAGGTCAGGCTGATGGCCACAGAACAAGCGAAGGATCGACACAGCATGCACGGGTCCTGGTGAGAGGAATGGTGAACCTAGCGAAAAGGCTGCCGCACGTCGACCTCCAGACGTTCGACGTTCGAAGACCAACCTCGAGGCCAGTTAGATGCACTGAGACTGACCTCGAGTATTTCGTCGAACGTCGAACGTCGAGCTTTCTATTTGATTGCAAAATGATTCAACCCGGTGATCGGACTGAAGCTCAACGCCGGACTGGGTGAGCCGCTGGCGGTGAGCTGGGAGAGGTGATACGCGAGGATGCCCGTGCCGGGCGTGCCAAACGCGCTCCCGCCGACGTAGAGGATATCGGCGGGATCGATCACGATGTCGGATACCCCGGCCAGCGTTGCGCCGGTAATGGTGACCGACGGGCTGGGGTTGGCGCCGGTCGTCAGCGACGCGGCGGTGAATTTGGTGATGCTGTTGGAAAACGCGTTCGCGGTCCACAGGTCGCCCGCCGAATCGAACGCCATACCCGGACCATATCCAGCCGGGTGGGACCCGGTCTGAGTCAACGTGAGTACCGGTGCGGGCGCGCCGCTGGTGGCGAGCGTCGTCGGCGCAAATTTCGCGACCACGAACGACGGCACGCTGTCAGCGGCGGTGCCGGCCGGAAGAACGCGCGGCACCGCGGACACCCACACGTCGCCCTGTCCGTCGACGGCGACTCCCACGGGCGCCCACGTGGCGCCACCCGCAGTGATGCCGCGCAGGGAGATCGTGTCTGCCGGCGGTCCGTTGGTGACCAGCCCGATGCCTGAATACTGCAGCAAGGCGGTCGCCGCGCTGTCGGCAACCCATAGAGCTCCTTTGGCATCGAACGCGAGGCCTAATGGCGAGTGCAGACCAGTCAGCGTCAGCGTCGGCGTGAGTCGGCCGTGCTGGCTGATCTGCGAGCGTACGTACTCGACGAGGCTCCCTGAGTCGTGACGGCCGGCGACGGACATCCATAGCCCGCCGTTCCCATCGAACGCCAGGTAACTGGGCTTTAGCAGATTCGTGCCGAAGGGCGGGCCCGAGATGGTGTCGTTGACCGTGATGGTGTCCAGCAACAGGCGCGGGCGAATCTGTGTCGGCTGATAGGCGGCGAGTTGCCCGCGCATGGCGTGCGACTGGCCGATCAAGTACGTCGCAATGTCTCCAACCGCGATGGTCCACGGAGTGTCGGTGCTGGCGACGTTGAACGCGAAGGTGTCGACCAGACGGGGGTGCGAACCAGATCCCCCTCCAGTGGCCGGAGGTTCGGTGGTCGAGTGTGAGCATGCCGTCGATACGGCGCCAACTGCGACCGCACCGAGAACCATCGCGCCGAGGCGTTGCAGCCAGCGAGTCATCGACGCGCCGGACGCTTCGGGCGTGTCCGTTTGCGCGCGTGGGGACGCGCCCGGGGCCCACGAGCGGCCTTTTTCGGAACCGCGAGCGCCGGTTTGTGCACCGTGAGCTGCGCAGCGAGCAACGCGCCGTTGGGTGAACCGAGACCACTGCAGGCGTCCCACCCGGTACTCGCGCTATACCCCACATTCTTGTGGGTCTGGTAGCTGACGCGATTGTCTCCGACCGTCACATTGCGGAATGCACCGATGCCAGCCGCGATCGTGTAGATCTGCGGGTTGAGAAAACCCACGCGCCCACCAAGCTTCTGATTGAGTCGTGCGACCAATGCGGCCCACAGTGGTGCCACAGCGCTCGTACCGCCCACGACGAACGAGGTTCCATCCACGAGAACATTGTAGCCCGATGCTGGATCGCCATTTCCTGTGACATCCGGCACACCACGTCCCTTGTAGCCTTTGGGATTGAGGGACTGGGGCACCTGCGCTCCATTCTGATAGCCAGGCAGGGGAAATGCGCCGCTGACTCCCCCTCCGCTCGCGCCGAACGAGCCATCCGGTCCGGCGTTGGCAGACGTGTCCGCGGCGTGCTGGTTCCACACCGATTCTGCGGAGACCGCTCCGGCCGTCGCGATCAAGCGCGTCCCCCCGCACGCTAACGCGAACGGGCTCGCAGCGGGAAAGTCGACGTGCGCGAGGCCGTCCCACCCGTTCGGTCCCACATCGGCCGCGCCGTTGTCGCCGGCCGCGATGCACACGGTAACGCCCAACATGGCCGCTGACTGGAGCACCTGGTCGAACTGCGTTTGGAATGCGTTCCCGGGCCCCGCCTCCGGCCCGCCCCAACTGATCGAGATCACAGCGGGATCGTTCGCCTCGTCGTGCACGGCCTTGGTGATCGCATCCAAAAACCCCTTCGACGTCCGATCGTTGGGAGCGAAGTACACGACAATCTTCGCTCCGGGGGCGACCGTGGCCACTACCTCGATGTCGAGGCCGACTTCTCCATCGTCGCTGCCCGGGTCGCCGCTCGGCGAGTTGGTCGCGCCGTCGACCGAAATGGGTACCACGGTCGGCGCGCGCAAGCCGAGCCCTGCGACGTAGGTCTGGAGGTCTTGCGCGCGATAGCCGCCGCCCAGCTCGATGATTCCTACCGTTTGGCCCGTGCCGTCCACACCCGCGGGATAGTTGTACACCTTCGCCACATCCGGCGGATTGAACGGCTGTGCGCCATCAGCTTGTGGCGCGATCGACCGCGCGATGCGGAAGTGTCGCCGCGCAACAGGGCGATTATCCAAACCGAAGACTCCTTCGATGACCGTCGCAAGATCGCTGGGTACTTGAATCGCTCCCACGCGCCCGCGGTAGGTCCCCCCCGGATACTCATAGGTGTGGAGGTCGACGCTGAACGCCTTGCTGAAATCCGCAACGGTGCCGGAGAGCATCACACTTCGCCGCGGCGCACTGGCGCGCACCACCGTGAGATGGTTGGCGCTCGCGAAGCGACGCACACGGGCAATGTCCTTCGGATCCGCGCTGTAGCGGGCGTTGTACGCCTGCCGAGTGAGAATTGGCGCTGGATCGGCCGATGGTTGCAGCAACGACGTGGCGTCAGGGAGCGGTGTCCGAGGACGGAGACGTACAGTGACTTCGAGTCGTTCGTCGGCCGGCGCCGGCGCGATGATGCGCGCATCGGGAAGCGGCTGCTTCTCACTGCCACGGAGGGCTACGGTCTTTTTTGATGGCATGGAGGGCTAGGGGTTGGACGTTGGACGTTCGACGTTCGACGTTCGACGTTCGAGAGAAAACCGCCGGATGGCAGCTGGATGCACCATGGCTGGGTGGAGGTTTGTTCTCCAACGTCGAACGTCGAACATCTAGGCTCTCATACTACGTTGTACTCGCCAGCGCCAAACGTGCGCCACCGGACAGGGGCGATGTCGACGGAGTGGGCGCGGCCGTCCACAATCTCCTCCGCCATGACGAGGCCCGCGGCTGGGCCATGCATCAGTCCATGGCCGCTGAAGCCCGTGCAGGCGTACAAATTATCGAGCTGAGGCAGTCGACCGAGGATTGGCTGGTCGTCGGGGGTGACCTCGTACAGGCCCGCCCATTCACTCGCGATCTGCGCATCAGCGAGCAGCGGTATTCGCCGGATGGCTGCGGAGACATGGGTCTCCCGCCAGGCCTCGTCGACCGATGTGTCGAACCCGGGCAGCTCATCGTGGTTCGACATGCCGGTCAGAATGCCACCGCTCTCGTAATGAAAGTAGAGAGACTGGCCGAAGTCGATCAGGAACGGCAGGGCGCGGGTGATACCGGCAATCGGGGCCGTCACTGCGATCTGCCGACGGATCGCGCGCACCGGGATGTCGACTCCGAGGCATTGGCCCACGACCCCTGACCACGGACCGGCGGCGAGCAGGAAAGCCTCGCCGCTCACTTCGCCGATCGTGGTTTCCAGCGATACGATGCGTCCGCTCTGCGTGCGCGCGCCGGTCACTCGCGCGCCTGTTTGCACCGTCACACCTGCACGGCTCGCTCCGCGCACATAGCCGTGCAGCACGCCACTAGGATCAACGAGGCCATCGCGGTCGTAGTATGTGGCGCCGATGATGCCGCTCAAATCGCATTGGGGCGCGAGCCGGGAGACATCATCCAGCGCCAACCAGCGGGTCGCGACTCCGTGCGTGTGCTGCAACGCGACGTTCCGCTGGAAAGCCGCCACATCGTCCGCCGCGTCGAGGAGGAATAGATAGCCGCACAGGTTGAGGGCGACCGACTGATCGAACTCCTCCTCGAACTGCTCTAGCAGCGTCAAGCTCAGCTTCGAGAGCTCGATGTTGACTGCCGTGGAGAACTGGTGCCGAAACCCGCCTGCATTGAGCCCGGTGGATCCGGTGCCGAGCATCTCTTCCGCCTCGAGGACGGTCACACGTGTCCCTCGCCGAGCCAGCTGATAGGCGCAGCTCATGCCCATGACCCCGCCGCCGATGACTATCAGATCGGATGTCGGAACTGTTTGCGGCATAAGGGGATTGAACTATAGGGCGCGAGCGCTAACGCGCCCGAGGCACCATATACGATAGTCCTTAGAGGAACCTGAGAGGAACCTGCCATGCTTTTTCTCGCAGTTGCGGCATTCGCATTCACTTCCTCGACTGCGGCACCTCTGAAGAACCCTGAGCCAGCCGTCAGGGTGCCAGAGCCCGTCGTCGATGCACCGTTGGCGCGCTCCACGGGGCGCGAGACGGCTGTGCTCTCTGGAGGATGCTTCTGGGGTGTGCAGGCCGTGTTTGAGCACGTCAAGGGCGTGGTGAAAGTGACGTCCGGTTACTCTGGCGGCAGCGCGGTGTCGCCTTCGTACGAAGAAGTCAGCACCGGGGAGACCGGCCACGCCGAGTCAGTGCAGATCGTGTACGATCCGTCGCAGATCTCCTACGGACAGCTGTTGAAGGTGTTCTTCTCCGTCGCCCACGACCCGACGCAACTCGATCGGCAGGGTCCGGACGAGGGCACGCAGTACCGGTCAGCGATCTGGTTCTCGTCTCCTGAGCAGCAGCGCATCGCCAGCGCCTATGTCGCGCAGCTGGCGAAAGCCAGCGTGTTCCGCGATCGCATCGTCACGCAAGTCTCGCCCCTCAAGGCGTTCTACGTGGCCGAGGCTTATCATCAGGACTATTTCGTCCACAACCCGTACTCACCCTACATCATCATCAACGACAAGCCGAAGGTCGAGCACCTCAAGACCGAGTGGCCGGGGCTTTACGTGGAGTACAAGGGCTAGACGCTGGACGTTGGACGTTGGAAAGAAACCTCGAGGGCCAGCCACGGTGCTTCCGGCTGGCCCTCGAGGTTTTTCTCAAGTCGAACGTCGAACGTCCAGCCGTTGCCTATTCTGCCCCTATTCTCGGAAACCGTGGCAGGACCGAGTCCCAACTGTCCGTAAGGGCGGCGCGGATGAGCTTCTCCTGCGCTTCGGCCGTGAAATCGACGAATGCGGGGTCGCGCCGCATACGAGCGGCGACACGCTCGCGGCGTATGCGCTCAGCCCTCGAAACGTTTCGCGGAACCTGAGGCTCTTCGGGTTCGTCGGCGCGTTTGCGCCAGACGAATTCCATGCTGTTGAACAGATTCCCCATCTGGCAGGCTCGTGGTCACAGTGCAGCGGCCCGACCGATCGGCAGTCGGCGCGCGAGGGATCCCAGGGAGCCCCTAATACAGCCCCGCGCGCCGGGCCGGGCTGTGACATTTGTCACAAGCGAGGTAGCGTTACACCGGGCCGGTCAGTTGATGCCTCTCTCGCCCTCGCAACATGCGTTTGCCGGGGATCATGAGCTGATAACCTACGTCGATAAAGGGCGTTGGGTTGACTTGGCGGCTGCGGGGCGGGAAGCTATCGGACCGATCGAATACCACCGCGCCCAGGTGTGGGCGCCCACCCGGAACGTGAACATGCCCGACGAGCTCGTGGTTGGTCGACGCGAATTTCTTGGCTCGGCTGCGCTCGCTTCGGCCGGCTTGGCTGGCGCCGGCCTCGCGGCGACGACCGGCTGCAGCATCAGCGAGACGCCGAATGCAGCAGTTCGGACCTCGGGCGCGGCGAACACTCAGCGCGATCTCGATAACAACATCTACACGCGCCTGCTCGGCGTGCGCCCGCACTTGGGCGCCCACGAGCACATCTCGCGCCTCGGCGGCGGCCGGATGCCGCCCGAAGTCCTCGAGGCGATGTCCGAGGCCAACGACTATTTCGTCGACATGTTCGAGCTCAATGCCGCCGCCGGACGTCGTGCGGCCGAACTCCTCGGCGCCGAGGCCGCAATGATCACATGTGGCGGCTTCTCCGCGCTCCTCCTCGGGGCCGCCGCGTGCCTGACAGGCACGGACAAGGACAAGGTCGAAGCGCTGCCCCATCCCACATGGCCCCGATCCGAATGTCTCATCCAGAGCGCACAGCGATTCGACTACGATCGTGCATATCGGTCGGCTGGCGCGACGATCGTGGAGGCCAAGACGCGCGACGAACTGGAGGCGCACCTGAGCGATCGGACGGCGATGATCGCGGGGTTGAGCATCGCCGAACGACAAGGCGTGTTTGCGCCACCCTTCGAGGTTCACCGCGCCCCGCCGCCCGATCCAGGCCTGATCAAGCCCGAAGAGTTGATCGCGATCGGCAACAAGGCGCATGTGCCGGTATTGATTGATATGGCGTCCGACCTGCCGCCGTGGGGCAACGTTCACCGCTTCCTCGCCGCGGGTGCCGATCTCGTGGTCCTGAGCGGCGGCAAGTGCATCGGCGGCCCGCAGGCTTCCGGCATCCTGCTCGGGAAGCGATCCCTCATCGAAGCCGCTCGGCTCAACGCGAGTCCTAACGACAACGTCGGCCGGGGCATGAAGGTTGGGAAGGAAGAAATCGTCGGGCTCATCGTCGCACTCGAGCGATTCGTCAAACAGGATCACACGGCCGAGATGGAGCGGTGGAACGACCGCGCCCGGCGGATCGTGGCCCGCCTGCAGGGTGTGCCCGGACTGACGGCGACGTACGCAATGAATACCGCAGGGTTCGCGGACGCCGATCTCCGTTGGGACGAGCGACGGATCCCGCTCAATCGCGAAACGTTGCGGGCTCGCCTCTCGCAGGGATCCCCGCGCGTGCAGCTCGAAGTCATCCTGACTGAGGAGCATGGCACGACGGTCTGGCACGCGACCGCTCGCACGCGAGTGCTCCGTGATGGTGAAGAGCTACTCGTCGCGCACCGGCTGCGCGAGGTCTTTCTTGGAGCTCTGGAGCAGCGTAACGCCTGACCGCGGGCGCTAAAGCGCCCGAGAGAGTAGAAGCACAGAAAGTAGACAAGTACTGCCCGGTCTACTTTCTACTCTCCCGCGGGTCTACTTTCTCGGGCGCGCAGCGCCCGACGCCCGCCCCGTCGCGGCCACACGGCCGTTTCTCCCAACTCGGGCCGCTCGTCTTGTTTGCACAGCAAACGGGGCATTCACGATGCGGCACTACGAGCAGCGACTGGTCGCGTTCCTGGGACTCGTCACGACGGCGATTCTCGTGGCGTGTAGTTCCAAGAATGGCGGCAGCACGACAGGTCCTTCGAGCGGTGGTTCGCCAACGAACATCGCAGTAGTGAGCGGCGACAGTCAGTCGGGAGCGTATGAGGCGACGATCCCCAAGCCGCTGGTGGTCAAAGTCACGGACTCGGTGGGCCAGCCGGTCACCAACACGTCGGTCTCGTGGTTGACGACGCTGCTTGGGGCGCCGCAGCAGCAGAACATCACGACGACGAACGCGAGCGGCCAGGCCCAATTCTCGCCGGTCCTGGGTGGTTTGCCCGGTGTGTATACGGTGAGCGCTGCGATCAACAGTCACAGCGTCACGTTTAGCGGCACGTCCTTCATCGTGCTCGCGAACGGCTCGGCCAAGCTCTCCGCAGGGCTGTTCGCCAGCTGCGGGCTGACGAGCCAGGGTGCGGCGTTTTGCTGGGGTAACAGTCTCGGTGGCCTGCTTGGCAATGGCACGACGACTCCGCACACTGGTCCGGTCCCGGTGTCGGGAAACCACACCTTCACCCAGATCAGCGCCGGAGTCTTTGCAGTGTGCGGTGTCGCGACCGGCGGCGCGCTCTTTTGCTGGGGCGACCCGACCTACGGCAACTTCGGAAACGGAACGGCCCCGGGCGGTTCCCCGTACACGACGCCGGTCAGCGCCGGCAACGGCATGACCTTCTCTTCGATCAGCGTCGGCTGGGGTAACAGCTGCGGGATGTCGAACGGCCTGGCTTACTGCTGGGGACCCAACTCCCACGGGGCGGACGGAACCGGCGATACCGTCCATTGGTGGGCGCCTGCAAAGGTTGCCGTCCCGAGCGGAGTCACATTCAAATCGGTTGGTGTCGGGTCTCAATACGCGTGCGCGCTGAGCACCGCCGGCGCGGCATATTGCTGGGGAAGCAACTCCAACGGCACGTTGGGGATTGGCACAAGCTCGCCGGCGTGGACGGATTCGGCGAAACTGGTTGCGGGTGGCCAGGTCTTTACTTCACTCGCAACCGGAACCATTGCTGCGTGCGGCCTGACCGGATCCGGCACTGTGTACTGCTGGGGCGAAGGGGTCTCCGGCAACGGAACGACCGGCACGCAATACGCGCCCACTGCGGTGCAGATGTCCGGGCTTACCTTCACCCAGCTGTCGATGCTCGGTCCTCACGCGTGCGGAATGACCGCATCGGGTGCCGCGTACTGCTGGGGCGAGAACACTCACGGAGCGCTTGGATCCGGTTCGTTCTCGACGACCGGTACGACGCCAACACTCGTCACTGGTGGTCTCACGTTCAGCACGATCATGGCCGGCGGTACGTCGACCTGTGGCTACACGACCAAGAACGTGATGTATTGCTGGGGAGACAACACGGCGCAACAACTTGGACTGAGTGCAACGGCGGACACGATGTACGCGGCGCCTCAGCCTGTGCCGGCAATGGGTGGGGGATGACGTGCGACGTGCGACGTTCGACGCTTGAGCTAGCCGCTAGAAGGCAAACGTCGAGGGCCAGCCACGGTGCACTTGGCTGGCCCTCGAAGTTTGTTCGAACGTCGAACGTCGAACGTCCCGCCTCTCCATCACCCGCCGTTTGCTGTTTTGCCCGACAGCGCCTTGATCGACCCCGCCAGCATGCGCACGCGGTCGCCGTCCTGCGCGCCCTTGACGTCGCCGTCTACGCGCTTGGCGAGCTTCTCCAGTGCGCTCTTTTGCTGCGCGCCCTGCATCTGCTCGGCTTTGTCGAGATCACCGCGGATCGACGAAATCTGATCGCCCGACAGACCTTGCGTGCGCTCGAGCTGGTCGAGGTACGCACGAGAAACCACGAACGCCGCCGGCCATGCCAGCTTCTGCTGGTCTGACGGATTGGACGTCGTGAACTTCACCAGTCCCGCTGCCGCGATCTCGTTCTGCGACAGGTACTGGCTCGGCTTGAGCGCGAAGACGTCAAGACCACGCGCAATCTCGGAGCCGTAGATGTGCCCGTCGTACCAGTAGGCCGACCAGTAACCCGCGATGTAGAGGTGATCGACGTCGAGCGGGCCTCGGTCGAAGTACGCGATCTCTTTCGCGTGTGCCGGGTCGGTGAAGTCGAACACGGAGAGGCCGCCCTGATACCAGGCCTGCACCGCGATGCTGCGGCCCGGGACCGGGATGAGTGAGCCGTTGTGCGCGACGCAATTCTCCGTCGCGCTCTGCGGCGCCGGCATCTTGTAGTAGCCCTCCAGCTTCAACGTCTTCTCGGGTGTCACCGTGAAGATCGCATCGCCGCCCCACTTGGTCGGGTCGTTCGCACGACAGCGAGGCGCGACACCACCGCCCCACTCATCGGTGAAGATCACTTCCTTACCGTCATTGCTGAACGTGGCCGAATGGAAGTATGCGAAGTTGGGATCCGAGACCTCGGCGATGCGCTTGGGCGCGGCGGGATTGTGGATGTCGAGCAAAATGCCGTTGCCCGAGCAGGCGCCGGCCGCCAAACCGGTCGCGGGATAGACCGTGATGTCGTGGCACTGGTCCGTCTCGGACGTGGCCTGGACGCCGTGGAGTGTGTCGCCCTGCGTTTCCTTCGCGAGACCGTTGATCTTGCCCGACTTAGTGTCCGCGAAGATGCGCGGTTCGGCGATGACCTTGGCATCCTGCGGTGCGTTCAACGGCACCTTGATGACCTCGATACGGAATCGCGCCGTGTTGGGATTCTCCTCGGCGGTCCCGCTCGAGCATCCCGCCAATTCCGATCCTGGCCTGACTGGCGCGGTCCCCTGCACATACACGTAGAGCACGTTCTTGTCGACCGGGTCAGGGACGAGTGTGTGTGTGTGCGAGCCGCGACAGGTCTGGACTGCCGCCAGCTGCTTGGGGTGCGTGATATCGCTGATGTCGAAGATGCGGACACCGCGCATGCGCTCGGGGCTTGCCGAGTCCTTAACGCCCTGCGTCCCGCAGTCCACGCGGCCGTTGACCGCTTCGACAGACACGAACATCAGATTGCCGTAGACAGACGGGTCGCCCTGTCCACCCGGGCACACGAGCGTCGTTTTCAACGTCGGGTGACTGATGTCCGAGACGTCCCAGATCTGGACGCCGTGGAAGTTGCCCTGAAAGATGTAGTTTCCGCTGAACGCCAGGTCGGAGTTGATGACGTCCCAATCGCCCAGGTTGCCCGGGTTCGAGAATCCGGTCGGCCGGTCCACGTGTGCGACCATGTCCAGGTTGCTGATAGCCGAACCAGCCTCGATCCAGTGGCCGCCCGCAAGGTTGACTCGCGGGTCGCTCGAATTTGCCATTTGCGCGCCGGCAGCTGCAGCGCAGGTAAGCACGGCAATGGCGACGCCGAGCGGCTGCATCACCGCCCCCGTCCATCGTGTGCGCGAACGCCAAGTCATTGATTCGGTTCTCCTATCGAATCTCATGTGAAAGTGACGGCGACTTAGTTCGACGTCTCACGTACCGGGACAACGCGCTCCCCGGCTGGAGCGGTTAAGACTTGTGGCCCTGGCTGTTGATGGTGGCCAGCACCGCCTGCATGCGCTTGATCTCCGCACGCTGATCGGCATCCGCATCGGCCGCAAAGGTGAACACATCCGGTCCCTGCGCCGCCCCGGTCGTCCCCAAGAGCGACTTGACCATCGCGAGCGCACCTTCGTGATGATGGATCATGCCGACCAGGAACAGCGTGTCGAACTGCGTGCCCTTGGCATCGGCGAGCTGCTTCATCTGCTCTGGAGTGAGCATCCCCGGCATCATCATCGTGCCGCCCGACATGTGCATCCCGGACATGTCCGCCCCCGGCATGTGCGCAATGTTGTCGGCGTCCACGCTCGGCACGACTTCACGATGGTCCGTCAGCCAACGCTGCATGAGCGCGATTTCATCGGTCTGAGAGATCTTGATCCGCTGACCGATCATCTGCAGCTCGGGGCGGGTCGTGTGTGTCGGAATCAGGGCGACCATCGCCAGTGCCTGCGCGTGATGCGCGATCATGCCCTGCATGAACTGCACGTCTGCCGTGTCGTATTTGCTCGTGGCTTGGGCCCGCGCAACCTTATTGGGCGCCGCGAGCAACAGTGCGATGCCTGCGGCCAAGCCCATCCAGCGGTGCCGCCGGCGGAACAGCCTCGCCACCGGCTGCGCGAGGCCACGGCCGTGGCGCGGTGTCGGAGAGGTCTGCATGAGAAAACTTCTGTCTGCGAGGGAGGACCAGAACGGCTTCAGGGTGGAGAAAGTACCTCTTGTTACTGCACTTGGCAAAGACTTGCGGATACGCGGTGGCGTTCGCGCGGCAGGGGAGACACCGAGGGTACGTGCCGACCTTAGACGCCAGGGTGAGGCCGAGGTAGTCGCTGCCTGCACACGGCGAAACGCGAGTGCGGCGTGATCCCGGTTCTCTCCGTCCTATACCTTCGCGGCGTGGGGATACCGGTGCCGCCGAAAGACGTCCCGCATCGCGTCGCCCTCGGGCGTGCCCTTCACCGGGTGCACCGCGAGGATGCCGCGCTCCACCAACGATTCCGCGCTGATGGGGACAGGCGGCAGGAATTGGAGCCACACGGTCGCCGGCTCCGGTGGTGCACGATCCAGGTCGATGAGCTGGTGTCCAACCGACCGCACGCCCAGGCCCAGTAGCACATCCATCTGGACGGTCAACGCTCGGAAGCGTGGCGGCACATCGAGGAACCCACACTCAACGAGTGCGCGCAGCGTTTCGCCGTGGATCGCGGCGAGTGCGCCCAGCACGTGCTCGCCGAAGACATATCCGTTGCGTCTGGCGCGGGGCAGAAACCGCGCCCAGTACGGCAGGCCAACGCGCATGGAACGCCAGGTCTTGTGCGGTCCGATCGGCAGCAACAGATCGACCAGCATGTTCCGCCTGATGTGGCCAAACACGCGCGGGCGTCCTCCCGCGCCGACCCGATACGCACCCACAATGCCAGGGCCGTGCTCCGTGAACCTCCGGCGGATCCGGGCGAGCAGGTCGCCACCGAGCAGGCAGGTGTCTGGATCGATCTTGATCACCATGTCGAGCGTTGGCTCCTCGCTGGCAATCGTCGCCAGGAGCCCGTAGAACGAGCTGGCAATGCCGCGGTAGCCGCGCGGGACCGGGTTTCGGAGCAGCCGCCCTCCATTCGTCCCGATCCACCGCGTCAGAAGATCATAGGTGCCGTCGCGGGTGCAGTCGTCCAGGACCCATCGGCTCGCATCTGGGAAGTACGTCGCGACGCTCTCCAGCGTGTCGAGCGCCATTCGCCCCTCGCCAGGCCCTACTGCCATCCCAAATGCCACACCGACCGAGCTGGCG
Organism: uncultured Gemmatimonadales bacterium; assembly: GCA_963805725.1. GTDB lineage: Bacteria > Gemmatimonadota > Gemmatimonadetes > Gemmatimonadales > Gemmatimonadaceae > Palsa-1248. Next base: position 151,894 of record CAWDVJ010000015.1, read on the forward strand.
GGAGTCCGCTCGGCTGCCGGCGGGTACTCCGCTGGCGTCAAGGGCTGGATCGCTGATGAGGCCGCGACATGTGTGGCCGTCAACGCGCCGACAATGTGTTGCGCCGGCGTGACATGTGATGCCGTCAGGCCATGCGCGTTGGGGTCCTGCACCCGCATCGCTGCCGTCCCGATGGAGTCCGCGGGGTGACTCTGAAAGAGTCAGGCCAGGGCGCTCGCCACCGCGAGATTTCGTGTCCGACCAAAGACTATGGGGAAGGGCCCGGGATCAGGGGTCAGGGACCGGGGGAACTGCAACGACCAGCGGTGGCAGCTTGCGCTCGCTCGGTTTCGGGAGATCCTACATCCGTGGAATCGCAAACATCGGGATCTCCGGGCAGGATGAGCGGTCGCCAGATCGGTCACGAAGTCCGCCTCGCCGACCTGGCGGTCGACCCGTACCCTCTTCTGGCGCGCCTCCGGGTCTCGGAGCCGGTCTCCTGGATCGACGAAGCGCAGATGTGGTTCGTGACGCGACGCGCGGATGTCGTGCACGTGCTGCGTGAGCCCGAGCTGTTTCGCACCGACTCACCACACTCCACCATACGCGACACGTTCGGCCAACAAATGTTGAGCGCCGAAGGCGAGCAGCATCGGCGATACAAGAGCCATTGTAACGCGCCGTTCAATGCCCGTTCGGTCAAGGAGTACGGTGTGCCGCTGACCGAGCGGAAGGTGCGCGAACTGGTCGACGCGTTTGCAGGCACCAGTGCGGTCGAGTTGCGCGCGGGCCTCACGAGTGAGCTCGCTGTCTATCTGGTCGCGACGGTGCTCGGCGTCCCGCGTGAATGGCACGCGCCCATTCGCGAATGGTACGACGCGTTCGCCGCAGCGCTCGCCAATTTCGCCTGGAACCCGGCGATCCGCGCACGAGGGCGAGCAGCAGTCCAGCAGTTTCGCGACGCAGTTCTGCCGCTCGTCCGCCAGATGGCGACCGGAAGTGATCCGTCGCTCCTCGGGGCGCTGAGCCGCGAGACAACGGATCGCCTCAGCGATGATGAGATTGTCGCCAACGCCTTGATCGTGTTCTTCGGCGGCATCGAGACCACGGAGTCGACGATCCTGAATGTCATCTGGACCCTGCTGCGACACCCCGATGCGCTCGACGCCGTCCGTGCCGATCGTGCGCTACTCTCACCAGCGGTCGAAGAGGCGATGCGGTGGGAGCCGGCCGTACAGTCTTGCACCCGGCACGTGGCTCGCCCTGTCGAGCTGAGTGGCGTCGCTCTCGCTGCCGGCGACATCGTGCAGTGCATGCTTGGCGCGGCGAATCGCGACCCTGAGTATTTCGAAGAACCCGACCGTTTCAATCTCCGCCGCCGCAACGCCGCGGACCATCTGTCGTTCGGATCAGGGAAGCATTTCTGCCTCGGCGCTTCATTGGCGCGCGCGGAGGTTCGCGTGGTGTTGGAGACCCTGATGGATCGATTCCCGGCGCTGCGCGGCGATCCCGCACGTCCGAGCGCGCCCTACGGCTACGAGTTCAGGTCTCCGCGGACGCCTGTGGGTGTTATTGTGAGGGCGGGCGGCGTACGCGTCGCCCGCGCCAGCAGGTCAACGTGGCGAATGCGTGCGGCGTACATGGGGTGAGATCCCCGCGTCACGTGCGGTCGCACGGATGCTGGGTCGGGACATCGACCCGCGACCTGCGAGATGATAGGTTCGAATTGTGTCACAGCCTGACGAAGGACCAGTGGTCTCGCGTCGGACGCTGGTCGTAGGGGCCTTGGGGGCTGCCACTGCGGCTTTGAGCCGAGCGTTGCCCAGTGACGTCCTCTCCGAGCTCGGAGCACGAGAGCCGGCGGCGAACGGGCCTGTCGACCCGACAGAGCCGCCACGCGTACCGGGGCCCGGGACGAGTGCAGTCGGTACCCGTGCGCCCGCAGTGCACCTCGCGCGTTCACCGGTCGGCAAGGTAGCGGGCGAATCATTTACTCCCCTGCAGGACCTGCATGGGATCATCACGCCGTCTGACCTCCACTACGAGCGACACCACGCTGGCGTCCCGGCAATCGATCCGGACCGGTATCGCCTTTTGATTCATGGGCTCGTTGACCGCCCGCTCACCTTCACGCTGGCCGACCTGCAGCGATTCCCGGCCCTGTCTCGCATCTACTTCATCGAATGCTCGGGCAACGGACGAGCGGCATATCGGGCGATGTCGCCCAAGACCACACCGCAGCAGATCGACGGTCTCACGAGCACCAGCGAATGGACCGGGGTGCCGCTCGCGACGTTGCTGCGCGAAGCTGGGGTGCAGTCGGGCGCGCGCTGGATACTGGCGGAAGGTGCGGACGCAGCGCTCATGACGCGGAGTATCCCGCTCTCCAAGGCCCTCGATGATGCCCTGGTTGCCTACGCGCAAAACGGCGAGCCACTGCGACCCGAGCAGGGTTTTCCGGTGCGCCTGGTGCTGCCCGGTTGGGAGGGCAACACGAACATCAAATGGCTCAGACGACTCAAGGTCGGCGACGCGCCGTTCATGACGCGCGAGGAAACCTCGCGCTACACCGATGCGTTGCGGGGAGATGAGGCACGCCAATTCAGTTTCGTGATGGACGCGAAGTCCATCATCACCTTCCCTGCATATCCGACCGTCCTGAGTGGCCATGGCTGGTGGGAGATTCGTGGTATTGCATGGACTGGGCGCGGCCGGGTCACGCAGGTGGACGTGAGCACGGACGGAGGATCGACATGGTCGGCTGCAGTGCTGCAGGACCCTGTCCTTCCCCTGGCGCACACACGCTTCCGGCATCTCTGGGAGTGGCGCGGACGCGCGACGACGCTCATGAGCCGCGCGACGGACGAGACCGGATACGTGCAGCCCAGTCTCGCGACGCTGCGAGCCGTGCGGGGACCGGGGACGAACTATCATCTCAATAACATCCGCGCATGGGATGTCGATGCGTTGGGTCGCATCACTTTTGCGGCTCGTGTGTGACCCGCGCCTGACGAGACGAGCGCACATGCGTCGCACGGCGTTCCTCGGTGGAGCACTGGCGGCGGTGGCCGCTGCGTGCAGCCAATCGCCGGCGGCCACTCCCTCCAACGTATCGGCGCCTGCGCGATTCGGGCTCGGCCAACCCGCGAGCACACAGGACATCGCTCGGTGGAATTCGGATGTCAGTCCCGATGGGCGCGGATTGCCGAACGATAGCGGAACAGCCAGCGAAGGCGCAGTGATCTACGCCGTGCAGTGCGCCGCGTGCCACGGGGCGGACGGCATACACGGCGCAGTCCCGCCGGCGCCGGCGCTGGTGGGTCGCGTTCCTGGCGACTCGTTCCCGTTTGCGACTGATACGACGGCGGTCGCCACCGTCGGCAACTACTGGCCGTACGCGACGACACTCTACGACTACATCGGGCGGGCCATGCCTTTTCCATCACCGGGATCGCTCAGCGCGCACCAGATCTACGCGCTTACGGCGTTCATTCTGTCACGGAACGCCATTCTGCCGGCCAATGCTGTCCTGAACGCCAAGACGCTACCGCTCGTGCGGATGCCTGCGCAGCGGCGATTTGTCCCTGATGATCGAAGGGGCGGGCGGGAAGTGAGGTGAGGAAAATCAGACGCTGGACGCTGGAGAACAAACCTCGTAGCCAGACACGGTGCATTCCGACTGCCATTCGCGGTTTCTTCTCCAACGTCCAGCGTCCAGCGTCTAGCCCCTCCAGCGTCCAATGTCTAACGTCCAACGTCCAACATTCAACCGAGGTTCTGACGTGCGCTTGTCGGTTTTGCGCGCTGGATTAGCGCTCCTGATAGTTGCGGCTGCCGGTTCGGCGGCCGCTGCACAATCTCCTGACCTGTACAGCGCCATGCAATGGCGGCAGATCGGTCCGCCGCGCGCGGGGCGCGCGCGGGCGCTTGCCGGCGTCGCGAGCCAGCCCAACGTGTTCTACATCGGATTCGACGATGGAGGCGTCTGGCGCTCCACCGACTACGGCTCGAACTGGATCCCGATATTCGACGCGGAGCCAACCGGCTCGATCGGCGCGATCGCCGTGGCTCCGTCGGACCCAAACATCATCTATGTCGGCACGGGCGGCGGCATCATCCGACCCGACCTGGCAACCGGCAACGGCGTGTACAAGTCCACGGACGGCGGCAAGACGTGGGTGCATCTCGGGCTCGATGACAGCGAGATGATCGCGATGATCGACGTGGACGCGGCCGATCCCAACCGCCTGTTCGTCGCAGCACTTGGGCACCCATATGGCCCGAACGCGGAGCGGGGGATCTACCGCTCGACGGACGGCGGCAAGACGTTCCAGAAAGTGCTCTACAAGGATGAGTACACGAGTGGAAGTGACGTCCACATCGATCCGAGCAACTCCAACGTCATCTACGCGGCGCTCTGGCAGCAACAGCAAAGCTTCATCGAGGGTGGGTCATTTGGCGGGTCGAGCGGCGGGATCTTCAAGTCGACGGATGGCGGGACCACGTGGACGCAGCTCACAGACGGGCTGCCCACGGGCCTGATCCAGGCCAACATCAGCATCGCGGCGGGCAACTCGCAGGTCGTCTACGCCATGGTCGCGGCGGCGGCACCGCCGGGCGGTCCGCCGAGGCCCCAGGGCGTCATCGGTTTCTATCGCTCCAGCGACGGTGGCGCACACTGGCAACTGGCCTACCACGATGTCCATGCGACCGACTCGGCTCATGCGCGGCAGCCTGATGGACGCCCGCTCGCCCGAATCGGCGGCGGCGATTTGCCGACGATTGCGGTCGATCCGAAGAACGAGAACGTCGTCTACAGCTCGTCGACCGTGTTGTGGCGCACCGAGGACGCGGGGATGACCTGGTCGGCCGTGCGCGGCGCGCCCGGCGGCGACGACTACCAGAAGACCTGGATCAACCCTCGGAATCCCGACATTCTGCTCGTGGTCGCGGATCAGGGCGGCGTCGTCTCTGCCAATCGTGGCGTCTCCTGGAGCAACTGGTACACGCAGCCGACTGCGGCAATGTATCACGTCACGACCGACAACGAGTTCCCGTATCGCGTCTGTGGGGGCCAGCAGGATGCTGGCTCGGCATGCGTCGAAAGTCGGTCGATGGATGGCGAGATCACCTTCCACGACTGGCATCCCGTCAACATCCAGGAGTACGGCATCGCGGCACCGGACCCCGAGGATCCCGATCTCGTGTACGGCAGCATGCGAAACAACATCTCCCTGTACAATCGCAAGACTGGACAGACGACGTTCGTTGGCCCCGACATGACCGCCGGAAATCCCGCGGGCGCGGCGAACGCCAAGGCTGTCAGTTACAATCGGAACGTCCGCACGATGCCCATCGAGTGGTCACCGCTCGACCCGACCGTGCTGTACTACGTGTCCAATGCCGTGTGGAAGAGCGTGGACCACGCCCACCACTGGACGCGAATCAGTCCCGATCTCGCTCGGCAAAGCTGGGAAGTCCCTGCCAATGCCGGACAGTATGCGGCTGATGTCAAGCCGGGACCTCAGGGCACGATCACAGCGCTCGCGCTGTCGACCAGGAGCGCGCGGGTGCTCTGGGCGGGCACAGACGATGGCAACATCCAGGTGACTCTCGATGGTGGAGCCACGTGGACCAACGTTACGCCACCCGGCATCAAGCCGTGGACGCGCATCTTCAACATCGATGCCGGCCACTTCGATGCGATGACGGCGTATGCGGCTGCCAACACGTTCCGTGTGGACGACGCAAATCCGCACTTCTTTCGGACGCACGACGGCGGCAAGACGTGGACCGAGATCGACAACGGAATCGCGTCCGGCGCGGTTGCCAACTCCATTCGCGAGGATCCAAGGGTCAAGGGTCTGCTCTACGCCGGCACCAACGCGCAGGTCTGGGTCTCGTTCGACGACGGCGACCACTGGGAATCGCTGCGACTCAACATGCCAGCCATCTCGGTGCGTGACCTGCAAGTGAAGGACGACAGCACCTGTCTCTGTGCCGACCTCATTGCGGGTACACATGGTCGTGGGTTCTGGATCCTCGACGACGTCACGCCCCTGCGCCAGACGGCAGCAGCACGCGCGGCCGCAGGGGCGTACCTGTACAAGCCCGTGACCGCGGTTCGCGTCCGATTCGCCACGAACGATCCGACGCCGTGGCCGCCCGAGGTTACAGCTGGCCAGAATCCACCGCCTGGCGGCATCATCGACTACTACCTGGCGAGCGCGCCATCCGGGCCGGTGACGATAGACATCCTGGATTCGACCGGGCACGCGGTACGCACGTACTCGAGCGCTGATCCGGTGCGCCGTCCCGACCCGGCGCTCGACTCCGCGGCGTACAATCGATTTTGTGAGCAGACTCCGACGGCACGCGACTGCGGCCTTCCGCTCTACTGGCCGGCGCCGCCGACGATCGTTTCGACGGACCCCGGCATGCATCGATTGAGCTGGGACCTCCACTACGCGCCGATCCCCGGCGATAGTGACGGTCCGGTTGGCGGCGATGCCGCGGTCGGCGCCGTGCCACATCGGACGTACCCGCTCGTCAATGCGCCCTGGGCGCCACCCGGCCGTTATACCGTGCGCCTCACCGTCGACGGGAAAAGCATGACCCAACCGCTCGTGCTGCGATTAGATCCACGAGTCAGGACCTCCGCTGCGGGTCTCGTGCAGCTCGCGTCGCTGTCCAGAGCGATGTATGACGGAGCCCTGTCAGCGCACGCGAAGTTCCTGCAGGCTCGTGCGCTGATCGCCAAGCTCGATGCGGCTGGGGGCGAGGGCGTCGCCGCGTTCCGAGCGGCGGTCGACTCCATAGCGCCAATGCCGGTACGACGTCAGCCGGGTTTCTTCGGGCCGCCACCGCCTCCGGGCCCTCCAACGCTCACGAGTGCGAGTACGGCGATGATGGCCGCGGCAATGGCGATGCAGGGGGCGGACGTCGCACCCACTGCGCGCGAGATAGCTGCCTGTGACAAGGCGCGCGAAGACTATCACATCGCGCTGACCCGGTGGACCACCCTCGAAACCAAGGGGTTGGCGGCACTCAATGCAAAACGGAAGGCCGTCGGGGCGCCGGAAGTGCGCGGGGGGACTGAAAGGCCGGGTAACGGGTGACGACAACGCTGGGCGGCCTCAAGGCCGCCCCTCCATGTCGGTATGGACGGTGACTCTCCGGAGCGCCGCGGCGACGATTGTGGTATCGGTCGACGAATCCCGATTGTGACGCTGCCCGCAGCAACATGTAGGGGCGGGCTTCAGCCCGCCCGGGTGTTCCAGTGGACGTCGCAGTTCCCGTGACCGGTTATCCGTCAGTCGTCACTCGAACATTACCGCCGCACTTTGCCTGCCCGATGCACCCCGACCGTGATGCGCGATGCCGTCACGTCAAAGCTTGCGCTATCCGACGACGGCAATGCGGTGGCCCAGGGGGTGAGCACACTTTCCTGGCCGAGCGTGGCAACGGTTGTGACGCCAAAGCACCAAGTCGAGCCGTTGGCCAGGCCCGTCACGATATAACCCTCGGACACAGTCGAGCCTTCGAGTCCGAATCCAGAAGCGCCGGTGGGGCAGCTTGCTGTACCACCCGACACCACGGCTGGCTCGGAATACACGCGATAATACGCGAACTCGGCGGGATTACTCAGCCGCGCATTGGGCGACCAGGTGAGCTTGACGCCCGAGTCGATCGGCACCGGGGTCAGACCGTCAGGCGGCGGCAGCACCTGTTGTGAGTTGACCGTGATCGGGGATGTCCCGCTGCTGATATCGCCGTTCCCATCCTCGGAGGCGATGTAGTACTGGCTCGCCGGCGTGCCCGGAACGAAATAGCTCACCTCGCCGGTGTAGGCGACCGGATTCCAACCCCCGCCGACGATCGCCGCATACACGACGTAGTTGGTGACGTTCGGATCAGTCGCCGCCGCCCATTTGAGTAGAATCCCGGCTGGCACCCCGGGCGAGCTCGGCAACAATAGGTAGCTGAGGCTATCCGGGTTGCCGAGGGTCACCGTCGACGGGGCGAGGTTGTTGGTGCCGTTCGAGCAGCCCACGGCCAACGCCGCGAGTAGGCCAAGGGCGCTAATTGACTGTCTAATCCGCATTGGAGCTCCGGTTAGTTATAGCTTCGCTGCAAGTACGGTCGCAGGGCGCTGAGTGTTGGGGCCGGGCTGAAAGACCCGAGTTGGCTGTTCGGATCAGGGTCTGCCCCCATGTAGGAACGAATAGGTGCGAATTACATGGACAGGCCGGCCCCACTTTTCGCGCTCAGTGGCATAGCGGGGACGGATGCCACCCCTCCCGATCAATGCCTCAGCCGCACGCGCGCGAAAGCGCCACCGGCAAGCGGCAGACTGCCCGAGGCGGGATTGAACGCCAATGTCGCCGGTGGGGTTGCGACGGAGACCACGGTGGCCGGTGGCACGGTGTCGCCGACTGCGAGCTGGACGCCGGTGTAGCCGAGGATCGCCGAGCCCGTAGTGCTGTTGGTCCAGAGGTCACCGGTGTTGTCGAACGCGATCGCCGTCGGTGATCCAGTCGCCGCCGGCGGAATCAATATTTCAAAGGGGGCGGCGGGGCCGCTCGCTACGAGCTGCGGCGGGTTGAACGCGACGAGACTGTTCCCAACGGAGTTCGCGACCCAGAGGTCCCCTGATCCGTCAAAGGCCACGCCGCTCGGCCCGTTGAGCGATCCGTTCGAGGAAGTCAGCGTGACCGCTGGCAGCGGCGTCCCGCTGACGGCGAGGCTGGATGAGGCAATCGCGACGACGGTGCTCGTGAGCGTGTTTGGTACCCAGAGCCTGCCGCCCGTGTCGAACTGGATGCGTGCAGGCCCATCAAACGCGATGCCGCTGAGCACGATCGCTGGTTTCTGATTGCCACCCGCGTGCAGTTGGTTGGTGAAGAACGCCACGACCGTATTGGCGTTGAAGTTCGACACCCACAATTTGCCTGCCAGATCGAACGCCAGGCCGACTGGCCCCGCGAGTGCTGCGCTGGTGATCGTGACTGTGGGGCTGGGTGCGCCGCTCGCGGCGAGCTGCGCAGCAGAGTACTCCGTGATGGTGTTCGCGCCCGAATCGGCAACCCAGAGGTTTCCTTGGGCATCGAACGCCGCATACCGGCCGGCCACGGACAGCGACACGCCCGCGGCGCCGTTGTCCAGGTTGGCACCCGCGTATGCGGCGGCGGTGTTTTGTCCGGCCGGCCCACCGACGACCCACAGTTTGCCGGATCCTGGGCGAAGGGCGAACGTGATCGTGATCGACGTCGTTGCGCCTGTCGCGACGTTTGCCGGGCTGCCTTTCGCCGTGCCGTCGTAGAAGAGCGTGACGACCGGGCCCACAAGGACGGCGCTCGCGCTCGCGACGGTGTACGTGCCGGCTGGGACCGTGAGGGTCGTGTCCGTCCTCGTCACCACGGCCGTGTCGCCGCCCTGGCTGGTGACGACGACGAGGGGCGTGGCGCCGTTGATGGGCTTCACGATGATGGCGAGCGTCCCGCCGTTGCTGGAGTTGGGCGATGTGCTCGATTTGCAGCCGTGCACGGCGAGCAGCAGGCCAACGAGGCCGGTAATCCGACTTGCTCGCCAACGGAGGGCGGCGAACCCGTCGCCGTTACTGCTTCGCGGTCGGTTACGGAGAGCGACGCATGCGTCGCCCCTACCGGCGGTCGCATGACAGCGCCGAGGCGACGGCCATTCGGGCGCGCCAGTCGCAGTGCTCATGTGCGAGGCAAAGACTTCACGCAAATTTGACGGACCCCGTCCCGACCCAAAGAAGAGAGCGAGGCCAAGACTGGCCTCGCTCAACCTCTTGCCGTTACCGCCTCTGGATGCGCGAGGTTCCGTCTCTACGCCGCAGGCTTCTTGGGCTGGGCCGTCGGCGGCAGCAGTCCGTTCAACCGAAGGTAGATAGCCGACTGGCTGTAGTGATCTGCCCAGTCCGCCGCGGTCACCATCTCCATCTCAGCTCGCGTGACCTTGCGTCCCCCGAAGAATGGCAGCTCCTCGCCGATCTTCGAATCGTCGAGGTTTGCCAGCGTCTTGTTGCAGAAGTCAAAGGTCTCCTTGAGTCGCGAGACGAGTGCATCCTTGGCGGCGGTGGAATCGACCTTGGAACGATCGGGGGCCTTGGTCCCAGCGATCGCGCCACAGAAAAAGTCGTTGCCCTCCGCGAGATGGACGACGATGTGTCCGAAGCTCATTTGCGAAGGCGTCGGCTTATACCCGTACTTGTCGGCGGGGAACTCCTCGGCCGCCGCGGTCAGATTCTTCGCTGACCTCTCCTCATTCTTCCGGAGGGCGTCAGCAAGCGGTGCAGACTGAGCCGCAGCCAGGCTCGGCAGGAGTACAACGACGGCAAGTGTCAGAGCTGAGGTGTGCACGCGCACAAGAGTCTACCTGTGTTGAGGGGAGTCTGGACGTTGGCTAACTGTGTGTCGGTTGTCCAGTGGTGCGACTGTAGAGCACACGTGGGTCGTATCGAGATCAAACGGCAACCGACCAAGATGGGCGGCCTGGAGGCCACCGTCGCCGTTTGACATTTCATTTCGTTTGCGCAGCCATGCTGACCTGCAACGGCTCGCCACGCTCGAGGCGCCCGGGCCCGTCGTGGAGCGCGTTCTGGCCGAAGAACACCTTGCCGTCGCGGCGCCGGTACTCGCTGAGTGTCTTGGTCGGCTCTTTCCCGCGGACGCCGCGGTCCGGATCGACGGCGGGAATCGAGCACCGTGCACAGGGCTTCACGATGTCGAACGCGATCCCGCGTCCCTCGAGGCGGCGCCAATTGTCTTCGGCGTGCGGCTCGTCGACCGAGACGACGATATTGGGCCGAAAGCGATTGCTGCTAACCGGCGGTTCTCCCTTCGCGGCCAGTCGTCGGTTGAGCCCCTCGATCGACCCCGTCCCGATCACGAGGGCAGGGAACGCATCGGCAAAGGCGACAGTGCGTCCCGGTGGAGCATAGTTCAGGTCGACCGGCCGCCGGGTGTCGTCTGGCATGGTGACCAACGAGCACGGGTAGTGCAGAAACGTCGTGAACCATCGATCGACCTCGGTGCTGACGCGTTGCACCGTCACCGCATCCTCGAACAGGCCGGCGACCAGTCGCTCCCCCGCTGGCTCACCGCAACCATTACGCGGCACGGTGAGCGTCGCCATGCCGGGCGCGTCGACGACCAGGGCGTCCACATCGAGCGAGACATGGAGCAGGGTCATGCGAGCAATGCGGCGTTGGGACAGAAACTGTGCCTCGCCGTCGATGAGCATCCAACGCCGGTCCCCGATCGCCCCGCGGGCGTCGAACTCGAGGGACGATACCGGAATGCCGCGCGCCGACTTGATCGGATAGATGTACAGTTCGGCGACAGTGATGGGCATGGGCGGGAAATAGACGCTAGACGTTAGACGCTTGAAAACTTACCGAGAAGTGCTGTAGGGTGCACCGTCACGTGGATCCTGTGTTAGTCTCCAGCGTCCAGCGTCCAGCGTCCAGCGTCCAGCGTCCAGCGTCTAGCGCCTAGTCGTCCATGCCCCCTTTCGTCTGGTCTCCAGAAGAAATTCGGCGCGTCGGCTATCGTGTCGTCGACCTGATCGCTGCGCACCTCACGGAACTTCCCGACCGTTCAGTTTTTAGTCCGTTCCCGGAGTCGCTGGCCAGCGAACTGCTCGCGACGCCGCTCCCGGCCGCCGGCGAGAGCGCCGACAACATCCTCGACCGTTTCACCCGCGAGGTCGATCCGTATCCGTTCGGGAACGGACATCCACGGTTCTACGGATGGGTGAATTCGCCGCCTGTCCCGCTCGGAATCTTCGCCGATGCACTCGCGGCCGTCATCAACCCGAGTGTCGCAGGTGGAAACCACGCGGCCGTGTGGATCGAGCGTCAGGTCCTCGAATGGTTCAAGCAGCTGTTCGCGTTCCCCACCAGCAGTATGGGCGTACTGGTGAGCGGCGCATCCACCGCCGCGATCACCGCATTGGCCGTCGCGCGGCACAGCGCATTCGCCCGGCACGGCTCCGACGTGCGCGCGGTCGGCGTAGCAGCCGCGCCGCACAATGGTCGCTCGCTGCGTTTCGTCGTCTACCGCAGCGCCGAGGGGCACGCCTGCCACCAAAAAGCGGTCGAGCTGCTGGGACTTGGCAACGCCAATCTCCGGACCGTGCCGACCAATGCCGCTCTTCGCATGATCCCCGACGCGCTCGATGCGATGTTGAGCGCCGACGTCGCGGCTGGTTTCAGCCCATTGGCGGTGGTCGCGAGTGCGGGGACGGTCAACACCGGAGCGATCGACCCGCTCGGTGCCATCGCCAATGTCTGTGCGCGCCACGGCGCGTGGTTGCATGTCGACGCGGCGTACGGCGGGCCGGCGATCCTGACGAGCGAGTATCGTGCGTTACTGGCTTCCGTCGCACGGGCAGACAGCCTCGCGGTCGATCCCCACAAGTGGCTGTACGTGCCGGTCAATGCCGGCCTCGTGCTCGTCAAGGACGCGCAAGCCATGCGCGACGCCTTCAGCCTCGTGCCGGCCTATCTGCGCACGGACGATGATCGATACGGGGTGCAAGGCCCGCCGTGGTTGAGTGAATACAGCACGGAGCAGACACGCCCATTTCGCGCGCTCAAGGTGTGGGCCGCCCTGCGGTACTTCGGGACCGAGGGATACCGGGCGCTCATCGAGCACGATCTCAACCTCGCCCGGCACCTGGCCGATCGTGTGCGGCAACGGGACGACTTCGAGCTCTGGGAGCCCCAGGGGCTCAGCGTCGTGTGCTTCCGGGCAGTGCCTCGAGAGCTGCGCGGTGCGGACGATCACATCGATGCAGTCAATCGCGCTGCGGCGCGACAGGTGCAGCTCGGAGGCCGCGCCTTTCTCTCGAGCACGAAGCTCGGCGACCGCTTCTGGCTGCGCGTCTGTATCGTGAACCCTCGCGCGAGCGAGAGCGATGTGGACGCATTGCTGGGGGAGGTCGCTCAGTCCGTGCGCGCGGTGCTTCCGAACACGTCGGCCCCGAATGCCCGGAGGCCCGGCGCCCCGGCGTAGCCCAGATGGGTTAGCCCGAACACATCCTCTACCCAGCGGAGCAGCGCATAGTGGTTGTAGGGCGTTGTGCTCACGGTGCCACCCTTGATGAACGGCGAAAGCATCACGGCGCCGACGCGCCCCCCGCCAGGTCCGTCGCCGCCTGGTGGCTTGGCGGCGCCGGGTAGCCCGCGTTCGCCGCAGCATGCGGCCGAGGTGTCTGGCTCGGTCGCGCTTTCGGCTTCATCGAACGTGATGATCAACACGCCATCGGCCTTGAACGCCGCCGAGCCCGTGATGATCGGCACCCAGTGTCGCAGGAACCGGTCCGCCTGCGCGAGGCCACCCGGTGAGTCATCAATGCACGGCTCGTCGTGCGCGTCATCGCAGAGGTTGGGCGTGATGAATACGTAGTTCGGCGTCGTGGCGGCCGTGGCCAGGTCACTCGCCAATCGATCGAGGCCAACGACGTGCGACGTGCAACGAGAGGGATCATCGACCACCGTTCGGAAAAACACGAAGGGGTTGTGCCACATCGCGTATTGATCGTTCGGTGTGCGCTTGGCCGTCTGTGTCGGATCAGGCGCACCGATTGCCGGGTGTCCGCACGCGCCGCCGTCACGCGCCGGCTCGCGTCCGAGATCCTCCATGTAACCTCGCCAGCTGAATCCGGCGGCGTCCATCTGATCGCCAATCGTACGTACCATGCGCGGGTACAGGCATCCGGTGCCGAGTGCCTGGCCGTCCGCGTCGAGTGTGGGCTGTGTCAACTGAAATGGGATGTACGTCGGGCAGTCGAGTTGTGTGGCTTCGTTCGGTGCCTGGCCACTGATCAACGCGACATAGTTGTCGAGGCTCATGTGCCCGATCCCGAAATAATTCTTCAGCAGCGCGCCCTGTGCGGTGAGCGTGCGCGCCAGGTACGGCGCGCCAGCGTGGGCACCGAACGTGCCCTCGAACGACTGATTCTCGAGGACGATGACAAACACGTGTCGGACTGGCGGTGCTGACGCGGTGGCCACGTGTCGACCCGGTGTCATGACGCTGAGCGCCAGCGCGACGGCAACGGATCGGACTCCACGCCCTGGCTCGAGCCGCAGTGCAAGTTTCACTGTCGCACTCCTTTCAAGGCTTGATCCAGGTCGGCGATGAGATCGTCCGGATCCTCGATGCCGACGGAGTAGCGCACGAGGCCCTCCGGAATTCCGAGCGAGGCGCGTTCGGCGGCCGTGGTCTCGACGTGGCTCGTCGTTGCGGGGGGGCCGGCCACCGTTTCCACCGATCCCAGGTTTGCCGCAAGGTGCGCGCGCTGGAGCTTTGGCAGGAAGGTACGAACGGCTTCCTGTCCACCGGTCAACATGAAGCTCAGCACGCCGCCGTAGCCGCGCATTTGTCGGGCGGCGACATCGTGATGTCGATGACTCTCGAGGCCGGGGTAGAAGACTGCTCCGACCGCTGGGTGTCCAGACAAGTGCTCGGCGATGCGGAGCGCGCTGGCATTTTGCTGGCGGATCCGCAGGGGGAGTGTTTTCAGGCCCCGCAGCAGCAAGTAGGCCGCCGAGGGATGCAACGTCGCCCCGGTGATCTCACGATAGTGATAGACTCGCTGTACCAGATCGGACGCGCCGCAGATCACGCCGCCGAGCGCATCGGCATGGCCGCCGAGGAACTTGGTCGCACTATGCACCACGATGTCGGCGCCGAGCGTCAGCGGGCTCTGATTGACCGGAGTCGCGAAGGTGTTGTCGACGACGACGAGCGCACCGACTCGATGCGCCGCTGTCGCGAGGCGCTGGATGTCGACGACCTTGAGGGTCGGATTGGTCGGTGTCTCGAGATAGAGCACCCGGCATCCCGCCGCGACCGCGCGCTCGAGTGCGTCGTGATCCTCCGTCTCGCACAGCGTCGCACAGATCTGATACCGCGGGAGAAATTCGGTGAAGAGCTTGGCTGTGCCTCCATAGGTGTCCTTGATCGACACCACTCGGTCGCCCGGCGCGAGCAGCGTGAAGAGGGTGTTGCTGATGGCCGCCATCCCCGTGGCGAAACTCGTCGCCGCCTCCGCGCCCTCGAGCAGGCGCACCTTGTGCTCGAACGCTTGGACCGTCGGATTGGTGTTGCGACTGTAGATGTGGCCAGGCGCGTTGCCCAGCGCGACCTGCTTCCACGTGTCCAGATCGTGGTATCCGAACGCGACGCTGTGAACGACGGGTACCTGGGTGGCTCCTTGGCAGAGCGACTCTTCTTCTCCGCCCCACACGGCGATGGTGTCGAGTGATGCTGGCCGTGTCGGTGATGTCATGTGGCGCTCCCGCAGTACAGTGTCGCCGTTTCGGCCAGTATCCGTGTCAGGTTGTGCACGGTGCTCAAGTCTACCCACTCCTCGTCCGCGTGGGCCCCGGCGCCTTCAGGGCCGATCACGACGGTATCGGTGCCGGCCGCACCAAGAAAGGCCGAATCCATCCACCACGCCTGCCCGACCCGTCGCGGCGGGCGCTTCATGCAGGTCTCGACGCCTCGTTCGACTGCTGTCGCGAGGGCGGACTGCGAGGGCGTCTCGAACCAGTCGCGCACGAGGAGTGTCCTGGCAGTCGCGTGGAAGGTCGGGTCCGCGGCCTGCAGCGGCTCGATCAGCTGGCGCATCTCCGCTTCGACCTGTGCGGCTGTCTCGCCGGGGATGGTGCGGCGCTCGATCCCTAGCTTGCACGAGGCGGCGTACGTACTGAGCCCGGTGCCGCCCTGCAGCGTCGCGGCGTGCACGGATGGGGGACCAAGCAATACATGTGGGGAACGTCGCTGCAGGGCCTGCTCGAGTTGTTCGAGACGCGCGAGCACCCGTCCCATCCGAAGATTGGCATCGATGCCCAGCTCCGGCCGGCTTCCGTGGGCGGCACGACCGAGTGTCTCGATCTCGACCCAGATGAAGCCTTTGTGGGCGACGCAGAGGTCGAGCGCTGTTGCCTCCGTCACGATGGCGCCATCGACCCGATACTGCGCGATCACGTCCTGCATGCCGAGACTCGAGTGTTCCTCGTCGGCGACGGCCGCCACGATCACGTCGCCAGCCGGTACGGCGTCCGCGTCGATCAATGCCTTGACGGCGCCGATGCTTGCCGCGAGTCCGCCCTTCATGTCGAACGTGCCACGGCCGTACATCCTGCCATCGCGGACGGCACCGGAGAACGGCTCCGGCATGCCGTCCACGCCGACCGTGTCCTGGTGGGCGTTCAGCATCAAGGACCGTCCGCGGCCGCGCCCGCGCAAACGGGCGACAACGCTGGGTCGCCCGGGCGTGGAGGCCACGACGCCGACCTCGAGGCCGAGACCGCGCAGTACGTGTGCGACGTAGTCGGCGATCTCCGTTTCGCCCGGTGCGCCACTCACGAGCGTCGGGTTGATGGAGTTGATCTGAACGAGATCTCGCAGGGTCCGAGTGACGAATTCGGTGTCGATGTCCACGGCAACGGCCTGGAGTTTGGGGGCTGGGGATTGGGGATTGGTAGATACTCACGCGCGGCGCGTTGCGGCACCCCGCGGCCGCTTCCGCGGCCGAGAGAGTAGCCAAGCAGAAAGTAGAAAGTAGACGACGACCCCCGAAGGGCACACGACGGGGTGACGGGCCGGCTCTGTCGCGGCCAGAGAATCGGCGGCCTGGCACTCGCCATCAGCGCGCCCGGTGATAGCTTCTCGTCGACAGGGCTGCCTTCCACAGAGAGCGTCATGCCTACTCATGCTGTATCCGGTGCCGCGATGGGCGCGACGACCGCGACGACAGATGCCGCGATGCCCACGAGCGCTGCGAGCGGTGTCGCCGCGAGCGCGACCGAGTCGCGTGGCCGCACCATCCTCGGGATCCTGACGTATGTCCTCCTCACCGTCGGGTTCAGCGCCATCATCTGGCGCATCCTGATCCAGCAGCATTCGCTGGAGGACTCACAGGGGCGTCCGCTCGTGCTGTATCTGATGTGGTGTCCGGCAGCGGCGGGGCTTCTGACGCGACTCCTTTTTCAGCACACGCTTCGCGGGGTCGGGTGGGGTTTGCCGGCGGCCAAATACATGTGGGGCGGTTACTGGATCCCGATCGCCTACGCGTCGGTGATCTACCTGCCCTTGTGGGCGTTCGGGCTTGGCGACTTTAGCGTCGTTCCCGCCGCGATGAGTCGCGTGGCTTCGCAGCTCCATCTGCCGCTCGGCGTACAGAGTTCTTCGATTGGCGGCGTGCTGACGTACATCCTGATCGTGGGCACTGTCGGCATGATCCCGAACTGCGTGGCGGCTCTGGGCGAAGAGCTGGGCTGGCGCGGATTCCTCGTCCCGGAGCTGGCCAAGGTGACGTCGTTCACCAACGTCGGGTTGATCAGCGGCGGGATCTGGGCAGCGTGGCACATGCCACTGATCATCGGGGCGGACTATCATGGCGCCAATCCGGTGTGGTTTTCGGTGATCTGTTTCGCAGTTGGCGTCGTCGGCATTGGGGTGCTCTTCGCCTGGATGCGACTCAAATCGGGGAGCGTGTGGCCGTGCATGCTTTTGCACGCGAGTCACAACCTGTTCATCCAGGCCATCTTCGATCCCCTCACCCGACACACGCCTTTCACGAATTACGCGATCGGCGAGTTCGGGGCCGCGTTTGCGATTGTGGCGAGCGTGGTGGCCTATCTGTGCTGGAGGGACCGACCGGCGCTATCGCGCTCGTAGAGAGGAGAACGCCAGAAAGGAGAAAGGAGACGACAACGGAATCCGTGGTGAGATCTCCTTTCTCCTTTCCCCTCTCTCCTTTCTCGGGCGCGCAGTGCCCGCCCCCCACGGCCAACACTCATCTCCAAACCTGGTTCTCAGAATGCCTCGAGGTGACCTGCTCACGGCGGCGGAGGCAGCGGCGCTCTTACACTTGCACGTCAAGCGCGTGCAGCTCCTGGCGCGCCAGGGCCAGATACCGGCGATTCGTCACGGCCGGCGATGGCTCTTTCAGCGCAGTCAGCTAATGCGCGGGCGCCAGCCGCGCGGCGGAGCCGTCGGGCGCCCCGCGGTCGATCTCAGCGCCCGCAACCAACTCATAGGACGCGTGCGGTCGATCGTCACCGACGGGCTCATGGCGGAAGTCACGATCGCGGTCGCTCCGCAGGAGCTCGTCGCGCTGATCACTCGGCAGTCGGCCGAGCGCCTCGGCCTCGCGCCGGGGGTCGAGGCCGTGGCCATCGTCAAATCGACCGAAGTGATGATCGGGATGCGACCAGTATCAGAGAAAAGCGAGAAGCGGAGAAACGACAAGTAATGAAGTGCGGAATCGGAGACCCGGATTCCGCGACCGACAACGGATTCTCCATGCGGCACTCACGAAAGTGGGAAGATGTCGACGCGACGGCCGGGGCGATCGTTGGCCTGCCGCATTTCGCGTGTGTGATCGTTGCACAGATTGCGCTGATCGACGATGGCGTCCTTGCCGGTGTCGACCACCATCACCAGCGACTTGGCGGGCGCGCCACACCGCAGCTCGCGGGTGGGATCGCGCCGGGCTCCCGACCAGTCGCACACGGGCCCTGCAGCAAAGTGCTCCATGGACCATCCTCAACCGAATGAGAACAAAGGAAGGACAGGCTGAACGGATGTGCATCCTGCACTGCATCCTGCATTTGCATGCTAACGGACGTGACGCGTCGTATACACCGAAACGCCCTTAGGAAATCCCGTGCCCACTGCGGCCGGGGACCGCGGTTGGGACTGTCACCACATACCTTCGTCGCTATAGCGACACTCGAGTCGCGTACGGAGACTGCGCCCCGCCGCCATCAAGTCGAGCACAGTGCAGTTGGGCGGCGATCGGGATGAGTGGCGGTGCGGTGACGGCGGCCTGGTCCCATACGCCGAGGCTATCGCCGCCTTCGCCGCCAAGTATTGGTTTTCGCCGTCGGAACCGGGCTAGCGAGCGGGCGCGAGCGCGTCCCGAAGCGCAAGCGCACTATCAATAGAGACTGTAGCCAAGGTCGTGTTGCGCGCGACTGCTGTCGTAGGTACGAAAACGACCGCCATGTGGCTCGCGATCATGAGCACGCGCGGCTACACGGCTTGCGCTGCGCTTGGCGCAGTCGCCAGCCATCCGACGGCGCCCGCAATCCCGACGCACGCGGCGGCCAGCAGCATTGGCGTAGCGGGGAGCGGACGTGCCAGTTGAAGGGCCCAAGTGAAGGTCTGCGTGAAGAGCAAGGGTCCGATCATCATGCCGATACCACGCAGGCTGCTCAAGGCGCCTTGGAGTTGTCCCTGCTCCGTACTCTCGACGTGTCGAGTCGCCAACGCTTGTAGCGACGGGCTGGCGATGCCGCTGAGCGAGACGAATGGGATCCCGGCGAGGAAGGCGCTCCCTGTGGTGGCAACAGCGAAGAGAGTGAAGCTCGCCGTCATGCATGCGTACCCGAGCGCGAGCGTGCGACGCTCGCCGAGCCGAACGACGATGGGGCCCACGAACAGCGCCGACACCAGCGTCGTGCACACGCCGATTGCCGCGAGTGAAATGCCGATCTGCCGTTCATTCCACGCGTAACGGTACTCGGTGTACAGCACGTACAGGCTCGGCAACACCTCGTGCGCGATGTAGTAGAGGAACGCTGCCACGCCGAGCCCCAAGAGCGCAGTGCGCGACCGGAGAAACGCGATGCCCCCGAACGGGTGAGCAGTGCGCCATTGGATGGGTACACGGCGCTCTCGGGGGAGCGACTCCGGGAGAATGAAGAAGCCGTATGCAAAGTTCGTCAGACTCAACCCAGCCGCCACCCAGAACGGCAGCCGCAGATCAATGGCGCCAAGGAGTCCGCCGACGGCCGGCCCGATCACGAACCCAAGGCCGAAGGCTGCGCCCAACATGCCGAATCGTGCTGCGCGCTGGTCGGGCGGCGTCACGTCGGCGATATACGCCGTGGCGGTTGGATAGCTCGACGATGTGATGCCCGACAGCACGCGCCCGAGAAACAGCCAACCGACCGACGGCGCAACCGCCATCACGAGATAGTCGAGCCCGAGACCGAGGTTCGACAGCAGAATCACCGGGCGGCGTCCAAAGTGATCGGAGAGCGTGCCTATGGTCGGCGACCAGACGAACTGCATCAGCGCCCAGGCGAAGCCGAACCAGCCCGTGATGCTCGATGCTCTCGCGATCGACCCGCCTTCGAATGACACGATGAGTGTCGGTAGCACCGGCACGATGAGGCCAAGTGCCAACATGTCGAGGGCAACGGTGACGAAGATGAACGCAAACGCCGCGCGTCCGGCGCTCCGCGGGGCGCCGCCTTCGGTCACTGGGTGATTCCTCGCCAACGTCGCGCCGGCCTCACGAGACGTCAGCCGCCGGACAACTCACACGAGCGCCGCGGCAAATGCTCGCGCGGTCTGGAATCGGTCGGCGGGAATGGGCGAGAGCCCTCGCGCGACGGCTCGCTCGACGTGTTCCGGCACACTCGGCCGTCGCGATCGGAGCAACGGCGGTGCAGTCCTCTGCTGCTTGGCGATGATGGCCTGGGCGGTGGCGCCCGTGAATGGCGGCTCCCCGGCGAGCATCTCGAACAACACGGCAGCCAACGAGTAGAGGTCGCTGCGAGCATCCACGTCCGGTGCTCCCAGTGCTTGCTCCGGCGACATGTACGCCGGGGTACCCAGGATGACGCCAGGCGCCGTCAATCCCGACTCGCCCGCGCGGCTCACAGCGCGCGCGATACCGAAATTGGTGACCAATGCGTGGCCCGCCGCGAGCAGGATATTGTCCGGTGTAATGTCGCGGTGCACGACTGATTGCCCATGGGCGTAGGCCAACGCGTCGGCGATCTCGCGGGCGATCGTCACGGCATCGTCGAGAGGGAGTTGCCGCTCGCGGCCCAGTCGCGTCCGCAGCGACTCGCCTTCGACGAACGGCATCGTGTAGTACAGCAGCTCGGCATCGCCGCCCGACGTGAGCGCGGGCACGATGTGCGGATGTGTCAGGCGCGCGGCCAGTTGTACCTCCTGGCGGAAGCGTTCCGCGCTGACACCAGCCGCGAGGCCACGAGGGAGCGCCTTGACGACCACGCGCCGCGCGAGTGTCGTCTCCGTGGCGGCAAAGACTCGTGATTCTCGCCCGCCCAGCTGTCGGTCGATCGTGTAACTGGCGCCAAGTGATGTCTGCAATGCCTCGCGCAACTCGGCGCGATCGGCGGCGTGGCCCGTTTCACGGACCGCTCCAATGGCGTGATCCGCTTCGCGAAGGGTGCGTCTTGCGTGCGCGAGGAACTTCTCGCCCGCCGGGGTCAACTGCATGCCGCGCGGTGTGCGCTCGAACAGTCGAGCACCGAGCTCGCGCTCGAGATCGTGGATCTGCGCGGAGAGCGAGGGCTGCGAAACGTTGAGCCTTCCCGCTGCGCGCCCGACGTGGCGTTCCTCGGCGACGGCGACGAAGTAGCGCAGGTGACGCAGCTCCAAAACACAGTCCTCGTGTAGACCGCGCCGATCGAATACTCCGCGATCAAGGTAAACGAGCCGGGGGTTGTGTGTTAGAGCGCGTCGCGCCTCGTGGCGAAAAGGAGCCCGTCAGCTGAGCTGATCTTCCGGTCCGTCGAGCTGATCCAGGTCCTGCGCGAGCAGGTATTCCGGATACAGTGCGAGGAAGACTTTCTCCTGGCCGCGCGCGGTCAGCCAGGCGAGGAATCGCCGGCGTTGGTCGACGGCACTTTCCCAGGCGGCGGTGCGTTCCGGACTGGTGCAGATCCGCGTCTCGCTCCATCGCAGCGCCTCGAGCGCATCGGCGACCAGCGTTCGGAGAGTCTCGATCTCGACGAACAACTGCAGCGGTTGGATCGGCGTCACACCAGAGGCGGGGAACGGCCCGTCATCCGCGTCCAGCTTGGCGGATGCATCGAACGCCGCGGCGCCCGGTGGCTGGCGCTTCACCTCATCCATGACCCGCTGAAGGAACGAAATGCGGTTGCGCATCCCGCAATCTCGGCCGCCTGGCCAGTCCGAGCGGTGACTAAGCGCACAGTTCGCGATCGCGCGTGGTCGAGCATCACCGTGCGCACCACGACCGTCACTCCGCTGGCGAGGAGCGACGGTAGAAAGGAGAAGGAGTGAGGAGAAAGGAGACACCGGCACGACGCGCACGTTCCGCGACGCGTAGAAAGGAGCAAGGAGTGAGAAGAAAGGAGACACCGGCACACATATGATTGCGGCCGGCTCCGGATGCGTCAGCAGCTATGGCGTGCGAGGGGGGTGCACGCGGACGCCAACGGCGGGCGACGAAGAATCCTGGATTGGTGAGACAGCGTCGGCGCTGGCGGCGGCACGTCGGCGCGGCGGCACGCGCACACCGGTTGCTGGAGTGTTCGTGTCGTTTCCGACCGGTTCCGGCGTGACGGTGGCCGGGGCCCGCAGGAGCGTAGCACCTGCCACCGCGGCCTGATACGCTTGCAGCGAGAGCGTCGCGGTCGCTGCACGCGCTCGCACCGGGTCGTACGAGCTCGGGCCGGGGTCCGGCGCGCGCGTCGCCGCGTGGGTGCGGGCCTCCGTGACGTGCCAGGCTGGCGTCTCGAGCGGAGGCAGCGAAAGCGAATCGGACAGAAGTACCGGCGTCAAGGGATCGAGCGACGCAAGGCCGGCTGCGGCCACCGGCATGGCCACCGTGTCGATCGCGATGCTGTCGACGGCGGGCGCGGGCGCCGCACCAGTTGTCACGTCGCCGAGGGTCGAAGCCCAATGCACGATATTCTGATGCTCGGACATTGCCGCGAGGAGTCCCGTCACGACGATGCCTGCGCCGCACGCTGCGGCGATCCATCGGACTCGCTGCCGACGGCGCTCCAGCGCGTCATCGTGGGCACGGGACTCCCGGAATGCAACCGAACGCGGTCGCGGGGTCGTGGCGTCGCTGGTCGGCCCGTGCAACTCACGGCGCGCAGCCAAGGGGACCGTCTCAATCGCCGCGGGATCGTCACTGGCATGTGGACCCTCGGCTTCGCTGTTCCCCCACGGCGCGCTCAGGGCCCACGCCGCACTCGGGAATCCGTCGTCGCGGCGCGACGACGAACGTCCCGCAGGATCGATGGCCTCAAGAAAGTCGGTCACCGATGGCCAGCGGTCACCGCGATTCTTGCATAGGGCGCGCTCGATCGCGTCGGCCACGCGCTTGGGCACTTCACTCGCGTACGTCTCGAGCGGGGGGAGCGGGACGTGCTTCTGGCGATACATGACGTCGTCGAGCGACGTGCCGCTCCAGGGTCGCACGCCGACGAGCATTTCCCAGGCGACGAGACCCAGGCTGTACGTGTCCGACCTGCCATCCAGCTCCAGACCGTCCACTTGCTCCGGAGACATGTAGACAGGCGTCCCGGCGGTCATGCCGGCAGGGGTCACGCTTCTGGAATCGCCAGACGCGCAGGCGATACCGAAGTCGCCGAGGAGCGCCCGGCCGGTGCCACGCTCGAGCACGATGTTCTCCGGCTTCACGTCCCGGTGGACGACACCGAGCTCATGCGCGAACGCGAGCGCGCTGCCGATCTCGCGCACGATCCGCAGTGCGGCGTCGAGTGGGAGCGCACCGGCGCGATCGAGGCGCGAGCGGAGCGATTCCCCGTCGATGAACGGCATGGTGAAATAGGGGACACCGAGCACCGTGCCGATCGTGAAAATCGGAACAATGTGCGGGTGGTGCAGTCGCGCCGCGGTGACGGCCTCGCGGCGGAACTCGACCTCTTGCTCACCTCCGGGGACGCCAGGGATGAGCATCTTGATGACTACTCTTCGCCCGAGCGCCGTCTCGGAACCGACGAACACGCGGTTCGTCGAACCCGCGCGCAACTCGCGTTCGAGCACGAATGTGCCCTTGAGCGCAGCTTCGACGCGCTCGGGCCAGTCGTCAGGCGCGTCGTTCGGCCACGGGTTCCTCACGCTGGGTCCGGGCCGTTCGTGCGGTCGTCTGGCAGGTGCGATTGTGGACGTGCCAACGCCATTACGGATTGTACCGCCGCCAAGGGCTAACGGTCCACCCCTACCTTCGTCCGTCGAATCGTCGAGCCCGGCGTTTCCGACCTCGGGCCACGACGACCTTCGGCCCCGCGATTGCAGAGGGGGCTCGCGATGCCTCGTCCCCCGGGCGGTCGCAGGACCGAGACGCCGTCGACCGGCGAACGATCGACCCAGCCGACTGAGCCGCCAACGCAAGACATTCGGGCGGCGTTGGTCGAAGCGGTCTGCGACGGCTCGCATCCACCCTTCACGGACGAAGCGATTGCCGCGCAGCGCGCCGCGACCGATCGGCTGCAAATCCTGGTCGACGCGTACGTCACCCACTTGCGGGATCGAGGGATCCCGCCCGAGCGAGCGGTTGGATTGATGAAGGCACTTATTCGCGACACCGACATTCCGTGCCGGCGTCCGCTGCTCACGCTCGAGAATGACATCATGCATTGGTGCATCGACGCCTACTACTCCGGGCGGGACGACGAACGATCGGGACGCTAGGCGTCCACGCGCAGAGTAGACAGAGGACGGCGTTCGGCACACCTTCTCACGGGCGGTAGCCGTTCCACGGGCACGTGGTGTCCAAGGGCCGGGTACGACACGCCTCGCTCGTGGCCCGTGCCAAACGTCTCGTTGTCTTCTCCTCTCGACTCTGATGCTTCGCTCATTCCCAGTTGTCCCCGCTGCCCGTGCAGGCGCGCTCGTCACGGTGCTATGGCTCGGTGCCGCGCCCCTGCGCCTTTCCGGCCAGGGTGAGCCAATGACGCGCTCAGCGCATCTCGCCCATTCCGCTCCGATCACCAACATCTCGTACGAGGTGACCATCGATTCGGAAACGACCGCTGCGCGCTCTCTCGCGGTGGCGATGCATTTCCGCGTCGCAGGACCCGGTCCTGTCGTGTTGGCGCTCCCGGCCTGGACGCCTGGCCACTACACGCTGCTCTGGTTCGCGCGGCGGATCTCGAGCTTCTCGCCGACGTCGGCCGGCGGCCCAGTCGAGTGGAGCCAGTTGGACTTTCAGACTTGGCGACTCGACGGGCTTAAACCGGGCTCGACGGTAACGGTTGCGTTCGACTACCTCGCGGATACCAACGACCGGGCGGTTGCCTGGACGCGGCCCGACTTCGCGTTCTTCAACGGGACCAACCTGTTCATGTACCCGGTCGGGCAAGGTTTCAATTGGCCCGCCGAGGTCGACGTGCAGATCCCGAGCAATTGGCGGATCGCGACCGGAATGACAGCTGGTGCGGAGCGTCGCACTGGCGGGATGCACCATGACTACAACGTTGCCCACACCTTCACGGCGTCGAACTACCATGATCTCGTCGACATGCCGTTCTTCGTCGGCAACTTCGACATCGACAGCATTGCCGTAAGTGCGGTCGCGGGCGGTCCCAAGGACCATTGGGTGCGCGCGGCGAATTATCCGGCCGGTGTCATCACGGGGCAGCGGATGACGCGGTGGCTCAACTGGCTGGCGCGGATCGCACCAACCCACGCTGCCGTCTTTCATGACATGCCGTGGAGCACGTACACCGTGCTGCAGGTGACGGACCCGCACCCAAACGGCGGGGGCTCGAGCACCAGGACTCGCAGCTCGACGAGATCAGCCCTGATTGGGTGGATCTCCCCTTCCTGTCGAGCCTCTATGCGCACGAGATGTTTCATGCCTGGAACGTGAAGCGCTTGCGTCCCGCCGACATGGTGCCATACCGGTACGACGACGCACAGCCGACCGAATGGCTGTGGGAATCCGAAGGCGTGACGGACTACTACGGCGCGCTGGGTACCGTGCGCAGTGGCATTGTGGATTCGACCGCATTCTTCGGGTCGATGGCGAGCGCAATGACGTCGGTCGCGGCGGCACCCCGGACGGCCGTCACCGACGCGTCGTTGCGATCGTGGATCGATCCAACCGACGGGTCGGAAGGACTGTACTACCCCAAGGGCTCGAACATCGGCTTCATGCTCGACATCCTGATCCGGGATGCGAGTGACGATCGGCATTCGCTGGACGACGTGATGCGGTCACTCTATCAGTCGACCTACAAGCAAGGCCGCGGCTACACATCGAACGAGTGGTGGTCCGCGGTGTCAGCGGTTGCGGTGCCGCACCCCCTGCGGTTTTCGCTCGCCGAGGTACGTCGGCGATTCGTCGAGGGAAGAGACCCGATCCCGTGGGACGCGATCCTCCCACTGGCCGGCTTGCGCATCGCCCAGGACACGATGCAGGTCGTGCGATTGGGGGTGTCGACAGCGCCAGACTCTCAGGGTGGCGTGCGGGTCATGTACGTTGCGCCGCACAGTGCGGCCGATACCGCTGGTATCAAGGCGGGCGATCGCATCACGCAGCTCGGCGACGTGGCGATTCGCGAGCCCTCGTCTTTCGAGACGTTCCGCCGTCGCTACGCGAACGCGAGCGGCACCACCATCGCCGTCTCGGTGATCCGCGGGGGTTCGACGTCCACGCCGCCTTCGCCGCCGGAAACGCTGTCAATGCAAGTGCCGATTCGCACGGCGCGCGAGACGACGGTCCGTGTCGAGCCCGACCCCGCTGCGTCGGCCAAGGCAGCCCGCGTCCGGCATGGGTTGCTGACCGGGACGACGGGGGTGATTCTGACGGGCTCGGGTAACGGGACGGGCCCGTAGCGCCCGAGAGGGTAGAAGCACAGCAAGTAGAAAGTAGACAAGGACCGTTTGGGTCTACTTTCTACTTTCTGCAGGTCTACTTTCTACAGACGCGAAGCGTCCGTCACCCCATCGACGTCGCGCGGAGATAGTGACATCCCCCTTCTTCCGCGCGGATCACGCCGAAGATGCCGGAGGGGACGAGCGTCACGCCTGGTACGAGGGCGGCCTTGCACTCGGCTTGCACCGCCTCGGCCTGCTGGCTGGTGTGCGTAGCGATCGTCGATGAGAAATGCATGAGGGCCATGTTGCACGCAAGGACGATGGCCCCGCGCCCGATGAGCGCATCGAGGGTGCCGTCGGGCCAGACCAATGAATACTTGTCGCCCGGCTTCGAGTTCAGGAATGGGTTGCGCCGGGTCGACTTCCCTGTGGTCGGGTCCTTCAGTTTCGCGTCCTTGCCGATGAAATCGTACTTCTCCCAGATCGAGTCGCCGAGCGCCATGGGGATCGCGCGATGGCGAATCACGAGGACCGCCCGCAGGTCGGCGTCCTTGAGGCTGTAGACCTCTCCGAAATTCGTGTAGAACATCCGGGCGTGGTGGAACACGGTCCCGTCACCGATCTCAGGACTGTCGAACACCTGTCGGTGCTCACCGGTCAATCGCTCCGTCCACGAAAGGTCCCAATTCTGTTTGGCCGCCGGCGCGCTGGGCGTCGCGACCGGGGTAGCGGCCGTTCCGGCGGTTGTGCCGTGAGCACCGGCGGGGGCGGGCGTTTCTGCGCCAGCTTGCGCCTTCGCACATGACGCGGTTGCGAGCGCGGCAGCCCCAACCACGAGTTGGCCGAGGAAGTTGCGGCGGTTTGTTTCGTCGGACGCGTGATCAGACATGGGTTGACGGCGGGACAAGGGACGCGCGGTAGCGCGCGCGAGAGAGTAGCAATCAGAAAGTAGAAAGTAGGCACGGCACCTACTCGAAGCCATTGTCCACTTTCTACTTTCTGTTCGTCTATCTCTCTCGGGCGCTTTAGCGCCCGCGGCCCCAGCTTTACCCGCGAGTCCCGGCGTGCGAACGCTTGATGCTGGCACCTAGCATCTCTCCGATGACCATCGCGACGAGGCCGACGACGAGGTGGAGGACGCGGATGTAGACGTGCTGTGGCCCCGGCCACATGCGTGTTTGGAGCATCCCGAACAGGAGCACGACGAAGCCCCAGACGACGGCGCGGAGAGCGAGTGCCATCCCGGCACGGGCGCGGAAGCCGAGTGCGGCGAGGCACCAGAGCGCCAGGACGAAGACCAGGCCGAGCGCTGCGTGCGCCTGCGCGAGATTCCCCTGGCCACCCCAGATGAGCGCGCCAAGGATGATCAACACGAGACCGGTCAGCCGCAGAGTCATCTGCGCGATGCGGAGCGAGCGTGCCATTGGGATCAGCTCCTGAGCGAGCGGCGCGAAGGACGGGGGCGGGAGAGTCGGGGGTCGGTAGCGCGCCTTCGAAGCTGTGCGATTTACGCCGCCGCGCTAGGCCTTGCCGTGGGCCGACGCGCTGTGGATCGCCGCCCGAATGCGAACGTAGGTTCCGCAGCGGCAGATGTTGCCGCGCATCACGTGATCAATGTCTGCATCGGTCGGTTGCGGCGTTTGAGCCAGCAGTGACGCGGCCTGCATGATCTGGCCGCTCTGACAATAGCCGCACTGCGGCACGTTGTGCGCCCGCCACGCCTGCTGCACCGGGTGGCTGCCGTCTGGGCTGAGCCCTTCGATCGTGGTAATGTGCTTTCCTTCCACCGCGGCGACCGGTGTTTGACAGCCCCGCACGGCCACCCCGTCGAGGTGGACTGTGCACGCGCCGCACGCTCCGATCCCGCAGCCGAATTTCGTACCAGTCAGTCCGAGCTCGTCGCGGACGTACCACAACACGGGAGTCGTCGCGTCGCCCGCGAATTCCTTGGCAATCCCGTTCACCGTGAAACGAATCACAGCCATCCTCCGCAATGTCCGCTTCCCAACTAACCACGGAACGCTAAGGCTTGCAACCCGGCGGGCAGGCGCGCACGCCGATCCTGCCGACTCAACCCGTCGCTCCCACGAGTCCCTGGCGCTCCCGGAGCGTCCGCGGCGCGCAGCCAGAGAGCCCTCGGCCTCGCCAGCCGAATTCGGGCGTGCCGCGCTGCGTCATCCCGGACCCCAACGCGGAACGGGTTCCGTGCGAAAGGATAACAGCCGGCAATGAGTCGGCCCGAAGTCGGGCACGTCGGCGCGACGGTGCCGCGCCTGTCCGCATCGACCACCAGACCTGGAGAGCTCCCAATGTTGTTCAATCACCGACTGACCGGCCAGCTGCGGGCCGCAGTTACGTCAGCACTCGTGGCCCTCGCCGCCACGGCCGCACTGCCCCTGATCGCCCAAGCACAGGCCCCAGCGGGACAGGGCATGGGGGGTGGCGGCGGAGGCGGACGCATGATGGCCGCGATGTTCGAGGGGATCACACTCAGCGACGTGCAGCAGAAATCCGTCGACTCGATTCGCACCGCGTATCAGCCGCAAATGCAAGAGCTGCGGTCCCAGGGGCCGGGCAGTAGGCCGCAAATGCGAGACCTCATGAAGAAGGAGACCACCGACTTCCGCGGCATCCTCACACCGGATCAGCAAAGCAGCTTCGACAAGAACGTCGCCGCCATGCAGGAGCGAATGCAGCAGGGCAAGATGGGGGGCGGCGGGAATCCGCAGTAGGGCGCGGGCGCTGCGCGCCCGAGAAAGTAGACCTGCAGTGAGTAGAAAGTAGACCAGACGGTCCCTTTCTACTTTTGTGCCTCTACTCTCCCGGGCGCTTTAGCGCCCGCGCGCCCGTCCCGGCCCGCCGCGAAGGCTGTCACGATGGGCGCGCAAGGCCGCCAGTTTCTGGCGCTGGTCGGGGGTCAATACGCGGTCGACGGCCGCGCGGGTGGAATCCATGAGCGCGCGAGAGCGGACGCTCATGCTATCGTCGAAGGCACGACGCTTGGCCATCTGCTGCGACATGATCGAATCGACCTGAGTCATCTGCGCCGGATTGAGACCGAGCTGCGTCTTGAAGTAGTCCCGAATGCGTTCGGATGGTGGACCATGCCGGTTGAGCGGGCCGTGGGCGGCGAACGGCGGCCGGCCGCCGAATGGGCCGCGCCCGCGCAGCAGCAGACCGCGGTCCACAGCGACGCCCAGAATGAGGCCCGTCACGAGCGCGAGTATGACGACCAACGCGGCAACGAGCCGCGGGGCGCCCGCGGGCGCCGGAGCTTCAGGGCCGCGCGGAGTCGTCATCGTCCGTCGACCACCGCCGAAAACAGCGAATCGCGCGTGATCGGAGCGGCCTCGGTGAACGCCGCTTCCGTCGCCGGCGACGCGAGCATGACCGCATCGACGCCATCAGTCGTGGCCGTCATCTCCGTCATGCTGACGCCGTCAGTGCCGGACGACGCCGCAGGATTCGCGATCACGAGCGCCGCTGCTACTGCGATCATCGCGACCGCCGCAGCTAGCGCCGGGCGTGCCCACTCCGCTGTGACTTCCCACCAGGCTCGGACACGCCAGCGCAGTGCTCCCGCACGCCCGGCGAGTGTACGCCGGCGCTCGAGCTGCGGCTCGGCGGCAGTGATGATACGCGCCGCGACCGCATCCCAATCGACGGCATCGTAGGGCGGTGGGTTCGCATGCATTCGAAGCAGCCTCGAGACCGGATCCATCTCGCCGTCTCTGGCGTTTGCGGTGTGATCCCGCGCGTCGTGTGATCGATTATGTGGCATATACGGTCACCTCTCGGAGTCCGGCCGGCGGCGCACGGTGGGGCCTTGTGCTTTGCCGGTCGGATTATGGGGTTCTTCGCTGGATTCTACGTCATTGGCGTCGTGTGCCGCGTCAGCCTGGGGCCCGGCAAGTGGCGCCAGCAGACGGCGCAGCTTGCGGCGCGCCGCCATCAGGTGCCACCGAACCGTGACGGGCGACAGCTCCAACGTGGCCGCAACTTCGGCTGGAGAATAGCCTTCGATGTCGACCAACTGCACAGAGAGTCGTTGCCGCTCCGGTAACAACGCGAGTGCCTCGCGCACGCGCTCTCTAATCTCGCGACGTTCGGCCGCGCGATCGGGTGCTGATGATGGCGCCGCCTCGATCGTTTCCACGGGCTCGACCCACCCGCGGACCAACCGTGTGCGCGCACGTCGCGCACTGCGGGCATGGTTCAGCACCACACGCGAGATCCACGGCCCAAAGGGGCGAGTCGCGTCGAACGTATCCAACCTGGCCAACGCCGCGATGAACGCCTGCTGGACGGCGTCCTCGGCATCCTCGCGATGCTGCAACACATGATACGCGATTCCAAACGCGTTGCGCATGTGCCGGCGCACCAGTCCCGAAAAGGCCGCAACGTCCCCGGCGCGCACCCGTGCGACGAGCGCCGCGTCGGCCTGTGTGGGCGATGTGTCCGAGACGTCTCGCTCGTCCGTCCGCTCGTCCCCCGGCGTTGTGCGGGGAACTGAGCCGTCGAGGGGACGAGGAGACCGACCTGTACCGCGTCGAAGTGTCAGAGTGGGAATCGTCAGATGAGAGTGAGTTGGCTTACCCCTCTCTACTCCATACACGGGCCGACTGTTGGAGTTCGTCGGCCATGCTGCAGCCCTTTGCTTGGCACGCGCACTCATCGCTGCACACCAAGCGCGAAAAGCGCACTCGCCACGAGGTAGGCGCCAATCGCCACGGGGACCGCGATGAGCGCGATCCCGCTGTACTGGATGACGTCGACTGCGACCAGGAGCCACGCAGTTCGTGGCGGCAAGCGGCGCAGGGCGCTGGGCGGAAGAAGCATGGCACTAGCAATACAGCTGTCGGGCGCCACGCGTTGGGTGGGGACGGCTGGAGACTCGACGTCGAACGTCGAGCCTCTAGCTTTGGGCTATTGCCCCTGGCGTCAACTGACTGGCGATCGGCAGCGAACGAATGCGGCGGCCGGTCGCGGCGAAGATCGCATTGCAGAGGGCCGGTGCGGTTGGCGGCACGCCGGGCTCGCCGATGCCGGCAGGCTTGGCAGTGCTCGGCACCAGGTGCACGTGGATCTCGCGGGGCGCCTCATCCATCCGCAGCACCTGGTATCGATCGAAGTTCGTCTGATCGACTCGACCGCCAGTGAATGTGATCTCGCCGTGCAGGGCGTTACCCAATCCCATAATGGTCGCGCCTTCGATCTGCGCGACTGCACGTTCGGGATGCGCCACAAATCCCGCATCGACCGCAACGTCCACACGGGGGATCGTCATTGTCCCGTCTGCATGCACGGCCACCTGCACGACGGACGCGACGTACGTCAGGAAGCTGCGGTGCACCGCAATGCCTCGCCCTTGTCCCGCACCGAGTGGCTCACCCCATCCCGATTGTTGCGCCGCGAGCTGGACAACGCCACGGAATCGCGCGGTATCGATCGGATAGTCATCGAACGACGCATCGTAGTTCGACGGTTTACCCGTGATGCCCGCACGGGCCATGTCGATGACATGGTCGGGGCCCAGCAAGTCGAGAATGAAGTCCTTCGGGTCGCGATGCGTTGCATGCGCGAGCTCGTCGATGAACAATGCGATCGCGAAGCCATGGGGGATGTTGATGACCGATCGCAGCCAACCAATCCGCGTGTGAGCCGTCGCCGGCCCGGCTTCCCCTCGCAGATTCGGAATCGCATACGGAAAATCGGTCACGCCCATGCCGAGCTCGCCGTCGTCCTGATACAACACGTTCTGCTGGAACGTCGAATTGATCGGGGGCAGCGCCGAGCGGTGGAGCCACGCCAC
Source organism: uncultured Gemmatimonadales bacterium (assembly GCA_963805725.1). Classification (GTDB taxonomy): domain Bacteria; phylum Gemmatimonadota; class Gemmatimonadetes; order Gemmatimonadales; family Gemmatimonadaceae; genus Palsa-1248. The sequence goes on from CAWDVJ010000015.1 coordinate 184,315, forward strand.
GACCTTGCCATTCTCGTCGAGCCCCGCCTCGAGTCGCTCCACCGCCACCGTGTGGTAGTAGTCGTGCTGCAGATCGTCCTCGCGCGTCCAGAGCACCTTGACGGGTGCGCCGACTGCGCGGGACAGGAGAGCGGCTTCGATGATGAAGTCGTGCATCGACTTTCGGCCGAATGCACCACCGAGCAACGTGACATGGACGGTGACCTTCTCAGCCGCCAGTCCGAGCGCCTTGGCCAGCGCATCGCGTGCACCCTGCGGCGACTGCGAGGGCGCCCACACCTCGCAGCCCGCGGCCGTCACTGACGCCAGCGCTGCGGGCGGCTCCATCGAGGCGTGTGCGAGGTGCGGGATATAGTACTCGGCGCTCAGTCGCTGCGCGGCGCGCTGGAGCGCAGCGGACGCATTCCCCTGCGTGCGCGCTACCTTGCCCCCAGAGCGGACGGACCGCTCCAGTGCCGTGCGGTATGTCGCGCTCGTGTACGCGGCATTGGGACCGTCATGCCATGTGAGCTTCAGCGCATTGCGTCCCCGGATCGCCGCCCAGCTGTTCCTCGCGACGACTGCCACGCCGCCTAGCGGCGACATGCCGGACGGGGGCGGTGTGAACGGGATGCGCACGATGCGCTCCACGCCGGGCACTGCACGCGCCGCGCGGTCATCGATCCCCGTGAGTCTGCCTCCATACACGGGCGGTCGTGCGATGACAGCGAACTTCATCCCGGGCAGGTGCTGGTCGATGCCGTACGCCGCCCGCCCGACGGTCATGTCCGAGAGGTCGGCCATGGGGACGCCTTTGCCGATCAAGCGGAACTCCAATGGCTGCTTGAGTCGCAACTGCTCCTTCGGCGGCACAGCAAGGGTCCGTGCCGTGGCAACGAGATCCTTGTAGTCCAGCGAGCGCCCGCTGGCCGTGTGAATGACGTAGTGCTGGCTGGCGCGCACGTCCGTGACGGGGACGTTCCACCGCTGTGCGGCGGCCTGCTCGAGCATCGTGCGCGCCGTTGCCCCAGCCTCCCGGAACGGCTGCATGAAGCCGCGAATGCTCCAAGACCCGTCGGTGTCCTGGTTGCCGTAGCGCTTGTCGTCTCCCGGGGCCTGCTCGACGCGCACGCGCGCCCAGTCCGCCTCGAGCTCATCGGCGAGGATCATCGCCAGCGTCGTTTTGGAGCCCTGGCCCATTTCCGAGCGGTGCACGATGGCGGTAACGTCGCCATCGGTACCGATCCGGAGATAGACGGCCGGTGCGAAGAGTGGCCCATTCGATGGTGCGTCGGACGGCCCGCCGCTCTTGGCGCCTCCAGCGGCGTACCGATCAGAGACGCGGCTGCATCCGGTTGCGGTGACGACCAACAGGAGCCCGCCGGCCGCGAGGTCCTGCAGGAACTCCCGTCGATCCATCGACGTCGATGACATTGACCCTCCAGTGCGAGCCTGAGGCCCGATCCTCGCTACAAAGTGTATCGCTGACCGGTTGACGTGCCAGATGCCACACCCCATTGCCGCGCCCTAGACCGTCGCCGTCCTCTGCCGTGGGTGATCTCCCTGCCCTGCCGCCACCCGCGCCGCGGATTCTCATCGTGATGTCGGATCAATGGCCTCGTGCGCTCATGCGGGCTGCGTTACGAGAGGCCGGCGGCCGTTTTCGATCGAGGATGTGGTGCGCGTGGTGAGAGAGGTGGCGCGGTAGCACGGGCGCTAACGCGCCCGCGGCCCTTGACCGTGGCCGTCTACCCCGTAACGGCCGCCGTCCCGTACCGCTTGGCGACGTAATCCTCGAGGATCTCGAGAAACTCAGCTACGATGCCGTCACCACGCAGTGTGAGGGCGAGCTTGCCGTCGACATAGACCGGGGCTTTGGGCTCCTCGAATGTGCCCGGAAGCGAGATGCCGATGTTCGCGTGCTTCGACTCGCCCGGACCATTGACGACGCAGCCCATAACGGCGACCCGCAGGTCGGCGACGCCGGGATATTTCTCTCGCCAGGCCGGCATCTGCTCTCGCAGGTACGTCTGGATGTCTTCCGCCATGTGCTGGAAGAACGTCGATGTGGTCCGCCCGCAGCCCGGACACGCCGTCACCTGCGGAGTGAAACTGCGTAGTCCCATCGATTGCAGGATTTGCTGTGCGACGATCACCTCTTCCGTACGGTCGCCGCCGGGTCTGGGCGTCAGCGAGACACGAATCGTATCCCCGATGCCCTCGGCGAGCAGAATCGACAGGCCAGCGGTGCTCGCGACGACGCCCTTCGTCCCGAGTCCTGCCTCGGTTAGTCCGAGGTGCAGTGGGTAGTCGCATTGCGCGGCCAGACGGCGGTACACGTCGACCAGATCCCGTACCACCGACACTTTGGCGGAGATCACAATACGGTCGTGCCCCAGCCCTGTCTCTTCGGCGAGTGCCGCAGACCGCAGCGCGCTCTGCAGCATCGCTTCGATATACACGTCCCGCGCGTCGAGCGGTTCGGTCTGCTGCGCGTTCTCATCCATCAGCGTCGTCAGCAGATCCTGATCGAGCGATCCCCAGTTCACGCCGATGCGAACCGGCTTCCCGTTTGCGACCGCAATGGCGATGATGGCGCGAAAGTTTTCGTCGCGCCGTTTCCCGCCGACATTGCCAGGATTGATGCGGTACTTCGCGAGCGCCTGCGCACATCCCGGGTACTTCGCGAGCAGCAGATGCCCGTTGTAGTGAAAGTCTCCAATGATTGGCACGGGATGCCCCGCGTCCTCGATCCGTTGCGCAATCTCGGGAACAGCCGCTGCGGCCTCGTCGTTGTTTACCGTGATCCGGACGAGCTGCGAGCCCGCTCGCGCAAGAGCCACGACCTGCTCCGCCGTCCCCGCTGGGTCGGCGGTGTCGGTGTTGGTCATCGACTGCACCACGATGGGGTGTGCAGATCCGATTGGAATGCCGCCAATGTCGGCGGTGACAGTGGTGCGGCGGAGGTGCAAAAGAGCGGGGGTCAGGGGTCAGGGGCTAGAAAACGGCGACTGCCAAAAGCTATCGAGGGCGGTGAAACGAGCATCAGTCCGGTGCCTGAGCGCGCGAGGGCTCCGATGCCCGACAAATCAAATACAACCATGCACAGATATCAGGCGCGGCCTCTACGGTTCTCCCTGACACCTGATCCTGAAACCTGACCCCTGGCTCCTCGTATTGCTCGGCAGCCCAGGGGCTGGCATCATTCTGGCTGCCTGCAGCTGGCGGTCACTCCTTCCGGACCTACCGGACTCTCTCGCAGGCTTGTTCAGAGAGTCGTGTCGGCGCTCCCTCCTTCCCGATCTCCCGCCAATGCCCGACCCCCTCGACATACCGCCCCGCGCAATCAATACCGAGGACGTGTCGGCCCAGCCGGCGCCGACCAAGCGGCATCGACGTCACTGGGGGCTCATTGCCCTGCTCGTTCTGGTGGTGATCCCCGCCGCTGCCTTCGCCCTCTTCACGTGGTCCACCCTCTCCTTTGTGTACTCGCGAGGTGAGCGCTCTGGGTTCGTGCAGAAGCTCGCCAAGAAGGGGTGGATCTGCCCGACGTGGGAAGGGGAGCTGGCGCAGGCCAACCTCCCGGGGTCTATGCCGCAGATTTTTTACTTTACTGTGCGCAGCGACTCGGTCGCCAACGTCATTACGAAGTCGATGGGCAAGCGCGTGTCCCTGGCCTACCAGCAGCACGTTGGCGTGCCCACGACGTGCTTTGGTGACACGGAGTACTTTGTCGTCGGAGTGGCGGAGTAGGGTCGTGCGGTGGCCGCGTCTGCGCGTGGCCGCGGCTCCGATTTTGACCGCTCCAACGCGTCTCGCCGAGTCTTGCATCCAAGACTTGGCGCACCTATATTCGCCGTTTACAAGCCCGGAATCCGTCTAAGGCTTGGGGTTCAAGGCGGGAGACCCAGAGTTCCCGCGGGTCAAGAGGCTGACTGGGCTCGGGGTGTCCCGATGACCTGGATCGGTCTCAATTTGCAGGAGTTCGGAATGCGTACGACCGGGAAAGTGAAGTGGTTCAACGACGCGAAGGGCTTCGGGTTCATCACTCCGGACAACGGACAGAAGGACTGCTTCGTGCACTACAGCGCGATTCAGGGGTCCGGTTTCAAGTCCCTGGCCGAGGGTGACGTCGTGGAGTTCGACATTGTGCAGGGTCAGAAGGGCCCGGCCGCCGAGAACGTGACAAAAGCCGGCGGCGCCCGCTAAGCGTTCGCGTAGCGAGCCACACGTACGACATTACCGACATACGGTCGTACGCAGGAGCGGGGCGCTTCCAAAAGGAGCGCCCCGCTTGTTTCTACCAGGCGACGCACTGCATCGCCCCTACAGCGGGCGACGCATGGCGTCGCCCTTACATTCGGTGATGCATGCCCAGACCTCGAACCGCTAGCGACGCTGAGATTCTCGAGGGGACGATTCGCGCGATTTCGCGGGTCGGGCCTGGACGACTGACGCTGACCGAGGTGGGGCGGGAGGTCGGTTTGTCGCCGGCCACCCTGCTCCAGCGGTTCGGCTCGAAACGAGGCCTCCTGCTAGCGCTGGCCGAGCATGGCGCAAGGTCGATTGACGAATGCTTCGACGCCGCTCGTGGCGCTGCGGACTCGCCTCTTGGCGCGCTCCTGCTGGCCGCCACCGATATGGCCAAGCACGTCGAATCTCCCGAAGCGCTTGCCAATCATCTGGCGTTTCTCCAGATCGATTTGAGCGATCCCGCGTTCCACACCCTTGCCCTCTCGGGAGCGCAACGCACGCTCGACGGCTACGAGGTCCTCCTGCGAGAGGCCATCTCGGTCGGCGAGCTTGCACCTTGCGACGTTGGTCAGCTCGCTCGCGCGATCCAGGCCATGACGGGGGGCTCGCTCATCAACTGGGCCATTCATCGGAATGGGCGGCTCATCGAATGGCTTCGATCGGACCTCGAAGCGCTCTTGGGTCCCCATCGACGGGAGCGATCCGTCCCTCTCGAGCATTCCGGCCGCCCTGCTCCACGTGCCAGGCACCGTCCGAACACATCGGGCCCTTCAGCCACACACACCGTCGCGCAACAGGCGCCGCCAGTGCCCGCCTCTCCGTCCCCCACGACTCACGCGCGAACCATTGGTGAGTCCTCGGGGCCGCGCCGGCGCGGGTCGCCCTGAAGGCCGCCGGTACACGCGCGATCCGCGCGCTGCCGCATCGCGGCCTCGCGTTGGCCGACACCGACACACGCGTTACTGTTGAGGTAACCTCGCAGGTGTCGTTCAATGAACCGTCTTTGCACAATCCTTGGAATCCTGGCTGCAGCCGTCGCCGTCGCGTGCGCCGACTCGACGTCGCCGCCGGGTCCCCAGAATCAAACGCCGTACGCCGTCGTCTACGGTCATATTGGTGCGCCGTTCCCCACGACGAACATCATGGTGACCATCGTCGCCTACGACGATAGTGCGCACGCGATCGCCGGCGGCACCGCTGGAGTCGCCGGGGGATTTAACCAGGGAGTCGATACGGCCAACAACTACGTCGCGGTCGTGCCAGCCACGGCGCCAGGCACCTTCTTCCTGAACGTCCTGGCGACGGGTCAGAACAAGTCCGGCTTTGTCCGCTCGGTCGACACCATTCGAGCTCTCCGCGCCCACTTCGACTCCGTCGGGGGGAGCATGCGGCACGACAGCATCATGGTGAATGACAGTTTGCCGTGAGGGTTCAGTCTCCGCTCTGGAGCCGAATCGCGGACACGACCGCCGCTGCCACTAGGACCCCGACCAACGCCATTCCCCAGCCGACACTGAATGGGATCTGGGGGCGCGCGGCGCCGATGGCCGCGATGACGAAGGCTGCGGTCGCACCGGAAATGATGACCCAGTCTAGCCAGCTGCGATCTCGCACGCGATCGAACGCGGGCTCGCCGAGTCCGCGACCGGAAGCGTAGCTCTCGTCCACGCCATAGCGCGTGGTCTCGCGCGTGGCGGCCGCCTGCCAGGCTGCGAGCTCGCCCGAGTCGGGACTCGCCAGCGCGATCATCCCCGCTCCCAGGACCATCACCAGTGACCCGCCAGCTACCTGGACGAGCGTTGCAAGCGGGGCGCCGTGCAGCTCCCCGAATACGAGAACCCCCCACAGGAGACCCCACAGCTGGTTCGTATTTGAGAGCGGGATTCCGCGACTGATGCCGACGTACTTCGCCGCGTACTGCTGAAATAGATCGCCGATGACCCAGACGAAGCCGCCAAGGAGCAACCACAGGAGCGCGGGGCGAGCGCGCACGAGTGCGTGTAGCAGGCTGTCCCACCCGCCGGCATCGCTGTGAGCGAGGAGGATCATCGTCCCCAGCTCGCCTACGGTAAAGAAGGTTAGAAACGACAGTGGACTGAGGCCCGTGATGTACGCCTTCCGATAGGGGATATACATCGTGCCCCACAGCAAGGCGGCGGTGAAGGCCGCGATGATGCCCCGCGTCGCGTGAATCCCGGCGACATTGCCCGTCGACGCGGCTGCTACGACAGCCGCCGCGGCACACATCGCGATCGCACCACCAATCACCGCGAACCGCCGCGAGCGGGAGGTCCCGCGTAGCTCGTTGAAGAAGACGACGCCCCACAGCAACCCGATCAAGCTGTTCATGTTCCAGAGCGGGAATGCGACGCTCAAGCCCACATCCCGTATGGCGAAAACGGTCAGCGTGTTCGCGACCGCCCACAGACATCCGCCCAACACGCCCCAGACAACGAGATGCGGAGCGTGCCGAACGTCGGCGCGAACGTACCCCATGCCTCTGACTAGCGCGGGGATACTCCATCGTCCGAGGAACACACCCAGCACCATACAGAGCGAAACGAGTATGGGAGACAGGCCAGCGACGACGAGTTTTGTGGGCGCTTCCGCGGCCCCAAGCCAGACACCGGCTGTGAGGCCGGACCAGACGCCGACAATGTGGAGGTCGCGCACTCGCCGCGGTTCGACCGCCGGCTCACTCACCGAGGCCACGGCCATTCAGCGAACCCACTGCAGCACGAGAAGGCCGATGCCGAGTGCAATGAGCGGGATCCATAGCTGTGGGTCGCGCAGCATCGCGAGGACGAGCGCTCGATATCGGGATTGGGGCGTCATTTCCGATTGTTTCGAAGGGTGTCTGGGTACACCCGAGCGTCGGTGGTAGGCGTCGGTCGGCAGCGCCGCGGAGTTGTCGGTCTCACGCTCATGGACGGGGGAACATGCGCGAGAGTCCGTGACCGACAAGGGGGTTGCCAATCCGTCAGCCTTGGCCAACCTTCTCCACCCCTTCCTTAAAAAATCACCTCACACTCCTGGATCTCTCTATGCCAAAGTTCGTCATCGAGCGCGAGCTGGCAGGTGCAGGCAAGCTGACGCCGCAGGAACTGCAAGGCATCTCGGCGACGTCGAACAAGGTGCTCCACGATATGACCTCCGAGGGCAAGGACGTGCAGTGGGTGGAGAGTTACGTCACCGGGGACAAGCTGTTCTGTGTCTACAATGCGGCTAACGCTGATGCGATCCTCGAGCATGCGAAACGCGGGGGATTTCCGGCGAACGCCGTCCATCGCGTTACGCGCGTCATAGACCCGACGACTGGCGAAGCTACGGCCTGATAAAGAGTTACGGCTCGTCTTCCGGATCGTCTGTCAGGGGCGTTCGGCGCTGAGCCGAGCGCCCCTGTCCGTTGGGCCCACGTTGAGGAGAGGTCGCGTTCGACCCCTCGTCCGGCGGCCCCGGACAGCGTCCTCACCCGATACCCACCCGGAGGCGCCATGGCATGCGTCCAGATGCTTCGTGGCCCGCGACGTATTTGTCCCGGCGCGCTTGGCCAAGTTGCGGTGTTGGCTGCAGCCATCAGCTGCGGGAGCCAGACGGCGGCCACCGGGCCGGGCTCGGGGTCTGGTGGTGGGTCCGGCATTGCGATCGCAAAGGTCAGCGGGGACAGCCAGACCGCGACGCTAGGCGCCGCGCTCGCCAACCCGATCGTCGTGCGCGTGACCGACTCGCATGGGAAACCCGATTCCGGTGTCACCGTGGCCTGGCAAACGGGGCCAGGATCCGGTCGCGTGAGCTCTGCGACGACCGTGACCGATGGTCAGGGTCATGCGAGTACGCAGTGGACGGTCGACACGACATTCATCGGCAATGGGTTGATCGCGACAGTTGGGACTCAAAGCACGTCCTTCGCCGCGTTCGGTAACGGCAGCGGGTCCTTGGGCGGCCGCCAGTTCTTCCCCGCCGACAACGCCTGGAACGCCGTCGTCTCGTCCATGTCGGTCGACTCGAACTCGAACACACTCATCGCCAGTTGCGGCGCAGCGAGCCCCTTGCACCCGGATTTCGGTACCGTTTGGGACGGAGCACCGAACGGCATTCCATACGTGGTCATTCACGGCACGCAGTCCACTGTGCCAGTGAGCTTCAACTACGCCTCGGAAAGCGACCCCGGTCCGTATCCGATACCGCCGTACGCGCCGATCGAGGGTGGGCCAAGTGGCACCGGCGACCGTCACGTGCTGATCGTCGATATCGACCACTGGAAGCTGTTCGAGATGTTCGATGCCGTACCGGTGAAGGACGGGGCGAGTTGGACAGCAGGATCCGGGGCGGTCTTCAATCTCGGCTCGGACTCGCTCCGCCCCGCCGACTGGACGTCGGCCGACGCCGCGGGTCTCCCGATTCTGCCGGGGCTCGTGCGCTACGATGAGGTCGTGCTACACGGCGCGATTACGCACGCACTGCGCTTCACCTGCCCGACGACGCGTCACGGGTACGTCGCTCCAGCTCGGCACTATGCGAGCTCCGATACGAATAGCGCGCTGCCGCCAATGGGTATGCGGGTGCGGCTCAAGGCCAGCGTCAACATCGCCGCGTTCCCGGCCCACGTACAGGTGATTCTCCGGGCTTTGCAGACATACGGCATGTTCCTCGCCGACAACGGCTCGGCGTTCTTCGTCAGTGGAGCCCCCGATCCCCAATGGAGCGACGACGAGCTCCACGCCATGACGCAGCTGCATGGCAGCGATTTCGAGGTGGTGAAAATGGCGACCGTGGTGACGCACTGACTGTTAATGGTCAGGGTCCGGGGTCAGGGGAACGACGTCGGCGACCGAAAGAAAAGGTTTGCCGTTGCCGTTTGCCGGTTGCCTGACCCCAAACCCCAAACCCCGCCGTCCATCTAAGTTCCCTGCATGCTCCTCCACGTCCTCGGGGCCGCCCTCATCGCGATCCCGCCCAGCGGAGCAGACAGTTCGGCTCGGGCCGTCGTGGCGCATGCGCTCCGGGCAGTCGAGGGCGACAGCGCCGGTGTCCTGGAAGCTCGGTGGGTGAAGGCGGTCGCGACGGACCGCACCGATAGCCTCTCAGCCCTGGGCCTCGCGACGATCGCGAGGCTGACTTACCGGTACGCGGACGCGGAACGGGCGTTGACGGTGCTCATGCCTGTCGATCGCGGCCCGTCGAACACACACGGCGCGGGCGCGTCGAGCCAGGGCGGCGTCGGGGTATACGCGGCGCTGGGACTCGCCTGGGGTTATGACGCGCAGGGATTCGAGGCGCGAGCGGACAGTGCGTTTGTGCGTGCCCGACTGCTTGCTCGCACGACCGGGGATCGGGCCGCCGAGACTGAGGCGTTGATCGGACTGTCGGTCAATCGCGCATCCCAGCAAGGCATCTCGATCGGCAACACGCTGCTCGATACGGCCGCGCTGCTGGCGCCGCGGCCAGCTCTCGACCTCGAAGCCGACATCGCGGTGCGCCGAGCACTCTTCGCGACCGTGCTGTCCCATCCGGACGCGTCGGCACGCGCGCTTGCGGCCGCCGCGCTTGCACACCGTGCCGGTGAACCGCGAGAGGAGGCGCGTGCCCTTCGCGCGCTCGCGCTCGGCCTCGAGCTGAGCGGTGCGTACGATTCGAGCGCCGTTGTATTGGCCAGGGTCGAACAGATCGAGCGCCGGGTTCACGATCGCGCGACGCTCGCCGAGACCTTGATGCGCCATGGGGACATCTTCCACAACCGCGGCGATATCGGGCCGTACAAGCAATTCGCCCTTGCCGCGCAGGCCGAGGCGGACGCATCGCACAATGTGTATGCGCTGGCGTCCGCGAACGTCGGGCTCGCGGCCGTGGCGCTGCTGCTCAACGATCTCGTCAGCGCCTCGACGTATCTCGATCGTGCGACGGCGCTGTACGACATGTTGCAAGACGAGAGTGGCCGCGCGCTCGTGCGCACCTACCGAGCGGACCTCGCCGTCGATGCCGGTCAGTGGGGGGTCGCACGTGACCTGGCGGAGCAGGCGCGCGACTTCGACCACAAGATCGGCGACCCGGCCGAGTTCGAGGAGTGGCGAGACCTGATCGCGATCGATATTCGCGCCGGCGATCTGCCGGCTGCCGAGCGCGCGCTGGCGGAGGCGGAGGGTTTGTCTCGAGCGCGCCGGCAACCGCGGTGGTACGCGAGTCTGGATGTCGATCGCGGCCGGTTGGCACTCGCCGAGGCTCGACCGGCTGCCGCTGGTGCGGCCTTCGCGCGCTACCTGCAAACGCTCGACACGGCCGAGCATGTCATGCGCTACACGGCGCGCGCACTCCTCGCGGAAACCGAAGCGCAGCAAGGGTTGCTGGACCGAGCGGAGCTCGAGATGATGGCCGCGGAGGATGAGCTCGACGCGTGGCGCGGCACACTCACCGACCGCGCGCTCCGGCCGTACGTCTTTCAGGTCGGCGCCACGGAGGCGAACGACCGGGATGCCGCGACCGCCACAGTGCTCGCCGAGCTGGCGGGGCAGCGTCCATCGGTCGCCTTTGCGTTGGCCGAGCGGCGTCGCGCGCGCGATCTGGCGAATCGTCTGGTCCGACTTGCTGCCCTGCGCGATGAGTCAGTGGATACGTCGTCGCAAGCCGGGGCCAAGCCACCCGGTAGCCTGACCCGGAGCGGGGACGTCGCGGCGCGCGCGACTGCCGAGCAAGGTGACGCCGACTCGGTGGCGGCCGTACTGCCGGATGGCCATACGGCGCTCGTGGAATACGTGACGGGTGCCTACGGGGCCCCCACGACCGTGTTCGTCGTGACGCAGTCTCAGGTTGGATCGCCGCTCGGCATTCGCTCCGCAGCGTTGCGCACATACACCGCTCCCAGTGCGGACTCGTTGGCGGGACCGATTGAGCGACTCGTCGCGTTGCTCGAGGGCGGCGACGATGCGGTCTCGCTGTCGACCACGATCGCTGCCTCGATCTTGGATGTGGCGCTTCGCGACGTCGGAGCGGGTGTGACTCATCTCATCATCGTACCCGACGGGCCGATCTACCGCGTCCCCTTCAATGCGCTGCGAACGGCGGACGGCGAACCACTCGCAATGAAGTACTCGATCACGATTGCCCCGTCGGCCGCGGTGTTGCGAGCGCTCTGGCGACGACCCCGTTCGCCCGGCGGCGATCAGCGCCCGGCGCGATTACTCGCGCTTGCGGATCCGGCGTTTCCGGTGGCGCGGGCAGCCGACGCGCACGCGTCGGTCGATCCCTATCGCGACGTTGCCGATTCGTTGGGAGGCCTGGAGCGCTTGGGCGCCTCGGCTCGGGAGGCCCATCTCGTGGCCCGCTACGCGTCCTCCGCCGAGGTTCGGCTACGAGAGGCCGCGAGCGCATCGTATCTGCTGCATGCCCCCCTCAATGGGTACCGTATCATTCACATCGCGACACACGCACTCGTCGACGAGCGCAGTGTGGCTCGGACCGCGTTGGTCCTGGCGGCGGGCGATGGAGAAAGTGGCTTCGTGACGCCGACTCAGCTGGCGTCGCTGCGTCTCGACGCCGACCTGGTGGTGCTGTCTGGGTGTCGCACCGCCGGTGGTGTCGTGATCGACGGCGACGGGATCCAGGGGCTGACCGGTCCCCTCCTGGCCGCCGGGGCTCGCTCCGTCGTGGCAACGCAGTGGCGGGTGGGCGACCGCGCCATCGTTCCGATCGTCGACGCATTCTACGACGCGATGGCCCGGGGACTGCCTGTCGGTGATGCCCTCGAGGCAGCGAAACGTGACGCAATCGCGCATGGTGCGCGCACGGCGGATTGGGCAGCGTTCACGGTCGTCGGCGATCCGCTCGCCCGGCCCCCGCTCCGTCGGCCCGGTCCCAGCGTGCTGACTGTCGGCGGCTGGGTCGTCATTCTTCTTCTTCTCCTCGCGTTCGTTACTGCGGTGATGCGCGGCCATGGGCCAGAGGGGTCGAGCATCTCGGGTTAGGACTGCTAGCACCACGAAGGATTGCTGCGGGCAACCAACGAACTCACATGGAAACCATCATCGGCCTCGACATCGGTGGGACCAAGACTGCGATCGTGGAATCGACATTTACTGGAGACACGTTGCAGCGAGTGACCCATCCAACCGAAGGGACGCGACCGTTTGCAGACACCTTTCCCGCCCTTGCCGCGTTGATCAATGAAACCCTTCAGAAGGCGCGAGCGGCCGGTCGGACGCCCAAGGCGATCAGTATGGTCTCGCCGGGACCGCTCCGAGCGATCGAAGGGGTGATCATCAATCCGCCCAACCTCCCCGGCTGGCACAATCTGAGGCTCAAAGACATGATGACGGCCCGCTTCCCGGGGCTGCCGGTGTATCTCGACCACGACGCCAAGGCGGGTGCGTTGGCCGAGTTCTGGTTTGGGGCCGGGCGCATTCGGGCCGGACTCGAGCACATGGTTTTCCTCGTGTACGGCACCGGGATGGGAGCGGGCATCATCGTGCAGGGCAAAATCCTGCGCGGGGCGAGTGAGACAGCGGGCGAGTTGGCGACACTACGTGTCGCTCCGCCGGACGATGCCCGCGTAAGTGCAGGGGGTGGGTGGGAGGACTACGCATCCGGGCGGGGGCTGACGCTGCTCGCGCATCGCATGTTCCCCGGGCGTTGGCCGACCCTCCCGGAGATCCGCACGGTGGTCGATGCGGCACTGGCCGGCGACCCGGACGCGGTCGAAGTAGTCACCGAGTCAGCGCGTTGGCTAGGATCAGGGATGGCGACCCTGGTCGACGTGCTCAATCCTCAACTCATCGTCCTTGGCTCGCTCGGAGTCGTGTTGGGCGACCTGGTGCTCGCCCCTGCACGCGAGGCGCTGCGCCGATACGCGAGGCCGGCGGCGGTGGCGGCATGCGAAGTTGTCCCGGCTGCGCTCGGTGAGCGATTGAGCTCCGTCCAGTCGATCATGCCAGCGCTCGCCCACCAATAGGGGACCGGATTCGGGACTCCACAGAGGCCGAGCGAAAGGCCGGCCTGGGGATTCGGGACGCACGGGCGACTAGGCCCCGGGTGCAGGTGACGAAGGCCGCTTACCAGGTCCCATCTCGGGCTCTGTCCTAAAAGGGGACGCCCGCCCGTTCATTGAATCGGTGGGCCGGTATCACTACGGCCGACATCCGGTGGAACGCGGTACGGCCGCGTCGCAGCCAATCGGTCTGTCAGCTTAGCGACGCCCTGTTCGCGAGCTATAATTTGGAGCCCTCGAAGGCAGTTGTACCCGGCCGGGGAGGTCATCCCCGGCGTCAGGAAGAGGATGGTGTGATGTTCGGATCGAAGTCCGTGCGAACCAGATCGATGTCCGTTGCGCTCCTGTTGGGGCTCGCCTCCGTGATGATGGTTGGCGCTGCCCGGCGGGCCGACGCCCAGTATTTCGGCCAGAACAAGGTCAATTATCAGACCTTCAAGTGGTCGACGCTGCACACGGAGCACTTCGACATCTACTACTATCCGGCCGAGTCGCTGGCGGTGGCGGATGCCGCCCGCATGGCAGAGCGCTGGTACGTGCGGCACTCGCTGGCGATGCGGGACACATTCACCAAGAAGCCGATCGTGCTGTACGCGGACGACCCCGCGTTCCAGCAAAACAACGTCGTCGGGTATTTGCCGGAGGAAGTCGGCGGCGTCACCGAGCCGTCTCGAAGCCGCGCACTGATGCCCTTCACCGGCGCCTATTGGGACGACAACCACGTGCTGGGCCACGAATTGGTGCACGTGTTCCAGTTCGACGTGGCCGGTGCCCAACGCGGGGGGCTCAGCAACGTCGAGCGACTCCCGCAGTGGTCGATCGAGGGTATGGCGGAGTACCTGTCACTCGGACGCCATGATCCCAATACCACGATGTTCTTGCGGGACGCCGCGCTGCGAAACGACCTCCCGCGGATCAAGAAGCTGAACAGCCCCAAGTACTTCGCCTATCGGTATGGCGAGGCAATGTGGGCGTTCATCGGAGGGACGTTCGGGGATAGCGTCATCCCTACGATCTACCGTGCCTCGCTTCGATCGGGGCTCGAGCCCGCGGTGCGGGCGGTGCTCGGTATGACGACCGACTCGCTCTCGAAGCTGTGGATCGCTTCGATCAAGACCCAACTGCTTCCTGATGCGAAGACTCGCACCTTGCCGCAGGACCTTGGCAGGCAGCCATTCGGGAAGCTCTCCTTGAACACTTTCGACCTGGCGCCGGAGTTGAGTCCGGACGGGAGCAAGATCGCCCTCATTCGGTTCCGCGGTCTTCCCTTCCAGGATCTGCTCGTTGCTGATGCGGCGACGGGCAAGGTGCTGCACCATCTCACGAGCCCGAACTCGAACCCGCATTTCGACGTGTTGTCCTGGACCAATTCGGCCGGCTCGTGGTCCCCTGACAGCAAGCGCATCGCGGTGCCAGCATTCGAGAACGGCCGGGTCGAGATGGAGATCTTCAACGTCGACAAGGGCCTCGACGAACGTCGCATTCGAATCCCGGGTGTCGGGCAGGTGCTCGGGATCGCGTGGAGCCCGGACGGGGCCCAACTGGCCGTGTCGGGCATGTCGGGCGGATGGAGCGACCTCTATCTGTATGACCTGCGGACCAAGGCCACGAAGCAGTTCGAGCACAATCGATACGCGCATTTGATGCCCACGTGGTCACCGGACGGCCACACGCTGGCGTTCATGACCGACAGCGGTGCGCCGACGAACATGGACCTGCTGGAGTTCCGGCCGTTCCAAATCGCGTTGATGGACATGACGTCGCCCGATCATCCGACGCGGCTGCTCCCGCTTTTTGGCGGGTCCGCAAAGAACATCAACCCGCAGTTCAGCCCTGATGGGCAGTCGCTGTTCTTCGTTGCCGACCCTGATGGGATCCCGGACGTCTATCGTACGAACCTGCAGACCGGCGCGATCACACGGGTGACCCGCGTCGCGACCGCGATCACGGGGCTGACGTACGAGTCGCCTGCGTTATCCGTCTCACGCCTGACGGGGCGGATGGTGTTCGACGTGTTCCAGGGACCGGGGCAGAGCTACTCCATCCACGAGCTCGAGGCGAACCAAGCCACTGGAGCCGGAATCAACCAGGTTGTCGATACCTCGTCGACACAGGGCATGCTGCCACCGGCGGTCCACGATGTGATTACGGAGCGTATCAGCAACCCGCGGCTCGGCTTGCCGGTGCAGCGCGAGTTCGCGGTGTCACCCTATCGCCCCGCGTTCCAGCTCAATGGCATCGCTACGGCGGGTGTGGGAGTCGCCTTTGGCGGACCCTTTGGAACGGGCGCCGGGGGCGGTGTGGCATTCCAGTTCGGCGACGAGCTGGAGGACCACATCATCGCGGCGACGATTCAGGCGTCGGGGCAGATTCAGGATATCGGTGGCCAGGCCGTGTACATCAACCAGTCGCATCGCTGGAACTATGGCGTGGCGATTTCGCACCTCCCGTACCTGCAGCTTGGGACAGCCGCGTTCGATACGGTCCTCGTCAGCGCGAACGGAACGAAGAGCCATGCGACGCTGCTGCAGGAGCAGTACCTCTACACGTACTACGAGCAGTTGAATCTGTTCGGCTACTACCCACTCTCGATGACTCGCCGGTTCGAGCTCTCCGGCGGATTCACGTATCTGCACTACGGGCTCAAGGCTGACGAGTACATCGAGGAGAATAACGGTTCGGTGTTTTTCGTCGGGCAGCAGGTGCCGTTACCGACCCCGCCGGGGTTCAGCTTATTCCAGACGTCGGCGGCCTATGTGGTGGACTACTCGAACTTCGGCTTTACCTCGCCGATCGCGGGCGGGCGGTACCGTCTCGAGGTGGACCCGTACTTTGGCCAGCTGAATTTCGTAGCGGAGAACGTCGACTATCGTCGCTACTTCTTCGCCAACCCGTTCACGGTGGCGTTCCGCATCAATCAGTACGGGCGCTGGGGCAAGGATGCGGAAGATCCGCGCCTCTCTCCCGTGTACATCGGCGATCCGTATTTCATTCGCGGTTACGACATCACCACGTTCAACGCTAATGAGTGTCCGTCGCTGTTCACGGGCGTCGGCTCGTGTCCGCTGTTGAACCGGCTGCTCGGCAGTCGCATGGCGGTTGCGAACATCGAGGTCCGAATCCCGTTGCTGGGCGTGCCGCAATTCGGCCTGATCAATTTCCCGTACCTGCCGACTGAAATCGCGCCCTTCCTGGATGGCGGGTTGGCGTGGTCGAGCACGAGTCACGTCGCGCTGACGTTGAACCCGAACGACCAGCGCAACATCCCGGTGTTCAGCGCAGGCGTGGCCGCACGCGTCAACATCCTGGGATACATCGTCGGCGAGTTCTACGTCGCGCGTCCGTTCCAGCGTCCAGGAGTGGGGAATCAATACGGATTCGTCATCTTGCCTGGGTGGTAAGCGGGACGGTCCAACGGCAGGATCAGGGGCCGGGGAACAACGACATTCTGTAACAACGGGGCGGGCGGCCTGAAGGCCGCCCGCCGCCGCCCCTGCACGCACGGACCTCGGTCGTGGTCACCGTGTATTTTCCCCACATGCCGTCTCCAAGTCATCACCTTCGATCCTGGGTGATCGCCGGGCTCGCGCTGGCGTGCGCGGGTGCCTGGCCTGGTAGGGGCGCGGCGCAGCAGCCTGCGCCGCGGCTTGGAACGGTTATCGGTGTCGTGATCGACAGCCTGCACAACACGCCGCTGGCGCACGCCGACGTGCAGATCGAGGGGACGACTCGTGTGGCGCGCTCGGACGTCAACGGCAACTTCCGGTTCGACTCCGTGGCCGCAGGCCCGATTCGCTTGGGCGTGTTTCATCCCCTGCTCGATTCGCTGGGGGTCGGCGTGGCATCTCGGCCGCTCACCGTCGTCGCCGGCGATACGCTGCTGGTGACGCTGGCGACGCCCTCCGCGGCGGTGCTGGCCGAATCGGCGTGCCGCGACGTGGTTCGTCCCACCGGCGTACACACCCCTGACGCCCAAGGTCCAGCGGAGATCATCGGACGCGTTCTCGATGCGGACACGGACCGCCCGATCGCCAACGTCGAAGTCTCCGTCAATTGGGTGGAGATCCAGGTCGGCAAGCAAATCGGGTTCCATCGCGATCGGCACACGCGCGGCGCGACGACCAGTCTCGGCGGACAGTTCCGGTTGTGCTATCTGCCCACGGACCTCAACGGCACTTTGAATGCGGTGCGTCGCAATGGCGGCGCGGCGGCGGTGGCATCGCAGGTCAGTCGTCCGGTGCGAATCCAGAATCATCTGATCACGATGATCACGCTGCACATGGCTCCGTTGGCGGCGCCTACGATCGCCTCATTGGCTGCGACGGCCACCGTGCCCGATAGTCAGGCGGGGGCGGCAGCGACTGGCTCCGCCGCGCCGCCGGCGACGACTGTCCGCCGCGCGGACCCCACGCATCGGTACGTGGTGGGCTCGGCGGAGCTGACGGGACACGTCATGAACCCAATGAGCACTCAGCCCATCGCGGGCGCGCACGTGTTCGTGGTCGGCGGCGCCGATTCGGCCGTGACGAGCCAGAGCGGAGATTTCACGCTGCGACGGCTCCCCTCCGGCACACGGATGCTGATCGTGCGCCAACTAGGGTTCGAGCCCGTGACCATGCCCGTGGAACTGACCAGTCGTGCCCCACAGCATGTCAACGTGCAGTTCAATGGCCGCACGGTCGTGGCTCTTCCGCCGGTCGTCATCACGGCGCGGTATGATTCGGGTCTCAAGCGTGTCGGATTTGACAGGCGGCAGGCATTGGGCATGGGGACGTTCTGGACGGCGGACGTCATCGATTCGCACAAAGCGAACGAGTTCCATGACCTGTTCGGCACCTTCCCCGGCATTCTGATCGACTACAACGAGCAAGGGCGCGCATCGCTCATGGCAGCACGGGCGGCGGGTTCCTGTATCGGCTACACCCCTGGCGCGAGCGGCCAGCCGCAGATGACGGTTGGCGAAAACTGCGGGCCATGTCTGACCTATGTGATCAATGGCGCACCTTACGACGAGCTGGAAGAGGGCGACATGGACACTTACATCCGCCCCACCGAGATCGGCGCGATCGAGATTTATCTGCCGAGCCAGGTGCCGCACTCGCTGCCTGGCGTAATCAAGCCCGACTGTGTGAACGTCGTCGTCTGGTCCAAAGCCAAGCTTGGCATCTGAGTCGGGCAGCGGCCACGGCCCGCGCACGGCGTTTGCTTTACTCCGAGGGCGACTCAATAAGCCCCACCTCATCGGAGAAGACCGTCCATGTCCATGCGTCGTACATTGCAGGCCGCCGCGTTGGTTGCCGCCTGCGTCAGCTTACCGCTCAAGCCCGCGCACGCTCAGCTCACGTTTAGCGCCGGTGGCGGCGCGACTTGGCCGCTGAGTACCCTCGGCAACTCCTACAAGACCGGATACAACGTGCTGGCCTCGCTCGGGATCGGGATGCCCGATTGGCCGGTCAACCTTCGCGTCAATGGCATGTTCAATCAGATGCACTCCGCGCCGGGCGTGTCCGCCGGAACGCTCCAGATGTGGACAATCAACGCGAACGTCGTGTGGAACATCGTCCAGGGGAAAGGCGTGACACCGTATCTCATCGCCGGCATGGGCTACTACAACGACAGCTACAACGTCTCGGTCAACAGCTCGAGCGTCAGCGCCGGCGGCAACATTCATAACAATTCCTTTGGTCTCAACGGCGGTGCCGGATTCCGATTCGGAATCTCGTCACTCTCCCTATTCGTCGAGTCCCGCTACCACTATGCGTTCCAGTCAGCGTTCAATCCGCAGTTCATTCCGCTGACGGTGGGAATAACCTTCTAAGAGCGGGTTTCGGGCGGCGGCCGCAGCGCGCCCGAGAAAGTAGAAACACGGAAAGTAGAAAGTAGACGGCAACCTGGGGATTCTCGATCCAGGCGGTTCGTCTCCTTTCTACTTTCTGCCCTGCTACTCTCTCGGGCGCTTTAGCGCCCGCCCCCAACACCTACCGGCGGGAAACCGTAATACTTCCCGCATGCACTTCACTCGAGCTCGGATACTGGTAGGCGCGTGGGGGGTCGCGGCTGCTGCCGTCTGGCTCCCAGCGGCAGTGGCTCGCGCCCAGGTCGGATCGACCACCGACATCATCACTGGCAAGGTGAGTGGTCCGCCGCCGGGGAATCAACCGATCGCCGGCGCGGAGGTCATCGTGACGTCGATCGATACCCACATCAGTCGGTCGCGCATCACCAACGCGGACGGGCGCTACACCGTCGTCTTCCCGGATGGTGGTGGTGAGTATCGCGTGCAGATCCGCGCGATCGGCTTCACTCCCTCCGAGGCAGTGATCCAGCGCCAGGCCGATGAGGACCGACTCGTCGCGAACATTCAGCTCTCGAGCGCGGTGCACACGCTCGCGACCGTGACGACGAGCGGTCGTCGGGCAGCCGGACCAGATCCGGCCAACGCCG
The DNA here is from genome assembly GCA_963805725.1 of uncultured Gemmatimonadales bacterium. Classification (GTDB taxonomy): domain Bacteria; phylum Gemmatimonadota; class Gemmatimonadetes; order Gemmatimonadales; family Gemmatimonadaceae; genus Palsa-1248. Next base: position 203,969 of record CAWDVJ010000015.1, read on the forward strand.
GCAGCACCGGGATGACGCTGACGCCGTCGCAGATCTACAAGCTGCCAATCGATGGGAACGATCTGGCCACGCTGGCGACGCTGTCCCCGGGGGTTGTCGGCCTGGGTGCGACCGACACCAGTACGACAGCGTTCTCGGTCGCGGGCCAACGGCAGTCGCTCAATGCGACGACGGTCGATGGCTTGAGCTTCGCGGGCGCATCGGTGCCCACGGAAGCCGTGCGGAATATTCGCGTGGTGACGAACAGCTACGACGTGTCGCGCGGCCAGTTCACCGGTGGCCAGATCGCCACCACCACACGCGGCGGCACGAATGACGTGGCGGGGTCGTTCGGGCTCACTCTGCGCAACGACAACTTCGCTTTTGGTACCCTGGGGCCGCCCACCTTTGGCCAGCTGCGCAATCAGTTTCAGTTCAGCGGCGGATTGGGCGGCCCGATCGTGCACGACCGCGTGTTCTCGTTCACGGCGGCGATGGTCAACCATCGATACGACAACCTCGTGTCGCTGATCAATGCGAATCCGGCGACGCTCGGTCCCCTCGGCATCTCCCAGGACACGGCTGCTGCCTTCGTGGACCAGGTCAATAAACTTGGGTTGCCGCTGACCAACGCCTCGGTGCCGAGTGTCCGTGGGGTGACCAACGTCGTCGCGTTCCAGCGCTTCGACTGGTTGATCTCGGACGACGAGACACTGACGCTGCGGGGTGACTACCGAGCGACCGCACAGGACGGCAGCCGCGTGTCGGTGTTCTCGATCCCGACCGCTGGCACGGCCAACGCGACCGGGGCAGGCGGGTTGATGTTGGCGCTGACGTCCCATCTCGGCGATGCGACGATCAACGATCTGCGGACCTACATCACGCACCAGCAGACGAGTCTCGATCCATATCTGCGCCTGCCCAACGGACGCGTGACGATGGTGCCCGAGCTCGCGGACAGCGATGCGACGGAGCAACTGGGGTACGGCGTATCGTCGCTGACTTTCGGCGGCAGCTCTGCGCTGCCCCAGAGCACCTTCAACGACTACGTCGAGGCGACGGACGAACTCTCGATCATTCCCGGCGAGGGATCGCATCGGCTCAAGCTGGGCGGACTCGTGAACATCGCGCGCTTCGGCCAGACGATCACGCCCAATCAGGAAGGCGTCTACACGTACAACACCTTCGGGCAATTCCTGGCTGACTCGCCGGCGACCTACACGCGGGAATTCAACATCCAGAACACCAACGCGCGCTCGCTCAATGCGGCCGCCTACATGGGCGACGCCTGGCGTTCGGGGCCATTACAGGTCACGTACGGCGCGCGGCTCGAAGGGTCCGAGTACGGAGGCGCGCCCGCGTTCAACCCGGCGATCGATGCGCTGTTTCATCGAAACACCAATGACTGGCCGTCTGAGCTGCATGCAAGCCCGCGTGTGGGGTTCACCTGGTTCGTTGGCCAGGGCGGCGGTGGGGGCGGTGGCGGCGGCGGTCGAGGGGGCGGGGGTGGAGGCCGCACTCCGGCGTTCATGGTCGTGCGCGGGGGCTTCGGCGAATTCCGTGCGCCTACGCCGCAATCGCTTTTCTCCTCGCTACAGTCGCAGAACGGGGCCGCGGAAACGCAACTCGTATGCGTAGGGCCGCAGGTCCCGCTGCCGAATTGGAGTGGCTTCTACGATGGCAGCGCGGATCCTCCGTCGACGTGCAATGGCGGAGCCTTCCCAGCCGACACCTTGGGGATTGGCGCCCGCAACGCGGTCACGACCTTCGCGCCGGATTTCGAGGCACCGCGTGCGTGGCGGGGATCGCTTGGCGTGCAGCGCCGGCTCTTCCAGCGCCTCACGGTCTCCGTCGACGGAACCTACGCGCGCGGCGTTTCACTCTTTGGTGTGAGCGATCTCAATCTCGACACCGTTCCCAAGTTCCGTCTGGCGAACGAGATCAACCGGCCCGTCTACGCGTTGCCGGGCGAGATCGACCCGGCGACGGGCGGGGCCGCGTTCGGTGCATCGCGGGTGTACCAGCAGTACGGGCAGGTGCTGTCGCTCAATTCCAACTTGCAGTCGGACACGCGCCAAGTCACGGCCAGCGTGAACGGATTCACCGATCGCGGCATGCTCTACTCGTTGGCGTACACCTATTCCCGTGTACGGGACCAATCGAGCTTCGCTGGCGGGTCCGCCGTTTTCGGTTTCTCGGCGCCAACGACGGCGGGGAACCCCAACGTGGTGCCTTTCGGCACGAGCGACCTGCAGCGAGAGCACCAATTCGTCGGGACGATCACGTATCCACTCAGCCCATTGGTAGAAGTCACGGCCGTGGCACAGCTCCTATCGGGCGCGCCCTATACGCCGATGGTGAACGGCGACGTCAATGGTGACGGCTCCAACGATGATCGCGCGTTCGTCTTCAGTCCGTACAGCGCCGCGACCAATCCGGCGATCGCCGCGGCAATGCGCACGCTGCTGACGACGGGACCCGAGCGCATTCGCGACTGCCTCTCATCACAACTCGGACAGATTGCAACCAGGAACAGCTGCTTCGGTCCGTGGTCCACGTCGCTCAACTGGCAGATCAACATCCGGCCGGCCACGCTGGGTCTCGATCGTCGTCTCACGATCCAGATTCAGGTGGTCAACACGCTGACCGGTCTCGACCTGCTCTTCCACGGGCCGAACCATCTCGAGGGCTGGGGTCAGCCGTTCGCGCCGGACCGAACGCTGCTCACGGTGACCGGATTCAACTCTGCGACTGCCGAGTACACCTACGCAGTGAACACGCACTTCGGACGGCCCGGAGCGCTCCAGGCGTATGGTCAACCGTTCCTGTTCGTGCTCGGCGGCCGGCTCAACGTCGGCCCGCCGGATGCCGTGCAGCAATTGCGCGGGTTCTTCGGTGGCGGCCGTGGTGGCGGAGGCGGCCCCGGCGGTCCGGGCGGCGCGGGTGGCGCGGGTGGCGCTCAGAACGCTAGCCGCCAGGATCTCTCCGATCAGATCGTCGACCGGTTCACCTCGCGACTGCCCAACCCATTCGATCAGATCATTGCGCTGAAGGATTCGCTGGCGCTGACGAGCGATCAGTTGACGAAGCTGCAGGGCTCGTCGCAGGTGTTCCGCACGCGTGTCGACTCGGTCGCCGCGAGTGCCAGGACGGAACTCAAGAAACTCGGCGCGAACATCGACGCGACGACCATGTTCGGCATCATGCGGCGTCAATTCGGCGTGGTACGAGATGTGATGCGACATGCGCTCGACGAGGCGCAGCAGGAACTGACACCAGACCAGTGGGCCAAGCTGCCCGACAGCATCCGCACGCCTCAACAGGGCCGCGGTGGTCGTGGCGGGCCCGGCGGGGGCCGACCACCTGGACAATGAGCGCTTCGGTCGAGCCGGGAGTATTAGACGGCGGGTGCCGGAGAAACCGAAACGTGTGCTCAGGTGTCAGTGAAAGGGGAGCCAGCACGACAACGACCTGAAATGCAGCAGGACGCGGGGTCAGCGAGGTGCGTCCGTCACATCGGGGCCGAATGGCAAGTCAGGTGAGCGAGCGTGCGCGTTCTCGCGGGCTCGTGCTCGCGGGATTCCTCTAGCCGTACGCGGCGAGCCAGCGCCGAACTGGCCGCCCTTGCCATTCGGTGCTGTCTGGGTTTCGACGATGACGGCCGAACGACGCGCATGGACGGTGACGGCCGAACGGCCCGCATGGACCACGGTGGGCGGCCTGAAGGCCGGCCTACATGTCTGCATGGACGGTGACATCCCGCAGGTGTTCTTCTGACATTCGCGAAGGGGACCAGGCGAGCGTCGTTGTCGCTCGCCTTTGTTGCGTAGCCAGCCGAACGCGTCATCCGTTCACGGGTTTTGGCTCTTGCTCGCGATCAGTACAGCGCGCATGCTTGACCGCCGTTTCTCCAGGGGACATTGCATGTGGTCGTCATCGGGTGGATCAGTGCGATCCGCCTGCGTCGTTCTGATCCTGAGTGGTCTCGGCGGTCTCGTTGCATGCACGACACCTGCAGCGACTCCGGTGTCGAATCCTGCGCCGGCCGCGTTCTCGTTTCGACCGCTCCCGTGCGACTCGCTGCCAACGCCGCGCGACTCCGCCACCGACACACTGTACATGACGATCGTGGCGCCGGTGCATGCGCGGCCGCTGCCGCCACAGTACGTCGAGCGAGTGTTGGACGCACTGCGGCAATCCTTCATCATGCCGCACCCGATGGTGTTGCCGGTATTCGTGGGACCTGGTCGTGGGGCAGTGACCGACGTGGGACTGGTCGGACTCCCGCCGGGGCTCAGGCCCGCAGTCAGCGCCGAAGTCGAGTTCACGCTTGGCGGCACTGGACCGATCGTCGGCCGCGTGGTCACCTCGTCGCTCTCGCCGGCGATCGATCGTGCGCTGGCCGATGCGCCTGGCCGAGCCGATTCGTTGCACCTGATCGGTCCCTTGTGGGATCCTGAGAGCCCCGGTGCCCCGGTGAAGTTCTACGTAACGATCCTCTCGATGCGTCCCCAGGTGCCTCTGTGGACGCCGCTGCTCGTCGTGCGCGTCCCGCAATGGCAGGACGGGCACCGCGCGCAACCCGTGGCGAGCGACGCCACCGCGTCGCCGCCGCCGTCAGGGGTGCAGGGCACCCTCCATCAGGAAGACGTCGTGCTGCAGGTCGTGATCGACGAAGGCGGACACCCGATGCTGGCGACCGTTCGGCTGGTCGAAGCGCACTATCGCGAGTTCGCACGCGCCGCGATCAATCGATTGGAAGCGACGTCCTATCGTGCCGCATCGATTCGCGGATGTGCCGTCAAGGGAATCGCGGAGTTGAAATACAGTTTCTCTGTGGGGGGATAGAAGTAGGACGTTCGACGTTCGACGTTCGAAGACAAACCTCGGGCCTGGCGAGGTGCACCGCAGCTGGCCCCGAGGTTTCTTTCGAACGTCGAACGTCGAACGTCGAACGTCGAACGTCGAACGTCGAACGTCTAGTCCTCCAGATAATTCAATCTCCTCACGCACATCGGATCGGCGCCGGGCATGAGAACGAGTGCCATTCTGGGGTCGAGGCGTCGCACTTCGTCGGGTGAGAGGAGCGCTCGGGCGCGTTCGCTCGTGGTCCAACTGTCGCGGCAGTCGGCACGGCCGAAGAATCCTCTCGATTCGCCGCGCGAGCGGGATGTGGTTGTTGTCTGCACCGTGGCGGGGCCGAGCATGTCGGAGAGGTAGCGTGCGGTCTCGAGATCGTTCGTGCCGAATGCTTGCACGATGCCGGCGTTCGCGACGAAGGTGGACCAGGTCGCGGGATACAGCGCGCGCAGTTGCGAGAGGTCCTGCGCGAGCAGCCAACAGGTGACGCCGTAGCCACGGGCCAACGCAACCGCACGTTCGAGGGGTGGCATCGGCCCGAGCGCCGGAAACTCGTCCAGCAGGAAGAGCACGCGTTCGCTGGGGGCGACTCGTCGTGCACCGGAGCGGATGACCGCATGCAACGCGCACCCGACGAGGAGACGCATCCATCGCCGGCAGGTATCGATGCGATCGGGTGGCAGGACGAGGTAGAGCGAGAGCGGCGAGGTCGTGAAGTCGCGAAATGCGAACGTCGATCGCTCGAGCGAGCGCGCGATGTGACGGCTGTCGAGGAAGTGTGCCTGACTCTGCGCCTGCGCCAGGATCCCGGACCGCACCCGGTCGCCCTTCTGCCGGACGCGTGCGGCCGAGCGGGCAATCGCTCCCTGCGCGGCGGTGCTGTGACCCATGGATGTCCAGAGCTGAGTCATGGCGCGCGGCGGGAGGGAGAGATACTCCCACACGGTGCTCAGCGTGCGGCGTTCGGGCGCCGCATCCGCGGCCGCGTGCAGAATGAGTCCGGTTAGCAGGGCCTTGGCCTCCTCGGACCAGAAGACGCTGTCTCCCGACTCGTGCGGCTCGCGGACCATGATGAGCTCGGCCAGGGCCGACGCGTCATCGACGGCGGTCGGTCCATTCGGATCGAGTCCATCCATGGGATTGAACGAGTCGCTGCCACCGACGAGCGCGTACGGGTCGAGCGCCAGGACACGGTGGCCAAGCGCTCTCCGGCGCTGCGCGGTGACGGCAAAGTTCTCGCCCTTGGGGTCGGTGACGAGCACGGGTCCCGGGTAGGTCAGCAGGTTGGGGATTACGCAGCCGACGCCCTTGCCGGCGCCGGTCGGCGCGAGGGTGAGCAGGTGGGCGTCGCCGGCATAGCGGAGCAGTCGGCCGTTGCCCGGGCCGCGCCGGCCGATCAGGAGACCGGCGTCGTTCCCGCGGATTGCGGTGGGGGGCGTTCCCCACTGTGCGCTCCCGTGCGTCGTCGAGGGCGGGAGCCGAGCCGTCCGCCGATCGGACCAGACGAGGCGCTGCGCGAGCCACGCGATCCCGGCGATGAGCGCCGCGGCGCCGATCGCCAGATTGAGGGCGACGGTGGTCCGTTCGGTTGGATGGCCACCGGCGGCGCGCAGGACGAGCCGCGCTATTGCGACGATTGGCGCAGTCACGAGCAGGAGCCAGGCGACCGGACGTATGGACGCTCGCAGGGCTAGGAGGGCGAGCATCAGACACCGATCCCGGTCGCGGGATCGCGGCGCGGCTGCCAGCGTCTGTAGACTCGCGGCCCCAGGCAGATCGGGCAGCCGTGTGTGATACCGTGCGGTTCGTGCATCACGTGCAATCGTCGTTCGAACGCCCGCGTGACCCGTTCCCAGCGGCGCGCGATGAAGATCTCGAGCCCGCTCTCCACGACAGCCGCGACCAACGGCGAGCCTTGTCCGCGCCGGTGCTCGCGGATCCGAGCCTCGAGCCTCGTACTGAAGCCGATGTAGTGGCGAGCGTGGTAGTACGGTCGGCTGAAGTGGAGCAGGTACACGGTCCCGACCAGCGGCCTTCTCGAGGCGGCGGCGCAGGGAGCAGCCGAGTGTGTCATCCGGGCCTCCATCGAAGGCGTGGGTGATCGCCCTGGGTGGATCGCTGCGGGCGCCGGCGGCCGTCGAGCGACGCCCACCGATCACGGACAGGGCAGGGAAGGCCAACGCGCCCAACATATAAATTGTTATATCAACCTGTCAAGGGCCGAGATTGATATAAAGCGTTGTATAACAGCGTGTTACAATGCGGCTTGGGGCGGGGGAAAGGGCCCCTTCCCTGCCCCGGGGCGTTTATTGTTCAGGGCGGTAGGGCAGGGGACGGGCGCTCAGCAACGGACCGGCCCGTCGATTGCTTTTTCTCTCGGGTGCACCGTGTTCCCTCCCGATCAAGCAGTCGTCTCGGAAATGGGGACCAACGAGCGGGAGCGTGTACTGTGGCGGACTATGACAGCGGCACAAAGCCCGGCGGCTGGGAGCCGTCGGAGGACGGCGGGGCGTGGTGCGGCGACGCGGCCATCGAGTGTTGGCCCGAAGAGCTAGCCGGACCCGAGTATTGGGCCTACCGTCGTCGCGAGGACGTCGAGCGCGTCGTAAACGAGCTCGTCGGCGAGCGCACTGCCCGCCATCGAGGACGCTGAAGCGACCTCGACGGAGCGCGAGCGGCAGGGTGGCTTGTGCTCAGCCCTTCCAGGCAGCGCCGGGGGCGCCACGCTCGAACTTGTACTGCAGGAGGCGATCGACCTCCAACACCGCGGCCCGACCGTCCTTGTATATCGGCCGGCGGTAGCGAACTTCGTCGAACACCGGGACGAGCGGCAGGATCTCGCGAAACGTCATGGTGACACTGAGCTCGGAGATCGGCGGCACCACCCGGTCCGGCTCGGTGAGCCGGAACACAGCCCGGCGAACGACGTATCGATCTTCGTCGAGATAGACGGATCCCTCGAGATCGGGGGTGCGAATCGACGCCGCCGGCCGAAAGTCCAGGCGGATCGTCGGGATGTCGGTTGTCGTATCTTCGCCCACGTATTGGAAGCAGTGCTGGCGCTGGAACGTGGAGTCGCCCAGATAGCCGAAGGTCGGGAGGGGCATGTACTGCTGCGAACCGCCGCGTGGCGATGCCTCCCAGATGACGACCGCGCCGACCTTATATGGCCGTCCCTCCATCTCTTGAACTTCGTATCGCACGGTGTCGAGCGCCACGGTTTCTTCATAGCCCGCACCGTTGCGACTCACTTGCCATTCTTCGCGGGTGAACGCGAAGGGGTACTCGTCGATCAACAGACGATAGCGGTCGACGTTCTTTTGCAGCTCGGCGAACAACGCCGCGAGCCGCGGGTCGATGGACGAATCGGGGATCCCGGGGGCCAGGCACTTGGTCGATCGCTCAGCTTCGACCGTCACAGCCGGCAGGCGCAGCGCCACCACCGCCAGGGCGATGCGCAAACGCTTCATGGGAGTCCGGGGCGAAATGATCAGCACCGTGTCCCGCGGTCCAAAACCGATCTGCCGCACCCGAAGCCTGTAGGAGCCCGGCGACAACGGGCCAACGACAAACGCGCCTCCCGCATTGGCGAACCGTTTTCGGCCCCCCGGCTCCACGATCACCGTCGCGTACGCGAGCGGCTCTCCGCCCTCGGCCGCGACCACATCGCCTGCAATTGTGACGCTGTCGGCTGGTCCCGCTGGACTCGGCGATGCGCCGGCAGCGCCCTGCTGCGCGCGGGCCAACGGCGCGAGGCCGCACACGGCCAGCCCACAACACGCGAGCCCCCTCCGGATCAGCGTAACGCGTCGGTGCGCGAGCGCCGCTATAGCCGGTCTCCCGATGGAGCTAGGCGCCTGTACTCCCATCCCTCCAACTGAGCAACTTGCGCCCTGCCGCGCAATGGCGGCTCCGGCCAGCCGCGTTACGGGACCACGGCAGAGGGCGGTGGTGGGGTCGGTGTGCCGTGTGGCTTGGCGGAGTCTGCGCGAGTCGGGGGGGCGTGCGCCGCAGGATCACGTTGCTTGGCCAAGGAGTCCTGCGAGACGTGGACTCCTCCCGGCTTCGTGTGGGTAGCCGTCCGAGGAGCGTGTCGCGACGTATCGGTATCGATCCGGGCGAAAACGTGCATCGGCCCAGCGCTCACTATCGGCCGATGCGTGGCTGTCGGGGCGAACGCCCCCAGTCCGACCGTCGCAGCAACGACCGTCAGAATCGCTGCAACCCCCGCGAGCTCGAACCCTGCGGATCGCAGAACACTCAGCCGTCGCTCTCGTGGACCGCGGGGCGCACCGGGCTCAACCAACGAATGACCGCTCATTGAAACCCGCGTCCTGGCGCGGACACGCGCCGTGTTACGACCACCAGGTCGACCCAGCCCTGCCCCTCGCCCACTCAGCCGCGGTTGGCGCACACGGCCGCAGCCCGCAAGAGACGCGCTTGCCGGCCGCGGTCTTTCCGCGGAACATCAGGAGCGCATACCTTGGTCCACTACTCGGGCTTGCCATCTATCCAACGACCCCGGCGAAACCCTGAAACTGCCGACTCCGTAGTTGACCGTGGGTACGCGGGCTGCACAGTGGCACCCGGCCCCCCGTGTCAGGAGACGCACATGGCTCCCCTCGTCAAAGGCGCTATTCTCGGCGTTATCGGCGCGATCGTCCTCGCGCCAATCGCGTTGGTGCTCGCCCTGTTCGGCATCCCGCTCTTCATTGCGGGTGCAATCGTGCTGGGTGCGGTGCTGGCCATTCCCCTCATCGTCGTCGCGGTGCTCAGCATCCCCTTCATAGCCGTACTGGCTGTTCTCGGCCTGGTCCTGGTGATCGCTCTCACGGTCGCCATCAAGCTTGCGATCTGGGTCGTGCTACCGGTCGTGATTGTGGGGTTGCTGCTTGGCTGGTTGGTACGAGCGAGTCGCCAGCGACAGGGAGTAGCAGCATAGGGACGGCTGGACGTTCGACGTTCGACGCCAAAGCTCGAGGCCAGCCGGACGCACAGTAGCTGGCCTCGAAGTTTGTCTTCGAACGTCGAACGTCGAACGTCGAACATCTATTTCACCTCCACCACTTCCTGTATTTCCGGGCGGCCGTAGGCGGCCGAGCCCACGAGGACGCGTAGGTTGGGCCGGACCTGGACTGGGCCGCCGGTGTGCGTGTGGCCACAGAGCACCAAGAGGTCTTGGTCCGGATGAGCGTCCATCACGCGCACGAAGACCTCACCGACGGCGGCTGCGCAAAAGTGCGGCAACCAACTGGGGTCGGCGATGCGGCCCTGGTACCAACTGGCTTCAGGGAACGGGGGGACGTGCGTGAGCGCAATGACGTGGCGGTGGCCGGCCAGGGCGTCGGGGAGCACACGAGCAAAGTGTGTGGCGGCCTCGTCACCCAAGCGCTCCAGCGCGGCGCGTCTCTCATCCGTGGTGAGGCCCGTGAGCTCCCGAATCAGACGATAGTCGTTGAGCAGCACGCGTGAGGACGCGTAGTCGCCGCAGCGCGCGTCGGCCCACCCATCGTGGCCGATGAGTGCCGTGTCGGCCGTGATCGAGACCGGGCCCGTTCGGGACATCCAGATGAGGTGAGGGGACTCAGTGACGAGCGCCTCGACCGCGGCGCGCACGTCGGCAATGCTGCCGTGGTAGAAGTCGTGGTTGCCGAGCACGAAGTAGATGGGCATCGGCAGCACCCGATCAAGCGCCCGCAGGTATCGCTCGACGCTCGTGGCCTGCGCAATGTCGCCGGTCAGCAGCAGGCCGTCCGGTGCCAGCGCAATGATGCGTTCGCAGAAAGCGGCGACGACGTCCACCGTCGTGAACTCGAAGTGGACGTCTGTTGCCCAGGCGAAGCGGTGCATGGGAAGAAAACTGCGGGGTCAGGGGTCAGGGGTCAGGGGTCAGGGAACGACATTAACCGCCGCGACGACAACGGGCGACGGCCATGCGTCGCCCCTACCGGTCCAGAGCCGGCCGCCGTGCGCGCGGTCGGCCTTACGATTTGTCCCTGACTGGCCCCTGATCCCTGATCCCTGACCCCTGACCTCTGATCCCCGACCCCGCCGTCGGCGGGTCCAGCACACGTCTTGCGGCTCTCCCGGGCAGCACCGATATAGGAGTCGGAAATGGCAGCGGGGGGCGAACCGGACGGCGATCTGACGACGTGGGTCTGTATGACCTGCGGAAACGAGCTGTACTCACGGGGTGGCGAGACCGGTCGCCTCGTCTGTCCACGGTGCGGCGGTGCCGTCTTTCGTCCATTCGATTCGCCGTCCGCGCGCGACGAGGTCGCTCGCGACTTTCTCGAGTCGACCGCGCGGAATCTCGAGCTGGGCGACGCCGACCCGGACACGCGGCCATCGGATCGGCGGGACTTGGGCCATCGGTGAGGACGGCGTTCAGCGACGGCTGACGGGGTGGAACGGAGGATCTCATGTCCGACGAATGGGTCACGCAGGGGCAATTCCAGGACACCGGGACCTATCCCGCTCAAGTGGAGCCGTCAGCCACCCCCAGCGGGGAGTGGAACAAGCCACGGGGCGAATCGATCGATCTCGTCACCGTTTCGCGGGAATTCGGTGCCGGCGGGAGCGATCTCGCGCGTGCGCTGGGCACCAGACTCCAGTGGCCGGTTCTGGATCGCGAGCTGGTCAAGGCGGTCGCGACCCGCCTGCGCCTCGATCCGAGACACGTCGAGCCCCTCGATGAGCGCACGACAAACTGGCTCGCTCGGCTGGTCGCGTCGGCCCTCTTAATGACGCCGCCGGAGCAACACATCGATGTGGACAGCAACACGATTGTCCACCCCGACGCAGTCGCCGAGGCCGCTCGCGCGGCCATTTTGGCGGCTGCGCAGTCGCCGCCGCTCATCGTGGTGGGTCACGGGGCACAGTGTCTGTTCAGACACCGGCCGGGCACGCTGCACGTGCGGCTCGTCGCCTCGATGGATCAGCGGGTCGACCGGATCTGTCGCCGAGAGACCTGCGATCGGGTCGCCGCAGCGCAAGTCGCGCGGCGTATGGACGAGGTGCGGCGCGCATACGTGCGGCGCCACTACCACGTCGATCTGCGTGACCCGTTGCTGTACGATCTGCAGCTCAACACCAGCACGATACCAATTGACGTATGCGTCGAGGCCATCGCCGGCGTGGTGATGAAGGACGGTTCGGCGGTGGTGCGCTCGACGGAGTAAAGGGCTAGACGTCGAACGTCTAGCTGTTGAACGTCTAGCCCTTCACCCCACTGCCACCACCCACTCGTTGCCGCGCGGCGTCTCACGCGGGGGTGCGAGGGCGGCGTGGGCTGCTTCGAGCTGACGGCGAACCGCGTCGGGACCAGTGCCGCCGTCGACATTGCGCCGTTCGACCGATCGCTCCGGCGACAGCGCATCGACCACGTCGGCCCGGAAGGCCGCATGGGCCGCGGTGAACATGTCCAGCGGCAACTCATGCAACTCGACTCCCGCCGATTCGGCCGCACGGACCAGTGCCCCCACGGCGGCGTGAGCGTCGCGGAAGGTGACGCCCTTTCGCACGAGGTAATCCGCGACGTCCGTTGCCATGAGGCCGCCGTCGAGGGCTTCCTGCATGCGTGCAGGGAGGAACGTCATTTCGCCGATCGCCCCGGCGACGGCGGGGAGGACGAGCTGCAGTGTGTCGACCGCGTCGAACAATGCCCGCTTGTCTTCCTGAAGATCCTTGTTGTAGCCCGAAGGGAGTCCCTTGAGCGTGACGAGGAGAGTCGTCAGATCGCCCAGCGCTCGCCCACCCGAGGCACGCGTGAGCTCCAGCACATCCGGATTCCGCTTCTGCGGCATCATGCTGGATCCGGTGGTGAACGCCTCTCCAAACCGGACAAAGCCGAATTCGGCGGTTCCAAACAGGATGAAGTCCTCGGCGAGCCGCGACAGGTGCGTGGCGAGCAGCGTCGCGGCGAACAACAGCTCCGCGACGAAGTCGCGATCGCTCACGGCGTCCACGCTGTTGGCGGACAGTCCGGAGAATCCCAGGCTCTCCTTCAGGAGGACACGCGAGATCGGATATGCCGATCCCGCGACAGCGCCGCTCCCGAGCGGGAGTGCCGCGAGCGCCGATCGGCCGGCGGCGCTCAAGCGCGCGCGATCTCGCTCGAGTGGCCAGAAGTGGCCCAGTAGCCAGTGCGCGACCGAGACTGGTTGCGCGCGCTGGAGATGCGTGTACGCGGGCATGAGCGCGTCTTCGAGCTCCGCAGCGCGATCGAGCAACGCTTGTTGCAGGGTGCGCACGCCGGCATTGAGCAAGCCAACCACATCGGCGCACCAGAGTCGCGTAGCGGTCGCGACCTGGTCGTTTCGGCTCCGGCCCGTGTGCAGCCTCGCCGCGAGCTCGCCGACTACGTCGGTGAGCATGCGATCGATCATCGTGTGCACATCCTCATCGCTCGGCTCGGCACTCGCACCTGCATCGAGGCGCTCTCCAACCGCTTCCAGGCCGGCCTCGAGCCGCTGGCTTTCCGCCAACGTCAGTACGCCCGCGTCCCACAGCGCGACGGCCCAGGCTTTCGAGAGCCGGACGTCGAATGGCCACAGTCGGAAATCGGTCCCGATCGAGCGGTTCAACGCTTCGAGCGCGGGGGCACTCGCGTTCGCGAAGCGACCACCCCACAGCCGGTGCGCGCGCGCTCGTGCCGGCGACGCCGGGATCTCGGCGGCGGTCGGCGGGCCGTCCCCGGAGCTCATGCGACCCCCACCGGATCGCCTGCCGCGGCTGCGGCAAGTGCTTCCGCGAGCGCCGGCCGGCCGTTGGCGTGCTCGCCGTTCGGCGCGGGTCCCGTTCGCGCTGCATCCTGCTCGGCGCGCTCACGTGACTTGAGCGCCGCCACGCGGTGCGAGAGACCGAACAGTCGAATGAATCCGGCCGCGTCGGCCTGCTGATACACGTCGTCAGCGCCGAACGTGACGAAGCGCTCATCATAGAGCGGGCAAGGACTTGTCCGACCAGCGACGGCCACACTCCCCTTGTACATCGATAGCGTGATCGTCCCCGTCACATTGCGTTGCGTGACATTGACCAGCGCGTCGTACGCCTCGCGTTCAGTCGTCCACCACCGGCCTTCATACACGAGCTCCGCGTAGCGCGTCGCAATCAAGTCCTTGGCCGCGAGCGTCCGCCGGTCGAGCGTGAGCTGCTCGAGCTCACTGTGCGCCGTATACAGCAACGTCCCGCCCGGCGTCTCGTACACTCCGCGCGACTTCATCCCGACGAGACGATCCTCGACCAGGTCGACGCGTCCCACGCCGTGCCGTCCACCGATCTGATTGAGCGTCGCTACGAGCGTCACCGGGTCGAGCGCCGTCCCGTTCACCGCTGTGGGAGTCCCCTGCTCGAACGCGATCGTGACGCGCTCCGGCTCGTCAGGAGCGAGCTCGGGCGACGTGGTCAATTGAAACACGTCCTCAGTCGGCGCCCAATTCGGGTCCTCGAGTCCACCGCCTTCGTGCGAGAGGTGCCACAAATTGCGATCGCGGGAATAAATCTTCTCGATCGTCGCGGTCACGGGGACGCGGTGCCCTGCTGCATAGGCGAGCGCGTCTTCCCGGCTTCGGATGTCCCACTCCCGCCACGGCGCGATGATCGTCAGCTCCGGCGCGAACGCCGCATAGGTGAGCTCGAACCGCACCTGATCGTTCCCCTTCCCGGTGCATCCGTGCGCGAGCGCATCGGCCCCGACCTGCCGTGCCACCGCGACCTGCCGGCGCGCGATCAGCGGGCGTGCCATCGCCGTACCAAGGAGGTATTTCCGTCCGTACACGGCGCCAGCACGCAGTGTGGGCCAGATGTAGTCCTCGACGAACTCGCGTCTCAGATCCTCGACAAGGCACTCATCGGCGCCTGAGGCGATGGCCTTGGCTCGAACGCCCGTGAGCTCATCTCCCTGCCCGATGTCTGCGGCGACGCAAATGACGCGGGCTCCTGGATAGTGCTCCTTGAGCCATGGCACGATGACAGATGTATCGAGGCCGCCCGAGTAGGCGAGCACGATGGTCGAGATCTCGCGGGAAGGCGGATGACTGACGGACATGGCAACTCCACGGATAGTTATGCGTTATGAATGCATAAATAAACGGGTGGAAACCGGGCGGTCAATGGGACGGGCGCAGCGGGCGCTAAAGCGCCCGAGAGAGTAAAAGCGGAGGAAGTAGAAAGTCGACAACGACGCGTCGAGTCCAGCGCAGTCACGCCCCCTCATTCATCAGGCCGGCTACGCGCCGACCCAGCCGTTCGCGGGCGGCCACGGAGCGGCACACGATGAGGATGGTGTCGTCGCCGGCGATCGTGCCGACAATGTCGCCCAGGTGCTCGCCGTCGATGGCGCGCGCGATCGTCTGCGCGCTGCCCGGCGGAGTGCGTACGACGAGCAGCTCGGAGACGCCATTGAGGGAGGTGACAAGTTGTGGGACGAGGGTTTCCAGCGACGGCTGGCCGCCATTGACGGGGCCGCCACCGCTTTCGGCGCGCGCATAGCGGACGCCGTCGCCCGTGGGCACGCGCGCGAGCCGCAGCTCGTGGACGTCGCGCGAGAGCGTCGACTGAGTGACTTCCAGGCCGCGCTGTCGCAGGAGCCGGCGCAGGTCCTCCTGCGTCGCGACTGGACGTCCGTCGATGAGCTCGAGTATGACCGCATGTCGCTCGCGTTTCCCCGCCATGCGGACAGAAGCTACAGGCGTACGCTGCCGGTGCCAGATAGGGCTAACGGTCGGGTTTTTGGGGCAGCGGGGGGCGCGCGAGCGCCCGCGTCCACCCTCTGCCCGCTCGGTTCAAAAAACGGTGTCAAAAACCGCCAAAAACGCTTGACGCAGGGGGTGCGCAATATTATGCATTCCCAATGCATAAAATCCCTGTCGGCGTATTGGGGGCCAGTGGGTACGCGGGGCGCACCCTGTGTGCGCTTGCGCTTGCGCACGACCAGTTGGAGCTGGCGTGGGCCGCGGCCGGGGAACGGCGGGGAGAGTCTGCGCGCATCGAGAATCGGATGATTCAGTTCATCGGGATCGAGGATGCGCCATTGGGCGATGCGGCGCTCGTCTTCAGCGCGTTGCCGCATGGTGCATCGGCGCCTTGGGTGGCGCGCGCGCAAGCCGCAGGCGCGCGAGTGGTCGACCTCTCCGCGGATCTGCGGCCAGGGGCGGGTGCGATCGCCCATGAGTCACCATCGCCGGTCTCCGACGACTTGCGCGCCCGCGCGACCTACGGGCTCACCGAGCTCGCGCGCGCGGAAGTGCGGGATGCCGACGTCGTCGCCAATCCAGGCTGCTATGCCACCGCGGTGCTCCTCGCGCTGCTGCCGCTGTTGCAGCGGGGGCTCATTGCGCCGGGCGCAACGGTCGCAATCAGCGCAGCGAGCGGCGTCACGGGCGCGGGCGATAGCCCGCGGCGCGATCTGCTGTTCGCGGAGGTCACCGAGAACTTTCGGGCGTACGCCGTTGGCAACGAGCATCGGCATCTCGCAGAGATGCGCGCGATCTGCGCGCGATTCGGCGCGGACGTCGATCTGATCTTCACGCCTCACCTCCTGCCGGTCGCGCGCGGGATTCTGGCCACGATCACGGTGCCATTGCAGGAAGCCGTTGCCGACCCGCTCGGGCTCTGGTGCTCGCACTACCGGTGCGAACGGTTTGTCGAGGTGGCTGCCGAACCGCCCTGTTTACGTGACGTCGTGCATCGCAACACCGCGCGGATTTCGGTAGCGCCGGCAGCCAGTGTGCGGCAGCCGACTCTCATCATCACCGCTGCGATTGACAACCTGCTCAAGGGCGCGGCCGGGCAGGCCTTGCAGAACGCCAACGTGCTTCTCGGTCTCGAGGAGTCGGTGGGGCTGCCGGCATGACGCGTGCGACGGCGGGCACGGTCATCAAAGTGGGTGGGCGCGCACAGCAGGACCCGCGGCTCGCCGCGGCGCTCTCTGCGTATTGGGTGCGATGGCGTGCCGCCGCGGCCACGACCCGTAGCGCCGTCTGCTGTGTGGTGCACGGTGGCGGCGACGAGGTCACGGCGCTCCAGCGAGCCGCCGGCATCGAGCCCACGTTCATTGGGGGGCGGCGTGTCACGCGCGCAGACGACATCGATCGCTTGCGGATGGCGTTGTCGGGTCTCGCGAACAAGCGGCTTGTTGCCATGCTGACCCAGGTCGGCGTCCGCGCGCTGGGTCTCTCGGGTGAGGACGGTCCGCTTCTGACGGCGGACGTCCTCGCGGGTGGTGAGTTGGGTGCGGTCGGCACCATCCGGAGCGTCGACACCTCGCTCCTGATCATGCTTGTGCTGGCCGGCTACCTCCCGGTGATCGCGCCTATCGCCGGGGCGCGAGCCGTCGAGCCCAACGCCGAGTGGCTGATTGGCCTCTCAGACGCGGCAGTGTCGGCCCTCAACATCAATGGCGACGACGCCGCGACTGCCATCGCGCTCGCGATCGGCGCATCGGAGCTGCTGTTCGTCTCGGATGTCGCAGGCGTACGCATTGGCGGTGAGCACGTAGCGGAGATGACACCGAGCACCGCCGAGCGAGCCATTGTGCGAGGGGAGATCGCCGGCGGCATGGTTGCCAAGGTGCGCGCAGCGCTCGCGGCCCTGGAGGGTGGCGTGACTCAGGTCCGAATCGGCACGCTCGACGTGCTCACCGGAATCGACAGCGGCACACTTGTCGTGCGGCAGCGTGACGCACTTGCCGGGACGGACCATGCCGCACATGGAGCGGCCGCATGACGACGAGCGTCGCGCTCCCCGTCCTCGAGTCCTCGCGCGCCGGGACGAGCGATGGCGACTCGCAGGAGCGGGCGTGGCCAGCGCAGCCGCCCGGCAACTACGAGCGTGCGCCCTACGCCGCCTTGCTTGGCACCTATGCGCGGGCGCCGATCACGATTGTCGACGGGGAAGGCGCGGAGGTGATCGATGAAACGGGGCGCCGCTACCTCGACTTCACGAGCGGCATTGCCGTCAACGCCTTGGGGTACGGCGATGCGGGCCTCCGCGCGGCCCTTCATGCCGCCGCCGACGGCCTGGTGCACACGTCCAATCTCTTCCACACCGTCCCGGGCGCGGAGCTCGCGCAGTGGCTGGTCGACCACTCGTTCGCCGACAGGGTCTTTCTTTGCAACTCGGGTGCGGAGGCCAACGAGGGAGCGTTCAAGTTCGCGCGACGATGGGCCCGCGCCGTCGGCGGCCCGTCCAAGCACGAGATCGTTGGGCTGCGTGGGAGCTTTCATGGACGGCTGTTCGGGTCCCTCGCGGCCACGGATCGCCCGTCGTACCGGGCGCCGTTTCGGCCGCTCGCCGGCGGGGTGTGGGTCGCCGAGCGAGACCTCGCGGAGCTCGATGCGGCGCTGCGTGATGAGAACGTGGCGGCGCTGGTCGTGGAACCGGTGCAGGGCGAAGGCGGCGTGCGTGTGCTCGACCCGGGCTTTCTTCGCGAGCTGCGCGCGCTCACGCGCGAGCGGCGGGTCGCCCTCATTTTCGACGAGATCCAGTGCGGTCTCGGACGCACAGGACGACTGTTCGCGCACGAGCATGCCGGCGTCCTCCCCGACATCATGACGTTGGCCAAGCCGCTCGGAGGTGGGTTGCCGATCGGCGCGGTGTTGATGAGCGCGGAGATCGCGTCGGCGGTCCAATCAGGGGATCACGGCAGCACGTTTGGCGGCGGTCCTTTCGTGACGTCGATTGCGCGCTATGTGGTCGAGCGGCTTGCGGACCCGGAGCTGTTGGCCACGGTTCGCGCGCATGGCGTCTGGTTGGGTCATGCGCTGGCTCGACTCACTGATGAGCCCACCGGGGTCCGCGGGGTCCGCGGCGCCGGCTTGATTTGGGGGATCGACGTCCGGGAGCAGGCATCCGCGGTCATTGGTCGGGCCCGCGGCCTCGGTCTCCTGGTGCTCTCGGCTGGAGAGCACACGATCCGCTTGCTCCCGCCGCTCACGATCTCGCGTGATCAGCTGTCCCTGGGCGTGTCACTCCTCGCTCAAGCGATCGCGAACCGTTGATCGCGTTCACCTTCGCGTCGTTTCCTTCACCTCGCCTCGCCATGTCCCGTCCAATCATTCGACCTGCCCGCCCCAGCGATGTTCCCGACATCGCGGCACTCATCGATACGTTCGCGGCGCAGCAGGTCATGCTTCCCAAGTCCACTGAGTCCATCGCGCTCGCGCTCGATGACTTCGTGGTGGCGACGGATGCGCGGGGCCGCCTGTTGGGATGCGCCGCGGTGCGCGAATACTCGCCGTCGTTGGCTGAAGTGGCGTCCGTCGCGGTGGCTTCGGAAGCGCACGGACTCGGCATTGGTGGCTCGCTTGTGCGTCGGGTCGAGCGGTTGGCGCATGCGCGTGGCATCTCCGAGCTCTTCGCGCTGACGACGACGCCGCCGTTTTTCCAGTCACTCGGCTATCGCGTTGTCGATCGCGCCTTGTTCCCCGAGAAGGTCCGGCGAGATTGCGCGGCCTGCGCACGACGCGCGCACTGCGTCGAGGTGTGTGTGTACAGGACCCTCGCCGGCGAGGCTGTGCGGGCAGCCTGAGGAGCTCGACGTTGGAAGAGAGACCTCGAGGCTAGCTACAATGCACCTAGCTGGTCCTCGAAATTTGTTCGAACGTCGAACGTCTATCTTTTGCCCATGCCCCGTCGAGGTAATCGGCCGCGCAAGCGCGGTCGCGGCGCATCACCACGAGGTGCGAGCCCGGGGTCCATCCGAGGAGGCGACGACAGCGGAGAGCGGCCGTCGACGGCGTCGCCCGGGTCGCGCAGGGGCCCGCGCGCATTGGGACGGTCGGCACGCACCGAGACACCCGTCTTTGCACTCGACGAGGCGCGTTACGGTCGCGATCGGATCTTGAATCTTCACGCATCACTGCCCACGGGAGTCGAGGCCGTGCGCCGCGTCGATGCGTGGCTTCGCGAGCGTCAGGCTGCGAACGCCGGTGAAGTACTGGTGATCACGGGTCGCGGGCGAGGGAGCTTGGGCGGCGTACCCGTCGTGCGCGAGGCCATCGTCCAGTTGTTGCCGAGGCTCCGCCGAGCGGGCGTGATCGCGGACGCGCGCGAACACGGCGAAGGCGCATTCGTCGTCCGATTGGCCCCCCTGCAGGCGCTGGTCGATGCACCGCGCCGCCGGCGCGCGTCCGGTAGAGCGCCCGCCCACGACCCAGAGGCGTTGTCCGGACTGGATCCCGAAATCCGCGCCTTGCTTCGACGGCTCGCGATCGCGTCGTTACTGTCGGTTGGCGTGCGCAGCCCACCCGATCTCTTCATTACCCAAGAGATGGCGCGCCAGTTCACGATTCTCGCGGCGGCGGTGCGCGATGCTGGCGATCATGAGACCGCATTGCGGGCGGTCGTGAGGCGGGCGTTGGAGGAGTACGAAGGCGGCGGGCGCTGAAGCGCCCGAGAGAGTAGAAGCACAGAAAGTAGAAAGTAGACAACGGCCGCCTGGTCTACTTTGTCGTCTCTGCAGGTCTCCTCTCTCGGGGCGCGCAGCGGCCGCCCTATTCTCGAACCGCCGCGAGAGCCGGACCAACCGCGCTGCCATCTGCCCAGCTCAGGTCCGCCGACGCTGCGATCGCACTGGGGCGAACGTAGACGCGGCCGTCAATGCGCTCGGCCGCTCCGCTGGCGATGAATCGGTTCAGCACCAGCGACACGGACTCGCGAGTCGCGCCGACAAGCTCACACAGCACGCGGTAGTGCGTGGTATCGAGCACCACCTGACCGGCGGCATCGACGAATGTGTGTTGTCGCGCCATCCGACCCAGCGTTACGACTAAGCGCTGCTCGACACTCAAAGTCGCCAGCTCGCGCAGCTTTTCGAGCAACGTCACGTGTTCGGCCATGACCTGTGCGGTGAGCGCGAGCGCGAACAATGGTTGTTCGCGGACGAACGCGCGATACTGCACCGCGCTCAGGTGCAGCGTCTCGGTCTCGGCGTCAGAGCGCGCTTCGGTCACGTAGCGTGGCGGGGACGGCTTCGCGGCCGCGAGGCCCTCGCCGCCAAACGTCGCACCGGGCACCACGATGGTCGGGATGTAGCCGCGGCCGGCCTTCACCCGACTTCGCAGAACGATGCGACCGTCTACGACGACGAAGATGCCATCAGCCGGCGAACCCCGCTGGTACACACTGAACCCCGTCGGCCACGTCGCTCGCGCGGCATACTTAGCGATGGCATCCAGCGTGTCACGTGACAAGCACGCCGTCTCGTACATGGCGGTTTCTCCCGCGCTAGACGTCTAGTGCTGAGACACTCAGTCACATTGACGTGTCATTCCTTCCAATGGCTAAGCAGGCATCATCCGCAATGTCCGGGCCCGCTGGACATCGCCTGATGAGGCAGCTTGCTTTGACCAATATCGTGGTGTGGTGTCTGGTCTTTAGTCGTGTGCGTCGGGTCGGGCTGTCGCCCGGCCGGTGGGCGCGCACACGAATCGTCAGCCGAGCTTCCATGGGTCACAGACCGTCGGTCCCGAACACGGCACCGTCCGCAGCGGCCGGGATCGTCGAACCACGATGGTGGGCGACGTGTCAGTCGCCCTTCGACCGGCTTTGCGTTTGACATCGGAAAGCGAGACAAGCGCTACGGGCTCAGGCCCCGGTCACGACGCTCCAACGCCGTTCATCATCGTGGGCGCGGACGCGTTTCTGGCTGCGCGGCCAGCGACGCCGGTGCAAGTCGCACACGCGTGCCGCGCCGCGGGTTATGTCGCGGCGGTGCCTGCGACTTGGGGAGACGAGCTCATTGCGGAGGCCTGTGCGCGTAAACTGGCGACGCGCACGTTGCCGAGTGCGATTTTCTGCTCGTGTCGACGCGTTCGAGATCGCCTGCTGGGGCCAGGTCCGGATCTCCTTCCGTTCCTCGTGTCCTACGTCTCGCCCCCGGTCGCGACTGCGCGGTATCTCAGGGGCCTGTACGGCCAGGCGCCGCTCGACATCACGTATGTCGGGGCCTGTCCGTCAGCAGCGTCCAGCGCGGCGATCGACCGGCAGATCAGGCCCGAGGAGTTCTTCGCTGGGCTCGCGGCCAAGGGCATCATCCCGGCGCAGGAGCCACTGGTTTTCAATTCCATTCTGGCGCCCGATCGGCGCCGCTGTCACTCCCTGCCGGGTGGCCTGCCGGTCGACGGCATACTGCAGAACGCGGAGCCTACGTTCAACCCGTCTGGCCCCGTCAGTGCGTCGATTCCTCCTGCGTTCATCCCGCGCGCCGTCGTTGAGGTCCGAGAGATCGAGTACGCGGCCGAGCTCGCCCAATATCTCATCATGGCGGCCCCTGTCCTCCTTGACCTCGCCCCGCGCCTCGGCTGCGTGTGTAGCGGCGCCATTGCGGGCGTCCCGGTCTCGCAAGCCCGCGCTTCGGTCATCGCGCTCGAACCCCCACGCTCCCCCACTCCCATTGTGGAGCAGGACATTCCGGTCTCCGTCGAGCTCGACGTCAGCGAGGACGAGCCTCGTAACTCGATGGTCCTGGCAGACGAGTCGGTACGATCACCTGACGATACTCGTAGAGAGGAGAGAGGAGAAAGGCGAGAGGAAACGAGCGCTTCGCGCTCGTAGCAAGGGGGAGAGGAGAAAGGAGACCACGACATCGGGGTCTCCTTTTTCCTTTTTGTCCTTTCTTCTCTCTCCTTTCTACGGGTGCGCAGCGCCCGTCCGCGTAGCGCCCGTTTGGTGAAGAGCGCTCGTGGCGTCCTTCAGTGCAGCGGCGGCGTCGTCGAATCGACTCGCGAGGTCGCCGATTTCGCGTCCCGTGAGTGCGGCGTCGCCGGCGCGAATCGCCTCGTTGACCGACGGGAGTGCGATGTTGGCGTACCCGTTGTCCTCGTCTGCCGCGTAGATCAGGCTCCGGAACCACGGCCGGGTGTGCAGGCCTGCGGGCCGCGTGAGCGCTCGTTCGACGCGGATGAGTGCCTGGTTCGTCGCGTGCAGCGTCGCGCTCGACGGCGCTGTGCTGCGGCCGACTGGAAGGACCACGGGCGGCGCGGGGTGTCCACTCGTCGACCCGGCCGTCGTCCCGATCACCGGGCGAGCCGACGTGGTGCCGAGCGCGCTGTCCCGCGCGAGCGCGAACGCCGTGGCGGCGCGCTCCATGCCGTCGATCGCGGTTGCGAGCGGAGCGGTCGAGGTCGACCAACCCTTCCCCTTGATCGACTCGTCGATGCCGGTGACGTAGCGACGCATCGTGCGCGCATACTCGACATAGTCAAAGGGCACGACGTCGGCGTTCGCCAACCGCAGCAGCAGCGCCGCACCGATGCGGGCGGCTGTCGCGTGATGCACGAACCCGGGATCGCCAAAACGGGATTCCCACGCATAGTCGTCGTACGCCGAGTGGTAGACGCCACCGGCCCCGCCGAATCCGTACTCGAGAATCGGAATGCCAAGGTGATTGGCGAAGCCAGCGAAATCGGATCCGCCGCCGGGATCCCCGAACTTCGGGCCCAGGCTGTCCGCTGAGCTGGCGCTCGCACGCCACCCATCGAAGACATTGCGAGGCGTGGTCCCGGTCTCCGGAAGTGGCACGGCCCGCGTGATATCGCGCAGGACCGCCCGGAGCGAGGGAGAGCCGCCTGCTCCGAAGTTGGGGCCCGCAGCTGATACGTCGAGGTTCAGATAGGCGACCGCGTCCCGTGTGAGGCGAAGCGAGTCGTCCTCGACGTATTCGGTCGATCCCACGAGACCCCATTCTTCGGCGTCCCAGGTCGCAAAGATGACCGTGCGTTTCGGTCGGTGGCCCGCGCGCGCCTCCTCGGCGAGTGCCCTCGCCGCCTCGAGCACGCTCACCGTGCCGCTCACGTTGTCGGAGGCGCCAGGACCCCAGGCGTCCCGGTGGCCGCCGACCATCACCAACTCGTCGGGGAACTCGGTACCACGCAGGATCCCGAAGGTGTCCCAGATCGTGTGGTAGGCTTCCTGCCCCGATTGCATCTCTACGGAGACGCGTGCGCGAGTCGGTCCGGCCCCGATGTGATAGCGGAATGGGAGACCGCCCTGCCAGCTCTGCGGGAGTGGCGGGACGCGGGCAGAGCCGCCGGACGGCGCGGTCGAACCCGTTCCTCGCACGTCTGCGAGCAGTAGCGCCGCATTGTGATATCCGATTGGTACAACTGGGATGTGCGGCACGTCCATGGCCGACGGGTCCACACGGCGAGCCCCCGCCGTGCTGGGGTATCCCGGGGTGCTGGGATCACCGTCCTGATTCATGATGCTCCCGCGTTGGACGCCCTGCGGGGGCCGCATTGGACCCTCGGGATACACATCACCGCGGGTGTAGCCATCATCAGCCGGGTCGCTGTAGATCAGCAGCGCCGCCGCGCCATGACGTTCGGCCTCGCGGGCCTTGATCCCACGAAACGAGCGGCCGTACCGAGCCACTACGATTTTGCCTTTCACGGATACGCCAATCGAATCAAGGTGCGCGTAGTCCTCGATCAGCCCGTAGTTGGCGTAGACGACCTCGCCGCTCGCCGTGCCACTCGCGCTATACGCGTTGAACGCCGGTATTTGGGGAAAGCCACTCGACGTGGAATCGCCGGGGACCGCTCCCTCGCTCAACGAGAGCTCGGTGGAGTCGCCGCCCGGATTCAGACGCCAGACATGGATCGCCTTGGGCTGCGGCATGTAGACGTCGTACGCGCGAACTTCTGTTTCCAGTCCCCATTTCCGGAGCTGCGCAATGACAAAGTCGCGGGTACGCGCCTGGGCCGGTGTGCCGGCCATGTGCGGCTCGTATGAAAGAAAACGAGAAAAGCTGTCGGCCTGGGCGGGTGACGGGATCGCGATGGCCCGGGCCTCTTCCGAGGCCTCCGCTGCGGCGTCGGCCGGCGTGTAGCCGGCACCGGCCTGGCCCGCCGCGGCCGGCTGAGGGGCTTGGGCGAGTGCGCGATGTCCGAGCGCGAGGCTGACGGCCAGGCCGGCAACGGCGGCCCAAGACGGGCGGATCTGCATGGACGACAAGGGTTGGGGTTCGAGACGGGGGTGAGGGGGCGAACGGCAGGGTCAGGGATCGGCGATCGGGCCCGGCTGGTCGGAGGCTACGGAGGGAGAGGGCAGGAATCGACGACAACGAACCGCACTCGCACAATGGCGAGGCACGTCCAGATAGAAAGTAGCTCACGCGCGCGGCTAACGGGTCGTGACGCGGGGTCGGGCACGGTGCGCGCGGACCACATGCACGAGCGGACAAACACGCCCGGCCGACACGCAACAGTGCGTACGTGCAGCGATATCAGACAGCTGCTCTCCTTGCCCAATCGCAGTGTTATGCGGATCTTGGATGTCGAGCCCGCTGTTCTTCCCACCCTCCGGGAGCTTCACTCATGGCGACCAAGCGCAAATCGTCCCGTAAGACCAAACGATCCGCGGCACGTCGTGGATCTGCGAAGAAGGGGGCGCGGAAGCGCCCAGCGAAGCGCGGCGCAAAGCGCAGCACGAAGCGCGCAGCGGCCCGCAAGACAACAGCGAAGAAGCGTCGCCCAGCGGCGAAGCGTAAAGCAGCGCCGAAGCGTAAAGCAGCGCCGAAGCGTAAAGCAGCGCCGAAGCGCAAAGCAGCTGCGAAGCCCGCACCTGCGGCAAAGGGTGCTCCTTCAATGGCGCCGCGCGCATCAACAATGGCGAACGACGTGCGCAACGAGATGCACAAGCTCGGCGAGATGGCGGGTGGCATGATGGACCGCATCACGCATCATCAACCGAGTGCGGCGCCGTCGTCCGGCAGTCCGCTCGCGCCAAAGCCGGCTGCGCCACCGCGTCCCACATCGGCGCCGCCGTCACCGCGTCCCACATCGGCGCCACCGTCACCGCGTCCCGCGGCTATGCCGCCGGCGCCGCGTCCGGCTTCGCCACCGCAACCGGCGCGACCTGCAGCAGCGCCACAGCCGCCGCGCCCGGGCAACATGCCGAAGCCGGGCGGTGGAGGGCCGAGTGGTGGTGGAAGCACCGGCCCCGGGGGAATGCCGTAACGGCTCGACGTTCGACGTTCGACGTTTCGACGTTTCGACGTTCGAAAACAAACCGCGAGGGCCAACCAGCTGCACCGTGGCTGGCCCTCGCGGTTTGTCAACGTCCAACGTCCTCGAACGTCGAACGTCCAGCCCTTCACACATTCTTCACTTCCGCTACGAGCTTCGTCAGACTGGCCTTCGCGTCGCCGAACAGCATGTTGGTTTTCTGGTCGTAGAACAATTCGTTCTCGATGCCGGCGAAGCCCGGGTTCATGCCGCGCTTGAGGACGATGACGCTCCTGGCGTGATCGGCATTGAGAATCGGCATGCCGTAGATCGGGCTGCCGCGGTCAGTCCGCGCGGCGGGGTTGACGACGTCGTTGGCGCCGATGATGAGCGCGACATCGGCGTGGTCGAACTCGGCGTTGATCTCGTCCATGTCGTACAATCGGTCGTACGGCACGTTCGCTTCGGCCAGTAGCACGTTCATGTGTCCTGGCATGCGACCGGCCACAGGATGGATCGCGTACTTCACCGTCCCGCCGCGCTTCTCGATTTGTTCGGCAAGCTCGCGCACCTGGTGCTGGGACTGAGCGACCGCCATGCCATAGCCGGGGACGATGATGACCTCGCCTGCGTAGGCGAGTCGCATCGCGGCGTCCTCCGCTGAGATCGGGTGGACCGTGAGGCCGGCGGTGGTCTTGGCGGTCGATGCCGCTGCAGGCGTGCCAAACGCACCGAACAACACGTTGGCAAACGACCGGTTCATGGCCTTGCTCATCAGGATGGAGAGCAGGAACCCAGAGGCGCCTCCGAGCGCGCCGGCGATGATGAGGACGTTGTTGCCGATGGCGAAGCCGGTCGCCGCGGAGGCGAGGCCCGCATACGAGTTGAGCAGGGAGATCACGACCGGCATGTCCGCGCCGCCGATCGGGATCACCATGGAGACGCCGATCAGCAGCGACAACCCGACCATGGCGTAGAAGAGCGGCGGGTGTGCTGGCGAAACGACCAGGTACCCGAAGAGTGCGAGTGTCACGGCGAACAGCGAGAGATTCACCGCGTTCTGTCCGCGGAATGTCACCGCTCGATCAATGACGATCCCCTGCAGCTTGCCGAACGCCATGAAGCTGCCGGTCACGGTGAGCGATCCGAGCAGCGTCTCGAATCCGAGCGCGAGCATCGTGCCGTTCGAGACGTTGCCGGCAGCGTTGTAGTACTCCGCGACTCCGACCAACGTTGCAGCGATCGCGCCGAACATGTGCGAGGCGGCGATTGCTTGCGGGATCGCAGTCATTCGCACCATGGCGCCCAACGGATAGCCGAGGATCGCGCCGACGATCAGCCCGACGGCGATCCACCGGAAGTCGATGATGTTGTGGTTGAGCAGCGTGCCGACGATCGCCAGGAACATCCCCACCATCGCCTGCTGCATGCCGCGGCGCGCGGCTGCGGCGCGGGTCATGCTGCGCATGCCGAGGATGAAGAGGATCGACGCGGCGAGATACGTCGACTCAATGAAGACCATGCGCAACATCGGTCAGTCGTCTCCGGGTGCGCGGCCGTTTCCGGCGACGGCGTCTGGCGAGAGCCCTGGCGTACCAGCGGGCGGGGTGGACGGCGCCTTCTTCTTCGGACTGAACATGTTCAACATGCGATCGGTCATGAGAAAGCCACCGACAATGTTGATGGTCGCGGCGGTGACTGCGACGACGCCGAGGATTGTGCTGATCGTCGTCTGACGGGCGCCCGCCTCGACCAGTGCGCCCACGATCGAGATGCCGCAGATGGCGTTGGTCGCCGACAAGAGCGGCGTGTGCACGAGGGGCGGCACCTTGGTCACGATCTGGTAGCCCAGGAAGCCCGCCAGCACGAAGACGGACAACTCGGTCATCGTGATGGTCAGCTGCACGAGACTCATACTCGACATGCCATATTCTCCTGCGGTCGGTGGGTCTTTAGCGGGCGACGCATGCGTCGCTCCTACAGAGCGGCCGACGGTTGACGGTTTACAGTGGCTGCTCCGATGAGCATGGCGCTCACGATCTCATCGGCTGGATCGATCTTCAACACGCCATCGGTGATCAGGTGACGCAGCAGCGTGACGACGTTGCGGCTGAACATCTGGCTGGCATGAAAGGGCACCGTGTTAGCCAGGTTGAGCGGGCCTATGATCCGGACGCCGCCCACTTCCACCGTGTCTCCCGCGCGCGTCAGCTCACAGTTGCCGCCGGTCTCCGAAGCCAGATCGACGATGACCGACCCGGGCCGCATGCTCTTGACCATGTCTGCCGTCAGGAGTCGTGGGGCTGGGCGGCCCGGGACCTGCGCGGTGGTGATGACGACATCCATTTCGGCCACATGGCGTGCGATGGCGTCGGCCGTCCGGCGTTGCTGGTCCGCGGTCTGCTCGCGCGCATAGCCGCCTGCGCCCTCTCCGTCTGTGCTGAGCGCCTCAGCCGCTACGAAGGTCGCGCCCAGGCTCTGCACTTGCTCGCGCGCCACCGCGCGCACATCGAACGCACTCACCACTGCGCCGAGGCGGCGAGCGGTCGCGATAGCCTGCAGGCCGGCGACTCCGGCGCCGAGGACAAACACCTTGGCCGGCGCGAGCGAGCCAGCAGCCGTCGTCAACATCGGGAAAAAGCGCGGCAACTCGCCGGCGGCCACCAGGACCGCCTTGTACCCGGCGACAGTGCTTTGCGACGATAGCACGTCCATCGATTGGGCTCGCGTGATGCGCGGCACGCGCTCGAGCGCCAGCAGTGTGATGCCGCCGCCTGCGAGCGCCGGGCCGAGGTCATCGATCGTTGCGTTGCCGAGCAACGACACGATTGCGGCGCCGCTGCGGAGCGCGCCGATCTCCTGGACCGTCGGCGGTTGCACTTTGGCGAGGATGTCCGCGTCGCTCAGCACCTGCGACGCGTCGTCCATCAGCGTCGCCCCCGCGTCCGCGTACGCCTCGTCGGGAATGAAGGCCGCACGGCCAGCGCCGCGTTGGACGCGCACGGTGCAGCCTGCGCGCGCGAGCGCGCGCGCGCCATCGGGGACCAGGGCGACTCGCCGCTCGCGGGACGCCGTCTCCATCAAGATTCCGATCTGTATGGTCACGTTGGTGTCAAGCTCACTGAATCACGCTGGTCGCGCCTTGCGCGCTCGCGCTCTCGAAGGGAGGTGCTCGTCCAACCACTCGCCCACGCATGCAGAGACCGCTGTGTGCCCGAGATCGACGGTGATCACGTGTGCTCCGTCGTCGATCCATACCAGTCGTTTCTCTGCGGCGCCGATCCGCTGCATGGCGCGGTTGGCGACCATCGGTGTGGTGCGATTGTCAGCGTGTGATTGAACGAGCAAGGTCGGAAGGCTGATCTTGGGAAGGGCGGCCCACGCAGCGCGCGCGATCTTCCCGAGTTCGTGAATGAGCCGAGGGGTCGTGGCGCCGTACGCCAGGCTGCGCGCTCGCTCGACGGGGTCGAGGATCGAAAAACTACCTCGCGCGCTGAAGTAAGGCATCAACGCGCCAACAACGGGGTGCCCGGCGGCGATCAATCGAATCCATCCTGGAACAGCAAAGTAAGGGGCGAGCAGGGCCAGGCAGCAGGTACGCGCTTCGCCGCCGCTTGTGTCCTCGTCGTCGCTGGACCCGGCGACCGGCGTTTCGGCCGCCAACACGGCCGCCAGCGCGGCGCCCATCGACAGACCGACGAGTGCCACGACGGTGTGCGTTTGGCGGAGCGCCTCGAGCTCCCGCCGTGCACCGCCCAGCCAGTCGTCCGCCCGCGTCTGCGCCCAGGCCCGTATCGTGCGCCCATGCCCCGGGAGCAACGGTACGCGGACCGACCAGCCCCGTTGGTGCAGGCTGGCGGCGAGATAGCCTAGCGTCTGGGGCGTATCGCCGAATCCATGGAGCAGCAGGGCGGCCGGCGACCCCGCTTGCCCGGACGGCAGATCGATTGCCTCCGCTCCAGGGATTACCCCGTCCCGACCCACCGGCAACCGGGCCTGGAGCCTCGCCTCGAACGCGCGCTTTGCGGCGGCACGAGCTCCCACGGCCGCCCCCAAGGCGGCGACGGTGACCACAGCGGGCACAAGAGCGCGGTCAGGCACGGCGGACAATATAAGAGTTGTGGCGGACTCTAGTGCGACGAATGAGGCGGGGCGCCGTCAGAGCGCGCCGCTCCGTGGCAGTGCCACGGGCGACCCGTGCCGCGGGAACCGCCTCGGCATTCGTGGCCTCGCGGCGGGTATGACCGAAGGGATGCGGGCCGTCGGTTGGCGCGGGATTATATCTTTTCCCTATGGCTGCTGATGACATCCTGACGACGCCGTCGGTGCGCGCTCCGGCGTTTCCGACGAACGTCGACTGGTTAAATACGGGCGGGCGAGCGCTCACGTTGGATGAGTTCCGCGGCAAGGTGGTTCTGCTGGACTTCTGGACCTACGGCTGAATCAACTGTCTGCACGTGCTCCCGCAGTTGCGGGAGATCGAGCACAAGTTCCCGCAGGACGTCGCGGTCATCGGAGTTCATAGCGGGAAGTACATCGCCGAGCGCGAGACGCCGCGCGTTCGAGAGGCCGTCCGGCGCCTCGACCTCGCGCATCCGGTCGTCAACGACCGGCAGTACCGCATCTGGCGCGCGTTCGCTGTGCGAGCGTGGCCGACTCTGGTCCTGATCGATCCTGCAGGCAAGGTGCTGGGTGCCCACGCCGGCGAGTTCACCGCTGCAATGTTGGAGCCGCTGATCGAACGGTTGATCAGCGCCGAGCCCGTGCAGATGCACGAGCGCCGGATGACGCTCGACTTGCCGCTTGATGAGAGCGCGATTCCCCCGGGTGTGTTGCGATACCCCGGCAAGGTCGCGGTGTCGGGTGAGCGGATGGCGATCGCCGATACTGGCCATCATCGCGTTCTGGTTGGCACGCTGACGGCGGGGGATCAGAACCGCGGATGGCGTTTGACAGGCACGCGCACGTTCGGTGATGGCATAGGCGGTCTCGTCGACGGCGCCGCGCCGCGGTTCTACTCGCCGAACGGTCTCGCATTTGTCGGCGACACGTTGTTCGTCGCGGACACAGAGAACCACGCGGTGCGCGCGATCGATCTGGTGTCGGGCGTGGTGCGGACCGTCGCCGGTACGGGGCAGCAACTCCGCACACGGCGGGAGCGTGGAGCAGGCGCGTTGTCGTCTCCGTGGGACCTCGCCGTGCTCGACGGCACCGTGTACGTCGCGATGGCCGGTACCCACCAGCTCTGGGCCTTGTGTGGCGACGAGGCGCATGCCGGCGCCGACGTCGCCGCTGGCACGGGGGCCGAGGACATCACGGATGGGCCAGCGGGCGACGCGTTGCTGGCGCAGCCCATGGGCATCGCGACGGCGAGCAATGGGGGGCGCCTCTACTTCGTCGACGCGGAATCGAGCGCCGCGCGATCGTTCACCCCGGACGAGCGGCGGGCCGGACGTGCGGTCGGGGAGGTGCACACGATCGTCGGGACCGGGCTGTTCGATTTCGGTGACAAGGACGGTGTCGGCAATGCCGCCCGACTCCAGCATCCGCAGGGTATAGCGGCGCACCCGAGTGGTCGGCTTCTGGTGGCGGACTCGTACAACGACGCGGTCAAATGGGTCGATCCGGTGGCGCGGCGCGTCGACACGTGGCTGCGTGGTTTTCATGAGCCCGGCGGTGTCGCATACGACCCCGTTCATCACACCGTGTGCGTCGCGGACACCAACGCGCACGCGATCCTGATGGTCGATGAGCTCACGCGGGACGCCTTGCGCCTCGAGATCGAGTGACGCCGTGCTCGGCGGCGCGGGTCAATCGTCAGGTAGTGGGGTGCGAACGGGCGGTGGGCCGCGTGCAATCGGCGACGCGACCGTGTATGTTACAGATCGGCCCCGGCCGGCACCGTCGCGGTCTGGCCGCAGCGAGTAGCGTAGCTCACAGGCGTGATTCTCTTGGAGTAAATGACATGCCGACATTCGGCAGCTGGGCGTCGCACTGGTGGATTCCCGTGCTGTTCGTGGTGGTTGCGGGTCACTTCACTAACGTGTGTGTGACCCTCTTCCTGCATCGGGCGCAGACACACCGCAGCGTCACGTTCCACTCCGTCGCCGCGGTCCCCATGCGCATCTGGCTGTGGCTGACGACATCGATTGTTACGAAGGAATGGGTGGCGTGCCATCGGAAGCACCACGCCTTCGCTGACCGCGAGGGAGATCCGCACAGTCCCCTGCTCGAAGGCCTGCGCAACATCGTGATCAAGGGCGCGTTCTACTACCGCAATGCCGTCAGGCAGCCGGGCATCCTCGAGAAGTACGGTAAGGGAACGCCCAACGACTGGTTGGAGCGGCATCTGCTCGAACCGCGCAACGTGCTGGGCATCTTCCTGATGTTGGCGATCGACCTCTACCTGTTCGGGTTCTTTGTCGGCGCCGTGGTGTGGGGCGTCCAGATGATCTGGATCCCCTTCTGGGCAGCCGGAATCATCAATGGCGTCGGGCACGCGCTCGGCTATCGCAACTTCGAGGTCAAGGACGAGAGCCGGAACATCTCGCCAGTCGCCATCTGGCTGGGCGGCGAGGAGCTGCACAACAACCACCATGCGGACCCCCACTCGGCCAAGTTTGCGGCGAAGTGGTACGAGTTCGATATCGGTTGGGTGTATATCACACTCCTGTCGTGGATCCGGCTGGCGAAGGTGAAGTACGCCAGGGCATAGACGTTAGACGTTGGAAGACAAATCTCGAGGGCCAGCCAGATGCGCCGTGGCTGGCCCTCGCGTTTTGTCTCTAACGTCCAACGTCTAGTTCCCCGTTATCTTTCTCCCATGCCCGACATCACCTGTTCCCGCTGCGGCCAGACGCGTCCCGCGTTTGCCCGGGCCCCGTTTCCCGGGCCGATTGGGGCCCGGATCGTGGGCGAGATCTGTCAGGACTGCTGGGGCCAGTGGGTCCGGCAGCAGACCATGCTCATCAATCATTACGGCCTCAACGTGATGGATCCGCAGGCGCGCGCGTTTCTGACGAAGAACCTCGAGGCGTTCCTGTTCAAGAGCGGTCACGAAGAGGAAGTCGATACGTCGAAGCAAGGCACCATCAACTGGTGACGCGCGGCCGTTGCGCGGGCCGAGTGAGGAGAGGGGAGAAGGGAGTGAGGAGACACCGGGCAACGTGTGCGCGAGTTTGTCTCCTTTCTCCTGTTGATCCGTCCATAAGCTGATATGCGAGTGAGACGGACGTTCGGCGGCTCGATCCGACGATATCGCTCGAGAGCCGCGTGCACGGGCCTTGCTGCGCTGACCACGCTAGCGCCCGCGGCATGCGCCAGTCGCCACAAAGGACCGGTTCCGCCGCCCGCGCCGGTGGCGACACCAACTGCAGGCGCCCGGCCGTCTCGCAATGGCTGGTCCGACTCGGTGCTGGCGACGCTGACGTTGCGGCAGAAGGCCGCCCAAATGGTGTGGCCGAACCTCTTTGGTGACTACGTCACGACCGATGGGCCGGCGTGGCGAAGACTGGTGCACGACGTGGCGGACGACGGCGTCGGTGGGCTGCTCATGTCGGTCGGCTCGCCGGACGAGATATCGCTCAAGCTCAACGCGCTACAGCGTCTCGCGCCGGTGCCGTTGCTGGTGTCCAGCGATCTGGAGTACGGCGCCGGGATGCGCGCGCGCGGCGGGTACTTCGTGCCGAACGCCATCGATCTCGGGGGAGCCACGGTGTTTCCGCCGCAGATGGCCTTCGGGGCGACGGGCGATACGACGCTGGCGTACGAGGAAGGCCGGATCACGGCGGTTGAGGGACGCGCACTCGGGATCCACATCGACTTCGCGCCCGTCCTCGATGTGAACAACAATCCGAACAACCCGGTCATCAACACGCGTTCGTACGGTGAAGACCCCCGTATGGTCGCCGCGTTCGGGCGGTCGTTCATCCGCGGCGTGCAGGATCACGGCATGATTGCCACCGGGAAGCACTTTCCCGGGCATGGCGACACGGACGTGAACTCGCATCTCGGCCTGCCGGTTGTCGGTGCGACGCGTGCGCGTCTCGACAGCGTGGAGTTGGTCCCGTTCGAGGCCGCGATCGCGTCGCACGTCGGCGCCATCATGACCTTTCACGGCTCGCTGCCGGCACTCGACTCCAGCGGGGCCCCGGCCACGCTTTCCTCGCCTGTGCTCACCGGGTTGCTCCGGCGTCAATTGCGCTTCTCGGGCCTCGTCGTGTCTGACGCGATGGACATGCGGGCGCTGTTGGACCACTTCGGGACCGATGAGTCCATCAAGGGCGCCGTGGCGGCGGGCGCTGATGTGCTGATCCAGGTTGTCGACGTGGACCAGGCGATCGATGCGATCGTGACGGGTGTCAAGGACGGTCGCTACTCCGAGGGGAGGATCGACAGCGCGGTCAAGCGCATCCTCGATCTCAAGCAGGCAATGGCTCTCGACCGGCATCGGCTGGTCAATGTGGACTCCATACGCACCGTCGTCGGCGACTCGGCCGACAAGGCGTTTGCACAGATGGTCGCGAATCGATCCATCACGCTGGTGAAGGACTCGCTACACACGGTGCCGTTGACCGTCCCGTCGAGTGCACGGGTACTGAGCGTGACGATCGCGCATCGCCCGGACTTGGCGGCCGGGGTCGCCTTCGCGACGGAGCTCCGGAAGAGTTTTCGCGACACCCGTATGGAATTCATCGATGCCGACGATCCTGGCGATAAGCCCTCGCGGGTGTTGGGAGAGGCGGATTCGGCGGCGGTGACTGTAGTCGGCGTGTACATCGGGCAGAGCGATCGGGCAACGACCGTCAGTGCGCCGGCGCTCATCACGAACTTTGTGACACAGCTGGCCACTCGTCGAACGCGGCCCGTCGTCATCGGGTTCGGCAACCCCTATTTCCTCACACAGGTCCCCTCGACCCCGACGTACCTCGTGGCCTGGGGTGGCCTCCCGGTCTCGCAGGTGGCGGCCGCGGACGCCCTGGCGGGGGTGAATCCGATTGTCGGGCGGTTGCCTATTTCGATCGGGGGCTTTGGGGCGGGACAGGGGCTGGCGGCCAAGTAGGGGGCGGGCGCTGCGCGCCCGAGAAAGTAGACCTGCAGAGAGTAGAAAGTAGACCAGACCCGTCCTTGTCGACTTTCTACCTTTTGTGTTTCTACTCTCTCGGGCGCTTTTTAGCGCCCGCCCCAGACCCCAGACCCCGCCGTTTAGCCCTCAGTTACCTCCTGCCGCCCCACGCGTCCTTCTCCAGATGCACTCCATCCTCGTACGCGCGGGTTCATTGGGGTTGCTCGTGGGCGTGCTGGCCGGGACGGGGCACTCCGCATGGGCGCAGGGCCGCCCTGGGCGGGACGCCAGCGCGTCTACTGCAGCGGCCGTGCATGCCCCTGCGTTACATGTAGTGGCGACGCGCGCAGTGGTGCGGGGCGTAGAGATCGTCCGAAGCGCCCGCCAGTTCCTTGGCGCTCCGTATCGCTTGGGCGGTACGACACCGCGTGCGTTCGACTGCTCCGGGTTTGTCCGGTACGTATTCGCGCTCCATGGCGTGGTTCTTCCTCGTACTGCGCACGAACAGGCGGCGGTGGGTGAGGCGCCACTGCCTGGTGACTCCCTCGAACAGGGCGACCTGCTCTTCTTCTGGGGTGGGCATGGTGCTCAGCACATCGCGATCTACATGGGGGGCGACTCGATCATACATGCGTCCAGCACCAACCATCACGTGCGCATCGACCGCCTCACCGGCGGCCCGCGCGGCCATCGGACGTGGTTCAATCAGCGGCTCATCGCAGTGCGGCGGGTATTGCCTGCGCAGGGCGTAGCCTATGTGCCCGGGGCGGAGCCGACGTTCTCGTTCATTGCTGGCCCCAACGCTCAATGGTGACCCGATGAGAATCCCTCAAGCACTTTATCGGCGCACGCTGCCAGGAGGCGGCTACGTCTCGATCGAATCGACATCCGATTCGGACGCCGACCAGGTGCGCGCCTCGCTACTGGTGGAGCGCCGGGCCGATCCGGTCCGACGCATCGGCCACGCGCCGCCCATCGTCGCCGAAGCGATTGACGTCGATCCGCAGCGAGCGCTTGCAGTACTCGTGGAGATCGCGACCAACAACGTCGAGGTCGCGAAGTACTTGCAGCGGTGGCAGTCGCGGACGAAGGGCTGAACGGCAAACAGGGGGGGTGGGGGTCCGGGGGTCAGGGAACGACAACCGAGACGACAGGTAGGGCACGCGGCAGGGTCCGGGGTCCGGGGTTTGGGGTCTTGGAACGACAACGGCAACGACAACAACGGGCGACGCGATGCGTCGCCCCTACCGGTCCGAGGCCGGTCACAGTGCACCGTGACCGGCCTTTGGATTTATTCCCAGACCCCCAGACCCCCAGACCCCCAGACCCCCAGACCCCGGACCCCGGACCCGGACCCCGGACCCCGGACCCCGGACCCCGGACCCCGGACCCCAGACCCCGGACCCCAGACCCCAGACCCCAGACCCCAGACCCCAGCTCTTCGTCCCTTGACTTTAGTCTCGCTCTGCCACTAACTGCCCCGTGTGCCCGATCGCGTCG
Source organism: uncultured Gemmatimonadales bacterium (assembly GCA_963805725.1). Classification (GTDB taxonomy): domain Bacteria; phylum Gemmatimonadota; class Gemmatimonadetes; order Gemmatimonadales; family Gemmatimonadaceae; genus Palsa-1248. The sequence goes on from CAWDVJ010000015.1 coordinate 240,320, forward strand.
CATCAGCGGCGCTGCGCCGCGCCGGCTATGCTGTCGATGTCGTACTGCTGACTCCGCTTGACCGGCATCTGGCAGCCTTGCTTCAGCGCTCGCCCGAAGGAGCGCTGGAGCGATGGGCGTTGCCCTGGAGTTTGGGGCGGGCATCGGAGGTGACGCTGAATGACGTGGCGTTGCGAGTGGCGCGCTCAGCGCTGCCAGCCGCGCCCCTGTGGCTCGAGCAGGTGGGCGCATTTGCCGATGGGCGGCGTCACCCGTCGGACGCCGACCTGTCAGTTGCTTTTGTGGGAGCCGTGCCCGTGGGGACTTTGTCGTCCCCCGGAGGCGACGCGGCGTGGTTTCCGGTGACGGAGCTACCGCCGCTCGCGCCGCGTCAGCGGGCGATTGTAGCGGCCGCGCTGACAGTTGTGCGGGAGCGCGTCGACTACACCCCCGTCGCATTTCGGATGCTGCCGAGTACGTTTACGCTGAGTGATTTGCAGCGGATCTACGAGATTTTGCTGGGACAGAAGCTGCACAAGGCCAGTTTCCGTCGATCTCTCGAGTCGGCGGCCCTCGTCGAAGGGACTGACGAATGGCACCGCGACGGGCGTGGCAGGCCGGCCCAATTATTCCGGTACGCTCCTAAACGGAGATACGGCCATAGACGTAGGGTGTTTGGGGGGGAACGAACACTGCTGTAGTCTCGCCGTGTCGATTCGATGGCGGTGCGTGCGCGAAAGGGCGTGACTGTACTCAGCCCTGTAACGTCCCTGTCTCGCTGGCCCCGTGCACTTGCGGGCGGGTGATTGGTAGCTGCAAGGTGTACTCATAAGCCCGGTGGAGGCGTCGCATGCTGGCATATCTCGAGGAGTTGTGCACGGCGCTGCTCGCCCACGACGCGATCGCGATCCACCGGCTGTTGGCGCACCCACTGGCACGCTCGCTTCCGCGCCAGGTGCGTGAGGAGGCGATCGCGATCAGCCGAGCGAGCCCGTCCAGTCTCCGGGCGCCCATTCAAACGCTGCGCTTCTACCACCAGACATTGCAGCTGGGCGAAGGCGAGGTGGGCCCGGATCCCACGGGCGGCGAGGCCGGAGAAGCGGACGCAGACGCGCACATGGCGGCTCCTGACATGCGCCCACCGGAAGACCTCCGGGACATTGCCCGTGATGCGCAGCGCTCGCAGATCGAGTTACCGCTGGTCACCGGGAATTCCTGCGTCGCGGCGTAACTCGACGGTACGAGGATCGTTCCAGAGACGAAGCGCCGAGGGCTAGTGACGCACTGCTGTCACTAGCCCTCGGTGTTGATTGTCCTGTTGATGCTGCGGCCTCGCCTACCCTTGCTTCGTCACGTCGGACGCTTGTGGGCCTTTCTGTCCCTGAACGATCTCGAATTCGACGCGGTCACCCTCGGCAAGCGACTTGAACCCGCTGCCTTGGATCGCACTGAAGTGCACGAAGACATCCGGTCCGCCCTCGCGGGAGATGAATCCATAGCCCTTCGCATCATTGAACCACTTCACGGTGCCTTGTAGCCGTGCCATTGCAACGCCCTCTCCCCCGACTGGGGCTAACTGTGATGCTTCACGAACCAAAAACGAACAACAACTGACAAAACGAACAACGATTCACTGAACGGCGGGCGACGCATTGCGTCGCCCCTACATGATCTACATGATCTTCCTGAATGATCTTCGCGCGATGGACAAGATAAACGGGGCAGAGCGGCAACTGTACAGAAGCTGAACGGGTGAGGCAGCAATTTCTGTGCACGACAACACGCGAAGACGCGCGATAGGCGTAGCACGCAGTGCGTAGAGCGCGGAGAGCGGCGGACTGGGTCATGCATCGCGCACGATGCATCGTTCGGTGTATTTGCTACCGCTCTCCAGCAAAACGAGAGAGGAGACCACGCCTGAGCGCCGGTCTCCTCTCATTTCGTTTTCGTCTCGGTAGCGATGCGTGCGTCGCCGGTCCCGAAGTGTGCGCTAGGCGGCGCCCGCAATGTAGCGCGCGAATCGACCGCAGCGCGTGCAGCGAAGCGTGACGTGCGACTTGGGCGGCGGCGGCACGCGGTTGGGATCTCTCTCGATAGGGCCCGAGCACGACGGACAGCTCAACGGCGACCCCGTGCGGTCGCTAGCTATGAGATGGAGCGCCTGAGCAGGATTGTATGTATTCGGACGGGGCTTGCGCATGTGTCCTCCAATTGTGCTCCCAGGCGCGGAACGCTTGCGCACCGGTCACATCGAAACGTAACTCGGCCTCAGGCCGACCGACCTGCCCAACTGACGCGCCCCGAGACCTAGGCGGCCAGGGGGCCGGGGAGGGCACCTCGGCTGACACTTATACCGTGCCCGAGTCTGGATGTTTCAGGGACTAAGCGGCGGGGGGGTCAGGATCAGGAACAAATTGCGCCAATCGGTGGCAGCGTGCGGTGATCTGGCTAACGGTGCGGGTCGCCCTTTTCCTGACCCCTGGTCTCCGACCCCTGACCCAGCTGTTTAGGCTCCTGGATGTAACCCAATGTGATCACGTGACATACACGACTTCACCGCTCGCGTCGATCCCCATCTCATGTTCCTGTCCGCAGACCCCGCAGACCTTGGTCACATGCCAGCGCTCACCAAGCTCGGTGCGCTGGTCCGGGCTCGCCGGCTTGATCGTTAAACGCTTGTAGCTGTATTCCCCGCAGTTTTCACAGGCGTGCGCGCGCGCGATCCGCTCCGCGCGGTCACGTGTGATCGGCCGGGGCGATTGCGTCAAGCGCCGCCCTCTCCTTTCGAGCGATCGGAGCCAGATCCAATCGCCCCGATCGGGCGGGTGGTCCCGCCAAGAGGCGCTGATCCACTTTGGGCCCCTTGATTAGGTCGTGGGGGATTCGAGAGGCCACGGGGCGACTCCCGTTTGGCGGCCGTGCTCTCCTTGAGCAGAGACCGCAGGCTACCGAGGGCGCCAAGGACGCCGGATGCTTCGGCGGGCAAGAAGAGCGTGGTGGCTGACCCTTGAGCCACGGCCGGAAGGGCCTCGAAGTAGCGGAGAGCGAGAAGATATGCAGCCGCTTCTGATGCTTCCCCCTCGGGGAGCGCGGCTGCGATCCGACCGATCGTCTCCGCCTCGGCTTGGGCCATGGCCAGCCGCGCTTCCGCCATACCCTGCGCCCGCAGCACCGCGGATTCCTTGACGCCTTCAGCTTCCAGGATCGCGGCCCGTTTGCCCGCCTCGGCTTGCGTCACCGCGGCGCGCCGCTCGCGTTCCGCGCGCATCTGGAGCTCCATCGACTGCTGAATATCACGCGGCGGCTCGATCGACTGCAGCTCGACCCGCGTCACGTCCACGCCCCAGCCGATCGATGCCTCTTCAATGACATCGCGCATCCGCTTATTGATCGTGTCACGCGAGACCAGTGTCTGGTCGAGCTCCATCTCGCCCACGATGTTGCGCAAGGTCGTGCGCGTCAGCGTCTCGAGCGCAAAGGGCAGGTTCTGCACCGCGTACGTCGCCTTCTGCGGGTCCGCCACGCGATAATAGATCACCGCATCGATATCGATCGTCACGTTGTCCTTGGTGATGACCGACTGGCTCGGAAAACTCAGGACCTGCTCGCGCAAATCGATGCGCATGGTCGATCCCGCGGTGACACGCTTCACTCCGTTCACATCGGTGTCGAACATGCGCACGTCGATCGTGCGGGGGCGATCCACGAAGGGGACAAGGAGGTTCATCCCCGACCGCGCGACCCGGTTGAAGCGACCGAGCCGTTCGATGACCATCACCTCGGCTTGCCCGACAATCTTGATCGCACTCGAGAGGGTGTACAGCGCCCCTACGATCAGAATGAGCAGAACAATGAGAGCGGCCATGGCAGTAGGGAGAGGTTAGGTGGAAGCTAGTAGAAAAACGGGCCTGGGGTCTGGGACGGGCGCCATGCGCCCGAGAGAGTAGAAGCACAGAAAGTAGAAAGTAGACCAGGACCGCCCGGTCTACTTTCTACTTTCTGCAGGTCTACTTTCTCGGGCGCGTAGCGCCCGCGATCCCAAACCCCGCTTTAGTTCGTCTTCGCGCTGTACACCTGCTGAGCCGCCGTGAACAGGTCCTTTTGCGACTGGGCGTGTTGCATGAGCTCGACCGCCTTTCGCAACTGCACGTCGAGGTCGATGTCGCGCCGCTTCTCGGCCGAGTCACCGAACGCGGTCCGCGCCACGCGAGCGCCGATCAGCCGGTCCACGTAGCCCGTGACGGAGTCGTATTGCTGCCGACTGACGGTGACTTTGGCGGCGGTGAGCCGCTTGAAGAAGTCGTCTCGCCACTCGGGCTGCACGGTGAACGAGGGCGACTTGACCTTGCTCTTGAGATCGAGCGCGAGGCTGGCTAGCGCCTGGTATACCTCTGGCGACTTCGCGGCGATGATCTTGTTGAACGCCTGCTCCTGGGTCGTGAAGGTGTCGGGCTTGACCACGACGTCAGGAGTAATGGCGCCGCCGCCGTAGACGGTCCGGCCGCCGTCCGACTTGAAGGCCGGGCGCGCCTTGCGGGCTGAGTCCGTCTCCAGCGAGTCGGGCGTGACCTCGACGAATTCGCCGTCAGGCAGGAGCTTGCGCTCCTTCTGAATGGACCGGCCGCTCGGCGTGTACCACTTGGCGGTCGTCATCTTGAGCGCATACCCGCCATCGAGCGGGAACAACGTCTGGACGAGACCCTTGCCGAAGGACGTCGTGCCGAGGATGAGTGCGCGGTCGTGGTCCTGGAGCGCGCCCGCGACGATCTCCGAATGCACTCGCGCTCCCGCCGTTCTGCAACACGATCATCGGGGTCGACGCGAGCAACGGCTTGTCCTTGGCTACGAAGGTCTGCGTTGGCGACCCCCGACCGCGAACGCTCACCACTTCATCGCCTTCCTTGAGGAAGACGTTGCTGACGGCGAACGCCTGATCGAGAATCCCGCCCGGATCGTCTCGCAAATCGAGGATGACGCCTTTGGCGCCCTCCGCCATCACGAGCCTTCGGAGCGAGGCCTCGAGGTCTTCCGACGCGTCTTCATTGAACTGCGCGAGCGGCACGTATGCGATCTTGTTGTCCAGCATGATCGCAAACGGAATCGCCGGGACATGAATGATCGCGCGCGTGAAGCGGTACTCGATCGGTGTCGGGACGCCGGCCCGCTCGAACTTCACCGTGACCTTGGTGTTTGGCTTCCCGAGCAGTGAGTCAGAGACCTGTCCCAACTTCCATCCACGAGTCGATGCGGCCTCGATCTGCGTGATGTGGTCGCCCTCCATGACGCCCGCTTCTTCGGCCGGCGTGTGGGGGAACACGTGAATGACCGCGACACCGCCCTCCAGCTCGCCGATCTCCATGCCGATCCCACCGTAGCGACCGCCGGTGCGACGCTGGAACTCGTTCGCGCGCTTGGGCGTGTACAACTCGGTGTACGGATCGTTGAGCTCGTGTACCAGCCCTTGGGCCGCTTTCTCGTACAAGGACGAGGCGTCGAGCGTGTCAACGAACTTCTCGTTGACGAGCTTCATCACTTCTTGAAAGACCAGGTCGCTGTCGCCGGCCACGTGGGATTGGATCACGAACCCACCAGCGATCAGCGGTACGAGTACGAGCGAACCGAAAGCCAACGTGCGAAGCCTGGGGCGACGAAAGGAAGGCATGCGAAGTATGGACAAGGTGACAATACCGGGTTGCGCTATGAGATCTGCGCAAACAAAAGGGGCTGCCAGCGGCAGCGACTTGACCCGCACAGCGCGGGCCGCAGTCGCATGCGCGGCCGGCAACCCCTGGGCTACGCTCTACATACTCGACGGCGATCCGGGAGTTCCCGCGCCTGAGGTTGATCCTTCCTCCTGTCCGCCGGCCCAGAGCGACTTCCATGTCATCTCACGGCCCTTTCGATAGCCTTTCTGCGTGATTTTGATACCCGCCGGCGAGATGGCGACCGTGTAGGCCTGTCCATCCATCTCGAGCTCTCGTTTGATCGTCTTGTCGAGTTTGGTTGCCATGTTCGGTTACTCGGGTGGGGGCGTCGTGTTTTGTACGTCAGGTGCGGATGGAGTCGTTGGGGCGAATGCCTCGCGCCAGGCATCTATCGGACGGTGCGGAAGGGCGACGCGGCGCGTCGGCCCCTACCGGTCCCGGGCAGGCCGGTCGTTGTCTCCTATCTCCTTTCTCCGTCTCCTTTCTACGGGCGCGAAGCGCCCGTTCCCTTCAGGGTAACTCATAGTGGACGACCCATGCACGCCTTTGTTGCCGAATGACAGCGTCACGCACAACGCCCGCTGCTTTCAGCATCGCATGTGCCGGTTCCAGAACGCGCTGGAGGTGGGATGGGTACCGTTGCGAGAGAGGAAGCTGTTCCGCCAACGCGTCGAGCGCAACGTTCCACACGAACCGGGCGGTCGGCCGTGTCCGTCGGGGACGGTCAGCAATCGCTTCCGCAACGAGGTCGTGGCGGATTGTTCCGGCGGCCTCAGCGTCGTCGCCTGGCGCGCGCGTGTCCACCCCATTGGCACCCGCAGCGGCATCCGCAACTTCGTCGGGCCCTTCGTCGGATTCGTCACCAACAGCCTCTTCGGCCTGAACTGCCGCAATGAGACGGTAGAGTCGCCTCGCCGTTGGGGATGGCAGCTCGAAATAGCGTGCCGCCGACAGCATTGTCGTGTACCCCGCCTCGATATTCGCACGAACCGCTGGTGACAGGGTGACGCGTGCCTCGCCGGGCTCGTTCGTAGAGACCGTCGCGAAGAGTGCGAGTTGCTCGCGGTCGACTGCGCGCCGCCGGTCGATGGCAACCGCGGTGAGTAGCGTGAGCCGGTCATTCGACATAGCGCCCCGCTGGCCGCGAGGCGGACGCCTGCCCCTCGCCAACCTCGGCGGCGAAATAGGTCCCGGTCGATTCCAGGATGCTTCGTTCGAGACGCGACAGCGCGCCGCGGAGCTGTCCGTAGGTTCGTCCGTCTACCCGTCGTCCCATCGCCCGCAGGAATGCGTGGAGCGTGAAGCTCACGGTGCCATCCGCCGGGGACCCCGCCTCGAAGTACCGGTGCAGCAGCTCGACGTATACATCCTGGTCGAATGTCCCCGGCACTCGGTCGCCGGGGTTCGGCAACACACGCCACCGGCTTCCGCTTGGGTACGGGGGGCCGGGTGCGTAGGTCACCGCGTTCTCTTCCGTGGAATCGCTCAGGCGGAAAAGCGGCAGGAGTTCCAGTGCTCGGTCCAAAAGGACCGGTCGCACGGCGCGACCGTGGAGATCGCGGCGCGGGGCGGGGGACGGGGCGTGGTCTGAGTCGCTCAGTTGCTTAACCTGATGACCTGGTCAGTGATCGCGCGCGCGTCACTCGAGCAGAGAAACAGGACCGTCTTCGCAACCGTCTCTCGCTCGACATACCGGACGTTCGTCCCCATCGAGCGCAGGTTGTCGCCCGTGCGAACGACCACGGGCGCGACTGCATTCGCACGAACGCCGCGCGTGCGTCCCTCGTCCGCCATGGCGTGCATGAGCCCGATCACGCCGGCTTTGGCCGCGGCGTACGCACTCATGCCGGCTGAATGGCCACCCGGCAACGTGGCCGCCGAGGCGAAGTAGACCACCGAGCCGCCGTCCTTGATCAGCGGGACAAACGCGTTCGAGGCGACCCACGCGGTCGTCAGGTTCACGGCGATCTGCCGTGGCAGCGTACTCACATCTGCCTTGCCGAGGGGCCCACTCATTGCGAATCCGCCCGCCACGTTGACGAGCGCATCGATCTGCGGTGTCACTGTCGCGATCTGGGCGGCAACGGCGGCGACCTCGGCCGGGTTCGTCAGGTCACAGGCGTAGCCAATTGCGCGAGCGCCGCTGGCGGTCAACGCCGCGGCCCGTGCCGCAACGGCATCTGCCGTCCGGTCGAGCAGGGCCAGCGTCGCGCCTTCAGCGGCGAACGCCTGTGCGATCGCCTCACCGACTTGCCCTTCGTGGCCGACGCCGGTGATCACGATGGTCGCGGAAGCAAAGCGCACGGTGCCGACCTCCTGTTTTCCCTCTACTCGGTGCCACGCCCGAGCGATGCGCGCACGGCTTCTCGCATTGCAGTGAGCGCAGCATTGCGCGCGAGGGGTGAATCGTCCCGCACGTGGAGCTCGATCCCATCGGCCACCGGCAACCGGCGCCACCGAACCGGCGCATCATCGTCGTGCGCGACCGCCGATGCGGCTCCGGCACCGAGTGCGGGGGCGAGCGCCTGTGCGACGCGTCGCTCGAGGGCATCGCCCGTGACGCCGAGGAACTCCTGCTTGATGGCTTCGAGAGTATGGCCCTCACGTTGCCGGATCTTGATCCCAAGCAGCTGCAACAAGTGCCGATAGACATAGGTCGCAGCGGTGCCGGTTCCTTCCGGCCGGTCGAGCAACCCGTTGGCTACATAAAATCGAATCGCGCGGGCGCTCGGTGCCGCCCGTGCTGAGGCGTTGGTGGGCCGCAGACCCGCTGCGTCAACGAGCGCGGTGGCGTGCGCTGCCAATCCCCGAGCGTTCCAAGGTGCATAGCTCGCGTGGACCCGCAACAGCGTCACCGGAGACTCCGCCATGCCGCAATGTTAGCAGTGTTGGACTGTTGTCGCGATAGTGTCAGGGGCGGGCGCTAAAAGCGCCCGAGGCAAGGAGAGGCCCTGAAAGGAGAAAGGAGACAACGGCAGATCGGAACTGCGCGATCCTCCGGTCTCCTTCCCTTGTCTCCTCTCTCGGGCGATTTACCGGCCGCCCCAGATCCCCGCTCTACCGCTTCTTCTTCGCCGCCTTCTTCTTGCCGCCGTTGGCCTTGGCCTTCGGGCGGACGGCCGCCTTCTTCTTGGCGACGGGCCGGCTCGCTTTCTTGGCGGGTTTCTTGGCCGCGGCCGCCTTTTTTGGGGCCGCTTTTCGGGCGGCGTGACCGGGGGTAGGCGCGGGGCCGGCGGCGTGTCCCGCGGCGTGTCCCGCGGCGTGTCCCGCGGCGTGTCCCGCGGCGTGTCCGGCACCAGTCTGGGCGGGGCTCTTAGCGGCTGACCCTGCCGCGGGGGCGGTCGCACCTTGCGGGCGCGATGTCTGGCCCGGCGGTCGACCTCGGCGACCGCGGATGCTGCCGCCGAACAGATCGGCTTCTTCCTCTTCTTCGACGTCGATGACCTCGACCGCAGTGATGCCGTCCTCCTCGTCATCGTCGTCGCCGTCCTCCTCGGCGCTGTCCCAGAGGTCGTCGCTGGCGTCCTTGGTTACGGCCCAGCCGCCATCCTCCTCGTCGTCGTCATCGTACGAGGCTCCCCCGGCTCCACCGTAGCCGAGGTCTTCCCCCTCGTCGTCGCGATCGGAGAAGCGCAGCTCTACATCGGATCCCTCCCGCAGACTATCACCGCGCGGCATGACCGCCTCCATGAAATTTAGGACCGCATCTACTGAATCGAGCTCGCGCTGCACACCCCATGCCCGGGGCTGCTCGCGCGTCGCATAGCTGATGAACGCCAAGATGCCGAAACGCTGAATACACTGCGCGCGACGTGGCGTCAAGCGGACCGCTCGACAACATTTCCTTGTAATGCCAAGAGTTCTTGTCGTGTTCTACAGCCGAACCGGCCACACGGCTCGGCTCGCGGACGCGATCGCGGAAGGTGCGCGTAGCGTGCCCTCGACCACCGTGACGCTCCGCCGCATCGCCGACGTCGCGCCCGAAGAGGTCATCGCTGCACAGCCAAAGTGGAAAGAGAGTCGTGATCGCCTCGCGGCACAGTACGAGACGCTGAGCGGTATCCAGGAGCTCGTCGAGCACGATGCGTTGATTATCGGGACGCCAACCCGGTTTGGCGTCGTTTCGGCGGAGCTCAAGATCGTGCTCGACCAGGCTGGCGGCCTGTGGGCCAAGGGGGCGTTCGTCGACAAAGTCGGTGCGGCCTTTACGACCGTGCAGACGCCTCATGGCGGCCATGAGACGACCTTGCTCTCGATCATGACGGTCATGGCGAACCTGGGGATGATTCTCGTCCCCCCCGGATACACGGACCGGGCGGTGTTCTCGGCCGGGAGTCCGTACGGCGCTACGAGCACCACCGGCACCGGCGGCGCCACGGAGGCAGATCTCGCCGTCGCCCGGGTGGAGGGTGCACGGGTGGCCCGGGTGACGGGGTGGATATTGCAGGGGAGGACGCTAGACCCTGGACGCTAGACGTTGGAGAACAAGCCTCAGGGCCAGGTCCGGAGCCTCTGATTGGCCCTCGCGGTTTGTCTTCCAACGTCCAGCGTCTAACGTCCAGCGTCTAGCCCTTCACTCCTGCACCCGACTCTCCCCTGACGCCCGCTTTTTCAGAACAGTCGTCAACGCTTGGTAGACTTCCGGGTCCAAGAGGTCACCCGCCCGCGCGGCGAGGTAGTCGACGGTCTCGCGCGGTCGGTGGGCGGCGCGGTATGCACGCGTGGAGGTCAGTGCGTCGTATGCGTCCGCCGCAGCCAGGATGCGACCACCGATAGAGATCGATTCGCCCGCTTTGCCCCTCGGATAGCCCTGGCCGTCCCAGTGCTCGTGATGATCGGCCACGTAGTCGATTGCGGAGCCCAGATGCTTGAGCGGGGCGAGGATGTCGACGCCGATGCGCACGTGCTCTTTCACGTGGTCGAACTCTTCGGGGGTGAGGGGGCCGGGCTTGTTCAGTACGGCCTCCTGGATCCCGATCTTTCCGATATCGTGAATCCGGGCGGCTACCCGCACCTGCGCGATGGTGTCCTTGTCCAGGCGCAGCTCCTCCGCGATCGAGGCCGCGAGGTCGGAAACTCGCTGCGAATGCCCGCGCAGGTAGACGTCCTTCGCTTCCATGGCGTTCACCAATGCTTCGACCGCTGCGACGGACATCGCCCCGAACGAGCGCTTCTCGCGTTCCAGCTCCTCGGTCCGCGCGGCCACCTCGTCCTTGATCATTCGTTCGACGGTCCGCCGGTCGATCTCGAGCTCACGACGGTGTAGTGCGCGTTCGATGGCCTGTTGCAGCTCAACCAGCTCGACGGGCTTGAGCAGATAGTCGACCGCGCCAGTCGCCAGGACGCTGGCAGCGGTCGGCGCATCGTTGACGCCGGTCAGCATCATGATGGCGAGATCGCGATCGATCTCGAGCGCCCGTGGCACGACCTCGAGCCCCGAGAGGCCGGGCATGCGCACGTCACAGAGCATCACCGAGAACCGCCTGCGACGCAGCGCCTCGAGCGCTGCATGGCCGGAGCCGGCCGTCTCGACCTCGTATCCGCGTGTCCCGAGGTAGCGCGCCAGCGCTCGGGTGATGAGCTCTTCATCGTCGACCACGAGCACACGAGGAACGGACGGGTCGAGCCGCACGGGCTGCGATCGCACGGGGTCGCGGGGGGACGGCGCGGAGCTGGTAGGTCGGAGAAGTGGGTCGTCGGATCTATCGGTCGACATGCCGGTGCTTCGTGGACGATGGTGTCTGTGCGCTACGCGGAGCCTCGGGCGTCGCGGCGGGGGCCGCCGGCGGCGGGGCGTCGGTGTCGGGCGCGCTCGTAATGCGTGCGGCGCTGCTGGACAGCAGCGCCGTCGCCGCGGATGGCGATGCCAGCGCACGACTATTAGTACTCGCGATGTACTCCGGAAGTGCCATCGTGAACGTCGTGCCGACCGCAGGCGTGCTTTGCGCATCGATTGTGCCGCCGTGCGCTTGGACGATCGCGTGGCTCACACTCAGGCCGAGGCCTGTCCCGACCCCCACCGGCTTGGTCGTGAAGAACGGCTCGAAAATGTGCGGAAGGACGTCGGGTGTCATACCCGTCCCGGTATCGACGACATCGATCACGACGCGGGGCATTCCGCTGATGGTCTGCCGACTCGTGCGCATCGTCAGCACGCGAGTCGGGGCGCGGTGCATGGCGTATTCTGCGTTGACCACGAGGTTGAGCAGCACCTGCTGCAGCCGCTGATCGTCGCCGATGGCCGTCGGTGGTATCGGATCGAGCTGTGTGCGGACCTCGATGCCTGCAGACTGTAGCGAATAGGCGCGGAGCCGCAGCGTGTGCTGGACTAGCGCGTTCAGGTCGACTGCAATGAGACGTGGCCCGGTCTTTCTCGAGAAGGTCAGCAACTCGCGGATCACTCCGACGGCGCGATCGGCCTCGCGTTTGATCTCGCGTACCGATTCGGTCTGCTCCTCGGAGAGGGGATCCTCGAGCAGCAGCTGTGCAAAGGTCGAGATGCCGGTCAGCGGGTTGTTCAGCTCGTGCGCGACGCCGGCCACAAGCTCGCCCAGCGCTGCGAGTTTCTCCGTCTGATGCATTGACTCCTTCAAGGCGCCTTCGCGGTCGCGGCTGGCGCGTTCGGCTTCTGCCAGCTGCGCGCTGCGAATCGCCACCGCGACTTGCGTCGCGAAATCGGTCAGCAGATGCCGCTCGGCATCGTCGAATGGGTGTCGGGTGAGGAAGCGGAGCACGAGCACGCCGTGTTGGGCGCCGTCGGTTGGCAACGGGAGAAACGCGATCGACCGCATGTGGGCCGCGCGGTAGGCCGAGAGCTCGGTCGGACTCAGCGTGTGATACAACGACTCGGCATCCGACACGTAGCGAGGCATGCCCGACGCGGTGACCTCGCCGGCCGCCATGGACCAGAACCGATTGGGAGTCCAGTTGATGATCCCCGTGCCCACGCCTTCCGTGTGCGCGAGATCGACGCGGCGGGTGGCCGGGTTGGCGAGGAAAACGCTGAACCCGTCGGCGCCGAGGGCAGTGCACGCTACGCGCGAGATGCCAGCCATGACCGCTTCGGGCGTCGGGTTGACGGCCAGCGCGCGCGCGGAGGCTGCGAGCACATTGGCGTGACGGGCCATGTAGGCGGCTGCCCGATAGAGCCGGGCATTCTCCACGGCGATTGCCGCGTGATCGGCCAGACTCTGGAGGACCGACTGGTCACGCTCGTCGAAGTCGCGACTCTCGTTGCCGAATACGCTGATCGCGCCGATCGCGCGACTGCCCACGATCAGCGGCACGGCGAGGCCATTGGGACGGCCGTCGCTGTCGGACGCGCCGTATCCGCCCGGCGCGCGCTGCCAAGCATCCGCGTAGGAGCGCAAGTCTGATGTCCGCGTACCGGACAGGTGCTCGATGGCGCGCTGCGCGAATTGGCCGGCTGGGTCGACGGTCGTGCCGACGGCGTCCGCGGCATCACCGACGGCAGCCACGATCGACAGCCCGGCGGCTTCGACGAGCATCACCCGCGCGCCCCGCGCGTCGGTGACCCGAGCCGCGTGGCGCGCGACCAGGGACACGACTCGTTCCAGCTCCAGCGACTGGTTCATCTCGCGCACGACGTGGGACAGGCACGCCTCATCGAAGGCGGCCGCTTCGGCGTGACGACACCCGGTGACCTGCACGAGCGCGATGGCGCCGAAGTCGGCGAGTCTCTGCAAGACCATCGAATCGGAGATGGTAAACCCGCCACGCTCGCTATTGAGCACAAGCAGAAACCCGCTCGGGTCATGGCCGGCCACGAGCGGCGCGATGGCGACGTGACGCGGGTTGAAGGGTGTCAAGAAATGCACGTCTACACGCGCATCGCCACTGACTTCGTTCACCAGGACTGCGTGTCCGCGGGCCAATGCGTCCGCGGCAAGGGAGCCGGTGAGCGGCGCCTGAAATCCGACCATTGGCATCAGCGACCCGGCTGCCGCTTCGACTCGGAATTGGTCGCCCTCGATGCGGGCAACGACTGCCCCTTCGGCGGCAAGCAGCGTCACGCCGTTGTTGGCCAGCAGCGCCATCGCGGCGCCGAGGTCAGTCCCCGTCGCGGCGAGGCGTCGCGCAACATGACTCAGCGCGTCGCTCATGTGCATCGCCTCCGCCGTTACCGTCGGTGTACCGGACACCGGCGTAAGCGGTCGCGCCGCGCGGTCGCGGCGGACGGAATGGGCGTAGGGTGTCACGCAATAAGGACGCCCGCGGGGAAAGGGCTGTAACGGGGAGGGTGGACGTTGGACGGTGGACGTTGGAGACAAACCTCGAGGCCAGCTAGGTGCACCGGAGCTGGCCTCGAAGTTTGTCGTCCAACGTCTAACGCCCAACGTCTAGCGTCCCTTAGTCTGCAAACTCCACGTGGGCTGGGCCCGGTACTAGCCCGCTCGCGACGCCACGCGCCAGGAGCTCGCGTACCGCTTGCCGTCCGCGTTCGCCGTAGTCGAGTGTCCATTCATTGACATACATCCCGACGAACGTGTCGGCTTTGGCCCGCTCCAAGCCTCGGGCGAACTGCATCGCGTGGTCGAGTGCCTGGCTACGGTGCGCGAGGCCATAGGCGATGCTCCCGCGGAGGTGCCGCGATACCTGCGCCATGAGTTCTGGCCCCAGATCCTTGCGGATCACGTTCCCGCCTAGCGGCAGCGGGAGTCCCGTCTCGCCATACCACCACTCGCCCATGTCCGCGACGAGGTGCAGACCACGCTCGCGGTAGGTCAGCTGGCCCTCATGGATCAAGAGCCCAAGCTCGGTTTCTCCCGCCACCACGGCGTCCTCGATTTGGTCGAACGGTGTGGGAACGGCAATGAAATCGGGCTCGTACAGCGACAGTACGAGGTACGCAGTTGTCAAAGGGCCGGGGATCGCGATCCGTCGCCCCCGCACATCGGCTCGGCCAAGTGGCTCGCGTGCGACAAGGCGTGGTCCGTACCGGTCGCCCATCGACGCGCCGTGAGGCAGCAGCGCGTAGGAGTCTCTGAGGTACGCGTAGGCGTGGATCGAGACGGCGGTCACGTCCAGTTCCGCGCGCCGCGCGCGCTGGTTGAGCGTCTCGATGTCCTGCAACTCGTGGACATACTGCACGCCCTCCGTATCGATCTTGCCTTCCGCCAAGGCGTAGAACATGAACGCGTCGTCGGAGTCCGGACTGTGCGCGAGGCGGACGATGCGTGCCGTCATGGGCTCGTGAGCCCCATTTGGCGTGCCGCACCCAGCGCGCTATCGATGTCATGCCGATGCCGCGTGTACTCGGGCAGGTTTTTCGCCTGCTCGGGGGCGGCGGCCCGGATCAGGCGCTGATAGTAGGTTCGTGCCTCGGCCGTCTGATGCGCGTCGGAAGCCACCCGCGCCGCGAGCGTCAGGCCCAGGAGGTGGGTGGGAGCGGCCCGCAGGATCGTGTCGGCCTCCGCGCGAGCGAGAGCCGACGCCCCCGTGACCTCGCCGATCCGTCCAAGATCGTAGTGCTGGTCGAGGTCGAGAGGCCCCAGCATTTGATATGCCGCCGTTACCATTGGGGCGAAGAACTCGACGCTGTCACGTTTGCCTTCCTCGTCCAGCCGCATCACACGGTCGAACAAACGATCCGCCCGCTCGCGCGGCGACAGGTTCGAGATGTCGGGAGCTCGGATGGCGCCCCCTGTCGTCGTGGGACCGCTCTCCGGTCCATCGGCTGGCGCCTCGGCCGTCGCGGTTTGATCCGTCGCTGGAGTGTCCTGTGCTGACCCTCCGCCCAAGCTTCTCCCCGCGATGAACGCGATGAGGGCGACGATCACGAGCGCAGCGATTCCCAACGGCAGAAATCCGAGGAGCTGTTTGGAGCCGCCCAGGCCCGTGATGAGGGGCGGCGGCGCACCCGCCGTCGCGCCGCATCGGTGACAGAACTTCGCGCCGGGCTCGAGTCGGGTTCGGCACACCGCGCATACCCCGCCTTCGAGCGACGCGCCGCATTCGACGCAGAAGTGCCCCGGGGGCACCACCGCGCCGCAGCTTGGACAGGGTCGCGTCGATGACCCGACGGGTGCATCGACAGCGGGGTTGGACGACGAAGCAGGCGTCATGCTGGACATCGACGAAAGGTATGGAGCGATCAAAGACTGCACTATACTTGGCACCATGAGTCCAGGGGCGAATCGCCGGGCAGGCGGCCGGGCCGCCGCGCGCGGTCCGGGTTCAACCTCCGGGGCCACCAAAGCCGACATTCTCGAGCTGGCGACCGCGCACAAAGTGCGCTACCTGCGACTGCAGTTCACGGACATTCTCGGCGTCAATAAGAACGTCGAGATCCCCGCGTCGCAGTTCGAGAAGGCGCTCGAAGGCGACATCATGTTCGACGGGTCCTCGATCGAGGGGTTCGTGAGGACCGAAGAGTCCGACATGCTGCTTCGCCCCGATCTTTCGACATTCCGGGTCTTCCCGTGGGGGGACCCCGACAATCGAATCGCGCGGCTCATTTGCGACATCACGACCCCGGAAGGCGAGCCATTCCCGGGTGATCCACGCGGTGTGCTCAAGCGATGCATCGCGAAGGCTGCGGCCCTCGGCTTCACGATGAACGCCGGGATGGAAGCGGAGTTTTTCATGTTTCGCCGCGGGAGCGACGGGCAACCTACGACGATCACGCAGGATGTGGGTGGCTATTTCGACTTGGCACCCGTCGACCTTGGGGAAGATGCGCGGCGCGCGATCGTGGAAGTGCTCGAGGGAATGGGTTTCGAGGTGGAAGCCGCCCACCACGAAGTCGCGCACGGCCAGCACGAGATCGACTTCCGCTACGCTGACGCTCTGCGGACAGCCGACAACATCGCCACGTTCCGCTTCGTCGTTCGGCACGTGGCTCAGCAGTTCGGGCTTCTTGCGTCGTTCATGCCGAAGCCGATCCATGGTCAGAACGGCAGTGGCATGCACACGCATCAATCGCTGTTTCGCGGGGCCGAAAATGCCTTCTGGGATCGCGACGCAGAGTGGCAGCTGTCACGTACGGCGCTCCACTACATCGGTGGCCTGCTGCGGCACGCACGTGGCATGTGCGCCATCACCAACCCGCTCGTCAACTCGTACAAGCGGCTCGTTCCCGGGTACGAAGCACCGGTCAACGTCGTGTGGTCGATGCGGAACGTGTCGCCGATGATCCGGATCCCGGATCGGCGAGGTCCGGGCACTCGCGTGGAGTGTCGTCTGCCGGACCCTGCGGCCAACCCCTATCTCGCGCTCGCGGTCATGCTCGCGGCCGGACTCGACGGCATCGAGACCCAGGCCGAGTGGCGTGAGCCGGTCAACACGAGCATCTGGGACATGTCGTTTCGCGAGAAACGCCGCCTCCGGATCGACGACCTTCCGCAAAATCTGGAAGAGGCCTGCCGAGAGCTCGAGAAGGACGACACGATCACGGCGGCGCTCGGCGACTATATCGCCAACCAGTATCTGGCGGCCAAGCGCCAGGAGTGGCGGGAGTACTCGGCTCAGATCAGTCCGTGGGAGTTGGGCCGGTATTTGGGGAAGTATTGAACGGCGGGTCCGAAAACCGGTCCGAAAACCGGTCCGAAAGGCGGTCCGAAACGGCGGGGTTCTACAGACCCCCGGCAATCCGGCGGGCAGGCGCCGTTGCCGGTACCGTACGCGGCATTGAAAGGCGGTGGTCCGAAAGACACCGGCAATCCGCCCGGGTAGGGCGACGCATGCGTCGCCCGCCGTTGGCGGCGTCGTGCACGGCATCCGCGCGTCGATGTTCCGGGGCGCCGCCGAACCACGGGTCCTTTGCCAGACCGTAGGGCGCATTGCGTCGCCCCTACACGCCGGATTGGCGCACCGGCGCTAACCTTCGGCCCGAGCCCGTTCGTCATCGCGGCGTCGGCAAGACAGTGACGCCACGGCCGCTGATTCGTTAGCGTTTTGGTCTCATGTCATACGTCGACAAGAATCTCATTCAGGGCGAGTCCGTGGTGTACCGCAGCTCGCTTGCCCCCCTTCCCTATGGATGGGTGGTGCCGCCGGCAGTTCTCGCAATCGCTGCCGCTGTATTCCGCAACTACTTCCCGGTTGGGCACCGCTGGCTCGCAGCGGGCATCCTGGCCGCGGTAGCAGTGATCGTGTGGCTGTGGGCGCGGATTCGCGTGCACTCGGCCGAATTTGCGGTCACGAATCGGCGGGTCATGATCAAACTCGGCGTGTTGCAGCGGCGAACGGTCGAGACCATGTTGAGCAAGGTCGAAGGGGTCGCGGTGCATCAGGATCTCACTGGTCGCATTCTGCAACTATGGAACGATCACGGTCACGGGCACCGGCGGCACACGAGAGTCGTTCGAGAACATTGCCGACCCCCTCGAGTTTCGGCGTCAGATCCAGAGTCAGCTCGCCCGGATGGACGATGAGCGACTCGCTACCGCGCGCGCGATCCAGGGAGTGCCGCGGTGACAACGCCCGCTGGCACGCCAGCGGGCCTCGGTGAGCGTCAGGCAAGCGGGGTGGTCACCCGCGAGCGATACGAGACTGGCCTGACGTTCACGGATTTTATGGCTTCCGCTCGCGCAAATGCCGACCTGTGGCGCGCGGTCTACGCGCGCGCCCAGGTGAACGACGCCCAAGTCGCACGCGTCGTCGCGACCGGCCGTCAGTGGCACCTCCTGGTTCTGGTCGAGGATTGGTGCGGTGACGGGGTGAACACCGTGCCTGTGATGGCGAGGCTCACAGAACACACACCCAATCTCGACCTGCGCATCCTGGCCCGGGATGCAAATCTCGACCTCATGGACACGCACCTGACGGCGGGTGCGCGGTCGATTCCCATCGTCTTGATTCTGGACGCGGCGTACGCGGAGCAAGGCTATTGGGGCCCGCGTCCGCAGGCCTTGCAGACGTGGGTTACGACCGAGGGTCGGGCCCTCGACAAGGAAAGCCGGTACCGCGAGGTGCGCCGCTGGTACGCGCGCGACCACGGAGAGAGCACGGTGCGCGAGATAGTGGGGGTTATTGCCGCGGCACCATAGCCGTTCGCAGTCCTGATCCCTGGAGCCCGCCGTCTGCCGTACCCTGTTATCCACGGCTGCGCCGTTCGTCGGGTAGTGGGATCCTGTTGGCGCCACGCACTTTCACTCCCACGTAATGGCCACACCTCAGGGGGCCGCACCTTCCCCGCGACCAGCAACCCTGACGCCCGCGATCATTATCCTTGGCGCGGACGCGCTCCTGGCTGCTCGGCCGGCGACGGCGGGGCAGCTGGTGAACGCGTGCTACGCGGCGGGCTACAGCGCGGTGATTCCGTCGAGTTGGGGAGATGAGCTGGTGGCGTCGGGGTGCTTGCGTGAGATCGCCGCGCGGGGCCAAGGGTCGGTCGTGCTATGCGCCTGCCCACGCGTCGCCGAGCGCATGCGCCGCATCCAAAGCCTTCTGCCCCAACTGCTCCCGCTGGCATCACCACCCGTCGCGGCCGCGCGCTACTTGCGGGCGCGCGCAGGTCAGCATGGCGTGCATATCACGTACGTCGGCGACTGCCCAGGCGGTGCCGATGCATCCATTGATCGCCACGCGACACCAGGCGCATTGCTGCGAAGTCTCGCCAAGCGCGGGATCGATATTGCGGCGCAACCACGAGAGGTCGAGGAACGGTTGCTACGCGACGCCCGCCGATTCTACTCGCTTCCGGGTGGCGCGCCCGCGCCGAACTGGTTGTATGTCGAGAAACGCGGCTACACGTTGATCGAGCCAAGCGGACGGGACTTCCTGGCGGAAGTCGCGGCCCGTGTGTCGAAGCGAGAGCGACGGGTCGTCGATCTCGCGCCACGACTCGGGTGCTCGTGCAGCGGCGTGGTCGTTGGTCAGCCGTGGACCGAGGCGCGCGACAAGGTCGCCGCGGTCGAGCCGCCGCGAGCGGTGCACGAGGTGCTCGATCACGATGTCCCGGTCGACCTCTCGGCGCCGCTCGAGCCGTGGACGGGGTCCGCCGTCGGCGGAGAACGCACGGTCCCGATTTCGCTCGAGGCGCTCGCAGGTTTGTACGACTCGGAGGCCAAAGCCTCCACCTTTCGGTCAGTTCCGCCGCCTCCCATTCCGTGGCGGCGCACGTCGGGCCCCAAATCGGCGGAGCCAACCACGCCAACTCGTGCCTCGGACAGCGTGCACAGGCTATCCCCTCCGGCGGTCCAGCCGGCGGTCGATCCACCGACACTCGAAACGGTGCTTTCCGCGGCCGATCCCGAGACGCCGACCAGCGACCCCGAGGCCCGCGACGCTGCTTCCGCCGGCCCGTCTGAGCGGCGCCGTCCCAGTCGCGAGCCGGCTACGCCCGTGCTACGAGACTGGCGCGCATCAAGGGAGACCGATGTGGATGTGACCGATGCCGGCCGATCGGCCGCATCCACCGGTGAGCCAGAAACGGCCAGCCACGAACTGGCCTTGTCCGACGCAGACGTGCAGCGCTCAGTCAATAGCGCCGCTGTCTGGCCGCTGCGTTCAGAGCGATCGGGACCGCATCAGTCGGTCGTTCTCGCTGCTTGCCTGTTGCTCGTCGTTTGTACCACGGGCGCCCTCGGTATGCTGCTGGCCGGGCGTTCGCCGTTTGGTCACCGGGGATCGCAGTCGGCAACAACGCCGCCCGCCACAAACCCCGGCCATGCACCTGTCGCCCTCGTGGCAAGAGACAGCACTGCGTTGGCTGACACGGCCTCACCCGCGGCCGACAGTGCGTCGATGGACACATCCGGCGCGATGCCGCAGACGCCTGATCTGCCGCGCCTGCCCATTGGAGTGGCACCCAACGGGCGCCTGTCGCCCTCAGCGGAAGCGATGCACGCAGCTCCTCCGCTGGCGCGAAATCCTGCGCCCGTCTTCACCCCTGGCGCCGCTCCGATTCCGCGCGCGGACCAAACCGACGCTGAACGACCGCCTGGCGGCGTGCCCTATTCCCCCACGCTCAACCGTCCCCCGACTCCGCCCAGGAATGCGCGTGCCACCCATTCCTCGGACAGCGTCTTGGCCATTCAAGCAGAAATTGCCCGTCGCCGGCATCGAGTGGACTCCTTGCGGGTGCTGCTCGACTCACTTGCCAGGCGCGCAAAAGGGGACAGTGTCACTAACGGGTCACAGGGGTCCGCGCGACGATAGCTGCTCCAACTCCCGGCGCAGACCACGCCTGACCATCTTTGGTAGGCGTCCGAGGATCGTTGCGTCACGGCAGGTTGTGCAACTGATCCACGCACTTTGGTTGCACGCTCTCAGTCACCCCAATCGGTGCCTTCCGTCCCGCGAATCAAGCGTCTGGCGTTCCGTCAGTGCTGAGAGCGTATCGCCTGCTGGGCGCTTCGTGTCTCGCGGCGATCGTCGCTGCGGGCGCCGTGCCACTTGGCCCCCTTCCGCCGCTCGGCCGTTTGCTGGATCCAGTCGATGGTGTGTGGAGCGTAGCACGTAGTGCAGAACTCCCCCGCACCTCACACGGCCGCATCCCCGGGCTTCGAGCGAACGTCGATGTGCGGTACGACAGCCGGGGTGTCCCACACATCTTCGCGACATCGGAGGACGATGCATACCGGGCGCTCGGATACGTCGTCGCGCGTGACCGGCTCTTTCAGGTCGAGCTCCAGGTACGAGCGGGCGCTGGGACACTGAGCGAGTTGATCGGCAAGCCCGGAGTGGAGCTCGACCGACGCACGCGCCGACTGGGGTTGCCTCGTGCAGCGGACGACGCGTTTGGCCGGTTGGACAGCGCGTCGACAACTGCTCACATGCTGCACGCATATGGGGACGGCGTCAACGCGTGGATCGCGAGCATGGGGCCGAGTGACCTGCCGATCGAGTACCGACTGCTGAATCGTCGCCCGACACCATGGACACCGGTCGACGCGTTCTACCTGCTCGGTCGGATGTCCCTGACACTTGCGTCCAACGATCCTGGGCTGGACCGACTTCGCCTCGCAGCGCTTGTCGGTGATACCGTTGCGCGCGCCTTGCTTCCACTGCACAGCCCTCTCCAGCAACCGATCGTCCCGGCCGCTCGTCCCGACGCCCATTTCCTGTCGATGCGCTTTCCGCCGCTCACGGCTCCTCGAGTGGCGGTCGATTCCAGCATTATTGAGGCGCTGGGAGATGCGCCACTCGTGCCCTCTGCCGCGAGCGGCCTTGGGCAGCAACAACTGGGCAGTGTCGCCGCGACGAACGCGGTCCGGCTTCGCGTTGCTCGCGGGCGATCCACACCTGGATCTCACGCTGCCATTGATCTGGTACGAAGTGCATTCTCGTTGTTCCAGGGCAGTTGGATGTCGCTGGCGTCACCATCACGGGTGGGCCAGGTGTGATCATCGGTTTCACCCGTGACGTGGCGTGGACGTTCACGAATACCGGTGCCGACGTCCTCGATCTCTATGCGGAGACCGTCGACGATTCCGTACACCCGCGGCGATACCGAGTCGATGGCTCGTGGCGGCCCCTCACGGTGCACGTCGAGTCGTATCGCGATCAACACGAGGCCGTGATCGCAATGGATACCTTGCTCGCCACGCACCGAGGCCCGATGCGCCGCATTGGTGGGCGTTGGCTATCGATGCGATGGACGGCACTCGAGTCGGGCGGCGCCTTACCGGCGCTGTTGCAGGCGCCGCATGCCACGTCGGTCGCAGACTGGCTTCGCGACATGGCGGCGTATGATGTGCCCGCGCAGAACATGTTGGTCGCCGACCGAGCGGGGTCCATCGCGATTCGCTCCACCGGGACGTTTCCGCTCCGGCCCGGCGATGGTCGCGGAGATGTGGTCCGAGACGGCTCGACATCTGCCAGCGATTGGCGCGGCGTGCTACCGCTTGCCCAGTATCCGACCGCGATCGATCCCTCGCAAGGGTATCTGGCGTCGGCGAATCAGGAACCCATCGATCCCTCGATACTGCCCGCCAACCGTGAGATCTACCTCGGGGCTGATTGGCCGCCTCCGTGGCGGGCGATCAACATCAACAGACTGCTGCAACCCACTTCGACGGTGAGCCCCGACGACATGCGGCGATGGCAGACTGATGCGGGGAGCTCGCGCGCGGACTTCTTCCTGCCGTTCTTCCTGTCTGCGGCGCACCGCGAGGACAGTGCGGGTCGAGGGACCTCCGCGTTGCGCGACGCGGCCAGGCTCCTGTCCGAGTGGAACGGCCGGTACACCCGGTCGAATGAGCGCGCCGTGCTCTTCGAAGCTGCGCTCCACGAGATGGCCATGCGTGTGAGCGACGCCATCGTCGAGCTGCCGCCGCGGCTGCGGCGACGCAGTGTCGTGTCGGGCATGGTCCTGGCGGAATTGTTGCACGATTCTACGAGTGGCTGGTGGCCGGAGATCGTGTCGAGGTCAAATGTGCCCAACCGCGATGCGATGCTCGCGGCCAGTCTCGCCGCGGCATACGACAGCACCGTGAGGCATTACGGACCAGCTGTGGCGGGCGGGTGGCGCTGGGACCGCGTCCAACACGCGAACATTTTTCACCTGCTGCACATTCCAGCGTTCTCGCGCCTCGACCTTCCGATACAGGGCGGTCCCGAAACGCTCAACCCGTCGGCTGGCATGGGCACCGACGGGGCGAGCTGGCGGATGGTCGTGCAACTCGGTCCCGAGGTGCATGGATGGGCGGTGTACCCAGGTGGCCAGTCTGGGAATCCAGTCAGCTCTCGTTACGCCGATCGATTGCCCCTCTGGCTTTCCGGCTCGCTGGACCCAGTTCGCTTCCCGCATCACCCGAGCGAGCTGGCGGAGGCGGACGTTCAATCAGTACTGACCTTGAGGCCAGCCACACGATGACGTCCGCTCCGCGCGCGCGTCGGCTCACCGTCGCTACGCCGGCCGCGTGCGCTGTCCTGACAGCTTGCTTCATTGGCGCGACGCTCATCGCCGGATGGTGGGGGGTCCCGGTCGTTGGGCTGCTGTGGGGCGTCTGGTCGAGGAAAAATGTGCGACCACCCGTTGCTGCCGGCCTCTCCGCAGCCATTTGCGCCGTCGCGGCGTGGGCGGCGCTCCTCATATGGACCGCCGCCGTCGGACCGCTCCCGCTCCTCGTCCGGACGCTGGGAGCGGTCGTCGGCATTCCTGGGCTCGCCCTGGTTGCGCTGGCCCTTCTCTTCGCTGGCCTTCTGGCGTGGAGCGCTACGACCGCTGCGCGGCCGTAGCAGGTGGAAGAAGAGGAGGGACGGCTAAACGGGGGCGCGCCTGCCAGTGATCAGGCGTACAAGGGCCACAAGAATGCAGGCGCCAATGATCGCGACGAGGATCGTGTAGATGGTGCCGCCTTCACCTGCGAACCCCAGTGCGGACATGATGTAACCGCCGATCACCGCGCCGACGATGCCGATGATGATGTCCAGCAGCGGACCGAACCCCGATCCCCGCATGATCTTGCCTGTCGCCCAACCGGCGATGAGTCCAACGATGATCCACCAGAGTAGCATCGCTCCCCCGCGGGCGCTGTGCGCCCGAGAAAGTAGAAACTCGGAAAGTAGAAAGTAGACAATCCCGTCCGCTTTCCACCCCTGCTTCCTTCACAGAAGGCAAAGCGCATGCCTGTGGGGGGGGTGACGCACAGTCCGGCCGTGTGGCCGTCCTCTACTCTCCACTTTCTGTCGTTCTACTTTGCCGGGCGCGCAGCGCCGGCTGTACCGGGCGATGAAGCACGGCCTTAGTGTTCCCCTATGTCAACCGACGCGTTCGACGCGCTGCATCCGCTCGTTCGCCGGTGGTTTGCAGACGCGGTCGGCGAGCCGAGTCCTCCTCAGACCCGGGGCTGGCCCGCGATCGCGAGCGGAGACCACACGCTCATCCTCGCGCCGACTGGGACTGGAAAGACGCTCGCCGCGTTCTTGTGGGAGCTGAATGCGCTGATCGTCGAGGGGCAGCGAGCGCCGTTGCCGAACGCGGTACAGATCCTCTACATCTCGCCCCTCAAAGCCCTCGGCAACGACATCCACAAAAATCTCGAGCGACCGTTAGCCGAGCTCGCGCGGCGGTTCGACGCGGCCGGCGAGCCGTTTCCCACGATTCGCGTTGCGGTGCGGAGCGGGGATACCACCCCCTCCGCTAGAGCCCGGATGCTGCGCGTCACGCCGCACATCCTGATCACTACACCGGAATCCCTCAACATCCTGCTGACGACGGTGCGAGGCCGGACGCTCTTCCCCGGCGTTCGGGCCGTCATCGTCGACGAGATCCACGCGGTGGCGGGAACGAAGCGCGGTGTTCATCTCGCGCTCACTCTGGAGCGGCTCGACGCGCTGTGTATTGCAGCCGGTCGCGACGCACCGCAGCGAATCGGACTGTCTGCTACGCAACGGCCGCTCGACGAGATTGCGCGGTTTCTGGGTGGCTGCGAGCGGATGCACGGCGCGGACGAAGACGAACCGGCGCGCTTCCGGCCGGTCGGATCATGGACTGCGGACTCGTCAAGCCGATGGAGCTCGCCGTGCGCTCGCCTGTGGCCGACCTGGCGCACGTGCAGGGCTCGGTATGGCCGGCAGTTGCGGCGCTCACGGTGCACGCCATGCAGCACTCCCGCACGACGCTGGTGTTCGTGAACAATCGCGCGCAGGCGGAGAAGATGGCGGCCCGGCTGAACGACGCGGCTGGTGCGGACTGTCGCGCGGCCGTACCACGGGTCGCTGTCGCGCGAGCGGCGGCTCGAGCTCGAGCGCGCACTCAAAGCGGGCGAGCTGCCTGCGCTGGTCACGACCAGCTCCCTCGAGCTGGGGATCGACATTGGCTCGGTCGATCTCGTGCTGCAGCTCCAGAGTCCGAAACGGGTCGCGGCCGGCTTGCAGCGCGTCGGGCGGGCGGGGCACACGGTGCGCGACGTGAGCCGTGGGGTCATAGTTCCGACGTATCGCGACGACTTGATCGAGTGTGCGGCGGTCGCGGCGGCGATGCTCGCCGGCGAGGTCGAGGCCACGCGCGTGCCGCAAAACGCGCTCGACGTGCTGGCGCAGACGATCGTCGCGATCGCGTCGATCGAGGAGACGACGGCGGACGCGATGTTCGCGCTCGTTCGACGCGCGTATCCCTATCACCGCCTGACTCGCTCGGCGTTCGAAGAGACACTGGCGATGCTCGCCGGGAAGTATCCGTCGGATCTCGCGGGCGAGCTGGAGCCGCGGGTGAGCTGGGACCGCGTGTCGGGACGTGTGGCCGGGTCGCGCGCGAGCCGCATGACGGCGGTCATCTCCGGTGGGACGATCCCCGATCGCGGTCTCTATACAGTCAACCTCCCGGACCGCACGCGGCTCGGCGAGCTGGACGAAGAGTTCGTGCACGAGTCGCGCGTTGGTGACGTCTTCCAGCTCGGCTCGGCGACGTGGCGCATTGGCACGATCGAGCACGACCGGGTGATCGTCATGCCGGCCCCCGGGCGACCGGCGCGGATGCCGTTCTGGCACGGCGAGTTCATGACGCGAAGCGTCGATCTCTCGCGGCGCGTCGGTCAGCTTCGACGCGAAGTCGCGGCGGGCATCCTCAGCGACGATGCGCTCGGAGCCGTATATCGATGCGATGCGGGCAGCATCAGGAGCCTCCGGGATTACATTGCCGCGCAGCGTGTCGCGACCGGCGTCGTGCCGGATGATCAGACACTCGTCATCGAGCATTTTCGCGACGAAATGGGCGCCGTGCGGGTCGTGGTGCACTCGATCTTCGGCGGTCGGGTCAACGCGCCCTGGGGGATGGCGCTCGCCCAGCGGATGCGGGAGTTGCTGGGCGACGGCGTCGAGTTGCAGGTACAGACGAGCGACGACGGGATCATGCTGCGGCTACCCGACCTGGGGCGCGCGCCACCGATCCACGCCCTGATGGACCTTTCTGCGGCCGACGTCGAGCGACGCGTCATCGACGAGGTTGGCGGGTCCGCACTGTTTGGCGCGCGGTTCCGGATGAACGCCGCTCGCGCGCTGCTGCTGCCGCGCGGCTCGCCGCGGCGCCGGATGCCGCTGTGGCTGCAGCGACTCAAGGCGCTCGATCTGCTGGACGCCGTGCGCCAGTTCCCGAGCTTCCCGATCCTCGTGGAGACATATCGCGAGGTCTTGCAAGACGCGTTCGACCTGCCGGCGGTCTCGGATGTGGTGCGGGCGATCGCCGAACGGCGGATCGCGGTTCGCGTCGTCGAGACGGAGCGCCGTCGCCATTTGCCGCCGGGCTGCAGTTCGGATTCGTGATGGATTGGCTGTACGCCGACGACACGCCGCGCGCCGAGCGCGCCGCGACGAGGCTGTCGCTCGATCGCGAGATGCTCGACGAGCTGATGGGCGGTGAGGGAGCGGGGGCGGATGCTGCGACCGCGCGCGCGCTGGAGGAGGTCGTGGCTCGGCGACAGGGCACCGCTCCGCGGCGCCAGGCGCGGGACGTCGACGAGCTTACGGTGTTGCTCGAGCGCGCTGGGGATCTGTCCCCAGACGAGCTTCGCGCGCGCGTCGCGGCGCCGGCGGATTGGGTGCGCGGGATTGATCCGCTCGACGCACTACTCGCGAGCGGGCGCGTCGCCGTCCTGGCCTTGTCCCCGACCATACCTGCGGACCGCGTCGTGCTGCTCGAGATGCGCCCTCGATACGAGGCCGCCGCGGCCGGTGATCGGGCGGCGCGCCGCGAGATCCTGGCGCGCTATCTCGCGAGCTCCGGCGCGGTGACGGTGCAGGAGTTGGAGGCGCGATACGGGTGGCCGGCACGTGGATCGAGACGCGATTGGAGGATTGGCAGCGCGCCGGGAAGCTGGTGCGTGGCCGGTTTCGCCCAGGTGTGGACGCGCCTCAGTGGTGTGCGCGCCGTCTGCTGGAGCACGCGCGGCGGCGTGCGCTCAGTGCACTGCGCGCGGAGATACAGCCTGTCGATCGCGCAACGTTCATGGCGTTCCTGCTGCGGTGGCAGCATGTCGATCCACGGGACCGGTTGTCGGGCGAGCCCGGTGTCGCCGCCGCAATCCAGCAGCTGGCGGGACTCATGCGGCCCGCCGCCGGATGGGAACGCGACTATTTGCCGGTGCGCATCGAGCGATACGAGGCGCGTGGTTGTCCCGACTCACGAGCGGAGGGTCGCTCGTCTGGGTCGCTTCGCCACGGCGGGATCGGGCGGACGGTGCAGGGGCAACGCTCGCCGGCGTTCGATTCTTCGAGCGCGGAGCCGGAGCGGTGTGGCTCGCGCCGGATGAGCCGCCCCCGCTCAGCGAGCCAGCGCTCGCCGTGCGAGAGGTGCTCGAGCGGCAGGGCGCGTCATTCACCCAGGACCTGCAGGTGGCGGCCGGACTCGGGCCACTCGCCACGCGAGATGCACTGCGCGAGCTGGTTGCCGCGGGCGTTGTCACCAACGACACGGTCGAAGCGCTGCGAGCGATCATCTACACGCGACCGCTCCCTGCGCGGCGCAATGAGCCCGATCCAACTCGATGGCTGCCGGCCGGCTTCACGCCATCACCCGGGCGCATCGTGCAACGCCGCGTCAACGTGACGCGATTGCCGCGTTGGCGTCGGCCCGATCGCCCCAATTCAGTTGGCGATGCCAATTGGGTCGGCCGCTGGTCGCTCGTGGCGCATCGCGGTGCGACGCAGCAGCCACCTGAAGACGTCCATGCGGCGAGCATCGCGCAGCAATGGCTCGAGCGCTACGGCGTCGTGACACGCGATTGGTGGCGGCGCGAGCGGCCGCCGGTGAGTTGGCGGGCGATATACCGTGAGCTCAAGCGACTGGAGTACCGTGGCGACGTGCGTCGGGGCTACTTCGTCGAGGGGTTCGGTGGCGCACAGTTCGCCTTACCCGACGCCGTCGAGCTGCTCCGTGCGGCGCGCACCGATCCCGACGGACCGTTTGTGGCGGTGGCGACGAGCGATCCGGCCAATGTGTACGCGCTCCCGCGCTCGCCGCTGGAACCGGCCGCCAACGACGACGCGCTTGCGCGGCCTCGCGGATCCGGAGCGGTGCTCGTCACACGCCGCGGGTTGGTCCTGTTGGCGGCGGAAGGACGCGGCCGGCGTCTCCGACTGGCACCGGCTCTAGATGATGAGTCCCTGCGGGGCGCGCTGGGTGCGCTACGCGACTACCTCGTTCGTGAAGCCGGTTCTCGTCCGCGTCGCCTCAACGCAGTCGACACCGTCGATGGCGCGGCGGCTGCATCGAGCCCGCGAATCGCGGTGTTCCGGCAGCTCGGGTTTCGCCTCGGCGGGCTGGGGCTCGAATGGCCGGAGGGGTAGAGGCTCGACGTTGGACGCAGGGAACATCAAACCTCTTGCGACGCGGTGTAGTCGGTGGGCGGCCTGACGGCCGCCCCTGCATGTCGGATGGACAGGGAGGCCACGAGCGCCTCACTGGTCGGGTCGCTCGCCACGTCCGAGTCGGGCGTCGATTGCCTCCAGCGTCGGCTCCACATCGGCCACGGCGTCGATGACGTAGTCGGCGCGGGCGGCGCGGAGGCGATCGCGGGCGCCTGCCAGGAGCGCGGACTGCCGGTCCGCCGGCAGCGCGCGCCAGTCGCGTTCAGAGAGACCGATCTCGTTCCCCGTGCGGGCAACGGCAATCGTCCAGAGCCCGGCGTTGCGACCTTCGTCGATGTCGGCTTCGGTGTCGCCGATCTTCACTAGGGTCCAGAGCGGGTAGGCACGCATCCGCACCGCGGCTTCGTAGCACATCCACGGCATCGGCCGGCCTCCACCGACGTCATCGGGGGCCAGCGCACAGTCGGGCGCGAGGCCCTGGGCTCGCGCGCGCCGCAACACATAGTCGAGCATCGCTCGGCTATACCCCGTGGTCGAGCCGATTTTGAGGCCGCGGGCGCGCAGACGCGCGATCGTATCGCTGACGTCCGTGATCACCTCCGAGTGTGCGGTCAGGCTGTCCATTTGCTGCGGGATGAAATTCGCGTACAGAGCGTCGACATCGGTGTCCAGGTGCCGGGCCTGGGCAATCGCGCGCATATGTTCCTTTTTGGGCAACCCCATGGGTGCGCGAATCTCGGCCGGTGTGACGTCGATCCCCGCCGCAGCGAACACGCGTTGCATCGCGATGACCGGCGCAAGGCTGCCGTGATCGACCATCGTGCCTGCCCAATCCAGGATGATACCCGTGAGATGCCTGAATCTGCCGGTCATTGGAATGTCCGCTCCGCCAGGCCGAACGACAACGTCATGCCCGCACCGCCGACGCCCGTGACGATGCGGACGCCCGGTGCGGCTTCGCGCGCGACCACTGATTGCTCGGGGTGCCAAGCATAGATCCCATGCCAGCGCTCGGCCAGCCGCCATTCAGGCAGCTGCAAGTATGTGCGGACCTCGTCGAGGATGAGCTCATCGATCACGGCCCGGTCGAAGATGGCAGGGGCGGGACCGTACTCGTGGGAGTCGCCGAGCGTGATCGCGCCGTCAGCGGTTTGGGCCACGAGCGTGTGTATGTGCCACTGATCATACGCGGGCCGCTCGCGTGCGATCCGCGCGCGCAGCGCGTCCAGACTCTTACATGCGCGGAACGCCTTGTAGAATCGCAACGTCAGTCCGGCAGCGAGCGCCGGACCGAGGTGCCATCCGTCCGGCTGCGGTGCCGTTCGCATCATCTGGAGCTTGCAGCGCGTCAACCCGCTCGTGGCAAAGATCTCGGGATACAACGTCTCAAAATCATCGCCGGAGCACACGACGACCGACTCCGCCTCCCACTCGCCTCGCGAGGTCTCAATGCGAGGGAGGTCGATACCCAGCACCGGACACGAGAAGTAAACGTCGGCACCCAGTTCGCGGAGGACCGCGGGCAAGGCACCGACAATGCGGCGCGGGTCCACGGTGAGCTCCGTGTCGCTCCAGAGACCGCCGAGCAATCCGTGCGGTCTCACAGCGGCACTGCGTTCGAGGATCTGGCTGGGAGACTCGAGCGTGCACCGATAGCCAAGGTCAGCTGCGAGGTCCGCGAATTCCTGCAGCACATCGAGCTCATCGCGGCGGTGTGCGAGGTGTAACGATCCCGTGGGCAGGTACGGGAGCGTCGTATCCTCGAGCATCTCGAGCCACAGCGCTCGGCTGCGGAGCGCGAGCTCGTGCATGTCACCCGCGGGCTGGCCGATGGGCCAGATGGTGCCGAAGTTCCGGACGGAGGCGCCGCATGCGTGCGGCCGGCGCTCGAAGAGGGCGACCGAGCGGCCACGTTTCGCCGCGAGATAGGCATGCGCGAGTCCGAGGATACCGCCGCCCACGACCGCGAGTTGAACGCGACGTCGCGAGGTCGTCACGGAAAAGTCTGCGACGCCGTTGATACTGGCGAGACCCAGGCTGCTACGGACTCGTGACGGCCCAGTGCGGACATGCGCAGAAAGTTAGCGGCGGTTGAGCTTGACATGATGTATCGGTTGTTCAACGTGAAGAGGGCCCTCCCTGCGTGTCACGAAGACCGGTCGACCGAGCCGCATAGCGGGGGCGTTCGTACTCCTCCCTTCCGTCCACTGCAGGAGGTGGCCAGTGGTCCCGTCGGAACGCACCCCGGCATTTAGCGATCGTGAGAGCACGCCCCGCCCCGCGGCGCAGACGTCTGCGGTAGCGAGACCATCGGACATGATGCGCGGCCCCCGGGAGGAGGCCGCCGAGGTCGGCTTGCTCGCGGCAATCGCGGCGAACCGGCATCTGGTACATCACCTGGTCGAGTGCTGGAACGCGCGCGACTTCGACGGCTATGAGGCCATGTTGGCCGACGATGTCGACGTCGAGCTCATTCCATTCGAGACCACGCTGCGCGGCGCGCCTACGGCGCGCGCACACGCGGAAAGCCAGGCCGTGGCGTTCCCCGACGGCAAGGTCGTCGTAACCGCGATGCGCGCAGACGCCGATGGCACGGTGCTCGAGTTCGTTGGACGCGGCACGCACACGGGTCCGCTCGTCACGCCGACCGCTACGATCCCACCAACAGGGCGGGGCGGCGAGTTGCGGTATTGCTTCGTGTACGATATCGAGAACGGTCGCATCCGGCGCATGCGACAGTACTATGACGCCGCGACGATGATGAGGTTATTGGGACGTCGAACCTCGAACGTCTAACACTCAGTGTTCATGCTTCAATTCCACCACGATCACGTCAATCGGTTTGTCCCCCGCGTTCACATCGAGGTGCAACGTGTTGGGCGGGTTGGCGGGTAGCCAGTAGGCTTTCCCCGATTCCCACACGTGTGTCTCGGTCGGGCCGTTTTGCTCCTCGATTTTCATCGTCCCGCCGTTGAGAGCGATGATCACGCGGGGATGGTCGTGCCGGTGCAGGGTGAGGGGCGACTTGGGGACGACCAGTGATCGCCAGACCTTCACATCGTCGTTCTCGAATTGGGGGAACCGCTGGGATTGTGGCCCAGGTTGCTGCGCGCGCATGACTCCCAACCCGGCGGCGACGACCGCGAGTCCCGCGATCGCGCCGCTCATCCATGCTTTCACAAAACCCCCGGATCGCGCTGGCGCGCGATAGAAAGTAGAACTACGGAAAGTAGAAACCGGGCAACAGCCGCCCAAACATCGCGATGAGTGGTGGATTACGCGAGAGCAGTTGGCTCCGATGCCACGTCGATCTCGAGGCGTACTGCACCCTTTCCGTTGTGAACACGCAGCGTCAGCGCGCGCAGCGCGCGGACGATCGCGGCGGGGCCGGAGAAGGCTTCCGGCGGATAGGTGGTCGCGACCGCTATGGCGCGCATGCCGCCGGCCTGCGCCGCCTCGACACCGAGGGGTGCGTCCTCCACGACGATGCAGTCGTGCGGGGCCCGGCCGAGGCGGGCGGCAGCCGCGAGATACCCCTCAGGGTCCGGCTTGCCCGATCGAACCTCGTCGGCGCAGACCATCACAGCGGGTAGCGGGAGTCCGACGTGACGTAATCGGTGCTCGGCGACGGCGCGCGCGCCCGACGTGACGACAGCCCAACGGTCGAGTGGCAGCCGCTGGAGCAGCTCGCGGGCGCCCTCTACCTCGCAGATGCCGATGGTCGTGCGCGCCTCTTCAGCGATGAGCGTTGCCATTTCCGCGGCCGCGTTCAAGTGCGGCGCCGCGATGCCCACGATCTCGAGCGCGCGCCTGCCATGCGCGATGCGCAGGACGCCGCTGGGATCGAGGCCGTGCTGGGCGGACCATTGTCGCCACACCTGTTCGATGCACGAGATCGAGTCGACCAGGACACCGTCCAGATCGAACAGCAGTGCCTCGCACGAGAGGCACGTCATGTGGCCTTCTGTTGGGCCGGGTGACTCAAGCACCTATGATCCAGCGTTGGATAAAACCTTGCCGACCCAATTGGCGCCAGCCAGTCTACCATGGTCGCAGTGCCCTCGCTACGCCGGCATGGCGCACGCGGCGGGGGCTTCCCGGCGACCTTCTCGTGCTCGACGCCAACGACCGGACGTGCGGCATTCGCACAATCCGCCGTCGCCTAGCGCTCTCGGCGCGGCGGCAGTACCGTTGCAAACCCACCAATCGGCACCAGGTCCCACCGGCGACTCAAACCCCACGGAGCGAGGAAGGGCGCATGCACAGGCACACACCATGGTTACGAGTTGGATTGGCGGCCGGCGTGATGGCGGTGGCCTCCGGCGCGGTCGCCCAGCAGCCCGGCGCGCCGCCGCCACCCGACGGTGGCCTGCCGGACAAAGTCGGCGGAAGCTCCAACGTGCATCTCGTCTCCCACCTCCCGCTTGGTGGCTACTTCCGGGTGACCGACGCGGACCTGGAGCAGGAGCTCTCGCGCCCATACGCGTACGTGGCGCAGTCGCGCGAACGAGCCGGGTTCTCGATCATCGATCTGCACGATCTCAACAACGTGAAGGTGCTGTACCGGTGGAAGATCGACAACGTGAGCCTGCATCGGGGACTCGGCGGCCTGCGGGCGAAGTACTTCAAGCTGCACGGGCGCTACTACATCGCCGAATGCTTCCAGTTTGCGCAGGGCACGCCGGACAATGACCTCGGAGCGATCGTCTTCGACGTCACCGGATTGCCCGACACCAGCAAGGTGAAGGTCGTCGCGCGCATCCGCG
Source organism: uncultured Gemmatimonadales bacterium (assembly GCA_963805725.1). Taxonomy (GTDB): domain Bacteria; phylum Gemmatimonadota; class Gemmatimonadetes; order Gemmatimonadales; family Gemmatimonadaceae; genus Palsa-1248. Next base: position 273,984 of record CAWDVJ010000015.1, read on the forward strand.
CGCCGGAGACGCCCGGCGGATTTCACAACCTGTTCGCGTACAAGCACTCGGATGGGCGCGTGCTCTTATTCACGACGACGAACTCGAACGTCGCGAACGTCTATGACATGGAGAAGGTCATCGCGGGCGACACGGCACATCAGCTGATTGGAAAGGTGCCGGTCCCGCCCAACAACGCACGGGGCGAGGTATTGCCGGGATTTGCCAACGTGCAGATTCTGCTGCAGGGGTATCACGACTTCTACGTCGGGTACGACCCGGCGCGTGGGCAGGACAAGTTCTACGGCGCGGGTGGTGGCGGCTACTACGTCTATGACGTGACGAAGCCGGAAGAGCCGAAGCTCATCACGTCGATCGTCGGGCCTGCGGGCATCGCCTGGGGGCACACGTTCACGCCCACGCCCGACGGCAATTTCGCGGTGACCGAGACCGAGTATCAGTGGGCGCCGCTGCGCATCTTCGATCTCCGTCCCGGTCTCGAGGGCAAGGTCCCGTCGATCACGCAACCCGTGGCGGTGTGGAACGCCAACTGGAACGATCTCGCACACAACCACGAGGTCCGCTGGCCATACGTGTTCGTGTCGGCGTACGAGGACGGTCTGCAGATATTCAACATGCAGGATCCGGCGCACCCGAAGAACAAGGGCTGGTATTACACCTGCGAGTGCACGCACAATACGGGGTACGGTGGCACTCCGGATTTCTCGGGACAGAGCGTCTACAACGGTGCGTTCGGGGTGATGGTCCGAAACACGGACGGGCTCATCATGATCACGGACTCCAACACCGGCGCCTGGTTCTTCAAGCTCGATGGGTTCAACGGGTGGAACGGTGATGACTGGGGCATGCCGAACATCTCGAGCGCGCAAGACTGGGATCATGGGCCGCCGGGTGCGAGGGCAGTTGGGGGCAAGACGGCGGCGGCTCCGTAGAGAGCTCGACGTTCGACGTCGGACGTTCGACGTTGGAAGACGAACCTCGAGGGCCGGCACGGTGCAGCGACCTAGCCATCGATGTTAGTTCGAACGTCGAACGTCTAGCAGCTACACTCCACCCCAGACAACCATGTCTTCCGGCATCGCGGTAGCGGTCTCCGGGACAGGAGTTGACGCGCAGGACGACTCGGAGCTGGCACGCGCGACAATGCGTCGCGTGAGCCTGCGACTCCTTCCGTTCTTGTTCACTCTCTACATCGTCAACTACCTCGACCGCTCCAACGTCGCGCTCGCGGCGTTGACGATGAACCAAGACCTGCAATTCAGCGCGACCGTCTACGGGTTCGGCGTGAGCGTGTTCTTTGTCGGCTACTGTCTCTTCGACGTTCCGAGCAACCTGATCCTCGCCCGCGTGGGCGCGCGCCGTTGGATCGGACGGATCATGATCAGCTGGGGTGTGATCGCGACGGCGATGATGTTTGTCCGTACGCCTGTTCAGTTCTACGTGCTCCGCTTCATCCTGGGCGCTGCCGAAGCAGGCTTCCTGCCCGGGATCATGTACTACCTCGGCGGATGGTTCCCCGCGGCCCACCGCGCGCGGGCAGTCGCTCGGTTCATGATGGCGGTCCCGCTCTCCTTCGCCGTGGGTGGGGCAATCGGCGGCTTGCTCCTGGGCCTGAATGGAACGCTGGGTCTCCGCGGCTGGCAGTGGCTCTTCCTCATCGAGGGCGTGCCGGCCGTGATCCTCGGCACGGTGGTGCTGGTGTATCTGCCTGACAGGGTGGACGACGCGCGCTGGCTGTCTGAAGCGCAACGGCAATGGCTGACCCAGCGGCTCTCGCTCGAGTACACGGCAGGCCACGCGGCATGGTGGCAAGACCTCGGCCGCGCACTCAGTAACCCTTTCATCTATCTCGTCGCGGCCGTTTGGTTCTGCGTGCTGACAAGCGGGTACGTGTATTTCTTCTGGGCGCCGATTGTCATCCGCGACGCGCTCCATTCGACGAATCTCGTGACCGGTTTGATCATCAGTGCGATCGGCGTGCTCGCCGCCCTCGGCATGCTTGTCGGTGGCGCGAGCTCCGACCGTGCCAATGAGCGTTTTCTCCATCCCGCGCTGAGCGCGATGTTGATCGCGGCAGGTTATGCCGGCGCCGCACTCTTGCCGCGGCCGTGGGGTCCCGTCGTCGGTCTTGCCATTGCATCGATTGCGCAATGCTCCGTCTTCGGCCCCTTCTGGTGCATTCCGCCGATGGTCATCAGCGGGACTGCCGCTGCTGCCGGCATCGCGCTGGTGAGTGTCGCCGGTAACATTGGTGGGATCGTGGGACCAGCGGCCGCTGGGCGTCTCAAGGACACCACCGGCGGCATGAGTATCACGTTCTTCGGGGTGGCCGGCCTCGCCCTCTGCGCCGCTGGGATTCTTCTCCTCCTGCGCCGGCTCGGACTCTCACCGAACAGCAAGAATGCGCTCGCGTAAGGTGTGATTTCGACGTTCGACGATCACTTTCACCGCTAACCTCTGCCATAATGCACTCGATCGCCCGACTCTCTGCCTTCGTTGTCGTCACCGCCTCCGTTGCTGTCGCGTGCCGCGGCAATCAATCGGATCAGGACCAGCGCAAGACCGCGAACACTCCCGTGGACTGGCACGATCCCGCCTCGCACACAGTGCAGTTCGTAACGATGCCGGACGGGGCGCGCATCGAGGTCGTGGACTGGGGAGGCCAGGGAGAGCCGATCGTCTTCATCGCCGGGCTCGGGGATGCGGCGCACATGTACGATGATTTCGCCCCTCGCCTCACCAGTGCCTTTCACGTGCTCGGCGTAACACGTCGCGGGTACGGCGCCTCCAGTCGGCCCGACACGGGCTACACCATCGCAACACTGTCGAACAATGTGGTCGCGGTGCTTGACTCGCTGCATCTCTCGCGGGTCGACCTCGTCGGCCATTCGATCGCTGGCCAGGAGCTCACTTGGATCGCGGCGCACCATCCCGATCACGTCCACAAGCTGGTCTACCTCGACGCTGGCTTCGACTATCACGCGCACCCGGTCGCGAAGGGTTTTCCGGACCAGCCGAAGCCGACCGCCGCTGATTCTGCATCACCGGCCGCTGGACTCGCTTTCGCTCGGCGGCTTAGCGGCGCGCCGTACCCCGAGGCGGCGTTCCGGGCGACGGAACGCTTCGACTCCTCTGGGCGTGACCTTGGGTTGCTCACACCAGGCTCGTTCGACGCAAAGATCATCGCTTCTGCCGAAAGCACGCCCCCGCCACTGAATCAGGTTCACGGGCCCACGCTCGCGATTTACGATCGCGACACCAGCATCGCGTCGGCATTGCCGTGGCTCTCACCTTCGGACTCGGTAGCGCAAAGGTGGCTCCGCATGCTTCAGGACTGGCGCCGAGCGCAAGAGCGCGAGTTCAAGGCCCGCGTCCCGCAGGCCACCATCGTCGAGCTCAAAGGCGCGGGACACTACGTGTTCTTGACGCAACCCGACACGGTTGAGCATCTGATGCGGACATTCCTGACAGGGAAGCGGTAGGGGGACGCCGCCCGTGACGTTGCGGTGGACGCGGCATCGTCACCGATTCGATCGGGTTCGTTGTCACAATTGCCGTGGTGTTTCGTTCCTCAGTGCGCCACTTCATCGCTGCGATCGCGCTATATCTCATCGCGTTGACTAGACGGGCCGTGCTGCCTCATTACACATCGACCACGCGCTGCTCAGGCGTCGCGGTCCTGATGCTCATCGCGATGGTGGCCGGACCCCGTCCAGTGCAAGGACAAGCCCGCGCCGATACGCTGTCAGGCATCGTCACCGATTCCTTGGGACACGTCGTGCCAACGGCCGCTATCTCGGTCAAGCACGTTGTGTCTGGGCAAACGATGGCAACAAAGGCGGACACTGCTGGCGTGTATCGCGTGAGCGACCTCGCGCCTGGCTCGTACGAGGTCTCGGTGTCTGCAGAAGGCTTCAACACCGCCGTGGCAACTGTAACGCTGGCACCCGGAACGTCGCAAACGCTGAACGTCCGGCTCACTCGCGGCTTGTCGCTGGGGGACCTCGGGTTTTCCCCGGCGCAAACGCAAGGAAATGCGCAGGAACAAGCTAGACTCGATCGGCGCTCCCACATGCTGCGCACGCACCAGCGACTGGGCCTCGTCACGGTAGTCCCGATGCTGGCAACGATCTTCGCCGGGATGTCGGCAGGTGGCATGGCGACCAGCTCGACCGACCGCGACTTGCACGCTGCCCTCGGCGGCGTCACGACCGGCCTGTATCTCGCCAGCGCGTCGTTCGCGGTCTTCGCGCCGAAAGTGTCGGGAACGGAGACGCGCGGGCAGATTCGGCTACACAAGGCTCTCGCGTGGATTCACGGACCGGGCATGATCCTGACGCCGATCTTGGGCGCCATGGCCTTCGAGCAGAAGAGCCACGGCGAACATGTGCAGGGCATCGCGAGCGCGCACGGGACCGTTGCCATTGTGACTGCATCTGCATACGGCGCGGCGATTCTCTCCGTATCGATCAAATTCTGACCGCGGTATGAGCCAAACGGTTCTTCGCCTCCTGCTCGTCCTGACTCTCCATCTGCAGGCGGGCGCGGATAGCCAGTGGGTGCTGGAGCAATCGACCCTGACGTATCACATCTCCCACCCGCTGCATCAGGTCGACGGCGTGAGCCACGCGGCGCGTGGAAAAGGCATGTGTCACGATGGCACGTGCGACTTTCTGATAGCCGTACCCGTCAAGTCGTTCGATTCGGGTGATAGCAACCGCGACCTGCACATGTTGCAGGCCACCAGGGGCGCGGAGTTTCCGATCGTGAGCGTCCGCACGCGCCTCGGGGAAGCTGCAGCGGCTACGGATACGATCCGTGCGGACCTCGAGATCCAATTCGCCGGCAAGATGGCCGAGTACCGGCAGGTGCTTTTCCAACGTGTGACGCATGGGGACGAGACGCGAATCTCGGGCACAATCCCGACTTCGCTGTCCGATTTTCAGATCGAGCGGCCGTCGCTGCTTTCCATCCCCGTCAAGAACGAAATGCCTGTCCGCGTGGAGATGACGTGGCGGTTGGAGCGGTGACTGTCAGCTGGCGATCCCGACAATCCGCCAATCGGCGCCCTGGACCGAGCCAGAGGTCGGTGAACGCGCCGTAGCGCTTGACAGATCGTAAGCACTGACTTACCGTAAGTCATGGCTAACGTTGAGCGAGTGCTGACGGCCCTGGCGGATCCCACGCGGCGGATCGTGTTCGAGCGGGTGGCGCAGCGTCCGCGATCCGTTGGGGAGTTGGCGCGCGGGCTGCCGGTCAGTCGGCCGGCTGTCTCCCAGCATCTGGCCGTGCTCAAGGCCGCCCGCCTGGTCACGGACCGGGCGGAGGGCACACGGCGGGTGTATCAGCTTGATCCGGCGGGTGTGGGCGCCATGCGCGCCTGGCTGGACGATTTCTGGGGCCGAGCGCTCGACGCGTTCAAGCTCGTCGCAGAATCTCAACCCGAGGAGTCACCATGACTGCCACAGTCGCATTGCCGCCGGTAAGGAAGAGCGTTCGCGTCGCCGTGTCCCCAGCTCGGGCTTTCGAGCTCTTCACCAACAGGATGCACGGGTGGTGGCCCCCCAGCCACTCGCTCCTCAAGACGTCGCGGGAAGCAGTCGTCATCGAACCGCGAGCGGGCGGGCGATGGTTCGAGCGCGCGGTCGACCAGACCGAGTGCACCTGGGGAAAGGTGCTGTCGTGGGATCCGCCGCGTCGGGTGGTGCTTGCCTGGCAGCTCGACGGGACCTGGACCTACAACCCCGAGTTCCTGACCGAAGTCGAGATCACGTTCATCCCGGACGGTGAGCGGGCCACGCGTGTGGAGCTCGAGCACCGCAACATCGAGCGCTACGGCGATCAGGCCGCCCAGACTCGCGAGTCGCTCGATTCCGCAGAAGGATGGCAGCTCGGGTTGCAGCAGTTTGCGGACTTCGCGGTCAACGCGGCGGCGTAGAATTCAAGCGCACACCCCAGAACGTCGAACGCCAGTGCCACGAGTGAATCGTGGACACTGGCGCTCGACGCGCAAACCAGCAGCCGTGTGTCAGTTGGATGCAGTTGCCAGGCTTCGGACCTCGGAAGCGAGCGCTTGCACCTTCGCAGGGTTCTTGGCGCCCGAGGCGTCACCGTCCAGCTGGGTCGCGAGCTGGGTCAACGCACTGCTGCGCGCCGTCCCGGACGCCTGTTCGGCAGCTGCGAGCGATTGCCGCACGCTCGCGATCTTGTTCGCAGACAGACCGTTGGATCGCGCGAGCTGGTCGACGTACGCGCGAGCCACCACGAAGCTCGCCGGCCACGCGAGCTTGGGCTGCCCCTGCGTGTTGAACAAATCGAAGTGCACGAGCTTGGCCGCGTCGATCTCGTTCTGCGAGAGCAGGGCGCTGGGCTTGAGCTCGAGAATGTCCAGGCCGCGCGCGATCTCTGAGCTGAGGATGTAGCCGTTGTACCAGTACGCGGACCAGCTGCCGCCCATCTCCATCCGGGTCGCGTCAATCGGGCCGCGGTCGAAGAAGGCGATCTCGATCGGGTGCTTGGCGATCCGTCCAATCGAACACCGACACACCGCCCTGATACCAGGCCTGCACCATGATGTCGCGGCCGGGCACCGGGATGAGCGAGCCATTGTGCGCGACGCAGTTCTCCTCGGCCGTCTGCGGAGCCGGCAGCTTGTAGTAGCCCTGGAACACCATCTTCCGGTTCTCGATCGTGAAGATCGCGTCCGCTCCCCACGCGCGCGGGTCGGTCGACGCGGCACTTGGGCGCGCCGCCGCCGCCCCACTCATCGGAGAACAGGATCTTCGTCCCGTCGTTGTTCAGCGTGGCCGAGTGCCAGAAAGAGAAGTTGGAGTCGGCAACGGCGTCGATGCGCACCGGATGGGCGGGATCACTGATGTCGAGCAGGAGGCCGTGCCCCTGGCAGGCACCGCCAGCCAGGCCGATCTCCGGATACACGGTGATGTCGTGGCAGCTGGTGCCCAGGACGCGCGCTCCACCACCGCCCCCGAACATCTTGGTCACGATCGCCTGAATGTTTTGGTGCAGATTCGCACTGTCGGTCGCGCGTGGGTGCGCCCGTGCCACCGCGCCGCGCCACGACCGTGTCCAACAGCATCTTCACGAACTGGTCGGGCACGATCATCTCGATCTCCGCCCATCGAGATGACGTAGCCACCCTTCGCCTTCGCGGTCTCGACATCGGCGACGTCCTGGGGCGCCAGGCCATGCGACGGGACCTGCGGCAGGCCCTGGAAGATGCGGGGCGAGCTCACGATCGCGGCTTGCTCTGGATGGGCGAGCGGGACCTTGATGACCTCGATGCGGAACAACGCGGAGTTCGGATCCTTGTCCGGGTCCCCACCCTCGCAGCCAGCCAACTCGCTCGGCGACCGGACGACCGACGAGCCCGAGATGTAGATGTAGATGTTGTCCGGATCTTTCGGGTCGGCCAGCAGCGTGTGCGTGTGCGAACCGCGGCACGTCTGGACGTTGGCGATGTTCTTCGGGTGCTCGATATCGCTGATGTCCCAGATGCGGACGCCGCGGATGCGCTCTTTGCTTACCGTGTCCTTGGGCGCCTCGGTGCCGCAGTCCAGACGCGCGCGTCGGCGCCTCGGCGGACTCAAACAGGAGGTTCTTGTAGACCGACACGTCGCTCTGCGATGCCGGGCAGATGTACGCGGTCTTCAGGGTCGGGTGCGCCGGATTGGAGATATCCCAGACCTGGAACCCCTCGTAGCTCCCTGGATGACGTAGTTGCCGAGGAACGCCAGGTCGGAGTTGGTCTTGCCCTCGAACTGGGGTCGTCGGACGCGAGTTGGAGACCAGGTGCATGTTCCACTCGGCCGCGCCCGCATCCCACAAGCCGGCCTTGAGGCCGACGCGCGGGTCCGGGTTCGGGGCGATGGACGAGCGGTCGCAGTTGTCGGCGGCGCAGAGGTCGGCGCCCGCGGTATTTGCCTTGTTCGCGGCGCTCGACGGCGCCACGCTTCCCGTGGACGCATTTGGATGCGCGCACGCCGCCGCAATGAGCGCCGCGATCGCGACCGAGATCGCTCGCGCAGCACTGCCGGCCGTCGGTCGCCGCATCCAGCGGCTAGCCGGATACAGGGATGTCATGGTTGCTTCCTTCTGAGTGGGTTTGGAGCACAATGGGCGTCCGACAAACATGGCGGGACGGGCGCTGGCGCGCCACGACGGGCGCTGCGCGCCACGTAGAGGGGAGAGAGGGGACAGGAGAGAGGAGAGTCGACCCGTGCGCCGGAGGGCTGGGTGAAAAGTGCCAACCTTACGACACGCGACGGCCCCAAACGGTTGGAGTCGGCTAGTCGGTCGCCTTGAGGGCCGAGACCGGGTCGGCGCGGGCTGCACGATAGGCGGGGCCGCAGCAGGCGGCGATCGCCACGAGCCCAAGGAGAGCGGCGACTCCGCCAAAGGTGATCGGATCGAGCGCAGGCGTGGCGAAGAGAAGGCTGGACAGGAAGCGGGTCAGCCACGCCGATGCGACCAACCCGATTGCCATCCCGAGCGCGGCGAGGCGGACACCATCGCGCAACACCAGGTGGACGACCTCGGTTGGGCGCGCGCCAATCGCGAGGCGAATCCCGAACTCGCGGATGCGCCCGGCCACGGCCAATGACAGCACACCGTACACCCCAATCGCGGCGAGGAGCAACGCGACCGCGGCGAAGCCAGCGAGGGTCACGTTGGTGAGCCATTGAGAGCTGAGCGACTGAGCGACGGCCACATCCATTGTGTGCACATTGTAGACGGGGATCGATAGGTCCAACGCTCGCACGGCGGCTCTGACGGCAGGCCCGATATCGGCCGCCGCCGTCTGCGTGCGAACGACGAGTACGACTTCATGCGCCACTGACTGAGCGATGGGCTGATACACTTGAAACTTGGGTGCATTGGCCAGGCTGCTTTCCTTCGTGTCGCCGACGAGACCAATCACCGTCATCCACGGGTTGCCTCTCGTCGTACCGAAGTGGAGTCGTTTGCCGATTGGATCGGTCGTTGGCCAGTACCGGCGCGCGAACGTTTCGTTCACGACGGCGACGGGCGGCGCGCCGCTGTCATCGCTCGGCCGGAAGTCGCGCCCGGCCACAATCCGAGTCCCGATCGCCGCGAAGTAGGTCGGCGATACGGCGCGTTCGCTCGTGACAGGGATGGGCTGTCCGGGTTCGGGCTCGCGTCCCTCCACCACGAACTCATCCTGGGGATCGCCGTGGCTGAATGGAACGTGTGACGTGACCCCGGCGGCCCGCACGCCGGGGAGGGCTGCTATTCGCTCGAGTACGGCGTCATAAAACGAGAGGACCGCTCTCGGTGCGCCGTACGACTGGGATGTGGTCTCGAGGCGGGCGAGGAGCACGTTGTCGGCGCGAAAGCCGGGGTCGACGGCCGTGAGGCGTGTGAAGCTCTCAACCAACAGGCCGGCCGGGATGAGCAAAGCCAGTGAGAGCGCGAATTGCGCGATCACCAGGGCGTCGTTCCAGCGTCCGACGGCCGTGCGCGCGCTGCCGCGCGATCCGGCGCTGATCGCGTCGCGGGTCTCGACGCGAGAGCCAACCCAGGCCGGCGCCAGTCCAAAGAGAAGGCCGCAGGCGATGGTGACCGCCGCCACAAGCACCAGGGTGAGCGGATCGACGCGCACTTGATCGAGCCGTGGAATCTGACCCTGAGACCAGTGCCGCAGACCGGCGATCGACCAGATGGCGGACGCGACGCCGATCACACTCCCGGCGACGGCAACCAAAGCGCTCTCGGTCAAGAGTTGCGCGGCGAGGCGTCGGCGGGTCGCACCCAGGCAGCGGCGTACGGCCATCTCTCGCTCACGCGCAATGGCGCGAGCGAGTGAGAGGGTGCCGATATTGGCGCAGGCGATCAGCAGCACACCCACGACCGAGGCGAGCAGAACCAAGAGTGGCGTGCGCAGATCGCCTACGATGGACTGCGTCAGCTTCAGCGCGACGACCCGTGTCTGGCCCCCTGACGCATCGAGTTGGGATTCGGGATGTTCGACCGCAAAAGCATCAGTGAGCGCTCCGATCTCGCGACGCATGTCCTCGACCGTGTGGCCCGGCCGCAATCGGCCGAGCGTGCGGAGATACCAGTACGAGTACCGGTGCGGATCGATCACCGCGGGCACCCACACGTCGGTCTGGCGGGGGAAGTCCGCCGCTCGGGGCATCACGCCGACAACCGTAACCGGACTGCCATTGAGGTCGATCACGCGACCGACGATGGATGGATCGGCGCCGAAGTGCCTGGTCCAGAATCCCTGACTGAGGATGGCGACGTGATCGTTCCCTGGCGTCGTCTCGCGCGCGAGAAACTCGCGTCCCGACAGCGGCCGCACACCCAGCACGCGAAAGAAGTTGTCAGTAACCTCTGCTCCGACGAGCCGCTCAGGTTCCCCAACCCCCGAGAGGTTGAAGCCATCGGTGGTGTACGCGGCCAGCCCGGCCAAGACACGTGTGCGCTCGCGTTGATAGGCAAAGAGTGCATCCGTCAGGTCCACTTCGCCGAGTCCCTTGTCGGGAGCCGTCAGCCAGTACGTCACGAGGCGGTCCGACTCCGGCAAAGGGAGTGGCGTCAGGAGGACGCCGCGGATGATGGATGCGATGGCGGTGAGACCACCGATGCCGATACCAAGTGTCAGTATCGCGACAACGCTGAACCCCGGGCGACGTCGCAGCGCGCGCAGGGCGTAGCGCAACTCCCGCGGGAACCAGCCAAGCGCGCGTGGATGACGTCCTAATGGCGTCGGGACCGATTCGCGTTCGGCGGCTCGCTCGGCGTCGTTGGGCTGACGGTTCTGCGCGTCGTTGATCATGCGGTGTATCGAGACAAGAGAGCGGTGGACTGGTCCACGAACGTGCGGCCCCTGCGCGCGCCGGCCCAAACGACCGACACCCGCCGGGCCAGAAGAGTTTGCAATCACCGCCAGTCCGCGTCCCCGATGCGCGGACGACGCATGGCGTCGCCGCTACCAAGAATCGACACGGGCGGCCGACAGCGTGCGCCACGCGGTCGGAATGACCGAACGTGACGTCCGTTCCAGACAGGCAGTCTCGAAGACGAGCTCTGCCGGCGTTCTGCGCCGGGGAGCGCAGTCATCCGCAAGTAGGAAGTAGGCAACTGCGCCGACGCGCTCGTGGGCAACGAGGCGATCGTCGGCCACAAAACCATTTCCTGGTGGTGAGCCATGGAACGCCCTTTTGATCTCTCGCGGCGCTTAACCGCATGCACGACCCTTCTGGTGCTCCCGATGATTGCGGCATGCGGCAGCAAGGCGGGCGGGTCGGCGGGTCCTGCCCCAACCGGGACTCTCGCGATCACCATCACGACGCCGGTTGGCGTGACCGGCGCCGTGTCCGTCACGGGGCCGCAATCGTTTCACCAGACCCTTTCCGCCTCGCAGACATTTACGCGAGTGCCGGTGGGCGCGTATACGATCACTGCGGACTCTGTCGTCACGCCCGACTCGGTGATTGGCAGCCGCACGGATACGGCGAATTTCGTCGACGCCAGTGTCACCGTGGCATTGAACGACACTGGCCGCAGCTCCGTGACGTACGCGCTCAAACAGCTGCGCGGTGTGATGCTCGTGTCCAACGACGGCGGTACGAGCCTCTATACGTACGGCTCAAACGTGCTGCGATCGAGCGGGAAGCCGACGCCAGCCGATACGATCGGTGGGTTGACGAAGCCCAATGGCATGGCCTTCGACGCGGCGGGCAACCTGTGGGTCGCGAATGAATCCTCCCATAAGATCGACATGTACACGCCGGCGCAGCTTGCCGCTGGTGGCGATCCAACGCCCGCGCGCACACTCACCGCCACCGTCGACTCGCTGGCATTCGGCCTCCGCTTCGATCGGAGCGGGAACCTGTGGCTGACGTCTCAGCAGACTCTGCAAGCCTTCAGCCCGACCCAGCTTGCTGCCGGCGGCACACAGACCGCGGCGATCAAGATCACGTCCGGTTCCCTGGTGAACCCGGTCGACATGCTGTTCGACAGCAGTGGGAACGCGTGGGTGTCGGAATCTTTCAACTACCAGCTGCTGAAGTTTACGGCGAGCGAGCTGGCCAGCAGCGGATCGCGGACTCCGACCGTGACCATCTCGGCGCACGCGGGATCTCTCACCGTCCCGGCCGGATTGGCCATTGATGCGGCTGGGAACGTGTGGGTCGCGAACTATGGCAACGGAACCATCGTCGCATACACCCCGACTCAGCTCACGGCGAGCGGTAGCCCGGCACCGGCGATTGTTCTCAACGTTGGCGCGAGCACACTGCCCTGGGGTCTCGCCTGGGACCGGCGAGGGAATCTCTGGTACGGCGATTTCGGCAACAGGCAGGTGGGCATGCTCTCCGCGTCGCAGCTGGCCGCGAGCGGGTCGCCGACACCGTCGCTCACGCTTACCGGCAATTTTCCAGCGTACGTACTGTTCAATGCGTCGATGCCCGTTCCCGGTAACGGCATCGCTGGCGCGCACGTCCGTCGGCAACCCGTTGCCGCTGCTCAAGTGGTTGTGGCACGACACGGCGCCCCGAGAGTGCCCGGGTTGGACAACTAGGCGGCTTAGCAGCGCTGAGTGTTCGAAGGGGCGACGCATCGCGTCGCCCCTTCGAGCACAGAGGTATGTAGATCCGTGGGAATGCGCTCACAGTCAGATCCATGGGCGGGACCGCCGCGACTGACTTGCGCCGCCGCGCTTGACACGCGGGCCGGGAACCGTACATCTGCGCCGACTCCCACAACAAGGTCCGCGCATGAGGCAGGCATATCGCGTCGCTGTTCTGGCCGGCGTTGTCGGCGCTATCGGGTGCAACGGGCATCCGGTGCCGCGCTTCGAGGTCAGCTTTCCGGCGACGCTGAGCGCACACCCGGTCACCGGGCACATGTTCGTGAGTGTGTACACCCGGGACGACGTCGAGCCGCGGATCGCGGCGTTTCAGTCCTCGCGCGATTTCGTCGCGCGCGTGCCGTTCTTTGCCGTGGACGTCGACTCGCTGCAGCCGGGCCAGGCGGCCATCGTCGACACCGGGGCGAGCAGCTATCCGTTGCAAGGTCTGCGTAGCCTGCCGGCTGGCGACTACTACGTGCAGGCCGTGCTCAACGTCTACACGCAATACCATCGCGCGGATGGCCACACCATCTGGGCCCGCCAGGGCGACTGGGACGGACAGCGATGGGCGTACGCGCCGGGCAACCTCGTGAGCCAGCCGATCAAGGTGCATCTCGATCCGGCGGCCGGCTTCGACGTCAAGCTGTCGTTGGACCACGCGCTGCCGCCTGTCGAGCTTCCAGCGGATACGAAGTGGGTCAAGCACTTCAAGATGCAGAGCCCGATGCTCACCAAATGGTGGGGCGGCGTGCCGCAGTATCTGGGCGCCACCGTGTTGCTGCCCAAGGGATACGACGCACATCCGGGCACGCACTACCCGGTGCTCTATCTGCAGGACCATTTCAATCTCCAGGCGCCCTACGGCTTCACCGAAGACACGACGCCGCAGCGTGGCAAGACGGTCGCAGTCGTGCTGCAACCGCCCAACCCCAGGTCGAATGTCGAGTCGGCGCACCCCTGGTCGGGAGGCGGGAAGCGAGAAACCGGCTACGAGTTCTACAAATCGTGGGTGTCGGACCGCTTCCCGCGAATGATCGTCGTGCTGTTCCAGCATCCGACGCAGTTCTTCGACGATTCGTACGCCGTGAACTCCGTCAACGACGGGCCGTACGGCGACGCGATCCTGCAGGAGTTGATCCCGGAGGTCGAGCGGCGATATCGCATCATCTCCAAGCCGTACGCTCGCGTGCTCAGCGGCGGCTCGACCGGCGGCTGGGAGTCACTCGCCCTGCAGCTCTACCATCCGGAGTTCTTCGGTGGCACGTGGACCTTCTTCCCGGATCCGATCGATTTCCGTCGGTATCAGCTGGTCGACATCTACTCGGACTCGAACTACTACACCCAGCCCAACGCTGCGCCCGGCGCTCCCGAGCGCATGCTGCAGATGAATTCACCCGACGGACAGCCGATGGCGACGACGCGCGCCATGGAGCGGATGGAGTATGCCTCGGGCACGCACAGCCGGTCGGGTTGGCAATTCAATGTCTGGAACGTCGTCTACGGTCCGATCGGGGATGACGGCTACCCCAAGCGACTGTTCGATCCCAAGACGGGCGTGATCGATCACTCGGTCGCCGATTACATGCGCGACCATGGGTATGATCTCCGTTACTATGTCCACCAGAACTGGGCGAAGATCGGTCCGAGCCTCGTCGGCAAGCTGCACATCCTGTGCGGGGACATGGACGACTTCTACCTGGCGTTCGCCGTGTACATGATGCAGGACGAGCTCGAGAGCCAGACACATCCCAAGTACGGCGGCGATTTCCGATACGGACGCCCGATGAAGGGTCACGGGTGGTCGCCGATGACGAACGCCGACCTGATTCGTGAAATGGCCGCGCACATCGCGCGGAATGCACCACCGGGCGCGCCCAACGGCGCCTGGCTGAACGGAGATTGAGCGTCCCATGTCATCGATTCCTACTCGTCTCGTGGTCGGCCCGATCGTGGCGCTGGCGTTCGCGCCGGGATGGGTCACGCCGCGCACAACCGAGCCGTCCGCAGCGCCGCCAGTCGTGGCGATCGTCCGTGCCACGCTCGTCAATCCCAATGCGGCTCCGGTGCCGGACGCCGTCGTGGTCTTCACAAATGGGCGGGTGTCGTGTGCGGGCACGCGCGCCGCGTGTCCCATCCCGGCGGGAGCCGCAGTGAGAGATGCGGCGGGTGGTTTCATCGGACCCGGCCTCATCAATGCGCACGTCCATTACTCGCAAACCGGGTGGGTGGACGGACGGCCGGACGCGGCCGATCTGCGCGCGCGCTATCCATATGATTCGGTCGTGGCATCGCTGCGCGACCACTCCGAGCGATTCGACCGGGCCTATCTCTGCTCGGGCGTCACGAGTGTATTCGATGTCGGTGGCTATGCCTGGACACTGACAATGGCGAGGCGACACGAGGAGACGACCACAGCGCCGCGCATGCGCGCCGCCGGCCCCTTGATGTCGACGATCGATTTCTGGCTCAACCTGCCGTTCGCGCGTCAATTCGTCTTCATGGGGAGCGACTCGGCTGCGCGCACTGGCGTGCGTGCGCTTGCACGCATGGGGGCGTCCGCGATCAAGGTGTGGTACATCCAGGTGCCGGATTCGCTGCAGGCCACGATGCAGCACCGCCTGGTGGTCGTGGGCGAAGAGGCGCGGCGCGTGGGCCTGCCGATGATCGTGCACGCGACCGAGCTCGCGCGAGCCAAGGAGGCACTGGCTGCCGGCGCGCACGTCCTCGTTCACAACGTGGACGACGCGACGGTCGACAGCGAGTTCATTGCCCTGGCCAAGAAGAACGGTGCCATCGTCATCCCGACGCTCACCGTCCTGCACGGCTATGAGGACGTGTTTCTGGGCCGCTCGCCCGCAGCGCGCTACCCGTTGGACTGCGTGGACCGTGTCACTCGTGCCCACCTGGAGACGCCGCTGAGCGACAGCCTGCGACCGCCCGCAGCACGCATCGAGCGGCTCAAGGCAGTTCCGGCCCGGAGCGCACACAATCTGGCGATGCTCGTCGCGGCCGGGATTCCGATCGCGATGGGAACGGATGCCGGGAATCCCGGGACTGCTGCCGGCCCCAGTGTGTACGCGGAGATGGAGGCCATGCAAGAAGCCGGCATGAGCGCTGCCGCAGTATTCGCGTCGGCTACGATCGGCGGGGCGCGCGCAATGGGTCGGGAGCGAGAGCTCGGATCACTCGAGGCGAACAAGCTTGCCGACGCCGTGGTCTTCGAGGCCGATCCGACTGCCGACATTGCGAACGCTCGGCGCGTGCGGCTCGTGATCCGCGGCGGGGTCGTGTATACGCGCGCGCAGCTCCTTCCGACGTCGTGAGCGGTTCGCGCGACCGGCTACTTGCCCATCGCCGCAACAGAACTGTGGTCAAAGCTATTGTGAGGTAGCAACGGCGCGAGACAGCAAGTGGCGCACTCGGGTCGCTCTCAGGATGTCCATCCGGTTACATTCGCACGCGCGGTTGGCCCAGGCCGCCCGCAGCGCGCACGCTCGTGGCCACGTGCTCGCACCTTCCATCTCGACCTCCACCTGCATTCCGTGAATCGCATGACCTCCGATTGCTTTCACTCCGCATTCGCGCGGGCTCGCTCGGTCGCGGCCGTTTCGATCGCGCTGCTATCCACTCTGGTCGCTGTCACGCGACTGCCAGGTCAGACCCCGCGGGATACGGGGGCGACCCTCATTCATGCGAGCCGAGTCTTCGACAGCGAGCATGGTACGATGACCGGGCCCGAGGACATTCTCGTGCGGCACGGCGTGATCGACTCGGTTGCCCCCCACCTGATTGCCCCTGCCGGCGCGCGCGTGATCGACCTCCGCGGGCTGTCCGTCCTTCCGGGATTGATCGACGTACACACCCATCTGCTGTACCTCGAAGGCGTGGGTCCAGGGCTCACGATGGAGGGCACGAAGGCGGTCATCATGGAAGGCACCCCGCTCCGCGCACTCCACGGAGCCGCACGAGCGCGAACGTTTCTGGCCGCGGGCATCACGACAGTCCGGGATCTCGGGAATTCGGGACAGTTCGGTGATGTGGCGCTCCGCTCGGCGATCGAGGACGGCAGCGTGGATGGCCCCCGCATCGTCCCGGCCGGCCCCGGGCTGAGCGCCGAGGGCGGACAGTTTCCGGGCTTGCAGCGGGGGTATCACGGGATCGCCGAAGAGGAGTATCGCGTCGTGCGAAGCCCGGATGACGCAGCGCAGGCGGTGGCGGAGAACGCAAACTATGGTGCCCAGGTCATCAAGATCTATTCGAACAACACTCCCAATCACGGGTTCCTGTCGCTCGAGGAGATGCGCGCGATCGTGGGGGAGGCGCAGCTCCTCGGGCTTCGCGTCGCTGCGCATGCGACCTCCGACGACGCGGTGTGGCGCGCCACGACGGCGGGCGTGACGAGTGTGGAGCACGCCTATCAGGTCTCCGACTCGACGCTCGCGCTCATGGCGCGCAAAGGCACGTTCCTCGTCCCGACGGATCTCGACAGCGCGACGCTGAATCGATACCTGTCACTCATGGGCCCGACCAGGCCGCCCGCGGCGCAGATGGGTGCATATCTGGAGTCGGAGCACGATCGCCTGCGGCGGGCGGTCAAGGCGGGTGTATCGATCGCCGCGGGCTCCGACAATTATCTCGATCTGCATATGCCGCAGGGTGCGGCCGCGAAACACAACCTCTATGCGTACGCGGAGGCGGGGGTCCCACTCGTGCAGGTGCTGCAGGCGGCCACGGTCAATGATGCGCGGCTCCTCGGCCGCGAGGGCAAGCTCGGCGTGATCAAAAAGGGTGCAGCGGCCGACATCCTGGCTGTGGCGGATGATCCCACGACCGATATCAAGGCGCTGGAGCGCGTGCGTTTCGTGATGAAGGAAGGAACCGTATACGTCAGCAACGCAGGGCACTGATCCCCAGCAACCGGAGGCGAGATGCCAGCAGCGGAAGACAGTGCGCACGTGCCGGTGTTTCCTCCCGCGATCTACCTGGTCGCACTAGGTCTCGGATTTCTTTTCCAACGGTTCCTTCCACTGTCAGTCGGCGAGAGTTGGCGCACCGGTGGTGGTTGGCTCGGATATGCACTCATTGTGGCGGGGCTGGCCCTCATGGCGACGTCCGTCGGCCTGTTTTTTCGAGCCGGCACCACGCCGAATCCGACGCGCCCAACGACGACACTCGTGATCCGCGGCCCCTACCGATTCACCCGGAATCCAATGTATGTCGGGTTGACAGTGCTGACCGCCGGGATCGGGCTCGCCGCGCATACCCTGTGGCCGGCGATCATGGCGCTCGTGGGCACAGTGGTGACCCACCGCGTCGTCATCGCGCGCGAGGAACGCTACCTGGAACAGAAATTCGGTGCGCAGTACGTCGAGTACGCCACGCGCGTGCGACGCTGGCTGTGAGCATATACGTCAGGTCCCTTCGGAGCGACCGGCGGGAATCACGTCGCACCACTCTAATTTCGGCCTACCTGCGCCTTGGACGGTGAGCGTTCGGCGCCGCGCAGGAAACGGAGAACTTCGGCGTTGTAGCGCTCTGGCTCGATCATGTTGACCAGGTGCGCCCCGCCCTGCACCACCACCTTCTGCGCGGATGGAATGAGAAACGCGAGCGCGTCGGCATTGATCTGGAAGAACGGCAGGTCCGACCCGCCGACCAGAACCAGCGTTGGGACCGCGATCGAATGGAGACGGTAGATCGCGGCGGTGCGCGTCGTCGTCGGTGGCGGAGTGGCCTGGAGTATGTCCGCCCCGCCGTATTGCTCGACGATGTCGGCGATCCGGGCGCGGACGTCCGCCTTGGTGTCCGGCACGGCGTTGATGGGGTGTGCAAGCCACTGGCGGCGAAACTCCGCCATGCCGCGATCGCGCATGAGCGCGCGAACGGAGTCCAGCGATGCAAAGGGCCCACTCTCGGGTAGCACGAACCCGTCGACCGCAGCGCCGTGCAGAATCAGCGCATCGACCTGCTCGGGGTGGTCGAGCGTGAACTCGATCGCCACCGATCCGCCCTGCGAGTGCCCCAGAATGTACGCGCTCGATACACCGAGGTAGCGCAGCAGTGCCGCCAGGTCTGCCGGGTCGTGATCCGCGGAGCCTTCGTGCCAGGGCACGCCGGGCGACCGACCGAAGCCGCGGCGATCGTACCGGATGACACGGTAGTACTGGCTGAGCACGCGAGCTTGCTCATCCCACATGCGTGCGCTCATCGGCCACCCGTGGATCAAGACGAGTGGGTGGCCGCTACCCTCGACCTGATAGTAGAGGCGCGCGCCGTTGACCTCGGCGAATTGTCCCTGGGCGTGGACTCGGGACGCTGCGACCGCGCAGAGCGCGAGGCAGCCGAACCACGTCCAGCGTACGAGGTCGCTCGTGACTGCGCCGGAGACGCGACATTTGTACCACGGACGAGCGGACATTTGAGAGGACGGTGAGAGGTGGCGTACGACGCACGTTATTCAAGGATCCTGCAACGCCTTGATCCGCTCGGCCGCGCGGTCTTGCACCCTGCGATACAGGCTATTGCCATGTGCATCGATGGCGACGATCAACGGCCCAAAATCCTTGACCCGAAATCGCCACAAACATTCGGGCATCAGATCTTCCCACCAGACCTGCTCGATCGCTTCTATCTGCAGGGTCTCGAGCGCCGCGGCGCCTCCGACGATCGCGAGATAGACGGCTCCTGCTCTGGCCATCGCGTCGACGCTGCCCTGTAGCAATCCGCCCTTTCCGACGATCGCGCGGACGCCATATCGCTCGAGCAAACCGGGCACGAAGCGATCCATGCGTGCGCTGGTCGTCGTACCGATGGAGATCTTCTCATATGTCCCGTCAGCCAGCTTGCGAACCCCAGGCGCGGTGTGGAGGCAGACGGCGCCGGTGAGATCGGCCGGCGGAGCGACGCCCTCATCGAAAATCCGGATCTGCGTCGCGTCGCGCAGTCCGTAAATGATGCCGTTGATCGAAACTGTGTCCTCGAGCTGCAATTGCCGGACGTCGGCCTCGAGCAGCGGCGTACTGAGACTAGCGTGCATCATCGGAGAATGTCACGGCTCCGTCCGGCGCGATGACCGCGGCCGAGCGCTCGCCGCGCCAGCATTGGATGTTGACGGCCACGGGATTCTGGCTGATATGCGTGTGCGCCCATTCAATGTGCACCGCCATCGCTGTCGTTGCTCCGCCCAGACCCTGTGGGCCAATTCCGGTCTGGTTGATCGCATCGAGCAGCTCTCGCTCGAGCTGCGCGACATCAGGGTCGGGATTCGCCGACCCGATTCGCCGAAAAGTGCTGGCGTCCTTGGCGAGGTGCATGGCGACGTCCGACGTGCCACCCAGTCCGACTCCCACGATCATGGGTGGACACGGACGCGCTCCCGAGTCGAAGATGCACTGCAGCACGAACTGTTTCACCCCTCTCCGGCCCTCGGCCGGGTTGAGCATCTTCAGAAAGCTCGTGTTTTCGGAGCCGGACCCCTTGGGCGCCAGGCATATCTCGATGCGATCCGATCCGGGGACGAAGTCCAGCGTGATCACCGGGATGCCCTCGCCCGTGTTGGTCCCGGTGTGCTTCCGCGTCAGCGGGTGCACCGTGTTGGACCGAAGTGGATATTCGGCCGTTGCCCGCTCGCACCCCCTACGGAGACGCTCTTTGAGACGCACGATGTCCACTGGTGCTCTGCTGCCGACACTCACCTTGAACATCGGCAGGCCCGTGTCCTGACACACGAGGGTATCGAGGGTATCGGCCGTCTGTATGTTCTCGAGGATCGTCAGCATCACCCGTTCAGCGGTCCGGTTGCCCTCCGTCTGCTCAGCTCGCAGAGAATTCGACAGCGCGCGACGCACATCCGGCGGAATGCGTTTCAGTGCCCGGATGTAGAGGTCGCGCGCGGTCGTCTCAACGCTGTCGTAGATCGTTTCCATGAATCATCGCCCCAGAGTCTCCGCCAGGTGTCAGGCGCGTGAACCGCACCGCCTCACAGCGAGCCGTCACCGCATCGCCGGCCGGCGTGAGTACGACATTCTTGAGCCACGTTGTATCAGACGATGGATGATCCGACCGAAAGTGCGCGCCGCGGCTTTCCGTCCGTACCAGTGCGCTCTCCGCTACCATCTGGCCCACATCGACCAGGTTCGTCAAATCCATGAGAGCGTTCCAGGCCGGGTTTGAGCTTGGCGCCACCCGCGACGGTGATAGCGAGACACGCGTGAGCGGAGCTCGACCAATTCGTCGAGCGCGCACTGGAGCCCGGACCCGTCGCGCACCAGGCCGACACGCTCCCACATCACCTCTTCCAGGCCTTTCCGCAGCTGGAAAGGACTCTCGCTGGTCGTCGATCCCAGACACCGGGTCCACCGCTCGCCCAGGCCAGTGAGCTGAGCGCTCGACACCGTAGGAGCCGCATGGCCGGCGACGTAATCGACCATACTGTCGCCGGCACATCCGCCGAAGACCACGGAATCCGCCACGCCGTTGCCGCCGAGCCGGTTGGCGCCATGGACACCGCCCGCGTCCTCGCCGGCGGCGAACAAGCCCTCCAGACACGTGCGGCAATCCACATCGATGGTGATGCCGCCCATCTGGAAGTGTGCGCTCGGGCACACCTCGACTCGGTCGTGTAGCAGGTCGAATCCATAATCGGCGCACCGCTCGACCATGCCGGGAAAACTCGCCAGGAGAAAGTCCTCGCCCAAGTGGCGGGCATCGATGTACACACCACCACTCGGTGTGCCGCGGCCGGCAGCGATCTCGAGATAGCTCGCCCGGGACACGACGTCACGCGTCGCTCGCTCCAGGCGTTGCGGATCATATCGTGCCATGAACCGCTCACCCTGGCCGTTGTACAGGTGTGCGCCGGCGCCGCGCAGACCCTCTTCGAGCAAACCGCCGGTCGCAATGGAAGTGCCAACCAGCAATCCCGTCGGATGGAACTGCATCATCTCCATATCCACGAACGTGGCGCCCGCGCGTCGAGCCATGGCCATGCCGTCGCCCGACTTCTCCAGCGAGGGCGAGGCAATCCGATACATTGTCGCGCCTCCGCCGGTCGCCACGAGAGTGGCCGCTGCCCGGGCCGCGATGAGTCGGCCCGCTCCGAATGTCGAGCAGCAGCGCTCCACCGACTCTGCCGTCCTGCGTCAGCAAGTCCAGTCCGCGGCATTCCTGGAGGACCTGTATGCCGCTCTCCAGGATGTAGTCGCGCAAGTTGGACATGATCTCGATTCCCGTCAGATCGCCCTTGTGCACCGTGCGGTCAAACGACTGACCTGCAAACGGCTTCTGATGAATCGTGCCGTCCGCGTTGCGATCGAAGATGCACCCGACCGTGTTTTCCAGCTCCAGGATCCGCTTCGGTGCTTCCTCAACCAGCCTCCACGCCAGTTCCTGGTCGTTGAGATAGGCCCCTCCCTCGATCGTGTCGCGGAAATGTCGCTCCAGGGAATCTCGGGAATCGAGCACCGCATTGTAGCCGCCCTGTACCATGCGGGTGCACCCGCTCTGGCCAAGCAATCCCTTGACCGCGATGACGACCTTCAGTGTGGGCGCGCGTTCACGCGCGTGCAGCGCCGCGAGCATGCCGGCGCCGCCCGCTCCGATGATCAGCAGGTCGGCATCCAGCGTGTCGATGGGTAGCGGGGACATCACAGCCTGCTGAACGCTTGGACGCCCCACCACAGCCACACCGCGCCGCCAGCCACGAGCGTGGTCGTGACGACTCGCGTCACGCGTGGACCCACCCGGCCGTAGTCGAGCACGATCGTGCGGACGCCGTTCAATCCGTGAATCAGCGCGATCGCGAGGAAAGCAATGTCGACAGCCTGCCACATGGGATTCGCGATGCGTCCGATGATGGCCTCGTAGCTCAGATCTCCTCGCAAGAGCGTCATTGACCTGAAGTGCTCCACCCAAAAGTGGGCGATCAGGAGCGGCACGAGGAGCGCGCCGGTGACCCGCTGCGCATACCACCAGACCGCGTTCCGATATGACGGCATCGCGTCAGCCCTTCAGCACCGAAAACCAGAACATCGGAATCGCGCCCGCCAGGAATATGAGAGCCCCGACGCCGACCGACCCATACCCAGAAGAGCTGGCGTTGACGCTCGAGACCGACACCGAGGTCGAGCAGCGTGATGCGAATCCCGTTGAGGGCGTGCAGGATCACGGTGCCGAGGAGTGCGATTTCGAGCAGTCTGAAGAAAGGGCTCTTGAACTGCGCGATCGCGTGGTTGAACGCGACAGGTCCGGCGCTGAGCTCGCGGACGGTATGGACGTGCACGAAGAGGTAGAAGAGGAGGAGCAGTCCGCTCACTCTCTGGACCACCTGTGCGACCATTCCGCTGAACTGCCAGCGGTATTTCCGAAGGACTGCGATGGTTGCGGCTTGGGCGGCGAACGTCATGACTTCTTGAGCGCTGCTGGAAACAGCATGGCCCTCTTGAGGCGCACGATCGTGTCGGTGAGGTCGATGTTCTTCGGACAGGCACGCAGTGCAGTTGAACTGCGTGTGGCATCGCCACACACCAGAACGCTCCCGGTTGACGATCGCGAGCCGCTCGTCCGCCGCGACGTCCCGAGGGTCCATGATGCGAAGGAACGCCTTGTTGATTGCTGCCGGGCCGAGATAGTCGGCGCTCGTGGCAGTGATCCCGCACGCGGCGTAGCAGATGCCGCAGGTAATGCAGTCGCGCTTGCCCGTTGTCTCTCGCGCATATGCAGAAGTCGATGGGATGCGCGCCAGCGCAGTGGAGTCCGTGCGTGCCCGATGCAGCGCTGGCTTGACCCGCTTCCAGTGTTCGAAGAATGGCTCGAGTGATACCACGAGGTCCTTGATCACCGGCAGGTGCGGCAGCGGGGCGACCGTGACGGTCGAGGACTCGAGGGGCGCGACCCGGGTCTTGCAGGCCAGTCTGGGCACCGAGTTGATGGTCATCGCGCAGGTGCCGCACATGCCGACTCGGCAGGCGCATCGAAATGACAGCGAGGGATCCTGATTCCACTGGATGCGAAAGAGCGCATCCAGCACGGTCATCCGGTCTTCCAAGGCGACCGCAAACGTGGCGATTCTCGCGGGACGGTCGCCGTCAGCCGAGCGAGACACCTGCAGCCGGTACGTTCGCGTCTGGCTTGCGGTCACAACGGGGCCCGGGACGGCGGCTGGGGGCGGCGGTCGGGGTGGGGATGCCGTACGGTCGCTGACCAATGTCAGGAGGGGCGTCCAGATAGGTCCGGGTGGCATCGTGACCGTCAACATACTCCGCCGGCGGCGACCCTGAACCCCTCGTGGGTGTCGTCCCGGGCGTTGTCGGCGTGGCCCGCGAACGGCGGGCGAACACATGGCGTCGCCCCTCCCCAACGCGTTTGGCCATACAACAATGGCTCCGCGTCACCTAACCGTTTGAGGCAATTTGACCTAGCCTCGGGCAATGTGGCCTGCCGCGCACCTCCGTCGTCGAATAGAGGTCGACTCTCGAAGGTTGCGCTTCGCCCGAGAGCAGGCGACGGCAATGACGCCGTGTCGTGCTCGCCGGCGCAGAATCCACGGTCGACGCGCGGCACTCACCTGTACGGTAGTTCGACGATCAAGGAGCATCCATGAACGCTAGCGGCCGCACGCTTCTCTCGTTGAAGGCGGGTCTGTTCGGGGCGAGCCTGGTTTTGGCTTTGACGGCGGTCCCGGCAGCCCTGACAGCTCAAAAGACGGCAGTCGCAGTCGGGTTGAAAGCCCCAAAAAAGAATCAACCCATTGCTAACGTCGTCGTCATTCCGGCGCCGCCGATTCTGCACCACGGCATCGTCCAACCCGCCGGACCTGGCCCGAGTGCCGCCGCGGACGCCGATGATGTGCGCCAAGATGCGATTGATCCCAGCCACGCTCACGATGCGGCGACAGGCCAAGATCTTACTTGGGACCCTGACAAGAAGTCCTGGGTTGAAACCAAGAGCGGTCAAGCCCTGGGCTTCAACGGAATGCTGACCACCGACGGGATGGTCATTCCGGCGCCGCCTGTTCTCCACCACGGCGTCGTCCTGCCTGCTGTGGACGGCGTCAATGCTCGAGCGGATGCCGATGACGTCCATCAATACGACCGCGATCCAGATCACGCGTATGACCGCACGACGCACCAAAGCTTGTATTGGGATCCAAAGAAGGGCTCCTGGTTTGAAGTCGTCTCTGGCCACAGCCTGGGTTTTGATGGCGTACCCGTGGTCGCGTCGGCGGCGACGCGCATAGCGACTCAAGCGGCGAGCGCACCCACACAGGCGGCGAGCGCAACCACGCAGGCTGCGACACCCGCAATCACTCCGGCGCCGCCGCCTGTAGTCGCGGAAAAACAGTCGACTCCTGCCGCTGCGACGCATAGCGCCGCTCCGTTGGGACCGGTGGGGAACTACAACTCGGAGTTCACCATCGGCTGGGCCGCCGGCATGTCATGGACCAAGGCGACTGGCCTCCTGGCTGGGACGAACCCGCAAACGATCACCACCGTCGCCATCCCGTCCGCGCAATACCTCATACAGTGGAACGCGGCGCGGAACGTCTCGCTCGGACTGTATTTGGGCGGCACGTATCTCAAGCAGGCCTCGACGTCGTCCGCATCCGGCCCGTCGACTCCGGGTTCCTCCGCCACTTCGCTCAACTTCGGCCTGGAGCCTGACATTTACTTCCTGGGCCGTAGCCGCTCGAACGACATCCGGGTGTTCGTGGGACCCGGTCTGTGGTACACCTACTCGCAGTTGGGTGCTACGACCGCGTCGGCATACGCGCATCAGTTCGCGGCATCCGGCATGCTTGGCGCCGAGCTTCCGATCTGGCGCGAGGGTCGCATGCGGGCCGGGCTGGTGTACGGCCATGACTTCCAGAACACGAATGACAATCTGCCAGCAGCGAACTACTACGCCTTCAACCTCGGCCTCATGTTCGACGCGCCTGGCGGCGCGGAGGACAACTACGTCAATTACGAGGACAACTTCCTGCCGGCGTTCTCGATCCGCTACGGCTCCGAGCTGGGCTTCACGAGCTACGGCGCCGTGAACGGTGTGGCCCAAGCCAACGACTACACGTTTGCGCTGCCGACGCAGACGGTCGGCGGGTACGCCGGCATCGGCTCCACTCGCCAGCTGCGGATCGGGAGCGACCTCGATTTCAGCCGCGTGTCGACCAGCGGCACCAGCCTGACCTATCTCGGACTCGAGCCCGGCCTCGAGTACTATCTGCTGCCGCACGCGTACAAGGGCTGGGACGTGCGAGTGCGTGGCTTCGGCGTACTCGAATACCAGTCGGCCAATGCGTCGGGCGGCGGGTACAGTGCCAGCACGCACGGGTGGCTCACTGGCTACGGGGCCGAGGGAATGTTGACCCACCACTTCTTCGGTCCGCAGCTGATCGGATTCGGCCTGAGCTACGCGCACGTCGGCGATAACATGTCGCTGCAGCAAGCGGCGCAAAACACGCTCAACCTGAAGATTACGATCGACTCCAAGCTGTACTGACGCTGCGCGCGCTGCGCGCGCGAGAAAGTAGAATGTAGAAAGTAGAGAGTAGACGCACGACCCGGCTCGTCGTCTACTCTCTACTTTCTTTATTTGCGCCCCCACTCCGGGCCAGCATCGCCCGGCTTAGATTCCTGCTTCTCGCGGGAACCGGAGCGGATGCATGGACAGTGTACGAGTCGTTGGCGCCGTCGGCCTCGTCGCGCTGAGCGTCGGGGCGAGCGCTGCGTGTGGAACTGGCCGACCCCAGGCCAAGGCGTCCGGCACGGCGGCGGAGTCGTCGACTGCGTTCGGGCGGTTTGCCAATGACTACTTCGACTCGCTCTACGCCTTCGCTCCGTCGACGGCGACGCCGCAAGGTTTCCACGAACACGACGCGGCTCTGGAGGATCTAAGCGCGGCCAATGTCCAGCGCCGCATCGCGACGCTGCACGCACAATTCGCTCGGCTCGACTCGATCCGCGGTCAGCCGATGACCGCGAACGACTCCATTGATGCTGTGGTGGTCGATGGCGTCATCCGATCCGAGCTGCAGGACGAGGAGACACTTCAGAACTGGCGGAAGAACCCCATGACGTACGTCGGCCTGCCCGGGGGCGCTGTCGACGTCATCATCGAACGCACCTTTGCGCCGGCGCCGGATCGCCTCCGATCGGTCATCGCGCGCGAGCGCGCCGGGCCGGCCGTGCTGGATGCGATGCGCGCCAACGTCGCGAACCCACCTCCTGAATTCACGGAGCTCGCCATCCGGATGGCTGGCGGCTCGGTCGGCTTCTTCAAGGGAACGGTAGCTACGTGGGCGCGTGATGCGGCTGGCAGGGACAGCAGCGCACTGCGCGAATTCACCCGTGTCAACGATTCACTCGCCACCGCCATGCAGTCGGCCACCGGTTGGCTCACGTCGTATCTCAAGCCGCGGTCGCACGGCATGTTTGCGATCGGCGCGAAGAATTTCGCCGACAAGCTCCGCTACGACGAGCTGATGGACATCCCTCTCGATCGGCTGCTCGCGATCGGCGAAGCCAACCTTGCAACGGACCGGAAGGCGTTCATTGCCACGGCGCAGATCGTCGCGCCGGGGAAAACGCCGATGCAGGCCATGCAGTCGCTCGAATCCAATCATCCGACCGCGGCCACGCTGATCCCTGCCGCGCGTGCGACCCTCGCGAGTACCCGGCAGTTCCTGGTGGATCACCAGATCGTCGACCTGCCGTCGACCGCCATGCCGATCGTCGCAGAGACGCCGCCGTACGCGCGGAACGGCAGCACAGCATCGCTCGCCGCCCCCGGTCCGTACGAGACCAAGGCGACCGAGGCCTTCTACTACGTTACTCCGCCCGAGGCGACCTGGGATGCGCGGCACGTCGAAGAGCACCTGCGGCAATTCAACTTTCCGGTGCTCGAGAACACTACGGTTCACGAAGCCTTCCCGGGTCACTACGTGCAGGCCCTCTTTGCGAAGCAAGTCCCGACCAAGACCCGCAAACTGCTCGGGCCCGGGTCCAACGTCGAAGGATGGGCGCACTACGGCGAGCAGATGATGCTCGAGGAGGGTTGGGGGAACGGTGACCCGAAAGCCCGCCTGGCCCAACTGTCCGACGCACTGCTCCGCGACTGTCGATTTGTAGTCGGCATCAAGGAGCACACGCAGGGGCTCTCAGTGGCGCACGGCGCCAGCCAGTATTTCGTCGATCAGTGCTTTCAGGAACCGGCCAACGCATTCGAGGAAGCGCGCCGCGGCGCCTACAATCCCACGTACCTCTACTATACGCTCGGCAAGCTCGAGATCTACAAGCTGCGCGCGGATTATCAGCGAGCGAAGGGGTCAACCTACACGCTGCGCGGCTTCCACGATGAGTTCATGCGGCAGGGCGGCTTGCCACTGCCGCTCATGCGACGCGTGATGCTGCCGGGCGACACGGCCTCGGTGTTGTGAAGCGCAAGCACTCGGCGTGACCTCTCGCCAGGCGACCATCCTAGCGACGCTGATGTGGGGCGCGCTCCAACCCGGGGCGGCACCGAACTACGAGCTGCGCGGCGGCCGCTGGTTCGACGGGCGCGAGTTTACGCCGCGCCAGGTCATGTACGTCGTGCAGGGGCGATTCACGACGGATCGTCCGGCGCGAATCGACTCGACGATCGATCTCTCGGGATCCTTCATCGTCTCGCCATATGGCGAAGCTCACAACCACAATATCGAGGCGGCCTCCCAGGCCACGATCGAGAAGTATCTCGATGCGGGCATCTTCTACGTGAAAGACCCCGAGAGCGATGTCGAGGCTAGAGCCAATGCGGTCGGGGTGGTCAACATCCCGACGAGCATCGACGGGGTCTTCGCCGGTCCGGGTTTCACGAGTCCGGGCGGGCACCCGTCGGGGCTCGTGCTGCGCAACATCGCACGAGGTGCGATGAAAGCCGGGTCCGACACGGGGCGCTTCATGATTCCGGTGCGCGACTCGGCGGATTTCGAGCGACGGTGGCGCACGTTTCTCGCCACACGTCAGGACTTCGTCAAGGTGCTGCTCCTCTATTCGGAGCATTACGCGACGGCCCGGGACGACCCACGCGAGTTCAACTGGCATGGGTTCGACCCGGCGCTCATGCCGCTCCTCGTCCGACGCGCGCACGCAGCCGGGCTGCGGGTCACCGTGCATGTCGAGACTGCGAGCGATTTTCGCGTGGCTGTGCGCGCGGGTGTGGACGAGATCGCGCACCTGCCGGGGTTTCGACCCAAATACGATTCACTCTCGTCGTACCGCGGAGACCTGAGTCAATACCGTCTCTCCGATGCTGACGCGGCGCTCGCCGCTCGGCGCGGTGTCACGGTCGTCACGACCCTCGGTGAAGGCCTCGCCCTTCTGGCCAAAGGGGATTCGTCTGGCCTCGACAGCGCGACCCGCGCGCGGGTGGTCGAGATGGACCGTGCGAACCTGCGCGTGCTTCGCTCACATCATGTGCGGGTCGTGTTCGGGAGTGATTGGTTCAGGCAGAACACTGTGCCAGAGGTGATGCAACTCAGAACTCTCGGCGTCTGGTCGGACACCGATCTGCTGAGGATCTGGTCGGTGGACACGCCGCGCTCGATCTTCCCGGGCCGGCGCATCGGGTGCTTCGAGAGCGGATGCGAAGCGAGCTTACTCGCGCTCGCCGGCGACCCGCTGCTCGATTTCGCGAACGCGCAGCGCATCCGGCTTCGAGTGAAACAGGGAGCCCTTCTCGTCAGCGGAGGCGTGCGCTAGACACGGGTCGCGCGGGAGGCGGCCCGAGCGGTTCAAGGTCCGTATGTCACTCAGATATTTGGCATTTCCGGCCTGCACCCGCACCAAACCAAAGGGTTGTTTCTCCCGGTCTGGCCAGACGGCGATCGACGGAACGAAGTCGCGCCCTGATCGAACGGGCGAGGCCAGGCCACGGAGAATAGTGGGCCTCGGCCTGGCAGAGAGTTGACGCCAGCGAGAATCTACGTCCCCCGAACACTCGCCCGTTGCGAGGGTTTGTTCCCGGTGCGAGCCTACATAGACGTCCTAACGAGGAAACGGGACCATTTCCAGATCACAGCCAAACCGTCGCTTCGCGAGTCCTTGCATTACGGCAGGTGTCGAGCGCGTACGTCGGCGCCGCTCCATGTGCGCGGCGCGGGCTGCGGGGGTAGTCCTGTTGCTCGCGTCAGGTGCGTCGCGCGGCTACGCGCAGTCGGGTTCGGATAGCGCTCGGATGCGCGGTGCCGGGCGGACAGCGTCGTCTGCGCCCGCGGCGATCACGCTCGCCGGGCACGCGGTTCGGCCCGACGGCGCGCCCATCGCCCATCTCCTGATCTCTCTCTACGGCACATCCGATAGTGCGGTGACACGTGACGACGGCGGGTTTGTCCTGCACCCAGCTCGGCCGGGCGCCTACATGGTCGGCGCGCGCGGACTGGGCCTTCGAGAGAAGCGCTTCGCCATGACTCTTGCGCCCGGAGCGACGCAAGAGGTCACAATCACGATGCTGCCGTTCGTGCCGAGGTTGCCGCGGGTGGTGACGACGGCTGAGGACCGCGCGGCGTATGCGAGCGTAGGGTTCGATAAACGAAAGCGTCTGGGGGTCGGCCAGTTCCTGACTTACGACCAGATTCTCCACGCGCGAGCATCGACTTTTACGCAGCTGCTGCAGGGCATAAGCGGTCTCCTGATGACAGAAGGTCCGTTGCAATCGCGTAACCCTGGAACGGGCGTCACGGGCGGAGGCCGCATGGGGAGCTGCATGTCCTATGTCCTGGATGGCACTCCACAATCCCTGATGGGAGGCCGCCAAGGGAGCGGGGACAGAGGTGGTGAGTCGCCCGACAACCTGATCGATGTCTCGCAGGTCGGCGCAGTGGAGGTATATAGCGCGGCCGAGCGGCCAGCTGGTTACGGCGGGATGGACGACCATCCGCCGCCTCAGTCGTTACCCCCGGACCGGAGCCAGCCCCCGAACCCGTCGACAGGTGTTGGCACGACACAGCAGACGACCCCCGGGTCCCAACCCCAGACGAGCAACCTACCGGAAGAGCAGTGTGGACTGATCATGGTCTGGACTCGCGGACGTTTGGGGCTCTCCGAGCGAGCGACCGATCCGGCGCCCAACGCCTCGAGTCAGAAGACCGCGCCGCACGACATTACGCAGGGCCTCGCGGCGTTCCCCGTCGGCTCGTGCAATCCACCGCCTGCTGCGGACACCATGGATCTGCTCATGTATGCGAGCGTCCAAGGTCCAACTCCACGTTCGATGTCGGATGCGGCGTGGTCCGCGTATCGAGACCAGGTACTGGCCGGGCTTGCGGGTGGATCCAATGTGCCGAGCGAGGTGCTATTGCCGACGTTTGGGCTACCTGGCGCGCGCGGATCTCCACATGGCGTCCCGGTGGCCGGCGTGCGAGGCCGAATCGACGTCGCTCCAGTGCTCTCCACAGTGCTGTCGGTGACGCTGGACACGACCGGCGCGATCAAGGATATGCACGTGGCTGCCTCTTCCTTGTCCGGGGGTACCGATACGACCGCGATGGCCATGGTCGAGCAGGCCGCGGCGGCCCATGCATTCCCCCGGGTGGCGGGACTGCCAGCTGCGTCGGACTCGATCCAACTCTACCTGGTCATCGAGGGGGCTGAGGCCGGATCAGCTACGCAGGCGACAGTACTCGGTCAGCTCGAGGTACCGGTCTGGCGGCTGTCGCGGCCGGCGCGTCTCGTGTCGGGTGCGCCCCGGTCGGATCGCAGAGGGGGTCAGGGGAGTGCGCGCGACAGCATTACCGTCACGATGGTCGTCGACTCGACCGGTCAGGTCGCGAATGGCACTGCGCGATTCGAGGTCGCTGAACTCGTACCCGCGTCGCTGGCATCTGGGTCGGAGGCTCGCGTCTTCCAGATCCTACCAGCCCTGCGCTTCGAGCCGGCGACGATCGGGTCGTGTCGGGTCAGCTCGCTCGTGACGCAGTCTTTCGCGACGAGCGATCTGACGACGGCTCAGCCCTAGTAAGTGGCGGCACGCCGGGCCGCGGCCAGCGCCGAGATTTTGTTGCGCGGACCTGGACTCGTCGCGAGCGGCCAGGCCGACGGATCGATATACACGGCGCGACGGACAGCTGCGAGTGCGGGCCGAGGGGGCTATCGGTCAGGCGTGAGCGCGCCCAATTCGATGACCGATTTCGCGACGAGCTCCTGGTATATGTAGCCGATCACGTACTCGGGGGCCGTGTCGATCTTCAGCTCCCCGTTTGCTTCGAGCTCCTTCACTGCACTGGCGAGTGCTCGCCACAGCGGAGTGAATTTGTACTCGTCGTAGGAACGTGGCATGACGTACCTCACATTGAGGAGCGCGCTGCGTGACCGGACGTGTGAGGGCCGCGCGAGCCTGTCCAATCGGATACCGCTTCACAAGTGTACTCGGTTGTCACGCTTGAGCATGGTATGGGCGGTCCGGGCTTTACGCTTTGTGTTAGTCGAGCACACCCGTCAGGCCGGCGGGCGACCGGCCATAATCCGCAGTACCGGTCGCCCGCCCACGTCTTGCAGCGGGAAATAGACCAGATGCGTGCGCGGATCCACGGCGACGGTGTGGGCATGCGGCATCGTGAGGTCGCCATCGTGGTGCAGCTCAATGCCATCAGGTCCGTCCACTTCGTGCAGCACCGTGACGCCGCCTGATTCCGACGACACGTACAAGCGGCGCCATCCAGGATCGTACGCCAGAACGTCGGGGTCCGTGGCTACCGGGTAAGTGTGTGTGACGCGCATCGAAGCGAGGTCTACGATGCCCAGCCTCGCGTTGTCAGTGCCGGCGACGAAGGCCAGGTGATGAAGCGCATCGAGGACGACTCCGTGCGCATTCCCGACGCCCGGCAGTGGCGCACGTCCTATGATCATCGCCGTCGTCGGATCAATGGTCAGCAGTTCATTCCGTTGGTGGAGCGCAACGAGGATGTGGTGCGTGACTGGGTCGTACACGGTGTTGCCTGCGCCCGCGCCGAGCTGGATCGAGGTGATGAGCCGGTTCGTCTTCGCGTCGACAACCGCATCCGTGCCGGCATTGTCGGAGACAAACACGCGCTGGACATCGGGAGCGTACGCCAGACCATTGGGATAGGTGATCGGGCCAACGCGCGCCAGGACGGCCAGCGAGCGGGCATCGATCACTGCGAGCTCGTGACGAGCGGTAACCGAGGCATACACACGTCCGATCTCCGGGGCGGCGATCACGCCGTGGACCCGGTCAAATCCGTTCAGGTTCGCAACGACCGTCCGCTCCGCAATGTCGACCACGACCAACTGGTTGGCATCCATGTGCGCGAGGTAGAGACGATTGCTCCCGGTATCGAGGCTCTGGTAGTCGAAACGCACGGCGGCGCCCGGCAGCGGCATCTCACCGACGACCTGAAGCACCTGCGCTGGTGCGGCGCGCTCCGGCGCTTGCGCTGACGATACTCCGCTCAGGAAGCCGAGCAGCGCGACGAATGCCCAGCGTGTCATGCGGCCATCCATCGGCTTATCGAGACGCGGTCGACGGGGGATCGCCGGCCATGATTCGGAGGATCGGCTTCCCATCGATGTTCTCCAGCGGGAAGTACACGAGATGCGTCCGCGGATCAACGGACACCGTGTGGGCGTGTGGCATATAGAAATCGCCATCGTGGTGCAAGATCACGGTTCCACCGCTCAACTGCTCCGTGAATACCGAGACCGTGCCGGACTCGGAGGACACGTAGAGGCGATCCCAAGCCGGGTCGAACGCCAGCACATCCGGTTCGCGTCCCACCGGGTAGGTAGCGAGCACCCGCATGGTCGTGAGATCGACCACCGCAAGCTGCGCGTTCCCTTCGCCCGCCACAAATGCGACGCGGTGGACGGGGTCGAGATGGATGCCATGCGGCTCCTCGATGCCTTTCAGGTGGTAGCGTGCGGTGATTGCGCCGGTCGACGGGTCGAGAGCGGCCAGTTCATTCGATTCATGCACGGCGACCAGGATTCGCTTCGTCGTCGGGTCGTATACTGTGTTGCCTGCTTCACCACCCAGAGGCACCGACTTGACGAATGTGTTGGTCGAGGCGTCGATCACGCCATCCGCCTTTCCGCGTTCGTCGGACACGAACACCCGCTTCACATCGGGCGCGTAGGCAATGCCATCGGGATAGTCGACGCCCGGTACGCGGGCCAGCACTGCCAACGTGCTCGCATCGACGACCGCGACCTCGTGCTTCCCCGTGACGGACGCGTAGACGCGACCGATTTGTGGCACAGCCAGGACGCCGTGTACGCGGGCGAAGCCGTCGAGATTTGCGACCACCTTGCGTCCAATGACGTCGAACACGACCAAGTGATCTGCGTTCATGTGCGCGAGGTACAGCCGATTGGCGGCGGTATCCAGACTTTGATAGTCGAACCGGACCGCGGGCCCGGGCATGGGCACGTCGGCTACCGTGTGTAGCACCGGTCTGGGCGCACCGCGGAACAGACCGCAACAGAGTGCGGCGAGCACGAGATTTCGCATGGGTTGGGTCATGGCGGACGGTGAACGCACGTGGTGACGATGGTCAGCGCCCCGTCTGTGGGCACATCTCACCGGAGGCTGTGGAATGCACGAAGCCATGATACGTTCAGGGACCTGTCAGCCTCATGACAACGACGGTCAGGAGCACCTGGTCGACGAACCGCGGATGCACTTTCGCCAGTTGAACACTGAGGGCTTGCTGGGAGGCTCGTTGTCATGAAAGAGACCGGCCATCGCACACGCAAACCGGCGACACCAGGCCGCGGTCCGCCGCCGCGCGACGTCGATGAGTATCTGGCTCGCGTTCCGGAGCCAGCCCGCACTACCCTGACCAAGGTCCGCGCGGCCATTCGATCTGCCGTCCCCCGGAGGCGACGGAAACGATCAGCTATCGCATGCCGGCCTTCAAGTACAAGAGAATTGTGGTGTGGTTCGCGGCATTTTCGGATCATTGCAGTTTGTTTCCCACTCGCGCGATCATCAATGCGTTTCAGGACGACCTGCGGCGGTTCACGCTCGCCAAAGGCACCATCCAATTTCCTCTGAACAAGCCGTTACCCACGGCGCTCATCAGGAAAATGATCAAGGCGCGGATCACGCAAATCGACAAGAAGAAATAGCCAGCTGACGACAGCCGGGAGGCCAGTGATGTTCGGTCTGGGTTGGGTACGCGTGTCTCGCGGCACGTTGGCCGCGCTGCTGGTTGGACCTGTCGCCGCGTGGGCACAAGGCGGCAACGCCGCGCCCAAGATATCGGACGGTCCAAAGACCAAGCCGATCGTGGCGGCGGTGGATATGCGTGTGCCGATCGCGCCTACGGCATTCCGGGCGGATGGGAAGTGGCACGTCGTGTATGAGCTCCATCTGAACAACCTGGACCGGTGGCCGTATCGATTGACGAAAGTGGAAGTGGTGCCCGCTGACTCGACGAAACGTTCGCTCGTGGTGTACACGGGGGCGGATCTCGACTCGGTGGTCGTGCGACCGGGTCAGCGCACACTAGCGGAGCGAACGACCATCGGTCCCGGCTCGACGGCCATCGTCTACATCTGGGCAACGGTGGATTCGGCCAATGCGGTGCCACAGGCGATCCGGCACCGGCTGACTTTCAAGATCGGCACGTATCCGGATGAGGTGAGCCTGGAAACCGGGTCCACGCCGGTCGGGCGAGCGGTGGTGACGATCGGCCCGCCGCTGCGAGGCGATCACTGGCAAGCGGCCAACGGGCCGTCCAACACGTCAGGCCATCGGCGGGCGCTGATTCCGATTGACGGACACGCCACGATCTCGCAGCGCATGGCGATCGATTGGGTGAGGCTGCGCGACGATGGCAAGACGTTTCACGGTGATGAGAAGGACAACAAGAACTACTACGCGTACGGCAGCGAGGCGCTCGCAGTAGCGGACGGTGTGGTCACGGAAGTGAAGGACGGCATTCCGCAAAACATTCCTGGCGAGAATTCTCGGGCGGTCCCGATCACGCTCGAGACGGTCGGCGGGAACCACGTGATTCTCGAAATTGGCGACGGCCGCTACGCGTTCTACGCGCACCTGCAGCCGGGCTCCCTGCGTGTGAAGCTCGGGGACAGGGTCCGGCGCGGTCAGGTACTCGGCTTCGTCGGGAATTCCGGCAACTCGACGGAGCCGCACCTGCATTTTCATATCGAGGACGGCAATTCGCCCTTAGGGGCGGAAGGTTTGCCCTATGCGCTGTCGGCGTTCGAGGTGGTGGGTCGTGGCGACGGGTGGAAACCGGCAGATGCCAAGGGACCGGCCGAGGCTCACGTGAACGAGATCCCGCTGGAGAATGCAGTCGTGAATTTTCCGTCGAGTCCGTAGCGGCCCTAGCGGCCATTTTCGACACACGAACCCGGTTAGGACACGACGCGCCACAGCCGCGAGACTCGACGCGTTGGCCCTTCTCGGGACAGCGCTGCACACGGTCTCGACAATGCGTGACCTTGGCTCTGCGGATCCGCGTGAATGGAACGTAAGGGAACGTTGCCTTACGTTCCCTCCCGCGATACTTTCGATCCTGCCGGTGCAGGGTACGCCACTCTCGCGGGAGAAATCGCAGTGCGTGTAGTCGCGTGGGGTGTTCTCCTCTCGCTTGTCGTCGTGAGTCCTGCACGATCGCAGGACACGACTGGCCATGGCTTCTGGTCCGGCTACGCGAAGCGGGTCTCGGCGATCCGGGCCGACCAGCTGCGATCGTCGGCTCCGGCTGCTCAACCCAGCCCAGCGCCCTGTACGAGCCCCCAGGAGTTCTTCGCCACCGATTGCCCGCTGACCTGGCACGGCATCACCCTGTACGGCGCGTATGACGTCGGCGTGGGCTGGGTCAGCCATGGCATGCCGGTAAACGGCTACAACTACGAAGGCGAATCGCTGGTGAACCGGAACGGCAATCACTCGCAGTTCCTCATTGCGCCGAACAACCTGCAGCAGACCGGCCTGGGCATCAGGGGCAGGGAAGAGTTCACGCACGACTGGTTCGTTGTGTTCAACGCGTCGACCGGCATCAATCCGCAGTCCGGCCAGCTCGCCAACGCGCCAGCCACCATGGCCGCCAACGCCGGCCTTCCCAGGGACAGCTATTCGGCCACCATTGACGGCCCGCGCGCTGGCCAACCCTTCAATGACGAATTCTACGGCGGGATATCGTCGACGCATTTCGGCACGCTGACCCTCGGTCGTCAGCGCCCTCTCGGCACCGATGCGATGCTCCTGTACGATCCGGCCGGCGGCGCGCTACGCCTTTTCGTACATCGGGTACAACGGCACGATGGCCGGCGGCGGCGACACCCAGGACGCCCGTTGGGACAACGCCCTGAAATATCGCCTCACCTATGGTCCGGTGCGTTTCGGCGCAATGTACAAATTCGCCGACGGTTCGGGCGGCTGCTTCTCCGACTCCGCAACTTGGACTGCGGCCACCTGTACGCCGGAGCAGCCGCACAACACCGCCTATGGATTCAGCCTCGGCGGCGAGTACGACAAGTTCTCCGCCGACGTCGTCTTTCAGCATTACAACCAGGCGATCAGCGTCCTCAATCCCTTGCTGGGGCCTCAGAGTCTGTCGGCGCCATATCAGTCGACCCTCAACAGCATCAATACAAACCCCATCACCGGCGCCAACCTGATTGCAACGACCAACACCGTGTATGGCATCGTGACCGACAACAGCGCCTGCATGGTCGCTGCCAAATACGCCTGGGACGAATTCAAGTTCTTTGGCGGCTACGAATACATCTGGCAGAACAACCCGTCGAACCCATTGGGCATTGGAGCTTCAGCCCAGGGCGGGTACCTGTTGAGCGGCGTCGAAGACGACAATCTTGATTCTCAGAAGCTGGTGCAGATCTGGTGGGTGGGCGTGAAATACGCTGTACGACAGCAGAACCGACATCACGTTGTCCTACTACAATCAGATGCAGAACGACTTTCGTCGTTCCGTCGACCTGCTCGGCCGCCGCCGGTTTCCGCAGCTCCTGCTCGGGCACCCTCAACGAGGTGTCAGTCTACGCGGATCATCATTTCACCAAGCGTGTCGACGCTTATGCCGGAATCACGTATTCTGCGGTCAGCGGCGGTCTGGCCATTGCCATTCCTCACGGCCCCGGCGTCCCCTACCTCCACAACGACAACGTGGCTCCGGTGCTGGGCGTTCGGTTCGCCTTCTGATCGTTTTCGGCGGCGGGATCGTCATTTGGACCTGTAGGGGCGACGCATGCGTCGCCCTTCGGCGTCCGCCCCCGGACGCGCGTCGGCGTTGCGGTACGGATTGGCCCGGTCCGTCACACGGCGATATGATCGGATTCGTGGGGATAGCCAGAGGCCGACGCATGCGTCGCCCCTACCGGTCCGGAATGTCGGGTTCGACAATGGACAAACGACCCCACCAGCAATGCCATCACGGTAAATCGTACGGACTTTCACCGCTCGGCATCGCCTACCAACGCGACAGGAGTTTTCGCCGAGGCAACGGATGATGAGCGCTGCCATATCTTCCGTCGTGGACTTCCCCAAGCCAGCCCTTCAAACGGAGCTCGACTACTCGGCGTGGGCCACACGCCTATTCAGCTACTATTTGGTGAACTAATAGGCCCGGTGGCCGCAATGGCCACGTAGGTGAGAACGGAGCAAGATGGTTGCGGGCTGGGCTGCACTCGTGACACCCTCTTCCAGTTGGTTCAGTCAGCGATACCTCCAAGCAGGACCTTTGAACTACCTCGCGCTCTTCGGTTCGTCCGTCTGGACGTTGATGCGGAACAAGAATGCGCAGTCTGCTCACGGTCCTGGGCATCACGATCGGGATTGCCGCGGTCATCTGCGTCGTGGCGATGGGCAAGGCAGGGCAGGCTCGCGTCGAGCAGCAACTCAACAACCTCGGCGACAACTTCGTGTGGATCGAGGCGGGCGGCCGAGCGGTCAACGGCGTGCAGACGGGGACGGACGCGACCAGCAGCCTAACGGTGGCGGATGCCGCGGCCCTCAAGGCCCAGATTCCCCTCATCAAGAGCGTGTCCCCGAACGTCGATGGGTCGATCCAGATCATTTACGGCAACCAGAACTGGTTCACGACGGTATCGTGGCGTGTCCCCGGAGTACTTCGACATCAAGCGCTGGCCAGTCGACCAGGGAGCGATTTTTGGCCCGGGCGACGTCGAACGGGCCGCGGACGTCTGCGTGATCGGTCGCACCGTGCGGGATCAGCTCTTCGGGGCGACCGACGCCGTGGGCAAGATCATGCGCGTCTCGGGGTTGCCATGCCATGTGGTGGCGACGCTGCAGGCCAAAGGGTTGTCGATGACCGGACAAGACCAGGATGACGTCATCATCATGCCCTACACGACCGTCATGAAGAAGATCAAGGGCGTCTCGTGGCTCGACGACATTTACTGCTCCGCCTTGTCACCGTCCGCGGTGAAGCTGGCGGGTCAACAGGCCGGCGCGCTTCTGCGAGATCGACACCGTCTGCGTCCAGAGGAAGGCGACGATTTCAACATCCGCAACCCTGAGGACATCATTCAGGCTCAGCTCGAAGCGAGCCGGACGCTGACGATCTTGCTCGTGGCCATCGCATCGATCTCGCTCGTGGTCGGTGGCATCGGCATCATGAACGTCATGCTGGTGTCGGTGACCGAGCGGACGCGCGAGATCGGCGTGCGGGTGGCCGTCGGCGCGACCGAAGAGGCGATCCAAATCCAGTTCCTCGGCGAGTCGGTCCTTCTGAGCCTGATCGGCGGCACTGCTGGCATCGCGCTGGGGATCGGCGTGTCGATCATTGGCGGTCGCGCATTGGGGTGGGCGATGCAGCTCTCGATTCAGGCCGTCGTCCTGGCGACTGTGTTCTCGATTGCGGTCGGTGTCTTTTTCGGCTACTACCCCGCCCGCAAGGCCTCACGCCTCGACCCGATCGACGCGCTCCGCTATGAGTGATGAGACGTCTGTGCGGGCACAGAACCGATCCCGCCAGTTGTGTGGGTTGTCCGCAATGTACTGCCGCACTCTGGTCAAACTGGCATCGTCGCCGATGATGTGCTCGTAGTATCCGCGCTGCCACACAGGCAAGCCCGGTGTCGCACGCAGTCGGTTAATGCGTTTCGTCGTTGCGGATTTGAATGACCCAACAATGGCCCCGAGCGATCGCGGAGCCGGACCAGTCGGCCATGCTTTCTCGGGGGCGGGCCGGGCGCCAGGATGCATTGCTCGCCAGGCTGCGATTGCAACCCGCAGCGTCGGTGTGCGCCCCTCGGCCAGCGAGATAATTCCATGAAGGTGATTCGGCATCACGACCCATTCGCCCAATTCGACGCCGGGGCAGTGCTCCACGAGCTCGGACCATGCCAAAGCTGCAATGTGCCCCATTTCGCTGAGATGAACGGTGCCGTTTTTCACCGCACCCAGAAGGCAATCTCAATGACGCGTGCAAATGGTGACGAAATACGGCCCGCGCCCGGCATAGTCGTAAGCCGGCAATCGAACCGAACGCCGACCGTGACCCTGGTGGTCGCATGAGGGAACCATGGGTGCGCCACAGTACCGACATGGCGTCATAAGGTCGTCATTTGCACCGGTAGGGGCGACGCATGCGTCGCCCTACGGCGTCGGCCCCCGGACGCGCGTCGGCGTTGCGGCACGGATTGCCGGTGCCTCACACGGCGGATCGGATTCGCGGGGTCGACCAGCGGGCGACGCATGCGTCGCCGTACGGCGTCGGCCCCCTTACCCGCGTCGGCGTTGCGGCACGGGTTGGCCTGTGCGTCACACGGCGATATGGTTGGATTCGCGGGGTCGACCAACCGGGCGACGCATGCGTCGCCGTTCGGCGTTCGCCCCCGGACCCGCGTCGGCGCGGCACGGATTGGCCGGTGCGTCATGCGGCCATATGGTCGAATTGGCGGGGTCGACCAGCGGGCGACGCATGCGTCGCCGTACGGCGTCGGCCCCCTGACCCGCGTCGGCGTTACGGCACGGATTGGCCGGTGCGTCACACGGCGGATCGGATTCGCGGGGTCGACCAGCGGGCGACGCATGCGTCGCCGTACGGCGTCGGCCCCCGGACGCGCGTCGGCGTTGCGGCACGGATTGGCCGGTGCCTCACGCGGCGGATCGGATTCGCGGGGTCGACCATCGGGCGACGCATGCGTCGCCGTACGGCGTCGGCCCCCGGACGCGCGTCGGCGTTACGGCACGGATTGGCCGGTGCGTCACACCGCGGATCGGATTCGCGGGGTCGACCAGCGGGCGACGCATGCGTCGCCCCTACCGGTCCAGGGGCCGGCGATCTGCCGCAGCCCGAGATCTAGAGGAAGAGACCCGGCCGTACGGTGCTCCTCACCAGCCAGGCTATTGCACTGAGGATGGTCGACCGCCGGAGCTCGACGTTGGCTTCGCCCTGCACCCCAGGACGCCAGGCATCGGTGCGCGCCAGGCGGACGCGAACTTCTGCGCCATGGCCGTCGGCGGACGCTTTCCCCAGTGCGCCGACGCTGATCACCGGCAACCGCACGGGAGCGCCAATGTCGGCGTACGAGACCGCCCGGACCATGGCGCCCCGTCGAACGTCGACAGCCCCGGGACCATTGAGCGAGATCCGCAGCTCGACGCTGTCGGGATCCCCTGCAAATTTCTCGACGGCGGCGACGGACACGGCGAGCCCTTCGGCGGCGAGCGCTCGCGCGACGTCGCCCGGCGAGCGAACGCCATCGAACTCCTGTAACACTCGGGCCTCGGCCGGGCGGAGCCGGTAGTACTTCTGCGAACCCGGAACTTTGAGGACGAAGTTCCGTTCTCCCTGCAGCACTTGCTCGACGACGCGGATGTCGGATCGCACGCGCGGGCGCGATTGGGTCACGGTCCGCTCAGGACTGAATCGACCCGCGCGGTGTGGAGTGTCATGAGGGCTCGAGCCGAAGAACTCTCAGCGACCTACGCCGACGGGCGCCGGGTCGACCACCCGCTCGCCCTGGGACAGACCGCTCGTCACGGCGACGCGGCCGTTCCCCAGATCGGCTCCCACGGTAACCGGCCGTAGCACCGTGCGGTCGCCCTGCACTACCAACACGAAGCCATCGGCGCCGACAGCTTCGCGCGGAATGGCAATGGCGAACAGGGGTTGGGCGCCGAGTCGCACGGTGACGCTCGATCCGGGCAGCAGAAGCCCGCGACCCTCGACCTGCAGCGTCGCCTCACGTGTGCCGCTACCCGCATCGATTGCCGGCGCGACCCTCAGCACAATCGCTGGCGCGCGAGAGGGCCCAGCCCCAAGCACCGTGGCGGCGAGGCCCGGGCGAATACCGACAGCGGCTGCTTCTGGTACGTGCACACGAGCCAGCAAGGGTCCCGACTCGGTGACGCGAAAGAGGGTGTCGCCCGCAGCGACCAATCGGTGTGGACGCGCCCACCGACCCGACACAACACCGTCGAATGGTGCGACCACGTTCGTGAGAGCGAGGGCTCGCCGCGCCTTGTCGAGCGCGATCGCCATCTGGCGAAGTTGGAACTCGGCCTGCGCTGAGTCGGCTACGGTCACGCCGTGGATGCGCGACAGAGACCGGGCACGGTGGGCCATCCGATCGGCGTTGTCGTAGGCTGCTTCGGCCGCGGACAGCGTGAGTCGCTCATCGACGCTTTCGATCGTGGCTAACAGCGCGCCGGCCGGCACCCGAGTGCCGACGTCGGCTAGCAGAGTGTCGATCGTGCCTGCTGCGCGAGCAGCAACGCGGCTTAGGTGACGCTCGCAGCCGCGGCCGCGGGGGTCCGCCAAGCAGACCAGAGCAGAGTCGCCGACGTATACAGTACGACGGCAAAGACGAGCCAATTCAAGACGGTGAGCGGCAGTGATTTAATGAAGAAAGCCGCAAGCAGCACCGCGGGAATGCCTCCCACGGCAAGGCCGATCGCCGCACGTCGGTCGTACCTGCGCGCGCGAACGAAAGGGAGGCTGCCGATCGGCATCAGAAACGCGCACGATCCCATCATGATCGGGAACGCGGCGACCGGATTCATGCCGAGGAGACTGACGAGTGTGAGACAGGGCGCGTACAGCCCGATCCCAACCATGTTCAAACTGCCAAGGACGAAGTTGCCCGCTACGGCGAAGGCCAGCGGAATGCCCGTCAGCCCGAGTAAATCACCGCCGCCGGGCAAGAGATGGAGGCTCCGCCCAAGGATCACCGCGGCAGCAATGAGAAGGGCCGCGCCCATGGCCCACTGAATCGTGCGGCGTGGCAGGCGGGTCACGATGCCGGCCCCGATGCGGGCGCCGAGGGTGGCGGAAATGATCATCGCGATGAGCGTGACCGGCTCGACTTTGACTGCGGCGATGAAGATGACCGCTTGCGTGATCACGGGAAGTGTGTGCCCGACGTTCAGTGTGCCGGGGAGATCCTCATCCGGAACCAAGCCGCCGAGGCGGTAAGCCGCTGTCGTCGTCGCAAACGACCCGATCCCGAGGGTGTCGAAGAGGTTGGTGACGAAACCAATGGTGTACAGCGTTGCCGGTGGCGCGCTCGGCGTCGCGCCCGCACCTTCGGCGCCGGCCTCGGTACGCTGCTGGCGCACAATCGCCCACCATCGCCCCACGAAGCCCACGCCCAGGACCACGAGCAAAACCCAGATGACGCCGACCAAAGCGCTCATGCGGACACGCTCCTATGCGAGCTGATGGTGGCAGGGCAACGCACGGGACATCGTACGCCGCTACGAATGTACTGGCTTGCCTCCGAAGCCGCGCAATCCGAGCGCACGAATTACCGCCCTAAGCAGGCGGCAGTGATCCCGCGACTCATTGCGAGAGCGGCGCCGATGCGAAGAGCGATCAGCGCCGCCTTGCGTTTGTCTGTGCCGGCTCTCGTTTTCCTATGACAGCCGGACTCGCAATTGGCCCCTACGTACGGAATGCGATCAGGTCGATCTCTATCAACGCGCCACGAGAGGCTGCGGGCAGAGCCACCTGCAACGTGGTGCGTGAAGGCTTGTTCGGTTGGTCGGTGGTACCGAAGAATTGGGTATATCCGGCCATCATGCCGGCAAAGTCCGGCTTGCCGCCTGTCGCAGGATTGGTCCCGAGGTACACGTGCATCGACACGACGTCGCCCATCGTCAGTTTCTGCGATTCGAGGAGCTTTTGAATGTCCTTGAGGATCCCCACAGTCTGCGATTTGGTATCGGTGTCTGCCTTCATGTCCGGGTCGAGCCATCCGCTGACATACAGGGTGTTGCCGGCCCACACAGCCGCCGCGATCGGCAGGGCCGCATTCGTGGGGTTTTGACTGGGCGGCAGCGGAATTTCCTTTCTTGCTTGCGCTGAAGCTGCGAGGGGAACCATCAGCGCGACTGCCAAGAGCCGAAGATGCTTGCTCATCATCCACTCCGTCCGTTGTTATAGAAGGGGTTAAGGCACGGCGAGCGAGGCGAGGCGCCGAAGGAATCGAGTCTAATGTCGAGTACCCTTGACGACAATTTTGGGGATCTCAACATGACTGGTGAGCGCGGCAAAACTAATTGCGCTACGACAATCCCGGGAGAAAGACCGATGTCCCGCACCACCTTCGTCACCGCCTTGATCGCCACGGTGCTTGCGTCGGGCGTCCAGCCGATGCA
The DNA here is from genome assembly GCA_963805725.1 of uncultured Gemmatimonadales bacterium. Classification (GTDB taxonomy): domain Bacteria; phylum Gemmatimonadota; class Gemmatimonadetes; order Gemmatimonadales; family Gemmatimonadaceae; genus Palsa-1248. Next base: position 318,211 of record CAWDVJ010000015.1, read on the forward strand.
GGCCCAGGGAGTTCAATCCGTCCGGCCTGACGAGATCAAATGGACCCAACATCCCGCGCTACCCACGGGCGCCATGCGTGCCGTGGTTTATGGAGACCCGACCAAGGCCGGTCTCTACGTCACGCGTCTTCGGTCTCCGGCAGGGCTCAAGGTGATGCCGCACACGCATCCGGAGGACCGCATCTATACGGTCCTCTCCGGCACGCTCTACATCGGCTACGGGGACGCATTCGACGAGGCCAAGCTCCAGGCCTACCCGAAGGGAAGTGTCATTTATCTCCCCGCGAAGTTGAGCCACTTCCAGTACGCCAGGTCTGACGGGTACGAGATCCAGATCAGCGGCATCGGTCCCACCGACCTCACATTCTTGAATCCGTCGGATGACCTGCGACGCCACTGAGGTGTCGAGATCTTCGTTGAGGGGTCGCGTGGAACGCGAGCGGGCGAGCGTCAATGTGACGGCGTTTACCGATTTGGCGCGGCCGACCTCGCAGGCGACGCAGGATCTTGACGGGTTGCCACGGCCTTGTTCGGATATGGCGGGGCCGGCGGGACCGGGACCGGGTGCTCCCTGATTTCTCGCTGCAGCTCCGCGATCCCCGCCCGCAGCTGAGCGTCATCGCCCGCATACGTCGCATGCGGCAGATTGTCCACGACAGAGTCAGGATCGACGCCGTGTCCCTCGATCAGCCAGCGGAAGAACCGCGTGCGCGCATCCGAAAATCAGCACGCCGACCACGACGAGCGTTGCCATGATGGAGCGCTGGATTAAGAGCGCGAGATCGAAAATGAGGGCATGGACTCAGTCGCCAGCCGCGACCGGCAGCGCAAGCGAACTGGGCACGGCCGTCCTCATCTTCTGCGCGAGCCAGGTCTGGAGATCATCCAAGTAGGTGTAGAACACCGGGGTCATGTAGAGCGTGACGATCTGCGAGATCGCAAGCCCACCGACCACGACGATGCCCAGTTCCTGGCGCGAGGCGCCGGTCGCCCCCAACCCGATGGCGATCGGCAAGCTGCCCATGATCGCCGCGGCCGTGGTCATCATGATGGGCCGGAAGCGGATGCTGGCGGCCTCGATGATGGACTCGGCCGCCGACTTTTGCGTGCTGCGCTCTGTCGCGATCGCGAAGTCGATCATCAGGATCGCGTTCTTCTTCACGATGCCGATCAGCATGATCATCCCGACGAACCCGTAGATGTTGAGCTCGTTGTGCGTGACCAGGAGCGCGATGAGCGCGCCGACGGCGGCGAAGGGAATGCCCGAGAGGATCGTAATGGGATGAATGAAGCTCTCGTACAGGATCCCGAGCACGACGTAAATCACGAATATCGAGAGCGCGAGCAGGATGACGAGGCCCTCCTGTGAGGACTGGAACGCCCCGGCCGTGCCGCCGAAGGCCGAGCTGATCGTCGGGCTGAGGACCTGCCGTGCTTGGTCCTGCACCAGCCCCACCGCCTCGCTGAGTGCCACGTTGGGTGCCACGTTGAACGAGATAGTGACCGACGGCAGCTGCCCCGAGTGGTTGATGCTCAGTGGGCCCACGGTGCGCTGGAGCCGTGCGATCGTCGAGAGCGGGACGATGTTGCCGGTAGCCGGCGCGCGAATGTAGAGCTGGTTCAAGTCGGCTTCATCGCGCTCATACTGCGGCATCGACTCCATCACGACCCAGTATTCGTTGGTCGGCGTGTAGATGGTCGACACCTGGCGCGACCCGTACGCATCGTACAGGGTGTGCTCGAGCTGGCTCGCCGTGATCCCCAACGCCGAAGCACGGTCACGGTCGATGAGGACGGTTACTTTTGGGTTTTTCATCTGGAGGTCGGTGGTCACTCCCACCAGCTGATGCATGTGCTGCAATCGCGCCTGCATGGCCAGAGCCGCCTGGTCTAGCGCGCCTAGGTCCGGTCCGTACAGCGTGAATTGGTAGAGGCTCTTCGACATGCGCCCGCCGATCCGGATCAACGGCTCGGGCTGGATGAACGTCGTGATCCCCGGGACCGTATTGGTCGTGCGCATAAGCTCTGCGACGGCTGCGTTAGTGCTCACACGCCGATCGTGTGGTCCCTTCCCGAGTGGCTTCAGGAAGGCGAAGACGCGACCCTGGTTGGCCGAGCCCTGCGAGCCGACGGAGGGCAGGATCGCCTGGATGTTCGGGTTCTTGAGCAGGATGGCATCAACTTTCCGCTGGAGCGGCACGATGGCGTCGTAGGAGATCCCCTCGGCCCCTTCGGTCGTCACTATGAGCCACCCCGTGTCGTCGCTCGGCAGAAATCCCTTCGGGATGATGCTGAAAAGCACGACCATGATGACGAGCGTGAGCGCGGAAAGCCCGAGCGTGAGGGGCCGGCGGCGCATGATCCAGACGAGGCTCCGCTCGTAGGCGTGCAGTGCGGCGTTGAACGCGTTCTCCGACCACCGGTAGAGCCGCCCGTGCTCGGCCGACTTCACCGGACTCAGGAAGCGGCTGCACAGCATCGGCGTCAGCGTCAGCGAGACGCAGCCGGAGACCAGGATCGCCACGGCGATCGTGACGCCAAACTCGTGGAAGAGCATCCCGAGGATCCCTCCCATGAACATGATCGGGATGAAGACGGCCGAGAGCGAGGTCGTCATGGTGACGATGGTGGAACCCACCTCGGCGGCGCCATCGAGGGCCGCCTGCATGCGGGGTTTGCCCATCTCCATGTGGCGGACGATGTTCTCGAGCACGACGATGGCATCATCGACGACGAAGCCCACGCAGAGCGTGAGCGCCATGAGCGACAGGTTGTCAATGCTGTAGCGGAGCAGGTACATCACCGAGAAGGTGCCGATAATGGACATCGGCAGGGCGAGGCTCGGGATGATCGTCGCCGACACGTTGCGCAGAAAAACGAAGATGACCAGTACCACCAGCACCAGCGCGACGACGAACGCGAACTTCACGTCGTGCAGGCCGCGCTCTATATAGTCCGCGCGGTCCTCGACCACGATCAGACTGATGTCGGGCGGGATCTGGCCGCGGATCTCATCGAGGACGTTCTGCACGTCGCGCGTCACCTCGACGGTGTTCGTCCCAGGCTGGCGCATGACCGCCAGCATGATGCCAAGCTGGTTGTTGTACCAGGAGATCGTCCGGTTGTTCTGCACATCGTCCGTCACGCTCGCCACGTCGCGCAGGTACACGGGCGCGCTATTGCGATAGGCGACGATGACCTTCTGGAACTGGGCGGCGTTGTAGAGGTTGCCCGTGGCCTGGACCGTGATGGCCTGATTGGCCCCCCACATGACGCCGGTCGGCAGGTTGACGTTCTGCGCGTTCACGGCCGCGGTAACCTGGTCGACGCCGATCCCGCGCGCCGCCAACGCCTGCGGGTTCAGCCCAATGCGCACTGCATACTTCTGCTGCCCCCAGACGCTGACCTCCGACACCCCATCGACCATGGAGATGCGTTGCGCGATGGTGGTCTCGCCGACTTCGTCGACCACCGACAGCGGCTCGACGTTGGACGTCAACACCATGAACAGCACCGGCGCAGCCGCCGGATTCTGACGGAAGAACGACGGCGGGATGATCCCAGTCGGCAGGTTGACCAGCGCCTGCGAGATCCCTGTCTGGATGTCCTGAGCCGCCGCGTTGATGTCGCGATCGATGTTGAACTGGACGGTGATCGACGTGGACCCCAGGATACTGGACGAGGTCATGTTGTCGATGCCCGCGATCGTCGAGAACTGCTTCTCGAGCGGCGTCGCGACGGCCGCCGCCATCGTCTCCGGACTCGCCCCGGGCAGCGTCGCGCGGACGTTGATCGTGGGGTAGTCGACTGTGGGCAGATCGCTCACGGGCAACTTCGTGTACGCGATCATCCCAAAGACCAGGACGCCTAGCATGACGAGCGTCGTCATGACTGGACGCCGGATGAAGAGACTGGGGACGTTCATCCCGAGCCACCCGACGCGCCAGAGGCTGCAACACTCCCCGGCTCCGCGGCGGTGGCCGTTGCTGCCCCGGAGCTGGTCCCCATGCTCCGCCGGCCCCTGTGGCCGGTGCCGACCGGCGGCCCTGTCCGCCCACTAATCGGCGCGGCGATCGTGGTCCACTTCAGGTTGATCCGGGCTTGTTCCAGCACTGCGCTGTCGGCCTTGGTCGCGACCGCACTCGATCCCGCCTGCGCGACTTCCTCTTGAGTGGCGTAATCCTTCTTCACGAGCGCCGGGTAGCGCACGGCCTCCGCCTGCGCGTCTCTCGAGGTGGCGAGATCACGCGCCAGGGCACGCTTTAGGAGGACCGTGCAGTTTCGCATCGCGAGTTCAAGCTAGCAAAGAAAGCGGCGCGAGGTCATGAGTCTTGCCGCCGCCGCGTCGGTTCGCGCAGTACGACGGTGAGTCGACGCCGTGGGTGTTGCATCACGAGTGTACCCGCACGCATCACGAAGCTGGGGCGCGCATTCGTTCTCTGCATGCAGCCTTCCAAACCGCAGCGAAGCATGCGAAACTTCCTGCCGGACTGCACCAGCACGAACTACGGCACCGGCGTGTGACTGAATGGCTCGCCGGGGGGCAGTCCCCCGTGACCGTTATGCACGCCATGGGGCACAGCGACATTAAGACCACGATGCGTTATTACCGTTTCGTGCCGGACCATCTCAGCGTGTTGGTGAGCGAGGAGAGCAATGGACGTACCCGGCAGGCAGCTCAAGGGTAGGGTTTTGCACCAACGTGGCCCACGGAATAGCCCACGGAACGAGATGGTGTTCGAAGGATTCAGTAAGTCAATGTAAATTCAATTGTTGGCGCGGTAGCCAAGTGGTAAGGCAGCGGTCTGCAAAACCGCTATTCGCCGGTTCGATTCCGGCCCGCGCCTCTCTTAAGCCGATAGACGAGCGCGCCTTAGGCGGTATGCTGGGGCGCCGGGGCGCGCAGGCTAGTATCGGAACTAGTTGCATTCGGGACCGCGTAGTAGAATCGCTCGGCTCGGACTCGCTCGCTCAGCGGCGCGACGTGCGCGTAATCGCGCTCGACCTCGAGCTGCGTAGTGTCAGCGAGCTCTTCGCTCACGGTCTTGCTGCTGACGGGTTCGCCGCGATAGAGACACTGCAGCAGCTGGCTGGCGTAGGTGTGACGCATACCGTGGATGTGGAGCGCGGTGAAGCAGCTCGCCTCGCGGAGTCGCTTACACGCGCTACGCGGTGCGTCGGCGTGAGCGTGCGCTCGTGGTTCGGGAACAGCAGACCGCTTACTCGGCCTGCGTCACGTAGCGCGCTGACGTATGGAGTGAGGACTGCGCTGAGCGCAGTACACAACGGGACGCACCGTTCGCGCTTTTCGCCGGTCTTGATCTCTCGTTGGTCGGTTTCGACGAATCGGACCTGGCCGCGGGCGAAGTCTATGTCCTCGATACGGAGGCCAAGCACCTCCATCATGCGCGCGCGAGTGTAGAGTGACGACATCACGTACTCGTAGAACAAGCCGTGTCCCTGCTCACCTTCAGGCACAGTGACCTGCTTCGCCACGGTGATAACAGACAGCGCCTCAGCGGGCGCGAACCACTCAATCTTCTTCTTACGTGTGTCGCGGGCACTGGGATTCGCTCGACCGGGTTGGCGTACGCTATCTCCTCCTCGACCGCGTACCGGAAGAACAGGTGCAGAATGCTGAGGTAATGTCGCACGCTCAACTCGGACAGCGCGGCAAGGATTTCCGCTCTCTTGCCGTTGTGTCTCGTCGGCCCAGGTGCGGTGCGCAGCCGATCACGCCACTGCTTGACAAGGGGGCGTTTGTTCATGTAGTGGAGGGCGACGTCCTCGAAGAACTGCTCGGCGCGGTATAGGACCACGTCCCGCATCCAACGCACGACCTTCTCACGTCGACGCCGACGCAGCTCTGTACTTGGCTCGCGCTTGTCGGCCTGCGAGCGCTCAATGAACGTCGGGGCAAACGACGCGACGGTCGCCTGCTGCGGGCGCTGGATCGGCGGGGCCTTGGCACTCAATGCCTGCTTCAGCTTCGCCTCTTCGAGCTTGGCGATAAGCTGCCGACACTACGCAATGGCGACTGCCTTGTCGGTTGTGCCGGACGAGAGAATGTTCGGCACAGCGATGTGTACGGCTCACCGCGTCTATTGCGCAAGTCTGGGACGAGGTGCTGGCAGCCTTCGTACCGACGAAAGTCTGCGACCCAAATCCCACTCTTACCTCGCGGCGCCTTTAGTTCGGGCGGGCGCCACCACGCTCGCCCTTCTTCATAATCGCTCCAGTTTGATGAAATAGCGGTCTGGGGCGATACTAGTGTGGCGAGCAACAGAAGCACACGGCACGAATGCGAGACTCTCAGCAACTGCATCGTCACTCATACAATGTCGTGACGCGGACGCAGCCTCCGGGTAACGTCACGGCAAACGACTCATCATGCATCGTCACCGTCGCATAACTTCTCTAGGAAAGTTTGCAGCGCGGCGCTAAGGTGCATTGGAAGTAAGAAATTCGACGCGGACCTCTATCATTCCGGAATCCCAACTCTTAAGTTCGCGCGTAGTCGGACACTGTTTGGGAGGGGCTCTCCAAAACGCGCCCCTGTTAGCCTAGAGCTCTCGGTACGCCGAAGAGCTGCATCGCAGCTTAAGTATACGCTGCGGATAAGGTCACTCTGTGCAGAGACGTGCGCGAGTTCTCACCCCAATGACGGGGGTGCGGAGCTCGGGTTTTTGTTGTTCTCGACTGGAGGCGTACGCTGGTCGGTACGAGCGCTCTGCACTTCCGCACGAGCGACGGAAATGAATGGGCGAGATGGGAGGATCAAACAATGCGCAACAAGAGAGACCACAAAGGCGTTTGCCAAGCGGCTTAACGTCATACGCGTCACAATACCGATTGGATCGATCACGTCGACTGACCTCGACGTGATTGAGGGAGCGATCCTGACTGAATACCTGGAGGAGAAGGCCTCAGTCGACCCGAATGGGATTCTCTATCACGCGTTGCGGTTCGCGGCACTTGTGTCGGCGATCTTGCGACGCGACGACTGCGATATCGCGGAGGCGGACGAGTGGCACAAGCGCACCACGGACATGTCCCCGGACGAGGTGTGTCACTATTGGCAGCGTGGTTGGACCGATGCGTGCGCCGCCGCAGTGAACGTTGGCTTGGTCGAGCGGGTCAGCAACAACTGCTACCGGCTGACGAATCTCGGTGCGCGGGTGGTTGAAGCGCTCCCAGACGCGGTGAAGGTGGCCGAGATCCTCGGTCGTCCCCTCCGGCGCGCGTGGCGCAAGAAATTGACTCGTGCCGCTTAATAACTCGGCGTGTGTTCTTTACGTGCGGAGCATTAAGGTGGCCGCTTCCCTTCCTGGAGTCGCCCTATGTCACGCATCACTGCCGCGATTACCCGTTTCCAGCTCGGCGTGTGCACTGCCGACGAGACGATCGCCGACCTCAACGCGCTTGGCGCTATGGCGCACACGCGCGCCGCTGACGTGCGGCGGCAGCTCGTGCGAGAAGTCATCGCGTCGGCCGTCGAGGAAGGCGTGCATGGCGGTGGAACCACGGGCACTTGCCGTCTGGTGCGGGAGGTCCTCACGCGCTTGGACGCCCACCTCCGCCCCAACGAGGCACTGGTTAATCTCGCCGTGGAGCATGGCCACGCCTTCGCTCGCGGGAGGACGGCGCTCGATTGAGGTCGGGCAAAACCTATCTGGTGAAGTGGCCCTTCTAGCGAGCGAAGGTCGGCACTCGGGAGAAGGGCGACAGTGGCAGCGATTCGGTGCGAACTTCGTCGGTCAAGTTAGGCACTCACCGTAGTACCGTCAAGACTTTGTACGTCAACGGGGTGCACCCGTGTTGACTGCCCGCGGTGTTAGATCGGCTTTGGTCACAATACCCCGCTCACTTCTTGGGAGTAATCCCATGTCCGATACCTTCGATCCCACGCTGACCGTCGGCGAGGCCGCCCGCCTCGGTCGGCGCCGTCAGCAAGTGCCCACCGTGCACAAGTGGCGCCGGTCCGGGTGGGTCCGCACGCTGCGGGTTATCAGCAACGTCCCGCAGCTGGCTCTCGGCAATGTCCTCGCCATGAAGCAGCGCCATGACCACTGGGCGGCAGAGGTCATCGCCCGGCACGCCAGGCGTTTGAGAGGATTCCGAGGGGAGCGATAAATGAAAAGGTCCGGCAGCGACCAACTGCCGGGACCCGGTGAAAACTCAGAGACAATGTCCTGCTCACTCCAGCTCTGCACGTCTCCTGCCCGAAACGCGCAGAGCCTAACCTAACACGTCGGGCGCACCGAGGAACCATGACCTGCCATGACACGCGAAACCTCAGCCCCATGTGTGCCGGAGTCGCCGGCATCGGGGACCGTCAAACCACCCACTTCAACCTCAGACGCACCGAACGAGCGATCGTTCGCGACCTGAACGTGCTCATCCCCTCATCTCCCGGGGCATCCGCGTCTTTCCGCTGAAGCCCCGCACCAAGGACGGCCAGCAGCTAGAAGAGTTGGAAGGACGAGGCGACAACCGACGCGGATGTCGTCGCAGGGTGGGACAGGAGAACATCCACGCGATAACATCGGCGCCACCAGTGCTGGTGACCTCGTACAGCTGGACTTCGACCACACCGACGTCGAGCCCGTGCAGCTGTTCGGCGTTCCGTTGCCTCTGACGTTTACCGTCCGCACGGGGCATGGCTGGCACCTGTATTATCGAAAGCCCCGTGCAACGGCTGGCGCCGAGCACACCAACGGCTACGTACAGCGAGAGCCGAATGTCGAGGTGAAGACTGACGGCGGGTACGTCGTCGGTCCTGGCTCAGTGCATCCTGACGGCCACACATACGATCTCGTGCACGACGCGCCCGTGGCTGACCTCCCGGTTGGCCTCCACCACGTGCTCACGATGCGGAAGCTCAGCGGCGCCGCAAACCGCTCTGGCCAGCCGCGCAATGAGAAGCAACCGCTCGACCGAGATGGTTGAAGGCAATGGACGCAATGTCCGCCTCCACGCCATCGCCTGCGGCATGCGGGCGAACGGGGACGACGAAGACACGATCCTTGCCCACCTGCAGGATGAGATCAATCCCCAGCTCAAAGAGCCGCTGCCAGCGCGCGATCTCAAGCGGATCGCCCGGTCGGCGGCAAAGCACCCGCCCTACCCAAACAGTCCCGCGGACCAACGGCTGCGGGAGAAGGTGCAGGAGCTGAACCGACGCTACGCCTTGGTACCCGTCAAAGGCAACGTCTACGTCCTTCAGGAGAAGTCTCGCACGCAGTATGAACTGATGCCGCCAAGCGCCTTTCGCCTTTGGCTCCAGGACCAGCGTCATGAGGGGAAGCCGCTGACTGACCGTGGCTGTCGCATCCCGATCGTCGGCGCCTGCGACGGTGGTATCGTCTTCGAGCAACCGGACGCCAAGCAACGCACGTTGCTGGCGTACAACCTGTTCCGGGGCTGGACCGTCGAGCCGAAGCCGGGCGATTGCATGCTGCTCGATCACGTCCAAGAGAACATCTGCGGTGGCGACCTTGAGCTGTATAGAATGGGTTGTCGGCTGGTTCGCCTGGATGTTCCAGCACCCGAGCGAGAAGCTCGATACCGCCCTGGCCATTCGGGGCGTGCAGGGCTGCGGCAAGACATTGATCGGAAAGCTCATTGGCGACCTGCTCGGACCGCACTACGTGCTGGTCGCGGACTCCCGCTTCGTGGTCGGCCACTTCAACGCCCATCTCGAGGCGTTGCTGCTGCTGCAGGCCGACGAGGCCTTCTGGGCCGGGGACAAACGCGCGGCCGGTGTGCTGCGGAATCTCGTCACGAGCGAGAAGCTGCTGATCGAGCGGAAGGGCATTCAGACGCCGATACCCTCCCCGAACTATGTGCGGCTGTTCATCACGAGCAACAGCGAGCACGTGGTGCCGGCTGGGTTCGAGGAGCGCCGATTCGCCGTGCTGCAGGCGACTGACCGGAAGGCTCAGGACCACCGGTACTTCGCCGAGCTACTCCGGCATGATGACGAATGGCGGCGGCCTGCAGCGTTGCTCTATCACCTATTGACAGTGGATCTCGACAAGGCAGCGCTGAGCCAGATCCCCGAGACCGAGGCTCTCGATGATCAAAAGCAACTGAGTCAGTCAGTCGAGCACGCATGGCTGGAGGAGATCCCCTCGAACGGGGCATATCTGCCGGGCGATCGTTGGGGCCAAGGCGTGGGCAGCATGACGTATTTGTTTCCAGCCTACGAGCAGTTTCGGCGTGCGAGCGGTCAGCACTACGGTCGCTACAATGAGCGACGCCTCGGACTGTTCTTGACAGTCTATTCGACCTCCCCGAAACCAACCCGCGGAAGTGAGCACGGGACCGCCGACGGATCTGGATTCGACAGTGGCCAGTGTTGGCGGAGTGTCGAACCATTTTTGGTCAGAAGACCGGACACCGGACAGTTTCGTGGGAGGGCCCAGAGCATTGGGAGTCGGACCGCGACCCCCTTGGCGCCTCGAGGTTTTGAGCCATGTCCATACTATCACTGGACACGGCACCCAAGACTGGACAGCGAAAGCCATTGTGGCAGCACGATCTAACCAGAGTGTCTAGAGTGTCCAGTCTTCTTGGAATCTTTAGAGAACATTCCTCTCTGTCTGCGCCGTGCACCGTCGTGAACCCCTTCCTCTAAAGAACTGAGAACGTGCAACTGGACAACCGGCCACACTGGACATTTGGGGTGCCCGATAGACTCGCCACACGAGTTACGCGCTGTGGCGGCTACGTTGTTGCCTGCTGGTACGCCGATCCCGGTACTGGCCGGATTTTCTCCTCCGCCTCATCGACGGTGATCAACCAGCGCCAGCACCAGCGCCGCGAGACCTCACGGTGCACGACGTCGCTGAGCGGTTGCAGGTGTCGGTCAAGACGGTGACACAATGGCTGAGGTCAGGCAAGCTGCGTGGTTGACGGCTGCCACGATCGCGGCTGGCGCATACCTCACGCGGCTCTGGATGCGATTAGAAGGATCATGGTAGAGATGCAGCTCAAACACCGGGTGCAGCCACAACTGGAAGACATGCGCCATTGCGCAGCCCCGGAAGCACGAACTCGATTACGGTCGCGCCTAACGCCAACAGAAATTGCGTTCAAAATTGTCACGCCCGGAGCAATTGCCATTGCGAGAATAGGTGAATGGTCGACTTTTCTCTGATGCTCTGTGCGCCTTGCTGTTGGTCTCAGGCAATGCCGATTCGTCGTGGGCAACCAGAGGTAGTTGCGCACTACACCACGCGAGTATGGCTAGTGCCAGTTAAAGCTTTCAGTCGCCACACTCCGGCAGTTAGACATTTTCAGGAAGCTCTGCACGCAGCCATTCCGTTCTGGAACACAGCGACTGCGATTAACGTAATTGGTCACGGAATGTCTGCTCGAATCGTCGTTGATACGCCAGATTACTGATACTGTACATACGGCATCGGTGATGAAGGCTATCGCGCGATCTTGCATCAGGCCGCGCGTGGCAGCTCGTTCAGGAGTTACGTCGCGTCGGGGGTAGCATTCCGCAGCGTTCATGGGTCTAGCGGGCGGCGTCATGCTGTACTTGACCTACGGACCTCACGATTGGTCTTTTTATCCGGCCTGTGGGCGTGATTTTTTACGGCGTTTTCCTAGCCGCCAAAACCTTTCGGGATGCTGTGTGGCTCTTTCGTGGCGTGAAGGGCACTGGCGCCTCCTAGAGGAGAGCCATGCGCTAGCCTTTGGCTGTCGACGCGCGTCCCGGATAATTGTGGTTCTGTTGCGCCGGGTCACGTCAATCGCTACTCACCGACGCTACAAGCAGGCGTAAGCCGTGGCCTCGCATTGCCGCGCGGCAGTCCGCGAAACTGTTGCGCGATGCCCGTTGGCAGATCGGAGCGACCCGATACCCGGCTGGGTCGACGCAATTTCTGCTGCCCTTCGCTCTCGATCGAGGACGGACACTCGCAGAGCCATCATCCCTTCCCGCGACGTTGCGTTCTCTGACATCTTCGGGCGGTCGGTGATGTCGGACATGGGCCCAAGGCCGCTGGAGCGATCCTAGAAGGCGGAGAGATGATCGCGGTTCGTGAGTCGCTGAGCAGTTCAATCGTTAGTCTGGAGGCGGCTGCGCTCGGGGCGGGCCTGGCAGGGCCTTTCAAGCGGTGCGCCCTGGTGTCTAGCCCTAGGCATGCGAACTCCGCCGCGTCCATAGCACAAAGGGCCCCTCTGCACGAATGGCCCCACATTGAAATGCCGTCGGGCTACTCTTGTGCCGCTTCAAGCCGCACGTACTCACATTATGAGGCCTCATGAAACGGATCCTTACTGTTAGTGCACTAATTGGGTTTGCAATGCCAGTTCTTTGGGGGGGACTGGGCTTCATTCTCTTCGATGTGCCTGAAGGACGCCTCTCGGACCTGTTTTGGGATTCCGTCTACGTCACGTGTCCGCCATGGCTGATCCCTGAGGAGTCTCCGCTAGGTCACTGGTTTGTCACCCCGTTCTTGAATGCGCTGTTATATGCGAGTGTTGCAACCCTCGCGTACGGTCTTGTCGTGCTGTCCAGAAGAATGCGTCGACAAAGTCCGCCCCGCAGCTGACCCGGGTTGTACAGCAATGCGCTTTGGCCCTCATCTCCACAAACATGAGAGTCAAGAGAAAATCCTGGCGCCTGTTGCATCGAGCAGTCGATGGTGCCGACGTTTCGTACGCGCTAGCCGCGCAGTGGTGTTGCCTGCTCGTAGGCTGCGGTGGCCGGTTCAACTCCGGCGCACCATCCAAGGACCGTAGCACGTGGCGGTGGGGGTTCGACTCCCCCGGCGGCTAGCACCTCCAAAAAAACTTCACTGGCCCCGGCTCACCTGCGGCTGCTCGCGGCGCGAGGTTGCTCCGCATGAGCGACCCGATAACTAACGATGCAGCACCAAGTGACCCAGTAGCAGCGACCGAGACAAAGGCCACGCCCTCCGACAAGAAACGGCGGCGGAAGCGGCTCAATCACGCCACCATTCGCCCGAAGGTGGAGACCGCAGTCGGCGGCGTGTTTGAGGGCGGAACGCCAACGTCGACGGCGGAGCAGTGACTCGGTCAACATGCAGATGGACGAGCGCTCGTGGTACGTCCGTCGGGCACTGGACGAGCGACCGGTACGTGAGTCGCCACCAAGAGAGGTTGTTGGCCGAGCGCCTGAACACCGAAGCCCAAGTGGCTGAAGACGCGCGGCGCGTGGCCGCCCGGAAGTATCGGCACACACGTCTCGTCGAGCTACGAAAGCGGGGCCTGTACTACGTCACGACGGAGGGCCGCTGATCATGGGCTCCTTTACCACCGACCACGGGCGGGTCCTCAGCCAATTCACGACGTCGAGCGCCAGACCATCCCAACCGGCCGCGGAACCACTCGCGACCGCGACGTCGCGGGCAGTGCGACATCGCTGCACGCTCGGCATCCACGTACGTGAGTCACGAAGGCGCTCGAATGTGACCGGTGCCGTGTGATCGCGAACGGTCATCGGGCATGCATCCGACGACGCCACTTTTAAGGAGATCTTCCGTGTCAACCACGATCGATGCCGTCGTGGCCGCTCAGGCCAAGCTCGACACCAATGCCATGCGACTGTCAGAGCTAGGCGCACAACGCGCAACGGCGCTGGATGCCCTCGGGGCTGCGACAGCCGCAGGGCACGTCACGACCAACCACCGGAAGGCGCTTGCGTGCGCTCGACGAGGACATTGAGAGCTGCACGGCGGCGGTGCCGCACCTCGAACGAGCGCTCGCTGACGCCAAGGCCGAGCGGGACAGCTGCCAACGCCGCGACGAAGCGTCAGCGTCTCACAGAACTGGCGACACAGCGGCGCGCCTACGCGGCCGACATCGATGCCGCGATCGCGTCGTTGCAACACCTGCTGACCCACAGCGCCGGGCTCGCGGACGAGTCGCATCGGCTCTCACGAGAGTTGAGAGCTCCGCAACGCGGATGCCATCGTGGCGAATCGCGCCACGGCGCTGGTACACAACCTCGCCTTTCGGTTGACGACGCTCGCCGGCCGAGAGTTGCCTGAGTACCATCGTCCCCGGCTATGCCCGGCCATTCGCTGAGGTTGAGAACGAGCTGCTTGTCCGTGAGGAGGACTGACCCGATGGCTGTCATCAACTACGACACCTTCCGCCGCCTCTGCTCACGCGGCAGCTCGGATGAGACCGACGAGCAATACCGTCGAGCGCTGTACGCAAGACGGCCTCGCACGGTTCACGACCAAGGCGGCCATGAAGAATTTGCTCGCCTACCGGGAGCTGACCGAGAACGCCGCCAAGGTCGGCGCGCACGTCGTCTTGGTACCTGGAGGCTGAGCCGCAGTTTCGCGAGCGGCCCAGCTACGACTTCGACGTCGAGGCAGCGATCCTCGGCCGAGACTCTGGTCATCACACGGCAGCAGTACGCCAACACGGAGCTTCGCGCGCTTCTTGGAGAAAAAGGCGAAAGATGAGGGACGCAAGCTCGTAGATCGAAGGTGACGGGGCAGACTGTACGCCACGGTTCAGGACAGTCCGCGTCATCACCATCAGTCCGCGCGACGCGACGGGACCCTGAAGAAGTGGGCCGAGGCTCGGAACCCGGGCGATCAAGGCGCGGAAGCCGCTGCGCATCTCAGGCGGGGGATTCTGGAGATGGCGACGGAACAAACCCCTGGTCGATGCAACGCGAGGAAGAAAAAGTCGCGGTGGAAGTCGGCCGGATCAACCCTGAGTATTGCGAGGCGGCACCGGTCCCCGGTGGCTCAGGACGGTGCCACTGGCATGGCGGGAAATCGCTTCGCGGTCTGGCGTCGCCATGCGTATCGGACTGGGCTTGTACGCGAAAGACGCGCCGATCGACCTCGCCGACCGCATGCAGGCCGCGTTGGAGGACCCGACGTTTGGTACCGTGGTGAGCGAGCTCCAGCTGCTCCGCGCCAAGATCGCCGAGATCACCTCGGCGCCGAGCGGGATGACCGCTCGCGAGTTCCGTGTCGTGCTCACCGTGGTCGACCGGATCGACCGGCTCTTTCGGACGCAAATGAAGCGTGGACCTCACGCAAGGGCGGCTGCTCACGCTCGAAGAATCCGCAATGCTCGTGAAGGTGTCGGCGCAAATGGCGGTGATCGCCACGATGGATCTCGACGACCAGCGCGAACGTCTCCGTGAGGCCGGGAAAGGGCGTCGAGGTCCTACTCGGACCAGTTCTCTCACGAAAGTATGGCAACCTGCTCGATTACGTGGCCGAACAGCAGCGGAGCGAGCGCGAGGTGACGTCAGACGCACCGCCTCACCGCAGCGATCAGCCCGTGCTTGTCGAGGAATGTGAACAGGCAGACGATCGCCCGACGCCCACCAAGCCGCCGAGGGTCCAGCACCTTAGGGGCGCCGCGATCATTAAGGAGTGAGAATGCCATAGAGCAAACAAACTTCGCCTTTCGCAGGGCAGCACGTCGACCACTCGAAGGTCTCACCCTCCACGTCAGCCCAGTTGGCGGGATGGAACCTGAACACGCGACCCCGGAAGCAATCCTGCGCCTCCGGTCGCACCGATCATCGGGCCAGACGGTCGACACTACAAGGCGGACGGGTCGTTGGTCGGTGCGGACGGAACGGTATTGCGCTCACACCCACAGACGGCCGAGCTGCGCGCGGTCCGTGAGCGGTTCACCACCACGCCGCTGCCCCTCAACGCAAAACCGCAGCCAGACACGTGGCAGCCAACCAAGCGCCCGAAGTGCTCCACCCGCTGAGCACCTGCGATGAGTAGCGCTCCTGGTCTGGCGCCGAAAGAGGTCTGCCGCCATTGCTTCGACGGCAGCCGCGACTTCCGAACAACGCCCACCCGCACGGTGCCTTTCACGTCGGACACGAACGGGCGATCAACAGCTACCTCTGCAAGGTTTCAGACTTCGCCCGCGAGGTCGGGGTCAAGAACGTTCCGCCCGAGATGATCGTGCGGAACGAGGCGACCCGCGAGGTGATTGAGAAGGGCTGTGTGTCGAGCTGCGATTAGGATCAGACGCCACCCGCACCACCGAGCGCGGCCGGCACACCTTCTCTGTGGGACGCCAGCGACGTGGGCCACGACATCACGGGGCGCCTCGCGGAGCACCTGTCGACGCACGATCGCAACTCCCTCGCGGGCCCGCTTAATGGCGCCGCCGGATTGCACTTCGACGTGTCATGCGGCGATAAGCTAGGCGGCTGCTCACTTGGACAGTTGCGGAGCCGGGGCGGGGTGCAGATCAGTTATTTCGGGCTCCGCAACAAGGGACTACCTACTACAACGTTGTCCCTGTTTCGTTAGGTTTGCGGGTATAAATGCCGGGAACGAAGCAGACCAACCCGTTAGGTCAATCGGCTCCGCACGCCCCCCGGCGGCATCATAGCGCTCTGGGAGTCGGATTCGAAGGCCGAACTGAAGACCCTGCATTATGGCGAGGGTCGAGCGCGGCCGTCTACTCCAGCTCGATTGACGGGGAGGAATACTAGGAGGCGGGATGACCACATGCCCCACAGGCACAGGCGCTCCCAGCGTTTTAGAGAGCTCGATCGATCCACATGTTGAGGACGGTCACCAGCACATTCGCGGCAATTCCTTTGTCGAACCGTCTGCGAGGGTGAGGAACACAACCTTGTTGGCATGACGGTATGTCCTCAGCATGGCTTACGTGCTAGGTATTCGGTTAGCACAATCTCTTCCCTGTGATCTGCTCTATCGAATGACACGGCACGGTTCCGATCTGCGAGGAATGCCATGCTTCGCAGTGTCCGCGATGCTCACGGAGCAGCCCATAACTCGGCACAGCGGGCAGGTAAGCTCGCTGCCAATGCTTGTACGGCAGCTGCGGCACGTGCTCCCGAAAGTGGTACAGGGCCTTCGCAGTGTCGAGCGCCAACCGGCGGTCGTTGTTCATCCCGTGCGAAATCAGTCGCCCTGCAACCTCAGCATATGCTTGGTATGCTGCATAGCACGTCGTGAACAAACTCCGCGGCAACGTTCTGCGACTTCACTCATTGCTCCAGTCTGTCATCATTGGTCTCCGTAGTATGGCTGGCACCTCGGCCTCGGGCGACTAAAATGCGCAAATGGGGCTGACCCTCGATCGGTCCCCGCTTCACACTCTTCCGCCCTCAGGCCGCGGACCTGGCCAGGGCCGCCAACTGTTCCTCGACGGGGAAAGGAAAGTTACTGCGCCCGACAACTCGGCCGCTGGCGTTCGCGGGACGTGGCGGATTGGCAAATTCGAGAGGCGAATTGCCTCGTGCCTTGGGTGTTGTCACCGTGCCCCACAACCCGCGTTTGGCGATCTCGGCTCGCGCCACGATCTCATCGACCTCGCCCGCCACGAAGCGATCGCTCAGCGTCGCCAACCAACTGTCGTTATATCGTGGCCACACAATCAACTTCGATGCGAGGTCGCCCAGGAAGGCATCGACGCCGAGCAATTTCTTGATAGACGAGGCGCGGCCGAAACGCCTCATCGGCCCACGCGAATGTCGGGTGGCACAGGTTGCTCAAGCCATTCCCAATAACTCTTGATCCTCTTCAAATCGACATTGGCGATGGCCAGGTGCCCGGCGCCAGCTGCATCAACAATGATCCGAGTGAAAGCTAGCTTCTTGTCGAGGATACGCTGACTCACCCACCAAGCGCCAAATGTGATTGACCAACCTTCGTAACTTGCGGGATGCAGCATGGTCGGCGGCGTCAGCGTCCTTTCCCCTGATGTGGGCCAATAGTTCGATCGCTGCCAACTCTAACCCGAGGCGGAACTCGAACGCCGCATTAGATGAGGCGGCCGCGGCTTCGTTGCCCGCTCCGCTCAACTCGAGCCACGTGTGGCCCTGGATATAGTGAGAGGCAACATTGTACTGGATGCCGAGCTGGAAGTTGAGATCTCGGGGTTGATCTCCGTCCATAGGCGCGCCCCGTGTGAGGGACAACGCTTGCGACCTCAACCGCAAGGGAGGTGCTAGGACCCCGTCTGCTTGCGTAAGACTGCCTAAAGGAATGTAGCGAGGAACTGCTGGACCCCAGTGTGCATGTTACGAACGTCGGCGGGATGTGTGATTCGCGGAGGTGCCGTGGTCCGCGTTGTTCCCTGACTTCTCGCCATACGTCTACATTCTTTTGAACGACCGCGTTGTAAATGTTGGCTTTCGCCAGCGCCTTGTTCATGTCGTCCAGGCCAGCTTTGGGCTTGATAGCGGCCCCGTTCTTCTTGGCGATCCTTCGCAGCCCTGCTCCTAGAACTGCGCCGGTCAGCGAGGCCGCTGCATGCACGTACCCTCTGGCTGATCAGGTGATCGGCCATTCCTCGAGGAAGTCGGTGAAGCACCACCGCGGACACCATGCCTGCAAGGGTGTCCAACCATCCGCCTTTGACCCTATCCAGGGCGCTCAGCAGCACGCCACTTGCTTGCTCAACTGATGTATCTGTGTTCATTGCCGGGTCCGCGAGCTGGCAAAACAGCTTGGTGGTGCTGTCGGCCTCGCCGAATACTTGAACCAGAAGGCTCCGCGAGCTTGCAACCCACTCTGTGTAGAGTGCAAGAGTAACCAGGTCCGACCCATAAGCCCCCGGTTTCTCGTTCTCAACAGATTGGCGCTCTTCTGAATCAACTCCTCAAGCCGAGCCACGACCTTGTCATGAAGTTGCCATAGTTATGCCAATGAGAGTGAGGCATTGCTCGGTGGCGAAGTCTATTATCCCAATCTATAAATCGTTGGGTATTCACCCCATCCGCTGGCATCCGCTGACGTCACGTCGCCCTGAATGAAGAGGCGTCCACCGGGGGCTGACTCCAGTGGACGCCCTAATGAATTCAGTGAGACTCCAGAGGAAACGCGTGCCCCAAGCCCTACGAGGCCAATGGCTGGAGCTCGTCTTTGATCCCAGCTAGCTCTTTGGCACGCGCCTCCTCGGCGCGGGAGCGCTGCCACAGCCGCTGAAGCTCTTCGCCCGCGGTGACCAGCTGCTGGAACAGGGGCACTGCGACGTCCCGAGGAATTGGTTGTGCAAGCTCGGGCCTAAAGTTCCTGCCCATGTGCAGAATCGTGACAGAGTGAGCGACCTCAATCGCGTACTCCATGGCAAAACGCCCCACGATCGCACCTACAAACGTCCCCGCGACTGGCCCGCCGCGAATCGTTCTCGTACCGTGCTCCTGCGCGAGATACGCGGCTCGTTGTAGCGCCGGCAACCCGTGTTTCCCAGCGCCGAACCGCCTGCTGATACCTTCCAACCGTCTGACCTCGTCATCGACCTTCTCAGGCGGGAACGCCCCCCGGGCGCCCTCAAGGCTTCTGTGAACAGCTTGCGCTGCTTATAGCCGGGGAAAGGTCTGTAATCGTTGTCATACTCAGCCCACTTCTTCGCGAGGTCGTTGTCGGTTCCGAGGATTGCGAGTACGTGAGCATGCTCGATAAGTGACGACGCCAACGTGAGCGCCTGAAGCGGGTATCCGACCTCTGCCACCATGAGGACCGTTCGGAGGTCGCACACCACACGGGCCAGCAGGATTGACTCCGCTTCACGCCAAGCCTCATCGAGCACCGTAGCCGCGAGCACACGACCCATGATGTCGAGCAGTTGGTGACCAAGGAATCCATAGTCCTCGAGCATTCCGCAGAGAGACGCGATCGCGCTGCGCTCTCCGACTCAACCCAGGCTCGCTCGCTCTCCAACGCCGTCTCAATCACCTTCACCCACTTGAGGCGTGCGTCGAGCTCTATCTTCAGCCTCTCGAGGAGTGCTTCGAGGTTGGCGAGTGCAGTGCTCTCGTCCATACAAGGTGTGAGCGGAACATGGGCGAGCGCCTTCTCTCATCTAAGGCTACCCGAGCGATTGGGCGCCATCAATGAATAGCCGGATCACCCAGTATCGTCCGTAGTAGCGTTCGGGCCCAAGGAACATGATTGGACAGAGGCGGACACCAGTCGACATCCCCGAATGAAGAGAGGCACCCCTGTCCACGTGTGGGGTGCCCCACATTATCCTGCAAAACCGCTATTCGCCGGTTCGATTCCGGCCCGCGCCTCTCTTAAGCCGATAGTGGTTAAGGTCTGCACGGTCGCGCCGCCACCCAGGCGGCGCGATTTGCATCAGCACTAGTAGCGTTCGGCTGATCGTAGTCGAAACCCTCGTCGCGGACGCGCTGTCCCGGCTGCGCGATGGGGCCGTAGTTGCGGTCCACCTCCGGTGCGTGGCGCGCCCTTGCTCCGGCGCCGCGCCTATTGATTGGTCGCTGTCGCTACGGTTACTGCGCACCGAGCCATGGGGTGCTCGAACCTTCATCGTGCGATCCGGACAGCACTCTCTTCTCTTCGCCGAGCGAGCGGACTAGACGCTGGCTTCAGGCACCGTCGGACGCAGTGGACGTTGCGAAAACCCGAATGGTCGGGACACCCCTGTTGCTCGCCGGGTGCTGGGCAGTATCGTGAAGACCTGCCATTCGGTTCGATTCCGGCCCGCGCGTCTAGCGCGGTGTCGAGATCTGGGTGTTTGAGTTGCATGTACTGCATGCGCCGGCTTGTGCCACGACCCGAACTTGCCCGGGAACAGACCCCATGAGCCGCGAGCGTCGACGAACCAACGCGAAAGACCACGAGCAGCACCATTCGCATCTCGCCGACGCCGCGCGGCGCGGCGCGCGCTCGGGCGGCGAGCCCCTTCAGGACACCGTTCGTCTTCCGCTCGAATCGCGTTTTGGCCACGACTTTCGTAACGTCCGCATCCACGACGATGCGGATGCTACGAGCGCCGCCCGCGAGCTTGCTGCACGCGCCTACACGATCGGCGAGGACGTGGTCTTCGCCGAAGGGAGTTATGCCCCAGAAACCGGCGAGGGCGCCCGCGTCCTCGCCCATGAGATCACACACGTCGTCCAGCAATCGCGGAGCTCGCTGGGCGCGGGCGAGAAGTCGGCGCAGTCCGCGCACGTCGTGGATGCTGGCGATGCTTCTGAGCTCTCGGCCGAGAACGTAGCGGAGAGCGTCACAGCCGGAGAGGTTCTCCCTGTGGAGAGTGTCGGCGCGATCGGAGATTCCTCACTCATCGCCGGGAGCGCTGTCGTGCAACGATGGCCGTGGGATGACGACAAACCTGCTGCCGACGCCGCACCGGCGGCCACCTCGGACGCATCCTCGACCGGCGGCAGTGCGTCGATCTGGGACAGTGTGACGAGTGTCGCTTCAAGCGTCGTGAGCGGGGTGGAGTCGGCCGGGAGTGCGGCGTACCAGGGCTACGAGAAGTCGACCGATTTCCGCGGGCTCGCCAACGAGTTGAACAAGGGAGTCGACTGGATGGAAAAGGGGTCGACTGCCGGCAATCAACAAATGGTGGACAGCGCGAAAGGCATTCCTGTTCTCGAGCAACTCGCTCAGGGAAGCGCGTCTATCGCCGCCGAAGGAAGTGGTAACCCATCTCGATGGCCGAGGCATCAAGCGCGTCGTCGACGATCAGTCCCAGAGGCGCAGTCCCTCTCACACAAGTTCGTCCGGTGCCACCCAATGCGTCAGCCGGCGGGTGCAGCCGACGTGGCGAGGGCCGGCGCGGCGCGCTCGTGCCAAATCAGCGCAACCGCTGAGAGGCCGTAAATAGCCAGCGCGAGGTAGCCCAGAAGCTCCGCGCCTCCGACCATGACCAGGTTTTCGAGCGCGCCCCCCACGACTGCGCCCAGCAGATTGACCCCGAGCGCCAGAGAGGGGTGGCGAGCGTCGCGAAAGGTGCGGGAGAAGATCAACCCCGAAAAGAATACGGGGATTCCGACCAGGGCTCCGGCCGTGGCCATCTTCGCCAGAGGGGGCAAGGAATTCAGATACCAGTACGGGAAGAACAGGCTGACGGCCAACGCCGCGAAAAGCGCTGGGTAGGAATACTTCCGGGATACCGGGCGTAGGATCACCAGTGTGTTGGCGAGTAGGGCCATCGCCACGAAGGACGCGATGACCACCGCGTTGACGATCCAAGTCGATCCGAAGAGCAGCGAGAGCTGGGTGACACCCTTGGTTTCCAGGAGCAGGAACCCCGCGCCGAGCAGGAACAGGTGCTGGCTCCACGCATTCGCCAGGCTGGGCAGGGACTGCATCCCCTGAAGGAGTGCGAAAGCGCCCAACAGGAAGGGCACCAGAATTACGAGAATGGACACAGGAATCGACCGATCCTTCAAGTACAGGAAGGGCCAGTTGTCACTGGCGAGGGCAGAGGTTCCGGAGGCCTCCAGTTGGTTGCTGATGTCAGCGAAACTGGGGGTTTCTGCCGGCTGGTTGCCCTGCATCTCGACGAGCACGATCCCGCTCTCGTCGTAGCCTGTTTGATACGCGGCTGGAGCCGCACCGAAAGCTTGGGTCAAGGTGGCGAATAGCCGGTTGGTGACAAAGCCACGGCCGGCGTCGAACGCCAGCACCAAGATGCCGTCGTTCTTGAGAAGCTTTCTCGCCTCCTGGAAGCTCTCCAGCGTATACACGTAATTGTCCAGCCGCAGCGAAGAGAGGCTCGCGAACAGCGTGTGTGAATCGAGATAGGCGAACTCTATGAGATCGTAAGAGCCCTTTGGGGCTCTCTCAAAAAATGCCCTGGCATCATTGATGTGGACGGTGACATCGGGTGACGCATAAGGATGCTCCGGGTGATATTGCCTGCCGAGACGGAGGATCACCGGGTCGATCTCGACAGCGTCGACATGGTTGGCGCCGTGGCGGAGAGCCGCGGCGACGTCGTTGCCGGTCCCCGCGCCTACGATCAGCACATTGCCCGGGTGCGGAGACAGAACGTACGGGAGCTCGTACGTGGCCAGCGCCGACCTGTTCGGTCGTGCGGTTGGGAAGCGACTCATGAACGCGGTAGAGAGGTCCACGATCTTCTGGTGATAGTCGTGGTTCACCGACAAGTAGTAGGCGGCGGGGCTCGGCCAGCCACGCGGCGGCTGCACCGGTTGCAAGTCGATGTGGTAGTACGGAGACCAGTAGGAGTATTTCGTCGGGAGTCCGACAGCAACGAGCGTGAGACAAAACAACGGGATGGCGATCCGATTGCGCATGTAGAACGGCAGAAGCGCGACAAAGCCAATCAGAATCCAGAAGAGCGGGGCCAGTCCCGAGAAGGAGACCAGGGTGAAGAGAAGGATCCCCGCCAGGCTGCCGGCAAGATTGATCGCGTAGCCACGAAGCGGGGGCTCGGCGGCCAGGTGTTCGCCCAGGATCTTGCCGAGTGCCAGGAAAAAGACGACCAACAAGGACGTCATCCCGAGGATGATTCCGAGATACCGGAGCGTCGCCAGAGTGGGCGACAGGCCGTTGCCGATGGCGCCCCAGAAGAAGTAGTCGCCACCGGGAAACGCGACGTGAGTGAGTCCCAGTGTTGGCGCGTACGCGATCAGCGCAAAGAGCAGCGCTGCGACGAGCGGGAAGGCCTCTCGAGCAGCGCGCAGCGGTTTGGCGACGACCATCCCGGCACCCAATCCCAGGAAGCTGGCGATCAGCGGGAGGTTCTGAAGGTAGGCGAAGTTGCGAACCTCGGAGGATAGGTAGCGGATCACTACCAACTCGAAGTAGAGCGCCGCGAAGCTCGCCAAGAACAGCAACGCGCTGTTAAGCGCTCTGCTGGGCCGACCCGTCGAGGCGGTCAGCGACGACACGTGGGCGCCTCAGTTGCCGGCGGGATGCTCGCATCCATGTTGTCAGCGTAGTCGTCGCGACGAACCGTCACCAGTCCAGGCTGTGTCTCCTGCTCGTTCCCCGATCGGACCCTTGAATCAGGTGGCTGCGACGCCTGGCGCTGTTGGACTGTCTGCCACCGATCGCCCGCTACGGGCACCTCGACCGATCTTCTGTGGGTAGGGCAAAATGATCCAGACAGAGCTCACTGCCAGGGGGAACCGACGGACACATGGTGCATCGAGTATCTTTAAGCGTCCCAAACGAGCGGGTCGGTGAACCCGCCACTGCGCCCATAGTGGTTGTGCTCGTGCTGCGAGCGGCCGCGTGCGATTGGCCGCGCGAACCAACCCGCAAAACGAGCGGGCGGAAGTGTTTGCGACCTGAGGGTCGACCTGAACGGCTGCTGAACTTCACCACATTCAGCGAGTTGCACCGACGTGCGATCGCTCAACTCATCGACCGAGGAGACTACATGCTCGAGCCTCAACGAACCATTCGGTTTGGCCAGACGCATCGTCGCACGGGCCTCCGACGCCGTTTTATCATTGCGCAGGTCGACGAGCTCTCGCCGGTTGATGCGGACGGTGGCGCCGATAACACCCCAGCTGACGCGGCCGGGATGTGTACCTGGCACTATAAGGTGAAGATCGGGGAGAACGGTGTCTGGTCCGCGTTCCGGCCATTTGGCGTGCAGGTGAACGCGACGGAGGAAGAGATCAGGGCGGCGGCAAAGGACCACCTGGCGGGTAGGATCGGCGGGCCTGCATCGGAACGGCCGCCCGCGCCGTAACGGCATCGCTCGGCGCACACACTGACCGAACGCGCGGTGCCGATACAATCAGCGTCGCGCCATAGTGTGTGTGAGACATTGGTGTCCTCGCCCTTGCCGCGCTCCTACGTGATTATATAGTCGAGCTCCCTTCGGAGCTCGGACGGCACGGGTGGTCACGTGGGCGGGGCTTGCTCTCAGCGCAACGGTGGCCGCAGCGGTGCTCGTCGGGATGCACGACGAGCACCGCACCGGGCGCGAGCGGCACCGTGGCGATCTCGATCGTGTCGGGAGGCGGACAGACGGACACCATTGACGCGCCGTGCCCCGGTCGTCGACACGCAGGCGCAGGAAGTCTACCGTAGGATGAACGGGGTGAGGTCGCCGACGGATCCATCGATCAACGGAATGCTCTTGATCACTTCCTTCACCGCCTCCTCGGGGAAGCCGGATTCCAGCGTGAACTGGTAGCCCGCGAACGCATCCAGATTGTCGTCCAGCCCCCAGAAGAAGAAATTGTGGTACGAAAACCGGAGCATCTGCCGCGTCAACCCATTCGGGTCGTGGACCCGGTTCACGTTGATGTGATGCCCGTAATACTGTGGGTACACGCGCAACCAGATCGTCGCCTGATGCGTGACCGTAATGTAAATCTCCAGGCGCGACGACCAGTGGAGTCCCTTGTCGTAGAAGCCGTCCAGGTCGAACCGGTCGTTCGCTCGATACCAGCGAATCTCCCGCGCCGGTTCGTAGGTGGCGATCACCGCTTGACCTTCTCTAACGTGGCGGTCTGGAGGGAATCCGCGGCCGACTGGGCGCCGAGCGGCCTTAGGCCGCCAGCCGCGAGGACCAGCGCGCATCCGTGGCAGATAACGCTAAGCCGACGACTCATTTTAATCGCGATGATGTGTGGGTACGTCATGCCGGAGGGCGTCCGCCAACGTGCTCCAGATCGGACGCGCTGGCGCCACCTTGCTCGACGGGAGACGACGCACCGACAGTCGTCGGCACAAGCGCTTTTGCTGACGGGCGACGAAACCATCGTTCCAGCCAGTCCGGAGTCTTGGTCATGGCGACAACGGTGCTGACCAGGCCGGCCACGGACACCAAGTGGATCAACGCGAGCATCGTCATCGGCTCGACGATCTTCATCTTCGCGCTGGCCGTGTCGGCGTTCTTCGCGCCGCAATGGCGCGTGCTCCACTTCCTGCAGGCGCTCATTTATGTCGCCGTGATCGTCCTCACGCGCCGGAAAAGCGCCTGGGGCTACGGGGCCGGCGTGCTCATGGCGGTCTTCTGGAACGTGCTGGTGCTCTTCCGTTCACCTGTCGGACCCGAAGGGGTCCGAGCGATCGAGACGCTCATTCGCACAGGCCAGACCACCCAACCGGACATCCTCGTTCAACTCTTTGCCGCCTTCGGTCACTGCCTGATCATCGCGGCCTGTCTCGTCGGGTTCCTGCGAACGCGGCCTGCCACGCGGCAGTGGGGCCAGTTCTTCGGCGGCGGCGCACTGGCGGTCGGCTACCTCCTCACGATGGCGTTTACGCTCGGGCCGCCGGAGGCCGCAGAGAACATCAAGCGGTCGCTCGGGCTGTAGGACGCTAGACGCCAGACGTCTAGGTGGCCAGCTCTCGCACCCACGCTGGCGCCGAAGATACTGGAATGCGCCAGGGAGCGTGCTCCCACTCAGGCGACTTGGCATGAATACATGGGGGCGGCGCCACGACCACGCCGGCCTCGCCAAAGATCCGCATGTCGCCAACGTCGCACGTCGGGATGGGAGTGTCCGGCCACACGTAGTAGTAGTAGTGAAGCCGCGTCGCGTGGCGAACGACCGCCGTGTGCGGCAAGTCGTTTCCCGACGCGCGCGCCCCGCCGGCGTCTCTCGCGCCGCGTCGCCACTCGCCTCGCCGCGGAGGCCCAGTGGGTGTGCGGGGAACGCTGACGACCACGAGCCCACTGGCCCGTCCGGTCGCGATGCCGACCGCCGCGTAGGGCCAGACCTGCCACCAGTGCGCGAGCTGCCGGGAGTCGCTCGCCGGGCCATCCGCGACGTGGGCGACATCGAGAAGCGGGCTCCGACCGTTGCTCGCGAGGGGAATCACGCACCATCCGCGCTCGACGTAGTCGATGGCCGCGCTCACGACGCCCTGCGTCACACTCATGATAGCCTCTGCCAGCGCGTATTGTAGCAGGCGCTGCGTCCTCGTGAGGACGCAGGCCTTTCTTAGAATGAGAAGGGAAGAGACAGACTCGTCTCCGGGGCGCTCGGTCTTCCCGCAAGGAACATGGTGACCGCGCACGAGCGCGGAGTGTTTGCGCGTCTCGAACCGGTCACAGCGTCGTCCAGGGCACGGGCCACGTGCCGCGACCGTGTGCGCATGCCGCAATTCCTAATGTCTATCTGACACTTCCCGGCCGGATGCGCCGGCTGTCCGCCTCAGGGCTGCCCGTCGGGTATGCTCTCGAGATATGCCGCGAGCAGTCGCTTCAGCTCCCTGATCTGTTCCGAGCGAGAGCGGGCGTCGTCCAAGTGCTGGAGGCGATCCATGACGCCGGAGACGGCGGCCATGATCGTCGCCGCGCGCGTTGCGCGTACGCGGGGCGTGGCTGATGGGTCGCGCGCGACGACCAATTGCTCGGCCACTGCCCGCGCGGCTTGATGCAGCTGCTCTTTGTACGGGCTGACCGTGCCGGGCGCGGCCATCGCCTCCTCCACCAAGCGATACTCGGGATGTGCCTCCTTGTACGCGAATGCCGGCCCGAGCATCTGGTCCACCAACGCCGCCGCGGGAACTGGCGCGCCGTCGGCTTTCGCCTGCGCCGCCGCCAGGCCCGCCCGGGTCGCCGCCAGCACTCCGCGCAAGCCGCGCACGTGCCGTTCCGCGAGGGCGCGGAGCACCGCGTCCCGGTCGGGAAAGAAGTGATAGAGCGAACCCGACGCGGTGCGGGACCGCTGCGCGATGGCTTGCATCGTGAGATCTGCGACCCCAGCCTCGGCGATAAGTGCAGCTGCGGCATCCAGGATTGCTTCAACGCGACGCTGACCACGCGCTTGTTGTGGCCGGCGCGGCTGACTGCCGTCGTCAGCGACGTCTTCCCCCGCCCCAGGCAGCCGCTTCGAGTCGGTGCTCCGGACACTGGGGGACTCGGCCGACGCGCGGCGTCCCGCTACAGCCCGTGCAGTGTCGCGGCGGCCAGGACGATCCGGAGGTGACGCCATTGGCATGAAAGAAGAATAGAGATTGCTCTCTACTCTTGCAATATTAGCGAGGTTTCGCTAGTCTAGCAACTAGCGAGCAGTCGCTACTTCATGCGCCGCCGGGTTATGTGATGAAGCGTCGACCACCGCTTGAAATGTCCGGTCTGCGCAATCTCGAACGTCATCGGGGCGGACCCACTCCCGACTGGAAAATGAAAGCACCAATGTCCTCCCGGAGTTCCTACTCTTTCCCGCGATGGGACCGCGGACTGTTCGCTGTCATGATCCCCGCGGAATCGCGCCACACGTGTCACTCTCACTGACCCTTTCTCCCGTACTACTTCTACCGTACGCCGTGTCCGCGGTCCCACCGGTTGGCCGCTCATCATCGCTCTCGAGGAGATCCCCTGCCATGTTGCTGCGTTCCCGTCAGCCGCGCCGAGCTCGCTCCGTTGCGCCGCTCCGATCCAGTCCCAGTGACCCCACCTTTGCCGCGCTGCTTCGTGCGCGGGCAACCTGGGTCTGCCGCATAGAGTCCGCCCTGGCGCCGCTGGGGCTCTCATCCACGGAGTACAGTGTGCTGCGCTGCCTCAATGACGCCGACGGACTACTCACCGATGGGGAGCCCGCGGCTCTCCTGTCCGCGCGGCCATCGAGCGGCGTGGACGCCTCGATCCAGCGTCTGCTGGCGAAGGGCTTGATCGAACCCGTCCCGGCTCGACCCGACGGGAATAGCGCCCGAGTCCGCATCACGCCAATGGGCCAGTCGCGGCAAACCGTGGCGGCACGCGCCCTGGATGCAGTGTCAGCCACGTTCGCGGCAATGATCCCCGGCGCCGATCGCGACGCGCTCGACCGTATTGTGTCGAGGTTCCGCGGACCGAGCGACGGCCTCGCGGCATCCTGAAGGTGAGCCCGGGAATGTGATTGACACGCTGCAGCCCGACCCACATACTTCAGATATGAAACGTACAGCTAAGCGCCCCGCGGCTGGCCGACGGACTCGCGGCGGCGGGGCCGAAGAGGGGCCGGAGCGACCGGCTCATGAATCCGGGCGGCTCGACCCATCGCTCGTGGCGATGCTGCGTGCCACCCGCGAGTGGGCCGAGCGCATCGAATCGGCGCTGAACACGATTGGCCTCTCCGCTGCCAAGTTCGAAGCGCTGCGACATCTCGCGACATCCACCGAGCCGCTCACGCTCGGCGACTTGGCGGATCAGGCTTCGTGTGTGCGGTCGAACATCACGCAGCTCGTGGACCGCCTCGAGGCCGACGCTCTGGTCGAGCGCGTCAATGATCCGTACGATCGGCGCGTGATCCGAGCGCAGCTGACGTCCGTGGGCCGAGAGCGGTATGCGGCGGGCGCCAGGCTGGTTGATGCCGTCTCGGCCGAGTTCTCCGCGGCGATCACTGCGCCGGACCGCGCCGCCCTCAACCGCTTGTTGGCCCGGCTGCAGTGAACGGTGCGCCTGTGTTGTGTCGAGGTCTCGTCGCCTGATCATTCATAGCTGTATCATTCTGTACCGTACCACGCGTCCGCGTTTTTCGGGATGCAGATCCAACCGCATTCTCTGCTGCCGGGAACTAAACAGAGCCAGAAGGTCTATGCCTGAACAATTAGGTGCTGTGATATCTAGCCGGCTAGGTGCTCCCCGATCTCGAGAGCGATCCATGACTAAAGAGACTCCCATGCGACCAATGACCCCACACGCCCCGCTGCCGTCGCGCCACCGGTGGACGCCCTCTCTGGTCGTGCTCGCGCTCACCTTTGTGGCCGCGTGTCATCGCGACCCACCGCCATCCGCGCCACCGCCGCCTGCCGTCACGGTGGCGCCGGCCAAGCGCGCCACGGTGACGCCATGGAGCGAGTTCCCCGGGCAGTTCTCCTCGGTGCAGACCGTGGAGGTGCGGCCCCGCGTGTCGGGGTACATCGCACGCGTCGCGTTCCACGAGGGGGCCGAGGTGCACGTGGGCGACCCCCTGTTCCTGATCGACGCTCGACCGTATGCGGCCTCGCTCGCGGGTGCGCAAGCACAGCTCGCGCGCGCACAGGCCGCCGTGCAGTTGGCGAGGAGCGAAGCCGCCCGGGCTGATACGCTCGTCGCCGCGCACGCGATGGCGCGCGAAGATCAGGAGACTCGGGCGAGCGCGCTCGCCCAGGCGCTCGCAGAAGAGCGATCGGCGCAGGCCGCCATCGATACGGCGACGCTCGACCTGGACTGGGCGGTGGTACGGGCCCCGATCACCGGGCGCGTCAGTCGGGCCGCGGTGACGGCGGGGAATTACGTGCAGACCGGCGCGTCGCTCAGCGCGCTCACGACGATCGTGTCTCAGGATCCGCTCTACGTCTACTTCAACGCGGACGAGCAGTCGTACCTCGCCCTCGTGCGCGGCGGAGTATCCCCAGGCCATCCGGCCGCGAGCGGGGCCACCGTCGCGATCGGGCTCGCTGATGAGACGGGATTTCCGCACGCCGCCCGCATCGATTTCGTCGACAACCAACTCGATGGCACGACGGGCACAATCCGAGTTCGTGCGGTCGTGAACAACGGGGATCACCGGCTCACGCCCGGATTGTACGCTCGTGTGCGCCTTGGCGCCGGGGCGCCGTACGAGGCCACGCTCATCGAGGATCGCGCCGTCGGCACTGATCAGGACAAGCGATATGTATATGTCCTCAAGCCGGACTCCACCGTCGACTACCGGCCGGTGCAGGTCGGGCCTCTGGACCAGGGCTTCCGCGTCGTCACCAGCGGCGTCACACCGGGTGACCGTATCGTCGTGGACGGACTCCAACGGCTCCGACCCGGAGCCAAGGTCGCGGCCCAGCTCGAGGCGCCGGCCACGGACTCGGGCTCCTCGAGAGTTCTCAGCGCGTTGGGCGGAACCATCGCCGGCGCTCGCCCGAGCAAAGCCAAGTAACCCATCACTCTCTCATCAAAGGATTCGACGATGGGCTTCGCGCGCTTTTTCATCGACCGGCCGATTTTCGCCGGCGTGATCTCAATCGTGATCGTCCTCGCGGGAGCGCTGGCGATCGTCGCACTGCCGATCAGCGAGTACCCGGAGGTCGTGCCGCCGACGGTGCAGGTGTTGGCCACGTACCCGGGGGCGAGCCCGTCGGTGCTCGCGGCGACCGTGGCTACCCCGCTCGAGGAGCAGATCAACGGTGCCGACAACATGCTCTACATGGCGTCGCAGGCGCAGCCGAACGGCAACCTGACGATCACCGTGACTTTCCGGATCGGCACCAACCCGGACATCGCTCAAGTGCAGGTCCAGAACCGCGTGTCGCAGGCGCTCCCCCGGCTGCCGGAGGAGGTCCGGACGTTGGGCGTGACCACCCAGAAGACGTCCCCGGACCTCATGATGGCCGTGGCGCTCATGTCGCCCGATCATCGTTACGACGCGCTGTATCTGCGCAACTACGCGATCCTGCAGGTCAAGGATGTGCTCAATCGCATTCCCGGGATCGGTCAAATCGTGGTGTTCGGCGCCGGCGATTATGCGATGCGGGTCTGGCTCGACCCCGTGCGCTTGGCCGATCGCGGGCTCATGCCCGGTGATGTCGTCCGTGCGATCCGCGAACAAAACGTGCAGGTCGCTGCGGGAACGATCGGTGGCCAGCCGGTTGATCGGCCGGGAGCCTTTCAGCTCATCGTCAACGCGCATGGTCGGCTGGCGACGACGGACGAATTCGGCAACATCGTCGTAAAGGTCGGTGCCGGCCAACAGGTGATCCGACTTCGCGACGTCGCGCGGGTCGAGCTGGGAGCCTCCGACTACACCGTCCGGAGTGCGCTGAATAACGAACCGATTACGGGAATCGGTGTGTTCCAGGCACCCGGATCCAATCAGGTTGCGCTCGCTCGCTCGGTCGTTCGGACGATGGACGAGCTGAAGCGCGACTTCCCGCCGGGGCTGGATTACCGCATCGCCTATGACACCACGCCGTTCGTGGTCGAGTCGATCGCCGACGTCGTGCGGACGTTGCTCATCGCCATCGCGCTTGTAGCTGTCGTCGTGGTGGTCTTTCTCCAGACCTGGCGCGCCTCACTCATCCCGCTCGCGGCGGTTCCCGTGTCGATCGTCGGCACCTTCGCCGTGATGCTCGCTGCCGGCTTTTCCATCAATACTCTCTCGCTGTTTGGGCTCGTGCTCGCAGTCGGCATTGTCGTCGACGACGCGATCGTCGTAGTCGAGAACGTCGAGCGGCACATTGAGGAGGGCTTGAGTCCTCGCGAGGCGAGCCACAAAGCGATGGCCGAGGTGAGCGGCCCGATCATCGCGATCTGTCTCGTGCTCTGTGCGGTGTTCGTGCCGATCGCCTTCATCAGCGGGCTCACCGGGCAGTTCTACCGGCAGTTTGCCCTTACGATTGCGTTCTCCACGATCATCTCGGCATTCAATTCTCTAACACTCTCTCCCGCCCTGGCCGCCCAGCTGTTGACGCCGCGCGGCGCCCCACCCGATGCGCTGTCTCGCGCGATGGACCGCCTGGGTGGATGGTTCTTCCGTCCATTCAACCGCCTGTTCAAGGCAGGCACCGAGCGATACGTCCGCGGCGACGCCTGGGTGATCGGCCGGAAGGGTGCCGCTCTGGCGGTGTACGGCGTGCTGCTCGCACTGACCGTGTTCACGTTCCGGCGCGTACCGACCGGATTCCTGCCCGCGGAAGACAAACAATATCTCGTCGCCGTAGCGCAGTTGCCCAACGGCGCGTCGCTCGATCGGACGGACTCCGTGGTGCATCGGATGGTGAGCATGGCCCTCGAGAATCCGGCCGTCGATCACGTGTTCGGCATCGCAGGCCTCTCCATCAACGGATTCGCCAACAGTGCGAACTCGGGCCTGCTCTTCATGATTCTCAAGCCCTTCGATCAGCGGAAGGGCCAGTCTCTCTACGGGCTGAACGTGGCGCAGCAGATGAACCGCCAGTACGCAGGCATTCAGGGCGCGTTCGTCGGAGTGTTTCCGCCGCCCACGGTGAACGGCCTCGGACAGGTTGGGGGCTTCAAGCTCGAGGTCGAGGACCGGGCATCGCTCGGAGATTCGGCGCTGTACGCCGCGACCCAGGCGCTCATGATGAAAGCGTATCAGACGCCGACGCTGGCGGGACTGTTCACGACGTTTCAGGTCAACGTCCCCCAGGTGTACGTCGATGTCGATCGGGAGAAGGCCAAACGCCAGGGCATTGACCTCGGCGACCTGTTCGAAACGCTCCAGGCCACGATCGGCTCGGAGTACGTGAACGACTTCAACAGCTTCGGCCGCACATACCAGGTCATCGCCCAGGCTGCCGCTCCCTACCGCATGTCGCTCGACCAGATCGCCCAGCTGCAAGTGCGAAACGCGTCAGGCGCAATGGTGCCTCTCGGGTCAGTCGTCACGGTTCGTCAGTCGTACGGCCCGGATCAGGTGATGCACTACAACGGCTTTCCCTCAGCGGACATCACGGGGGGCCCGGCGCCAGGCGTCAGCTCGGGTCAGGCCCAGGCCACGATCGCGCAGCTGGCAAGTGAGGTGTTGCCACGGGGAGTTACCATCGACTGGACGGAGCTGGCGTACCAGCAGATCCTGGCAGGGGATTCGTCCATGTTCGTCTTTCCGCTCTGCATCGTGCTGGCGTTCCTGGTGCTCGCGGCGCAGTACGAGAGCTGGACGCTCCCGCTGGCCGTTGTGCTCATCGTCCCGATGTCGCTGCTGTTCGCGCTCATTGGCGTGCTCCTCACGCACGGCGACAGCAACGTCTTCACACAGGTCGGATTCGTCGTGCTCATCGGGCTCGCATGCAAGAATGCGATCCTGATGGTCGAGTTCGCACACGATCAGGAGACGCAGGAGCACCTCGGTGTCGTCGAGGCGGCCCTCATGGCGGCGCGACTGCGGCTCCGGCCGATCCTCATGACGTCGTTCGCCTTCATCATGGGCGTCGTGCCGCTCGTGCTCGCAACTGGTGCTGGATCCGAGATGCGACATGCCATGGGCGTCGCGGTATTCGCCGGCATGCTCGGCGTGAGTCTCTTCGGGATCTTCCTCACCCCCGTGTTCTTCGTGGCGATCCGCTCGCTCGCCGGCCGCCGCAGATCGCGCGCTCCATCAGCCGTCGTGGGAATGCCGCGATCGACTGCGCTCCCCGCACCAGCGGGAGATGACTAATGCGCCATCGATTCTTTCCGATCATCGTGTGGGCCGGGTGCTTCCTGGCACTGGCCGCACGAGACTCGCTCTCTGCGCAGTCAAGCCCGTCGATCGCGGCAACCAGGTCGCAGACTCCGGTCCTTTCGAGCGACACGATGCTGAGTGTCAGTCTCAGCGACGCCGTGCGCGCGGCCTACCAGGTCGCGCCGCGAGCCGTTGCGGCCGGAGGGCTGATCGGGACAACTGCGTGGCAGAAGCGCAACGCCATGCTGTCCCTCACAACCCCGATCGTGAGTGTGGGTGGCGATCTGTACTCGCAAACGCCGAAGGTCTTCAACTTCAACGTCATCCCGCCGACGGGGTTCAACCCCGCTGCGATCCTGCCCACGTCGCAGACGACCGACGCGAACATCACCGCCGCCTACACGTTTTCCCTGGGTGGGCAGAACATTTCACGCGTCCGTGCGGCGCGCTTCGCCGTGGCCAGCGCCGAGGCCAACCAGGATGCGGTGCGGGCGGATACTCGCGTCTCCGTCGAGACCGCCTACTATACCGTGACGGCTGATCAGGAACTGCTCCGAGTCGCCGAAGAGCAGGTGCGGACGGTGACCGAGCAACTCGCGCTTGGCGCGCGCGCGCGTCAACGCGGGCGCCGCGGTCGAGACGGATTCGTTGCAGCTCGCACTCGAGCTCACGACCGCACGGGTCAACCTGCTGCAGCAGCAGGCGGCGACGCAGGTGGACCGGCTCGGCCCTGGGCCGTCAAATCGGTGTCAGTCAGCCCGTCATGGCGCAGCAGCTCGACACCGTGCCGCCGCCCGAGCTGCCGCTTACAATCAATGACGCGGTGGAGCAGGCGCTCAAGACAGGGCCTCTGTACGCGCGGGCCCGCGCCACCGAGCGTGCGGCCGGCGCGTCACTGGCCGTGGAGGCGGGAAGCTTCCTCCCGTCCGTGACGCTTTCGGCGTCTCGTTTCGCGTTCGGCGATCAGGTCATGCCGAACCAGCTGTATCGGAACCAGTTTGCGGTGTCGCTCTCTTTTCCCATCCTGGATCAGGGGCAGCGGGAGTACTCGGTCGCTGTCGCAAGCGCGTCCCTCGATAGTGTGCGTGCGGCGCGCGCCGATCTCGACCGGGGAGCGCGGCAGGACGTCACCAACGCGTACGACGCCTATAATACCGCGCGGGCGACCGTCGGCCTCCAGCAGACGAGCGTCCTCGTGGCGCGCGAGAATCTCCGTGTGGCGACGCTCCGCTATCGGTCGGGTGCGGAGAACGTGCTGAATTTGCTCACCGCGCAGCAGTCGCTGACGCAGGCCGAGTCGGACCTCGTCAACGCGCGCAAGAATGCGCGACTGGCACTCGCGACCCTGCAGGCGCGGCTCGGGAAACAGCTCCTGCCCGAAGAGGGCCTCTGAAGGACAATCCCAAATGACTTCTCTCGCTATTGCCGCCTATACCCCGGCGTCCGCGCCATCGGCCGGCGCGTCAGTCTCCGATTGGCGTATCGTGCCGGAACAGAGCCACGTCGCGTTCTCGGCACGGCACTATCTTCTCTGGACGTTGCACGGCGTCTCTCGTGGACTGCACGGGGTCGTCCGCCTCAACGAGGCGGACCCCCGCTTCACGCACGTTGATGTTCGGATCCCGGTCGAAAGCTTTTCGACCGGCTCGGCCCGGCAAGACCGCCAGCTGCTGTCGCGCGCGTTCCTCGACGGCGAGGTGTACCGAGACATCGTCTTCCTTGGCCACTGGCTCCGCGGTGACCCGCACCGCGAGTTCGCGCTCGACGGCGAGCTGCGCCTGCGCGGCGTCGCACGTGAGATCACTCTCAACGTGAAGGCGCGGAACCGCCGCGTCGACGAGCGCAGTGGCACCGAGCGTGCCAGTTTCCACGCGACGACAGTCCTCGATCGACGTGACTTCTGGCACACGCCCCCGGTCGCCGCGCGTGCGATCCTGGGCGACACGATCAGGATCGCCGTCGATCTAACCCTGACGCGAAGCCTGTTTCCGTCGTAGCCAACAGCGCGGCCATCTCGATCGTCACGGGCGACGATCGCGTCATGAAACCGGCGACCACCGAGTTGATGCCGCTGGTGAGCGCGACTGTGGTTATGCTTCAGCAAATCCACGGGCGTCGCGAGCGGAACCTTGGCCGACGTGGCGCGGTGGGCGGAGCACCTGGTGCTGGCGGTCAAAGGCACGGGCGCCGTCGAGGCCATCCGCGAAGCCGGCGCGGCGAACCTGCGCGGCAAGTTGGTCATCGACACCACGAATCCACTCGCCGACGAGCCCCCCGAGGACGGCGTGCTCAGGTACTTCACAGGACCCAACACGTCGCTCCTGGAGCAGCTACAAACGACCTTTCCCGACGTGCATTTCGTCAAGGCATTCAACAGCGTCGGTGCCGCGCTCATGGTGAACCCGCGCTTCAGTGCGCGTCCCACCATGTTCTACTGCGGCAACGACGCGGGTGCGAAGGCCACCACGCGCAGCCTGCTCGAGCAGTGCGGCTGGGAGCCAGCTGATATGGGTACCCCCGCTCCGCGCGAGCGATCGAGCCGCTCTGTCAGCTCTGGTGCATCCCCGGCTTCCGCGAGAACCGGTGGGCGGATCATGCGTTTCAGATGCTGAACAGTGAGACGACGAAGGGCTAGCAATCAGTAATCAGTACGGCGTGCGTCAGCACTGTGCCGATCCATCAAGGCCGTTCGTACTGATACAGCGACGCAATGCGAGTCGCGTGGTAGAACGCTGGTCGCAAGTTGTAGGCGAAGGTCGCTTTCGCGACGGTTTTGCCGCGCGGGTCCACTTCCTCGATCTGGCCTGCAGAGCCGAAGCCGACGAGCGTATTGCCGTTGGACAGGCGTTGCACGGACCCGAGCGCGTTCGCGGACAAGGCCGGCTCCGGGGTGTACTCCCAGACCAACGTCGCCACGCGGCGGGGAACGTCGAGCGCATATTCGACAGCGCGCGGGATCCGCGGCCTTCGGCGCAATCCATTGTCATAGATCAGGAGATGGCCGTTAGGGAGCACGTGCGCGGAATACTGTCCGCTGAACGACCCTAGCGGGTCGTCGCGGATCGCGAACTGATTGCGCCGCCCCCCGAACTGCCACATGATCGCACCCGTCTGCCGCGTTGACTTTCACGATCGCGTCCAGGTTTGGGAACGACGCGATGTAGTTCCCATCCAGATCGAGGGCGAGTGAGTTGGGGTGGTCGAAATCGACCGGCGGATGCGCTGGCGCCGTGTCGACCCAATCCGCGACACTGTAGTGGTCCCACGCGTCCCACCTGAACTGAACGACGCCCGGTGGCGACTCCCGAACGATCTGGTGGCCGAGGCGCGCCGCATCGCCGCGGTCAGGAGCCAGCCCCCCATCGCGCGGCTGCAGTGTGTAACCGAAGAGGTGGATAACCGGACTCGATGCCGGCCCAGTCATGAGCAGGGCTTGCGAGCCGGTGGTCTCCCCCGCGCCAGCCGTGTACGTATGGAGGATTTCGCCGCTCGGCAGGAACTCGGCCCACTCGACCGCGGCATGCTCGAAGCCGCCGAGGATTGCGGACACGTCGCGGACGACAGACCCACTGTCCGTTGGCGGCGTATCGCGGTTGAGCGCGCTGTGCGCTCCAACCGGCCAGCGGGAGCGCGATCGTAAAGTGCCCGTTGGGCTGTTGACTGAGGGCTAGTGACCCGGCGACATCGAACTGGCGATACCATCGCAGTCGTCCCAGGGCGTCGAACGCAACGGCAATCGCCCGGTTGCCTCTCCGCAGCGCGTTTGGGGACGCGGAGTCCAGTAGCGGAGACACGAGGGTCAGCCCACGGCTGAACGGTCCGGTCGAGACGAGCGAAGCGGCCTGCACCGGCGCCGGCAGGCCCCGCGTCCCGTATCCCCAAGTTGCCGAGGCCTGATGATGTCCGCCGTACGCCTGCACTGTGATGGTGTAGGTGCTGAGTGGCAACAGGCCCAGTATCACGAGGCGTCCGGTGCCGCCCACACGGACACGTACGGCGTCGCCGCGTCGGTATCGCCAGGCGTGCTGTATACGACGCGAGCGGAGTCGGCGCCGGGCGCGTCGAAAGTGACGATGGCTGAGAGCACGTTCAGAGGGTTGTTGTTGACGTGGATGTTGGCGATCTGCGGGCGCGTGACACTTGTCGAGTACACCCGATGAGCAACGCGTCACATGCGCCTGCCGCGAGGGCAGTCGCGCGGACGAACGAACCGACCCAGCGCGCACGATTCGCCATTGAACGGTCAGAGAGATGCACATCTCGGGACCCACGTCATCTGAGATGCGACGAGGGGCTCTTCGCACTGGCAGCTTGCCCGAGGAAATTGACCCGGATGGTTACTCCAAACAAGCCGGCAAGTCTCAGGCCGCTTTGTCGCGGCGCACTCCCACGGTATTCATTCTCCAATGCCGCAATCGCCGTCGCAGGGGCTCCGAGCCATGCTCGGGGGCAAGCGCGCATTCGTCGTACTGTCGGCGCTGGCGTTCGCCGCCTGCTTTCTCGTCTCGGAGTACGGTCGCGCGAAGCAGCTCCACTGGCTCATGGGCTGGCCGCCACTGCTGTTCGTGTTCACGGTGCCGCCGGAGTACCGCTGGCGATTCACCTCGCATAGCTGGGCTCGCGAGGTGTTCACTGTCATGACATCGATTACCTGTACCGGGCTGGCCCTCGGCGCCGTCATCGAGACGCTGGTCATCCGGTCGGGTTTCGTGGCGCCCGCGACGAATCCCCCGCTGCCGCTTCGCTCCGAGCTCGCCGCCCTGATCCCGGTCGTTGCGCTGGGCGGCCTGCTCTTCGGCGGGCTCTCGCTCTTCAGCGCTTGGGGGCTCTACAGCGTGTTCTATCGCCCCGATGGCGTCGCCGTTCGCGGCCGAGAGCGGGGGAAGGAGAATGAAGACAAGGGCTCGCGCGCGGGCTAGCGCTTTTTTCTCGCCTGGTTCAGCGCCTGGTCGCTGATCCGGGTGCGGCAGGAGTGAGGTACTTTCCGAACATCAACTTGTCATCACCCGGACGATAGAAGTCGGTGAGGCGAGCGAGGAGCGCGTAGCCGCACCGTTCATAGAAGCGTACCGTCGATTGATACTTGTCTTGCGACGACGTTTCGATCAGGACAAGGCGTCCGCGCCGGCGAAGGACTTCGGCCTCCACGTAGTCGAGGAGCGCCCGCCCAACGCCACGCCCCTGTGTCGCCGGATCGACCGCGACCCAATAGAGATCGTACGTGCCGTCGGTGAGCGGTACGGGTCCAAAGCACGCGTATCCGAGGACCGCCTGCGTTCGCGGATCGGTCGCCACGAAGCAGAGGTAGTCACTGGGCTCGCCGCGGGCCAGCCATTCGTCGATCAACTCGAGCGCAGTGGACACCTCGACCGGCGTGAAGAAACCGGTCCGCACCAGGATGTCGTGCACCGGTTCGCGGTCCCCGGCCTGCAGGCTCCTGATCGTGACGCTGCTGCGTGCACGGTCGATCACTCCCAGCCCTCGGCCCCGAGCGCGGCGTGCAGCAGGTGCGGGTGTCGTCTGCAGTGGAGCTCGAGCTTGCTGGCCGAGTCATGGGCCGCGTCATAGGTCATGCCCTTGGCCATCAAGTTGCGCTCGTGCAACTCATGCAGGATCACGTAGCCGATTTCTTCTTCGACGACATCGTCGTCGACCCACACCTGCCCGTGCGGCACGAATTCGTACACGTACTCGTGGCCGCCTTCCGTGAACTCAATGTCGAAGACCGATCGGACGAGCCGGCCGTCGACGACCCACACCGCCGTGCCATCGCCGAGCTCCTTTCGGAGACGCACGTGCACGCGGTCGGCCTGCGGCAGCGCCCGCTGCGGTGCGACAAGACGGAGATCGTTAGTGTGCTCGCGCAACCGGTACTCCGCGTCGCACGCCATTTCGCGGGCCTGGTCGTAACTCCTTCCCTCGACCATTGCGCGTCGCTCGACGACGGCATGTGCGATGAAGAACCGCTGCTCATCCGGGTGCGCCTCGCGATCCAGCCAGATCTCATCGATCGGGATCTCTTCGATCGAGAAATGGTGCCCGAAGTTGCTGAACTCCTCGTCAATGTTCTTGCGAATGTACGCGCCATCAACGATCCAGATCTTCACGCCGAGGCGAGCGCCGACATAGTGAAGGTACGGGGGACCCTGTGGGCTCGGGCCGCGCGCCCGCTCGCGCGCGCCAACGACAGTGGGCGGTGCCGCAGCGGCCTTGGTCCGTCCGCGTGGCGCGGGTGCGCTCTTGGCGCCTCCCTTACGTGCCGACTTCTTTGCGCGTGCGGGGGTCTTCTTGGGACGCGACGCCGGTCTCTTCGGCGTGCGTTTCTTGCCAGTTGCCATGGAGTGTGCTCGTTGCGGGACTGCTGAGGCTACAACGGGGTACCGATAGACGCTAGACGCGACGGGTGACGCGTGACTGGAACTGCGACGTCTACTTCGAACACCGGGCGGGCCGAAGCCCGCCCCTGCTTTCAGGCCGCCCAGCGTTGTTCGTCGCGAGTGTTCTGGTCACCTGTCACCCGTCACCCGTCACCCCCTCCAACGTCCAATGTCTAACTCCCTACTCAACATGCGTCGAAACCGCATGCACCGTCCCCAGATATTTCCCAAACCAACCCAGCGTCCGCGTCATCAAGTCGGCGGCGTGTGCTGGCTGGCGGATGCCGTGTCCTTCATCGGCGTAGACGATCAACTCGGCCGGGGCGCCAGCATGCTGTAACCCGCGCCAGAACTCGAAGGACTGCGGCGCCGGGCACTCGGCGTCTCGCTCTCCGGCAACGATCAGCGTCGGTGTGCGTGCGGCGTTGATGAAGCTGATCGGCGCGCTTCGCGCGTAGACCGCGGGGTCGTCGTACACCGTGGCACCGCCAAAGTAGGCCAGCATCCAACGGTTGATGCCGTTCTCGCCGGCGTAGCTCAGCCAGTTCGACAGGCCGGCGACGGACACCGCGGCGCGAAACCGGGTCGTCTGCGTGACTGCCCACATGGTCATGTACCCGCCGTAGCTCCCGCCCGTGATACCCAGACGTTGGCTGTCGACCGGGAAGCGACTGACGACCGTGTCGATGCCGCTCATGATGTCGCGGAGGTCACCATACCCGAGGTCTTTCACGTTGCCGCGGGTGAATGACTCGCCCGAGCCATAGCTGCCGCGAGGATTGGGCATGAAGACGTAGTAGCCGGCCTGTGACAGCCGAGCATTGAGCGAGCCGGGGAACGACCAGAAGGGACGTGACGCGGCTGCCGGGCCGCCATGCACCGACACGATCATCGGATACCGATGGCCGGGCTCCACTTGTTGTGGTGCGAGCAGGATGCCCTCGATGGGGAGTCCGTCGTTGTGCCAGGACACATGCTCGGCTTTCCCCCACGCTGGTACCACGCCGTCGTTCACGTGGGTGAGCTGCGCCACATGGCTCGGCGGCCCGATCCACACCTCCGGAGGGCGGGCGAGTGATTCGCGTGTGAGCGCAACGATCGCCCCATCTCGCGTTGCGGAGACCTGAGGCAGATACCCGCCCGTGGAGACGCCGTCATCGGTCGTCCAGAGCGAAGCGACGGCGCCGGTCGTCACGTCGATTGTCGAGACCTCGGACCCACCGTGCGCCCACGAGGCAACGAGCGTCGAATGCGGTCCGGTCCAGGAGAAGGTGGCGGCCGAAACCGGGAGCGTGGGTGTCACGTCGCGCGGCGTACCGCCGGTGGCTGGCACGACATAGAGGTCGCCGCCGACCACGCCTTCGTCGCTCATCAGTCCGCCAATGTACGCGATTTGGGCGCCGTCAGGCGACCACTGCGGCTCGGCCATCTGCAGCGGCGGCCGAGCGATCTCGCGGACTGTGCCCGCAGGCGAGATCGCGACGAGCCGCGCGATGTACCAATTGTTGTTGCCGGATCCATCCGCCGCCGTAGCGGCCAGCTCGCTGCCGTTCGGCGCCCATTGGAACTCGAACACGTATAGGTCGTGCGGCGAGATGACATGCAGCGAACCGGCTCGTGAGTCGACGAGCGCCAGATGCTGCCGATCGACGAAGTTGTCGATCGCGCCGGTATCCCGAGGGGTCGCCTCGGTCGGTCCGTTCGCCTCCTCGTTCGGCGCGGAGTACAAGATCGCGATCTGGCTGCCATCCGGAGACAGCTCGGGCTCGTGAACGCTGCCAGCGACTTTGGCCACTTGGCGAGGCGTTGCGGCGCCAGGCGCAACCATGTAGACGCCGGTGGTGTCGGCACCCGCGCCGGCGGCAAGAAACACGAGCGTCCGTCCGTCGCGCGACCAGCTGATCTCTCGCGCCCCTTTGGCGTCGATCGTGACCGCGCTCTCAAGTCCGCGCGCACGATCCATGATCACCAACCCAAATGGCGATGCCGACCCAGCGGACGTCGCTCCAATCCATGCGACATATTTGCCGTCCGGCGACACCGTGACGTCACGAAATCGGCGGGCAAGCGACCTGGCGCCGCCCTGAGCGTCGGCTCGCGCCGCGCTCCCGATGATTCCGGCGGTAGTCACCGCACACACGACAATCAACGACATTCGACGCGCCAGCGTTGCTGGCAAGCGGCTTCGCCCTGGGCTGCGTCGAACGAATCGAAGCACCAATGGTGTCCGTCGGCGCGAGTCGGCGGCGGCGGACAGAGGAACTGGCATTGTCACGACCTCATCTCAACGTTTGTGTCTCATCCTCGCTGCGCCGCCGAGGAGAACGACTGCGACGAGCTGCGTCACCACGGAGAAGCCCACGAGCTCGATCGGGGCCCGCCCGTACAGCACACCCATGAGCGCACTGCCGGCGAACCACGCGAGGCCAAACGTGGCGTCGAAGACCCCGTACGCGCCAGCGCGGCGTTCGGGCGGCGTCATGTCGGCAACGGCCGCGCGAACGGTTGCCTCCTGTACACCCATGCCGATCCCCCAGAGCGCGACTCCGGCGGCCGCGCCCGTCGCGCCCCCGAGGAACGCGAGTGGCGCGGCGGCGGCTGGCAGCACGCTGGCACCGGCGACCACCATCAGCCCGAGTCGGTCGTACACGCGTCCGACGAGCGGAGCGGAGATGGCGGCCGTCGCCATGGCGACCGCGTACAGGAGCGGCACACTCGGCGCGCTGACGACCGCGTCTTTGGCGAAATGGAAAGCGATGAGCGGGAAGTCGACCGTGCCCGCCGCGAGGAATGCTCCGGCCGCGACGTACATCCGAAACGCGCGTGACGTCCCCGCGGTGTCGGGCAGCGACGGGCGCTTGACCTCGAGCGTGTGCGGCGCGGGGTACAGACGTTGCGCGACCAGCAGCGCGAGGAGCGCGAGTGTGGCCGGGACAACCAGTATCCCAAATGCGAATGGGTACCCCATGTGGCGGGCGATTGCCCACGCGACGACCAGCGGGCCAACGACCGCCCCTGTCTGATCCAGCGCTTCGCGCAAGCCGAACGCCCACCCGCGACCAATCTCGGATGCTGCGTGCGAGAGCATCGCGTCGCCCGACGGTTTGCGCAGCGCGCGTCCCGCGCGCTCGATCACGATCAGAAGGGCCGCGACCTGCCAGTTTCCGGCGAATGCAAGGAGCGGGACCGAGAAGAGATTCACCGCGTACCCGATGGTCGTCACCGTCCAGTAGCGATGGGTCCGGTCGGCGAGCATGCCCGAATGGCAGCCGCAATGCGTACCCGATCAGCTCACCGAGCCCACTCACCGAGCCGACGACCACCGCGCTCGCGCCGAGGAGACTCATGAACGGTCCTACGGCGCTTCGCGCGGCCTCGTACGTCATGTCGGCGAAGAGACTGACCACACCGAGCAGCAGAACGAACCTGAGGGCCGCGCGCGCGCGTCGCGGCGCTGCCCTTCAGGTGATGTCTGCGTACTGGATGCTGCCGGCACGCTCATGGGCCGACTACGGCAGAGCGGGCGCCGCGACGG
Organism: uncultured Gemmatimonadales bacterium; assembly: GCA_963805725.1. Lineage (GTDB taxonomy): Bacteria > Gemmatimonadota > Gemmatimonadetes > Gemmatimonadales > Gemmatimonadaceae > Palsa-1248. The sequence continues at coordinate 361,913 of CAWDVJ010000015.1, forward strand.
ACCACCAGCTCACGGGCACTATGCGTGATCCGTGCGCTCCACGATCGTCGCCACGCCCTGGCCGCCGCCGATGCAGAGCGTGACGAGTCCTGTCGCAAGATCGCGGCGCTCCAGCTCATCGAGCACGGTGCCAAGTAGGATGGCGCCGGTGGCACCGAGCGGGTGGCCCAGAGCGATCGCGCCGCCGTTGACGTTCACGCGATCCGCGTCGACGCGCAGGGCGCGCATCGTTTGGATGGGCACGACAGCAAATGCTTCGTTGATCTCCCAGAGATCGATATCTCCGGTCGTCATGCCCGCTGCCGCCAGCGCCTTGCGCGAGGCGGCGGCCGGGGCGGTGAGCATGATCAGTGGCTCCGATCCGATCGTCGCCATTGCCCGGATCCGCGCGCGAGGCCGTAGCCCATGTGAGCGCACGTAGTCTCTCGAAGCGATCAGCACTGCCGCGGCGCCATCGACAATCCCGCTGGCATTGCCGGCGGTATGGACATGTTGGATGGGGCCCGCGTTGGGATAGCGTGCCTCTGCGATCTGGTCCAGCGTTTCGCCGTGCGGACCGACGGCCGTGGCTCCCAGCTCGGCGAATGCGGGGGGCAGCGCGCCGAGCGCTTCCATCGTCGTCGAGGGCCGAAGGTACTCGTCACGATCGAGCGCGAGGATGCCCGTCACTGGGTCGGTGATGGGGAACAGGCTCTTGCCGAACCGACATTCGCGCTGGGCGACCGCCGCGCGTTGCTGCGATTCGAGCGCGAACGCGTCGAGGGTCTCACGCGCGATCCGCTCGCGTGTGGCGATCAAATCGGCGCTGATGCCCTGCGGCACCTGAAACACGCGCTGTCGTAGGTGCGTGTTGCCACCATCAGTGCCCCCGCCGTCGGCGCCAATGGGGACTCGCGACATGCTCTCGACACCGCCGCCCACCGTGAGTTGCTGGACGCCGGCGAGCACGCCCATCGCCGCGAAGTTGACGGCCTGCAGCCCCGACGCGCAGAAGCGATTGATCGTGGTGCCCGAGACTTCATCAGGCCACCCGGCCGCGAGCACCGCATTACGTGCGATGTTGGCACCTTGCTCGCCGACCTGTGACACACACCCGATCACCACATCATCGACCTCGCCCGGCGGGACGCCGCTGCGCTGGATGACGCGATTGAGCGCTTGCGCGAGCAGCTCCTGGGGATGGATCTCCGTGAGGGCGCCTTTCCCGCGCTTGCCTTTGCCGCGCGGCGTCCGCACGGCGTCGACGATGTATGCGTCGGACATGATGGCTCCGGGCTGGGAAAGAAAGCTAATCGTTAGCGCCTCGGGCGCTAAAGCGCCCGAGAGAGTAGAAGCACAGAAAGTAGACAAGGGCCGCCTGGTCTAATTTCTACTGCCTGCACGTCTACTTATCCCGGGGCGTTCGCGCCCGCGCTACCGTCCCGGTCTGCCTCCGTGCGGCAGCGGTGCGGGTGCGATGGGGCCGGTCCCCAAGCCGGCTTGGAACTTCCCGGCGATCGCGTCGGCGAGGTTCTGGAGGGCTTCGACGTATGCGGACCGATCGGAAGGGAGCGGGACCACGGCTTCGCCGCGCCAGAGGAGCGCTTTGGTCTTGGGGTTGATCACATCAACGATGAGGATGCCCTGCGACGGGGATTGCGACGCCTGCAATACGGCGGGTGAGTCGCGCCACCAGGTATAGGGCGCGAATGGATACGGGTATTTGAATACCGACGTATCGAACGGCATGTGCTCGCCAATGTAGTACGCGACGGCGAAGTCCGGGGCTGCCGTATCCGCGAAGTAGCCACGCGCCTGAAAAGCCAGCAGCAGCTCGAAGCCGATCGTATGGATCGTGGCGGGATTTCGCACCGCCGGGTCCGCGGAGGCCGGTGCGTTGCCCACGCCCTGGGGTTGGAGCACGGTGAAGTTACGGAGTCGAACGACATGCGCCTCGGGAGCGGCTGCAGTCTGGACGGGCGTATGGTGGCCGCACGCGCTCGCGAGGAGCGCAATGGCGCCGATCCACAACGGGAGTCGCGGCCGGCGGGGCAGGTGCGCCTCGGCCGGCGCGGAATGACGTGTTCGCATGAGTGTGCCTATGCTAACGCAGGATGCGGTCGCCCGCCACGCGCGACGGCGGCGAAGAGGCGACAATCTTTTGGATGTCCTTTTCGCATTGTCTCCCAGGAAACGGCCGCTCGCCGATTCGATTTCCGACAAAGCCTAGAGGCCAGCCACAGTCCGACGTGGCTGGCCTCGTGACTTGTTACCCTGATCCCGGACCCCTGATCCCCTGATCCCGACCCCAATGTTCGGGCTACCCTCTGAACTCAGAGCTGGGCGCGTCGCTGTTTGCAAGTATCGGCTGCCTCTTCGCTGATGCACGGCACTCGTGGCGATCGAGTCGATCGATGGCGGGCAGCGAGGTGAGGACATGCACGCGAGCCATGTGCGCCGGATGGACGCTCGAGTCGAGGACCACCAGGAAGTGCCACTCGACGGCGCGCAGTGACCGAACATCGACCGGCGTCGCGACCGTGTCGGCTCGGCTGATCGGAAGCATCGTGCGCGGCACGACAGCGATGCTATCGGCACCGTCGCCGCTCGGGATGACGTATTGGTAGTCGAGAAATGGCCGACGTCCATCGCGCAGCACGTGCCGGACGAGGGGCACCGGCGCCGAATCGTTTCGCTGCTGCCAGAGGACATACTCGCCAGAGGCGCGCGGCGCACTGCTGTCGGCCGCAAAGAACCACGTGATCGTCATGTCTTGATCGTGCGCCGACCCATCGAAGTCTGATGCGAGGCATGCGCCCAGGGCCGTAAGCACTGCGGTACCGGCGCCACCCGGAGCACGTTCAGGGGATGCGGAGCGCGCGACCGCCTGTGCGTCCGGTGCTTCGTCAATGAGACTCGTGCGGTAGGACAACGTGCTGGCGTCGGCAAAAATGACCGACGGGGCGAGGTTAGCCAGACGTGCCGGAGTAGCCATCATGTGATGGGCTGCATCCCACGCCCCGTGCGTCACCGCCGCGCTGCGCCGGGGGGTGTGCGGGATCGTCCGCACGAGCATTGTGCTGGCGCCTGCGAGGAGCGAGGCGACGCCCACTGAAAGGACCGACGTGGCCAGCACGCACCGACTCACGCCGGGGGTACGAGCGTTCTGCTCTTGTCGAGCAACCTGCGAGGCACGCCGAAGCATCGAGGGCCGCGAAGCGAACGTTGAACGGTGGATCGACCGAGCGAGTGACGCCGCCACTGTCTGGCTGATGCGTCGCGCGTTCCGATCTAGTAATGCCAGCCACATCCGCGGTTGCGCCCGTTGCGAATCCCAGGCCACAGCGAGCCAACCGGCAAGGCTTACCGGGCAAACGAGTTACGCGGGGCAATTGAGGCACTGTCGCGTCGGTGATGCGGGGAAGCCACGTGGCATTGCGGGAGCAACGCGACGACCATGGTCGCCCCGGGCGCTCGAGGCAACACCGATCGGGTGAAACGTCCGGGGCCGACGGCGCGCGACGCATTGCGTCGCCCCTGCTTGGCGGATCGCCCGTGTTTGTCAGGCCTAGCCGGTCAGACCTGCAACCCGATCTTGCCCACGTGTACGCCTTGCTCGAGCAGCCGATGTGCTGCAGCTGCCTCAGCGAGCGGGAACGCGCGAAAGATGATCGGTCGAATCGTCCCATTTGCGATGAGGGGCCACACGTGGGTCTCGAGGTCGCGGGCGATGGCGCCTTTCTCTGCGACAGACCGGGGGCGCAGCGTCGACCCGGTGATCGTCAGCCGCTTGGTCATCACGATGCGTAGATCGACTTCCACGCGGCTCGTCGTCATGAACGCGATCTGCACGAGACGCCCGTCCACGGCGAGGAGCGCAAGATTCCGCGCGACGTAGGCCCCGCCGACGATGTCGAGCACGACGTCAACGCCCCGGCCTCCCGTCGCGTCGCGCACCGCTGCAACGAAATCGGTGTCGTGGTAGTTGACAGCCAGTTCGGCTCCCAGCTTCACGCACGCGTCGCATTTTGCAGCGGATCCTGCCGTCGCGAACACCCGCGCGCCCCGCGCGTGCGCGAGTTGAATGGCCGTCGTGCCGATCCCGCTCGAGCCTCCGTGGATCAACACGGATTCTCCCGCGGCCAGTCGGCCGCGCTGGAACAGATTGGTCCACACGGTGAAAAACGTCTCGGGGATCGCAGCGGCTTCGACGACCGATAAACCCTCTGGTATCGGCAGGCATTGTGCCTCCGGGACCACGCAGTATTCGGCGTAGCCGCCGCCCGCCACCAACGCGCAGATCCGATCGCCAATCCGCCATCGGCGCGCCTGCGGTCCGACCGCGACGACTTCGCCGGCGATATCCAGGCCGATGATGGGCGACGCACCGGGTGGCGGTGGGTACTTGCCCTCACGCTGCAGGAGGTCCGGGCGATTGACGCTCGCGGCGGCGACTCGCACCAATACTTCGTCGTCGTGTGGTCGCGGGGTCGGTCCAGTCGCGATGCGCAGTACCTCGGGCGGCCCAGGTTGCTCGCAGGCGACGAACCGCATGGTTTCGGGAACGGTGTGGGACACAGTGCCTCGGTGAGATGTCGATGCGCAGCGCGCGCTGCAGGGGTAACGCGCTTGGCGCGTAACCCCTGAGAGAGTAGAAAGACAGAAAGTTGAAAGTAGACAAACGGCAAAGGAACGCACGAAGGGCTGGGATTGCTCCCAGCCCTTCGCTTGCGTGTACTTTCTACTTTTCGTGTTTCTACTCTCTGCGTAACGCCGTCGGCGTTACGCCGCCCAGTCTCGCAGCATGTCCGCCGCGCCGCCGTCACGGAGTGCAGCGAGTGCGCGGTCGCGCAGCTGGCGGACGCGCTCGCGCGTCACACCGAGCATCCGGCCGATCTCATCCAAGGTCTTCGGCTCGCCGGACTCCAGGCCGTAGTACAGCACGAGCACCCGGCGATCCCGTGGCGGCAGTGGTGCGAGCGCGCGGCGGACTGCCTCGCGTCGCGACTCTTCCTCGAGCGTACCCGGCAGGCGGTCATCGCCGTCCTCGGTCTCAGCGCGAATCACGCTGGCCAGGGTACGCGACCGACCATCGCCACCCGCCGAGCCGTCGAGCGGGTCGTCAAGGGACCGTTCGGGCTGGACGAGTCCGAGCAGGCTCTCGACGATCTCGGGGCTCAGGTTGCACGCCTCACCGATCTCCTCGTTCGTCGGCTCGCGGCGTAGCGTACCACGGAGGATACTTTGCGCCTTGACGGCCTTCGACAGGTCGCCGGCCCGACCCAGTGGCAACCGCACCGAGCGGCCCTTGGTTGTGATCGAGGCATGCAGCGCCTGACGGATCCACCACACCGCGTAACTGATGAAGTTGACCCCTACGTCCGGGTCATACTTGTCGGCCGCGCGGCACAGGCCCGCATTGGCTTCGCCCACGAGATCTTCGAGGGCGAGACCGCGGTGCTGATATTTCTTGGCGATCGAAAACGCGAAGCGCAGATTCGCGTTGATCAACTCGGCACGCGCAGTCGCGCGCTCGCGCGCCGGCAGGGCCGTGTTGCGCATCCGCCGCGCGATGTCTTTCTGGGCGACAGCCGACAACACGGGCATGCGTCCGAGCTCTGCGATGTAGAGATCGAGCAGCTCTTGGCCTTCAGCCCCACCGATCGCAGGCTGTGTACCCCCCCGTGTTCGACTGCGCCGGGTGGGTCGCTCAGCCTTGGTCGTCACGTCCATTCACTCCTCCGCTGCATTCTGTATCAATCACGCCACTCTGAGAGAACACAGGGGGCGGCCGTGAAAGCGGCCGCCCCACAAACTGCTCGGCTCGCTACCTGAATCTTATTACGCGACCAGCCTCGGTTGCCATCGTGCGGCCGATCGTGGCGGGGTCAACGCGAACACTTGCTCAGTTCCCGCCGGTACAAAGTCGACCGAACCTCCATCCAATAACGCTGCAGAAAACGGGTCAACGTAGACGCGAGCGCCGTGTTGTTCGATGACGAAATCAGTCTCGGCTGCTTGCGCCTCGACCGCAAAACGATATTGCACTCCATCTCGCCCGCGATGCGCACTGATGCGTAGGCCGCCACCTTCGCCACCGAATCCTGCGGCTGAGACGGCATGCTTGATCGCCTCGCAGCTGCGAGGCGTCAGCGTAAGCATCACGGCGAAGTTCTGCATGATCACTCTGTCCATACGGCCTAGATAGTCCGTTTTGTTGCAATAAGTTCCCTCGCGCGGTGGGGTCGCTTCGCGTAAACATTTGGTGGGCGGGCGCAACCTGCAATTGGCGCTTGGGATACGTGCTCGCGATACCGGTCTGATGGTGTATGCCGACCTCAGCAGTAATGCGCTGATGAGGCCGACATCGGCGAGTCGCGGGCCCGGCTCGCCAGGCGCAAAAGCGTGGCTAGCTTTGGCGTATGACAACGTCTCGGGCACAGAGTGCGACCGCGGGCGTGACTGAGCCGCGCAGCGGGGTGAGCACAGGCGGCGGCCCGCCGAGCGAGGGGTTGTGGGTCGGCGGCGAACGGCGCCGCGCGAAGCGAAGTTTCACGGTCTACAATCCCGCAACGTTAGAGCCGGTGGCGACGGTTGCCGACGCGGACCGTGAAGACGTGCGCGGCGCGATCGACGATGCCAGTCGGGCGCTCCCGGCGTGGTCGGACACGCCGGGGCTCGAGCGCGCGCGCGTCCTCCGGCGAGCAGAAGCGCTCATGCTGGAGCAGTCTGGTAGTCTGGCGCGGACGCTCACCCTGGAAGGCGGCAAGCCGTTCGCCGAGGCACGCGGCGAAATTGCCTACGCGGCGAGCTTTTTGGGTTGGGCGGCGGGTGAAGCCGAGCGCATCTACGGCCGCGTGATCCCGGCATCGGTCCCGGGCAAGCGACTCCTGGCGCTGCGCCAGCCTGTCGGCGTAGTCGCCGCCATCACCCCGTGGAACTTCCCCGCGGCGATGGTGACGCGAAAAGTGGCACCCGCGATCGCCGCCGGGTGCACGATCGTGTTGAAGCCCGCGGAGCAAACTCCGCTCACGGCACTTCGCATCGCTGCAATCCTGAGCGACGCCGGCCTGCCCGCGGGCGTGCTCAACGTCGTGCCCACCCACGATCCCGTGCCCGCTGGCGCGGAGATGCTGCAGCACCCGGCGGTGCGGAAGATCACGTTCACGGGGTCGACCGAGGTCGGCAAGCATCTCGCACGCGAAGCGGCGGCCTCGGTCAAGCGGGTGTCGCTCGAGCTGGGAGGCCACGCGCCTTTTATCGTGTTTGCGGACGCTGATATCGAGGCGGCAGCCCGGGGCGCCATGACATCGAAATTCCGGAACGCCGGCCAGACATGCGTGTGCGCGAATCGCTTCTACGTGCACGCCTCCGTCCTCGAGGCGTTCCTGCAGGCGCTGGCGCCGCAGATCCGCGCACTGCGGGTGGGCGACGGCCTTACCGAGGGCGTGCAGATCGGTCCACTCATCGATGCCGCCGCCGTGGAAAAAGTCGACGCGCACGTACGGGACGCCGTCGCGTCCGGGGCGCAGGTCGTCGTCGGCGGCGACCGCCCGGCGGATCGCGAGCGCGGACATTTCTACGCTCCGACACTCCTGGCCGGTGTCAACGACGCGATGCGTGTCATGCGAGAGGAGACCTTTGGGCCCGTCGCGCCGGTGACGAGTTTTGCCACGGAGGACGAGGTGCTGCAGCGGGCCAACGCGTCGAAGTACGGGCTCGCGGCGTACGCTTACACGAACGACCTCTCTCGCGCCTGGCGCGTGGCCGAGCGCCTCGAGTTCGGCATCGTCGGCATCAACGATCCGCTTCCGTCGACGGCGCAGGCTCCGTTCGGCGGTTTCAAAGAGTCAGGCCTCGGCCGTGAGGGTGGACCGGAAGGGATGGACGCCTTCCTGGAGACGAAGTTTGTGAGTACGGGGATCAGGATCTGAACTGCGGGGTTTGGGCCGGGCGCGTAGCGCCCGCCCCGACCCCGCGCAGTTCAGGGCTTTCCCGCCACCACGCGGATTTCCACCGCGTACGCTGGCCCTGCGAGCGCCGCTTCCACGCACGCGCGCGTCGGCGGCTTGCTGGGCGTCACCCAGTTGTCCCACACCTCGTTCATCTCGGCGTACGACGAGATCTCAGCGAGCCAGATGGTGGCCTGGAGGATGTTCGACTTGTCCGTCCCCGCCTCGGCGAGGAGTTGGTCGATCCGCGCCAGGATTTCTCGGGTCTGCTCGGCGACGGATCCGCCGGCCGTGCGGTTGGCGACCTGGCCGGCCAGGTACACGGTATCCCCGTGAATGATCATCTGGCTCATTCGGGGCCCGACGTGGCGATGCTCGATGGTAGACATGGGTAGGGAGAAATGTATGGGGTCAGACGCTGGACGTTAGGCGCTGGACGCTGGAGACAAGCCGTCTAGCCAGCCACGGTGCATCTAGCTGGCCTCGAGATTTTTCTCTAGCGTCTAGCGTCCAGCGTCTAACCTCCGCCCCTCTCCTATGTGGTCTTCGCTCATTCGCCAGGTCATGCAGGATGTCCATTTCGACATCCCGTTGTTCATCGCACTCATCGGGAAGATCGCTGTGGCCTGGGTGCTGACGTTCCCGATCAGCGTTGAACGAGCGCGCGACGACCGCAGCGCGGGGTTGCGCACGTTCCCGGTCGTCGCGGCGGCGTCGTGCTCGCTTGTTCTCCTGGCGGGCCAGGTCTTCGGCATCTCGTCCGACCAGCAGACACACATTCTGCAAGGCCTCGTCACCGGGATCGGGTTCATCGGCGGCGGAGCGATCTTGCGGCTCGGCGGCAACCGTGTGCGCGGCACCGCAACGGCGGCCGCAATCTGGGCGACCGGTATCCTCGGCGCGGCCGTGGGCTATGGACGGCTCGAGATCGCCGTCGCATTGAGCGGATTTACGAGCCTCACATTGTATTTCATCACGAAGTACGAGCAGCGCCACGGACTGCGCAGTCCGAATACCTGAGAGCCTGCGGGCGCTACGTGACCGCACAGAGGAAACGGAGAAAGGCGCAAGAGACGACTGCGGCGCCGAGACCGCCGACGACAAGGCCACTGACGGGACGAGGGCTGTACATGTGTGCAACCGAGGCGGCGACCGAGGTGTGGGGCGCGCTCGAGCGGGAGTTCGTCACGACAACTGAGTCGGTGTTCGTGGGCACGTGGGAGCTCGAGATCCTCCGTCCGCGCAATGCCGATGATCTCATTAGCGAAGCGGATTTCGTGCGAGATGAGCGGCTCCCGTATTGGGCCGACATTCTGGCCGTCGGCCCGTGTGCTTGCTGCAGCGTTGCTCGAGACCCCCCTCGCCCCAGGAGAGCCACAGCCTCGTCTGCTCGAGCTCGGATGCGGTTTGGGGCTGGCGACCATCGCTGCATTACGGGCCGGCTACGCGGCGTCGGCCACGGACTACTACGAAGCTGCGCTGCGCTTTACGCGCGCCAACGCGTGGCACGCCTTGCACCAGGTGCCCGAAGCGCGGCTCGTCGACTGGCGTGCCTTTCCGCCGGACCTGGGGCACTTTCACCGCGTGATCGCGGCTGACGTGCTCTACGAGCACCACTATGCGCCGCTCATCGCCGCTGCAATTGCCCAATCCCTGGCGCCGGACGGGACGGCGACGATCGCCGACCCGGGGCGGGTCGCCGCACCCGCGTTTCTTGACGGCTTAGCGGCTCACGGTCTCGTGCTCACCGACACCGAGATCCGGCCGTACGATGAGGGGGCTGTGCATCAGCAGATCTCGTTGTACACTGTCCGGCGGCACGTGAGCCGCTAGTGCGTCGGGCCGGGCGATAGCCGAGCGGCGGGGTCAGCGGCCAAGGATCAAGGATCAGCGAACGACAACGGAGGCGACAGATGCTGCGATCGCATGTGACACGTGTGCGCTGTGTGGGCTCGTTCCTATCTGCAGCCGCGATCGCCGCGGCGTTTGGATGCGGCGGTGGAGAAAAGGCGTCGTCAACGGCGAGCAGCACGGCAGCAACGGGCTGTGACACGACTTTGACGCTGCCGGCGGGATTCTGCGCGACGGTGTTTGCCGATAGCCTTGGACATGCGCGCCACCTCGCCGTCGCTCCCAACGGCGACGTGTATGTCAACACGGTCCCTGGGCGGGGACAGAATGGCCCGCCGCCGCACCCGGGCGGAGTCATCGTCGCGCTGCGCGACACGAACCACAGTGGACACGCGAGTGTCGTCGCCCGCTTCGGGTCTGACGGGACGAAGCCGCATACGGGCGGTACCGGGATCGCGGTGTACGACGGATACGTGTACGCCGAGGATGGCTCCGATGTCGTGCGTTACAAGCTGCAGACGGGGACCCTCGTGCCCGACAGTGCGCGCGAAGTCGTCCTGAGCGGAATGCCGATCGAGAAGGGACACACGATGCACCCGTTCATCATCGACTCGTCGGGGACGATGTACATCGATATGGGCAGTGCCACGAACTCGTGCCAGTCGAAGGACCGCACACTCCAGGCCCCGGGCCAGAAACCCTGTGCCGAGCTCGCGACGCGTGCTGGCATTCTGGAAGTACGATGCCAAGAAGGTCGGACAGCCCTTTTCGGCCAAAGCACGCTTCGCCACCGGACTCCGCAACACCGAGGGCTACGCGATCAATCCTGCGGACGGGAAACTGTACGCGACGCAGCATGGTCGTGACCAGCTGGGGGAGAACTGGCCCAAGGATTTCACTATGGCGCAGAGCGCCGAGCTACCGGCGGAAGAGGTCGTGCAGGTTGTTCAGGGCGGCGACTACGGGTGGCCGTACTGCTATTTCGATGGGCAGCAAGCCAAGTTGGTGCTCGCGCCAGAGTACGGTGGCAACGGCAAAACCGTCGGGCTCTGCGCCGCAAAGCGCGCACCGGTCGGGTGGTACCCGGGACATTGGGCACCTGATGACATGCATTTCTACCGGGGCACGCAGTTCCCCGCGCATTACCAGGGGGGCGCGTTCATCGCGTTTCACGGCTCATGGAACCGAGCGCCGCTGCCGCAGGGTGGCTACAACATCACGTTCGTGCCGTGGACTGCGCACCCGGACAGCACACACGAGACGTTTGCCGATGGATTCGCGGGCCAGGTGAAGCAGCCAGACAGGGCGGACCATCGGCCGGATGGCCTCGCTGAAGGCCCCGACGGTTCACTGTACATCGCGGACGATCAGAATGGTCGAGTCTGGAAGGTGACGTACAAAGGGTCGTGACAACGGCCGGGTTAGATTGACCGGTCGACGTTGGACGTTCGACGTTGGAGAACAAACCTCGGGGCTAGCTATCTCCACCTTGGCTGGCCCTGAGTGTTTTTCAGTCGAACGTCGAACGTCGAACGTCGAACGTCGAACGTCTAGCGTCTGATTCGTCCACGAGTCCCGCATGGATGCCGAATCGGCTTACCTCGAATTGATCCGACGCGCGCGCGAACAGTCGATTATCGCATCGTGCGCAGATCTGCTGTCGTGGGACGAGGAGACGTACGTGCCGGCGGCCGGACTGGGGCATCGCAGCGACCAGTTGGCGTGGTTGACGACCCAACTGCACGCGCGCGCAACGGATCCTCGAACGCGGGAGCTGTTGGAGATCGTCGAGGGATCGGACCTCGTCCGAGATGCCGCATCCGGCGAGGCAGCCAACATTCGTGAAATTCGCCGGACCTTTGACCGTGAGGCACGCATCCCGCTCGCGATCGCCGAGGAATTGTCCAGGGTGACGACTCTGGCGCAACAGGAGTGGGTCGCGGCGCGCGAGGAAGACGACTTTGCGCGTTTTCGACCGTGGCTCGAGCGGGTTGTGGCGCTGCGCCGGGCGGAAGCGGACGCCATCGGCTACATCGACGAGCCGTACGACGCGCTGCTCGACGAATACGAGCCGGGCGCGACGACCGGCGACATTTGTCGACTCTATGACACCATTCGCGCCGAGCTGGTGCCGTTGGTCGCGGCTGTCACATCCTCTGCGCGCCAGCCGCGACGAGACGCGTTCGTGGCGACGTACCCGATCGAGCAACAACGAGCGGCGATGGCGTCCATCGCTGCCGCCATCGGATTCGACTTCTCGGCAGGTCGCCTCGATACGAGTGCGCACCCGTTTGCGATCCACATCGGGCCAGGCGACTGCCGGCTCACGCTTCGCTACGATGCCGACGATGTGACGGGCGCGCTCTACGGCATCCTGCACGAGGGCGGACACGGTCTGTATGACCAGGGCCTCGATCCGCGGGAGTTTGGCACTCCGCTCGGTGAGCCGGCATCGCATGGCCTACACGAGGCCCAGGCCCGACTCTGGGAGAATCGTGTCGGACGAAGTCATGCCTTCTGGCAGTATTGCCTGCCGGTGCTCCGCGATACATGCCCGAGCGCGTTCGTCGGGTTATCAACCGCCGACGCCTACTTCGCGGCGAACGCGGTCGCGCTCTCGACGAATCGTGTCCGCGCCGACGAGCTCACCTACCACTTGCATGTGCTCGTGCGCTTCGAGCTCGAGCGACAGCTCATTTCCGGAACGCTCGCCGCGGGCGATGTACCCGAGGCATGGCGCGCGCTGTACTCGCAGTATCTCGGTGTCGCGCCGCCCAACGATGCGGAGGGCTGCCTGCAGGACATTCATTGGGCCGCTGGGTCGATCGGCTATTTCCCCGGATATACGCTGGGAGATGTGTACGGTGCGCAGCTATACGCTGCCGCCGAGCGTGCGATCGGCGATCTGGAGTCGGCGATGGCGCGCGGAGAATTCGGCGAGCTGCGCGACTGGTTGCGGGAGAACGTTCACCGGCATGGCCACAGTCTCAGCGCGGCAGCCTTGGTCGAGCGTGCGACAGGCGAGCCACCAAACGTCGCCATCCTCGTGAAGACTTTGCGATCGAAGTACGGGGAGTTGTACGGGGTCTGAGGGCTAAAGAGCATCCGAAGGCGGATGGCGGCAACAACACAAATCGAAAGGCCGGTCGCCACACACTGCGACCGGCACTCTTCTTACCGCCCTACCCCGGTCCCCGATCCCTTTTTCGCCCCCTATGCAGCGCGGTGCGCGCCGCCAGAACCATCGGCGACCTCGTGAACGGTCGCGTCCGCTTGGGCCTCCAAGATCGTCCGCGCCAATGCCATCACCGCGTCGGCGTACTCACGTGCAGGGCCGGCCAGGTGGGTTGCCAACTCGGCCAGGTCCGATCGGTATTCGCCGAGCACGCCGCGCTGCGGGGTGGTCAACGTACCTGTCGATATGTAGGACTCGGTGAGCCGAGCGATGGCATTGTCGAGGAGCAGGAGCTCCGGATGATCCAAGTGGTGCGTCACGATGGGCCGCGCGGAGACGACAGCCGTCTGATCCATTAGACGAATCCAAGTGAGAGTAAGCGGCGGACTCGAGCGTTGCTGCTAAGCGGGCAGGCGAAGGGCTAACGCAAGCGCCAGGCCAGAATTGACACCGGATATAACGAGCAAATCAGCATTCAGGTTGCAACTCCAATTGCCAGCCTTCCTAACCCCGACGGCGAACTCCAGTTCCACGCCAATTCGTAGAATTTTCTTTGTGTTTAGCGGCCTCATCCTATTGCTCGTCCTCGTGCTTGTACTGGGGCTCGAGACACTCCGGACGGCCGGGAAAGGTCCAATCGCGTAGCCATTGTCGGGCGCGTTCGGCGCGCCAGTCGAGATAGGCACTTTGTCGCTCTCGATGGTTCCCACGCCGGCCCTTGAAGCTGGCAAAGTCCAGATCGGCGGTGCCGGCGCCGACACGGCAGGACTCGCGGTGCCTATTCCTCGCATCGTGCCTTCCGCGTGGTCGCTGCTTCCGGGTCGCACCCACACGACGCATTCCACATCCGCGATCTGGTGATCCGTGTGGTCGACGAACGCCTGCGGAAGCGTCGAGGTTCGAGGTTCGACGTTCGACGTTCGACGAAAAACCTCGAGGCCAGCCACGGTGCATCTAGCTGGCCTCCGGGTTTGTGCTTATCGCGTCCAGCGTCCAGCGTCCAGCGTCCAGCGTCCAGCGTCCAGCGTCCAGCGTCCAGCGTCGAAGGTCGAAGGTCGAAGGTCGAAGGTCGAAGGTCGAACGTCGAGCCTAGTCCCTACCCCCTCACCCAATAACTTTCCGGCATGACCCCGTGGGTGCTGCGACTCATCGTCGCGAACGTCCTGGTCTTCGTCGCGCAGCAATTCGTGCCGTCGCTCGAGCGCACGCTCGCTTTTCTGCCCGCACTGATCTTCGTCCAGCCGTGGACGATGGTCACGTACATGTTCGTGCACGGCGGCTGGCTGCACATCCTCTTCAATATGCTGGCGCTCTTCTGGTTCGGGCCGCGCGTCGAAGAGCGATTGGGCGGCCGATCTTTTCTCATGCTGTACTTCCTCAGCGGGATCGGGGGGGCGCTCCTTTCCTTCGCGATTCCGTCGGCGCGGATGATTCCGATCGTCGGCGCGTCGGGCGCAATCATGGGCGTGGCGGTCGCCTTCGCCCGTTATTGGCCGCGCGAGCGCTTCTATCTGTACGGCGTCGTGCCCGTCGAGGCATGGCTGTTGATCCTTCTCTATGTCGGGTGGGATCTCAGTGGAGCGTTTGGGATCGGTGGCGCGGGTATAGCTCACTTCGCGCACCTGGGCGGCGCTGCGGCGGGGTATGTCTATCTGATGCTGCACTCCTGGCGGTCACCGGCGCGGCAGTGGCGACGGCAGGTCGCTGTCGCGCCGCCACAGCGCGTCTTCGGCGATGGCGATCAGGTACGCCGATGGCGTGAAATCCGTCTCGACGACTTACATCCCATCAACCGCGACGAGATTGTGCGTTTGCTCGCCAAGGTGGACCACACGGGCGTGCGCAGCTTGACCCCCGAAGAGCGCGCGACGCTTGACCGATTTGCCGGCGCTGCCTGAAGCGAGCAAGTGCGATCCCGCGTCGACTACAGCGGAGCTCGGTAGCACCCACTGATCTCCGCGGAGCCTCCGCGCGACTGCCTATCGCGCTATACTGCAACGGCAACTCCTAGTATCCGGGGGCCATCAGCACTGAGCATTGTGGTTCGCTTCGCCCCCCCACCGTTGACCGACCGGTTACGACCTGATGACCGATCCTCGCGTTCCATTCGACAAGCCCCTCGGTCCATCGGCCGAGCGGGGCACCTTTGAGGACTTGCAGCGCGCGCTCGATCCGCACCGCGATGAGGAGCGGCAAGGCGTGGAGCTGGAGGTTGCTGCTCGGTTACGGGGGCGTGGGGTGGAGCTCACCGGGCGTGAAACTGCAGGTGAGATGGCGGACCTCCTCGACGCAGTTGACCAGTTCGAATCGGCGGTGGAGGCGCAGGGCGGCGACTTGTTCATCGACACGCCCACGGCGCGGCACCGGAGTCGAGTTGAGCAGCCAGATGATCCGGCGTACGTACTGCCCGCACGCAGGCCGGACGAATCGGTGGCCACCTACATCGATCGCATCTCCGAGGCCGCGGAGCGGCTTCGCTAGCGCATCGGTAATTCACAGAAGGCGTCGTCGCGAAGGTTGCCGGAACGGTGACGCGGGCATCCCGGAACGAGGTCGCGCTGGGCAATGGGGACGCTGAAGGCGCGGCCCCGGTCCAGCGGACCGCCTTGCGGGTTCACTCAGCCGTGAGACACCTTGGGGCCATGGTTGCTCCGCCGCGCCGAGGGATTCAGTTCTTCCTACGGCTGCCCGGGCTCGCTGGGGCGGGCGTGATTGCGTTCGCGATCGCTGTGCTGATTGTGTGGGCGATCGACGGGCCGCTCCTCCTCGCCTGGAGCCGGAGTGGCTTGATGGTGTGGCCGCTCACAGGCGTTGGCCTCTTGCTAGCCGGTGCGTCACTCTGGTTTGGCCGCGATCGCTCACTGCCGACCTGGTCGCTCGTGCTATCGCGAGTGCTCGCGTGCATGGTGATTGTATTCGCCACCGTCTTCACATACGAAATCGTGACTGGGCGGAGCATCGGAATCGATCTCCTGCTCTTCGGTACGACCGTGCAGTCAGTCCAGCCGTCGTTCGCGCCGGGGCGTCCCGCGGCGAACGCGACGATTCCGCTCCTGCTCCTCGGCCTCGCGCTGGCGACGTTGGACGTCGAATTGAAGCGCGGCCGCCGACCCGCACAGTGGGCCGCTACGACCGCGCTGCTCGTCACCTTCACGGCGATTGTCGGCTACGTGAACGGGGCGGCACATCTGTACAACATTGCGCACATCGGCGGCATGTCGATCTTCACGGCTGTCTTCGTCGCAGCGCTCAGTGTCGGAACGATCTTCGCTCGCCGGACGGCCGGTCTCGCGGCGATTCTCATCGACAATGCCGCGGGTGGTGTATTGGCGCGTCGCCTGCTGCCGGCCGCGGTCTTGTTGCCGATCGTACTGGGATGGATCTGGCTCTGGGGCCAGCGTGCCAACCTGTGGGATCGCGCTGACGGCCCGTCGCTGTTCGTGGTCGCGAGCAGCGTAGCTCTCGTCTGGCTCGTCGCGCGCAGCGCACGCGTGGTGCATGCAACCGACGTGCAGCGCGCACGACTGCTGGTCCGTGAGCAGGCCGCGCGCCGCGACGCCGAAAGCGCCAACCGTTCGAAGGGCGATTTCCTGGCTGTGATGTCGCACGAGTTGCGGACACCGCTCAGCGCGATCATCGGATACCAGGAGCTTCTGGCCGATGGAATTACGGGGCCAGTGACGGAGGCACAGCAGCAGCAGCTCGGACGCATCAAGGTCAGCGCCCGGCATCTCCTCCAACTGATCGATGAGATCCTGACCTACTCGCGTGCCGAGGCAGGCAAGGAGGAAGTTCGCTACGACGTCGCCAGGGTCAACAACATTCTGGACGAAGCGGCGGCACTGATCGAGCCGCTGGCCGCGGAAAAGGGTGTGACGTTCACGCTTGGCCGACTCGACCCGCAGCTTGTCGTGCACACGGATCCGCACAAGGTGCGACAGATCCTCGTGAACCTGCTGTCGAACGCAGTCAAGTTCACGGACGCTGGCGGCAGCGTGTGGCTGCGCGCCCGACTGGTGGACCGCGGCCTGGAACTCACTATTGGCGATACGGGCATCGGTATTTCGCCGGAGTACCTCGATCGAATCTTCGACCCCTTCTGGCAGGTCGAGCAGAAGGCCACGCGTCGCGCCGGCGGGACGGGCCTCGGGTTATCAGTGTCGCGAAGGTTGGCCCGTTTGCTGGATGGCGACATCGTGGTGAGCAGCGTGGTCGGGCGAGGCAGCGTCTTCACGGTGACGATGCCGGCGCGCATCGCGACCCAAACCACCTCAGGGCGGTGGGTCGTGTGGGGCAGCGCCGATCGGATCGTGACGGGGAACGCCGAGGGGGCGGTCCAGGAAGCAGCGGTGAGTTCGTAGGGCTCGACGTTCGACGTTCGACGTCGCGAGAAGACAAACTCGGGGCGAGCCACTGTGCATTTGGCAGGCCCGGGGTTTTTTCGTCGAACGTCGAACGTCGAACGTCGAGCGTCCTCAGCTGATACAACTCCCTTTGCTCGGAGGCGCGTGCGCGCTGTCGGTGCGACCCAACTTCGACAACGCACACGCTAGCTGGTCCTGGGCGCGCTGATCGTTCGGGTCCGCGGCGAGCGCTCGAACGAAGAATCGCCGGGCGAGCTCGTAGTCGCCGTCGCGATATGCGCTGGCCCCGGCCTCCTGCATGGCCGTCGCGTCGAGGCGTGGCGCTAGGGCGGTTGGTTTCGCGGTTGTCGCGGTTCGACGCACCCTGACGGCTTTGACGACGCCAATCAGGCACACGAGGACTACGAGCACGCCCGCGATGAGACGCCAGGGCTTGGCGCCGCGGGCGCGCTTGGCAGCGACCGGCGGTTTCCGACGCGCGGTGGATGCCGGAGCGGCAGGCCCGCGCGCGTCGCCGCGCGCTGGTTCGACGATAGCGTGTGCTGCCCTGCCCGCGACCGGCCGTGCCTCCGAGGGTCCGCCTACGGCCTTGGTGCCGAGGGCGGTGTCTGGGGACGCACCAATCGGTTGCGTCGGTGCCACCGCGCGCGGGCCAAGACGGTTGCCCGACAGCAGGGGCGGGCTGGGCGCTGGGGCCGAGATCGCGTCTCCGGGGCGGGCCGTGAGCTCAGCGGGTATGTGGCTGCCCCCTGTGACCACGCCTGTGGTGGCCTTCGGGCCGGCAAGTGCGCGAAGCCTCGCCTCCCCTGCCGCGCGGTCGGCGGCTGGGAAGGGGATGCTCTCGAGGGCGGCCACGAGATCGTTGGTCGACGCGAACCGCTCGACGGGGTCTTTCGCGAGCAGCCGAAGGACGCCCGCCGTGAGAGCAGCCGGGGTGTCGGGGCGCGAGAGGGTGATGTCGGGGGGCGATGTGAACCAGTGGTGCTGCAGGATCTCGGGCAGCGAGTCGCCGTCGAAGGGCACGGAACCGGTCAGTAGTTGATACGCGACGATGCCGAGGGAGTACTGATCCGACTGCGGGCCGACGGCCTTGCCCGCACACTGCTCGGGGCTCATGAAGTGCGGCGTGCCGATCATGACGCCGGTCGCCGTCAATGTCGACGACTCGACGGCTCGGGCGATGCCGAAGTCGGAAACCACGACGCGCCCATCGCGATCGATGAGGATGTTCGCGCCCTTGATGTCGCGATGGACGATGCCGTGGTCGTGCGCGAACGCGAGTGCGCGCGCGGCCGCACGCAACACTGTCAGGATGACTGCCAGGGGGAGGGGGCCATTATCAGCGACGACCGCATCGAGCGAGCGACCGTCAATGAACTTCATGGCCATGTACAGCACGCCGCCCGCTTGGGCCACTCGATAGACAGGGATGATGTTCGGGTGATCGAGCGATGCAGCGAGTCGGGCTTCGCGCTTGAATCGGTCCGCGACGGTCGCGACAGGCGCGAGCTCGGGCGGCAGCACCTTGAGCGCGACCGGTCGATCGAGCTCTTTGTCGCGCGCCTTGAATACGACTGCCATGCCGCCGCGCCCCAGCTCGCGCTCGACGTCGTACTCTGCTGCGAGTGCGCGGCGCACGGAGGTCAGAAGTTGCTCGTCTCCGGTTGGCGTGCGTTAGCGTGCCCGCGGCCGCCGCGGCCGGGTCTGTCACGCGCACGCCGCAGCCGACGCAGAAGCGTGAATTTGCGGAGACGAGTGTGCCGCATTGGGCGCAATACATGGCACACTGGGGACGTCAAGAACCGGCGGCCGCGTCACGGACATGCGAGCCGCCCGCGCATCGCGTCGCCGCTAAGCGCCGATCGACAATTTTGTTCGGTCCGTGGGCGTCGGCGGCAATCCCTGTCGCGCTACCGGTGGGGCCATCATGGCCCGAGCGACGGCCCACGTCGTGCGGATTAGGAGCGCCACGCCAATAACGGCGGCCACGTCGGCCAAGTTGAACACGAGCTCATGACCCTGGGCACTGCGCACGGCAATGAAATCCGGCACGCCCTCGGGGGAGGAGATGAGGCTGACGAGATTGCCGGTCGCGGCGCCCGTGATGAGCCCCAGCATGAGTGGAGCCCAGTGGTCGATGACGGCCAGTGAGCGGCACAGCGACAGGCACAGCAGGAGCGCGACGGTGGTCAGAACGAGGTTGATGTGCCACGTGTACGGTCCCAGCGACACACCAAACGCGGATTGGTCGTTGAGGAAGACCCTGAGGCGGACCGCGTGGTGGAACAGGGGGAGAGGCACATCGCCCTGGGATCCCAAGAGAAAGCTGGCAATCTGCTTCGTGGCGAGGTCGATGACGGCGACGCCGGTCGCCGTCGCGGCCAGGACTGCTACGGGGGAGGCCGGTCTGGAGAGGGCAGCTCGCCACGCCGCCAGGGTCCCCAGATGGCCGGTGCTGGCGGCCGGCGTCGGCCCTGCTGCTAGTGTTGGCCGTCCGTCGGTAGGTGGCGACATGCAGGCAGCCCCAGCAGCACGTTACGTACCCGGTGACGCGAAACCGTAAATTCTCGCCGGGCCATGACTTGCCAGCCTCAACTTCTACAGCGTAGCGCGGAGACGACAGTTTTGTTATGGCGTTGAGCAAACCGGTGCCCGAGAATCAGCCGTTCGAGATCCGAACTTCGTCCATCCACGGCATGGGCGCCTACGCGGTCCGGCGGATCCGGAAGGGGGAACGCTTCGGCGAGTACGTCGGCGAGCGGGTTTCCCACGCCGAGGGTGATCGCCGGTACGACGACGAGGCGATGGCACAGCACCACACCTTCCTGTTCACGGTGACCTCCCGGACGGTGATCGACGCCGCGGTTCGGGGCAACGACACCCGGTTCATCAACCACTCCTGCGCGCCGAACTGCGAAGCGGTCATCGAGGACGGCAGGGTGTTCATCGATGCACTGCGATCGATCCCGGCGGGATCGGAGCTGTTTTACGACTACGCGTACGAGCGGGCGGACGACTGCGGTCCCGAGGACGAGGCTCGATATCCCTGCCGCTGTGGGACGGCCGCCTGTCGGGGCACGATCCTGGCGCCGCCACCCAAGAAGAAGCCGCGCCGTCGGTCGCGTCCGCGCTCGCCGGCAGGCGCTCGCTCGCGCAAGCGGAAGGCGTCCGCTCGACGATAGGCCAGGCCGCCTCGCGCGTTCCCGGTCGTCCTCCGTCACCACTCCCCTCTCTCCCTCTCGCGTCATGCGCTGCGCGTCGACCGCTGCGATCGCCGCCGGGCTCTTGGCCACGGCGTGCGCGTCACAATCCCGCAACGCGCCGGTTGCGGCGGCCCCCTCGCCGATCGTCAGCCATACCCCCGCTCCGATCATGCGACTCCCTTCGCTCGACTCGGGCGTCGTGAACGCGATGGACAGTCCCTTCTTCACGATGAATCGATCGGACTGGCCGGGTCCAAATGTGTACCGGGACGCGTCGGGTGCGCCCGGCCCGCAGTACTGGCAGCAGCGCGCGGACTATACGATCGTCGCGACGCTCGACACGGGCGCCAAGACCCTGACCGGTACCGTGACGGTGCACTACACCAACAACTCGCCCGACACGCTGCGCTTGGTGTGGATGCAGCTGGACCAGAACCTCTTTCGGCGCGCGAGTGCCGGGTCGTTCCTCTTTCCAGGCGACAGTCGCAACAGCGGCGCTGGCTTCGACGGCGGTTACGTGCTGGGAACGGTCACTACGGATGGCAAGGCGGTCACGCCGTTCATCGACGGCACCATGATGCGGCTCGATCTGCCGGAGCCGCTGCCGGCACGCGGCGGCCAGCTCGCCATCGTCGTGCAGTACCGGTTCGTGATCCCCGAGCACGGAGCGGATCGCATGGGCCGCGACGGGGCTCTGTACGAGTTTGCGCAGTGGTATCCGCGAATGGTGGTCTACGACGACGTCCGTGGGTGGAACACGGACCAGTATCTCGGGCAGGGAGAGTTCTATCTCGAGTACGGCGACATTGACTACGCCGTGACCGTGCCGGCGGGATACACGGTCGGCGGCAGCGGCGTGCTCGCAGAATCGCGGCAGAGGTGCTGACCAGCGACCGAGCGCGAACGACTGGCCCAAGCCGCGCACGATACATCGATCGTCAGCATCATCACCGCTGACGAGGCCAAGGGTGCCAAGGGCGGCGAGTGCCGGGGACGAAGACGTGGCACTTCCGCGCGCAGAACGTGCGCGACGTCGCGTGGGCGGCGGCGCCGGACTTCCGTTGGGATGCGACGTGGACGGGAGCGCTCGCGGGACGCGAGTCGGGCGCGTTGTGTCAGGCGTACTACGAGGGGCCCAAGGCCGGCCGAGAGTGGGAGCAGGTCGCGGAGAACACGCAGTGGACGATCCGCGACGTACTCGGCGCTGATCGGCCCCTATCCATATCCGCAAGCGTCATCGGTCGCCGGACCCGTTTCGGGGATGGAATATCCGATGTTCGTGATGGTCGGCTACACGCAGCGGGTGCGCCGGGCGATGTCTTTCGCACCAACGATCACGAGCAGGGCCACGAGTGGTTTCCCATGGTGGTCGGGTCGAACGAGCGGCGCTACGGGTGGATGGACGAGGGCATCAACACCTACATCAATGCGTTCTCGCAGGAGCGGCGATACGGTGCCGACCTGCGAAAGTGGCCGTCGGGCATGGACAACTGGGCCAGCTTCCTCGCGATCTGGGAGCAAACGGTCGCGGCGGGCATCGACGCTCCGCTCATGACTCGGCCAGACCACATCGACGAAACAGCGCTGGCCAATGACGCCTACGAGAAGCCGGCCGCTGTGCTGCTGGCGTTGCGCGACCATGTCGTCGCGCGCGAAGCGTTGGATCGCGCGATGCGCGAATACTTCACGGCGGTGGTCGTACAAGCACCCGACGCCGGGCGATTTCTTTCGAACGATCGAGAACGTCACCGGTGCGGACCTGGCGTGGTTGTGGCGCGGGTACTTCTACACGACGGCGCGTGCTCGACATCGGCATCGACAGCGTCGAGATGCGCGGATCCATTGGTCACGACACCGCGGCCAGAGCGACGGCCGTGTATCTCACTGCGCCGATACTCGCAGCTCGTTTTCCCGGTGTCGTTACGATTGAAGCTCAGCAACGGTTCGACTCAGGATGTGCACCTGCCCGTCGATCTCTGGGCGCGGGGCACGACCATCGACGTTGAGGTCCCGGTGGCGGCTCGCGTTGTCGGCGCGCGTCTGTGGCCGAACCGCGCGGCAGTGCCCGACATGCGACCGTTCAACGACACCTGGGGCGACGCGCCACTGGGCGACCCACCCGGTCCGGCGACGGATGGCGGACTGGCACCGCCGATCGTCCCTCGATAATTTGTCGCTCGGAGGTCACGACATGGCTGACACCAATCGATCGAACACTGGACGTTACATCCCTTGGCCAGGCCCTCAAGGCTGGGGCATGGCTGCATTCATTTCGATCCTGACGATTGCGCTCTATGTGACGGCGTACCAGATCCACAAGGCGACGTATCGGGATCCGCGGTTGCCGACGACGATTCCGTCGGATGTGGTAGGTAGTAGGGACGACGGGAAAAACTAGACGTTCGACGTTCGACGTTCGACAGAAACCTCGAGGCCAGCCGTGGTGCAACCAGCTGGCCTCGAGGTTTGTCGTCGAACGCTCGAACGTCGAACGTCGAACGTCCTGTTATGCCTTCCCCACATCCATCCCCATCGCATGATATCCCTTGTCCACGTACACGGTCGTCCCGGTGATGCCGGCGCCGAGGGGGCTGGCGAGGAATGCGGCGGTGTTGGCAACCTCGGCGGGTTGCACCGGCTCGGGGAGCGGCGAGTTGATCGCACAGTGATCCACCATGCGCTCGATGATGCCGATGGCGCTCGCGGCTCGTGAGGCAAGCGGACCCGCGGAGATCGTGTTGACGCGAATACCGAATCGTCGGCCTGCCTCGAACGCCAGGACACGAGTGTCGCTTTCCAGGGCGGCTTTTGCGGACGACATGCCGCCACCGTAGCCAGGAATGACGCGTTCGCTCGCCATGTAGGTGAGAGACAGGACTGATCCACCCGGTCGGAAGAGCGCACCGAAACGCGCGACGAGCGCGACGAGGGAGAAGGCGCTGACGCTCACGGCCGCGAGATAGCCGGTTCGGCTCGTGTCGAGCAGCGCCTTGGTCACGTCAGGTCCATTCGCAAGTGAGTGGACGAGGATGTCGAGTGATCCACCACCGAAGTCCGCCGTCCACCTGTCGGCAAGCCCGGCGACGGAGAAGTCACCGACATCCTTGTACCGCTTGTTCGACCGCAGGTCTTCGGGCGCGTCCATCAGCGTATCGAAGGCCGCGTCGAAGGGATAGATCCGCTCGAACGCGAGCAGAGAGCCGTCGGGCATCCGGCGAGCCGCGTCCATCTTGCCGCGCTCGAGCAGGTTCTTGAAGATGGTGAGCGCCGGGGGCCATGTAGCCACACTGACCGTCGCGCCGGCAATGGCGAACGCTTTTGCGATCGCAAAACCGTACCCGGCGTCGTCGGCCACGCCGGCGATGAGCGCGCGCTTTCCTGTGAGATCGATCGTCAGCATGGCGGATGATGTGAATGTGGGGCTGCGGGCGCTAGCGCGCCTGAGAAAGGAGCGGCCCTGAAAAGGAGACAGGAGACACCAGCAAAGATCGGGAACGCCAAGATCGGGGCTGCAAAGATCTGAGCCGCAAAGATCGGAGGCGCACCGTCTCCTTTCTCGTCTCCCCTTTCTCCTCTCTCGGGCGCGTAGCGCCCCTGGTATTCGTCTGTTTGGTTCCCTGTCTCTTGGTGTGGGTGCTCTGGGAGCAAGTATACGCCGGGTGTTATCTCTCGTGTCTATGGACAGGCCGTACGCGCAGCTCGATAAGCAGGTCCGCGTCTCGTTTCTCGCGTCTCCTTTGTCGTCGCCACGAGGCACTGTGCGGCGAGCCCGGGTGCATGTCGCCTCCATTTCTTTCTAGTGCCACTACCGAGCTGCTCCAGTGACACTGCCTAGCGGCGGGTCGCCGGTCGACGCGCCGCCGGTCGACGTGCCGCCGGGCGCACGTCCGTCGGGTCTGTCAGTTGAGTCGGCGACGGCGAGCGGGGCCCTGCCGGTCGCGCCGGGACCGACGCCGTCGTTTGCGCGCGGGCTCTGGCGCATCGCATCGGCCGACGTTTCCAGTGGCAACCGGGTCCAGCTGTTGCACGACGGGGATCACACGTTCTCGGCGATGCTCGAGCTCATCGATGGCGCTCGGGATTCCGTCGCGGTCGAGGCGTACATCTTCCGCGGGGATGAGGTCGGCCAGCGGTTCCGCGATGCGCTCACGGCCGCCGCTGCTCGTGGCGTCAATGTGCGGCTGCTCGTGGACTGGGTCGGTCGCATGGGGACTCCGCGATCGTTCTTCGCACAAATGCGGGCGCGCGGGGTCGACGTCTCGATTTTCAACCCGCCATCGGTGACTCGACGGTGGCTGGGCCTCGTGCCGCGAGACCACCGCAAGTTGCTCGTGGTCGACGGTCAGGCTGGTGTCACCGGGGGTATCGGCATCGGTAACGAGTGGCGCACCGGCGTCCTCAAGCGACGACGGTCACCGTGGCGCGACACCGCAGTGCGCATCGAGGGGCCAGCAGCTCGGGACCTGACGAACGCGTTCGACTACATGTGGCATCGCAGTCATGGTCAGGAACGCCGCGGTGCGCATCGCTATGTGAGGCGGCAAGCTCGCGGCGCCCATCTCGACCCATCCACGGACGCACCCGCGCTAGTTGGCATCATCGAAGGCGAGCCCGGGCGGTTCCGCGTTGCGCGCGCACTGCAGATGCAGGCCGTGTCGGCCGAGCGCTCAATCTGGATGGCCAGCGCGTACTTCGTCCCCTCATACAGCGAAGTAGAAGCGCTCAATGGCGCCGCGCGCGACGGGGTCGATGTCCGGGTCCTGGTGCCCAGTCGATACGATCACCCGTGGATCCGGCTGCTGACGCGGCAGTTCTATCGGCGGCTGCTCATGAACGGCGTTCGCATCTGGGAATGGCCCGGGGAAATGATGCACGCCAAGACGACCGTCACTGACGGACGATGGATTCGCGTGGGATCGACCGACTTCAACCCACTGGGCGTGGCGATCAACTTCGAGCTGGACGCGGTGATCGAGGATCCGAAGACCGGCGCCGAAGCCGAAGCGATGTTCGAAGAGGACATCCGCCGGTCTCGTGAGATTCGCCATGGCAAATGAAAGCCGACTCGACCCGCATGCGGTCGACGACGAATACGACGAATGGCGGCGACCGGCGGGCATTTTCGTGCTTGCACCGATTGGGGGCCCGGCCGCCACGGTCATCCGCGAGCTGCAGGAGCGTCATGATCCCAGGCTCGCCGCGGCGTTTCCGCCGCACGTGACGCTCGCCGGCTCCTCCGGCGTCGGACCAATTCGCGCAGGGACACCGCGCGAGGCACTGGAGCGAGCGCTCGGGCCGATTGTCGAGAGCACCGAGCCTCTCACGCTGCCGCTTGGACGACCACAACGGTTCATGCAGACCGATATCATCAGCCTGCCTTTCGACCCGCATGGCCCGCTGCGCATGCTGCATGACCGGATCGCGCGATCAGGCCTCGCGTTTGGACCGGTGCGTTACACTTTCACCCCCCACGTCACGCTCAACCTGTACCGCACGCTCGCGCCCGACGCGCAGCGTGCGCTCCTGGCCGTGAACATCACCGAGTTGGCGTGCCTGGATCGGATCACGCTCTCGGTGGCAGATGAGGCCGGGCGGCCGCGAAACGCGTTGGAATTGAGTTTAGGGGCCCGGTGAGGAAGGGGGGGACGCAGGCGTCGTCGCCCCCCACCGTTACGGGATGTGTTTTCGTGCCGGCTATGGCTGCAACGTGAGGACGGCGGCGCTCGCGGCGGGAAGCGAAATCGCGTAGATGCCGCCCGCGGAATAGACGGGTTCCTGATTTCCCGGCTTCCACTCGCCGGTCGAGCTCACGCCGCTGCCACCGAACGTGATGCCCGAGGTTGCCGTGAGCGATGGACCGGTGAGGCGCAGCGTGCCCGCATGCGTGTAGGAGTGGCCGGCGGTGACGCGCACCTGCACGGCGGTCGAGGGGTTGCGGTTGATCGCAGCGATTCGGAGCGTCCCGTCAGAGGCGACCGTGGCGTGCACAGTCACGTTCCAGTGGGTAGTGACGGCGACGGGGATGGTCTGCCCCTGTGCCGCGGTGTGGAAGACCAACATCGCGTAGTAGAGCGGCCGGGCCGTATAGTTGCCCGGCTTTCCGTCGATCGGTTGGTAGGTGCCACCGCTGAAGGAGCCGTGGAAGTTGACGCCGGAAGCGCCATGCTCGGCCAACGTGAACATGTGCTCGATGCCCCAGAGACTCGCGGCGAACACGTTGCTCACGCCTGAGGCGCCCCCCGATGCGACCGAATTCGATTCCGTGATGCGAAGCGGCACCTGTCCGCCGAGCGCTGTACTGAGTTCCACGACATCAGAGGACACGCGATTGGTCGTCAAGGAGTCCAGGAGATTGGTGATCGACGGGTAGTAGGCCGTGCCCGACGTCGCGCCGTTCCACTCGGGATAGATGTGGTGCGATCCGAGCACCAGTCGCGACGCCTGGCCGTCCACAAATCCTGGAAGCCACCCGAGCGCGGTCACGCAGCATCCATCGAGTCCGACGAACTTGACCGCTGGGGTGCGCGCCTGAATCGCGTCGGCATAGCTGATCCACTGGCTCTGCATTTGGGTCCAGTTCCAGCTGCTCGATCGGAACCGGTCGGACACGTATTGGTCGGGTTCATTCCCGATGGAGACGCCGAGCAGGGACTTCCCGCCGGCCGCGGCCAGTGCCTTGACTTCGGCCGCAGCAGTATCGGGCAGCTGATTCGCGAGGTTGACGGTGTAAATGATCGGCCAGCTGACTGCGCGCGAGAATGCGAATAGCGTCGCGAAGTCCGCGTTCACGATGACGGGCGCCCCGTCCGCGCGAGCGACGCGTGTCGTGGGGTTCCACCAGTGCTGGTCGGAGGTGATGCCACCTATACGAAGCACGCCGGGGCCGAGGTTGATCAGGAACTGCTCGAGCGCCGGGTCGGCGAGGCGCGGGTTGTTGATCGCGTCCCAGATCTCGAGGCTCAATCCCTGGAAATTGGGGGCGATGGCGTAGCCGGGTTGGCTCGTATTGGGTGTGACCAGCACCGTGTCCGACTCCGTCGGCGCCGGAGTGGCTGGACTCGTGGGTGGTGGCGGCGGCTGCGGTGGGGGTTTGAAGCCAAAGGCACCCCCGGGGCCGGTGGTGTCGGATGCTGCCCCGGCAAAGCAGGCGGTGGTCACTACGGTCAGCAGGCACGCGTAAAGCTTGCGCGCACACCGCCGGGAGGCCGCGCGAGCACGCTGCGCGGCCACTCCAGGGATCGTCCCGGTCATGGTGGTCCCCCTCGGCTGAGGCAGGCTCACTGCTGAGCTCGCCGGTCAACCCGGGACGATCCATTCTAACCGAGCGCTACAATTCTATAACTGTTTGTACCACAATGGTTTGGGTGTAGGTCATATGTTCCGAAATTGCCTCTCGGGCAAGCCGATGTGTCCGGTAATGGACAGCGCGGGCGCTGTCGCGCCCGAGAGAGGAGAACGCCAGAAAGGACAGGCAAAGGAGAGGACAGCTGAATCCGTGGTGAGGCTCTCCTTTCTCTTGTCCCTGTCTCCTTCTCTCGCGCGCGACAGCCCGCGCGCCGTTCAGTCTCTACCCGCGGTCCATTAGGATTCTGCCGACTATGGCTCCTCAATTCATCTACGTCATGAAAGGTCTGCGCAAAGTCGTCCCGCCTTCGCGGGAGATCTTGCGCGACATTTGGCTGTCCTTCTACCCGGGCGCGAAGATCGGCGTGTTGGGTGCGAATGGCGCCGGCAAGTCCTCGCTGCTGCGGATCATGGCAGGCGTCGATCAGGATTTTCAGGGCGAGGCCTGGCCGCATGGGGGCACGCGGATCGGGTTCCTGTCCCAAGAGCCGCAGCTGGACGCGTCGAAGGACGTGCGCGGCAACGTCGAAGAGGCAGTACGCGCGACGCGTGACCTCGTGCGGCGCTATGAAGAGATCTCCCTGCGCTTCGCCGAGCCAATGTCGGACGCCGAGATGACGAAGCTCCTCGATGAGCAGGCCGCGGTCCAGGAGCGGATCGAGGCCACGCAGGCGTGGGAGCTGGATCGGAAGATCGAGATCGCGATGGATGCGCTGCGATTGCCGAGCGGTGACGCGGACGTGGCGCGGCTCTCGGGCGGTGAGCGACGGCGCGTCGCTCTGTGTCGCGTGCTACTCGAGGAACCCGACATGCTTCTACTGGACGAGCCGACGAATCACCTGGACGCCGAGAGCGTGGCGTGGCTGGAGCGTCACCTCGCCGAGTTTCCGGGCACGGTCGTCGCAGTGACCCACGACCGGTATTTCCTGGACAACGTTGCGGGTTGGATTTTGGAGCTCGACCGAGGTCACGGGATTCCGTACGAGGGCAACTACAGCGCGTGGCTCGGGCAGAAGCGCACGCGGCTCGCGCAGGAGGAAAAGCAGGCGTCCGCGCGCCAGCGGACATTGGAGCGCGAGCTCGAGTGGGTGCAAATGGCGCCGCGCGCACGGCAGGCCAAGTCGAAGGCGCGCGTGCAGCGGTACGAGGACCTCGCGAAGGCCGATACGGCCGAACGCGTCATGCAGAATGAAATCGTGATTCCGCCGCCGCCGCGGCTCGGCAACGAAGTGGTCACTGCGACCGACCTCAAGAAAGGCTTCGGCGATACGCTGCTCTTCGAGGGACTCTCATTCTCGCTACCGCGCGGTGGGATCGTCGGCGTCATCGGCCCGAACGGCGCGGGCAAGACGACGCTGTTTCGACTGATCGTCGGCGAGGAGAAGCCGGATAGTGGCGCGCTCGTCGTCGGGGAGACCGTGCAGTTGGCATACGTCGATCAGAGCCGGACGCTTGACGGCGCGCGCTCGGTCTGGGAAGAAGTCAGTGGTGGTAACGAGACGATGCTCGTCGGGAAGCGGGAGATGAACACGCGTGCGTACCTGGCGAGCTTCAACTTCCGCGGCGCGGACCAGCAGAAGAAGGTGCGCGATCTCTCGGGTGGTGAGCGCAATCGGCTGCACCTTGCCAAGCTGCTCAAGAGCGGCGGCAATCTCCTATTGCTCGACGAGCCGACAAACGATCTCGATGTCGACACCCTGCGAGCATTGGAGGAAGCGCTACTGGATTTCGCCGGTTGCGCGGTGGTCATCCCGCACGACCGCTGGTTCCTCGATCGCATCGCGACGCACATCCTCGCGTTCGAAGGCGACAGCGAAGTCGTGTGGTTCGAGGGTAACTACCGTGCCTACGCCGAGGACTTCCATCGGCGGAAGGGAGTGGACGCCGATCGACCGCATCGGATTGCGTACAAGAGATTGGTGAGAGCCTAAGAGGTTCGACGTTCGACAGAGGTTCGAGGGTCGACGTTCGACAGAGGTTCGACGTTCGACGTTCGACGACAAACCTCGAAGGCCGGCCGCAGTGCATCTAACTGGCCCCCGAGGTTTCTTCTCGAACGTCGAACGTCGAACGTCGAACGTCTAGCCGCTCAGATCCCCTTCACACTCGATTTAATGGTCTGTTGTATCGGTACACCCTGAACGGCAGGCTGGTTGGGTTTGAACTGCTGCAGCTGCGTCGTCTGCGTGGACGTGTTGCCGAGGAAGATGCCGGCCACTGCGACGTAGTCGGTCGCGCGGATGGTGCCGTCGCCCGTGAGACCGACGGTATCCGTGCGTGCGGCGGCGGTACCCGCGATCGTGATACTGCCCGTCCGATCAATGCGCCACGCACGCTGGCCATCGTACACCGTGTCCGAGGCGATCCTGGAATTCATGATCGCTACCGTCTTGGTGTCGAACCCCGCCACCTTGACCGGTGTGGTCGTGGTATCACTCCACACGGCACCCGGCGCAATGTCAGCACTCGGAAACGGCACGAGGAATCGTCGAAACGAGCGATAGAGGCCGGGCAGCGGATCCGTCGCGCCCGCAGGCGGCTCGAAGCGGTAGATCCTGCCTTGCGGCGAGATGAGCCCCGTCAGCTTGGCGCCCTTGTACGTGGCGACGTTGGCTGGCGGCGCATCGAGGTCTGAGGCCACCGCAACGGAATCCACTGTGAGTGAGAGCACGAGCGTGTCGCGCGCGCGCCGAGCCAGCGTCAGCGTCACGTTCATCGTCGTGGTGGTGCTGAACTCGAACGGTGCGCGCCCGCCGGCCTGATTCTGCGAACGGGCGACAACCGTGGTCAGCTGGTATCGCCGCGTACCCGGTGCGTAGGTGAAGCTCCCTGCCGGCTGGCTGAGAGTCGATGCCGCTGAGGCGGACCGCGCATGGTGGGGTGGTCCAACCGCGCCCATGGTGACGGCGACTGCCATAGTCAGCAAAACGCGAATCACGGCGGCGGGCGATCGAGCGGCACGCTTCGAGGTCATGACACGGATACCCTCCGATCGGCGAGGCTCCGGGTGTGTCTCCAAGGACGGCCGCCCAGCGGCCGCGCCTTAGTGAACTTAATGTTGTCCAAGTCGGCGCCGCGGTGCCCGCTGGCCCGACGGGCCGCGACCCATCAATATGCATAGACTACGATCTGGACTGCGCAAGGTTCTATCCTCCGTACGGCGACCGGTGCTGGTGAGCGAGTCCGAGTCCCCGCCCGCGCCGAACGACCGCAAAGTTGGCTCGGTCGCCCCGGGGCAATGGCCGAGCATGCCCCTCGCCGATGCGGCGGTGGCCGCCCTCCCTGGGGAGCCGCTCGCGGAGTTGCGCGATCGTGCCGAACGGCAACTCAACACAGTGCGAGCGCTGGTATTGGCGCTCCTTGCGACCGCGGCACTGGCGTACGCGCCCGAGCTGACCCCTGCTCTCCGGCTAGTCAACCTGTCGTTGCTGCTGCCGATGCTGATCTGGACGCTGGGGCAGTACCTGCTCTGGTATCGTCGGCCCAGGCTTCCCGGGTGGCTCACGATCGCGAATCCCATCGTCGACATCACGGCCGTGACCGCCAGCATGGCGGGATACGCCATCGCGGACTCGGCGGCGCTCGGGCTCAAGGCGCCAATGTACCTCGCCTACTTCGTCATCCTGGCGGCGCGCCCTATCACGTCGTCCACGGGCCGCGCGGCGGCCGTGGCGGCGCTCACAGTTGGCCAGTACGGGCTCCTCCTTGCGTTTGTTCTGGGCACCCATCGAGTGGAACTGACGGCGAGTCCGCTGGCGGCCGTTTCAGGCACGGCCATCGCGCCGCTCGACGAGGGCGCGAAGCTGCTCCTCCTCGCGGTCGCTGGCGCCGTCGCGACGTACGCGACGACGTGGCAGGAACGACTCGTCGGCGCGTATTTCCACGCCTCGCACGAGCGCGATCGCCTCGAGGCACGATTGGCGCGCGCACAGCTCGAGGGGCTTAAGCATCAGCTGCAGCCGCACTTCCTGTTCAATGCGCTCAATACTATCAGCGCGCTCATTCCGGGTGACCCGCGCGCGGCGCAGCGCACGATCCACGGGCTCGGCGAGCTTCTGCGACTATCGCTCACGCGATCGGGTGACCACGAGGTGCGTCTCGAGCGGGAGCTCGAGCTGCTCGGACACTACGTGGCGATCCAGCGCCTGCGGTTCCAGGACCGGCTCGCCGTACACGTCGAGGCCGCTCCCGATGTCCGACAGGCCATCGTTCCCAACCTCCTGCTCCAACCCCTCGTCGAGAACGCAATTCGCCACGGACTCGGTCCGCGCGCCGCGGGCGGCACGGTCGCGGTCGAGATCGCGCGGATGGGCCTCCAGCTCAGGATCCGTGTGAGGGACGACGGGGTCGGTGCGCAACTCGGCCCCACCGGATCGCTCGCGCGCGAGGGCGTGGGGCTCGGGAACACCCGTGCACGGTTACAGTACTTGTACGGAACCGACCAACGGCTGCACGTCTCGACCGCTCCTGGGGCTGGCTTCATGGTTGAAATCGACGTCCCGTACAAGGAATGACAGAACACACTGCAGGCCCGAGCCCGGTCTCTTCACGCGCGCCGGCGAAGCCGGGGACAAACGACCACCGGCTTCGCGTCCTCATCGTCGACGACGAGCCGCTCGCGCGCGCCCGTCTACGGGAGTTACTGGAGGACGAAAGTGACCTCGTGATCGTCGGTGAATGCGGCAATGGCACGGACGCCGTCACGCGTATCACGGGCGACGAGCCGGATCTCGTCCTGCTCGACATTCAGATGCCCGAGATCGATGGCTTCGGCGTCCTCCGCGCGATCGGCACGGAGCGCATGCCTGCGGTCATTTTCGTCACGGCATCCGACGCCCACGCGGTCCGCGCATTCGAAGTCCACGCGGTCGACTACGTTCTGAAACCGGTGGACCGCGATCGCCTGATGGAAGCCATTGGTCGCGCCAAGCACCGACTCGGCGAGACCGCCGGTCGTGACGAAGAGGACGAAGTGCGCACACGCCTTGCTGCACTGGTCGCGGAAGTGTCCGCGGCGGTGGCCACGAACGCCGGCGCGACGCGCGCTGGCGTCGCGCGTCTGGCGATCAAGGGCGATGGCCGGGTGATCTTTGTCCGCACCGCGGACGTCGACTGGATCGAGGCGATGGACAACTATGTGCGGCTGCACGTCGGTCGTGAGACGCACATTATGCGTGAGACGCTGACTCACCTCGAGCAGCGATTGCCGCCGCAGTCGTTTCTGCGCATCGATTGATCCACGATCGTCAACGTCGATCGGATCCGCGAGGTGCAGCCGTGGTTTGCCGGCGATTACGTCCTCATTCTGGGCGACGGCACGAAGTTGACGACTGGAAGGCGGTACCGGGCAGCGGTGCAAGGACTGCTCGACCGGGCCCTGTAGCGAGGATAGTTCGCCCCCCGATCGTAGTCATTCACCCCACGGCCGCTGCGGGGTGCGGCGACCGCGCCTAGGTTGACCCAACACAGGAATCGAAGGACGCGTTCCACTGCCCGGGCACCCCTCGAGAGGACGACGGCCGGGCCCGCGGCGCCAAGTCCTGTGTTCACTTCGCATGGAGCGTGTGGCATGACACACTCAAGACGGCGCTTGGTGTTGGGCTCGGCCCTCGGCGCACTCGCTCTGGCCGCGTGCAGTGGTGGCGGCAGCGGCATGGGTCCCACTCTCCCGCTTGGCGGACAGAGTAACACCATTGTTGCCTCCGGATCGCAGGGCTCGAACAACGGATTCGGAAACACGAGTGGTGGGCAGTACTACTATAGCCCTTCCCCGGACACGGTCGCCGCGGGCACGCAGGTGACGTTCTCGTTTCTCGACGTCGCGCACACGGTGATTTTCGACAGCGGACCGGCGCTGCCTGCGGACATCCAGTTGATCAGCAATGCGGACTCCGTCCGGACGTTCAGCAAGGCCGGCACCTATACGTGGCACTGCAACATTCATCCGTACATGCACGGCACGCTGGTGGCGCAGTGAGACGCGGCGATCCCGAAATCGGTCGCGTCGACGCCGCGCGAGGGCGACGGTCGGCGTCGCCCTCGGCGGTCCTGGGCGGCCTCGTCGCCATGCCTGCAGTCGTCGCTGCAGCGCTCGTTGCGGTCCCATCGACCGCGTTCGCGCAATGTTTTCCGCCCCCAAACAGCAACGAGGCGAAGCTGCTGGCGCACTACGAGGTGCCGCTCAACTTCGCGACGCTGGACATGCCCACGGTGGTCGCGCCGTGGAAAGTCACGCTGACAGGTGAGCTGACTGGTGTGCCGGCACCGAGTGCGTCCATCAGTCAGACGAGCTACTGCTATCTGTCGAAGCAGGACGGCACGCACCTCTCACCCGTGCTGCCGCGCCTCCGCGTGGCGTTGAGCTTTCCAGCGGGATTTGGCCTCGAGGCGAGCTATCTGCCGCCGATCACGATCGATCAGGCGACTCCCAATCTTGGCAGCCTGGCTGCGACGTATGCACACGACCTGATCGCGCCGTCCGAGGGCGGACCGACGGTGACCATCGGTGGTCGAATCTGGGGGACCTTTGGTCGAGTGGTCGGGCCGGTCACGTGCCCCTCGAGCGCGTTGCAGCAGACCCAGCCCAACGAGCCGTGCTACGGCACTCAGCAGTCCTCGGACACGTTTTACCCGAATTCGTACGGCGCGAGTGCGACGGTCGGCGTGGCAAACCACCATGGCCTCGGCGGGTTCGCGGGTCTCGGCTACAGCTGGCAAGACCCGCACTTCCGCGTTGGGTTCACCAACCTGAACGACGTGACCGACCATACGCTGGTCGAAGTCTTTGTTCGACAGGCGTCCATCTTCGGCGGGATCACCGTGCCCATAGTGAGCGGCCTCGATGGCGCGGCCGAAGTGTACTCCGTCCCCGCGTCTCTCACGACTTGGCGCGTGTCCATCCGGTACGTCATCCCGTAACGCCCAGAGGGTCGGTGCAGCAACCGAATAGGCGGTCCGATTCGATGACGCAAGCATCTCCCCCCGCTCGCGCCATGAGCGCTGCCGAGACGGTACCGTCAGAGCGCGTGATTCGGTTGCTTCGCTGGTCCCTCGCGCTCTTCTTCGTCGGCGCGGGTGCCGCAAACTCATCGGCGTGCCCGCCGCCGTCTCGCTGTTTGCCAAGGTCGGACTCGGGCAGTGGTTTCGATACGCCGTCGGACTGTACGAGTTGGTAGGGGCGGCCTTGCTCGCCTACCCGCGCACCACCGTTGCGGGCACGATCGCTTTGAGCGCACTCATGCTCGGGGCCGGCGCGACGGAGATGCTGATCCTCGAACGCCTGCCGCTCTCGTCGGGCGCAACACTCGCGGCCTTGGTCCTGCTCGCCGTCCTCGTGAGGGCGGCCGATCGAGGCGTAGGGCGTTTCCCTTGACCGCTCCCGCCGGCTCAAGTAGGCTACCCCATGCCCGCGCGCAACAGCTTCGGGCGCATGGTGCGCCGGCTCGGCTGTAGGCGCCCGCGAGCGGGCGTCGGGGCGACGTAACCCCTGGCGCACGCGAGATCAATCGGCCGCTCCCCTGCAGCGGCCGTTTTCGTCTCAGAAGCGTGCAGATGTTGAAAGAGGAGCGAGGACGTGCGCGCTCGTTCGACCATCCGTCTTGTTGTTCTGCAGGCCGCCCCTACAGGATTCTCCTTGGAGACTCACCGATGGCACCCGCGACCATGACTCCTCGTGCTTCCCCGACCGTCACCGCTGGTGCAGTCGACCCGGCCATTGCGGCGAAGGGCTATGTGCATCCCGACGTTCTCGTCACCACCACGTGGCTGGCGCAGCACCTCGATGATCCGCACGTCCGCGTGCTCGAGAGCGACGAGGACGTGTTGCTGTACGATTCTGGGCATATCCCCGGCGCCCAGAAAATCGATTGGCACGAGGACCTGAACGACCCCGTGGTGCGCGACTACCTCTCCGTGTCCCAGTTCCAGTCGCTCCTGCGTCGACTCGGCATCGACGATACGACGACGGTCGTGTTCTACGGAGACAAGAACAACTGGTGGGCGGCCTATGCGTTCTGGGTCTTCCAGCTGTTCGGCTTCACCAACGTGGCGCTGCTCAATGGCGGCCGCAGCAAATGGGAATCGGAGTCGCGGCCAATGACGACCGATGTTCCGCGGTATCCCGCGACGCGGTTCGAGGCGCGGGAACGGTCCGATGAGCCCATCCGCGCCTTCAGTCGCCGATGTGCGTCGCCACCTCGCGGCGCACGGGCAGTTGGTGGACGTCCGGTCACCCCAAGAGTACACCGGCGAGCGGCTGCACATGCCGGACTACCCGCAGGAAGGCACGCTGCGCGGCGGACACATTCCCAGCGCCAAGAGTGTCCCGTGGGCGCGCGCCGCCAACTCTGACGGCACATTTAAGACGGTGTCCGAGCTGCGGGCCATCTACGAAACGGAACAGGGTCTCAAGCCCAGCGACAATGTGATCGCGTATTGCCGGATCGGGGAGCGATCGTCACACACGTGGTTCGTCCTCACGTATCTGTTGGGTATGATCACGTGCGGAACTACAATGGGAGCTGGACGGAATGGGGCAACACAGTCCGCGCGCCGATTGCACGCGGGCAGGAGCCTGGTGGAGGCTGACGCGGCGGACGCGTCGCGCCCAGACAGGAGAACTGCAGAGAGGAGAAAGGAGACTAGCTTTTGAAGGCGTGTTGTATGCAGCCCGATTCATCTCCTCTCTCCGGTCTTCTCCCTGTCCCGCCGGAGGCCAGACGCCTCCGGCGTGCGCCATGACCTTACCTGGCAGCGCGCGTGCTTGGCTCGCCGGCGCCTTCATCGGGAGCCTGCTGCTCCGGGCGGGAGCGGCCGACGCCCAGGCTGTCGCGGCGTCTGCCCCGCCGAACGCGGCGAGCGCCGGCGCGGCCGTTCAGAGCGTCGCGCAGCCAACGGCGCACGCGCTTTCGCTGGCGGAGGCGGTCCGGATCGCCGTGCTGAAAAGCGAGGCGGTCGAAATCGCCCAAGCGGGCATCATGCGCGCTCGCGGGCAAGTCCAGCAGGCGCGCGCCGGATGGTTCCCGCAGCTCTCAATCAATGGCGCATACACCCGCACTGTGTTGACCCAGTACTCCGCCTTCAACCGAGTCTTCGGGAGCAGCAGCAGCCCATCCCAGCCAAATTCTTCGGCGCTGCAGGCGTTGTGCGCGCCGCACCTCGATTCGCTGGCAACGCCTGGCGAGCGACAGGCGGCGTTCAATGCGGCGCAGTCGTGTCCCAGCGGTATCAACGGTGTCAACTTCAGCAGCGTCGGGTTCGGTGCCCTCAATCAATACAGCCTCGGTCTCAACTTCTCGCAGACGCTGTTCAGCGGCCAGGTCCTCGCGCAGAACCAGGCGGCATCATCGCCCCGTCGTTCGGCCGAGATCGAGGTGCACGCCCAGACGGCCCAGGTCACCTACAATGTGACGCAGGCGTACTACGATGCGGCGCTCGCCGACAGGCTGGTGACGATCGCCGAATCTACACTGGTTGAAGCGGATCAGACGTACCGGCAGACACAGGTCGGAACGCACGTCGGCAGTCAGAGTGACTTTGACCTGCTGCAATCACAAGTCACCCGGAACAATCAAGTCCCCATCGTCATCCAGCGCCGCGGCGATCGCGACATTGCCTACTACCGGCTCAAGCAACTGCTCAAACTACCACTCGACGAGGCGGTGGCTCTGACGACCGACGTCGAGGACTCCACCGCCGCTCCGGACGGCGTGCACCTCGTGTCATTGGCGACGAGTGTCGCTCCGAACGGCGTCGTGACTACGACGGACACGATCGCGCAGCCGCTCGACACGGCCGTCGCTCGCCGCTCGACCGTGCGCGAGCAAGTGGAGACCGTCAAGGAGGAAGCGGCCCTGCGCCGACTGGCTGTGTCGGAGCGACTACCGACCCTCTCGCTGACCTCGTTCTACCAGCGCATCGCCTATCCTGTCGGGATTCCGTCACTACCCGACTTTCTCACCAATTGGAACGTGGCGGTCGGCTTCACCGTGCCCGTGTTCACGGGTGGTCGAATCAATGGTGACATCCTGATCGCGCGAGCAAATCTCGTCGAGGCACAGGCGCGTTTGCAGCAGACCCGCGAACTAGCCGCTCTCGACGCGCGCACCGCCATTGCGAACCTGCGGCAAGCCAATGCGGCGTGGCGGGCCACGGTGGGGACGGTGAGTCAGGCTGCACGCGCGTATCAGATCGCCGAGCTTCGGTATCGCGAGGGCATCTCGACGCAAACGGAGCTCACCAACCAACGACTGGCGCAGGAGCAGGCCCTCGCCAATCGCGCACAAGCCGCGCGCAACCTGCAAGTCGCCCGCATCCACATCGCGTTGATCGCGGATCTGCCGTTGAGCAACACCGGGCAGGCTGGCGCCAGCGCTGCTCAAAGCTCGTCGCAGGGGAGCCCGTCGAGCACGACGTCGCCGCAGCAAGGCACGCCCCAGCAGGGCGCGCCGCCCACCGTACCGGGTGTCCCGGGCGCGCCGGGGAGGCCCGGGGCGCCGGGGGCGACCACTCCAACGCCGACAACGATGACGAGCAGTGGCACCTCCGGAAGCGACCGGTGATCGACAACTCTCCACGTTCCGGTGCAGCCGGACGGAGGCCAGCGGGCGCGGTGACGCGACGGGCCTCTGGCACTGCCGTTGTGTCAATCCTGGCTTCGGTCGCGTGGATGGGCGGCTGCAGTCGGGGCTCCGCCGCGGGGGCTGCGGTGCAGCCACCGACGCAGATCGGACCCGAGAACATCGCCATTGTCAGCGAAGGTGTACTGCGGACGGGGCCCGTGATCTCGGGCACACTCGCTCCCGTTCGCAACGCGCAGCTGCGGGCCCAGGTGAGCGGATCCGTGTTGCGGATCGATGCCGAACAGGGTCAGCACGTGTCGGAACGGCAGGTGCTCGCGGAGATCGACGCCGCTGGATTGCGCGACGCGGAGCTCTCGGCGCGATCTGCTGTCACGTCCGCGCAGACCGCTGCCGACTATGCCGCACGGCAGGCACAGCGTTACGACACGCTGTACAAGGCGGGCGCTGTATCGAGCAGCGACATCGAGGCGGTGGTGCAGCAGAATGCGCAGGCGCAGGCGGCGCTCGCCAATGCGCGGGCGCGGTTGGTGACTGCCGAGAAGCAGCTTGGCTACACGGTCATCCGCGCGCCATTTGCGGGGATCGTCGCGGACCGCGAACTGAGTGCGGGCGACGTCGTCCAGGTCGGGACCCTGGTGTATACCGTCGTCGACCCGTCGCAACTGCAACTGGAAGCTTCGGTGCCTGCCGATCAGATCGCGGCGGTGCGCGTCGGGCAACCCGTCACCTTCTCCTTGAACGGATACGGCGACCGGACGTTTCGTGGCACCGTGCTTCGCATCAGCCCGATCGCGGACCCGAGTACGCGTCAGATCGAGGTGTACGCGACGCTGCCCAATCCGAGGAACACGCTGGTCGCCGGCCTCTTCGCCACGGGCCGCATCGTGAGCGACAGCGCGCACGGCTTGATGGTGTCGACGGCCGCGATCGACACGCGCAACCTGCAGCCGATCGTCGAGCGCGTGCGTCAGGGCCGCGTGGAACGCGTCGATGTTCAGCTCGGCATGCGCGACGAACTGGCCAGTCGAGTCCAGATCGTCTCGGGGGTGGCCGCCGGTGACACGCTGCTCCGTGGCGCGGTCCAGGCGATCAATCCCGGAACACCGGTCCACGTGACCGCGGTCACCGATACGACGACCGCGGAGCGATAGCCCGTGTTCATCTCGGACTTCGCGATCCGGCGGCCGATGATCACGGTCGTGGTCATGTTCGCACTCGTGCTGTTCGGGATCGTCGCCCTGGCGAACCTCGATGTGGACGAGTTCCCGGACATCGATCAGCCCATCGTCATGGTGGTCGTGCCCTATCCTGGCGCCTCGCCAGGGCAGGTCGAGCGGGAAGTGGTCGACCGCATGGAAGAGCAATTCAACGCGATCAGCGGGATCGACGACATCCGCTCGATCTCGACCGACGGGTTTGCGCAGATCATCCTGCAGTTCGTTTTCACGAAGAGCGCGGATCAGGCTGCGCAGGATGTCCGCGACGGCATCTCCGGAGATCCGGGACAACCTGCCGGCCGAGATGAAAGAGCCGGTGATCAAGAAGCTCGA
This sequence comes from uncultured Gemmatimonadales bacterium, assembly GCA_963805725.1. Lineage (GTDB taxonomy): Bacteria > Gemmatimonadota > Gemmatimonadetes > Gemmatimonadales > Gemmatimonadaceae > Palsa-1248. The sequence goes on from CAWDVJ010000015.1 coordinate 401,911, forward strand.
TCCCAACGAGCTCCCGATCGTCTCGCTCGCGCTGACGTCGCAGACCATGACGCCGGCCGAGCTGACGATCCTCGCCGATCCCGGGATCACGAAGGAACTGCGTGGCATCGTCGGCGTGGCGCAGGTCAACGTCTCTGGCGGCGTCGCGCGCACGATTGCAGTCAACGTCCGGCCACCCGATCTCGCGGCGGCGCACGTGGGTGTCGCCGACGTGGTCAACGCGCTCAACTCGCAGAACCTCGCCGCGCCCGGTGGGCAGCATCACGGGCGACCTGACGGAAAAACAGATCCGCTTGATCGGACGGCTGCAGACGCCGCAGGATTTTCTCCAGCTCGTCGTCGCCAATCGCAACAACCAGCTCGTCCGACTCGGCCAGGTGGCGGACGTGCGGGACTCGACCGTCGAGGCACGGTCGCTCGCGTTTCTCGACGACCAGCCCGGGATCGGACTCGACATCACCAAGACGAGAGGGGTGAGCACGGCGCGTGTGGCCGACGATATCAAGGCCGCAGGTGGCCGCGATCCAGCGGACACTCCCGGCCGGGGTGAAGCTGTCGATCGTGAAGGACGCCGGTGAGCGCGTGCGCAACTCGGTCCGCAACGTCGAGGAAGCGCTCATCGAGGGCGCCCTGCTCACGGTCCTGGTCGTCTTCCTCTTTCTCAACAGCTGGCGCTCGACCGTGATCACGGGACTCGCGCTCCCCGTGTCGACGCTCGCCGCGTTCATCGCGGTGTGGGCGTGGGGGTTCACGCTCAACACGATGTCACTGCTGGGTCTCTCGCTCGCGATCGGGATCCTGATCGACGACGCGATCGTGGTCCGTGAAAACATCGTCCGACACATCGAGCTCGGCGACGACCACGTGACCGCGTCACACACCGGCACCGACGAGATCGGGCTCGCCGTGGCCGCGACCACATTCTCGATCGTCTCGGTGTTCGTGCCGGTGGCGTTCATGAACGGGATCGCCGGGCAGTGGTTCAAGCCGTTCGCGCTGACGATTGCATGCGCGGTGCTCGTCTCGTTGTTCGTGTCGTTCTCGCTCGACCCGATGCTGTCGGCGTATTGGCCCGACCCGCAGCTCGAGGCGCACCAGCTCCGGAATCCGATCGCGCGAGCATTGGCCCGGTTCAACGAGTGGTTCGACCATCAGGCTGACGCGTACAAAAGCTTGATCGCGTGGGCGCTCGACCATCGATGGACGATGGTCGGGCTGGCCACGCTGTCGTTCGCGGGGGCGATCGGACTCCAGCAGTGGATCGGCGGGTTCGGCTTCATCCCGGATAGCGACCGCTCGGAATTCGACATTCAAGTGCAGACGCCGCCGGGATCGAATCTCGACTACATGCGGATCAAGCTGGAGGAGCTCGGACGCATCGTGCGATCGCACAAGGAAGTGGCGTACACCTACGCGACGGTCGGAGATGCGGCAGGGTCGGGCGCCGTGGACGTGGCGGACCTCTACGTCCGGCTGCTTCCCAAGGCGAAGCGGCGACAGAGCCAGAACGAGATCTCCGGCGTCGTGCGCGACGAGGTGAAGCGCGTCGCGGGCGTCACGGCCTGGGTGTTCTCGAACGGGTTCGGCGACAACCGCAAGCAGATCATGGCGGATGTGCGTGGCAACGACCTGGCCGAGGTCCAGCGCTTCGCCGAGCGATTGCTGCCAGTCGTGGACAGCGTGCCCGGCGCAGCAGACGTTGGGCTCTCGAGCAAGGGGCAGCGGCCGGAACTGCAAGTCGATCTCAATCGCGGGCTCGCGGGCACACTGGGCGTCACCGTTGGACAAGTCGCGCAGTCGCTCCGTCCGGCGTTTGCCGGTGTTCACGCCGGCGACTGGGTCGACCCAACAGGCAAAACACGGGACGTCACCGTGCGATTGGCGCCGGAGTTCCGCACGAATGCGGGCGATCTGGAGCAGTTGCCACTCGTGCTCGCGCCGGGCCTGTCGCTGCCGATGGGCACCGCCCTTGGCCAGCTGTCGACGATTCCGCTCGGGCAGGTCGCCACGATCACTACGACGCTCGGTCCCGCGGAGATCGACCATCTCGATCGGGACGAGGTGGTCACCGTCGGCGCCAACCCGGTCGGCGCGCCGCTCGGCACGGTCTCCAAGGCGATCCAGGCGCGCTTGGCCAAGATTGCGGCGCCCCCGGGGGTGCGCATCACCTATGGCGGCCAAGTAAAGGATCAGGCGACCGTGTACAACAGCATTGGGATCGCACTCGTCGTGGCCGTGACGCTCATGTACCTGATCCTCGTGGTGCAGTTCGGCTCCTTCGTCGATCCACTGGCCATCATGCTGTCGCTCCCGCTGTCGCTCATCGGCGTCGTGCTTGCGCTCATCGTGACGGGACAGACGCTGAATATCATGAGCCTCATCGGCGTGATCCTGCTCATGGGGATCGTCGCGAAGAACGCGATTCTCCTCATCGACTTCGCGAAGTGGTCGCGCGAGGAACGTGGGCTGTCGACTCGCGAGGCGCTCATCGAGGCCGGACGCATTCGATTGCGTCCGATTCTCATGACCACGGTGGCGCTGATCGCCGGCATGTTTCCCGTCGCGCTGGGCGTCGGGGAAGGCGCGGACTTCCGTGCCCCGCTAGGGGTCGCCGTGATCGGTGGGGTCATCACATCTACGATTTTGACACTTCTCGTCATCCCGACGTTCTACGAGATCCTGGACGAGTGGCGCGACAGGCTGCTCGCCCGCTTGAGGGTCCGCGGCGCCCATGGCGCCCATCCGTCGGCGTCCGGAGGTGCAGGGCGCGGTGGGGTGACGGGGATGCCGGTGCCCGGAGGCGCGCCGGGGGACTGAGCGCCCAGGGCGAGTAGCTTTCGGTGATGTCGTCGATCCTCGACCTACTCACGTCGTTCTGGGCGTACGTCTCGCTCGGCGCGCTCAGCAACATCATCGAGGAGATTTCACCCATCACCGGCGGCATCGCGGCCCACGAGCAGCATCTCCGGCTCGTGTGGGTCGCCCTGAGCTGTGCCATCGGCACGTGGGTGGGCGGGATCGGTCTGTACTTTCTTGGTCGCTGGCGGGGTGTCTGGCTCCGCAAGCGGTGGCCGAGGCTTCGTCGGCCGCTCGCTCGCACGCTCATGGGTGTCCGGCGCGCCCCATGGCGCTCTTCCCTGGCCGTGCGGTACGCGTATGGTCTCCGTTTGACGCTACCGATCGCGTGCGGCGCGGCGCATGTGCCGCTCGCTGAATACCTCGCGGGGAGCGGCATCAGCTCCTTCACATGGGCCAGTCTGTTCACCGTGCTGGGATGGGTCTTCGGCCGCTCGGCCGACCTGGTGATGCGGCACGTGCGCCGGTACGAGGACGTGATCGGGCTCGCGCTCGCGGGGCTCGTTGGACTGCTCGTCCTCGCATATGTCGCTCGCGCCGGCCAGCGCAGCGATGACCCCGCCGTGCGTGCGTTCGAGCGGGAGCTGGACGTTTTGAGTGGCGAGTACCCAGCCGTTGACGACGACGACCAACGCTACGGGACTCAACGCTGATGTGCTCGTAGGGGCGACGCAATGAGTCGCTCGTCGTTCGAATCCCCTCGACCCTGGATTGCCGGCGCCCTGTCGCTCATTGCGCCGGGCGTGGGCCATTTGTATGCGGGCGTTCCCAGCCGTGGCGCCGCCGCCTGGGTGGCTGCTCATATGGTCGGGCTGTTTGCCGCGGGCGCCGTCGTGGTCTTCGCAGGCCGCGCTGGACTCGCGGGCTATGCGGTCTTCTGGATCAGTGCCCTTCTCATCGTCGCTCGCGACGCCATGCGTGTGGTGCACCAGCTCCCGGCCGGGACCAGGTGGCGATGGTACCACCGTCCGGCGTCGATCATCGTCGCCTGCGGCATCGTCTGGGTCGGGTCGATCGCGTGGACGACGTTGGTTGAGAGCAACATTGTGGACCGTGTCCGCGTCGACACCGACACGATGGCGCCGACCCTGGTGAAGGGTGACCGTCTGTTCGTCGCACCACGACGCAACGCCCCCATTCGACGAGGCGAGCTCGTTGTCTACAAGCTCTGGGAGACACGGTACGTCAAACGCGTGGTGGGCGTTCCGGGTGACACGCTGTCGATGCTCTCCGGGGTGCTGTCGGTCGATGGGCGGCCGGCGCGCGAGCCCTACGCGATTCACGTTGACGAGGGCGACCTCCAAGACCGGCGATTCGACTGGCAGCGCCCATACGCGCTGCCGCCGGACCGCGTGACCTATGTACCTACGCTGAGAACGTGGGGGCCGCTCGTCGTGCCGCGAGCATCCTATTTCGTACTCGGTGACAATCGGGGCGAGACCATCGACAGTCGGTACAACGGGTTCGTCGGTGATAGTGACATCCTCGGCCGACCTCGCACGATCTACTTCTCGCGAGACCGAACGACGGGGCAGATTCGGTGGGATCGAATCGGGTTGGCCGCGGGCGACGGGCGTTAAAGCGCCCCGAGAGAGTAGGAGCGCAGACAGTAGAGAGTAGACAAGGACCGCCTGGTCTACTTTCTACTCTCTGCAGGTCTACTTTCTCGGGCGCGCAGTGCCCGCGGTCAGGGTAATCGATGCAACCGCGGCGACGATGGTTGCGGCGGCGATGGCGGTGCGGGGCGACAGCGGCTCGTGGTTGACGGCCCAGCCCAGAATGACGGCGACGATGGGATTCACGAATGCATACGTCGCTGCGTGTTCAGTGGGCACGTTACGCATGAGCCAGATATAGGCGGTAAAGCCGACCCACGATCCAAACACAACGAGATAGGTAAAGCCGACCCAGGACAGCATCGATACCTGGGCGAAGCTGAAGTGCTGGATCTCTCCGGTGGCGCCGGCGACGACGAAGAGCACCGCAGCACCGAAGACCATCTGGAGACCCGTTGCCATGATCGGTGACGACGGCAGCGGTGCGTAACGGCTATAGAGCGAGCCGGAGGCCCAGAACAGCGAGCTCGCGATGAGCACGCATGCCGCCAAGGGATCGACCCGGCCGGCGCCGGCCAATCCTTGGGGCCCCACGAGAATGGTGATCCCGATGGCACCCAGCACCAGTCCAACGACGACACCTCGGGTCGGTCGATGGCCGCGCATCCACTCCATGAGCACGAGCCACACGGGCGTCGTCACGAGGAGCGACGCGGTGCCGCTCGGGACGCGCGTCTCCGCCCACACGACTGCCGTGTTGCCAATGGTGAGCAGCAGCACTCCCGCGATTGCCGCCGAGCGGAGCTGGCGCGCGCTCGGCCGCGGAGCGCCTTGCAGTGCAGAGACAGCAACGAAGACCAGTCCGGCGATTGTAAAGCGAATTGCCCCCATGAGAAAGACGGGGATCGTGCGGATCGCGTACGCGATCCCGAGGTACGTCGAGCCCCACGTGATGTAGACGGCAGTGAACGCGAGGATGACGGCCCGGCGCGATGGAGCGGTTCGGCCGCCCTGGTCGGGCGGCGGCGTCATCGGTCGAGAATCCGACACAGCCTCGGCGGCGGCGCCGAGGCGCGACGTCGTCACGCCGAAGGCATGACGCGACTGCTGGCCGGGCGCCCTCACTAGAGGGCGCCCTCGGGTACGCCGCTGGCTTCGCCGGTCAGCTCGCCGATCGACTCGTGTGCGGCCTCGCCCATGAACGGATAGCGGAAGTCGCGGGGCGGGGCGAAGGTTTCCTTCACCGCGCGCGCGCTGATCCAGCGCACGAGATTCAACTTCGAGCCGGCCTTGTCGTTGGTTCCGGAGGCCCGTGCGCCACCAAACGGCTGCTGACCGACGACCGCGCCAGTCGGTTTGTCGTTGATGTAGAAGTTGCCGGCCGAGTTGCGGAGTGCCGCCATGGCCTCGTGGGTCGCGGTCGCGGTCGCGCGCGAAGACGGCACCGGTCAAGCGCGTACGGCGACGTCTGATCGACGAGCGCGAGCGTATCGGCCCATTTGGCATCGGGGTACGGGTGCACCGACACGACGGGGCCGAAGATCTCCTCGCAGAGAATGCGCGCGCCGGGATCGCTCGTCTCGACCAGTGTCGGCTCGATGAAGTAGCCCACCTCATCGCGCACGGTGCCGCCATGCACGACCGTCGCGGCCCGCTTCGCATCGGCGATATACCCGCTGATCTTGGCGAATGCGCGGGCGTCGATCACTGCGCCCATGAAGTTGCGGAAGTCCATGATGTCGCCGACACGAATCTCTTCCATCATGCCGACGACACGATCGCGGACATCCGGCCAGAGCGAGTGCGGCACGTAGACGCGGCTCGCCGCCGAGCACTTTTGACCCTGGTATTCGAATCCGCCGCGCACGATGGCGACGGCAAGCGCCTGCGCGTCTGCCGAGGCGTGCGCGACGATGAAGTCCTTGCCACCCGTCTCGCCGACGATGCGCGGATAGGCGCGATAGCGTCCCATGTTGGTGCCGATCGTCTGCCACATCGTGTTGAACACTGCGGTGCTGCCGGTGAAGTGGACGCCGGCGAGGTCGCGGTGTTCGAGGGCGACAGCCGAAATGGCCTGCGGGTCCCCGGGGACGAAGTTGATGACGCCCGGCGGCAGCCCTGCGTCCTCCAGCAATCGCATCAGGTAATAGGCGGACAGCATCGCGCTCGATGCGGGCTTCCACACGACGGTGTTGCCCATGAGCGCCGGCGCGGTCGGCAAATTGCCGGCGATCGACGTGAAGTTGAATGGCGTCACCGCGTACACGAACCCTTCGAGCGGGCGGTAGTCGAGCTGATTCCACGCGCCGCTTCCCACCGGGCTGATGGGCTGCTCCTGATACAGGTCCTGCGCGTAGTGCGGATTGAAGCGCCAGAAGTCGATCAGCTCTGCGGCGGCGTCAATCTCGGCTTGAAAGACCGTCTTGGACTGGCCCAGCATCGTCGCGGCGTTGATCGTGTCGCGATGCGACGTCGCGAGCAGCTCGGCCGCCCGGAGGAAGACCGCGGCGCGATCCTCCCAGGCCCACCGACTCCACTCGCGACGCGCCTCCGCCGCGGCGCGGACTGCCCGCGTGACGTCCTCGGGGCGGGCCTGGTGCCAATCGGCGAGCACATGGCGATGCTTGTGCGGCATCACGGCCTGGCGCAGGTTGCCGGTGCGCACTTCGGTGCCGCCGATGATGAGTGGAATGTCGATGCGCTCGGTGGCCATTGCGGTCAGACGCGCTCGAAGGGCGCGACGCTCGCTGGAACCGGGCGCATAGGGACGGACGACCTCATTGACGGGCGCGGGGACGCGCCGCAAACCGGCGAAAGTAGCCATGCATGAAAGCTATTAGGTACCCGTCTACTTTCCACTTTCAGTGCTGCTCCCCTCTTGGGCGCGCCAACGCCCGCGGCGCCCGTGGTTTGTCGGCGCGTTCCTGCTCGCTGGCTGCTCGGCGGCGCCCGTCCGCTGGCTAGGCGAGGCGGCGCCGCTCGACGGCGCTCATGGCGCCGTCGACGCGCTGGTCGTGCACGGTGGGGCGGGTGGCATGCGGGTGGTTGCCCAAGCCATACCCGTTCCCGGTGGCGGCTTGCCCGCACTTGGCGCCGGGGGCATGTGTCAATTCCGTGCGATGGGCGCGCTCGGGGCTGCAGCGAGGTGGCGGTTGCGTGGTGGGTGGCGCGCGCGGACAGTAGCGTCGCGTTGCGGCTGGCGCGCTCGCGCGATGATGGCGCCCACTGGGACACACTGCCCATTGCTGACGCGCGCGATCGAGGGGTTCGCGGCTGTGCCCGGCCTCCGCCCGCTGTCGCACTCGATCCCGCGAGCGGGTACACCCACCTCGCTTATTATCTCGAGCCGGACGCCGGTGCAGGCGTCTACTACGAGCATTCGATGGATCTGCCTCGTGGGAGCGTGAACGGCCATGCGACCGACACCGTGTCGATGTTCCACGCTCCTGTGGCGGTTGTGTACGGCGAGGGGGTCGTCGAGACGAGCGTGGCTGGGCACGGCGATACCGTGTTGGTCGCGTACCAGGATCCCAACGTACCCGTTCCCCAAGTCGTGCTGGCCGTCTCCGTGACGGCGGGGCACAGCTTCCTGGGACGAGTCGACGTGTCTGGCAACGGCGTTGCTGCGTCAGGGCCGGTCGTCTCGCTCGAGGACGATACCGTTGCTGTCGGATGGCGCGAGGTGGCGCCGGTACCAGCAAGTGCACAGCCCAGGACGCCGCCACCGGGTCGGCGAGTCGTTCGAATAGGTGTGCTCCTCAGCCGCTAGCGCGGCGGAGACGGGAGAAGGAGAAAGGCGAAAGGAGACAAGCGGTGTACGACGCGGTGGTCGTCGTCTCCTTTCTGCTCTCTCCTGTCTCCTTTCTACGAGCGCGTCAGCGCTCGTTCCCTCTGGTTTCTTCCCTCTAGGCTCTGTACTTTGCACCGCGTCTGCGCCCACTTAATAGACGCGCCGCTGACGGCCAGCGCCGTACGGGCCAGAATGGAACTGGCAGTGTCCCACTTCCCGAGGAGCGACATCCGATGGCCACAAAAAAGAAAAAGGCTGCGAAGAAGACGAAGCGTGCGGGCAAGAAGGCCGCTGCACGCCGCCCCGCAAAGAAGGCCGCATCCAAGCGGAAGCCGAATGCCGCATTCATGAAGCCAATGCAGCCCTCCGCGCAGCTGGCCGCCGTTGTCGGATCGCAACCCATGCCGCGCACCGAGGTGACGAAGAAGCTGTGGGGGTACATCAAGCGGAAGGGACTGCAGGATCAGAAGGAGCGCCGTATGATCAACGCCGACGATCAGCTCAAGGTGGTCTTCGGTGGCAAGAGCCGAGTGTCGATGTTCGACATGACGAAACTCGTCAGCAAGCATTCGAAGGACGCGTAGTTCTGTCTCAGTCGGAGCGTCGCCGGTACACGCCGCACCGGCGCCCGGCGACGCCGGCGAGGTTGGAGTTGCGATGACTGTCGGTCCGCCGCCTGGGCGTCGCGACCGGCGCCCGGGTCAGTCGGCGACCGATGGATCCGCCGCTGCTGCACGTGGAACGCCCGCGCGTGGAGCAGCGTCAGTGCGCCGCGCGCAAGCGTGGGAAAATGCAAAATCGATCATAGGTGCGATCCTCATCTTTTTGTTCGTTCGCGTCTTCCTGGTCGAAGCGTACCGCATCCCGTCGAGCAGCATGGTGCCCACGCTGTTGGTCGGCGACTGGCTGTTCGTGAACAAGCTCGTATACGGGCCGCACGTCCCGCTGCTCGACGTCAACCTGCCGGGATACGCGAAGCCCAAGCGACAGGACGTGGTGGTATTCGTCTCGCCCCCGCAGCTCGACAACGGCGACGACACCACGCCGATCCTGGTCAAGCGTCTCTGGGGACTGCCGGGCGACACCGTGTTCATGCGGAGCGGGCTGCTGTACATCAACGGCGCGCCGTATCCGCAGGGGCCTGCGTTTGCAGGGAATGAGACGCACCCAGACGCGGCCGAACCGGGCTTCGCCTGGCAACGCGCGTACGGCCTCACGAATACGCGGTTCGGGTCGGCGCCGGCGGAGCCGACGCATGACAACTGGGGCCCGTTGCTCGTGCCGCCTGAGCATTACCTCATGCTGGGTGACAACCGGTACCAGTCCAAGGACGGCCGGTACTGGGGCTTCGTGCCGCGAAAGAACTTTCGGGGTCGCCCGCTCTTCGTGTATTACTCCTACGATCCCGAGGCCGGTCTCGATTACTTCCGAATCTTTACCGAGATCCGCTGGGGTCGCATTGGGCACTGGATCCGGTAGGTCCCGCTTTTGCACGGGTAGTTCAGGCTGCCAGGGCTCGGTGCAACGCGTGGGGCAGCCGAACCCGTGAAGGGCGAAAGGCGACGGGGCCGCGACGAGGGTGGTCAGCGGAGCGCCCTGCGCCGGTTTGGCGTTGAAGGGGTTTGCGCTCAACCAGGGAGGTATCGTCCAATGACCGACCGAACGCAGGAGACTTACGTCGCTCCGATCGATCTGCCGCTGACTTTGTTCGGGATCGGCCTGGGTGCGGACGTGGTCGGCCGGATTGTCGGGAGCGCGAAGCTTCAGGCGATGGCTCGCTATATCATGCCCGCTGCGGCGACGGCGGCGGCCTTTGCGGCCGCGAGCGGGCTCGCGGACACGCAGGGCACGTCTGCTGGCGGGCGGCCGTCACGGGTCTCCGGCGCCGGGTTCTCGACGTTCCCCATGGCGAGCGCAGCAGCGGCGCTGGCCGCGTGGCGCTGGCGGCGCGGAGGTGCGAGCGTGCCGTATCTCGCTCTGGGCCTCGCAGTGATCGGAGTGGTTGCGAGCGACGGCAGCGACGCCGCCCGCCGGTCGGAGCGCGACGGCGACCCCGAGCGCGCGGAGACTCCCAAGGCACCCCGAGAGCCGGCCCCAGCTCACGTTGCGGCGGCGGCGCTGCGGACGGAAGCGGCGGACCGCCTCAGGGGGCTATAACGACCGGGCGAGGGGGCAGGAGGCTGCGCTGACGGCACGCACAGCAGGGTGGACGGAGGCGCGCCCGGGTTCGATCAGCAGGCGTGCTGCAGGTCCCTAACCCCTGCCGGTCACGCTGCTCTGGCTGCATGCTGCCGGGGGCTGTACCTTAGCGTCACATGGTCGGCTACTTCCCGCGACACACGATCGCCTGGAAGATCGAAGAGCCGGCGGCGTTCCGCGCGCTCACGCTGTCGCTCGTCGCGAGCGGCCTCCTCGCGGGTGTCGTCCTGCACCTCGTGCGCACACTCGCCCTCGCCTACATCCCCGAGGGGCGATGGATGGTGTTTTCGATTCTGGATGTCGTCATTCTGCTCGCACTGTTGGCGGCGGCCGCGGCACATCTCGCGAACTTCCCGCTGCGCCACTGGATTTGGCGCGCGCCCAGTTTTGCCGGCATCGCCGCGGTGGGCACGATCGCGACCAGTGCGGTACTCGTGGCGCTACACCACGAGCGGGTCGGGTCGTCACAGGCGAACTGGCATGCGTGGCCCTCGATGGCTGCCGGCTTTCTGATCACGGATCTCGTTTCCGTCTGTGTGTTCGCGGCACTGCTGGCCGGGGTCGTACAGGTCGTGCGGTCCGCGTTGTTGCGACACGAGCGCCGGGAATCGACCGTCGAGGCGATTCACGAGGGACGTGCGGGCTGAGCCCGCGCCGAGTCCGAGGACAAGCGGCTGTCTCGTCCCGCTGAGGCGCAGGGCTTCACACCGGCGTCGCTCGCGCTGCGTGGAGCGCGCGAGGCACGACGCGCGCGCGTCCGGGTGCCGTGCAGCACATCGAATCTGGGTGCGGGATTCGACTGCATCGGACTCGCCCTCGCGCGCTACCTGACCGCCGACTTCGTTCCGACGCCCGAGTCGGCGGGGCTGCGCGTGGATCGGCGCGGCACCCTCCGGTCGCTGGATGACCGGCCGGACACCCACGACCTGTTCGTGCGCGTCTTCCGCCGCACGCTGGAGACCATGGGGGTGGGCACAACAGACGGCACGCTCACAGTCGACTCGGAGATCCCCATCGGGCGCGGCCTTGGCTCTTCAGCTGCGGCCGTGGTCGGCGCGATTGCGCTCGCCATGGCGAGCCGCGATGTCGATGCGTCAACGGATGTCGTGCTGCACCTCGCCCAGGAGCACGAAGGCCATCTCGACAACGTTGCGCCCGCACTGCTCGGAGGACTCGTTGCCGTGGCAAGGGATGAAGACGATCGGCCGCACGCCTTTCAGCTGCCGCTGTCAGAACAGGTCGGTCTCGCGTTCGCGGCACCAGGCCTCGAGCTCGAGACGCGACAAGCGCGCGCAGCGCTGCCGGAACGCGTCGCGTTGCGCGACGCCGTGCACAACCTCGGTGCCCTCGCCGCGCTGACGCGCGCGCTCGCGACCGGCGACGGTGCCCTGCTCCGCCTCGGCTTCAGTGACCGACTGCACGTTCGTTTTCGGCTCGCGCTCATTCCCGGTGCCAATGCGGCGATCGACGCAGCACGCGCGGCGGGCGCGTGGGGTGCCACCGTCTCCGGTGCCGGATCCGGACTCATCGCGATCGGAGATCCGCCTCGTGCTGGCGACATCGCCGACGCCATGGCCACCGCGTTCCGCGGGGTGACTGGTCCATATGGGATCGTCGCGTTCCCCATCGAGCCAGCCGCGCGCGGACTGACGCATGGGTGATCTCGACGCGGAGAGCATCCGTCCGTCAGCCACGAGCGAGGCTGGCAGCCAGCGCGGCGTGCGGCGCGGTGTCCTCGCGCGGTACGCGTCATTTCTCCCGGTCACGAAGGCAACACCGGATCTTACGCTGTTCGAGGGAGACACGCCGCTCCTCAGCACCCCCCGGCTCGCGCGGTGGGTCGGTACCGACGAGCTCTGGGTCAAGTTCGAGGGCATGAACCCGACGGGCTCGTTCAAGGACCGCGGCATGGTGGTCGCGGTCGCGAAAGCGATCGAGCGCGGCATCGACACCGTGCTCTGCGCATCGACGGGCAATACCGCAGCCAGCGCCGCCGCCTACGCCGCGCGTGCAGGGGTGCGCGCGGTCGTCCTGCTGCCGCGCGGCGGGGTGGCCGGCGCGAAAGTGTCGCAGGCGCTCGCGTACGGTGCGCGGGCCGTGATCGTAGATGGGAATTTTGATGCGGCGCTGGATGCCGCGCGAAAACTGACGGACCGCTACCCCATGGAGCTCGTCAACTCCGTCAATCCGCATCGCATCGCAGGACAAGCCACGGCCGCGTTCGAGATCTGCGACACGCTGGACGGCGCACCGGATCTGCTTGCCCTCCCCGTCGGCAATGGCGGGAACATTTCGGCCTATTGGGCAGGCTTTCAGCGGTATCATCGGGAGGGTCGAGCCGACCGGTTGCCGAGCATCCTTGGTGCGCAGGCCGCCGGGGCCGCGCCCCTGGTCCGCGGGCGGCCGATCGAGCACCCCGACACGATCGCGAGTGCGATCCGCATCGGCCGGCCCGCCAGCTGGGACACCGCGGTGGCAGCGGCGCGTGAGTCGGGCGGTGCATTCGTGTCCGTGTCGGACGACGACATCCTGGCGGCCTACCGTGCAATCGGTCGGTTGGAAGGGATATTCTGCGAGCCGGCCTCCGCCGCTGGTATCGCGGGGCTTCGTCGCAGCATCGCGGACGGGGCGACGCCCCGCAGCCTGCAATGTGTCTGTGTGTGTACCGGACATGGGCTCAAGGACGCCCAGTATGCGCCGCAACTCGACGAACGCTCGCCCGTCGTCCCGCCGACCGTCGACGCCGTCGCGGCCCTCCTTGCGCAGCCACGAGAGTAGGGCCGTTATCTTTCCCTGGTCACACATTCCCGAGGAGTTTCCGAATGTACGATGAACGTTTGGTCGCACCAATGCGCCGGGAGTTGACGCGGCTCGGAGTCGAAGAGCTGCGCACCCCCGAAGCGGTTGACACGACGCTCCGCGCACCGCAGGGCACGACATTGGTCGTCGTCAACTCCGTCTGCGGCTGTGCCGCACGGAACGCGCGCCCCGCCGTCGCGATGGCGGTCCAGCACGGCGTCAAGCCCGACCGGCTGACGACGGTCTTTGCAGGCCAGGACACTGACGCCACGCGTCAGGCGCGAAGCTACTTCACCGGGTATCCGCCGTCATCTCCCCAGATCGCGCTCCTCAAGGATGGCCGGCTCGTCTTCATGCTGGAGCGTTATCAGATCGAGGGCCGGTCGGCCGAGGCGATCGCTGGAGATCTCGTGAACGCATTTGACCGGTACTGCGCGCCGGCAGGGGCGGCGGAGGCTCGCGCGTAGGAGGCAGCTCTCCTTGCGCATACTCATCGTCGAGGACGATCGCGAGCTCGCTCAGATCCTCGCGCAAGGGTTCGACGAGCACCACATCGAAGTGGTCGTCGCCGACACCATTGCGCAGGGTCGCGAGCGAGCCGCCCTGGGAACGTACGAGGTCATTCTCCTGGACGTGTTGTTGCCAGATGGGAGCGGCTTCGATCTGTGCGCCCTGCTTCGCGGGCGTGGTATCACGACCCCCATTCTCATGCTGACGGCGCGCGACGCGATCGACGATCGTGTGCGCGGCCTCGAGGCGGGTGCCGACGACTACCTCATCAAGCCGTTCGCGTTCCGAGAGCTCCTCGCCCGCGTGCGGGCTTTGGCGCGGCGGCGGCCCGCGATCGCGCCGCAACGGGTGGCGCTGGCGGACCTGGAAGTGGACCTGTCGACCCGGCATGTCGCGCGGGCCGGGCGGTCGATTACCCTTACGGCACGCGAGTTCGCGCTGCTCGAGTTCTTCGCGCGGCATGAGGGCGTCGTCGTCGATCGGGCGGCCATCGCCGCGCACGTGTGGGACGACAATCACGATCCGTTCACCAACGTGCTCGAGGTACTCGTGCGACGCTTGCGTCGGAAGATCGATGACGAGTTCGAGCCGAAACTGATCCACACGGTCCGTGGTGCCGGATACCGGTTCGGTCTCTGAGGCTGCGGCGGTCGCCGCCTCGCGGAGTCCGGCGAGCGCCGTGTCCCCGTTCGGCTCGACGCGAGACGACGACGGCATCAGGGGAGCCGCGGGGCAGCTCGATCGACTGATCCCTCGCTCGGGGCGCGCCGCGCTCGCGCGTCGCACGCTGCTGGGGCTGCGGTTGCGCCTGACTGCATGGTACGTGGGGACCTTCGCGCTCATTCTGCTGATGCTGGGAACGGCGCTGTTCGCTGCGATCGCGCATCAAATCGCTGCGGATCTCGAGACCTCGCTGCACGCGGCGACGCGTGCGATTGCGCAGGCGGCGGCCATCCGCGAAGTGGAAGCTGTCTCGGCCAAGGGCAGCGTCGTCGACGCCGTGCAGGAACTCACGATTCCGGGCCGCGCGCTCTACCTCTTCGATTCGGCTGGCCGTCCGCTCACGCCCGCTCAGGCGGACTCCCCGGTGACGGCGGTTGCGAGGCTGGCCGCGGGCGCGGTGGAGGGGAAAGCCGATCGGCACTTCAAGCGGAAGAGTCCCGAGCAGGACGAACGCGATTTCCAGGTCCATGCGGAGCGCTTCACGCTCGCGAGCGGCAACCGCTACGTCGCCGCGGCGGTCGCGGACCGCGTGGAGCTCGAGGATCGGTACGCCTCGCTGATCGCTGGACTGGCCGGGGGTGCGGCTGCGGCGTTGTTGCTTGTCGCAGCCGGGGGCTGGTTTCTCGCCGGTAAGTCGACAGCTCCCATCGAGCGCGCCATGGCGCAGATGCGGCAGTTCATGGCCGACGCCGCGCACGAGCTGCGAACCCCGGTGGCGGTGCTCCGCAGCCGGGCCGAAGTCGCGCTTCAGCGCGAGCGTGATCCCGGAGACTATGCGGCGGCGCTGGCGGCCGTTGGCGGCGAGGCGGAGCGGATCGGGAGTATCGTCGACGACCTGCTGACGCTCGCGCGGGCCGATGCGGGTGAGCGCCCCATCGTCCGTGAGCGCGTATATCTCGATGACATGGCGCTCGATGCGGTGGATGGCGTTCGCGTGCTTGCCGAGCGCCGGGGGGTCGAGCTGGCGGTCCCCGAATTCGAGGAGGCAGCCGTCCAGGCGGACCCGCTCCTCCTTCGGCAACTCATCGTGATCGTGCTCGACAACGCAATCAAGTTCACGCCGGCTGGCGGGCGTGTGTCGTTGCGCGTGCGCGCCGACGGCGGCCGATCAGCGCTGATTCTCGTGGAGGACACAGGCATTGGCATCCCGGCCGAAGACCTCACCCACATCTTCGATCGGTTTTATCGGGGCGACGATGCGCGTGCGCGAGGCGACGGTGCTGGACTCGGTCTCGCGATCGCACGGTGGATCGCGGATGCACACGGCGCCACGATCGACGTCGTCTCGGCGCCTGGCAGCGGGACACAGGTGGCGATCCGCTTTCCGACAGGGGCCGCGGGCGCTGCGCGCCCGAGAGAGTAGAAGCACAGAAAGTAGAGAGTAGACAAGGGCCGGCCCTATGTAATGGTGCTGACAGCTTCCCGCGGCTAGCGTTCCCGCATGTTTTCAGGCCCTTTCGGCACGGCACGTCGCGGGCAGTGGTGGGTGGCCGTCGTGGCGCTGCTGGTCGGGATGCCGGGGCGGGGCGCCAGCGCACAGGGAGCGGGTCTGGCGAGCGTTGGGGGAGCGGGCCCCGATGCCGCGGGCTCCAGTGCCGAGGTTTTCGTCCCGCTCACTCGAGCTGCCGCAATCGATACCGCGCTCATTCGCGGCGCACGGCTGGCGCTCGCGCGCGCCGATTCTCTCATGGCTCGCGCGCTCCTCGGGACCGCGCATGAGTATCCCAATCCCGTCGCGAATCTGACCTATACGCGAGACGAGCCGCACTACCACGGCATTCTCAACTTCGCGTTCGACTATCCGTGGATCCGAGGCGCTCGTGTGCGCGCCGCCGATGCGAGTTATCGGGCCGCTACCTATCGCTTCGCCTTCGAGCGGGCCGCGGCCCAATTCGAGGTCGACACGATGTATACGCGCGCGCTCGCGGCGCTCGCGCACGCTCATGTTTCCGGTCGAAACGCTCTCGATGCGGACAGTCTCCGGCGGCTTGCGGTCATCCGTCGCGAAGCGGGGGACGCCAGTGACATGGACGTCGAGTTGGCCAGTGTCAACGCAGGCCAGCAGATCAACACCGCGGCTTCGGATTCGCTGGCAGCTCTCGGCGCTCTGCTCGACCTGCAGGCCATCGTAGGGCTGCCGGCCGATCGCCAGGTCGTGGCACTCACCGACACGCTCGAGGTCCCCGACACCACCCGGCTCGCATCCACTGCCGGCGGCTCGTCGCTGCTTTTCACGAGAGGCAGAGGAGCACCGCGACAGCCGGCCACTGGCGTGACAGCAACGGTGCCTGGGTCGAGCGAGGTGCCGCTCCAGGTCGCAGCCGCGCAAGCCGCGCTCCAATCCGAAGAGTCGAGTCTCTCGCTCGCCCGCGGCTCGGTCCTCGCGCAGCCCACATTCCAGGCTGGCGTCGAGTACGGAGATCCCACGCAGCCGTTCCTGCTGCCGACGTTCGGGTTCTCCATCCCGCTTCCGCTCTTCAATCGCAATGGCGGTGAGATTCAGTTGGCCACGGCGAGCCGCGACCGCGCGCTCGCAGAGCTGGATCTGGCTCGTCGCGAAGCTGCTGCCCAGTCGGCGCAAGCGCGGCGGGAGTTGCACATCGCGATGGGTCGTGCGGCGCGAGACCGCGACTTGCTCGCCGCCGCCCAGCGAGTCGTGGCGGGCTCCCTGACCGCGTTTGCTGAAGGCGCCACAGCGCTTCCCAGTGTTCTCGAGGCGCAACGCAGTGCACGCGAGGCGCTCGGGCAATACGTCGACGACCTTGCGGCCGCCAATATGGCGGCCGGCGAGGTGCGACTCTTCATACTCAGCGCATCTTCGCGATGACTCAACGACTAGTCGCATCAATCGCATTGCTCGCCGCCGCACTCGCGCCGGCGTGTGGACGCGGGAAGGCTGCCGACGAGGCCGGCGCCAAGGCTGCGCCCCTGGTGGCCGCGTCGGCCGATTCGGACTCGACGCACGAGAAGCCTGCGGGCGAAGATGCCGCCAAAGAAGAAGTGTCCAAGGGCGGGGAGGAGGACGCCGCTCCGGCTCCCGTGGTCGGAGCGAAGACAGCACCCGCGAGCCTGCAGCGATTCGCCGAGACGCTCACCGTGATCGGGTCCGTCAATCCGCGCCCAGGCCACTACGCGGAGCTCTCCGCGCCCGGACCGACTCGTGTGACGCGCATCTACGTCGGAGCGGGCGACGCGGTGGCGGAGGGCGATTCGCTCGTGGAGTTCGATCGGGCACCGTTCGACGCGGCAGCCGCCAGTGCGGATGCGGCTCTCCTCGTCGCTCAGCGCGCCAACGATCGAGCGCAACGATTGTCCGCGGCCGGCGTTGTCGCGCACAAGGAGGTCGACCAGGCCGCTGCGGATCTGGCGCAGGCGCAGACGCTGGATGTGATGGCACGGCGGGCCCAAGAGCTCGCGACGCTCCGTTCGCCGCTGGCCGGCGTCGTCACGCATTTGTCGGCGGTCCTCGGTGCTTCCGTCGATGCGTCGGCCCCCGTGGTCGGTGTGGCGGATCCTGGAGCGCTCGACATCGTGCTCGGCATTTCTTCGCGCGAGGCACCGCAGGTGCGGCGCGGAGACTCGGTGGAAGTAACCGCCGGACAAAGTGGGCTCGTGGGTGAACCGCTTGGCCATGGCGTAGTTGTCGCGGTCGGGGTCGCGCTCGATACGACCTCTCGGACGATTCCGGTCCGAGCGCACATCGCGCATCCGACTCGGGCGCTCACGATCGGTGAAACAGTCACCGGTCGCATCACGACTGCGGTCCGACCGCACGCGGTCACCGTGCCGGTCCAGGCACTCGTGCCGGACGGCGATGCGCTCAAAGTCTTCGTCGTCGGGTCAGACGGCCTCGCGCACGCCCGAACCGTCACGGTCGGCGGACGCACCGAAACCTTGGCGGAGATCACCGACGGCCTGCACGCGGGCGAGCGCGTCGTGACCGAGGGAGCGTTTGGCATGGAAGACAGCGCCAAGGTGGTGCCGATTAAATGAAACTGTTCGATGCGCTGGACTCCCAGAACCGCTTTATCTACCTGCTCGTCGGAGTATTGAGTGCAGCAGGACTGTGGGCCGCGACGCGCCTCCCGTCCGCGATCTATCCGGAGCTGACGTTCCCACGCGTGACGATCGTTGCGCAAGGGTCCACACTCGGCGCACGGCAGGTCGTCTTCGGCATGACGCGGCCCATCGAAGAGGCCGTGAGCGTCGTGCCAGGCGTCATCCGCGTCTTTTCGCGATCGATTCGCGGCGCCAGTGAGATCTCGGTCACGTTCGCACCGCGCACCGATATGGTCTACGCGCTCCAGCTCGTCCAGGCGCGCGTGAACGAAGTCCGTGGCGATTTACCGCCGAATCTCGACATCCAAGTGGAACGGCTCACGCCGTCACTTTTTCCCATCCTGTCGTACAACCTGCAGGGCGGGGATCCCGCGACGCTCTACGACGTGGCTCGCTATCAAATCAAGCCGGTCGTATCGCGTGTGCCGGGCGTCGGACGCGTCGAGGTGCAGGGCACCGATGTGCGCCAGGTGGAGGTGGTCTGCGATCCAGTTCGGCTCGCCGGGCAGGGAATCTCCTATGACGATGTTGCCGGCGCGATCAAGCAGGCGACGTCCGTCGATGCGGTCGGTCGGCTCGCCGAGAACTACAAGCAGTACCTCATCGTGACCGATGCGGAAGCCCATAGCCCGGAGGACATCGCAAACGTAGTCGTGACGCCGACGTCGGGTGCGGGGCTTCACGTGCGAGATCTCTGCCGCGTCGGAATGGGCACGGAGGATCACACACACGTCGTGGCCGGTGACGGCAAGCCGGCCGCCCTGATCTACATCTCACGCCAAATCGGTGGCAACACGGTGGCGGTCGCGGACAGCGTTGCCGGGGTCATGCGCGCGCTGGCACCAACGCTGCCACCGGGGGCACACCTCAAGGTGGTGTACGACCAGGCGGCACTCGTGCGCGACGCCGTCACGTCGGTGCGAGACGCGATGCTGATTGGGGCCGCTCTCGCCGTCATCATCTTGCTCGTGTTTTTGCGGCACGGAGTGATCACGGCGATCAGTGCGACGTCGATTCCGTTGACACTGGCGATCACCGTGTTCGTCATGCGCCTGGTCGGGCAGACGTTCAACCTGATGACGTTGGGCGCCATGGCGATCGCGATCGGTCTCGTGATCGACGACGCCGTGGTAATCACCGAGAATATTGCCCGCCACCTGTCGTTCAGCCCCGACCGCCGCTCCGCTGTCCGCGACGCCGTGCAAGAGCTGATCTGGCCCGTGACGACGTCGACCATCACGACCGTCGTCGTGTTCCTGCCGCTGGGTCTTCTCCAGGGTGTCGTCGGGCAATTCTTCATCGCGTTGTCAATTACGCTGACTATCGCGGTGCTGGTGTCCCTCGGCCTCGCCTTGACGATCATTCCGTTGCTCGCTGCGCGGTTCGTGACGGGGGCGGACGCGGAAGGGGCCACTCGGGAGGCGCGAGGAGTCTTGGCTCGGGTCAGCCGAGCCGTGGACGGGTTGGCAGACCGCTACGACGCGGTGCTCGGCCGGGTGTTGCACCGACCGATGCTCGTTGTCGGCGCTGCGGTCCTCCTGATCGTTGGCGGCATCGTCGCCTACCAGTTCGTCGGCACCGGGTTCCTGCCGGAGATGGACGAGGGTGCCTTTGTCCTCGATTACTTGAGCCCTGGCGGCACGGCGTTGGCCGAGACGGACCGGCAGGTGCACCTGATCGAGCACATTCTGATGTCGACCCCGGAGATCGTCGGCACATCACGTCGGACGGGTGCCGAGCTCGGACTCTTCGCGACGTTGCAGAACCGCGGCGACATTGTGGCGCGACTTACGCCGACCAGCCAGCGGTCTCGCAGCACCGATCAAGTGATAGATGATGTGCGGGTGAAAGTCGCGCAGGCCGTCCCCCGGCTGCACATCGAATTCGTCGAGATTCTGACCGACCTGATCAACGATCTCGAGGGTGCCGCGCGACCGGTCGAGATCAAGATGTACGGCGAGCAACTCGACCAGCTCGAGACGTATGCGACGGCGCTGGCCGCTCCGATGCAGAAGGTCGGGGGCCTGGCGGATCTGTTTTCCGGTGTGAGCGAACCGACGGCGGAGATGTTCCTACGGGTCAGTGGGCCCGAGGCCGCGCGCATTGGCATGACACCGCAGCAGGTCGGGGCTGACGTCAGCGGATCACTGTTGGGGGTGGACGCTGGTCAGATCCGCTTGGACGACCGCGCGATCGACGTCCGCGTTCGCGCGCCCGACTCGGTGCGGTACGATCCGCTCCGACTCAGCTCGCTGCCCGTCATGGGGCAGGCGCGACGTCCGACGCCGCTGAACGCCGTTGCGTCCATTCGCTCGGCCGACTCGCGTGCTGAGCTCACGCGTGAGAACCAGCAACAGATGATCACGATGACGGCGGACGTCGACCAACGAGCCCTGGGCGATGTCATGACCGACGTGAAGCGCGTGCTCGCGGCACATCCGCCACCGCCGGGGATTCGTGTCGAGCTCGGTGGGCAGTATGCCGGCCAACAAGCCGCGTTCCGCGCCCTGCTGGTCGTTCTTGCGCTGGCGGCCGTCAGCGTCGTGGCCGTCATGGTGATCCAGTTTCAATCGTTCGTCGAGCCGCTCGTGATCCTGCTTGCGGCGCCTATTTCGTTCGTTGGGGCAATCGTGCTACTGCTGGTGACGCACACGCCCTTCAACGTCTCGTCGTACATGGGTCTCATCCTGCTGGTGGGACTCATCGTGAAAAACGGGATTATCCTGCTCGACTTCACCCGGCTCCGGATGCGGACGCATGGCGTCCCGCTGGAGGTGGCCATCCGCGAGGCAGCGCGGACGCGGCTCCGGCCGATCCTCATGACCACCCTGTGTACGTTGTTCGGCCTACTGCCGCTGTCGCTGGGCCTCGGCACTGGGAGCGAGCTCCAACGTCCGCTGGCGATCGCTGTGATCGGCGGGCTGGCATTGTCGACCCCGATCACGCTGTTCGTCGTCCCGACGCTGGTCGTCCGCGTTAGGCGCCGACGTCCCGCGTAGAAAGTAGAAGCCCAGAAAGTAGAAAGTAGACAAGGCCGACGTCGCCCGCCGCCACCCGGAGGCGTTCGCCGGTGTCGTCTTGTCTCCTTTCTACCTTTTGGGCTTCTACTTTTTGGCTCGTTGGGACGGCTGTAGGCCATCTCCACGGCGCGGCATGCGGCGTGCAGCGTGATGCGGTGACTTACAAGGGGGTGACACGTGGAGCGTACCGAGCAGCAAGGTGGTAGGTCCGAGCGCGGCCCGATGGACTCTGGCAGGAGTGGCGCACAGAGCGGAGCCGAGGGAATTCAAGCCGGTGCGGGGAGCGCCCCGCGGAGCCCGAGGGCTGAGCCGCTGCGTGACGCGAAGGACAAGATCAACGACACGAAGGCAACGATCGCCGACCGGCTCGAATCGAGCGCAGACACCCTTCGCTCGCGGACACGGGAGGGCGCGGAGCGGGTGGCTAACGCTACCTCGGACCTCGGAGCAGCGGCGACGCAGCGGCTGCAGAACTACTCGGACACTGTCGCCACGCGGGATGGAACGGACTGCCGGTTGGCTCCGTCGCCGGGACGTGGGCGACTTTAGCGATAACATCGCCGAGCATGTGCAGAACCACCCCGTCCGCACCTTGCTCATCGCACTCGGGATAGGCTATCTGCTCGGTCGATCGCTATCGGATTAATGGCCAGACCCGGGGGAGCCAATGGACCGTGAAGTGCAACTCCCCACTGGCCAATCAAGCCGATCCGGCGGGCGTCGGGGACTCGGTGTTCTCCTTCGGGAGCTAGGGGAAGGCACAGCCGAGCTCGTGCGCCATGAGGCGCGTCTCGTTCAACTCGAGCTCGGCAGCGTGGCAGCGATCGCGGGCCGCGGGTCGGTTCGCGTGGCGGCCGGGAGCGTACTGCTACTGCTCGGCGGTTTGGCAATACTCGTCGGACTCGTGTTCCTGATCGGCGAACCATGGATTGTGGGGCGGTACTGGTTGGCGGCGCTGATCGTAACGGTGCTCTCCGGGATCGTGGCGGCAGTCGCGGCGTCACGGGGGGCAAGGCTACTGTCGGTGGCTCGGCTACCGCCCGTGCAGACGCTCGAGACCCTCAAGGAGGACGCGGAATGGTTGACACGCCAGATGCAGTCCGACGCGACATCGAAGTAACCCGGGAGCGCATGTCGACAACCTTGGCCGAACTCGAGCAGAAAGTGAACGTCATGCAACAGATTCGCGATCATCCATGGACTGCGATTGGGGTCGCAGTAGGCGCCGGCGCGGCCCTCGGAGTTGCCAGCAAGCGGTATCGAGCGCCGGCTGGCTATCGTGGGGGGGCCGATTACGGAGCGGGCGCTGACTATCGAAGGTCCGTTGAAAGCATGCCTGTGCTGCGTCAGCAGGGAAGCCGCGTCGCGGGCGTGGTCGACGGGATCGTCGCCTACCTGCTCCGCGGCCTCCGCCAGGTCGCGGAGCAGCAGATCGATACGGTACTGATGGATCTAAAGTCGTCGCTCACGAAGCCTCGGGTGGAGACGTGAAAAGGGCGCTGGACGCTAGACGTTAGACGTTGGAAAGAAACCTCGGGGCGAGCAGCGGTACACTTCGCTGGCCCCGAGGTTTGTCTTCTAGCGTCCAGCGTCTAACGTCCAGCCTTTCCCGCCCTTCAACTCCTCCCCACCCACCGAGCCAATTCCCGCACACTTGGCCGCTTGCCGTACATGAGCAGCCCCACGCGATAAATGCGTGCAGCGAGCCACACGGCAGCGATGCAGCCTAGCGCGACGCCGCAGAGCGTGCCGGCGATCTCGTACCAGGGGACCTGAACGACGGTCATCCGTACGGGCATGAGGATCGGAGCACTGAATGGGAACCACGATGCGAATCGTGCGAGTGCGCCATTGGGTTCAACTAGGACTGGCGGAATCAACACGACTGCGCAGATCACCACCATCGTCACCGGAAGCGCGGCCTGCTGGGCGTCATCCTGGTTGCTGACCATCGCGCCCATCGCGGCAAAGAGTGCGGCGTACGCGAGGAAGCCGAGCGAGAGCAGCAGCGCCAGAGCAATACCGGTCCCCAGATCGATCGATGGCAACGGGATCGCCGGCGACTCCAGGCCGAATCGTGCGAGCACCACATCGCGGAGCCGATAGACCACGGTCGATAGTGCAGCCCATGCAGCCACTTGAGTTAGGGCCACGGCGCTGACGCCAATCACCTTGCCGGCGAGCAGCGTATCGGGGGGCGCGCTGGCGACCACCACTTCCGCCACACGTGTCGATTTCTCGTCGACCACGCCGCGCAGAATGACGTTGCCGTAGATCACGATCATGGTGTAGAGCATGAACCCGAGTGTATAGGCCACGATTGCGCTGAGTAGCCCTGACCCGCCACGACCTCGGTCGGTGATCCGGTCGGCGATGACTCGCGTCTGCAGAGATGTCAGTTGCTGGCTCCGCGCGGGCGAGAGTCCTTCACGCTCCAACCGCTGCGCGAGGATCGCCCGACGGACGATCTGCGTGAGCAGGTCGATATCGCCAATGGCCGAGGCATTGCGCCCCGCGTAGAACACTTCGCCACCAGCCAGCGCCGAGCTGTCGAGGACGAGATATCCAATGCGCTGGTGGTGCATCACCTCTCGCGTCGCAGAGTCTTCCGCCGCCGGCAGATCGCGAGGGTCTACCACCCGAACGACGGCGCGCAACGTGTCGCCCTGTGGCCCGAGTCGGAGCACGCTCGCCACCCGGTGTCCGAGATCCGTGCCCGTCGCGTCGATTACAAGTATGTGCGATACATCCGCCGAGGCTCGCGCCTGATTGGTGAGCACGAGCGGTACGATGATGATCAACCCGAAGAACAGCGGGCCGGCGATGGTCGCGAAAAAAAACCAGCGCGACCGGATTCGCTCCGTGTACTCGCGACGGGCGATAGCCCAGAACTTTTTCATACGGCGGGTTTGGGGTTTGGGGTCCGGGGTCTGGAGGAACAAACCTTCAGGTCAGTAGCAGCGCGTGGCTCCCGGCCCTGCGGTGTGTGCCACTCCAAACCCCAGACCCCAGACCCCAGTCGTCCCCTCACTCCGTCAGCCCGGGTTCCGTCCACCGAGACTCCACGGTGTCGAGGAAGATTTGATGCAGCGAAGGGTGACGCAACTCGTATCGCTCGATACGAGCTCCCGCATCCAGCAGTCGTCGGAGCAATACCTGGGGATCGGCCGAGCGCGCGAGCTCGATCTCGGCTGCACGGTTCGACTGATCGATCCGGGCGACGAGCGTTCGATCTCGCAGTACATCCAACACCGCGGTCGACGGCACGACGGCGAATCCCAGCGCGAGGCCACGCCCGCCGTGCGTCGCACGGACCGTTGCCACGTCGCCGTCGAGAACCATGCGCCCCCGGGCGATGATGCAGACCGCGTCGCACAGCTGCTGTGCGCTGTCCATGACGTGCGTGCTGAAGATGACCGTGCGACCGCGTTGTCGCAGCTCGAGGATCGTCTGCTTGAGCGCCTCGGCGTTGATCGGGTCCAGCCCACTGAACGGCTCATCGAGGATCAGGATCTCGGGGTCATGCAGCAGGGTGCCGATGAACTGCACCTTCTGCTGCATGCCCCGGGAGAGCTCATCGATCTTGGCCTTCCCCCAGTCGTGCTCGGGCGTTCGCAGATTGAACCGCTCGAGCCATCCGTCGAATGCGACGATCGGCGTCCCGTCCGTTCATCCCCTTCAGCTCGGCCAAAAAGCGCAGCATGCGGCGAACCTGCATTTTCTTGTACAGCCCGCGCTCCTCGGGGAGATAGCCGACCCGGTCAATGGCCCCGGCCGCCGAGTTGGGTTCCCCAAACAATCGGATGGCGCCAGAGTCCGGCTCGATGACGTTCAAGATCATTCGGATGGTCGTCGTCTTGCCCGCTCCGTTGGGGCCGAGCAGTCCGTACACGGTTCCCGTCGGCACAGTGAGCGAGAGATCGCTCACCGCGACGTGACCGTTGTACCGCTTCGAGACGTTGGAAAGTTCAATCGCGTCGGGCATCAACTCGCCATCTCAACGACATCCTCGGTGTCCCGTATGGTCAGCAGCGCAGGAAGTGATGCATCGCCCCCTACTCGCGCAAGACTGCCGGCGTACGGTAATATGCGACATGCCACCGCTGAATGACGGCTTGCGGTATCGAGTCGCCACCGTGCTCACCGCGCTGGTGGCCTCGTCCTTTCTGCTCTTCCTCGCCGTTCCCGTGCTCGGGTTGGTGGCCGCAGGAGGCGCGCACGGGATCGCGGAGCTTGCGTCCGACGTGGAATTGCGGGACGCGCTCGTGCTCACGGCGATCACGGCGACCGCCGCCACCGTGCTCGGCGCCGTGGGTGGGACGCCGATCGCGTATTTCATTGCGCGTCGTGCATTTCGGGGCCGAGCGCTGGTCGCAGCAATGCTCGACCTCCCGCTCATGATTCCGCATCCCGTGGCGGGGATCGCTCTCCTGCTCGCTCTCGGGCGGCAATCCCCGCTCGGGCGCGCGCTGCTTGCGGTCGGGTTTCGCATCTCCGGCTCCGCGGTCGGCATCGTCTGCGCCATGTTGTTCGTCTCGGCGCCGCTGTTTCTGAGCGCGGCGCGCGAGGCATTTGTGCGGGTCGACCCGCGCTATGAGGCCGTGGCTCGCACGCTTGGCGACCCCGCGTGGCGCGTCTTCCGACGCGTCACGCTCCCACTGGCGAGGCGTGGGCTCATCGCGGCCGCAGTCGTGATGTGGGCTCGCGCGATCAGCGAGTTTGGGGCCATCGTGATCCTCACCTACAATCCCAAGGTCGCCAGTGTGCTGAGCTACGACCGCTTCACGAGCTACGGGTTGCCGGAGGCACTGCCGGTGGCGGCTGTGCTCATTGTGCTGGCCGTGGTTCCGTTGACGATACTCCGCGCGCTTCGCTATGAGCGGGGCCTTGGCGCGGTTTGAGACGCGCGTAGCGTTTGATGCCGGAGGGCGCCGCGTGCGCCACCCCTACTCCCGAGTGCCGGTCCTGTGATCGACCTCAAGGGCCTCTCCTCTCGTGTCGGCTCGTTTGCGTTGCGCGACATCACGTTCACGGTGCCCGCCGGCGCGTACGGGATGGTCATCGGACCAGCTGGCTCGGGGAAAACGACGCTGCTGGAAACGATCGGCGGCGTCGTGCCGGCGACTGCCGGTAGCGTGCGGCTGTACGGGCGAGATGTCACGCGGCTCCCACCGGAAGCCCGGGGACTTGGCCTCGTCTATCAGCAGGGCTATCTCTTCCCCCACCTCACGGTCGCGCGGAACGTAGGATACGGCGCTGTGGATCTTCCAGCCGCTCGAGAGATCGCGGCGCGATTGGGGATCAACGAGCTGTGGACCCGAGAGGTTGCCTCTCTCAGCGGTGGCGAGCGCCAGCTCGTGGCGCTGGCCCGTGCGCTGGCTGGCTATCCACGGGTGCTCCTGCTGGACGAGCCATTCAGCACCCTGGACCCCCGCAAGCGTGCGCAGGCCCGCCGGGAGGTGAGGGCGATGGCGCGCGAGCACGGCATGACGGTCCTCCAGGTGACGCATGACTTCGCCGAAGCCGGCATGCTGGGTGACGTCGCCGTGCTCCTCGATGCGGGGCGCGTGCTCCAAGCAGGTGCACCTGACGATGTGTTTCGCAAGCCTGCGTCGCCCTACATTGCGGAATTCCTGGGCGCCGAGAATGTGTTCGCCGGAACTGTCGTGCGTAAAGCGGCCCCGACATCGGACGACGTCGCGGGAGCCGAGGCGCCCCCGTCGGGATTCCATTCGCTCGAGTTTCGCGTATCGGATTCGCCACTGACACTGGCCGCCGTGGGCGACGCGGAGCCGGGTCCGGCGTGTGCGGTCTTGCGGGCAGAAGACGTCGTGCTGTCCCGTGAGCCCGGCGGATCGTCTGCGCGCAATTGCTTCCGCGGACGAGTGGTCGACCTGACGAGACTGGGTGCGCTCACGCGCGTGACGATCGCTTTCGGTGGTGTGCCGTTGATCGCAGCGCTCACGACTCGATCCGTCCGCGAGCTTGGCCTCGTCGTCGGCGAGGAGATCTACGCATCGTTCAAGGCGACGGCGGTGCATTTGTGCTGAAGGGCTAGACGCTCGAGGCTTCACGTTTGACGTTCGACGACAAACCTCGGGGTCAGCAGCGATGCACTTCGCTGGCCCCGAGGTTTGTTATCGAACGTCGAACGTCGAACGTCCAGCGTCTACCCTTTGCCTACAGATAATTGCTGGCCACGCGCTTGCCCACATACATCCCGACTCCGGTACCGACCATACTGATCATGAACGCGGTCATGAAGCCGAAGCGTTCGCCGAGGTACCAGCCGGCATAACTGCCGATCGTCGCTCCGATGCCGATGAACAATTTCTCCATTGCGCCCCCGTCGTTGCTACCCTCAGTAGGACGACGGTATAGGACGGAGGGTTAGAAGTTCGACGTTCGACGTTCGACGCTGGAGTGACTGGATGCTGGATGCGGGACGTTGGAAGTTGCGAAAAACCTCGGGGCCAGCGAAGCGCACCGCTTCCGCCCTGAGGTTTCTTTTCGAACGTCGAACGTCGACCGTCGAACGTCTAGCCGTTCAGTGCTTCGCCCAGCGCCCGCCACGCCAGCAGCGCGCACGCGGCGCGCACCGGGACGCGTCGGATCACGCTGAAGGCGGCCGCCGGACCAAGGGCCTCCGCGTCGGCGCTCGGGTCGCCGCTCACGACGGCGCGCAACCTGGCGGCGAGCCCTTCGATCTCGGCCGCCGTACGACCACGGGTCAGCTCAGTCATCATCGACGCGGACGCCTGCGTGATCGAGCATCCGTCGCTGTGGAAGCGCACCTCGCGCACGCGAGGGTCGGTCCCTGCGCGGTCGAGCGAGACCATGACGGTCACTGATTCGCCGCACAGCGGGTTGTGAACCGTGGCTTCGGCGTCGGGCTGATCGAGCACGCCCCTGCCATGCGGGTGTCGGAAGTGCTCCAGGATGCGATCCTGGTAGAGCGCTTCGACCGCTGCGCGCTCCGTGCCAGGCGCGACGTGCCCGGTGACGTCAGGTTCGCTCGGCCGCGACGGATGCATGCGATGCAGTCGACAGATCGCTGGCGAACAGCGCCTGCGCTCGGCCCAAAGCCGCGGCGAGCGCATCGACGTCGCCCGCGTCGTTGTAGACGAAGAACGATGCCCGTACCGTCGCCGGAATGCCGAAACGGCGCATGAGCGGCTGCGCGCAGTGATGCCCGGCCCGCACACAGATGTGCTCTCCGTCCAGCACGGTTGCGACGTCGTGTGGGTGGATGTCCTGTACGGTGAAGCTCACGACACCGCTACGGTCGGCTGCCGGCGGGCCGTAGACCCGGATACCCGGCATGGACCCGAGTCGCGTCATTGCCGCTGCCGTGAGCGCCTGCTCGTGCTTGCGGAGAACATCCATCCCGATGCCGTTCAGATACGCGATCGCCGCGGCGAGGCCCACCGCGCCACCCACGTTCGGCGTCCCCGCCTCGAACTTGCGCGGGAGGGCATTCCACGTCGTCCGCTCGTCGCCCACGAACTCGATCATGTCGCCTCCCGTCTGGTATGGCGGCATCTGCTCCAGGAGCTCGCGGCGCGCGATCAACCCGCCGATGCCCGTCGGCGATCCCATCTTGTGCCCGCTGAACGCGTAAAAGTCCGCACCGAGCGCATCGACGTCGACCGCGAGATGCGGTGCGCTCTGTGCGCCATCCACCATCACCACAGCTCCGACCGCGTGGGCCATGGACACAATGTCGGCGATCGGCGAGATCGTGCCGAGCGCGTTCGAGACGTGCGCGACGGCGACGACACGCGTCCGCGGGCCGATGACCGTTCGAAGGTGGTCGAGGTCGACGCGTCCGTCTGCGGTCAACTCCACGATGCGGAAACGGGCGCCCCGTTCCAAGGCCAACTGCTGCCACGGGACGAAATTGGCGTGGTGCTCGAGTCGGGTGACCACGACCTCGTCGCCGGGGCCGACCTGCGAGCGACCCCAAGTCGCGGCGACCAGGTTGATGGACTCGGTGGTGCCGCGGGTGAAGATGAGCCGGTCCGTGTCGTCAACGCCGAAGAATCGGGCGACCGCGTGCCGCGCGGCGTGGTAACGCTCGGTGGCGCGGCTGGAGAGCTCGTACGCGCCGCGGTGGGGATTGGCGTAGTCCGATTCGTAGAACTCCCGCTCGGCGTCGAGGACAACCGCGGGCTTCTGCGCGGTCGCCGCCGAGTCGAGATAGCGCAGCTCGGGATTGCGGCGCAGGAGCGGAAAATCAGAGCGGCGCGTCATCGCGGTTCCAGCCTCGGGCCGACGAGGACCACGCCGTTCTCGACGCGGACGGCGTACGCGGGTACGTCGTCGACGGCCGGCGCTTGGCGTGCCTCGCCAGTGCGGCAGTCGAATCGCGCACCGTGCCACACGCACTCGATCGTCCCGTCCGGCAGCAGCTCGCCCGCGGAGAGCTCGTAGGACTCGTGCGAGCAGCAGTCGCGGAGCGCGTAGAACTCGCCCTCGACGTTCATCAGGACCACCTGATCGCCCGCCGGCGTGCGCACACTCAAGAGCGACCCCGGTCGAATGTCAGCGGCGTGCGCGACCGCGTGAAACGTCTCGCCGCCGGCCTGCGGCTGCGACTCGGATCTCACGGCTCGCCCCCAAGCGGTGTCAGGGGTCTCGCGGCACCGCGTCGCGGCTCGACCATCGCCTGGTCGAGTGCAGTCCGAAAAGCGTGCCAGGCCAGTGTCGCGCACTTCACGCGCTGTGGGAACCGTGAGACGCCCATGAGCGGGGCAACGGGACGGAGGGCTCCATTTGTCGTCCTGTCCGCTGCCGGCACCAAGGCGCCGGTCAGGATGGATTGGAATTCGTCCGCGAGCGCGACGGCGTCGTGCTGGGTCTGACCCTTGAGCACCGTCGTCATGATCGAGGCTGACGCTCGCGAGATGGCGCATCCCTCGCCGACGAACCCGATGTCGGTGACGCGCCCCCCCTCGGTCTTGACCCACACCGTCACGTTGTCGCCGCAGAGCGGATTGCGGCCCTCAGCCTGGCCGCCCGCGTCGGCCAGCGGCCCGTAGTTTCTCGGCTTCCGGTTGTGGTCGAGGATGACGCTCTGATAGAGCTCCCGCAGGTCGCTCACGTCGCGCCGGCCTAGGTCGCGACGGTCGCTGGCACGTCGACGAACCGGACGCGCACCGCGTCCTGGAGTGCCTCGCGGACGGTGGGATCGGCGATCCGCTGCAGCACGTCGGCGGCGAACGCATACGTCAGCAGCGTACGGGCCTGTTCCGCCGGGAGTCCGCGGCTCTTGAGATAGAACAGCGCGACGTCATCGAGACGACCGACGGTTGCACCGTGAGTGCACTTGACGTCGTCCGCGAAGATCTCGAGCTGGGGTTTTGTGTCTACCTGCGCATCGGCCGACAACAGCAGATTGTTGTTGGTCTGCTTCCCGTCGGTCTTCTGGGCGACCGGGTGCACGTACACCTTGCCGTTGAACACCCCGTGCGCGGCGCCGTCGAGGATCCCCTTGTAGACCTCGTGGCTCGCGCAATTCGGCGCGGCATGCTCGATCCGCGTCTGATGATCGACGTGCTGCGTACCGTCGACCAGGTACAGACCATCCATGTTCACTTCCGCGCCCGGGCCAGCGAGCGAGGTGTAGATATTCGCGCGAGACAAGGCCGCACCCGTCGCGAACGAGAACGAGGCCAGACGACTGTCGCGGGCCTGGCGCGCCTGCGCGAGCCCGACATGGAAGGCGCGAATGCTTTCCCGCTGGATGCGGACGTGCGTGAGTTGCGCGCCCTCGGCCAGCTGCAGTTCCGTCACCGCGTTCGTGAAGTACGTGGCATCACCGAGGGCGACGTAGCTCTCGACCAGCGAGGCGCGGGCGTTGGGATCGAGCAGCACCAGCGTGCGGGGATAGGAGACGCCCTTGGCTGCTTCCGAGGTCGATATGTACAGCACATGCAGCGGATCGGGCAGCGATGCCCCGGCCAGGACGTGCACGAACGCTCCGTCGGTGAACAACGCCGTGTTGAGAGCAGCAAAGGCGTTGCCGCCGAACTCGGCGAGCGACGTGAGGTGAGTGCGGACCGAGCCGTCCGATGCCATCGCCTCGGCGAGACGTGACACACGGACACTCGAAGGGAGTCCCGCGGTCGACGAGAGCGTCGGCGCAAACTCGCCGTTCACGAACACGAGCCGCGGCCACTCGAGCTGGCCAAACACACACGATTCGAGATCGGCCCACGGCACATCGAGCGCTGCCGACCGATCGGTCACCCCTCGGAGAGCGGTGAAGTCGGCGTCTGCGATGGGGGCGACGCTGGTGAAGTGCCAGTCCTCATCGCGGCGCGTCGGGAACCCCAGCGCGCGGAAGCGTTCGAATGCGGCACGCCTGATGGCGAGCAGCCATGGTGGCTGGCCGTTCGTGCCGTCGCCGACCAGGCTGGCAAAGTCGTCGACGTACGGCTGGATCGCCACGCTTACACCCCCGCCGCGGCGGGCTCGGTCAGCCAGTCGTAACCGCGCGCCTCGAGCTCGACGGCGAGGTCCTTGCCGCCCGACCGGACGATGCGACCGCCCGCGAGGACGTGCACGTAGTCCGGCACGATGTAGTTGAGCAGCCGCTGATAGTGGGTGACGACGATGGTTGCGTTGTCGGGCCGCCGCAGCGAGTTGACGCCATCGGCGACGACTCGAAGGGCGTCGATATCGAGGCCGGAGTCCGTCTCGTCCAGAATGGCCAGGCGGGGCGCGAGCACCGCCATCTGCAAGATCTCGTTCCGCTTCTTCTCGCCGCCGGAGAACCCGGCATTGACGGAGCGATTCAGCATCGCCGGATCCATGTCGACGAGCTTGAGCCGGTCGTCGACAATCGCGAGAAAGTCCAGCGGGTCCACCTCATCGAGGCCCTTGGCCTTGCGCAGCTCGTTGTAGGCGGCGCGCAGGAAGTAGGCGTTGGTCACGCCCGGAATCTCGACCGGATACTGAAACGCGAGGAAGAGCCCCTTCTGGGCGCGCTCCTCCGGATCCATTGCGAGCAGGTCTTCGCCGTCGTATGTCGCCGACCCCGCGGTCACTTCGTACGCCGGGTGGCCAGCCAGCACTTGGGCCAGCGTGCTCTTGCCGGATCCGTTCGGCCCCATGATGGCGTGGATCTCTCCATCGTTGACGTTGAGGGAGATGCCACGGAGGATCTCGTTCCCGCCGATGCCGGCGTGGAGGTCGTTGATTGAGAGGAGCAAGGTGGTGGTGGTTAGAGACCGGAGATTGGCTGAACTGCGGGTCTGGGGTCTGGGGTTTGGGGTCAAGCGCGGGGGTCGAGGCGGCGTTGGTCCGTTGATTGTCGTCGTTCGGGCCGGCCACGGAGGGCGACCCAATGCCTCGCCCCTACCGGTCCAAGGCAGGTCACAGTGCATGGTGATCTCCCTCTCGTTGTGTTCCTCTGACCCCTGACCCCAGACCCACCCCTCATCCCACACTACCCTCGAGTGTGATGCCCAACAGCTGCTGGGCCTCGAGTGCGAATTCCATCGGCAAGTTCTGAAACACTTCCTTGCAGAAGCCACTGACGATCAGCGAGATGGCGTGCTCGGCGTTGAGCCCGCGCTGCTTGCAATAGAAGATCTGATCCTCGCCGATCTTGGACGTCGATGCTTCGTGTTCCACGGTGGCGGTACGGTTGCCGACTTCGATGTACGGGAACGTGTGTGCACCGCACTGATTGCCGATGAGCATCGAGTCGCACTGGGTGTAATTCCGTGCGCCGGCGGCACGCGGAAGCACCTTGACCTGACCGCGGTAGCTGTTGTTGCCGTGACCGGCGGAAATGCCCTTGGAGATGATCGTCGACTTCGTGTTGCGTCCCATGTGGATCATCTTGGTGCCGGTGTCGGCCTGCTGGCGATTGTTGACGACCGCGACGGAGTAGAACTCGCCCGTCGAGTCATCGCCCTGCAGGATGACACTCGGATATTTCCAGGTGATCGCCGAGCCAGTCTCGACCTGTGTCCACGAGATCTTGGACCGCGCACCTGCGGCCTTGCCGCGCTTGGTGACGAAGTTGAAGATGCCCCCGCGCCCCTCCGCGTCGCCCGCGTACCAGTTCTGCACGGTCGAATACTTGATCGACGCATCGTCGAGCGCGATGAGCTCGACCACGGCTGCATGCAGCTGGTTGGTGTCGCGGCGCGGTGCGGTGCATCCCTCGAGGTAGCTGACTGACGCGCCCTTGTCGGCGATGATGAGCGTGCGCTCGAACTGTCCGGTGCCGGCGGCGTTGATGCGGAAATAGGTCGACAGCTCCATCGGGCATTGCACGCCCGGTGGCACGTAGCAGAACGATCCGTCGCTGAACACGGCGCCGTTGAGCGCGGCGAAGAAATTGTCGCTGTAGGGCACCACCGAGCCGAGGTACTGGCGCACGAGCTCGGGATGTTCGCGGACGGCTTCGCCGAAGGAGCAGAAAATGATGCCGAGCTTGGCCAGCTCGGTCTTCATCGTCGTGCCGACCGAGACGCTGTCGAAGATCGCATCGACGGCGACGCCCTGACAGTAGCTTCTGCTCGCTCAGAGAGATGCCGAGCCGCTCGTACGTCCGGAGCAGCTCCGGGTCGACTTCGTCCAGGCTGGTCAGCTTCGTCGCAGTCTTGGGGGCGGAGTAGTAGCTGATCCCCTGGTAGTCGATCGGCTCGTATTTAACGTTGGCCCAGTGGGGCTCTCGCATCGTCTGCCAGCGCCGGAGTGCTTTGAGGCGCCAGTCGAGCAGGAACTCGGGCTCCTGCTTCTTCTCGCGAGATCAGGCGTACGGTCGCCTCACTGAGCCCGAGCGGCAGGGTGTCGGCCTCGATATCGGTGACGAACCCGTACTGGTACTCGCGATTGACCAGTGTTTCGATGGCGCTGCTCATGCCTGCTCCGCTTCCGATGTCCGCGACCCCGCAACCCCGACGTTTTCCAGCCCGACGGCTTCGCGGCCGACCACTCTAGAGATTGGAATCCTAAGTGAAATTGTCGGCATTGTCAAAATGGCGGCGACGCCGTGTCGCGGCAACGTATGTCGTGTTATGACAATTAGTTCGGTGACGCGAATCGCCTGAGGTCCTGCCGCCGCGACGTAAACGCACGTTTAGATCCGTCCACGCCGGCATGGCATGTCCCGGGCCGGTCGCCAGCCGCTGACGGCGGCCCGGCCGGTTCGTCCAACTAGAGGGACTATGCCCTTCATCGAGTTCGGGAACGAGGCGCGGGCGTTGGGGCCCGGCGTGCTGACCGTCGGGAGCGCTCCGGGGGCGGGCTGGCGCATTGTCGGCCGCGGGCTCGATCCGGTGCACGTCATGCTGTCGGCTCAGCCAGGGGGGCGCGCGCTATTGATTCGCGGGTCGCCGGGGTCGACCGTGCTGATCAACGGAACGGACCTGGCCGGATCGCGGACCCTGCTCTCGTTTGGCGATCGCGTGGGAATCGGAACGGCTGAACTGTTCTATCGCCGGCTGGCCCACGGGGGCGATACGCCGACGGGCTACCTCCGCGACGTCCGGCATGGTCGCGTCTACCAGTTGCGCGATCGGAGCACGATCGGGCGCGACCTCTCGAGTACGATCGTGGTCCACGAGCCCGACGTCTCGCGGCTCCACGCGGAGCTCGTCCAGCGCGGCGACGCGTATCTAATTGTCCCACATGGTGTTAGCGTCACATCCGTCAATGCTGCTCGCGTTCTGACGCCGACGGCATTGCAGGAGGGCGACGAGATCGCGGTAGGTCGAACGGTGCTGCGCTTCAGCACTGCCGTCCCGTCGTCGACGGTCATCTCACGCGAAGCGTCGAACCGGCCGGCGAGCGCATTCGAGAGAGAGGCGCGCGCCGCGACCACCTTCATCGGCACGATCGAAGCCGCCGAACAGCGCTCGCGCGCTACGCGTCGCCGGCTCATGCGAGCGGCGTCGATTGCGCTTGTCGCCATCGCGACGGCGGCCGTGATGGTGTCCTTTTACGCTGATGCCCACCCAACGCGCGCGCAGAACGATCGAGCGCGCGGACGACCACGGCGGTCGTCTCACGGTGGGGCGCTGGTCAGTGGGAATGCAGCGCGTGCAGGATCAACAAAGCGAGCAGCGCTCCCGTCGTCACCAGAGCAGCCGTGATCCATGTGCCCCGCGACCCGGCGCTGCTACTGGCGTCGGGGTCGTGGGAACCCAATGTCGGGGCTTCGATGGCTGACTGCAGGGCACCTGATTGGCGAGAGCGCATTCCTGCAGCGGGCACATCGGCCTTGGTCACGATCCGCATGATCGGTGGGGGAGGGAGGGTCGTGAATCGCAGCGTCGTACCAGCGATGCGCACCAGGTCCCCCTCCGCCAGCTGTCGCGGAATGCCGCCAACCAGCGCGCCGTTGACCGATGAACCAGCAGCGCCCATCGAGCGAATAGTGAACACACGCTTATCAGGCAACGTACGGATCTCGGCGTGGAACCGCGAAATCGCCGGATCGCGCACGGCGATCTGGTTCATCGGGTCTCGCCCGATCGTTACGGGCTCCTCGGCGAGCGCGTAGGCCAGTCCGCCACGGATGTCGATCAGGTATGCGGTGGCGGTCGTTGCAGTGGCCGCTGCCTTATCGGATGCGTCGAGGTAGGTGAAGATGCCCGCGCCCGCAATGATCTCGTCGTTGTGCCGGAGAACGTGCGGCTCGGTCAGCGTCTCCCCATTGACATCGACATCATGCGCCCGGTGGGGTGTGAGCACGACAACACCAGCGCCATCGACGTGCACAGTGAAGTGGCGCGGCGCTAGGTTGATCGTCTGGAGGCGCCAGTTCGCGTCACTAGCGCTCCCCACCAGCGTGTCGCCTGGTGGTAGTTCGTGTCTTACGCCGTCGTGTTCGAGGTACGGCATATTCTGGTGATGGCTATGCGGTGCTTGGCAAACGTTCGCACCTTGATGCGTCGCCCCCGGTCCTGGCACTGGGGCCCCTCGGCAGTCCGACGATGCGCCCCGCGAGTCGTCACGGCGTTGGCCCTCGTGGCAGTCTTGGGGTGTCCTGCTCTCCGGTCGGGGGCGGCGACCGCAGACGACTCCACCGAGACCGTTCCCGATACGATTACACGGCTTCTCGCCGACAGTCCCAGCGTCGTTCCGGACAGCCTGGGGGCGATATCCGCCGCGCAACGGCGCGCTCCAAGCCCGGCGGCGGCTCTGCCTCCGTTCGTCCGGACGCGCCCGGCTTCCTCGCCGAAGCTCGCGCCGCTGGCCGATTCCGTATCGCAGTTCCTGGTGTTCACTCCCATCGAGCAAACGTGGTTCCTGGCGGCGAAGCGCGGCAAGCGGCTGCTCGTGGACATCGGTCGGGTGGATCTGGATGTGCAACACGACAAGCGTCGGGCGACGGCCTTCCAGCAGGCGGTGAAGGCTCTCTCTCCAGTCCCCATCGGTACACCGGTGCG
Source organism: uncultured Gemmatimonadales bacterium (assembly GCA_963805725.1). Classification (GTDB taxonomy): domain Bacteria; phylum Gemmatimonadota; class Gemmatimonadetes; order Gemmatimonadales; family Gemmatimonadaceae; genus Palsa-1248. The sequence continues at coordinate 438,836 of CAWDVJ010000015.1, forward strand.
AATACACCACGCGTGGGGGGTAGAGGACGACAGCATCGCCGGCTTCGCGAGCTGGAACGGTCGAATCGTCGCGACGCTCCATCTGTCGCGGCACCTCGACTCACTCGTTCGGCATGCGCCGGCCGCGTACGCGGCTGTCGAGCGGACCGATACCGCGAGCCCGCCGGACTCGGACAGCACGGCTCGCGCGGCTGATAGCACACGGGCAGCCTCCGGACAGGTCGCGGCGAGCGGCGCCGCGGCGCCACGGGCCGAAAGTGCCGCCGCCGTGCGCGGGGCGGCTCGACCGAGCGACAGCGTCACGCGGCGTCCGGCGTCCGCGGAAGCTGCCAACCCCGGTGACTCGGTCGCGCACCAGGACAGCTGTGTGCGCGACAGCATCTCTCCGGCGCTCGTCCTGCGGGGGGCAGCGGTTCGCGACTCGATCGACCTCTGGCTGCGCAGCTTGCCCCCTCCGCCGTATGATCGCCTCGTCAATACGCTGCGGTCGCAATCCACCGAGGTGAGGGGATGCTTCGGCAACGGCAACCGTCTCGCAGTCGCGGTCGACTTGCGCGCGGGAGCGAGCGAATGGATTCGCGAGCGCGCGGTGCTGATCGATACGCTCGGTCGCGTGACCAATCTCCGCGTGTATGACTATCGATTCAAAGCGCACGACTTCCTGGCGGCTCTCGACCCCACCGGCAGTGGCACCAATGGCGTCGTCGCACGCGGCCTGACGCAGGGTGAAGGCGGCGTGGTCATACTCTCACTCGAGCCCGGCTCACACTTGACGCGGTGGGTCGGGGGGTTCTCCTGGGAGGCGCGCTAGCGCCGGACGCGATACTTTTCCTGTCGACACGGGTGCCCGCGGCACTTCCGCCGTTGGCTGAGAGGACACCGTCCGAACCTGACCCGGCTCGTACCGGCGTAGGGAGTCAGCAATGCTCGCTCGCACACAGATGGCGGCCGCGCGGCGCGGCGAAATCACGCCCGCGATGGCGTTCGTAGCTGAGCGCGAAGATCTCGATCCGACGCTCATTCGCGATGAGGTTGCCCGGGGGCGCCTGACCATACCGGCGAACATTCATCACCTCGCCGGTGCGCTACAGCCGATGGCGATCGGGCACGTCGCACGAGTAAAGATCAACGCCAACATCGGCACTTCGGCCGTCACGTCGGACCTGGACGAAGAGGTCGAGCAAGCTACGGATGGCGGTGCAGTACGGCGCCGACACGGTAATGGACCTCTCGACCGGTCGCGACATCGACCGGGTGCGCGAGGCGATCATTGCCGCATCGCCGGTCCCGGTCGGCACGGTGCCGATTTACCAAGCGGTGTTAATGGGTAAAGAGCTCGAGGAGCTCACGGCCAACGACCTGCTCGACCTGATCGAGCACCAGGCGCGACAGGGCGTGGACTACATGACGCTGCACGCCGGCATCCTGTTCGAGCACCTCCCACTCGTGCACGGCCGTGTCACCGGCATCGTGTCGCGCGGCGGCTCGCTCCACGCCGTGTGGATGATGCACCACCGCCGGCAGAACCCGCTGTACGAGCGGTACGACGATGTGCTGGAGATCCTGCGCCAGTACGATGTCACGATCTCGCTCGGCGATTCCCTTCGGCCCGGCTCTCTGCACGACGCGAGCGACCGTGCGCAGTTCGCGGAGCTCGACACGCTTGGCGAGCTGACGCTCCGAGCGTGGGAGCGCGACGTGCAGGTCATGGTCGAGGGACCCGGCCACATCCCGATGCATCAGATCGAGATGAATGTCCGGCGGATGAAGGAGGTCTGTCACGACGCGCCGTTCTACACCCTCGGTCCGCTGGTAGTCGACATCTCTCCGGGATATGACCACATCTCGAGCGCAATCGGCGCCGCCATGATCGGCTGGTACGGGGCCGACATGCTCTGCTATGTCACCCCCAAAGAGCATCTCGGGCTGCCGAACGCCGAGGACGTGCGTCAGGGCGTGATCGCGTACAAGATCGCAGCGCACGCCGCCGACATCGCGCGTGGCCGACCCGGCGCGCGCGACCGCGATGACGCGTTGTCCCGCGCGCGCTACGCATTCGATTGGAACGAGCAATTCCGGCTCGCCCTCGATCCTGAGCGCGCGCGCGAGTACCACGATGAGACGCTGCCCGCGGAGTACTTCAAGAGCGCGGAGTTCTGCGCGATGTGCGGCCCCAAGTTCTGCTCCATGCATCACTCGCGGACCATCGAGGAGGGCATCGCGGCATTGGCGCGCGAGGCGGGTTTGGTCGGGGAACAAAGCGCGGAGGCCGGAGCGGCGTTGGTTCATTGATTGTCGTCGTTCGGGACGGCCCCGGAGGCCGGTCCAAGGCAGGTCACAGTGCACGGTGACCTGCCTTTCGCTTTGTTCCTCTGACACCTGATCCTTGACCCCGCTGTTTCAGCCCCTACAGCGCCACCAACTGCTCATCGCGTAGCGAATCACTCCGCGCGCCGTCCTGCGTGTCCGCCTTCCGATCTTCGTCGAATCGCCCGTAACGGATCCCGTGTCGGTCGCAGAGTTTCTGGACGACGCGGACGAGCCCCGCACGGTACCTGGCGCCCACGTGGGAATTGCTCGCATAGGTCGCGCGATAGCGCGCCGCGAGATGTGGAAACTCGGAATCGATGAAGGGCAGGTACCGGCGGCGAGCTTCCGCCTGTAGCCGGAGCGCGCCTGCGTTGACGTGCGTTGCACCGTCTGTCGCGACCCGGCCGATGAGCGCATCGAGGCCCTCGGGTCGATCGGTGATCCCTGGCAGGACGGGCATCACGTTGATGCCGACGTCGATCCCGGCGGCTCGCAGTCGGGCGAGGGTGCGGAGCCTGGCATCGGGCGTTGGGGCGCGCGGCTCGATCCGTCGGGCGAGATCCCGATCCAGTGTGATCAGCGAGAGGTGAACCGTCAGGCGCGACCGGGCGGCCACACGCGACAGCACGTCGATGTCACGCGTCACCAACGCGCTCTTGGTGATGAGCACGATGCGCAGCCCGGCGATCGCCGCGAGCGCCTCGAGCACGCCGCGGGTGATCCTGAAGTGCCGCTCGGCGGGCTGATACGGGTCGGTTGCCGTGCCGATCACGAGAGGTTCGCCCCGCAATAGGCGACCGCCGCGTCCAGGCCGTCCACTGGCAGCCTGCGACAGTGCCCCGCGCACGAGCTCGGGCGCGCGCTGCTTCACGAAGATGCGCCGCTCGAAGGCGAGCCATGCCGGCATAGGATTCGTTGCTTGCTCATGGACGGCGGCCGAGTCGCTGCCCGGCTCGTCGGCGAGGTGATCGGCATCCGTACGTTCGCTCACGTAACGGTGCGCGTACCGGGCGTAGCAGTATGCGCAGCCAAATGCGCAGCCGACATACGGGTTGAGTGACCAGTACGGCATGCCGGTGCTCTCCGGCGGATTGAGGATCGAGCGGGCGGGTCGCTCGAGGTAGACGATGTCGGCCTGGTGACCGAGCGTGGCGTGTCCGACCTCATGGAGTTCGCCGAAGAGCGCTGCTTGTTGTTTATCTTGTGTCACGCACAGGGTCCGCCGCGGGGTTAGACTGGGGCGTTCACCGATCTTCAATTTGCCGAACAAACACCGAAAGAGCAATGTCGCCCGTGACACTCTGGGCCAGCGGGCGCGCGGTGGTCGCTGGGGTGTGGTGTCGTGCGGTCTCGTAGTGTTCCTCGGCGCGTGCGCGAGCGGCGGGGCCTTCCCGCCGACGACCGAGCCGCCGCCACACGCTGTCGGACGCGCCATGGCGGCGATCGCCGAGGCAGTGGCTGCAGGAGCGGACTCGCTGGCGCCTGAGCCGATGAAGACGGCGCGGCAGCACCTCGCGGCGGCGACCAGCGAGGAGCAGGCGAAACATGCCGACCGTTCCGCACTACTTGCCCGAGAGGCGTTTGCCGACGCGTCGTACGCGCGAGCGGAGGCGGAGCGCGTAACGGCGGATCGCGCACGCGGCGCGGCAGCCGTGCAGGTTGACCAGTTGACGAGTACACCGGCGACATCGGGCACCCGACAATGAGCCAGGTCCGGGCGCTGATGGGTATGACCGCACTCGCCGCGATTGGTGCGCTGTCTGGATGCGCGTCGGTCACCCCGACGCCGGCCGCGTTAGTGCAGGCCCAGACGCTCTACGCCTCTCTGGAGGCACAGCAAGCGGATCAGCGTGTCGAAGGCGACATGATCCGCGCGCGAGCCACGATCGATACGGCGCGCTCCGCTGTCACGCAGGGTCAGAACGAAGTCTATGTCGAAGGGATGGCAGACATCGCACTCCGAACGGTGCAGATCGCGGACGCGCACTTCGGACGATCGGTGGCACTGAGCGCGACGGACAGCTTGCAGAGGCTCAGGCTGACTCGCCAGCTGGCTGCGGCCCAGGCGCGGCAAGCCGCGCTCGAGGCGCAGCGAGCGGATGCGGAGCAACGCGCAGCCGCGGCGACAGCGCGCGCCGACTCACTGCGCCGCGCCGCTGACGCGGCCAACGCGCAGCTGGAACAGGCGATGAGCCAGCTCCAGTCGCTGGTCGTCGAGATGACCGACCTGAAGCAGACGACCCGTGGGCTCGTCATCAGCCTCAGTGACATCCTGTTCGATCTCGGACAGGCGACGCTCAAACCCGGCGCCGATGCCAACGTGCGCAAGATCTCGGCGGTGCTGAAGCAGTATCCCGACCACAAGATCTCCGTGGAAGGCTACACGGACTCGACGGGCAGCGATGCGTTCAACCAGCAGCTCTCGGAGAACCGGGCGCTGGCAGTTCGGAATGCCCTGGTCGCCGGCGGCCTGGACTCGACAATCATCGCAGTCCACGGCTATGGAAAAGCCGAACCGGTCGCGACCAACGTGACGCCCGATGGTCGCCAGCAAAATCGCCGAGTCGAGATCGTCGTGCTGGGCGCCGGCAAGCTTGCCGATCTCATGGACCCGCGCGGGGGAAGTTCCGGCGGCGCCCAGAGCTCGAGGACTGGCGTCGACAGTACCGCGACGCAACAGCCGACGCATGATTCGGGGGGTCCGTCGGTCCGCACGGCGTCGACACCGGCGGCCAATGCCAACAGCCCCTCGCCCTCAGACTCGACCCGTCATCCCTGATCCGGCAGACGTGGCGCACGGTGCCAAGGGACACCGGCGAGTCCCTTGGCGCTGGGTTGCCGCACTTGCAACCGGTCTGCTCGCGGCCGGCACCGTCACGGTCGCGACGGCGCCGCTCGGACCGGGCCTCGACCCGGACTCGCAACAATATCTGGGCGCCGCCGTCTCGTTCGCGAGGATTGGTGCGTATCGTGTGCCGACGAGCAGCTGGACGGTTGCGGATACGACGGCACCGCTGACCCATTTTCCGCCCGGGTTGTCGACCGTGCTCGCCGCACCCATCGCGCTGGGTGCGGCGCCACTCACAGCCGCGCGTCTCATCATCGCTCTGGCGGCGTTCGCGACATGGAGCGGCCTGGTGCTGCTGACGATCGAGCGTCGCGAGCTTTCGCACCAGCATGCTCGATCGCACTGGCAGCCTTGTTCACGCCGGCCATTCTCAACGTCCATCTCTCCGTCCTGAGCGAGCCTGCGTTCTTCACGGTGCTCGTGGCCGTGCTCGGCGGGCTCTGGTCCGCGACGCGTTCGACCACGATCTGGTCCGCACTCTGGGTCGGCGTCGCGGCGGCCGCGGGAGTCATGCTGCGGTACGCGGGAGCGTCGCTCGTCCTCGCGGCGGTGTGGTGGTTGTTCGTAGCCGGGCAGCGGCAGATGCGGAGACGCGACCGTCTGGCTCGTGTCGCGTTTGCCGCGCTGCCAAGCGGCGTGGTGCTCGCAGCGTGGCTGCTCCGCTCGATTCGCCTCGAGGGTGTGCACGGTGTGCGCACGTTCGGTACCTACGGCGATCTGGGTGCCACGGGTCGCGAGGGCCTCGAAACGCTCGTTTCGTGGGCGGTGCCTGTTGGCACGGGCGGGTGGCGCTACTCGATCGCAGCGTTGCTCTTCGTTGGCGCGGTACTGCTAGCTCGATCGGCGTGGTCACGTCTACGCCCCCTGGTTGGCTTCCTCGCGCTCCTGGCCACGGTCGCTGTCGCGTACGCGGGCTTCATCCTCGTGTCGCGTATTGTCGCAGACCCGAACATTCCGTTCGACGAGCGCATCCTCTCTCCACTCTTTCTCCTCGCCGAGATCGCGCTGGGCCTCGCGGTCGCCGCATGGTGGCCGGACCGCAGTCGTGGCGAGCGTCTCGCCGTCGGCGCCGTTGTCGCCCTCTGGTTCGCGGTCTCGGTGGGCGTCAGCATGTCGCGGATCGTAGTTGCGCGAGAGGATGGCAACGACTTCGCGGGAAGTGACTGGCGCGATTCACCGACGGTTGCGTGGGTGCGCGACAGCGCGGGCGGCGCGCGCCGCACGCTCTACACCAATTGGCCAGCGGCGGTCTACTTTCAGGCGCAGCGTGCGTCCCACGATCTACCCGAGAGGCTCGACGGTCTCACGCTCCGTCGCTTTCGGGAACGCCTCGCGCACACGCAAGGGGTGGTGGTGGGCTTCTCGGCAGTCAGTCCCAATGTAGCGCCGCCGGATAGCATCGCGGCGCTCATGGGGCTGCGGCTGGTGGCCAGATTCGACGACGGCGCCGTGTGGGAACTACCTCGCTGAAACGGGGAGGCCAGGTAAACGGCAAACGGCGGGGGCGGGATCAGGGGCGCTTCGCGCGGCGAGAAGGAGAGAGAGAGAAAGCAAACAAACCGAGCGGCGACGTCAGGGGTCAGGGGGACAACAGAGTGAAATTTATTTCCGGAACGACACGACGCGGGAACGGCACCACCGGGCGACACAAACCGGGAAAAACACGAAAAAAGAAGGGCGGCCTGAAGGCCGCCCCTACATGTCGGATAGACGGTGCAATGTCGGAGTGCTCTACCCCGCTTTGCCGCCTCTAACTTCGTCGACTGCCGCCGCCCAAGAGGCTCACGATTGCGACGAACATGTTGAGGAGATCGAGATAAATGTTGATCGTGGCCGGGATGTAGTCGTCGGGGCCGTAGACGTTCCGGAGGCGCCACGTATCGAAAAGCAGCAATCCGCTAAAGACGAGTACAATCGCGCCCGCCAGCCAGAGCGCCACGCCGGTGCTGTGCATGACGAAGCCGTTCAGGAGCAGGGCCAGAATGATCACGACCAGTCCGGTCATGAAGAAGCCGCCCCAGGCGCTGAAGTCGCGCCGGCTGACAAACGCATAGACCGTGAGCGTCCCAAACGCCGCGCCAGTCAACAGACCGGCTTGGCCAATGACGCCCGGCTGATTGTGCTCGGCCATCGCCAGGAACGGCGCGAGCCACAACCCTTCGAGGAACGTGAAGAGGAACGTGAACCCGATATTCGCTGGGAAGTTGCGTGCCTGCCATTGGGCGGCGAACAACGGAACGAACGTCCCGAAGAACAGCAGCAGCGGATGTGCCAGCACCGCTTGCATGACCCGCGGCTGAGTCCACGCGGTGACGACGCCAAGCGCGGTGACGCCCACCCCGACAAAGACGAGGGCATAGGTCCGGCGGATGAGCGCCAGGCGCTCGGCTCCGGTTCGAACGACGGCGCCCGTTGCATACGGCACGGAGCCGTACCTGGGCTGTAGTAAAGCCATGCTGCGCTCCGAGAAGGGTAATTCAGAAGAGAAATATAAGGGGACGGCAGGGCGTTCGACGTTCGACGTTCGAACACAAACCTCGAGGCCAGCTGGACGCACCATAGCTGGCCTCGAAGTTTGTCGTCGAACGTCGAACGTCGAACTTCTATCCGCCCTTTCCGCAGTTCTATACTGCCGTTCACCGTATCGATTCGCAGCGGGATTCCACCGCCGCCAATGGTGCCGTGCAGGTGTCGGGGTTCCAGCGAGCCTTCCACGGAAATCGGGAAGTCCGAGCGGACTGATCCGTTAACGGTCGAGAGCTCGACATCGGCTTTGAGATTCGCCGGCAGCGAGACATGTACGGAGCCGTTGACGGACGAATAATTGAGGCGCGCAGCGTCGGTCAGTTGCTGCATGGACACTTCCACGCTGCCGTTCACGCTGCTCGCTTCGACGGGGCCGCCGTCGGACGTGGCGTCGACGCGACCGTTGACGCTCGACGCCTGGACGTCGCGCGTCGTGCCACTGACATCCACATCGCCGTTCACGGTCGAGGCGAGCACTTTGATGCCGGCTGGCACGAGAACGGTGAAATCGACTTTTACGTCGTCATCCGAATCGTGCCATCCGTGGTGATGCGAGTGTGAGTCGTATCCGTGTTCGTCGCAGTGGCTATCATCGTCCCACAGGGCGCACACGAGGACGTCGCCTTCTCCGGAACCCGTTCGCTGCAGCACGATTCGAACGCGGTCCTCGCCGCCATGTCGCCAGGACTTGTGGCCGGCGATCTGTACCTCGGTCCCCGGCGCGCGCTCGACGTGGACCCACCCAGACAGATCTCGAATCCGGACCCATCGGTCCGAGTCGACGTGGCCCGACCAGTGAAAATCCGGTGTGGTGTCGGCGCGTGCGAGCCGTGTCCCGGCGTGCGCCGGAGCGTCCGCCCATGCACGACGCGTCGGCCCGGCCGTCGCCCACGCTCCGGCGGTGACCAGTAGCGCGATGGCCCAGATCCGACCGGTCACCGCTGACGCCCGTCCGGCCGAGCGCGGCGCGCGGCCTGCCGTCGCTGGTCGGCCTGCTTCGTCTCGTTCGCCGATCATGGTGGTCTTGCCCCTAGTGAGAGCGGGCGCCCGAGCGTCGGAGCTCAATGTCGCCGCTGAAAGTGGAGATCGTCACGTGCGCGCCGCCGCGGCCCAACGTCGTGTCGACGTGGTGTCGAGGGGGCCCGTCGTCGCGACCGCTGGGCTGAATCGTCAGCGGAAAATCCGTCTCGATATCGCCGCTGAACGTGTCGACCGAGAGCGACGCACCCACATCGGCGGGCAGTTGGAGACTGATGTTGCCGGAGTGTGCTCGGAAGTCATAGGTGCCGGTCGCATCCAGCGAGCCGCTGTACGACAGGTCTCCACTGACGGATTCGAGGCGTGCGACACGAGAGCGACCAGCCGTGACGTAGCCGTGCCCGCTGACCGAGGATAGCGTGATATCCCCGGTGACGTCATCCAGATCGACATCGCCGCTCACTGATCGGGCTCGCACGTCGCCGGTGATCGTCCGCGCCTGGACGTTGCCGGAGACGCTCTCGAGCGTGGCACCGTGTGTCACATCGTCGACTACGACGTCTCCGCTGATCGACCGCGCCTCCATTTCTCCGTGCGTGCCTCGCGCGTGCAAGTCGCCGGATGTGCTATGCATGATGACTCGCGTCCCGATAGGCACGGTCAAGTCGTACTGCACGTCACCGTCATCGTCGGTGCCGGTGGCCGCCGCGGCGAGCATCGAGGAGGATCCGATCGGGTCCGTGCTCGAAATGGACCGGCATCTCCTCGTCGTCGCTCGTCACGTGGATGCGGGCCTCGGATCGGCTCCAACCGGTGACGGTGATCTCGCCGGAGACGATGCTCAGATCCACGACCCCGCCCGAATTGGCGAAGGGAATCGTGGTGTCGATCGCTGGCTGGTCGCCATCGTCGCCAAACGTCGTGTGCCGATCTCTGGCAGAGAATGATTCATCCGATCGCTGAGCGGCGACTGGCAGCGCGGTCACAGTGATCAGACAGCAAAGCATGAATGTCATGGAGCGTCGTGTCATGGTATCTCGCAGCATCTCGCGTGCGGTTAAGTACGGCTCGGGAGCAGTGCGACCGTCCGCAGCAGCTCCAGCTTGGTGTTGAGATCTCGGTCCAGCTGATCGGCCAAAAACCCATTGGCCGGGTCGTGTTGCAACGCCTGCTTGCTTTGCGCGATGGCGGTATCGATCACGGCAAGGTTGTGCTCGATCACAGCCACTGTTTTCGGATCCAATCGGGCACGCCGCTGCTCGAGGATCTGGTGCAGCGACGTGATCTGCGCGTCGTAGATGTACTCCGATGTCTGCGCAACGGATCGAGCCGGGCCAGCTACGACGATCGTGTTTGCTGGGCTGGTCAAGGCGGGTCCGTGCGGCGACCCTACCAGCGCCCGTGTCGCCATGTACGTGATGCCTGCCGTGGCGATGACCAGTCCCGCGGCCAGGGCCGACACTCGCGTGGCATACTGTGGCCCGAACCAGCGCCGCATTGCGCTCACGCGCGCACCAACCGGCCGCTCCGCAGCGCGAGTCGACACGTCGGATCGGTGAGCCGAGGGCGATGCGATCCGCGCCTCGATGCCCTGCCACAGGTCGCGCGCAGGTCGCAGCGCCGGCAGCGCACGCGCCTGGGTGCGGATCTCTTGCAGGTCGCGCACCAGTGCGCGGCACGTGGTGCACGCCGCGGCGTGCGCCGCTGCTTCGCGAGCAGCATCCGGCGCCAGCGTCTCATCCAGATAATCGGGGAGCGTCGCCTCGAACGCGTCACAGCCGTTGACTGGCGTCTCCCGTCCCGTGTCGTCCCGCCAAATCATCATCGGTTGAGTGCCTCTCGAAGGAGCATGCGCGCCCGGTGCAGCTGGGCCTTACTACCGCCTGCGGTAATGCCGAGCATCTCGCCGATCTCTTCGTGCCGATAGCCCTCGACGTCGTGCAGCACGAAGACCCGTCGTGCGCCGGGCGGCAGGCGGGCGATCGCCTGCTCGATGTCCATCCACTCTCCCGGTGCAAAGGCGATCGGTGTCGGTGCCTCGGCCCCGGCTTCGTCCTCGCGCTCGTCCGTGCTGACCGGGACGTGGCGTCGCAGCCGGCTGTCCGCCTTGCGCGCGTTGAGCACCACATTGACCGCCAACCGGTGCACCCACGTCGCGAAGCTGCTCTCTCCACGAAACAGGCTGAGCTTCTCCCACGCCCGCACAAACGTGTCTTGTGTCAGTTCTTCTGCCATTGCTCGATCCGCCGTCATGCGCACGCAGACCGAATACACTCGGTCCACATGCGCCCGGTACACCCGCTCGAACGCACGCCGGTCCCCGGCTGCGGCAAGCGCGATGTCGGCCGCTATACCCGCGTCGACAACGCCCCGCGCCGCGGCGCCTGAATCGGCCTGCCGGCTCGCGGCCCGTTCGTCCTGGGATTCAGCCTCAGGAGGCGCCACGGGCATTTGCAGATAGGGTCACAGGTCTCACGGGATGAGATACCCGGAGCGGGTGGAACGTTTGAAGGGACCAAATGTTAGGTAATCTGCCTGTCGGCGCGCATGGGCCGCCGCGGGTGGGCGACACCGTCGGTCGACCCTGTCATTGCGTGGTCGGTTCCGAGCCGCCCCCCGGAGTAGGGCATCGAGTCCTTCGATCCGATCAATGAGGTACCGCGGCCGGGCCTGCTCGAGCGCGTCCCTCGTGAAAGCGCCCCAGAGCGCTGCGACCGTCGACACGCCAGCGGCATTGCCAGCGGCGATGTCGTGCGGCGAGTCGCCGACAAAGAATGCGCCGTCGGTGCTCGCGTCGAGTTGCTCGAGGGCAAATCGGACCGGGTCCGGATCGGGCTTGTGTCGAGCGGTGGATTCGACACCGACGATTACCCGGAAATATGGCGCGAGGCCAACGTGGGCGATCGAGCGCTTCGCGAGCCCGTTCGTCTTGGAGGTCACGACAGCGAGCGGGTGCCCGCGGTCCGACAACCGACGCACCGTGTCCAGCACGCCGGCATAGCAGCACGTCAGTTGGTCGTGGTTCGCGTTTTGGTAGGTCCGGTATCGCTCAATGAGCCGCGCCACCTCGGCTTCATCCTCGACGTAGGATCGGAACTGCGTCGCGAGCGGTGTTCCGATCCCGGTGATCCACTCGGCTCTCGTTGGCTGCAACTCCGGGCGTTCTGCGAACGCGTGCTGCATCGACAGCAGGATCAACTCGATCGAGTCGACGAGGGTGCCGTCCAGGTCGAAGAGAATGGGTTGACAAACGAGTTGGAGTTAGACTTGACGTCGTGGCAACGTGGCAAGGCACGTCTAGCCAGCTCGCCCGACGCGATTCTTTGGCGTTCCCGCACAGTCCCGGGCCCCCACAACACCTTCCCGGGGCGTGCACCGCTGTGCTTTCCGTGATCGATCACGACCGTGCCGTTGACGAGGACATAGTCGATGCCGCTCGGGGCAAGGTACGGGTGGGCGTACGTCGCGCGATCCTCGAGGCTGTCGTAGTCGAATACGGTGACGTCCGCCCATGTCGCCCTCTTTGATCACGCCGCGATCGGCCAGACCGCATGCGGCTCGCGGGCCAAGACGTCATTTTGCGGATCGCTTCGGGCAACGTCAGGGTGTGGCGCTCGCGAACGTAGTGCGCGATGACGCGGGGGAAGTTGCCGTAGGCGCGGGGGTGCGGCAGGTCGAGCGTGTCCAGCACTCCGGGGTGCACAGCGGCGCCCGCATCGCTCCCGATGCTGGTCCACGGGAACCGCAAAGCCGTCTCGATATCGCCTTCGCTCATCATGAAGTAGAGCGCCGTCGTCCTGCCGTGTCCCTCGGCGACGAGATCAAAGGCGGCGTCCGTCGGCGTCTTGTGCCATGCGCGGGCAATGGCGGTGATCGACTGTCCATCGAATCGCGCGTTCGCGGGATTACGGGCATCGGCGAGCACGATGTGGTCCCAGCCTCCCGCAGTCTCGACAATGTTCCACCACCCGGGTGATCCCGTGATCACTTCCCGCGTGAGGCGAGCTCGTACCTTCGGATTGGCGAGTCGAGCGCGGAGGGAATCGTCGCCGCCTTCGTGCGCCCATGCCGGGATCACCGCGTCGAGACCCGTTCCGCCGGCGGTATACACATACATGTCCGCAGAGACTTCGAGACCCGCTCGTCGCGCCGAATCGATCAGCGCGCCGACTTTGGGCATGAGCACGCCCCACGCCGGGGCGTAGGCAACCTTGAGGTGGTAGATCTCCACGGGAAGGTGCCCTTCGCGCCCGATTTCGATGGCTTCGCGGATCGCGTCCAGGACCTCTTTCCCCTCGCCACGGATGTGACTCGCGTAGATGCCGCCGTATTGCCCGGCGACTTTGGCGAGCGCGACGAGCTCCGGCGTCTTGGTGTAGCTCATCGGCGGATAGATCAGCGCGGTCGTCATGCCGAGGGCGCCCTGCTTCATCGAAACCGCCATGAGGGCGCGCATCGAGTCCAGCTCGGCCGCCGTCGGATCGCGCGCGGCCTGCCCGAGCAAGGCGACCCGCATTTGCACCTCGCTCACATATGTTCCGAAGTTGACACTGATTCCCTGCCGCTCCAGCCGGCGGAAATACGCGGCGAGCGAATCGATGTGCGCCGGTGGACTGTCCTCGCCAGCGATCGCCGTCGTGACGCCTTCTTGCAGCTTCGTTTCTGCTCTGCCGTTCTGCAGCAGCGCTCCGCCCGACTGATCCATCATGTCGATCCAGCCGGGCGAGACGTATTTACCGCGCGCATCGATCTCGACGCGACCGTGCTCCTTGATTTGTCCAATGCGCGCAAAGCGTCCATCTCGAATGCCGACGTCGGCGCCGATCCACGGGTTCCCCGTGCCATCGAGCACGCGCCCGCCGCGAATGACGACGTCGAAGGCAGTATCGCCCGTCTGCGCGCTGACGTCACCACGCGACTCATAGCGGGTCGGTTTGCAGGCTATGTCGGCGGTGCCAGCGGCAACCAACGCAGACGCCAGCGCGACCGCTCTCGTTAGACGGGTAGACACGGGGCCAGGGGTTTGGAGGTGGCGGTTGGAGGATCGGCGACCGCGACAAACTTGAAGATGGTCACCGCCAAAATGAACAGGTCGGCGGGACGAAATCTCCTCTGCGTCCTCTTATTGGCTGCTAAACACGATCACGGCCCTGACTTCTATCTCTCTACCGAGCGGGGTGCGACTCGCGCGGGCCGCATGGGCCTCGCCGAAGGCGGCCACCGCGCGGAGCCATTGAGCGTCGGGAAGGGCGGCCCCTGCTAGCTGGTCGAGGACCCACTCAGCGCCCGCCCCATAACGCGCGGTGGCCGCGCGGCGGGCGCGCTCGCCCAGTGCGAGAATCGTCGGACGCGTATGCATCGGCGAGCGGCGGGAGATCGCGGCGATGCGACGCAGTACCCAATGGCGCGATGTCGCGCCCGCAATGGTTGCGAGGCCCGCGTCATCGATCGCACATCGCTCGGACCACCACGCCTGAACGGTGTTGATGGCTTCGTCGCAGGAGGTCGCGGTGGCTGCGTCGCGTGCGCCGTCGGCGGAACGGGCTGCCGCCGCGAGGACCGCCGGCGCGTCGGACACGACCCCGCCGGCTGCGGCCACGAGCAACGGGCGCCCGCTGACCACGCACGCGGCCAGGAATCCGGGCCCGGTGCCGGCCGCCCGGGCCCAGAGCGCATCCCCGGTGGGCGCGGGCTCATTCGGCGGGCGGCACCAGGCCGAGACGATCGAGCGCACCACTGCGAGGTCCTCCGGCGGGCCGGGCGCGTGCCCATCCTCCTCAGCCGGTGGCCATGCAGCCGAGAGGCGCGGAATGATGGAGCCCGCTATGCCGACCGCCCGGCCGGCGGCGTCGAGCTTCGCCCGGAGCCGTCGCTCGACGTGGAGGAGCAGCTCGCTCGCTGCCGGCGGCGCCAATGCGTACACAGTGACCAATGTGTGTGGCGATCCCATGCGAGCGACGCGGCCGACGCGCTGCTCCAGGCGGGCCGGTGTCCACGGCAGGTCGAGGTGTACGACGACCGCGGCGCCGTGCAGGTCGACGCCTTCGCTGACGAGATCCGTGGTCAACAACAGTCGGGATGCGCTGCGCCTCCGGTACGCGGTCGCCGGAACCGGGCGCGAATTGTCTCAGCACAGCGGGACGCCCCAGGTGGCCGCCGGCAATGACGCCACCCCGGGCACTGAGGGCGCAGATCCCGCCGTCGGCACGCAAATGCCGATAGATCGCGTGCACGGTGTCTTCGAAGCTGGAGAACGCCACGACCTTGGTATCGCAATGTGCTCGCATGATCGTGCGTAGCTGATGAGCGCGCGCGGCGTCGACATCCTGCGTGTCACTCACGCGGTCCAGGAGCTCACGCACCGCCGCGGCGTGCGCGCGCACGGCTGCGAGGAGACCGCGAACCGGGAGATGCACAGGCCTCGTCAGACCTGGGGTCTGGACCAACGGCCTGTGGGGTTGCGAAGAGTTCGGGTAGCGCGAGCTGAATCGTGCCCTCGCCAACGCACCAGTCGCGCAGGTCGCGATACGAGGGATAAGCACCGCGCTCGAGCGACGCTTCGAGTGCCGCGGCGCGTTCGAGGCGCCTACGAAGAGCGGCCCGCAATGCCCCCGCGCTGGATGCCCATTGTCGGACGAGGCTCATCGTTGTGAGTGCGGCCGAGACCTCTCCGTCGCGGGGCGGGACGGGCGCCGGGAGGGCGACGATCGTGTTCAAGGTCTGGTCATCGTCATCGACATGGAGAACGTGCGGTCCAACGACCGGAGGAATGGCCAAATGGGCGGCGTGCGGCGCGTGCGCCGTTGCGTCCGACGATGTGCCGGTGGAGATCCGAGCGACGTTGTGATCACGGCGCACCACGTAGCGCGAGCGCTGGTCGTCGGTCATCGTCCACGCCGCCGCTCCGAGGAAGAGGCTGAGGAGCGAGGCGAGATCCTCGACGCGATTGTGAACGGGAGTCGCCGTCAGCAGCAGCACGCGGGCGCTGGCCGTGAGACGGGCAAGTGCGTGATACCGTCGTGTGTGCGGGTTGCGAAAGTGGTGCGCTTCGTCGACGATCACGAGGCTCGGCCGGGAATGATCTCTGGAGCCTGCGTCGTGATCACGACTCAGTCGCTCCATGGAGACTGAATCGATCGTCACGCCAGTATCTCGTGCCGAGCGTCGCCACACATCGCTCAGCACCGCGGGACAGACGACGAGGGTGTTGGGGACGCGGCTCGCCACCGCGAGCGCGACGTAGGTCTTCCCCATCCCGACCGCGTCCGCAAGCACGGCGCCGCCCTGCGTCTCGATCAGCTCCGTGATCTGTTGGAGCGCGTCCGACTGGTGTGGACGCAGCGTCACAGCGCCCACTCGAGGGGGAGCGCTCTGGCTGCTTGCTGACGACGCAATGGTGACCGGACCGAGCCAGCAGTGGGCGATCGCAGAACGCACGGCGTCGACCAGAGCGAGGCGAAGTGTCACGCTCCGCTCCAACTCAACAGCGGGCGCAGTGCATCGAGATCCAAGCCGTACGCAGCAGCAACGGTCTCGGTGAGCCGAGCTTCGGTGGGCGGGGAGCCCGCGAGTGCGGCCGCTGCGAGCGGGGCCATCACGGATCGTGCGCGCTCCCACGGCTGCGGCAGGGGCAGAAGGCCGACAGTCCACCCCATGTAGCGGCGGTATCCGCCGCGCGCCGGTTCGGCCAGAATATTCAACCATGCGGCGGCGATCGCACTGTTCAAGAGCGCAGTCAGCGCCTGTGCATCGACGAGATCGCGGGCGCGCGCAATGTAGCAGCTATTGAGCGCGACGGTAGGATCGCCGGCGGGGATCAGTGTCGCCCGTGGCGCGCGCCCCAGATCGGGCCAGACGACGCGCGGCTGCATCGACGACGCGCTCTCGGTCCGGAATAGCGCCCACCACGGGACCTGACCTCGCGTGTCGCTTCGGGCGGCGAGCTGGTGTCGCCAGCGGCCGAGCCAACTGGCCGCGTGGCGTGGCAGAACGGCGAGCGGCCTGGCTCGTGCGTCGCCGGTGTCCTCGTGCGTCCAGAATGATCCATTCGGGCTGGCGGCTGCCTCTCCGCCTGCCAGTCGAAGGTACCGGGCGCGGAGGGGGACGCTGGCCCGCATCGTCGCGACGGACCCAGCGACCCAGGGTCTCGCCGCGCACGACCGGTCGGAGTATCGACCGCTCGAGCCAGCCATGGTGCGGCTATCGCACGAGAGTCGCGGGCGGAGACCGCTCCAACGGCGGCGAGTCGATCGTCGCATTCCCCGCGGTCGCTGCGTGCGTCGAGAGTCACGATGAACGCGTCATTGCAACCGCACTTGACGCCGAGCATCGGCGGACCAAATACGCTGTCCGCGAGCGGGATCCCTGCGCTAACGAGCGAATCGAACACGCTACGGACCGCGGGTGGGACGAGCAACCAGGGGCTGCCCGGCGTCGCATCGAAGCACAACGCCGCGGCGGACGTCGTCCAGCGGTGGACTCCGAGGCGAGTGTAAATGGCGACCGTGACCTCTTCGACCTGTTCCTGACCGCTGCCAGGTGCCGTCATCGTGGTCCGGCGACGGACGCAGCGGCTTCACGGTCCTGTTGGGTTGCCCCGGTGCCGGTGTCAGCGACGCGACGGAGCACGAGCAGCGAGGGGTATACCGCCGCGTCGAAGGCTCGGCGCGCGCCGGACCAGTCCTCAATGCGGACGAGCGCCGCGCGGTCCATGATCAGCGATCGAACGCCACCGCCAGCGAGACATCTCCACAGCTTCGCCGGGAGCAGGAGCGCGACGACGCCGTGTGGCCTGGCCACGGTGATGGCGCGCTCGACGAAAATCGCCGCGAGGTCGACCTGGGTGCCAAAGCCCGGCCCGGACCGCCCGACCGCTGTACCGCGAAGCCATGCACCGTTACGGCACACCGCGAAGTCCCGTCGCAGGCGCTCGCGATCAACTATCGGGACGGCGTGCGGTCGTACCCAGGGTGGATTCCCCAGCACGAGGTCGAAGCCACCTGCCTCGTCGACGTCACCGAAGTGCGTCGCAAAGGCGAAGGGGAGCGCCGCGCCGGCGCGCAGAGCTTCGATCTGTGACCGCAACCATCGCGCTCGCTTCCGGAGCTCGGAGCGTCGCGTGCGCTCGCCCGCACCGCTGGCCGTCGGCGCGCCGAACAAGTCGCGGCCACGGGCCAGCGTCACTGCATCGACGCGCGACCGCATGACCGACGCCAACTCGCGCCGCAGGCCCTCGACTGCCCGGCTGCGCTCGGCGCGCTCGAGCGTGCGGTGCATCACCCGTTTGCGCATCCCCGTCGCACGCGCGTACCGCTCGCGGAGGCGCCCGATGTTGAGGGAGTGCTGATCGATCCTGCGTCCTGATGGGTGTTGCAACGGACCGCTGAACGTGCCACCCGCAAGCGCGTCGCCCACCCGCACGTTGCGGTCGAGATTGGGCAGCGGCACCATCGCGGCGGGATCGTCATCCGGGCTGTCGATGACGACGGCGAGCCAGAGCCGCAGCTCACACAGCCAGACCGCAGTCGGATTGATGTCCACGCCGAAGATCGAGCGCGTGAGCACCTGTCGACGCCGCTCGCTGACGGAGCGTCCGTCTCCTACACGGCCTGCGAGCACGGCGAGCAGGTCGAGTATGTACACGAGAAAGGCTCCGGAACCGCACGCCGGATCGAGGACCCGCAATGCCGAGAGCCGTTGTCGGACCGCCTCGTTGACTGCCGCGCCCGCCGATTCGCCGCGCAGGATCGCGGCGATCGCCATGGGCGGTGCGATCGGGGACGTAAGCGCGTGGACGAGCGCGTACTCCGTGGCCCGCGACACGAGCGGTTGCGGCGTGTAGTACGCCCCTGTCGCGTGACGTACCAATGGCGCCATCAGTGCTTCGAACGACCGACCCAACATCTCGGGGTCGATGGCCGCTTCCGACCACGTGCTGCGATCCTCCCGTGCCGTGAAGCGATAATGCCCCAGTACGTCTCCGATGAACGCGCCCAGCGCTACGTCCGAGAACGCGACGCCGCGAAGTCGTCGTTCCGCTGGAGCCGGTGAGAACAGACCACCGTTGAGAAACGGAATGCATCCGAACCGAATGGCCGCCTGCGAGCGCTTCGAGAGTGGCGTGTTGAGGGTTCCGAAGAACAGCGGACGCAGCACGCGCGAGTGAAAGTCGCCACCACCGGCCATGGACTCGGCGAAGATCCGCATGAGGAACGCCCGATCGTGATCGAGCCATCCTTTGGCCTCGAGAAACGCGAGGAACAGGAGACGCGACGCGCAGAGCAGGGCGAGCTCGCGCCGACTGCCAGGCGACGGGAGCCGCGCACCGCGCGGCACGGTTGCCGTCGTCGCGAGCGCATCAACAGCTCGGCTCACCGCCCAGTAGAATCGCCGCGTGAGCGATTCACGTCCTAAGAGATCCAGCCATCGCGCATGTGTGGCGGCAGCGTCGGCGCCGGCGGCCGCCGCGAGCGCGGCCAGCGTCTCGGCGTCACTGTCGACGACAGCATCCGGATCCACGACCAACGCGGCAATACGGGGTGGCTGACGCTCGCTCGACCACGTCGCGAGGACGAGTTGGCGCCCTGGGTGCGCGTGGCTCGCTTCGATTCGATGCGGCTGCGAGCCGCGGCCCTCGCCGCCGGCTTCGACTCTGGCAATGCAGAGCCACGCGAGATGCGGCGTGTGGCGGCTCAGGCGGCCCGCGATTCGGGACACGACATCACGCAGCACCCGCGGCGGTCCGCTCGGGGCCAGGTCAATGAGTAGAGCCCTCAGCGCATCCGGCCCCCGAGCGACGCGGACCGATGCCGGGTGGGCGTCGTCGTGAAGCGCCAGTCCGAGCGCAGCGCGGTCGTGCGGCGCCATCGGCAGCGGCGGAGTTTCGTATCCACATATCGCCGCGATCGCGGCTAGCGCGTCCGGTCCCTGAGCGGCCAGTAGGCCCGCTGCCGCCTTGAGCGTGAGCACGGCGACACAGTCATCACGCGGCGTCGGCGGGGCGTCATCGCCGCGCGGGAATGACGAAAGCCAATTAGTTTCTTGCCCCAGGAGACGCCAATGCCCGTCAAGACTGGTGCACAGCTCATCAATGAGGCGAAGCAGCGGGTCCGCGAGACATCGGTGTCGCAGGTGCGCGACATGCAAGCGCACGGCGCGCCAGCGGTCTACCTCAATGTTCGCGAGCAAAACGAGTGGAACCTGGGCCACTTGCCGCAAGCCACGTTCATGCCGCGCGGAGTGTTGGAGACGACCATCGAGCAGCGCGTGCCCCGGGATGCGACGGTCGTGGTCTATTGTGCCAGCGGCAATCGGTCGGCGTTGGCTGCGCAGACACTGCAGGAAATGGGTTACACGGACGTGTCGCACCTCGCGGGTGGGTTCCGCGCGTGGGTCGAGGGAGGCGGGGACGTCGACGGGTGATCCGCGGCCAGCCCTCCCCGAGTCGACCCTAGCCGGGCTGCGCGAGGCCCTCCGCCAGCGACACGCTCAGGTCACGGAATCGCCGCCAGGTGTGCCGCGCGCGGCTGTCGCTCTGATTCTGCGATCGGCAGGGGCGGGGATCGAAATCCTGCTCATCAAGCGAGCCGAGCGGGAAGGGGATCCGTGGAGCGGACACGTGGCGCTGCCTGGCGGGCGGGAAGATCCCGCGGACGGGTCGCTGGAGGAGACGGCAATTCGCGAGACCCGAGAGGAGACGGGGCTGGATCTGATACAGGGTGGCGAGATACTGGGTGCCCTGGATGATCTCGCACCGCGGTCGATGCCCGGAGCCATCCTCGTTCGCCCTTTCGTCGCGTTCCTTCGCGAGGACGCCGCCCTCGAGCTCAGCGACGAGGTCGCCGCTGCTTTCTGGGTCCCCCTGGGAGACCTGACCGCCCCAGGCGCGATCAGCGAGTCGACCGTCTACGTCGGCGGCGCTGAGCGGCGCGTGACGAGCTTTCTCCACGGCGATTATGTGGTCTGGGGCATGACGGAGCGCGTCCTGAAGCAGTTGCTGGCTTTGCTAGACGCTAGACGCTAGACGCTAGACGCTGGATGCTGGACGTTGGACGTTGGACGTTCGAGAATACACCCCGGAGTGCCACCTACGTACACCATCGCAGGCCCCCGAGGTTTGCTTTCCCGCGCCCAGTGTCTAGCGTCCAGCGTCTAGCTTTACTGTTAGGCCACCGACACCACCGTTCCCAATGTACAAACGCATCCTCGTGGCACTCGACCACTCGCCGGCGGACGCGTCGATCATCGACCACGTTCGCGCGTTGGCGCGCGTGTGCAATTCGGCGCTGGTGCTCATCCATGTTGCGGACGGATGGGTGGCCCGGAATATCGAGCAGCTACAACTCCGCGAATCGCAAGAGATCCGCGAGGATCGGGAATATCTCGATCGACTCGTGGCGCAACTCGCCGGCGAGGGGTTTTCCGCCGAGGCCGTACTGGCCACAGGCGATCCCGCAGCTGAGATCGCTGCCGCCGCCGAGCGGGAGGATTGCGCTCTCATCGCGATGTCAACGCACGGGCATCGCTTTCTCGCGGACCTCTGGCGGGGAAGCGTTGCGAACGAAGTGCGTCACCGGTCCCTGGTGCCGGTCCTGCTGGTGCGCGCCCAGCGCCCAGCGGCCGGGAACAATGTTTGCCTGCCAAAGTCGTCTGGCGTCGACGAGGGATGATCGTGACAGGTAGCGACCTACCCATTGAGCAGGCGGCTGGCACACCGGCGACCCTCGTCGATCTCGTGCGCCGGCTGACCGATGATTCGAGACGGCTCGCCGGGAACGAGATTCGGCTGGCCAAGCTCGAGATGACAGACAAGCTGCATGTCACCATCCGAGGCGCGACACTATTCGCGAGTGGCATTCGGCGCTGGCGCCGTCGCCCTATCCGCGCTGACTATCGGTGTCGCAGCCGCGCTGACGCTCGTAGTCGGCAAGGTGTGGATCGCGGCCCTCATCACGGGCGCCGTCGAGATGATCGGCGGCCTGCTCCTGGTCCGCCGCGGCTCGCAAACCCTCGGGTCGTTGTCGCGCGCCGTCCCGGAAGCCGGCCACGAAATCCTCGATGGCGCACGGCAGATCACCAGCGGGCGCGCCGACTAGAGCGGGCGGCGGGCGCGAAAGCGACCCAGAGAGTAGCGGCACAGAAAGTAGAAAGTAGGCACAGAGCAGGGATGCGCCTGTTCTATCTTTCGAGCCATGCTGACGGCCCTCGAAGCATGCTGACGGCGCTGGCGCTCGCGTGGCTCGTACAAACAGGCGGACCTCCGCGAACAATTGCGATCGACACGCGCCTAGCGGCCGACGCGCACCTGCGAGTGGGCGATCGGGTCGTCATTGCGGGGCAGCCAGGGGATGCAGCGGCCGGACGAGGTGATACGGTCGTCATCGGCGCCATCGTCCAGCCGGGCACTGACCCGTCAGACGTGGCTCGCGACGAGTACCGCGTCCGAGTCCATCTCACGCAGCTCCAGCGACTGACAAACGCCACCGACCAGGTTGACCGGTTCGCGATTCGAACAGCCGGCGGCGGCGCCACGAGTCGGGCCCTGGCCGCGATCAACGACGAAGCATTCGGGTTCCACGCATACCGATCTGCAGACGTTGCCGTTCGGACGTCGAAAACATTCCAGGTGGTCAGTCGATTTCATAGAGCGATCGCTGTGATCACTGTGGTGGCGAGCGCGATTTTTCTGGTGTGCCTGCTGATCTTGAGGGTCGATGAGCGCCGGCACAATGTCGCGGCGCTGCGTCTGATCGGCATTTCTCGTGTGTCCGTCGTTGCCTCCATCGTCATGGAGGCGGCATGCATCGCGCTGCTGGGGAGCGCTGTCGGTGTCGGGGTCGGATGGGTGACGACGCTCTTCATCAACTGGCACTACCGCGGGGTGTACCGGACGCAGCTCGCCTTCGCTCTGGTCACCCCGGACATCGTCGGCGTGGCAGTCTCACTGGCCGTGATTCTGGGACTCGTCGCGGGATTCGTGGCGAGCGCGAGGCTCGCTCGTACGCCGCCACTCGCGCTCTTTGGTCGATGATCGGAACGCTCGCGATCACTTCGCTGCGCCGTCACTCGGCTCGGACGGCGCTTGCAGTCGTCGGCGTGGCAGTCGCGGCGGCGCTCTTGCTCGACATGGTCATGCTGGCGACCGGGATGCGCGAGTCATTCCGCCGGTTCTTGTTGGTGCAGGGGTTCGATCTGCGCATCGCGCCCAAGGGCACGCTGCCTATGGACACTGAGGCGACAATCGGTAGTGCGAGCGAGATCCTTGCGGCCCTGCGGGCGAACCGCGATATCGCGAGCGTCACGCCGGTACTCGGTGCACAGATTCACCTGCTCGGCAGCCGAGCCGGCATGACCTCGTTCGGTGTGGGGCTGGACCCCGCGACGCAGGCGGATTATCAGCTCGAGCAGGGGAACCCGCTTAGCGGGACGGATCGGGTCGTGGTCAATGCCGCGTTTCTCGCGCACGCACATGCGCGACTCGGCGACACACTGGACGTGGCGACGGGTTTGGACCCCCAGCTGCGGACATACGCCGGGCAACGACGCGTGGTCCTCGTCGGCGTCGGCCGGTTCTTCTACACGGCGGCGGACGAGCCGGTGATGGCCGTGCCCATCGGGACGCTGCAGGCCATGGGCGGTCCATCGCGCGCCGACCGGGCATCGCTGTTTCTCGCGAAGGTGCGCGACTCGGTGAACGCCGATTCTGTGGCGGCGTGGGTGGATCGCGCCTTCCCACGTGTGTCCACGTTGTCGACGCCTGCGGCCCTGCGACAAGTCGACGAACGACTGGGCTACTTCGGGCAACTAGCGGTCATCCTGGGGGCGGTCAGCTTCACCGTCGGCTTCCTCCTCGTCACGACCCTCGTCACGGTCTCGGTGAACGAACGCCTCGGCGAGATCGCCGTCATGCGTGCCATCGGTGTACGCCGCGCGCGTGTCGTGATCCAGATCGTGATCGAGGCGCTCGCCCTGGCGTTGTCGGGCACCGTTCTCGGCCTTGGCTTGGGCCTCGTGACGGCCAGATACCTCAACACCATCCTCTCCGATTTCCCGGGACTGCCCGCCGCGTTCCATTTCTTTCTTTTCCAGCCGGTGGATGCCTGGCGCACACTGGCGCTACTCGTGACCGCCGGCGTGCTCGCGGGTGCGTATCCCGCGTGGCGTGCGTCAGCGCTCCCGATCGCGGCCACGCTCCGCCGCGAAGCGATCGTATGAAGGCCTTCGGCCGATCGAGACCGCTCGCGCCGTCGCGCGTGGACGATCCCTCGGACGGTGTGATCGTCGAGGTGCGCAACCTGCGACGCGAATACCGGATGGGACACGAGGTGGTCCGCGCGGTGCGCGGCCTGTCGCTGCAGATCGGCTCCAACGAGTACGTGGCCATCGTCGGACCGTCCGGGTGTGGAAAGTCGACGCTACTCAACCTCCTGGGAGTCATCGACCGACCAACAGCTGGCGAGGTACTCTTTCGCGGACGGGACGTCGGCGCGCTGCCGGACCGGCAAGCGACGCTCTTCCGCCTGCAAAACATCGGCTTCGTGTTTCAGCGCTTCTATCTGCTCGCCACGCTGACGGCTCGGGAAAACATTGAACTGCCGCTGGCCGAGGCAGGGGTCAAAGCTGCGGAACGCATCGCGCGTGCGGAGGAGCTGTTGGCCTACGTCGGTCTCTCGGAGCGCGCGCGCCATCGGCCAGCGCAGCTCTCCGGCGGCGAGCAGCAACGAGTCGCCATCGCACGCGCGTTGGCGAACCGGCCCGGGCTCCTCTTGGCCGATGAGCCGACCGGCGAGCTCGATGCAAACACCGGGGCACAAATCATCGAGCTCTTTCGCCAGTTGCATACCAATGGGACGACCATCGTGGTCGTAACCCACGACGACGAGTTGGCGGCCGCAGCTCAACGGGTGATCCACATGCGTGATGGAGAGATCGTCGGCGAATCCGGGACCGGCGTGCGACGGTCTGCATGTTGATCCTCCTGGCCATTCGCAACTTCCTGTACAGGCCGTGGCGCTCCGCGCTGCTCTTCATTGGGTTCGGCCTGGGTGTAGCCGTCATGATTGTGCTGCTCGCGATTGGCGGAGCGATGGTGACCCAGGCACAGGACGAGCGATTGGTCGGCGGCGGCAATGTCACAGTGCTGCCCGACGGAATCGACATGGAAGTGATGAAGACGGGCGGCCTCGGCGGCATGTTCTTCTCGATTCCCAACGCACGGTTTGTCGCTCTTCAATTGCTCGCATCACCTCGACTCGCTGCATTCGTGCGCGCCGTGGCGCCGCAGAGCGATGAGAAGCTGCTGTATCTCACGACCCGTGACGGAGTGGAGCGGCCTGTCCGAGTGCTCGGCGAACTTCCATCCGCAACGGCTGCTGTAGGTGCGGCGCCGGACCTCGCAGCGGGCGTGTGGCAAGACGATGCTGGGGACCGCCGGTGGGCTGATCCAACGCCGGCCGAGTTAGAGGCGAATATCGACCATTTTCACGTGCCGCCCGCGGGCATCGCCAATCCACAGAGTTGGGGCGAATGGCACTACTTCAATATCGTCTCAGCCGACCGTCGGGAATGGGTATTCATCTCGTTCATTCTCGGAGGCGCGGTCGGAAGCGGGAAGTGGGGCGGGCAAGTTCTCGTGACGACGCACACTGCCCCGGCGGCCAGCGCATCCGCGCGAGAGCAGCGCTACGTCGCGACCGCGGCGCCCGCGGCCATTCACTTTTCGACGTCCTCGCCGGATCTCCAGATCGGTCCGTCGTCTGTGCATCTGCTGAGCGATGGCCGCTACGCGGTGCGCGCACGCGCCCGCGACGCGGCGGGCGCCAATGTCGATGTCGACCTCACCATCACGCCCGCACCGCGGGCGTACTTCCCCGGCGTCGACATTGAGACCGGAGACTTTGCCTCCGGCTATACAGTGCCAGCACTCAAGGCGGATGGGACCGGGCGCATCTGTGTCGGCGCGCATTGTACTCGGTTCGATGCGGCCCAGGCATACCACGACCACAATTGGGGCGTCTGGCGCGGCGTCACGTGGGAATGGGGAGCGGCTCGGGCTGGGACTTATGCGCTGCTTTTTGGTCGCGTCCAACCGCCCGACTCTTTGGGCGCGAACTCACCGCTGTTCGTATACCTGGTGGACTCCCTCGGCTTTCGCGCGGTCTTTCGCCCACCAGCGATCTCCTACACGGACCACCGCACGATCATGGTGGACGGCCGGTCACTGCGCGTGCCATCCGCGGCGCAGCTGGCCGACGTCAGGGGTGGCGACACCCTGCGCGTGGATCTGACGGTAGAAGACGCAGTCGCGACCGATACCCGGAGACCGCTCATCGAGCGTGGCGCCACCGACGCGGCTCGTCGGCTCGTGCACCCGTACTTCGTGCAAATGAAAGGGCTGGCGCGGATTTCCGGGCGCTTCGGCGGCGTCCCGTTGTCGGGCGAAGGGACGGGGTTTTTCGAAACGTATAGATAGGGTGGGACGTTAGTTCGACGTTCGACGTTCGACGTTCGACGCTCAAGTCTGGACGCTGCACGCTGGAACAAACCGGGAGGGCTGGCCGGGTGCACCCAGCTGGCCCTCGCGGTTGGTTCGAACGTCGAACGTCGACCGTCTAGTCCCTCCTACCCTCACCTCCGCCGCCGCCGCCCCATATACTGTGCCCATGGCCTCACCATCCCCTCGGTCGCAGTCGGCGAGCGGGTCCACCCGCGCGGAAGCGGGGCTGGTTCGGATAGGTGCTCAGGGCTGGAACTATGCGGCATGGCAAGGACCGTTCTATCCGGTCGAAACGCGGCAGGCGTCGTTTCTCGCCGTGTACGCACGGGCGTTCGATACGGTGGAGATCAATGCGACGTTCTACGCCGTGCCATCGCCGAGCACGGTCCGCAATTGGGCGGCGCAGGTCCCGGCGGGCTTTACCTTCGCGCTCAAGAATGCCGCAGGAAGTGACTCACGAGCATCGGCTGCGCGGAGTCGAGGAGTTGGCGGCGGTATTCTTTGATCGTGCCCGCATCCTCGGACCCAAGCTCGGGCCCATTCTCCTCCAGTTCGCACCCGAATTCGCGCCGTCGGAATTGCCGGCGTTGGCTGCGTTGCTGC
The DNA here is from genome assembly GCA_963805725.1 of uncultured Gemmatimonadales bacterium. Taxonomy (GTDB): domain Bacteria; phylum Gemmatimonadota; class Gemmatimonadetes; order Gemmatimonadales; family Gemmatimonadaceae; genus Palsa-1248. The sequence goes on from CAWDVJ010000015.1 coordinate 465,595, forward strand.
CGCACCTGCCGCGCGATCTCGCGTTCGCCGTCGAGTTTCGCCACCGTGGATGGATCCACAATGGTGTCCTGGCGCTCTTGGCCGAGCACAACGTCGCGCTTGCGCTCACGGATACGCGGTTCATCCCGCGGCGGGTGACTCTGTCGCTCGTCGAGCGCCCGACCGCGGACTTCGCGTACGTAAAATGGTTGGGCCCCGACCGTGACCTTGTGGACCACTCGCGACTACAGGTCGATCGGTCGCGAGATCTCGCCGTGTGGGCCGACGCGATCCGCCGGCTGCAGGATCGCGTGAAGACGGTGTACGCGTACATGAGCAACTTCTTCGCGGGTCACGCCCCGGCGTCGGCACGGATGCTCCAGCAACTGTTGGGACAGTCGCCAGTTCCACCCGAGCGGATGGGAGACCAGCTCACGCTGTTCTAGCTGGCACGACAACGTCGCGTTGCCGGGGCGCGATGAATAGTGCGTACCACGTGCCGACAATAATGGTGATGGCGAAGGAAAACCACTGGATTGCATAGTTCATGTGCGGGCCCTCATCGAGCGGCGGAGCCGGGAGGCGGGCTGGGGCGCGTAATGCGCGGGTTCCGCTTCCAGCCTCCATGACGGGCGGGTTCTCGCCGCTCTGCAACACGACGAGGTAGTCGGCGACCGGCTGCCCGAGGCGTCCCCCAATGGCAGCGCGGTCGAGCCATCGGTACATATTCGGATGACCCAATGTCGATAGGGTCGCTGGGCCCGGGCCCGGTGTCAGCGCGACGAGGTAGCCGGCGCCTGTCAAATGGGCTGGTTCCTGCCACTGGGCATCGTCGACCGACATGCCGTCCGCAGCGTAGACCCACCCGCGATCCACGAGCACAAGCGTGTCACCGAGGAGACCGGAATCGGGGTGCATCGGCGTAATGAGGTTGACACCCGGTGCGCCGTCCCGGACTCGGTCGATCAGCACGAGCTCATGCGAGAAGTCGAGCGTACCCGCGAGTCGCACGCGCCGATAGCGGCGTTCGCCCGTGTCATGCGGCACGGCTGACACCGACATGGCCGGCTCGTCGAGGCGGGACGAGACGACTGCGTTGTGCGAACGCCGCGTTGCGAGCCGCTGGAGCTGCCAAACGCCAAGGCGGACACAAAAGGCCGCGGCGATGCTCGCAATGAGCAGAAACACGATGTTACGACGGGGCATGCCCCAAATTTACGCGCGGTAACGGCGCCGGTTTGTCGTCGCAGGGTCCGTGCGGACGGTGCGGTGTCGCGGCGATCCACAAGCCCTAATGCATATTCGCCGATCGTTGCCGTATTTTTGCGGCATGACACGAATCGCATTTCTCGGCTTGGGGGACATTGGTGGACGCATGGCGCACCGTGTCGCCGCGGCGGGACTCGAGCTCACGGTCTGGAATCGTACCCCCGGCCGTGCCCAACAATTCGAGGCTACCGTTCCCGCCGGCGTACCGACCCGTATCGCGGCGACAGCGGGGGAAGCTGCGCAGCGCGCGGACGTGGTCATTACATGCCTCTCGACGTCGGCCGATGTCGTTGCGCTGCTCGCGGACAACCCGACGCTGCCATACAATGTCGCGCCGCACGCGGTCTGGGTCGATTGTACCTCCGGCGATCCACCCACGTCGCGCAAGATTGCGGCTGATCTGGCCGAGCGAGGGATTGCGTACATCGACGCGCCGGTCAGCGGTGGAACGAGTGGGGCTGAGCAGGGGACGTTGACGATCATGTGCGGCGGGGACGCCGCGGTGGTCGAGCGGGTTCGCCCCGTGCTGTCCACGTTTGGCAGCAAGATCATTCACTGTGGGCCCGTTGGTGCGGGCGACGCGGTCAAGGCAGTGAACAACGCACTCCTCGCCGTGGCGATCTGGTCGGCGGCTGAAGGGTTGGCAGGGCTTCGCAAGGCGGGAGTCGCGCCCCAGGTTGCCCTCGACGTGATCAACGCGTCGAGTGGTCGGTCAAATGCAACCATGAATCTCATCCCGCAGCGCGTTCTGACACGAGCATTTCCTCGCACATTTCGGCTGGCGCTGCTCGACAAGGATGTGGCGATCGCCGCCGCTTTTCTCCGGGACCAGAAGATTCCCTCGCCGGTCGTGCAGCTCGCAGCCGAGATGATGCGACTCTCGCACGCAGAGTTGGGGGAGGCGGCGGATCATGTGGAAGCCGTTCAGATGATCGAGCGATGGTCGGGAGTGGAGATCGCATAGCCTCCCTGCGCCCTCCAACTGCGGTCGCCGTCGCGGTCGCGACGGCCATGCTCCTGGCGGTCGCGGCCGGCGGTGCCCAACAGCCACAGGCCGGTAGCGCAGCCGATTCGACGCGCCGCGACAGCGCGCGCGCCGACTCGCTACGCCGGGCGACGCGGCGCCTGTCCGCTGTCGTCGTGACAGGTACGCGGCTGTCCGACGTCAATGAGCGCTCGCCCACGCAGGTCGAGCATGTGGATCTGTCACATACGCTGGCCGGTCCCGGGTCGCTCGCTCAAGGGCTGCAGAACCTGCCGGGCGTCAACATGTACGATGATCAAGGCAGTCCGCTGCAGCCTGAGCTCGAGGTGCGCGGCTTTACGGTCTCGCCGGTCGTGGGCTCGCCACAGGGCGTCAGCGTGTTCCTCGATGGCATGCGTATCAACGAACCTGATGCGCAGGAAGTGAACTTCGATTTGCTGCCAATGGCGGCGGTCGATCGCGCGACGCTGGTCAGAGGATCGAACGTGTTGTTCGGCCGCAACTCTCTCGGTGGAACCATCCTGCTGACGACCCGGCGTGGTCAGGACACCCCGGAAGCGTCTGTCGAGCTGGGGGCGGGATCGTTCGGGGAGCAGATCGCGACGGTCACCGCGGGTGGCAGGACCGGGGTGCTCGACGGCTACGTCGCCGCGACTGGGATGAACGGCACCGGGTGGCGTCAAGGCACCTCGTCCAACACGCGAAATGTGTTTGCGACCGTCGGGCACCGCTGGGGCGCATCGGGCGATACCGGCGACGTGGCGCTCAGCATCATGTACGGGCATGACCGGGTGTACGAGGCCGGATCACTCCCGGGGAGCTACCTGGCGATCGATCCTCGCATCAACTACACCCCGGGCGATTTCTTCGCGCCCGAGGCATACGCGCTGAATCTCCGCGCGATCAGGTCAGTCGCTGGCGGCATTGTGCGCGGCACGGCGTTCGTGCGCCGCAACAACTTCGAGCAATTCAACGCCAACGTACCGCCGCCAAACACGGACGGGTTCATCACCAACGGGTCGGGTGGACTCACGGCCGAGTGGACGCGCCCGTTCCTGATCGGCGCTGTACCGGTGGGTTTGACCGCGGGGGTGGAGTACGAGCGCGACAACGTGCATTTCCGTCTCGTCAACGTCGGCGGTGGCCAGCCGGACTCCATCGCGACGCTCGCCAATGTCCGTCAGGAGAATGCCGCCGCCTACGCACAGGCGATCGTGACGGTGTCGCCCGCCTTCGATGTCACTGCGGGCGTTCGAGCGGACTATGTGCACATCCCCTTCGTCGACGACCTCAACGCCGCCAACGACGGGACCAACTCCTACCACCGGTTCTCGCCCGAGATCGGGGCGACCTATCGCCTCACCAACGATCTCAAGATGTATGCGGCGTTCAAGAGTGGGTTTCGTGCGCCTGCGGCGCTCGAGTTGGCGTGTGCGAGCCCGACGGCGCCGTGCTCGCTGCCATCGGCGCTCGGCTCCGACCCGCATCTCGAGCCTGTCTCAACTCAGGACTTTGAGGGCGGGCTGGATGTCGATCTCGCCGACCGTACGCACCTCGATGTGGATCTGTTCTGGGCCAATGTCTTGAACGACATCCAGTTCGCATCGCCGAATCTGACGCAGGTGTACTTCGTGAACGTGCCGCGCACGCGGCGAGCGGGCGTCGAGGCGTCGGGGCAGGTCGGGCTTCCAGCGCACTTCAGGCTCTTCGCCTCATACAGCTACGTCGCGGCGACGTATCAGAGTACGGTCCAAATCGCGACTGCCGACACCGCGCCGCGCCCGACCCGGCCGGGCGACATCTTCCCGTCGTCGCCGCTGCACCGGGCCCGAATAGGTGTGGGCTGGACTCGCCTCGTCGGCCGAGTGCTCGTCGATGTGCTGGGAGATGTCCGGGGCTACTCTGGGCAGTATCTCCAGGGCGATGAGTCCAACCAGCGCCCCGAAGTGCCGGGCTACACAGTGGCAGGACTCAGCGGGCGCGTCGCGTATCGACGGTTCGGCGTCGAGCTCGACGTCCAGAACCTCTTGAACCGCAGCTACTACACGTACGGTATCGAAGCCGCCAATTCTCTGGGGGCCTACGGGGAGAACAACCCGCCGGCGAATCCGCAGGTCGTGCCCTTCCTGACACCGGGCCTGCCGCTCCGTCTCACGCTGACTGTCAGCGCGAAGATGTGAGCGGGCCAACAGCGGGATCAGCGGCCAGCGGTCAGGGGTCAGGGGTCAGGGGTCAGCGAACTAACGCCTAGGCCGGTGGTTTCGGATTGTTGACCGATTTGGTGGTGGATTCCCCGACCCCTGGTCCCTGATCCCTGGTCCCGCCGTTAGCACCTTTCCGCTCCAGCGCGCCCAGCACCGCTCCGTACTGCGAGCCTGGGTTCCAGAGGACCCATCCCTGATAGCCGGCGTCGTAGACGGCACGCTTTTGGGCGAGGACCTCGGTAGGTCCGTAACGCGGCGTCCCAAGGGTGAAAGCTTGGAGCCAGGGTCGAACCTGCTGGCCAGTCAGGCCCAACGTGGCGTCACGCCGGTGCGCGGACAGGATGGCGGCATGAACCACCTTGTATGGGTCGCCGTTCGGGTGGGGCAGGTTGAACGATCCGGGCGGATAGTGTGACGGATAGACCATCGGCAGTAGCACATCGACGGTGGGCGCGAGGGTCTCCCACTGCTGCCCGACTTCCAACGTGCCCGCGACGCTCGCCACCATGCCAAAGATGTCGGCGGTCGTCCGGACACCGAGTTTGTGCAGGCGATCGTGCGCCGTTTTGAGGAACTCGGCCAGGACGGCGGCCTTCGTCCCGTCGTGCGCGCCCGGGAACACCTGCGTCGGAAGGCTCTTGTATGGCTCGGGGAAGCGGATGTAATCGAACTGAATCTCATCGAAGCCGAGGCGGCCGACTTCTTCCGCAGTGCGCAGGTCATACTCCCAGAGTGCGCGGTCGTAGGGGTTCACCCACGTCAACCCTTTCTTGTCCCGCCAGGGCGACCCGTCGGTCTTCCGGATTGTCCACGTCGGATTGAGACGTGCCGCGACGGAGTCCTTGAAGACCACGATGCGCGCGATGGCGGCAATGTGGTGCGCATGCAAAGTGTCGAGGAGGCCGGGCAGGTCCGGAATTGTGCCTGCGCGGCCGGCATTTCGTCGGATGAGAGTATCGGGGGACACGTAGTTGACACCGAATTCGTCCTTGATGTCGATAACGAACGCATTGATCTCGGTCGAATCAGCCAACTCGATCAGCGAACGCATTTTTCGCGGACTCTGCGCCGCGAAGCGATTGACGTATAGCCCGCGCAGCACACTCGGTGCAGAGTCGCCCGCAGCCCTGTGCGCGCGGAGCCCGCGGCCGGGCGCTGTGCGCGCAATTGCGGCAGACGAGAGCGTTGGCGACGCGACTGTCGCCGGTGGCGTCGCCGCACTGGCACCGCCATGCGCGGAGGCGGTGGTGTCGGCCGGGGCGCTGCACGCCCAGAGAGCAAACGCCGTCAGCGCGACAGTACGTCGCAATCGTGGAGCGAGCGGCAAGGGTGGCACGACGACAGTGAGCAAGGGGACGGCTGACGCAGAGTGCGTCTTGAAAACCGCGAAATCTAACCAACGAAGACTATATTCCCTCGTGATGCGTCACGAAGCGTCCCGAGGAACGGTGCGACGTCGCGGGCCGGGTGCCGGACTCGACCTGCATCGGTCGTCAGCGACGGTGATCGGCGCATTGATGTTGGTGTCTGGACTCGCGTGCGGCGCGAGACATGTCGCACAGGCGCCTGCGCCACCGCCGTCAATGGATTTCCTGCTCGCGGCCGGCGATTCCACCTTCTGGGTGACGACGGGCCCCCAGGGGGTCCGGGTTCGCGGCTCACCGCTCCTATTGGCACGCTACGCTGGGCGCTTCTACGAGCTGTACGTCGCGGACGAAGACCATTCGTTCTACGACGCCGTGTTTACGACGCAGCGCATTTATCGGCGGGATCTGCTGACGGGTGACTCCGAGCCGGTGTTCAGGGATTCGACCGTCGCCATGGCGGCCCGCAGCTATGCGCGGGCGCATCCGCACGACGCGCCGCTGGCCCCGGATGCGGAGGCGGCCGAAGACCCGACCACATCGGTGACGGGGGAGGTCGACATCATCGACGTGCACGGCCCCTTTGTCTCGTACGAGTACCACGGCGCATCGTCGACGAAGCGGTTTCACGGGACGTCGCCGGACACCGGGGAGATCAGCGCAACGGAGCGCGAGACCGTACGCCGCGGGGTCGTGGACTTGCGAGCCGCCAAGGCGACTACTCTCCGGGGCATGTTCGGGCCCGTCGTCGGGGACACGGCAGTGGCGCGAGGGCGCCGCGCGTTCGCCGCCGCAGTCGACTCCGTCCGAGCGGCCAAGGCAGCGGGTGACGAACGGGCGGGGCGGGCCGCCGCCGCCCTGGACGGATTCGTGTTCGACCCCTTGTCCTTCTCGATCCTCGATGTCGATCGGGATCCCGCCGTTCAATTCTTCGCTCGAGGGACCGGGAGCGGCGAAGGTCTGACCTTCCCGGTGCCGCCGATCCGGTTGGCGGAGGGCGCCGACTCACCGTGGTGGGTGGCCGAACGAGCGACATTGCCCTTGGGAGGTGCCGATTCGGCGAGCGATCACTGGACGCCTCGATCGGGCATCGAGATCGTAGCCAGGTATGACACGGCGGGTGGACCCGAGCAGGGGCAGGGCGTTGTCCTGGTGCTGCGCCGAATTGGCGCGGCTGGCGGCCGGCGTGACACGGTGCGCCGCGAATGGCGGGTAGGCCGTTTTCCGGCCCCCACGCGACGCATTTACTGGCTCGACGCCCCTCCTGTGGATTCAGTGACTCGTCGTGCGCTCGTTCGAGCGTTCGACGAGTCCGCGCTCTACGGCGAGGATGCGCGCAGCGTGGCGTTCCCGATCCCTCCTCGTCACGATCGCCGTCACAGGGTCGCATTCGTGTCTCTTGCGACACGAACGGCTCATTCACATGGTATGGGTGGCACCCACCGTGCCCCGGTTGGTGACCGAACCTCGCAGCGCACCGTCGCTCATGGACGCCGCGGACCCGCGGCGTCTCGTCACTGATTTTCGCGTACGCGCACGATTCATGTCAGATTCGCACCTCCGGCCACGCGCTGTTCGTGAGTCCCAGCACGAGACGTCCGAGCTCATGATGCCTCAAAACGCCAACTTGCTGGGTCACGTGTTTGGCGGCGTGATACTCGGGATGATGGACAAGACGGCCGCGATCTCGGCGTTTCGCCACGCGCGATCGGCATGTGTCACGGCATCGATCGACCGAGTGGATTTCCGCGAGCCGATCCACCTGGGTGACCTCGTCGTGATGAAGGGCAGCGTGAATTTCGCGGGGCGCACGTCGATGGAGGTGGGCGTCCGCGTCGAAGCGGAAGATCTGATCACCGGGCGCCGGCGCCATACCAATTCGGCGTATCTGACCTTCGTCGCGGTGGACCGCAACGGTCGGCCGATCGAAGTCCCGCCTCTCGTCCCGGAGACGACGGAGGAAGTGCGGCGCTATGCGGCGGCTCAAGAGCGCCGCCGCCGCCGGCTCGAGGAACGCGCAGCGGAAGAGAGGCGCTAGCCATGCCGAAATACTTCACGCCGGAGATGGCGAACAACACGCTGCCACTGGTTCGCCGCATCGTCGAAGACATCGTCGTCCAATTTGCTCGCTGGCAGTCCAGGGTCCGCGAGTTCGAGCTGGTCTCGGTGTCGAACACCGTGGGGTCGCCCGACCCGCGTGCCGCGGAGCTCGAGCGCGAAGTGGCGGTACTCGCCGCGGAGATGGAGCACTTCCAGCGCGAGTTGGCGGCGCTGGGCGTCGAGTTCAAGGACTACGTGCAGGGCCTGGTCGACTTCCCGGCGCAGCACGAGGGCCGGACCGTTTTTCTGTGCTGGCGTCTGGGTGAACCCGCGGTGCACTACTGGCACGAGGTAGACGCCGGATTCGCCGGGCGGCAGCCGATAGATCCGCGAGTGACGGCGTGAGACGCTGGACGTTGGACATTAGACGTTAGAGAAGAAACCTCGAGGCTAGCGGGATGCGCCGCAGCTGGCCTCGAGGTTTGTTCTAGCGTCTAGCGTCTTAGCGTCCAGCGTCTGTTTCATCCCCAAACTCCACCTCGATCTCCATTCCGTCGCGGGCGATCAGGGTCTCCGGAAAAATCGCGCGCGCGTCGCGTTCGAGGTCGGAGGTGTCGCGGGTGTAGCGGGCCGAGAGGTGGGTAAGCACGAGTTGGCGGACGCCGGCCCGCGCGGCGACGACGGCCGCCTCCCGGGCCGTGGAGTGCCCCGTCTCGACGGCGCGCGCGGCCTCCTCTTCGGAAAAAGTGGCTTCGTGCACCAGGAGGTCGGCCCCCGTCGCGACTTCGATAGTGGTATCGCAGGGACGCGTGTCTCCGGTGATGACCACCCGTCGACCGGGGCGCGATGGGCCGACCAAAAGTCCCGGATCGATGACCCGTCCATCTGGCAGGGTTACGGGCTGCCCCTTGTGGAGTTGGCCCCAGAGGGGGCCTTCCGGGATGCCTATCTCGCGGGCTCGTTCAGGATGGAATCGACCGCGCCGGATCTCTTCGACGAGGGCGTAGCCAACGGCCGCTGCACCTTGGTGTGACACAGGGAATGGGAGGATCGCGTACCCGGCACGCGGCACCGGTGTCCCGGGCTCGAGCTCGGTAATGGACACGGGGTACCCGAGCCGATCGCTATTGAAGACCTCGGCGCGATGTAGGACCTTGGTCGCACCTCGCGGTCCCCACACCCGCAAGACCTCGGTGCGGCCCTGCAGTTGCATCGTGCGCAGGAGACCAATCACGCCAAGTACGTGATCGGTGTGAAAGTGCGTGAAAAAAATGTCGCCAAGCACGAACGAGATACCGTAGCGCATCATCTGGCGCTGGGTCCCTTCGCCGCAATCGAACATGAGCGTCTCGCCGTCACGTACAACAGCGATAGCCGATACGTTGCGCTCGACCGTCGGCCTGGATGCCGCCGTTCCGAGAAAGCGCACCGCGAGCGACATGGGCGAGGAATATAACGGCGCTTGGTGGGGTCCCGACCTCCTATGGGGGCACCCGACGGGCCTCGGCATTCTGTCGTGGACAGCCGATCTTCCCGTACGACTCGCGTCGCGCATGCGCGCCGATTATATCAGCAAGAGAACGTTGCGAGCCTCGGCCTCGCACGATCGCGCACATGAAGCACCGGTACGATGCGGATCGTCAGGGTCGATTCCACACGCAGGGCTACGCGAGAGGACACCGGTTGGTGGCGGATTTATTCATCGCTGCGGCGTTGGCGCAGCATTTGCCGCCACGTGTTCCCCAGGCCCAGTGCTGTCGAGTCGGCGTACAGGCTGGGGGTAGCCACGTGGCCAGGCGGTGTGAGACGCTAGCGGCCAGCGTGGTGAGCATGAGTTTGGTCTCGCTTTTGCGGGGCTAATTGTGGTATCGCGATCGGAAAAATCGATAAGTCGCAGAGAGGGAGGGGAAATGGCGGATCGGATCAGCGCCGATACTGAGCGCGGGGTGGAGCAAATGGATGGGGGGCGGGGTAGGGTCGCTCAGACACGAAGCGGCACGAGCAATCGTGGCTTCGCGTCAATGGATCGTGCGCGGCAACGAGAAATCGCCAGTAAGGGCGGGCGTGCCGCGCATCAAAAAGGCACGGCTCACGAGTGGACGGCGGATGAAGCACGTGTCGCCGGTCGCAAGGGCGGCGAAACGGTCAGCCGGGATCGTGAGCACATGGCGGCGATCGGCCGTGAAGGTGGTGGCGCCCGCAGCGCCAGTGCTCGACGGCGTGCTGTTGCCCAACGCAACGAGTCTGTGGTCGAAGATCGAAGCCGCGTTTCCCGCTCGACGCGTGGCGACGAGGCCGAAGCCGGCGGAGGGGCGGCCGCGAGCTAGCCGCCCTACACATTCGACACTCGCGTTCCGATTGACCGCCGTTGCTCGCCCCGTCATGGGCCGGGCGATGGCAACGCAAGCGGATCGGTCAATCGGCGGCGGGTGGCATCAGCACACACGGTGTCGCCGCATGGCGGCATGTATGTGGTACCGTGCGCCCCACGCGGGTCGTGTCGGGTGGCGCGCGCCCGATCAGAGCACCACGATGTAGGGTACGCGAGCGGGCGTTCGACGTTGTTTTTTTGCAACGTTGGACGTCCGCTGGTTACCTTGACTTCCCACCACCCGTCTCTACGTTGGCAGCGCTGGGGGCTGTAGCTCAGTTGGGAGAGCGCTGCAATCGCACTGCAGAGGTCAGGGGTTCGACTCCCCTCAGCTCCATGCTGATCTCACCCGCTGGTACGCAAGTGGTGCGGCATAGATTTCGCGAAGGGGATATTGCCCGCCGCCGTTCGGTAGGACGGAGAGTTCCAATGACGGCGCGCGTGGCATACCCCCTTAGCGACTGGGGATGAGGGGTCACAGATTGGTAAAGGAGTGAGCGAACGACTGAGTCGTTCGCGTTTTTTTTTGCTCCTGATCCACCGACCAATCCTCCGCGTGTACCGTACGATGAGTCATCGAATCACGAGGCCCAGCGACAGCGTCGCTGGGCCTCGTGATTCTCTCACCGCGAGCTCCGGTCTCTCGTGTTCACGGCCGTTTCGCACCCGCTTCTACCTCGCCCGCGACCGCGGCTGGCGACATCAGTGCGGCATCGACGTCGTCGTGCAGTGCGCCGAATACGGCAGCCAGGTATGCACTCTCCTGGACCTCGGCGGGGCCTGAGAACTCGCGGAAGGCGTGCGCGCCGAGGCCGCCGAACCACCGCATGATCATGCTTTCCTGAACGGTCACGTCGCCCTCCCGCTCTAGCATCGTACGATTTCCGTCCTGGCTGGATACGGCCACGCGGTATTGGGCGCCGCTGCCCTCGAATGGCCGGCGCAGCGACCCTCTGACGAAGTGTGAGACGGCGAGCGGCAGATGCCAATGCGGTTCCTGTCGGAACGTCATTTGGGCGCTCAATGACTGCGACGTATGCGTCAACGCGACTTCGCTCGTGAGGCCACTCATCCCGATGTTGAATAGCCAGACCTTCGTGTGAAAGTCCGAGACCAGCAATACGGAGTCAGGCATCGTGCGGCGGGGGCCATCAATGGGCGCGAGGTGTCCCTCGCCATCACTCCGAAAGCGCAGCCGGAGTCGATTGGCTCCGAGATCGAGATCGACAAACTCCCCGCCTGCGGCGTCGCGAACGACAGATCGCAGGTGCACGGGGTTGAGATAAGTACGCAAGTATTTTGCAAGCGCCGGATACTCTGCCTGCAGTCCCTCAGGGTGCAGGCCGAGGACCAGGTTGACCAGCGCTGTCCCGTCATCGCGATACGTGCGCTGGAGGCTGTCGACGGAGAACGCCTTCCCCAACACCTCACTCGTCCTGGGAAACACCGCGACCGTCGCTGCATGCAGAGCCGGTGCCTCCATCGCGGTCGGAGTGGCAAGGACGGAACTCAAAACTCGCCCGATATCATCCGGCGTCACCGCGCCCAGCACCTGGTCGACGAACGTCGACCATTCGTACTGGTCGTGCCCAACGCGAGCGAGGCGAATCTCATCGCGAGACGCGGCGAGGTCGCGCGGTTCCGCCGTCTCGTTCACCTTCGCGACGACATATCGATCGTGTGTGACGCGTCCGGCCAGCATCATCGCGCGGATACTGTCGGTCCACAGGACGTTCCAAAGTGCGGAATCGCCGTACACCTGCAATGGCGTGAAGACCGCGCGATCGACCACGGCGAGCGTGGTCGCTGCCTCGGGGCTGCGATCCACGTTGGTGAAGCGTCGCTGGAGACCTGTGAACAGATCATCAGCGTGCGTCCGGGCCACCGCGCGCGACGGACCAAAGGCGGCTGGCGTGTCCTTGCATGCACTGCAGGCGAAACCCAGCCACAGGGCGATGCCGATGGTGCGGGAAGTCAGCAGCCGATGGGACGGCCAGCCCTGACGTGTCAGGACCGGCCGTCTATTCCGTTCACACAACGGCCGAAGCCTGACAACCCACCGCGCTGCCATTGCCCCTCCTGGGCTCGAACCAGGACTCTCCTGATCCCTCCACCACTTCGGCTTTCGCCGCCGCGCCGTAGCGCGTTCGTGGCCCGGACTCTGTCTTGACCTTCACCCACGGTGGTCAGGTCGCGCCCGTCGAGTCTCTACACCTTCCGGGCCGATAGTCTGGCCTGGCTTGGCTCGGCGTTGGGATGTGACACCGTTCGCCGAATTTGAGCGCATTCACACACGCCGTTTCCGACGTGGTGTCCCGAAAACCCTCCAAGAGTCAGGCGTGTTGCCAGTTACACCAAGGGGCAGGTTGGGGAAGCTAAGTCGCTTCTGTGCCTCGGGGCAACACAAGAGTTGGGGACTGAAAGCGGGTTTGGGGTCGGGGGTTTGGGACAGGGATCAGGGGTCGGGGAACGACAACGGCGCGTGTGACCCGGGGTGCGACGGATGGGCAGCCTGAAGGCCGCCCTTACATGTCGGTTCGGACGATGCGATTCCGGGTGCTCTACCGACGTTTTCCTTTGCCCGTCGACGTATCCACAGTCGAGGGGGTCCGCAGCAACATGTAGGGGCGAGCTTCTGCCCGCCCGGGTGTTGTTGCAGGCCGTCGTTATTTCCTGACCCCTGACCCCTGATCCCGCCTTTTTCAGTGCCTACTCAGGTTGTACCCTACCGTCGCCCCGATCGCCGGGAGCGTGAAGACCGCGGCGGTCGATATGATGCGCGGGATGGTGCCCAGGTCGACAGCGCGGTTGAGGCGCACAAGGAGGAAGCTGCCCACGCCGCCCACGGCCGAGCCCGCCAGGGCGCCCCAGTAGGTGCCACTCGGACTCGAACCCGGTCCTACAATGGCAGGACCTGCCGCCGCCCCCAGCGTGGCGCCGGCATACGCTGCCCCGAGGGCGATTGACGAAGCCTGGTCTTCGGACGCCCGAAACCAGTGTGTCGCGATCCATCGAGTGGCCAACCCGGTGCCAACAAATCCGACTCCCAATCCCACGACGCCGACGGCGGTCTGCCCGACGGCTCGCCCGAACCCGACCGGGGGCGGTTGCTGCTGAGCACACACGGGGGTGGCCGCACAGAGGACAAGAGCGGCGGCGACCCTCCAGGGCACGGATCGAGCTCAATGGCGACTACTGGCGACACGCTCCATGCGGATCCGGCTTTGGCTTGTCCACCAGCGGGCGGTGATCGAGATCAGCGAGCTGCACCGCGACATCGCGCACGAATGACGCCACATGGGCCAAATGGGCGTAATCAATGTACTCCGGCTCATCGGTCACCTGATGGTAGTCGGAATGTTGTCCTGTCGTGAAGAACACGATCGGGATGCCGTAGCGCGCGTATTCGTAGTGGTCACTCCGGCAATAAATGTTTTCGGGGTGTCCGTTCGCATCGAATTGGTAGTCGAAGACGAACGGGTCGCGCTCAGACTTGTTCACCGATTCGACGATGTCGCCCAGCTCCGTCGACAGCCGTCGTGAGCCGACCAGTTGCAAGTAACGAGGCCCGCCGCCGACAATGTCTGCGGAATCGCCGCGACCGATCATATCCATGTTGAGCTGAGCGACGATCGAATCTCGTGGAACCGTGGGATGGTCGGTGAAATATTCGGACCCGAAGAGGCCCAGCTCCTCCCCGGTGTGCGACACAAAGAGGATCGAGCGTTTCGGCCGGTGCTTGTCCGCGGAGAGATTCTCGGCGATCTCGAGCAGCGCGACCGTGCCCGAGCCGTCGTCGTCTGCTCCATTGTCAACCGAGTCACGACGAGCCTGACGGAGCCGGTGCAGAGAATCCACGTTGATGTGGATGGTCGCGACCTTTGCCGGATCGATCTGGGTGAACGGGTCGACCGCGCCGAGCTGGTGGAGCGCCTGGTTGTACGCACGAATGGAATCATGATCCACAGCCGACGTCACGCCGAGATGATCGTTGTGCGCCCCGAGGGCGACATACTCGTTCTTGAGCTTCGCATCGCTGCCCGGGAGGATCGCCACGACGTTGCGGGCCGGCGCGGGCGTTTCGCTAAAGGCCGGTCCGCGCTCCACCGTTGCTCCTGCGTCACCCACCGCAAGACTGTCGAGCGGCCGCAAGACAAAGGCGCGCGCGGCCTCCGGTGTGATCAGAAGAAGGAGCGGGCCGCGTGAGGTGTCCGTGCCCGGTCGCCGAAGGACGGTCTGAGGCTCCGCGAGAAAATCGACCACCTGCGGAGGAATCCCTTGCAGGCCGGGTACGACGATCCCTGCCGCCTTCGGGAGTGGACTCTGACCGCCCCGCTGCAAACACATCACCCGTGCCGTCGGATCCGCAGGCAAGTTGAACAACACGACTTTGTGCGCGGCTTGTGCCTCGGTCAGGCGGACCCCTGCCGTGTCGCACAGCTGCCCACCATACACGACTTGTAGCCCATCAATCGATTGAGAGGCGCGCCGGCTAACTGGAAGAAACTCTGTCTTGAACTTCAATTGTCGTCCTCCAACGACCAACGGCAATGCAGTGTCAAATGCATACGTGACGAGCGGCACATTCTGGAAATACGTGCCGCTGTCACCCGCGGGTACGAGCTTGAGGCGCTTGAATTCGGAGGCAATGTACGCCGTCGCTTTGAGGTCGCCCGGTGTGCCGGCCCGACGGCCAGCCATCGAATCGTCAGCGTAGATGTAGAGCCTCGTCTCGAGGTCGGCGGCAGTGATCGCGGGCTGTGTCGGCTGCGGTGTGTGTTTGAGCGGCAGCCCGTCCCCCGTCTGAGCGGCAACGACCGCTGGACAAGCGAGCAGTGCCAAGCCCAGCGATCGCCACAAGCGGCGCGCGCGTCTCGGCTGGCGCGGAGCGCGCGGGGGAGAAGTCAAAGGCATACTTAACGTTTGGTGCGGGATCGGGATGGGGATTGTGAGGACGAGGCCCAACGCTGGTCCGGGCAACGCCGCGTGCGCAGGGCAACTCGTTGCGTCAGACAAGCTAGCATCCTCTACCGCATCGCGCCGTGGGAAGCGGCTGGACGCAATGGGTGGCCAGCGACTACGTTGCTTTTTGTGGCGGTTGGGCGCGCCCGGGAAAGAGCCGCCGCTATCGGAGGGACCCACCTATGTCCGCCTCCCCTCGAGTCCAGTTCGCGTGGGCAATCATCGTGCGCGGTGCGGTCGGCATCGCGTTGGCGATACTCGCGTTCGTGATGCCGGCGGTGACGGTCGCGGCACTCGGCACTCTGGTGGGGGTGTATGCGCTGACGGACGGCGCGGTCGCCGTCGCGTCCGGCACACGGGCAAGCGGGACCGACATGCGGTCCTCGCTCTTTGTGATCGAAGGTGCACTCGGCGTCGTTGTCGGTCTGACAGCACTGTTCGTCAGACACGATGCGCCCCAACTGCTCGTCCCACTCGTCGCTGCGTGGAGCACCACCGCCGGCGTCTTTCGCATCACGGCGGCTGTCCACGTCCATCATCCGACTCGCGAGTGGCTGCTCGCGCTCAGCGGCGCTGTTGGCGTCGCGCTGGGGCTAGTGGTCCTGCAGTATCAGGACGCAGGTCCCGACAGTGTCGCGTGGGCGCTTGGAGTGTATGCCGGGATCTCCGGCATCATGCTCGCGACCTGCGGGATCCGGCTGCGTCGTGGTCCGGCGCCCGTGCCGGCGTGACTGTTGGGTCCTTCGGAGGGGTCGCGCTTCCAGTGACGGCCCGCGAACGCGCCAACTTTTCCTCCCCACACGAGGTGTAAACGCATAATGGCAGAAGCGAAGCAAGCATCAGGTTCGAGCGGCGCGGCGGTCGCCGGCAGCGCGCGGGCTGAAATGGCACTCTTCGGTGCGGGGTGCTTCTGGGGAGTCGAAGCACTCTTTCGCTCCGTTCCCGGAGTACTGAACGCGCGATCCGGCTACGCCGGCGGATCGGTCCCGAACCCCACGTACGAGCAAGTCTGCACCGATCGCACGGGGCACGCCGAAGTCGTAGAGGTGACGTTCGATCCGTCGCGGGTTTCGTACGATGAGCTGCTGCGCGTGTTCTTCGAGAACCACAACCCAACGACGCTGAATCGACAGGGGCCTGACGTCGGCACGCAGTATCGGTCGGTGATCTTTTACACCTCACCCGAGCAAGAGCGAGCAGCACGTGCCGCGGTCGCCGCGCTCGAGGCCAGTGGACGCCACCACCGGCCGATCGTGACGACCGTTGAGCCCGCGCCGCCATTCTACGAGGCGGAGGAGTACCACCAGCGATACCTCGAGAAGCGTGGGCTCGACCACTGTCATGTTTGACGGCTAACGCGGGTCTGGGGCTGCGGGCGCTGCGCGCCCGAGAAGAGTAGACGTACAGAGAGTAGAAAGTAGACAAGAACCGCCCGGTCTACTTTCTACTCTCTGGAGATCTACCCTCCTGGGCGCTTCAGCGCCCGCGGCTCCTAACTCGTTTCAGCAAAACCGTTTCCCTTAGTGGGCCGCGCGCGTCCTCCACCGTATGGCCCTCAAGGTGCGCCGCTGGCTACGCGACTCCGCCAATCTGCTGGCAGTCGGCGTGACGGCGTATGCCGCATGGTACGCTCTGTATCTGGGCGCCATGCCAATCGACACCCTCGCGGGACGGCTGCTCCTGGTGTCGGGGTTCGTGCCCATCAACGTGGGGATCATCGCGCTGACGTGGATCACCGCGTCGCGGATTCCTCGCGATGGGCACATGGGGTTGCGGCGTGCGCTCGAGCTGATCGCGCTGGGATTTGTCGCTGGTCTCGTCGGCACGTTGGCGCGTCTCGCGTATGCGTACGGTTTGCACAGGGACCCGAGCGACGCATGGGTCAACCTGCCGATGCTCCTGCTCTATCCCTGCTGGCTGGCCGCGTTGCTCGCGCTGCCACGCGCGCGACGGATCGAGGCGGAGCGGCGCAAGTTCCTCTACGATGCGACGACGATCCTGCTCGCGGTGGGGCTGGTGGTCTGGTACCTCGTCGTTCTCCCGACCATGTCGGCCCCGCGGTCGCCATTGGGCCAGTTCCTCGACGTCGCCTACGCCGCCGGCGACATCGCCATCGCCCTGGGACTCACGACGGTCTGGCTGCGCCCGCGTCGGCGCCGCGCGCGGTTCGTCGTGCTCGTGCTCAGCATCGCGATCTTTGCCGGTGCGGACCTCTCGAGCCTTCTGGTGCACTCTGGCGGCTGGAGCCGGTTGATCTGGTGGGCGTTCGTGTCCTCGTCGCTCTTGCTCGTGTGGGCGTGTCAACGCTATGCAAGCGATCCGCCCGAGCCGACGCGAGAAGGGCCGAGTGTCGGGCAGGGCCGCGTACAGCCCTTTAGTCCACTGCCGTACATCGCGCTCGTCGCCTGTTACGGGTTACTGGTGCGCGAGGCGCTGCTCCACTCGAGCGAGCACTGGACATCGCTCGCTGAGGGTACGCTGCTCGTCACGCTCCTCATCGTGCTCCGCCAGCTCACCGCTGTGCGCGAGAACGCGCGGCTCGTGGCGGAGACCGCCGCCGTGGAGAACGAAGCGCGTTTCCGCGCGCTGGTCCAGCATTCTTCGGATGTGATCGCGATCGCTGGTGGCGATGGCCTTATTCGGTTCGTCAGCCCGTCAGTCACCCGCTGGTTCGGCTACGAGCCGCGCGAGCTCGAAGGTGCGCAGCTGATGTCCCTGCTGCACCCGGATGACGTTGCGCGGGGAGCGGCGACATTGTCGACCACGACCCCGCCCGGGGCGTCCACGGCACCAACGGAGTGGCGCATCCAACACCGCGATGGGCGGTGGCTCTCCGTCGAAGCCGTCGGCACGAATCTGCTCTTCGAGCCCACCGTGCGCGGTATTGTCTTGAACGCCCGGGACATCAGCGAGCGCAAGGCGCTCGAGGCGCAGCTCACGCATCAGGCGTTCCATGATCCGCTCACCGGGCTCGCCAACCGCGCGCTGTTCTTCGACCGGGTCACGCACGCGCTCGAGCGGGGGTTGCGGCACGAGGAAGGGATGGCCGTGTTGTTCCTGGATCTCGACAACTTCAAGACCATCAACGACAGCCTGGGGCACGTGGCGGGCGACCGCCTGCTCGTCGCGGCGGCCGTGCGCCTCTCGGCGAGCGTGCGCGCATCGGACACCGTTGCGCGTCTGGGAGGCGACGAGTTCGCGGTCTTGATCGAGGATGCGGACGCGCGACTTGGCGGGCTGGCGGCGGATCGGATCACCGCGGCGCTGCGCGAACCATTCGCCGTCGAGGGGAAGGAGGTCGTCGTGACTGCGAGCCTCGGCATCGCCGTGGCCGCGCCGGGGATGACCGCCTCGGAGCTGATGCGCAATGCCGACATGGCCATGTACACCGCCAAGAGCCGCGGCAAAGCGAGGTCCGAGCAGTTCGAGACACGGATGCACCGCGAGGCGCTCGATCGACTCGAGCTCGAAGCCGATCTGCGGCGCGCGCTGGAGCGAGGCGAACTGATGCTCCTGTATCAGCCCATTGTCTCGCTCGACCACGCGCGCATCGCCGGGATGGAAGCGCTCATTCGCTGGAATCATCCGCGTCGCGGCCTGCTGTATCCTTCGCAGTTCATTCCGCTGGCCGAGGAGACTGGCCTCATCGCCGCGTTGGGCGAATGGGTCATCCGGGAAGGGTGTCGACAAGCGACCGAGTGGGATGCCCGCTGGAGAACGCCGACACCACGCGTGCTCACGGTCAACGTTTCCGGCCAGCAGCTTCAGGACCCGGGCTTCGTCGACGCGGTGCGTCGCGCGCTGGCGCAGTCCGGACTCCGGCCCGAATGCCTCGTGCTCGAGATCACGGAGAGCGTCTTGATGCAGCGGACCGAGACGATGCTCGAGCGTTTGACGCAGCTCAAAGCGGTCGGCGTGCGACTCGCGATCGACGACTTCGGGACGGGATACTCATCGCTCAGTTATCTGCAGCGCTTCCCCATCGACATCCTCAAGATCGCGAAGGCGTTCGTGGACGACATCGGCAGGGACCGCGGCCAGCCCGCGCTGGCGCGCGCCATCATCGCGCTCGCGGAAAACCTGGGCTTGACCACCATCGCGGAGGGCATCGAGCTGCGCGAGCAGTGGCAAGCCCTTCGGGCGCTCGGCTGCGATCTCGGTCAAGGGTACTTCTTTGCGCGCCCTCTCTCTGCGGCGGCAATGGAGGAAAAGATCAGCGAGGGATTGGCCCTCCCCGCGATGGCGGGTTAGGGCGCAGTGTGACGGGTTGCCGCTTTCATATCCCGCGCTGAGCGGCCGCTCGGCTCCGCCGCACTACTCTCCGAGCATCTCCTTGATGGCCGCGGCGGGATTGCGCTTCGCCATCGCAGGTGCCCACAGGTCGCCGCGGCGCGCCACGCGGTCGGGCACCGTGCGCAGTGTGAACGCGTGCGGATCGAGCTTCGGCGTCAGCTCTGCCCACTCGAGCGGCGTCGAGACACGTGCGTCTTCGACCGCGCGCACGCAATACGCGGCGGCGACGGTCTTCCCCCGAGCGTTCTGTAGGTAGTCGAGATAGACCGTATCCGTCCCGCGGTCCCGCAGTCCGCGGCGGATCGTTGTTTCGCGCGGGTGCGCGTCCGCAACGCGCGTCGCGATGTGCTGGGCAACGGCCAGCGCGGTCGCTTCGGAGGTCCTGGGCGGAAGAGGAATGTAGATGTGGATGCCGCGAGAACCGGACGTCTTGACGACGCCCCGCAGCCCCTCGGCATCGAGAGCGTCTTTGACCCAGAGCGCGATCTCGACAATGCGCGGAAAGGCGACGGCCTCGCCGGGATCGAGGTCAATGATCGTATAATCCGGATACTGCAGCGTCCGAATGCGGGCATGCCAGGGATCGACGCCAATGCATCCGAGCTGCACCGTGTAGAGCATCGTCGCTAGCTCGCCGCCAATGAGGCGCGGGTGAGGTGCGCCGTCCAACGCGACGTGCACCGATTCGGCGCGGACCCCGCGCGGCAGGCGATCAGCAGCGGGCGCGTTCTGCTGAAAGAAAAACGGGCCGGCGACACCGTCGGGATATCGCTTGAGCGCCAGCGGCCGGTCGCGAATCGCCGGCAGAATCTGGGCCGCCACGCGCGTGTAGTACTGCACCAGATCACCCTTTGTATAGCCATCGCGAGGGAAGAAGACCTTCTCGAGATGCGTGAGCGCGAACGAGAGCGCGGGCGCGGCAGGATCGGCCGTCGCGGCGCGCCTAACGCGCGGCGCGCTGGACGCCGCGCGCGGCGGTGCGGCGCCGCCGGCCGAGTGCCGTTTCCGCGAGGCGGAGGCGCGCCCTGTGGACCGTTTTGCCGCCGCGCGCCGTCTCACTTGGGTTGGCGCCGCGGGCGCGGAGTCGCCGCACGCGCCTTGGCCTTCCGAGGGCGCGCGATCGCCTGCATCGTGCGACCGGTCGTGACGGAGGTCTCGTCGGTCGCGACAATGTCGGATCCGGGCATGGCGTACGCATCGCGGTGCTTGATGAGCAGCCACTGCGGCTTGGCCGCAGATGCGCCGCGTTTCAGGCGGGTGCGAACCAGGACCCACGATCCGTGCAGCCGCTCGCCGTAGAGCATGAACTTGAGTTCGCCGCGCTCGTAGCCGTCGCGCAGGATCTGCACGTCAGAACGATCGTCCGCTGTGCGTGCTCCGGCATCGCGATCGGGCCCGTAGGTGCCACGGTCCCAGAGCATCACCGTACCGCCGCCGTACTCGCCTTGGGGGATCGTGCCTTCGAACGTGTTGTATTCGATCGGGTGATCCTCGACCTGCATCGCGAGTCGTTTTACGCTCGGGTCCAGGCTCGGACCTTTGGGCACCGCCCAGCTCTTCATGACGCCGTCGAGCTCGAGCCGCAGGTCGAAGTGCAGTGAGCTAGCGGCGTGCTTCTGAATGACGAAGGCGAGCGCGCTGCGATGCGCGGCCGCGGCCGGGTCTCCCGCAGGCTCCTCCGTCTTGGAGAAATCCCTTTTCTCATGGTATTCCTCGAGGCGGTCCGGCTTGCGGGTCTTCGTTGAGCGCTTGCGCCCAGCCATGGGTCCCCCCGTGATCATCGGTAAAACGCGGGCGACGCATGCGCCGCCCCTACCCGCTGGTCCGACGGTTATTCGCGGAGTCAGGGTACGGCAGGTCCCACCGTACCCGTGAACAAACTGTGCCACCATGCGCTCGCCAAACAGGCAGCGACCCGACAAATTCCGCCGTCGACTTCTATCAGGGAGCAGCGAGGCAATGTGTGGGACGGTTAGCTGACCATTTTGCGGCGCATCAGCAAACGGTGCGCGCGAGCGCGACGGAGCTCGAGACCATTGCCGAGACGGTGGGTCAGGCCCTCGTGCGCGCGCTCGAGAGCGGAGGGAAGGTGCTGGCGTTCGGCAACGGCGGGAGCGCGACACAGGCGAGTCACTTCGTCGGCGAGCTGATCGGCCGGTACGCCCGAACGCGCCGTCCCCTTCCTGCCATCGCGCTGGTTGCCGATTCTGCCGCGGTGACCTGCATCGCCAACGACTTCGGGTACGCTTCCGTGTTCGAGCGACAGGTCGAGGCACTGGCTGGCTCCGGCGATCTCGTCCTCGGCCTGACCACAAGCGGCAAGTCCGAGAATGTCGTCCGTGGGCTGGTGGCCGCTCGGGCCGGCGGAGCCAGCACCGTGGCCATGACAGGTCAGGCGGGACTGGTCGGCACGGGCGTCGATCACCTGGTCCGCGTGCCGAGTACCATCACGGCGCACGTCCAGGAAGTGCACCTCATGCTGCTGCATGCGTGGTGTGCAATGGTGGATGACGCGATCGGGACGGAAAAGGCCGGCGGCGCGTAACGGGAACTGCAGACTCCGCTGGAACACCGGGCGGGCTTCAGGCCGCAGCACTGTCGCCGCGCCTGTTGCTGTTACCCGTTACCCGTTACGCGTTACCCGTCGCCGACCTTCTCGCCTCTCTCTGTCCTCCTGAGAGGTCAAGAAAGTCCATTAAGAGGTTCACTTGCACAGCCAAGTCCGTCTGCGCTGTACACGCATGTTTGTTGGTAACCGAACGATCGACAATGACTTACACGGCTACGTGGTCGTCTGCTCAAAGAATCCATCAGACGGACCGAGCCTTGCCAAGACATCACGTAGCCGGAGGCGCAAAACAATGACGAGAACCTGGATTTCCTCTAGCTTGATCACGCTTGCAGCGGCCAGTGCATGGTCCGTTGTCGCGCCGCATCGAGTACAGGCGCAGGCGGACCCGCCGGCGCGTGTTGCGCGGCTGAACTATCTGACCGGTGCGATCTCGCTTCGACCGGCTGGGAGCGACCAGTGGGGCGCGGCCGTGCCGAACCGGCCATTGACAACTGGAGACGCGATCTGGGCGGACACGAATTCACGGGCCGAGGTGCACGTGGGGTCGACCGCGATTCGCATCAACGCGCAGACCGAGCTCGACTTCACATTGCTCGACGACAACACCCTGCAGATGCGGCTCGCGCAGGGCTCGATGACGATTCGTGTCCGGCATCTCGACGATGGTCAGGTCTACGAGATCGACACGCCGAACGGCGCGGTCTCGATCGGCCGCGCCGGCGAATATCGCGTCGATGTCGGGCCGGACGGCACGACATCGGTGTCGACGTGTGGTCTGGCGGCGCTGAGGTGACGTCGGCGGGCTCGTCGTTCGCCGTCAACGCACATCAGCAGGCTCGATCCGCGGCACGGAATCGCCGACATACAATCTCGTCGATGCGCCCGCGTCCGATGCAGTGGGACAGTGGTGCATGGAGCCGCGACCATCGTGAAGACAATCCGAATCGGCGCGGTACGTGTCGCGCGGAGATGCCGGGCTACGAGGACCTCGACGCATACGGGCGTTGGGAAGTCGTTCGCGAGCTACGGCAACGTCTGGGTTCCCGCGAGCATGGGGCCGGGCTGGGCGCCATACCACACGGGACACTGGGTGTGGGTCGATCCGTGGGGTTGGACGTGGGTCGATGACGCGCCGTGGGGTTATGCGCCGTATCACTACGGCCGCTGGGTCTACATCGGCGGCGGATGGGGCTGGGTGCCGGGTGAGCGGGCGGCACGACCCGTGTA
Organism: uncultured Gemmatimonadales bacterium; assembly: GCA_963805725.1. GTDB lineage: Bacteria > Gemmatimonadota > Gemmatimonadetes > Gemmatimonadales > Gemmatimonadaceae > Palsa-1248. Next base: position 488,861 of record CAWDVJ010000015.1, read on the forward strand.
CGCTCCCGCGCTCGTCGCCTTCGTCGGAGCGCCAATGGCCCGTCCGGGCGTCGGTGTCGGAGTCGCGTTTGGTGCCGGTGCGACGGTGGCGTGGTTCGCGCTCGGGCCCGCAGGAAGTCTATCGTCCGGCATACGCTGTGAGCCCGACCTACGTGCGCCAGGTTAACGTCACGAACGTTACGAACGTCACAAACATCACCAACGTGACGAACGTGACCAACGTGACGAACGTGACTTACCGCAATCGCAACGCACCGGGTGCTATGGTGGCGACGTCCACGACCACCTTCGCCAGCGCGCGTCCAGTGCAGGCGGCTCCGATCCGGGTCACCGATGAAATGCGGCGCGCGCCGATTATGGGCGCGGCGCCTGAAGTGGTACCGACGCGTGAGAGTTTGGGCCAGGTCCACGAAGGCGCAATGATGCGGCGACCGCCTGCGGCGATCACGGATCGTCCGGTGGTGGCTCGTATCGCACCGCCGCCGCCGCCCGTGTCGTTCGAGGCGAAGCGAGCTGCTCTCGAGGAGAACCATGGTCGTCCGCTGGCACCGGCACAGGAGGAGCGGATCCGTGCGAGCTCGCCACGGTTCGTTGCCCATGAGGCGCCGGTCAAGCCGGCCACAGAGGCGCGTGGTGGCGAAGGCCTTCGACCCGCACGCGGGGGTATCGTGAATGCTTCGCCCGCCGCGACTGGTGGGTCAGGGTTCGCACCGAGGCCGAACGGGCACGGCACGGCGATGCAGCCGGCAGAGCGCCCCGTTCCAACAGTAGCGACTCCGCACCGGGTGACATTGGGCAACGGCGGGAATGAGAACGTGATCAGCGACAACGCGGTGAAGGAGCCGCCGGGTCATGGAACGACGCCGCCAGGACATGTCAACGAGCCGCCGGGCCACGTGAACACGCCACCAGGGCAAATGAATGTGCCGCCGGGCCAGATCAACACGCCGCCGGCGCACTCCAATGGGCAGCCAGACCACGTGAACACCCCGCCGGGTCATCAGATGAGTGTGCCGCCGGGTCACGAGAATACGCCGCCCGGGCATGTCATCGAGCCGCCAGGCCACGTGAGCACCCCGCCCGGTCAAGTGAATGCGCCGTCTGGTGGCACGAATACGCCGCCAGGACAAGTGAACACTCCGCCGGGACACGCAAACAGGGTCAGCACGCCGCCGGGACATGTGTCCGGCGGGGCGAGTCAGCCGCCCAGCGCGGATCAGGGCGGGACGGCGAAGACCGACAAGGCTGCCGGGAATGGCCAAGGTTCCAAGGGTGGCAAAGGGAACGGTGGCGGGAACGGCGGGAGCGGTGGGAAGAAGGCCAGTGAGCCCCCCGACAAGGGTGAGAAACACGCGTAGTCGGGCGGGCGGAGGGAACGGGCACGATAAGGGTGGTTTCGGGGTATATATGTAGGGAAGGGATTGGGGGTTAGGGCGGCTGGGTCAGGCGTCGCCGCAGGCAGGTTGCGGCAGGCGCTACAGATGAGATCTTCGTAGCACGTAGCGAGCGGTGACGGTGATGGGTGCACATGAATTGGTCGAGTGCGTAGATCAGGTTGAGCGGCGGGCAGGGGTGACGTCTGCGTCGCCCTCCGCCGGTGTGGTCGACATGGGTTTCCGCTGGGCTGGTGAGCAGGGGCCATTTGAGCAGGTGAAGGAGGCGTCGTTATGATCTCGGCAATGCTGGCGGCAGTCCTGGCGAGTGCGGTTGGCGCAGTTCCCGCGCCCGCGGTCGGGTCCGTTGCGAGCGTTGTGACCGCCGGTGGCGCGAGCCCGGCCCGCACGGTCGATCCTGGGGACGACCCAGCCGTGCGTGTGACGCTGAATAGCCAGAACGTATTCGACGTCGGCGATCACGCGCGCGTGCGTGTCCACGTGCGAGATGACTCGTACCTGGTCGTGTTGTACGCGGACCCTGCCGGGTCCGTGCGGATGCTGTATCCGACGAACCCGGGCGACGACGATTTCATACGATCCAGCGCAGACGTTGCGGTCCAAGGGACCGGAATGGACGCGAGCTTCATTGTTGGCAGCACACGAGGGACGGGCACGGTGTACGCCGCGGTGTCCAAGGATCCGTTCCACTTCGAGGCGTTCCGGAACGGGGCGCAGTGGTCCCTGGCCGCGCTGCCCGATACCGCCCACAACATCAATGCTGAAGCGGTGCTTACGGACGTCGTGCAGCGCATGGCGACGGCTGGTGGCCGGTTCGACTATGATCTCGTGACGTACAGCGTGACGCCGCATCATGTCCATGACAACACCTACGCGGAAGCGCAACCCGACGGTGGCGGATATCCGTCACCCGATGGGGGATCGTACGGACCGTACCCCTATGGTGGTTACTACGGACCATCGTACGGGTTTGCGCCGTGGGCATACAACCCATGGTTCTACAGCCCCTGGTACTACGGTGCGGGGTTCGGGTTCAGCGTCGGCTTCGGCTTTGGGTTCGGCGGTTGCTACGGGTGCTACCCAGCGTACTACGGCTACGCTCCCGTGGCGTATACAGGCTTTGTTCCGATCGCTCCATTCCCGCACCGGCCGTTCGTGGCGCCGGTCGTCGTTGGGTATCGCCCTCGCGCGACCCTTTTTGCGTCGCACACGCTCGTGCCCGCCCGGTACGGCGGGGTCGGCTACGCAGCACACACGGGTTTCGCGGCTCGACCGGCTGTCTTCGCAAGTGCGCACCTGACGACCGCCCCTGGTGGCATCGGGCGGAGTGCGCTGTACCACAGCCCTGCCGCACCGACGGTGTTCCGTCAGGCGCGGAGCACGGGCCCCGCGTTCACGCCTGGCATGGGGCGCGTGGTATCGGGCGCTGATCTCGCACACGCCTATCGAGCGACGCCGGTCGGACCGGCCGAGCATCTGAGTGCGGGTCGACCGATGGGTGCTAATTCAATGGCAGCGCGGCCGCCAATGGGAACGCGAGTCGGCCCGCCGGCAGGTGAAATGATGGGGCGCCCGTCCGGGCCCATGACGGCGCGTCCGTCTGAGCCGATGATGCGCGGCCAGTCGCCGACCGAACCAAATCGGGCGCCGTCGGCACGCGCGTACCGTGTGGAGCCGCAGGAGCGGTCGGGCGGCGAAGGATATGAAGCGCCGCACGGTGGCAGTGGGTATGAAGCGCCGCACGGTGGCGGTGGGTATGAAGCGCCGCACGGCGGCGGTGGCGGCGAAGCGCCGCACGGTGGCGAGGGCGGCGGTGGCAGCCGAGCTCCGCGCGGTGGTGGCGGTGGGTGGGGAGGTGGCGGCCGGAGCGGCGGCGGCGGTGGCGGTGGTCATGCGCACATGACGTCATTCGGTGGCGGACATTTCGGTGGCGGCCACATGGGCGGTGGCCACATGGGCGGTGGCCACGCTGGTGGCGGTGGTCACGGCGGCGGACATCGATAGGGGCAACCCCTTTCGCGCGACCCGTTTGGAAAAGAAAAACAGGGCCAGTCATTGACTGGCCCTGTTTTCTTTTGGTCGGTAGCGGTCATGAAACTTTGCGGTCACGTCTCCGATCCGAATCACCAGTTGGAGGCCCGCCATTTCATTCCGTTACAATCATCGCCACGCTGATACAAGGCGTTGCCTGGACGTGACCGCGCCTCGGAGCGGCTGCCCGTAGCTTCGCGGGTGTTTCGCTCGTTTACAGTCCCGCCCTCCGAGGGATACATGTCTTCTTCCGTCACTCGCGCGGCTCGTTCAGCCGTGCTGGCGAGTTTTGCTGTACTCGCCGTCTCAGCGTTTGCCTCTCGTGCTCTGCATGCGCAGGGTTCGGGAACCATCTCTGGTCGTGTGACCGATTCGGCCGGACGCTCGCTGCCCGGCGCATCGGTTACGATCGTCGGTAACACGCGGTATGGCGGCTACGTGGGATCCGAGGGGTCGTATGTGATCCCGGACGTGCCAGCTGGTTCCTATCGGCTACAGGCCCACTTCATTGGCTTCAGGACCGACACCGTTTCTGTGACGGTCGCAGCAGGTCAAGCGGTGACCGCGAATGATCGCACTCAGACCCGTCGCGACAACGCTCAATACCGTCGTCATCACGTCGCCGCGTCAGAACGAAACGGTGGCGGGAGCACTGCAGGAGCAGAAGCAGGCCGACAACATCGTGTCAGTGATGTCGGGCGACGAGATCCGCGGACTCCCGAACTACAATGCCGCCGAAGCGTTGGCGCGCATGCCCGGCGTGACGACTGAGCGCGATGAAGGTGAAGGAAAGTTCGTCGAGATTCGGGGCCTGCCGCCGCAATTCCAGCACGTCACGATCGACGGCGCTGACGTACCCGGTACCTTGAACGGCGACCGATCGGTCAAGCTCGACGACGTGCCGGCCGACGTGCTCGGCGCGCTGGAAGTGAACAAGACCATGTCAGCCGATATCGATGCGGACGCTATCGGCGGTTCGGTGAACCTCGTAACCAAGGTGCCCGAAGGCGCGCCTCGCGGGTACATCTCCGGCTTGTTCGGCCATCAGACGCTGGAGAGCAATAACAACGGGCACGGCGACGCGAGCTACGGCGGTCGTATCGGTGTCGATCGGAAATTTGGCTTCCTGTTCGACGGGTCTATCGACCGGACCAACCGTGTCATCAACGACGTCGAGCCGTCGTGGACGGCCGTCACCCCAGACGGTCAGGGCGGCTTCGTCCCCGTACCCGCCGGCTCGAAGTACACGACCGCGTGGCCCTCGTGGAGCGAGCGAGAGTACGACTATTTCAGGACCCGGTACGGCTTGGCTGGCGATTTGGACTATCGATTCTCGCCGACGTCCTCGGTGTTCCTGAAGGGGTTGTGGAGCGCCTTCTTCGACGAGGCAAACCGCTGGGAGACGGGCATCAGCGGGAACCAACTGGAAATGGTCGGTGGAGTCCCCACGGTCACGGGCGGCAACATTGGCTACACGGTATCGAACCGCGGCCCGATCGAACACACGTGGGGATTCACTGCCGGTGCGAAGCACGATCTCGGGCCGTTCCAGCTCTCGTACGGCGCCAACTACGCGGGCTCCACGGCGAACGAGCACAATCACTACGACGACAACTACAACTACAGCCCGGCTTTCAATTACGTGCCGACCGGTAGCCACCTGATTCCGCAGTACGGCGTCGACGCAGGCGTTCGGAGCGCGTTCGCTACGCCGAGCAACTATGCGCTGACTCAGTTGAACACGGACAACGAATTGACGAACGGCTATATCGTGGGCGCAAAGGCGGATGCGCTGACGCAGTATGACTACGGTAGCCTGCCCGCCTCACTGAAGTTCGGAGTGAAGTTCGAGAATCAGCACAAGGGATATTTTTCGAATCAGCCGAGCTACAACCTGGCCAACGGCGTAAACGCCAACCTCGGACAGTTCCTCGGGAATTACAATGCACCATCGTTCTACAGCTCGATCTGCGGGGGCTGCTACACGCTCGCTCCGTTCGGCAACATCCAGGCAGTCAACAACTACCTGGTGAACAACCAGTGCGAATTGGATGTTGGCGCCGAATGGGCACCAAGACACGCTGGCCACGTTCGCCGGGACGGAGCTCGTGAACGCCGCGTACGTCATGCAGACGGTCGACATCAGTCGCTTGCATGTCAACATTGGTGTGCGGGTAGAAAACACGTCGATCGGATACGTTGGCCATGGTGTCGACTCTCTCGATCAGGATCTGCCCGCGCCGGTCCACGGGCATCATTCGTACACCGATGCCTTCCCGAGTCTGCAGCTGAAGTACAACGTCGATGAGAACACGGATCTTCGAGTGGCAGTCACGAAGGGTATCTCGCGCCCCAACTACTCCGATCTCGCTCCCTCCTTCAATGCCGCCGGGGCGAGCGCGCATAGCCTGACCCAAGCCATTGGGGTGGGGAACCCGGATCTGAAGCCGGAATACGCGTGGAACTACGACCTGCTCGGCGAGCACTTCTTCAGCTCCGTTGGCGTGCTGTCTGGCGGACTGTTTTACAAGGACATTCGCGACTTCATCTTCACGCGAGTCGCGCCGTACAACGGTCCTGTCCAGCCGTTCAACCAGCAAGGGTTCTTCGCGTCGACTCCGGAGAACGGACCGAGTGCCACGCTCTGGGGGTTCGAGCTCGACTACATGCAACACTTCAGTTTCCTGCCTGGCTTGTGGCGCGGTCTCGGATTCGACGTGAACTGGACGCACGTGGAGTCGCGTGCAATCGTCCCACAAGACACGACCTTCAACGATGTCGGCTACATCGATCCGATAACGAGCGACTCGGTCAATCAATTCAAGGGACAGCCTTTCCGCCACGCACCCTTGCCACGACAATTCCCGAACATGTACAACGTGTCAGTCCTGTACGATCTCGCCCCGATTACCGCGCGGGTCACGGGTCAGTACACGGCGGCAAGCATTTACGGCTACGGAACGGACGGCACGAGCAATCCGACGAGCGGCGACAACTACAACTATCCGCACTTCCAGATCGACGCCGCCGCCAGTTACACCGTGTTCCGCAACGACGCAGTCACATTGCAGGTCCTGAACATCAATAACGGGGTGTTTGGGTTCTTCAACGGGACCACGCGGACGCAGTGGAACACCCAGCGCGAGTACTACGGCACGACGGTGTTCATCGGTTATCGCAAGGCTTTCTAAGATCCGAAAACGGCACGACCCCGATGGTCGGAAGTCGGGGTTGTGCCTAATGGGTCTGGCCCAACGGGTTCTGGAAAGGCGGCCGCAGGCATGGAACGGAGGGGCGGGCGATGTAATCGCTCGCCCCGTTCCTCTTCAATGGGGCGGCCGCGCTAAGATTCCTTCATGACCCCGCGGTGGCGCAGCCGGTGCGCGAATCTTGCCCTGAATGCAGGGGCGATGGGCACAGCAGCGGCGTCTCGCGAGACGTTGTTCATTATGGTGGTGGGCCCCGGTGAGGGCCCGCTTGCGGTCGACACGCTGGACAGCATCCGCGCGTGCGAGCCGGCCGCCGACATTTGGGTGCTCGATGACTGCACATCGGATGGCACGCACGACATTCTGACCGGCTGGGCCGCGGTCCAGCCAGGCACGCTCGTGCACCGGAATCCCACACGGCGCGGGTATCGTGGGATCGCGACTTCGGTGTTCTCGCTGCTCGAGGCGGTCGCCGCACAGCCGCGGGTGCCAGAACTGATCATCAAGATCGATCCGGACACCTATCTCATCGCGCCAGGCGTGGCCGATCTCATGCGCCGCCGCTTCGCTGCCGTCGGGCCCGGAATCGTCGGACCTTACCGCATTGGTGCCAATGGCGGAGCACGCACCTTTGGACGGCTGCGCCGCAACATGCTGCTCGACTTGCTGCCGGTCGGGATGCACAAGGATCGCCGGTCGGTACGGGTCGGTCTCCCCTTCTGGGCATCCCTACCTCTCGCTCGCCCGCCGGAATGGGTACGAGATGGGCGAGCACGTGCTGGGTGCGCTGAGCGGCATGCATGGCGACACGCTCCGCGCAATACACGACTCCGGGTTCCTTGGTGCGATCCCGGACCGCTATCGAGCGCTCACCGTTGAAGAAGACGTGCTCTTGGGCCTCGGCACCAAGGCAGTCGGACATCAACTCATCGACATCACGCAGGATCCCTCGACGGCTCGCGTCTGGATCCAGTTTCGTCCCCCAATTCCACAGACCGCTTCCGCGCTCCTCGAGCGTCAGATGCTGGCGGTCCATCCACTCAAGGCCTCACCGGAAGGCGAGGCGATACGGTCCGCGCTACGGGCGCGACGCAACGGAGCCGCTGCGAGCCCCGCGAGCCAGCCAGCGTAGGCCCGCACCGCAATCGTCCTGGGGAGCAGCGGGCGAGGACTTGTCCTCGCGTCCACTTTCGCGCCTTCCTGCCGTCACCCCGCGAGAGGGGGCCGAGCCCTCGGCCGACTGTCGCTTGCTGTGCGCCTTGCATCCCTCTCGAGCGCTCGCCGTCGACGCACCAGCCGAGCATGCAGACGGCGTATGCAGCCCTTCGTATCCATCCTGCACCGGTTCCCCAGCCACGAGGCCGATGACCAAGTGCGTGGTCCCTGTCTTGCCTAACGGATTCTACTGTGACCGCGTTCGGTCAAGAGTGAGGTGCATCACATTAGACCTTGGATGCAACAACGCGGTGTCGTTGACTAGCCGTCAAGAGTAAGATTGGGTGCGGTACTTGCGGCTCGTTGCGTATTCAGCCTCCGCGGTCCAGGGAGCAAGGACGATCGATGTCGAGCAAGGATTCCGATTCCAACACACGCGACGTCGGCTCCAGTCGACGACGCCAGAACGCATCCGTCTTCGAAGCCGGCGCGAGATACGGCGGGTGCTCGATGCGTGCTCGGTCGCAGGGCGGCAAAGTGACTGAGCTCTCGCAGCGCCTGCCGATCGTTGTTGCGTTGTGTGCGGCAGGGATGCTGGCTGCAGGGGCGTGCGCCTCATCGAACACTGCGGCGAAGTCCGCGGCGGCGCCGCCCGCGCCAGTACCCTCGAATTCTGGAAAGGGCCAGCAACCGGAGTCAGTCGCGGCGAATGGCGGCTCGCCGGGAGTCCCCGGGCAGCCCACCCAGCGACCGGCTAATCCGCACGACGTGCTGTACCCTGGCGATATCGTGCGGTTAAAGATCTGGCGCGAGCCCGATCTCTCGGGTGACTACGACGTCAACGTGCACGGAGAGGCCGTCTTCCCGAAGATCGGCTCGGTCCATGTGACCGAAATCACGGTCGATTCGCTGCAGCGCCTGTTGGTGTCGACGTACGGCCAGTACCTTCGCGATCCCGCCATCGAGATCACGCCACTCCGGCGGGTTACCGTGCTCGGCGCGGTCAAGAACCCAGGGTTGTACCCGGTCGATCCGACGATGTCGGTCGCCGACGCAATCGCGCTCGCAGGCGGACCCACGCCAGACGGCAACCAGAAGCGTCTCGAGTTGATCCGTAACGGGAAAAAAGAGAACGTGACGGTTGCGACAACTCAGGAAGTCGGGGCGACGGAAATCCGGTCCGGCGATGAACTGTTCGTACCGGAGCGGAGCTGGATCTCGCGGAACGGATATATCGTCGGCGCGGTGATCGGCGCCGTGGCTGTGTTCGGTACTACTCTTATCTCGATCAATCACGGGTTCTGATCACGCGATGAGCTCGCTTCGTGAACGCGCACGGCATCGAAATACGGATGGGCTCGGTACTCCGGGGCACGGCCGATGCGACTGGAGCCGTATACACGCCCTTTTCCTCTCGATGTGACCATGCTACCAACTAACGGCCATTCCAATCATCATCCCCAGCTGCCGACGGGGCCCGAGGCACAACGGATCCCGGTCTCCCTCCCAGGCGACCAACGCTTTGCGCACGTCGACCCGGCGACAATCGGCGGGCTCTGGGCACTCGTCCGCCGGCACCGACTTCTGTTCGCTTCCAGTGTCATCGGGGTGACAGCAGTGGTCGGGCTGTACACGATTTTCTCGACCCGCATCTACGAGTCGACGGCGTCGATTCGTCTCGAGGACACGAAGGTGGATCTGCCAAGCGTCCTCACGCGACTTGGTCAGGACCGGGACGTGAGCACCGAGCTGGAGGCGTTGCAGAGCCGGATGCTCGCCGAGGGCGTGATCGACTCTCTGGGGTTGCGTGCGGTCACAACGCCCCTCAACGCGCAGCGAAGCTCGCTCTTCACCGCGTTCAAGGTCGCGGCTGCGGACGACTCGAGCGACTATACCTTCCGCCGTCGACTGCCGGACGGCGCATATGTCGTCCACGACGAGCTCAGCGATAAAGATGTGCGCGTTGTGCGGCCTGGCGGGACCGTCACGTTCCCGGCGTTCACCGCGACGCTGGCCCCGACCCTGGCCATCGAGAAGTTCACCGTGACGATCATGGGCGAACAAGCAGCCACCGAGTCATTTGGCAAGACGCTCAAGGTCACGCGGCCTGATCGCGACGCCAATATGCTCTCGATCGCCTACCGGGGGCCCGATAAGGAGATCGTGCGTGAGGTCCCCAACGTCCTGGCCTCGCTCTTCATCGCGGAGCGGCAGGCCCTGAGCACGGCTGAGGCGCGCGGGACGGCCAAGGTGATCCGGGAGCAGCTCGACAGCGTGGGCCGCGAGCTCAACACGTCAGAGTCGATTCTCCAGTCGTTTCGGGAGAAGAACAACGTCGTGAGCCTGCCTGACGAGGCGACAAGCGATGTCACGCACCTGGCAGAAACCCAGGCCGACCGGAACACAATTTCGGCCGAGCGCGACGCGCTGAGCTCAGTGATGGCCAGTGTGACGGCGGAGGCAGCAAAGCAACGGCCCGATCAACCATCGCCATATCAGCGCCTCATCGCATTTCCAACCCTGCTGCGGAACAACACGGCGTCCACGCTTTTGAGCTCGATGGCGACTGTCGAGGACGAGCGGACCGCGCTCCTGCAGCGCCGAACGCCCAACGATCCAGATGTAAAGATCCTCGACAATCGCGTGAACGACATCGAGCAGCAACTCCACGGAATCGCGACGACGTACCTGCAGGGCCTTACAGCTCAGATCGCTGCTGATGACAGCGTGCTCCATTCACAGCAGGCGGCGATGCGGTCCATTCCCGCAAAGCAAGTCGAGCTGGCTCAGCTGTCCCGCCAGCCGGACGTGCTGCAGGACATTTACACCACCTTGCAGACGCGGCTCAAGGAAGCACAAGTCGCGGCGGCCGTGAAGGATCCGAGCGTGCATGTCATGGATCCAGCGGAAACGGCGAGAAAGCCCGTGCGGCCGAGACCGCTTCTCTACGGACTGGCTGGAATCATCCTGGGCTGCCTGCTCGGGCTCGGTCTCGCGTTTTTCCGGGAGAGTCGCGATCACGCGATCCACACGCGAGCGGACGTATTGGCGGCCACTGGCGCGCCGGTCCTGGGGCTGATCCCGCGAATGAGCAGTGCCGATCGATTCCTCACGCGCTTGCGATTGGCCGAGGAGTTGGGGCCGCCGGGCGCGACCCTCAAGGTGCCGCTGCGTGGCAAAGCCCGCGTCCTGGCGGAACGCGCGAACGGAAGCGGTGACGGGGTGGTTGTCACGGACCCGGCGGCCAGAAACGCGGTGTCCGAGGCGTACAGTACGCTGCAAACCAACCTCGCATACATGCACCCCGACGCGAAGATGCAGCTGCTCGTGCTGACGAGCCCGCTGTCGGGCGACGGCAAGACGACGAGCGCGACCAATCTCGCCGTCACCCTCGTGCAGCGCGGGCACAATGTCGTACTGATCGACGGAGATCTTCGTCGCGGCATCATCAATCGCATCTTCGGAGCCCAGCGCGAGCCCGGTTTGACCAACGTGCTGGACGGGTCGGCGCCGCTCGAGTCCGCTGTGCGACGGGCCGATCTCGGTCGTGTGGGGTCTCTGCACTACATCACCACGGGGACCCTTCCCTACAATCCCGCGACGATCTTGAGCAGCGCACCGATGATCGCGCTGCTCAACCGGCTTCGGGAGCATTACGACACGATCATCATTGATTCGCCCCCGATCAACGTCGTGACCGATGCATCGCTACTCGCGAAACACGCGGATGGCGTAGTCATGGTCGTGCGATCGGGCGTAACGGCTGTCCAGGCGCTGACATTCGCGATGGAGCAGCTGCGGCATGTCCGTGCACCGGTTCTCGGAGCCGTGCTCAACGATATCGATTTCCAACGCGATGCGGCCTATGACGGTGCCTATCGCTTCTATGGGCATCGCGATCGCTACTACATGGCGGAGGCGTAGGACGAAGTGATCGCTCCACTCAGGACACGACTCGAGCCGGACGTCGCGCAGGAGGCTGACGTCCCGGCGTCTTCGAACGGCACCAGAGCTGCGGCGGCTAGCGGGTGGGCGGTCCCGAACAGTGATGGGTGGTTGGAGGGGACGGGTCGTCGGAACGGGCCTCGAGTCGCGCGGCGGCGGCGTGCACCACGTGCGGCGCAGCGGATGCTCGACGCGTGTCGGTACCTCGACGTCGTCCTCGTCCTGACGTCGGTCCTCGGCGTGTTTGTGCTGTCGAACGTGAATCATGCCGGTGAACGCGGACTCCTCGCGTTCCTCGACATGCGGGTCACGATCAAGAACCTGATGCTCGTCGGGCTGTTCGCGTGGGTGATGCACGCGAGTCTCACCGCGTTCGGCCTGTACGACGAGCGGCGACTCAGCGACGCCGGTCCAGTACGGTGCCCGCCTGTTGGGTGCCTGTCTCATCGGCGGCCTTCCGCTCACACTGTTTCCGCTGGCGAGCACCACGGGAGCGGTGCGTCCCGCGACCGTGGCGGGTTTCGTCATCGTGGCTGCGGTGGCGCTCGCCGCGCTCCGATGGCTCGTGTGGCTTGCGGCCGCGCCGCCGCCGGCGGCGGCCGTGCGCAATGTGCTCATCGTCGGGAGCGGGCCTCGTGCGCTCCGTCTCTATCGCGAGCTCCACCAGCACATTGGCGGCGCGGTGCACGTGTACGGGTTCGTCGACACGCCGGATCAGGCGCCTGCCGAAGAGATAGGTCGGCGCATGCTTGGCGACCTGGACGAGCTGGAGGATATCCTCGTTCGTCACGTGATCGACGATGTGTTGATCACCCTGCCGATCAAGTCGCGATACGTCGAGATCCAGGATACGATCGGCCTCTGCGAGCGCCTCGGTATTCGCGCCGCTTATCTCGCCGACGTATTTCAGTCGTCACTGGCACGGCCGACGTTCGAGAGCACCGGCCGGTTTCAGGTCGTGCGTATGCACGTCGTGACCGACGACCAGCGGCTCCTCGTCAAGCGGACCATCGACCTGATCGGCTGCGGCGTAGGGTTGCTTTTCGCCGCGCCCTTCATGCTGCTCGTCGCCGCCGCAATCAAGCTCACCAGTCCGGGCCCGATCATCTTCAAGCAGGAGCGCTTCGGGCTGAACAAGCGACGGTTCTCGATGTACAAGTTCCGCACGATGATCGCGGGGGCTGAGCGGCTGCAGGCGGAGCTCGAGGGGCGCAACGAGGCAAGCGGCCCGGTATTCAAGATTCGCGATGACCCGCGGGTGACGTCGTTAGGCCGTTTCCTGCGGCGGACCTCTCTCGATGAGCTGCCCCAGTTGTTCAACGTGATGCGCGGGCGACATGTCGCTCGTCGGCCCGCGGCCGCTGCCCGTTCGAGATGTACATCGGTTTTCGGAGTCGTGGCTCATGCGGCGCTTCAGCGTGCCGCCGGGAATCACGGGACTCTGGCAGGTCATGGGTCGAAGCGATCTCGCGTTCGACCGCTGGGTGGCGCTCGATCTCGAGTACATCGATGGGTGGTCAATCGGCCTGGACTTGAGGATTCTCGCGATGACGTTGCCCGCCGTCATCCGCGGTCGGGGCGCGGCGTAGCGGGTGGACGGCATTTCGATCGCGATGCGCGCACCCCTGGTGTGGTCGCGCAGCGATGACCGATCGCTGACGGCATCCGCGGAGGAGTGATGGCGGATCTCTCCAGTCGCCGTCGGTTCGCTCAGAACACCGCCTGGATGACGCTGGGGTACGGGGCTCGCGTCGGATTTCAAGCGCTGTATTTCGTCGTTGTCGCGCGCGCCCTTGGCGCCGACGGCCTTGGTGCGTTCGCGGGCGCCGTTGCCCTCGTCGCGATCGTCGCCCCGTTCGCGAGTCTGGGTGCAGGCAACCTTTTGGTGAAACACGTGGCGCGTTCACCGGACCGGTTTGCGCGCTACTGGGGCGGCGCCCTCTCCATGACCCTGGCCTCGTCGGCGGCACTCGGGATCGGCGTCCTCATGATCGCGCATGTCGCGCTCCCCCGCTCCATCTCCGCTTCCCCTCATCCTGAGCGTCGCGGTCTCGGATCTCGTGTTTGCCCGCGTGATCGATATCAGCGGACAGGCGTTCCAAGCGCACGAGCGACTCTCCCGCACCGCACAGTTTCCACTCCTCCTCTCGGGGCTTCGTACCATCGCAGCCGTGGGGTTCTCGCTGATGGGCCAACCGACGCCGGAACGGTGGGCGTTCTGGTACACGGCGAGCACAGGGGTGGCGGCGATCGTCGCATTGGTCATTACCAATCGAGAGCTGGGTCGCCCTGACCTCGTCTTCGGCTATCCGGCTTCCGAAATCCGTGAAGGCGCATACTTCGCCACGAGCTTGTCTGCTCAGAACATCTACAACGACATCGACAAGTGGATGCTCGCTCGCCTCTCCACGCTCGAGGCAACGGGTATCTACAGTGCGGCATACCGCTTGATCGACGTCTCTTTCGTGCCGATCCGGTCGGTCCTCGCTGCAGCCTACCCCCGCTTCTTCCAACACGGTGCGCATGGAGCGCGCGCGGGCCTTGGCCTGGCGCGACGGCTCCTGCCATTGGCAATGGGGTACGCGTCGGTCGCGGGCGCGCTGTTGTTCCTGCTGGCGCCCATCCTTCCGCGGGTCCTCGGCGCGAGCTTCGAGGCGAGCGTCGAAGCCACTCGATGGCTCGCCATCCTCCCCCTGCTCAAGTCGGTGCACTACTTCGCTGCCGACACGCTCACCGGCGCAGGGTACCAAGGCCGGCGGACGATCGCGCAGGTGGCAGTCGCGGTGTTCAACGTGCTCGTCAACATCCCGCTGATTGCCGTCGCCTCATGGCGCGGCGCGGCGTGGTCGAGCATCGCGTCCGACGGGCTGTTGGCGATCCTGCATGTGGACGATTCTCTGGAACGTGTGCCGCCGCGAGGATCGAGTCCGCTGCGCAGCGCCGGCAGCGGCCGGCACACTGCACGCGGCTGTGGGAGGCGTCGCCTCGTGATGATCAGCGACGAAGGGCCGCGACGGCTGGGCTACTTGTCCGGAGCGCCGCGGGTCACCACCCGGCCCGACGCCGAGATCGGCGGTCCGCGGTCACACATGCTCGGCATAATGGCGGGATTTCGCCGCATTGGCTGGTCGGTCGAGCCGTATATCGTCGGAGATCGGTCGCCAGGCGTCGTCACGCGCGATGCGGGCAAGCTGCTGCGAAAAGGCGGGCAGTGGGCGTTGCTGGCCGACGTGGCGCGGATCGGCATGTCGCCGGTCAATGCACGCACGGCATGGCGGGAATTGGCGGGCCGCGTCGACTGGGTGTACGAGCGGTTCTCAGTCTTCCAATCGCTGGGTCGGACGTTCGCAGACGCTGGGGTCCCGTGGATCCTCGAAACCAATGAAATGCAGTCGGAAGAGGCCCGCGTCGACCGCAACAGTCTGGTGCTCACGTCGCTCGCGCGCCGCCATGAGCGGCAAGCCTACCTCGACTGCAGCATGTTGGTTTGCGTCAGTGAGCCACTGAAGCAGCTGGTGACGACGCGACTTGGCATTCCGGCCGAGAAGGTCGCCGTGGTCCCCAATGGTGTCGACACGGATTTCTTTCGCCCGCGCCCCTCCGAACCCCGCGCGTTCGAGGGATTCACGATCGTCTACGCCGGGGGCATCGAACCCTGGCAGGGGATCGATCAGCTGTTGCATGCCATCGCCGATCTGCGCCGCGAGGAGAATCTGCCCATTCATGCGGTGATTGCCGGCGATGGGCCGGTCCGACGTGAGTGTGAGCGTCTCGCAGAGGACCGCGGGCTCGGGCCGTACGTGCGCTTCCTCGGCACCATATCGCGCGAGGCCGTCCCACACGTGATCGCGAGCGGCGATGTCGGATACTCGGGCCACACGGAAACCCAGGGGCGTGCGGTGTTTCGCTCGCCGCTCAAGCTCTACGAGTACATGGCTGTCGGCAAGCCAGTGCTCTCGTCGGCCGTTGCGGATGCTCGGCAGATCGTCGTGCCCAACGAGACCGGATTCCTGTTCAAGTCCGACGACCCCGGCGGCCTTCGTGCCGCCCTGAGCCGCGCCGTAGCTGCGCGCGATGCGCTTCCAGCGATGGGGGCTCGTGCGCGCGCGCTGGTGGAAAATGGTCATAGCTGGACCGCGCGGTGTCGAACCATCGTCGCGGCCGCCGAGCGCTTGGCGCTGCAGCTGACATGAGGAGCGACCGGGGTGCAGGGTCCGGGGTCCAGGGTCCGGGAACGGCGACGCACGACGATCCCCGTGATGTGGGCACGCCGCGTGTGCCGCGACGGGGGGTTCCAGTCCACGAATTTCTCGGTCTGCGGATCGGGGCATACGACATCGCCGGGCTGACGGAGCGCGTCGCGAGTGCGATTGCGGAGAACGAGCGCATCGTGGTCGCGAACCATAACTTGCATAGCTGTGTATCTGTGTGGCCGCGATCCGAAGCTGCGCGCGTTCCATGAACAGGCCGAACGTGACGCATGCCGACGGCATGTCCATCATTGCGCTGGCCCGGTTGCTCGGTGTGCCGCTCACTCGAGCGCACCGCGTCACGTATGTGGACTGGGTGGGTCCACTGATGCGGGAAGCTGCCACGCACGGCTGGCGTGTCTTTTCGGTCGGAGGGCGGCCCGGTGTGTTCGATCGGGCGGCCGCGCGGCTGCGGGTACAGCATCCCGGTCTCCTGATTGCTGGCACGCACGGCTACTTCGATCACGCGCCGGGCAGTGCGGACTCCGCGGCCGTGCTCGCCCGGATCGGTCGGTTTGATCCGCAGGTGCTGGTGGTCGGGATGGGGATGCCAGCGGCAGGAGCACTGGGTGCACGACCATCGGTCGGCGCTCCGCGCCAACGCGATCCTCATGGCTGGTGCTGCGATGGACTACGTTGCCGGTGTCGTGCCGACGCCTCCCCGCGCGGCGGCTGCCGCCGGGTTCGAATGGGCATGGCGCCTCGCGGCGGAACCCACACGCCTGTGGCGCCGGTATCTCGTCGAGCCGTGGCATGTGTTGGGCATGGTGTTGGCCGAGCGTGTCGGTCGGCGTCAGGGAGGTCGTCGATGACCGGTGTAAAGTGGACCACCGATGAGACGGCGCGCACGCCGTCGCCAGTCGTGCTGGGATCATCCGGGATGGGCGCGCGCGCATCGTCGCAGGCGGCGCGCGCCTGGCTTGCATACCCGATTCTGGTACTGCTCTTCGCATTCATGGGGCCCTATTCGCTGCATCCTGCCGCTGCGACGGGCGACGATGCCGCGGTTGGAGCGTCCGCGGCGGCCGCGGCCACGGGCGTCGAGGAAGGGACGCGCTCGCGACAGGCCGCTGTCGTCCTGCTCGCAGGGTTCGCCGCGCTGACCCTGAGCGCGGCGCGCCGGCGACGCCGTCTCGCTACGGTGGAGTGGGCGCAGTCAGACATCCCTCCGGGCGTCATCGCGCCTCCCTGGATGGGCCAGATCTCGGGTCCGGTGCTACGGCTGCTCCGCTCCACGCCGGGTGCCCTCCCGCCGCCGCGGGGGAGTCGCGCGCTGCTCCTGGTGCTCCTCGCCTACGTGGGCCTCGCGAGCGTGAGCGTCCTGTGGGCGGCTGACACGGTCCTCGCTGCCAAGCGGGCCGTTGTGTTCCTCGTCCTTGCGTTCACGGCGTACGCGTTGGCTCAAGCGTGGTCGCTGCGGGAGGTTGTGTATTTCTCGATCTTTGCCAATACGGCGTCGCTTGCGCTCGGGATCCTCGGCGCCCTGGCGCGCGGGGATCTGCAGCCATTCGCACCCGACTATCGCTTCGTGGGGTTCGGCAACCCCAACTTGCACGGCATCGAAGCCGCGTGTCTCGTGATCGCCGCCGCGGCCGCGCTGCGCATGGGCCGCGAGCGCCGTCTCTTGCTCGTCGGGCTCCTGGTGTTCGGGGCGGGCATGCTGCTGCTCACGAAATCGCGGACCGCGCTCGCGGCCGTGCTGTTGGCCGGCGCCGTGGCCGGCGTGCTCACCGTCAAGAGTCACCGGCTGGCAGTCATAGGCATCGCCGCGGTCGCGCTGATTTTCGCGGTCGTGGTGTTCCTGCCGGATACGGTCACCCATGCTCACAGCGCGGCCCTGCTCGGCCGGTCAGCCCAGAGCGACGATCCCGCAACGCTCAGCGGGCGAACGTTGCTCTGGGAGGATCTGTTGTATTTCGCGTCGGCGCGACCGTGGCTCGGCTACGGCTTCGACTCCTTCTGGACTCCGCAGCACATTGCCGAGGTTTCGCTGCGGCGCGGCTGGGTCATTACACAATCCCATTCCGGGTACATCGAGACGCTGCTCAATGTTGGCTGGGTGGGCGCGAGCCTCCTCGTACTCGTGTTACTCACCGGGTTGTTGACGGCCGTCAAGAGATACCGGCATGTTCTCACGGCGTTGGCCTTGTTCGTCGTCGCGATGATCGTCTGGTACATGACAAACCTGTTGGCCGAGGCCATCCCGGAGGCTCACTTCAGCACCCTCCTCATAATGGTCCTTCTCGCGCATCTCGCACTGAGAAGCGCCGCGCCCGATGACTCACGCACGGGCGCGCTCGGGCTGATGTAAGCGGATACCTGCGACCTGCGATGCTGATCAATGCACGGGCGGTTCCTGACGGCGAGACGGTACGAGGCGACGTGTGTATCGTCGGTGCCGGCGCCGCGGGTATTTCGATCGCTCGCGTCCTGAAAGACGCCAGGCCCGGCGGACATCCCTTGCAGGTGGTGTTGCTCGAAAGTGGCTCGTTTCAACCGCACCGCGCTACGCAGGCGCTCTATCGAGGCCGCAACATTGGACGCGAGTACTTCCCGCTCGACGCGTGTCGCGTCCGCACGTTCGGCGGGAGCACGCAGCGGTGGGGCGGCTGGTGCCGTGCTCTGGACGATGATGATTTCGAGCAGCGCGATTGGGTCTCGGAGAGCGGATGGCCCATCTCTCAGCAGGATCTCACGCCGTACTACCGCGGCGCCCGGACGCTCTGTCAGCTCGCCGTGATCCAGGGCGAGATCGATCGTGGGCCGCCGCTCCCACGGCGACCGCGCGTGTCGGTTTCAGATTCGGCGCTGCGGACGGTGGTGTACCAATTCAGCCCACCGACACGCTTCGGTCAGGCATACCGAGCCGACCTGGCGGCATCGGCGAACACCCGTGTCTATCTCTCTGCCAATGTCGTGCGGCTCGAAGGCGGCCTGCATGGCGGACCGGTCACCGGGGCGGTGGTGCGCACACTCGGAGGCAACGGCTTTCGGGTTGAAGCACGCCGGTTCATCCTCGCTGCCGGTGGCATCGAGAATCCACGCATTCTGCTCACGTCACACGCAGCACGATCGGGCGGCCTGGGCAACGAGCACGATCTGGTGGGTCGCTATTTCATGGAACACCTGCACGTGCGACTCGGATGCTTCGTGCCGACGGATCGCGATGCGAATCTCTCGTTCTACATGGAGGGGCGGCGAAGCGTCAGGCGTCCACTGGGCGCGTTCATGCTCAGCCCCGAGGCTCGGCGCGCCCGCGGACTGGCCGGGTTCACCGCTGTCCTCTTGCCGCCCAGTCGACGATCAGCTGCGGCGACCCTTCGGCGTCAGGCGAAGCTGCGCGACCCGTGGGGACTGCATGCCGCCTCGATCGCGCGTGCAGGAGGTGTCGGGTTCGCGCTCCGGGTGATCGACAAGGCCGTGCGCGACATCCGGGAAACGGGTACCCTCACATGGTATGGTGTGCCCGTTGGCCCTGGCCGCACCGTATATGAGGTCATGGGGCGCGGGGAACAAACGCCGTGGCGCGAGAGCCGTGTGACGATCGATCGCACGCAGGACCAGATCGGGATGCCGAATGTCATGCTGGACTGGCGCGTCAATCCTCGCGACCTCAAGAGCCTGACGGGCAATCTCGAGGCAATCGGTGCGGTGCTCTCTCGGGCGGGTATCGGGACGCTGCATCTCCCAGATGATCCCATGGGCGCATGGGCTGCCCGCATCACGGGGAGCTGGCATCATATGGGCACGACGCGGATGCACCGCGATCCACGATACGGGGTAGTCGACGCGGACGGCCGCGTTCACTCAGTCCCGAATCTCTACGTAACGGGCAGCTCCGTGTTTCCGACGGGCGGATACGCAAACCCCACGATCACGATACTCGCTGTTGCGCTGCGCCTCGCGGATCACGTGGTGCAATGCTTTGCGCGGGACGCGACCCTGTCGCTCGGTCATAAAGATCTTCCAGCGCTGCCGTCTGCGTCCGTACGTTGAAGACGTCGCACACGAGCGCGCGACCTCGTGCGCCCATGCGCGCTGCCAAACTCCGATCGCCGATGATGGTCGCCAGCGCCTCCCCGACCACCAACTCGTCCCCCTCCGGTACCAACAGACCTGTCTCGCCGTGGATGACGGCTTCCGGCATCCCGCCGTGTCGGGTGGCCACGACTGGCACGCCGCACGCTCCGGCTTCGTTGAGGACGAGTCCCAGGGCCTCCTGCTGGCCGTTGGGCGGCGTTTGGCTCGTCAATGCTACAACAGTCGCGCGCACCATGAGGGCGCGCACCGCGTCGTGTGACAGCGGACCGACGAATTGGACGCGGCGACCCACGCCGTGCTCGGCCGCCACGCGCTTCAAGTCTGCGGTCAGGGGACCTGTGCCCACCTGGATCAGCTCCACGTCGGGGAACGTGTCGGCAATGCGGGCGAATCCGCGAATCAGCGTGCCGATGCCCTTCTGTTCCGTGTGTCGCGCGACGGACAGCACGAAGCGGACGCTCGAGCGATTGGGCATCGGCTGGAAGCGTTCAATGTCGACCCCCACGTAGAGGCGCACGACGCGATCGGACGGGTATCCCAGTGCAATCAGGCAGTTGCGGATGTAGTCGGAGACGGCGATAAAGGTCGTACCCCGCTGGCGGAGCGCGCTGCCTCGCAAGACGTAGCGCCAGGTCGTCAGACTGGCCCGGGAGAGGTACGACGATCGCGGCAGGGTGACGTCCCACCCGTGAAAAGTCGTGACGAGCGGCACGCCGAGGTGCTCGGCAAGAGGGAGAGCGTAGGTGGCATCCGGACCAAAATGGGCGTGTAGGAGCCCGATCGGCGGCCACGTGCTGCGCGGTCCGAACAACCATGGCGATGCAGTCGCGACGTACATCGCACGGGCAAGATGCGTCGCGCCACCGGGCATCCCGTGACCGACGGTTATCGCGGCGCCCGAGGCTTCAGACCCGGCCGCCATCCTCGATCGCGTGATGATCGTTGGCCGGTATCGCGTGAGCGAGCGAGCCTGCTCACGAATGAACGTTTCGGACACCACCGGATACCGGAGGCGAAAGATGCCGACGCTGCGGCTGCCAGTCAGGTCCGTCATGAGCTGCCAGCGGTAGTCGGCAGCGGTGCTGGCCCGCGGACGCACGCGAGCAGCTCGACACCGGTCGACCGGAACGACGCAGCAGGGTCGCGATGATAGTGGCGGTCGCAGTAGTCGAGGAGCGGCGCGATTTCACCGGGTGTCGAGCGACTGAGAAAGATCCAGAAGCGCGGCGCCTCGTGGACGAGTCTCCCGAGATCGCCCTCGACATCAGCTGAGGTGATGGGCCGATCCCCAGCGGGATACGGAATGACGGTCGTCCCTGGCGGTGCGTAGAAACGAAAGTCTTTGGCCGTGAACGCACGATGAGCCACGACGACCTCCTCGGGACCGGCGTGTGCCGTGAAGAACTGGCCGGCCCCACGATTGTCGTCTCGTGCGTAGCGTGGATCAATGTAGTACGCGTGCAACGATATGGCGCTCAGCGCCAACAGGCCGGTCCACCCCGCGAGTCGCAACCCGGCCGTGGGCAACGAATCCAGGGCAATCGCGAGGACAACGATCACGGGGATGAAGGAGATCACGGCATACCGAACGTTGAACGGGTGTACGGTGACGAGTGCACCGACAATCACGAACAGGAGCGGGAACAGAAACCAGAGCGCCATGACGCCGGCCACGCGAGCGTTCCGTCGCGTGAGCGTGATGGCGCCCCAGGTCATGGCCGCGGCGATGAGCAGTGCTACGGGCACGACTGAGACGGCGTATTGCTCGAGTACTGCGTGTCGATCAGCCGCATGCAGCTCGCCAAGGCTTGGCCCAAACGAATATCCGACGACGAAACTCCACAGCGTGTAGCCGAGTTGCACGGGAGACAGCGCGCGTTCAGCATCCGCTGAATTCGTGGGTGGGAAGGACGCGAGACGGTAGACCGCAGGGATGCAGAGCACCGCGACCCCGACGAATGTGGCGATCCAGGCGCGCATCTGTGTGCGGAACGCAATGCGCCGCGCCTGACCGGGCTCGCCAGGCAGGGATGAGCGCGCTGGCGCCCAGCGCCACAACTCGGACGCGATATAGGCGGCGGCGAACAGCACGAATGCCAGGCCAACCGTGTGGCAGTAAAAGGTCGCGGCCAATGCGATCGCGGTGGCAGCCTTCCACCGCCATGAGCCGGGGTGCCGAACCGCGCGCTGCATACAGCCCATGGCGATGAGCGAGAGCGCGAGCAGGAGAGCATACGGTCGAGCTTCCTGGCTGTACCAGACATGAAAGGGGGAAATGGTAAGGCATGCTGCAGCCGCCAGCGCCACGCGCGTCCCCAGCCACGGCCGGACGACGAGAAACAACAGTGGAATCGTGAGTGCGCCGACCAGCACCGACGGCAAACGTAGCGCAGTCTCAATGCCGGATGGCGTCCCCAGCGAGAGACTCGCGTTGGCCACAAGGTAGTACAGCGGCGGGATGTTGCTGTTCTCCGCGCGCTGCGTGACGACACGCCATGGCGTACCGACCGCGCTGATATAGGTAACGATCTCGTCGTTCCACAGGCTCTGATGCCCGAGCCGGTAGAGGCGCAGCCCGGCGCCGAGGATCGTGAGAGCGGCGACCGCTGTCAACACGCCTCGCTGTGCCACCCGACTCGCGATCCCTGCCATTCCCACATCCCGTCCTGCCGTCAGTCAAGGCCTCCTCGCCTATGGAGTGGATGTGCAGCCGGGCGTCACACCACGGCATTAATTAGCGTCGTCATTAGATCGATGCCGCATTCCCTGGCGCGCATTTCGCAATGCAGACTCGGGTGCAATTCATGGTCCAGACAATGGTCGACCCCGTTAGGCCCCCTCGCAGGGTGCCTGGCGCACAGGTGTCTTCTGCCGGGGTCCGGCGACTCGAGTTTCTCGAGGAATGGCTGGTTGGTCTCGCGTTGCTGGGGACCCTGGGAGTCGTCTGCGGCGCGGCGTATTTCCCTTACCACGACGCGACCAACAACCTGGCCCGGTACGTCCTCATGGATCGGGCCTGGTTCGGAACGCCTGCGCCATTTGTGCAGGTCCGGTTGATCCCGACACCGTACATCGCCCTCGACGTGCTCGGGGCGTTGTTGGTCGAGCTCCTTGGGCCAGCGGCTGGGTTGCGCGCGATGGCTTGCCTGCTCGTCGCGGTGGTGCCGGCAGGAATGTACTTCCTGCTAAGAGCTACGTGCCCCGAGCGGCGTGGCTGGGCCCTCGTGGGCGTCCTCTGCAGCCTGAGCTTCTATCTGCTGATAGGCTTCTTCAACTTCGTCGGCGGAATCGGGGCCGCGCTCTTCTGGCTCGCAGCGTGGTGGCCGCGGCGCGATGTCACCCAGTGGCGTGTACGGCTTCCCTTGTTGTTTGGTCTGGCTGGCGTGTTCCTGGTGCACCTGGCCGGTGCGATGACGGTGCTGGTGGTGCTGGGCGTCGCGTACTTGCTGGGGCTGCGGAGCGGGAGTCAGCGGACAGGTGTTCTGCCGCCACTTCGTGAGCTGCTGACCCAACGATTCGCGATGCTTGCGGCGTCGACGGCAGTGGTCGGCGTGATGTACCTCATCTGGTATCTCTCGCTAGGCCCCGAGCCGCCGGTCGCGCACGTGCCGCCGGTTTTTCGCTCGATTCCCAACAAGATCGCCAACCTCGCGAGCCCATTTTACTCGTTTTCGTACACGCAGATGGCGGTGATGGCGGGTGGGTATCTCGCGTCGCTCGCGGCATTCATTGGCTTGAATCGTCGCACGTTGCGGCTCGACGTGCTGGTCGCGTCATCGGTGACATTCGTCCTTCTGTTCCTCGTCTTTCCGTACGGGCTGGACGGCGCGGGATTCGTGGATATGCGGTGGCTACTGCCAGCACTCGTCCTGCCATTCTGCGCGACGGCGACGGGCCCGATCCCATCGCAGCGTGCATGGCTGGCGGTGCCGTTCGTCGCGACGGTTCTGCACCTTGGCATCGTGCGCTACGAAACGCAGCAACTCGATGCCGATCTTCGCACCTACCGAGCTGTCATCGATGAGGTGCCACCCAATGCGCGGCTCTTGCCCATCGTGACGGACCGTGAGCGCTATGGTCGCCTCGACCCGCTACGGCATTTCGCGCTCTGGCACACGATCGACGGCGGGGGTCGAGTCTCGGGACTTTTGACCGAGGAGGAACGATACTCGACGAATCCGCCGGCGTTGCCGCACAAGTTCTTTGGGCATTTTCGCGAGCCCGTCGTGTTGTACTACCCCAATGAACGGTGGGGGGCACAGGTCCCGTTCCCGGCCGATTCGCTCGATTGGCGGCGCATCAATGCCGACTACGACTATGTGATCGTCGCGGGATCCGACACTGCGGCCCGTGCAGCGGTTGCACTGCACGCCCAGCTCGTGACAGAGCGTCGAGCCGTCGCGCTCTATCGCGTGCACGCTCTGCCGGCCGTCCAATCGCCGGCGTCCGCCGGGCACGTTGCGCCGGTGGCGCGCAAAGGCGCGCTGATTCAGTTTGCATCGTATCGCCCGCAGCGTGGGAGCGGGCATGACGCGGCACCTGGCGGCTTCTACACACCCGCCCAGATCGCGTTCGTGATCGGGAAGATCCAGGCGCACGAGCAGCCGTGGGCGGACGCCTTTGACCAACTCCGCAGCTCGGTGGGCCGAGTCCACGGTCGTGAGCCGCATGCCATAGCGTCGTACAACGTACCCGGCTACTACCAGGACCAGAAGGGATTCTTCGCCGCGACCGGCGGCATCACGGGCGACGCGGACGCGGCATACGTTCTCGCGCTCGCCTACCGGCTGGGCGACGGGCCGCAGGACGCCGACGCTGCGCAGCGGCTGCTGAACGCATGGGCGCACACCAACACGGGCGTCACCGGCTACGACGGTCAACTGTCAATGGCGGAGGTCGGGGTCGGTTTTATTATCGCCGCGGAACTGCTCTCCAACTATTCAGGGTGGGCCGACGCCGACCAACAGGCGTTTAAGCAGTGGGTCAGATCGGTCTACCTCGCCCAAGCGGTCAATCCGATCAAGGATCGAAAAAACAACTGGGGGGACTGGGGCAGCTTTGGCGCAGTGACGGCTGCCGATTACCTCGGTGACGCGGCGGGCGTGTCGGATGAGACTGTGCGACTCGAGCGGCACATCGATTCGTCGATCGCGCCGGACGGACAAATGCCTGAGGAAATCGCGCGCGGCTCGGGCGGGATCTGGTACACCTACTTCGCGCTCGATCCACTGACTGCGGCCCTCAACGTCGTGCGCAATGCCGGTGGACCGAATCTGTTCGACCCATCGACGCCACGCGGCGCGCGCGTGCAGAAGGCGTTGAGCTACCTCTTCAATGCGCTACAGGACCCCTCGGCGTGGCCACACGGCGCGAATCCCAAAGTGCCCGGACCCCGAGAGACGTGGGGGTACGATTTATTCGAGGCCATGTCAGCGGAGTATGGCAACACCCAGTGGGATGCGTACGCGGCAGCGCGCCGTCCAATCATGAATCCAGGGCATCACTACGCTTGGACGTTCCCCACGCTCATGAAGGCGCCCGCGGGGCATACCTGAGAGACGCTTCGCGCCCGGGATAGGCAAATTGGGAGGCAGAGCGTAGCGAAAGCGCCGTGTCGGGAATCGGGGGGTCTGGGAACCAAGTGCGACGGGCCGGCACTGATCGTCTTGATGGATATGGGCGCAGTCAGTATACAGATGGGAGGTGCCGTCGTGTGAAGGCAGCTCGCTCACTCATCAGTGTCTTGATGGCGGCGCTTGCGATCCCGACCATGCATGCGCTGCGTGCGCAGATCGTGGACGACGTGCGCATCTCGGAGGGGAATGCTCAGCTCGATTTCTGGCTGGCAGCGCGGCGCCGCCCGGACACCGAGTTGACCAACTCGGCGGCGGTCGATGTCGTGACGGAGGGCGCCCCGCTGTTGGGCTGGTGGTTGCGCTTGCCGGCGTGCGCAGCTGTGTCCGCGAGTCAAGCGTGTGCGACGACGGAATTTCAGCTCGGGCAGGAGATGTTTACGCCAGCAGGGGCGACCAAAGTCGCCAGGCCGGAGCCCGGAGCACGTCCCTACGCCGGCTGGTTGTATGCGTCTGCTACGACGCGAATGTCGACGTCGACCTCATCGGAAGCCCTGACGCTGGAAGCCGGCGTGACGGGCAATCCGTCGCTCGCCGGACAGATTCAAACGGCGTGGCATTCACTGATTGGGTATCCGCGAGCTTTGGGATGGTCGCACCAGATTCCGTTTCAACCGGGCATGCTGATCAGTGGCGAGCGATCGCTCGAGGCTCTCCATGTCTCGATCGACGGCGTGCAGGTTCTGTCGCTCGTGCCACGAGCAGCAGCCTCGGTGGGGAACGTCCTGACGGGGGCGCAGCTCGGCGCCGAAGGCCGGTTCGGATACGGGGTGGCGACGCCGTGGTCGTCATCGGTGCACACTCGAGGTCGCGACATACAGATCTACGGGTTGGCAGCGGCGCGGGAAGACCTGGTTGCGTACGAGCTATTCCTGGACGGGAGCACGACCGGGCCGGCGTTACACGTCGAGAAGGAGCCGACGGTCTTTCAGTACGAGTTTGGTGTTGGAGCGCAATTAGGAAGCGTCGAAGTCGAATACCGCGCAGTTACGCGCAGGCGCGAGTATACGACCGGTCCGCCGCAGCACGCGTACTCCATCCTGAGCGTCGGGATCCGGCCGAGCTGGTAGTGCATCGCGGAAAGCCACTGTGATGCGGACGGCCTCGGGTGTCCCGATGCCGCGACGGCCGGTCGTTGGCGAGCGGGCGCAGGCGGGCGCGTCACACGCGCAGCTCGCTCAGATGGCCAGTCGAGCGACGACGCCAGCGCTTGCGACCGGCGCGTTTCTGGTTGGCCTCATGGCGAACCTCGCGCTGGCGCTGTCCGTCAGCCAGTTCCCGTTCGAGGACGTGACCAACAATCTGGCACGTTACGTCGTCCTGGATCGCGCCTGGTTCGGCGGTCAGTCCGGCCCGATCCCGTCGTACATCGAAACGCACTTCGTCGTTGGGCCGTACCTCGGCCTCGACCTGATCGGCGCTGCGCTGGTGCACGTCGGAGGGCCGCATTTCGCCCTGCATGCGTTGGCCGCACTGGTCGTGTGCGCGGTACCGGTCGGCTTCTGGCTGATGCTGCGGGCAGCGGGACGGGCCAACCTGGCCTGGTCGCTCGTTGGCGTTTTGATCGGGATGGGATTTTTCACGGTCGTCGGATTCGTCAACTATGTCGTGGGCCTCGGGGCGGCAATGGCATGGTTGGCCGCGTGGTGGCCAGCCCGTGAGTCGCCGTCGTACTGGCGCATGGGAGCCCTCTGGCTGGGGATCATCGTACTTTATCTCCTCCACCTGTCGGCGCCCCTGATCGTGCTGGTGTTCCTCTGGGTCGACGCCGCCCTCACGCTTGCGCGCGCGAGAACCGAGAACCAGGAAGAGACGAGCGGCGCACACGGGACGATGATTCGCCGGCTCGCCCACGATCGACGAATCCAGTTCGTGCTTGGTGCAACGATCGTGGTCGCGGTGATGTGCGTTGCTGGAGGCATCGGCTCCGCAGCGTCGGCGCCGCGCGGTACCGGCTTGGACTACCCGCCGCTGTCGCACAAGCTCCGGAACATCTTCTCGGCCTTCTACGTCTTCTCGCTCGGTCAGATGGCCATCACAATGGCCGTGTACGGCGGCATGGTCCTGGCTTGGCTCGTCGTCAACAGACACACCGTGATGCAGCGCGCACGTTGGAGCACGTTCCTTTTCGCCTCTCTCGCGTGCTTCGTGGTGTTCCTGATTTTTCCGGCCGGCACGCCGGGGACCGGATACCTCGACATGCGGTGGCTTCCGCCGCTGTTTCTCTGGCCATTCTGCGCGGCGGAGTCGCAGGGGGCTGCGCCGTCGCGCGCAGTGACGGTGGTCATGCTCGCGGGATGTTTGCTGCACGACGCCGTGATCGGCCGGACGGTACGGACGATCGAGCATGAGTTGGCCGACTACCACGCGGTGCTCCAGGCAATGCCGCCCGGGAGTCGCGTGCTTCCGATCGTCGCCGATGGTGAGCGCCACGGGGTGCGCATTTTCCCCTATCGACACTTCGTGTTCTGGTTCGTCATCGAGCGAGATGGGCGAGCACCAGGATTGTTCAACGGCAACGGAGAGGGGAACGGGCGGCCAGCCCACGGGTTCCTGGCGCACTTCATGGAGCGTGACCATCTCTACGAACCTGCCGAGCGGTGGGGAATCAGTGACTTCCACCCGCTCGATTGGCGGCGGATCGACCAGGACTATGACTACATCGTTGAGGCGGGCGCCAACCCGCTGGCGACGCGGCTGCTCGGCGAGGGCGCACGGCCGGTGGGTCGAGTGGGAGACGTGACGCTGTTTGAAGTGCGGAAACCGTCGGGGCTTGGCGGTTAGGAATCGGGGGTCCATCGTTCGTTTCGGTTTTGCAGCCCCCGATTCGACACCGGAGATTCCAGATTTTCTCGCGCAGCGTGTTCGCGCTGGCCGTGGCTCTTGCGGGCCTCGTGGCCGCGTCACCGACAGGCGGGCACGGTGACCGCGGTCGCGTCATCGCGCACCGGCGGGCGCCGGAGGGCGATTCGGGAGTCCGCGTGTGCGCGGGCGGCAATGTCACGCTGGGATCGAACATGGATACGGCGTGGATCCGGCGGATGACGGGTCTCATCGTGGACTCCCTCCCAGTGTCCGATAGCCTCGTCGACTCGCATCTTGCATCGCGCGAGACTCTGATCGCGCCGCTGCGCGAGCTCGTAGCGGGTGCGAGCGTCGTGCTGGTCAATGCCGAGGGGGCGATCGGCGGCGGCGCGGTCATCGATCCAAAATGTTTGCCGGGACACCCGACGTGCTATGCGTTGCGATCGAGTCCCCTCGCCGCCCGCGCGCTGCGAACGCTCGGCGATACGACAGCGCTCGTCGTCGCGAACGTCGCCAACAACCACACGAGAGATGCGGGCTCCGAGGGATTTGCGATGACGCTGGCGCTCCTCGACAGCGCTGGCCTCCTCGTCACTGGTGCCGACACCAACCCGACACTCGCCACGACGGCGGCCGGCGACACGACGGCGATTCTCGGTTTCAGTGCGTGGTCCTACCCGGGTGTCGAGGATACGGCGGACGTCCGGCGTCTCGTGTCGCGCGCTGTCTCGCGTTATCGGCGCGTCATCGTGACGGCGCACCTCGGCGCTGAGGGGCGCGTGGCCCAACGCACGCCGGACTCGCTCGAGCGGTTCGTCGGCGAACGTCGTGGGAACCCGATCGTATTCGCGCACGTGGCCGTCGACGCAGGGGCTGGCCTCGTGATCGGCCACGGACCGCACGTCATGCGCGCGGCCGAGTGGCGTCGTGATGCCCTGATCTTTTATTCGCTGGGTAACCTGCTCAACTACGGGCCGTTCGATCTTCGCGAGCCAATGGACCGCGGCGCCGTGATGTGCGCCACGCTCGATTCGGCGGGCCGGCCACACGCTGTGGTGCTGCATCCAACACGACAGGTCGACGCGGGGATCGTCCGCGCGGACGTCAAGCGTCGACGAGCGCTAGTGCTGGTCGATTCGTTGAGTCGCCTCGATTTTCCGAGAACTGGCGTGGCCGTCGATCGCGCGACGGGTGCCGTGACGAGGCGCATCGTCGCGCCGCGATCACACGTACAGGGGACGATCAGCCGTCGTCGTCCCCAGTCGTGATCGACGAAGGAGCGAGATCGGGTAGCGCCTCCGGTGGAACCACGCGTCGCGCGCCGCGCCATGGCTTCACGCCCGGTACGAGCCGCCGATAGAGCGGGGTCTCGATCACTCGTCCGGCCTTGCTGCTCGCCTGTACGAATCGCCCGCCGCCGACGTAGATCCCGATGTGCGAGATGCGTCGAGCCGAGCCAAACGTGACGAGGTCCCCCGGACGCAACTGCGAGGTGTCTCGCGCGACAAACGCCCCCGTGCGTGCCTGCTCCTTGGCAGTTCGCGGCAGCGGCACGTGCATCGCCGACAGCACATAGCGGACAAGCCCGCTGCAGTCAAACCCGTGCTCCGGTGTCGTTCCACCAAACCGATACTTGCGTCCGATCTGCGCACGCGCGAGCGAGACGAGCGAATCGCCCAGGGTGCGGGCGCTCGCGCTGAAGGCGGCGAACGGTCGTGGCAAATCCGATGAAGTCGACACTGCGCCGGGCGAAGAGGTCGCTCTTGGAGATACCACCCCGCTCGCAAGCGGGTCGCCAACGGCCGCGTCCACCGAGCGTAGCGCGGCTGCCACAGCGCTGTCGCGCGCGGCTGCCGCCCGTCCGCGCAGGGCAGCCGGCAGCCTCGCCTGTGCGCCGGCCGACCAGGCCGACACCATCACGGACGCGAGCACGCATCCGAGCAACCGAGCTCTACAATACGCTGTCACAGGTGAATTTAGACGACCCAGCCTGGTCCGCGATAGATGCAGCCCAACCCAGCCATCTCTCGCACCTCAACAGCGTGCAGGCCCGATACAGCGACCTGGAGGCGCTCCCAGAGCCATACTGCAAGATTCTCGCTCGTCGGATTGCTGAGCCCGTCAATTTCGTTGAGGCAACGGTGGTCCAATTGGGTGCGCAACGGCTCGATCGCGGTGGTAATTGCTCCGTAATCGACGACCCACCCTGATCCGGGCTCAATAGTGCCAACGACGGACACACGGACCGCATACGAGTGCCCGTGCAGACGGGCGCACATGTGGTCGGCTGGGACGCCCGGGAGTTGATGGGCCGCCTCGAAATGGAACTCGGCAAAGACCTCCATACGCGAGGGGGACGAGCGCGCGTGTCCGTCCGTCATCGGATGCCGAGCAGCTTGTGCGTCTGCAGACTCAGACGCCACTGTGGGTGCGCGAGACAGTACGCGACCGCCTTGCGTGTGTTGTCGGCCACGGTGGGCCCATCCATGGGTTGCAGGAAGAAGTAGCGAAAATCCAGGTTCGCGAAGCGCTCGGGCTCACCTCCTGTCTGGGGGAAGACGAGCTTGAGCTCGTCGCCGCGGCGGAGCATGAGAGACGCATCCGCCTTCGGCGACACGCACGTCCAGTCGATTCCTGCCGGCGCCTCCATCGTCCCGTTGGTCTCGATGGCGATCGTGAAGCTGCGCGCGTGCAACGCATCGATCAGGGGCGGGTCGAGCTGCAAGAGCGGCTCGCCGCCCGTGCAGACAACGAAGCGGTGTGCCGCCGCCGACTCGCGTGCATGTGCCGCGGCATGCCAGCGATTCTCGACTGCGTCGGCGAGCGCGGCGGCCTGCGCAAAGCGACCGCCGTCCGGCCCGGTGCCCACGAAGTCCGTGTCACAGAATTGGCAAACCGCTTCCGCGCGATCCTCCTCTCGCCCCGTCCACAAATTGCACCCGGCGAAGCGCAGGAATACCGCCGGTCGGCCCGCGTGCGCGCCCTCCCCCTGGAGCGTGTAGAAGATCTCTTTGACTGTGTACATCGTCAGGGGTCAGGGGTCAGGGAACGCCAACGACAACGACAAGCGGTCGGGAGTCCGAAGGGCGCTTAGCCAGGCGCGAGCGAGGTGTGCTGGTACGCAATTGGGTCGACGACCGCTGCCTCGGCGAATCCTCGCAGGCGCAGCTGGCACGCGTCGCATCGACCGCAGGCCGCACCCGATGGGTCGGGGTCGTAACAGCTCGTGGTCATCGCATAATCGACGCCGAGTGCACGTCCGAGAAGCACGATCTCGCGCTTCGTCATGCCGATCAGTGGCGCGTGGATGCGCATCGGGTGGCCCTCCACTCCGGCACGCGTCGCGAGGTTGGCTACGCGTTCAAAGGCCGAGATGAACTCCGGACGACAGTCGGGGTAGCCGCTGCTGTCGAGCGCATTCACGCCGATGAAGATGTCCTGCGCTTCGAGCACCTCGGCCCACGCAAGGGCGAACGACAGGAAGATCGTGTTGCGTGCGGGGACGTAGGTGATAGGGATGTCCGATCCGAGCTCGCCTAACGACCGATCTTTGGGCACCGGGATGTCGGCGGTGAGCGCCGAGCCGCCCATCGAGCGCAGATCCAGCTCGATGATCCGGTGCAGGACGTCATAGTGCGTCGCTACGCGCGTCGCGGCCCGGATCTCATGCTCGTGCCGCTGGCCGTACTGAAAAGTCAAAGCGGTCACGCGATAGCCTTCGCGCAGTACTGACGCGAGAAGCGTGGTCGAGTCCAGGCCGCCACTGAGGAGGACGATGCCGGTGGGGGGCATGAGGGAAAAATATCATGACGGCTGGGCCGGGCGCTCAAGCGCCCGAGAAGGTAGAAGCACAGAACGTAGACAGTAGACGAGGACCGTCCAAGCCACTCCCTGCGTCAGCAGATCTGCTGTTTCGGGCGCTTTAATGCCCGGTCCACCCGCGCTCGCCGTCCGAACGCAATGCAATGCGTGCGGGTGGCGGGACCGGCCCGCCCGAGGCGACTGCGGCTTCGGCGAGATCAGCGATGTCGGCGCGCACGTCGTCGAGGATCGCGATGGGGCCCGCGGGGTGAGCGCGGGATCCGGCGGCCCAGTTCGCGAGCACGATGATGAAAACGTCGTGCTCAGGATCGATCCACACCGAGGTGCCCGTGTAGCCTGTATGGCCGTATCCACGTGTGCCCATGAATTGTCCGCAGCTTGCGCCGCCTGCACACGTGTCCCAGCCGAGCGCGCGAGTGCCCACGGTGCGAGTCGTGAACCGCGCGATCGCCGTGTCGCTGACGACTCGCACGCCATGATATGTGCCACCATGCAGCATCATCTGCGCGAGCACGGCGATGTCGGCGGCTGAGGCGAAGAGGCCCGCGTGGCCGGCGACACCACCGAGGGCGGCCGCATTGCGGTCGTTGACCACTCCGTGGGGCCCGTCCGTCCAGGCCACGTGGATGAGATCCCCTCCGCGCGGTCGAAACCGTGTGTGGTGCAGGCCCAGGGGCCTGTAGACCTCGCGTGCGAGGAACACGTCGAGCGGTTCATGGGCGATGGCCTCGACCACGAAACCCAAGATGTCCGCTCCCAGATCCGAGTAGATGAACCGGCGGTCCGGCGGCAGCGCGAGCGGCGTTTCCAGCACGGCTCGCCGTGCCGCGCTCGGTGATCCTGCGACCTCCCACAGGTCACGTCCGGGGGGCAATCCCGATCGGTGCGTCAACAGGTCGCGAACGGTGACACGCTCGCGAGCGCCGACCCGCCAGTGCGGGAGGTACCGCGCCACCGGTGCGTCGAGATCCAATCGCCCGCGGTCATGCAACACCATCGCGGCCACCGTGGTAGCGAGTGGCTTGGTGAGCGAAGCGAGATCGTACATGGTGGTCGCGGGATCGACTCGCGCGGCTCCCTCGACCCAGCCGAGGCGTCCGTATCCACGGTCGAGCAGGATCGTGTCCTGGCGGCCGACGATGACCGCGGCGCCCGGATACCCGCCGGCTGTCACGCCGCGCTGGACGACGCGATCGATCGTGGCGGCCCAGTCGCCTGTCGCAGGTGTGGGGACCGTGTCCCGAACCTGCACCACAAACAGAAATGCGAACGCCGCGATCATCGTGGAGCGACGATTGAAGCCGTGTGGCGCCACGCGCGCGTCGCGCACGGGTGAGCAGAGAGGAGAGAGGCGTACGGTGACAACAACACATCCTGCGGTTCGAGCGGGTCGAGGCGACGCAATGCGCCGCCCGCGGTGGCATGTGCACCCGCGGTGAATACGGACACACCACGCCGCAGGGGTGGGCCTAGTGGCCACTCCGCGGTTGGTGTCGACGAACGACGATCACAATACAGCCCGCAGCGCTGGCAGTGCCAGCTGCCGGTTGTTCACGCGTGGGAGAGCGGCATGGGGCGCACGGTCTGGCACTGACGGGTATCAGAGACACCCGCCACGCCGTCTATCCTTCCCAAGCTCTATTGTTTTGTGTGCGCGGGAGCGGCAGCTCTCGCCGCCCGATGCAAGGCCAGAAGCACCGCTTTGGTTTCCGCCGGCGTGGCTGGGACGGCGTAGCCCGCGAGGCGTGCGTCGGAAACATAGAAGTGGTATGTCACGGCCGAAACCCCGTGTTGCCGTTCGACGTAGCGCGATAAAGACAGCGCTCGGCCGGTGGCTCCTTCCTGCAGAACGGGCCGATCGATCGTGTGCTTCGGTATCGGTTGCGCACCAAGACGAACAATCGCTTCGGATTCGGCGACGAATTCGTCAACCGCTGTTGCGCCGGCGGTGACCGTGGATGTGCGCGTGTCCGTGCCCACGCCAATGTACACTTGCTTGTCGGGCGATGCTTGTACGACGATGACGGCATCACCGACCACCAGATTGGCGACCGTGCGGATCTGCGCGCTGGCCCGGCTGGCGCCCGCGCACGTCAGCAACGCGGCGCACCAGACCACACCTGCTACCGTGCCGACTCTCACGCTGTCCCGCCCAGGGGCTGCTGTTGCGTCAGGCAGTGTATCGTGCCAAAGCCCCAAACCAGGTCGACCGCGTGGATGCCGACGACCTGCCGGTCAGGCATCAGCTCCGTGAGCGCTGTCAGCGCGAGCCGGTCCTGCGGGTCGTTGAAGGTCGGCACCAGCACGACGCCGTTCGCGATGTAGAAGTTCAGATAGCTCGCCGGGAGCCGGTGGCCTTCCATGGTCACGGGTCGTGGATATGGAAGATCCACGATGCGGAATGCGCCATCGTTGCCGCCGGCGAGCTCCAGTCGCCGGCGATTGTCCTCGGATGAGCGGTGATTCTCATCGGCGGGATCAGGCTCGGAAGCGAGCACGATCACATCGGGCGTCACGAATCGTGCGATGTCGTCGACGTGTCCATGCGTGTCGTCACCGACGCAGCCGTCGCCCAGCCAGATCGTCTGGCGGACGCCGAGATAGTCGCGGAACAGCTGCTCGTAGCCTTCGCGTGGCAGGCCCGGATTGCGTACCTGCGCATCAGACAGGAGACACTCTTCCGTCGTGAGTAGCAGGCCCTCGCCGTTGACATCGATGGCGCCGCCCTCGAGCACCGCCGGGCCCTTGCCGTCCGGTCGCACGGCGTCCACGGTGCGCAACTGCGCGATGCGACCAATCGCGGCGGGCACCGACCGGTCCTGCGCGTAGTTGTCGTACTTTGCCCACGCGTTGAACTGCCACGCCACGAGCTCCACTTCGCCGCGGTCGCGCAGCACGCCCGCCGGTGCGGTGTCGCGAAGCCAGCCCCGGTCGGTCGGCACGCGATGCAGGCGATAGCGATCCGCCGGGACTCCGTGGGCGGTCAGCGCGGTGCGCGCCTGCTCTTCGATGGCGTCATCGAGGACGAGCACTTCGACTCGCTCGTGTGGGGCGAGCACGCGCACGATCTCGGCGTAGGCCCACCCGACGGCGTCCAGCTTGCCCGGCCAGTCCGGCTCGTGGTGCGGCCAGCTAATCCAGGTTGCAGCGTGTGGCTCCCACTCCGCCGGCATCCGGCGCCTAGGCTGCATCAGCGAGTCAGCCAAGATACCGACCAAGAATCGGTTGGTAGGCGTCGATGCGCCGGTCGCGCAAGAATGGCCAATTCCGCCGCGTATCCTCGATGACGGCCGTGTCGCAGGTCGCCATGATCACCTCCGGCTCGGTCCCCGCTTCCACGATCACTCGTCCGAAGGGATCACTGACGAACGAGTGACCGAAAAACTCGAGTCCATCGGTCCCCGGCTCGGGCTCGTGACCGACGCGGTTGGGCGCTGCGACGTAGACGCCGTTGGCGATCGCGTGGCCGCGCTGGATCGTCTGCCATGCGTTGACCTGGTCCGCGCCAAACTGCGCTTTCTCCGCCGGATGCCATCCGATCGCCGTTGGGTAGAACAGGATCTCCGCACCGAGCAAGCTCGTGATGCGTGCGGCCTCGGGATACCACTGATCCCAGCAGATCAGCACGCCCACGCGCGCGAACCGCGTTTCCCAGACCCGAAAACCACCCGCGGCGCCAGGCGTCGTCCCGCGCTCGTCCTGCGTCGCGTCGCCCGGGGTGAAGTAGTACTTCTCATAGAACAGCGGGTCGTCCGGAATGTGCATCTTGCGATACACGCCGAGCAACGCACCATCGGCGTCGATGATCGCGGCCGAGTTGCGGTACACGCCGGCAGCCTGTCGCTCGAACATCGGGACGATGAGCACGACGGCGAGCTCGCGTGCGAGCGCTTGCATGGTCGCTGTAGTCGGACCGGGAATGGGCTCCGCGAGATCGAAGCGTTCACCCTTCTGCGCTTTGCAGAAGTACGGTGAATTGAACAACTCCTGCAGGCAGATGATCTGGGCGCCGCGCGAGGCCGCTTGCCGAACGCGGGCTACGGCGTCTGCGACATTGACTGCAGCGTCGGCTGCGACAGAGGCTTGAACGAGCCCGATGGTGAACGTTCGGTGCATGGCTTACAAAATTAGCCCGATCACGACGTCCATCACATTCGTGCCCGTCAGGCCGGGGCGTAGCAGGACCCTCACTGCGTCCAGCGCACGATACGCGTTGTGGTTGGCCAGGTCAGCCACCGGGTTGCGGCCCGCTGCCGCAACGGCTCCCCAGGTCGCATGGTCGATGATGGCGCCCGCGGCGTCGGTCGGCCCGTCTCGCCCATCCGTTCCGGCGGCGAGGATAGTAATACCCGCCGCCTGCTCGCCGGCGTCAGCGAGCGACCTCGCCGCCGCCAGGGCGAGCTCCTGACTGCGTCCGCCGAGCGGGTGTTCGACGCCTGGAGATGAAACGTCACCGGTAGCGTCACGGATGGTCACAGTGGTCTCACCTCCCCACAGCACGCATCGCGTGATGCGAGGTCCCCGTGATCGCTTGCGCCGAGCAATCAGATCACTGGCCGTGCGCAACCCGACTATTGCGGCCTCGCCAGTCAGCAGCGTCGGCTCGATCACCACTTCATCGATTCCCGCTGCCCGGGCGCGGTCGGCCGCGGCTTCCAGAGCGTGGCGATTGCTCACAATGACTCGCGCGCCAACGTGGCGAAAGGCCGGCGCATCGGGCTTGGGCGTCTCGGGCGCGCGGCCGTGGGCGACGTCGTCCAGGTGTCGCTGCGCGAATTGTGGAAGCGATGACCACACACCGCCCGACCGCAGCGCCCGAACGAGCGAGTCGGCGTGCAACGGATCCGCGACGCATGGGCCCGAGCTGATCATGCCCAACTCGTCGCCGGGGATGTCAGAGACGGCGAGGCAGTGCACTCGGGCCGGGGCGAGTGCGACGGCAAGCCGGCCTCCCGTCCAGCGCACGAATCGCTTCCGCACGGCATTGACCAGATGGATGTCGGCGCCTGACGCGAGCAGGGCTTCGTACAGCGTGCCCAGGTCGACCTGCGACAGGCCGTTGACTTCCGGCGCCGGTGCCGCTGCGAGACTCGAACCGCCGCCCGAGATCAGCGCGAGGACCACGTCGTCAGCGTTTACACCTGAAACGGCATCCGCGATTGCCGCCGCTGCAGCGAATGATCGTTGTTCGGGAATCGGGTGGTCGCCGAACACGACGCGGAGCGACGCGTCGAGCGCCCGACCTCCGGGGGACTCCCCTGCTCGGTTCTGCGGTGCCGGCTCGGACGCGGGCGAGGATCGGTGGCCGGGCGGGAGTGTCGGGGACGGGGCGGCCACAATCACGCCGCCAGCCAAACTTGCGCCGCTCACGGCGAGTGCGTCCCTAGCGCCCGCGCTCATCGGCACCGACGCCTTGCCAATGCCGATAACGTGGACGCGAGTCGCTTGGGGAAGCTCCAAGGCCACGACGGCGTCTCGCGTCGCGGCTTGCGGCAACGCTCCCTGAATTGCGGCGTCGTAAAGCTGGGTCAGCAGCTGGCGAGGAGGTAGCAAGACAGGCAGGGATCAGGGGGCGGGCGCTAAAAGCGCCCGAGAAAGTAGAACCGCGGGCGCTAAAGCGCCCGAGAAAGTAGACCCACAGAAAGTAGAAAGTAGACTGCACTGCCAACGACTTAGCTGCCTAGGAATTTCGGTCAGTCTGACCGATGAAGGCACGGTTACGTCCCTTTGGCTGAGGCCGTCAAGCGGTTGAGGAAAACAGAGCCGACGGCCGCTCGCGACGATCGCGCGAGGGGTGGGTCGGCGACTTCGCCTAGCGGAGCCTTGTGACCGGGAGTCAAAGCAACCCTCGAGACGCCTCGCCGGCGGCCGTCACAACGCCCGCAGGGGTCTCCGGGGCATGCACGCGATGCGGGGGATCGATGCCCACGGGGGCGGCCACGTGCTCGCGCTGCGGCGCGACGCCGACCGGCCCGAACGCCGCGGAGCAAGCCGAGCGCATCCGCCTGCGGCTACAAGAGGCGATCGGGGACTCCTACCGACTGATCGAATTGATGGGCCGCGGCGGCATGGGCATCGTGTTCCGTGCGCTCGAGCTGGCCCTCGACCGGGAAGTCGCGCTCAAGGTGCTCGCGCTCGACCCAGTCCTGTCGCCGGACGCTTACGCGCGATTCGAGCGCGAGGCCAAGCTTGCCGCGCGGCTCGACCATCCGAACGTGGTGCCGATCTTCGCGGTAGGCCAGCGGAACACGGTGGCGTACTACACCATGCGCCTGGTACGTGGTGGAACGCTCGAGGACATGCTGGACGGTCACCGATCGCTCGACTTTCTCCATGCCACCGAGATCCTTCGCGACGTGGCGAGTGCCGTGGACTACGCGCATGGTCAAGGGGTCGTGCATCGCGACATCAAGCCTGCCAACGTGCTGATCGGTGACAGCGGGCATGCAATGGTATCCGACTTCGGTATCGCGCGAGGGCTGGGTGTCAACGAAGCACCGCTCGCGACGGGCGCGGTGATCGGATCGCCGGGCTACATGTCGCCCGAGCAGTGGCGGGGTGAGGAGATCGACGCGCGCGCGGACCAGTACGCGCTCGGCGTGATGGCGTTCGAGATGTTGACCGGGCATCGGCCCTTCGAGACGCCGCGGGTGCAGGACCTCCTCAAGCTGCATCTCACAGCGGAAATTCCCAACGCTTCGTCCATCAAGGCATCGCTGCCTCCGTTCGTGGATCTGGCGATCAAACGCGCGATGCACAAAAACTCGTCGGCGCGGTTCACGTCGGCGACGGCGTTCATCGACGCCCTCGCCGGGCGCCGCCCCGTGACCGCGAACACGCGAACATCGGTACCGATCGTCATGGCCCCCGTGCCCTCGTCTGGCATGGCTGCCGGGACGAAGGCGTCGATTGCAATGGCATTCGTCGCGATCGCGGTCGTGGTGGGGCTGGTTGCGATGTTCCGGCCGCACCTGTTACCGGACCTCATACCGAGCCCCGCGGTCCATGCCGACAGCACGGCCATGCCGGCCGACTCCATCATGAACGTCGACACGACATTCGATCTCAACGCGAATCCGTCCACCAACGGCGCCGCTGCTCATGGACGAGCGCCGGTGGCTGTCGATCCCACGTTGTTTCCCGCTCATGGCACGCCGGCCGATCCAGGCGCGGAAGCGCCGGGTTATATCCGCGTCGTGGTGCACGGCGGTGCCGCACGCGTGCGGATTGACGGCCACACGCTTGGGTTCACACCGCTCGTCGTACGGGTCGATCCCGGTCCTCACACTGTGTCTCTCGAGAGCTCAGGCGACGCGTTCCTCCCCGGTCAGATCACGGTCAACGCCATGCCGAACGACACGTCGTTCGTGGCGTTCACGGCTCGTGCGGGGAATGGTGGGTCGGACTCGGGGGTGAAGACGTCGGGTGGCGTACCGCCGTCCAAGGATTCGGCGGGATCATCGTCGCTGCCGCCCTCGGGGAAATAGGGGGCTCGACGTTCGAGTCTCGACGTTCGACGTTCGACGTTCGACGTTCGACGCTCGACGCTCGACTCCGCTGACGGTAATGGTTAGACGGTAGACGGTCGGCGTTGGATGTTAGACGTGGAGACAAAGCTGAGGGCCAGCTACGCAACCTGTAGGTGGCCCTCAGGTTTTTTCGAACGTCGAACGTCGAACGTCGAACGTCTATCGTTCCACCTTCATCGCCTCCACCGCAAGCCTTTCGTATCCATCCACTGCGCGCGCCAGCTCGGCCAGTTCCACGAATTCGCCGTCAGTGTGCGCCGTGTGGATCGAACCCGGGCCGAACAGGTACGGCGTGCCCCATCGGGTGAGACACGGCACGTCCGTGGCGAAGGCGACGACGGCTGTCTCGAAGCCGGCCACGGTGTGCAAATGCACCGACGGGACCATCGCCGCAAACTCGATCACAGCACTGGGCTCTGCCCAACTTCGCAAGCGAGCCTCCATCTCCGCGGCGTCGCCGACCAGGCGAATCATCAGGCGTGCCTCTGCGGATGGCGCGATGACGTTGTCGGCAACGCCACCCGAGAGAGCACCAATGTTGATCGTCGTCGCGCCCAGAACCGGGTCGGTGGGGAGAGGCACCTGATCGAGGGTCGCAAGCAAATGGACGAGCTCGCGCGTTGCGGAGCGTCCGAGCTCGGGATAGGCCGAGTGTGCGGCACGCCCGGTGGTCCGCACGACCGCACGCAGCGCGCCCTTCGTACCCGCGGCTAGGCGGCTCTCGGTCGGCTCTCCATTGATCAGTACGCGGCTCGTCGTCTGCAGCATGTTTGCAGCCAAGGCCCCGTCATGCACGGTCTCTTCGCCTACGACGAAGAGCAGACCGACGGGCACGTCGCGAGCTCGCAGCCGTTCGGCCGCGACGATCATCGCAGCGGCGATGCCCTTTGCGTCGCACGCGCCGCGTCCGTATAGTCGTCCCCCTTCGGTGCGGGGCGGGATGTGTGCGGGCACGGTGTCGAGGTGTGTCGACAATGTCACGAGTGGTGCGTCGCTGGCCGTGGCCCACAAGTCGTCGCGCCCGGGTGATACGGCAATCCGTCGCACAGACCACGCGCGCTCACGCAGCAGCATCTCGACCGCCCCGACGATCTCCCCCTCATGTCCGCTGATCGACGGAATGCGGACGAGATCGAACGTCAGTGAGCTCACGTCGAGCGGCGGCAGCGTTGTCATGGGCAACAAGGGGAAGGGTGTTGGGGCAGTCGGTGCGGCGATTCTATTATCTTCCTGTCATGGCAAATCTCGACTCATTTCACAGTCGCACGACCCTCGATGTTGGCGGCGAGTCATATGTCGCCTTTCGACTCGATGCGGTGCGCAGCGTCCCTGGATCGACTGTGGATCGACTGCCGTTCAGCCTCAAAATCCTGCTCGAAAACCTCCTCCGCAATGAGGACGGTGCATTCGTCAAGCGCGCGGACATCGAGACGCTGGCAGCCTGGGATGTTACACGCCCTGCCGACCGAGAGATCGCGTTCCGCACGAGCCGCGTGCTGCTGCAGGACTTCACTGGCGTTCCCGCCGTCGTGGACCTCGCCGCGATGCGAGACGCGATTGCTCGCTTGGGCGGCGATCCTAGCCGGATCAATCCGCTCCAGCCCGTCGACTTGGTGATCGATCACTCCGTGCAGGTGGACGAATACGGTTCTGACGCGGCGTTCCTCATCAATGCGCGTCTCGAATTCGAGCGCAATCAGGAGCGGTACGCCTTCTTGCGGTGGGGCCAGACGGCCTTTCGCAACTTCCGGGTCGTGCCGCCGGACACGGGGATCGTCCACCAGGTCAATCTCGAGTATTTGGCCTCGGTGGTGTTCACCAGTCGCGTGAATGGCGTCGTCGTCGCGTATCCCGACTCGCTCGTCGGCACGGACTCGCACACGACGATGATCAACGGGCTTGGCGTGTTTGGCTGGGGCGTGGGCGGCATCGAAGCCGAGGCGGCAATGCTCGGCCAGCCCCTCTCGTTGCTCGTGCCGGAAGTCGTCGGGTTCAGACTCCATGGCAAGTTGCCGCCAGGTGCGAGCGCGACGGATCTCGTGCTCACGGTCACGCAGATGCTCCGGCAGAAAAAAGTCGTCGGCAAGTTCGTCGAATTCTATGGTGCAGGCTTGTCGAGCCTTTCCTTGGCCGACCGGGCGACGATCGCCAACATGGCGCCCGAGTACGGCGCGACGATGGGTTTCTTCCCTGTCGACGACGAGACGCTGGCGTACCTGCGATTGACCGGTCGGTCGGAGCAGCAGGTGCGCCTGGTCGAGGCGTACTGCAAGATGCAGGGTCTGTTTCGCACGGACGCGATGCAGGACCCCGTCTTCGCCGACACGTTGGCCCTCGACCTGGGGACCGTCGAGCCGAGTTTGGCCGGACCGAAGCGCCCGCAGGATCGCGTGCCGCTTACCCGCGCAAAGGCCATGTTTCGCGAGGCACTCGGCGCCGAGTTGGAGAAGTTGGGCACCGCTGGGCGGAGCGCGCGGCAGCCCGCGGTCGCGTTGGCCGAAGCCGGTCCTGACGTGCAACGCGCGATGATGCGCGAAGATGCCGAAGGTGGAGCCCAGCCGCAGCACTCCGCGGATGGAGTCCCCTGTGAGCTCGGTGGCGAGCGGTTCTCGCTGCATCACGGCGACGTGGTGATCGCCGCGATCACGAGCTGCACCAACACCTCCAACCCATCAGTCATGCTGGCCGCGGGGATGCTGGCGCGCAACGCGGCTGCCGCCGGCCTCGCGATCAAGCCGTGGGTCAAGACGAGTCTCGCACCAGGCTCCAAGGTCGTGACGGACTATCTGCGGCAGGCCAACGTGCTCGAGCCGCTGGCGAAACTCGGCTTCAACGTCGTGGGATATGGATGTACGACCTGCATCGGCAACTCTGGCCCGTTAGCTCAGCCGGTCGCTGACGCGGTGGAGGGGAATCAACTCGTGGTTGCCGCGGTGCTGTCTGGGAATCGCAATTTCGAGGGCCGGGTCAATCCACTGACGCGCTTCAACTATCTGGCCTCGCCGCCGCTGGTCGTCGCGTATGCTCTGGCCGGCCGTATGGACATTGATGTGACCATGGAGCCGTTGGGGGTGGGAACCGCCGGACCGGTGTTTCTGCGCGACATTTGGCCGAGTCCACGCGACGTCGAAACCGAGTTGCTCCGATCGGTCAAGCGAGAAATGTTCGTCCACCAGTATGGCAACGTGTTTGAAGGGGACGAGCGCTGGCGGGGCCTCCCGATCCCATCTGGGGATCGATACGCGTGGGACACCAAGTCGACGTACGTCAAGCATCCGCCGTACTTCGACGACATGACCATGACGCCGCCTGGCGTTACGCCGATTACCGGCGCGCGCGTGCTCGCGCTGCTCGGCGATTCGATCACCGACGGATCACATCTCGCCGGCAGGGTCAATTCCGGCCAAGAGCCCAGCGGGCGAGTGGTTGATTGCGCACGGCGTGCAGCGCCAGGATTTCAATTCATACGGCGCGCGGCGTGGCAACGATGAGGTGATGGTGCGCGGCACATTCGCCAACATTCGGTTGCGCAACGAGCTCGCGCCTGGGACTGAGGGGTGGTGGACGCGCACCGATCCGTCTGGTAGCCCGGTGTCGATCTACGACGCCGCAGTCGGTTACGGGCACACCAAGACTCCGTTGATCGTCATCGCCGGCAAGGAGTATGGCACTGGCTCGTCACGCGATTGGGCGGCCAAGGGCCCGCGTTTGCTGGGCGTGCGTGCGGTGATCGCCGAGTCGTTCGAGCGCATCCATCGATCGAACCTCGTCGGCATGGGCATCTTGCCGCTCGAGTTCCTGGACGGGGCCACGCGTCAGGCGCTCAATCTCACTGGCTTCGAGACATACGATATCGAGGGACTCTCTGACGCGATGCGCCCTCGCGCCCGTCTGACCGTACTTGTGCGCGACACGCAGGGCCGCGAGCAACGCTTCCCCGTGGTCACGCGCGTCGATACGCCGGAAGAGCTGGCGTATTATCGGCACGGAGGGATTCTGCTGTACGTGTTGAGGCAATTAATGGCGACAAAAGGCTGAACGACGGGGTCAGGGTCAGGGGTCAGGGAACGACAATCCCACGGCAACGGCGGGCGACGCATGCGTCGCCCCTACCGGTCCACGGCAGGTCGCGGCGCTCGTTCGTGCCTGTGCGCGCGGACGTGCGACTTCGAGCCGTCTACTTTCTACTCTCTGCGGGTCTACTTTCTAGGGCGCGTGAGCGCGCCCTAGTCCCCTACCCCTTCGCTCTTCTTGCTCGTGCGCGCCCGTGCGCGCGGACGAGCGACTTCGAGGGTCAGTGCGGAGAGTGCCCCGAACGGGCACTGCGTGATGAAGTCGCCGTCTGCGGGCGACCATTGGAACCGTTCCGCCAACGGGTACGCGTGGCCAGTCTCGTCCAGGGCCATCGTGGTCGGCGCGAGGGCAGGGCAGACTCCGCAGCCCGTGCATAGCGACCGGTTGACTTGCACACGAACGAGACGGCGTGGGAAGACGCCGCTCGGCGCCGCGAGC
The DNA here is from genome assembly GCA_963805725.1 of uncultured Gemmatimonadales bacterium. Classification (GTDB taxonomy): domain Bacteria; phylum Gemmatimonadota; class Gemmatimonadetes; order Gemmatimonadales; family Gemmatimonadaceae; genus Palsa-1248. Next base: position 533,187 of record CAWDVJ010000015.1, read on the forward strand.
ACCTCGTGCCAGTGTGTCAGCGCTTCGCGCGCGGCCCGGTATCCTTCGGCGATGAGCTCGTCGGTATGCGAGAAGCTGAGCCACCCCACATGGCCGACGCGCGGACGAATGAGCAGCATGGGCGGACTGTTCCACCGGGCCAGTGGCTGCTGCTGGAGCGCGTGCATCATCGCCGTCGCAGCCCGCATATAGATCGCCGCAAATCCCTGGTGCCCGATGTCGTCCGCGTGTGTGAGGTCCGTACTCCCCACGTCAACGGCGATGATGGCGTCGGCCTCGGTCGCGGCGATTTGGACTGGAAGGTTGTCGACCGTCCCGCCATCGATGCAAAGCCGGCCGTCGACCAGTCCGGGCGGGAAGAATCCCGGCAGGGCACAGGACGCGTAGACCGCGTCACTGACTTTGACGTCGCGTAGACCTGGCAGCCCCCACACCACCTGAGTACCTGCCTGGATGTCGAAGGTGTTCACCAGGACGGGGATGGGCAGTTCCTCGAAGGTGCCGTCCGCCACATTGGCTTGGCAGAGCGTCCGCAGCGGTCCGCCGTCGTAGATGGACGCAACGCGACGTCGTTCCATCAACATCCCGAGATGGTTCAATCGGAAGAGATCGCGGCGCTGCACCTGGCGTGCGTGCTCCGCCATCACGTCCGTTGCCATACCGGCTGCCGCTGCGGCGGCGATCAGCGCGCCAATGCTCGTGCCCGCGTAGAGCGACGGGTGGATGCCGGCTTCAGTCAGGGCGCGCAACACGCCGATATGAGCGAACCCTTTCAGCCCTCCCCCACCGAGTACTAGCCCGACGCGCGCGCTCATAGCGACTCGACCGACCTGGCGATCAGGTGCGCCGATGGCGCGCGGGTGTCGAAGTCCTCGGCTTGACGAGGACGTTCGCCAGAACGTCGGCCGGTTGGACGATACCGTCGACGCGTGCTTGCAGATGGACCGCGCCAGCCCGGTCGATCTCGGGCAGTGTCCACCTGGTCTTGACATATCCGAGCGAGTCCGTGGTCGGAGCGCTATCCGGTACCGTTCCGCCCGAGAGGGTGAGTGCCACACGGACGCCCGGAACCGGATTGCCGGCGGCATCGTAAATGCGCAGGGCGATGGGCTTGGGCAGTAGCGAGCCTGCGGACCCATGCTGCGCAGAGCCGGCCATGACGCGAATCGACGTCGCGGGACCCGGCGCGGCGATGGCGCGAATGAGCGCCGGTTTCACGAGGCGTCCATTGCCGACGGAAACGCGCAGACGCTGACGCCCGGCGACGGGTCCCAGCACCCAGGTAGCTTCGGCCTCTCCAAGCGAGTCCGACCGAGACGGCGCGGCGGACACGGTGCCGCTGTCGAGTCGCTCCCAGCGCACGGGTACATCGACCAGCGGACGACCGCTCGAGTCAGTGAGTCGGATCCCCACGGGTTCCGCCAACTTGGTCGCAATAGGTCCTTGCTGTGCATCGTGCAGCAACATAATCCGCGTGTTTGCCGCCACAGGCTCGGCTTCGGCAATCGCTGTTGCAGCGCTATCGAGACCGTCGACAGCCGCCACCAGTCGCTGGCGTCCAGGGAAATCCCCAAGCCGCCAGTACACGTGCGCGCGACCGTCATGGTCCGTCGTCGCCGAGGCGATGTCCGCTACGCCTCCGCCATCGATCCGCCGAAATCTCACAAGTACGCCGCTGAGCGGCCGTCCACGCTGTGAGGCGAGTCGAACGACGACGGGCACTGGCAACGTCGTGCCCGCAGCCGCATCCTGGCCGGCGCCGCTGGCGACGCTCAACGCCCCCGGCTCGGCGACCACGGTCACGAGCATCTGGGCCGACACCCCGGCGATGGACGCGGCCACGGTGGTCCGGCCAGCGCTCACGCCAGTGAGTGCGCCGTTGGTGTCCACGACAGCCACCAGCGTGTCACCGCTTCGCCACGTCACGCGTTGATCGCTGAATCCAAGCACGTGTCCGCGCGCATCCGTGCCGCGCAGTGACACCGATCGGGTCTCACCTTCAGGAACTTCGACGGCGCTGTCGCTCGCCAAATGCAATGCGGCGATGCGTGGGTGGACCACGACGGTCGCGCGTGCCACCAACTCACCGACCGTCGAGACGACGGTCGCCGCGCCCGCCCGCCGTGCGACCACCTGGCCGTCAGCGACCGTGGCCACCGACGAATCGCTCGAGCTCCAGACGATCGTGGCACCGACCAGCGCGGTGCCGTGTCGATCCGTGACGGTTGCCGCCAGGTGCACTGTGTCGCCCAGCGCCCACATCGTGTCGACCGCAGGCGTGAGACCGATCCACGTGGCGCCAAAAGTTCCGACGGTGCGGCGAGTCGCCGACCCATCAAGACCGACGCTGTGCACGTAGCCCAGAACGGTCGCCAGCGCGGCCAATGCTGTCACGATCTTGGCGCCGAGGCTGAAGACGTGGTGTACCCGATTGGGTTCGTCCGGCAGCATCCTCGCCATATAGAGCAAGACGCCTGACCGAACGGGCCAGCAACGGGCTCGCGTGACTCCAGGACCGGGCGAGACGTAGCCCGGTCCAGAGGTTGTAACTCGTTACAACTAGCGAAGATACAAGTATAGCCCGTACAGCGCCATTACTGCGCCGGCGATCGCGATGGCCGTGCCGGCCCCGCCGCCAATGATCAGCCCTGCGATGAACCCTGCACCGCCCACGATCATTAGCACGCCGTCAGTGCCAAATCCGCCATGGGCGGCGCTGGCGCGATCGGCCAACTGCTGGCGGGTGAGCGTGGGGGAAGACGAGTGGATCCCCGCGGTAGCGGACGCGGAGGTGGGTCCGGCGTCGGCTGCGGCGGAGATGGGTGGGGCAGCCGGGATGGGGTCAGCGTCGAGCTGGGGCGCGGGCGTTTCTACAGACACATCCGGCGTCTCCACCGTGACCGGTGCAGTGATCGGCTCCGCGGACAGTTGCAATGTGCTGGAGGACGAGTGATCGCCCGCGTTGCTCAAGGCGCTGGTCTGAGCGGTGGCCGGTAACGAGAGCAACAGCAGAGGAAACACGGCGAGGGCCATGACAGCGCACTGCGAGCGGGACGGTACGTACATGGTCGATCCCCCTTGAGGTGATGAAACCACTGCTCTCTAACGCAAGGACCGCGCTACAATGCAAGGCCCTGTGCCAGCGGGCGGCGTGTCGTGCCGGATGCTAAGATAGGCCGCATGACGTCCAGTCGGAATCGCGGCGGTCGTTGGGTGCGATGCCTCCTCGCGTTTGTCGGTTTGCCGGTGGCCGCGCTAGCCCAGGCGCCCGCCCCTCGGGAGACGGTGGGAGAGATCGACTCGCATCTGCGCTTTTTGTCTTCTGACCTTCTCGAAGGCCGCGCCCCAGCGACACGAGGGGGGCGGTTGGCGGCCGAATACATCGCGAGCACGCTGCAGAGTGAAGGAGTGCAGCCCGGCATGGGCGGCTCCTACTTCCAACCAGTGCCGATCGATGTCATCGCGGCAGATCGTCAGCACCTCCGGGCTGTCGCCACCGGGAAGGCGACGGCGACACTCCGTGATCCTGACGACATCGTCGTGTGGGCTGGATCGGCGACGCCAGAGAGTCACGCGGCCGGCGAGCTGGTATTCGTGGGGTACGGAGTCGCGGCGCCCGAATACCACTGGGATGATTTCAAAGGTGTGGATGTTCGCGGCAAGATCCTCCTCATGCTCGTCAACGATCCACCGCCGACGGCAGCCGAACCGGCTCTGTTTGGTGGCGGCGCGATGGTCTACTACGGTCGATGGACCTACAAGTTCGAAGAGGCGGAGCGTCGGGGCGCGGCCGGTGCGCTGGTCATCCACACGACCGAGCGGGCAGGGTACCCGTGGCACACCGTCGTTGGCTCGTGGGACAAGGAACAACGTGCGCTCCCGCGCGATCCGACGTTGCCGCCGCCGCTCGGCGTGCGAGGCTGGATCACCGAAGGTGCTGCCACAGCCCTCCTCGCTCAAGCTGGCCTGGATCTGGGCATGCTCCGCGCGCAGGCATCGACGCGATCGTTCCATCCAGTGTCGACGGGGATCGCGGTGGATATCGCGTTCTCGAACCGCGTCGATCATCTCCAGTCGATGAACGTCGTGGGTTTCGTGCCCGGCCGGGATCCGTCGGTTGCGCACGAGGCGGTGGTGTTCTCAGCGCACTGGGATCACCTCGGAATCGGACCCGCGGTGAACGGCGACTCGATCTACAATGGCGCGGAAGACAACGCGTCGGGTGTCGCCGACGTGCTCGCGATGGCGAGAGTGGCCGCCGCTGCGCCGCGCGCGCGACGGTCCCTCATGTTCCTGTTCGTCACGGCGGAGGAATCCGGCCTCCTTGGCTCCGCCTATTTCGCGAGCCACCCGCCCCACTCCGTGGCCGATCTGATCGCGAACCTCAACATCGATGGTGGCGATCTGCTCGGACGGTTCCGCGACCTCGATGTCCTTGGAATGAACAAGAGCTCGCTCGGCCCGGCACTCACCCGTTATGCGGCGGGGCGTGGACTACGCATCGGACGGGAGCAGCATCCGGAGCAGGGTCATTTCTATCGATCAGACCACTTCTCGTTTGCGAAGGCGGGCGTGCCCGCCCTGTCGATCGGCGCGGGTACCGATTTCGTGGGTCGCCCCGCGGACTGGGGGATGCAACAACAGGACGAGTACGTGGCCCGTCGATACCACCAACCGTCCGACGAGTATCGGCCTGACTTCGACCTGCGCGGCGCGGCCCAGCTCTCGGATTTCGTCCTAGGATTTGGGACAGTGCTTGCGAACGCGCCCGGTCTTCCAACTTGGAACGCCAGCGCCGAATTTCACCGAGTGACGAATTCAGCGCCGCCCGTGCCGTGACCTCGTGCGTGGGCGACGCATACGTCGCTTCTGCTCGCCCATGGGATAATCTGCGCGAGGGGCGCCGCTCCGTGTCCATCCGCGGCGGTCGCCCGCACGGCTACCATCCCCGTGTGATCGCTGGCATTGCGGTGCGTCTAGAATACATAGGGGTGACCGCGGGCCCTATCCGGCGCGCGGGCATCAAAAACATTCGTACACGTTCCACCAGGAGGGTCGGAGCCGGCGGCGACGTCGCGGCCTGTTGAACTCGGGCATGTTGCAATGGTACAATAGGCAGACCCTCACGCGATGGAGGTTCCCGGAGATATGCCGACCCCATTTCTGAGTTCCGAAGAGTACGACGAGCGAGCGCACCAGCTATACAACGAAGGGCATTACGACGAGGCGCTCGACGTACTGAGGGAGGGACTCACGCTCTATCCGAACGCGGTGGAGCTCCATGTGGGGGTCGGATACGCCCGGCTGGCGCGCGAGGAGTATGCCTGGGCGCGTAAGAGCTTCGAGGAAGCTCTGGTACTGGATCCTGAGCACGAGGATGCGCTCGCAGGGATCGGCGAGACGCTGCTCAAGTTCGGCCAGCATCCGGCGGCCCTCAAGAATTTTCGTCGCATTCTCGAGCTCGGTTACCGCGACGATGTCGAGCTCATGCTGCAGGTGGGACGGGCGCTGTTCCGCGAGGGGCTGATCGAAGACGCGCGCGAGTTCTTCGACATCGCCGTGCAACAGGTGCCTGATTCCGCGGAGGCCGTCGCGTGCATCGGGTACGCGCAGCATCGCATGGGCGAGGATGACAAAGCCGTAGCGACACTTCGCCGGGCGCTGCAGCTGGATAGCGACCACAGCGAAGCCACGGATGTATCTCGGCAACATCCTCTACGACCGCGGCGAGTACGAGGCGGCGTTGTACCACCTCGATCAGCACGTCGCCCGATGACCACTGGGACGAGCTAGGGATCTGGCGCCTGGTGGAGCTGAAGAAGAGCGTATACCGTCTGGCGGACGATGATCCGGAGCTACGCCCATGGGATGCGCGACTCGCTGAGCTTTCCGGCGACACCGATGACATCGACGAGATGCTGGCGGAGATCGAGCAGAAGGCCGCCGACGAGGCGCAGAACGAGGCCCGGCATCAGCTGGAGCTGTTCGGCGCGCTGCTCACCGATCTGGCGGTCAAGCGCGACACGGAATCCCACCAGGTCGTGCGCGACGGTCGGGAATACGTCGGCACGTGGGAGGAGATCGTGTCCGAGATGCGCGACACGGCTGACGATCGCCGGCAAGTCGTCCGTAGCGGAGTACATGATGACCGAGGCGCGCCGAGGACTATCGGTCACGGGAGTGCATATCCCGACGCGCGACGCCGAAAGCTTCATCCGCGGCAGCGCCGACGCCGGATTGTTGCGCATCGTGCGGTGACCGCGGTGGGCGGCGCGTCGGCGTCCGCGCCGCCGGTGCTGACGAGTAGGCTCGCCAACGGCCTCACCGTCCTGGTGCGGCGCGATAGTACCGCGCCCGCGGTGGCGATCGTGACGCACGTCCGGGCCGGCTATTTCGATGAGACGGACGACGTGGTCGGCATCGCGCACGTGCTCGAACACATGTACTTCAAGGGCACGCCGACGCGTGGCGTCGGCGAGATCGCGCGTGCCACCAAAGCGACGGGCGGGTACCTCAACGCGCACACGATCTACGATCACACGAGCTACTACACGGTTGTCCCGTCGGCGCGGATTCGCCGAGGCCCTGGCCATCCAGGCCGATGCCTACGCGAACTCGGCGATCGATGCTGACGAGCTCGCGAAAGAGATCGAAGTCATCATGCAGGAGGTGCGCCGCAAGGAGGATGCGCCGTCAGCGACTCGCAGGCGAGGGTCTCTACGCGCTGCTCTATGACCAGCATCGCATGCGCCGGTGGCGGATGGGGCGCCCCGACGCGCTGCGCACCTTCACACGCGACCGGGTCGTCGGCTTCTACCGAAACTTCTATCAACCCAGCAACACGATCCTCAGCATCGTCGGGCGACATCGATATCGATGAGGTCCATCGCCGTGTCGAGGCGGAGTACGGTGGGCTGTCCGATCGACCTGTCTCTCGCTGGCCCGGGCCCGCGGAGACTGGGCGTCTCGAGCTACCACGGTACCGCGAGTGGAGCGGTGATATCGTCGAGACGCAGGTCGTGCTCGGGTGGCGCACGGTACCGACCCTGCATACGGATACGCCGTTGCTCGATCTCGCGGCAATGGTCCTGGGTGCGGGTCGAGGGTCGCGCCTCTATCGCGGCGTGCGCGAGCGGCAACTGGCATCGATGGCGACTGCTTCCAACTACACGCCGACGGAGCTCGGCGTGTTCGTCGTGCACGCCGAGTGCCCGCCGGACCGTGCAGGCCGAGGCGGCCCGAGCGATCTGGGGCCAGCTCGTGCAGTTGCGCGATGACGGGGGTTGACGGGCGGGAGCTGTTGCGCGCGCAGCGGCTGCTCGAGTCGCGCTGGGTGCGCCGGAGCGAGTCGATGGAGGGCCAGGCGTCGTACCTGGCGGACTGGCAAGCGCTGGGCGACTGCCGCACTCGGCGATCGGTACCTCGAGCGTGCGCTGGCAGCGACGCCGGGTGAGGTCACGGATGCGGTGCGCCGATATATCACGGATTCAGACGTCGCCGCCGTGGTCTATCGCCCACACGAGACGCCACAGCTGGCTGGCAATACACCTGATCTGCTCGCCACACGCGGCATGCCCGGCGATCTCGTTTCGGCGATCGCCCCGCGCGCCGCGGCCCGCGTGTCGGCCGCGAGCAGGCGACGTCTCGTGGTGGAACGCGAGGAGAGCGGCGTGCGCGTCTACCGGACGCCGAACGGCGTCCCGATTCTCGTTCGTCGGAAGGCCGGCGGGCAGTTGACCCACGCGGGCGTGTTAGCGATTGGTGGCGTGCGCGACGAGCGCACCGATCGAGCTGGTCTCACGTCACTCGTCGTTCGCGGTGCAGTGAAGGGGGCGGCAGGGCGCTCCGCCCCGCAGTTGGCCGATGCCGTCGGAGATGCTGGGCGGCAGTTTGGGCGGGAGCGTCAGCAGCGACTCGTTTGGATGGATGATCTCGGTGCCGCGCGCGCATACGACGGAGGCTTTGCACCTCCTGGCTGATGTCGTTCTGGAGCCGACGCTGAGTCCAGCGACCATCGACACGGAGCGTACACTCGCCCTCGTCGAGCTGGCGAATCTGCACGATGACATGTATCGCTTCCCGTTCCGCCTGGCGACGCAGGCCGCTTACGGTGATCACCCGTACGGCCTGCACACGATCGGATCCGAGCGCTCGCTGCCGACGCTGACCGCCGACAATGTCCGTGCGTGGCACGCGGAGCGGATGCTCGACGCGCCGGTCGCCGTGGGGATCGTCACCAATGGCGATTGCAATGAGGTGGCCGCGGAAATGGGTGAGGCCCTGGCCCGGGTGCGATTTCGCGAGCCAGCGCCTGTGCCGCCGCCGACCTGGCCCCGGACGTCGACGGCCCGGAGCGAGACCCGTGACAAATCACAGACCGCGATCGCGCTTGCGTTTCCCGGGCCGGCGCGGAGGGACGCAGACCGATTTGTCACTCAACTCATCGCAGGGGTCTCGAGCGGTCTCGGGGGCCGGTTCTTCGATGAGCTGCGCGACCGCCGATCACTCGCCTACACGGTGCAGGCATTTGCTGTGGAGCGCGCAATTGCCGGCATGTTCGTCGGATACATTGCGACGTCACCTGACAAAGAGGAAACGGCGCGCGACGGCCTGCTCCGCGAGTTCGAGAAGCTGGCAGAGCGTGGGGTGACGCGCGAAGAGCTCGCGCGCGCACAGGCGTATGCGGTCGGCACACACGCCATCGGCCGCCAAAGCGGCGGAGCGATGCTCGCAGAGATGCTCGACGCATGGCTGATGGGCGGAGGCCTCGGTGACCTCGACACCTATGAGGCGCGCCTGCAAGCTGTCACGACCGCTGATGTCGCCCGAGTCGCGGCCCACTATTTCGACCCTGCGCGGGTTGTGGAAGGGATCGTCCGCGGACGTGCCGCAGTCGCGATCAATCCCGCCGTTCTCGCAGTTCCTGCGCCGCTCGCATGACGGCGATGGCGGCCGGCCTGAGCCGGCCGCTCGGCGCTCGCAGGCCTGTGATGTCGTCGTAGTCGGCTGCGTCCGCCACGATGACGCCCTTGATGATCCCTCGGCTCGTGCCCCACGCGAGTGTTCCCCAGATGGCCAGTTGCTGTGCTTCCTCGCCATGAGCGAGCGGATAGCCAGACGCCGCGAGCACCCAATGCTCCTTCAGTGGCGGCACCGCACGCTGCATCCAGCGATCCGCGGTGCGCATCTGCGCGTCGAGCGCGCTGGCGCCGCTGAAGGAGGGATTGAGCGCGAAGCCGATTGCATCGATCGGTGAGCCCGGCGATGCTGCCCACACATAGACGGCACTGTCACGTTCATCCAGTGCTGAGAGCGCGACCGCCACTTTGATATGTGGGTCGATGGCGTGAATCGAATCTGCAGCGGCGGCGAGGTATCGCGTGCGGACTACGAGGGCCGCGGTCCCATCGGGTTCGTCGCGCGCGCCGTCGTCGATCGGCAGCAGGTAGTCGGGGTGCAGGCGTCGCGCAATGCGCCGCAACGCGCTCAACCGATTCGCATCGTAGCGCGATGGGGCCGCGCGATATTGTCTTACGGCGTCCCACGGAGAGCCCAGCGTGACGAACACGCTCGTGCTGTCGCGCCGAAGTGGATCCAATACCCGTGCCAACGAGTCGAGCGCGGCGGGCCGGACGCCGTCCGGGTTGATGACGACACTCACCGCTTCGGCTCCGATCGTGTCCACCAGAGCGAGGTCCGAACGCAGGGCCAGGGCGGGTGGCATGCCATCGAGCGGCGGAAGGATGCGAAGGCCAATGGCGAAATCGCCCGCCGGCCGCTCCTGGAGTGGATCGGAGAGATATCGATCGTAGCTGCGCACGGCGCTCTCTCCGGCAGGCCAGCGATAGACGAATGCCGCGACGAATCCAGCGGCCAGCAACGCGATCGCGGCTCGCATGGCACGTGCGGCCGGGCGGCGTGCCGGAAACGCCGGAGCCACCAGCGGCACCAGCACCGCCCATGGCGCGGCGAGGACGACCGGTCCGGCGACCGCACCGAGGACGTCCGCTTGCACCGCGCCCAGAGTCAGCGCCCAATCGGGCGGCACTCCCGCCCGTGCTTGGATGTAGCGTGTCGTGGCAATCGCGAAGAGCAGGGCATTGTAGAGAGTGATCGGGACGCCAATGAAGGGCGTCACGAGCCGTCGCAGCGTCGCGTACATCGATTCCGCGACGAACACCGCGGTCGTGGCTGGCCAGATCCAGGCGACCCCGGCGACGGTTGACCCGGTGATCGCGGAGCCGGTGGCGACCGCGATGAGCAGCGCTGGAGCGGCCAGCAAGACGGAGACGCCCGCCAATGCGCCCAGTGGCGGCGGCGTGCGTCGCTGCTGGGCGATGGAACCGGCCTGCACGACGTCCCACACCATCACGATCGTGGTCAGGACTGCGAAACTCAGCATGAGTGATGTACTGACTGCCGACGACCACTTCGCGTCATCCCCGGCCCGCTTCCTCGATCCGGATCGTGGCCGTGGCGAATCGGCGCACGAAGACATTCGACCGCCTTCCGGGCGTCGGCTTGGCGCGGGGCGAGCACATCGAGCAGGAGGGTGCCGAGCGCAGGCGCCGTGTGGGCGGCGATATGGCATTGCTCGAGCAAGAGCACCGCTCCGAGCTCGCCATTCGGCATTTGCCTGACGAGGGGAGGTCCGAGGGTCGTCAGACCTGCACTACTGGCAGCGGCGATCAGGAGGCCGCTCAGTAGCGGTGCGTCGCGTAACTGTGACTCGTTGGCTCCGTTGAAGTCGACGAGCAGGTGGGTGAAGCTCGGGCTGGCCGTCCGCAACGCGTTCACGAGTGCCTCAAGCGAACGCCGAAGCAAGGCGGGACTGGTAGCTCCGCTGGGTCGAAAGCGGCACGGGTGCACCTGCAGCGAGGCGAGTATCGCCCACTGGAACGTGGGCGAAGGATGCGGCCGGCAGCGCAGTCGCGGTCAAGGTAGGCCACTGGCGATGCGATTGGCAAGCGAACGAGGGCATCGATAGCATTGGCCCTCATGCTCGAGTGTGCACGGTCATTCCTTCGAGTGTCTCCCTCGTGCCGTTGGCCCGATTGGTCGCGCTACTGGACTGGCGACTCTTGCGTTGGCGTGGCGCGTGTCGCGCGCGGACGCGCAGGGGACGCCGCCGTCCATCACGCCCGAGATTCGTACCGATGCGATTGTGGCACGGTCGACCGTATTCCAAGTGGCCGCTGGCGCAGCGATACCGACGGGCGACTACCTGTGGGTCGGCGCGGACCTGGGGGCCGGTGTCGTCACGGGCCGAGCGGTCGAACCCAGCGCGAGTCTCGACGTCACTGGGCGTCTGCATCTCGATTCGGACGGGGACACACAATGGGCCCCGTATCTGGTGGGGGGGATGACCTACCGCGCGGATCGAGGTGCCCGGGGTGCGCTGTACCTTCTCATCGCGCTCGGCGTCCACGCGCCCGCGCGGGCCGGGGTCGTGCCGGCGTTGGAAGTAGGGCTTGGAGGTGGCGTGCGCGCCGGGATCGTGCTGCGCCGGGCTGCCCGACGGCGATAGGGCGCCGGGAAAACAACGGGCGGCCTTGGGGGCCGCCCTGATCGTCAGGCCGCGGTGCTGCCGACCTCGGCGGTCTGTCGCTTCGGCGGTTGAACGAAACGATCACCAAGCGTTCGCAACTCCGTGAGCTGCGGGGGCGACAACTCGGGATATCGCTCCGAGATGTATGCCATCGTGTCCTGAAACCAGTCTGTCTGGTGCTCGGGATCCGCGCCGATGACGCCACACTGCATGATTTGCTGAAACAACTCGTCGCGCGCCTCTTCGAATGCCGTCGGCTGCGCGACGTCGTGGACCCGCCGATTTCTCTGCCTAGCCATGTCACTCCGTGGGTGTAAAGACAACGTCCAGCACTTGCAATTTAATCGGCCCGTCGACCCTTTGCTGTAACCGAACCATGATATCTGAGGACGTGGAAGTCCGCTCCGACGCCGGTCACGTGTTTGTATACGCACGAGTGGCGCAACGCGCTGCGCCTCACCAGTTTGCTACTGCGCCCTCACTCCTTGACACACGCCGGACGGACCGGTTGTCCAGTACCGAATTTTCTGGCTTTGGCCCCGCCGCGTTTCGCTTCCTGCGCGCCCTCGCGCGCAACAATCGCCGGGATTGGTTCGAGGCACACCGCGAGACGTACGAAGGCGAGGTTCTGCGGCCGCTCCTTGCACTGCTCGATGAGGTCGACGTCCGCCTGGCCACGCTCGCCCCGGAGCTGGCCGCCGACCGCAAACGATCGGTCTTTCGCATCTACCGCGACATCCGCTTCTCCAAGGACAAGTCGCCCTACAAGACGCACGCCGCGTTCTGGATCGGGCACCGAGCGTTGGGCACGGGCGGCGGGGCCGCCGTTCACGGCGGGGCTGGTTTGTACTTCCATTTGGAACCCAACGCCTCGATCGTGGCGGCCGGTATGTGGATGCCGCCAACGCCCGCACTCAAGCGCATTCGAGCGGCGTTGATGCAGGATCTCGTGGGGTTCGAGAAGGCGCGGCGCACGGCGCGCAGAAGTTACAGTGAGCTCAGCGATGAAGCCGTGCTGTCGCGACCTCCGCGTGGCTACCCTGCCGACCATCCCGCCGGCGAGTGGCTGCGCTATCGCTCTTTCACCGTCAGCCGGCCGATCCCCGCCTCTGAGCTGGGTAGCGCGAACCTGCCAGATTGGCTTGGCCGCGCATACCGGCCGGCCATCCCGCTGGTGCGGTGGCTGAATGGAGCGTTGGGGTTGCCGGCCGCGACCAGGCGGTGAGGTACGGCTTAACGGCGGGCGACGCAATGCGTCGCCCTCCATCCCCGCACCGGATGCACCGGCGCGGACGTGGGCCATCCCGCGACGTAGGCGCCATCCCCGGTGTTGCGTTGTGCGGTGTGGCCGGCGAACGGCGGGTGAGGCATGGCGACGTCCCTACGGGCGGGTTCGCGTTTACACCCCACGCCCTTCTACGAAGTCCAGCACCAACCCAGCTAATTGCTCCGGCGTTTCTTCAGGGACGAGGCGACCCACGCCGGGGAGACGGACGAGTCGTGCGTTCCGAATGGCAGCCGTCAGGCTCTGTGCTGCGCCGTCCTCGAGCCAGCGGTCCGCTTCACCCCGAACGACGAGGGTAGGCGCTTGCACGGCGGTCGGCGGCGCCGTGTCGAGATCCTGTGCGGAGACGGACGCAGCGAGTGCGAGCAGATGGCGCACGCCGTCCTGTCCCACGTACGGGGCGAGGTATCGCGCCACGAGTCGCCACGGCATGTGGGCGCGGTCAGCGACACTGCCTTCCAGCACGGGCCGGAGCAGCGGCGCCGCGCCAAGGATTCCGGTCGCGACGCGCAGGACGAAGCGAGCGGTATTGCGCTGCAGCGCGCGGACATCGTCTGCGGGCGTCGATTCCGCGGTCAGCGCTGTTGACGAGAATCAGGTGCGAGACGCGATCGCGCTTCACCGCGGCGAGGCGCAACGCGACAGCGCCGCCCAGGTCCACGCCGACGACGTCGGCGCGAGGCACTCGCAGCGCCGTGAGGGCACGATCCACGTATTCGGTCTGTGCCGCGATCCCAAAATCGGTGTCGAGCGGGCGGTCAGACTCGCCATAGCCCAGCAGATCGAGCGCGATGGCGGTGTGTCGGGCAGCGGCAATCTCGGGTGCGACGTTGCGCCAGAGGAAGCTCGACGTGCCGAACCCATGCAGAAGCAGGATCGGCAGTCCCCCGTGTCCGTAGCGCTCGACATGGATCGCGCCTGGACCGACCGGGATGCGAAGCAGATCCGGCTCGATAGAGACCTCGACAAGTGAGTCAGTTCGTTGCCGCGCTCTGCGCCGGGTCGTAATCTTCTTGAGACCCCATGCGATTCGTGCGTGCCGTCGAATAATAACCCGTCCCGACCGAACGCCTCCGGGCGAGGCGATCGCTCCGACAGCGGGTCCGCTGGCAACCGCTTCCGACAGCCGTCAAACGATCCCTCCCTGCGAGGGCGGCGATCGCGTCGTGGCTTGCTACGGCCGCTGGAGGCTGCGCTGGCGTGGTGGCGCTTGCGGCCACGCCTCGCTCGCACTGTCGCTCTGTCGCTGATCGCGGCCGGGGGGTTTGCGGGCGGGTTCGTGGTCGCAGCCTGGTCACTCGTGTGCGACAGCGGCCGCTGTCCGGCGGTCGATGTCCTCGACACGTACCAGCCGCGGCAAACGTCGAAGCTCTACGCGGCCGACGGCAGCTTCCTGGCCGAGCTCGGACTGGAGCGACGCACACTGCTGACGCTCGGCGAGATCCCGGAGCCGGTCCGCGACGCGTTCGTCATTACCGAGGACAAGCGGTTCTTTTCGCACCGCGGGATCGACTGGACGCGCGTGGTCGGCGCGGCGGCGCGCAACGTCATCGCGCGCCAGTATGCGCAGGGGTTCTCGACGATCACGATGCAGCTGGCGCGGAACCTCTTCCCCGAGACGATCACTCGGGAGAAGACCCTCGTGCGGAAGCTGAAAGAAGCCAAAGTCGCGCGCGAGATCGAGGGTCAATATTCCAAGGACCGGATTCTCGAGCTCTACCTGAATCAGATCTACCTCGGCAATGGCGCGTACGGCGTCGAGACGGCCGCCCAGCAGTACTTCGGCAAGTCGGCTCGCGAGCTGAACCTCGCGGAAGCCGCCACGCTGGCCGCACTGCCGAAGGGGCCGGAGCGCTACAATCCGCGACGCTATCCAGAGCGCGCCATTACGCGGCGCAATACCGTGATCGAGCTCATGCGCCGCGCAGGAGTCGTGAGCGACGCCGAGGCGAGCCTTGCGCGCGCATACCCGCTGCAGCTCGCTCACAAAGGTCCCGCCGGCGGGGGCGAAGTCGCGCCCTATTTCGTCGAATGGGTGCGCCAGCAGCTCGACGCGCAGTTTGGGCGCCAGTTGTACGAGCAGGGTCTCAAGGTGTACACGACCCTCGATCCCGACCTGCAGACCGCCGCAGAGCGCGCGCTCGAGCAGCAGCTGCGCGCGATCGAGGGCGGGAAGTACGGGAAGTTCCCGCACCAGAGCTACGAGGACTACGTCGCGCGCAGCGCCAGCGGCGGCGAGCCGAGTGGCGCCGCCGTGTCGCCGTACCTGCAAGGCTGCTTCGTGGCGGTCGACCCGCGCACCGGTGCCGTTCGGGCCATGGTTGGCGGACGAGACTTCGACGACTCGAAGTTCAACCGCGCGACGCAGGCGCTCCGCCAACCGGGATCGACGTTCAAGCCGATCGTGTACGCCGACGCGATCCAGAATGGACGCCCGCCGTCGTACATGGTCGACGATTCGCCGCTGGAGGTCCCGCAGCCGGACAGCACCACCTGGGCGCCGCAGAACTACGACGGGACGTTTCAGGGCGTCATGACGATGCGGCGCGGTCTGTATCTCTCGCGCAACCTCGTCGCGATCCGTGTCGGCATGGAGCTCGGGCCGGAGAGCGTCATCGACGAGGCCCGGCGATTCGGCATCACGACGCCGATCCACCCCTATCCGTCGATTTACATAGGGTCCGAAGGCGTCTATCCGCTCGAGATGATCTCCGCCTATACGGCCTTTGCCACGCTCGGCTCGCGCAGCGCGCCGATGGCGATCACGCGCGTCGAGAACGCCAAGGGCGACGTCTTGTGGGAACCCGCGCCTACCGTGACACCCGTGCTGTCGCCAGAAGAAGCGTGGGAGATGGTCGACATGATGAAGGACGTGGTCCAGCATGGTACGGCGTACGGGTCGGTGTGGGCGGCGGGGTTCCATCTCCCAGCGGCGGCCAAGACGGGCACGACCAACGACTACAACGACGTGTGGTTCATCGGGTACACCGCCGATCTCGTCGCGGGCGTATGGATGGGGATGGATCGGCCCGTGAAGATCATGCACGACGCACAAGGCGGACGCCTTGCCGGACCGGCGTGGACGGCGTTCATGACGGAAGTCTATCGGCGGAAGCCCGCGCCGCCCGATTGGCCGCGTCCGGAAGGATTGATCGCGCGTGAGATCGACCGCACGACGGGCATGCTGCGCAATCAGTATTGTCCGGCGGGTGTGGTGTACACGGAGTGGTACATTCCGGGGACTGAGCCGGTTGAACCGTGCACGCTCCATTCGGCGTCGGACACCAGCGTCGGCGATACGCTTCACATGGAGATGCCGGTGAGCGGCGGCCCCCCAGCGCCGATTGCAGCCGCGCCGCAGGCCCCTGCGCCGGCGGGAAGCGGCTATCCCGCGGTCGCTGCACCGAACGCGAGTCCGGCGCATCCCAACGTGGCGAGTCCGCCGCCGAGCGCGCGAGCCAATACGCCGCCAGCTGGTGGGACCCCCGCGGCCGTCGGCGTGCGCGTCCCCCCCAACGGTGCGCGTCCCGCCGGGCGGCCGTGACACTCGGTCCGGCGTGGCTGCCGCGCGATTGTCACGCGCATACGACGTGGTCCGATGGGGACCTGGCTCCCGAGGCGCTCGTCACCCAGGTCCGCGCACGCGGCGTGCGACCCACCGTCTCAGATCACCTCACTCGTGACACGACCCAGGGCCTGACCTCGATCGACCGGATCGTGGAGTATCTCGATACACTCGAGGCGCTCGGGGACGACGACCTCGGCATCGCTGGCGAGTGCTGCTGGCTTGACCTCCTGTGGCGGGAACTGCCTCCCACTGTCGTCCAGCGCTTTACGCATCTGCTTGGCTCACTGCACGCGATCCCGGTCGCCGACGGAGTTACGGTCAGCATGTTTCACGGTGCGCTGCCACCGGCTCTCACAGCGGATGCGTATATGGATCTCCACGTGGCTGCGCTGGAGCGTTTCGCGAGCGAGATGCCGGTCGACATCCTGGCCCACCCCACCCTGCTTCCGGTGCCGCTGCGCGCGCTGCCGATCGAGTCACTCTGGTCCGAGGCGCGCGAGACGCGCGCCGTAGCCGCACTTCGTGCTAGCGGCATCGCGTTCGAGATCTCGAATCGATACCGTCCGCACGAGCGATTCGTAGCGCGCGCGCACGCAGCGGGAGTTCGGTTGTCGCTCGGCTCGGACGGACACAGTGTCGAAGGGGTGGGAGACGTCGTGTGGCCGCTCGCCCTTGCCAGGGCCGTCGGTGTTCGAGATGAGGATCTCTATGACCCATTCCGCCATGGTTCCCGGACCGGCAAGCACCCTGAACGCCGGCCACGAGCCGGCCGTGCGGGCGTCGCAATTGGGTGAAGGGCCGGGTTCCGGGTTTCGGGGTGTCCGGAACTAACCGCCATGGATGATCGCAGCGCGCTGTGATTGGCTATTAGTGTGACCGCAACGCCTCCGGGATGATCAACTACCACGCACGTTGGGTCATTCCGGTCGTGGGCCACCCGCTGCGGGACGGCACGGTCAGCGTTGCGGGCCGCGAGATCGTCTATGTGGGTCGGCGGGAGCATGCCCCGCCCGGAAATGACGTCGACCTGGGCGACGCAGTGCTGTTGCCGGGGCTCGTGAACACACACACGCACCTCGAGCTGACGGCAATGCGTGGACTACTCGACGGCATGCCCTTCGTTCCGTGGATTCGCACACTGACCGAGGCGAGATCGGCCGTGTTGACGGACGCATCGATGCTGGACGGCGCGCGGTGGGGCATTGTCGAAGGACTTGCAGCGGGCATCACCACGTATGCCGACACGTCGGCGTCGGGAGTCGTGCTACAGGCGCTCAACGAGATGCATGTGCGCGGGATCATGTATCAGGAGTTGTTTGGGCCGTCTCTCACGGCAGCGCGAGTCGGCGCTCGCGACACTGCGCGCACAGATCGCCGCGCTTCGCCCGTGGGAGTCCGACCTCGTGCGCCTGGGTGTCTCACCCCACGCGCCCTACACCGTGCACGAGGATCTCCTCATCGACGCCGTGGCGTTCGCGGTCGGCGCCGGCATGCCGGTCGCGATACACCTCGCCGAGAGCGAGGACGAGATCCGGTTCCTGCGCGACGGTGAAGGTCCATTCGCGGAGGGCTTGCGTGCGCGAGGGATTCCAGTCGTCCGTCGGTCGCACTCACCGGTACACTTGCTCGTCGAGCTGGGGGTAGTGCTCGGGCGGCCCCTGCTCATTCACTGTGTGCGGGTGGACGAAACGGACATCGCCTTCATTGCCGAATATGGCTGTCCCGTCGCACACTGTCCCACGTCCAACGCGATCCTGGGGCACGGGGTCGCCCCGTTGCGCGAGATGCTGGATGCGGGCGTGATCGTAGGTCTTGGATCCGACTCGCTGGCGAGCAACGACCGCCTCGATGTCCTCGGGGAGGCCAGGCAAGCGCTGCTCCTGCAGCGCGCGCGCCTCAACAGATCCACCGCGCTCTCGAGCGTTGAAGCGGTGACGCTCGCGACGGTCGGGGGTGCTCGCGCTCTTGGACTGGAGGCGCGGGTCGGCACGTTGGAACCGGGCAAGGAGGCTGACCTGGCAGCCTTCCCGCTCGCGTCAGACCGGCTACCCCCGACCGACGACCCCTGGGATGCCGCCCTGGCCGCGGCGGAGCGCCACGCTATCCTCGTCACCGTCGCGGGGCGGGAACTTGTGCGAGACGGGTGCTTGCAGGGAGTCGAGACGGCGGATTTGCGCTCGCGCGTCGCTGCATCCAGCGCGGCTCTCACGGCGTGGCGCCAGCGCTTGCCCTCGCGTTAGCTTTGGGTGATGCGCACCCAAAAGATTTGGCGGGATGGCCACTTCGTGGACTGGCCCGACGCCACGATCCATGTGCTCAGTCACGTCGTACACTACGGCTCCAGCGTGTTCGAAGGCATACGCTGCTATAAGACCCCGAACGGTGGCGCGATCTTTCGGCTGCGCGACCATATCCGGCGTCTCGTGGATTCCTCGCGCATCTATCGCATGCAGCTTCCGCACACGGTCGATGCCCTTATGCAGGCATGCATCGACACGGTGGGGGCCAATGAGCTCGACGAGTGCTATCTCCGGCCGGTCGTGATCCGGACCGGGGAGCGCATGGGCGTGCTCCCCGAGGATCGGGCTGGGACGGTCGAGACGTTCGTGATCGCCTGGAAGTGGGGCCAATATCTCGGTGACGATGCGTTGGCCAGGGGCGTCAATGTATGTGTGTCCAGTTGGAGACGCGCTGCACCGGACACGTACCCGACACTGGCGAAAGCCGGCGGGAATTATCTGAATGGCCAGCTGTCGCTCATGGAGGCGCGAGCCAATGGCTACGTCGAGGGGATCATGCTCGATGCGGCCGGTTTCGTTTCCGAAGGGACTGGTGAGAATATCTTCATCGTGCGCGAGGGCGTGGTCTACACGCCGCCCATGTCGGCGGGCATCCTCGGCGGCATCACGCGCGACACGGTGATGCGCCTGCTGGTCGACCTGGGCCACGACGTGCGGGAGCAATTGATCCCGCGCGAGTTTCTCTACATGGCCGACGAGATTTTCTTCAGCGGCACGGCCGCAGAGATCACGCCGGTCCGATCGGTCGACCACATTCAGGTCGGCGAAGGCAAGCCCGGACCCGTCACCAAGGCGGTGCAGGACCGGTATCTCGGCATCGCTCGCGGGCGGTACCCCGACCCGTACGGGTGGCTGACGCCGGTTCCCGAGCCCGCTGTCGCCGCAAGATGATGGACGCGCGGCCGAGGTGCGTGTGATCGCCGGGTGTCTGGCGCTCAACGCGTCGTTCGAGCCGCTCACGATGGTCCCGATGCGGCGAGCGCTCCGGCTGGTGATTGATGGAAAAGCCGAAGTGGTCGAGTGTGACGCCGAGCGAGTGGTGCGCTCCGAGCGGTTGACGTTGCCGCGGCCGGTTGTGATCCGCCTGACGAAATTCATTCACGTGCCCCGTCGCTTCCGACGGCAGGTGACCAACACGTTCCTCTTCGCCCGCGATCGCTACCGCTGCCAGTATTGCGGCCGGTCCGCTGCTGAGTTGAAGCCGCGCGAAGGGCTGACCCGAGACCACCTCATCCCGCTCTCGCGCGGCGGCACGAACGACTGGAGCAACGTCGTGACCGCGTGCGCTCCCTGCAACACGCGAAAGGCCAATCGGCTCCCCGAGGAGATCGGCCTCCATCCGCTGACCCTTCCCGTGGAGCCCCACTTCGTCCATCTGAGCTGGGCCGTGCGCCGCCTGACACCAACGCAGGCACGCTACATCAAGCTGTTCTACGGTGCCGATACGTTGCATCAGTTGGAGGAACTGGAACAGCGCGGGAAGGTGATTCGCGCGGTGGGGTAGGGCGACGCAATGCGTCGCCCTACGGCGCGGGGATTCGACAGGTGATTCGGCGGCGATCCGAACGCCAACGTGCGGACACCATGCCTTGGTCCATCAACGGCGGGCGACGCATGGCGTCGCCCCTACCCGCCGGGCGGCAGGTTTCGTGGTTTGCGCCGTATCACCGGCCCCGCCGTTCTAGCCCTTGAACGCCTTCGACCGCACCTCGTAGTGCCGCCGTTCGGCGCCGAGCAAGCGCACGAAGAGCGTACGGAGTCCCCGACCGACGACCCCGGCGGGGTTTCGCTTCCCCTGGACCGCCGGACGCAGCTCGCCGCGCAGCCAATGCTCGACCTCGTCGAGATCGCTCAGCGACAGCATCTCGACATCGAGTACGAGGTTGTAGAAGTACCGACCACCGTGACGCTTCGGAACGAGCGGGACGACGAAGGGATTGGCCATCGCTGATGCGAGGGCAGGGAACTGTGGGAAGTCGCCAAGGACTGTGGCGGTGTCGCCGGTCAGCCGCGCGGCGCGGAACCGCTTGGTGAGCGGATCGTAGCGTACGATGACGTCCCACTCCCTTGTATTGTCGACCGCGCTGAAGACTCCGTTCTGGTGCCACAACTCCAAGCGATAGTGGAGGCGAGCAGGAAAGCCGTTGCGCAGCAAGTCGCGTGTCTGGCCATCGGACAGCACATCGATCGCTCGTACGGTGGGGCCGATGACGACGGGGCCCGCAGGACCGGAGCTGCTGGCTTCACCGGCGGACCCACCGCCCGGCGCCAACGTATCCGCCGTGGGGGGCAGATCAAGCGCTACGCGCGGATGCTGGGCGCGCGCTGGCGCAGCCGCCGCGAGGACGGCTAGCGTGAAGCAAGTGATCAGTCTGGCACGCATCATCAAAACCGTTGCTGCAGGCGAATGACGAACCGCGGACCGCCGCCGCCGCCGGTCCACGGCGAGAGTGGTTGCGCGACGTAGAAACCAAAGGGTCCGAGCGTCACGCCCACACCGGCGTCTGTTCGAAACGTCGTCAATGGAGGCAGTGTCGATCCGCGGTACGTCAGTGACCCATCGGGTGTACCCACGAGCCATCCCCGGCCGGCGTCGGCGAAGATGATCCAGGCGCCGTCGAGTGGCATCCCGCGCACGAGATCGGCGAGCCCAATCCGCAGGTCGTGGCGGAATTCCAGTTGCGCGAGCGCGATGCGCTCGCACTGGGCGGGGGAACCGGGCGGCACATTCGGCCCCGCGGAGCAGGTCGCCACATTCTGAGCCCGCGCCGGGATTCCGAAAGTCGAAGCCCGGTAGCGTCCCCGCGCCGCCGACTGAGAAGCGTTGCTCCAAGGGCAATTGATCGCCCGCGAGCCAGCCAGCGAGCACGAGCCGCATGTTGAGCTGCTCAGTCGGACCGACGCGGTTGTACCGCCGTGCATCAAGGAACCCGCGGAGATAGTTGACGTTGACCCCGCCGGGCGGCGCGATCGGTGTTGAGCCATCGGTTCGCGGCCCAAAGCTCGTTACGACGCCGACTCCTTCTTCGACGTCCGCCGTCAGATACCAACCGGCCCACGGGTCGCTCTCGTCGTTGCGAGTATCGAGGCCGAAATGAGCGCCCGCAATGTGGAAGAGTCCGTCGTCGACGTTCGGATTGAACCGCCAGTCCGAAGTGTTGCGAAACAGGCTGAACGGGTCGCGGTCCGGACGCGACGACCACCGCTCGTCGGCATACGAGACCGAGAACGTGGTAGTCGCGTTCAGGTTGAACCCCACGTAGCCCATGGCCCCGTGCCGCCCGTAGTAGTCCTCGTAGTCGCAATGCAGGAACAACGCGGCGAGCCCGACTTCTGCGTCCGAGAGCTGCCAGGACTCGACGGGGTCGATCTCATCGTACACGCGTCCGCCGATACGGAGCGACCGGTCGGGTCCTGCGTTCAGGGTGACCTGACCGTGCATCGCGCTTCCGATGTGATCATCATCCCAGCGCAGCTTGTCGGAAATCCGCACGATCCCGTACGCCTCGCCCGACACGCTTCCCCAGGGAAACACTCGCCGCGCCGTCGGGCCGGCATAGATCGGGAAGCCTTCGACGCGGTTGTACGTGTGAGCAGATGTGATTGACAGCGAGACGTAGTTCGGCGGATGCGACGGAAGAAGCCATCGGCGCCACCATGCGTCGCCGCCTGACGGCGTACTGTCCGGGCGACTTGCCGTGTCGGCACGGCCCAGCGCGGTGGTATCACCATTCTCTGATCTCGCACTCGTGTCCTCGGGCGCGCCAGTTGACGACGGTACTTCTTGGACCTGCGGCGTACTCTGACTACTGGCGGCCGAGTCCGGGCGTTGGGCGATGGCACGTGCCGGCGCGAGGGCGAGGGCTCCCCCGATGGCGAGCGCGCCCCCGAGAACGACGCCGAGGGCGATGCCGAGTCGCCGCATCCGGCGGTAGAGATTGGGCCGGTCAGTCTGCAGACGACGGGCGGCCTCGGTGACATTGCCCTGCGTGTCCGCCAACGCCTCCGTGATCAACTGTCGCTCATAGGCGTCGAGCGCGGTAGCGAGGGGGATATGGGCATGCGCCGATTCCGGAGCCGCGATACGCGTTCCATCGTGCGACGTGTCGGCCGACGCGGTAACCGCGTGGGCGTGCGCGCCTTCGTGAGCGGGCTGGCGGCGACCCGTGTCGCCCTCGGACGGCCATGCGGGAGCCAATGCGGCGTCTCCGCGCCACCACACCGGCTCGGCAGTAGCGTCGACGGGAAGCACGGCGAGCACGTCGTCCTCGCTCACGAGATCCCCAGCGTGCAGGATTGTGATCCGTTCCACGATGTTTGCGAGCTCCCGCACATTGCCCGGCCACCGGTAGGTCGTGAGCACCCGGAGTGCATCGTCGCTCCAGCCGCGAACGGCGCGCCCGGTGCGGCCCCGGTGGAGCGTGGTGAAGTGCTGCACGAGTGCTGGGATGTCGGTAGAGCGGTCACGCAGAGGCGGCAGGGCGATCGGGATGACCGCGATGCGGAAATATAGATCCTCCCGAAAGTTGCCTTCGGCAACCGCGCGGGGTAGGTCCTTGTTGGTAGCGGCCACGATCCGCAGGTCCGTGCGGATGGTGCGCGTCCCGCCGACGCGCTCGATTTCCTTTGCCTCAATGGCGCGCAGCAACTTGGCCTGCGCCTCGGGCCCCAGGTCGCCGACTTCGTCCAGGAAGAGCGTCCCCGTGTGTGCCGACTCGAATCGGCCAATGCGGCGGTCGGTGGCTCCGGTAAACGCGCCGCGCTCGTGCCCGAACATCTCGCTCTCGACGAGGTCGCGCGGAATTGCGGCGCAGTTGACCCGCACAAACGGTCGATCTCGTCGCCGGCTCCCCGCATGAATGGCGGCAGCGACGAGCTCTTTGCCGGTCCCTGACTCGCCGGTGATCAGTACTCCGGAGTCGCTGGGAGCCACCCGGGCCATGAGCTCCGCCACGCGTCGCATCGGGATACTCGAGCCGACGAGCGGGCCACCGAGTCCGAGCTCTTCGCGCAGCGTCTTGGCGGCTGCGCGCGCCTGGCGGAGCTCGAAGGCGGCGGAAATGGCCAGCAGCACCGACTCCGGAGACAACGGCTTCTCGAGAAAATTGAATGCCCCCAGCTTCGTGGCGCGTACGGCATCGCTCAGCCCTGCCCGCCCGCTCATCATGATGACCGGGAGATCGGCGTCGCTCTCGCGGAGCTGGGCCAGTGTGGCCAGGCCGTCCAGCGGGCCGGGCATCATGAGATCGAGCAGCACGACGTCCGGTGCGGCGTCCTTCGCGGCGGCGACCGCGGCGACTCCATTGGGTGCGTCGCGCACTTCGTGCCCTTCGGCGACCAGCAGCGCGCCGACCATGCGGCGGATATTCTGCTCGTCGTCGACGATCAGAACGGATGCCATTAAGACATCGCTCCGCCGACGCGGCGTCCTGGGGTCGGCCCACCTCGGGGTTGAGTGTCACGCGGTGTGCGCTCTGGCGTCACCGCTGACGACGGCTCGCCGGCCGACGCCGCAACGCCCGGGTGGGGCGAGTCCGCGAGTCCGCGTGCCGTTGGCGGCAGCCGATGTCGCGGCGGCGGCCGGCAATGTGAACGACACATCGGTGCCCTGTCCCATGACACTCGTGAGCTTCGACGCGGCCCCCGTGTGCCTCGACCGCTTGGCGGGTGATCGCCAAGCCCAGGCCCGTCCCACCCGGCTTGTTCGTCACGTAGGGCTCCCACACGTGCGCCACGCGATCCGGCGGGATGCCCGTCCCGCTGTCGTGGACCAGGATCCGAACGGTGTCGGCAGCCCCGGAGTCGCTCATTCTCGCGGTGGTAACACGGACTTCGATGGAGCCACCGTGCTCGCAGGCATCACAGGCGTTGAGGAGCACATTCGTGAGCGCGCGCGCGAGCGTGTCGTAATGGCCGCGGACCAACGGCACCACGGGATCGACCTCGACCGAAACCTGAATCTGAGAAGGCACGGCGGCGCGCGTGGTGTACCGGGCCATTTCACCGACATCGATATCCGCTGGCGGCCCCTCTGGCAGTCTGCCAAACTGCGAAAAGCTGCGTGCCAACTCCTCCAGGCGCGCGGATTCCGTGGCCAGGACGTCGACAGTATCACGGAGCATTGGGGGAGCGTCGCGCTGCAGGCGGCCAACCGCGAGCCGGATCGGTGTCAAGGGGTTCTTCAACTCATGTGCCACCTGACGGGCGGTTTCGCGGAAGGCGCGCAGACGCTCGGCCTCCAAGTCGCGCGCGCGTCCCGCTTCCAGGTCCGACGCCATCGCGCGCATCCGACGGCGCAGCACTTCGAATTCCGGTGCGCCCCTCCGCGGTGGTGTCACCGGCAGCGCCAGCGCATGGGCAATGCGGTCCGTCCATCCCACGAGCTCATCGAGCGGGCGGCTCAGCTGTCTCGCAAGGTGTCCCGCGACGCGTGACGCCACGATGGCGAGCAGGAGGAGCGCGGCGGCCGCGACGACAAGGACAACTGGCACCGCACGTACGGCCAGGTATCGGTACCGTCGTGCCTGCGTTACCGAGGCAGCGAGTTCCTGCTCATGCGCAGCCAGCGCGGTGCGCGTCGCGGGTGTCAGCTGGTCGCCCCGCGCGCTGGCCAACGCTCGTTCGCCGCTCGCGGCGACACGGTCCCAGGCGTCGCTGCCGCTCAGCAACGGGAGCGCGGTGCTGAGGGTTGCCGCCCACAGGAGCGTCAGGATGGCGGCTGGGAGCACGGCAAACAACGACAGCGTGAGGAACAAGCGCGTGCGAAACCGCGGTGGTGCCATGGGTCCAGTATACTGCCCGACTCTGCCAGCTAGTAGGCAGGTATCCCTTACCCCCGTCCCAGCCCCAGCGTACATTTCCTCGCATACTGAGGAGGCCGCGCTTGTCCCTGGGTGCGCCGTGTTGCGTGCCCCCGCCGGATGTAGGTTTGGCGCAGCGCGCGCTCCGAATCCATAGCGACACATGAACTCACGTTCCCCCCGCCACACGCCCTCGCGCCCCGGCCCCGCGGTCCACCGCCCAGTGCCTGCTCAGGCGCCCATGCCCGTCCCGACTCCACTCACTTTCGCGCCCAACGCAGCGCTGCTCATCGATTTCGACAACGTCACGCTAGGGATTCGCTCCGACCTGCAGACGGAGCTCAAGACGTTGCTGGCGTCGGACATCATCAAGGGCAAGGTGCAGTTGCGGCGCGCGTACGCCGACTGGCGTCGCTACCCGCAGTACGTCGCACCACTGGCCGAGTCATCGATCGACATGATCATGGCGCCGGCGTACGGATCTTCGAAGAAGAATGCGACGGATATCCGGCTCGCGATCGATGCGTTGGAGCTCGTGTTCACGCGACCCGAGATCGGCACCTACATCCTGCTGTCGGGTGATTCCGATTTTTCGACGCTCGTGATCAAGCTCAAAGAGTACGGCAAGTACGTGATTGGCGTCGGCATTCGTGAGTCATCCAGTGACCTGCTCGTCATGAATTGCGACGAGTACTACAGCTACAATGCCCTTGCCGGCCTCGTGCGTTCGAGCGCAGAGGACGAGGCGAGTGGTGGAGTCCGGCGCGATCCTTGGGAGCTCGTGAGCGAGGCGATCGCCCGCATGGTGCGGAACGGCGACGTCATGCGCGCCGATCGCTTGAAGCAGGTGATGCAGGACATCGACAGCACGTTCGATGAGAAGAACCTCGGAATGTCCAAGTTCTCTCGCTTCGTACAGGAGGCGGCGCAGCGCGGGCTGATCTCGCTCTCGAAGATGGACAACGGGCAGCTCGAGGTGGGACCCGTGCAGCCGGCGCAGGGTGCAGCGGAGAGTGTGCCGGCGCAGGCGCCGCCGGCCAGTGCTTCCGACGACCGAGCGAGTGCCGCCACCGATCGAGAGGCCAAGGCGCATGGAGAGCGCGCCGAAGAGCGAGGCCGGCGTAGCCGGCGTGGTGGACGCGGGCGCGGTCGTGAGGTGAGGGGCGCGCGCGACACAGGCCCAGTGGCTGACGCGTCGACCGAGGCTGCGGCTCCGGCCGCCGCTGTCGCGCCGGTCGAGAGCGCCGCCGCGGAGCGGCACGAAGATGGTGCGGCGATCGGCGCCTCAGGTGAGCGACTGACGCGCGATGAGGCGTTCGACCTGGTGCGGCGCGCGGTGCTGGCGCTGCAACACGGCGATGAGGCGGTGCGAGCATCCGACATCCGCGGCAAAGCGTTCGAGCTTCTCGGGCGTGAGAGCGAGAGCCTGAGTGAGCGGAATTTCGCGCGGATTCTGCGCGATGCGCACGATGCGGACGTGATCGACTTGCGCCGCCGCGGCGACGATTACGAGGTGGTGCCGGCTTCGAGCGCTACCCCGGTGGCGCAGCAGCTCAACGCCGCCGCTGCCGCGACTCGGGCCGCAGCTCCTGCGCCCGCCAGCACGGCGTCCGGCCCGCCCGCACCAAGGGGACTCGGGGTGCGCGGGGTTCGACGGGGAGGGCTGCACGCGCGACCAGCGGCTCCGCCCGCCGAGTTGCTCTCGGTCGGGATCGTGGACGTCCGGCCTGGCGCGAAGTCAGCCGCACCGGAACCGTCGGCGGAGCCGGTCCATCCGCCGGATCAAGCAGTCGAGCTCGTCCCGCATGCAGAGTCGCGGTCTCCGACCGCAAGTGCGACTGCGTCTGCGGCAGCGGAGCTCGAGCCCGCGGCAGCCGAAGAGGCGCCACGCGCGGAGCGACGTGGGGCGGCAGCGAAACGACCGCGATCGCGTGCCAAACGTGCCTCGCCGGCCGCCAGCGAACCGACCACACGGTCGAAGCGCGGGACGGGCAAGGGCCGAGCCGGATCGAAGTCAACGGATCAGTGACGGCGGCGGTGTGCGGCATGGCGGTCGACAGTCGTCGGCCGCTGCCGCGCAGCTTTTACGCGCGTGAGACGGAAGTCGTCGCGCGCGCCATGCTCGGCACTGTGCTGGAGTGCGAGACCGCCGCCGGTCGCTCCGCAGGCCGGATCGTAGAGACGGAGGCGTACCTCGGGCCGACCAATGCCGCGAGCCACGCGGTTGTTGGCCTCACCGACCGGACGCGCGATCTCTTTGGTGCACCTGGGACGTCGTACGTCTATTTCATCTACGGCGTGCACTGGTGTTTCAACGCCGTGAGCTGGCGACGGAATGGCGGTGCCGCGGTGCTCGTCCGCGCGATCGAGCCGGTCGAGGGGGTATCGCTCATGCGCGCGCGCCGCTGGACGGTCCGCGCCAGTGAGCGGGCGTCGCCGAAACAGGACCGGCATCTCACGAACGGCCCGGGCAAGCTCTGCGAGGCACTGGGCATCGACGGTCAGTTCAGCGGCCTGCCCTTGCAGCGGTTGCCGCTGGTCGTGCGACGTGGACGGGAGATCGCCGACGCGGACGTCGGGGTCTCTCGGCGTGTGGGGATCACGCGCGCGACGGAGGGGATGTTGCGGTACTATGTGCGCGGGAGCGAGTTCGTGTCGCGCGCGAGGTGAGTAAGGGCGAGAGGCTCGACGTTCGACGTTCGACATTCGAAAAAAACTTCGAGGGCCAGCCGGATGCGCCGCGGCTGGCCCCCGAGGTTTCTTCGAACGTCGAACGTCGAACGTCGAACGTTCGAACGTGTAGCCCTTAGAGCTTCGCCAAGGACGCGACGTTGACGCGGATGCCGGCCTGCAGCATCACGAAGCCCTGATCGGTGAACAAGTTGGGCTGCGATGTATTGACCGAGAGCGGGAAGAGCTGCGCCTGGCCGTACACCGAGAAGCGGCTCAACTGCAGCTGCAGTCCGCCAGTGACGACTGGGCTCACCCAGTCCGCGGCCTCATCTCGGAATTGCGAGCCGTAGTATTGCGGGTACCACTGTTTGGCCGGGCTCAAAGCGGGCGGGGCCGACGTGGTCACAGTCCCCTGCAGGAAGTTCATGCTGACGCCGACGCCGGCGTACGGGCGAATCGGTCCGTGGCCAGGGAAGGCCATGAAGCTCGCCGCAATGTGGCGCGAGTTCCGGACGGTCGCCTGTGCGTAATAAGCAACGTTATAGAAGTTGCTGAGCGCTGTGTCGGTGTAGTAGCGGCCTTGGTCGACGTACGTCAGGTTGTGCGCGACGAAAAAGGCCTGCTCGAACTCGACCAGCAAGGCGAAATGCTGCCTGGTGATCAGCCAATCGACGCTGAGCGAAGGCGCTTCCGCATGGGCGGTCGTCGAGGTCCAGTAGGTGAGGGCGCCGCCCCCGACCCCCCAGAACCATGAATTGTCGAATAGCCGTCCCTGTTGTGCCTGGCTCGCGACGGGCAGCAGGACACTCAGGGCGAGCCCTGTGGTCAGGCTTCGGATGGGGCGCATGGCGCTGGACCTCTATTGAATGACAAAGGGTCTGGTGTTCCCGTCTGGCAGGGGTAACCAAACCCCGCCGTTTCCTGGGTTCTGACGAGGACCAGCGGCAGGGGGTCACGGGCTCAGCAGTATGTTGGGGGGCAGTCGGTCAGATTGGGACCGGCCCGGTTGCGGGTTTGGGGAGCGACGAGATTGGACGTTAGACGCTGGACGTTAGACGCTGGAGAACGAAACTCGGGGGCCAGCTGCGGCGCTTCGCGCTGGCCCCCGAGGTTTGTTCTCCAACGTCCAACGTCTAACGTCCAACCTCTAACCCCCACCCAGCTTCAACCCCACTTTCTTTGCTACTCGTTTGAAGGCCGCGACGGCTTGATCAATGTCGTCGCGCGAGTGGCCGGCGCTCAGTTGGCAGCGGACGCGCGCGACGCCCTGCGGCACCACCGGATAGCCGAATCCGGTGACGAAGATTCCGTCCTCGAGCAGCAGGTCGCTCATGCGGATGGCGGTTGCAGTTTCGCCGACGATGATCGGAACGATTGGCGTTTCGCCAGGGATGGGTGAGAAGCCGGCCTCGGTGATCTGCTCGCGGAAGTAGCGCGAGTTGTCCTGGAGCTTCCGCACGCGTTCGGGGTGGCCTTCGACGTATTCCACTGCGCCGAGCGCGCTCATCGCGACGGTCGGCGGCAGCGCGTTGGAGAACAGTTGTGGTCGCGACCGCTGCGTCAGCATGTCGCACACCGGCGCAGCCGCGGCCACGAAGCCGCCCGCCGCGCCACCGAGGGCTTTCCCCAGGGTCGACGTGATGATGTCGATCTCGCCGAGTAATCCGTAGTGCTCCGCAGTGCCACGTCCGGTGGCCCCAAGCACGCCGGTGGCGTGCGAGTCATCGAGGACCACGGTCGCACCAAACCGTCGCGCGATCTCGACAATGTCGGGGAGCTTCGCAATGGCGCCCTCCATCGAGAAGATCCCGTCCGTCCAAATCAGCTTGCGAGGCGCCGCCCGTGCGGTCTCCAGTTTGGCGACGAGATCGTCCATGTCGCCGTGACGGTAAACGGCGGTCGTGCACTTAGTGATTGCCTTGGCGAGCCGGATCGAGTCGATGATTGATGCGTGGTTGAGCGCGTCCGACGCGACGAAATCGCCTTCGCGCAGCAGGGTGGGCGTGAGAGCCTCGTTCGCATTCCACGCGGACAGGAAGGTCAGCGAGCTTTCCGTCCCCACGAACCGTGCGAGCGCCGCTTCCAGCGTGCGGTGCGCCGTAAAGGTGCCGCAAATGAAGCGCACACTTGCAGTGCCCGCGCCGTAGCGCCGAAGCCCCGCGATCCCCGCTTCGATCACGCTCGGCTCGGTGCACAGGCCGAGGTAGTTGTTCGACGACATGATCAACACCTCGCCGCGCCCGTCCATCTGCACGCGGGCTGCCTGCGGCGAGTCCAGGTAGTTGAGGTGCTTGTACACGCGGTCGCGCTTGAGCTGCTCGAGCTCAGTCGCGAGCTCCGCGGCCAGCGGAGATGTGGTGTGGGAGGCGGTCATGGGAGTAGGATAACGAAGAAGGGGCGCGGGGGTCAGGAGGTCGAACGTCGAGCCGTTCACGCTATCTCAAACACCACCTTCCCCGCTTCTCCCGACGTGATCAGGCGCATGGCTTCGTCCACGGATTCGAGCGGGAGCCGGTGGGTGATCACGGGTGTCGGGTCGAAATGGCCGGCGCGCAGAAAGCGGCTCATGAGAATCCAGGTGTCGTACATCCGGCGACCGACGACGCCGTAGATCGTGAGCCCTTTGAAGATCACTTCGGTCGCGAAGTCGATGTCCATCGGACGTGACGGGATGCCGAGCATTTGTACGCGACCGCCGACGCGAACGAGGGCGAGCGCTTGATGCACGGCGGCCGGGACGCCCGACATCTCGAGAACGACGTCGGCGCCGAGCTGGTCGGTGGCGTCGCGCACCACTCGCTCGACGTCGCGTGGATGGACCGCGTCGTCCGCGCCCATACGCCGGGCGAGGGCTAGCCGCGTATCGTTCGGGTCGGAGGCGATGACGCGCGCCGCGCCGGCAGCCTTGCAGATACCGACCGCGAACAGGCCGATCGGGCCGCACCCCGTGATGAGCACGAAGGCCCCGGGGATTTGCGCGGTGAGCGCCGTGTGAAACGCGTTCCCCATGGGATCGTGAATCCCGCCGATCTCGTACGACGTCGCGGCATCGAGGTGCCACACGTTCGTCGCCGGCATGGCGATGTAGTCGGCGAAACACCCGTCGCGGTCGACCCCGATGATCTTCGTATGAGGACAGACGTGTGAATTGCCGGTCCGGCAGAGCAGGCACCGCCCGTCGACAATGTGGCCTTCCGCCGTCACACGGTCGCCTTCGCGCACGTCGGTCACGAATCGGCCCACCCGCACGACGTCACCCGCGAATTCGTGTCCCACGATGATCGGCGGTTTGACGCGCCGCCGGGCCCAATCATCCCACTGGTAGATGTGCAGGTCCGTACCGCACACGCCGGCGCGGCGGACACGGATCAACACTTCGTCTTCTCGGATCGTCGGTTCGGGAACCTCGGTCAGTACCATACCGGGTTCCGCTGCTCGCTTGACCAGCGCTCGCACGCGTACCGTGCCCCTCTCTGGCGGAGTATCGGGTCGACAACACAACGCGCCGGACGTCGGCGCCGGGGAAGATGCGAGGGGAAGATACAGTACATGAGGCGACTGTGCTGCCGCGAATGTGTGGGTGATCGCACCGCCTGGCGCGACCGCTTTGCAGCGCTCCGCGGATGCGCATTCGACGAAAATCGCGCCCCATGTCGTTGTGCGGCGCCAACATTGCGTATTGCAATGCATTTTGGTGCTATCTATATTCGCGCAACGAGCATTGTGCACGGTGATGCCGAACAGCGACTCGAGTTGTGCGACCAGGGCAGTGCCTCAGGTCAATGAATGGGTGGTCAATGCGCCACCAACTGCATCGCGCTGGGTGTTGCGGCTGACGTCTCTCTCCTGCCGAATCGGTATTGCATGACATCACGCCCGACTGACGTGCTCCGGTGCTCCAAGCCGACTATGATGTCGGAAGTTGGCGCACCGCTCAGCATGATCCGGGCGTGCGCGACGCGCGAACAGACGGTGTGCGCGGACGAGCGCGGTAACAAAGTCGCGCCACCGATCGTCGACTGCAGATGATGTCGACTCGCTCGATGGACTACGCTTACTCGCGCGAACGGTGTTCGCGCTTCGACTCCGCGCGCCGCGACACGGCCGCGCACCGCCGGCTCCGTCCGCTCCGGCTTCATGCCGGGACGTGCGGATCCGCGCCCGCCGATCCACCGGGGGATCGGACGGGTGCTTCACTCCAGAACTGGAGCTGATCGTATGGCAGCGAAGAAGGGTGCCAGAAAGAAGTCCGCTCGCAAGGGCGGCAGAAAGACGGCTCGCAAGGGCGCACGCAAGAAGACGCGCCGCTAGCCTGTAACCAATCGACAGTCGAAGCATGACTGTCGAGGCGACAAACACCGCGGGCCAGTCTCAGTGTACCGAGACTGGCCCGCGGTGTTTGTCTGTGTCGCCGACGACTAGGGGATCAAATTCATGCGGCCCGCAATGTCGATTCGTCCTCGACCGGCACCGGTCCCCAGATATATGCGAACACGCGAGGCGAGATCTCTTCGCGCGTTCCACGCGAGATGACGATCCCGACCGGTTCGTCCACGACAGTTGGCTGACGGATCTCCTTCATGATCGGCCTGTCTCCGCTTACGGTGGAGGCGAGGCCCATCGGCCCCGTCTAGCCTACCCATAAGCATCGTTGGTGCCACAACGGCGCACTGCGGCAACCCGTTGTCGCATAGGAGTTTGGGATTCTTGCCTCAGCACGGTGTCCTCGCGCCGTGTCGCAGTTCGACACGCGTCGCGCCGCCACCGGCGTGTCCGATTGCTACGCCGCACCTTTGCGCGCGAGGAACGAGCGCGACTGCGACCCGTCACGTTCGATGCTGATCTCCCAGCCAGCGTACCGATCACTGAGCTCGGCGACCGACATGGCTTCCTGACCAGCCACGATCGTCTCGACGAGGTGCACGCCCCCGTCGGTCGTCGCTTGTTGCAGCAACTCGATCACCTGCTTGCGCTCCGACGGCGTGAGGCCAGCGAATGCCGCTGGCGTGCACACGACAGCATGGAGTGGCCCGTCCGGCGTCCAGTGCCCGATGTCCGTGGCGCACCCTCGCACGCGCTGTGTAAGCCCCGCGGCCCCCGCTGCGGTCATCACACGGTCGAGCACATCCGCACTCTGCTCGACCGCTGTCACGTCGTAGCCGCGCGCCGCGAGGTACAGTGCCGCGCGCTCGGCCGCGCCGCCCGTGACGAGCACGTGCGCTTCCCCTTCCGGCTGAATCGATCGCACCAATGCGCTTTCGGGCCGCAGTCCCCAGTGTTCCGGCTGTCGATACTGCTCCAGGGTCCGGAAGCACCGCCGGCGCCACGTCGGGTAGGCCGGAATCCGCAGGCGGCGCATGATGATGCGGTCCACCTCTTCCCAGAGCACGAGTTCCGTGAGCACGAATTGCGACTGCTGGCGCATACCCGCCACTGCCTCGTCCCCGATGCTCAGGAGGGCGTGGCGCGGGAGGGAGTCCTTGTAGTTCTCGATCTCCCGCTCGACGTAGACTTCGTACTCGTGCTTGAGTGACCGCGCTCGCAATGCGTGACGGTTGGGGTCCGCTTTCGCTCGCTAGGAAGGTAGAGCGTCACGTGTGATTCGCAAGTCGTTAGGCGGGCTCGACATGCACGGTCACCTCCGCCGCACCCAGTGTTTGGCGGATCTGAGCTTCCACCGCGTCGGCGATCGCGTGCGCATCGGCGACCGTCGATGCGGCTGTGACGCCAATGGTGACTTCGGCGAATAGCAGGCCTGATTGCGTCGCGCGCGAGCGCACCACACGCACGTCCCGGACACGCGGCACCTCCCCCACCAGCTGACGGATGCGTGCCGCATCCACCGCGCGCTGGTCGACCAACACCGGGATCGATCCGCGCAGGATGACGTAGCCGTTGCGGGCGATCATGACCGCAACCAGGATGGCGAGCGGCGCGTCGAATGCCGCGAGACCCAGCATGGCCAACACCAGTGAGGTAATGGCCAACAGGGTCACGTATAAGTCACTGCCCGTGTGCGCCGCGTCAGCCATGAGGAAGGCACTGTCCAGCTCTCGGCCGCGTTTTCGCTCGTACCAGACGATGACCACGTTCGCGAGAGCGGTCACGGCCAGCACGGCGACCTCGGCGAGCGACGGGCGCAGGGGGGCGACGCGGTGCACGACCTGGCTCACTGCCTCGCGCAACAGCTCGAAGCACGAGATCGACAGAAATCCTACGATGGCGAGTGTGCCGAGCGACTCGAACTTGTCATGACCATACGGGTGGTCCTCGTCCGGGGCCCGAGCGGCGATCGACACCAGCGTCATACCGATGATCAGGTTCAGCAAATCCAGCCCGGATTCGAGCGCGGCCCCCAAAACGGTCAGCGAGCCGGTCGCCCACCCGACGTAGAGCTTCGCGCAGACCACGCCAACATTGATGATCAGCACAACGGTCAGCGCGCGGCGAACGGCCGGCTGATGGCTCGCCCACTCCCGAGGCATCACAACCGCATCCGGCGTCGCTCGTGGCGCGCGCGTCGAGTCGGATGCGGTCATGGGCGACAGTGCTGCCGTTGCGCGCCGCTCACTCGACGACCTCGAGCAGCGCACCCTTCAAGTAGCCAGTCTCCGGCACGGTGAGTAACTCCGGGTGGTCGCTTCCCTGCCCAAGCACGCGTCGGAGCGCCAGGCGGCGGCCGCTGTCGGCTGCGGCGTCCATCAGCATCTCCAGGAACATGCTGCGTCCCACGTGGAAGCTGCAACTGGCCGTGTACAGCCATCCGCCAGGGTTCAGCAGGCGCATGGCGCGCAGGTTGATCTCCTTGTAACCCCGCAACGCGTCCGGCACCGCTGCGCGCGTCTTGGCGAACGCCGGGGGGTCGAGCACGACGGTATCGTACCGTTCGCGAGCACGCTCGGCCGCTTTGAGAAACGCGAACGCATCAGTCTCGATAAAGCTGATTGTCTCGACGCCGTTGAGCGCTGCATTCGCGCGCGCGCGCTCGAGAGCGGGGCCGGAGCTGTCGAGGGCAGTCACCTGTGTCGCCCGTCGGGCGAGGTGCAACGCAAACGACCCGTGATAGCTGAAACAATCCAGTGCCCGGCCACGTGCGATCGCCGCGACGATCGCACGGTTCTCCCGTTGGTCGAGGAAGGCGCCGGTTTTTTGGCCGTCCCAGGGCGCTGCCAGATATCGCACCCCGTGCTCGGCGACTTCGATTTCGCGAGGAACGTTGCCGGTGAGCACCTCGATGGTCGTGGCCAGTCCCTCTTTGCGACGCACTGCGGCGTCATTGCGAGCAAGGATGCCAGCGGGCTGCCCGATGTCGACGAGCGCCTCGATGATGTCCGATCGGCAGGCCTCGAGGCCGGCGCTCAGGAGCTGCACGACGAGCCAACGATCGTACCGGTCGCAAATGAGGGAAGGGGCGCCGTCTCCCTCGGCGTGCACGAGCCGGTAACCGGTGGTCTCCGAAGCGATCCCTCGGCGGCGCGCGGCGGCCGCCGCGATGCGATTTCGCCACCAGCGACCGTCGATGCACGTGGACGGGTCGCGATCGAGCATGCGCAGCGCGATGTTCGACTGAGGGCTCCAGAGCGCCCAGCCCACGGGATGACCATGGGCATCTCGGACTGCTACCGGCCCAGCCGGCGTGCGGGGTGGCTGGAGGAGATCGCTGCGGAAGATCCACGGGTGCCCGCGCGCCGCGCGTTTCTCGCCTCGAGTGCTGATGGTGGCATAGGCGTCGGTCACGCGGTGAAGGTTAACAATGAGGGTCAGGGGGCGGTGCCGCGGGCGCTAAAAGCGCCCGAGAAAGTAGACCCGCAGAGCGTAGAAAGTAGACCAGGCGGCCCTTCTCCACTTTCTACTTTCTGTGCTTGTACTCTCTCGGGCGCTTCAGCCCCGTGGCGCCCGCCCCCTGACCCCCGTAGTTAGTCTTCTGCATGCCTCAGCCCGATCCCGATGCCGAAGCGGCCAATCGGCCCCTGGCGACGCTTGGAGCGTCTGCGGCCACCCTCGGCGCGGCGTTGCTGGCGCGCGAGCGACGCGGGCGTCGACGTGCCGAACGACTCGCGGCGGCACTGTCCGAGACGCTGCTCAACGCGATCGACGCGACTGATCAAGAGACGGGCGCACATGTGCGCCGGGTTGCACGGTACGCGCTCATCCTCGCCGCCGCCGATGGCGCCGACAAAGCGATGCAACACGAGATCGAGCGTGTCGCGCTGTTTCACGACATTGGCAAAATCCACGAAGCGCTGTTCGACATCATCCACGAGCGCGCGCGCCTGACTCGCGCGGAGCGCGAAGCCATTGCCACGCACCCCGCGCGTGGCGCGGCCGTGCTGGCGCCGCTCGCCGCGTTCTATCCAGAACTCCCCACCGGAGTGCTGGCGCATCACGAGCGATGGGATGGAACGGGCTATCCGGCGGGGCTCGCGGGGACCCGCATCCCTTACGCTGCGCGAGTCGTCGCAGTGGCAGACACCTTCGACGCCGTCACGCAGCACCGTCGCTACAGCAAGGCGCGTGGCTTTCGCGATGGGGCGGCGACGATTCGCGACGGGCGAGGCACGCAGTTCGATCCCCATCTCGTGGACGTGTTCCTGCGCGACGATGTGCAGCGCCCCCTTTCCGTGGCGCTGCGCCGCTCGCATGACCGCCCCCAGCACGCCGAGCGGCGCCGGCCGCAGGGGACAAAGCGCGGCGAGACGCCCGACGTCAACTTTCGTTGGCAGACAACGGAGTTGGCGGTTCCATCACCGTCGCGCTCCGAGTCGCCGGCGCCACGCGGTCGATTGCGGTCCGCAGCGCGCGGGCCGCGGACTCCGGGTCGGGGCGACCGAAGATCGCCGCGATGACCGCAATTCCGGTCGCCCCCGCTGCCATCACCGGAGGTGCAGTCTCGGCGGTGATGCCCCCGATGGCCACGGCGGGCAGGCGGACCACTGAGGCGAGGCGGCCGAATTCGCTGACGCCGATCGCGCCGCCGGCGTCGAGCTTCGAGCCGCTGCCGTAGACGGGCCCGATACCCACGTAGTCCGCGCCCGCTGCCGCGGCGGCCTCGCTGTCTGATCCCACTGAGACGCCGACAATGAAACCCGGAGGCGTGATCCGGCGCACCGCCGCTACCGGAAGATCGTCGGCGCCGACGTGCACGCCTGCCGCACCGACGGCCATGGCGACGTCTGCCCGGTCATTGATCACGACGGGTATCGGGAGCGCAATCACGAGGGCGCGCGCCACTTCGGCCAAGGAACGCGCGTCGACGTGCTTCAGGCGCACCTGGATCATGGTTGCGCCACCACGCATGGCCGCCAATGCACGCGCGGTGATCCCCTCGCGGCCATCGCGGATGTCGTCGGTGATCGCAATGAGTCGGCACGCAAGGACCGCGTCGGTCATCTCACTCCCAGGACGGCCTGAGGTGTGTGCAATATGCACCGGCGGCGACGGGGGGTGACGGGCCGTTACTCTTGCCGTGCCTGGTGGCGCAGCGCATGGCGAGCGGCCGTGTGCTCGGCAAACGTCGTTCGGAACTCGTGATGCCCATCCGGTGCAGCGACGAAATAGAGGTACGGCACTGCGGCCGGCGCGAGGGCGGCATTGAGGCTCGCTACGCCCGGCGATCCGATAGGGCCCGGTGGCAACCCCCGGTGGCGGTACGTGTTGTACGGCGACTTGATCTCGAGGTCCTTGTATGTGATCCGCTCGACGTGATGACCGAGAGCATACTGTATCGTCGGATCGGCTTGCAACGGCATGTGACGGCGCAGTCGATTGTGATAGACCGCAGAGATCAACGGTCGCTCGTCGGCCAGCCGCGCCTCCTTCTCGATGATCGACGCAAGCGTCACAGCTTCGGTGCGCGACATCCCGAGCGACCGTGCCGCATTGTCCCACTGGGGACGCCACTCTCGCTCGAACTCATGGACCATCTCACCAACGGCCGCGCGCGCGGAGACGCCATCGGGGAAGAAGTACGTGTCCGGGAAGAGAAACCCTTCGAGGGTCGGCCCCGTCGCGCCCACGCGCGTGAGCAGCTCGGAGTCGCGGACAGCGACCTCGAGCGACTCGGCCGGCACGTCCAGGACGCGCTCGAGCAATGGCTCGATCTCGCGCAGCTCCCAACCTTCGGGGATCGTGACGATGTGGACGAGACCCTTCCCGCGCGTCACGGCGTCGAGTGCGGCATGCCAACCGAGATGGCGCTGCAGGAGATAGGTTCCCGGCTTCAAATCGGCGCCATGCCACGCGAAGCCAGCGTACAAGCGGAACAGCCACGGGGCATCGACCACATCGTGGCTGGCGAGTGAGTCCGCTGCCGCGCGCAACGTCGCGCCCTCAGGAATGAGGACTCGCCGCGGCACGCCGCTGGGTCGTCCGCTGCATGCAACGATTGCGACCGCCAGGGCGGTGATCGCTGCCAGTGCTCGGGCGGGGTTTGCCCGGCGGCGAGCGCTCACCGCGGCGTCGGGGGCCGGCCTATTCGGGGAGGGCCAGCGCATGTTGCAGCAGGACTGTTGCAGCGAGCGCGTCGACATCGCCCTTTCGGCCGCGTGTCGAGCCGCCCATCGTCTGGACGGCGCGCAGGGCAGCGGCCGTCGTGAACCGCTCGTCGACATATCTCACCGGGAGGCCGGTGCGCGACGCAAGTGCGGCGCCCACCGCGCGCACCTCGGCTGTCCGCGGCGTCTCTTCGCCCTCTTCATCGAGAGGCAAACCGAGCACGATGCCAACCGCTTCCAGCTCGATCGCCCGTCGCGCGAGCTCGGCGACTGGCGGGCGCCTGCCGGCGCGTCGCAGCAGATGCCCGACGGGCGACGCGATCGTGCCCGTTGGATCACTGACCGCAAGTCCTATTCGACGGTCTCCGTAATCGATCCCCAGCAACCGGCGCGAGACTACTGCAGCCCCACGGACGTCCGGCAATCAACCCTCGGCCATCGTGGCAAAAAATTCTTTGTTCGTTTTCGAGCGCATCATCCGCTGGAGCAGGAAGAAAATGCCCTCGTCCTCGGGCATATCGCCCAGGAAGCTCCGGAGCAGGAACACCCGATTGGCCTCCGCCGGCTCGAACAGGAGCTCTTCCCGACGCGTGCCCGAGCGCCCGACGTCGATCGCGGGATAGATCCGCCGATCCGAGATCTTGCGATCGAGGACGAGCTCCATGTTGCCGGTCCCTTTGAATTCCTCGAAGATCACCTCGTCCATCCGTGAACCGGTCTCCACCAGTGCGGTGCCAATGATCGTGAGCGAGCCACTACCATCGATCTTGCGCGCGGCCCCGAAGAAGTGTTTCGGCTTCTGGAGCGCCTGCGCCTCGACTCCGCCTGACAGGATCTTGCCCGAGTGCGGCGCGACCGTGTTGTGCGCGCGGGCGAGGCGCGTGATGGAATCGAGCAGTATGACCACATCCCGGCCGTGCTCGACCTGCCGTTTTGCCTTCTCGATCACCATGTCCGCAACCTGCACGTGGCGATGCGGGGGCTCATCGAAGGTGGAGCTGACGACCTCCGCGCCAAGAACGTTCTCTCGGAAATCGGTGACTTCTTCGGGCCGTTCGTCGATCAACAGGACGATCAAGACGATCTCCGGGTGATTTTCCGCGATCGCGTTGGCCATTTTCTGTAACAGGATCGTCTTGCCCGCACGGGGAGGTGCGACGATCAGGCCTCGTTGCCCCTTACCGATCGGTGCCACGATGTCCACGACCCGCATGCTGATATCGCCGCTTTTCGTCTCGAGGTGGATGCGCTGGTCCGGGTAGCGGGGGCGGAGACTGTCGAAGGCAGGGCGTGCCGCGCCGGCGACCGCGGGATCGCCGTTGACCGTGTCGACGCGCAACAGGGCGAGATAGCGCTCCCAGTCCTTTGGCGGCCGGACTTGGCCAGTGAGTGAGTCGCCCGTCCGCAGGTCGAATCGCTTGATCTGCGAGGGCGACACGTATACGTCGTCCGGACCCGCGAGGTAACTCCAGTCCTGGCTGCGAATGAACCCGTAGCCTTCGTCGAGGATCTCCAACACGCCATCCGCGTGCAGCTCGACCGCGGCGCCGAGCAAGTGCCGCTCGATGCGAAAGATGAGATCCTGCTTGCGCAGTCCTGCGATGTTTTCGATACGGAGTTCGTCGGCGACCGTCTGCAGTTCGGCGACGGTCTTCCGCTTGAGATCGATGATGTCCACGACGCGATAAAGTGAGGACGGGCCGACTACGAGACAGTCACGCCGGCCACCGTTTTCAAAAGCTCATATACCGCAACGGCCGGTGTGCGACGTCGGCCATCAGGGAGTGGAGGCGGTCACGTGATTCGGTGATCTGGTCGCGCAGCGATGTCATCGTCGCCGAATCCGTGGCGGTGGGTCCATGCATCTGATCGAGACGCGCGGACAGCGTCGATAGCTCTCCATCCATCTGGTCCAGCGAACGCGTCAGATGTTGTGCTGATCCACCCGGGCGCATGGGTCCGAGCGGTGCCGTAGGTCTCCGCATCAGCGAATCGGCCTTGGCCAGCACCGAGTGGGTCCGATCGGCAAACCCCGCGCTCAACACGAGCGCCAGCGTCCCGTGCCGGTATGCCGTATCACGCGTGAGACGTGCGGCCTGGGCACGCAGAGCGCGAAGCGAGCGGATGTCCCCTTCGCTCCCGATTGCGCCAATCGTGCCGGACTGCGACACCACCTGATCGCGGACGGCCTGAATATTGTCGAGGACTACCGGCAGACTTTGCGCGGCGATCGCGATCTGCTCGCGCGCTAGTCGAAGCTCGTGAGGGTTGCTCGATATCATCGTGTCGCCGTCGGCGATCGTCGGTACGAGCGGGTCGGCCCCGGAGAGCTGCACGACGGGCGCGCCGAGCTGGCCGCTGCCCGGTTCGAGGATGGCTCGCGTGTTGCGCCGGATGTGTGGGCGCACAGTCTCGATGACGTCGAGCGCGATCAACAGCCGTCTGGCCGTGTCAACCGTCGGAGGCTGGAACCGCACCCATTGCACGGCGCCGACCCGGACTCCGTCCAGCCAGACTTCTGTGCCCGGAATGACGCCGCTGGCCCGATTGGTCGCGAGATAGAGCCGCATGGTACTGCCGTGGACCGTGCCCAGTCGGCCAAAGATCAACACCGCGGCCGTCGCGGCCACCACCGTGGCGGCTACGCCAAGGCCCGGGAGCAATCCCGACCAACGAAGAGATCTGGGCAAGGGGGGATGGGCGGAATTGGCCGGGGTTACTCGAGTTGACGGCCAGGGGCCGGCGGCCAGGATGTGAGGGTGGAGGGCAAGTCACACGCCAGTGGACTGACACGGGGTGCAAACGAGGGCCGTTCTGGGACCTCGGCTGTGTCCACCAGCTGTTGCCAGAACGCGCGAGGCGGGATTCGAACCCACGACCTTCGGCTCCGGAGGCCGACGCTCTATCCAGCTGAGCTACTCGCGCCGAGACTGGCAATGTAGGGCCGCGCCTGAGCATGATCAAGCAAATGCCCGAGTTGCCCGATGTCACGGTCTATGTGGAGCGGTTGGCCGCCGTTGCGGTGGGCCAGCGGCTCGAGCGACTCGTGATCAACAAGCCATTCGTGCTTCGCACTGTCGAGCCCTCGGTCGCGGTCGTCGAAGGCCGGGAGGTCATCGGGGTCCAGCGCATGGGCAAGCGCATCGTGCTGGCTCTCGAGCAGGAGCTATATGTCGTGATCCACTTGATGATCGCCGGCCGTCTTCGGTGGCGCCCAAAGACTGAAGTCACGACAGCCGCCGGGCCCGAGCCCGGGCGTCGAAAAGCGAAGCGCCCGGCCGGGCCGGGAGCCGTTTCCGCCCGGCTGGTGCTCGCCACCTTCGTGTTTCCCACTGGCACGCTCTACTTCACGGAAGCGGGGACGACGCGCCGCGCATCTCTCCATATCGTCCGGGGCGCGGCGGCTCTCGCGGCTTTCGACCGCGGTGGACTCGAGGTGCTGGACGCCAGCCTCGTCGAGTTCACCGAGCGACTGCAGAGCGAGAACCACACCCTCAAGCGCGCACTCACCGACCCCCATCTCTTCAGCGGGATCGGCAACGCGTACTCCGACGAGATCCTGCATCGCGCTCAGCTGTCGCCACTCGCGCTCACGAGCCGACTCACACCGGACGACATCGAGCGCCTGCGGGCGGCGACTCGTGGAGTCCTGGGCGAGTGGATTGCGCGCCTGCGGGCGGAGGCCGGATCCGGGTTTCCCGAGACCGTCACCGCGTTTCGGGAGGGCATGGCCGTGCACGGTCGATACCGACTGCCGTGCCCGGTCTGCGAAGCACCAGTCCAGCGCATTCGCTACGCAGCTAACGAAACCAATTATTGTGCGAGGTGTCAGACCGGGGGTCGTTTGCTGGCCGATCGCGCCCTGTCTCGTCTGCTCAAGCAGGATTGGCCGCGGTCAATCGACGATATCGAGTGAGGCTGGGCGTTCGACGTTGGACGTTGGAAAGCCAACCTCTGGGCGAGTCACGGTGCGTCCAGCTTGGGGTGTTGCGTTCCGGGTTTCGGGTTTGGGGCAACCACAACAATACGCGGAGATTGGTCAGGTGCGCCGGACAGATTGGCCGTGGCTGTATCTCTTCCTTCTCGGTGCCCATCCTCCGTCGTCGCATGTCTTGCCGTTGCATAACACCGCACGCGCGGGGGGAGTGGGCGCAGATTCGCTGGGCCTGCCAAACATCCCCGTCGATCGGTTCACGCTGCCGAATGGACTGACGGTGGTGTTGTCGCGCGATACGAGTGCGCCCGTCGTGTCGGTCGCCATTTGGTATCACGTGGGCTCGAAGAACGAGCACGTCGGGCGGACGGGATTCGCGCATCTGTTCGAGCACGTGATGTTCCAGGGCTCGGCGCACGCCGCGAAAGGGGAGCACATCAAGACGATCGAGGATGCCGGCGGCACGATGAATGGCACGACCAACAACGATCGGACGAACTACTTCGAGACCGTCCCAGCAAACTACCTCGCAACGGTGCTGTGGCTCGAGTCGGATCGCATGGGGACCCTGTCGGCCGCGCTCACGCAGGAGAAGCTCGACAACCAGCGCGACGTCGTGAAGAACGAGCGCCGCTACCGCGTTGACAACCAGCCGTACGGACAAGCCGGCGAGTCACTGGACGGGGCGTTGTTCCCATCAACGAATCCGTACTCGTGGCCTGTGATCGGCTCCATGGCTGACCTGTCGGCGGCGAGCCTCGACGATGTCAAATCGTTCTTCCGGAC
This sequence comes from uncultured Gemmatimonadales bacterium, assembly GCA_963805725.1. Classification (GTDB taxonomy): domain Bacteria; phylum Gemmatimonadota; class Gemmatimonadetes; order Gemmatimonadales; family Gemmatimonadaceae; genus Palsa-1248. The sequence continues at coordinate 576,574 of CAWDVJ010000015.1, forward strand.
CTACTACGCGCCGGACAATGCGACGCTGTCCATTTGCGGTGACTTCGACCTGGCCGAGGCTCACGCGCTGGTGCAGCGCTACTTCGGGTCCATCCCACAGGGCCCCGGGATCCAACGTCCGGTGGTGTCGCCAGCGGCGCTGACGACCGAACATCGGCTGGTCCTCGAGGATGCGAAGGCGACACTCCCGCGACTGGAATTGGCGTGGCCTACCGTCGGCGTGCACAGCCGTGATGCCGCTCCCCTCGACGCGCTCGCAGACATCCTGACTCGGGACCGTGTCAGCCGCCTGACCAAGTTGCTGGTCTACGACCGCCAAATGGCCACCAGTGTGGCGGCTGGCAACACGGAGCACGAGAACGAGGGTGTCTTCAGCATCAACCTCAATCCGCGGCCCGGCGTGTCACTCACACGATTGGAGCAACTCACTGATAGTGTGCTCATGGCGCTCCGCGCCACGGCGCCGTCGCAGGCGGAGGTGGACCGAACGAAGCGGTACGCGGTCGTCGGCACTGTCACTGGCCTCGAATCCACTGAGTCGCGCGCAGACCAGTTGGCGGAAGGGCAGACGTTTTTCAACGATCCTCTCCACTTTCAGGTCGAGCTCAAAGAGGCGCAGGCGGTCACGCCGGCCGATGTGGAACGAGTGGCACGCCGGTACCTCACCCCCGGCCGTGTCGTATTGAGCATGGTGCCGGCCGGTCATCTCGACCTCGTGAGCAAGACCTCCAGGCCCTACGTGAACGTGACCAAGACACCGGAGCGTCCGGCGAAGGGAGCAACCTGATGTCGAGTCGAACTGCCCATCAAACCGGCACCGTTGCGCTCTGTATGACGATGGCGCTGGGCGTCGTCGGCGTCTCCATCGCGTCCGCGCAGGAGAGCGCGTCGCCGCCCCGACCGGTGCCGGGGCCTGCACCGGCTGTGCGCGTGCCGCGTATCGAGATGCGCACTCTGCGAAACGGGATTCGCGTTGCCGTGCTGGAGAATCACGACTTCCCCGTGGTCGATGTATCGGCCCTGGTCGTCGCGCCTGCGGTGCTCGACCCTGCCGGCAAGGAAGGGGTGAGCGCATTGACCGGTCAGATGCTGGCTGAAGGCACGGCGTCGCGCAGTGCGAGCGACATCGCGCGCGCCGAAGCGGATCTCGGGACCGACGTGAACGCCACGGGCTTCTTCACCATTCCGGTCTACTTCGAGCGATCGCTCGCCTTGATGGTGGATCAGCTCGCACACCCCGCGTTTCCGGACTCGGCGCTCGAACGCATCAAGGCGAATACGATCGCGCGGCTGGAGCGAGCCAAGAGCCAGCCCGACTATCTCGCCTCCCGGGTGTTCGCGCCCGAGCTCTACGGGCCTGGGCACCCCTACGCCCGCGCAGAGACGCCCCGAGCGTCGCTGCCATCACACGTGCCGATCTCGTCGCGTTTCACCGCGACTACTATCGCCCGCGCAATGTGAGCTTCATCGTGTCCGGGGATATCACCGCTGATCGGGCGGTCGCTGCGGTCGAGCAGGCTGTGGCGGATCTGCAGCCCGGCGGGGAGGATGGATGGGTCACGCCGCCGGCCCCGGAGCCAGCTGGTCCAACGCACATCTATCTGTACAATCGTCCCGGTTCGCCACAGAGCGTGATTCTGGCCGGGGAACTCGGCCCTCCGCGCGACAGCAAGGACTACTATGCGCTGGAGCTGCTCAACACGGTGCTGGGTGGTGCGTTCAACAGCCGGCTCAACCTGTCGTTGCGCGAGGTGCACGGCTTCACCTACGGTGCGAATTCCGGCTTCGCGTACCGTCGGATCCCGCAACCGTCGACATTCGAGATCCAGACCGATGTGTCGACACCGACGACCGACAGCTCGATCGCGATCCTGACTGCGGAGATCCGGGACATCCGCTCGACGCGACCCGTGACAGATTCGGAGCTTGCCTTCGCCAAGCGCACGGAAACACTATCGCTGCCATTGCAATTCGCGACGGTGCCTGAAGCGGCGGACGCGGCTCGCGCCGTGCTGGCTTTCCGTCTGCCGCTGGACTACTACGACCATCTGACCGAGCGATTCGAGCCCGTGTCGCTCGCAGATGTTCGGGAAGCCGCGCAGCAGCATCTCGATCCCGACCACCTCACCATTGTGGTGGTCGGCGATCGAAAAGCAGTAGAGCCGGGCCTGACGGCGGCCCACATCGCGCCCATCGTGGCACTCGATTCGCTGCCGCACGGCAGGGATTAGAGGTATCTCTACCGCTTCTCGCTCGCCACGCGGTCCGGTACCAGGCCGCCAGTGCGCCTGGAACTTTGTTCCTATCTCTCGTGATTGGTACACGCTTGCGTCGGGGAGGGGTTGTCGTTCCCAGCCCCTAACCCCTGATCCCTAACCCCTGCGTATGCTGCCGATCGCGATCTTCCACGAACATCCGGATTGGTTTCGTCCGTTATTTGCCGAGCTCGATCGCCGCGGCGTGCCGTATGTGCGATTGGACGCTGCTTCGCACCACTACGATCCGGCGGAGCGAACCTCGCCGTACTCGCTCGTGTTCAATCGGGCGAGCCCGTCGGCATATCTGCGCGGCCATCGGCAATCGACGTTCTACACACTGCAGTGGCTTCGCCATCTCGAACGGGTCGGCGTGGCCGTCGTCAATGGCGCGTCGGCCTACGGGATGGACATTCAAAGGCGTTACAGATCGAAGCCTTCGAGACGCTCGGGCTTCCGTATCCGGTGACGCGCGTGGCCAACAGCGCGGAGGCCGTGCTCGAGGCCGCGCGTGGTCTCCGGTACCCCGTTCTGGTCAAAGCCAACGTCGGTGGCAGCGGCGCGGGGATCGAACGCTTCGAGAATGCGATCGGCCCTCGAACGAGCGGCGCGGCGACGGTGCGCTCGACCTGGGCGTCGACGGCGTCGCGCTGGTGCAGGAAATGGCGCCGCTACGCGCCGGCCACATCACGCGGGTGGAGGTCCTGGGCGGACAGTATCTCTACGCGATCAACGTGTTCCCCGCGGCGGACTCCCTCTTCAATCTCTGCCCGGCCGACGTGTGCCAGACGACCGATGGTCGTGCGCTGTCGCGGTCGGCGTGCGCGCTCGACGCGCCGAAGACCGGACTGCGGGTCGAGCGGGCCGACCCGCCCGCGTCGATCATCGAGGAAGTGGAGCAGATCGCCCGGCACGTCGGCTTGGATGTGGGCGGCATCGAGTACCTGATCGATGATCGTGACGGGCGGCATTACTTCTACGACGTGAATGCGCTCTCGAACTTCGTCGCCGACGCGCGCCGCGTGATCGGGTTCGACCCGCATGAGCGACTGGTCGACTACCTGCTGTCCCGCGCGGCACACAGCGTGTCGACAGGCGCTGCGACGCGCAGCGGCGCCACGCGTGGTCGACGACGCGGTCGTCGCGACTGCCAGTCAGGTGGAGTGGGGGCAGCCATGAGCAGTGGGGAGCGACCCGCGATGCGCTACGGCTACTGGATGCCGGTGTTCGGCGGCTGGCTGCGAAACGTGCCGGACGAACAGATGGAAACGTCGTGGAACTACGTGAAGCGGCTCGCCTGTCGGAGCGAGGAGATCGGATACGATCTGTCTCTCGTGGCGGAGCTGTTTCTCAACGACATCAAAGGGATCGACGCGCCGTCCCTCGACGCGTGGTCGCCGGCGGCCGCGCTGGCCGCCGTGACCGAACGTCTCGAGCTGATGGTTGCCGTGCGACCGACGTTCCACCAGCCCGCCATCCTCGCGAAACAGGCAGCAACATCGCGAGCATCGCGCCGGGGCGGGTTTCCCTCAACGTCGTATCGAGCTGGTGGGCCGACGAGGCGCGCCGCTACGGGGTGCGGTTCGACGAACACGATGATCGATACGCGCGCACGGACGAGTGGCTGACCGTCGTTCACGGCGCCTGGACGGAGCCACGCTTCTCATTTCACGGCCGGTATTACACGACGGACGAAACGGTCCTGGCTCCAAAGCCTAACCCGCTGCCGGTCATTTATGCCGGCGGCGAGTCGGAGGCAGCCAAGTCCCTGATCTCGAAGAAGTGTGACGCCTACGTGATGCACGGCGATCCGCCCGAGCGGGTCGCGCCCAAAGTCGCGGATATGCGCGCGCGCCGCGAAGCAGTCGGTTCTCCACCGATGACGTTCGGGATGGCAGCGTACGTCATCGTTCGGCCGACCGTCGAGGAGGCGGAGCGCGAACTCGCGCGCATCACCAACGTGGCTCCCGGCTCACCCGGCTACGGGAACTATCAGGACTGGATCGCGCATACGAAGCTCGAGCAGCAGGTGAGTCTCGAGGACTATTCGGTGTCGAACCGCGGGCTGCGCGCGGGTCTTGTCGGAACTCCCGAGATCGTGGCGGAGCGGATCCGCGCGTTTGCCGACGTGGGCGTCGATCTCTTACTGCTGCAGTGCAGTCCGCAGCTCGAGGAGATGGAGCGCTTCGCGGAAGAGGTGATGCCGCTGGTGGAGCAGGTGGCGGTGCGGTAACTACCGTTGGCCTTGCGCTCTCCTGCTGTCACCGCACTCGCATGATGGCGCACAGGAGACCGCGGCCTGACAGCGTTCCGGAATGCGGCGGCCCCGCCGGGGCGTGGACGTGTGGTGGCGAGTCGCGCGTGCGGCCCGGACGTTCCCTCGCGAAGTGCGAGGTGACGCGTGGCGGGCGGCGTGGGTGCTCGCGGGCGATCTGGCGGTACAGAACCAGGATCACCGCTGTCGCGAAGGTGCTGCGCGACGGGCGGTCGGGCTCTGGGGATTTGGCGAGCCGTTGGGCGGGCGGCGCTGTCATCTCTGCTGCACGGACGACGTGGCGCACGACGGGTGGGTGGGTGTGGGCACTCGGTTCGTCTGCCCGGATTGCAGTCGGGCGGCCCTGGGCGGCGCGCTGCCGTATGGACGGTGCGTCGCTGCGTATCACGGGCGTGCGGGATCGCCGCGGCGTGCTCTTGGCGAGGCATATCGTGCGGTCGTCGCATTCAAGGAGCGTCGCGCCCAGTGGACGTCACTCGCGGTGCCGCTTGCCCGAGCGTTAGCGGCGAGCGTGCTCGAGGTCATGCGAGTGACGCCTTTGCGCGATGGTCGGGCCTTCCGGCCGCTTCTGGTTCCTGTCCCTTCCTTCGAAAACCGTCGCCCGCATGTCCACATGCTCGCGTCTCTCGCCTCGATCAAGCTCCCGCACGTGATCCTGAGGCTCGGCGCGCTCGAAAAGACGCGGGACTTCGCACAGAAAGGCTTGTCGCGGACCGCGCGGCTGCAGGAGAGCGATGGGGCCTATGTTGTCCGCGGTGCGCTATGCGCAGGAATCATTGGTCGGCGGATCATCGTCGCCGACGATCTCATGACAACAGGCGCGACGCTCGAAGCCTGCGCACGCGTCTTGCTCGCGGCCGGTGCGGAGGCGGTCGATGGGGCTACGGTGGTGCGTGTGATTCGTGCTCCGCCTGAGCGAGTGGTTGCGCTAGGCTCGCGGCAGGTGCGTCTTCAGCTCAGAGAATTGGATGCGCGTGGCCGCGTGCCCGTTGAGCCGGAGTCGGGCGTATTGTGGGTCGTGTTCGCGTGCTCGCCGCGCTGTCCAGTATCGGCATTGGCCGGTCCCTACCCGCTCCCGACGTTCGATGCGGTGAGCTACCACCGCTGGCTGTGCCGGTGCGGCCGTTCACACTTGATCCGCATCCGGCGCGAGTGGCGCGGCGCACTGCGTGAATCAGTCGCGGTCGGCGTCGGCGAGCGCCGACCGGGGGAACTGTTGGTCGGGATCGTGCAGGGGCAGCCGAGGTATCTGTAGGACCGGCGTTCAGCCCCACAATACCGTCTTGTCCACTGCTGCGATCGATGGCCGGCCCGTCAGCGCCAGCGCCGCTTCGAGCTCGTCGCGCAGGATGCGGACGACCGCCGCGACGCCCTCCGCGCCCGCGACGGCGAGGCCGAACAGGTAGGGGCGCCCGATCATGACTGCCGAGGCGCCGAGTGCAATCGCCTTGAGGACATCCGTGCCGCGGCGCACGCCACCGTCGAGGAGAATTGGAATCCGGCCGCGCACCGCCTCTGCCACACTCGGTAGCGCGTCGATCGTTGCCGGCAGCGTATCGAGATTGCGTGCGCCGTGGTTCGACACAATAATGCCGCTCACTCCTTCCTGCACGGCGCGATCCGCATCCTCGGCATCGAGTATACCCTTCAGGAGCACGGGTAGTGACGTCACTGAGCGCAACCACGCCACATCATGCCAGGTGAGCGCCATGAAGGGTGTGCGAACGTTCTGCGCATCCACGACGTGGTGGAAGTACGGTGCGTTGAGGCCGCCGGGGAGTCGCACGCCGGCGCGTTGCTCGCGATTGCGGACGCCGGCGATGGGGGTATCGACCGTGAGGCATACCGCGCGACAGCCCGATGCTTCGGCTTTGGCGACCAGGTCTTGCGTCCGCCGTCGGTCGATGAGGGGATACAATTGGAACCACCGGACGCAGTCGGCCGCGCTGGCGATCTCCTCGAGGGGTGTGGTGGTCGCAGTGCTCACGACATACGGCACCTCAGCCGCCGCCGCACCGCGAGCGGTGGCCAGTTCGCCATCCGGATGCATCAGGCGGTGATAGGCCGTGGGGGCCAGCAGAATTGGGCAGGATAAGGGCGTACCGAGCAGTGTGCAGCGGGTGTCCCTGCCTTGATCCTCCACGAGCACCCTGGGGCGCAGAGCGGATGCGCTGAAACGCCTCGGTGTTCCACCGAAGTGTGATTTCATCGCCTGCCCCGCCTGAGACGTAGGCGTACGCCATGTCGGGCAATACCGCGCGAGCGGCGGCTTCGAAGTCGGTGAGGCAGACGACGCCCGGTGGAAGAGCGGTCAGATGCGAGTCCGCATCTCGGGGGATGGGCGCGTTTGATGTGTGATTCAGGTGAACCTCGCGGCCGGCTTGGTGGCGGAGGAAGTGGCGGACGGATGGTACAAAGTAGCGGGTGACCGCCGACAGGTAACGGGTGCCGGAGGGCGGGTGGCACTGCCGCCAGGGTCAGCGACGGCTTGCCGCGCTGGCCTTCGATGTCTGCGACCGGCATCAATGCCGGCGGCCAGTGCTACAGCGCTCACGCCGCTCAAAGCGTAGCTCTAGTGGCAGGGCCCAGCCGTCGCGGTGGAGGAAGAGGAGGGGGGCGATAGCCGTCGGCTGTCGGGCGTGTTGCACGCCGATGCGCGGGCCAGTAGCCTGCAAACTGGGTGTTCATCACAGGAGGAAAGATGCACAACATCATCCGCTGCCTTGCGGCACTCGGTGTCGGAGCGATTGCCTCGGTCCAGCCGCTCGCCGCCCAGCAGCGGGCGCCGCTCGACTCTGCGGCGAAGGCGCATCGGGTTGCGCTCGAGCAGGAGCTCGAATCGGTCGCCGTCGTCGATCGCAAGGAGATGGTGGCGATGCGAGACGGGACGCGGCTGGCGACAGACATCTATCGTCCGAAGAACGCTACCGGCAAGGTGCCGGCGATCTTCGTTCGCACACCCTACAACTTCAATTTTTGGGATGTGCGAGACGGCGTTCCGGCCGACATGACGTCGATTCTCGACGCCGTGAAGCGCGGCTACGCGTATGTCGGCCAGAACGAGCGCGGTCACTTTTTCTCGCAAGGCAACTACGATATTCTCGGTCCGCCGCGCACGGATGGGTATGACGCGATTCAGTGGATCAGCACGCAGCCCTGGTCGAATGGCAAGGTCGGTCTGATCGGTTGCTCGTCCACGGCCGAGTGGCAGATGGGAGTCGCGGCGACAGCACCGCCAGGCCTCGCCACCATCATCCCGGAGGGGTTTGGGGCCGGCGTCGGACGAGTCAAGCCATACTACGAGATGGGCAACTGGTATCGCGGTGGCGCCGTCCAGATGCTGTTCATCGACTGGCTCTACGGTGAGCAGAATCAGGTCCGGCCGATGTTTCCGGCGAACGCATCGCAGGAGGACCTGATACGCGAATCGAAGAGTTTCGATCTCGCCCAGCAGCCGCCCCGCGTCGACTGGATGGAGGCGTTCAAGCATCTGCCGGAGCAAGACATCATCAAGGCCGTTGACGGTCCCGGCGGCATTTTTGCGGACTCGATGCCGGTCGCGACCGGCGGTCGCATGATTCAGCGCACGCCGAACGACCCCGCCTGGTACCGCGGTGGGCTGTACCACGACGACATGGTCATCAATGTCCCAGGACTGTACTTCATGTCATGGTACGACGTCTCGGTTGGTCCGAACCTCGCGCTGTTCAACCACGTCCGTGCGACGTCGGCGTCCAAGGACCAATACGCCATCATCGCGCCGACCCTGCATTGCTCGTACACGCGGGCGACGGAGCACACGGTGGTCGGCGAGCGGGACGAAGGCGACGCACGGTGGGATTACGCCTCGCTCACATATGGGTGGTTCGATCATTTCCTCAAGGGTGAGAACAACGGGCTGCTCGACACGCTGCCACACGTGCGCTACTACACGATGGGAGTCAACAAGTGGCAGACGAGCGACGTCTGGCCGCCACGCGGCGCGCAGCCCCTGTCGTTCTTCCTGACGAGCGCCGGCAAGGCCAACACGATGAGCGGCGATGGTGCGTTGTCGACAAAGTCCCCCGGTAGCGACAAGCCTGACGGCTTCGCTTACGACCCGATGAATCCGGTGCCCTCGTACGGTGGCAATGTGTGTTGTCAGCCCGGGCTCGTCGGCGGGTCGATGGACCAGCGCAAGATGGAAGTGAGACCGGACATCCTGACCTACACGACCCCCCCGCTGAAGGAGGGCATGGAGGTCAGCGGCCCGGTCACGGTGACGCTCTACGTGTCATCGGATCGGAAGGACACGGATTTCAGCATCAAGCTGGTCGACGTGTACCCCGATGGAAAGGCGTACAACCTCGATGAAACGATCCAGCGCGTCCGATATCGGGACGGCTATGACAAGCCGGTGACGTGGATGCAGCCGGGCAAGGTGTACAAGGTCACGTTCCAGCCCATGAACACCAGCAACTACTTCGAGGCTGGTCACAGCATCCGTCTCGAGGTCACCAGCAGCAATTTCCCGCGTTTCGATCGGAACCTGAATACAGGCGGGAATAACTTCGACGAAACGACCTCGCTGATCGCGCACAATGAAGTGCACCACTCCAAAGCCTATCCCTCGACGATCACCGTGACGGTCGTGAAGAAGAAGCAGCAGATTGCGCAGGGGGCAGTGCAGACACACCTGCGGCTGGGGAATATCTTCTAGCTGATCATGCGGGACGTTGGACGTTGGACGTTCGACGTTCGACGTTCGACGTTGGAAGAAAACCTCGGGGCGAGCCACGGTGCATTTGGCACGCCCTGAGGTTTTTCCAAGGTCCAACGTCCCACGTCTGGCGTCTAGCCCTAAGCTGCAGGCTGCTGCGTACCCGTGGGCCGGAGAATCCGCCCTTCCCAGTCAATGATCGCCTGCTGCAGTGTCTCCACCAATGCGCCCGCGGGCGCGTTACGGAGGAGGCATTCGGTCCACGTGGCGCCCTTTTCGTAGCGGACGCGGTAGCGGAGGCCCTTCGGACCAGCGACGGGATCCATCTGGAACACCCACGTCTCCTGGCCGTCGTAGCTGTAAGTAAACTCGTGTCGGCTCATACGGATCGGTGTTGAGGGGTGCCTGGTGGCCGCTGGCGCGGCCGAGAGAGGACAGAGGAGACACGCCCAGGCGCTCCAGTAAGACGACCTCTTGGCGCGCAGCGATACGGAAGAGCTCGCAAGCTAAGTGTCTAGTAAATAGTCACTTAGGCAACCGCGGCGTTGAGGCCTGAACGGCGGGGTCGGGGGGCGCCACGTGTACCTACTGAAGAGCGCGACAGCCGCCGAGGAGCCCGCCTCAGCGTGTTAACCTGACCCTGACCCCAGACCCCAGACCCCAGACCCCAGACCCCCCGCCGTCCCCTCTTTACCTGTACCCGGCCGCCTGCATCTCGAAGAGCTCCGCGTACACGCCACCATTAGATGCGAGTGCCGCGTGGGTGCCTTCCTCCACGACGCGGCCACTCTCCAGCACCACAATGCGGTCTGCCATGCGCACCGTGGAGAAACGGTGCGAGATGATGACGGCCATGCGGCCCGCCATGAGCTCCGAGAATCGCACGAAGACTTCGTACTCGGCCCGCGCGTCCAGCGCCGCGGTGGGCTCATCGAGAATGAGTAGTTGCGCGGTGCGCATGTATGCGCGAGCCAACGCGACCTTCTGCCACTCACCGCCAGAGAGATCGACGCCCTCCGCGAACCGCCGGCCAAGCATCTGGCGGTACCCGTGCGGCAAGCGATCGAGCAGCGAGGTCGCGAGCGAGCGCTCGGCGGCGTCCGTGATCGGCCCCGGTACGCGATCGCGGCTTACCACATCAGCCTTGTCGGCATTGAGGGCCTCGAGGTAGCCGCGGGTCAGCCCGATCTCGCCGACTCCAATGTTCTCGTCGAAGCGCATGTCATAGCGAACGAAGTCCTGAAAAATGACGCCGATCGCTTGTCGTACCGATCCGAGGTCGTACTCCCGAAGGTCGCGTCCGTCGAGCAGGACGCGCCCCTCGGTCGGATCGTACAGACGAGCGATCAGTTTCGTGAGCGTCGTTTTCCCGGCCCCGTTCTCCCCGACCAGCGCGACGCGTTCGCCCGGCCGGATCGCGAAGCTGACGTTGCGGACAGCCCAGCGATCGCTGCCCGGATACTGGAATCCGACGTTCTCGAAGACGAACCCTTCGCGGATAGGCTGCGGTACGATGTTCGCGCCAGCGCGCGTCGAGATGGTCGGCCGGATCTCGAAGAAGGCGAACAGATCTCTGAGGTTGAGGCTCTGGGAGTAGATGTCACTCGCCGCGAGCAGCAGTCGCTGAATCAGGTCGCGGCTTCCTCTGAACGAGCCGGCGAGGAGCGTGAGCGTACCGATTGTGATCTGCGCGATGGCGGCTTCGCGAAGGATGATGACGTACGCCGCGTAGTAGCCGGCAGTGGCGATGATGGAGAGGCTCGCGCTGACTGCACTGCGTCTCACGGAGAGCTGCTTGTTCTCCTCGAAGTAGCGCTGTGCCAGGTCGTGGTACCGTTGCGTGAGCCACGGCGCGAGTCCGAACATTTGGACTTCCTTGGCAGTCTCGTCGCTGGCACCCGCGTATCGGAGGTAGTCGAGCTCACGCCGCTCGGGCGTTCGTCGGAACAGAAGCGAGTAACTGAGAGCAGCGTAGTGTGTCTCGCCGATGAAGCTGGGGAAGACCGCGGCCGCGAGCAGCAGGAGCAACCACGGATTGTACGCGACGATTGCGACGGCCAATGTCGTCAGCGTCAGCGTGTCCTGGCCCATTCCCAGCAGTTGAGCGATCAGGCCTATGCGACCTTGTCGTTTGCTGGCGAGCCCGCTCCAAGTGATCGTAGAACGTCGGATCTTCGAACTGGGCGAGGTCCAGCGTCGCGGCATGGCCCATCAACCGTTCGCTGATGTCGTTCGAGAAGAGATCGCCCAGCAGAGATTCGACGAGTGCCGACGCGCGCGCGAGGAACTCCCCGCCGAGTGCGATCGCCATCTCGATCGCGACATAACGCCAGAGTACCGCGATCGCCCGCCCGCGCGGGTACTGGATCATATCGATGATGAGCTTGCCGACCCACAGCGTGGCGACCGGGATCAGGGAGCGAACGATGCGCAGTACCACCATCGCAATGGTGTAGCCGCGATGGGTGGCCCAGACGAGGCCGAGGAGCTTAGGCAGTGATTCGAGCACCGCCAATCGCTCCCGCCAACCTGTCGGTCTTTCGGGGTTGTTACCGCGGCCCGGTCGCTGCGAAACGAGGAGTGGTGCCGACAAAGCAGGACCGCGGCGCTAGCGCGCCCGAGAAAGGAGAATCACAGAAAATAGAAAGTAGACAACCACACGAGCATCGGACGTTTCGCGACCTTGGAAGGCCCCGCAGACCAAGATAGCTGCTTGAAGTCGTGACCAGTCACTATGCGGAGATCGGCCAATCGGCCGATTGTGATTGGGCCCGCCCCTTTCGGGGAACCACCGTGATCTCGTAGGTTCGCGCGCTATGTCCGCGGTCGCATTGGCGCTCGTCCTCACCGCTGCCGTCATACACGCTGGGTGGAATCTCCTGGTCAAGCAGGTGCAGGACGACCGCGAGTTGGTCACCTGGCTCGCCCTCGCAATGGGCGGGGTCTTGCTCACTCCTGCTCTCATCGCGTCCTGGCCCTCCGTTGCGGCGGTGTGGCCGTTCGTCGTCGCAAGCGCGGTGGCGGAGGGGGTGTATGTCCTGTTGTTGACGGCCGCATATCGACGAGGTGACCTGTCGGTGGTCTATCCCATCGCGCGAGGGACGGCTCCGCTGCTACTCGCGCTATGGACCACCGTGTTTCTTGCCCAACCTCCTCGCGCGGCGGGACTCGCGGGCATCTGCGCACTCGCGATCGGTGTCGTCATGGTCGCGTGGACGGTCGAGCGCCCCCCCAATGCGACGGGGAGGCCTGTGCTGACCGGCGATCAGTGGGCTGACATCGGATTGACGCTGGGAGTCGCGCTCTCCATCTCGGCCTACTCCGTGGTCGACGGCGCTGCCATGCGTCGGGCCCCGGCCACTGCATTGGCACTAGCGGCCGGGTATGAAGGCGCCGTCTTCTGGCTGGGCGCCGCGATCACGGCGCCGATCGTATTGCGGGGCGGCCGGCGCACGCGGCTCCGACCAGCCTGGGTCCGCCAATGGCGCCGCGTTGTCGTTGTCGCGGCCGCAATGGCGGGCGCATATGTCGCGGTGCTCGTGGCGTTTCGGCTCGCCCCGGTCGCGTACGTCGGTGCGACGCGAGAGGTGAGCATTGTCATGGCGGCCATCGCGGGCTGGCTCGTACTGGGCGAGCGATTCAGTGTGCTCCGTCTCCTCGGTTCCGTCGTCATCGTCCTCGGGATCTTCTCGATCGTCCGTTTTGGTTGATTACGGGGAAACGCGGGCGACGCATGGCGTCGCCCGGGCCTACGGTCTCGCCGGCGGCGGTGCAGCGGGGAAGCCGGTCTCCACCTGAGGCGGAGGCTTGTACGTCGCGCCGCCCTGCGGGCTCGCGGGGCTTCCTGATGCTCCCGTTTGTGGCGCCGGAGGCTGGCCGGTTGGCGTGCGCAGCGGAGCGACCGGCCGGACCGCTTGAGTGTCCGCGCCTGGCGCGCCGGTCTCCGCCGCGGCGCGAGCCCGCACCGGTTGACCGTCGCGCAGTGCGTCGTTGGGTTGGGCGACGACGTAATCGCCATCCACCAGGCCTGAGTCCACTTCAATGACGGTGCCGAAGTCTCGGCCGACCTCCAACGTGCGGAAGCGGGCGATCGAGTCTCTGCCCACGACAGCCGCCTGCGGCGCGGAGGTGCGGAAGATCATTGCCGTGCCAGGCATGAGCAGCGGAGGGTTGGACCGCTCGAATCGCAGGTGCGCCTGCGCAAACATCCCTGGTAGCAGCGACCGATCGGAATTGATGACGTCGACCTCGGTCAATAGTGTCAGGGACGCCGCGTCGACCGCGTTGGCCGTTCGCGTGACGCGCCCTGAGAACGCCCGGCCCGGCAGGTCCCTGACTGCCAGGGTCGCGGGCATGCCCACACGAACGGCCACTGCATACGACTGCGGCACACCGAGATAGAGGCGCAGCGTGTCGGTGCTGGCGAGGCGAAACAGCTCCGTCGCCTCAACAGTATTGATGAGCGTGTTGCCGCCGGTGCCTGCCGGTTGGGGCGTGTTGGTGGTGCCAACCGCGGTGACAAACACACCGTTGTCGACGTTGCGCGCGGTGATGACGCCATCGAATGGGGCCGTGATGCGCTGAAAACCTACGAGTGCCTGCAGGCGCCGCACGTTGGCGTCGGCGCCAGCGACGCTTGCGACGGACGCGTCGTAGGCCGACTGAAACGTATCCAGCTCCTGCTTCGTGACGGTGCTGTCGCGGTAGAGCACTTTCCAGCGCGCGAGGTTCACCTCATTCAGCTGAAGCGTTGCGCGCGCGCTGGCCGCTTGCTGCTGGGCCTGCGCCAATTCCTCGTCGACGTCGGGCGCCTCGATCGTCGCGAGGACCTGCCCTTGGTGCACGCGCGTACCCATATCGGCGTACCACCGCTGTACATACCCCGACGATCGTGCGTAGATCGACGTCAGATGGTTGCCTTGCAGCGTTCCAGGCAGCATCAGGTCGGCCGCTGGCGTGCTGCGGGAGATACGCACCACGCTGACGCGCGGAACGCTGTCATCCAGCGCGGCCTCCCGAGCTCGTACGGCGAGGTCTCGTTGTCGCGCACGATGCGGAAGCAGGCCGACCAGCAGGAGCACGACCAGCGTGCCGATCACCACTGCCGTCCCAATCCACAGCCGGCGGCGATCGATCTCCGTGCGAGCGGGTCCTGAGGTCTGGTCAGCCATGGGGTGCCGCCCCGCCTGGTGTGCCCGGTTCGCCGGCCTTTGCGCGTGGCACATGCCCGGGCGCGGCGAATTGCACATCAATGGGTGTGGCTTCAGGCAGGTGGATCTCTTCCAGCGGCATCGACGTCCGGATGGTTGCGTACATCACGGGTACGAGTATGAGCGTGTAAACGCTGGCGACGAGCAAGCCGCCGATGACGGCCCGGCCGAGCGGGGCATTCTCCTCGCCCCCTTCAGCCAACGCCAGGGCCATTGGGACCATGCCGATGATCATGGCAAGGGCGGTCATGATAACGGGCCGCAAGCGCGTCGAGCCGGCCTCGATGGCGGCATCGTGCGCGTTGAAACCGCCTTGCCGGGCGTCGTCGGCGAATGTGATCAGTAACACGCTGTTCGACGTCGCGACTCCGAGCGCCATGATCATTCCCATGAGCGATGGGACATTGAACGTGGTGCCCGTTACGAACAGCGCCCACAGGACCCCCGCGACCGCGCCGGGCAACGCCATGATGATGACGAGCGGATCGAGAAACGTCTGGAAGTTCACCATCAGGATGATGAACACCAGGACCAACGCTGCGAGGATTCCACCGATGAGGCCACTGAACGACGAGCGCATGCTCTGCACCTGCCCGCGCAACACGATCGAGGACCCGCGAGGGAGCTTTGCGCGCATGTCGTCGATCAAGTGGTCAACGTCACTCGCCAAGCTGCCGAGGTCCCGGCCTTCGGGATCGGCGTACACGTCGAAGGATTGCTGAATGTTGTAGTGGTTGACGACCGCGGGCACTGCTCGACGCGCCGTTGTGGCGAGGTTGCCGAACAACTGGGGCGTGACCGTCGCGTTCGTTGCGGCGGTGCTACTCGTGACCGGCGTCTGCGCGAGTTGGGCGAGGTTCGTGAGCTTGTACTGCGGAGTTTGGACGAACACGCTGTAGTTCACACCGTTGGTGGGATCGAGCCAGAAGTTCGGGGCCGTCTGGAAGCTTCCGCTGAGCGAGACCAGCATCGCTTGGGCGATGCTTTGCTGCGTCAACCCGACCTGTTGCGCGCGATCCCGGTCTACGCTGAAGAAGATTTGCGGCTCGTCCATGACCTGGCGAATCCGCACGTCCGCTGCACCCGGCAGCCGCTTGATCTCGCTCGCCATCCGCTGGGCCAGTGCGTAATTGCTATCTTTGGCCCGCCCGGCGATCTGCACGTCGATCGGCGCCGCCAGGCCCTGATTGAGCACTTGCGTGACGATATCGGCGGGCTGGTACCAGAACTGGTCGTCGGGGAACTCGCGGACGAGCGTGTCTCGCACCACGCGTTGGTACTCGGCCGTTGGGTGACTGCGCTTGCGGGTGAGCACGACCAGCAGCTGGCCGTCGGCGGGGCCGATGACGGAGAGGTCACCAGTTGCGAGCGCCACGCCGCCCCCTGCGAGCCCGATGTTGTCCCGCAGGAGCTGAATCTCCTCCGCGGGGATGAGCCGGCGGATCGTCCGCTCGACGGCGCCGAACACCAATTCGCTTTCCTCGAGGCGTGTGCCCGACGGCGCCCGAACGTGCAGTTGGAATACTCCGGCATCGACGGCGGGGAAAAAATCCTCTCCGATCGCTGGAATAAGCAGCATGCTGAGCCCAATGAAGGCCGCGCCCGTCCCCAGCGTGACGACCTTGTGGTCCAGGGCGAGCCTGAGCAGTGACACGTAGCGGTCGCGAAACCGACCGAAGCCGACCTCGACGAACGCGTTGATGCGCCAAGGCCAGTTCGCGCGTCGCCGCTTCTCGACCTGCTCCTCGTCGGTCCCCCGATACATCTCCAGCTCGCCGCCCAACATGTATCGCACCATCGTCGGGACGAGCGTTCGCGAGAGGAGATAGGACGCGAGAATCGCGAAGATGACTGCAAGCGCGAGCGGCTTGAACAGCGACGCCGACGCTCCGCTCAGGAAGAAAATCGGGACGAACACAATGCAGATCGAGAGCGACGCGACGATAGCTGGTACCGCGACCTGCGAGGCTGCGTCGATGATGGCTTGCAGCAGGTCTTTGCCCTGCGCCATGTTGCGGTGCACGTTCTCGATCTCGACCGTCGCGTCATCGACGAGAATCCCAACGGCCAGCGCGAGACCGCCGAGCGACTGAATGTTGATGGTCTCGCCGAACGCCCAAAGCACGATGATCGAGGAAAGGATGGAGAGCGGGATCGAGATCGCGACGATCACGGTGCTTCTCCAGCTGCCCAGGAAGAGCAGAATCATCAGGGCGGTGAGACAGGCCGCGATGACTCCCTCGCGGATCACGCCGCTGATTGCGTTCCGGACGTAGAGCGACTGATCCTGCACCACGTTGAGATGGATGTCCGGCGGGATGGCGGCCTGCGCCAATGGGAGCAGCTGTCGGATTCGATTGACCACGGAGATGGTCGAGGCCGCGCCGAACTTCAGCACCTGGATGTACGCGGCGCGCCGGCCGTTGATGCGGACAATGTTGCTCTGCACGCCCGCCCCGAGGCGGATCTGGGCCACGTCCCGGATGAACACCATCTGGCCATTGACCATCCGGATCGGAGAGTCCGCGAGACGGCTCAGGACTTCCGGGCTCGAGTTGAGTGCGACCTGATACTCGCGCGTTCCCATTTTCTGCGTGCCGGCGGGCAGGATGATGTTCTGCAGGCTGATCGCAGTGCTGACATCGATCGGCGAGAGCCCCTTGGATTGCAGCGCCGCAAGATCGATGTCGACGTTGACTTGTTTCGGCGGGCCGCCGAAGACCGGGGGGAGATTGGCGCCCTGGGCGGTCACCAGGAACGGGCGAACGAAGTTGTTGCCGTTGTCGTTCAGCTCCCCTTCCCCCGCGGTCTCGCTCGTGATGCCGACCTCCATCACCGGTACGTCGGTCGCGCTATACCGAATCACGTATGGCGGCGTGGTGCCCGGCGGGCAGAGGCGCGTGATCGCCTGCGAAGTGCTCGTGACCTGCGCGATGGCGGATGCGATATTGCCGCTGGGCTGGATATAGACGCGGATCACCGCGACGTTGTCGAGCGACTCCGACTCGATGTGCTCGATGTCGCCTACGCCAGTCGTGTACGCGCGCTCACTGATCGTCACGATGCGGCCGGCCATGTCGTTGGCCTGGAGCCCGTTGTAGAACCAGACAACGGAGACGATCGGGATGTTGGTTGTCGGGAAGATGTCCGTCGACATCGAAAACGCGGCGAATACACCCACCAACAACATGAGCAACGCCATGCAGAGGGTGGTGTAGGGGCGCCGGAGCGCGAGGCGAACTATCCACATAAAAACCGACGGGTCTGGGGTCTGGGGTCCAGGGTTTGGGGGAACTGCAACCGCCGGGTTCCGCGTGCCGCGGTTCGGGACCTGCGCATCGACGCGCCTGAAGGGCTGGGGCCTAACACCTGTTAGATCTCGCGGCCGAGAAGCGTTTGCAGGTTTGCGCGAGCGAGCTGGTAGTCGTAGCGCGCATTCACCAGTGTTTGCTCGGCGCTGGCCAAGGTCTGCTCTGCCACCGAGAGATCGAGAACCGTGGCGACCCCCACGCCATAGCGAGTGCTGATAACCCGATAGTTCTCCTGGGCGACGGCGAGCGATCCCTTGGCCACCGCCACATTTTCCGCCGCCAGCTTCACCGCACCGAGCAACGATTGCGCTTGCGAGCGAGTGAAGCGCTCCGCATCGCGAGCGGCATACCGCGCGGCGTAGGAGCGAGCCAATGCGCGTTCCACGACCGCTTCACGCAGAAAGCCGTTGAAGATCGGGAAGGTCGTCCCGATGTCGACGGCCCAGCCGGGGCCCGGACTGGCGGCCACGACGGGAGCGCTGTACCAGGTGTAGCTGCCACCCAACGTCAGAGTCGGCAGATACTGTGTCTTTGCCGCCGCGACGGCGGCATCAGCGGCGTGCGACGAGTCTCGCGACGCGAGCAACGTCGGGGCTGTTCGCAGCGCCAGAGCGAGGACCTCCGAGTCCGATACTGCCAACGGCGTCGGGTCGTAGGGCCCCTCGCGGCGAGAGTCCACCGACAGGTCGAGACCGGCCAGCCGTCCGAGTTCGTAGGCATTGGAGCGCTGGTTGATCCGAGCTTGAATGAGGGCTTGGAAGGCGGTCGCGAGATTCAGCTCGAACTGCAGGATGTCGGCGGGAGTGGCCGTGCCGACCTCGCGCCGGTGTTGCGCCGCGCGCAGATCCCCTTGGGCCCGCTGGATTTCGACTTGCGCGACCGCCGCGAGGTCTTCGGCGCGCAGCACATTGAAGAACGCCGTCTTGACGGCGGCGATCACGATGAAGTTTTGCTCGACCTGCGAGGACAGCGCTGCCCTCGTCTCGGCCCGGCCGAATCGAACGTCGGCCACTCGCCGGCCAGCCGTGAAGATGTCCCAGGCAGCGACCCCCGAAACCAGACCTGTAGCGTACGGGCCGGGGATCACCACCGGCGCACTCGTGGCAACGGCGTTCTGGAGCTGCAGGCCGATTCCCTGTCTGGCCGCCGTGAGAGGATCCACGGCTTGGTGCGCAGTCGGCGCCGTTGCGCTACCGCCACTGATCGTCGCCCCTGGTATCGTCCCCGTGACCGCGCCAGCCGTGGTGATACCACTGAACGAGGGTGTCCCGTGGTGCAGTACGCTGGAGGTGAGATTCAGTGTCGGGAGGAATTCGCCGGCCGCCACCTGCTCATCGGAGCGTGCGGTGCGGAGATCGGCGACCGCCGTGGCCGTGATGGGGCTCGTCTGAAGCGCTTGCTGGACGATGTCGTGGAGCGCCATGGCGGTATCGGGCCGAAACGTCACCGTGTCGGCGGCCCGCATCGCGGAATCCAACGAGAAGACGGACGCTTGACCACCGATCTGTCCGGGCAGGGCGGGGACGGCCGGTGGCGTGGTCGTGACCTGTGCGTGCGCGGCCTCCGCCCCCCACAGAGCCTGCGTTCCACTGGCAATTACTGCTATGGCACAGCGCTCGAGGGCGCGACGCACATGGCATCCCGTGGGCATGGTGGGCATGGGCGAGCAAGCACTACGCCACGTGGGCGATGAGCCGGCTGGGGTCGACCTCCCCCAGTTACGCGCGAGCCGGCGGGAATGCTCTGCGCATCACCCCGCTTGGGCGCACGCCTCCGGCCGGCGTCGTTGCGCCCAAGCGTGGCTTACCTGACGCGAAGCATACCGACGCGCAGGGCGCTCGCCGGAGCGATCGAGCCGCCGCTCACGCTTTGGAGCTCGAGGTGCTCGGTCCCCGCGACCGGCGCAACCAGGAGGATGTAGAAAGCAGCGGTCCCGGGAACGCCCGTCACGGTCGTACGGACGGGGGCCGTGGTGGCGCTGTCGATCAGTGGTTGCACGGGGAAGGCAGGCGTCGCCGAGCCCGTGCTCGAAAAAAGACCGCAGGGTATGGCCGAGCATCCCACCTTGGTCTGGCCACTGAGGAAGATGTTGGCGAAGTCGAACGACGGATTGGTGGTGCGCTCGTCGGCCGCAGTGAATGACGCCGTATCGAAGATGGCAGATGCGAGACTCCAGTAGACGAGGAGCTCCTGGATCGGGCGTCCTGTGTGCTTGGCGAGGTTGGGGAGGCCGTTGAGCGCTGGTTCGTTGATGAGGGCTTTGATGAAGTCCCCTTCGGTCGACGCGTACTGATCGGTTGCCCATCGCGCGAACTGCCACCCGGCACCGTAATTCGAGGGCGTGTCTGTCCCCAAACCACGGCCAGATGGTGTGAAGCTCTCCTCTTGCAGGTACTCGAAGAGGAAGGGGAGGTGGCTGACGCTGAGCGCGATGGGCTTGGCATCGCGTGGGTCGCACGACACTCCGCTCGCGATGAGGTCCAGCTCGCACCCAACGGTCTGATCGAACGTCGCGTGCGCCTTCCACTTCGCGCGATTGAAATGCCGCTCCCAGATCTCCGACGACTCCTGGGCCAAACCTTCCTCGAGCCAGGTCAGCTCACGCACCCGAAACCCGTTGTTGATCAGATGGTCGGCAAACGAGACGATGTGCTTGGTCTCGTGTGCCGCGGTCGCCCGCATCAGGTCTTCCCACGCCTGCACCGACCATCCGTGACCGGGATCGGGAGTCCAGTAATAGAAGATCTCCGTGCGGTTGCCGAGCGACCGTCCGGGGCGAATCTGATTGAAGTCGCAGGCGTCGACGAACGATGCGATGCCGCCGCCGAAGCGGTTCAACAGAGGAGAGATGACCACGGTCACCTTGCCGAGCTGCGACAGCGCGCCATTGAGGATGAGCGGGTCGCCAATGTACGTCAGGAGATGGTACCAGGTGATCGCGTCGTACTCGTCGGCGAACCCTTGATAGAACGTCGAGTCCGGTCGTAGGTCCACCGGCCAGCGGGCTCGATCGGTGTCCGCGAGCACGATGACGTGCTCCCCAACGGCGACGGTGCGCGCGCCGACCGAGTCGACATCGGTGCACGAGCCGGTCAGTCCGTTGGCGATGTAGATGCGCTGGACGGCGCCGACCGTCGTCGAGATGGACCGCGGCTGTGCGACGGACCCAGGGGGCACCGCTGATGGGCGCAGCGCCCCGAAGCTCTGGCGGTCCTCGAGAATGCGCGCGTCGCGATCGAGCATCGCGAGGTGGTGCTGCTGCAACGACCGCATCGACGCCGCACGCCGGACCGCAGCAGTCGTCACCTCGTAGCGCGGTTCGGCTGCGGCGGCCGCGCTGTAGCGAATTGGCGGTCGTTTCGGCACTTGGGCCGTGAGAGTGGGTTCCCTGTGGGGAGACGTCGCGCGCGAGTACGTCGCCGCGAGTGTGAAGTCTTCGGTCGACGTGCTGCTCGCATCGGTGTTGACGATCGCGATCAGGTACTGGGCGCCGGGAACGAGCTCGAGGTTCGTGTTGAACGCGGGGCTCGTGAGAAGCGCGGCCGATTGGCCGGGAGCGGCGAGCACGGTCGTCGTGCCGATTCCCGCGGCATCGCCCGACGCGACTGGTGTCGTCGGCGCGCCGCCACATCCGTCGAGGACGGCGGCAAGAAGCATCGCGATCGCGCACCGCAGGAGAGCTGCCATCCGTCCCGGTCGTACGGGATGCGTACGTGAGTAGTCGAAGACTCGCGTGCGAGAGGAGCGGTCACAAGCGATCACAAGCCATGCCAGGATACCGGTCGCGTCCGCGAAGGCTGATGCCAAACGCACAGCCGGGGCGGCGAGGCCGCCCCGGCTGGTCCGACAGTACCGTGCTGGTGCGCGATCAACCACCGCGGTGGCGGTGGAAGTCGAACACCTCCATCAGGTCGCTGAGCGCAGTCGACAGCGCGCGGAGAACGTGAAGAGGATCGCGACGCTCGTCGGCGATCGACCGGATTGCGTCGGCACGGCGTTCGAGCGCGGCACGCTCCGTTTGCATGGCGAGCGGTGGCGCCGCCCGGGCAGGCCAGTGAGGTCGTCTCGGCATCGAGACCGCGGAGGGTACGCTCCTGGCGATCCTCGAGCGATGAGATCGCAAACAGCAACCGGATTGTTACGAACGTCCAACGTCCAGCCCTTGAGTTGGCAGCGGGTTGTCGGGTGGAGGCTGTCCTTTGCGATTGCTCTGACAGGAAGTCTCGTCGCCGATCTCTTTCGGCACGTCACTCAACCCCTCGCCCGAGTCATATGCTGACTGACCCTACCGAACTCGCGTGTGGTGCGCGCGGGTACAAGGACGCTGACAGCGAGCGGCAAGCACTGGATCCCGCCGGGATGACGGGCGAGCGCCCGGTGGAGTCTCCGCCCGACACGTCAGTATCGCCTGAGCATTCACGCGTCCAGGTAGAGCATGTGCTTCGTCGCCATGGCGCAAAGGGTATCTCGTGCGCGCACGACGGCATGAGCGGCCGGATCACGGTGAGCTTCATTATGCCCGAGAGCGCGACAACGATGTCGCACGAGGTAGCTGTTCAGCTGCCGATCGATGTGCGCCGCGTGTACGACCGTCTCTATGGCCAGCCGTTCTCGCCGGTGCGGGGCGCAAGCGCGCTGCCTGGCGCGGGGCCACTCCAGCAATTTCGCGGCAACGGTTACGACTCGCGGAAGCTCGAGCACGCCGAGCGTGTGGCGTGGCGGCACCTCTTGCAGTGGCTCGACTCCGTGTTGGCCGCGGCGGCCGCCGGCTTCCAGACGATGTCCGAGGCGTTTTTTGCCCACACTGTGGTGGCGTTCGATGACGGTCGCCACGGCCGGCTGGTGGATTACCTCGAGTCGGAACAATCACATCTGGCGCCTGGCATCCGAGCATTGCTGGTGCCGCCGGCCGAGGACATTGCGGCGTGACGCACGGGTGCTGTCGCGCCCGTGTAGCTTCCTCGCATGTCGATTCCCGCCATCATTCAAGACCGCCGCTCCGTCAAGTCATTTACCGACCGTCCCGTCTCCCGCGAGGAGATCCAGATCCTGCTCGACGCAGCGGTCTTGGCGCCGAATCACCGCCTGACACAGCCGTGGCGCTTTTACGTGCTGGGCCCCGAATCTCGGTACGCATACGGCTTGGCCCTCGGTGAGCGGAAGGCACGGAAGCTCCCGGATCCGGACGCCGCACGCACCCTGCGCGAGACGGTGGCTGTCGAACACAGGAGCCTTCCCTGCATGATTGCCGTGGCCGTCGTTCAGGCCGACAACCCCGAGATTCGCGACGAGGACTACGCCGCCGCGATGATGGCGATCGAGAACCTCGCCCTCACTGCGGTCGCGATTGGGTTGGGCACGCACCTCAAGACTGGCGGGGTGATGGGTGATGCAGCCGCGCGCACGGCGGCAGGAGTGCTGGACGGGGAGCGCATCGTCGCCATTGTAAACGTTGGTGAGCCGGCCCAGCTGGCGCCACCGAAGAGGCGCGAACCCGGCGCCGCCTTCACGACCTGGCGTCCCTGACGCTATCGGGCGGAGCGCAGAGATGCGCCGGCTGACAGAGCGCGACGTGCTAGAATGTCGCCGATAGGTAGATCGTTGGTCCGCCGATCGAGTAGTTGAACCTCGCGCTATTGCCGTTGCGGATCGTCTTACTGAGGTTCGCGCCAATGAAGTGATACCCAGCGCCCAGGCCGAAGTTGTGGAGTGGATACCACTCGAGGGCCAGGGAGGCATCGATGACGTGGCCACCATAGCTATCGATGTCGTTGACATAGATGTATTGAACCCCGCCCGTCAGGAGAACACGTGGGACAAACTCCCAATCGCCGTAGATGCCCAGCAGGGGGACCGGAACCGTAATGCTGCCCGTCGCCTTGGCACTGTCAGCGAACCCGGAGCCGGTTCCTACGGCCGAGACTCGGGCGGCCAAGCTGCTGGAGACGTTCAGCGCGTCGATACCGATGCCCGGGCCCAACTCCCAGTTCGTTTCGCGCCAGAATGTAATACCGGTACGAGAGCCCGTAATACTCGAGCCGGTTGTTCACATCGAGCGTCGTGCCGGTGTGGTAGACGTTCTGGCCCCAGGTAATGCTGTCGCTGATCGTCTTCGTGGCGCTCCGACTGAATGAGAAATAGTTGAGGGCGAGAAAATTGTGCTTACTGATCCTCCACGACGCGCCGATGTTGAAAGTCTGTGTATTCGGCGATAGGCCGAGGACGTCCTCGAGATTGACGTTCGTGCCGTTGCGGGTCTGTGTCGATAGGCTCGCATGAGTGGACAAGAATGGCAGGTAGCCACCAAGGTTGATGACGAAACGCAGCGGCACGTGGCCGAAGCGCTCGGGCTCGCCGGTCGCAGTGTCGTGGCCGGCGTGCCCGCTCGAGTCCGCGTGCTGCGCGCGCGCTGTCGGCGCGATGCTACAGACGATGGCAACGAACGCAGCCGCGTAGAGCGGAACGAGCGCGACGGCTTGGGAAACCGACGGAGTGCGATTGGCGATCCATGCGAAACGGTATCGTCGTCTGGATCGAGCTCCCGTGCGTCGCGGGACGGCTGCGCCCAAATTGACCTCGGGTCGACGGGATTGGCGCAACGAGCGTTAGCGTCGTTTGACCGCCGCCGTTTGTTACAGCGATCGATGACTGGCGGAACCAGCGTCGGACGCAAGATCGAGACCCGATCGGGCCCAGCGACTACCGCTACGTCGCGTCGTCATCCCACTGCTTAGGTGCTATGCCGACCACCTCCTGCTGAGGTGGCATCAGCACGCGAGTCCATCGAGGACGACATGAACCGGAGGGTTGTTGTCGCCGCGTCGGTCGACATCAACACTCGCGCATCATCGCTGTGCAACCGCGCCCTGTGCAACGGCCCGGTCAGTGTCGGCGAGCACGCGCAACCTAGTGGCTACCGTTTCTTTCTCCGTACGGAACTGTTTGGTCTCGATCTCAAGAGACGGGACCTAGAGGTGCACTCGCGATCCAGCTCGTAGTGATTAATGAGCTTCTCGCAGCGAAGTGGCGTTGCCTGCGCGGTGGGCCGCACACCACGCCGGAGCCGAACCCATCGACGCAGGAAATCACGATACGGGCACACGAGATCACGCGGGGGCTGCCAAAGCTCGACAATCCGTAGCCGACAGAGCGCATGCCACGTAGCGTGCTGCCGTTGACTCTGCCGAGCGACGCCACGGCATCCGCGGCCATTGCGGCGACAGCCAGGTGGCCTACCGCGACCCGGCCGCCGGCTGGTGGAGATTCCAACAACGGGACATCGCCACATTAAGGGAGGCCACCATGAGACCGTTTGTGCCTGCGCTTGCACCGTGTCTGTTTCTCGCCATGCAGGTGAGCGGGACTCCCGGTGATGAGGTGTACACGCGCCCCGGGCAGATCGTGACGGCGGCGGATGGGGCGCGGCTCAACTTCTACTGCATGGGGAGCGGCTCGCCCACGGTCATCTTCGATTCGGGTTGGGGGGATTGGGCGCCGGCTTGGGCGGTGGTGCAACCGCAGATCGCGAAGTGGACGCGCGCCTGCAGCTATGACCGCGCCGGCTCGGGCTTCAGCGGTGCCGGTCCGATGCCGCGCACGAGCGTGCGCATTGCCGACGAGCTCCACAGCGCGCTTCACAATGCCGGCATCGCAGGGCCGTACATTCTGGTCGGCAACGCGTTCGGCGGCGATCCGGCACGCACATTTGCGGACCTGTATGTGCCCGAGATCGGAGGCCTCGTGCTGGTCGAGGCTGACGCCAGCGACGTCGAGCCGAAGGCCATGCGGGATGACGATCACCGCGGAAGCGCCGAGTTCCTCGTCGGTGCGCGCGCATGCCGCGACGCGGTCGCCGCCGGCAGGCCGCTGCCACCGCTGCCCGCGCGTCCCGGCCACCCGAATCGCACCTGCGCCCAGCAGCTTTTTTTCGCGGGCTACCCGAAGCTGAATGGTCGCCCGAATTGAATGCCATCCTGTTGCAGATCGCGCAAACCAAGGCCGGGATGTACGACGCATTTATTTCCGAAATGGAAGAAATGCCGCGGGATGAAGCCTGGCTTATGCAGCACCGCCGATCGTTGGGCGCCCGCCCCGTGCGCGTGCTGACCACCGGCAACCACGGTGTCGGCCACCTGCCCGCGCTGAATGCGGAAGACCCGAAGCATGTCGCCTATGAGCACCAGATCGCGTTGGCGCAGGCGCGTTGGTTAGAGCTCTCCTCGAATGCCCGACAGATATTCGTGGCCCAGAGCTCGGAGTACATCGAGTTCGATCAGCCCGCCGCAGTTGTTAATGCTGTCCGTGAGGTATATGACCAGAGCAAGTAGCTCCCTCAGGGAACCCGCCGTTTCGAACGGCGTGACGAGCGCATGCTCTTTCGAGATCAGCAGCGCTGCACGGGACAGAACTGCAGAAAGTAGAAAGTAGACAATGACGACCGCTCGTACGCGGCGCCGTTGTCTGCTCTCTACTTTCTGTACTTCTACTCTCTACGAAGCCGCGAAGCGGCAAGTCGGGGCGACTGGATGTGAACCAGCGACGCGGGCGCTGACGCGCCCGAGAAAGTAGACCCACAGAAAGTAGAAAGTAGACAACCGCGCGGACCTGTAAGTCGTTGCGGTGTCTGCTCTCTACTTTCTGTACTTCTACTCTCTACGAAGCCGCGAAGCGGCAAGTCGGGGCGACTGGATTTGAACCAGCGACCTCCTGCTCCCGAAGCAGGCGCTCTACCGGGCTAAGCTACGCCCCGAGGTGGTGCCGTACTGTGGTGCCGTACCGTGGTGCCGTACTGCTGACGCAATGGACCAGAAACAATAACCACGCGCCCGGACGGATTCGAACCGCCGACCTTCTGATCCGTAGTCAGACGCTCTATCCAGCTGAGCTACGGGCGCTTAGGACCGTTCCCAATGTAAACGAGATGTAGCCGAGCCATGCCCGCTATCGCATGGCGCGTATGGGCGGTACAAGACTCGAACTTGTGACCTCCACAATGTCAACGTGGCGCTCTAACCAACTGAGCTAACCGCCCGATGGTGGTGGGTGGTGCCTTGGACCGGTCCCTGTTCCCCCGTCGTAGCGTTCCGTCTGGCGGACCGGACCAATACCCAACCAATACCCAACACCTGCTCGCCCTGCAAACCAAACTCGATCGCCCGGGATATGGAGGCGAGGGGAATCGAACCCCTGACCTCGTGAATGCCATTCACGCGCTCTCCCAACTGAGCTACGCCCCCCCGGGCATTCATTCTCATCCATCGCCCGCGCCGTTTCCCAGCACGCCGAGCACGCCTTGGTCTCGCGATCCGTACGTCGGCAGCGTACCTCAGTCCGCCGAATGGACGCCGCCCCCGCTGTCGTTCCGGTTCGGAGTGCTGCGCCGCGGCACGACTTTTGGCAAGCACGCACGGTTTTTCGCAACGGAACCTCTGAACGTATCCGTGTGTATGTCGGGTGTCAATCGAGTGGGTCTAGCGAAAATTCTCTCGGCCGATAATTTGCACGACTTCTCAGTCCACGCGCAGGAGACACGTCAACCTCGGGCCGCGCGTGCGCGGTCGACCAAGGTATTGGTGGTCAGTTGGTGGCAGGAGTCACGTTCGCTCGATAATTGCGGGATGTGATGACCTTCACTTGCTGCGCTGTCCCGTCGCGGTATGACAACTGTCAGGATGCGTCTCGCCGTTGCCGCTGTCTCGCCCAACGTACTCTCGCTCGCTTCACTCGCCCCTTTGATCGCATAGCCAGGACTCCCACATCATGCCCGAACTGCAGCAGCAGCTCGAGAAGCCAGGATCGTCGTCCCGCTCCGCAATGACCACGCCCGCCAAGCCCGTCGTCACCGCTGACCAACTCGTCCCCGTGTCGGCTATTACGAGCCCGATCCCGGTGAAGGGGACAGTACGCCGCCGTCGCGGCTCTGCCGCGCCATCTGGGATCGCGCCCAGCGAGCCCGAACGCGACATCCTCGATCAGTATCTGTACGAGGTCAGCACATATCCGCTGCTCAAAGGCACCGAGGAGCTCGACCTCGCGCGAAAGATTCGCGCGGGTGATCCCGACGCGCTGCAGGAGCTCGTCAAGCGAAACCTCCGCTTCGTCATCTCGGTCGCGAAGAAGTATCAGAACCGCGGTCTGCCGCTCATCGATCTGATTGGCGAAGGCAACGTCGGACTGCTGACGGCCGCTCGCAAGTTCGATCCGGATCAGGGCGTCAAGTTCATCTCCTACGCCGTGTGGTGGATTCGCCAGGCGATTCTGTCGTCGCTTGCTCGTCAAGGGCGGACCGTGCGCGTTCCGCTGAACCGGACGGCAGATCTCTCGCGCATCATCAAGGCCTCCGAGATTCTGCGCCAGAAGCTGCGGCGCGAGCCGAACCCCCAGGAGCTCGCGCATCTCACCGGGCTCTCGGTCGATGTCGTGCAATCGCTGGCTGCACTCAACACCGGCGACGTGCGCCTCGACGCGCCGATGGATCCCGAGGGCGATCGCTCGCTCATCGAGCGCTTCGTCGCCGACGAGATGCCCGACGCGGAAGAGGAGGCGATGAACCGCTTCCTCAACGACGAGATCGAGCAGGCGCTCGGGACGCTTCCGGCTCGTGACGCAAAGGTGCTGCGATTGTATTTCGGTCTCGAAGGCGGGCGTGAGCACACGCTCGAGGAGATCGGTGCCATGCTGGGCGTCACCCGTGAGCGGGTGCGCCAGCTTCGCGACCGTGCGCTCAAGCGACTCCGTGAGGGCGACGTCGGGCGGGCGCTCGGGCAGCTTCGCGGCGTGACACGCCGGGCGTTCAGCGCCCGAGAAAGTGGACCTCGAGAAAGTAGAGAGTAGACGAAAGCCGCTATCTTGGCGATAGTGGTATTCGTCTACTTTCTGCTTTCTGATTTTCTACTCTCTCGGCCCCGCCTTCGTCGGGCCGTCGTATGATCTCGCTCAAGAACGTCTACAAGTCCTTCGGAGCCAAGCACGTCCTCAATGGTTTCTCCCTCGATGTCATGGAGGGGGAGACAATGATCATCATCGGGTTCTCGGGGAGCGGGAAATCCGTCGCCATCAAACACATAGTCGGGCTACTCGAGCCGGACTCCGGCGATGTGCTCGTCGATGGCATCAGCATCCCGTCGCTGACACGGCGAGAGCTGTATCAGGTCCGTGCGCGCCTCGCCTATGTCTTTCAATTCGCGGCGCTGTTCGACTCGATGTCGGTCGGCGACAATGTCGCCATGGGACTACGCAAGCAGGGTGATCTGACACCAGCCGAGATCGACGCCCGCGTGCACGAAGCCCTGGAATTGGTTGACCTGCCGGACGTCGTTGACCTGGCGCCTGCGGAGCTCTCGGGAGGCATGCGCAAGCGGGCCGGACTCGCTCGTGCCATCGCCCTCCGGCCGAAGTACATTCTCTATGATGAGCCCACGACAGGTCTCGATCCCGTGACGAGCGCCGTGATCGACGACCTCATGCTCCGCATGCAGCGACAGCTCGGTGTGACGAGCATCGTGATCACACACGACATGCACAGCGCCTACACCGTTGGCACCCGGATCGCAATGCTGTACGAAGGCCGCGTCCGTCAGGTGGGCACGGTCAGCGAGATTCAGCAGACGACGGACCCGGTTGTCAGGCAATTCATCGAGGGACGCGCGTCGCTCGCGACGGTGAACGACTGAGCGTGCCGAAGCGGCCGCGCAACGGTGCGGGTGATGGGTCCCGCAAGGGCGGAGCAAAGGACGCCGAGGAGCCCAGGTCCCGCAGGGAGACGGCGGCCAAGAAGCGGGGCCGCGGGGGCACAGGGGCGCCGGCCACTGCAGGGCGCGCGCGCACCCAGATCGAGCATTCCGCGGGCGGGGTCGTCGTACGCGCCACGCGCGAGGCCGATCAACCCCTCGTCCTGCTCATCCGCGACAGCTACGACAATTGGGGTTTCCCCAAGGGACACATCGAGTCCGGCGAGCCGGCAGATCGCGCAGCAACGCGCGAGGTCGAGGAGGAGACGGGCCTGTCTGGTCTGGAGATGCGCGGATTGGTCGACACGATCGACTGGTGGTTTCGCTTTCGTGGCCGGCTGATTCACAAGGTGTGCGACTTCTATCTTATGGTCGTCCAACCTGGCAGTTCGGCCGAGACGACGCCGCAACTGGCGGAAGGCATCTCGGCGTGCGACTGGCTGCCATACGAGGCGGCGCTCGAGCGGTTGTCGTACGCAAACGCGAAAGGCGTTCTCTCTCGGGCATACGCGATGCTGACTGGCGCACAGGCCGACGGCACCGTATGAGACGCTCGCACCCCGGCGGCGTCCCGACGGCGCCGCCGCGGCGGCCGAAGCCTCGGCCGCGACGGACTGCCGCATCGCTGACTCGCGTGACCATCCCCTGTGTCGCCGTCTATGCGCCGCGCGACCGCGTGCGTGCGCTCGCGCGCGCAGCGTTCCCTCGCCGCCAGGCGCGACTCATCATTGCCCGTACCGCCAAGGAGTTCGCGGCCGCGTTTCGCAAGGCGCTCGTCGATGCGGCGCTCATCGATCTCGGCGCTGGAACTGATGACCTCTGGGTGGCGGTCGGTTGTGCACGCGAGTTCCCGAGCGCGCCCTTCTTCGGCGTGTGTCCACTGCGATCAGCAGACGCGCCGATCGTGGCCCGCGCCGCCCGACTCGATCTCGCGGACGTCATAATCGAGGGTGTCGACGACGCGGTCGTGCGTGCCATGGTCCTGCCACTGACCTTTCGCGCTCGGTTCGCGGCCGCGCTGCGTGAGCCACCACCCGCTCTGGCCCTCTCGACGGACCTGCAGCGCAAGACGTGGCGGTGTGTCGTCGACCACGGGGGCCTGCCCGTGCGGACCGACACGGTGGCTCGAGATGTCGGGGTCACGCGCGAGCACCTGAGCCGGGCGTTCGCGACGGCGCGTGCCCCGAATCTGAAACGGGTGATCGATCTTGTGCGACTCGTCGCGGCCGCGGAGCTCGCCAAGAATCCGGGCTATGACCTCCGCGACGTCGCCGCCGTCCTGGGCTTTGCCTCAGCCTCCCATCTCTCGAGCACGACGCAACGGATCGTCGGCCTCAGGCCGCCCTCGCTCGCGCGACTCCGAGCCGTCGACCTGATCGGTCGGTTCGCCGCGGGCCGTGGACGGAGCAAGACCGGCGCGGCGAGCCCGGTCCGGCCCGTCGAGCGAAAAAAGCAATAGGACCAAAGGCCGGACGCAGATCGTCACTCGCGGGTCGGGGACCCATACGATTATTCATTCTGCGCGCTGACTCCACGCGCCATCACCGAGCGACGTCCCGCCGCTAGCGAGCGCAGTCCACTTGTGATATTTTTCACAATCTGTACCGGACCAGGCCGCTCGAATGCGGCCCGCCGCCCGAGGGACGGGCGGGAAAGGGCGAGGCATGCCTTGCCCTCACAGCCCGCCCGCGCGACGGTTCTTGGTGGCACATCCTCCGGACCTTTTGAATCCTCTGACTGTCCATGGCCACTGATACAACGCTCCGACCCGGCGAAATAAAGGATATCCTGCTCCGCGAGATCGAGGCCGCGGACCTGGCCGAGTTGGAGATCCAGGAAGTCGGCACTGTCCTCGAAGTCCGTGACGGCATCGCGCGAATCTACGGACTCGAAAAAGCGATGGCCGGCGAGATGCTCGAGATCACGTCCTCCGAAACCGGCGAGGTCGTGACCGCCCTGGCGCTCAATCTCGAGGAGGACAACATCGGCGCGGTGATCCTCGGCGATTATCTCGTGCTCCGGGAAGGCGACGACGTACGCCGGACGAGCCGCGTGCTGGAGGTCCCGGTGGGTCCCGCACTCGTCGGTCGAGTGGTCGACGCGCTCGGACGACCGATCGATGGACTCGGCGAGGTCCGCACCACCGTGACCCGGAAAGTCGAGTCTCCCGCCCCTGGCATCATCGTCCGCCAACCCGTCAAGGAGCCCCTCCAGACGGGGATCAAGGCGGTGGACTCGATGATCCCGATCGGCCGCGGGCAGCGCGAGCTGATCATTGGCGACCGAGGGATCGGCAAGACGGCGATCGCGCGTCGATACGATCATCAATCAGAAGGGCACCGGCGTCACCTGCGTCTACGTCGCGATCGGCCAGAAAGCCTCGACCGTGCGATCGGTGGAAGCGAAGCTGCGCGAAGAGGGCGCGATGGCGTACACGATCATCGTCAACGCTTCGGCGTCCGATCCCGGCTCCGATGCAGTACATCGCGCCTTACTCGGGCTGCGCGATGGCGGAGTACTTCATGTATTACGAGGGCAAGCCAACGCTCTGCGTGTACGACGATCTGACGAAGCAAGCCGCGGCGTACCGCGAGATCTCCCTCGTGCTGCGCCGACCGCCCGGTCGCGAGGCGTATCCCGGTGACGTGTTCTATCTGCACTCCCGACTGCTCGAGCGCGCCGCCAAGCTGAGCGAGGACCCGAGCATCGTCGACAACAAGACGATCTTCAAAGCTGGCGGCTCACTCACGGCGCTGCCGATCATCGAGACGCAGGCGGGCGACGTGTCGGCATACATTCCGACCAACGTCATCTCCATCACCGACGGGCAGATCTTCCTCGAGTCGGACCTGTTCTATGCGGGCGTCCGCCCGGCGATCAACGTTGGCATCTCGGTGTCGCGCGTTGGTGGGTCAGCGCAGATCAAGGCGATGAAGGCGGTGGCCGGTCGTCTGCGGCTCGATCTCGCGCAATACCGCGAGCTCGAGGCGTTTGCGGCATTTGCGTCAGATCTCGACGCCGCGACGAAGAAACAGCTGGACCGCGGTGCGCGCACGGTGGAGATCCTCAAGCAGCCCCAATACGCACCAATGCCGGTCGATAAGCAGGTCATGAGCATCTTCGCTGTTACCAACGGCTACCTGGATGGCATCGAGGTGAGTCGGGTACGCCAATGGGAGCGAGAGTTCCACCAGGCCATGGATGCGCAAGCTCCCAAGATCGGAGAGCGGATCCTCAGCGAGAAAACGCTGTCGAAGGAGACCGAGGCGGAGCTGCGTCAGGCCATCGAGCGGTTCACGCAGGATTTCCTCCGACACACCACGCAGGCCGACCGTCCCGCGTCCGCAGCGGCCGGCGTAGCGCAGTGATCACAACCCGAGCTCGCTGAGACCGCGACATGGCCAAAGGCCGGGAGCTCAAAGGGCGCATTCGGTCGTTCGAGAACACGCGCAAGATCACGCGAACAATGGAAATGGTCGCCACCTCGAAAATGAAACGCGCCCAGGATCGCGTCGTGGCGGCACGACCCTACGCGGCCGCCTTGCGCGAGGTGATCAGTAGCCTGTACAGCACCGACCTGGCCGAGCGATTCCCGCTGCTGCGGCAGCCTACGACTGTCCGCCGAGCGGCCATTGTCGTGTTGACGTCGAACCGGGGATTGGCCGGCGCGTTCAACGCCAATCTCATTCGTGAGGCGCGCACGCTGATCGAACGGCTCGAGCGCGAGGGCGCGACGGTCGACCTGCACGTCGTGGGTCGGAAGGGCGTCGGGTACTTCCGCTATGTCGGGCGCGCGATGGCTTCCACCCGCACAGACCTCACGGATCGGCCGACCGTGAAGGACGCCGCAGACCTGATCACGGCTTCGGCCGAGGCCTTCAGTAATGGATCGCTCGATGCGGTCTATGTGGTCTACGCCCGTTTCGTCTCCGCGCTCTCGACGCCGCCAACGGCCGATCGTCTCCTGCCGGTCACGCCGCCAACGGCGACACCAGCTTCGGCGGACGGCCACGGTCGCCCAGGCGAGCACTCAAGGGCGGTGCGCGCGGCGCAGCACGACTACATCCTTGTTCCCTCGGCGGAGGCGATCCTCGAGCAGCTGCTTCCGGCCTATGTACGAAACAGTGTCTACCGTGCGCTGGTCGAGACGGTGGCGGCCGAGCAGGGCGCGCGACGAACGGCAATGAAGAACGCGACCGACAACGCGAACGACGTCATCAATGGGCTGCGCCGGCAGTACAATCGGGCGCGCCAGGCTCAGATCACGCAAGAGATCGCCGAGATCGTCGGCGGCGCTGCTGCACTCGGCGGCTAGGAGATAGGAATGGCAACGGTTCGGGATCAGAAGGCTCCTGCGGTGGGGCGAGTCGTGCAGGTGATCGGCCCGGTCATGGATGTCGAGTTCGAAGCCGAACATCTGCCGGAGATCTACAACGCGCTGCACGTCAAACTGCCGCCGTCGGAAAAGACCGGGGGCGTCGGCCTGGATATCATCGCCGAGGTGCAGCAGCACATTGGTCGCAATCAGGTGCGCGCGGTTGCGATGTCGAGTACGGATGGATTGGAGCGGGGCGTCGACGTCGTCGACACCGGCGCGCCGATCTCCGTTCCTGTCGGTGCGGCAGCGCTCGGTCGTATTCTCAATGTGCTGGGCCAGCCCGTCGACAATGGTCCGCCGATTCCGGCCGATGTCGCAGCGGTGGCCGATTCATCGAAGCCGTCCGGATTTCGTCAATCTCGAGCCCAAGACCGAGATCTTCGAGACCGGTATCAAGGTCATTGACCTCATCGCGCCGTTCGTGAAGGGCGGCAAGATCGGCTTGTTCGGCGGCGCGGGTGTGGGCAAGACCGTGATCATTCAGGAGCTGATCAACAACGTGGCCAAGGGCCACGGTGGACGATCGGTGTTCTGCGGCGTCGGCGAGCGCACGCGAGAGGGGAACGACTTGTACCTGGAGATGAAGGAGTCGAAGGTCCTGGACTCCTGCGCGCTCATTTACGGCCAGATGAACGAGCCGCCGGGCGCTCGACTCCGCGTCGGGTTGAGCGGCCTGACAGTTGCGGAGTATTTCCGCGACGTCGAGAACGCCGACGTGCTGGTGTTCATCGACAACATCTTCCGGTTTACGCAGGCTGGCTCCGAGGTGTCCGCGCTCCTCGGTCGCATGCCGAGCGCCGTGGGGTACCAACCGACGTTGGCCACGGAGATGGGCGAGCTACAGGAGCGCATTACGTCGACCAAGACGGGATCGATCACCTCTGTGCAGGCGATCTACGTGCCGGCCGACGATCTCACGGATCCCGCGCCTGCGACCGCATTCGCGCATCTCGACGCGACGGTCGTGCTCTCGCGTGCGATCACGGAGTTGGGGATCTATCCCGCGGTCGATCCACTGGGGTCCTCATCGCGAATTCTCGATGCGCAGTTCATTGGAGAGCGCCACTATCGCGTGGCCACCGAGTCGCAACGCATCCTCCAGCGCTACAAGGAGCTGCAGGACATCATCGCCATTCTCGGGATGGACGAGCTGTCCGAGGAAGACAAGCGGACGGTAGCACGTGCGCGCCGAATTCAGCGCTTCATGTCCCAGCCGTTTGCTGTCGCCGAGCAGTTTACGGGCATCCCCGGCAGGTATGTCAAGCTCGACGAGACGATCTCCTCCTTCGAGCGACTGGTGAGCGGCGAGTTCGACGCCCTGCCCGAACAAGCGTTCTTCATGTGCGGCGGGATCGATGACGCCATCGCAAACGCCGAACGGTTGAGCCGCTGAACATGCGGGCCTCGGTCATCTCACCGGAGCGCATGTTGTTCGACGGGAGTGTATCATCCGTCGTGGCCCCGGCGTTCGACGGTGAGATAGGAATTCTCTCTCGGCATGCTCCACTCGTGACGATCCTCGGTCGCGGTGTGCTCCGACTCGATGGCGTCGAAGGCGGCATGCGCCGCTTCGAAGTCGATGGTGGTTTCTTACAAGTGGCGGACGACATCGTGCGCATCGTTACCGAGTCGGCCCGCGTCGTGACGTAGGCACCGCTCGAGGCACAGACGATGCCACCCCTTTTCTTGTCTGCTACAGTCGCGGCGGCTTCCCGTTCGCGCGCGAGCCGGAAATTGGGCGTGCCTGCGATGCGAGGTCGTCGGGTCGTGTCGCCCCCGCCGACCCCGGAGCGGGTGTGGCGGCGCCTCCGCCTCCTCTGCAGGCCCAGGATATCGCGGGCTGCCGCCTCGGTCGTGTGCGGCCTTCTGATCGCCGCGACGCGGGCACAGGCGCAAGCGTGGATCTATCCCAGTTTTCAAGAACCGCGTGTGGTGAATCGCGAGTTTACCTTCGCCGTGGCTGATGGGGGGTTCGACGGAACGAGCTACATCTTCCAGTGGAGGGAGGAGCTCGCATCCCGCGACCTCTTCATCTTCAATGGGGGCGTCGCACCAAACGTCGATAGCCACGCGGTCACCTTCTTCAGTGCGCGATACGGCTATCAACTCCTGCAGCAACGGGACTCCGAGGCGTTCGAGGCGCTCGGCACCGTGGGGCTGACAATCTCCGTCGGGCATGCCCAGCCCTTTACACGTATCCCCTTCGCGATATCGCTCGGCCATCGGTTCGCGTTCGATCACAATCTGGCGCTGACTGCGTACATACACCCTGCCGCGTCGTTGGACTTCTGCGGTGGCGGCGACTGTGTCATCCTGGTCAGGGGCGGTAGCGCCCAGTTCGGACTCGGAGCGTCGTTCGGCGTCGGAGCCAACCTCGAGCTCGCCCACGGCTTCTCCGTGCGCGCTGAGGCGGCGTTCAATCGGTCGACGGTTGCGAACATCGACAACACCATCGGGATCGGTGTAGCGTGGCAACCGCCGGGCTTGCGCCGACCATAGGGCGGATGGGGCGCAGAGCTCCGCGCAGCGCAGACAGTGCTTCCCTCTCTTAATGAAGTGATCGGGGACGCGCGCGCCGAAATCAACGCGCGCGGCGAGGTCACCGTTTTGTACCTCTCGTTTGGCCGCTTCGCCAAACTGGAGAAGGTCTACGGCTGGGAGAAGCTCGACGCCGTGCTCGAGACAGCCCAAGCCGCTGTGGTGGATCGGCTACGCGAGCTCCAATCGGCGAATGGCCCGCACCGCCTGCGCGCTGCGACCGTGATTCCGCACGACGAGGATGTCGTGTGCCTCGACATACCGCCGGTGTCGGGAGCCGGGGTCGCGATCAAAGTGGAGGCGGACGTCTCGCGCCTTGCCCGCGGGTTGCAAGCCTCGGTAGCGGGTCGTGTCGAAGCAGTGCACGGTGCCGAGATTTCGGCTCTCGTCGACGTCTTCATTGGGCGCTCGCACCTGATCGTCGATCCCAAGCTGCGCGTCGAGCGATTGGTTTATCGTGGCGTCCGCGAGGCGGCGGCCGCTGCGCGGAGCGTGGCGCAGCGCGACCGTGCACGCCAACTGGCGCAGCTGCGGGCAAGCCTTCGCGATCGAGCAGTGTACATCGAGTACGACCCGATCGTGGTGGCCGAGACCGGCTCGGTCTTCGGATACGAGGCGTTGGCGCGAGGCGTGGTGCGCACGCTGCGCAATCCGCAGGTCATGTTCTCGCTCGCCGCGGAGGGAAACCTCCAGTGGGAGCTGAGTCGCCTCTGCCGAGCCAAGGCGTACGAAGGCATGCACGACCGCCTGCAACCGGACCAGCTCCTGTTCGTGAACGCGGACCCGCAGGATTTCGCAGATCCGGAATTCGCCAACGAGACTGCGGCACTTCGCGGCGCCGTCGGCGGCGATGTATGGTCACATGATCCTCACCAAGTCGTGATCGAGATCACCGAGCGCACCGCGATCACCGATTACCCAGCAATGCGTGAGCAGATGCGCGCCTTCCGAGCACGGGGCTATCGATTTGCCGTCGATGATGCAGGAAGCGGATACGCGGGTCTCGGGTCGATCGCCAATCTCGAGCCGGACTTCATCAAGCTGGACATGTCCCTCATCACCGGCATCGACGCTAACCCCGTGAAGCGCAACCTGGTCGAGACGATGGTGCGATTTGCGAACGAGCAAAGCACACGGGTGATCGCCGAAGGCGTCGAACGCGCCGAAGAGCTGGCGACATTACAGGAGCTCGGGGTGCATTTGGTACAGGGATACTTGTTGAAGGACGGACGTTAGACGCTCGACGTTCGACGTTCGGACGTTCGAAGACAAACCCCGGGGCCAGCAGCGATGCACTTCACTGAGCCCGAGGTTTCTTATCGAACGTCGAACGTCGAACGTCTAGCCCTTGAGCAGTTCCTCTATCATCGCCACTGATCGCTCAGTCGCACCGAGGCCTGATTCGACCACCTGGCGCGCTCGGGCGCCGGCCTGACGACGGGCACCGTCGTCGGCCAGCCATGCTCCAATGATCGTCGCACATGTCGCGTCGTCAGTGACGACACGCGCTCCGCCGGCCGCGAGCAGCAGATCCGCGTCGGCGCTCGATTGATGACGTGGGCCGAATACCACCGGAGTGCCGAAGGCCGCAGGCTCGACAACCGAATGCAGCCCGGCACCGTGAAAGCCGCCACCCACGAAGGCTACGTCGGCCGCCGCGTACAGGGTCCCCAGCACCCCGAGTCGATCGACGAGCACCAGGTCCGCGGTCGACGCATCGGGAGCGTCCAGTCGCGCACATCGGTAGCTCTGCGCGCGCGCCCACTCTTCGACGGGTTTGAGATGGGCGGGCGTCGGTTCGTGGGGCGCCAGCACGAGCCGCAGGGACGGAATTCGACTACGCAGCGTTGCCCAGGCGGACAGGACGATTCGCTCGTCGGGCGGCCAGGTCGAGCCGGCGACGAGCGTGGGCCTGCGTGGCGTCATTAATGCCGCCAGGGGCATGGCGGTGCGGTCTACCCGCTCAGCCCTCGCCCACACCTGGTCGTAGCGGGTATCGCCGGTCACACGCAGCGCCGTCTGCTGCACCCCCAGTACGCGCAACCGCTTTGCATCGGCCTCACTGATCGCGCCAACCGCGTCGAGCCGCGCATACGCGCCCCCAAGAAGTGCGATGGCGGCGCGCGAGCGGCGCCCAGAGACCTCGGTCAGCGTCGCGCTGATGAGCCCGAGCCGCGTGTGTCGCTCGGCGGCGGCCTGGACGAGCGTCGGCCACACGTCGAGCTTCGAAAAAACCAAGGCTGTCGGTGCGAGTGCTGCCAGCGCATGTCTCGTGTCGCGAGAAGTGTCCCATGGCAGATAGTCGGCAAAGTCCGCCAAGCCCTCGGCGCGGAGTGCGCGCGCAAAAGGCTCGGCGCTCGGCGAGAAGTAGGTATAAGCGACTTGAAGCGCGGGGTGTCGCCGCCGCATGAGTTCAAGAACCGGTCGCGCCTGCAATCCTTCACCCACCGACGGCGCGTGCACCCACAGGAGCGGTCTGCCGTTCGCGCGCGCCGATGCGCTCCACCCGTCGTAGCGCGTCAGCAGGCTGCGACGTGCTCGAAACGTTCGGATCAACTTCCCTTGGCCGGGGAGGCTGCCCGCCGCATCCGCGAAGCCCGCTGCCAGAGTCCCGGCAATCGCATACGCGGCGCCAAGCAGGCGGTTCACTGAGCCGCCAGGTCGGGCGAGGCCCGCCGGTTACCGGCTTCCCGCCAAGGCAGAGTCGAGTGCGCGGCGGTAGTTCTGAATCGGCGCGACGCCCGGCATCACACTCCGCCCGATGATGATCGTCGGAGTGGCATTCACACCCGACTGCTCGGCGCGGTCGCGATCCGCCTCGATCAACGCGTGCACTGCAGGACTCGTCATGCACGCGTTCATTGCGGTGGTATCGACTCCGATGGCGTGTGCGACCGAGTCGAGCACCGCGGTCGGCGGGTGCTTGTCCTCCCACCGCGCCTGGGCTGCGAAAAGCCCGTCGTGCATCTGCCAGAACTTGCCCTGCGCCCCTGCGCACATCGCCGCTTCCGCTGTAGGCCACGCATTGGCGTGGATGGGCAGCGGATAGTTGATGTAGGCCATACGTACCTTGCCCGTGGACACGTATTCATCGCGCAGGGCTGCGAACGACTGATCGTGGAACTGCTTGCAGTACGGACACTGGAAGTCGCTCGCGATGATGAACCACACTCGGGCGGAGCTGTCTCCCAGGATCCGGGCCAGGTCCATCCGGGTCGTGAGGGTGTCGCCGCTCTTTCCGGCCGACTGGGGTTGCCTGGGATGCCTGGCCGACGGCCCCTGCCTGAGCGGACCCTCCGTTCCCGCCCCGCACGACACGCGGATCCCGGCACCCAGGAGCATACCGGCGGTAATCGCCGCGGCGGCTCGTCTCCGTCGCCCAGCCGCTGGAGCCCATCCTCGTCTCTTGTTAAGCGTTGCGGTAGCGACGTTCCATCCGTCCGGATAGCGTGGCTTCGTGTGCAACGATTTCGGTCTATCTGTCGTCATTTGAAAGTCGGGGAGGGGATCGTCCGGACAAAATGACCAATTTACCGTTGCGCGAAGTGCAGTCCGGGTATGAACATCATAGGCATCGGTCGATCGGGCGTGCAAGGAGTGACGCAAACGTCGGATCGACGAAGCCACTGCTGTCGTTTGGAGCAGGAGGACTGATGCAGAGCTTGCGGCGCGGACACTCCCGTCCGGCGCACTGGTGTCGTATTGGTGCCGGACTCCTCGGAGTCCTCGCGTGGACGGCTGCTACCGCCCACGCGCAGGCTATTCCGTCGGACAGCACGCGCGTCGCGCCGAGCGGGCCTACGGCTGTTTCAGCGGCCGAGGAGTGGTATCCCGCCACCCTCAACTTCGGCACCGGGCTGGTCACGGTGCCGGTCGCCTGGGTGTCGCCTAACTCATCGGATTTCTGGCTGTCCTACGGTGCGACGCATATGAACGCACCGCCGGCCGGCGTTGGCACGCCATCGCATTGGAACGGCAACATTGCGATCGATACTCATTGGTTGCAGCGCTTCGATGTCGGGCTCTCGCTCTACAGCAACAACCCCGAGTGGGGGTTCTTCGGCCAGGTATTGGCCGTGCGCGACGGGCAGTTCGCCTCGTTCATGCCCGCAATCGCGGTCGGCGTGCGCAACCTCGGACCGTTTTCTCACGAGGAGCGCTTCCTGATCGGTGGAGACGTCGCGGTCGACAGCGCGGGTCAGACGCACGAGGAAACGCCGTCCTACTTCAGGAAGTTCGAGACGGCACCCACTTTCTACGGCGTCGCGACGAAGACCATCGCGATCAACACCAAGGCGCTCTCGAGCATCAGTCTCACGATTGGCGGCGGCAACGGATTGTTCAGCGACAACGGCGGCCTTGGCGCAGCGTACGACAAGTCCGGCACCATCGTCCGGGGCATGTTCTTCGGTGCGCGGACCGTGACGCATCCCACGCCGAATTCACTCATCTCGCTCGTCGCGGAGAACGACGGGTGGGATTGGAACGCGGGGATCCTCGGCGCGTGGCGAGGCTTGTCGGCGGGCGTTTACGTGACGGAGCTGGACAAGGGATCGGCCGTCAGCCCGTCGAGCATGGACCTGTACAACTACCGGAAGTGGGACATCGCGTTCGGGTACAGTGGCAACTTCCACGACGTGATCAACGGGCACGTGCTGCGGACGGAGATCGCCTCGTTGGAGCGTGAGCAGCAAGAGCTCCGCGTGGAGGTCACGCACCGTGAACGGATGATCGCGCAGCTGCAGACCCGCCTCGCTCAGTTGCAACAGAGCGAGACCGGAGACGTCGCCAAGCAGCGGCAGCAGCTGGAGAAGGAGTTGCAGGCGGAGCGCGACGCGATCCAGAAGGCGAACGAGCGGCTCAAGCAACTCCAGGGAGGACAGCCTCAGTGACCCGACGTGACGCCTCGCGAGTCACCTACCGCTGGAGCGCGGTAGTGCTCGTCGTCGCCATGCTCATGGGGCGCCGTGTGCACGCGCAAACGGAGTTTGCGCAGACCCTTCATTGGGGTTCCGGGCTGATCGACATCCCCACGGCCTGGGTCTCGCCACTGTCCGGCGACTTCTCGCTGAACTGGTCGGGGACGGCCTTGCAGACGTCGCCCTCGGTTCCGCAGTACCAGAACTCACTGGCAGGGACGGGCTCGGTCGGCGTCGCGCTCTTTCAGCACGTCGAAGTCGGCATGTCCGTCTTGTCGAAGGACTTCGAGCACGGGTTCTATGGGCGCGTCCTGCTGTGGAACGCCGACAATTTCCGCGGTCGCACGGGGTCATTCCTCCCGTCGCTCGCCATTGGCATGCAGAACATTGGCCCATACAACCACATCGATCGGTTCGGTCTGGGGTATGCGCAGGGATTCAATCCCGGCGGCGGTACGGCACCGCTCATCGGCGTGGATTCGCTGCATCGGACGTTCTCGACGGCGCAACACGGTCTACGGAGTCGCCACCAAGAGCTTCTCGTTGACGGACCTGCGCTCGACGTGGCCCGACGTTGGCATCAGCCTTTCACTCGGGTACGGCAACGGCCTTTTCACCAATCACGGGTCGCTGCCGACGCGCGACTATGCGGCGGACGCGACAGGCGGCCTGTTCTATGGCATCAAGACGGATTTCCGGCCGACCCCCAACACGCTCCTGTCGGTGATGGCCGAAAACAACGCCTGGGACTTCAACGTCGGCACCTACTGTGGCGTATCGCGGGCTTCGTGCGGGCGTCGCGGTGACCGAGCTCGGCGCGGGCAATCCCAAGTTCGCCGCGGGTGACCCGGCATCGGCGCTCTATCGCTACACGAAGCTCAATTTCTTCCTCGGATGGGAGAGCAACTTCCTCGGGCTGCTGCACGGCAACCTGCTGGAGAACCGTGTCGCCGTGCTCAAGAAGCAACGCGACGAGCTGCTGGCCGAAATCGGGGAACATCAGCTGCGCATCGCGCAGCTCCAGGGTGAGATCCATCGGTACGAGGCGCAGAACCTGCTCGAGCTCGAGGAGCGGCGCGCTCAGGCGCAGACCCAGCTGGAGACCGAGACCGACGCCCTGCACCACCTCGAGGAACGGCTCCATCGCATCGAGACCGAAACCGAGGGGACGAGTAGCGCGCCGTCGACTCCGACATCCACGACACCACCCGCAACCGCGCCCACGACACCCCCTCCGGCGCCGCCGTCGACGCCCCCTTCGGCGCCGCAGAGCGAGCACACGCCATGAACATGGGTTCGCGCTC
This sequence comes from uncultured Gemmatimonadales bacterium, assembly GCA_963805725.1. GTDB lineage: Bacteria > Gemmatimonadota > Gemmatimonadetes > Gemmatimonadales > Gemmatimonadaceae > Palsa-1248. Next base: position 619,192 of record CAWDVJ010000015.1, read on the forward strand.
CTGGCGGTGCGTGGGCGGCGCCATCATCGCGCTCGTCGGCGTTGGGTCCACGCTCGCGGCGCAGGACACGGCGGCCCATCGGGCGCCGGACACGTCGTCGAGCCACGCTGCGCCGCCGCCGAACAGGAGTACCTCACGAAGCGCCAGGCCGAGCTGAACGACATTCGCGCCGCGGAGCGGAAGCTGGCCGAGTTGCGGAGCGAGCGGATCAAACTCGAGTCACGGGTGGAGAGCGTGGCCGCCAAAGCGTCGGAGACCCGTGCCAGCCAACTGCTGTTATCGCACGAGACAACGGCGCTCCGGTCGCTCGATTCGGTGCTGACGGCCTCGCAGGACAACTTGTTGGCGCAACGGGATCGGTTCCTGTCGTTGGGCGAAGCGGTTCGCCGCCGGGCCGCTGCGGAACTCGTCGTCGTCATCCGGGTCGACTCGAGCGCGCAGGCTCAGCGCATCGACAACGTCTCAGTGCAGGTGGATAGCGCGCCCGCCGTCTTGCGTCACTACAGTGCGGGCGCGGTCGACGCGCTCAACGCAGGCGCGGTCGACGAGGCGTATCACTCGAACGTCTTGCCGGCGACGCATACCGTCTCGGCCACCGCCGTGGTCAACGGCGCGTCGTTGACGAAGTCCGCGAACGTCGATGTCCCAACGGCCGCCATCACGTACGTGCAGTTCGCCGTACGCAACGGCCAACTCGTGCTGAGCACGTGGTCGAATCGCAGCGGAACGTCGCCCTAATTGGGCGCGCGCCGGGCTTCGAGTCCCGAGCAGTCGCGGAGCAGGGCGGACCAATCCGCGCTCGTGTGCCGGGCGTGCCGAGGTCTGTCTCTCGCATGACGTGGCTGCGGGTCCTTGTGGGGCTCGCCCTTGGGGCCGTCGCGACGCCTGTCGTCGCGCAGACTCGCGCCAGCCAGTCGCCGGCGATCGATTCGGCGATCGTGCGGAAGCCGGCCGCGGCGACGGATACGGCACTCATCCCGGAACTGGACGAGGGTCGTGCCGCCAATGCGGAGATCCGAGTGGCGCTGTTCGATGTCCTGAACGGCCAACCAGTCGCCGCGCTGGCCCGACTCCGATCTGTCGTCCCCCCGCCTCCAGCGAGTGGCCGAGCGCAATGGCGGGGCGAGCCTGACCGGCTGTTTCTCTTGGCGGAGTGCTTCTACCGTCTGGGCATGGACGACAGCATGCGTGTGGCCGCGGAGGCCGTGTTGGCGGGCCCCGCCGCTGGTCGCTACGGCGCGGTGCTGCGCACACAACTCCTTTTCAGCGCATATCGAACTGGCGATCTGGCCCGCGGACTGAGCGTCATGAAGGACGTCAGCCACGACGAGCAGACGACTGCGTCGGCCCTCGTCACCGGTCTGATCGATTATCAAAGCGGCGACCTGAGTGCGGCGCGCGCGGCTTTCACGCGCGCGCAGCAACTGGCGGGCACTGGCCCGTACGCCGACTACGCACGATACATGAACGCAATCGCCGCGGTTCGCGCGGACACGGCGCATCCGGCAGCGGCGATCGCTTCGGTCGACGCGGCCCTGATGACGGCAACGGGGGAGGCGGCTGAGCAACTGCGGCTCGCGAGCGCTCAACTCGCGGCGGACGCGGGATCCTACGAGCAGGCAGCCGCCGCGGCGGCCCGGGTCGACCCACGCAGTGCCTCGGATGCGGCCGCCAGAACGGTTCGCGCGTGGGCCCTCACGCGCGGTGATCATCCGGACCTGTCCGCCGAGGCGTTTGACGACGTCGCGGACCGGTATCCGCAATTGCCACAGCGGAGCGAGGATCGCCTCATGGCGGCCCAATCGCTGCTGGCGCAGGATCGCGCGCGCGATGCCGAGGGAGCCTTTCTCGCGGTGGCAGACTCGGCTGGCACGGCCGCGCAGCGTACCACCCAGTGGGCGGCCGCGCCGGGACCGACAGCGCGCGCACTGGTTGCCATCGCGCGCAGCCGACATGCTGCTGGTCCCGAATGCTTCCCTCGGGAAGACCTGGGTGTTTCCGGATACTGCCGGCGTGCAGGCCGACGCACTACAAACGGCGGGCAACGGCAAGAACGGGCTTTCGCCGAGCTTCGCTCCGCCTGCTGTCGTCTCCGTCGCCGCGCTCACGGGCCGCGTGGACTCGCTCGCAAGCCGCTCGAGTGAGGGACTCACCCTCTCGGAGCGCGACAACCTCCGGCGAGCCGTCTTTGTCGCTGAGCCAGCCGACGCCGCTGGTCGCACGGCGCGAGCCGACTTGGATCGCGGCGTCCATACGCTCCACACCGCCGACATCGAAGTCGCGGTGGGCAATGCCGCGTTGGCAAGCCGTCGGAGCAACCTTGCGCTGCAGATTCAGCTACTGGAAAGGGAGCGGGCCAGCATCGCGGCTGCCGGTGACAGTCTGGGGCCAATGTTCAACAGACTCGCGAAGCGACGAGGATTCGCTCGCGCGGGTGACGCAGCGCGTGGACGAAGCGGGCGTGCGGCTGCGCGGGTTGTTCAACCCGCAGCTGACCGGCACGCGAAAGCTGGCGAGCGAGAACATCCGGCAGATCGACAGCGTGCGACAGATCGTCGGGAAAGCCGGCTCGCCGGAAGACCTGGAGACGCTCGACCGCGAGGCCGCGACGGCTGCGGAGTACTCGCATGTGGCCGACGTGATCGATCAGGGTCTGGCTGTGGCCATTGCGGCGCACCCGGCGTTTGCCTTGCGCGACACGGTCCGGCTGCGCGGCGAGCGCACGCGCGAGCTGCTCGTGCAGACGCGGCGAGCGGTAACGGCGGGCGAGGCAGCGGTCGATGATCAGATGGCGCGCGTGACACAGGGCGACAGCCTCCGCGGTGCGCTGCGGTCCTTCCTTGTCGCGTCGGCGGCTCGGCAGGCGCAGGCGACCGCCGGTTTGACGTCTCTCGTCGAGCGCGATCTGAATCTTGCGTGGCGCGGTGCTCGCGGAAGACGCGCGTCGCAGCGTCGAGGCCGCTGACTTCGGCGCGGCCGGTGCCGGCTTCTTCCGCCAGATCGCGAGCGACGCCAACGCCGCTTCGTCGAACCACGCGGACCCGCCGTCGGATTCGGCGATCGCGACACTCGAGCAAGTGATTGCGCGCTATCAGAACAGCCCCGCCCGTGCTGGTGCGCTCTACGAGCTCGGAGAGCTGTTGGTCCGGCGAGCGGACGATCGGTTCGCGGCGGCGCAGCGTGCCTCGGTCGCCGACACCGGCCGAGCAGCGCGCGGCGAGGCCCTGTCGCATCCGGACTATGCTGCGGCGATCGCACGATTTGAGGAATTGGTGCAACACTACCCGACCTTCCCTCAGGCGGACGGGGCCGCGTACACGCTGGGCACTTTGTACGGTGCCGGGGAACGCTATGCGGACGCAGCCGGGATGTTCGAGCGCGTGACCAATATCCAGGATTCGCCCGCTCCGCGCAGAATCCTGGTTCCGACTCGGCGACGCCCGGTTCGAGATGGCGAGTGCAGCCCGCGGCGACCCGCGCCAGGCGCTCTTTGGCAAGGCGGCCGCGGCATACCAGCAAGCTGCAGCGATCGCGCCGCCGACGGGCGACATCTATTACCTCGCGCTGTACAAGCTCGGCTGGTCGTACTACAGCCAAGCGTCGCAGCAAAACCAGGACGGCTATCGCCAGGCTGTCGATGTGTTCGGCCGGCTGGTCGAGGCCTACGACAAGCTGCCGAGCGATCGACAGGCGCGGCTCGGACTGCGCGACGAGACCATGGATTACATGGCCGTTTCGTTCACGCAGGTCGGTGGCGCCGATGCGATGAACCACTATTTCACCGGCCGTGTCGATACGGGCTACAAAGCGCAGGTGCTGCGGCGCGTCGCGGCGCGGCTGCGCGATCAGGGTGATTTCTCGCGCGCGGTCGATGCCTATCGCGAGCTGCTCATCGAGGCGCCGAACGACTCCACTGCGCTGAGCGTGTCGCGCGAGGTCATCGACATCTATCAGAATCGCACGCTGGAGCCTGAGAAGGCACAGGGTGCGCGAATGGCACTCGTCGACAAGTTCACGCCCGGTTTCTCTTGGACCGGAGCGAATCCCAGCCTCTCCAAGGAAGCGCGCGACGCGCGCGAGTCGGCGTTGCGCGAGAGCGCGCAGTACGAGTTGGCCAAGGCTGAGGGCGTAGCCGGTTCGGACGCCACTCGGACGCGGCGCGGCCGCGCGGCGTCGGCATTCGGCAGCGGGCCCGCCACTGGCGTCGCCCTGGCAGCGACCCGGCAGCATTTCGCCGAAGCGGCGCGGCTCTATGCGAAGTACATGGCCGACTACGGCGCGTCGGACAGTGCCCGTGCCGTAGACAACCTCTACGCCGAGGCGCTCTTTGGCGACGGGCAGTACGCGCGCGCCGGCGCCGAGTACGCGCGAACGGCGTACGGCTATTCCCGGCGGACACGAGCAAGGCGGTGACGGCGTCGGAGCAGCGGGCCGCGCAGAACGCCATCGTGGCGTACGACTCGGCGCTGAGTGCACACAAGACCGATCGGTCACTGCAGGACTCGTTGTTCTCGGTCATCAACGCATACGCGGAGCACTACCCGCGCACCGACGTTGCCAAGCGCGCGCTGATCGAGGAAGGCCGGCGGGCGTCGGAGTCGGGACGCTGGGATGTGATGGCGTCCGCGTTCCGTCAGTACGCGGCGCAGTACCCGCAGGACGCGTATACGCCGACGGCGATGAAGCTGGTGGGTGACGCAATGTACAAGTCCGGCAAGTATGGCAACGCCCAGGCACAGTGGGATTCGGCGTACGCGAGCGCCGTCCACAACGGTCACCAAGCGCTGGCAGACTCCGTGAAGCGCATTCAGGCCGCCGCCGCGTCGACGTATGCCGACTCGCTGGTCAAGGCCGGGCAGTATCAGCAGGCGGCGCAAGATGTGTATGTCGCCTATGCGGATGCGAATCCGTCGAGCGAAAAGGCGGCCGACGCGCTGCGCGACGCCATCGAGACCTACATGCTCGCGGACAGCGTCGCGCGCGGGCGCAACGACGAGGGCGCCTCCAAGGACGCCCGGGCCCACGCCGCGGAGCTCTCCAAGCGGCTGATCACGCAGTACCCGTTGTATCGCTACCGGCTGCAATACCAGACGTTGTACGCGGATCTCCTGGCCGAGATCGGCAAGGGCGACGAGTCGATCGACGCCCTGCGGAAGATGATCGAAGACAATCCGGAGTGGCGCGGTCGCGCAGACGCCGAGATTCGCCTGGCGGTTCGACTCGATTCGCTTGCGACGGAAGAAGGAGGCGGGGATCGCCGTACGAACAGTTCGCGGTCGACTATCCGCACGACAAGCGGGCCAGCGACGCGCTGTACAACGCCGCCGCCGACGTATCTCGAGGCGCGCGACACGGCGACCGCGGCGCGGACGCTGGGTGACTTTGCGCGGCGTTACCCGCTCGACACCCGGGCCACGTCGGCACGTGCGTTGCGGGTGACCCTCCTCAAGGCGGCCGGTGACACCGAGCGCCGTCAACACCGACCTCGCTTCGCTGTGCACCGCCAACCCACCACCTGACCTCAAGGCCGATTGCGCGGCCCGGGCGGGTCGAGCAGCGTTTGCGGACGGCGTGCAGCAGTTCGAGCGCTACCGCCCCATGCGGCTCGTCCTCGCCAGGACGTCGCAGCTCACGGCTCTGGGTGTCAAGCGTGCATCCGCTCCGAAGCTCGAGTTGCTCAACGCCCTGACCAAGACGTTCACCCGAGCCATCGAGGCCGGTGACCCGGAGTATCTCTCGGCGGCGACGTACTACATCGGTGTAGCGCAGTGGGAATACGGCAACTTCCTGAAGGACGTGCAGCTGCCTGCGTCACTGAGCGATGCCGAGCGCGGCGCCGCAAAGGACGGTGCGGCGCGCCAGGCGGCGGCGTACTACGACCAGGCACAGAAGACATGGCAGGCTCTCGTCGACAAGGCTGGGCAGCAGAAGATCGTGAACAAGTGGATCGACATGGCCCGCGACGGCATGCAGGGGAAGGTGCCCAATGACCTCTGAGCGTGCCTGCCTGCGGTGGGCGCTGGCTGGCCTTCGTGCTTGGACTGCGACCGCGTACGCCCAGGAGCCAGGCAACCCGGCGCCGCCCCGTCCAAGGGGAAGAGCGTGCAGGCGATCGAGATCCGCGGTCAGGTACCGACACCACAGGTCGTGACGGTCCGACCGAGGCAGATCCCGATGTTCAGCCGAGAAGTCCTGACGCCGGCCTTCTTCGACCGACATTTCTGGGAGTCATTGATGGCGCCGTACGAGATCGTGCCAGATCTCTCCATGGCCGCCGGCACGACCCCGGTTAGCTGGACGGCCCCCGCGTTGCCAGCCGACAGCAGCCATCGTCCTCCGGCGGACTCATCCGGGCGCCCAATTGGCTCCGGAAGCACGCCGTCACCCAGCTCTGAGCCGTCACCGCGCGCCAAGCCGGCGACGAGACCCAGGGTCCGACACCGAACGCCCCACGGGAGAAGTGATGCGATCCCTGCTCGAGTGGTTCCGGAACTGGCGGCCCGATCATGTGGCCGATCCTCTTGATCGCGCTCACTGGCCTGGCCGTATTTCTCGAGCGCTTCTACGTGATCATCGTCCGATCGCGGATCAATGGGCCCGCCTTCATTGAGCGAGTGATGCAACTCGTGCGGGCGCAGAAACCCGAGGACGCGATGCGACTGTGCGCGCAATCGCACGCCCCGCTGCCCGATATCGGGCTGCTGATTCTTCGGAGCAAGAGTCGGGAGGAGGGCGACCTGCAGAACGTCGCGGACGCCGCATCGCTTTCTGTGATCCCGCGGTTGACCCGGCGGCTGCAGTATCTGCCCGTGCTGGCCAACGTGGCCACACTGATCGGTCTCTTCGGCACGATCTTCGGACTCAAGGCGGCATTCGCGTCGGTGGCGGCGGCATCCGCGGCGCAACGGTCCGACAAGCTGGCTGCGGGTATCGCGATCGCCCTGAACGCCACCGGGTTCGGTCTGGCGACGGCGATTCCGTTGACGTTGGCGCACTCCTATCTCGCGTCCCAGGCCGAAGAGATCATCGAGCAGGTCGACGAGTTCTCCGTGCGACTGATCAACGCGCTGGTGGAGCGCCCCGACGTTCGGATCGGGCGTTAGCGCGCGCGATCGGCGCGCGCAGCGACGCTCAGCGTCGACGGCCCGCTCCTAGCCGCCCCCATGCCGGCATCACGGTTTCACCGAGCCAAGCTCCGCCGAGCTGAGCGCGCGACATCGACGCTCGGCCACGGTGGCATCAACCTGGTGCCGCTGATCGATGTGCTCACATCGATCGTGTTCTTCAGTCTCGTCTCATACCAGGGCCTGTTGGCGGAGCTCACGTCGTTCGATCTCGCCCTTCCGCCGATGGTGGTGACGGCTCAGCAGCCGGCAGCACTCGAGCGCGGAGAAGGACCAGCTCAACCTGTTGCTCGCCGTGCGGCTCCAAGCGGACCGCATGGTGATCGAGCATTCGGGCGAGGGCGGTTTCCGCCGTGAGATCCTCGGGCTCACCGCAACGGCTCGGACACGCTGCAGGCGGTGATGCAGGACATCCACCAGCAGTATCCGCAGAACAACGACGTGCTGGTGATTCCGGCGGACGAGGTGAGCTACGACGATGTCGTGCACGTGCTCGAGCGGCTGAAGCTGGCCCGGTACCCGAACGTGGCGCTGGGCACACGCGCGCGGGCGGGCCCGGTGAGCGGCGGCCGGGGGAGCCTGAGCCATGGCGCAGCAGATCAGCCGAGCGCGCGCTGCCCGCGAGATGCGGCGCGCGAAGCAATTTCAGAAGTTCAAGATGGCGGAGCTCAACCTCGTTCCGCTCGTGGATACGCTCGTGTCGATCGTCTTCTTTGCGCTCGTCGACCGCGACGGTTGGAGAGCTCGCGCCCGGTGGTCGCCGGGGTGAATCTGCCGGAAGCACGCGTCGGCACCAACGCGCTGCAGCAGCTGACACTCGGCGTCGGCAGGCAGGTGACGCTGGCCGGTGCGCCGGTCATGAACACCGCTGGACGCCGCGCAGGCGGAGTCCAATGACCCGGACAGCCGTTGTTGATTCCGGCTCTGTATACCGCGCTGCACGCCCAAGGCGGACTCGATCCGGTCGGTGGCCAGGTAGGCCGTCGGACCAGCCGGTCGAACGCCAGCTGGCGATTCAGGGCGACCAGCAGCATGCGCTACGATCTGCTGTCGCGGATCATGCAGACCGCGCGCATGGCGGGTTTCGAGAACATGTCACTCCAGGTGCAGCGGGTGGGCGATGCCGCAGGCTGAGCGCCGGACCACGCCACGCCGCGTCGAGTCGTCCCGCGCCCGCGCGATGAGGCGACGTTCACGCGCAACCTGCGCTACGAGCTGGCCGACGAGGAAGGTCGGGGCCTTCTCGGGTCGTGGGTCATTTCCGGCGTGGTCGGGGTCCTCTGGATCGCGCTGGTCATCTTCGGGCCGACGACGGACGTAACCCATTTATTGCCAGCGGAGGAGCGTCCGATCAAGGTGAAGTTCGAGGCGCCGCCTCCGCTCCGCCCAAGCCCGAGGCCGGTGGCGGCGGCGCCGGCCGCGGCGGCGCCGGCACCGCGCCGCAGCGCCGAAGCCGCAGCCGTCGGCCGCGGAGCGTCGAGGCGAAGCGTGCGGCCGCGTTCGGCTCTGCGTTCGGCGGGGCGGCGCCCAAGAACGGGCCCGTCGGCGACGTTTCCAACGTGCTGCGCGGCGTGGCGGTCGCCGACGCGGGCGCGCCCAAGCCGGGGCAGGCGGTCGGCAAGACCGTACTGGCATATGGCCAGGGGGGCCAGGGCGTGCGCACGCCGGGGCGCAGCGACATGGGTGGCGCGGGGGCCGTGGGCGCGATCGGCGGCGTGAACGGCGGTGGCGGCATCGGTCACGAGGGCGTGAGCGTGTCGGCGCCGAGGGCGATCGACGTGGCAGGGTTCGGCGGCCCGACGCGCGACGTCGGCGAGTTGGGGACATCGGTCCGCGAGCATGAGTCGCAACTCCGATTCTGCTACGATGAGTACGGCTTCAAGGTGAACCCCGACCTTGCCGGGTCGGTAACCGTCGCGCTGACATTGGCGGTGAACGGTACGGTCACGAACGCCAAGGTCAGCCGGCGCACGTGGTCAGGTCCGGGATCGGCGCAAGCCGAGAGCTGCATCCTCGAGAAGGCGCGTGCGTGGCAGTTCCCGCCGTCGAGCGCGGGCGCGGGGCACGTTCGAGTTTTCGTTCAACTTTAGTAGATAGGCAGAACTTAGACGTTAGTCCTTAGACGTTAGGCGTTGGGTGTGCTCGGGTTGATGGGCGCGATGCTGGCGATCACAGGCATCTTCGGCACGGCGGCCTACTCGGTCAGCAAACGCCTGCGAGAATTGGGTATTCGTGTCGCGCTCGGCGCCCAGCGCACGGAAGTGCTCCAAGCGGCCCTGGGACGCGCATTCAGATCACTGACCCTCGGGTCCACGGCGGGTCTGCTTCTCGGCATCCTGGCGAGTCGCGTGCTGTCGTCCATTGTGTACCAAGCGACGCCGCGTGATCCACTGGTCATGGCCGGGGCGGTACTCGCGATGGTGGTGATGGGCCTTGTCGCGACGTGGATGCCCGCGCGACGGGCGTTGTCCGTACAGCCGTCCGCGTTGCTTCGGGGAGCGTGACGCGGGCGCTAAAGCGCCCGAGAAAGTAGACCTCAGAAAGTAGAAAGTAGACCACGTGGTCCCTCGTCTACTTTCTACTCTCTGTGCTTCTACTCTCTCGGGCGCGTCAGCGCCCGCGCCGCGAGCGCTCGCTCGTGGTCTCTCGCTCGGCGGAGGCTGTCGGCAGAGAGCGTCGCACGGCGGAGGGCATTCGAACCGCCGAGCGTAGTCACCCGAATGGCGCGCGATCACTGGGAAGGTGTCGAGCGCGTACGCCTCAGCGTTGACGGCCGAACGAGCTGCTTGGAACGCTTGGTCGAGCACGGCGGCGCTTTCGGCTGCGGGCGACCGAGGCTGCACGGGGGCGTCGCGCACAGCTAGCACCGTGTCGTGACTCCCGCTACCATTCGATGTGTGCTCGCTCGCCAGAACCGCCGTGCGGGGCGTGGTCGCGCCGCTGACCGCAGGCGATCGCCGCCAGCGCTACGGCCGCGCCCCAGCGTCTGAGATTGTGGCGCAAAGCAACACCTCCGAAGCTCATCGGCATTCGAGCGGGCGAAGCTATTTGGGGCTTGCCGGTGGAGCAAGCGACGCAGACGAGGGCTGGGACTCCGCATTGGGGACTCAGGGAGCCGAAACGCGCAACAGGCACAGGAGCGACGTGACTTTGGCTAGCAATGAGTCGCGAGGGCGACGCACGCGTCCACGCGCTGACGGGTCGGGACGTCATGGCGCGTGGCTCATCGCGGCCCTCCTGGTACCGTTGGCTGCGCTGGCGCCGGCGGTCGCGCACGCGCAACTCAATCCGGGGGCCATCAAGATCCCGCCGCGGCCGACGAACTTCCTCAACGACTACGCCAACGTCATCCCGCCAGAGAACGCGGCGCATATCAACGCAGTCGCGCAGCAGGTACAGACGAAATCGCCGGGGGAAATCGCGATCGTGACGCTCGCGGACATTGGCGATCGAGCGCCGGCCGATGTTGCCCTGACCATTCTGCGCCAATGGGGTGTGGGGAAGAAGGGGAATCCAGGCGATACCGCCCGGAACGCCGGAGCAGTGATCCTGCTCGTGCCAAAGGAGACAAGCTCGGACGGGCGTGGGCATTGCTTCGTTACCACGGGAAATGCCACAGAAGGCTTCATCACCGATGCGGACGCGGGCGACATGTGTCGCGCGGCCATCCCCTACTTCCGCACGCAGAACTACGGGGCGGGGCTGGAGCTCGTCACCGATTCCACGGCGCAGCGCTTTGCCAACGAGTATCACTTCACCTACACCAATACACTGCCTGCGCTGGCGCCGGTATCCGGCAGCTCGGGTGAGGAAGGCCGCGGGATCCCGCCCCAGGCACTGTTCTTCCTGCTGCTGGTGATCTTCATCATCCTGAGCTCGATTGCTCGGCGCGGGGGTGGGCGTCGCGGGTGTCTGCCGATCTTCATTCCTTATGGAGGCGGTTGGGGAGGCGGTGGCGGTTGGGGTGGTGGCGGCGGATGGAGCGGAGGGGGAGGGGGAGGCGGCGGATTTGGCGGGTTCGGAGGCGGAGGCGGGGGGAGCGGTGGTGGTGGGGGCGCCAGTTGGTGACCGCTGGCCAGCGCATGGGACGGGCGCTTTCGCGCCCCGAGAGAGGGAGAGGGGAGAGGGGGACCCGGTGTGACGTGAGACGATGGTGGAACCGTCCTGTAGTAATGGACGTAGTGCCCCGCTGGGGGCAGGACGTCCAAGACCAGCAGCCCGGCCCACTTCCCCCTATGTCTATGACGAGGCTTGCTATGCACGCGTACGTACGGTGGCCATTGATCGGGTTGGCGCTCACTGCGGCCATTGTCGCCTGCCAGGGCGATAAGAAGAGCCCGCCGGTGTCCACCGTGGCGGTCGCCCCGCCGCCGGCCGACACGACGCCCACCGACCTGTCGAAGGTACAAACGGCTCTGCCGCCGGCGGCGCCGGATACCTTTACTCGACCGAAGCCGCAATACGACGTTCCGCCGCCCGACTATCCGCCTGCGCCTCCGGCGCTGCTCGCGTCGGTGCAGCGTGAGCAGGCATTCACACGCTTTTGCTATGAAGAGTTCGGCCAGAAGGCCGACCCGTCCCTCAGGGGAGGCGTGGCCGTGCTAGTCACGATCGCCGACAACAGCGTGGAAGACGCCAAGGTCGCGAACTCGCGATGGTCGGCGAAGGCCCCTGGCGAACAGGTCAATCAGTGTCTGAACGAGAAGGCCCGCTTGGCCTGGAAGCTGGGCGATGCGACTATCAAACCAGGCAAGTACGTCGTCCAACTCAGTTTTCGTGGCGAGTGAGTGAGGGTGGACGTTCGACGTTCGACCTAAAAGGGGGCGGACCGTATGGGGACGGGGAAGAAAGCTCGGTGGCTACGTGCGCTCGCAGTAGCAAGCGCTACCCAAATGCTGCTCGGGTGTGGCTACAACACGATCCAGAACCTCGACGAGCAGGCGAATCAGAACCAGCACAACATTGAGGTCCAGCTGCAGCGCCGGAGCGATCTCATTGGCAACCTGGTCGAGACGGTGCGTGGGCAGGCGAAGCAGGAACTCGACGTGTTCAAGGGCGTGGCAGCGGCCCGCTCGGGGCTCACCGACGCGATCGCCACCAAGGACCCGCAGAAAGAGGCTGACGCGAATCTCCAACTATCGTCGCAGGTCACGATCCTCAATCGGTCGGTGGCAGAGGCCTATCCGCAGCTCAAGTCGGATCAGGCGTTCCTGCGGCTACAGGACGAGCTCACGGGGACCGAGAACCGGATCGCGGTATCTCGGAGCGACTATAACCAGTCGGTCGAGGCGTACAACGCCTACATTCGGCAGTTCCCGCAGGTCTTGACGGCGCGCGCCATTGGTGCCAAACCGCACGCCTACTTCAACGCGACCAGCGAAGCCCAGCAGGCGCCGAAGGTGAATTTCTCGACGCCGAGTAGTTGAAGGGCTAGACGTTCGACGCTGGAAGTTGGACGTTAGGAAGACAAACCTCGAGGCCGGCCGGGATGCACCCTGGCTGGCCTCGAGGTTTGCACGTTTAGCGTCCAGCGTCTGCTCGTAGCGTTCAGCCCCGGGGCGCGTCTAGCGCCGTTTTCGTCCACTGCCCCTTGGTCTAACCTGCTTTTCACGAAAGCTTAATTGGCAGGCTCTGCTGAGACGTCCGCAGATCATTTGATATGCAGAACCCATGCATTCCATTGCATACAAGGGGACCGGCTCTGCACATCTATGCATTACATATGCGACTTGCCTGTTTGCGTGCCGATCTGGTCCGGTGAGGGCCGTTATGTCGCTGTCAGATCTAGTGATGCGCGCTTGACATCCGTTTGTCGACCAGTCAGACTCCCGCGAATCCTGCCCGGGTTTCCTGGATAGTCGGTCGTGGGTGATGATCGAGCGGGGTGACCTGGGTCTTCTTTCCTTCGTAGGGGGTCGACACGGGAGGAGTACGTGAACACAAACGTGGTGGGAGTAGTGCCCCGTATCGGGCGCCAGCTCTTGGGCGTGGCGATCGGCGTGTGCGCCGTCGTGGCCACGGCACAGGCGCAACGGACGCTCACGGGTCGGGTGACGGACGCAGGGACCCATGCCCCGGTGCCGGGGGTCGCGGTGCTGGTGACCGGGACGCAGCTGGGAGCAACGACGACTGACAGCGGCACGTTCCGGATCAACGGCGTCGCCGCGACGGCCGTTACCCTGACCGCACGACGGATCGGCTACCAGCCCGCGACGGCGCCGGTGGCGGCCGATCAGGACGAGGTCACGATCGCGATGACGCAGGACGTCCTCCAGCTCGAGGCGCAGGTCATCACCGGCGCGGCGACGACGATCTCGTCGCAGAACTCGCCGAACGACAGTCACGGTGGTCAACACGGATCAGATCAACCAGGTGCCGGCGCCGACGATCGAGAACGCCCTGCAGGGGAAGATCCCGGGCGCGCGAGATCCAGCAGAACAACGGCGGCGCGCCGGGTGGCGGCATGCAGATCCAGATCCGCGGCATCACGTCGATCAACGCCAGACGCCTACGCCGCTCTACGTGATCGACGGCGTCATGGTCGACAACGAGACGATCAACACCGGCGCGAACGCGATCACCGGCGCCGGCAACAACGGCATCATGCAGGACCAGCAGGACAACAGCCCGAACCGCATCGCCGACATCAACCCGAACGACATCGAGTCGATTCAGGTGCTGAAGGGCGCCTCGGCCTCCGCGATCTACGGATCGCGGGCGGCGCTCCGGCGTGGTCGTGATCACGACGAAGAAGGGCAGCGCCGGGCAAGGCCGCAGTGGGACCTCACGCGGCAAGTCGGACACGTTCACCGACGCGAACACGCTACGGCCTCCGACATTCCCGACGCTGCGCCAGCGCGCAGGCGTGGTGGACGACGAGTTCGGGTACGGCGGCGACGATGCCGGCCGGCACCTATCAGTGCAACTGCAATTATCAGAACCAGCTGTTCGGCGGCGGCCAGGCGTCCTACGAGAGCGACCTCAGCGTGCGCGGCGCGCAGAGCCAGCACCCAGTACTTCCTGTCCGGCCACGACGAAGTACGACAACGGCATCATGCTCAACACGGGATACAACAAGCAGGCGACCCGGACGAACATGACGCAGACGCTCGTCGAACGCGATCACGGCGACCGCGAATCTGTACTATCGCGCACTCGCACGACCGGCGCGGCGTCACCGGCAACGACAACGTCGGCATCGCGCCGTACGACGTCTTCTCGTTCACGCCGCAGTTCTTCAACTGAACTCAGACAGACCGCGAGCGCGAACTACGGTGGCCACGGAACAATCCGTACGGGCTCGGCAATGCGTTCGCCGACGCGGCGCAGATCCAGACGCCGGAAAAAGTCAACCGGTTCATCGGCGGCGGCAACATCGAGCTGGCACATGTTCAGCACCGAGCACCAGAGCCTGCAGTTCACGGCGCTCGGCGGCGCCGACCTCGCGCAACCAGACGCGACCGCTTCTACTCGCCGCCGCAACTGCAGATCGAGCAGCACAAGTCGCTCCGATGGCACGGTGACGAACCTGTCGGGCAACACCAACGTACCTCAACTACGTCGTGAACCTGGTGCATCACCTCACGTCGGGTCGCAACAATTCGACGCCACGACGTCGATCGGCTGGCTCCGCGACCAGCGCACCCTGACAACCCGTACGACGTCGGCCAGGACCTGCCGACCGGGATCTCGACGCCGACGGCGGGCGCGGTGCAGCGCGTGTTCGACACCCGCCGGCGGATCGCGACGATGTCGTTCTATGCGCAGGAGCAGTTCCTGACGCTCGACCAGCGCCTGGCGCTGACCGCCGGTGTGACGGCGGAGCGCAGCACGAACAACGGCGACATCAACAAGTACTACGCCTATCCGAAGTACGCGCGTCGTATCGCGTCCCGCAGTTCGTCGGGTTCCTGGACGAGCTCAAGCTGCGTGCCGCGTACGGGCGTGTCGGGAACGGACCCGAACTACGGCGTTCGGTACACGGGCTTCAACGACCTGACGCTGCAGCACGACGCGGGCGCAACCGGCTGTCTTCACACCGACTCGTCATCCAACGACCCGAACATCAAGCCGGAGACGAACACCGAAATCGAGACCGGCTTCGACGCGACGATGTTCAAGTCGCGCGCGCAGTTCGGGTTCACCGTGTACCAGAAGCGCATCAGCAGCCTGCTGCTGCAGGCCAGGTCGCGCCGAGCTCGGGCACACGACGCGCAGTGGTTCAACGGCGGCCAGTTCACGAATAAGGGCATCGAGATGTCGCTCGCCGTCACGCCGATCCAGATGCGCAAGGGACTGACGTGGATGTCGACGGGACTTCACGCGCAACTACAGCAACGTGGACTTCCTGCCGGTCCCGGCGTTCGCGCCGGTGCATCAGTTCGGCGGCTTCTTCGGCAGCTAATGACATCAGCAGGGCAAGTCGGTGTCGTGGGTCGTGAACACCAATTTCACGAACGCGCAGGGCGTCCCCGAGGGGACCGGTGACTGCGCAGCCGGATTCACTTGCGAGCTGGGGCAACGAATTCAACTTCCAGCGCTTCCACCTGTACGGCCTGTTCGACTGGGTCAAGGCGTGGCACGACGGCGAACCTGACGATGGAGTACTTCGACTTCGGTCCGGGTCTCTGGCGGACACGGCCGCGGCGAACCGCGGATCGCGCGATCAACCACGGGTTTCAGGGCCGCCGTACGCGGAGCCGGCGTCGTACCTCAAGCTGCGCGAGATCACGCTCGAGTACGATCTGCCGCTCGGTGGCTCGCGCAACATCGTGGGCCGCGGTTCTGCGGAACGCTCGGCTGCAGCTCTCCGGACGCAACCTGATCCTCATGCTACCCGAACTACCTGGGGCTCGACCCCGAGGTCAGCAACTTCGGCACCAGCAAGTGGCCGTGGCCAGGAGGTCACGCCGTATCCGCCGGCACGGAGCTTCTTCATCTCCCTCGACTTGGGATTCTGACCATGACTCACATTATTCTGTCGCTGCGCGGCGGACGTCGAGCAGCGCACCGCGGTGTGGGCGCGGCTGGCCCGAGGGCCGTCGCCGGCGGCCGCCTTGTGCGGGCTCGCCGCGTGCAAGGACCCGGCGGTTCCGAACTACCAGTCGCCGAGCATCAACCCGGAGTCGCCGTCGGCCATCCAACAGCAGATCACGGGCATTCTCTCGTCCACTCGCGGATCGACGGCGAGCGGGACCGACTGTTCTACTATATCCAGGCGATGTCGTCGTTCGACCGCGACGCGGGAAATTTCGTGAACACCGACAGTCGCGTATCATCACGGAATGGCTGGGCAATGGCGGCACGATTCCCAACAGCGATTTCTACGGCGGCGTGGTATGGGACAACATGTTCCGTGTCGCCAAGAACGCGAATCTCATCATACCAACGTCCCGAACGTGACGCCCGCGTATTCGGCGAGCGATGCGAGCGCTGATCAAAGGCATCGCGCAGACGTGAAGGCGTACAACATGATGCTGCCTGGCGGAAACGCGTGACACCAACGGCGTGCCGAGTCTACGGGATCGACATGCCCAGCGGGCAGCGTCGGCGCCCATTCTCTGTAACAAGGACGTGTGGGCGGACATCGCGGCATGCTGGATTCGGGAGAAGAGGATCTGGACACGGGTCCCGCAGGCGAAACTGGGCCGCTACCGGTCATCCTGCCGCCTGGATTCGACGGCGGCGAGCCTGGCCGGACCAGCGAACCTGCCGGGACGTTCGCCGGCTTCAACCGAGCGCTCCGTGCGAAGGCGGGGCTCGAGTACTGCGTACGCGGTTGCGCGCGCGTCGGCGGCCACGGCACCGAGCCTCAGGCCCGGGGCTCTTGAACCGGCGGCGCTGACAGTGCGGACAGCGGCGGCCAAGGCGTCTTCATGTTCAACGGAGGAGTCGTCGAATACGTGCAGACGACCGCCGGCGGACTTCACCGATCCGTTCGGCGTGTATCACACGTTCAGCGGCGCGTCTGGCGACCAGCCCAATCCGTACTTTGGCCAGTCTCACCACCATGTTCGTGCTCGACTCCGCGGTCAACGAGATCCTCGCGGATCCGGGCGACATGCGTGCTGGGAAGGTCATCGCCAACATCGCCTCTCCGGGCCAGCCGACCTACGACTCAGTCGTCTCGCTGCAACAGACGATTGGGACGTACCCGGCCGCGACCTCTCCCGATGCCGATCATCCGCAACGAGGAGATGGTGCTCATCGATGCGGCGATTCAACTCGGATTGGGGAACAACGCCAACGCGATCGCGCTGATCAACGCGGTGCGTTCGGCCGCGCACGCGGCACCCGTCGCGCCCGGCACGTTTGCCGCGATCCAAAAGCAGTCCTCCACGAGTTCCGGTCGTCGAACTCCTCGAGAGTGGCGAGTACCGCACGATCATGATCCGGAACTACGGGCTGCAGGCGGAATACACGACGACGTGGGATGACCGACATGCACACGATGGTCAGCCGATCCCGGTCGGCGAAACAGTGCACGAAACGGCAACATCACGCCGCAGTGTAGCTAGAGGAAAAGCGGGTTCAGGGTTTGGGGTAACTGCAACAAACGCAGGGGGCCAGTCGCGATGACTGCGGCTGGCCCTCAGCGTTGTTGCTGGACGCCGAGACCCCAACCCCGCCTTTGCCGCCGGCCTCAGTCCGGGATCGCGCCGGGCAGCACGTACGTCAGCGGATCGACGACCTTGCCGTTGACGTGCACCTCGTAGTGCAGGTGCGGTCCGGTCGAGAGACCGCTGTTGCCGACGGCGGCGATCGGCTGGCCGCGGGTGACGCGCTGGCCCTCGCGCACCACCACGCGCGACAGGTGCGCGTACTTGGTCTCGATGCCGTTGCCGTGATCGATCTCGAGCACGAGGCCGTAGCCGGTCTGGTGGCTGATGCGCGTCACGACGCCGGCCGCGGGTGCGACCACGGGCGCGCCATAGGGCGCCGCGACGTCGATGCCCTCGTGCGGCCGCGTGCGGTGCAGGATCGGATGGAACCGGGCGAGCGAGAATTGACTCGAGAGCCAGCCCGCGTCGGCATGATCGACGGCGTAGCCGACAGCCGCTCGTTGTTCTTGGACAGCGACGTCGAGACGGCCGCGAAGCTCGCGGACAGCGCGTTGGCGCGCACGATCAGCGTGTCCACGTCGAGCGGTAACTGGGCGGCCACGAGCCCGGAATCCGGGTCGGGCAGTCCGGCCAGCAGCCGGATCTCCGCGTCGCGCTTGTCGATGATCGCGATCGTGTCGCGGAGCTCCGCCATGTGGCGTCCGCAGCTCGGCGAGCTGCCGGTCGGCCGGCGTCATGAACGCCGCGAAGATCGGCATCGTGCTGAGGCGGATGGCCATGACCGCAACGGCGACGATGCCGGCGCCCACGCAGCGTGCCGAGCGCCCACAGCGCCGCGCTGACACCGCGCTCGGTGATCTCGAGCGTGCGCGGTGCGTCGCTGCCGCTCGGCACCACCACAACCGTCCAACTGCGACCCGCCATCCCGAGCTCCTCCACTCAACGCAATCCCAGTGGCCAGGAACGCCAAACAGTCCAAGCCGCGCTCGGCGAGACGTCGCAGAGTCGCAACGCCCCGCGGGGGTACGATGGGCGTCGGGACCGCCCTGTCCCGTCGTTGGCGCCAGGACGGGATGCGGTAGAAAGTGATAGATCTGACCGCGGCGTAATGGCGGGTTGGTGGAATCGGGCTGCACCGCGCGGCCAGGAGCTGGACACGCAACCGGCGAGGCCAGGAACGCCTACGATAGGGCAGTGGCCGCGTTACGGTTAGGTCCCTGGCCCCCTGGTCCCGACTCCTGACCCCGCCGTTTCGACCTTGGGAAACAACGGGTCGCCGCGCGACGACCTTCCACCCCGTGGGATCGAGCGGCGCCGCCTGCTCGCCAATGCGCTGGTCGTGAACCGAGCCCGGGCGCGCCGAGCTGGCGCCAGACCTCCTCGGCGCGGTCGGGCATGAACGGCGCGAGGTGGATCGCCTGGCGCGCTAACTGGCGAACGAGCGTGGCCAGCACTGCGTCGAGCGCCGCGTCGCTGCGCTGGGTCCTTGGCCAGCTTCCACGGTGCTTGGCGGTCGACGTATTCGTTCCCCCGGGCGACCGTCAGCCAGACGTGCCGCAAGGCTTCATGGAGCAGGTATCCGCGGCCTCCATCCATGGCTTGGCGATAGCGCTCATAGTCGGCTGAGTCCGCAGCATCGACCTCGTTTGGCCGACCTGGCGGGACAGTACCAGCGCAGTATCGCTCTACCATCGCGACAGTTCGGCTCAACAGGTTGCCGAACGCGTTGGCGAGATCCGCCGTGTAACGCTCGTCGAAGCGCTCCCACGAGAATGCGCCGTCCGCATCGAACGGGATTTCGCGGAGCATGAAGTAGCGGAAGGCGTCCGGGCCGTGTCGCTCGATGGCTTCTGCGAGCTCCACGCGAACGCCCGCTGACTTGCTGAATCGCTCGCCGCCGGCCAGCGTCACGAAGCCGTGTGCCCAGACGCGCTCCGGCAGCGGCAGATCGGCCGCCTGCAGCATCGCCGGCCAAATCACGCAATGGAAACGCGTGATGTCCTTGCCGATCACGTGGAGTTGCGCCGGCCAGCGCCGCGCGAAATCGGCGTCGGGAAAGCCGGTCGCCGTCAGGTAGTTGGGGAGCGCGTCGAACCACACGTATGTCGTTTGTGGCTCGCCGTCCGCGGTTGGGCGCGGGAAGGGAATCCCCCAAGCCGAGCCGCGCTCGGCTGGCCGAAATGTCCTCGAGCCCTCCGGTCGAACAGCGCCAGGATCTCGTTGCGGCGACTCTCCGGAGCCAGGAAGTCCGGGTGCTCGGCGAAGTGCGCGCGGAGGAAATCGCGTGTAGTGGCTGAGGCGGAAGAACCAGTTCCGCTCCTCGACCCACTCCAGTGTCCGCGTGGGGTGCAACACACACCGCCCGTCCTCGATCTCGCCTCGGTCTTGAACGCCTCGCACCCAACGCAGTACCACCCCGCGTAGGTCTTCTGATAGAAGTCGTCGGGCGATCGCTCGAAGATCCGCTCGATGAGCGCGTGCACGCCCGCGCGATGCTCGGGCGCCGTCGTGCGGATGAATTGATCGTTGGAGATGCGAAGCCGCTCCCACATGGCCGGAGAAGACGTCGGCCACGCGGTCGGTGAGCGCCTGAGGTGACAGCCCCTCGGCGGCCGCTGCCTGGGCGACTTTCTGCCCGTGCTCGTCCATGCCGATCAGGAAATGCACGTCGTCGCCGCGCAGCCGGTGGTACCTCGCGATGGCATCGGCGCCGATCTTCTCTATTGCATGGCCCAAGTGCGGGTCACCGTTCGCGTAGTCGATCGCCGTCGTGATGTAGAACGGCTGGCTCACGACGCGTCCGGTGGTGGCGGGGTCGGCGGACCGCCGGACCCGTTTGGCCCGTTCTGCCCATCTGGACCGGGCGAGCCATTGCCGTTCGGCGCCGCCCTTGCCGCGGCCGCGACGTCCACCGCGACGCCCTCGACGACGACGCGGAGAAGTTGCCCGCCGCGGTCTGGCTCGCCGGGCTGGCCGCGGTCGATTGCTGCGGGTCGGGCGACGGCGCGTCCGGTACCGGCGTCTGAGCCGGCGCAGCGCGCGGCGGTCGGACGTCGCTGGGGTCTCTCGACTCTGCGGCCCGGGGGCTGCGCGCAGGCGACCGCTTGCTCGCTTCGCCGCGCCCGGCAGCACGCCGGCGCACCGGCTCTCGAGGCGCCGCGCTGCGGGCGCGCTTTCGCCGCGCGTGCGACGATCGGCGCGCCGTCGGTTCGTCGGCCTCGAGCTCGAATGTCTCGACGCTCTCGTACGACTCGCTCGCCTCGCTGCCGAGCTCCGATTCCAGGTCGCTCGACTCTGTCAACGTCGCCGCCAGATCCGTCGGATCGGCGGTCGAATGCGTCAGGCCCGGCGAGCGGCTGGCCGGCGGCGGCAAGCTCGCGCCGCAGCTGGGCGAGCGGCATGACTCGAGCCTCTCCTTCGGCCGAGCGAAGGGTGACACGCTCATTGAAGATCTCGTTGGCGACGACTTTCTCTTCGCCTTGCGCGCGTGACCAGCGTTTTTCCTTCCTTGGGAAAGCGCTTGCGGCTCTCGACGTAGAACTCGTGCTCGTAGCGGAGGCAACACATGAGTCGCCCGCACGCGCCGGAGATCTGCGATGGGTTGAGCGACAGGTGCTGGTCCTTGGCCACGCCGAGATTGACCGGTCGCAGCTCGGGGAGCCACGAGGCTGAGCAAAACTGCCGACCGCACCGCCCGACGCCGTCCAGTCGTTTCGCTTCATCGCGCACGCCGATTTGCTTCAGCTCGATCCGCGCGCGGAAGGTGGCCGCAAGGTCTCGGACGAGGTCCCGGAAGTCGACGCGTCTGTCCGCGGTGAAATAGAAAGTGAGCTTCTTGCGATCCCACTGCCACTCGGCGTCCGACAGCTTCATCACGAGGCCGTGAGTCTTGACGAGCGCCGCCGCTTTCTGCCGAGCGACCTCGTCTTGTGTGCGCAGCTCCCGATGCTGGCGGACGTCGCGGGTCGAGGCAACGCGCAGCGCCTTGCGCGTCGGCTCGGTCGCGCCCAACCCGTGCGAACACCCCACGCAGCGCTTTTGTGCGTGGTCGCCGACCGCGTGGACGATGCCGAGGTCCTCACCGCGATCTGCTTCGACAATGATCGACGCGCGAACCGGGGGCGGCTGCTCGCCCTCCCAGGCGTAGAATTCTTTGCGATTGCCTTTGAATGCGACTTCGATCAGATGCATAAGAGCGAGATACGGGGCGGGGGCTGGCGCGCCCGAGGAAGTAGAGGGACAGAAAGTAGAAAGTAGACGACGACCGCCGTCTCTACTTTCGGCGGGTCTACTCTCTCGGGCGCGTCAGCGCCCGCGGCCCCGCCGTTGGCGCTACTCTGAGAATTGCCCCATCCTAAAATACTTCTCGCGGCGGCGGCGGACGAGTTTGTCGGGCTTGAGGTGTCTGAGGTCGTCCAGGTTCCGGACCAGAGTCTGTTGCAGCGTCTTGGAGATCACCTCGTGGTCGGCCTGGGCCCCGCCGGGGGGTTCGGGCACGATCTCATCGATCACCCGCAGCTCGAGCAAATCCTGCGCGGTGATGTGGAGCGCCGAGGCCGCCTTCTCCCGCATCTCCGGGCTCTTGCCGTCCTTCCATAGGATGATCGCGCAGCCTTCGACGGTGATCACCGAATAGACGGCGTTCTCGAGCATGAGCACCCGATCAGCCACGCCCAGTGCGAGCGCGCCGCCGGATCCGCCTTCGCCGATGACCGTGGCAATGATCGGCACTTCGAGGCGGCTCATTTCATAGAGGTTGCGCGCAATCGCCTCGGATTGGCCCCGCTCTTCGGCCCCCAGTCCAGCCCATGCGCCCTGCGTGTCGATGAACGTGATCACCGGCACGTGAAACTTCTCGGCCATTTTCATGAGACGCAGGGCCTTCCGGTACCCTTCGGGATGGGGCATGCCAAAATTGCGGTGCAGGTTCTCCTTGGCATCCCGGCCCCGCTGGTGACCGATCACCATGACCGTCTCGCCGTCGAGCCGAGCCCACCCGCCGATGATGGCCGCGTCATCGCGGAATGCGCGATCGCCATGCAGCTCGATGAAGTCGGTCAGGGCGAGGCGGATGTAGTCGAGCGTGAACGGTCGCCTGCTGCTGCGCGCGACCTGCACGCGTTGGAACGGCGTCAGGTTGCGGTAGATCTCGGAGCGCAACTCGCGTAAGCTTGCGCTCCAGCGGCGCGATCTCATCGCTCACGTGCAACTGCTGATCGCCTGCCATCTTCTTCAACTCGTCGATCTGTCGCTCCAGCTCGACGATGGGCCGCTCGAATTCGAGGGTATTGGCGGATGTAGCCATGTGGCCTAACGCTCAGGACGCGCTGACGGCGCGCGATCCGACGGGCCGTGCGAACGATGGGGAGGGCGACGCATGTGGCGCGGGCGGGCGAAAGCCCGCCCGCACATGTCCCTGGGCCAGTCTCGTGACCGGATTCGCTGACGTGCGTTCTCCACCGCGAGGGTCGATCATTCGATGCGCTACGTCGCTCACGATCTCAATTCGCACGCACGAGGCGTACACGCTCGGAGCCAAGGAGTGCCCGCAGATCGTTGAGGGCTGCTGGTGACGCGCTGACGGCTGCGGAACTCGAACGGAATCGGACCCGCATCCCATTGCCATCGCTCCACCTCACCTCCAGAGGCGCCGAGCCAGGATAGGCTTCGGCCACCGCGCGAACATCGGCCATCACGTGCGGAGACAGCGCAGGACCAGCGGTCGTCGGATCGAGGTCTATCGCCACGACGACACGCCCGTTAGTGCGCAGCTCAGCCAGCCTCGTTACCGCTTCGACAATCAAAGTTGGATTGTCGCCTCCCTGATCGCGTCTCGAATACCCACCCTCGAGCAGGACGGGCACTTCCGGGCGGACCCGGTCAGACAGCGCCGCCCAGGCCTCAGGAAACACCAGTACCTCGGAAGATCCCGAAAAATCCTCCACTGTCAACCGGGCAAACTCCGCCCCGGACCGTTTGCTAACCTGGCGTTTGATCGCGGTCACGACGACGGCCAGCTTGAGGGGGCCACCGACCCAGTTGCCGAGCTGGGCGACCGTATGGGTCGCGAATAGCTCGGCCTCCGTTCTGAAGGGTTCGAGCGGATGCCCCGATGCATAGAACCCCAGGGCGTCTTTTTCCCTGGCCAGCCGCTCCGCTTCCGCCAGCGGCGCCATCGAGGGGAGGGTGGGTATGGTGCTGACTAGCGGTTGAGTTCGCTTGGTCATCGACCATAGACCCACCGAACAGTGAGCCCTGGCCGGTCGTCGCCTCATGCTGGCGAAGGGCGGCGTCTTGCAGCGCATGATCGAGGACAGCGAGGTATTGCGCCCGGTGCCCACCCAGCGAGTCGAGTGCTCCCGCGTGGATCAGCGCCTCGAAGACTCGTTTGTTGCACATGCGGAGGTCGACGCGGGCGCACAGATCGAACAGCGAGGTGAAGGGCGTCACGCGTCCGCGCCGCCACGATGGACTCGATGGCGGCGCGTCCGACGTTCCGAATCGCGCCGAGGCCGAACCGCAAACGGCGGTCGGCGACTACGGTGAAGCGATAGCCCGACTCGTTCACATCGGGTGGCAGCACCTCGAGCCCGACTTCCCGGGCTTCATTGATGTATTTGACGACCGCATCTGTATCGCCGATCTGCGACGAGAGCAGTGCGGCCATGAAGTCGGCAGGATAGTGCGTTTTGAGCCACGCCGTCTGGTACGAGAGGATCGAGTACGCGACACTGTGCGAGAGGTTGAAGCCATAGCGCCCGAAGGTCTCGATCTGCGCCGCAATGTCCGTAATGACTGGGCGCGGATACCCCCGGCCGACGGCCTTCTCGACGAACTTGCCGAGCTCCAGGCGAATCAGCTCGGGATCCTTCTTGCCGACCGCTTTGCGCAGGACGTCTGCTTCGGCGAGCGAAATGCCGGCCAGGACCTGGGCGATGCGCATCACCTGTTCCTGGTACGTGATCACGCCCAGCGTGCTCTCGAGGATCGGCGCGAGCTCCGGGCAGCGGATACGAGACCGGTTCCTCGCCACGTTTGCGCCGCACGAAGACGCGGTGCATGCCGGTGTCGAGCGGGCCGGGGCGCATGAGCGCGTTCGAAGCCACGAGGTCGTCGAAGCGGTCGCAACGCATGCTGCGCAGCAGATCGGTGGCGAGCGGCGATTCGAACTGGAAGACGCCTCCCGTTCGGCCGCTGCGGAGCATCCGGTAGGTGGCTTCGTCGTCGAGGGGCAACGCGTCGAGATCGATGACCGTGCCGGCCCGCGTGTGGATCGAGGCGACTGCGTCGGAGAGGACCGTCAGCGTCGTGAGGCCGAGAAAGTCCATCTTCAGCAGGCCGGCCTTCTCCAGCGCGTTCATGTCGTACTGCGTCACGACGACCGTCTCGTCGTCGGCCCGCTCGGTGGCGGGCGTCGCATGGCTCGCTCCCGCCGCACTGCCCGCGATCGCCGTTCCGCGTCGCGCTATTGCCTGCCGCCCTTCGTCGTCGTCGTGAAGACCGGGCACGTAATCATCGAGGGGGCCCGGTGCAATGACGACGCCCGCCGCGTGGACGCCCGAGTGACGGGCGAGGCCCTCGAGTGCCATCGCGTAGTCGAGCAACTGCCGATACCGCTCGTCGCCCTCGTATAGCCGGCGGATCTCCGAGATCTGCTCGGTCGCTTCCCTGATCGTCAGGGAGTAATTCGGCTGATTGGGGACCAGCTTGGCGAGCGCGTCGGTCTCGGCCGGCGTAAAGCCCAGGGTGCGACCGACGTCCTTGATCACGGCGCGGGACTTGAGCGTCCCGAACGTCACGATCTGACCCACCGAGTCGCGGCCGTATTTCTGCCGCACGTACTCGATCACCTCTCCGCGGCGCTCGAAGCAGAAGTCGACGTCGATATCCGGCATCGAAATCCGCTCGGGATTGAGAAAGCGCTCGAAGAGGAGACCGAACTTCAGAGGGCAGATATTGGTGATGCGGAGCGCGTAGGCGACGAGCGAGCCGGCGGCCGATCCACGACCCGGTCCGACCGGAATTCCCTGATCACGCGCGGCCCTGATGAAGTCGGCGACGATCAGGAAGTAGCCGGCATAGCCCGTCTTGGTGATGACGCCGAGCTCGTACTCCAGTCGCTCGCGCGCCGTTTCTGGCAGTGGATCCCCGTAGCGCGCTTTCGCGCCCTCCGTCGCCAGCTGCACGAGCAGCGCATTCTCGGAGACGACGCCCGTTGGCAGCGGGAACGACGGGACGCGGTACGTCTTGGAGAAGGGAATGTCGACGCGGTCCGCGATCTCGAGGGTGTGCGACAGCACCTCGGGATGGTCGGGGAAGTGCGCGGCAATCTCCGTGGCGTTCTTGAAGTACAATTCGCGGTCGTACCGCATTCGGTCTGCGTCAGCTCGATCCTTGCCGAGGCCAATGCAGAGCAGGACGTCGTGGGAATCGTGGTCCTCGCGGCGAAGGAAATGCGCGTCGTTGGTCGCGATGACCGGGAGGCCCAGCTCCGCGGCGAGGCGGAAGACCTGTTCGTTGAGCTCGCGCTGGCCCGGCGAGTTGTGCGCCTGGACCTCGAGGTAGTAACGACCCGGGAATGCGTTCGCATACCAGGCTCGCCGCTTCTCGCGCGGCGTCGTAGTCACGGGCCCGCAAGTGCACGGCAACCTCGCCGGCCATGCAGGCCGACGAGATGATGAGTCCCTCGGCGTGCTTCGCCAGCAGCTCGCGGTCGACTCGCGGCCTGGTGTAGAAGCCCTCGAGGTACCCCAGAGATGACAGCTTGACGAGGTTCTGATATCCTACGGCGTTTTGCGCCAGCACGACGAGATGGAAGTACGGCTTGATGCCGGGCGCGGGCCGCTGTCGGAGGCGGCGGTCGCCGGGCGCGACGTACGCTTCCATCCCGATGATCGGCTTGAGCTTGGCCTTCTTCGCCTTTTCCTGGAACTCCCAGGCCGCGTGCATGTTACCGTGATCTGTGATCGCGAGCGCGGGCTGCTCGAACTCCAGAGCCCGCTCGATCAGGTCATCGATCCGGTTGGCGCCGTCGAGGAGGGAATACTCCGAATGACAGTGGAGATGGACGAATCCCATGGGGCATGCAAATTAGCCGCCGCGACAGGGTCGGGCGAGGGCGAGCGCTGCGCCGTAGGCGCGCGCTGTGGGAGCCGTGATCGGTGCTGGCGCTGGTCGCCGGATCACTGGTCAGCCCCACGATGCGCTATCTGGTACGCGCGGCGTGGGCCGAAGCGCGCATCCTTGCCCGGCGCCGACCGATCGATGCCGTGATCGCCGATCCGCGGACGCCGGCGCATGTCCGAACGCAGCTCGAGGCTCGTGCTCGCGGCGCGCGCGTTCGCAGCGGATTCGATCGGGTTGAGAGTCAAGGGCAGCTTCACGCACCTACACGCAGCTCGAGCATGATACCCTGGTGCTGGTGCTCTCGGGTGCGTACCGCGATCGCCTGCAGCCGATCACGTGGTGGTTCCCGATCGTCGGACGCGTCCCCTACAAAGGGTTCTTCGACTTCCAGGCGGCCGTGCAAGCGGCGGCCGATCTGCATCGCCTCGGGTTCGACGCCTACGTGCGGCCGTCGCCTGCCTTCAGCACCCTCGGCTGGTTCGACGATCCCATCGTCTCGACGTCGCTGCAGCGAGGATTCCATTGAACTGGTCAACACGGTCATTCACGAGACGACGCACAACACCTTCTACGCGAGCGGGCGAGACCGTCTTCAACGAGTCGTTCGCGAACTTCGTTGGTGCGCGCGGTGCGGAACAGTTTTTCCGATCGCGCGGCGATACTGCGCTGGCTCGCCAGGCCGCGGCGCGGTGGGCCGATGAAAAGACTCTGGGCGCGTTCTGGCGGCGGGTGTTCGATCAGCTGGATTCCGCGTTTCGGGCTCACCCCGGCACAGACAGTCTGTCACGGGGCACTCGGCTGGCCGCCCGCGACACGATCTTTCGCCAGGCGCGTGATTCACTCACGACGAGCCTCGCGCAGCGCATTCGAACGATTCCCGTGGAGGCGCTCGCGCGCGCGCGTCTCGACAACGCAGCGCTCCTCGCACGCCGCATATATCTGACCGACTTGGACCAGTTCGACGCGGTCTATCATGCGTCGAATGACGACCTGCGCGTGTCGGTGCAGCGGATCATAGGGATTGCCCGCGCGAAAACGGGGGATCCGTTTGGGGGTCTGAAGAACTGGGTCGGGGAACACCACGTGCCGTAACCGCAGCATTTATCGGCGGCGATGCAACGGCGGGCGACGCGTGCGTCGCTCCTACCCGCCGCTCCACTGCGTCACGCGGACGGCGTCGGTGCTGCCGCTCGCCGATTCCCAGGCCCCAATCCCGATTCTGCATCACCGAACGCAAATCCAGCGGCCCGACCGGTGACGGCCCGGTGGGTTCGGGGTCGGGACGGCCGACCACGACGGATTCCATTGTGGCGCGGACACCGCGGTCGAGGAACCGCGAGAGCTGGTCGATGGAATAGTTGGCGCCACGCCTGCTTCCGTATACCTGCAACGGGTAGACGACCGCCAGGTGGTGCCGCGCCCGGGTGAGCGCGACGTACATCAGCCGTCGCTCCTCCTCGAGCCCGGCGTCATCATTGAGGGCGCGCGAGGTCGGGAACCAGCCGTCGACGGCCCAGATCAGGAACACCGCGTCCCACTCTTTGCCCTTGGCCGAGTGCGCAGTGCTCAACACGAGGACGTCCTCCTCCTCGTGATCACCAACGGCGAGATCGTGGGTGTTGGATGGCGGTTCGAGCGCGATCGCGGCCAAGAACGCCGACCGGCTGGGATAGCCACTCGCGACTCGCTCCAGCTGATCGAGATCGTTGAGCCGCGGCTCGACCTGATCGTAGCGCTCCCGCAGGATGTCGTCGTAGAGGTGGCGGACTCGCGCGATGTCCGCGCTGACCGACACCGACTGCTCACTCGTCCGCAGCCCGTCGAGCAGCATGACTAGTGCGTGGTGGGCTGCGCGCGCCCGAGGAGGGGCGGGATAT
This sequence comes from uncultured Gemmatimonadales bacterium, assembly GCA_963805725.1. Taxonomy (GTDB): domain Bacteria; phylum Gemmatimonadota; class Gemmatimonadetes; order Gemmatimonadales; family Gemmatimonadaceae; genus Palsa-1248. The sequence continues at coordinate 647,881 of CAWDVJ010000015.1, forward strand.
CGCGCGAACGCGGCCGACTCCCACGCAGCTTGTGCCATCGCGCCGATCGCTGCGCGCGCCGTGCGGTCGCCGATGCCGGGCAACAACAACAGGATCCGGTACCAGCTGACTTCGTCCCGCGGATTCTCCAGTACGCGAAGAAATGCGAGCACATCCTTGACGTGCGCGGCTTCGAGAAAGCGGAGGCCGCCCCACTTCTCGAACGGAATCTTCCGATTCGCGAGCTCGATCTCGATCGCCGCCGACATGTAGCCCGCGCGGAACAATACCGCCATCTCGCGGAGCGGCGTGCCGGACTCGTAGAGCTCCAGGATGCGATCGACCACGAAGTGCGTCTGCTCATCCTCATCGCGCGCCGTGACCAGCCATGGTCGATCGCCGCCCGTGCGTGTCGTCCACAGCGTCTTGCTGTAGCGCTCCCGGGCGCGACCGATGAGCGTGTTGGTCGTGTCGAGAATCGGCTGGACGGACCGATAGTTCTGCTCCAGCGTCACCTGATGCGTGCCGGGAAACTGCTGCGGAAAATCCAGGATGTTGCGGAAGCTCGCGCCGCGGAACGAGTAGATGCTCTGCGCGTCGTCGCCGACGACCGTGACGTTGCTGTGCGTCTTGCAGAGACCCCGGAGAATCCGGGCCTGCAGGACGTTGGTGTCCTGGTACTCATCGACCAGCACGTGGTCGTACAGCGCGGCGATCCGCGCACCGATCGGTGCTTCTAGCACGAGCGCCCAGAACACGAGCAGGTCGTCGTAGTCGACGAGATTGCGATCGCTCTTGCGGCGCGTGTAGTCGACGAAGATCCGTCCGAAATCGGTCACATACTCCGCGAACGCGGCATACTCCTCGTTCAGGATCGTGGCGACGGGGATCTCGGTGTTGACGTGTCGCGAGTAGACATGGTGCAGCGTTTCCTTCTTCGGGAAACGCTTCGTCTTGTCGCCGTAGCCCAACTGCACGCGCGAGAGATGCATGAGGTCCTGCGCATCTTCCTGATCCATGATCGTGAAGTCGCCGGGCAGGCCGGCGGCCGGGCCAAAGCGCCGGAGCAACCGATGTGCGGTCGCGTGGAACGTGCCTCCGTGTACCCGTTGGCTGACCGATCCGGCGATCCGCTCGACACGACCGAGCATTTCCTGGGCTGCGCGGCGCGTGAAGGTGAGCAGCAGGATGCGCTCGGGTGTCGCGCCCCGCTCGATGAGGTGCGCCACGCGATGCACGAGCGTGCGCGTCTTCCCCGTGCCGGCGCCGGCGATAATGAGTAGCGGTCCGTCGCCGTGCGCTGCAGCGGCCTGCTGGGAGGGGTTGAGCGTCATGGGGGGGAAGATACGCCGAAGCGACGGGTTTGGGGTCTGGGGTTTGGGGTGGCACAAATCGCGGGGTTGGTCGCAGTGCGCAGGTGGGCGGCCTGAATGCCGCCCCTACATGTCGGCGGGACGGTGCGCGTCCGCAGTACCCCGCATGCCTTTTGCGGCGCAAGTCGACGAATCCAGGCGTAGCGCCGTCCGCAGCAACATGCGGGGCGGGCTTCCGCCCGCCCACCTACCGTGGCCCACCAATCAACGCCCGATCGTCGCGTCGATGTTGCGAGGTACGGGTACAAGTCCAAATCCGGCGGCGACGGCGTTAGCCACGACGTCGGCGACCCCGTTCGGCGCTGCGCCGAGCTCGCGCGCGATCGAGGTCATCTCGACGCCGGGGATGCCGCAGGGGACCATCAGGTCGAAATACGAGAGATCGGTCGTCACGTTGAGGGCGAAGCCGTGCCAGGTCACCCAGTCGCGGGCGTGAACCCCGATCGAGGCGATCTTGCGATCGGTCGCCGTCCACACTCCGGTGAGGCCGGCGCGACGCGTGGCTGGAACGCCCAGCGTCGCCAGGGCATCGATCAGCGCCCCCTCGATCTGGCGCAGGTACCAGTGCAGGTCCTGGCGGTGACGTTTGAGATCGATGATCGGATAGCCGACGAGCTGGCCGGGTCCGTGGAAGGTGACGTCGCCTCCGCGCTCGACCTCGTACACTTCGACCCCGCGCGCCGCGAGGAGCGCTGCGGGCGCCGTCAGGTGAGCCGCCGATGTGCTGGCGCGACCGAGCGTCACCACCGGCGGATGCTCCACCAGCAACAACACGTCCTCGGGAATCGCGCCACTGATGCGATCGCGCGCGACCGCACGCTGGAGCTCCAACGCCTCGGCGTACGACACTTGGCCGAGGTCGGAGACCCAGAGCTCAGGCACTGATGGTCCGTCCCATCGTGTCGAGCGCTGCCTCGGCAATCGCTTCGGAAAGCGTCGGGTGGGCGTGGATGGCGAGGTCGACTTCCTCGACGGTGAATTCGTTCTCCCGTGCGACGGCCAGCTCGTGGATGATCTCCGTCGCGTGGGCGCCGATGATGTGGGCGCCGAGGATCTCCCCGTACTTTGCGTCCGCGATGATCTTGACGAACCCCTCGGTCTCGCCCGCGGTGCGCGCGCGTCCGCTCGCCGAGAACGGGAAGCGGCCCACCTTGTACGCGAGCTGCCGCTCTTTGCACTGCGCCTCGGTCAGCCCAATCGATGCGACCTCGGGGTGACAATAGGTCGCGTTGGGGATGTTGCCGTAGTTCACGAGGTGAGGATGGAGGCCCGCGAGGGTCTCGGCGACAACGATGCCCTCGCGCTCGCCCTTGTGGGCGAGCATTGGCGGGCCCGCAACGTCCCCGATGGCGTAGACACCTGGGACCGACGTCTTCATGTGGTCGTCGATCTGGATGAAGCCCCGATCGGTCAGCTTCACGCCCAGCTTCTCCAGTCCGATCCCATCGATGTTGGGGGCACGACCTGCGGCTACGAGCACCTTCTCGACGGTGAGCGACTGCTGCGATCCGCCTGCATCCACTTTCATCGACACGCCATCCGGGCGGATCTGCACGTCTTGCACCTTGGCATTGATCAGCACGTCGATCTTGCGCTTCTTGAATGAGCGCGCGAGCTCGGCCGCGATGTCCTTGTCCTCGAGTGGAAGCATCAATGGCGCGATCTCGATCATCGTCACCTGCGTGCCGTATGAGGCGAAGACGTCGCCGAACTCGCAACCGACGGCTCCGCACCCCACAACAGCCATCGTTTTTGGTGCGTGCTCGAGCACGAGCACATCATCCGACGACAGCACCGTCTTGCGGTCCAGTGGCAGCCCGGCAGCCGGGAGACCCTTTACGCGAGAGCCAGTCGAGATGACGATCCCGCGTTTGGCCTCGTGGGTCTCCTGCTTGCCGTCGGCAAGGGTTACGGAGACCGCGGTCGGCGAGACGAGGGTGCCCTGTCCCTTGATCCACGTGATCTTGTTTTTCTTGAACAGGAACTCCACGCCCTTGGAATTCTGCGTGCTGATCGCACGCGAGCGCTTCATCGCCGGCGCGAAATCGAAGGCGAGAGGACCGGTCGTAATGCCGTGATCAGCGGCGTGGCGGACCTTGTTCGCGACGTAGGCGCTCTCGAGCAACGCCTTTGCGGGGATGCACCCCCAGAGCACGCAGGTGCCACCCAGCCCTTCGCGCTCGACGACACCTACGGAGAGTCCGACCTGTGCCGCGCGAATGGCGCCCACATATCCCGCGGGACCGCCGCCCAAGAAGATCACGTCGTATGAGGCCATGCGTTCTCAGAGTCAGGTTGGTGAGGACACGCTCAGGGGCACGAGCGTGGGGTCAAAACACCATCATGAGGGGGTTCTCCACCAGTTGCCGCAGCGTCTGCAGGAACCGGGCGCCCGTCGCGCCGTCGATGACGCGATGGTCGCAACTCATCGTGATGCGCATCCGCCGGCGCACGGTGATCGCGCCGTCGGTCACGACCGGACGTGGCTCCACGGTGCCGACTGCGAGGATGGCGGTTTCCGGTGGATTGATGATGGCGGTGAATTGCTCGATCCCAAACATACCCAGATTCGAGACGGAGATGGTCGCGCCGGTGTACTCATCGGGCGTCAGCCGGCGTGCGCGCGCCCGGTCGGCCAGTGCACGCACCTCATCGGCGATCTGGCGGAGACCCTTGGTGTTTGCATCGAAGATTACGGGCGTGATCAGGCCGTCCTCGACCGCGACGGCCACGCCGACATGCACGCGGTTGAAGTAGCGGATCCTATCGCCCAGCCAATGCGCGTTGACCTCGGGGTGCTGCGAGACGGCCGCCGCGACGATCTTCAGCAGGATATCGTTCACCGATACCTTGAATGGTTCGCCCTGCGCCGCCATCGCTGCGCGCATCTCCGCGAGTCGCTCGACGTCGAGGTCCACCGTCAAATAGAACGTCGGCACCGGGCCGATCGACTCGGCCAGGCGCTTGGCAATCGTCTTTCGAATCTGGGTCAGTGCCACATCGTGGAAGTCGCCATTCGTCGGGTACGACGCGGGCCGGAGCGGCTCGCGGCGGCCGACGCAGTTGGCGCGGACTCCACATCGCGCTTGACGACGCGGCCGTTGGGCCCGGTCCCCGCGATGGCACGGAGATCGAGCCCTCGTTCCGAGGCGAGTCGCCTGGCGAGCGGGGATGACCGGGTCCGGCCGCCATTTCCCGGCGCTGGGCGGTTGATCGGCGAGCTCGCGGCGGGCAAGCCCGCACCAGTCGGGGCAATCGCGCCCGATGGAGCGTCCGCCGCGGCGCGCCGGTCCACGACCGGCACCTGCTCCTGCGGGGGCGTCGACGCTTCGCCCTGGGACTGCCCCGGCGTCGTAGGTATCGGACTCGCGCCGCGGACTCGGCGCTCCCCCCCAAGCACTGGCTGCGACGGGGCGAGCGACGGGGCCGGCCGCTCGGGTGCCGCCGCCTCGGGAGCCGGCGCGGTCACTGCAACGGGCGGCACCGCAGCAGCTGGCGCGGCGGCTGCAACCGGCGCCGCACTAGGTGGCGGTGCCGGCGCCGCGGCGGCTTGCGGTGCGCCGACGAGGGCATCGATGTTTTCGTCAGGGGCGGCGATGATGCCGACGATCTGTCCGACCGGGGCGGTCGCTCCATCCGCAATGAGACGCTTGCGCAGCACGCCGTCCGCGCGCGCGACCAGCTCCATGATTGCCTTGTCGGTCTCGACCTCCGCCAGGACGTCGCCCGCCTTGACCGCGTCCCCCTCCGATTTGTGCCAGCTCACGAGGCGCCCCTCTTCCATCGTGGGCGACAACGCTTCCATCAGCACTTTGGTGGCCATGGCGGGATCCGCTACGACGGGAGGTACATCACGCGTTTGACGGCAGCGACGGTCTTGGCGGCGTCGGGCTTCGCCGCGCGTTCCAGATTCTTCGCGTACGGCATCGGCGCGTCGGCCTGGTGTACCCGAAGGACCGGCGCGTCGAGCTCATCGAAGCACTCGCGCTGAATGTAGTCGACCACCTGGGCCCCGATGCCGCACATCTCCCAGCCCTCCTCGAGGACCACGGCGCGATTCGTCTTGCGCACAGACTGCGTGATGGCAGCGACGTCCATTGGACGGACGGTTCGCAGATCCAGCACTTCCGCGCGGATACCTTCCTTCGCGAGCTCATCAGCCGCGCGCTGGGCCACGAGCACCATCTTGCCGTTTGTGATGATCGAGCAGTGGTCACCCTCGCGCTTGATGTCCGCGACGCCGATCGGGACGATGTGCTCGCCATCGGGAACGTCGCCCTTCGTGTTGTAGAGCATCTCGCCCTCCAACACGAGCACCGGGTTCTCATCGCGAATGGCACTCTTGAGCAGCCCCTTCGCGTCCGCGGGAGTGCCCGGTGTGACGACCTTGAGCCCCGGGATGTGCATCAGCCACGACTCCCACGCCTGGGAGTGTTGGGCGGCCAACTGCAGCGCGGCGCCGTTCGGCCCGCGAAACACGATCGGCATCGGGAACTGGCCGCCCGACATGTACAACATCTTGGCCGCGGCATTGACGACCTGATCGAGCGCGAGCAGGGCGAAGTTCCACGTCATGAACTCGATGACCGGTCGCAGCCCCACCATGGCCGCGCCGACACCGACGCCCGCGAACCCGAGCTCCGTGATCGGCGTGTCGACGACCCGTTGCTCGCCGAACTCCTGCAGCAGGCCTTTGGAGACCTTGTACGCGCCTTGGTACACGCCGACTTCCTCGCCCATGAGGAAGACGCGGTCATCGCGCTGCATCTCCTCGCGCAGCGCCTGATTGAGCGCGTCGCGGTAGGTCAGGACAGGCACAGGGATCGAGCGAGGGGCCGGACTGCCGTGCCGGCCGGCTTCCGGACGTCATGTCGACGGCGCGTCTCGACAGGACCGTCACATTCCTCCAGCAGCGCCTCCGGCCCGCGGCTCTGGCGATCTGGTCCGCGAACTGCCAGGCGTCCTCGCAGACTGCCCGCACCTCGGCGTCCATCTCGCGCGACCTCCTCGTCGGTCACCTCTCCGTGCGCATGCATGTGGCCACGCAAGAGCATGATCGGGTCGCGCTTCAAATTTTCGTCGAACTCGGCCTTCGTCCGGTACGTCCCGCTCACCGCGTCGGACATGGAGTGTCCCATGAACCGATAGGTCAGCGATTCGATCAGCGTCGGAGTACGCGCTGTCGCGCGCGCGTCCGACGGCGTCCCCAACCGTCGCGCCGCACGGCGAGCACGTCCTGGCCGTCGACGACCGCATGCGCGATGTCGTACGCGCGTGCACGTTCGGCGATATCGCGGACACGGCTGACGCACGCTCGACCGCGGTGCCCATGCCGTAGCGGTTGTTCTCGATGACGATACACCACGGGCAGCCGCCACAGACCCGCCATGTTGAGGGCTTCGTGGAACGCGCCATTGTTGACGGCCGCCTCGCCGAAGAAGCAGAGACAGACCTGGTCGCCGCCCCGATACTTGATGGCGAATCCCACGCCCGTCGCGATCGGGATGTTGGCGCCAACGATCCCATGGCCGCCCAGGAAGTTGTCGTTCCCGGCTGAACAGGTGCATCGAGCCGCCTTTCCCGTGCGAGCAACCCGCCGCCTTGCCGAACAGCTCGGCCATGACGGCGCGCGGCGAGATGCCGCGCGCGAGCGCCTGCGCGTGGTCTCGATACGTCGTGATCACGTAGTCATCGTCGCGCAGCACGGAGATGGCGCCCGTGCCCGTGGCCTCCTGGCCGATGTACAGGTGGCAGAAGCCGCCGATCTTCCCAAGGGCGTACGCTTCGGCGCACCGCTCCTCGAACCGCCGCTGGAGACAGCATCGCGCGGAGCAGCTCCGGTGGAGCGTACGCATCGATCGACTCCGGGTGTCTCCTGACCGGCGCCCGCGGAGTGCGCCGGCCGCAGCAGTCGTCGCGGCGGACGACCCCCGGCGCAGTCGCGGGACAAAGCGGACGGAGACGGCGGCGTCGTTCATGCGGTCCGTGCTGCTGCTTTACACTTGCTCCCAGGCGTGATAGCTCGATCGCACGAGCGGGCCGCTCTCGACGTGCCGGAACCCCATCGCCATCCCGATGTCGTAGAGCTCACGGAACTCGTCAGGCGTGTAGTATCGGTCGAGCGGGATGGTGCGCGCTCGACGGTCGCAGGTACTGGCCAAGTGTCAGGATGTCGACGTCGACTGTCCGCAAGTCGCGCATGACGCGCGACGACCTCTTCCATGGTCTCGCCCATCCCGAGGATGATGCCCGTCTTGGTCGGGATGTCCGGGGCCAGCGCTTGGCGAGGCGGAAGATCTCGAGGACCCGCGGGTAGCGGCCACCGGGCCGCGCCCGCTTGTACAAGCGCGGCACCGTCTCCGTGTTGTGGTTGTAGATCTGCGGCCCGGCCTCGAGCACTGCGCGAATGGATGCCTCTGTGCCTTGAAATCGGGCACGAGCACTTCGACCGAGCAGTCGGGAAGCCGCGCATGGATCTGGCGGACCGTCTCAGCGAAGATCGACGCGCCGAAATCGGGCAGATCGTCGCGATCGACCGACGTGATGACCGCGTGCTGCAAGCCGCAATTCGGCGACGGCTGCCGCGACGCGGGCAGGTTCGGCGACGTCGTACATCGGTGGCCGCCCGTGCGCGACCGCACAGTACGCGCAGTTGCGGGTGCACACATCCCCCAGGATCATGAACGTGGCCGTGCCATGCTCCCAGCACTCGCCGACGTTGGGACAGTGCGCTTCCTCGCAGACCGTGTGCAGATCCAAATCCCGCGCAGCAGCGACTTGAGCCGCACGTAGTTCGGTCCGCCCGGCGCCCGAACCTTGAGCCAGGAGGGCTTCCGCTCTGGCAGCGGCTCGGCGCGGTGGCGCCCCATGATCTGATACAGCGTGTCAGACATTTCGGCCACAGTCTGGAGAAGCAATGGCCTCGCAATATACCGGGCCACAGACCAGCTCAGAAGACGACGGGCCGCCAGTCAAAGCGCACGGCCGGGAGAGGGAAACGATCGACGCGGAACGGGTTTACGTCGACTGGCGGCGTTTCACCGGTCACGATCGCCGCGACGCAGTCAGCCGTTAGCGGAGCCATGAGAATACCGTTGCGCGAGTGCCCACACGCGTACACGAGTGCCGGGTAGTCGGGGTCCGGCCCGATAATCGGCAAGAGGTCGGGCGTCGCCGGCCGGAGGCCGGCCCACGAGGAGAGGAGTGGGGCATCGGCAACGCCCGGCAGAATCTGAGCGCCCCCCGCGCGCAACGCCGCAAGCGCCGCCGGGTTCGTCGACGGGTCGAATCCGACGCGCTCGACGTGTCGCGCCCACCAGGATCCGCTCGCCACGGGGCACGACGTACGCCTGCGGGCCGTAGATGACATGCCGCAGTCGCACTCCAGCCGGGGCAGCAACCGCCAGCATTTGACCGCGGAGCGGATCGATGGGTAGGGGCCGCGGCACGCCCAGAATGCCGGCTACCCAGGCCCCCGCCGCCAGCACGGCGATTGGCGCGTGATACGTCTCACGCGTGGGCGCGGTGGTGCACGTCACGCCATCGCGATTCACCGAGATGCTTGCGACCAGCGCGGGGATCCTGGCAATGTGCGGGTTACAATCCGCTGCGTCCCGGAGAGCGCGCAGCATGGCCACGTTGTCGACCGCACCATCCAGATCGTGCAGCACCGCTCCCATGGCGTGTCCGGCCGCGGGCTCAATGGCCGACAGGGCGGGCGCATCAAGCCATCGCCCGTTGCTGGATTCACGCAGGCTCTCGGCGGTCGCGGCATCGAAGGCGACCTGCAGGACCCCGTAACGGTTGAAGGGAACGGACACTCCGGAGCGCTCGACAAGGTCCGGCAGATACGCCACATAGCGATCTCGGGCCGCGACGGCAAAATCGTGCACGGACGCTGGGCCGACCGGCCCATGGGTGTCCTCGAGCGACGCGGCCAAGATACCGGCGGCCGCGGGCGACGCCTCTCCGGGGCGGGCCGCGCCGATGAGGTAGACACTCAGCCCTCGGTCAGCGAGCGCGAGCGCCGTGCAGAGGCCGACGATACCGGCACCGACCACCGTCACATCGGCATCGCCAGGTTGGGTCATGAAGAGCTGGACGTTTGACGTTGGACGCTAGACGTTGGACGTCCAGATGTCCTTGGTTGCATGCCCCAGCGGGCGCGGAGGCGCGCTTTCGGCTGAGACGGCGGCGAGCGGGGCCGAATGGATGGCCTTTTGGTGGTCGGTGGACAACACCCCTAGGGGCCTGAAACATTCTATGGGCGCCGTTCGTATGGCTGGATGAACCTGAACAGAGTATCCAACGATGATCCGCACCGTTTTCACGATTGGTATTTTCGCCCTGCTTGGACTGTTCCTGCTGGGCAAGGTCTTCAGCTTGTTCGGCACGGCAATGACCTTGGTGCTTTTCCTGGTCGGCCTGGCGATCAAGGTGCTCATAGTGGGCGCGTTGATCTATCTCGTCATTCGCGTCGTGAGTCCCGAAACCGCGCGTCGGCTTCGCGCCCGGTTCTCAGGGCCCTCGTTTTAAGGCGTCGGCGACCGCCCACACGAGCAGCGGCACCATGAGCTCATGGTGCCCCGTGATCTCGTAGCCCTGTCCGCCGTCCCGGGTGGGTCGATCGACGACATTGACGTGCGGGCGATAGTGCCGCTGCATGTCGAAGTCTGCCGTCACAAAGCCAGTGGGTCGACCGCCGTTGAGATTCCGGCAGACAGTGAGGGCCTTGAGGAACACCTCCGGCATGATGACCGCGCTGCCAATGTTGAGCACGACACCACCCCCATCCAATCCCTCGAGAGCCGCGGCTAGCCGCCGAAAGTCCCGGTGGCTGGTGTCGCCAATGGCGGCGCCGTCGGCGGCGGGGTGCTGGTGGATGATTTCGGCGCCGATTGCTGCGTGCACGGTCAACGGGATCCCGAGTCGGCGACCGGCGAGTAGGAGGGAGAGCTCTGGGTGCGCGAGTGCGGGGTCGCGCTCGAGTGCTCGCCCCAGCGACTCACCCATCCCCCAACCCGACTGCATCCCGGCACTGAACGCCTCATTCATCCCCCGCCCGGTCTCCTCCGCCATCCCGAACGTCCCGTCTCGTAAACCGCGCGCGACGTCCTCGGAGGTAGCGCCGAACCGGGCCATCTCGTAGTCGTGAATCGGCCGCTGATCCGTTCATGGCCATGTGCGTGATGACGCCGCGAGTCATCAGATCAATGAACAGAGGCGTCAATCCGGTCTTGACGACGTGCCCCCCGACCATCGCGATCGCTGCGCGCTCCGCGCGGTGTGCGTCGACGATCGCGGTCGTGACCGCCCGGAAGTCGCGCGCGACCAGCACATCCGGAAGCGATTCGATGAAGGCGGCGAAGGTCGCGGCGCCTTGTGGTGGCGGGTGCGCGACTTCGGTCGCCGACACCTTCGTCGGACGTTGAGCGACCGCTATGGTGCGAATGGCCGAGAGATCGGCCTCGGGCACACGGTCCGCGGAGCGGTTGGACGTACTCAGGGTTTGCTCGGCGTGTCGACCTGTGCGGGCTTCCCGGCGTTCGGCGGCGGCGGAGGCTCTGGAGGAAGTACCGCGCTATCGGGCGCGGCGCCAGTCGAGACGCTGGCGGCCGCTCCGCGTCCGGGTTGGAAGGATCGCAGGATACATGTCGAGCGAGCCGAAACTCATCTTCGATTTCATCTGCAGCACGACGTGCTGCGAATCATCGGAGAACCACACTTCGGCGTGGCCTTTGTCGCCAAAAGATGCCCGACGTCTTGATGATCGGCTGGACGACGACGGCCTGAAAAGTGCCGGCCGGCACTTGAATACGTTCCTTTCGAACGACCTTGATGGTGACCGGGTTCGCCTTGGGATTGAAATAGCGGGGAAACGTATATGTCTCGCCGACGTTGAGCGGCAGCGTGCGCACGAAAAACAGGAACGACCCGTCATCGAGTGGATTTGGGACCGAGGGCTGCGGTGGCTTCCGGTTCAGGACATAGATCGAGCTGTCCGGAAAGATCTCGTAGTTTCGGTTGCGAACCCTACCCCCTTCGTCGAGCCGCTGCAGGAATCGAAACGACGACAGCGTGCTGACGTCGAACCAGCTCTCCAGTGTGTCGTTGACGTGATAGAACAGTGTACCGCCCTTGATGTCGAAGACGGTATGCCACACGTCGTGTCCACGGAGCGTCTGCACGTTGGCGACCGTCATGGAGCCGGTACCGACGTGTACGAACCCGAATTTCACGTCATACGTCGCCCGTTCGCCAACTGAGAAGGGGACATCGGGGTTCGCGCGCGGGATGGTCGTGCCTGGCGGGGTCGCCGCCGCTCACGCGTCCCGAGTCAGCTGGCACGCCCGCCGGCAGCGGCGTGGCCTGCGCGCTGACCGAAGCCGCGATTGCCGCGGCGATGACTGCTCCGAGTGGCACATTCCACCGCCTTCGTGTCACGTCGGTCGACCCGCAAGGCGGGCGTGGCTGAAGCGCCCGGGCTCCCCGACCGAACCGATACAGCGTGAGTGCGTCGGCCATCGGACGCACTCGGCTCGGTCGCTGGCGCAGGTCATACCGCGGGGCGAGCTGCACCGTTTCCACGCGTCGCGCCAGCGGAGTCGTGCGTAGCAACAACTCCGCGTTCGCGGCCCAGCCGTCACACGTCACGAGGCGAGCGTCGGCTCCGCCGGCCGCCTTGAATGCGTCTCGCAGGACGGAGATTCGAAACAATCTGAACGAGCTGAACGGATCGGCGATCCCGGGGAAACGCACGAATGCGCGAAGCAGCCACGGCGCCACGCGCCGCAGGCGGCGGACGGGAGCTGGCCGCGCCGCGCTGGACGGCGGTTCACCGACGACGATATCCGCGCCGCCCTCGAACCGCTTGATGAGCTCGGGGATGTGTTCAGGCTGATCCGTAAAGTCGCCCTGCATAAGGACAAGTGCATCACGTCGAGCATACCGCGTGCGAGCAGCGGCCGTTCGACACGAGCGCGTTCAGGGCGCCCCCATACCCGATGTGATGGGCGCCGCGAGTGATACTCAGAGGCAGCACTTCCGCGTACGGACGCATGACCTCCGCCGTCGCGTCGGTACTGGCGTCGTCGTAGACCAACAGCTCGTAGTCGCGCGGGAAGCTCTGAAACACCTGGCGTATACGCCAGAGTTGCACGCCGATCGTCGGAGCTTCGTTGTAGACAGGGATCCCGATATAGATCATCGCTGCTGTAGTCTGACCTGCCCGAACGACGCGCGCTAGCGCGCGTCGTAGAAAGGAGAAAGGAGAGAGGTGACCAACAGAGATACCGGCGAACCGCCGCGGCCGTTCCCTGACGCGCGCTGGCGCGCGACGTAGAAAGGGGGAAAGGAGAGGCGACGACGGGCCGTTGCGGGCCCCCCGGGTCACGAGTCGAATGGTGATGGGACGGATTCACTCGCTGATCGGTGCCATGTGGGTTATCGCTGTCGTCGCGTGCAGCGGTCCGCCGGTCGTCGTGTCGCACGCACCGCTCGATGTGCCGGATCCGCTGCCTCCGGGTGCCGCGGAACTGCGCCGCGATCTATTGGTGCTGGCGTCGGATTCGTTTCGAGGCCGAGAAGCCGGAACGGCCGACGAAGCCCGAGCCGCCGCGTTTCTCGCTGGACGAGCCGCCGCACTGGGGCTCGCTCCAGCGGGTGACAGTGGCTACGTCCAGCGCATCCCGCTGCTTCGGACGGCTCTCGGGAGCGGAACGCAATTCATCGTCCATCCGAGTCATGGAGAAGGCCACTCCCTGGACGGACTGCGACCCCTCATGGAGCTCGGTCCCGGCTATCCGCCGATCCGTCGGCAGGCGGAGGGACCACTGGTTTTCGTGGGCTACGGTCTCGAGCACGCGGACCACAGCGACGATCTCGCGCACCTTCCCGTCGCGGGTCACGTCGTCGTCGTCGTCAACGGCGCCCCGACCACGGCGGATGCGGCGCGGCGGGCGGAGCTCGAGTCGCCCGCGGCGATCGCCATTCGTCTGCAGCGGATCTTGTCGCGGCATCCCGCCGGAGTGATCGTGCTGCTCACGGGTGCGTCGGCCGATCTATATGATGAGACGGGTTGGGCGCTGCGACGAGGGACGCTGAGTCCCGTGGACGCGGGGCCCGCTGCGGAGCGGACGGTCGATCTCCCGCACGCGTCGTCGAGCGACGGTGAGACGACGCCCATGATTCTCCTCGGGTTGCCAGCGCGTGGATCCCCGCTGCTGCCCGCCCGATGGCCGCGCGAGGACCGGCCACAGATCTTGCACGGGCGCTTCACCGGTACGGTGGAGGTCAGGCGTACGACCATCCAATCGTACAATGTCATCGCGTATGATACCGGGACGAGACAGCGCGCGGCGGAATACATGGATCGCGCTTGGGGCGCACTATGATCATCTCGGCATCCTGCCGGCGGCCCGTGGGGACTCGGTCGCACATGGCGCCGATGATGATGGATCGGGCTGCGTTGCCCTGCTCGCGGCGGCGCGCGCGCTGATGCAGGGACCGCGGCCCAGCCGTTCCGTACTGTTCGTCTGGCACACCGGCGAAGAAAAGGGCCTCATCGGATCCACCTACTTCGCATCGCATCCGACCGTGCCGATCGATTCGTTGCTCGCGTTCGTCGACGCCGATATGGTTGGCCGGAATGCATCCGACTCGCTGTATATAGTGGGACCGGAGATGGCTCCCGGGGGTCGCAGTCACGCACTCGGGCGGTTGGTCGACTCCGTCAACACAGCGCTGCCGCTGCCCTTTGCCTTCAACCGATCGTGGGACGTCGCGACCAGTCCGCAACGGATCTACTATCGTGCCGACTCGTACCCGTATGGAGAGCACGGCGTGCCCGTCGTGTTGTTCACTAGCGGTCCGCACGCCGACTACCATCAGGTGACCGACGTCGCGTCGCGCATTGACTACATGAAACTCGCCCGCGTGTCGCGGTTGCTCGTCGGGATTGCGGACGCGGTGGCGGAGCGCTCAGCAAAGCTCTAGTCAGCACTCGTCGTCGCCGAGTGCTACGCAAGGCGTGATGGCGTGTTTCGTCGACGCGCAGCAATCGTCGCCTACTAAATCGCCCGCGTGTCGAGCGCGCGTGGCACGTTCGGTGTATTAGACCAGTAGGTGGCACCGCAGCGACGGAGGGACCATGATCCTGGCAAATGTCCGACGAACGTTGAAACGCGACGATGCGCAATTAGCCCTTCGGTTGATCGGCCACGAGTCACGCGTGGCGTACGATCGCGCCGAGGCGATGCTGCGCGACCGCGGGCTCGATGAGTTGCTTGATGACCCGCGTCTTCTCCAGGGCTTGCTGGAGTGTCGCCCCGGCGTGTGCGCGTCCTATCCGCTGTTCTCCTATGTCATCGTGCGACACGCGCTCCGTGGTGTCGGCGAGCACGATCGTGTGCTTGCGGACTTCGTCGCGTCGATTCTCATGCACTTCGGTCTCAGAGATCGCGCCAGCAAGGTGACCGATATCGATGACGAGCAGTACGACACGATGGCGGGCCTGATGGGCGCGACGAATGGGCCGGACGTGCGTCGCGCGTTCCTCGTGCAGGCGCACACGGGGCACTACGCGTTGTGGCTGAGTGGCATGTTCCCGGATCACATCGAGGCACGGCGCTCGCGGCGCGGCGCGCCGACGCTCGACTACTATGAGGAGATGGGCCGTCGCGGCTACGAGCTCGCCGCGTCTCACCGCCTCGCTGCCGAGCATGGATTGTCCGCACTATTCAGCACGGCGGCGAGTCGATTCGGGACGCTGCGCATCGCGCTCAATCGCGTCAGCGACGCGTATCTGTTTCCGAACGTACACAGCCCGGACCGCCTGATCCGCCAGGTGCAGGACGAGGCGCGGTGGCGGATGGCGAGTTGAGGGGCTAGACGTTCGACGTTCGACGTTCGACGCTGGATGTCCGACGCTGGACGTTAGGCGCTGGAGACAGACCTCGAGGGCCAGCTACACGTTACGTAGCTGGCCCTCGGGTGTTTTTCCGAACGTCGAACGTCGAACGTCCGGTTTCTCTTCTATGGTTTAGGCAGTTGTATCATCGGCATCGAGCTGCCGGAGACCTGTGGCATCTGGCCGTTCCACTTCTTGGCCATCTCGTATGAGACGAGATTGGGTGTGATGCTCTCGGACAGCAGGCGGTTCGCCTTTGCCTGCGCCTCCGCTTCGCCCAAGATGGCCTTGGCGTGACCGGCGGCTTCGATCGAGTCACCGGTTGCCTGGAACTGTTTCTTCTGCAGCTCGTTCTGCGACGTCAAGGCGGCCTGCTGCATCACGTTCTTGGCGTTGATCGCATCGATCACGGTCTGCGGGCGCCCGGATCTCATTGATGGTGAACTGCTTCACCATGAAGCCGTAGGGCTTCAGGCTCTTCTCGAGCATGTCTTGCGTGCGCTTGACGACCTCCGCCTTCTTCGGTCCCAGGATGTCGGCGATCGCCTCGCTGCCAATCACCGTTTGGAGGGACTGGCGAATCGTCTGCTTCACGTAGGTATGCTGAATGAAGTCGATGTTGTTGCGGAACGTCGAATACAGCTCGGGCACTTGCATGGCATTGAGCTCGAACGACATCGCGACGTCCAACGAGATGGGCTGTCCCTCGACGCTGTTGACGTTGATCTCCTCGTTCTCCGGTGATCCTTCAGACGGAGTCTTCGCGAGCACGAGGGTCTGCATATAGATCGGGTACTCCTCGATGCCGGTGGTGAGCGGATTCCGCGTGTGCAGCCCCGCCGCGAGGGGCGTCGGCTCGACGCCTCCGCCCGTGCGGCTGATGACAATGCCCACATGACCCGGGATGGATGTACGTCACCGTCGTCGGGAGCAGCAGCAGAATGACGACGATGCCGAAGATGAGTGCGGCGAGCCGGAGTGTCATGCGACCAACACCTGCGTCGGCCCCGGTGGATCGCATGTGCGAGAGCCGATCCGTGAAGGCGTTAGCCATTTACGACCTCCTTGAAGCACTCGGGGCAGATGCGCTCTCCGTTCGGGAGCAGCACCATGTCGGTGGCGCGGTGAGGCCCGTGCACCGGGCATGCGCGCGCTGCCGCCTGCTCGATGAGGATGCGGTTGCGGGCTTGTCGCAATCGGAGCCCGAGCGGTGTGAATTCAACGAGGACGAAGAGCAGTAGAACCACTGCCGTCGCGGCAAGCGCGACAAAAAGTACGCCCTCTAGAACGATCTCGACCATACCTAACAATACAGGCCGGACCGGGGGCGTGGTTTCAGGAGCTGGAACGTCTAACGTCCAGCTCCTATCAGTATTGCCTCGGCTAGGGCGGCGAAGAGGCCGTGGTCGGGGGCGCGGTCATCGCGCACGAACTCCTCTGGATGCCACTGCACGGCCATGAGCCACCAGTGGTCGTCATCGGCGTTTTCCACCGCCTCCACGATCCCGTCGGGCGCGGTCGCCGTCACCACGAGTCCCGGTGCGAGACGGTCGATCGCCTGGTGATGGACCGAGTTGACCTGCAGCGCGGTTGCGCCGAGCGCTCTCGCCACACGGGAGCCCTCGATCAGCCTGAACCGGGTGCGTGCGCGTGTCGCGTGGAGCGTCGGGATCGTGCGCAAGCGCCTGCGGCCGTTCGCTCGGGATATCCTGAATCAGCGTACCGCCGAGCGCGACATTGAGCACCTGGATGCCACGGCAGATGGCGAGTGTCGGGAGGCCCCGTTGCGCCGCCGCGAGGACGGCGGCGATCTCCGTTGCATCTCGCGCGGCGTTGGTCCGACCCAGCTGCGGACTGGGCGCGGCACCGTAGCACGCAGGGTCCACATCTTCTCCGCCGGTCAATACGAGGGCGTCGACCGCATTGAGCACGCGGCCGACCGCTGCGGCCACCTCCGACGGCGGCCCATTGAACGGTGGGAGTACGATCGGCACGAGCCCGGCCCGCTCCAGGACCGCGAGGTACGCCGCCGGCAATCGTACCCGAGGAACGCCATCCTCGGCGCGGATCGTCGCGGTCACCGCCACGATCGCGTGCTCGCTCTCCGGATGCGGTATCGTGTCGAGGCATGGGAAGAAAATATAGAGAACGGCCGCTGTGAGTGGCCGTCGCGGCGCGTGAGGGGTAGGGAGAAAGCAGGCAACGGCGCATGCCATGAACATCGGCCTGCGTCCCCGAGGTCTGGTCTTGTGCCGTGGCCGCCGCGGGTTAACGTGGGCGTTACTGCTAGGCTTGGTTGGAACGCACGATGGGCCGCGCAGTTAGAAGGCTCGGTCACAGCTGGGCGTTGGTCGAAAAGGGAGGGAGGGGCATACGCGCGCACGCGGCTATCCCGTCACCTGCTGGTGGCCGGGAGCGATACCGATTGCCCTTGGCGTCGGTCTGACGTTGCCGGCGGCGCCTGCGGCTGCGCAGGACACGGCGCGCGTGCTGAGTCCCTGCGATGGCCACGTCGTGAGTGCTATCGACATTGAGCCGCGGGCGCCCTACTACGCGGGATTTGGAGGTGCGTGGCGTCCGCTGGCGCGGGGGCTGACGGCGATTCACGCGGTCACACGGCCGCAAGTGATCCGGGACTTTCTGGCACTCCATGTCGGCGAGACCTGCACGGAGCTCCGGCGGGAGGAGTCGGAGCGCATCCTGCGTGCGCAGCCTTTCCTGGCCGAGGTCCGGGTCACGCCGTATGACGACGGTCAAGGAGGGGTCCGCGTCGTGGTCGTCACGGCCGATGAAATCTCGCTGCAGGGCGGCCTCGCGGTTCGCAGTCCCGCGCCCCATTTCACCGCGGCCACCCTCGGCGAAGGAAATTTGAGCGGCGCTGGGGTGAGCGTCGTCGGCGCGTGGGCGGACGGTCTTGGCCTCCGCGATCGCTTCTCGGGGCGCATCACCGACTACACGACGTTCGGCCGACCCTATGAGTTCTCGCTGCAAGGCACGCGCGACGTCCTGGGGGGATATTGGACCGGCACGTTCCTCCACCCGTTTTTCACGGACTTGCAGCGGTTCGCGTGGATCGCTCAGGCGGGTGAGCGCCGGACCTACGTCGGCTTTCTCAACTCGGCCACGGCGCTACCGCCATACCTCGACATCCGGCGGCGGTTCGCGCAGCTGGGTGGCGTAAGCCGCGTCCAGGGCGGTCCCGGCCACCTCGCGCTCTTCGGCATGTCGATCTCCGATGAACGCGAAGCGCCCGGTACGCGGCCGGTGCTGTTGCCGCCGGGCGACGGGACTCGACCGGACACGAATCCGGGGCTCGTCGCACGCTACTCGGAACTCAACGCTACGCGGATCAACGTCATCGGCGGAGTCCGCGACGTGCGGTTCTTGCGCGTACGCGGTTTCGATGCGTTGAGCGGTGAACAAGACATCATGATGGGGACCGAGCTCGGACTCGTTGGTGGGCGGAGCGTTCACTTGCTCGGCTCGTCGAGCAACGATGTGTTTGTGGGCTCGGGTGGGTATGTAGGCATGGGATCATTGAGCTTTCTGTTGGCTGCGCAAGGGACCGGGGAAGCGCGCCACGATCTGACCTCGGGCGATTGGGATGACATTTTCGTCGCCGGGCGCGCAGCGTTGTATTGGAAGCCGATGACCATCCACACGATCGTACTGAGCGAAGAGTACACGCTGGGCTATGACTCGCACGTCCCATTCGCGCTGACCTTTGCGGATCCGCGCGGCGGGGTCCGCGGTTTCGCCGGGTCGACAGTAGCCGGCGGCCAACGCAGCGTGACGAGATTCGAGGAGCGGTGGCTCCTGGGCTCCATCAAGGCGATCGGCGAGATTGGCGTGGCGGGTTTTGCCGACGTCGGCCGTATCTGGGCAGAAGGTGTGCCCTATGGCGTCAATTCACCCACCGCGATCGGCGTTGGCCTGAGCGTGCTCGCCGCGATTCCCGTCCACTCGAAGCGTCTGTGGCGAATCGACTTCGCATTCCCGGTCACCCCCGATCCGAACGCACGCTTCACCATACGCTTCACGAGCACGAATGGCTCCGAGCGATTCTATATCCAGCCCCGCGACATTGCGCTCGCGCGTTCGCAGTCGGTGCCGACGCAGATTTTCGAGTATCCGACACAATAGACGTTGGACGTTCGACGTTCGACGCTGGAAGACAAATCTCGAGGCAGCCAGATGCACCGTGGCTGGCCTCGAGGTTTGTCTCCAGCGTCCAGCGTCTAGCGTCCAGGCCTCCGAGTCAGGCTGCGGCCTTGGGCATCGACCCGTATTGGCCGACCGATTTCAGGAATGCTTGATACACATCGTGCCGCCACCATGCACGACAGGCGTGCATTTCTGCGAGTGCGACTTCGCGCGGGAACGCAGCTCGATAGGTGCGGTGGGTGGTCAGGGCGTCATAGACGTCGGCGACGCAGATCACTTGAGCGAAGACAGAAATTTCGTCTCCGCGCAGTCGGTCAGGATAGCCGCTTCCGTCCACTTTCTCATGGTGAGACCGGACGATCGTTTTGACGTCCCACGGAAACTCGACCGACCCGAGCATGTCGAGCCCGTACAATGGATGCATTTCCATTATGTCCCGCTCCTCGCGCGTGAGCGGGCCGGGCTTGTTCAAGATCTCGTGCGGCACGCGAACCTTGCCGAGGTCGTGAAGGTAGGCGCCAAGTCGCACCGTCGTGCGGTCGTACTCATCCCAGCCGAGCGCCTCTGAAATCGCGTCCGCGTATTGGGCGACCCGTTCGGAATGCCCGAAGGTGTAACCGTCTGCGGATTCGATCGATCGACCCCACCCGGCAACGAGATCCAGATAGACCCGCTCCAACGCCGCCATCTTGCCGCCCACGTCCTGGGCATCGGCTCGCGCTCCCCATTTTGTGAAGAGGCGATGAGCAGCGTTCAGAAGACGCAGGCCTTCCTGATTGCGATCGAGGCGCTGATACAGGATCGCCAGCTCGCGAGTCGCCTCTGCCTCATCCAGAACAGCGCCGCTTTCCGTCGCCATCGCGATCGCCGACTGCAGGCGAGCCTCGGCGAGAGCGGACGCGCCGGTATCGCGGTAGAGCATCCCGAGAAACTTGTACGCCTCCGATTTACCGCGCCGTACGCCCAACTCGTCGAAGAGTTGCAAGGCTTCTTCCGCGCTTCGTCGCGCATCTTCGTAACGTTGCAACGCGAGATGGACCTCGCTGCGATTGAGCAATACATGGCCGCGCAGTTGTCGATCGCCCAGTGCGTTGGCGATCCCGAGACTCGTTTCGAAGTAGCGGTCGGCGGCGGCCCACTGTTCCTGATCGGCGTTGATCATGCCGAGGTTGTGGTATGCCGCGGCGCACATCCGGGCGTCCCCAGCCACACGGAACGCCTCGAGCGATTGCTCGTAGCAAGCAAGCGCCGCGGTGTAGTCTCCACGAATGTTCGCGACGATCCCGAGGTTCTGCTGGATTCGCCCACGAAGGTCCGGCCGGTGCCCGCCGAGTGCCAATGCCTGCTCGAGCGTTGTCTGTGCTGCGACCGTGTCGCCCCGCTCGAACTGGATGGCGCCCAAACCGTTCATCGCTTCGGCCGTCAGCTCGACGTCGGGGACGGCTGCAGCGACCGCGCAGCTTTCGCGACAGAGCTCGAGGGCGCCATCGAAATCCTGCCGCCGGCGTTTGATCGATGCGTGACGACGGAGGGCCTCCGCCTTGGCGGCCAGGTCCCAGGGAGCCGCCGATGCGCTTGCCGCCGCGGTCACGTAGGCGCGTGCCGCGTCGTCGAGACAGCCACGCTGCTCGTGCTCTTTGCCGGATGTAAGCGCCGATTCGGCGGCGCTCAGACCTTCCCGGCGGGCTCCTCGTGTCGTGGGCGGGGCCACAGTCGAGCCGTCCGCGTTACTCGGCAACGACGTACATCGAGAAGTGCGTGATGAGGCCGATGACTTTGTGCTGGCTCGGGTCCAGGATCGACTCGATGAGGCCGAGCAATGTGGTCAACGGATCGTTCACGTACACGATCGACAGCGTCCCGGTGGGCTGCGGATTGCACTGCGCATAACTGAGTTGCAGCGTCGCCGGCACGAGGAAGTGCGTGCCCTGCGGCTCGAGCTGCACGGCGATCGTATCGCTCGCGAGCGTGTGCGCCGTGATCGTGGTTGGCGCGAGCAACGCCAGCGGTGGTACGTCCAGCTCGTGGGGCCCAAATTGCACCCGGCCACCCAATGGGCCAATCACCGCGGAGCCACTGTCCGGGGTGTTGCCGTGGCAAACAAAGAAGGACAGCGGGTTGCCCAACCTGCCTCTCTGGGCGACACCTGTCGGAGAGCTCGTGGCCGAGCCGCCCGTGGATTGCGGCGCAAGGGGCTCGCGGTCGGCTACGCACGCCACGAGGCCAGCCCCACTGACTGCGACGACTGCCGCTACCAGATAATGAGCCCTGCGACGCATGAGAACTCCCCAGCGCTGGTGTCGTATTTCCATACAGGTGCGGGCACTCGAAGATCGAGTCGGTAACCCAGACCCACTCTGGCAAGCTCAGTGCTCAACCGAGCTCGTCCATAAGTGCCCTCCAGCCAAGCACCTAGTGCTCGGCTGTCGAGGATGGTCGACAGCGCGGATCCGTGCAAAACGCCAGAGACTCAGGCGTTCTGCATGGTCGAGGGTGCGGCGACGGAGGAGCTTGGGTGATGGGTGACGGGAACTCTCGCCGTCCCCCTCAGTCCGCGCCAGCGGTCAATCGTTTCAGCCAGGGGATGCAGAGCACCAGGACCACTGCAGCGGCGAGCGACATGACGAGGAGAATGGAGAAGAACACCACGTGTGTCAGGTGAGAGCCCAGTGCAGCGAGCCAGCCCATGATCTTGTTGGCGCTCGCGTTGGTGAGGAACCACGCACCCATCAAGAACGCCATGTACCGGGGCGGTGCCACCTTGGTGACGTACGACAGGCCGACTGGGGAGACGCAGAGTTCGCCCAACACCGTGAACAGGTAGAAGAGTGTCAGCCAGGCTGGGCTCGTAATGGCGCACGAGGCGGCATTCCGAGCTTCGCACGCGTCGGCGGTACGTCCTGCGACGAGCAGAAAAACGCACCCGAAGCTGATGACCGCGAGGCCTAGTGCCATCTTCAATCGTGTCGACGGTTCACGTTTCACGCTGCGGAGACGCGTCCAGAGATATGCAAATACGGGCGCGAGGATGATCACGAAAAGTGGCTGCGCGGCCTGGAACCAGCTCGACGGGATGGTCGCGTTCCCGACCCGTAGATCGACATACCGTGCCGCGAACAGATTCAGCGAGCTCCCGGCTTGTTCGTAGACGGCCCAGAAGACCACGACAAATAGGAACATCACGAGCAGCGCAAGAACGCGGCGTTTTTCGGCTGCAGTGAGACCACCACTGGGCGCGTTTGCCTTCGGATCGACCTGGCTTCCAGGTTTGACATGTGGCGCGTCTGGCCTTGTTTGCAGCACGCCGATGCCGGGCAGATATCGGTCGCGGAACCAGAGGTAGTTCGCGAGGCCGACCAGCATCCCCACGCCCGCGGCGGCGAAGCCGAAGCTCCAGCTTCGAGTCGGATCGATGCCGGCCTTCGTGAGCGTCTCGCGCATTGTCGCGCTCTGCGCGAACCAGCCGGTGACAAGAGGCGCGAAGAACGCGCCGAGATTGATTCCCATATAGAAGATCGTGAACCCCGAGTCGCGTCGCTCATCACCGGGGCGGTAGATCTGGCCGACCATCGTCGAGACGTTGGGCTTGAAGAATCCCGTGCCGACGACGACGAGTAGCAATCCGAGGTAGAACGTCACCATCGTCTGCGCGGCCAGCACGAATTGGCCAGCCGAAATAACGAGCGCGCCGATGACCAGTGAGCGCCGTGTGCCGATGATCTTGTCGGCCAAGTATCCGCCCGCCAGTGGAGTGAGGTACACAAGCATCATGTACCAGCCGTACAGATTGAACGCTTCCGCATCGCGCCAACGGAGCACCTGCACGAGGTACAGCACCAACAGGGCCCGCATGCCGTAGAACGAGAAGCGCTCCCACATCTCGCACAGGAAGAGCAACGCCAGCCCGCGCGGATGTCCGAACAGCGCGGTGTCGTCGAGCGCGGGCGGTCGATCGGCGGCGGTTGCTACGACGTCGGCATCGGTGGAGGTCGAAATCGCCATGGGGTTGCTCGGAATCCGGAGAGTGAAACGTCGAAAGCGGCGGGCCGGGCTGGCGTTTGTCAATCCGGAGATTCTTTGATGCAGGCGGCCCAGTGACCAGGCGCTTTCTCCTCGAGTGCGGGACGCATCTGTGTGCAGGCCGCGTCCTTGGCCGGGTGAGGGCAGCGGGGGTATAGGGGACAGCCGGTCGCGAGATCCGCGGGCGAGGCCGGCTCGCCGGAGAGCACCACGGGCATGTGCCCAGCGGCGGGATCGGGGACCGGAGCCGCGGACAGGAGCGCGCGCGTGTAGGGCATGCGCGGCCGACGATACACATCCGCGGCTGGGCCAAGCTCCACGATACGGCCGACGTACATGACTGCGACACGGGTCGCCATGTGGGCGACGACTGCAAGGTCATGGGCGATCAACAGGTACGTGAGCCCACGGTCGCGTTGGAGGTCTTGCAACAGGTTCAGAACCTGCGCCTGCACGGACACATCGAGCGCAGAAACCGGCTCGTCACATACCAGGAACTCGGGTTCGACGGCGAGGGCGCGCGCGATGCCGACCCGCTGTCGCTGGCCCCCGGAAAACTCTCGCGGGTATCGACGTGCGTCCTCGGGGCGCAGCCCGACTTCGGTCAGCAGCTGGTGGACTCGTGCGTCCGCCGCGGCGCCCTCCGCGAGTCGGTGAATCGTCAGCCCCTCGCGAATGCTCGCTCCGACGGTGAGTCGCGGGTTGAGTGACGCGTAGGGATCCTGGAAGACCAACTGCATCCGCCGGCGCATCCGCCGGAGTGAGGCTGCGCTCAGCGCAAGCAGGTCAATCCCGTCGAACGACACCGTACCCGATGTCGGTTCGATGAGGCGGAGCACCGCACGTCCTGTCGTCGTCTTGCCGCACCCGGACTCACCGACGAGGGCCAGCGTCTCACCACGAGCGATGTCGAACGACACACCGTCGACGGCCCGGATCACGCGAGATCCCGGTCCGCCGCTTGCCGCGAACGGGTACAGCTTGCGCAGCTCGCCCACCGACACGATCGGCGTCGCCCCATCGCTCGTGCCGGATGGGCCCGTGCGTCGGTCCGCGGCGGGCGCCGCGGAGCCTGTGGGTCCGACGACTTGCGTCTCAGCGGCCATAGCCGCCTGCGGCGTGTCGCAGCTCCGTGACCTCCGGTCCCTGAGGCCTCGCCCGCCCGTCGGTGTCCGCCAAGTGGCATCGCGAGAGATGTCCGGAGGCGACTTGATACAGGGGTGGCAACTCCGTGGCGCAGCGTTCCCATGCAAATGCGCAGCGATCGCGGAATCGGCATCCGACAGGCCATGCAGTCGCTGGCGGAACGGTCCCAGGGATTACCGCCAGCCGCGCGGTTGGATCGTTCGCAACGTTGAGGCGTGGCACCGCGCGGAGCAATCCGATTGTATACGGGTGATGCGGCGCGGCAAACAGCGCTGCGACAGGCGCCTCCTCTACGACGAGACCCGCGTACATCACGACCACTCGAGTCGCGATGGATGCGACCACGCCGAGGTCGTGACTGATGAGCACCATGGCCATGCCGAGTCGCTGCCGCAACTCGATCAGAAGTGCAAGAATCTGTGCCTGGATCGTCACATCGAGCGCAGAGGTCGGCTCATCCGCGATCAACAGCGCGGGGCGCTGGACGAGCGCCATCGCGATCATGACGCGTTGTCGCGTTCCGCCCGAGAGTTGGTGGGGGTACTGGCGGGCCCGCTCCTCGGGCGCGGCCACTCCCACCTCTCGGAGGACCTCGACGGCGCGATCCCATGCCTCGCGGCGATGCACGCGGGTATGGACTCGCACGACTTCGGCGATCTGCCAGCCGACAGTGTAAACGGGGTTGAGGGCGCTGAGCGGCTCCTGAAACACCATCCCGATCCGATTACCTCGAATCGCGCGCAGCCGACGTGGCTCGAGTTCCATCAGGTTCGTACCCTCGAATTCCACCACGCTGCGAGGATCGATCTCACCCGGCGGGCGAATCAGCCGGAGAACGGACATCGCGGTCACGGATTTGCCACAGCCCGATTCACCGACCACGCCGACGGTTTCGCCCTGAGCGACATCGACCGACACACCGTCGACCGCTCGAGCCGGCGGCCCGTCCGTGAGGAAGGCGACGCGCAGGTCACGGATGGAGAGGAGCGGACCGTTCACAATCCACTCGCCGAAGTCGCCGCGTCCCGTAGTCCGTCGGCCACCGCGTTGATGGCCATCACCGTGACGACGATGGCGAGGCCGGGGAAGATCGACAGCCACCAGAGGGCTCGAATCTGGTCGGAGCCGTCGAGCATGATATTACCCCAACTTGGGTAGGGCGGCTGAACGCCAAGCCCGAGGAAGGACAAGCCTGCCTCGAGTAGAATCACCTGACCAACGCCGAGCGCGGCGCCCACAATGATCGGCGATGTGGCGTTGGGCAGGGCATGCCGAAAGAGGATCCGTGGCGCGCTCGCTCCGAGCGCGCGGGCGGCGACTACCCATTCACGGTCGCGCAACGCCAGCACCTCGGCGCGCACAATGCGACTCATCCCGAACCATCCGGTCAATCCGAGCGTCAAGACGAGCGCACCGAGCGACAGTCGATTCCACAGCGCGACGACCACCAGCAACAGCAGGACGCGTGGCATTGCGAGGCACGCATTGGTTATGCGCATCATCACGTCGTCAATGCCAGGTCCCGCGTAGCCAGAGACCGCACCGTATAGCGTGCCGACGGTCGTGGCCATGATCGTCGAGAGCACCGCCACCGACAGCGAGACGCGACTCGCGTACAACACGCGACTCAGCACGTCGCGGCTCAACGGGTCAGTGCCGAAGGGATGTGCCCACGACGGCGCCTGGCTCTTGAGCCCGATCAGATCGAGCGGCGTGTTCGGCGGGAAAGGTGCCAGCGCTGGCGCGAGCAAGGCCACCCCGATCACTCCGAGGGTCACCACGAGGCCGACGACCGCCCCTCGATCGCGGCGAAAGCGCCGCCACACCGCATTCCATGGTGCGGCCGCGAGCGAGGGGGCGATCGGGAGCGCGGTGTCAACGCCGCGCTGCGGAGTCAGGCGTGCTGCCGGGGAGCCTGCCGTCATGTCGCGGTGGATCCGGTCATCGCGGGTACGCGGCGCAGGCGAGGATCGGCGATCGTGTAGAGGATGTCGGCCACGAGGCTGCCAACCACGACGGCGATGCTTGCGATTACCGCGCAGCCAATGACAAGGGGGTAGTCGCGTGCCGCGACGGCGTCGACTGCGAGCGCGCCCACCCCTGGCCATGAGAAGATTTTCTCGATGAACACCGTGCCCGTAACGAATGCCGGAAGCGAAAGGCCAAGCACCGAGATCACGGGGATGGCCGCGTTCCGCAACGCGTGTCGGACGATGACCGCCCATTCAGGGACGCCCTTCGCACGCGCGGTACGGAGATAGTCGTCCGCCGCCACATTGAGCAGGGCGGCCCGCTGAAATCGAGCCACAAAGGCCGCCGTGAGTGCGGCGAGTGTCAGCGCTGGCAGCACGAGGTGATGCAGCCGGTCGACGAGTGCCGGCCACGTGGCGAGGTAGCGGTGCATGACGGGGTCGACGACCCCGCTCGCCGGAAAGAGGGGCAACCAATACGCGAAGGCCAGCAGGGCGACCTGGGCCAACCAGAAGTCCGGGGTGCAGTAGAGGGCGAGCGAAAAGCCGCCCAGCAGTCGGTCGATCATCGATCCACGTCGTGCGACCTGAATGAGGGCGATCAGCACGCCCAGTCCGAAACTCAGCGCGAGGCCCGAGCCGGCGAGAACCAGCGTGTTGGGTAACGCACGCGCGAGCACCGAGCTGACCGGTTCATTGTAACTGAGCGAGAATCCCAGCCGGCCTCGCGCGACGCTGGTGATGAACTTGAGGTACTGCATCCCGAGCGGCTGGTCGAGCCCGTATGCATGCCGCCAGAATTGTCGCGTCGCTTCCGATACTCGCCCCTCATCCAGATTGCTGCCCAGCGGGTCGCCCGGTGCCAGGTGAATGAGGAAGAACGTCAGGGTCGCCACCGCGAACACAACGATGACGGCTTGTAGCGAGCGGCGGGCGAGGAACGCACGCACGGGGTAGCTCTGCCGTCAGTCGCGAGAGCGCATCAGTGCGGCGTGCCACCCAGCCCGATGTTGTCTCTCGGCAGGCGCGATGCGGCCGGTATGTACCAGTCGGCCAGGTTCGCGTACCACTCGTCCGGGCGAAACGGCGCTGTGTGCACGCGATGGTGTACAGCGGATACCTCCCGGGGCTGATACAGCCAGACGGCTGGCACGTCGTCGTCGATGACCGTATATGCACGGTGCAGGAAGGCGTGCACCCGAGCGGGGTCGGTAGCTCGCAGCGCGCTGTCGACGAGTACATTGAACGCAGGATTCTCGTACGACCCCCAGTTGGCGCCATCCCGCTCTCCCGATGTCGTCCAGGTCTGCCGGATGTCGCTCAGGGCGCCGTCGGTACGCCACACGTTGATGGTGGCATCGAAGTCGTGGGCGCGAAGACGACCGATCATCGCGCGTATCTCGATCGGATCAACGGTCACCTTGGCGCCGACTCGCATGAGTTGATCCTGCACCAACAATGCGATCTGCTGTCGAGTCTTGCTGGAGGTCGGCACGATGAGCGAGAACGCCAGCGGGCGACCGCCCTTTTGGCGCACGCCGTCCGGGCCGCGCCGCCAGCCCGCAGAATCGAGTACGCGATTCGCGCGCGCCGTATCGTAGGGAAGCGCGGTCGTGGTGGGATCGGCGCTCGCCGTCCCCAACGCAAATGGCCCGTTCACGACCACGGCCAGCGTGTCGTAGACGTTGCGCACGATGCGGTCACGATCCAACGCCATGGCGAAGGCCTGGCGCACAGCGCGGTCTCCGAGAATCGGATGCGGCCGGGACGCCGCGCCCGCGTGCAGGTTGAACCACAGGAAGCCGTACGAGGCGTCCTTGTGTATCAATGTCGTCATCTCCGGATGTTGCACGATGTCGGGCAAGTTGGCTGGGGCAACGGTCTGCAGAAAATCAGCGTCACCCGCCAGGATCCGGGTCAACGCCGCGCCCGGCGTCGGTGTGGCGGAGATGATGACACGATCCAGCTTCGCGCGACCGCGAAAGTTCGTGGTGTCCGCGACGAACTCGATCGTCGCCGGTGCAGGCGACCCGTTGAAGCGGAACCTCCCATCGCCCACCGGATGATGGGCGAAGTCAGATGTGCGGAGATCCGCGATCGGAATGTTGTGCAGCAGATGCTCGGGGCAGATCCACATTCGGTAGGTCGCGTCGAAGAACTGCTCCGGATATCGATGCTTGAACCAGAACACCGCGGTAATCGAATCGGGCGCCGTGACAGAATCGATCGATACGAGCTGGGAGGCGCTCTCGACTCCCGCGGCTGGGTTGGTGTACAGATGAAACGTGAACACGACATTGTTGGATCGGACCGGGACCCCATCGTGCCATCGCGCGCGGGGGTCGAGATGGAAGACGAGGGCCAGCGAGTCGTGCGTCCACTCCCATCGGTCGGCCAGCCGCGGGACAAAGCCGCGATCGCCGATCGTGTTCAACGAATCACCCGGTTCTGCCAATCGATCGAAGATGGTCGAAACCGCCATCTGCTCCTGCGACGCGATTGCGTAAGGAGGCATGAGCGTCGAGACGTCCGCCGGGATGACCACCACGAGCGTGCCGCCGACATCCGCGGCGCCCCCGCTGGATGCAGCAGCGAAGCGAGAATCGCCACGGCCGCAGCCAAGCGCGATCGTGCCCGCAAGCACGGTAGCGAGCGTCACGAGCGGCTGGTAGCTCACTGAGCGTCGGAGCATGGCGGGCAGACGTGGGGAGCGTGGTGGGCGACAAACGACGGCGCGCGAGCTGATCTCGTCACGCTCAGCAGGCGTGGGTCCCACGCCCCCTTGGCCCCTAGGATGGGGCGGGACGCGGGGCCGCGGCAAGGCGCGGACGACGAAAAGGCGGGTCGGGGGTCAGCGAAAAGGCATCACGGAACCGACCGCGGCGACCCAGTTCGCGCAGTCGAGATGCACCGGCAGGTGTCACGCGGCGGCAGCCGTTGTTTACAGACGCCACGTCCATGCGGGGTCGGCGTAGCATGCGACGAGTGCGGAGTACTCGTCGCGCACGCAGTCGGGTTCGACTGGCGATGAGGGCGGCCGGCCGGCTCGCGCCAGTGCACCGTCCAGTGCCATTCGCAGCGTCGCACCGATTTCCGCGAGTGTCGGCCGGCGACCGAGGACGTCGTGCAGGGTGGCAACGCGAGCGGGTATTGAACTCGGTGCGAGCTGCTCCAGCAAGTACTGGTCGTCGTCGACCAGGATCGAGCCGTGCTGAAGCACGGCGTTCCCCTCGCGCCATTGTGCGCTGCCGACCAGCTTCCGGCCATCTGCCACGAGCTCTCCTGTCGCGGCGTCGTTGAAGCACGGCGAGCCGACGCCGGGCGACAGTGCCCGGATGCCGTTGTCCGCGAGGCCGACCCGGGCCCCCAGGCTGTGCAGTGCGTCCACGAGCAAGTGATTCACGGCGCCATACACGTCCCGGACCCTGCGGCGCGGGGCGTTGCTCGCGACGTCCAGTAAGGGAGCGGCGACGCTGTATGTGACCTCGCGGTGGTGCAATACTGCGCGCCCGCCGGTCGGCCTGCGGACGACATCGACCCCGAGGGATTCGATTTGGCGCGTGTCGTAGATGCCGCGAGCTGGCTGATGCCGGCCCAATGAAAGCGTCGGCGCGGACCAACCGTACACCCGCAGGACAGCCTCACCCGTTTCAGCTGCTCGCCGCACGAGAGCGTGGTCGAGCGCCATGTTCTCTGCGCCCGACGCCGCTGGTGTCGTCAGGACTCGCCAGCGCTCGAAGCTGGCGAGCAGTGTGTCACTCGATCGGCTAGGCGCCGACGTGCGTTGCGTACTCCGCAGGCGAGAGGAGTCCGTCACGGGCGGACGGATTGGCTGGCCGGAAGCGCAGCATCCAACCGTCGCCGTATGGGTCCGAGTTGACGAGGGCCGGTTCCTTGTCGAGGCGCTCATTGATCGCCACCACCTCGCCCGCGATGGGGCTGAATAGCTCGGACACGGCTTTCACCGCCTCGACGGTGCCGAACACGTCGTGGGCGGAGAATTTTGCTCCGGCCTTTGGTAATTCGAGGTAGACAATGTCACCGAGCTCGCCCTGGGCGTAGTCGGTGATGCCCACTTCGGCCAGTCCGTCGGGCCGGATGCGGACGTATTCATGCTCCCGCGTGTACAGCAAATCGCTCGGAATGTTGGCCATGCGTCAGGATGAGCCCAACCGCTACGCGGTCAGGCGGTGAGAGAAGGCGCGAGGGTCTCGGCTTCGCGCGTCAACTCCGTCCAGACCTCGGCGACGCGGGCGTCCAGGGCTTCCAGCGAGCCGGTATTGTCGATCACGAAGTCCGCGCGCGCGCGTTTGAGTTCGGCGGGCATCTGCGCAGTGATCATGTCGAGGGCTTCGGTCTCGTGCAACCCCCGCTCGCGAACGAGACGCTCGAGGCGCAGCGGACGCGGCGCGTCAACCAGTACGATCCGATCAAACTCGTCGACCAATCGCCGCTCGAAGAGAAGAGGGATGTCGCATACGATGACGCGCTCCCCGCGGGCCCGCGCCTGGGCGACTTGTTCGTTCCGCAGACGAGTCACCGCGGGATGCACGATGCGGTTCAACTCCTCGAGCTCGTCGTGGTCATGAAACACGCGGCGGCGAAGGGCGGCTCGGTTGAGCACGCCATTGGCCGAGATGACCTCGGCTCCCCAGCGCTCTGCGATGCGCTGCAGGGCGGGTGTTCCCGAATCGACCGCCTGGCGCGCGAGCTCATCGGCGTCGATAACTGTCGCGCCGAGTTGCCTGAGGCGGTGTGCCACGGTGGACTTGCCGCTGGCAATGTTGCCTGTCAAGCCGACAACGAGACCCATCAGGGCGGGGGTTAGGGATTAGGGGTCAGGGTTCGCAAACCACGGGCTCGGGCCGGTACAACTCGCCGCGCTCGCCCCCCGGTCTATCGCCCCTGGGGAGGGGCGAAACCGGTACCTAATCGTCGCGGCTAATCTAAGGCAAATACGCGGTTCTTGCCCGATTTGCTGAGACGGGTTGGCCGGGATCCCCGTCCGAGGTCCCGGAAACAGACGTTTCTGCCCGCGACCTATCCTTTGGAACCGTGGGGTTCGGTACCGGCTGGACGGATCGCTGCAACTTGAGCCGGAGTCAAACGTGAGGGCCGGCCGTCGGTCCGTGGTTGGGCGGGATGCCCGTTTGTGCCGGCTGCGGCGGGCTCGGTCTCCGGATGCGTTACCGGCGGCCTTGCAATCACGACGTCGGGCGCCCCGGCCTCCTTCATGAATACGCCGATGACGTAGATGGCCCCGCCGCGCTCACGCATCTGCTGGGGGGTGACGTGCAGGTACCGCTGGCAGGTGTTGCGGAAGGCGCTTCCAGAGGGGAAGTCCAGCACCTGGGCGACGCTGTCGGCGCTCCGGTGCACGTCCTCGAGCATGTGTGCGGCCACGATCAGCCGGCCCCACGTCAGCAGACGGTGAGGGGCCGGAAATCCAGCCTCGGTGAGACGCCGTGTGAGCAGTCGGCGGGGGACGGCAAGCAGGCGGGCAAAAGCCTCGGGAGTCAGCCTCTCGTGTGCGCGCGTCACGGCTGCGAGCACCGCGTCGCGGACTGTCGGCTTCAGGTTGGCGATGACTGGGCGGAGCACGCTCGCGACACTGCGGGCTTCCGCTTTCTCGACATGCATGAGCATCGTTGCGGGCGCATCGTCCAGGTCGGCCACGATGAGGCCATCCAGACCGCATCGCCCAGCATCGAACATGTCGCGCGCCCGTTCGGTCGTGATGCTCACGTAGGCGACGAGTGCCACGCGCGGGAATCTGAGCTTGAGAACGCGAACGCGCTCGAAATTCGCCGGGCCGTCGGCGTACAAGTCGAGCACGGCCAGGTGGACAGGCTCTGTCTCACACACCCGGGTGAGAGTGATCCAATCCTCGCAGGTCACGAGCGTGTGTCGCTCGCGGATCGCTGCGCGCAAGCGTTGGAGCCGCCCTGGCTGAGGCAACAGAGTGACGATCACGCCCATGTCCAGTGGACGCGAGGGATAGCGCGCCCGTCACGCGCGACGTCCACTGTCGTAGGTCGTGACAGTCCTGCGGCGGTGCTGTGACGGCTAGGCGTCTCGCCCGGCGTACATTGGACCCCCGACCGGCAATTCGGTCCGGACAATCAGCCTGCACCCAGTGGCTGTGCTCGCAATGCCTGACGGCACGTGGGACACAGTCTGTACCAGCCCCTATCGCGGATTCCGCGGTAGGGGTCTCGCGTTGGGTGGGCGTCGGGATTCGCAATGCGGCGCGCCTCGTGGCGGCCCGCCAGGTTGCTCGTTCGGGCGGCCCCGAAACTCGCCGCGTCCGCCGCCACCGGATGGTGAGGACGATCGGCCGCTACGATCGCCGCCGTGTGAACGCCCGCCCCCTGGTCCACCGCGCGCGTTGCGCGCCCCCTGGTCATGTCTGGGTCGCTCCCGGCCGCGGTCCTGCGAGCGTTCCTGTGGCGCCACCTGGCTGGGTGGGGCGGCTACCGCTGCCGGCTCTGCGCGCGCACGGTTTGTCCGCTCATGCTCGAGCAGGCGTAGCGCGGCGGCGGCCAACGCAGCCCCGTCGAACTCCGAGAGCAGCGGCTCGAGGGTGAGGAGCTCTCGAGCGGGCGTGCCAGCGGCCAACTCGCGCCGCAGCGCCGCTCGCAGCTGAGCCTCCGACGCACGAGCCGCGTCCACCGGCGCTGAAAAGGTCAGCGGTGCGATCGCCACACCCGCCAGCGCGCGCAGCTGTCCCATCAACCGGGGTGTCACGAGTGCGACGACGCGCGCCGGTTGGCTGGAGGTCGCGGCGCGCCATTCGGCCGCCGTCTGGGGCAGATCGAACAAGATCACAAGCGCGGTATGCTCGTTCACCGCGCCGTGCGTCAGTCGGATGGCATGGTGCGCGTCGTACCCCAAGGCCCGCAGCGTTTCCTGCACTTCGCGCTCTCCGTCATTCGATCGCACGTATATGAGGGCGGATGGCGGATCGAGCTCGTCGAGTACCGTCTGAAGGGCAAGCGATCGGGCCGACACTGGGCAGGTCACGTATCCCACCGACGACACCGTAACGGGTACCTCTGGAGCAAGCGCCGGAGTCGTCGTCACCCCCGTCCGATCGCCGACCAGCTGAGGATCTGCGGGCGCGAGCTGGAGCACGGGAGCTCGGCGGGCGTGCCGCTCCACGAAGTCCTCTGCCGACGGGTCCCGACGCGCAGTCAGTAGTACTCGACCGGCACTCTTGGGTACCTCGGACATGACCGCTTCCAGGTCCTCGCCGCGGCCGGCGGCGAGAATGTCCTCCAGCCAGGCGACCGCGAGGACGCGCACGCCGTCGAGCTTCAGCGCCGACATGCGCATGAGCGCCAACAACTGCTCTGGCGCGCCGACCACGATTGGTGCGGCACCCGCCCTCAGGATACGTGCGACACGTGACGCGCCGGTCGCGGCGACCACCCGTGGTATCGTTTGCCCGCGCACCCCGCTGATGGCCTGCGTAATCGCGACGGCCGCGTCAGCGCTGGCGACCACGACGATCAGCTGCGTGGCCCCAACGTCAGCATCGACCCGATCGATTGCGGTCGCCAGCGCGGCCGGCGCGGCGCCCCAATCGGCCGGAACGATGTAGACGGCGTTGGCGCTTCGTGCGACGCCCGACCCGCCGCCCGACGGCTGTTGTTCCACCTGACCCCGCGGGCGCGTTCGCGCCCGAGAAAGTAGAAATACAGAAAGTAGAAAGTAGACTTAAGGAACTTGGATAGTAGAAGATTCGGAACCTTGAAGATACCCCTACTGGATAACCTGCTATCATGACCGCTACGGCACCGCCTGCCTCGTTTACTCCCTCCGCCAACGTCGCTCAGCTCAAAGAGTCGGCGACCATAGCGGTCTCCGCCCGCGCGCGTGCGCTGCGCGCGGCTGGGCGCACGATACTCGATCTGGGGGCGGGGGAGCCCGACTTTGCGACGCCCTCATTCATTTCCGAAGCCGCCGAGCGGGCCGTGGCGGCGGGCGCGACGCGATACACCGCGACGGAAGGGATTCAGCCGCTACGCGAGGCGATCGCCGCCGAGGCCAACGCGCTGTATCGCGGGCCAGATCCAGTTGTGGCCGCGGACGTCGTCGTGTCGAACGGGTCAAAGCAGTCATTGTTCAACGCGTGCTTCGTGCTGTTCGGGGAGGGCGACGAGGTCCTCATCCCGACGCCAGCATGGACGAGCTACTACGAGATCGTCGCGCTGGCGAAGGCGAAGCCGGTCCCGGTGTTTGGCGAAGGCTCGCGCGGACTGAAGGCGAGCGCGGCACAGCTGGTTGCGGCCGCGACTCCGCAGACTCGTGGCCTCATACTCAACTCACCATGCAATCCCACCGGCGCGGTCTACACCGAACAGGAGCTGCGCGACATCGCGTCTCTTGCTGCCGAGCGCGGGTGGTGGCTCATCACTGACGAGATCTATCGGCGGATCACGTACGAGAATCCGGCCCCGTCCGTCCTCGACGTGGTCGGGGAACGCGACCGGGTGATCTATGTCAACGGCGTCGCAAAGGCATATGCGATGACCGGATGGCGCATTGGCTGGGCCGTTGCGCCGCGAGCCGTGGCGCAAAGCATGGGTGCCCTTCAATCCCATACGACCTCCAACGCGGCCAGCATGTCGCAGCACGCTGCGCTCGCGGCGTTGACCGATGCCACTGCGGCTGAACCGGCGATCGCTGCCATGGTCGCCCAGTTCCGCGCGCGCCGCGATGCCGCGCTCGCGCTGCTCGACGCGGCGCGAGTGCAGTACGTGCGGCCCGGCGGCGCGTTCTACCTCTATATCAATGTAGGTCGCGACGGTAGCGCGTTCGCCACGGAGCTCATGGACCGGCATGGCGTGGCAGTCGTGCCGGGCGTGGCTTTTCTCACTCCGAATTGGATCCGTGCTTCGTACGCCGCGCCAATGGAGACAGTGGTGGAGGGAGTGAGGCGCATTGTGGAGCTCATTGGGAAGGGCTGACGGCGGGTCAGGGATCAGGGGTTAGGGAACGTCAACAAACGGCGAGGCCAGTCACGGTGTGGGTGACTGGCCTCGCTGCTTGGTGCGGCATCGTAGGGCGACGCATGCGTCGCCCCTACCGGCCCATCAGCGGGAACGTACGGGCGGCGGGTATGCGTCCCGATTTCGAGGTTGGTTTTCGAACCTCGAACCTCGAACCTCGAACGCTCGAACGTCGAACCTCGAACCTCGAACCTCGAACGTCGAACGTCGAACCTCGAACGTCGAACCTCGAACGTCGAACGTCTAACGTCCTGTTCCCTGTTCCAAGCACCAATTGGTCGTGCCCGCGGAATATCTCGACCCAGCGGCCGTCCTTGTAGCGCATGATCATCGGGTAGGTGTCGCCGCCGTACTGCCAGCCCTCGAGAACGATGGCGTCGATGCCGTTGCCGTCGAGATCGATGTGGTCCACATACCGGCGGTAGAGCGCCTTGGCCGCGGATCCGTTGACCGTCGCGCTGAAGGTGGGCGTGTAGTCCCCGCCGATCTTGTCGCCGATCGCAAACAGGTAGGACGTCTTGTCGCCGTGGGACGCAGCTTCCTCGGCGTTTGGGTCGATGTAGGAGACCACGAGGGTCGGGTTCCCTGTGGCGCCGGTGTTGACGGCCAGCGCGTGGAAGTCGAGAGAGTCGAGTCGCGAGTGCGGAATGTGCGCCTTTTCGGCGACCTTCGCTCCGATGTCGCGCGCGAGTGTCACAGCCTCGCTGGGCGCCAACGGGCTGGCTTCGTGGGCCGGCGGCAGATCCACGCTGGTCGCCAAGAACTCGACCGTGATGCCGGCTTTCGACCGTGGCGTCGATGCTGACTGCAGCAAGCGGAATCAGGCTCTGGCAGTTCGGCAACGTGTAGAGCGGCGCTTCGGGGCGGGACCACATCCCTTGCTTGACCGTCGCCTGGCCGACTGGGCGGCCGTCCTGATACAGGGTATAGGACGCGCCTGGGCGGTGATACAGCCGGTCGAACGTCCGCCACCCGCCAGGGGACAAGCGAATCGGCCTCAACTTCCCGTTGTCCAGGGACGCGAGCGGCACCATCCGCGGATCGTCACGTTCGCCGAACACCTCGAACAGGATCGGCGGATGCTTGCGAAGGTCCAACTCCTGGCCGGCGGGAATTGACGGAGCGGTATCGCCCGCGCTCGTCTTGTTGCATCCTGCGGCGATGGTTACCGTTAGCCACATCGCGCCGGCGACAGCCGTGCGAGTCGCCGTTTGCGAGTAGCATCGCCCGCCGGATCATCCCGGCGGCCTCCGTATCCTGTTGTCACGCGTCGTGTAGGGTCAATGGACGCAAGCCTCCGCAGTGTGCAGCGCTTGCTCGGTCAATGGGCGCCACACCTCCGAGGGACGGATCGCGGTGGTCCCACCTTGGAGACGCTTCCCGCGGCAACCGAGTCACCACGGCTCGCCCCCGCGCTCATCGCTGAGGGCGACGCGTTCGAAGCACGGGGGGTGCCTGGAACGCCGACTGACGCGTTTCGCGGGTTCCTCGACGGGGCTCAGGCGAGTCGGGTGCTGATGTACGAGCGATGGCGTCCCGATCATCCATGGCGTGGCCGCCGCAGTGATTCGGGCGCGCCGTGACCGGCGTCTGGTGACATGGCGGCAAGGCGTTCGCAAGCACGAGGCGGTCTATGCACCCAGGGCCCTGCTGCCAGGGTTGAGCGAACGCCTGTCTGACGACGGCGTTGAGCTGGTCGACACGAGCGCACGGCTGGCTGAAGCCGATCAGGGCGTCGGCGCGGAGGGCGCGCATCCGGCGGTACTGATCGATCGCGCGCGTCGGTGCGTCGAGGCCCGCCGCGAACGGCTGGAGCGCGCGTTGGCCGAGGATTGGTGCGAGTCCGAGGACGGGCCACTGTACATCGACGGTGGCATTGCGGGGAAAGAGCGAGTGGCTACTTCAGAGAAGAGCGTCGGCGTCGTGCAGCGTCACCATGTACTGTATGGCGGTGCGGAGGCCGTGCCGCTCCTCGCAGGGCTGAGGGAAGGGGAGCGCACGACGCGTCTTCCTGGTCGCGTCGGGTCGGGGGACGCCGGTCTGGAGCTGGTACTTGCGCCTCCGCAATGCCGAAGGCCGGGAGCCGACGTGGGGGCTCGTGAGAATCGAGTGCGCCGTCGGAGATCCCAGCGCGGCGAGCGAGCGCGCGAACGACATTTCGCGATGGGTCTTGGCTGAGCGAGTGCCGCTTGCGCTCCCCGATGCCCAGTGGCACGCGATGGCGTATGGCATCCGGGATTGCAAGGAGATGTTGCGCGCCATCATGTGAGGGCTCGACGTTAGACCTTGGACGTTGGAGAACCAACCGAGCAGCTGGCACGGTGTCGCATGAGAAGCCCTCGACGGAACGGGAACGGCGCTGGCGCGGCCGTAGAAAGTGGAGAGGAAAAAAGGGGAGAGGAGAGTGGACGGAAACAACGGCGAGGGACGCGTGGCGACGGCCGAGATCGAAGCGGGGACGGGAGAGACGCGAGAGGAAGTGGGTCAGTCGGACCCTCCGCTCGAGCCGCTCGGTCGCGTCGTCGCGACGGAGCGACGACCCAGCACGCCGCACGAGTTTCATTTTTGGACGGCACTCGATGCGGCGGTGGGGATCGGGACGATCGTCCGGGTGGAAGGCGGACCTGCGGTGAAGGGGGTCTTGCCTCGTGTCTATGGCGTTGTGGTCGAGGCCATCGGATATACGGATCTTCAGTCGCCGCTCCATGATGTCATGGGGTTCGACGGGTCTCCGGCGCACGCGCCGCTCGCCACGACGGAACGAACCGAGATCCGCCTCTACACCGCGGCGGTGCTGCGTCAGATACCGGAAGAGCCGATGCAGCCGGTTCCGATGGGCGACGGTCTTTCTGGCCGACGATGCCGACATCGCCTGTGCACTCCGTATGGACGGCTACATCGCGGGGGCATCACGTACGGCGATCCCCATTGGGGTCTACCACGCCGGGGGAATCGACGCGCCGGTCTATCTGGACGCGGACTTTCTGCTGGGTCCCGAAGCCGCGCACCTCACGGTGACGGGTGTGTCCGGTCTCGCGACCAAGACGAGCGCTGTCGAGTGGCTGCTCGCATCGATTTTCACGCACTTCCCGGCCGACAGATCGGTCGCGGCCGTCTGCTTCAACGTGAAGGGGCCCGACCTCTGCTTTCTCGACCAGCCGGCGACGGATCTCGGAGACGCCGATCGCGCGTTGTACGAGAAACTCGGCGTGCCACCCACGCCATTCCGAGACGTGCAGTACTTCGCACCATATCGGGCCGAAGGGTACACGCTCAATACCTTGCGCTCCAACGAGGCCCTCGAGCACAACGTGACACCGCTCGCGTGGGGATTGCGCGAGGTCATGGAGTACGCCGACGTCCTACTGAATCAGGAGGACGTCGATGCGAAGGCAGACGCGTTGATCGACTTCATTCGCGAGCGGGTCGTGGGGCGGCAGTTCACCGACCCGATGCTGAGCGGCCCGTACACGGTGCAATCGTTCAGTGATCTCGAACAGTGGTTTCGCGATCTGCTGGACCACCTCGAGCAGCGCAACCATGAGAGCTGGCGCACGCATCACGTTGCCACCCTCCGAAAGATTCGAAACCGACTGCTCAATATTGCCCAGCGCTGCGCCGGGCTGGTGACGCCGGCAGCCGAGGCGAGCGACCTGCCGTGGGGGCACTTTCGGGATCGAACGGTGTATGTGATCGACGTCGCCAATCTCGAGCAGGACGCGCAGGATCTGATCTTTGCGCGCGTGGTGTCGCAGTTACGCACTTACCTCGAGCGGCGCGAACTTGGCGTGAAGCACGTCGTAGTGTTTGTCGACGAGCTCAACCGCTACGCGCCAACCGATGGACCCGAGACCTTTGTCCGAAAAATGTTGCTGGACCTGGCGGAGCGTGGGCGCTATCTGGGCCTCGTGCTCTTCGGCGCGCAACAATTTCGGTCACAGGTGCATCGGCGTGTGGTCGGGAACGCTGGCACGCAGGTATTCGGACGCATGGACGCCGACGAGCTCGCGTCGCCGGGGTATGCCGTGCTGAGCCCGGCGATCCGGACGAAGCTGGCAACGCTGGAGAAAGGGCAATTGATGGTGCGACATCCGCATTTCACGCAGCCGATCTTCGTTCGGTTTCCGCGGCCGCCGGTCCTCTCCGGTCGCGAGGGCGTCGAGCGCTTCCCGGCTGCGCAGGCCGTAACGCCCGTCGTGGCCGTGACGCGCCGGCTACGGCGGCTCGACCCCACGATCACGCTCGAATGGGTCAAGCAGCACATGGAGTTGTACGAGCCCGAGGAGGTTCTGCGCGCGTGCCAGTTGGCGGAGCTCACGAAACCCAAGGACGTGCGGGCGTACGTCGAGCATCAGCTCCGACGCATTGTACCGACGCGACCGACTCCGCAGCCGGAGTTCCTCGTGCCATTGCACGCCCTACCTACCGCCAATCCGTACGGCGTTTGACGCGCACGCGACCCCCCTTCGCCGGTTTGCGGCGTGCGGTTCTAATCCCGTTGATCCTCGGGACGACCGCGTCGAGATCGGACGCGCAGCAGGTCCTCCTGCAGTTGCGGCCACACGCGGGCGACACGCTGCACATGCGGCTCGATCAGGAGATGAACATCACCCGGACGGGGCAGGCGGCGCTGGGCGATGCGGCAACTGCCGTGACGACGACGTGGGTTGTTCTCCAACGCATGATCGTCGAGCACGCGGACACCTCCGGCACGGAGATCTTGCAGGTGACGGATTCCGTTTCGACGGAGCGGATCGATGATCGCGGGCCGGAACCAGCACCGCGACGGAACCGCCCGGTCGATGGTAGTCACGTGCTGCTGCACGTGGCGCCAGATGGCGCCGTGACATTGCTCGACAGCACCAACAGCGTGAGCTCGGCGCTCCGCGAGGTGCTGAGGAATCTGCCGGTGACGTTCCCGCGAGATCCGGTTCAGGTCGGCCACAGCTGGGTCCGAGCGATGAAGCTTCCGGCCGGCCCCGGCTACGGCAAGGGGGGCGAGATCAAGCTGGAGTTCAGGCTCGACTCCGTCGCCGACGGGTCCGACCTGGCGTACGTGTCGGTCCATGGGCCGCTCGGCGGAGCTCGTGTAAATGCCACTGCAGGCGGAGTGACACTGGTAACCCGGGGCTCCCTGGCGGGCACTATGGTGGTCGACCGCCGCCGAGGGTGGTTGACCGATTGGCACGCTACGATAGACGTGCAGTACGATATGCAGCCGCCTCCAGGGTCGAATCAGTCGCCCGGGCGCATGCGAATGACGGCGACACAGTGGTTACGGGCTATCGACCGCCCCTAGATTGCGGTACGCATGCGGCTGGTCCACCTCTCCGATCTCCACCTAGGCTATCGGCAGTACCAGCGCCTCACGCCGAGTGGAATCAACCAACGCGAGGCAGATGTTGCACTCGCGTGTAAGCGGGCGATCGATGCCACCATCGCGTCTCAAGCCCGAGTTCGTCCTATTTGCCGGCGACATCTTTCACACCGTCCGGCCGACCAATCCCGCCATTCTGCACGCATTCGAGCAGTTCGCTCGGCTTCGGGCAGCGCTGCCCGAGTCCACGATCGTCATGGTCGCGGGGAACCACGACACCCCGCGCGCTGCGGAGACGGGTTGCATCCTCCGCCTGTTCGCCCCGCTTGGCATCCACGTGGTGGATTCCACGGCTCGGCGGCTCGCGTTCCCCGAGCAGGGTGTGTCGATCCTCGCGGTCCCGGATGTGTTGGCAGACCGGCCGGCGCTGACTCCGGACCCAGACGCCCGATACAACGTGTTGCTGTTACACGGTGAGGTCGAAGGCATGGTCCCGGCTGCAGCAGCGGCAGCCGACCGGTCTGCGATGGAGGTCACGAAGGAAGATCTGGGTGTCGAGCGCTGGAGTTACGTCGCGCTCGGCCATTTCCATGTGTTCCGCAGCATCGCCCCCAACGCCTTCTATTCCGGTTCGCTGGACTATACGAGCGCGAATCCGTGGGGTGAGTTGATCGAGGAGCGCGCGACAGGGGTCTCGGGCAAGGGATTCATCGAATACGACCTAGTCACCCGCCGGCATCGGTTTCACCCCATTGCCCCCCCGCGTCTTCTGGTCGACCTGCCCGTGCTATCCGCGCGGGGACTCACCGCATCCGACGTCGACGCCCAGATCGCCGGGGCCGTCGACCGGTGCGATGGGCGGGATCGAGGGCAAGATCGTACGACTGGTGGTGCGCGACATTCCGCGCCACATCGTTCGCGAGCTCGATCACCGGCTCTTGCGGGAGTATCGCCGGCGCGCCCTGCACTTCCAGCTCGACGTACGTCGCCCAGAAGTGATTCGGCTGCACGCACAAGGTGCTCCCGGGCGCCGACCGTCGCTCGCGGATATCGTCCGGGACAAGCTGCAGGGCCGTCTGCTCGAGGGGGACATCGACCGATCTGCGCTGGTCGATCTCGGATTGCGATACCTCGCGGAGGCCGAAGCCGTGAGCGTCGCCGCCGTGGCGTCCGACGCGGGGGAGGGGGAGGCGTGAGGCTCAATAGCCTGCACCTCGTCAACTTCCGCCAGCACGCGGACAGCCGGATCAGCTTCGACTCGGGGTTGACCGGCATCATCGGTCCCAACGGGTCCGGCAAGACGACGATTCTCGAGGCGGTCGCGTGGGCGCTGTACGGGAACAGTGCGGCCCGCGGGACGCGAGAGTCATTGCGCTACAATCGCGCCGCATCGCGGGCAACGGTGCGTGTCGAGCTGGACTTCGATCTCGCGGGGCACCGCTATCGGGTCGTGCGTGGCCTGACGAACGCCGAGCTCTATCTGGACGGCGCGGCTGCACCGATTGCGAATTCGATCACGGGCGTGACGGACTTGCTGCAGCGACGCCTGGGGATGACGCGCGCCGAGTTCTTCAACACGTACTTCACGGCCCAGAAAGAACTCAACGTCATGGCCGCGATGGGCCCATCGGATCGGGCCAAGTTTCTGTCGCGGGTGCTGGGGTACGAGAAGCTCCGAACGGCGCAGGATCTGGTGCGCGATCAGCGCAAGCTCATCACCGCGGAGACTGCCGGCCTTCGCGCGGGCATGCCGGATCGCGAGACGATCGAACGGATTCGAGGCGGAGGCCGCGGCCCGATGGACGCGCGGCCAATCGGCGGATGGCCGACGCGCAGCAGCGAGAGCGTGCGGCAGAAGTGGCGCTGGCGGCGGTGGCGCCCGAATGGGAGCACCTGCAGCGTGAGCGTGACCGCCTGCAGGAACTGTTGACCGATCTCAAGATTGCGGAGCGGGACGAAGAAGTCCTGGTGCGCGACGGCGAGCGGATCACCGGTGAGCTCGCGGACGTTGCGACTGCGCGGGCCGAGCTCGAGCCGTTGCGGCGTGAGCTGGCTGGGTACGCGGGACTGGTGGCCGAGCTGCAGCGCGCCGACGAGTCTTATCGAGAGGAAGGGCGGCGTCAGACGCTGA
This sequence comes from uncultured Gemmatimonadales bacterium, assembly GCA_963805725.1. Taxonomy (GTDB): domain Bacteria; phylum Gemmatimonadota; class Gemmatimonadetes; order Gemmatimonadales; family Gemmatimonadaceae; genus Palsa-1248. The sequence goes on from CAWDVJ010000015.1 coordinate 690,901, forward strand.
TCGAGACGGAGCGTGCGGTCGATGAGGAGCTCGCGCGCTTGCGCGAGCGGCGCGTCACGCTCGACCCTGCGCCCGGCGCTCGAGGAGGAAGTGACGCTCGCGCTCGAGGCGCGGCGCCGCGAGCTCGAGGAGACGCAGGGACACCTCGAGGCCCGACGGACGGAGTGGGTTCGAGACCGGCAGGAAGCGGAAACCAAGCTTCAGGCGCTGCGCGTCCAATACGTGGACATGCGGCAGCAGCGCGAGCGGCTCGTGTCGCGCCGGGGAGGAGGGTCAATGCCCGACGTGTGCGCGACCGCTGGGCGGTCACCTCCGTAGCGTACTCGATCTCCTCGAGGATCAAGCCGAGACGATGCAGGTGGACGGCGCCTACTTCCGGGCCCGTCTCGAGCAACTCGAGCAGATGCCGGCGGAAGTTCGCGGACTCGACGAGCAGCGCAAGGTCATGACGCAAGACGTCGGTACGCTGGAGCGCAAGCTCGCGAAGACGCAGCTCGCCGTGCAGGAGTTGCTGCAGGTCGGCCGAGACGTGACGAACAAGGAGCAACGCAAGGCGGCGTTGGCGCGTGACATCGCTGCGATTCCGGCGGGCTACGACGCGAGCCGGCATACGTTTCTCAAGGCTGAAGTCGAGCGACTGACGCCGTTGGATGCGCGTGCCGCGCGACTCGGCGCGCTGGTGGAACGGGAGCCGCAGCTTGCGCGCGAGCGCGCGCGGGTCGAGGCGGCGGCCGCCGGCGTCTTCGTCCGTTTGAAGGAGATGCGCGCGCGGCGCGACAGCATCAGGTTCTCGGAGGCGGCATACCAGGCGGTGCGAGCGGATCACGAGCGCGCGGCGGCCGAAGCGCGGAGCGCGGAGATCTCGGCGGCCACGTCGCGGTCGGAGGTGGCTGCAGCGCGGACCGCGGTCGAAAGCGCCGAGGCCAGCCGGCGCTCGCTGGAGAAGCTGCAGACCAAGCTCGATGCCTTGCAGCGATCCAAGCGCTTGCACGATGAGCTGGATCGTGCGTACTCCGACCTACGCACGGATCTCAACTTCGCGTTGCGCCCAGAGGTGTCGGAGCTTGCCAGCGGTTTCCTGAGCGACCTCACCGAGGGCCGCTACGCAGAGCTGGAGCTCGACGACCAGTACAACGTCATCGTGCTCGAGGAGGGCGTGCCCAAGCCGGTCATTTCGGGCGGCGAGGAGGATCTCGCACACCTCGTGCTGAGACTGGCGATCTCCCAGATGATCGCCGAGCGAGCGGGGCAGTCCTTCTCTCTTCTTATCCTGGACGAGGTGTTCGGCTCGCTGGACGACGTGCGGCGACACAACGTGGTGGAGCTGTTGCACCGGCTACGCGATCGATTTGAACAGGTGATTCTCATCACGCACATCGACTACGTCCGCGAAGGGCTCGACCGCGTGGTCACGGTACGCTACGATGAGGATCGTGGTTGTTCGGTCGTCGAGCAGACGGATCGGGACGAATTGCCGGTGGGATTGCCTCCGGATGCAGCGCCGGTGGGCGGAGGGTCGCAGGCGGCGGTGACGAGCTCGGCAGCTTAGGGCGCTCCGCGCCCTAGAGACTAGAGAGTAGAAGGACAGAAAGTAGAACGTAGACGACGGCACCTACGACCTGCGGGAGCGGAGTTCGGCGAATGGCGATTGCGCGAAGCTGGAAGAGCGTGCGACATCTCGACGGGCCGTATCGGGCCAGGGCGCTCCGCGCCCTAGAGAGTAGAAGTACAGAAAGTAGAAAGTAGACGACGGCACCTACGACCTGCGGGAGCGGAGTTCGGCGAATGGCGATTGCGCGAAGCTGGAAGAGCGTGCGACATCTCGACGGGCCGTATCGGGCCGGGCGCGATGATATCCCGGCTCTCAATCAGGTCTTCAGCGACGCATTTACCGAGCGGTACCGCCGCGACGGGATGATGGGCGTGCGGGTGCCGTACCTCAATCCCGCGATCTGGCGTTACGCCCTCGACGATGCGGGTGAAGGGGCGATGGTCTGGCGTGGCGAGCGGGATGAGATCGCCGCTTTCAACATGACGCATCGCTCCGGGACGGAAGGGTGGATGGGACCCCTGGCGGTCCGACCCGACGCGCAAGGCAGTGGAATTGGCAAAGAGGTTGTGCGTTCCGGCATCGAGTGGTTGCGACGAGAGGAGGCGCAAGTCATCGGTCTCGAGACGATGCCGAGGACGATGGACAACATCGGATTCTACTCGGCGCTTGGTCTCGTGCCCGGTCGGTTGACGCTGACGCTGACCTTTGATTCGGCATCGGCTGAACGCGCGGCGCCACTACTCGGGCGGTTGTCGGAGAGCGACCGCGACGACGTGGTCGCGGCGAGTCGCGTGCTCGCGCACCGTCTCATACCCGGGTACGACTTCACCCGCGAGATCGTGTTGACCGACGAGCTCGCGCTGGGCGACACGGTGCTCCTCTACTCGGGCAATGAGCTCACGGGATTTGCGCTCTGTCACACGGCGCCGCTCGTCGAAGGGCGGGCCCGAGAAGAGCTACGAGTGCTGAAGCTCGCGCTCGCGCGCGAAGTCGATCTGGACCCGATGGTGCGGGCGCTCGCGGACTATGCTCGTCGGTGCGGCGCTCGCCGCCTCGCGCTTCGCGTGCAGAGCGAGTACACGACGGCGTACGCGCGGCTCATTGCGCTCGGCGCCCGCGTGCGGTGGACGGATCTGCGCATGACCCTCGCGTCCGCGCCGGAGCGCCGTACGGAGCAGGGGATCGTCTGGTCGAACTGGGAAGTCTAAAAGGCAGGGATCAGGGGTCAGGGGGGACTGAGGGCCAGCGACACCGTCGCTGGCCCTCTTGATTTGACCACATGCGCTTGCACCTCGGCACGACGATCGGCTTAGCTCGCTTGCTGGCGCTCTATGGCGTCCGCATCTTCTGCGCGCGATTTACGAACAGTCGCGTGCCATGTTCGTGCGAGGAGAGCACGATGCCCTAGGTGGGCACAGGAGGATCGCCATGGACGCCGTTCGCTCGAGCGGTCTCATTGCTCTCGTCACGCTGATTGCTGTGGCCTGTGAAGTGGCGATTCACGCCGTGGCTACTGACGCAGCCACTCCCACATAAGCGAGGGGGCAAAACCGTGCAGAGTCGGTATCGGTACGTGATTGGTGTTGAGAAACGCGAAGGCTGACAAAATGATCCCATCGATTGCGACGCGTTACGCCCACTGCTCTCGAAGAGGCGTCTATGCAGAACACGTCACCAGCCCGTCACCGTTTCCTCCTCACCTGGCGGTGCATCTCAGCGGGTGCAATTTCCGTGAGCACGGCCCTCGCCCTCGTGGAGTGTTCTACCTCGCGCTCGCCGACCGAACCCGCTGCTCAGACGGCCGCGATCTCACTCAACGTCGTGGCCGGCAACGGGCAGAGCGCCCCGGTGAACACGACTTTGCCGCGCGCGATCCGCGTCCAAGTGCTCGATCCCGCGGGGAACCCCGTGCCAAACTTCCTACTGAACTTCGTGGTCACCTCGGGTGGTGGCCACGTCTTTGGAGGCGTCGAGGAGACCAACAGCTCGGGGTACGCTGACGAACAGTGGACGCTCGGGCCGCGTCTGGGGCCGCAAACGCTCGAAGCTCGCCAGGTGAACTCCTGGACTGGTGTGGCCGCAAGCTACGGGAAGTTCACCGCAAGGGGGACGCCACCGCACGACGTGCTTGTAGTGACGACCACTGGCCCGACTGGGTTGGCGCTGATGAATGCTGACGGATCGGGCGTGCGGCCCCTCTCTGTGGGCACCGCCGGACTCGTGGCGCATCATCCGCAGCTCTCGCCCGATCATACGCAGGTTCTCTTCGACAGCCCCAGCGGCGCCTTCAAGATAAATGTGGATGGATCGGGATTCACTGCGTTAGGCACAGTGCGTCGCGCCGCCAGTGGGACGGAAACGACGCGGACGGTGATCCCGAGCCCCCAGCACTCCAATCCAAGGTGGAGTCCCAATGGTGTGAATTACTTGTTCGCATACGTGAACAATGCGATCACCGCCTTCATGGCGACGAACGGGCCGCAGGTCTTCACGAGCTTCTGCGACGGAGTCCAGTGGTCGTACTCGGCGGACGGCACGAAGATCGTGTACACTTTCGTGGGGTCAGCCGGCTGCACAAATCCGGCTCCGTTGGGGGTCTACGTGGTCGCTCTCGCCGACCCCGCACTGGCGCTGCCGGGAACGCCCTTTCAGCAGCAAATCTACGGGAACGTCATTTTGGTGGGCGGACGCGATCCGGCGTGGTCGCCCGATGGCCAGCATATCGCCGTCACATACCAAGGGCACACCGCGGTCATGGACCCGGATGGCAACAATATTCACGAGACAGCGGGCAACTTCGGCTTGGTCAGCTGGTCGCCCGACAGTCAGCTGTGGGCCGTGGACAGTGGCTTTGTTAACGCCGACGGCACGAACTATATGGCCGTGAAGGGTTGCCCTTGCACGTTTGCGTGGCGTTAGCGCGCGCATGATCGGAGCTCGGTGCGCGAACGTTGGCGCGTTGCGTCTACTAGCGGGGCATGTGGACAGCCTCGGATCGCCAAGGGACGCCTAGTAGATCGCCGCTCAAGATTCGGTGCCGTACGTGCGCTTCGGCATCTTCGTTTGTACCGCTCGAGGGTGTGTCCAAAGTGAGTCCGCGAGACTGGCGATAATCGGCGATTTCCTGAAAAAAGACGGGTGGAGTCGGTGATCCCTCGCTATGAAGCGGCGAAATTCGCCGACTTCGAGGCTTGACCTGACGTCGAACTGGGAGGTGTGAGGGGTGAACGCGCAAGTCGAAGACCACGCGATCGTGCGTCGGATGGTGCCGATGGCGACCCCAGCGGGTCTCGGATCGACGTAGTAGGATCTACTTGCAGCGGCCTCGTCCGTACCGTATCGTGGTACGGTGGCCACCTTGAGCGCGTACATCGCGGGCTCGCTGGTTGGACTCACCGCCCTTGCAGCGTGCGGCAGTGGCACCTGCGAAAATCGTCCGTCCGGGTGCCAAGACGTTCCATTGGGCCCGAAGAGTTCGACGGGCGGAACCGGCGGGAATCCGGGCGGAAATCCCGGCGGAGATTCGGCCGCCTATCTCCCGCATCTCGCCGTCATTTTTGGTGGGCCGAAAACGGTACAAAGCGCGCAGGCGGCTTTCTACCTCACGCTGCCGGACAGTGCGCGGAGCGGAGGCATGAGGCTGGTCCTGGCGTTTTCGGGAGCCGCCGTCGGTGCTGACACTATTGTCCTGCCTCGGGAATCGAACACGCCGGAGCTGGGACTTCTGACGATTCCGGCAAACGCGTCGGACGGCATACTGTCGCTGACGGTGTCCCTGCCGACGCTCAAAGAGTCGGCCAGCGCTACAATCACGATCAAAGACACGGCACCGCCGGTCATCACCTCGGGAACGGTGTTGAGCGGCTTCGGAGGATTCGAGGACTTCTCGTACTCGAATCTGCCGAATCGCCTTCTCATCGCGAACACGACGGATACGCTTGCCTTTGCGGCACGCGATAATCACCGGTTGGCCTGGGTTGGCTGGCGGCTCGCTCCGTCGGGCGGGCTCGCGGACTCGGTTGGTCCTCTGTCCAGTGCAGCCGACAGCGTGAATTTCCCGATCGCGGTTCCAGCGTCGCTTGTGGGCGATTCACTTGGGTTGACGCTGTTCGCGACCGACGCCGATGGAAATCGGTCGACGGTAACACTCGGTGGATTGAGTGTGGCCAGCCTCACGACTCACCCGATGCAAAGCACTCCTCGCGGGGCCAGAGTCCTCGACATCGCGTTCGATACTCCGCGCGGCTTGCTCTATCTCGCACAGCCGGACAGTCAGCAAGTGGCTGTGCTAGCCCTCAACGGAATGGTTCGTGAGGCGCCGATACACATTAGCGGCCGGCCGGTCGCCGTCGACCTCACTCCGGGCGGCGATTCGCTGATCGTCGGACTCGCATCTCCCCCCGCCGTTGCCGTTGTCGACCTGACGTCGTCGGCTCGCCCTGTGATCGCCACGGTGACTCTAGACTCGACAACGCTGGCTGACACACTGGAATCCTTGCGCGTCGCAGCCGACGACCGCGCCATCGCCTACATCGGCCACTTCGCTGGGAGTACAACACTCGATGTGGAGTTGAATCTCACGACTGGCGTCTTTCGAACGATTGATTCGTCGACAACTGGAGGCTGCACCGAGCGGGTCACTGCCAGCGTCGACCGGACGCACATCATGCTCCTCAATTGTCCCTCGCCCGCAGGTGGTGCGTCCACCATCTACGAGTCGGCGACGCATACGTACACGAGCGCCGGATTCATGAGCACTGGTGGCGGCGGTGACAACATGTTCACCGGTGGCAGTGAGTCGGGCAGTGTCTATCAGTTCCAGCACATCTTGATCGACCCTACGGTGACAGCGGTATTCGGCGGTGGTCTGGAGATGCAGTACGGCGCTGCAGTTGCGCCGAATGGACGCGATTTCTACGCTGGGGACAGCTTTTGTACTCAGAGGACCGTCTGTCCGGATTCGCTACCTGGGCTGTACCTGCACTACTCGCGTCCCGGTCCCGAACCGCTCGAGCTGACGATGATCCCGCATCCGGCATTCGAGCTGTCCGTGTCGCCGACCGGTAACACGCTGGTCGGCATCACGGCGGACACAATCGTAGCCGTCGATCTCACGCATTCGACACCGGCATTGCCAGCAGTCGTCGATCGGTTCCGACGCCTGCTCCGAAGCGCAGTGCCCCACTCGTCCATCGCCTCACACCCGATTGCGAAATCACCGTCGACTTTCATGATCGAGCTCGAGAGCTCTTCGCATCCTGCGATCGTGCGACGAGTGAAGACGACGCACGGATCTTGAGGCCCCGGAGGCAATCATGGACGTGCGTCGGCTGGCATGCGCCCTGGCGATTTCGACTGCAGCTGCTCACATCCAATCGGCGATTTCGAGAACCGCCCCACCGGCTCCGGTTGTCCTTCGGAGTCACCCTCGCCGGTGGGACAGCGAACAATCGACTGCGCGCGCCGCGTCGGTTACCGATCGCGCGGACGTCGATTCCGTCCTCCGTCAGCGACGGCATCGCGCCGCCCAACTCTTCCGCGACGGCATTCTCCTGCTGCGCGCTAGACGCACCTTGGACATCACCGCGGATGGGTTCCGTCAGGACGGGTCGTTCTTCTACTTCACCGGCCTCGCCAACACCTCGGGCGCTCTGCTCGCGATCGATGGACGATCCGGCGAGTCGTGGTTGTTTCTGGAACCCGACCCACCGCTGCGCCGAGCCGGCTTGACGCCGGAAGCCGTACCTGACTCTGCCGCGGGCGCTCGTTTGGGCATCGAGCACGTTGTCGACTGGGCGGGCCTGGCATCGTTTCTGTCCGACCGTACAGGCGGACACCTCTATTTCGAGGCACTACCGAGCTCGGAGATGCCGCCCACGCTGGAAAACAAGGCAGCGCCGCGCGCACCCCTCTGGCTCCAGGTCATTCTCGCCCGCTGGTCCTTTACGAGCAAGGACGGCGCGAGGCAGATCGATTCGCTCATGGCCATTCAAAGCCCGGACGAAGAGCGCGCGCTCCGATCTGCGGCGACGGCGACGGTCGCCGCACTTAAGGGAGGTATGCGCGCGATACGACCCGGTGTCCACCAGCGAGCCGTGGAAGCCGCTGTAGAAAGCGCCTGCTGGGCGGCTGGAGCGCACGGTTCCGCTTTCTGGCCATGGGCAATGGCCGGCGCCAATGCGATCATGCCGCGTCCATTCATCTCTATGGGCCTCTACGACCACCTCGATGCCGCGATGCAACCCGGCGAGCTGGTTCGCCTCGACGTAGGCTGCGAATGGGATCACTACGGTGGAGATCTGGGGCGAACCGTTCCGGTCTCGGGACACTACACCGATGCGCAGCGCGAAACCTGGACCGTGTTTGTGGCTGCGTACCAGGCCGGCGCTCGTACCCTCAAAGCTGGTGTAAGTGTTGATGACGTGTTTGACGCATGGCGCACGGAGTTGCTCCGTCACCGCGCGTCCGTGCACTCGGCGCTGGCCGAGCACGCGATCGACTCGTGGTCGTCACGCGAGAACGTTCCTTTCTGGCAAATCCACACGACCAACCTGCGTGCCGGCTACGCGTACTCGCCGCTACGCGCGGGAACGACGATCAACTTCGAGCCGATCGCCGCGGTCGACGGCCAGGCGTTCTTCCTGGAGGACATGTACCTGATCACCCCGACCGGCGCCGAGCTGCTCACCCCCGGTGTCCCGTACAGCGCTGCGGATCTCGAAAGCGCTATGCGCTAGCGCGATGTCGACCGCGCGCTGCGGCGCGACGTCTGGAGCGGCTCATCGATTCTGGCCTGGGTGGACGGCTGCCGGTAACTTCGAGCCATTCTCCAACGTGGCGGGCTCGCGTGGCGGTCGCGCCTGAGGATTTCGGGGCAGACGGATATACAGTCGAAGGGGAGTTGGGCCGCGGCGGCATGGCGACGGTCTACGTGGCGCGCGACACCAAGCATGGACGACGAGTTGCGCTGAAGGTCTTGCGGAGCGAGCTCGCCACCAGCCTAGGTGCCGAGCGCTTCCGACGCGAGATCACGCTCGCTGCCAGCTTGCAACACCCGCACATCGTCTCCGTCTACGACTCGGGCGAGACGGCGTCAGGTGCGTTGTGGTTCACGATGCCGCTCATCGAAGGTGAATCGCTCCGAGACCGGCTGCGCCGCCAGCGTCAACTCGCGATCGATGAAGCGCTGCGCATTACACGCGAGGTTGCGCTGGCCCTCGACTACGCGCACCGCCATGGTGTGATCCATCGCGACATCAAGCCGGAGAACATCCTCTTGGTCGATGGGCAGGCGATGGTGGCCGACTTCGGCATTGCACGACCGACCACGCCTAGCGGACCCGGCGACACGCTGACGGCTACGGGGATGACGCTTGGCACTCCGGTCTACATGAGCCCCGAGCAAGCGGCGGGCGAGCGTGAGATCGATGCCGCCACTGACGTCTACTCGCTCGGTGTCGTGCTGTACGAGATGCTGGCAGGGGAGCCTCCGTACACGGGGCCGACCGCGCAGGCCATTGCCGCGAAGATGATGACCGGCGATCCGCCGTCGCTGCGTCGAACGCGGCCGTCCGTACCAGACGCGGTCGACGGCGCTGTGCGCAAGGCGCTGTCTCCAATCCCGGCCGACCGGTTCACCACAGCGGCCGCATTCGCTAACGCGCTCGATACGGCAGAACGCGCGGCGAGCACATCCATGGCCGGAGCGGCGGCAGGTGTCCTACCGAGCGCTCCAGCCTCACGTCACCGCATCCCGCCGGGTGTCGTCATGGTCGCGTTCGGCGTGCTCATCGGTGCTGGCGTCCTCTTCGCCTGGCGCTGGCACCAGCGTGCCCTCGCCGACCGCGTCCCGGCCACGGCTATCGGATCGGTACGACTCGCGGTGCTGCCATTCGACAATCTGGGCGATACGACGGACGCTTACTTCGCGGACGGTGTGACCAATGCCATTCGCGGTAAGCTCACATCCATTCCCGGCCTCGAAGTGATCGCATCGGGCAGCTCCGCCCAGTACCGCAGGACTACGAAGACGCCGCAGCAGATCGGCCAGGAATTGAGTGTGCGTTATATCCTGATGGGGAAGGTCCGTTGGGCCAAAGCACCTGGGACGCCGGGGCGTGTGGAGGTCAGCCCGGCCTTGGTCGAGGCTTCGACGGCGGCCGACAAATGGGAGCAGCCGTTCGACGCATCGCTGACGGACGTGTTCCAGGTCCAGGCTGATATCGCGAGCAAGGTGGCGCAGGAGCTCCAGGTCACGTTGAATGCGCCCGCCCGACGGACACTCGTTCAGCAGCCGACGACGAACCTGACGGCGTACGACGCGTACCTGCGCGGGCAGGAGACCGCGAAGGGATTCGCGCCGGGCACGAGCGGTCGCGTCGTGGACCTGTACCAAGAAGCGGTACACCGCGACTCGACATTCGCCGAGGCGTGGGCTGCGCTCTCCACGGCCTACACGACCGTCTACGACATCGATCCGGGTGCGCATAACCCCGCCAATGCCGAGTCGGCGGGGGTCGCCGCGGCGCGGGCGCTCGCCTTGGCGCCAGATCTGCCCGAGGCGCGCGCTGCGCAGGCGAGCTATTACGCAGTGGTTCGCGGTGACTGGCCGCGAGCTCTGGGAGAGGTCCACGCTGGGCTCCGAGTCTCTCCCAACAACGCAACCCTCCTCGAATATGCGGCGAACTACGAGAAACTGTCGGGCCGTTGGGCCGCGGGCCTCGCACTCAGCGAACGGTCCGCTGGGCTCGACCCGCGCGATGCTGGAATCGCGATCGAGTTGGGGGAGACCTACCTATGGCTCCGGCGATTCGCTGAGGCGCGTACCGCGCTTGACCATGCGATCGCTCTGGAGCCGACGAATCTGGAGGCGGTCCTAAATCGTGCCGAGGTCGAGCTGGCAGTCGGGGATCTGCCCAGCGCCCGAGTGGTCATTCGGGCAGCATCGCCCAGTGTCGACCCGGCGGTCCTGGCGGCATTCTTGGCGGTGTACGACGATCTGGTCTGGGTCCTGGACAGCGGCCAGTTGACACTCCTCCAGATGTTGCCGCCAAGCGCCTTCGGCAGGAGTCCGGGCGACTTCCCGCTCGTTATGGCCCAGATGTTCGCACTTCGAGGTGACCGCGCGCGCGCGCATGCCTACGGCGATTCGGCGCGACTCGCGTTCGCGGCGCAACTGCGCGCCAATCCCGGCGACGCAAATCTGCACGCGCAACACGGAATCGCACTCGCCTACTCGGGCCGCCGCGGCGAAGCGATGACCGAGGGCGAACGCGCAGTGGCGATGGCGCCGGTGCCCGGTGGTACGATCGTACGTCACTACTACGAGCACGTATTGGCGCGGATCTACCTGCTGGTGGGCGAGCCAGAGAAAGCACTCGACCAGTTGGAGGTGCTGCTCAAAGAGCCGTACCTCCTCACTCCGGATTGGATCCGGATCGATCCCAACTTCGCGTCGCTCAGCGGCAACCCGCGTTTCGAGCGACTGATCTCGAAAAGCGTCACTGCGGCACGATAGACGTCGCGGTCCGGCGCCAACTCCGCGTTGACGCCGGACCCGGGTACCTCGCTCGCCCTACCGCTGCGTGCTGGCAGTAGTCTGCGGGGGCGACCGCAAAGTACTTGTCATACCACTGCATGCTGCGGTTGAGCTTGTCCACTTGGTGCGCAGTCCCGCGGATGCCGTGGCCTTCGCCCGGATACAGCACCAACTCGACTTGGTCGCCCGCCTCTTTAAGGGCGATATAGAACTCCTCTGCCTCGGACCCACGGCACGTCGTTGTCGTTGGCGCCGTGAATGATCAGCATCGGTGTCGTCACCTTGTTGGCGAAACGAATCGCCGAGTGATTCCAGAGGATGTCCTTGCGCTCGGGCGAATTGAAGCGGCCCTTGTACTCGGACGGCAGATAATCGTGGTAGTAGGAGACATAGTTCTCCGTCACCAGGTTGGAAACGCCGGCGGTGGGAATGCTCGCCTTGAAGCGCGTCGTCATGGTGGGGATGAAGTCGGCGACCTGTCCACCGTAGCTGGTGCCCTCGACGCCAAGCCGGTTGGGATCGAGCCACGAGTACTTGGCCAACGCCGCATCGACCGCGTCCAGCACATCGCGCATTTCGCCGCCATCCTGGTCGTTCAGGATCTTGTCTTCAAACGCCTGGCCGTAGCCGGTCGAACCGCGGTAGTTGACCATCAGCGTGGCGAAACCGTGGCCCGGCATAGATCTGGTTGGTGGAGTTGAACTCCGGCCCCTGCTCGCCGTGCGGGCCCCCGTGGGCGTTCACCACCAAGGGCACGGAGTGGGCGCGGGCGTGGCGCCCAGGTTCGTCGGACGGGTCAGGAAGGCCTCCACCGAGAGTCCGTCGCGACTCTTGAGCTCCAGCCGCTCGACTGGCGCGATCTGCTTGCCGCCGAGCACGTCCTGGTCGAGATGCGTGAGTTGCTGCGGCGAGCCGCTTCCGCTGGAGAAATACAGCTGCGCCGGCGAAGTGGGCGTGGCTGTAGGCGTAGGCCACGGCGCCCGACTTCGCCAGCGACCATCCGCTGTACCCCAGCGAGCCCTCGCCTCCAACCACCACCTCGCGGCGGGCCGCCGGCGGCGGGCTCGCGCTCGAGCTTCACCTGCCCGTGGTCCTGTAGGGTGAAATAGAGCTGCGAACCGTCCGCCGACCATTGCGGCGTGCCGTAGCGGAGATCGGCTTGCCCCGTCACCAGGTGCGCTCCCGATCCGTCAGCGTTCATGATGTAGAGGTGGTCGTCCTCCGCCGTCGTTTCCATCGAGGTGATCGGACGGACGGTGTGGGTGTAGGCGATCTTCGACCCATCCGGCGACCAGACGGCGCCGTACTTGGGGCCCGACCTGGTGGGTGAGCCGGTGAATGGCGCCATCGCTCACGCCGACGGTGAGGATGTCGTAGTTGAAGTTCGCGTCCGGGTTCTCTTCCATGTTCGACTCGAACAGAATCCGGTCGCCGGACGGCGCCCACTGCGACGGAGTGTTCGTAGCGGTCGCCGCTGGTGAGCTGGTGCACCTGCTTGGAGGCGACGTCGGCGATGAATACGTGCAGCCGCCGGTTGTCCTGGAAGGGATGGACGCCCTCGCCGGCGCTGGGCTTATAGAGGTAGCGGGTAAACACGTGCGGATCGCCGTCGGCAGTCCGCGGTCTCCGGGCCCGGGGTCGACGAGACGAAGGCGATCTGTTTGCTGTCGGGCGACCAGCTGATGGCGTTGCCGGCGCCGGGCACGGGACCGTTGGTTCCCTCGATGGGCGCGATGAAGGTGGCGCCCGAGCCATCCGCCTGGGCCACCCACAGCCCGGACTGACCATTGGCGCTGCCTTCATAGGCGATCGATTTTCCGTCCGGGGACCAGTGCGGCGCGCTGCCGCTCGAATTCGCCGGCCCGACGGGGGCGGGCTGCCCGCTCGGGAGCTCGAGCACCATCAAGCTCGGACTTCGTCCGCTGCGGTGAGTCGTGATGACTGACGGCGTACGCCACTCGGTTGCCATCGGGGGAGATGGCCACGGCCGAGACCACGTCCAGATGGTAGAGGTCGGTCGGTTGCAGCGCCGCGCCGGAAGACACGGGCGGCGGAGCGAAGACCGGCGTTACGTCGCCCGATGAAGCCGCGGTCTTGGCGCTGCAGGCCGCCAGGCAGGCGGCGAGCATTGCCACGGCGGCAACTTCAGCCGCGGCGTCCGATGGGCAACGAGCAGGAAACACGTTGGAATGGTTGCACGTGGGCGCCTCCTCTGGCTGCTAATGACTGCGAAGGATTGGACAGGAACAGCCTGTGTCGATTCTCCATGTGAGATCGACCCCTCGGGTGAGCGCGACTTGGCTCGATTCCAGCCCGCACCTGCTTCGGGCATGGTCGAACCATGCCCCTTCAGACATTGCACCCAAAATGCTCCCGTATCAAGGGAACCTGTCCGTGCTGATTGCTGGGTTGCCTCGGCGATCCGATCGCGGTTCGAGATGGAGGGCAGCAGAAATTCCCTCGCCGAGCTTGATCTCTTGATCCAAGCATTGGGAGGGCGTTCACTCTTGAGCGGCGGAGTTCGCCTGATTGCGCCGCTGGTCGCACGTCGAACCGGGAGGTCCGAGCACGGACCTAAGGTGTTGAGCGGCTATGAGGTCAGTCGCTCGATCATTCCGAAGGATTACTTGCCCCCTAACTGCCTCGCCGCCCAACTCGCCCCGCTGGGACAAGTGCGCGGAGAGGCAGTTTACGCAGTAGCCGTTCTGCGTTTCAAGCGTCTACGTCGTTGCACCCCTGCTAAGAGAGCGCTGCACAGACGTCCTGGGCGTTTCCACTCTGGCTGACGAGAGTCTCCTGTCCGCTCGCCGTGAAGAAAACCACGGTCTTGCCCGAGTAAAGGAACGTGTTCGGGCCCGCCGGGATGCTGGTGGGGCTAAAGAAGAACAACGAATTACCGAGGCCGGTGAAGGTGACTGAACCATCGGAGTGGGTGACGATAGTGCCGGGACCGGAGATGTTGACCTCGATCGACTTGTTCGTGTTGCCGTTCGTGATGTCCATGACGAGCCGGCCGGCGATGTGCGTTACGACGTCGCCATTCGGCTCGGGCGGGAATGTATTCGACACCTCTTTGTTTTCGACGACCGTGCCGATCAGCGGGAAGGTACACGCGGCTCCAGCTGCGAAAGAAAAGGGCGCGTCCGGAAGCGGCGATCGGATCGGCTTGCCCATGGCGACGACCGGCGATTGAGGCGTGCGGGCGGACACGGTCGGGTCGTACGCGGTCGGCCTGGTGGTGTCGCAAGCCGTAAGTAACGAGGCTGACACAACGGACAGAGCGAGCCAGGTCGGGTAAGTTGCACGATTCCTGTTCATAGAGGACCTCCGCTGTCTGAAGTGGATGCATCGGGGAGTACGAGTTTTACGATTTCCCGAGTTCCAGTCAACGCACGCACTGCAAACTCTGAGACAATGTTTCGACTCGTGCGTCCGCAGAGGCGACTGGAACAAACTTCATGAGGCGCCCGGACGGCGACCGGTCCTTGAACCGGGAAGTGTGACGTCGAAGTCGAACGTCGAACGTCGAACGTCGAACGTCGAACGGGGGCGCGTGACTCTCAATGTCGTCGCCGGCGGCTCGCAGAGCGCGCCCGTCAACACCAGGCTTCCGCAGGCGATCCGCGTGCAGGTCCTGGACAACAGAGGCCACCCCGTCCCCAACTTCCTCCTCAACTTTGTCGTCACGTCGGGCGGGGGCCACGTTTATGCGGCACAATGCAGGTGCCTTAGCGGTGCTGATCGCTGCTGGACTCGCAGCATGCGCGGGCGGAGGCCCGTCGGGCCCATCTTATCCGCCGCTCGCGGGGACCTACGCCACGACGTTTGCAGCGACATGGACCGTGACCAATTACGGGACGGGCGCGTTCGGCGACACGGGCAGCATCACGTTACTGCCAGCGTCCGGCGACGGTGCCTTCACGGGCAGCTACATCGACGACGCAAGGACGGGCGCAATTGCGGGAACTGAGCGTGCCGACGGAGCCATCGGCATCTCGCAGTTCGGTAACCCTGATGAAGCGCCGTTGGCGGGACTATGGATTCTCCATTCCTGGTTGCCGGCTTGCGACTTCGCGGGGGCATACGGCCAACCGACAATTGGGACGATCTCCGGTGGGACTCTATACCTTTCCGGCAG
Source organism: uncultured Gemmatimonadales bacterium (assembly GCA_963805725.1). Taxonomy (GTDB): domain Bacteria; phylum Gemmatimonadota; class Gemmatimonadetes; order Gemmatimonadales; family Gemmatimonadaceae; genus Palsa-1248. Next base: position 706,129 of record CAWDVJ010000015.1, read on the forward strand.
TCTCACCTTACCGTGCACCTGGGTCGTCGGCCAGGAGTACAAGGTCCTGACCACTACGATCGAGATCAGCGCCACGGGGACGCGCAACTAGCGGCCGTGATGGATGTGGCGTCCCATCTCCCATCTCATAGAATAAGATCCGATCCGCGGCGCAACTTCTACGGTCCACGCCCTTCTCTCATATGACTCGATCATCGTCTTCTGCAATTCTGGGTGCGGCCGTCGTCCTCGCCGTCTACGCCGGTCAATCGGGCGCTCAGGCAAACACCCAAGCAAGCGCGTCGACACCAACCGCGCAGTCCGTGAGCACGCCGGACATCAACGCCGCCGACCTTCGTCGACGCCTTTCCCAATTTTCCGACGATTCGATGTTGGGCCGTGAGGCGGCGACCGTTGGCAACGTCAAGGCGACCGACTACATCGCCCGTGCCGCACAACGACTCGGTCTCAAACCGGCCGGCGAGAACGGGACGTATTTCCAGACCGTCGTGATGATCAATCGCTCGATCGACACGACGTCGACAATGCTCGTCGGCGGGACTCCTGCAGTCTTTGGCCGGGACTGGTTTCCGCTCGCCTCGCGGGGCGGCCAGTCCCCCGTTCGTCCGAGCGGGTCGGTGAATGCTTCGGCCGCGGTGTACGGCGGACGCCTTGGCGACTCGACGGTGATGCTGACACCGGAGCAGAGCCGCGGCCGGATCGTTGTGCTCGATGCTGCACTCGGCGCCGGAGGCCGGCCGGTCGCGACATTCCGAGGCGCGCTCGATCACTACCCAGGGGCGGCTGCAGTCGCTCTCGCGACGCTCGATCTGATGACGGCGCCAGCGTTGCAGGCAGCCAGGCGTCCGCTCCTGGTGCTGCCACAGGCGGAGGCCGGGGCAGACCCGCGGCCGGTGGGAGTGAGCGTCACGCAAGCCGAAGCGGATCGACTCATGGGCGCACCACTGGCGGGGCTGCGACCCGGCGTGGTGAACCAGGTGACCGTCGACCTGACTGTGCGCGTGACTGAGGCTCAGCCGAAGGCGCCGGCTCGCAATGTCATCGCGGTCTATCCAGGTGGGGACCCAGCGCTCCGCGGCGAGTACGTCGCACTAGGTGCCCACAGCGATCACCTTGGCGTGGCTGCGCACGGCGTCGATGCAGACTCGCTGCGGGCCTGGAACATGGCACGCTGGAAAATGATGGATCTCGGCAGCGGGCCCGCGCCCACGCCGGAGGAGCTGGCGACGATCCATGTCAACACGGATTCTCTCCACCGCATCAGGCCTCCACACCGCGACTCGACCTTTAACGGGGCGGACGACGATGGATCGGGGACGGTGTCGCTGCTCGAGATCGCGCAGGCTTTTACGCACTCGCCGGTCAAGCCGAAGCGGTCCATTCTCTTCGTTTGGCACACCGCCGAGGAGAAGGGTCTGCTCGGATCGACTTACTACACGGACCATCCGACGGTCCCACGCGACTCCATCGTCGGCCAGCTCAACCTCGACATGGTCGGCCGAGGTGCGGCCGATGAATGGAAGGGCGCGGGGCCAAGGTATCTCATGCTCGTCGGGTCGCGTCGGCTGTCGACCGAGCTCGGGGACATGGTCGAGCGCATCAACAAGACGGAGGCGGAGCCCTTCATCTTCGACTACACGCTGGACGCAAACGGCCATCCGGAGAATGTCTATTGCCGGAGCGATCACTACGAGTATGCTCGCTACGGCATCCCCATCGTGTTCTTCACCACCGGTCTTCACGAGGACTATCATCAACTGACCGATGAGGTCCAATACATCGATTTCGCGCACCTGGCGCGAGTGGATCGATTGGTGTTCGACGTCGCCATGCAAGAAGCCAATCTCGACCACCGGCTTGTCGTGGACAAACCCAAGCCCGACCCGCACGGCGTCTGCAAACAGTGACGTCGCCCCTACCCGCGGAATGACGGTTGGGTGACCCTCGGGGCTAGCGCGCCAGCATCATCATCAGCCGTGACACGCGATAGGCCTCCGGCATATCCCGAGCGACGTAGGTCACCGTGCGGGGACCTGTTCGGCGCGCACCGGGGATCATGGCCACGTTGTCGGCGTACCCGGTGTTCGTGAACTCCGCGGCGAGCGTGATCGGGGTCGTCACATGGACCGGGCGGATCTCGTTTCGCCGTGCAAGCGCCTTCCGCACTCCGGCGGCGATCGCCGTACGCGACGCTTGGGGGCTGATCGTCCGTGCAGCGTAGCGTGTGAACGCCTCCTTCGTCGTGACGGTTTCGATTCCCGGAATGAATGTTCGAGCCTGCTCCGCTACCGCACTATCGCCGGAGATGAACACGACGGGGACGCCGTAGTAGCCAGCCACGGCGGCGGACATCCCGTACTCACCAACCGGCACGCCATTGAGCGTCATGTCGGTGATGGTGCCCGTATAGGTATGATCGATGACCGCGCCCGCCGTCGATGCCCGAGCATGGAACCCGATGCAGATCACGGCGCCAAACGACGAATCGATTCCTTCCGCCATCCCGAGCGGCGCCGGGGTCCCAGTGATGAGACTCGCGCGCTGATCCATCTCATCGGCGCGGAGGTTGGTGTGAGATCCGTGGCCGTCATTGATGAGAACTTCGGTTGCCCCAGCGTCGAACGCTGCGGTGATGGCAGTATTGACCTCTGCCGTCATCAAGTGTCGAGCCCAGTCGTAATCCGGTCCGGGGGGTCCGAGCTGGTCCATGGCGACCACCCCCGCTACGCCCTCCATATCGGCCGAGAGGAAAACCTTGAGCGGCCGCTGCGCAACTGCGGTGGCGTGCATGACGGCCAGCAGAACAATGACTGACCCAGCAATCCAGCTACGCAATCTCGGCATGGAGGCTCCTACGGATTGTGTGAGTGCGAAGTGTCCAAGTGCACAGTCCAACGTCCAACGTCCATCCCTCAATGTCGCAACACGCGGCCCGCACCGTAATCGATCATGCGACCAGTGTCGAGCACGAGGCGGCCATTGATGATCACGTCGTCGATGCCGGTCGAGTAGACGAGCGGTTTGGTGAAGGTCGCGTGGTCCTGCACTTTTGCCGGATCAAAAAGGACAAGGTCGGCGATCATCCCCGGAGCGATACGTCCCCGCTCGTGAAGCCCGAGGATATTCGCGGGAAGTGACGACATCTTCCGCACCGCTTCTTCCAGAGTGATCACGTGCTCCTCGCGCACGTACTTCGCGAGGATTCGCGGAAACGTCCCGAAGGCTCGCGGATGCGCGCTCCGAACCGCCGCCGGGTCCGTCGGTCGCTGGTCGTTGTCGATCGCGACATACGGTGAGCGCAGCGCGAGCCGCTTCTGCTCCTCGTCCATGCTTTCCGGCGCTACATCCACATCGCCCTGCGACTCGAGCAGGTCGAAAAACGCGGACCATGCATCGACGCCCCGCCGCTTGGCCACGCCGGCGACCGAAAGGCCGACGAAGTTCGTGTCGACGCCCCTGGGCACCCCGGTGATGAGAACTTTGTCCCAGTTCATGCCGACATGACGATACCAGTTCTCCCAGTCGGTGCCCGTCTCGACTTCGTGTCGGAGCTGGCGTCGCACGGCGGAGTCCGATACCGTCTTGAGAAAGGGGTCGCTGCCCTGCACGTAGTGGCGTGGATCCAGGAAGGCTCTAAGCCCAATGCCATTCCGAATGTACGGATACATGTCCGCCGTGATCTGAATGCCTGCGGCGCGTGCGCTATCGATGAGCGCGAGTGCTCGAGGCATCAGGGTCCAATTTTCCTGGCCCGCTGCCTTGAGGTGATAGATGTGGACCGGCACTCCGCCGTCGACGCCAATGCGAATCGTCTCACGGATGGCATCGAGAACCTGGTTGCTCTCGTTACGCATGTGTGTGAAGTACGCGCCGTGATAGGGCGCGGTGGCGCGTGCCAGGGCCGTGAGCTCCTCTGTGGTTGCGTACGTGCCGGGCGCGTAGATCAGGGCGCTGGAGACCCCCACGGCGCCCTCGCGCATGGCCGTGCTGACCAGGCCCTGCATCTCCGCGAGCTGCGCTGGAGAGGGGCGGCGGTCCTGGTCGCCGAGCACGACGCGTCGGACTTGGGCTGCCCCGACGTTGTACGCGACGTTGACGGCGATTCTCTTCCGCTCGAGGATGCGCGCGTAATCAGCGAAGGTCTGCCAGGTGATGTGTTCACCGCCGGCGGTCGCTGTATCCGGCGGCAGGGAGCCGCCTGTCGGGGCGTCGGAGTCGCCCTCTCCCACAAATATCGTCGTCACTCCCTGACGCAGCTTGCTCTCGCTGCTCATCGAGTCGACGATGAGAGGGACTGCGGTTTCGGCCATCATATCGATGAAACCCGGGGCGAGCACGCGGTCGGCGGCGTCGATGACCCGAGTGGCATTGGCGGCGTCGAACGAGCCAATGGCCATGATGCGCTCACCGCTCACGGCGACGTCGCCCCGATACCACGGATTCCCGGTGCCGTCGACAATGCGCGCGTGGCGAATCAGGAGATCAAATCGAGCAACCCGACGAGACGATGTGGCCGAAGTCAGGAGCGCCGCCAGCGTTGCCAGACTTCCGTAGCCGACGTAGCGAACGGAGGGATGCTGACGCAGTCCCCGGAGGACAAGGGCGAACGCACGCATGGCGGAACGAGTGAAGGGACGGACGAGGGAGTGACAGCCGGACAGTGCGACTAGAGGGTAGCACCGCGAGCTATCGGCGTCTACCGCCGTCGAAAAGCTTCGATGTCGCCGCGTCGTCGTCTAGAGGCGGTACTGTCCCCAGCGTTCACTCTCGGTCGGCGCGACCGTCGCCACTGCTCAGCGCACGCGCTCGAACGGAAAGCCATTCAGCAGGACCGTCTTCACGTCGCCGGTCAGGGGATCGAGAACGCAGGCGATGGCCTGTGTGTAGCCGTTGGCGAAGTAGAAGATCATGCTGCCCTTTCGGATTTCGTAGGTACCGCTTCCGTGCTCTGGAAATGCAGGATTCATCATGCTGCCGCCCAGGGGGACGCTCAGTCCGTCACCCGTGAACGTCCCGTCCTTTTTCAGCGCCATCCACTGGGAACGGAGACCCGCTTCCATCTTTCGCACGAAAGTCCCCTCGAGCAGCTGGCCATCCGCCAGGACATAGGGCATCCATCGTTCGCCCTTGCCGTCGAGATTCGGTCCGCTTTTGGCCAGATCCGACGCACCGCCGCTGTTCCACTGGATGTGGACCGCACTCGAGTCTTCTGTCCAGTGTCCGAATGGCGTGCCGCTGATTGCCGACGGGTCGGCCACATCGAGCGTTGCGAACCCTTCCGCCTGGTGGTGGCCGGTCAGATTGTTACCCAGCGCGTCTACCTTCGCCGCGACCCCGTTGCCATACAGCAACAGCAATTGCTGCACGGCATGCTGGCCATAGCTCATTGGCGAGCCCACTCCGCCACCGGTCGCGCCAAACGCCAGCCCAACGAACAGATAGGCCCCCTTGAGAGGCACGTCGCGATCCTTTGGCGGAATCGCCTTGGCATGATAGGTGAGATCGATGTCGGTGCGCCCGAATGTGCCGACATATTGCCCGCTGGCATTCCGCGTCGGACCTGGCGACGTCGCGGTTGTCGCTGGCAATGATGGCGCGACCGCTACCTCAAACTTCTGGGCCGCAACCTGGTGAACATATTGATTGGCGGTCTCCAACCGCGGATCCTGGTCGGCGACTCCGGCGGGAATCAGTAGCACGGCTACGCTGATGCCATTCGCAGTCGGGTATCCGTAGAACGCCAACCGAACGTTCTGATGTCGCGGATTCTGGATCTGCACGACTCGCACAAGCATCGTGTCGCGCGCCATGACCTCGGTCGCGCCCAATGGATTACCGGCGGCCCGAGCAAGTAACAGGACCTGGTTCCCGAACCACGTTTTGGCCTCACCTTGCGGGCGGCCAGGCGGCAGCAACGTCAGCACAGGCCGCGGGGAAGAGTCGGCGGCGGGCGCCGCGAGGACAATCGCGTTCCCGACGGTTTTGCTCAGCCATCCGCTGGGGGTCGCCGGCTGGCCCCGGGCCACCGGCGTGAACACCACGAGGCACGATAGCGCCAGCAATGTGGGCATTCGAACGAGGCGATCGATGCGAGCGATGGGCTCAGACATTGGGGCTTTGGTTGCAACTGGGAACCGCAGATGGATCCAACGCCGGTGAGAGCCGGCGCGTGGCCTCGGCGTGATGGTCACTCCGATGTGGCACGCGCACGGGGTCTCTTAACTGGAACGACGCGAATGGCTCAGCACTCTCAATAGGCGAGTGCCGAGTCCGGGGCACGCCGTGGCACGCCTGACAAGGCTCGAGTCGTGTGACGTCCGTCGTCGTGGGGCGTCGGTTTGGTCAGTCGACGGCGTCTTCCCTTCGTCGGAGCAATGCCCAAATGAGCGACGAACCCTATCAATTGACGGACGCGCGGCGTGACGAAACGCTGCGAGCATACGGGTCAGTTGAGCAGTGGCGCGCGGCAATCGACGCGGCCCTCGCTTCGTTACCGGCCAACACGACGCGACGGTGTGATGCGTGCCAGCGACGCGGCCTAGTCTATGACCTGCGGCGTGTTCGGACGACGCTCGAGAGTTACCAGAGCGGCCACCGGTGCGCCAAGTGCGTCGCGGACGTCGTGGGTCTGGTGTTTACACTCGATGCGTTGATCGCGGCGGCGCCGCGCAAGCGGCGGACTGCGTAACGCGCCGATTCGGGGCGTCCGGGGTGACGTGCATTCGCCCCCCGGCACGCAGGCTCCAAGGCAAGACGAAAGGCCGCGTCCTCTCTGGCCCGCTATTGACGCAAGCGTGCGACCCAGCGGTACATGAAGAACATGGTCGCGGTAAACGCGATGGCAGGACAGCACGACCGCACCAGTTTCGGCAAAGCTGGTCGCCGACGAGTGACAGCGGGAAGTCCTTGCCGGAGAACGCGACCAGCGCGGCGATCAGCACGCCCATGAGCCCCTCGCCGACGATCAGGCCGGAGGCAAGCAGGACACCGAGCTGCTTGACGGCTGCCGGGTTGGCGCGGCGGTCGGCACGCCGATCGAAGTACCACCCGGCCAGAGCGCCCAGGACCACCATCAGCGTGCTTTGCGTGGGCAGGTAGATCCCCAAGCCAACCGCGAGCGGAGAGAGATGGACGCGGCCACCGGTCGCTCGACGCAGCGCTCGATCGATGACGATCATGGCCAATGCCGATACGCGACACCGACGCCGATCAGGCTCCAATCCACGTTGTTCTGCAGTAACACGCCCTGTGCGAGCGCGGAGATCAGACCGGCTTGCGGCGCCGGCAAGGGATTGGTCGCGAAGCGGCCCGGGCGCGCCGGCAAACCCGTACGCGTGATTCAACAGGTCCAGGATCGGGGGGATGATCACGGCGCCCGCGATGACGCCGAACATCAGCGCGACCTGCTGCTTCCACGGCGTCGCGTCCACGAGCTGGCCGGTCTTGAGATCCTGCAGGTTGTTGTTCGCGATCGTCGCGACGGCAAAGACGACCGCGGTCACGAACAGGGCGTAGGCGACGAGAGCTGGCTGCGCCGAGGTTGGCAGGTACGGAGCGCACGCCTACGACCATGAGCAGCGCAGCTCCGATCACCGCGAGGATGCCGATACCGGAGAGTGGACTGTTGGACGCGCCGATGAGCCCAGCCATGTAGCCGCAGACCGACGAGACGAAGAAGCTCATGAGCGCGATGTACACGACTCCGCCGATCACGAGCACCGTCATGTATGAAGTCAGCGCACCGCCGGAATCGAAATTCGCCAGCAGGATCGCGATCGGCGCCAGGCAGACGAGCGTCACGATGGCCACGATGCCGATCGGAATGTCTTGCTCCGTTCGAGGCAGCAGCGCCTGTTGCCCCGGAGCGCCGCGCGCGCGATGCGGCCAGCGCCGAGCGCAGCCCGCCGTACACGGGCTTCACCAGCGTCGCGAGCGTCCAGATCGCCGCGATGAGAATCGTGCCCGCACCGACGAAGCGGACCTGGTGGCTCCAGGTCTGTTTGCGCCAGCGTGCGCGGCTGCCGCATGGCCGGCGTTCAACACCGAGTAGTGGGGAACGCCCCACACCCAGGCGATGACGGCCCCGAGGCCGATCGCGACGCCAACCCACAAGCCCACGAGGTGGCCGACGCCGAAGAGTGCGACGGAGAAGAAGAGATCGAATCCGCTCACGGCACCCCGCTCGCCAACGCGGAAATACCGCGCGAGGTCGCTGGCGAAAATTCGGGTGGCCACGATGACCGCGAACACCGCGGATACGATCGAACCGCCAAGCACCGCGAGGAGCCCAGCGCGGGTCTCGTCGACGCCGCCTGTCTCAGCGGCGCCGCCACTGCCAACCTTGAGCACTTCGGCGCACGCCACGCCTTCCGGATACGGCAAGTCCGATTCGGTCACGAGCGCGCGTCTCAGCGGGATGGAATACATGACGCCCAGGATGCCGCCCAGCGCGCAAATCGACGCCGAAGTCCAGTACGGGAAGCCGGTCCACCAGCCGATGATCACCAGGCCGGGCAAGCACGAAGATGATCGACGACAGCGTTCCGGCCGCCGACGCGACGGTCTGAACGATGTTGTTTTCCTGGATCGTCACGCCCTTGAATCCGCGCAGCACCGCCATGGAGATGACGGCCGCGGGGATCGAGGTCGGAGAAGGTCAATCCCGCTTTGAGCCCGAAGAAGACGTTCGCCGCTGTGAAAATCAGCGTGATCAACACTCCGAGGATCACGCCACGGACGGTCAATTCCTTCAGCACCTCTGTAGGCGGTGTCGGTTTGCCCTGCGGGCTCGCCACGGACGTCGCGTTGGTCATGATCGAGTCTCTCCTCAGGCGCTGGACACGGAATGCCCTGCGGGCGGTGCCGATGTCGAGGGCGCCTCGGCGATGGCCGCCAAGAACTTCGCCTTGCGCCGCAGATTGTCCAGACCGGGGGGTGCTCGACGTTCGACGTTGGGCGTTGGACGTTGGACGCTAGACGTTGGAAGACAACCTCGAGTTTAGCCACGGCGCGTCGAGCTGGCCCCGAGGTTTGTCGTCGAACGTCGAACGTCGAACGTCGAACGTCTATTAACGAGTCTGGCCTGCGGCTGCGACGGCCGACCCGTGCGCATGGGTGTGCCCGGTCAACGCCGCGGTTGTCGGCGTCGAAGCCAAAGCTTCGCGGAGGACGCGCCCGTCGAGCCGCTCGGTGGGTCGAACACCTATCACCGCGGCGATCGTCGGTGCCATGTCCGTCACGCGCGCGGGCGTCGAGTACTTGCCAGGCTTGAAGACCGGGCCCGCAAACAGAATTGGAACATCGGCATTGTAATCGTACGGCGATCCGTGCTCCGCCGACGCGCCATCTCCCCAGACGCTGTACGGCGTGAGGGTTACCAACAGCGTCGGCGCCAGATCCGATGGGAACATGTGCAGCCAGCGGCGTGCGATTGCATCGTGCACCGTATCCGCCTGTGCCAAAGCGCGGTACGGATCCACTCGCGCCACCCCAGGTACGTGGCGCGCGTCTCGCGCAAATTGCCGGACGAGGGCGTCCGGATCCACGCCTCCCGCCTGGATCGCGTTGCGGTCGACCCACAGCATGCCATTCTCCCAACGCCATGCGTTCCGGTCGATGCCGTGGCGAGGCAAGGTCTGAGCGGCGCGCTCGATCAGGCCCGCGATGTTGACATGCTTCGCAGCCTGGTTCGGAAAGCGGCCCGAATGGATCTCGGGGAACGGCGCCACGCCATGATCAGCCGTGAGCGCGATCACGACGCGACTCGAGTCGCGCAGCGTGTAGAGCGTGTCGAGAAATGCACCCAGGTACCGATCCAGCCAGAGAATCTGATCGTGTATCTCCTTCGAGTCCGGACCGAACGCGTGGCCGACCGCGTCCGTGGTCGACAGTGAAATCGCCAGCAAATCGACTTGCGGGCCCGCGCCGAGCCCCAACGCACGCACTCCCGCCAATGCCGCTTCGAACGTCACCTGGTCCATTCTGCGGGTAGCGGCTCAGCGCCTTGGCGGCGGCGACGGAATCGGCCGGGAATGCGTGCGGGAACACGAAATCTTTGCCAGCGTTCTCGCGGGGGACACTGTCGGGCTCGGGGTAGTCCGTCGGTGCGAGCGCCGGTGTCCACGCCTGACCTGCGAACGACTGTGGGATATGCAGCGCGTTGAATGCCGTGAGCCACCCCGGGAGCGTGTCAGCGTAGTAACTGCTGGTCGTGAACACCCCGTCAGGCGAATACCAGATGGCCCACTGATGGGCGCGCCCGATCGGGAGAATGGCGGCGCGGTCCTTCCGAGAGACGGAAAGCGCACGAGCTCGCGGATCCGCCGAACGGATCCAGTCGATCAAGGTGCTTCCGCGGAATCGGTACGGTGACGCGGGATCTCCCGCTACTCCCCTGACTAACCGCTCCTGCGGGTCGAGCACTCCCTGGGCGTTGGCGACGATCCCCGTGCTCCACGGCTCCCGGCCCGACAGCACTGTCGCATGTCCAGGCGCCGTCTCAGTGATCGCGTGATCCTGCGTTCCATGGATGAACACGGCCCCGTGGTTGTACAGGCGGCCAAGCCCTCCATTCAATTGCGACAAGAAGCGATCGAAGTAGTCGGCCCGCATTTGGTCAACGGTGAGAAAGATCACCAGGGTCGGGGCGGCGCTGGCAGCGTGGCGCGGCGGCGCGGCATCGGCTTGCGCGCGGACACCGACCGGCGCAGTGAGACCCAGGGCGAGCGCCAGGAGGAGGCGCGAGTGGTGAGTGGGCCGCGTTCGTGTGGGGTACATATGGGTCGACCAGTGTAGGGGGCGCCGCGGCGCGCGAATGGATGCGTCAGAGGTCAAAAAGGCGACGCAAATTTACGGATGCGAGAGGGTCTCGCTGGCCGCCAAGACCGAATCGTTACGTCTGCCGCGAAGCAATCCTCGTCGGAAACCAACGACCCGCGCCCAGCGTAGTGGGCCGAACGGAGGACTCATGACCACAGGTACGGGACCATCTGATCCGGTCGCCGGTGCGGGCTTGCCGCCGCAGTTGAGCCAATCCCCGTCGTTTGGCCACAAGCTCTTCATCGGACCAAACGGCATCCGCGCTGGTTGGCGCATTGTGATATTCGTCGCGCTATGCTTTGCCATTGCGCGCACTCTCGTGTTCATCGCGCTCCATACACCAGGGCTGCGCGAGTACTTCGCCACGGGGAACGGCCAACTCATGACACCCGGCGGCCAGCTGCTGGGTGTCTTCACGCCGCTCGTCGTGCTCCTGTCCGCCGGGATCATGACGCGGATCGAGAAACGTTCTTTCGCGGATTACGGGCTCCCGGTCTCGCAAGCCTTCGGGAAGCGGTTCTGGCAGGGGGTGCCGCTCGGGTTCGCGATGCTCTGCCTGCTGCTTCTGCTCATGGCCGCCGTCGGCGCGTACTCACTGGGTGGCCAAGCGGTAACTGGCTTCGACGCGTGGAAGGACGCGGCGCTGTACGCCTTCGGATTCATCTGTGTCGGGGTCTTCGAGGAGTTCTCCTTCCGCGGTTACCTGCAGTCGACATTGGGCTCAGGCATTGGCTTCTGGCCGGCCGCCATTGCGCTCTCGATGGTGTTTGGCGGCGCACATCTCGGCAATCAGGGCGAGGCGATCACCGGAGCCGTGATGGCTGGCAGCTTCGGGCTCCTGTCAGCCTTTGCGTTGTGGCGGACCGGCAATATCTGGCTCAGCATTGGGATGCATGCGTCATGGGACTGGGGTGAGACCTGCTTCTTCGGTACGCCTGACAGCGGCATTGTCGCTCAAGGTCACATCTCTGAACTCGGCGTTTCATGGTCCGACGTGGCTCACGGGCGGGACGGTAGGACCCGAGGGCAGCGTGTTGGTCTTCGGCGTGCTCGTGGTGTGGGCGCTCATCATCCACTTCTGGTTCCCGGCGGGCGCTGCCGCGGCCCAGAGAGGAAACGCTCAGAAAGCAGCGAGTGGAGGAATGCTAAACACCAGCGTGGGGTCGCAGTCATAGACACGACTAACGCCTTGTCTGGTTGACGGTTGCGGGTCGCGTATGTCTTAGCGGCCGGGGCCACATCGTGCGGACGTGCGACGTCGTATCCGAATCGGCCACGTTTGTGCATCACGGCCGGGTAGATTCACGGCGGGCGACGCGCACGCTTGTCAGCCGACGCTGCGCCGAAACTCGAGACGTGCGTGCCGCGTAAGGTGCATGGGATTCACCTTCACAGAGAGCAGCCATGACATCGCCGACTCCGACGGAAGAACACCAGGTACCGGGCGCCAATCTCGTGGCCAAGGCCAAAGAGATCATCCACGAGGGAAACGTGCGCCGGATCATCGTGAAGAACGATCAGGGCCACACCGTCATTGAGGTGCCGCTGACCGCGGGCGTGGTCGGCGCGGTCTTGGCGCCGGCACTTGCCGCTCTCGGCGCGATTGCCGCCCTCGCCGGGCACTACACGCTCGTCGTCGAGCGACGGACTCCGCCTGCTGGGCCGGTACCGATCCTCGAGCGCTCACCGGACACCGGACCAGCAGACGCGCCACGCACCTAGTGTGAGGTCGTGGCTCCGAGCCGCCTTACTGCCAATTGATCTCGCTGATGAACGTCCTAGCGAACTGCGGCACTTCGTCGTTCCCCACGCTGATGGCCGGGAGCTCGGCTCGCACACGAACGGTCATCCCCGGTATGGGGAACACGGCGTAGTAGGTATACAGCACACCTGCGGTGCCACGTCGCTGAAAGGTCGCCCATACGGACGCGCCGCGTACAGTGTGGCCATGGGTCTTGAAGTCATCGTTACCGCGATGCAGCAATCGGAACGCGTGAATCACGGTGCCCTGATCGGCCGCTAACTGAATGGTTCGATAAAATCGATCGACGTCATCCAGCGCGAAGTTGGATGTGTCATCGGCGGTGATCAGTCTGTCTTCCCGCTGATAGGGCGCGACGAAGACATTGATCTGGTCGTTCTTGTTGCGCGTGTAGGAGTACTGCGTACCGCTCGTGCCGCCGAGGCTCACGGAGTCCGTGCGCTTGTACCCACGCACCTCCAAAGGGAGCGCGCCTTTCCCGGTAGTCGTCGTATTGGCCACGGGGAGGACGGCCGGGGTCGCGGCCTGTGCCGTCGTATCGCGGTGGGTGGAGTCTGTCGTTGCCTGGGCGCCCAAGTCACAGCCGATCCCTACGCTGACCATCATCATTGCTGCACGTACGAGGGCCATTTGCATGGAGGCTCTCCCGTGAGAGTGGAGCAGTCGGCGTCGAGCCGAACCCGTCCGGCCTCTGTGGCAATAGTAGAGACTGCTCTCGAAGGCGTCCCAAACATATGGCGCAAGCCCGTCGGGCTCAACAGTTACGTTTGTTGGGGGCCTCTATTGCGGGCTAACGGGGGCGAATCGCGCCGCTCGCTGAGCCCCTGCCGTTCAATCTTTGGTTCGTGGCCCTGAGTCTGCGCGGGACCCTGCGGCGGTCATAACCGCAATACGCCAGATCAGCAGAAACACACCAACGGTGAGCAGCAAGTGGATCCAGCCGGGTGCGTCGAGCGCGAAGGTCGCGATCGCCCACACGATGAGCATGACGATCGCTGCAATGAGGCCGATGTCCATTGCGTGAAGCTAGCGGTAGGTGAAGAAGTGAGCCACGAAACGTGTCGCCACACGCGGTGGCGCGCCAGGCCGTGCGCAGCGTGACGGCACGCGTGCTGCGGGAGGAATCGCGCCGTGCACGATCGTGCCACGACACTCCGTCGCACGACGTGATGGTCGCGCGTACATCGTGACGATTGCGTTGACTCTGTGACGAAGTGAGTGCCTCCGTCGTGATTGACGGTATATGGGGCGGCGCCTACATTGCGGTGCGACGCACTGCACGCGCGATGGGATCGAAACGACAGCCGCGTTTGGTTGCAACGAGGTGAAGGACGCCTGAGTTGCTTCGTGATTGGTAGGGGCGAAGAGGTTTAATTTTTGAGCCGATAAGTCCACCGAGTGGGTTCGACAATCTGTGCTGACGTCATGCCCCAGTGCGGGGAAGGCGGAAGGCATGGTGAGGGCCTCATACATTCGACTGGGCTTCAAAAACCCCTCTTCGCACCCCCAAATTTCGAAGGCCCCGCATCCGCGGGGCCTTCATTTTTGCAATGGATCGCCACCATGTCGAATTCGCGAGATGACAACGGGGCGGGTCGCCGAACGACTGCTCCGTCAGAACCGGGCGCGCTGGCGACGCCAGCCAGGGCGGAGACAAGGCGACGGCGGCGCGCGTGCGCGCGGCCGAGGTCGCCGCCGGTCGCGTGGAAGTGCAAGCGCGTGATGAGGAGTCGTTGGCGGCGGCCGACCGTACGCGAGCCGCCGAGCTCGAGGCAGTGGTCCGTCGAGAGATCGAGCTCTTGGGTGAGGATCCGAACCGCGAGGCGCTCGTCAAGACTCCGGCACGCGTCGCGAAGGCGCTCACGTGGCTGACCCGCGGGTACGGACTCGACGCAGCGCAGGTGATCGGTGATGCGCTGTTCGAGGAGACGCACGAGAGCATGATCATGGTGCGCGACATCGAGCTGTACTCGCTGTGCGAGCACCACATGCTGCCCTTCTTCGGGCGCGCGCACATCGCTTATCTGCCTCGTGGGCGCATCGTCGGGTTGTCGAAGCTCCCGCGTGTCGTCGAGGTGTTCGCCCGTCGCCTCCAGGTACAGGAGCGCCTGACTGAGCAGATCGCGGGCGCAATCGAGAGCGTGCTCGAACCATATGGCGTCGGCGTGGTCATCGAGGCGCAGCACCTCTGCATGATGATGCGCGGCGTCGAGAAGCAGAACTCCAAGACGATCACGAGCGCCGTGCGTGGGACATTCCGCTCGGACGCCAAGACACGCGATGAGTTCTTCCGTCTCGCGTATGGACCCTGGCCTGGCGGCCGATGAACCGGGCGGCGTAGCGGCCGCCCCCACATTAGTCGATCTGACCGCCGTCGTTACCGGTGCTTCACGCGGTATCGGGCGCGCGGTGGCCCTGGCGCTCGCAGCGGCCGGCGCCCGCGTGCTCGCAGTCTCTCGTACGGGTGTCGGACCCGGTGAGCCACGCGTTGTCGACTTCGAAATCGATCTCGTCGAGCCGGGGAGTGTCGAATCCGTCGTCCGGGCGGCCCAGCGAGACATTCGGCAGCATCGCCGGACTGTCTTGGTGAACAATGCCGGAGCTTTTCTGATCGCACCGATCTCCGACACGTCGCCCGAGTCCTTCGACCGTCTGGTTGCGCTCAACCTGTCAGTGCCATTTCGACTCGTGCGCGCGTTTCTCGTCGCGATGCGCGCCCGCGGCCGCGGACACATCGTGTCGCTGGGTTCCGTCGCCGATCACGTCCCATTCCCCGGTAACGGCGCCTACGCGGCGAGCAAATTCGGATTGCGGGGATTGCACGAAGTGTTGCGGGCGGAGATCGGTGGCAGCGGAATCCGCGCGACGCTCATTTCTCCCGGCGCCGTCGACACCACGTTGTGGAATGAGCTCGCGCCCGAGACTCGGGCGTCGTTTCCGCCCGCCGGAGGAGATGTTGGCGACGAGCGACGTCGCCGATGCCGTTCTCTACGCCATCACGCGGCCAACGGGCGTGAGCGTCGACGAGATCCGGCTCTCGAAGAGCTGAGTCACGCGACTGTGCAACTCGGCCTGGTTGATGTGCTGCACTGTCCACGCTCGCACGAGCCGAGCGCCTTGGTCGCGACCATTGATCGGACCGTTGGCGGATCAATCGAGCGCGGCACGCTCGCGTGCCCGATTTGCGACGCCCGATATGTCATTGAACAAGGCGGCGTGGTCTTCGCGCCGGCAACTGTGGGAGCGTTGTCGAGCGCGCCGGCCCGCCCCGTCGCCGACGGAGGAAGGGGTTCTTCGTGCCGCGGCGCTCCTGGGACTGGTCGACTCAGGCGGCCTCATCGTGCTCGGCGGCGGCGCGGGCGCCATGGCCCAGGCACTTCACGAGCGGTCGGATGTCTCCGTCGTCCTTCTAAATCCGCCCGCCGCGATAGCGGGGTGGAACGACGTGACCCCGATCTACGCCGATGCATTGCCATTCGCCACCGGCGTGCTCCGCGGGGCGATACTCGATGCGGAGACGGCAGACCGAGCTGACAGTCTCGCCGCGGCGCTGCGTGCTGGCGGGCGCCTCATCGCGCCCGTTTCGGTTCCGATGCCGACAGGCATGCGAGAGCTGGCGCGCGATGCGGAGCAGTGGGTGGCCGAGCGTGTGAACGACGTCGACGCAGCCCCCATCTCGCTCCGCCGAGCTGAAAAGCAATACTAGAAAGGAGACCGAGGAGCGCGGCTCCCGAGCGCACAAGGCATCCCGTCCGCTGGAGGTCTTCGTCTCCTTTCTCCTTTCTGTGTCGCTCCTCTCTCTCTTTCTCTTTCTCTTTCTCTGCGTGGCCCGCTGTGCGGGCCACGATGCGCTCCTTTCTATTCTGCCGCGGTGTGCGCGGCAGAATCTGCGTACAGTGAATCGATCAGCGAGCGGTATTTCTCATCGATCACGCGCCGTTTCACCTTGAGCGTCGGTGTGAGCTCGCCGGCGTCGATCGACAGCTCGTGGTCCAGGAGCGCGACGCGCTTCGGCGTCTCGAAGCTCGCGAGGCCGGTCAGCCGAGCCAGAGTCTCCTGCTCCATTTTCTGCTGTACGGCGGGGAGTGCCACGAGATCGGCCCGCGTGGCCCAGGTGAGGTTGTTGGTCTTGGCCCAGCGCTCGAGATGCGTGAAGTTCGGCACCACGAGCAGCACGCTGTACTTGCGACGGTCCCCGATCACCACGACCTGCCCGACGAAGGGGCTCGCCTGGAGCCGGTTCTCGAGCGGGGCGGGCGCGATGAACTTGCCGCCGGCGGTCTTGATGAGCTCCTTCTTGCGATCGGTGATCGAGAGGAATCCGTCGCGCAGCTCACCGATGTCGCCCGTGTGGAACCAGCCATCGCCGTCGATCGCCGCGCGAGTCTCGTCGGGCTTGTTGAAATACCCTCGCATTACGTTGGGGCCGCGTGTGAGGATCTCGCCGTCGTCAGCGATGTGTACCTCGACCCCCGCGATCGGCCGGCCGACGGTCCCCAGCCGGATGTGTTCGGGCGCATTCACCGCGATCACCGGGCTCGTCTCGGTGAGGCCGTATCCTTCGAGGATGGTCAGTCCGGCTGCGTAGAAGAACCGGTTGATGTCCTGCGCGAGTGGTGCGCCGCCCGATACGAAGAAGCGAAGCCGGCCGCCCAACCGTGAGCGCAGTCGCGCAAAAACCAGTCGGTGCGCGACCGCGTAGCGAACCGACAGCCACCCATCGATCGATCGGCCGGCGAGCCGAGCGTCGGCCCATTCCCGGCCGATCGTCACCGCCCAGTTAAACAGGCGCCACGCAACCGCTGAGCGATGCGCTTGCTCGAGCACGCCGGCGTAGACCTTCTCATACACTCGCGGCACGGCCAAAACGAAGGTCGGGCGCACTTCGCCCAGATTCAGGATCAGCGATTCGATCGATTCGACATAGGCGATCGACGCCCCGATCGCGAACATCAGATAGTGGTCCGCCATGCGGCCGAAGATGTGCGACAACGGCAGGAAGCAGAGCGATACGTCGTTGCCGACAAACGGCAAAACCGTGCGCGCGGCAGCGACGTTGGAGTAAATGTTGTCGTGGGTCAGCATCACCCCTTTGGGCTCGCCCGTCGTGCCCGAGGTGTAGATGATCGTCGCCAGGTCGTCCGGTCGCACGGCCAGCGCGCGTTCGCGATACCGCTGCGCGGCTCCCATGCCGTCGCCCCCTGCGCCGACGGACTCGAGCTCACTGAGCGTGAGATCGACACCTGGCGACGGCTCCTCATCGAACGAGATCACCAGGCGCAACGCCGGCAGCTGCGAGCGGATCTCGGCGACCTTGGCAGCCTGCGCGCTCGTCGAGACGAAAATCGCCGTCGAGCCGGAATCGCCCAGCATCTGCACCAGCTGCTGTGCCGGGAGCGCGGGATACAACGGCACGTCGGTGATGCCGACGGTGAGACACGCAAAGTCGGCGATCGCCCATTCCGGACGGTTCTCCGAGAGGATGGCGACGCGATCTCCTGGTTGCAGCCCTTGCTGCAGCAGGCCCTGGCCGACGTGACGGACGCGTGTCAGCAAGTCGCGGTGCGAAATGGGTCGATACTTCCCCTCGCGCTTGTACTGCAGGGCGTCCGGCTTGTCGAAGTGCTCGACTGCCTCATAAAAGAGTTGCGTCAGCGTTCCTGGCACCGGTCGCGGTATCGGGCCGGCGGCGTCGCGGGTCGTGCTTGGCGCAAGGGGTGGCGACACGGTGGCGCTAGTTGTGGTCATAACAGGGACGTCGCGTACATGGGGAAACCGCGGAGGTTCGGATCCTGTTTGCCTTGAAATTAGGACGCCATGTAATGGACGACAAAGCGCAGCGGGCTGTTGCCGACGGGTGTTTTGCGATACATGGCTGTCGCGACCGCGACGATGGAGTCGTTGGCAGTTGGCGGAACCTTGGCGACCTCTATGAAGATCGATCGCGTCAGCCCTTGTCCGCCGACATCAGTGGTGTCGGTCCGCGAGGGATTGCCGTTGGCGTCTTCGAGATAGGCGAAGAGCGACGTGTCGCTCGGCGTGCCGGTGCCCTTGGCCGCACTGGCTGGATAGATGATCTGATAGTGGACAATGTAGGTGCGCGTGACGGAATCCCCGCCCAGCGAATCGGGAATGTGTCTGAGGACGATGCCGAGGGGTGGCGACACATTGGAATCGGGGCTGGTCAGCGAGAGCGTCAGGCTCGAAGTGGAATCGCTGTCCGCCGCGTACAGAATGCTATCCGGCCTGAGGACGACGGGGAGCAGAAATGGGAGCGACTGCAAGCTCTGCGCACCTGCCACGAGCCGCGCGACGCTATCGGCGCCACGCGCGCCGATCGCGATGTTGGACGTGTTGATCGTGAGCTGGCTGGGAGTAAGCGAAATGAAGCGGACCGGCACGTTGGAAAGGAGTTTCCCCTGCAGGTTGAAGGCCTGGCCGGTCAATGCTCTCACGACCCCGTTCGTGTCGCGCAGCGTATCGCCGGCCACGACAGACGGCGAGGGCGCCGAGTCGACGGACAACGAAAACACCAACGCCGGATCAGTGGCTACGTCGCTGCATGACGCCGCGAGCGCCGCCGCGACAGCCAGGGTTGCAGCCAGGGCGAGTCGCCGGCCGCAATGGGCCGGCAATCTCACTGAAAGCGCTCCGCCAGTAGCGTTGCGAGCTTGACGTACGCCTGTGCGGCGGGATCCGCCGGATCCCGGATCACGACGGGCTGCCCGGCTGCAAACGCATCGGCGGTAGCGGAGCTCCGCGGCACGACGGTCTCGAGGACCATGTCCGGCGGCAGGTGCGTTCGAACGTATTGTGCCACGCGGACGCACGCGGGATTGGTCGGCTCGTACATCGTCAAGACAATGCCGTCGAGCGTGAGCTCCGAGTTGGTCGCAACGATGGCTTGGATCGCGCGCAGAATCTGTGGTGTCGTGTGCAACGCCAGTGGTTCGCATTGCAGCGGGATGAGCACGTGTTGGCTCGCCTCGAGCGTACGCCGCACGACCGATCCGAGCCCCGGGGGCGTGTCGACAATGACGACGTCACACCGTGAGCGCGCCTCATCCAGCAGCTCGTGCAGGATGTCGGTGTCGGCCACCAGGTCCTGATAGCCGGTGTGACTCGCTTCCTCGGTCACCGTGCCGACGAGCAACACGCGCAACCAGGGGATCTGGGTCGGCAGGATAATTTCGCGCAGGCCGGTGCGTCCGACGAGGTAGTCGAAGAAGCCGCGTGTGGCGTGGCCGCGTCGCAGGCCCGCTCCGAACCTGACGGAGCCCTGCGGATCGACGTCGACGAGTAGTGTGCGCAAGCCGCGCCGCGCGAATGCGGCCGCGAGGTTGACGGCAGTCGTGGTTTTCCCGACGCCGCCTTTCTGGCTGACGACCGAGATGACCTGGCCCAGCCGCCGCGCCGCCGCGGGGCTAGAGGCCGGCGTCGAAGGCGGCGTTGCCGTTGCCGAGGTCGCGGTCATCGAGAAGGGTGTGCCGGCTGTCGGGGTCGCTTGCGTCGCCGCCGGCTCGTAAGTGGTCGAGCGCCTGTCGAGCGTGCCGAACCCATCGGTCCGCCTCCGCACTCTTGGGGGGCGCCGCCAGGAAGTGCTCCAGGTGCAATTGGGCGCCGCGCGGGTCACCTCGTTTCAGCAGCAGAAAGGCAAGACCATAGTGGGCACCAGCGAGTTGGGGCTGCAGGTCCAGCGCTCGCCGATAGCAGCGGACCGCCTCTTCGTGGCGCCCGGTCTTCGAGTAGGCGATCGCCATGTTCTGCAGTACACGGTGATCGTTCGGTTGGTCCCGCAAAGCCAGTTTGTACGAGGTAAGGGCGGCGTCGTAGTCGCCCTGGCGCTCCAGCGTCAGCGCTTCACTGAGGTAATCCAGCCGCTGCGGCTTGACCTCGTGATCGGACGGGCCGCCTAGGAGGCGGCGGAGCCACGACATACGGCGATAAGGTAGGGCCGCGGCCACTCCCGAGCAACCGACATGGGGCATAGCTTTGGCCCATGTCACCGCGTCGGTATGTCGTCGACCATACGAAGGGCGTCATGCACATCGAATGGCCGCTCTTCGGCGAGCTATCGCGCGCCTTGGCGCTCAAGGTCGCGCGGACCTACGACCCCGAGGTCGTGGTCGGGATCGCCACTGCAGGAGTGGTCCCGGGAGCAGTCGTGTCGGCGATTCTCGACCGCGAGTTCCATTCGATCATGGTGAGTCGCCGGTTCCGCGCGGAGCGCGTGCGGGAGACGCCAGCAGTCCTCGGCGAGGCTCCGTCCAATGTGCGCGAACGGCGTGTGCTCATTGTCGACGAAACCTGCGATTCCGGCGCGACCATGCGGCTCGCAGTTGCTGCGATCGTCAACGCGGGTGCTGCGCAGGTGCGGACCGCGGTGTGCTTCAAGACCGGCACCTTTGAACCGGATTTCTACGCTCTCGCCACCGAAAGCACGATCGTGCTGCCCTGGGATCGAGAGGTGTTGGTCGAGGGGGAGCTGGTGGCTAACCCGATGTACGAGGGGCTCGACGCGAAGAGCTGAACGGCGGGTCTAGGGTTTCCTTCTCACCCCACAGCCGCGTCGTACCCCACTCCCTGTCCCATGGCCTCGTACACGTGCGTCATGACCTCGGCGCTGCCGACGAGAAAGCGGCAGCGTGCATCACCGGCGGACCGGCACTCCACTTCGAGTACCGCGACCGGGTGGTCTGCGATCCGCCCGAAGAAGTCGGCGAACATGCCGGTGGTGAGGTGGCAGCCCGGGTGATCGAGGCCGCTGGACGGGTCGGCCTCACCCCAATCCTCTGAGTCCAGCGTGGCTACGGCATCGCGGAGCGTGCCAATGGTGAGTGAGCCCCAGCCGGCTTCCCGGAAGTACTCCGACGCTCGCTCCTCGAAGGTCGCGACATCCAACGCCTCCGGTTCATCGATTCCCCGGTCTCGGAGCCATGCGGCGAACGAGGCGAACAACGCCTCGCCGCCCGCGTACCCTGCTTCCTGCAGGTAGGTCGCGGCTGCGGGCCCGGCGTCCCGAACGAGGGCCGCCCGGAGCGTGGCCAATGAGGCGCGCGTGAGCGCCACCATCTGGTGGTTCGCGAGATCGATTGAATGCGACATGTTGCGTACCTGATGCGGACCGTGATGCTTCACCGGGCGACGCATTGCGTCGCCCCTACCCGCCGACCAGCCGAGCGCGGGCGGGCGGTGAGTTTCATTGCTGTTCCCCGACCCCGACCCCGACCCCGACCCCCGACCCCCGACCCCCGACCCCTGACCCCTGACCCCTGACCCCTGACCCCTGACCCCTGACCCCTGACCCCTGATCCCTGATCCCTGATCCCTGATCCCTGATCCGTAATCCGTAATCCGTAATCCCCTCGTTCCTGCCGATCCGAGGACCCAATTCCAAACCACCTACGATCGGGGTTTCCCCAGCCGTCGGAGTAATTCTGTTTCGTCGATGATTTGCGTGCCCAGTGAGCGGGCTTTCTCCAGCTTCGATCCCGGTTCGGTTCCGGCGACCAGGAACGTTGTCATCTTCGACACGGAATTCGTCACCCGACCGCCGGCGGCTTCAATCATCGACGACGCTTGCTCCCGCGACAGCGATGGCAGTGCCCCGGTGATGACGACGGTCATGCCCTCGAAGACACCGCCGGCCTCTACGTGGTGCGGCTCCGTGAAGTTGACTCCGACCTTCCGCAACTTGCCTATGAGTCGCTTGGCTGTCGAGTCCGCGAAGAAGGCGGTGACCGCGTGGCCGATCGTCGACCCGATGCCTCGCACGCCAACTATATCCGCCTCGCTGGCCGCGGCGAGCCCGTCCAGGGCACCAAAACGCCGGGCGAGCAGCTCGGCAGCTGTCGAACCGACGTGCCGAATGCCCAGTCCGAACAGGAGCCGCGCCAAGGGGCGCTGGCGACTCTCATCGATTGCGGCGATGAGGCCGGCCGCGCTCTTCTCACCGAGGCGATCGAGTGCGGCGAGTGGCGGCGCCGTGAGCGTGTAGATGTCGGCGACGTCGGCGATCAGGCCTGCGTCGACGAGCTGTTTGATTCGGGCGTATGACAGGCCGCGAATGTCCATGGCGCCGCGAGATGCGAAGTGCACGAGCGCTTCGAGCCGTCGGCCGGGGCATGAGACATTGGGACAATAAATCGCGACTTCCTCGGGGTCACGCTCAACGGGAGTCCGGCAAACGGGACAACGAACCGGGACCGGCGTGACGCTGGGCGGATGGCGGGGATCCCGCCGGTCGACGAGAGGGGCAATGATCTGTGGGATCACCTCGCCGGCACGTTTGACCTGGACCCAGTCGCCGACGCGAAGATCCTTCTCGGTCACGAGATCGAAGTTGTGCAACGTCGCGAGCTTCACGATCGCGCCGCTGATCTCGACCGGCTCGAGGACGGCAAAGGGATTGAGTGCGCCGGTTCGGCCGACGTTGACGCCAATGTCGAGCAAGCGCGTGACGGCAATGTCCGGAGCGAACTTGCGTGCGATGGCCCACCTGGGCTCGCGACCACCGACGACACCCAGCTCGTCTTGCAATGCCAGTCCGTCGACCTTCACGACGCCGCCATCGATCGCGAAGTTCAGCGCGGCGCGCACCCGGTACTCGATGTCGTGTGCCCAGGAGGCGACATCGGCCAGCGTCCGACACCGGGCGCGGTCGGGTGCGACCGGGATCCCCCATGCAGCGAGGGCATCGAGCAACTCCCACTGCGTTCGGAACGGAGGGGTCGCCCCGTTGCCATCCGCGGGCCGAGCGACCGCGTACCCGAAAAAGCGCAGCGGCCGGGTGGCCGTAATGCTCGGATCGAGCTGTCGCAGCGAGCCCGCGGCGGCGTTGCGCGGGTTGGCAAACACCGGGTCCCCTGCGATGGCACGAGCCTCGTTCATTCGCTCGAACCGATCGAATGGCATGTAAACCTCGCCCCGGATCTCGATCACCGGCGGAACAGGCGGTCCACCCATACGCAGGCGCAGCGGAATGTCTCGGATGGTTCGGAGATTCGGCGTGACATCCTCGCCGATGACACCGTTGCCACGCGTCGCGCCAGTGACGAACACGCCGTCCTGATACGTCAGACTGACGGCGGCGCCATCGATCTTGAGCTCGGTCGTATAACCACCGCGTTGGACGGCGTCCCCGACGAGACGGGCGAGCCGCTCGTCCCACGCCCCGATCTCCTCGTCGCTGAAGGCGTTGGCCAGCGACAACATGGGCACCACGTGGCGGTGTTTCGGGAGCTGGCTTTGTGGCAGTGCACCGACGCGCTGTGTCGGTGAGTCCGGTGTGCGGAGCGTCGGGTGTTCCTGTTCGAGCTGCAGGAGCTCGCGGAATAGCGCGTCGTATTCGCGGTCCGGGAGCGTCGGCCGGTCGAGCACGTAGTACTCGTACGATGCCTGGTCCAGCTGACGCCGCAGCTCGGCCGCGCGTGCCGCGTACTCGGAGGGGGTAGACACGGAGACGGGAGCGGGTGCGGTCTTCGCCGCGCTCGACGGCGGCAGTCGCTACCCCTTGGCCTCTTCGGCCATGACCTGCATGGTGACCGAGACCAGGCGCTCGAGCTCCTCATCGGACTCCTTCGCCAACAAGGTCTCGGCCCACATGTGATCTTCGGTCTTTGCGTAGCGGTCGAGCAGTCGACGCACGAACGAGATGAGTGCGATGCGCTGCAGCTCGGAACGCCGCTGGGCCTGCGTCGAGTCCTGCGTGGCGCGCACCATGGCGTCGAACCGATGGGCGTTGCGCAACGCCTTGGCGGTCAGCGAGGCAACCACCTGGCAGAATCGCACATCGCTGTCGGAAAATGGCGCCGCATCGCGTCCTGTGCGGAGGAAGATCGCGCCGATGACCGATCCGCGCCATCGAATCGGCGCGACGACGATCGCGCGGACATTGCGCATGTCGAGCTGTGCGCGGACGTCACGCAGCATCGGCTCCGTACTGGCGTCGGGGATAAAGACGGTTTCGCCGGACTCGAAGGCGCGCTGAAGCTCCGGATAGCGGGTCAGATCGACGACGACGTTGCGGATCGTCGGGTCCTCATAGCTCGCGACGAGTCGAACGTCGGCCGGCTCGCCAGTCAGGAAGATCGAGCTACGATCGAGCCCGAAGGTCTCGCCGAGCTTTCTTGCGATTGTCTGGAGGATGTCGCTGAAGTGGAGCGACCCCGAGATCTCTTGCAGGATGTCAACGAGGGTGACGAGATGATCACGCTCGCGTCGCAGTTCCTCGATCTTCGTCCGGAGCTCGGAGAGCTCCGCCGCTGGGTCCAGTTCCGACGGCGTGCTCGGTGGGATGGGTGGTGCTGCCGATGCTGGCTCGCTGCTCTCCATCACTCGCCTGTAAGTCGTAGAGGGGGTTGTCCAGCTTTGGCTCTGCAATCGGGTCATCCACCGCCGCTGACGCGCTAACGCCCGTCTCGAACCGTATGACCCGATTGCGGCCCCGAGCCTTGGCGCTGTACAGCGCACCGTCCGCCGCCCGCACCAACGCGGCGACGTCGGCGACGGCCGGATGCGGCCACGCCGCCACTCCGCAACTGATCGTGCGGCGGATGACCGTCCCGGCGAAGGAGAATGTACGCCCCTCGACGGCTTTGCGCACCCTTTCGGCGAAAGCGACAGCGGCGTCCGCGGTCGCCCCAGGCAGCACCAGCATGAACTCTTCCCCGCCGTACCGCCCGACACGATCGATCTCCCGGGCCTGCTCGCGCAGGAGCTGGGCGAGCTGACGCAGGATGGCGTCGCCGGCCTGGTGACCGTACGTGTCATTGACGCTCTTGAAGCGATCCAAGTCGCACATCACGCATGCGAATGGCTCGTCGAAGCGACGTGAATGCTCGAAGGCCTCGTCGAGCCGCTCTTCCAGACGGCGACGGTTGTCGATGCCCGTGAGCCCGTCCGTGCGCGCGATTCGAACCAACTGGTCGTTGATGGCCGACAAGTCGGCCTTCTGCCGCTCAACCTGCTCCTGGAGCGACTTGATTCGCAGGAGCGACCGCATGCGCGCTTCCAGCTCGGCAAAGTTGATGGGCTTCGTGATGTAATCGTCCGCGCCGGCGTCGAGCCCCACGACCATGTCCTCGGTCGTGTCGAGCGCCGTTTGGATGATGATCGGAATGAATGGCAACTCTGGATTGGCCTTGATGCGACGGGCCACCTCGAACCCATCGAGCCGCGGGAGCATGACGTCGAGCAGGATGAGGTCGGGTAGCGGCGTCCCGGCGGGGAGCGGTCCCTCGAACATGCCGACGGCTCGGAGCGCTTCCTCTCCATCGTGGGCTTCGAGCGTCATGTAGCCGCGCGACCTCAACCGGTCGCGCAGGATGACCACGTTGTCAGCGTGATCGTCAACGATCAGGATTCGCGCGTTGCGCCGTGTCGGTCGTTCCTGCATTGAGGTGCGCAGCTCCCAGCTGAGCGGTTTCAACGATCCGTAGCCAGCCCTGTACCCGCCGCTCGCTCAGCGATGCAGCCGCCCCAACCGCATCATCGATCATCGGGGAGGTCCACCGCTCTCGGTCCCGAGTGAGCGTTCCGTTCCGTGCTAGTTGCCGCGCCCGACGTTTCCGGTCGAACCCTCGAGCCCCCCGTGAGCGCCCGCGGTTGCCACACCATTTGCGCGTCGGTCTGGCCCGCCTGAGTTTCTCGTCGCGTTCTTGGCGGTTGGCGGCTCACTGGTCGTTGACGGGTCCGCGACTGGCGGAGGTGAGCTGGTGCCGTCCTGCCCCGACGGTTGCCCCAGGAACCGCTGAACTTCGGCCACGACCGCCCGCGGCTCACAGGGCTTGGCCAAGTACCCATCGCACCCGACCTGCATCGCGCGCTCACGATCTGACGCGAGCGCGTGTGCCGTCAAGGCAATAATGGGAATGTGGCGAGTCTCAGGATCGTGCTTCA
Organism: uncultured Gemmatimonadales bacterium; assembly: GCA_963805725.1. Taxonomy (GTDB): domain Bacteria; phylum Gemmatimonadota; class Gemmatimonadetes; order Gemmatimonadales; family Gemmatimonadaceae; genus Palsa-1248. The sequence continues at coordinate 732,608 of CAWDVJ010000015.1, forward strand.
GCACCTGCGTCGCTTCCCAACCGTCTATGATGGGAATCGAGATGTCCATCAAGATGAGGTCGGGCTTCTCACTGCGCGCAGTCGCAATGCCCTCCTCGCCATTGAGGGCCTCCATGACCCGGTATCCAAAATGGCGAAGAATCGTGGAATACACGATTCGATTGTCCTCGTTGTCCTCAACAAGCAAAACTGTCTTCGGCGCTGACGGCATGACGGCAGGGGTTCGAGGTCGACCGCGGCCCGGAAGGCGCACAACGACGTAGGCGCCCACCGGAGTCTTTGGTAGGGCCTTACGGCGATCCTAGACCAGGGTACGAAGCAAGTTTCTTACCAACGGCAAGGCTGCGGGGTTGCTGGAGGCGCGGAGGGGGCAAAGTCGCCGGCGATTATTGCATGAACGCGTCCTGACGGGAGCGGCCCACCGGGTTCACCCAGTCCCCAAGCGCGCCAGTTGGTGCTGTGCGTCGTCCTTATAGTGGGGGTCATTGTACTCAGCCGGCGGGGTCGACAACACCAGCTGGAACTGCTGGCGTGCTTTGCTCTTTTCCCCGAGGTCCGCGTAGACCTTGCCGAGATCCAGATGGTGCACGATACGCTTCGGCTCTATCGCGACTGCTTCCTGTAGATAGCGCACGGCCTCCTTCCAGCTGGCGGTTCCGAGGACGCCACCCCCCAGGAGATTGCGCGCGATAAAGCGTTCGATACCGCTCAGTCGCATGACCTCGGCGTTCCACACGCCCATGACATGCAAGGCGCCGGCGTGGTTCGGGTCGTACGACAGCGCCGCGAGCGCCTCGGCCCGTACCTGCTTCGCGTACTGGATTCGTTTCCTGCCCCCAACGGCCAGAGCCTCGCGGCCCAGGGCTCGAGCCACGGCGAAGTGACCGTCGGGGCCCGTCGGGTTGACCACAGTTGCTCGCTGTCCGAACTGCAATCCCGTGTCGAAGTCCTGTTGCTTCGCTGCCTGATTGGCCTCGAACTCTCCGAGATCAACCGCCTCGCGCGACGCTTTGTAGAGGGCATCGTAGCTGTTCGAGTCCAGCGCGATCGCGTGCTCGAAGTCGGCGAGCGCCTGACGCGGTTGCAAGGCCGCACGCTCGCGGTCGCCGGACGCGATGTAGTCGACGGCGGTCTGCGAGGTGCCAGGTGGTCGAGCGCCTACGGTCTCGGCGGTGCCGTCCGACAGCAGCGGCGGCTGGGGTCGCACGGCGGCGCTCTCCACTGCGGCGGCCGATGGTACCGCCTTGTGAGAAGTGTCCTGAGCCAGCGCACTGCCGAGTGCGGCGTGCGCAGCTACGCATGCGACGATAACCCAGGACCATCGCGCCCGACGTTCCCGCATGCATCCCCCGTCCGCTCCGACGGACCAACCGCCCGGCGCGCACCGTCTCGCGCGCGGCTAATGGTCGCCCACCGAGGACCGGAGCGCTAGTAGCGCTCAGATCGGAGAGAGGAGCAAGGAGATGACACGCATTATTGGTGACAATATTGTTATCAGCGTGGGGACACGCGGGACGGTACTCGCGCCGGACAATGTCACGGGAGGTCATGAAAACATGGACATGAAGTTGCAGGGCCAGACTGCTCGGCTGGCCGCATACGGAGCGTACGCGGTCTGCGTGGGGCTCCTTGCCGTTTTCGCGTTCGTTGTCTGGCTGACGCGGCCCGTTCCCACGGGTGGCATGAACTGGGGTATGGCTGCGCTCACATGGATTGCTATTGGCGTCGTCGTGATCATTGTCTCGGCGGCCCACATCGCGATGACCGGGCAACTCTTTGAGGCGGCGGAACGGCGGTAGAACCAAACTGCGGGGTCAGGAGCGGGCGCTTAAGCGCCGCCCCCTGACCCCGCAGTTACAGCCATTCTAATTTCCCAACATGCCCTACCAAACCTTGACGCTCACCGTTGCCGACCGGATCGCCACGATCACGGTGAATCGGCCCGAAAAGCTCAACGCACTGAATGACGTGACGATGGGCGAGCTCGGCGCAGCCGCTGAGGAAGTGCGTACGCGCGCGGACATTGGCGGCGTGATCGTCACGGGAGCGGGACGCGCGTTCGTGGCCGGCGCCGACATCTCCGAGCTTGCGGCGCAACGCCCGATCGATGCCAGGCGACGCGCCCTGCGCGGACAGATGGTGTATTACCAGTTCGAGAGCTGTCCGAAGCCAGTTGTGGCTGCGGTCAATGGTTTTGCGCTCGGCGGTGGTTGCGAGCTCGCGATGGCGTGTCATCTGCGCATTGCCAGCGAAACGGCGAAGTTCGGTCAGCCGGAAGTCAAGCTGGGCATTATCCCTGGTTACGGCGGGACGCAGCGGCTCCCGCGGCTCGTGGGGCGCGGCCGCGCGTTACAACTGCTGTTGAGCGGCGACACGATCGACGCGGCGGAAGCGTTTCGCATTGGCCTTGTCAATCGCGTTGTCCCGGCCAACGAGTTGTTGCCGGTCGCGACGGCGACGTTGACCGCAATCCTGGCAAACGGCCCGTTGGCGGTCGCGATGTGCATCGACGCCGTCAACCGCGGCCTCGACCTGCCGCTTGCCGACGCCCTCGTCCTGGAAGCGGGCCACTTTGGCCTGCTTGCGGCGACGGCGGATATGGCCGAAGGCACCCGTGCCTTTCTGGAGAAACGCGCGCCACAGTTCCGAGGCCAGTGAACGCCGCCACCCGTCGGGCTCCGTCCCCATTGCCTCGAGCGCTCCGCCTGCCGCCATCCTGACGGAGACTCCACCGCACTGGCTTCGCGCGCTGGAAGCGCGCGATTTTCGCAATCTGACGCACGTCGCGCTGACGCTGCCGCCGGACGGGATCGTCATCATTGGCGACAACGGTCAGGGGAAGACCAATCTCCTGGAAGCCATCGCATACCTGCACCTGCTTCGGTCGGTTCGCGCGGCGCGCGATGTCGATGTTGTGCGCTTCGGCGCGGCGGGTTTCACCGTCCGCGGCATTGCGGCGAGGAGTGCGCCAGGACCGGCGGATGTCGCGATGGATATTTCGTTGGATCCGAGTGGCCTTCGCCCTTCCTCGGGCGAGCAGCACACCGTCGCTGTCGGGTTCGAGCGCGCCTCGCGTCGCAAACGAGTCGTCATCGATGGAGTCGTACCGGAGCGGTTGAGTGATGCGTTGGGGTCGATGCCGTCCGTGACCTTCTCGCCGGTCGACGTCGATCTCGTTCGTGGGGCTCCCATCGGGCGCCGGCGATATCTCGATGTCGTGTTGGCCACGACCTCGAAGCGCTACCTCGCGGCGTTACAGAGCTACCGTGGCGCGCTCATCCGCCGTAACGCTGCCATTCGCGCGTTGGCGCGTCGGCATGGCGTCAATCGGGCCGCAGCGGACGCAGCGCTGGTCGCGTGGGAGCCGTTGCTGGCGGATGCTGGCGCGGTCCTCTGGGCCGAGCGTGCCGGGTGGGCGCGGGAATGGGCACGCGAGCTCGCCGAAGTCTGCGCGGCGATTGGTGAGCGCGAGGTGGTCCGGATGCGCTACGCGCGAGCTAGCGCGCGTGAGAAAGGGATGGGCAGAAGGGAGCGAGATGATACTGAAGCCCGTGATGAGGCCGAGCTACGCGATAGTCTCACCGCTTCGCTCGAGGAGGGTCGAGAGGCGGACCTCCGACATGGGGCGACGCGCGTGGGGCCGCATCGGGATGATCTGACGCTCTCGCTCGGCGATCGTGAGCTGCGGGTGTATGGCTCGGCGGGGCAGCAACGAACTGCGGCGATCGGACTGCGCATTCTCGAAGCGGCGACGATCCGTAGCCGGCGTGGGTCGACGCCAGTATTGTTGTTCGATGACCCGTTTGCAGAGTTGGACGAGCGGCGGTCGCGCGCCATTCTTGGACGTACTCGCGGGCAGCCGCGCGGGCGGCGTCGCACGTGCAGGCCCGATCGCCGGTCAGGTCATCCTCGCGGTGCCTAGGGCGGCGGACATCCCCGTCGGTCTTACGCGGCTCCATCGCGTGCGCATCCAGGACGGCATTCTGACGCGGACGACTGACTGATGGCCCGACGACCAGATGATGGCAGCCGGACCAAGCCCGAGCGCGTGGATGCGGTCATCACCAAGTTTCTGCGCACGAGCGGCCTCGCGCCCCGTGTCACGCAAGCGACGGTGATAGACGAATGGCCGCGTCTCGTCGGTCCGCAGGTTGCGGCCGTGACAGAGCCTCTGCGTGTGACGGCGAACGGGACGCTGTTCGTGGCGGTCAACAGCAATCCGTGGATGGCCGAGTTGTCCTTGTTGGAGCCACGGCTGTTGGCTGCAATCAACGGGGATACCAATCGGCCGCCAGTCAAGCGAATTCGCTGGCAGGCAAGACGGTAACTCTATTGGCGACAACGCCATACGCTTAGAGATCCCGGTTGCTTGCCGTGACCGGGTGCATTAACTTCTAATGAATGTCGGACGGCAGCTTTCGGCTTCCGTTCGCCCTTTCGTATCCCCAGTCCAAGACGATGGCAAAAACGGATAACGCGTCCGATCGCTACGACGCTGGTCAGATCCAGGTCCTGAAAGGTCTGGAGGCCGTACGCAAGCGCCCCGGAATGTACATCGGCTCTACGTCCGAGCGCGGCCTACACCACCTCGTCTACGAAGTCGTTGACAACTCGATCGACGAAGCGCTGGCCGGATACGCGGACCGGATCGCTGTGATGATCCACGCTGACAACTCCGTTACTGTCGTCGACAACGGACGCGGTATCCCGGTAGACGTTCATCCGACCGAGAAGATTCCCGGCGTCGAATTGGCAATGACCGTCTTGCACGCCGGCGGCAAGTTCGACAAGAGCAGTTACAAGGTGTCGGGCGGGCTGCACGGCGTCGGCGTCTCGGTGGTGAACGCGCTCTCGGAGCAACTCAAGGTCTGGGTGAAGCGGGACGGGAAAGAGCACTACATGGATTTCGGCCGGGGCGAGACGAAAACCCAGCTGAAAGTGCTTAGCAAGGTTGCGGCGCGGGACACCGGGACGACCGTCTGGTTCAAGCCCGACGCGCTGATCTTCACGGACCTCGTGTACAAGTACGACTTGCTGGCGCTGCGCCTACGCGAGCTGTCGTTCCTGAACAAAGGCGTCACGATCACGCTCACGGATGAGCGCGAGACCCCTGCCAAGACGGAGACGTTCCACGCGCGAGGGGGACTGCGCGAGATGGTGCAGTTCCTCAATCAGAATCGCAAAGCGCTGCATCCCGAGATCGTCTACATCGAGACCGAGCGCGATGACATTGGGATCGAGATCGCGATGCAGTACAACGACGGCTACAACGAGACCGTGTTCTCCTTCGTGAACAACATCAACACGCACGAGGGCGGGACGCATCTGACGGGCTTCAAGGCCGCCCTCACGCGTACGATCAACGCCTACGCGGCCAAAGGCAGCTTCCTCAAGAAGGACAACTTCACGCTGTCGGGTGATGATGTTCGCGAGGGATTGGTCGCCGTCCTCTCGATCAAGGTGAGAGAACCGCAATTCGAAGGACAGACGAAGACGAAGCTCGGCAACTCCGAGGCCGAAGGCGCCGTCAAGACGGTGGTCAACGAGTTGCTGGGCGCGTACCTCGAAGAGCATCCACGTGTGGCCAACATCGTCGTCGAGAAGGCGGTGTCCGCCGCGCGGGCGCGCGAGGCTGCGCGCAAGGCGCGCGATCTCACCCGGAAGAAGAACGCACTGGACGTGAGCGCGCTTCCCGGCAAGCTGGCCGACTGCTCGCTGAGCGACCCGGCGCTGTGTGAGCTGTATCTCGTCGAGGGTGACAGCGCGGGCGGCAGTGCCAAGATGGGCCGCGAGCGATCGTTTCAGGCCATCCTGCCGTTGCGCGGCAAGATCCTCAATGTCGAGCGTGCGCGCATCGACAAGGTACTATCGAACGAGGAGATCCGGACAATCATCACCGCGTTGGGCACCGGCATCCGCGACGATTTCTCCATCGACAATGCCCGTTACCACAAGATCATTCTGATGACCGACGCGGACGTCGATGGTGCCCACATTCGGACGCTATTGCTGACCTTCTTCTTCCGGCAGATGCCGAGTCTCATCGATGCCGGTTTCGTCTACATCGCACAACCACCCCTGTTTCGGGTCGCGCGAGGCAAGGAGGAGTACTACGCCTACGATGAGCAGGAACGTGATGCTATCGCTGGCCGGCTGGGGAATGGCGACGGCAAGGCCGTCGTGAACGTACAGCGCTACAAAGGCCTCGGCGAGATGAACCCGGAGCAGTTGTGGCAGACCACGATGGATCCGCAGACGCGGACCATCCTCCGGGTCACGATGGAAGATGCGGTGCAAGCCGACCAGGTCTTCCAAACGCTCATGGGCGATGATGTCGAGCCGCGTCGCCTGTTCATTGAGGCGAACGCGCGGTTTGTGAGCAATCTGGATGTGTAGACGCTCGACGTCGACGTTCGACGTTCGACGTTGGAGAACAACCCCTGAAGATCTTCCGCGGCCCATCTAGCTGGCCTCCGAGGTTTCTTTCGAACGTCGAACGTCGAACGTCGAACCTCTAGCCGTCAGTGAAGCACATTCTGGCGATTGACGAGGGGACGACGGGGACGACGTGCCTTGTCGTGAGCGCCGACGGCCGGGTCGTGGGGCGCGGATATCGGGAGATCACGCAGTATTACCCCCAGCCCGGGTGGGTCGAGCACGACCCTGTCGAGATCCTGGATCGCACGCTCGAGGCGGCGCGCGAAGCGGTGGCGGGGGCCGGCATCAGGCCCGACGCGGTCGGCATCACGAACCAGCGAGAGACGATTGTCGTGTGGGAACGCGCGCGCCCCCGCGCCGCTCCGCGCGCCATCGTGTGGCAAGATCGCCGAACAGCAGCGGAATGTGCAGCGCTCGCGCCCAACGCGGCCCTGGTGCGAGCGACGACCGGACTGACCCTCGACCCGTATTTCTCCGCCGCCAAACTCGCGTGGCTGCTCCGGCAACACCAGTGGGAAGAGCAGGCGAAGCGCGGCGAAGTGCTCGTCGGCACGATCGACACCTGGCTCATTTGGAATCTCACTGGCGGACGGGTCCACGCGACGGACCCTACCAACGCCTCGCGTACATCCCTCTACGACATCAACCGGCACGAGTGGAGCGAGCCGCTTTGCGTCTTGTTTGGTGTTCCGCGCGAATGCCCTGCCGCAGGTGCGGCCGTCGGCGGGTGATTTCGGCGTCGGTGGACGCAGCTCTGTTGGGAAACCAGCTCAGCGGACCAGTGCCGATCGCCGGCGTCGCCGGAGACCAGCAGGCCGCTCTGTTCGGACAGGGCTGCGACAGAGCAGGGCTAGGGCAAGAACACCTACGGCACCGGCGCGTTCCTCCTGCTGCACACAGGGGCGCGCCGGCCTGCGCCGGATGCGGGGACGGGCATCCTGACGACGGTCGCGTGCGACAGCCGTGGCGGCACGGCCTACGCCCTGGAGGCGTCGATCTTCATCGCCGGTGCGGCCGTACAGTGGCTGCGCGATGGGCTGGGTCTCATCGCGCACGCAGCCGAGACGGAGGCCCTGGCCCGGAGCGTCGCATCGACCGATGGGGTCGTGTTCGTGCCCGCGCTGACGGGGCTCGGCGCGCCGCATTGGGAGCCAGCGGCCCGTGGGACGATCGTCGGTCTCACCCGCGGGACCGACGCGCGCGCATCTCGGTTCGGGCGGCACTCGAGGCGATGGCCTATGCGACCGACGAAGTGCTCTCCTCCATGCGCCACGCGGCCGACGTGTCGCTCGGGGCATTTCCGACGCTGCGCGTCGACGGCGGCGCTTCGCAGAACGACTGGCTCATGCAGTTTCAGGCCGATGTGATCGGCGTCCGCGTCGAGCGACCAGAGGTCGTCGAGACGACAGCGCTGGGGGCTGCCGGGCTTGCGGGGCTGGCGACGGGTATCTGGCCCGACACGGCGACCTTCATCGGCAAGCGGCATCTCGACGACGTTCGTGCCCGGGCCAGGCCAACAGGCCGCACGCGCCGGCGCTGCGGCCTGGGCCCGGGCCGTCGACACCGCATTGTTTTGGGCGCGGGCGACGCAGGGCGTCGCCCCTACGCGGCGCACGGCGGACGCTTGACGTCGCCCCTACCCGCCGATCGGTTGATTGTGTGCGGGCAGCGGGGGCAGCGCGACGATCCAGGAACGCGAGCACAGAACCTTTTCGGTTCCTACCTCGCGCTGGCAAGCGTCCGCCGCTATTATCCGCACCATGCCGATCGGGCAGGACCGACCTCGACGGAGCGACGGTCGAACCTCGAATTGCGCGCCGCAATCGACGAGATGTTGGAGCGCATCCGCGACTATCGACGGCTGATTGGTGCGTGGACGCCTGAGGAGCGAGCGCAGGCCGAGCGCGAGCTGGAGATGATCATGGCCCGGATCCGCCAGACGGCGACCCGTCCGGAGTAGAGGGAATCGTCAGACACATCAGTCCGCGCGCCGCACAAATTCGAGGTCAGCGTTGGAATCTGGCGCGGGAATGGCGGGTGTCGTGCGGATGATGCGATGGAGAGAGTAGGGCAATGAGACCGCGCATCAAGTTCCTGATAGGCGGGGCGGCTGATCCTCGGGGTCGCCGCGTATCTGATGGCGTCGTCGATCAAGAGCGACCGGCGTCTACTACGTGACGCCGCAAGAACTGGCCGGCAAAGTCGCGGCCGATCCGTCGTTCGATCGGACCGGGGTGCAAGATGGGTGCGCGCGTAGTGCCAGGCTCCATCGGCGTGACCCCGGTGGCCGCGAGGTGTGCGTTCCGTGTGTCCGACGGCGACCAGAGCTATCCGGTCGTCTACCGCGGCGTCATTCCCGACACATTCACGGACAGTGCGGATGTCGTCGTCGACGGGCGATTGGGCCCCGACGGGACGTTCCGTGCGACGACCCTGCTGGCCAAGTGCGCGTCTCGCTACGAGAACGCGCCGGACAAGTACCGGAGCACACGGCTGGCTACCGACAGGCGTCGCAGGCGCTTCGCTCCGGAGATCGCAGCGCGTGCACCGACTCGCGGAGTAGACGGTCGCCATGATTCTGGTCGGCGAGCTGTCGCTGTGGGTCGCCCTGCTATTCGCGGCGTGGGCCTGCTATCGTGTCGTTCGCGCGGCGCCATGTTCCGGCGCCCGGATCTGACGGACACGGCCGAACGTGCCCTGTACGCGACCTGGGGGTTCGTCGTGCTGGCGTCGCTCGGTCTCTGGACCGCGCTCGTCCGTCACGACTTCACTCTGCGTACGTCGCGTCGTACACGAGCGCGAATCTGCCCACGCTCTACACGCTGACCGCGTTCTGGGCCGGGCAGGAGGGGTCGATGCTGTTCTGGGCGCTGATCCTGACGACGTACAGCGCGATCGCCGTGTGGGCGAACCGGGGACGGAATCGGGTGCTCATGCCGTACGTCGTCGGGACGCTCTCGCCGCGGTCACTGCTCTTTTTCCTCGCGACGATTTGCTTCGGCGCGAGCCCGTATACGAGCGGCTGCGTATGAGGTGATCGACGGCAACGGGATGAATCCGCAGCTGCAGAACCCCGGGATGGCGTTCCACCCGCCGAACCTCTACCTCGGCTACGTCGCCACCACCATCCCCTTCGCGTTCGCGATCGCGGCGCTGATCACGCGACGACTCGACGCCGAATGGCTGGCGGCGGTGCGGCGGTGGTCGCTCGTCTCGTGGTTCTTCCTGACCGTCGGCATCACGCTCGGCATGTGGTGGGCGTACGTCGAGCTCGGATGGGGCGGGTACTGGGCCTGGGATCCCGTCGAGAACGCATCGCTGCTGCCGTGGCTCACGGGCACGGCGTTCCTGCACTCGATCATGGTGCAGGAGAAGCGGGGGATGCTCCGCAAGTGGAACGTCGTGCTCGTCGTCTCGACGTTCCTGCTCGCGATCCTCGGGACCTTCATCACGCGCAGCGGCGTGATCTCGAGCGTTCACTCCTTCGCCCAATCACCGGTCGGCGTGTGGTTCGCGGGACTCCTCGTGACCGCGACAGCCGTGACCGTGCTACCTCGTCGCCACGCGGCTCAAGGACCTGGAGGCCAAGGCCGAGCTCGAGAGCATGGTCAGCCGTGAGGCGGCATTCCTCTACAACAACGTGCTGCTGGTCGGCATCGCGTTCTCGGTACTCTGGGGCACGCTGTTCCCGATTCTGAGCGAGGCGGTGCGGGGCACCAAGATCACGGTCGGTCCGCCGTTCTTCAACGCGGTCAACGTCCCGCTCGGGCTGCTGCTGCTGGCGCTCACCGGCATCGGCCCGCTGATCGCGTGGCGGCGAGCCTCGGTCGCCAATGTGCGCCGGCAGTTCGCCGTTCCCGCCTTCGGCGGCGTAGCGGCCTTGCTCGCTGCTGTTCGCGCTCGGCATGCGCGAACCGCCCGCGCTCGTCGCGTACACGCTGGCCGGATTCGTCGCCGGCACGATTCTGCAGGAGTTCTACAAGGGCACTGGCGCGCGCATGCGGATGCATGGGGAGAACGCGCTGGTCGCGTTCTTCCGCCTGATCGCGCGCAATCGACGACGCTATGGCGGCTACATCGTGCACGCGGGCGTGGTCATGCTGTTCTGTGCGTTCGCGGGCCTGGTCTTCAAGCGCGAGTTCGATGTGACGCTGCGAGCCGGTGAGACCTTCAGCGCCACCGACCCGTACGGTCATCGCTGGCAATTCGTGAGTCAGGGTGTCTCGCGATTCGACGCGCTGAATCGCCAGGTCACGGCGGTCTCCCTCAAGCCGACGCGCGATGGGAAGGCCATGCCGATCATCGAAAGCGAGAAACGGCAACACGTCGACAGCCGCGGCGATCCGACCTTCGAGCCATCGACCGCGGTCGGGATCTACTCGCAACCGAGCGAAGACGTCTACGTCGTGCTCACCGGAGTGCTGCCGAGCGAGACCGCCGAAATCCGCATCACGTTCAACCCGCTCGTGTGGTGGGTCTGGTACGGCGGGATGATCATGGCGTTGGGTGGGCTCATCGTGATGTGGCCGCAAGCCGACCGCGCGCGGTCGCAGAGCGGCTACGCCGCTCACCTGGCCCCGTCTTCGGCACCCCGGGCCGTCGTCGCGCCGTAGTCATCGTCCCATGTTGTCGCGTCGTCAGTTTCTGCTGTCGCTCGGTGTCGGAGCCACCTCCGTGGCAGGGGCGCGGGTATCGGGTGCCTCACTGAACAAAGGCGGCAGAGACCAGGGCTCAGGGGTCGGGGGGACAACGGACGCCCAGCAGCCGGGAGCGGCTCAGGGGGCCAGCGGGGTCCGGACCACGATGAGCGGACCCATGAACGACGAGGCCTACAAGCCGGTCCAGCTGCCGCCGAAGCCGGGGGCGGCTCCGTCCATGCCCGTCGCGGCTCGCGACGAGCTCGAGCATCACCTGCATTGTCAATGCGGATGCACGCTCGACGTGTACACGTGTCGAACGACCGATTTCACCTGCCCGATCTCGCCCGCAATGCATCAGGATGTGATCCATCTCGTCGAGGGTGGATATACCGCGCCCGAAATCATCGGTGCGTTCCGGGCCGCGTATGGCGAGCGGGTGCTCATGGCGCCGGTTCGCGAAGGGTTCAATTGGGCGGCCTATCTGACGCCGTTTCTGGCGATCGGGGCGGGGGCGACACTCGTCGCAGTTCTGACGCAGCGCTGGCGGCATGCAGTCGACGACCGCACGCAGGAGTTCCGGACCATGGGTCAGCTTCCACCGGACGTCCCGGGGACCCCTGAAGAAATGGCGCGCCTCGAAGCGGCCATCAAGAACGACGCGCCATGAAGCTGGGCGTACAGTGATCGTTCCACTCCTAATCGGTGCGGTGCTGGCCGCATGTGCGCTGGCATTCGTGCTCACTCCGTTGCTGCTCGGCCCATCTCGAGGGTCGCGGTTGCCAGCGCGCGGGGATTCGCCCGGTTCGCGGCGCGATGCGCACGTCGGTGATGGCGCCAGTGGCGAAGTCACCGCTGTGGACGTGCTCAGGGAGATCGAGTTCGACCGCGCAACGGGGAAGTTGTCGGACGCGGACTACGGCAGTCTCAAGTCTGCGTATACAGCGCGCGCGTTAGTGGAGCTGCGTGCACCGAGTGCAGAGCCCCGCGCGGGTGACCCGACACCGGCGGCGTCGATCACGTCGCGAGGAACCACGCCATCGCTGTGCTCCTCGTGCGGGGCCGGGACGGTGGCGGACGCGGCGTACTGCATCGAGTGCGGGCACTATCTGACGGAGCAGTGTCCTGACTGCGGTGCCGCGATTACGATGGCCGCAGCGCGGTATTGCGGCGCGTGCGGCGGGCCGCTGGCCGCGAGCGCTGCGGGCCCGTGAAAGTAGGCCTACAGACACGTAGAAAGTAGACGACTGCAAAGACGATTACGCGCGCTCGACGGCCTCGAGGCGTCGCCGAGCAATACGGATCGGGACCAGTGTGGCGGCACCGCAGAGGGCGGCGGCCAGCCCGAATCCGATGGCGACCTCCCACCAGTCGCGCGAGCTGGTCGCGCTGTGTGTGAAGTGGCGGGCCAGGTATATGTAAAGCGGGTGAGCTTCGAGGGTGCTGACCACGCAGAGCAGTCCGACGGACGTCAACATGTACACCAGGCCGCCGAACGACGTCGGAATCTGCGCGGCGTTCTCGGTTTCGAACTGCGGAAAGAGCGTGCCGAAGCACAGCGCCAGCCCGGACACGGCGAAAGTGAGGAGCGCGATCGAAAGCACGGTGGCGGCGAAGATGAAGCTGCTGACCTGCAGCAGCGTATTGGTGATCGATACCATGCCGATGGCGAGCACCAGCAGTGGCAGCGTGCCGACCCAGTATTTCGCCCAGAGCAGGTCGCGCACCTCGAGCGGCGAGGATCGCAGGAGCCAGAGCGTCCGTCCCTCGAGACTCACCCCGGGCAGCACAAACCGTGCGGCGATCGAGGCGAGCACGAATCCGGCGAGGATCATATTGAAGAAAGGAATGATGTTGCGAAGGAAGAACGTGACGCCCGCGCCGGTGAGGGGGAGAAACTTCACGTTGAACACATACAGCACGATGAGGACGCCGATCAGCAGCAGTTGCGACCATTGGGTCGTGTCACGGAAGAAGATCCGCACTTCTTTGAGTATCAGTTCGCGCCGTCTGATGCCGATCGGACGGAGCCCCGAGTAAATGAATCGCTGCACGTGGCTCATGCCGGCCGCCGATGCGCTGCCGCCCTGGCCGGCCCCCTCCTGCGCTTTGGAGAAGCCTGGCGCGAACAGCCAGCGATGGAGCGCCGCGCCGCCCACGAGCGCGACGATCGTCGCGCCCCAGAGTGCGACGAAGGGCCACACAGACGCCTGGTGGGTCAGCCACCCCATGATCGACCGCGTTGTCCACTCGCTGGGCAGCCAGGGCGCGGACGGTGCTTGCAAAGCATCGAGATACGCTGTGAACGTTTGGAACCCTTCCGGACGCGCGAGGCGCTCGGGCCGCATCAGGCGCAACAACATGACGAGGCTCCCGGCGCTCAATACTGCGACCACGCCCAGGATGTCGCGGGTGCGCCGGGCCGGAAACACGTTTACGAGGATCAGCGTGACGGCGCTGCCTACGATCGTCGGCAAGACAAAAAAGGGTGCGAACGCGGCGATCGCGATGAGTGGAAACCATGGGCCGCCCTGGTAGACGATCCCGAACGCGGCGATGATCGGGACCGCCATGAGCGCCACCATCCAGCTGGAGTTCACGAGTGTCTCGGTCAACTTTGCCGTGTAGAGCGCTCGCCATGGCACCGGGCTGGCGGCGAGGAGATCGAGATCGCGAGCCAGAAAGAACGTCGACAGCGCGGTGATGACGTTGGACAACAGCAGAATTCCGAAGAAGCCGATCAGGATCATTCCGAGGAGTTTGCCGGCGAGGAGGGGACCGAGATCTGGTACGTCGCGCAGGTAACGCAGGATGCGCGCGACGATCGCGTACACGCCCCACCAGAATCCGGCCCCCAGGAGTGCGATCACCGACCAGCGCGCTAAACGCCCGCGCTCCGTCGTGGTCGTCCGGTTGCGGACGGTCAGCCATTTCGGACGGAGCAGGAGTCGGGCGGTGGGGGGAAGAACGGGGGCTGGGGCGTGGGGTTGGGGGTTTGGGGAACCCATCGTGGAATCGACGTCGCGTGCCGCCGACTGGCCTTTGGGGCCATGCTCAGAATGGGGTTTCATAGCGACTGACGAACGCTGAGTCTACGAAGGGACCGCGGACCTAGGCGTCCAGGACGGCGACCAATTCACGCGCAGCGCGCTCGCCCGTGAGGTGCAGGAAGATCTCCTCCAAGCCGGCGGTACCGGCCGCGGCGTTGGCGCGCAACTCGGCCATCGTCCCCGAGGCGCGGATCCGGCCATTCTGGATGATGGCAATGCGGTCACAGAGTGATTCCGCAACCTCGAGCGTGTGCGTCGACATCATGATCGTATGTCCCCGCCGCGTGTACTCGCGGAACAGATCTTTGAGAATGCGCGCCGCCTTGGGGTCCAACCCGACCATCGGCTCGTCGACGACGATCACCGCAGGCCGATGCACGAACGCACTCGCAATGATCAGCTTTTGTCGCATGCCGTGGCTGTAGCTCTCCACCAGCTCGTCGCGCCACGGCTCGAGATCGAACAGCGCGAGCAGCTCGCGAGAGCGGCGCTCCACATCTGGGCCCGCTTGCCCGTAGAGGCCCGCGACGAAGCGCAGAAACTCCATGCCGCGCAGCTTCTCGTAGATGAAGGGGCGATCCGGGATGAAGCCGAGTTGTGACTTCGCTGTGATCGGGTCGGCCGTGACGTCGGTGCCCGCCACACGGACGATGCCTGCAGTCGGCCTGAGGATGCCGGCGATCATGCGCAGCGTGGTCGTCTTGCCGGCGCCGTTGGGTCCCAGGAACCCGAACAGCTCTCCGCGCGGGACGGTAAGGTCGATCCCGTTGACCGCGGTGAAGGTCCCGTATCGCTTCGTGAGACCGAGCAGCTCGATCACGGCTGCCGCGGCGTCGCCCTATGCTGCGCCTCGCGCGCGCGCTGGTATGCTGCTGCGGCCTCCTGAGGGCGCCGCATGCGATCGAGCACGATTCCGATTCCCTTCAGCGCACGCCAGTGATCGGGCTCGACTCTCGACGCCGCCTCGAATGCCTCCAGGGCGTGCGCGAGCTCGTCGGAGTGATTGCACGCGTCGCCGAGGTAGTAGAAGGCCATCGCATTTGCCGGATCGAGCTCGGTGGCTCGTCGCAGTGGCTCGATCGCGGCGCGCCAACGCGCGGTCCGACAAAGGTGGATCCCTTGCTCAGTCAATGACTCCGCCTCGGCTGCCCTTTGGACCTGCGCGGCGCCAGTGCCAGCGGGTCCCTCTGGCGCGGGTCCGTGCGAACCCGCGGGCATCGGCTGCGACGGTGGTGGCGCACTCCCGGCATCAGGTGCCCCTGCGGCCGGGCGTGTGGCCTCGTTGGAGGCCGCGACGGGCGGATCCTGGAGCGGCGGGACAGGGGCGGCGAGTGAGTCGCTCACGGCGGCGTCGAGGTCGGCTGAGTTGGCGATCAGGCGATCGCCAGCGAGGTCTCTTTGTTGATCCAGCCCAGGTACTTGTCGGACCCGGCGACAACCGGGAGTGCTAGGACTTCTGGCACCTTGTACGGGTGCAACTCGTCGAACGCCGCAGTCAGCGCGGGAAGCCTTGCCGCGCGCGTCTTGAGCAACACGACCACCTCGGACTCATCGGCGACCTTCCCTTCCCACCGATACAGCGAGCGGGCGGTGCTCAGCAGCGTGCCGCAGGCAATCAGGCGGCGATCAAGAAGTGCACGGACGAGCACAACAGCCTCGTCAGCGTTCGCAACGGTCGTCAGCACGACCAGGGCGTCAGTATCGGGCATAGGTGGGCTAGGGTGAGGACGAGGGAGGGGCAGGAAGGGGCACGGCGGGGGCTAAAGCGCCCGAGAGAGTAGAAGCATGAAAGTAGAAAGTAGACAAGGGCCGCCCGGTCTACTTTCAACTCTCTGCAGGTCTACTTCTCGGGCGCTTTCGCGCCCGCCCCCTGTCTTACGGCACGCCAGACCGTGACCTTACAAAGCTATGGCCGAAGAATCGCTCATTGTCCGCGGGGCGCGCGAGCACAACCTCCGTAACGTGGATGTGACGATCCCGCGGGATCGGCTGACCGTCATCACGGGATTGTCGGGGTCGGGGAAGTCCTCGCTGGCGTTCGATACGATCTACGCCGAGGGTCAGCGGCGGTACGTGGAGTCGTTGTCGGCGTATGCCCGGCAATTCCTGGGTCTGATGGAGAAGCCCGACGTCGACGCGATCGAGGGGCTGTCTCCGGCTATTGCCATCGAGCAGAAGAACGCCGGCCACAACCCGCGGTCCACGGTTGCGACCGTCACCGAGATCTACGACTATCTGCGACTGTTGTACGCGCGGGCCGGGACTCCGCATTGCGCCAACTGCGGCAGGCCCGTGCAGCGCCAGAGTGCGGGCCAGATCGCGGACACGGTGCTCACGTGGGCGCCGGGCACCCGCCTCGAGGTCCTCGCTCCGCTGGTCCGTGGTCGCAAGGGCGAGTTCCGCGAGCTGTTCGAGTCGGCCAGGATGCAGGGATTCGTGCGTGCGTCTGGTCGATGGCGCGGCTCATCGATCTGGCAGATCCGCCAAAGCTGAATCGGCGGCAAAATCACAACGTCTCGGTCATCGTCGACCGGCTGGTTGTCCGCGCGCAGGACCGGTCGCGCCTCGCGGATTCGATCGAGACGGCGCTACGGTCTGGCCGACGGGCTGGTTGAGATCATTGCGCACGGCCGCGACGGCGAGGGCCAGGAGACGCACCTCTACTCCGAGCAGTATGGGTGCCCGGTCTGTGGCATCTCATTGCCCGAGCTGGAGCCGCGACACTTCTCGTTCAACTCGCCGTTCGGAGCGTGCCCGGCGTGCAGCGGACTCGGAACGAGGCGCGAGGTGTCGGAGGAGCTGATCCTCGGGGATCCGAGCATTTCGCTGCTCGAGGGTGTGATCCTGCCGTGGGGCGAGCCGGACGGATATCTCCGCAAGGTGATTCTCCCGGGACTGGCCAAACGCTATCGCTTCGATCTCAACACCCCGTGGGGTCAGCTCTCGCAGAGCGTCCGCGACGTGCTGCTCTATGGAGCCGGGGGCAGGCGTGGGTCGGTGGTCGATCCCGACGACGGGACGCGGTGGGAGGGAATCCTTTCGCACGTGCAGCGGCGGCATGACGAGACGCAGTCGGACACGCTGCAAATGGAACTGAGCCAGTATATGGTTGCGGTTCCGTGCTCTGCGTGCGAGGGCCGCCGGCTCAAGCCAGAGTCGCTCGCGGTCACCATCGCGGGGCGCAACATCGGCGACGTAGCCAGGTTCTCGGTGCGAGAGGCGCAACAATTCTTCGAAGGGTTGGGTGTTTACTCGCCGGGGCAGTCGGGCGGAGGTCTCGATCCCGGCATCGTCGGTCCGATTCTCAAGGAAGTCCGCGAGCGACTCCGATTTCTGGTCGACGTGGGACTCGATTATCTGACCTTGGGTCGCCCAGCCGAGTCGTTGTCTGGGGGCGAAGCGCAGCGCATCCGTCTCGCGACGCAGATCGGATCGCGCCTCGTGGGCGTGCTGTACATCCTGGACGAGCCCTCCATCGGGCTCCACCAACGCGACAACGCCCGACTGCTAGCGACCCTGCAGCAGCTCCGCGACCTCGGCAATACCGTCATCGTCGTCGAACACGACGAAGAAACAATGCGTGCGGCCGATCACGTCATCGACATGGGGCCTGGTGCCGGAAAGCACGGGGGCCTGGTGATCGCTGAGGGTACGGTAGCCGATATGATGGCCGATCCGGCCTCGATCACGGGGCAGTATCTGGCTGGGGTCCGTGCGATCGCGGTGCCAACGCAGCGGCGGAGTGTCGATCCTGCGCGCGTGTTGCGGATCGAAGGCGCGCGCGCACACAACCTCCGTGACGTGGACGTGGATATTCCCCTGGGCTGCTTCGTCGCGATCACCGGAGTGTCCGGGTCGGGCAAGAGCACTCTCGTCGAGAACATCCTTCACCGATCGCTGGCCCGTCACTTTTATCGGGCGCGGGTCATTCCTGGGGAGCACGCCCGCATCACGGGACTCCAGCATCTCGACAAGGTGATCGACATCGATCAGAGCCCCATCGGACGGACGCCGCGTTCGAATCCGGCAACTTATACAGGCCTCTTCACGCCGATCCGGGAGCTGTTCGCCGAGATGCCGGAGGCGAAAATGCGCGGGTATGGGCCCGGCCGCTTCTCGTTCAACGTGAAGGGCGGCCGGTGCGAGGCGTGTCAAGGCGATGGCCTCGTGAAGATCGAAATGCACTTCCTGCCCGACGTTTTCATCCCGTGTGAGGTTTGCAAGGGCAAGCGGTTCAACCGCGAGACCCTCGAGGTGCGATTCAGGGGGCTGACCATCGCCGACGTGCTCGAATTGACGGTGGAAGACGCCCTGGCCTTCTTCGAGCACCAGCCGAGGATCCGGCAGAAACTCGCGACGCTCAGCGACGTAGGGTTAGGGTACATCCACCTCGGACAGAGTGCGACGACGTTGTCCGGGGGGGAAGCGCAGCGAGTCAAGCTGGCGACGGAGCTGTCGAAGCGGGATACTGGACGCACATGCTACATCCTCGACGAGCCGACCACGGGTCTGCATTTCGAGGACGTCCGTCTACTGCTCGACGTCCTTCACCGTCTGGTTGACCGGGGCAACACGGTGCTCGTCATCGAGCACAACATGGATGTGATCAAGACGGCCGACTGGATCATTGATCTCGGCCCGGAGGGTGGGGAGCAGGGAGGACGGGTGGTCGTGAGCGGCACGCCGGAAACGGTGGCAGACACCCCGGAGTCGTTTACCGGACAGTATCTGCAGCCGTTGTTGGATCGGTCGAAGGGCGTCCTTGCTGGGATGGGGGTCGTGGAGGAGCGCCGCCTTCGAGTGGTGTGACGACGAGCACTGACGCGCCCGTCGATAGGAGAAAGGGGAAAGGAGAAAGGACAGGGGAACAGGAAGCCTGCGACTTTACCTCGTCGGATTGGCGGGGCAAGTTTCAACGCACACGCAACGTCAACAGGGCACATGGTCACTCGCGAAGATATCGAGAGTTTTCTCGACCGACTGACGGCGGAAGCCGATGGCGCCAGCTACAGCGAGGTCGAACCGGGGCTGTGGATTGTTCGGACCACCAGCGGGCTCGATCTTGATGTTGTCGTGCACTATTCGCCGCCGGTCGTGATCATCCGGATGAAGGTCATGAATGTGCCACAGAGTGATGCGACCTCGGCCAGCCTCAATCGGCGCTTGCTACAGTTGAACGCGACGGATCTCGTCCACGGGTCGTACGGCATCGAGCGCGAGTCGATCGTGCTGACCGAGGCGCTCGAGCTGGCGCACCTCGACTACGATGAGTTCTTGTCGAGTTACGAGGGCATGACCCTGGCGCTGACGGCGCATCTGCGCGAGCTCGCAGCCTACCGCTCGCACTAGGACTGGGGACACATATGGGACTCTTCGACCGTCTGTCGACCCTGCTGAAATCGAATATCAACGAGCTCATCTCCTCGGCCGAGAACCCCGAGAAGATGTTGAATCAGATCATCGTTGACATGCGTTCGCAGCTGGTGAAAGCGAAGCAGCAGGTGGCTGCAGCGATCGCCGATGAGAAGAGACTGCGCGATCAAGCGGACGCCGAGCTACGGCAGTCGCAGGATTGGGAGAACCGGGCCGTCCTGGCGGTGCGCGAGGGACGTGACGATCTCGCGAAGCAGGCGCTCGTTCGTCAGAACGAGCATCTCACGCATGGCCATGTGTTGGAGACGACCTGGCAAACGCATCGCGATGAAACCGAGAAGCTGAAGAACGCGCTCCGTGACCTGAACGACAAGATCGAAGAGGCGAAGCGCAAGAAGAACCTACTCATTGCGCGTCAACGCCGGGCGCAGGCGCAGAAGCGGATCGCCGAGACGATGTCGTCGCTCTCGGAGAAGTCGGCGTTCGAGGCGTTCGCCCGCATGGAAGAGAAGATCGATCAGAGCGAGCGGCAGATTCGCGCGTCCGCGGAAATCGACGAAGAGTTTACCGGCGACCGCCTGTCCAAGGATTTCAAGCAGCTCGAGCAAAGTGCTGGGGCGAACGACGCGGATTTCCGATTGCTGCAATTGAAGCAGCAAATGGGGATGCTCGGTGGTGGTGCTGCGGCTGGCGCCAAGCAACTTGGCGCGGGCGCTGCCGGCGCAGCGCCGGGCAACCCGGCGCTCGGCGCCGGGAGCGGATCCCCCGCAGCGGCCCCTGCGCTCCCCGATTCGGGTGGCACCTCGGGGACGGGCGGCGGTGGCTCTTCCTCTCCGGCGGCGCCCTCGGCTGACGACGGCATTCCGACGGCGGATGTCGAGGAACTCCCTGACACGCACAAGCCGGCCTAGCGGCCCCCGGGTCCACTGAGGGGACGAGTCCGCGTGGCGCGGGTGCGGATAGGGCGGGTCCTGACGGCGATCGTCGTCACCGCCGCCGTCGTGTGGGTGGTCGTCGCGACCGCCAACATTTTCCTGCTGCTGTTCCTGTCGATCCTGGTCGCACTCTACCTGGGCGCACTCCGTGACTATCTCGTCCACCGGCTCAGGGTGCCAGAGCTGGTGGCCTTCTGGCTCGCTGTGCTGGTGACCGCAGGTGCGGCCGCAGGACTCGTGTGGTTGCTGGTGCCGCCGGTCGTGCAACAGACGCAGGGGTTGCTGGCGCAGTTTCCGGATCTGTTGACCTCGTGGGAAGCCTGGGTCACTCGCACGCTCGACAAGTTCCCCGGGATGGCGGATCTCGTCACGAAATTGGGCGCGCATCCCCTGGTGGGGCCGGTGTCGGATTATCTCTCGGGTCGCCTTCCGACGCTCTTTGGCGACGTGTCCAAGCGCGTGCTGTCGGTGTTGGATGCCGCGGTCGCGCTGCTCACCGTCGGTGTAATGAGCATTTACCTCGCGCTCTATCCTGGCGTCTATCGCGAATGGCTCATCGCGCTGGTGCCGCCGGTCCACCGTGACCTCGTGCGCGACGTGATCAACGGGCTGACGGACACACTGCGCTCGTACATCGTCGGTCAGTTGGCGGCGATGTTCATCCTGGGCGGGCTGACAGCGATCGGTCTGGCGGCGATCGGAGTCCCGTACTGGCTGACCTTTGGCGTGTTCAGCGGCGTGGCTGCGCTGGTCCCGGTATTTGGGGTGCTGCTCGCGACAACACTGCCGGCATTGTTTGTCCTTGGGAGCAGCGGCGGTGTCACGAAGGCACTGCTCGTCGTCGGCGTCGGGACGCTGGTGCACGTCGTGGCCGGCAATCTCGTTTCGCCTTTGATCATGTCCAAGAAAGTCGACCTGCCGCCCGTGCTGACGATCATGGCAGTGCTGATCGCCGGCTCGCTACTTGGCCCGCTGGGGCTCGTCGTGGCGGTCCCGCTCCTGGCCGCGATCATGGTTCTCGTGCGTCGCATACTCATCGAGCGGATCTACGAGGGCCGCGGGATTCCGGCGCGCCTCACGCGACCGGGCGCTCGTGCTTCGGGTGCCGGTTCCGGACAGCGCGGTGTGGCTGCCTGACCCGGGCTTCGCCGTCGACATGGTCGCGCTGGAGGAGCAGGGACAGGGCTAGGACCAAGGGCGGGCGACGCACTGCATCGTCCGTCGGTCGAGGGCGAGATCGTGCGGACGGCCCGCCTGCGTCATATTTGGGCGACCGCGTACGGCGGGCGACGCATTGCGTCGCCCCTACCCGCCGGTCCTCAACTCCCTGCGGTCAGTGTTCTGGCCCCGTCCTTTCTCGGAATCCGGAACTCAACACCCGGTCCCTCGACTTTGTCGTCCAATGGCCTTGGAGCTTCGCCTGTACAACACCATGACGCGCACGGTCGAGCCGTTTGCTCCGGCGGACGGGCAGACGGTGCGCATGTATACATGCGGACCCACGGTCTACAATCCGGCGCACATCGGCAATTTCCGCACGTTCCTCTTCGAGGATCTGCTGCGGCGCACGATGCGACTCCGCGGCTGGCAGGTCGAGCAGGTGATGAACCTGACCGACGTCGACGACAAGATCATCGCCAAGGCTGCAGCGGAGTGCGACGACGATCAATGCGATCACGGCCCCGGTGATCACACGTTTCCACGAGGATCGGCGCTATCTCAAGATCGAGGATGCCGAGCATTACCCGCGGGCGACCGAGTACATCCCGCAAATGATCGAGCTTGTCGAGCGACTCGATGGCGCAGGGGCTGGCATATCAGGCCGACGACGGTCGGTGTACTTCGCGATCGACCGATTTCCGAGTACGGCGGCTTTCGCGGCTCGACACGCGTGAGATCAAAGCCGGGTGCGCGAGTCGCGCAGGACGACTACTCGAAGGAGAACGCGCAGGATTTCGCGCTCTGGAAAGCGGCAAAGCCTGAGGATGAGCGCGCGGGGGCGGCGTGGGATTCGCCGTGGGGCCGGGGCCGGCCAGGCTGGCATCTCGAGTGCTCGGCGATGGCGTTGGCGCTGTTGGGTGAGACGCTCGACCTCCACGCGGTGGCGTCGATCTGATCTTCCCGCATCACGAGGACGAGATCGCGCAGTCGGAGGGCGCGACGGGGGTGACCGTTCGTCCGCTGCTGGTGCCACGGGGAGTTTCTGCTGCATCGGACGGCGCGAAAATGGCGAAGCGGGTCGGCAACGATGTGACGGTTGCGGACCTCGCGAGCGAGCGCGGATTTCGGGGGCGGCGATGCGGCTACCTCATGTTCACGACGCATTATCGCAGGAGCTCAACCTGACGGAGCCGGCGCTCGAAGGCGTCGCAGCGTGCGGTGGCGCAGGCTGCGCGAGTTGGCGGAGCGGCTGACGGCGCCGACGACGCTCGGGTGGCACGGCGGCGATGGAGCGCCGCAGCGAGCGAGCTCGCTGAGCGGGTTCGAAGACGCCTTGTTCGACGACCTCAACGCGCCGCAGGCGCTCGCGGCGGTGTTCGACTTCGTGCGGGCGGCCAATGCCGACCTCGACCGCCGGGGGACGGACCGGACGCGCTGGATCAGCGCGGCTGCGGGCCGTGGCAGTTCATCGAGTCGACCCTCGGCATTGTGCCCGCGAGGCTGAACGACGATGTGGTGCGAGCGTATGTCGAGCGGCGGTTGCGGGACCGGCAGGTCGCGCGGGCGAGGGGCGATTTCGCTGCGGCGGACGCGATTCGGGCGGAGCTCGCGACGCAGGGGATCGCGATCGCGGACACCGGGGCCGGGACGAGCTGGAAGATGCTGCGGTAAAAGCCGGGGTGCGCGGTGGTCGCTCCGGGAGCGTGGCGCTCGGCGCCAATCGCGGTGCCTCGATACCGAGCGCAACAGTGGGTCCGCTTTGGCCCCGACCCGGAACCCGACGCCGCGCTCTTCCGTGCCAGTGGCCCAAGCGCGCGTCGCACAACGGCTTGACACTCGTCTCCAGTCAGCGTATTCTACGAGTCTGGCGCAAAACCGCTGTGCGCCGACGTAGCTCAATTGGCAGAGCAGCTGATTTGTAATCAGCAGGTTGCGAGTTCAAGTCTCGCCGTCGGCTCTGTCGCGAGCACTGTTTGCGCATCGGTGGGGTCGGGTCGCGGGTGGGGTACCCAAGCGGCCAACGGGAGCAGACTGTAAATCTGCCGGCTTCACGCCTTCGAAGGTTCGAATCCTTCCCCCACCATTCGGAAGGATCCGGAGAGCGAGGAGTTCGGCAGTCATCACCGCTGCGGTATCGCTGCGGGAGTAGCTCAGTTGGTAGAGCGCAAGCCTTCCAAGCTTGATGTCGCGGGTTCGAGCCCCGTCTCCCGCTTCGAGCGCTTCGCGCCGAAGAGAAAAGTAGATGTTGAGAAGAGTGCATGTTCGAGAGTGGAAAGTGAGAACGGCAGTGTACCGCTCGACGGCGGCGGTGATGCTGGGATTGGTGGGAGAGCTTGACTAGGTAGGCGCTCGCGTAGCTCAGTTGGTAGAACACGCGGCGCTTCAGCGCCCGAGAAAGTAGAACGACAGGATGAATAGAGCGACAGATGGTAGCGTGAGCAGCGGCGCGATGCGGATGGGATGGATCTACGGCAGGTGCTCGCGTAGCTCAGTTGGTAGAGCACACCCTTGGTAAGGGTGAGGTCATCGGTTCAATCCCGATCGCGAGCTTGCAGGGCGAAGGACGGGCATTCGGGTTTCGGCGGGTGGGGGCGACGCCATGCGTCGCCCGCTGTTAGGCGAAAATCCAATCAGGATTCGAGACGAGACAATGGCGAAGGCGAAGTTTGAGCGGACGAAGCCGCATGTGAACGTGGGGACGATTGGGCACGTGGACCACGGGAAGACGACGTTGACGGCGGCGATCACGGCGGTGCAGGCGGCGCAGGGGTTGGCGCAGAAGGTGGCGTTCGACCAGATCGACAAGGCGCCGGAGGAGCGGGAGCGGGGGATCACGATCGCGACGGCGCACGTGGAGTACGAGACGGCGGCGCGGCACTACGCGCACGTGGATTGTCCGGGGCACGCCGACTACGTGAAGAACATGATCACGGGGGCGGCGCAGATGGACGGGGCGATCCTGGTGGTGAGTGCGGCGGACGGGCCGATGCCGCAGACGCGGGAGCACATTTTGTTGGCGCGGCAGGTGAACGTGCCGTACATCGTGGTGTTCATGAACAAGGTGGACGCGGTGGACGATCCGGAGTTGCTGGATCTGGTGGAGCTGGAGGTGCGGGAGTTGTTGAGTTCGTACCAGTTTCCGGGGGACGAGACGCCGGTGATCCGGGGGAGTGCGTTGAAGGCGTTGGAGAGCCGGATCCGAAGAGGGAGTACGGGGCAGAAGATTGGGGAGTTGATGGCGGCGTTGGACAGCTACATCCCGGTGCCGAAGCGGGAAGTGGACAAGCCGTTCTTGATGCCGGTGGAGGACGTGTTTTCGATCACGGGGCGGGGGACGGTGGCGACGGGGCGGATCGAGCGGGGGAAGGTGAAGGTGGGGGAGGAGATTGGCGTTGGTGGGGTTTGGGAGTGACAAGAAGACGGTGGTGACGGGGGTGGAGATGTTCCGGAAGTTGCTGGACGATGGGCAGGCGGGGGACAACGTGGGGTTGTTGTTGCGGGGGGTGGAGAAGGAGGACGTGGAGCGGGGGATGGTGTTGGCGAAGCCGGGGTCGATCACGCCGCACACGCAGTTTGAGGCGGAGGTGTACGTGTTGACGAAGGAGGAGGGGGGGCGGCACACGCCGTTTTTCAAGGGGTATCGGCCGCAGTTTTACTTTCGGACGACGGACGTGACGGGGGCGGTGGAGCTGCCGGAGGGGACGGAGATGGTGATGCCGGGGGACAACGTGCAGATGACGATCGAGTTGATCACGCCGATCGCCATGGACGAGGGGCTGCGCTTCGCGATTCGCGAAGGCGGCCGCACCGTCGGCGCCGGCGTCGTCACCAAGATCCTGAAATGATCAGCGATAGTGACAGTGTCTCGCGCGGGCCGCCACTTGCGTGGCGCCCGCGACGATCAATGGTCCCGACTGTTCTCGACCGCCAACTGCCGTAGCCCATGCCTAGAGAAAAGATCATTCTCGCGTGCGAGAGTGTAAGAACCGCAACTACTTCACCACGAAGAACAAGCGCACGCATCCCGAGCGCGTCGAGTGGAAGAAGTACTGCCCGCGCTGCAACGCGCACCGCGTGCATAAGGAAACGAAGTAGATGGCGGTCGATGTCGTCGCGGAGCGCGGCCGCTGGCGGCAGCGGCGCAGCTGGGGCGCGCCGGGTGAGCGCGGCCAGGTGCGGGCGATTCCGGCGACGTATCGGAGCCATCATGGCCGAGATGCGCCGCGTCACGTGGCCGACCGCGCAGAGATCCGCAAGATGTCGATCGGCGTCATCGTGTTGTCGCTCGGTCATCGGCGGCGGTCATCGCGATCATGGATTTCATCCTTGCAACAGGTTCTGGTCCGATGGATTCCACAGATCTTCGCGGGGCATTGATCGTGGACCACCGCTGGTACGCGATCCAGACCACGGCGGGCCACGAGAACAAGGTGCGGTCGCTGATGCAGCGGCGGATCGAGCAGGATCCGCGGCCCGCCGGAGGAGCGCGCGATTCGGCAGGCGCTGGTTCCGACGCAGGAAGTGGTCGAGATCAAGAACGGCAAGAAGGTGACCGTCGAGCGGAAGATGTACCCGGGGTACGTGCTCGTGGAGATGGTGATGAACCAGGAGACCATTCACACGGTCAACGGCATCCAGGGCGTCATCAAGTTCGTCGGGCACGAGCGGCGCGCCGCAGCCGCTGCGGCCGGACGAGGTCAATCGGCTGCTCGGGATCGCGACGGATGCGGAGCCCGAGGAGCCGAAGGAAGAGATTCCGTTCCTCGTCGGTCAGGCGGTGGCGATCACCGAAGGGCCGTTCACGGATTTCAACGGGACGGTCGAAGAGGTCATGGCGGACAAGGGCAAAGTGCGGGTGTCGGTGTCGTTGTTCGGCCGGCCGACGAGTGTGGAGCTGGATTACTTGCAGCTGAAGGCGTACTGAGCCGGCGCTGACGCGCGGCTGAGAGTATAGGACAGAGTCGACAGTAGACAAGGAGACGGAGAGGAAGGCGAGAGTGGCATCGGAGAGTAAGGGTCTACTTTCTACTTCCTGTAGTCTACTCTACGCGCGCGAAGCGTCGCGTCGCCGACCACAGCGACGTAAAACAACAGTGGGAGCGTTTACGCGGAGTGAGGAAGCCGATGGCGAAGAAAATCACGGGATTCGTGAAGCTGCAGATCCCCGCTGGGCGTGCGAATCCGGCGCCCCCTGTGGGGACGGCGCTCGGCCCGCAGGGGATCAACATCATGGCGTTCTGCAAGGAGTTCAACGCACGAACGCAGGATCGCAGGACGGCACGATCTTGCCGGTCGAGGTCACGATCTTCAGCGACAAGTCGTTCACCTTCATCACCAAGACGCCGCCGGCGGCGATCCTGCTGAAGAAGGAAGCCGGGGTCGAGAAGGGCTCGGGCACGCCGAACAAGCACAAGGTCGGGAAGGTCACGCGCGCGCAGGTGCGCAAGATCGCGGAGCTCAAGATGCCCGACCTGAACTGCGACACGGTCGAGGCGGCGGAAGCGATGGTCGCGGGCGCGGCGCGTTCGATGGGCATCGAGGTCAAGGGCTGATGCGCGCACCACGGCAAGAAGTACCACGGACGCGGCCGAAGCGGCGTGAGTTCGGGAACGCACGTATCAGCCGCGCCAGGCGCTCGAGATCGTCAAGCAGACGGCCTTCGCCAAGTTCGACGAGACCGTCGAGGTGGCGGTGCGTCTCGGCGTCGATCCGCGCCACGCCGACCAGCTCGTGCGCGGCACGGTCGTGCTGCCCGGCCGGCACCGGGAAGTCGGTGCGCGTACTCGTGATCGCGGCCGGCGAGAAGGCGCGCGAGGCGCAGGCGGCCGGCGCGGACTTCGTCGGCATCGAGTTCATCGCCGAAGATCAAGGAGAACTGGATGGACTTCGACGTCATGATCGCGACGCCCGGACCAGATGGGCCAGGTCGGACCAGCTCGGCCGCATGCTGGGGCCCCGCGGGCTCATGCCGAACCCCAAGGCCGGGACGGTCACGTTCGACGTCGACGCGCGCCGTGCGCGAGGTCAAGGCGGGCAAGATCGAGTTCCGCGTCGACAAGGGCGGGAACATCCACGCGCCGATCGGCAAGGTCTCGTTCGCGCGTCGATGCGCTCGAGACCAACTTCAGCGCCGCTCATGGACCAGGTCGTCCGGTCCCGACCGCCGGCCGCCAAAGGGGTGTACATCCGTCAACGTCGCGATCTCGAGCACAATGGGGCCCGGGATCACGATCGACACGACTCCATACCGCGCGCTAGCAGGGACCGGGGCGAACGATGAATCGCACGGAGAAGCAGGAGCTCGTCGACGAGCTCCGCACGAAGATGCAAGGGCGCCAAGGCGCTCTACTACACGGACTTCACGGGGCTCAACGTGAAGGGGATGACCGAGCTACGCCGCCGGCTGCGCAAGGCGGGCGTCGAGTACGTGGTCATCAAGAACACGCTCGCCGTCGCGCGCGGTGAACGAGAGCGGTCTGATCGGGCACGCGGCTGCGCGGCCCGACCGGGCATGGTGATCGGCAAGGATCCGGTGGCGGCGGCGAAGGTCCTGACGGATTTCGCCAAGGAGTTCGAGCAGAAGCCGGACGTCAAGGGCGGGCTTGCTCGACGGGCGCGGCGATCGACACCGGCCCAGGTCAAGCGGCTCGCGACGATGCCGCCGCGAGACCGGATGCTCGCCGAGCTCGGCGCCGGCTTGCAATCGCCGCTGGCCGGCATTTGTCGGCGCGCTGAACGGCCTGCTGTCCACGTTCGCCGGGGCGCTCGCGGCGCTGCACGCGCAGCGCGAGGCGCGCGTCAGGAGTAGACCGGTCGGGTCGACCGTTCGGCTCACCGTGACGGGTCGTCACGGGTAACGATTTCTTTCTCGAGGGGTACAACCATCATGGCTAACGCGACGCTGTCCAAGGACGAGATCCTCGAAGCGATCGGCAACATGTCGGTCTTCGATCTCGCTGAGCTGATCGAGGCATTCAAGACGAAGTTCAATGTGACGATCGCGGCGGCCCCGGCGGCGGCGGCCCGGCTGCGGGCGGCGCTGGTGGCGGTGGTGCCGCGGCGGCGGCGGTCGTCGAGGAGCAGACCGAGTTCACGGTCATGCTCAAGGAAGCGGGCGCCAAGAAGATCCAGGTCATCAAGGTCGTGCGCGAGGTCACCGGCCTCGGACTCAAGGAAGCCAAGGATCTCGTCGACGGCGCGCCGCAGACCGTCAAGGCCGGCGTATCCAAGGACGAGGCCAACGACGATCAAGACGAAGCTCGAGGAGCAGGGGGCGACGGTCGAGGTGAAGTAAGCCGAGTCCGGTTTCCGCACGGGACTCGGGCGCGTTCGGGGGTCGCGGAAAGCGATCGCCCTGACCGGCGCTCCCCGCCTGAGGCCACGGGTCGGTGACGTCACGGTCGAATTGCGCCTGCGATCGCGACGATCGCGCGCGAGCCCTGCCCCACACGTTCAGCTCCAGCGACCGGGATGCACGGGGGTCCGTGCATCGCGCGGGCTCGATGGCGTAGTCCGGAGCGCGCGCGGGCGCGCGACGCCCATTTCCAGTTAGGTGACTATGGCCGACACGATGAAGCAGATTTCGTTCGCGAAGCTGGCGGGCGGGATGCAGAATGCCGCACCTCCTCGACATCCAGACGCGAGCGTTCGAAGCGCTGCTGCAGCTCGACGCGGCCTCGCAGGACCGCGAGGACATCGGGCTCGAGCGCGTCTTCAAGGACCTCTTCCCGATCACGGACGTCCACGAGAACTTCTCGCTGGAGTTCGTGAAGTATTCGCTGGGCGAGCCGAAGTACTCCGTCGAGGAGTGCATCGAGCGCGACATGACCTACTCCGCGCCGCTCAAGGCGACGCTGCAGCTCGTCATCAACGAGGAGGTCAACGGGGTCAAGCGGCCGCGCAACATCATCGAGAAGGAAGTCTATCTCGGCGAGCTGCCGCTGCTCACGCCGCTCGGCACGTTCGTGATCAACGGCGCCGAGCGCGTCGTGGTCAGCCAGCTGCACCGGTCGCCGGGCGCGGTGTTCGAGGAGTCCACCCACCCGAACGGCCAGCGGCTCATCTCGGCCCGGATCATTCCGTTCCGCGGCTCGTGGGTCGAGTTCACGGTCGACATCCACGACGTCATCTACGTCCACATCGACAAGAAGAAGAAATTCCCGGCCACGGCCCTGCTGCGCGCGTTCGGCTACGGGAGCGACAGCGACATCTACCATCTGTTCTTCGGCGTTCGCGAGCTGGACCTGACCAAGGTCCGGCAGAACCGCCAGGAGCAGCGCGAGCTGACCGGGCGCGATCATCGCCGAGCAGATCGTGCTGCCGGGCCGCGAGCACGATCCCGATGCGCCCAAGCCGAAGACCAAGAAGGCGAAGGCCGAAGCAGGCGGCGGCCGAGGCCGAGCGCACGATCGCGGTCGGGACCGAGCTGACCGAGGAGCTGGCCGAGCGCCTGCGGGAGCTGAAGTACCGAAGATCAAGGTGTTCGCGTCGTACATGACCGTCGACGTGCGCGACGAGCTGGATGCACTCGAGCGCGGCGAGCGCGACGAGCCGCACGTGCTCGCGCGCGACGTCGTCGATGCGGCGTCCGGCGAGGTGCTGGCCGAGGCCGACCAGCAGCGTCACGCCGACGCTGATCAAGAAGCTGCGCAAGGCCGATGTCACGAAGGTGCAGGTCTTCGCGCCGTCGGGTCGCGTCGAGTCGGCGCTGATCAAGAACACGCTGGTGCAAGGATCCGACGCACTCCGAGGAGGAGGCGCTCAAGCAGATCTACTCGCTGCTGCGTCCGGGCGATGCGCCGAACAAGGAGACGGCACGCCAGGCGCTCGACCGGCTGTTCTTCTCGCCGAAGCGCTACGACCTCGGGCGCGTGGGCCGCTACAAGATCAACCAGCGGCTCGGGCCTCAACCGCCCGGCCAACGAGACCGTGCTCACGCGCGAGGATTTCGTCGCGATCATCCGCTACCTCGTCGAGCTGCACGAGGGCCGCGGGCACACGGACGACATCGATCACCTCGGCAACCGCCGCATCCGGTCGGTGGGTGAGCTGATCGCCAACCAGTTCTCGGTCGGGTTGAGCCGCATGGCGCGCCTGGTCAAGGAGCGCATGTCGATCAACACCGATCCGGAGAAGATCTCGCTCGACGATCTGGTGAACGCGCGGACGGTGTCGGCCGTGATCCAGGCGTTCTTCGGCTCCTCGCAGCTGTCGCAGTTCATGGACCAGACGAACCCGCTGGCCGAGCTGACGCACAAGCGGCGGCTGTCGGCGCTTGGCCCGGGCGGACTGACGCGCGAGCGCGCCGGGTTCGAGGTGCGCGACGTGCACTACTCGCAGTACGGCCGCATGTGCCCGATCGAGACGCCGGAAGGTCCGAACATCGGACTTATCACGTCGCTCGCGTGCTATGCGCAGGTGAACGATCTCGGGTTCATCGAGACGCCGTACCGCGTCGTCAAGAACGGGAGGGTCACGCCGCGAGATCGCGTGGCTCGATGCCAACCGCGAAGAGGACGCGACGATCGCGCAGGCCAACACGGCGCTCAACCCGGACGGGACGTTCGTCGACGAGCTGGTGCTCTGCCGGCACCAGGGTGACGCGCCGCTCACGCCGCCCGACCGGATCGACTACATGGACGTGGCGCCGGAGCAGCTCGTCTCGATCGCCGCGGCGCTGATTCCGTTCCTCGAGCACGACGACGCGAACCGCGCGCTCATGGGCTCCAACATGCAGCGTCAGAGCGTGCCGCTCCTCAACCCGCAGACGCCGCTCGTCGGCACGGGTCTCGAGGAGAAGGTGGCGGTCGACTCGGGTGCCGTCGTCATCGCGCGCCGGTCCGGCGTCGTCACGCGGGTGACCGCCGACGAGATCATCGTCGATGCCGGCGCGACCGGACGGCGCGTGGCGGACCGGCGTGGCGCCGGACCGTCCGCTGGCGCGACTGACGCAGAACGACCGGTACCGGCTCAAGAAGTACTGGCGCACCAATCAGGACACCGCGATCAACCAGCGGCCGCTCGTCCAGCACGGACAGCAGGTCGAAGGCCGGCGACGTCCTGGCCGATGGCGCGGCTACGGAAGTGCGGACAGCTCGCGCTGGGCGCGAACGTCACCGTGGCGTTCATGCCGTGGTACGGGCACAACTTCGAGGACGCCATCATTCTGTCCGAGCGCCTGGTCAAGGACGACGTCTACTCGTCGATCCACATCCAGGAGCTCGAGCTGCACGTCCGCGACACGAAGCGCGGGCAGGAAGAGATCACGCGCGAAATCCCGAACGTCGCCGAGGAGTCGCTGACCGACCTCGACGAGCGCGGCATCGTCCGCATCGGCGCGCACGTGAAGCCGGGCGACATTCTCGTCGGCAAGATCACGCCGAAGGGCGAGACCGAGCTGTCGCCGGAAGAGAAGCTGCTGACGGCGATCTTCGGCGAGAAGGCGAAGGACGTGAAGGACTCCTCGCTCAAGGTGCCGCCGGGCATGGAGGGCGTCGTCATCGACGTGAAGATCTTCTCGCGCATCGAGGACCAGGTCGTGGAGAAGGATCGCGGCGAGCGGATCGGCGAGGTCCGGCGCCTCGAGGGCGAGGAGAAGATCCGCGTCAACGAGGTGCGCGACAGCGAGCTGGTCGAGATCGCTGGATGGGCAGAAGGTGGCGTTGGCGCTCAAGAGCGGCACGGTCGAAGAGGCGATCCCGCAGGGGACGGTGCTCGATCGCGAGTTCCTGCGCGGGCTTCAAGATGGCGACGCTCGACCTCAAGACGTTCCGCGTCGAGCACAAGGCGACCAACGAGCGCGTGCGGACGATCATCGATGCGGCCAACGAGGAGAAGGCGCGGATCGAGGAGAAGGCCGAGGAGCGGATCGACCGGATCCTGCAGCCGGATGAGCTGCCGCCGGGCGTGATCCAGCTGGTCAAGGTGTATCTGGCCGAGAAGCGGAAGATCTCGGTCGGCGACAAGATGGCGGGCCGGCACGGCAACAAGGGCATCGTCGCCCGGATCGTCCCGGAGGAGGACATGCCGTTCCTCCCCGACGGGCGGCCCGGTGGACATCGTGCTCAACCCGCTCGGCGTGCCGAGCCGCATGAACGTCGGCCAGATCCTGGAGACGCACCTGGGATGGGCGGCCCGCATCCTCGGCTTCTACGCCAAGACCCCGGTCTTCCAGGGTGCGAACGAGCGCGAGATCGGGCTGCTGCTCAAGCTGGCCGGGCTCTCGTGGTCGCACGACGGCGCTGGAGCTGACGGCAGACGCCAGCCGTTGCACATCTCCGATGAGGACGATGCGCGTCGATGTCTGAGAGATATCGCGCCGGCGACGCCCGGCGAGGAGCGCGTCGAGCTGCTCGGCGGATGCGACGCTGAACGATCTGCACGCGCGTGGGCGGTCGGCGGCGACCAAGGCCATCTACGCCCGGGTGCGCGCGTACCTCGTCGTCAGCGGCTGACCGAGCTGGCGGCGCGCGAGGCGGCGGAGATCGGCGCACCGGATCGAGTTCCACGACGACGCGCGCGGAGGATGACGACGAGACCGAGGACGTGCGGTGCGGCGTTCCGGACCGCGCTGGCGGAGCTCGAGAAGGAGCGTAGCGCGGGATGCCGGGCGCGGTCCTGGCGTCCGAGGAGCTGCCGGCGCTGGCCGGCGTTGGTCCGGCGGCCAGACCGACGCCGACTGTCGATCAAGCGGCGGGCGAGCTGCTCCGACTGGCGGGCATCACGCCGGGCGGCAAGGTGCGGCTGCGTGACGGGCGAACGGGCGAGACGTTCGCGAGCCCGGTCACGGTCGGCGAGATCTACATGCTCAAGCTGTCGCACCTGGTGGACGACAAGATCCACGCCCGGAGCATCGGGCCGTACTCGCTCGTCACGCAGCAGCCGCTCGCCGGCAAGGCGCAGTTCGGCGGCCAGCGCTTCGGCGAGATGGAAGTGTGGGCGCTCGAGGCGTACGGCGCCGCGCACACGCTGCAGGAGATCCTGACGGTGAAGTCGGACGACGTGAACGGGCGCAGCCGCGTGTACGAGGCGATCGTGAAGGGACAGAACCTG
Source organism: uncultured Gemmatimonadales bacterium (assembly GCA_963805725.1). Taxonomy (GTDB): domain Bacteria; phylum Gemmatimonadota; class Gemmatimonadetes; order Gemmatimonadales; family Gemmatimonadaceae; genus Palsa-1248. The sequence continues at coordinate 766,253 of CAWDVJ010000015.1, forward strand.
CCGGAGCCGGGGATTCCCGGAGTCCTTCAACGTGCTGGTGAAGGAACTGCAGGCGCTGGGGATCAAGGTCACGTTGGGCGCGACCGAGGACGGGTACGGCGCGTCGAACGGGGTCCGGCAATAGCAACGGGGAGGGGTAAGCTCATGATCGATTTTCGCAGCGCGCGCGAGACTCGCGCGTCGGCGTTCGACTTCATCCAGGTCCGGATCGCCTCGCCTGAGGAGATCCGCGGACCCAAGGATCCCAAGGAGCGGGAGCGGCTGGAGATGGCCGGCCTGCGCACCTGGTGGTCGTGGGGCGAGGTCCTCAAGCCCGAGACCATCAACTACCGCTCGTTCAAGCCCGAGAAGGATGGGCTCTTCTGCGAGCGCATCTTCGGTCCGGTCAAGGACTGGGAGTGCCACTGCGGGAAGTACAAGCGGATCCGCTATCGCGGCGTGATCTGCGACCGCTGCGGCGTCGAAGTCACGCTGAGCAAGGTGCGGCGCGAGCGCATGGGACACATCGAGCTCGCCGTGCCCGTGGCGCACATCTCGGTTCTTCAAGACGCTGCCCAGCCCGATGGGGAACCTGCTCGACATCACCCTGCGTGATCTCGAGAAGGTCATCTACTACTCGAACTACATCGTCATCGATGCCGGCGAGCAGGACGTGCGCGGCGAATCAGCTGCTCGACGAAGAGGAGTACCTGACGCTGCGGCAGAAGGCGAAGGAGGAGAACGACGCGGCGTTCCACGCCGACATCGGCGCGCCGGCGGTCCGCGAGCTGCTGCGGCGGCTGGACGTCGACAAGACGGCCGAGGAGCTGCGCGCGTCGGTCGCGGTCGAGAACTCGCAGCATCGCAAGAAGCAGATGCTCAAGCGGCTCAAGATCGTCGACGCGTTCCGCAACTCCGGCGAGCCGGGCGACGTCCGCAACAAGCCGGAGTGGATGATCCTGGACGTGATCCCGGTGATTCCGCCCGACCTGCGGCCGCTCGTGCCACTCGACGGCGGCCGGTTCGCGACGTCCGACCTCAACGATCTGTACCGCCGCGTCATCAACCGCAACAACCGGCTGCAGAAGCTGATTCTGCACCGGGCGCCCGAGGTCATCCTGCGCAACGAGAAGCGCATGCTGCAGGAGGCGGTCGACGCGCTGTTCGACAACGGCCGCCGGTCCAAGGCGATTCGTGGACGCGGCAAGCGGCCGCTCAAGTCGCTGTCGGACATGCTCAAGGGCAAGCAGGGCCGCTTCCGCCAGAACCTGCTCGGCAAGCGGGTGGACTACTCGGGCCGGTCGGTGATCGTCGTCGGCCCGGAGCTCAAGCTGCACCAGTGCGGGCTGCCGAAGGCGATGGCGCTCGAGCTGTTCAAGCCATTCATCATCCACAAGCTCGTGGAGAAGGGGATCGCCGAGACGGTCAAGCGCGCGAAGAAGATCGTCGAGCGCGAGAGCCCCGAGGTCTACGAGATCCTCGAAGAGATCATTCGCGACCACCCGGTGCTGCTCAACCGGGCGCCGACGCTCCATCGCCTCGGCATTCAGGCGTTCGAGCCGGTGCTGGTCGAGGGCAAGGCCATTCGCATTCACCCGCTCGTCTGCGCGGCGTTCAACGCGGACTTCGACGGCGACCAGATGGCCGTGCACGTGCCGCTCTCGTTCGAGGCGCAGCTCGAGAGCCGGCTGCTGATGCTGTCGTCGAACAACATTCTCAAGCCGTCAGACGGCCGACCGGTCGCCGAGCCGAGCCAGGACATCGTGCTCGGGTGCTATTTCGCGACCCGGGCCCGGCCTGACTTCGACGCCACCGTCAAGAAGTCGCCGCACTTCGCGACCGTGGACGAGGTGGAGCTGGCACTCGGACAGGGGCGGGTGGAGTACCAGACGCCGGTCCGGTTCTGGGTGGATGACACCGGTGGCCAGCGGTGGGTCGAGACGACCGTCGGCCGGGTGCTGTTCAACGCGATCGTCCCGCCCGAGATCGGGTTCCAGAACCGGGAGATGAAGAAGAAGGCGCTCGGCGAGCTGGTGTTCGAGTCGTACCGGCGTGCCGGGCTCGCGCAGACGGTGGAGTTCCTCGATCGGCTCAAGGACTTCGGGTTCCGCAACGCGACGCGTGGTGGCATCTCGATCGGGATCGAGGACCTGCACATCCCAGCCGAGAAGGAGACGCTGCTGCGCGAGGCGGAGGCCCGCGTCGAGCGCTTCCAGCGCGCCTACCAGACCGGCAACATCACGAACGGCGAGCGCTACAACAAAGTCATCGACACCTGGACCCACGCCAACAACGACATCGCCGACGCGATGGTCAAGGCGATGCGTGAGTCGAAGGAAGGGTTCAATCCGGTGTTCATGATGTTCGACTCCGGATCCCGAGGCTCGCGCGACCAGATCCGACAGCTGGCGGGGATGCGCGGACTCATGGCGAAGCCGCAGAAGAAGCTCACGGGTGGTATCGGCGAGATCATCGAGAGCCCGATCAAGTCGAACTTCCGTGAAGGTCTGTCGGTGCTCGAGTACTTCATCTCGACGCACGGCGCGCGAAAGGGACTCGCGGACACCGCGCTCAAGACGGCGGACGCCGGGTACCTCACCCGCCGCCTCGTGGACGTGGCGCAGGACGTCGTCGTGACCGAGGACGACTGCGGAACGATCCTGGGCCTCGAGGTCTCGGCGCTCAAGGAAGGTGAGGACGTCATCGAGCCGCTCGGCGAGCGCATCGTCGGCAACGTCGCGGCCGAGGACGTCGAGGATCCGCACGAGACCGACGACAGCGGCCGGCGCACGTTGCTGGTCGAGGCCGGGAAGCTGATCGATGAGGACACGGCGCGAGCGATCGAAGAGTCGGGCATCGAGAGCGGTCAAGATCCGCTCGGTGCTGACCTGCGAGGCGAAGCGGGGTCTCTGCCGCATGTGCTACGGCCGCAATCTGGCCACCATGTCGATGGTCGACCTCGGGGAAGCCGTCGGCATCATTGCCGCGCAGTCGATCGGCGAGCCGGGCACGCAGCTGACGCTGCGCACCTTCCACATCGGTGGAACGGCCGCTCGTATCGCCGAGCAGACGTCGCGTAAGTCGAAGGTCGCAGGCCGCATCGAGTACGGTGATCGGCTGGTCGTGGTCACTGGCCCCGACGGGCAGCGCATCGTGACGTCGTACGAAGGCGAGGTCAGTATCCGCGGGCGCGGGCGATCGGTCGTCCGCGACCGGTGGTGCGCGGTTGCAGGTGCCGCTCGGCGCGATTCTGATGGTGACCGATGGCGAGGACGTGAAGCGGGACCAGGTGATCTTCAGCTGGGATCCGTACACCAACCCCATCATCGCCGACGTCGCCGGTATCGTCCGGTTCGTCGACCTGGTCGAGGACGAGTCGGTGTCCGAGGAGCTCGACGAGCTCACCGGTCTCCGGCAGCGGGTCGTCATCGAAGACCGAGACAAGAAGCTGCACCCGCACATCGAGATCTGGGATGAAGCGCAGGACCGCAAGGTGCGCGACTTCGTGGTGCCGGTTGGCGCACAGCTGACCATGGAAGACGGGGCGCACATCTCGGCGGGAACGATCATCGCCAAGGTCAACCGCGAGGCGTACAAGACACGCGACATCACGGGTGGTTTGCCACGCGTCGCGGAGCTGTTCGAAGCCCGTCGTCCGAAGGATCCGGCCACGATCTCCGAGATCGACGGCGTCGTGCGGTTCGGGGAGATCAAGCGCGGGAAGCGCGAGATCTTCGTGCAGCCGACGCGGCTCGACGGACAACTGTCCGTCGTCGACGACGCGCAGGAGGCACAGCTGTACGAGGTGCCGGCCGGCAAGCACTTGCGCGTGCACGAGGGCGACCGCGTGCGCGCCGGTGACCGGTTGTCCGAGGGTCCGGTCAATCCGCACGACATTCTGCGAATCAAGGGACCGCGCGCGGTACAGGAGTACCTGCTGAACGAAGTGCAGGAGGTGTACCGGCTGCAGGGTGTGAAGATCAACGACAAGCACATCGGCGTGATCGTCCGGCAGATGCTGCAGAAGGTCCGCGTCATCGATCCGGGCGAGACGGAATTCCTCGAGGGCGAGCACGTCGACAAGCACGCGTTCCGCGACGAGAACGAGCGGGCGAAGAAGAAGAAGCAGCAGCCTGCGACGTCGGAGCCGTTGCTCCTGGGCATCACCAAGGCGAGTCTGACGACGCAGTCGTTCGTGTCGGCGGCCTCGTTCCAGGAGACCACGCGCGTGCTGACCGACGCGTCGATCCGCGGCGCTCAGGACGACCTCCTGGGGCTCAAGGAGAACATCATCATCGGTCACCTGATCCCGGCTGGAACTGGCATGTACCGGTATCAGGAAGTCGAGATCGAGGGCATGGAGATCCCACCGGCCGCGCCGGCGTCGGAGGATCCGTTCGGCATGGGTTTGTCGCCGTTCGCGCCATTGCCGCCGCTCACGGCGATTCCGGCAGGGGCGGAGAGCGAGTAGCGCCTCGGCGTGAGCAAGGTTGGTGGATCCGGCAGGGCCGGTCCGGTGACATACCGGACCGGCCCTGTCGTTTCTGCCCGAGCGTCCTGGCCCGTGGCGGCTGCACTCGTTACCTGTGCGGCCGTCGGCATTGCCCTGGTCTGGCTCTACCCGGATTCATACCAGCAGGACGCCGGGATGCACTTCCTGTTTGCCCGGTGGGCCGAGCACCATCGGCGGTTCTTCGTAGACGAGTGGGGTCGCCCGTTTTTCACCCTGCTGTATGCCGTGCCCGCCGTCTGGGGGTATCGAGTCGCGAAGCTCACGACCGTTGCGATCTGTCTCGCGACAGCGTGGCAGACGTGGAAGCTGGCGGTGGCCGAAGGGCTCGAGCGTGCACCGCTCGTCATCCCGTTTCTGTGGCTCCAGCCGTCCTACCTCCTTCTCAGCTCGGACACCATGACGGAGCCGCTGTTCGCGCTCCTGCTGGTCACCGCGCTCCTCCTCCGTCGCACTGGCCGGCTCGCGATCTCGGCCGTCCTCATCTCGTGTGCGGCGCTTACGCGGCCCGAGGGGTTCGTGCTCGCTCCGCTGTGGGCTCTCTGGCTGTTGCTCGACCCGCGTGCAGGCCGTGTATGGTGGCGGCGCATCCCAGCCATCGCTCTGCTGGCCTTCGCGCCCGCGGTGCTCGGCCTCATCACCTGGGCATGGTCGCGAGATCCCCTCTGGGTGTTGCACCACTGGCCGGTCAACTGGTCCGCGTCCGCGGCGTATGGCAAGGGCTCACCACTCGACTACTTTCGGTGGCGTCGCGAGATCACGGGACCGCTGCTCCAGGTGCCGTTTGCCGTTGGGGCCGTGGCGGCGTTGATGCGCCGGCGCCTCAGGTTCGAGCTCGCCATCGTCGCGATCTTCTTTCTGGTGCACTCCGTGATATGGAGCCTTGGGGCTTTCGGCTCCGCAGGCTACCCGCGGTATTTCGCGTGCGTGGCACCGCCGATCGCCTTGCTCATTCTCCTCGGATGGAACGAGCTGGCGAACGCCGCGCGGTCGCTGCTCGCGCAGTATGGCCGCCCGGTAGTGACAGTGGCGACCGCGGTCGTCCTCGCGGTATCGGCCATCTCGGCGGTCTGCTACGTCGACGCGTGGGGCTCGTCGCGCGACGCGTGGATTGTGGATGCCGCTGCCGATTGGTTGGGCTCACATCCGCAGCCCGTGCGTCACGTCGTAGCCAGCCAGGTGTACGGGTGCATTCGCTTCGATTGCGATCCCGTGGGTGGTATCGGTTTGCCTCGAGGTCGCGCCCCACAGACCATCGACAGCGTGGTGCGCGCGCTCCCGAAGGAAACGCTGATCATCTGGGATTCGGACACCGGACCGAAGTGGTACGGGCCGACAGCCGACATGATCGTCGCGGGCGGTTTCACCCCGCTGTGGGTCAGGTCCGACACGCTCTCCGGGCGGATCCTGCCGCATCTGGCGGGCGGGCGCTTTGTGCCTCGCGTCCTGTCCTGGGGATGGGGAGGTGCGCGGGTGCAGACGGTGTGGCTGTTGTACCGATGAGGTCAGTAGCAGAACCTGACGATGTCGGCCAACTGCGTCTCCGAGGTGGTCGTGACTGGCGCGGGAGTCTCGTACAGACGGACGCGGACCAAGTTGAAATCGGTGGAGTCTCCGCTGGTGAAGCGCTGGCGCAGGTAGTCATCGACCGCTTGTTCGCAGTCCGGGGTCGCGTTGTGACTGAGCAGGACCCACACCCGTGTCGCCTGGGCTCGTGCGACGGCCGTCGTCTCCACCAGTGGGTGCCACTTGGACAACTCGGTGGGGGGCGGAGACGTGCGGTCTGAGGGCGCGGTCGACACCGCAGTAATTCGGGGCGCTGCCGCCGTGTCGTCCATTCCACGATAGAGGTTGAACGGTGTCCGGACGTAGGACGCGAAGAAGAGCACGTAGTCCCCGGGCTGCGCGTGCCTCAGCACGTAGGTCGTGACGTCACGCCAGTCCTCATTCTGCGCGCGACGGTAATACCAGTCGAGGCTGACGATGTCGGTCGCGAGCAACAGGACGAGCAACACTCGCGCAGGCTGCCGGGGCCACAGATGGACGAGCGCTCCGGCGGCGAGCAGCGCCAGCGGGGGTAGACAGATCGTCAGATACCGCGCGTCAATGATCGGGCGCAGGACCACCGAGACTGCGACGGACACGACGATCGGGACGCAGAGCCAGAGCAGGAGCAACATCCAGCGCCAACGCGTGCCCACCACGTCGGGGCGTCGCCACGCTCCAATGACGGCCAGCGGGCCGGCAAAGGCGAGTATGCACAGCTCGTCGAATCCCCAGCCCGACGCCGGATGGACGATCATGCGATCGATGATCGAGAGCGTCACGTCGAAACCGCGGCCGCCGTTGGAGATCCAATCGATGTTGTGATGGGGCCGTGTCAGAAAGAGCGCGAGTGGCCACAACAAGGCTGCGATCGCTGCGCCGCACGCGACCACGATTCCAGGCGATACTCGAGCACGGGGGGCTGGCTGGTTCGCCGCCGCGTGACCGGCTGGCAGAGGCAGGAAGAGGAGGGTAACGCCCTGCGCGGCCAGGACCAGCACGGCGTAGAAGTGGGCGTAGGTGGCGAGCGCCGCCACGGTCACATACAGTGCCCACGGACCGACGGCGCGAATTCCCCGTCGCTGGTCAGCCGCTCGGAGCAGGAGCCACCAAGACGTCGTCGTGAGCATTACCAGGAGGGCGTAGCTGCGCCCCTCCTGGGACGCCCATACATGGCCCGCGTTCAAGGCCAGGATCCCGCACGCCAGGAGCGCCGTAACGCGGTCGAAGAGACGCAGGCCAATGGCGTAGAGTGCCGGCACAGTCGCGACCCCAAACAGGCAGGACAAGAGCCGTACCCATGATTCGTCGACACCCCCGATACGCACCCACGGTCGCAGCAGACTATAGTAGAGCACCATGTTCGCTTCGCTCGTGCGGACCGCCTTGCTGAACAACCACCACGGCGCGCGGGCCAAGTCGATCGAGACCGCTTCGTCGAGCCAATAGCTCTTGAAACCGAGGTGGTACAGGCGCACTGTTGCTGCGATGGCGCAGCAGAGCACGAGTATCGCTATAGGTTGCGCAGCCAGCCTTCGCGTGTACCCGTTCGACATCAGAGACGCGTGCCCGTCGGCGCGCCAGACAACAGCACCGCCGAAGGCAAGAAATGCAAAACCGGCGGACGGACATCACACCTGCCGTGCATTACGCCATGATTGCAAGTCTGTTGCACTGCAAGCGCGTTCCGATTAGTCGTTGCCATATGATGCTCAACGTTACGCAACGGACACGGTGGCGCGCAGGCCTCCTCGGGTTTGGGTCGGCCCTCCTCGGCGGCACCCAGCTCGTGGCCTGCACGGGGACCGTGCACGTCACGAATGTGCGCGCCGAGGCAAATCCGCTCAACGTCCTCTCGGCCCAGGTGACGTTTACGGCAGCGGGGGTCGATTCTGCACGCGTGGTCTACAGCACGCCTGGTGACACCGTTGCTGCGACCCCGTATGTGCCGGTCACGGGATCCGCCGGGCGGGTGACGATCCTTGGCTTGCTGCCATTCCATACGTATGTGATCACGGTGCAGGCATTGGGTGGAGGGCATCGGACCTCCGCCACCTGGGGCTACGCGACCGGCGGGCTGCCGCCGTGGGTGCAGGCTGCCTCGCTCGTTCCGACGGGGACATTCACCCGGGGCTACACGTTGGTGGCGCCGCTCAGAGATTCGTCGCCATCGTACGCCGCGGTCCCACCCGACAGTGCCCTGGCCGTCGCGTTCAATGCGCTGGGCCGTGTGCGTTGGTACCGCGTATTCCCTGTCGTCGGCTCTGTGGAGCTCAAGCAGCAGGCCAATGGACACTTCACCATTGCGCTGCCCACGTCCGGCTGGGGACCGCGCCGCGCACTGGTGCGCGCCACGGCTGACAGCGGGAGAGCCGTCCCCCAGCGTCGCGCGGTGCCCGGGGGCTTCAATGGCGCGACGGTGGCGTACGCAGAGTTCCTGCCGAGCGGAGAGATCATCCACAAGTATGACGCGGGCCCGGGGGAGTTCACCGGGTCGCACGAGTTGATCATCACGGGCCCGGACTCGAGCCCCGTGCTGCACCTGTTCGGGTACACCCGTCGGCCATTCGACTTCAGTCGTCTGGGCGGTCCCCCCAACGGGTCGGGCGTTGGACATCAAATCATTCGCGAATCGCCGCCCGGCGTGATCGAGTTCAAGTGGGATGCCTGGGACCATTATGGCGCGACCGACTGGATCGAGCCGACCGGGGCGGCGCCGCCGGACGACTTCGACCACCCGAACTCGCTCGACTTCGATCTCGATAGCAACTACGTCGTGTCCTTCCGCAACATGGGCGCGGTGGTGAAGGTCAATGCCCAGAGCGGCGCCATCATGTGGCAGCTCGGCGGGGCGCGCAATCAATTCACATTCCGAGGCGATCCACTCGGCTTCTTCAGCGGACAGCATTCGGTCCGCGTGCTGCCGAACGGGCACATACTGCTCTACGACAACGGCCTCCGGCACAAACCGCCAGTGTCTCGCGCCGTCGAGTACGCCCTCGACGTGCCCAACAAGGTGGCCACGATGGTGTGGGAATATCGGCCGAAGCCTGGCATCTTCACAGTCGCATTCGGCTCCGCGCAACGCTTATCGAACGGCAACACCCTCGTCGGACTGGGCTACGCGGGCGAGATTCACGAAGTCGACGCGCAGGGTAAGCTCGTAGCGAGAGGTACCTTCGACTACGGCTTGCGACCGGCCTTTTACCGTGCGACGCGCATCGCGTCGCTGTACGAGTACGAGCGACCATGACGGCCGCCGACTGAGAACCCGTGTGTCAGCGGGAGCGATCCGGATGCCCGGGCACCTGGTCGTCTGACCTGAAGCGGAACGTCAGACGCTTGAGGCGGAAGCGAGCCGGTGCAGGGCGCGAATGGGCGGCAGGTTGCTGAGCAATGGTTGGCGGAGCGGTGGTTGGCTGAACGGCGGCCGACGGGGCACTGATGGACACACGCAGCGTTGGATCGATCCGCCCGCTCTTGTCATCGAAGTGCCAGGTGGTGGACGTGTCGCCTGGCCCGAGGACCATCGATTGGGACTGACGGCCGAGCGCGATCGTCAGTCGCACGGGTTGCGCCAAACCTGCCGGCGCCGCGCTGACGACGAGGTCGACGGCCCCCGGGAAAGGCCGGATGAGCCGCACCTCTGCAGCGCTGTCAACCAGGGCGCGGCCGCCGCTATCGGGTGGGGCAGTGAAGCCCCGGATTGAATCGACGATTGGCGGGTCGGAGTACCTGAGATCGAGATGCAGGACGTGGGCGCTGTCGCGCCAGGATTGCCCGGCCAGCAGTCGCGCCATTGCGGTGCCGGCGGTCGCGCTGTCACGTGCTATGCAGACGTTGTCGATCTCGACTTTCCCACAGATGACATGGCCCTCTGCCGTCCACTGTATCTCCTCGAAGTAGTTGGTGGCGGGAACGTAGACCGTGCGCGGATCAAGGAGGCCGCGCTTCAAACTATCGAGCATCGGCTTGCACAGAGCCGCAAATGTCATCGACTCGCGAGAGAGTGGCGCTGTTGAGCGTCATGGCTTGCGTCGACGCCAGCACGGCGAATTTGGCGTTATAGTCATCATGCTGGTCGTAGTAATCGCATGCAATGTGGTGCGTGATAATTGGCGGAGCGAGACGTATCGATCGAAACGACCGTCCGATATCGTTCCATGCGGGGGAGTCGAGACGGGGCCAGGGGTAGGTGTATTGCGTTCTCACCCACGCGTGCAGCGGACGCTGGTCGACGATTTGGACGACTAAGGCGAGCAGCAGCAGTGCGACGGCCGTGGTTGGGCGTGCGCGTCGGGCCACTGTGGCGAGGACAATCGCCATGACGAGATAATACAGCGGCCACGCAAATCGCCCCGACCCGCGGAACCAAGCCGTGAATTGTGGCAAGTGGCCGTACAATGGCACGGTGAGGATCGGATGCCCCGCAAACCTGATCGGTGTTGCTAATGCGTAGCCAAACATCAGGATGGCGGCAGCCACACCAGGCAACAGCCTGAGACCCGAATTCGGATTGTGATCCCCTTCGCTACGGGGCTTGCGTGTAATCGGATCGTGACCGGGGGGCGCGGACGGCTGTGGCGCGGGCTCTTGTGCGAGCACGAGGCCCAGACTAATCGGCAGCAGCACTGCTACACCGAGGCCCAGGAAATAATAATTCTCGTAGCCACGCGGAACGCCCACGAAGCGGTGGGGCGATCCATCCCCATCCGGCGGAATCAAAAAAGCCGAGTACGTCGGTAGAAAAGTGTCCAAATCCAGTGTCGCCTCGGGCATGCACCACCAAGTACCCGAAGATCCACAGGACTCCGAACACCACGGCCAGGGCTACTGCCGCGTGCAACGCAGCGCTCCGCCATGAGAGGGATCGATCGACCCAGACTGCCCGCACGTAGGCTGCGGACGCGAGAGCGGCCACCATCAGAGCCAGATAGATGTAGGTCGGAATCGTCACGGCGAGCAAGAGGAGCCATGGAGCAAGGAAGCGCCATCCCGGCCGAGGAGGTGTAGGGCGGAGATACAACCACCATGCGGCGAGGATTTCCCAATGTGCGCTCAAGCTGAATGTGCTCGAACCGTTCTAACAGCGCGGGGCTCGTGGCGAAGAAGGCAGCGCCGACCAGTCCCAACAGCCGACCTACCCCCAATTGGCGCAGCACGAGATAGCCGAATACGCCTTGCAGCACGTAGCACGCTAGCAGGAAGATGCCGCTGAATTGCCATGGGAGCGGCGTCCATCCAGACACGAGCTTCGCCGGCACTGCGATCCATGGCAAGGCATCGGAGTAGCCGACTGTCGTGACGGCTGGCGGGATGATGTTCCGGAGAATGCCGAACGGCAGAGTCCATGGGGACTGGCGCTCGAAAAGCCAGCCCGCCAGCGAGGCCCCCCGATCACCCGACCATCATCCAGCGGACGTTGGTCGGATTGAGAATGCTGGAGGCACCTGATACAGGAATCCCGCTGCCCCAACGATCGCGGCCAGCACGATCGCCCCACGTTCTCCCGAAGTGAATCGTGGCGCGCTCAACGGGTGTTGACGCGAAGGTTGTCCGGGAGTTGGCGCGGGAGGCGCCAGTGGTGCGAGGTCAGTCACGAGATCCGGCAGCGTGGCGCGGCTGGCGTCGCCACTCAACGACTTGCAGCCGACGCGGATGCATAGGTGGACATGTGGCCTGCGGAAGAATTATAGGTTGACGCGCGTCCTCGCTACCGGGTCCAGGACGGCTGGGCTACGTTATCCTCGGCCAAACCTACCCGAGGACATAGACCGTCACGTGAGCGCCTCTGTGCCAACCGCGTCACGGGTGTACCCCGCGACGACATCGACCGCCGCGCCTCGTCCAACAGGCCCAATGGCGCTCCGCCGACTGCCGGAATGGGTGTCGGTCGTCGTCGCGGCTACGCTCGGCGCGGTGGTATTCGCCTATCAGCTGCCGGCGAATATCGTCGTGCCGACCAACATCCGGTGGATGATGAAGGCAGACCGAGGGGCCTCGCTGCTGGAATGGCTCTTCGAGCGCAATGAACGGTGGACGCTGCCGTTCGGCATGCTCCACACCATGATGGCTCCGCTCGTGACCACGTCCGACGGGTTGCTCAGCGTTCCAGCCAAGCTGGTGTTCCCATGGGTACACGTGCCATGGCAGTACAGCGGATTCCTGATGCTCGCGTTCTACATGCTCCAGGCCGTATTCGGGTACCTGGTCTTGAGGGCCCTGGGAACGAGCCGGTCTGTCGGCCTGCTTGGCTCGGTGTTCTTTGCCCTCAGTCCCACGCTGCTTCAGCGGTTTGAACATCCCAGTCTGAGCGCGCACTGGGAGATCCTCGCAGCCTGGTGGCTGTACTTGCGCCGCCCCGTTCCGGGGCCGTCGTGGCGCTTTCTCGTCCCCTGGCTCCTGCTCCTCTGGATCGCGGTCCCGACCCATCCGTACATCGCCGCAATGATCGGAGCGTTCGCGGCGGCGGCGTACGCAAGGGCTGTCTGGATCGACAAGTTGTTCTCCTGGTGGACCGCCACTCTCCACGGTTTCATTGCGCTGCTCACTTTGTACGGAGAGTTCTGGTTGTTCGGGTTCTTCGTTTTGCACAATCACGGTGAAGCCGGCTTCGGACGATTCTACGCCGACGTTTTCTCGTTCTTCAACTCCGCCGGCTCCTCGTCTTTCGTACCGCGGATCCCGCACATGGCCGACTCGTTCGACCTCTTTGGCGCTTACGAGTCGTACTACTATCTCGGGCTCGGCGTGATTGTTCTGGTGCTAATCGCCTCGGCGCTGGCGATCAGGGAACGGTTTGGGGCCAAGGGCGCATCTGCCGCCGTGCCGACGTCGGCGAGCCGGTGGCCGCCAATGTGGCCGGGTGTGGCGGCCGCTCTCGTGCTCTTCGCCTATGCGCTTTCGACACCTGTGCGCGTATTGGGGCATGAGACGGTCTCGATTCCGATCTACGCGCACATGACCACATTCACGGCCTGGTTCCGCGGATCTGGACGGTTCGCGTGGCCACTGTACTATCTGGTCATGGCGGTCGCGATCGCGGAAATCGCGAGGCGGTGGCCCGTGATTCCGGTCAGTTTCCTCCTCGTGGGTGCGCTCGTGCTGCAGGTGGAGGACACTCGCCCTCTCCGCGCGTTCGTCCGGCGCGATTACAGCTATCAATATTCCCAACTCGAGGCGTCAGCATGGCATGAGATGGGTCGCTCTTTCCGGGCTCTTCGTCTCGTGCCACCCATCGTCGCGAATCGCATCGCATGCCGACACTACGACCAATACTCCGATTATGAGATCAAGTTCGGGGTCATAGCGGCGCGGGAGCACATGGAATTCAACAGCGGAAGCCCCGCGCGGATCGACGACCTCACGCCGCTGTGCCGGCCTATGCTGGACAGTCTTGAACGTGGGTTGCTCGATGAGGGTACGGTGTACATCCCGACCGCCTTCTACCGGGAGGCCATTGAGTGGTGGGCTCGGGGCCGCGTTGTGTGCGGCACCATCGAAGAGGCGAACGTGTGTGTCGCGCGCAGCGGACGCAACGCGGCCGCTCCTCTCACAAGACTGCTCCTCGCTCAGGAACCCACTCCTCCTCCAATCACGCTGCACGTCGACCTGCGCACCGGAAACCAGGGCGCGGTGGACTCTACGAGTGGATTCGGGGCGGATAGCGCGACAGGGCGTGTAATCAGTGATCCCCAGGCTCACATTTATTACGGCCGCCCATTTCTCGCGCCGGTCAATCTCGTCGTCAATGCGGCGGCGGTGGATACGACTCAGCGGGTTCCGATCCTCGTTTCGTTCAACGGACAATCGCGCGCCATCAGAGTGGGTGCGCGGGCGGAACCTGACACGCTGCATTTTCAGGGAGGGCCTGCCGCCGAGATGTTTTCGTTCACGCCGGGAGCCACGGGAGCGGCCGACACGGTCGCCGGTCAGCTGCGTTCGCCTGTGCCGGCAGTGCGTCTCAGGCAGCTCTCGATCAGTCTGGAATAGCTCTGGCGCGGCCGATGTCCGCACCGACGGTACCAGCACCGAACGAAGCTCACGGCATGGGCAATAGCGCCGCAGTGCTCAGCGCATGGCCGGTGTTCGCCGCGTGGATGGTCGGGCTATGGGCGGCCTTCGGTCGCACGTTCGCGTCGGGCCTGGGACAAATCCAGGGCGAGTCTGAGTGATGCCCGTCTCAACAACTACATCCTAGAGCACGGATACCGCTGGCTGCTGCGGATGCCGGGCCATCTGGCTCTCTGGAGCCCGCCGATCTTCTATCCGGTGCCCAACACTGCCGCCTACACCGACATTCTGCTGGGTGTTGCCCCGCTCTACTGGCCGTGGCGGGTCGTGGGTTTCGCTCCTGACACCAGTTATCAACTCTGGATGCTGACGGTCGTGTCGTTCAATTACGTCGCGGCCGTCGTGTGTTGTCGGCGATTGCTCAAGGTCGGCTGGCCCGCCGCAGCCGTCGGCTCGTTCGTGTTTGCGTTCGGCAGCTCGCGAATCGCACAGATCGGGCGTTATCGAAGACAAGCCGCGCGTTCACGCAGGCCTCTAGCGAGCGCGCCAGGCGACGAGAATTGCGCCCATGCTCGAGTGGCAGCATCGCGCGCGCTGTTGCCTCGCTATCGCGTACCGGTGTACTTGGCTACGTTATCCTCGAACAGCGAGTAAGTGAAATCTTCATCGCCATTGCCGTGGCAGGGGAGAGCCGGCGGATTCGCCGATCTGCTTCGTGTCTGCCGGGTGCCCGACACTGGATTGCCGTCGCGCTTCACCAAGAATTTGATCATATGGTCGCCGCGAAGCGGTCGAGGTGGAACGTAGTCGCCGCCGATACAGGCTCCGGTCTCAAATCGTGTCAGCGTCGTATCCAAATTGATTCGGCCTTGTGCGTCTGCCATCCGGCTCCCGACCTCGTATGTGCGGCCGTCGGTGTACAACTCGACCAAGTAGTGGACGCCGGGTTTCAGTCCTGTCGTAGACAGGCGGAACGCGAAAGTGGGTCCCTCGGCATCGAACCACACGTCACCAGACGCGCCACCAGGTATCACATGAAAGGCGGCGTCCTTTTGGCTGAGGCCGATATGCCGAACACGCTCCGGTGCGGCCCCTTTCGCGGTGCCGCGGTCTGCCGGCATACATAGGAAGATGACGATCGCTGCCGAGACGCTCAGGACCAGTACCGGCCGGGCAACGACTGCGACGAGTGCGGTCCACCATCGCGATTGGGTCGTCGTCGGCGCGCTCGTACTAGTCGCGTTCGTCATACGGGTCCGCGGTATCGGCGCGACAAATCTGTGGTTGGACGAGGCCAACTCATGGTTGCTCACAACGTACTCAGTGAGCGACATGCTGGCCAATATCCGTCTCAGTCCGTCGAGCCCACTCTACTTTCTGCTGCTCAAGCTGTGGACCCTGGCGTTTGGCGATTCGACTACTGCGTTGCGGTCGTTCTCGCTCCTCGCCAGCCTCCTTCTCCTGCCAGTGGTATACCACATCGGGCGCGAGACGGTCGGTCGCGTGGCTGCGCTCATCGCGGTTGCGCTCCTCGTGCTTTCGCCGCTCCAGTTGTACTTCGCTCAGGAAGCTCGCGTCTACATGCTCGCGACATTGCTCGCCGCACTCACGACGGCTGGATACCTCGACTGGCGTGCAATTGCTGTTCGCGAGCTGACCGACGGCACCAAGCTGCCGACTGCGAGGCGACCCCTTCTCGTGTACTCGCTGGCGGCGATTGCATCGCTGTATACGCTGCCCCTGGTGGCCATGCTGTACGCCGTCCTCGCCGCGGACGGAGTGTTTGTGATCGCGCAGCGTTGGCCAGGGGTGACTGGCGAGATCCGCCGGGCCGTGGCGCGTCCGTGGGTGAACGCGCAGGTCGCAATCGCAGCGGCCTGCCTCCCTCTGCTCTTGGCTGTCGATACGAGTGCGGCAGCGAGCAGCCAAGCGTGGCGTGGGCGGATGGGAATCGGGGGGGCGACCAGGGACTTTCTCGAGTTTTTTATGGTTTCTTTACACGGCCTCTATTTCTATCCCTGGCACCTCTATCCGGCGATTGTCGACAAGTGGGGGCACGCCGTCGTTCTTCGGCTCGTCGTCGTCTTCCCGCTACTGATTCTGGCACTTGTCACCGCGTTCGCTTACCCGCCACGCGGCAGTCTGCGCGGTCCCGCCCGCGTGCTCTACTGGGGGCTGCTGGTCCCCCTAGTAGTCGGCGCACTTGTGTCGATCTGGCACGAGCTCTCACTCACCCGCTACCTCCTGTTCGTCAGTCCCCTCCTCAGTCTCCTGGTTGGCGCTGGGATCGTCCGCGGGCCGCGGTGGGTTGGCGTGCCCGTCTTCGGGGTGATGGTCTGGGCTGCCGTGTACGGCTTGATTCAATACCCGACGATCAACGCGCGCGATTCTGACTTCCGGCCAGTGGCCGCGCTGGTAGCAGACTCGCGCCGGGCGGGAGACGCCGTCATCGTGCAGCCGCCTGAGGCAGGCGTCCAGCTCGCGTACTACCTGCGCGACAAGCCGCTGCCGGTGTGGGGCCTGTCAGCGGGAACCACGCCCGACAGCGCGCTGCGGCCGTCGCCGGGCAAGCGCACCTGGTTGGCGCTCGACTATCGCTCAAAGTGGTATTCTGCGTCCGTCGACTCAATCGACAAGTCGTTGCCCGGGACCGTCGCGCGCGACAGTGGAATCGGGTCCGGCGAACGTCGCGTGCGGATGATCGAGGTCCGAGATGCGAGCCCGAGTCCAGCGGTTCGCGGATTGGCCGACACCACCGCCACTTGCTGTAGAGACCGATCCGCGCGTTAATCTTGTGCGGCATGAACTCGGATGTCGGAGCAGCCCGCCGATGGCTCATTGCCTGTATAGCGGTCGGCGTCGCGGTCACAGCGCTCTATCCAGGCAGTTATTTCGAGGATCCCGCGATCCACTTCCTGCGCGCGCGCTGGATGTGGAGCCACCCCTGGATGGCGGTCGACGTCTGGGACCGCCCGTTCTTCACGCTGGTGTACTCGATTCCGGCGAACGTCCCCCTCTCCGGTTTCGCGACGTACATCGTCGCGAAGTTGACGACGGTCGCGGTTGTGGCCGTGACTGCATGGCTCACGTTCCAGTTGGCTCGCGCCTATCGGCTCGAGCGACCCGCGTTGGTGATTCCCCTCCTTTGCCTCCAGCCCTGCGTGTTTCTGCTGTCGAGCCAAACGACGCCGGAGCCTCTGTTTGCACTGCTCCTCGTCTTCGCACTTTGGTTGCGGCACCGCGGGCGGGTGGTTGGTGCGCTGATGGTGGGGTCGCTGCTCACGCTCGTACGGCCCGAGGGGTTTCTCCTGCTCCCGGTGTGGGCGTGGTGGGCAGTGACCGATCCACGTTCGCCGCACTCCAAGCGGGGCCGGCTCGCCTTGATTTGTGCGCTCGCCATCGCGCCCGCGCTCTGGTGGTATATGGCAGCGCAGATCACGCTGGATCCGCTTTTCCCGGTGCACAACTGGCCCGCGCTCTTTTTTTCCCCGCGCGCAGTTCTGGCTGAGCTGCGTACCGGTGAACTGGGGGGTATTCGCGACGTGTTACATAAAGTGCTGCGAAACGACCTTCTGCTGTGGAACGAAATCCTGGGGATCGCATTGGTGGTTCCGTTTGCGCTCGGCCTGCTGGTTGCCCTTCGGCGGCGAGAGACAGTCTTCGCGATGGTGCTTGCGCTCGTCGTGTTTTGTGCTCAATTGATCGGAGGCCAAATCGGTTTTTTCGGATGGGCGCCGGTGCCGAGCGCGTACGTGTGTGTGGCGCCCGCGATCGCACTGGCGATCTTAGCTGGCTGGAATGCGATTGCTGATGCATTTTCCAACGTCGCGCATCCGCGATTCCTCACACTCGCCGCCGGAGTCGTTCTGTCCATTGCGCTGGTCGGGGACGTTGCATTTGCGGACAGCCAGGCGGGCTCTCGCGAGTGGCGACCAATTCGCAGCGCGCTGACATGGTTTGCGAGTCGCTCCCAGCCGGTCGCGAGCTTCATCTGGAGCCAGGCGTACGCTGACGTGCTCCTCGCGCACGATCCCATGGAAAACTCGCTGCGATTTGGCGACCGCACCGGTGCACTCTCGGTGTTCGCGAGCGCTCGGCCGGGGATGCTGGTGCAATGGGACGGCCGAGTTGGTCCGACCTCGTACGGCTTGTCAGGTCAGGACATTGAGAGGACAGGATTTGTCACGCTCTACCATACGCGGAATGCGCTGCGCGGGTGGCTACCGCCCGATTCGGCATCACCCGCGATGGCCAAGGCGCGCTCATTGCTGCGAATTGCACCAGATCAGGTGCATGAGACCGAAACGTGGTTACTCTATCGGCAGTCGACCGCGAGCGGACCGTCGCCTACGGCGTTGCCCCAGTCGGTTGCCCGTTGACGAGATGGATCGGATTGCGGGCGATCAGCCAATAATCGAATGCTCCGTCACCGTTTCCGTTACATGCGAGTGAACGCTCGGGATCCATCAGTCCACCGGCAGGACCGCCTCCGCGACCAGATCCATCGGCTTTCACTGTGACTGAAAGCGCATGCGACGAAGCGATCGGGGCGGGCACAACGGCTTGGCCGACACAATACTGGTCCTCGAAACGTCTTAAGGTGCCATGCGCAGCGAATACGCCGAAGCCGTCTGTCCGGGCTGAGCCGACACTATATCGCCATCGATCGTCCACAGTGAACTCAACCCGGAAGGCGCGGTTGGCTGCCATATGCTGAGCTCGCACGTACCACTCAAACGTCGGAAATTGCGCTCCGGCGGGGGTCGCTATTCGGTACCAAAATGACCCCGCAGGGGCATTCCGACCCGTTCCACTCGTGGGAGGCGGTGGGTCGGCGGGTGCGAGCATGAGCATTGCAAAGCCTGGGGGAGGAGTGTCAGGGACAGCTGTGCTATATCCAGGTGATCCAGGCCGGCCGGGCGTGGCGTCGGAGTCGGTGCAACCAGCGAGGACGACCGCACACGTGGCGATAACACAGACTATGGGTACTGCCACCCTCCCTATTCGGCAGCCCCACGCTGTTTTAACTTGTGGCCGCAGCCTTTTGCTGGCCACCGTACTTCGCTGAGGACACTGGTCCATGAGCTTATGGCTGGCCATTGTAATTGTTTATGGCATAGCGTTGTTCGGCCTTTCGCTCTACAGCTTGAATCATGCCGCCTTGGTTGCGGTTTTCTTGCGGCGCCGCGCACAGCCGGTACGAGACGTCGGCACTGAGCAAGATCCCTTCGTCACCATCCAACTCCCGCTATACAACGAGTTATACGTCGCCGAGCGCGTCATCCGTTCCGCGTGCGAAGTCGACTATCCGCGCGACAGACTCGAAATTCAGGTCCTCGACGATTCAACCGATGAGACGCTCGAGCTGACGCGTCGTCTCGTGTGCGATCATCAAGCACGCGGCATCCCGATCGTACACCTACACCGAGACAATCGAAAGGGGTTCAAAAGCGGCGCGCTTGCCTACGGATTCGAGCATGCCCGAGGTGAGTTTATTGCTGTGTTCGATGCGGATTTCGTCGTTCCGCGCGACTTCCTGCGCCGCACCCTGCCGCACTTCGCGGATCAGCATGTCGGCATTGTGCAGACGCGGTGGACGTACTTCAACGACGCGTATTCCGAACTGACGAGGGCGACGGCGCTTGCCCTCGATGGCCACTTTGTTGTGGAGCAGTCCGCTCGATGCTGGGCAGGTTGGTTCTTGAACTTTAATGGAACAGCCGGGATCCTGCGGCGGCAAGCGATTGCCGACGCGGGTGGTTGGCAGGATGACACCATTACGGAGGATCTCGACCTCAGCTACCGCGCGCAACTGGTCGGTTGGCGGGCGAAATACCTGCCCGACGTCGTCTGCCCCTCGGAGATCCCCGCCGACATGCACAGCCTCAAGGCCCAGCAATTCCGGTGGACGAAGGGCGCGCAAGAGACTGCACGCAAGGTCTTGCCGCGACTCTGGCGCTCCACGATGCCGGCGTCGGTGAAATGGCAGGGCACGATGCATTTGCTGAGCAGCCTCGCCTACCCGCTCCTGATCGTGTTGACAGTTCTCAGTCCGTTCGTGGTCTTCGCGGCCGGCGCCCGCCATCTCAAGATCATCTGGCCGATCTCGCTCTACTATCTGCTCGCGTTCTCGGGGACGTTCCTCTGCTACTATACGGCGGCGCGCGTCCTTGGCGGGTCTTGGCGATTGCGCATCGCGCGCTTTCCGCTGTTCCTTGCCCTTTCCATAGGCATGAGCGTGCACAACGCCCGTGCCGCATTGGAGGGGCTCCTGGGCAAGCGGAGCCCGTTCGAGCGGACGCCCAAGTATCGTGTCACTTCGTATCGCACGAGCCGGGCGAGTGGCCGGTATCGGAGCCGCGCGTCGTGGAGCGTTCTGGGCGAATTCCTGCTGTCCGGCTTCTCATGGGTGGCGCTTGGCCTCGCCATCCACCTCCGGCAGTTTGGTGCGATTCCGTTCACACTGCTGTTCGCAATGGGGTACGGGATGGTCGGAGTGTACTCCTTATCGCACATGCGCTTCGCGTCTCGTCGGACGGCCGAAATCGACGGACCGCAGCCTCGGGTCATAGCAGGAGCTGCGGCGTAGCACATTGCCGGGCTCGCAGCTCCGAGCGAGGAGAAAAGGGACGGAACGAGGAGCGCGACTGCCCCCTCCCAGGGACAGGCGGTTGTGGCCTTTACGGGACAGCGTGACGCGGCAGGACGTGGGTCGTCAGCCGGATGATGTCCCGCGCGAATACCACCATAGAGTGGCAACTCGAACAACTGCCGGCCGGCGCCCTGGTCGCCATCAAGGACGACAAGGGCCACCTGGTCGCCCGCGGCACGGTCAATCCCGACCGGGTTTCACTCCGAGGACCAACCGGGGAAAACATTCCCATCCTGTCCGGTCAGGGCTGGAAGGTGATCGTTCTCGCCAAAGGGCGCGACCCGCGCTGAACGGGCTTCGGCGGCTGCGCGAAGGCGAGGGAGAAAAGAGATGAGAACACGGGAGGGCCAGTGACCGAGATGTGTCGCTGGCCCTCGCTGTCAGCGTGAGCCGGCGCTCACAACGGACTTGTTCTCGTCGGGGCGCTTGTATACCACGCCGTCCTTGATCACGAGATTGACGTGACGAAGCGCCGTGATGTCGCGTGTGGGGTCGCCGGTGACCGCAATGATGTCTGCCTTGAGACCCTGCGCCACGCGACCGATCTGCGTGTCCATGTGGAGCACGGTGGCGTCGATCGACGTCGCGGATCGAAGTGCGGCGGTGGGGGTCAGGCCATCCTCGACCAGGAGCTCGATCTCTCGTGCATTGTCGCCATGCGTGAACACGCCCGCATCGCTGCCGTTGGCGATCGTGACACCGGCATCCAGAGCGGCGCGAACGAGAGCTCGTTTCCGCTGCATCGACTGCGGTTCCGGCTCGCCGCGGTGCCAGTTTTGGAAATAGATCGCGTATGCTTCCGTGGCGGCGAGGGTGGGCACGAGCGCAATGTGGCGCGCTGCCATCATGCGCAGAACGTCGGGCGTCACGTTGTCGCCGTGCTCAATCGTCTCGACCCCCGCTTCGACGGCTCTTCGGATCCCTTCAGCCGTCGTCGCGTGCACCGCGATCGAGCGACCTGATGAGTGGGCAGTTTCGACTGCGAGCGCCATCTCCGCCGACGTGAAGGTCGGTTCGGCCTCGTGATGCGGACCCCACGAATAGTCTCCATACAGTTTGATCCAGTCGGCGCCTTCACCGATCTGCTCACGGATGACGCGCTGCAGATCCGGACCGCTGGCTTCCTGTGCGCCCTGCGGCGGGTCGAACGCATACGCCCATCGTGGTGGGCCGTACGATCCAGTCGCGACGATCGCGCGCGTAACCACGAGCATCCGAGGTCCGGGAACAATGCCCTGCTCAATGGCTTCCTTGATCCCGACGTCGCCGTTGCCGGCCCCCTCGGTCCCCAAGTCACGAATTGTAGTGAAACCCGCCATCAACGTGTTGCGCGCGTGCACGACTGCGCGTGCGGTGCGCAGCGCAAGCGGCTCTTGCAGAACCTGCGTATTCCACAACGTCTCGTTATAGGGATGGAGGAACACGTGCGTGTGCGCATCGATCAGACCTGGTAGCAGGGTCATTCCAGCGAGATCGATCGTCGTCGCATCGCGGGGCGAGCCGACCTGACCGGCCGGACCGGCCGCCTCGATTGTGTTTCCGCGCACGACCACCACCCAACCCTGGTGTACATCGACACCGTCGAAGACGGCCGCTGGCCGGAGGATGATGGGCTGTGCCGGCGGGGCGCTGCGCTGGGCAGCAGATCCAGGCGGAGCGGTCATCACCGCGCTCTGGGCCGTGGCCGGGGGCGCGCTGAAGACAGCGACAGACAACAGGCTGACGGCGAGGCCAGTCAGCGGTTGAGCAAGAAGGGTACGGTCCATGGGAGGGTGCCTGAGCGGGCGAGGCCCGACGGAGAACGGGGGTGTTGTCGAGGAAAGCGGAGGAAAAGGAGCAGGGCGAGGGGCGGGAGAAGGGGTGGACGGCGCAAATATGTATCGCACTCGGGGACGCCCGTCGATAGATACTACGTGGCGGCTATGCCGCCTCTTACGCCACGCGCCTTGAACTAAACTGGCGTGGTACTTACGTTTCCAGGTCTGTCCCGAGGCAGGCCGTCTCGGGGCGCAGGTTCTATACTCTACGACATGCCGACTATCAATCAGCTCGTCAGGCAGAGCCGCCGTGACGTGATCAAGAAGGAAAAGGCGCCGGCGCTCCGGTCCAACCCGCAGAAGCGGGGAGTGTGTACACGTGTATACACGACCACGCCCAAGAAGCCCAATTCGGCGCTGCGCAAGGTCGCGCGCGTTCGGCTCACCAATGGCTTCGAAGTGACGGCCTACATCCCGGGCGAAGGGCACAACCTGCAGGAACACTCGATCGTGTTGATTCGCGGCGGCCGCGTGAAGGATCTGCCGGGCGTCCGCTACCATATTGTGCGTGGCAGTCTCAATGCCTCCGGGGTCACCGGACGCAACCAAAGTCGCTCGAAGTACGGGACCAAGAAGCCCAAGGGCGGCGCTGCGGGAGGTAAGAAGTCGTGAGTCGCCGCAAGAAGTCCGTGAAGCGTCCGATTCTGCCGGACGCGCGTTACGACAGCCAGACGGTATCGAAGTTCATCAATGCGATGATGCTGCAAGGCAAGAAGTCGTTGGCCGAGCGGCTGTTCTACGGCGCGATGGACCTCGTGGAGCAGCGGACCAGTCAGCCAGGGGTCACGGTGTTCAAGCAGGCGTTGTCGAACTTGAAGCCCGTGGTCGAGGTCAAGAGCCGTCGTGTCGGTGGCGCGACCTATCAGGTACCGGTCGAAGTCCGGCCTGAGCGGCGGACGGCGCTAGCGATGCGCTGGTTGATCACGTACACTCGCGAGCGCAACGAGAAGTCGCTGCCAGAGAGGTTAGCGGCCGAGGTGATCGCGGCGGCGAAAGGCGAAGGCAACGCCATCAAGAAGAAAGACGATACCCACCGCATGGCTGAGGCGAACAAGGCATTTGCGCACTATCGGTGGTAGATCGTCCGAAAGGATTTAGTGGTTAGGAACTAGAGAGATTGAAGGCCAGCGACGATGTCGCTGGCCTTCATCAATTATTTGGCCAGTGTCGGCCCTTGGCGACGCTGGTCGCGCTCGCCGCGCCGCCCTCCGACCACGAGCAGAGATGTCCCGAACGGAAGGCGCAGGGGGCCGAGCAGGGCCCGCTCCAGTCGCGAGCCGAGGTACAGAAGCCGGTTGACGGGCGCAGCGGGGAGCTTTGGGGCGCGGGGAGGCCCGGGTGTGAACGCCTCCACCGCACGCTGCACGAGCTTGAGCGGGGCGGTCCAGTGAAAGCAGTACTCCGTCCAGTCGATCTCGAATCCGGTGGTCTCCGCGAGTTGGGTAAAGCTCGACCGGGAGTATCGGGTGCGATGGTGATTGACCTCGTCGTGACGAGTCCACAGTGCGAGGAAGGCGGGGACGGTGATCAACATCATGCCGCCGGGTTGGAGCAGATCGAGGGCGTGTGCCAGGGCGGACCCAGGGTGATCGAGGTGCTCGAGGACGTCGAGCATGACGATCAGACCGTAATGCTCCGCCGGTGCAAATCGCTCATCGAACGGGACCTCGTAGATCGTACCGAGCTTGCGCCCTGCATCCGTGACGAGCTCACTGGCTGGCTCGATGCCTTCGACCACCGGCGCGAATGCGGAGAGACGCTCGAAGAACAACCCATCGCCACATCCAATATCGAGCGCACGCGACCAACCGTCCGGGGGCCGGTATTGTCGGAGGACGCTCAGAATGACAGCTTCACGCGCCCGCCACCACCAATGCTCCTCGAACAAGGCCCGATAGTGGCGCGCATACTCGGAATCCACCCTTGATCAGCTCCCCGGCGTCACGTGGCGCTCGTCGTCGTGACGGACGATGCGACCCACAATGTACACTGGTCGGGCCTTCACTTCCTCGTACACTCGGCCGACGTATTCACCGATTACCCCGAGGAACAGCAGATGCACGCCGGCCAGGAACGTGATCAGGATAGTGAGGGCTGTGAAGCCGGCTGGGGATCGGTGGAGCACCACCCTCGCGTAGACCGCGTAGGCGGCAAACAACACGGCGAACCCGATGCTGGCCAACCCGACGAGCGCCGCTGCCCGGAGCGGCACGATGGAGAACGCGAAGATGCCGTCGGACGCGAGTCGCAAGAGCTTTAGCGCGCTGTATTTGCTCTCGCCTGTAAACCGCTCCCGCCGCTCGATGGGGATGCCCACCTGTCGGAATCCCGCCCAGGCGCGCAGGCCTCGAAGGTACCGATTGCGTTCCGGCGAGGCCCGAATCTGTCGAATGACACGCGCCGACATCAGGCCGAAGTCTCCGGCGTCGATTGGGACCGGTAGATCGGATAGGCGGCGCATCAAGCGATAGAACAAATAATACGAGGCCCGCAGGGGCCACGGCTCTTTGCGGCGCACGCGCTGCGCGTAGACGACATCGAAGCCCGATTCGAACTGGCGCACGAATTCGGGGATCGCTTCCGGCGGGTCCTGGAGGTCGCCATCCATGAGAACGGTCGCGTCACCCGTGACGTAGTCAAGGGCGGCAGTCAATGCTGCCTGGTGCCCAAAATTCCGAGACAGTGCAACGACGACGATCCTGGCATCGTCGTCGGCGATTTTCTCCAGATACTCCAGAGTCCGGTCACGGCTGCCGTCGTCGACGATGACGATCTGGTGTGGCCCGCCGACTCAGCGTGTCCAGCACAGCCGAGACCCGGCGGAGTAACTCGACGACGCCGTGCTCCTCGTTGTACAGCGGGATTGCGACGGATATCCGTGGCGAACGAGCGGGCCTCAGGTCACCGGGTTCGAGGGCGAGGGCGTCTGTCGATCGAACGCCGCGCGTCATATCGGCTGCTGGCGGGTCCCGCTTGGTCTCCGTCACGGCCGACGGCCCCTGAAGTACAGCATGTTCCAGAGTGTTACTCCTGCTGCGCTCAGCCGATACGGCTCTTGGATCTCCGGAACGAAGGATCGGCAAAAATGCGTCGTCCACTCGTCGAGCGGTCTGGCGTGGTGGCCGCGATCCCATCGTGCCAGCGTCCGCGCTACCGATGATGTTGGCGGCAGGATCAGATCGAGAATATGCACCCGTCCGTCATCGCTCAGCAGCGTCGCCAGGTGCCGGAGCAGCCGCATCACGTTTGGCGTGTCAATGTGATGCAGAAAGCTATTGAGGAAGATGAAATCGAATCGCTCGGCGGGATCGACGGTAGAACGTCGTGGCGTCAGCAGCGACGAACTGGCGGCCGGTGCGACGCCGGGCCGCCTCGATATACGCGGGATTGATATCGATCCCGAGATAGTCTGCCTTGGCGAAAGTGATGCGTATTCGTGCCGGGACCACACCCCACATCGAGGACCCGGCGAACGGCGTCAGGTCGTTGTGCGCTCGAATGGGCGCGAACTTCCGTTCCGCGAATGGCGCCTGCCACACCCGATAAACCAGGGTGTGCTCCATGGTGATCGGCGCCAAGTTTCGTCGTCAGCCGAGAGGCACTCACCCGGTCTGGTGAGGTGCCCAAGCCGGGCCGCGGCAGCATGCCACAACATCGCCCGGCTGCGGCCGGTTGTACAGATCAAGGGTTTGGAGAAGGTCCGAATGGCCAGGCGACGAGGTCGTTTACCATGGCTGATGATTCGATCACTAGCGTCCTGATCGCTAACTCCTGCGTCAACGGGTCGTTGCGGTAGTTGACACTAGTTCTCGCCCGATTACCTTTTACAGGCTGTAGCAGACAGACGACAATTTGACGTCGCGCGTGGGCGTTCGCGCTCACTCAGCGGCGCGCCGAGGGTCCCCAGCCGCGGCTCGAGTGCGGCTACACCCGGCGATGGAGCGGATGGATACCAGCCCCGGTGGGAAGGGGTGCTCGGTCCACCCGCATTTTTGCTGAATAGAACGCCCCTACGGGGGATTGAGAGAGTCTAGACATGGCGCGTATCACACCCCTCGAACGTTATCGGAACATCGGCATCATGGCCCACATTGATGCCGGGAAGACGACTACGACCGAGCGCATCCTTTATTACACGGGCAAGAGCTACAAAATCGGCGAGGTCCACGAAGGGACCGCGACAATGGATTGGATGGAGCAGGAGCAGGAGCGGGGGATCACGATCACCTCGGCGGCCACGACCTGCTTCTGGACGCGGCACGGCATCGAGCACCGGATCAACATCATCGATACGCCCGGGCACGTGGACTTCACGGTCGAGGTCGAGCGCTCGCTGCGCGTCCTCGACGGCGCGGTCACGCTGTTGGATTCGGTCGCGGGCGTCGAGCCGCAGACCGAGACCGTGTGGCGCCAGGCCGATCGATACGGTGTGCCGCGATTGATCTTCGCCAACAAAATGGACCGCGTCGGCGCGGACTTTGACCGATGCGTGCGCATGATCCGTGATCGGCTTACCAAGTCCGCGTTCCCGATTCAGCTGCCGGTTGGGTCGGGCGAGCTCTTCACCGGGCACATCGACGTGCTGCGCCGCGTGCAGGTGATCTTCGATGAAGAGACGCTGGGGAAGACCTACACGGAAACCGAGGTCCCCGCGATGTACCGCGACGCCATGGAGCAGGCGCGGCACGAGGTCATCGAGGCGGCGGTCGTGCACGACGAGACAGCTGCTGGAGAAGTACCTGAGCTCGCACGAGCTCACGCTCGAGGAAATGCAGCGGGCGATTCGGACGGCGACGATCGGCGGGCACATCGTGCCGGTGCTGTGTGGCGCGGCGTTCAAGAACAAGGGCGTGCAGGCGCTGCTGGACGCCGTGATCGACTATCTGCCGGCGCCGTTGGATGTCAAAGCCGATCAGCGGGCATATCCCGCATCACGATGAGACGCACTCCGAGCGACACGTCTCGGACAACGAGCCGTTCGCAGCGCTCGCGTTCAAGATTGCGACGGATCCGTTCGTCGGGAAACTGACGTACCTGCGCGTCTACTCGGGCGTGCTGTCGACCGGCTCGTACGTGTACAACTCCGTCAAGGACAAGCGCGAGCGGATCGGGCGTCTCCTGCAAATGCACGCCAACAAGCGCGAGGAGATCGAGGAGGTCCGCGCGGGCGACATCGCCGCGGCGATCGGGCTCACGCGACACGCGCACGGGCGATACGCTGTGCGACGACGACAATCCGATCATCCTCGAGGCGATGAAGTTCCCGGCGCCCGTGATCGACGTGGCGATCGAGCCGAAGACCAAGGCCGATCAGGACAAGCTCGCGATCGCGCTGGCAAAGCTGTCCGAAGAGGATCCCGACGTTCCGGGTGCACACGGACCACGGAGACGGCGCAGACGATCATCTCCGGTATGGGCGAGCTGCACCTCGAGATCATCGTCGATCGCATGCAGCGCGAGTTCAAGGTCGATGCCAACATCGGCCGACCGCAGGTCGCGTATCGCGAGACGATTCGGAGGCGCGTCGAGAAGGTGGAGGGCAAGTTCATCCGCCAGTCCGGTGGCCGCGGGCAGTATGGCCACGTGGTCATCAACATGGAGCCGTCGCAGCCGGGCCAGGGCTTCATTTTCGAGGACAAGATCGTCGGCGGCGTGATCCCGCGGGAGTACATCGGGCCGGTCGAGGACGGGGATCAAGGAAGCGCTGGAGAACGGCGTCCTGGCGGGCTACCCCATGGTCGACGTCAAGGTCGAGCTCACCTACGGGTCGTACCACGACGTCGACTCGAGCGAGATGGCGTTCAAGATCGCGGGCTCGATGGCGTACAAGGAGGCGGCGAAGCGCGCGCATCCGGTGCTGCTCGAGCCGATCATGAACGTCGAGGTCGTCGTGCCCCAACGACTACATGGGTGACATCCTCGGCGACCTGTCGGCTCGTCGCGGCAAGATCGGCGGCATGACGCAGCGAGGCGAGGCGCAGGTCATCGCGGCGACAGTGCCGTTGTCGGAGATGTTTGGCTATTCCACCAAGCTGCGGTCGCAATCACAAGGGCGTGCCGTGTACTCGATGGAGTTCGCCCACTACGAGGAAGTGCCGAAGATCAAGGCGGAAGAGATCATCAATAAGGTGAAAGCATGAGGGGAATCAGACGTTCGACGTTAGACGTTCGACGTTCGACGTTAGACGTTGGACGGTAAGGCAAGAAGGCGGGGGGATCGGGGGTCGGCGGGTCAGGGGAACGACAACGAAACCAACTGACCGCAGGGCATTCGGGATCGGCGGGTAGGGGCGACGCCATGCGTCGCCCGCGGGTGGGCAATACACCAATTCGGGATTAGAGCGACGCCATGGCGAAAGCAAAATTTGAGCGGACGAAGCCGCATGTGAACGTGGGGACGATTGGGCACGTGGATCATGGGAAGACGACGTTGACGGCGGCGATCACGTCGGTGCAGGCGAATGCAGGGGTTGGCGCAGAAGGTGGCGTTCGACCAGATCGACAAGGCGCCGGAGGAGCGGGAGCGGGGGATCACGATCGCGACGGCGCACGTGGAGTACGAGACGGCGGCGCGGCACTACGCGCACGTGGATTGTCCGGGGCATGCCGACTACGTGAAGAACATGATCACGGGGGCGGCGCAGATGGACGGGGCGATTTTGGTGGTGAGTGCGGCGGACGGGCCGATGCCGCAGACGCGGGAGCACATTTTGTTGGCGCGGCAGGTGAACGTGCCGTACATCGTGGTGTTCATGAACAAGGTGGACGCGGTGGACGATCCGGAGTTGTTGGATTTGGTGGAGTTGGAGGTGCGGGAGTTATTGAGTTCGTACCAGTTTCCGGGGGACGAGACGCCGGTGATCCGGGGGAGTGCGTTGAAGGCGTTGGAGAATCCGGATCCGAAGAGTGAGTATGGGCAGAAGATTGGGGAGTTGATGGCGGCGTTGGACAGCTACATCCCGGTGCCGAAGCGGGAGGTGGACAAGCCGTTTTTGATGCCGGTGGAGGATGTGTTTTCGATTACGGGGCGGGGGACGGTGGCGACGGGGCGGATCGAGCGGGGGAAGGTGAAGGTGGGGGACGAGATTGCGTTGGTGGGGTTTGGGAGTGACAAGAAGACGGTGGTGACGGGGGTGGAGATGTTTCGGAAGTTGCTGGATGATGGGCAGGCGGGGGACAACGTGGGGTTGTTGTTGCGGGGGGTGGAGAAGGCGGAAGTGGAGCGCGGGGATGGTGTTGGCGAAGCCGGGGTCGATCACGCCGCACACGCGGTTCGAGGCGGAGGTGTACGTGTTGACGAAGGAGGAGGGGGGCCGGCACACGCCGTTTTTCAAGGGGTATCGGCCGCAGTTTTATTTTCGGACGACGGACGTGACGGGGGCGGTGGAGTTGCCGGAGGGGACGGAGATGGTGATGCCGGGGGACAACATGCAGATGACGATCGAGTTGATCACGCCGATCGCCATGGACGAGGGGCTGCGCTTCGCGATTCGCGAAGGCGGCCGCACCGTCGGCGCCGGCGTCGTGACGAAGATTCTGAAGTAGACAGTGCCAGGGATGGTCACAACGGGGCGACGCGCGCGTCGCTCCTACGAACCGGGCGACGCATGCGTCACCCCTACATCGGTTTGATCTATGTCAGGTCGCATACGAATTCGTCTCAAAGCGTTCGATCACGCCGTCATCGATCAGGCGTCGGCCGACATCGTGCGCACGGCGGAGAAGACCGGTGCGCAGGTGTCCGGGCCGATTCCGCTGCCGACGAAGACGCAGCGCTGGACGGTGCTGCGCTCGCCGCACGTCGACAAGAAGTCGCGGGAGCAGTTCGAGCTGAAAACGCACAAGCGGGTGATCGACATTCTCGATTCGCGCGCGCAGACGGTCGACGCATTGACGAAGCTGGATCTTCCGGCTGGCGTCGACGTCGAGATCAAGGTCGAGTAGCCATGATCGGCATTATCGGCAAGAAGATCGGGATGACGCAGATCTTCGACGCGCGAGGGCAGCAGATCCCCTGCACCGTCGTCGAGGCGCCGCCGAATCCCGTGCTCATGGTCCGCGACAAGGCGACGAACGGCATGGCGCAGATTCAGCTCGGCTACGGTCAGCAGCGCATCCGACGCGTCAGCGCCAAAGGTGAGCGGACGCCACGCGGGCGTCGTGCGTCGCGGGCCGCCGTGGGTCACGCCGCCAAGGCGGGTCTCACCGCACCGCCGCGCGTGCTTCGCAGCGTGCGTCTCGACGACGGACCGGGCGCAAACCCGGAGATTCCGACCTACAAGGTCGGCGACCACGTGGATGTCAGCATCTTCGCCGTTGGCGATGCCGTCAAGGTCACCGGCACGTCAAAGGGTCGCGGATTCCAGGGCGTGGTGAAGCGCCACAACTTCGGTGGCGGTCCGAACACGCACGGGAACACCAAGCACCGCCGGCCTGGCTCGATCGGTCCTGGCACGGATCCGTCGCGCGTCATCAAGGGGAAGCGCATGCCGGGGCATTTCGGCGCGGAGCGGCACACGCAGACGCATCTGCGCGTCGAGCGCGTCGATCCCGAGCGTCACCTTCTCTACATCCGCGGTGCAGTCGCCGGTCCCAAGAACGGGATCGTCGTCGTCCGCAAGCAGGGTTGAGGAGGAGCGGCCAGTGACGCAGCAACATGCGGCGATGACGCCCACGACGTTCGACGCGGAGACGTACTCGGTCCACGGTACGCCGCGTCCCGCCGTGCGGCTGCCCGAGACCGTGTTCGACGGCACCGTCAACATGCCGGTCATGCACCAGGCGGTCAAAGCCTTTCTCGCGAACCAGCGGCAAGGCAACGCGGCGACCAAGATCCGCAAGTACGTGACGGGCGGTAACCAGAAGCCGTGGAAGCAGAAGGGCACTGGCCGCGCGCGACAGGGCTCGATCCGCGCGCCGCATTGGGTCGGCGGCGGCACGGTATTCGGCCCGATTCCGCGCAGCTATGCGCAGTACGTGCCGCGCCAGGTGCGCGCGCTCGCGCGCAAGAGCGCGCTCAACGCGCGGGCGCGCGACCGGCGCCGTCAAGGTCATCGACGCGTTCCGCTACGAGGAACCGAGCACGCGCCGGCTGCAGCAGCTGCTGACGACGCTCGGGGTTGCCGACCGGAAGGTGCTGATTCTGACGGATGGGCCGCAGCCGGCCGTGTTCCTGAGCGGCCGAAACCTGCCGACGACGCATGTGATGCCGTATAGCGACGTGTCCACCTATCACATCCTGTGGTCGGATGTGGTGCTCGATCGAGGCGGCCGCGATCGGCCATGCGCTCGAGCCGCTGGAGGAGAGCCCGCCAGCCGAGTCGGGTCGCCCGACGCGGAGCCGTCCGGCGCGTGCCAAGCGGGCGGCCGCGGGTGAGGCGGTGCTCAAGGCGCATGCAGGCGTGCGCAGCGAAGCGCGGCGCCGCGAAGTCAGTGCGTCGCACAAGCTGCGACGGCGCGCAAGGCGGCGGCAAGGCGAACGGGCAAGTCGGCGGGCACGCGCGCGGCCAAGCCGAAGGCCCGCGCAAGAAGTCATCCGCCAAGAAGAAGAAGGGGAAATAGCCGATGTCCACACTGCACCGGACGATCGTCCGTCCCGTGATGACCGAGAAGACCTCCGCCCGCTACCACGAGCGGGGTGAGTACACGTTCGAGGTCGCGCCTGACGCCAACAAGGCGGCGATTCGGCAGGCCATCGAACAACTTTTCGGCGTGAAGGTCACGGGCGTCTGGACCGCGAACGTGCGGGGGAAGGCCCGTCGCGTCGCGAAGACGGCCGGCCACCGGCCTAACTGGAAGAAGGCGATCGTGCAGCTGCGTAGCGGCGACACGATCGACGTCTTCGAAGGTTGACAGGGAGCCCGTAATGCCCATTCGCCAGTTCAAGCCGGTCACGAAGAGCTCGCGCTTTCGCTCAGTCTCCGATTTCGCCGAGATCACGCGCACGACGCCCGAGAAGTCACTGCTCGAGCCGCTCAAGAAGTCGGGTGGCCGCGACAATCACGGTCACATCTCCATGCGGCGTCGCGGCGGCGGCCACAAGCGGCAGTACCGCATCATCGATTTTCGGCGCAACAAGTTCGCGGTGCCGGCGACGGTGCGCGAGATCGAGTACGATCCGAACCGCTCCGCGCGCATCGCGCTCGTCGAGTACACGGATGGTGAGAAGCGCTACATCCTGCATCCGCGGGGTCTGGCGGTCGGTGACACGGTCGTCTCGGGCCCGGGTCCGATGTGCGCACGGGCAATGCCCTGCCGCTCCGCGAGATTCCGCTCGGCACCCAGGTGCACAACGTCGAGCTCAAGGCGGGCAAGGGCGGACAGATCGCGCGCTCAGCGGGCGCGGGCGTCGAGGTCGTGGCCAAGGAAGGCGAGTACGTCACACTCCGCTTGCGCTCCACCGAGATGCGGATGGTGCACGGTGACTGCCTGGCGACGATCGGCACCGTGGGCAACGCCGAGCACGAGCTGTTGTCGTGGGGCAAGGCGGGCAAGACGCGGTGGATGGGGCGCCGGCCCAAGGTGCGCGGCGAGGTCATGAACCCGGTCGACCATCCGCATGGCGGACGGACGCGGGGTGGCCGCAACGTCGTGAGCCCGTGGGGCAAGAAGGAAGGCGTGAAGACGCGGAACACGAAGAAGCCATCCCAGCGCCTGATCGTGCGCGGCCGCAAGCGCGGCAAGGCAACGCAATAACGAGGGGTCTGGGGTCTGGGGTTTGGGGTCTGGGAACGAGTCGAAGGGCGAGTCCACAGTCACTATCTGAGTTCGCATATGGCGAGAAGTCTGAAAAAAGGTCCGTACATCCACGACAGCTTGATCAAGAAGGTTGCGGCGATGAACAGCCGCAACGAGAAGCGCGTGGTGAAGACGTGGTCGCGAGCGAGCACGGTGATCCCCGATTTCGTGGGGCACACGTTTGCCGTGCACAACGGGAACAAGTTCATCCCGGTGTACATCACCGAGAACATGGTCGGCCACAAGCTCGGTGAGTTCTCGCCGACGCGGCTGTTCCGCGGCCACCGGGGGCAAGGCGGTCGACAAGAAGGCCGGGGGCGTCCCACGGCACCGGGTGCGCCGGCTGCGCCGGCTGCGGGCGGGGGTCCGTCCGCGAGCGGCGGCGGCGCATCGCCGCGACCGGGCGGGAGGTAACCATGACGGACGTCCGGGCGTTCCAGCGGACGACGCGCCAGTCGCCGTACAAGATGCGGCTCGTCGATCGATCAGATCCGCGGGAAGGGTGTCAACGAGGCGCTGGCCCTGCTGCAGTTCTCGAAGAAGCACGCGGCGCGCGCAGATCGCGAAGGTGCTGCAGTCGGCCGTTGCCAACGCCGAGTACAAGGGGCGCGAAGCGAACGAGCCGGTCGACGTCGATACGCTCTACGTGAAGCACGCGATGATCAACGAAGGGCCGAAGCTCAAGCGGTTCATGCCGGCGGCGATGGGGCGCGCGACGCCGGTCCAGAAGCGCACGAGCCACGTCGAGATCGTGGTCGGCGCCGCGCGTGGTGCGGGAGCCAGTTGCCGCCAAGCCGCGTCGCGCTGGCGGCAGGCCGACGAAGGCGCCGGCCGAGAGCGGCGGGTCGGCGTCGCGCGGCGACCAAGCGGGGCGCGGCGCACGCGCGATCGCGGTCGCGCATCCAAGCGGGGACAATAGGACCATGGGACAGAAGACAAATCCGATCGGCTTTCGACTCGGCATCTCGAAGCAGTGGCGCTCGCGCTGGTACGCCAACCGTGATTTTCCCCAGCTCCTGAAGGAAGACGAGCTGCTGCGGAAGTACCTGAAGGCGCGCGATTGGCCACGCGGCGATCGCCGACATTCACATCGAGCGCAAGCCGGGCAAGGTGGTCGTGACCATCCATACCGGTCGTCCCGGCGTGGTCATCGGGAAGAAGGGCGCGGAGGTCGACAAGCTGCGCGACGAGTTGACGCAGCTCGTGGGCAAGGAAGTCGGGATCAACGTCGAAGAGATCAAGCGTCCCGAGCTCGACGCGCAGCTGGTCGCCGACAACGTCGCCAATCAGCTGGCGCAGCGCATCTCGTTCCGTCGCGCGATGAAGCGCGCGGTGCAGAGCGCGATGCGCATGGGTGCGCAGGGGATCAAGATCAAGTGTGGCGGGCGGCTGGGCGGCGCCGAGATCGCGCGCGTGGAGGGATACCACGAGGGACGGGTGCCGTTGCACACGTTGCGAGCCGACATCGACTACGCGACGTCGACGGCCAAGACCACGTTCGGCACCATCGGCGTCAAGGTCTGGATCTTCAAGGGCGAGATCGTCGAGGACCGCCGCGGCAAGACGTACTCGACGGGCTCCTGAGCGCGCAGCGCGCAGAAAGGAGAAGGGAGAAAGGAGAAAGACACCGACATGTAGGGGCGGGCTTCAGCCGGCCCGGCGTTGGCAGAGGATGGGCTGGTAGGGGCGACGCATGCGTCGCCCGCCGTAGGCAGACCGAAGGCGCGATCGGTACGGTGCAACAAGAGGCATGAAGCATGCTGAGTCCAAAGCGGGTCAAATACCGGAAGATGTTCAAAGGGCGCACGAAGGGGCTGGCGACGCGGGGGAACACCGTCGTCAACGGCCACTACGGGCTGCAGGCGCTCGAGCCGGGCTGGGTCTCCAATCGGCAGATCGAGGCGGCGCGTGTCGCGTTGACGCGGCACATCAAGCGTGGCGGCAAGGTGTGGATCCGGATCTTTCCCGACAAGCCGATCACGAAGAAGCCGGCCGAGACGCGCATGGGAAAGGGCAAGGGATCGCCCGAGGGATGGGTGGCGGTGGTGAAGCCTGGCCGCGTGATGTTCGAGCTCGAGGGCGTGACGCCGGAGATCGCGGTGAAGGCCATGGCGCTGGCCGCCGCCAAGCTGAGCGTGCAAGAGCAAGTTCGTGGTTCGCGAGGAGGCGCACACCAATGCCTAAGGGGCTGACGGCGACCGAGATCCGCGAATGGACCGATGCCGACATCCGGGCGCGCGTCGCGGAGCTCGAGGAAGAGCGGTTCCGGCTGCGCTTTCGGGCGGCGACCGAGACGCTGGAGGAAGCATTACGGCTGCGTTGGTTGCGCCGCGACATCGCGCGGCTCAAGACCGTGTTGCGGGAACGTGAACGGGGCGCGCAGGCGCCCCGCGGTGAGGGCACATGACGGAGATGCACATACGGCGCGCCTGCGGGCACGACCGGTCTCCGGTGCCGAGGCACTGGCCAGCAGGCCGCGCACGCCGGCGCGCGCGCAAGACGCGCGTCGGCACGGTCGTCAGCGACAAGATGCAGAAGACCGATCGTCGTGGCGATCGAGCGCCGCGTGCCGCATCCCGTGTACGGGAAGATGATCACCCGGACCACCCGGCTGAAGGCGCACGACGAGCAGAACGCGTCGAAGACCGGGCGACACGGTGCGCATCATGGAGACCCGCCCGCTGTCGAAGGACAAGCGGTGGCGCGTGGTCGAGATTCTCGACCGCGCGCGCTGACCGCCACGGACGAGGGCACCCAGCGATGATTCAGCAGGAATCGATGGTCAAAGTGGCGGACAACTCGGGCGCCAAGACGGCGCTCGTGATCCGCGTGCTCGGCGGCACGCGCCGCCGGTACGCCGGTCTGGGCGACACGGTGATCGTCGCGGTCAAGAACGCGCTGCCCAACGGCACCGTGAAGAAATCCGACGTGGCGCGCGCGGTGGTCGTGCGCACCGCCAAGGAAACGCGGCGCAAGGACGGGAGCTACATCCGGTTCGACGAGAACGCCGTGGTCATCATCAACGAAGCGGGCGAGCCGCGGGCGACCCGTATTTTCGGGCCCGTCGCGCGCGAGCTTCGCGAGAAGAAGTACATGAAGATCGTGTCTCTGGCACCCGAGGTGTTGTAGCCATGCGCGATCCTCACAGTATCGGAAGACGGCCGGGATCGGCGGCCGGGCCTGCGCCACGCGATCGAATCGCGAGCGCGTGCACGTGCACGTCGTGATCGGCGACACCGTGCGCGTGATGCGCGGCGAGGACAAGGGCAAGGAAGGCAAGGTCCTGCGGGTGTTCCGCAAGACCGGGCGCGTGATGGTCGATGGCGTGAACATCGTCAAGCGGCACCGCAAGGCGCGCCGGCCCGAGGAGCAGAGCGGGATCATCGAGCAGCCGGCGCCGATCCATGCGTCGAACGTGATGCTGCTCGATCCGCAGTCGGGGGGCCCGACGCGCGTCCGGTTCAGCGATCGATGAGGACG
Organism: uncultured Gemmatimonadales bacterium; assembly: GCA_963805725.1. Lineage (GTDB taxonomy): Bacteria > Gemmatimonadota > Gemmatimonadetes > Gemmatimonadales > Gemmatimonadaceae > Palsa-1248. The sequence continues at coordinate 802,986 of CAWDVJ010000015.1, forward strand.
GCACGAAGGAGCGGCTGGCCGTCAAGAGCGGCGAGCCGGTCCCACGCCGGTGCGGAAATAAACGGCGCGCTAGGCGGGCGGTTCGCGCCGAGAGAGTAGAAGTGCAGACAAGTCGAAATCGACAAAGGCAGTGACGCGACGACAGAGAAGTGGCAGCCAACAAGAAGGCTCGGCGAGGATGGCAGACGAAAAAGCGAAGGGCCAGAAGGGCGAGAAGAAAGGTGGGAAGGGCGCGGCGCTGGCAGCGGTGGTGGCGGTGGCAGTCGCGCGCGGCCGCGAGGCCGCGACCGCCGCGGCCGCGGGCGCCGCACGCCGGTGCCGGCCGCCCGGTGCCGCCGCCGCGGCTGCGCGAGACCTATCAGCAGACCGTCAAGCCGAAGCTGATGACGCAGTTCGGGTTCACGCAACACGCATCAGGCGCCGACGTTGACGAAGATCGTGATCAACGTCGGCGTCGGCGAGGCGATCAAGCAGCCGAAGGTGCTCGACAAGGTGGTCGAGGAGCTGGCGGTCATCACCGGCCAGCGCCCGGTCCGGCGAGCGGGCGAAGAAGTCGATCGCCAACTTCGGCCTCCGCGAGGGGCAGGAGATCGGCGCGGCGGTGACGCTGCGTGGCGCGCGGATGTGGGAGTTCCTCGACCGGCTTCATGAGCGTGGCGATTCCGCGGATCCGCGATTTCCGCGGGCTGTCGACCGCGCTCGTTCGACGGGCGCGGGCAACTATTCGCTCGGCCTCAAGGAGCAGTTGATCTTTCCCGAGATCAACTACGACATGGTGGAGCAGGTGCACGGCATGGATGTGACGTTCGTGACGACGGCGCACGCGGGACGACCATGCGCTGGCGTCTGCTCCGCGAGCTGGGCATGCCGTTCCGCGACGCGGAGCAGCCGCTCGAGGACGCGACCGCGGCGCTGCGGTTGCACTCGGTGGCGCGGCTACGGCTGCACGTAAGTGACGACCAGAGACTGATTCCTCTACGACGAGACTGCGATGGCTCGGAAGGCAATGATCGAGAAGAGCAAGCGGAAGCCGAAGTTCAGCGTGCGGCAGCACAACCGCTGCCAGCGGTGCGGCCGCTCGCGCGCATTTCTGCGCAAGTTCGGCTATTGCCGGATCTGTTTCCGCGATCAGGCGCTCAACGGGTTCATCCCGGGCGTCCGCAAGGCAAGCTGGTAGAGAGAGACGACATGACGATGACCGATCCGGTGGCCGACATGCTGACGCGCATCCGCAATGCGTGCGGATCGAAGCATCGGCGCGTCGACGTGCCGCTGTCGCGGCTCAAGCTCGAGATCGCGCGCGTGCTCAAGGAGAACAGCTACATCCAGGACTACAAAGTGCTGGAGCAGGAGCGCATCCTGCGGCTGATCCTCAAGTACGCCCAGGGCGGACAGCCGGTGATCCGCGAGCTGCATCGCGTGTCCACGCCCGGCCTGCGGAAATACGTCGCGGTGAGCTGAGCTGCCGCGCGTGCGCAATGGGCTCGGCATGGCGATTGTCAGCACGTCGAAGGGCGTGATGACGGATCGTGAGGCACGACAGACCCGACAAGGCGGCGAGTTGCTCGCCGTGGTCTGGTAGGAGGCGGCATGTCGCGAATCGGCAAGAAGCCGGTCGTCATTCCCAAGGGCGTGACCGTGACCGTCGACGGATCGACGGTCAACGTCAAAGGCCCGCGCGGAGAGCTGGTCGCGCGCAGCTCCATCCGGCGATGACGGTGGCCATCCATGGATGCCGACGGTCGTCGTGAGCCGACCCTCGGACGAGCCGGAGCACAAGGCGCTGCACGGGCTGACGCGGACGCTGGTGGCCAACATGGTCGAGGGCGTCACGACGGGCTTCAAGAAGCAGCTGGAGATCGTCGGGCGTCGGTTACAAGGCCGAGGCGCGACCGTTCGGGTTGCAGCTCGCACTGGGGTTCTCGCATCCCGTCGACTATCGGGCGCCTGCGGGCATCAAGCTCTCGGCGCCGCAGCCGACGGCGATCATCGTCGAGGGGGCGAACAAGGAAGTCGTGGGACAGGTCGCGGCCGAGCTGCGGAGCCTGCGCCCCCCGAGCCGTACAAGGGGAAGGGCATCAAGTACGTTGGTGAGCAGGTCCGCCGAAAGGCGGGCAAGGCCGGAGGCAAGTAATGGGGCGCATCGGGATTCCCAAGACGCGCGCGGAGAAGCGGCGCGCCGCCATCTCCGAGTGCGCAAGAAGGTGGCGGGCACGCCCGAGCGTCCGCGGCTCGTCGTGTACCGCTCGCTCAAGCACATCTACGCGCAGCTCGTGGACGACGTCGCGCAGCGGACACTGGCGACGGTGTCCAGTCAGGATGGTGGGCGAGGGCAAGAAGACGGAGAAGGCGACGGCGGTTGGTAAGGCACGCTCGCGGAACGGGCGAAGGATGCCGGGATCACGCGGGTCGTCTTCGATCGCGCGGGGTACAAGTACCACGGCCGCGTGAAGGCCGTGGCCGACGGGGCGCGCGAGGGCGGGCTCGACTTCTAAGTCGATCGCCGCGCACGAATTTTTTCACGTAGCTCAACGGAGCTCGAGGGAGCGACGAGTCATATGGCAGAGAATTGGATCGCCCGAAACCACTACTACGCCCGAGCGCCCGGCGCGTCCACGCCAGTCGCGGTGGAGCGGTGGGGGCGCGGCGGCCGCGGCGGTGGTGGACGCGGCGGCGGGAATCGCCCCGGTGGTGGGCGGGCGGACCCGGCGGACCGGGTGGACGCGGCGGGGGCCCGGGCGGCGCGCGGCGGCGGTCCGGTGGCGGTGGCGGCCGTGACGGCGGCGACCGGCGACCACGCGGTGGCGACGTGGGCGCGGCGATGGCGGTCGCGACGGCGGCGAGCTGCTCGAGAACGTGATCGCGATCAATCGCGTCGCCAAGGTCGTGAAGGGTGGCCGGCGGTTCTCGTTCAACGCGCTCGTCGCCGTTGGCGACGGTCAGGGCAAAGTCGGATTCGCGACGGGCAAGGCGAATGAAGTGTCGGAGGCGGTGCGCAAGGCCGTCGACGCGGCACGTCGTCGCATGTCGCCTGATTCCGCTGACGGGCAGCACGATTCCGCATGAAGTCGTGGGTAAGCACGGTGCCGGTCGGGTCTGGATGAAGCCCGCGGCGCCGGGTGCGGGCGTCATCGCCGGCGGCGCGGTGCGCGCGATCATGGAGTGCGCGGGGATCTCGGATATCCTGACGAAGAGCCTGGGCTCGACCAACCCGCACAACATGGTGTTGGCCGCGCTCGATGGACTGCATCAGCTCACGACGGTCGAGGAAATCGCGCGCGAGCGCGGCGTCGAGCCGTCGAGCCTGGGCTATCGATCACGCGCCCACTCGCAAGGAGACGGCCCATGCCTAGACGATTCGTGTGGCATCCGGGGCGCGGGCCCGCGAAGACCGCCAAGCTGCCGGCACTCGGCGGCCAGGTCGAGATTCGCCAGGTCCGAAGCGAGATCGGGCATCCCGCTCGGCTGCGCCTGACGCTGGCAGGCCTCGGGCTGCGTCACCATCAGGATGTGGTCGTTCGGGATTTCACGCCGGCGGTGGCCGGTCAAGTCAAGCGCGTGCGTCACTTGGTGTCGCGTGACGCCGGTGGAGCGGTAATGATGGCAGACCGTGAGAAAGCGATGCTCATATCGGGCTCGACAACCTGGTGCCCGCGCCGGGATCGCATCGCAATCGCAAGCGGCATCGGGCGCGGTCCTGGGTCTGGCACCGGCAAGACGTCGGGCAAGGGCACACAAGGGCATCAAGGCTCGCGCCGGGCATCATGGCCCGGGCGGTGGCAAGCCGCAGTTCGAAGGCGGCCAGATGCCGCTCACGCGCCGGGTGCCGAAGCGCGGCTTCACCAATCCGTTCCGCGTGGAGGCGCAGCTCGTGCGTCTCGATGCGCTCGCACAGCATGCCGGCGGAGGCCGAGGTCACGCCTGCGTCGCTGGCTGACGCGGGACTGATCCGTGCCGGACGCGGGCCTGCGAAGTTGCTGGCCAACGGCTCGGTGCCGCGGGCCGTCATCGTGCGCGGGCGTGAAGGTGAGTGCCGGTGCGCGGGAGAAGATCCTCGCGGCCGGCGGCCGGGTCGAAGAGTAGTGCGCGTTAGATAAATTCGTTGGGGGATCACCTCGGTGGTCCCACTGTCCTCATGCAGGGGCCACTATGGCACAGGCCAGCGCCGCGGCAGCGGTCGCGAATATCTGGAAGACGACGGAGCTGAAGGACAAGATCCTCTTCACCTTGCTCTGCCTGGTGATCTACCGCGTCGGCTCGCACGTCACGGTCCCGGGCGTCGACGTCATCGCCCTCACCGATTTCTTCGCCAATCAAGGTAAGGGCGGCCTGCTCGGCCTCTACGACCTGTTCGTGGGCGGCGGGCTGTCGCGGGCGACCGTCTTCGCGCTCGGCATCATGCCGTACATCTCGGCAAGCATCTTCATGCAGATCGCGGGTGCCGTCGTGCCGCAGATCGACAAGATGCAGAAGGAGGAGGAGGGCCGGAAAGCGCATCAACCAGTGGACCCGCTACCTCACCGTGGCGCTTGCGGTCGTGCAGGCGTGGGGCTTCGCCCTGTTCACCGAGTCGCTGCCGGGTGCAGTCGCCAACCCCGGACTCGGGTTCAAGGTCGAGATGGTGCTGTTCCTCACGACCGGCGCGATTTTCGTCATGTGGCTCGGTGAGCAGATCACGGAGCGCGGCGTCGGTAACGGAGCGAGCCTCATCATCTTCTTCTCGATCATCGAGCGCTTCTGGCCAGGCATCTTCGACACGTTCCGATTCGTCAGCACGGGTGCCACCAACGTCGTCAAACTGATCGCGCTCGGCTTCGTGATGGTGGGCGTCGTGGCGGGGGTCATTGCGATCACCGTCGCCGCTCGCCGAGTACCGATTCAGATCCCACAGCGCACGATGGCGCGAGGCCGCATGCGGGACGGCGCGAAGAGCTTCATCCCGCTGCGCATCAATTCGGCTGGCGTCATGCCGATCATCTTCGCGCAGTCCGTGATCGTCGTGCCGGGCGCCATCGCCCAGTTCGCGGGCACGCGCTGGCCGATGGCGCGGGATCTCGCCGACGTCTTCCGGCCCGGCTCGGTCGCGTACTACATGTCGAACGGCGGTCCTGATCGTGTTCTTCACCTACTTCTACACGTCCATCATTTTCAATCCGGTGGACCTGGCCGAGAATCTCAAGAAGCAGGGCGGATTCATTCCGGGCGTGAAGCCCGGGACGCGAGACAGCCGAGTACATCGACGAGGTGATGTCGCGGATCACCTTCCCTGGCGCGATCTTCCTCACGTTCATTGCGCTGATCCCGTTCTTCATTGCGGACCAGATCAACGTTCCATTCCGCTTCGGCGGCACGTCGCTCCTGATCGTCGTCGGCGTCGCGCTCGACACGATCACGAACATGAACCAACACCTGCTGCTTCGGAAATACGACGGTTTCATGAAGAAGGGGAGCCGTCTGCGATCGGGCCGCATGGGAGCACCGGTCGGCGGGTACTGACGTGGGTGTCGCCCGCGGTGGGAGCAGTGCCTCCGGAACCGCGGGCGATGCGATCCTCGTGTTGCTCGGGCCGCCTGGGGCGGGCAAGGGGACACAGGGCGAGCGGCTAGCGGACGAGCTCTGCGGATCCCCAAGATCAGTACGGGCGACATTCTGCGGGCGGCCGTCAACGAGGGCACGCGCCTCGGGCTCGAGGCCAAGGGGTACATGGACCGCGGCGCGCTCGTCCCCGACGCGGTCATCCTCGGCATCATGAAAGAGACATTGGCCTCGGCAGCGGCAGCCGCGCGGGGCCATCCTCGATGGCGTCGTCCGGACAGTGCCGCAGGCCGAAGGGCTCCAGCGACTGCTCGGCGAGCTTGGACGGCCGCTCACGGGTGTGATCCTGTTCGAGATCAGCGACGACGAGCTGGTGCGTCGGATCAGCGGCCGGACGGTTTGCGATCGGTGCCAGACCCCGTACACGGGGCTCGAGCCGGGGACCCGATGTGAAAAGTGCGGCGGGACGCTGGTACGGCGCCGCGACGACGAACCAGACGCTGTCCGCAACCGTCTGCAGGTCTACCACACGCAGACCGCGCCCGTGCTGAACTGGTACGAGTCGCACGGTGCGCCTATCGTGCGGGTGAACGCGCTCGGGACGCTCGACGACGTGGCGGCTCGGGTGACCGCCGGGCTACAGAAGCTCGGGATTGGCAATTAGCGGTTAGATGTAAAGGTGGAGCGCCAGCGGCATCGGCGCCGGCGCTCATGCTGGTGAGCCGAGGGCCGACCGTCCGAGGCGTGGGGCTATTAACTTCTGTGCACCGTGTCTGGTTACCGATTGCGCGACGATGACCGCATGATCCAGCTCAAGTCCTCGCGAGAGATCGAGATCATGGCCAAGGGCGGCCGGATCTTGGGGAAGACGCTCCGTCTGCTTGCGTCACGAACGCTGCCTGGCGTGACGACTGGCGAGCTGGATCAACTGGCCGAGGAATTCATTCGCAGCCACAAGGGTGCCGTGCCCGCGTTCAAGGGCCTGTACGGGTTTCCCGGCAGCACCTGCCTGTCGATCAACCAGGAGATCGTGCACGGCATCCCGTCGCCGACGCGGGTGCTTCGCGAGGGCGACATCCTGTCGATCGACGTTGGGGTGAAGTACGAAGGGTACTATACCGACGCGGCGATCACGGTCGGCGTCGGGGCCATTCAACCCGAGTTCGAGCGGCTGCTCGCCGTGACACAGGAAGCGCTCGCCGCCGGTATCGCTGCGGCGTTACCGGGGAATCATTCGGGCGACATCGGCGCCGCCATCTCGGCGGTCGTACACCGCGCGAAGTTCTCCCTGGCCAAGGACCTCGTTGGGCACGGCGTTGGCCTCGAGCCGCACGAGGAGCCGCAAGTCCCGAACGAGGGCAAGCCCAAATTCGGGACGAAGCTCGTACCGGGACTCACGATCGCGATCGAGCCAATGGTCAATCTTGGCGTGCCGGCCACGCGCACGATGCCCGACAAGTGGACCGTCGTCACCGCTGACGGCAAGCGCTCGGCGCATTTCGAGCATACGGTCGCGATTACGGAAGACGGGCCGAGGGTGCTGACGGCGGCGTAGGGGCCGAACGGCGGGTCTTGGGGTTTGGGAACGGCAACGACGGGCGACGCAATGCGTCGCCCCTACCGGTCCAAGGTCGGTCGCGGCGCACCGTGATCGACCTTTGCGATTTGTTCCCTGCCCCTGACCCGCTGACTCCAAGACCCACAGACCCAAGACCCAAGACCCCAGACCCGTCCGCTCATAATCTTTTCTCCACCTCCGCCGTCGCCCTCGCTGCCGTTTGCCGCACGGCGAGTACCAGGGCGTCGGCTTCGGCTGCGAGCGGTGCGCCGCGCGCCGGATCTTCGAGCGCGGCGACATTGATGCGGACGTTGTAGGCGGCTCCCCGCGTCGCGGCTTCCGCCAGCAGAGCAGCGACGCCAGCGTCCGAGACGGCGTTGGGGTTGCCCTGGCTTGCGACCACGCGCCGCCAACTCGGCCACTCGAGCGCATGCGCGGGCCGTATCGAGCGGGACCATCGTCGCACCGATCGTCGCGTCGGCGATCGCGGCGCGCCGGGCCGCAGCCGCGGCATCCGGCTCCTTCGGCAGCTTGTACGCGGCGACCACAGCGCCGTACGCGTCGGCGTCCCGATCGACCAGAGCGGACAGTAGCGCTCCGAGCGCGTTGGCCTCTCGGGCGACCTCTCGCATCGCCGCATCGACTGCTGCGTACTTGGGCCGTCCGGCGGTGAGCCCGGCGACCATCTGCGCGAGTGCGGCCGCCAACGCGCCCACGAGTGCGACGACGCTCCCGCCACCCGGGGTCGGCGTCGCGCCCGCGACGGCGTCGCGGAAGGAGGCAAGCGTCGGCGCCGGAGCGACCGCTGACCGAATTTTGCGCTCGAGGAGCTGGTCGGTGGTGAAGCCTCGCAGCTGTACGTGTCGAATGCCGGCATCGAGCAGCGCACGTTCGGGCACGAGTCCGACGATCTCGCTCCAGGTCGGCGAGACGCCGTGAGCGGCCGCTTCCCTGCGCACTGCTTCATACGCGCGGTACAGTGGCGTCCGATCGATGTCGACCAAATTCATTGATACCTGTGCTTGTCCGTCGACATCGAGTGCGAGCGCTTTGACGTAGCGCAAGCCGCCGGAGGATCCGCGGACCGCTTTCGCCACCTCCTTCGCGACAGGGAGGTTGCTCGACGGCCCGAGATAGACGTTGTACGCGACGAGAAACGGGCGTGCACCGACTGCCACGGCGCCCGCGCTCGGGTGCACCTCGCGCGGGCCGAAGTCGGGCGCGCGCTGCGGGTCTGTTCGGATCGCCTCGCGCAGGCCCTCGAACTCCCCACGGCGGACGTCGGCCAGGTTTTCACGGTCGGGTCGGGAGGCCGCACGCTCGTAGAGGTACACGGGGATGTGCAACTCGCGGCCAATGCGCTCCCCCAACGTCCGTGCGAGCGCGATGCAGTCGTCCATCGTCGCGCCTTCCAGCGGGATGAACGGCACGACGTCGGTCGCGCCTATTCGTGGATGCTCACCGCTATGGGCGCGGAGATCGATGAGCGTGTGCGCGCGCTGGACGCCGGCAAAGGCGGCGTCGGCGACGGAGTCCGCTGGGGCGATGAAAGTGACGACCGTCCGGTTGTGCGATGGATCGGACGAAACATCGAGGACGACCACGCCGGGGACGGCAGCGATCGCCTCGCGGATCTGCCGCACGACGTCCGCTCGGCGACCTTCGGAAAAATTGGGGACGCATTCGATCAAGGGCATGGAACTACGGAGGGCTGGGAGTCTGGGGTCAGGAGACCACAACATCGTGGTGCCTGAGGTGCAGCTCGGAGTTGCTGAGCGGAGGGTGTCGAGGAGCCACGCGTGGATCGTTGGGTTGCCGGCGACGATGCCGGTGTGTGCGACGGGGGCCACGCGTCCGCCGAGGTCCGTGACGACGCCGCCGGCTTCTCGCACGAGCAGCATCCCGGCCGCGATGTCCCATGGCGCGAGCTTCAGCTCCCAGAATCCATCGAACTGCCCCGCAGCCAATCGGGCCAGGTCCAGCGCCGCAGAGCCGGCTCGCCGCATGCCGGCGGTATGACGCGCGACCGCGGCGAATTGGGGCTGGTACGTGCCGAGCGACTCGAGTTGGGAAAAGGGGAAACCCGTGCCGATGAGGGCTCGGACTGGGCTCCGTGATTCGAGACACACTGAGTCGCCGCCCATTCGCGGTAGGCGCCACCGCGCAGCGTCGCGGTGTAGAGCTCATCGGTTACACCGTGGCGCACGACGCCCGCGGTGAGGACCCCGTCGACCAGAGCGGCGATCGAGACGGCGTACTCGGGGAAGCCGTGGAGGTAATTGGTGGTTCCATCGAGCGGGTCGGCCACGAACACCACCCCATCGAGCGCCTCCCGTCCGCGCGCACCCGCCAAATCGGGCGAGAGCTCTTCCCCCAGGACGCGCGCGTCCGGCATCCGATCCCGAATCACGGCGCGGAGTGCCTCCTCGGACGCTCGGTCGACCGTCGTGACGTAGTCTGCCGGGGCCTTCTCCTCCCAACTCAGCTGCGCGAGGCCGCCCACGTGGGCCTTGAGGACGCTCGCGGACGCGGCGGCAGCCTCCACTGCTATTGCCAGCAACTCCGTTGCGTCTGGCACGTTCTTGCGGCGCCGCTTACGGGCCGATTGTGGCGCTGCTGATTCTTTCGCAGCGCGTGGCGCCGAAGCGGGCGACCGGCCACTCCGAGAAGTGGTCGCTTGCGACCGTCCGCGGCCTCGTCTACCTTCGCGCGATGACACGAGCGAGCACCCGCGTATTCAGCGGCATCCAACCCTCAGGTGAGCTCCACATCGGGAATTACCTCGGCGCGGTTCAGAACTGGGTCGGCATCCAAGGCCGCTTCGAGTCGTTCTTCTGCATTGTCGACTATCACGCGATCACGATCCCATACGATCCGCGTGAGCTCCCCGTTCGCACTCGAGAGCTAGCCGTCTCGCTGCTCGCCGCCGGTATCGACCCCGCTGTGGCCACGCTTTTCGTGCAGTCAGCGGTGCCGGAACATACCGAGTTGGCCTGGATTTTCAACACGATCACACCGCTCGGCGAGCTCGAACGCCAGACCCAGTTCAAGGACAAGGCGCAACGGCAGGAGAGCGTCGCGGCGGGGTTGCTGAACTATCCTGTCCTCCAGGCAGCCGACATCCTGCTGTATCGCGCCGACACGGTGCCGGTGGGCGAGGACCAGGTCCAGCACTTGGAGTTGTCGCGGGAAATCGCCCGCCGGTGGAACGCACGCTTCGCGGCCGATCGGTCATACTTCCCCGAGCCGGCCGCGCTGTTGACACCGACCCGTCGTATCATGGGCCTCGACGGCCAGGCCAAGATGTCGAAGTCGATGGGGAACACCGTCGGGCTGCTCGAGTCGCCGGACGGAGGTGTGGGAGAAGCTGCGGCCGGCGGTGACCGACCCCAAGCGGGTTCGGAGAACTGACCCGGGGACGCCCGAGGTATGCAACATCTACCACCTGCATCGCGGCTTCAATCCGCCTGAGACGGTGGCAACCGTGGAACGGGAGTGCCGGAGCGCCGGTTGGGGCTGTATCGACTGCAAGCGAGTGCTCTTCGAGGGGATGGAGCGGACGCTCGGACCGATCCGCGGACGCGCGGAAGCGCTTCGGGCGCAGCCCGAGGTGGTCGAGAACGTCCTTGCAGCCGGCGCCAGCGTCGCGCGCGGGATCGCGCGCGAGACGATGCATGAAGTGAAAGGGCGGATGGGATTGGCTGGCTGACGGCCGGCTCGCGACGGCTGTACTTTTCACAACATGTTCGACTCGGACACGCGGACGGTGGTCGTCGTCGGCGCCCAGTGGGGCGACGAGGGCAAGGGCAAGCTCGTCGACGTGCTGGCTGAGCGCGCTGACTGGGTCGTGCGCTACCAGGGCGGCGCGAATGCCGGGCACACGGTCGACCTGGGCACGTCCTGTTTCATCCTCCAGCAGATCCCGAGCGGCATCCTGCACCCCGGGGTGCGATGCGCGATCGGCAACGGCGTGGTTCTCGATCCGGAGACGCTCTTCACCGAGATCGACCGGCTCGTCAAGACTGGTGTCGACGTCGAGGGCCGCTTGTACGTGAGTGATCGCGCGCATCTGGTGCTTCCGTACCACAAGCTGCTGGATGCGGAGAGCTCCGCGAACCGTGAGATCGGCACGACCGGGCGCGGTATCGGCCCGGCGTACGAGGACAAGATCGCTCGTCGCGGCGATCCGAGTGCTCGACTTGCGGCACCGCCTGCATCTGCGGGGCCTCGTGGAACGCGCGGTGGATCACGCGAACGGACTGCTGGAGACGTACGGATCATCGCAACGCGCGAACGTCTCCGAGACAGTCGCCACGCTCGAGGCGCTTGCACCACGATTGCTCGCGCTGGCCGACGATGTGGGGTTGAGCGTGCATCGCGCGATCCGTCGGGGCGCGGCGGTGCTGCTCGAGGGCGCGCAAGGGTCACTGCTGGACGTCGATCACGGCACGTACCCCTACGTCACCTCGAGCAACACGACGTCCGGCGGTGCCGCAGTCGGCGCTGGTATTGCGCCGACTGCCATCGATGCCGTGCTGGGGGTGGTGAAGGCGTACACGACGCGAGTGGGGAATGGTCCGCTACCGACCGAGTTCGACGATGCGCTGGGCGCTCGGATGCGCGAGCTGGGACACGAATACGGCGCGGTCACGGGTCGACCACGGCGATGCGGTTGGTTCGACTCGGTCGTGGTGCGGTACGCCGCGCGCCTCAATGGCCTGAGCGGTCTGGCCGTGACGAAGCTCGACGTGCTCGATACGCTCGATCGCATCGCGATCTGCACGGGCTACGAGCTGGGCGGCACCGAGCATACCGAATTCCCCGGCGATCTGGTCGCGCTCGAGGACGCGGTGCCTCGCTACGAGTGGTTCGATGGGTGGCGGCAATCCACCGCGGACGTCCGCCGCCTCGATGATTTGCCAGTCGCGGCCCGACGCTACCTGGACCGCATCGAAGAGTTGGTCGACGCGCCGATCCGTTTCGTGAGTGTCGGGACCCGTCGTGATCAGATCATCGAGCTCGCTGGAGCGGCGCACGTGTGATGGCGCAACGTCGACAGCAGGCGCCGGATTCTCAGGGGTTAGCCATGACACGGGGAGGCGCGCCGAGCACGACGTCCGTCGCCGTGATCGGGGCGGGGCCTTGCGGTCTCGCCACGGCGATCGCGCTCAAGCAGGCGGGCGCTCGGCCGGTCGTCTACGACCGGTCGTGCCTCGTGAGCAGCATCGCCAGCTATCCCACCTACATGACGTTCTTCTCGACCGCGGAGAAGATCTCGATCGGCGGCTTGCCATTCGTGACCGCCGGCGAGAAGCCGGCGCGGCGCGAAGCGTTGGCATACTACCGGATGGCCGTCCAGCACTTTGGCCTGCTCCTGCGCCTGTATGAGCCAGTGGTCGACATCGTGCGCGGCGGGCGAGCATTTCGTCGTCCGCTCGGAGACGGCGCGCGGCATAGTCGAAGCACCATACGACGCGATCGTCGTCGCGACGGGATACTTCGGCAATCCCAATCTGCTCCACATTCCCGGCGAGACGCTGCCGCACGTCACGCACCTCTACGCCGAGGGTCACGAGGCATTCCGTCGCGATGTCGTCATCGTTGGCGGCGGCAACTCGGCCGTCGATGCGGCGCTCGACCTGTGGCGATGCGGCGCGAAGGTGACGATGGTTCATTTTCGCGACCGGCTCGACAGCAACGTCAAACCCTGGGTGCTCCCCGACATCACCAATCGACTCGCCGACGGGTCGATCGCCGTCCATTGGAATTCGCGGGCGACGCGCATCGAAGTCGATGCCGTATTGGTCGAGGGCCCGACCGGGACGCAGCGGCTGCGTGCCGACCGGGTGTACCTCATGACCGGTTTCACGCCCGATACGACGTTGCTCCAACAGCTGGGCGTGACCCTGCAGCCTGACACGGGCGTGCCGGTCTTCGATCCGGCCACGATGGAAACTGATGTCGAGCGCGTGTTTATCGCCGGAGTGCTCGCGCAGGGCAACGACGCAAACAAGGTCTTCATTGAGAATGGACGTGGGCATGGGGCGCTGATCGCGCGCCGCCTGTCGGTGGGCCGCGCCCTAGCCCGACAACACTGACATTCGGAGCACGAACCGGAGGTCCCACGACCGGTGCTCCGTTGCTCTTCTCCACTGCCCTTCAGCCATGCCCCCCACCTACCCAGACGTGATGGACAAGCTCGTGTCGCTGTGCAAGCGACACGGCTTCATTTTTCAATCGTCGGAGATCTACGGTGGAACGGGGTCGGTGTGGGACTACGGGCCGCTCGGGGTCGAGCTGAAGCGCAACATCAAGGACCGGTGGTGGCACGCAATGGTTCGGTCCCGCGATGACGTGGAAGGCCTCGACGCCGCGATTCTCATGCACCCCCGCGTCTGGGAAGCGAGCGGACACGTGGCGGGGTTCACCGATCCGCTCGTCGACTGCAAGACGTGCAAAGGCCGATTCCGCGCCGACAAGCTGGCCGATGCCCGCTGCCTCCAGAAGCCGAGCAAACGGCCGGGCGAGTGGGAGGCGTGTGCGCTCACCGAGCCGCGCCAGTTCAACCTCATGTTCAAGACATTCATGGGGCCGGTCGAAGAGAGCGCGTCCGTCGTGTACCTCCGTCCCGAAACAGCGCAGGGGATTTACGTCAACTTTCTGAACGTCCAGCAGTCGACTCGCCAGAAGATCCCCTTCGGCATCGCGCAGATCGGCAAAGCGTTTCGCAATGAAATCACACCGGGGAACTTCATTTTCCGAACCCGTGAGTTCGAGCAGATGGAGATGCAGTTTTTCGTGGAGCCCGACACGGCCATGTCGTGGTTCGAGCGGTGGAAAGCCGAGCGCCTTGCTTGGCACGAAGCTCTCGGCCTCGATCCCAAGCGCCTGCAGTTTCACCAACACACGAAAGAGGAGTTGGCGCACTACGCGCATAGCGGCGTTCGATATCGAGTTCGACTTCGGTGGGTCGCTCGAGTTCCAGGAGATCGAGGGACTCCACAACCGGGGTGACTTCGACCTCAAGCAGCATCAGGAGTACTCGGGCAAGAAGCTGGAGTACTTCGACCAGCCGCAGAATCGTCGCTACGTGCCGTACGTGATCGAGACATCAGTTGGCGCAGACCGCGTAGCACTGGCGATTCTCGTCAACGCGTACCGCGAGGAAGCGGTGCCCGGCGAAGCCGAAGGCCGGACGGTTCTCCACCTGCACCCATCACTGGCACCGATCAAGGCCGGCGTGTTTCCGCTCGTCAAGAAGGACGGTATGCCGGAATTCGCAACCAAGCTCGCGGCCGAGCTTCGTCGGACGCTGCCGGTGTTCTACGACGAGTCGGGGTCGATTGGTCGCCGCTATCGGCGCCAGGATGAAGTCGGAACGCCATACTGTATCACGATCGATGGCCAGACAATGGCAGATGGCACGGTGACGGTCCGCGATCGCGATTCGCTGACCCAAGACCGCGTGGCGGCCAGCGCATTGGCGACATATCTCGCGGAGCGGGTGGGCCGATGAATCCGCGGTTCGGGCCGAAGTGCGTGCGGGCGGTGACACACTGGCAGGCGACGCAATGTGTCGCCCCCATCGGCCGCGGGCGTTACGGGCCCGAGAAAGTAGCGATACTGAAAGTAGAAAGTAGACGACACGTACACTCGGGCACGTCAGCATGTGTCGAGGGTGACCGGTGTTGACAATGGAAGGGCTCCGCCAGGGCGGGCAGGCCTTCATGGAAGAGGTGTCTCGCGAGTTCTATCTCGCACACGCCGGTCTGAAGCCGACGGCCGAACTGCAGCCGATCTATCGGCGACACGCTGGCGTGCTGGGGAGGGACGCGATCGAGCTGTTGCGGGATGCATTCACGGGTGCGAGCCGCGGCTCTGACGCGCACAGATCCGCGCGACTGCTTCTGGAATGGGAGGTCGAGTCGCAGGCCGGGCGTGCCGTCGCGCTGCTGGAGGAACGCGAGATCGCATGGGAAGCCAGTGCGATCGTGGACGTGCCCGATCGCGGGCCCATCCCGTACCAGCGCGTGCCGATCGAATTGGCGAACCTCGCGAATCGGAAGGAGCGACTGACGCTGGACGACGCGCGCGCGGCCCTGGTCGAGCGGGAGCTTGTGCCCATCCGGCGTGACCGTCTCCAACGAGAACGCGATTTCGTCGAGGGCTTACAGCTGGCTGACAACTACAACGCGACTTTCACGACGCTGAGTGGTGTCGATCTCGACGCGCTGCTCGGCCAGTGCCGCGCGTGCCTTGCGGACACGAAGGCGATGTGGGACGATCTCCTGCCAGACGCGGTGCGACGCTCCCTTGGCGTACCGGTCAACGAGC
This sequence comes from uncultured Gemmatimonadales bacterium, assembly GCA_963805725.1. GTDB lineage: Bacteria > Gemmatimonadota > Gemmatimonadetes > Gemmatimonadales > Gemmatimonadaceae > Palsa-1248. The sequence goes on from CAWDVJ010000015.1 coordinate 818,413, forward strand.
TCACACGTGCAGATGCCCTCGCACTGCTGCGAGCGCCCGAGTTCGATCAGTACTTCCCGGGTCGCGAGATGGAGGCCATCGTCCGCGGCCAGGTGACCGAGATGGGTATCGACCCGACAGCCAACGGCCGAATCCGCTACGATGTGGGCGAGCGGGAGGGGAAGCGCTCTCGCGCGTTCTGCGCTCCAGTGCGCGTGCCCGAAGAGGTCTATCTCGTCATGCGCCCGCACGGCGGGCAGACCGACTACCAGACGCTGCTGCACGAGCTCGGCCATGCGCTCCATTTCGCTTACACGCGGCCGGACTATCCGTTCGAATACCGGTGGGTCGGGGACAACTCGGTCACGGAGAGCTACGCGATGCTCTTCGACCATCTCACGCAGACGCCGGCGTGGTTGCTCCGGTACTCGGGGCTCGGGAAGAAACAGCTCCCGGGTTTCCTCCGTGCGGCCGCGCTCGAAGAGCTGCAATTCCTCAGGCGGTATTGCGCGAAACTGATCTATGAAGCGCAGCTCTACGCGACCGACGCCAACTGGGATACGCTGAGTGATCTCTACGTCGAGACGCTGAGCGCGGCGACCTCCTTTCGTTACAAGCGTGCGGACGCATTCATTGACGTCGACTCGCGGTTCTACGCTGCGCGATATCTGCGGGCATGGCAGCTCGGCGCGCTTCTGGCCACGGTATTGACCGAGCGATTCGACGATGACTGGTTCCGCAATCCACGGGCAGGTCCGTGGCTGATAGGCCAGCTGCTGAACGAAGGGCAGCGGGAGCTCGCGGACGAGGTGGCGACACGAGTAAGTGGCCAAGCGCTGTCGTTCGCGCCTGTTGTGGACGCGGTTACGAGACTGGTCGGGTAGGTCTGAACGGCGGGGATCAGCGCGCCGTTGACGCCTGAACAGTTCTTCTGTTCCCTTCGCAACTATCGGTGTAGATTGATGTTAGTGGACTTCAGGCCTGGACCGTGACGAAATCGCTCTCGGCTGCAGCCGAGCGCGTCCATTCACCCTCGCCCGACAGCATCCCGGCGATCTCGTCCGAGGCTGCTGTGCGCGAGCTCATGGCAGTCCGCGAGATCGTCCACGCGTTCCTGACGGCGGATCGGCCGGAAGAGGTGTTTCGGTTCGCGCTCGAGCGCGTGAGCCCTGTGGTCGGCGCCACTTTCGCATCCGTGTACCTCATCGACGGCGCCTCGGAGCTCATGCGGCTCACGGCCGCCTACAACTGGCCGAAGCGGTATGAGCCGTGGCTGGGCGAGATGCGGGTCCGCCTGGGATTCGGGCCGAGTGGTGAGGCGGCGAGCGAACGGCGCGCGATCGAAGTGCCCGATGTGTTTGCCGATCCGTATCTGGAAGATTGGCAGGAGGTCGCGAGCGAACTGGGGTTTCGGGCGCTGATCGCGCTGCCGCTGCAAACGAGCAACCGGGTCCTCGGAGCGGTGACCTTCTATTTCTCCGATGTCCGCGCCCTGAACAGCGAGCGTCGCGGCCTGTTGCGCATCGTCGCGGCGCAGATGGCCGCCACGGCAGAAAAAGCTTCGCTGATCGAAGAACTTCGCCGTGCGAACGCGGCGCTCACAGAGTCGAAGGCGGAGCTCGAACAGCAGTATCTGGCCGTGGTCGAGGCTCGGCGGATCAAAGACGAGTTCCTATCCAACGTCACGCACGAGCTTCGCACACCTCTCACTGCAGTGATGGGGTACATTGCGCTGCTGCAGGAGGAATTTTCGGGGCCGCTCACCGAGGGGCAGCAGAACGACCTCACGCTCGCCCGGGATGCCAGCGAGCGGCTCCTGGCGCTGGTCGACAATCTGCTCGAGATGACCTCACTGAACCGGGAGGGGATGGAGATCGTCGTCGAAACCTTCGATCCCCGAGACCCATTGCGCGAGGCGGTCGCGACGACCAAGGGCCGTTCAGAGCGCACAGAGCTCCGTATCGAACTGCCCGACGATCCCGTGCCGTACATGCGGAGTGATCGGCGCAAGCTGGGTAAGATCCTCGGTAACCTCCTCAGCAACGCATTCAAGTTCACTGCCTCGGGAGTCGTCACTGCGTCGATCGAGGTGGCCCATGGCCGGGCGCTCTACCGTGTGCAGGATACCGGGATCGGTGTCCCCGTCGCGTCGCAGCGACTGGTGTTCGATGAGTTCCGACAAGCGGATGGATCGCTGACTCGTCGCTACGGCGGTACCGGCCTGGGCCTGGCGCTATCGCGCCGCCTGGCGCGGCTTCTCGGCGGCGACATCGATCTCGTGTCGGCCCCCGATGAAGGGGCGACATTCACGGTCGAGATTCCACTCGAATATCAAGCGGTGGATGTCACGACTGTCGGATAGTTAATTTCCCGGCATGTCATCCACCCCTCCCACTCGATCCCTCCAGCGGACGCGCACGTCGCTCCCTCCGGCCGCCGTGTTGACGGCAGCGAAGCAATTCTTCCTGCGTCGTAGCAGTCTGTACCCCGCGTTTCTCGAACAGGAAGGCCCGACACACGTGAGCTTCCGAGGGCAGGGTGGGGAAGAGGTCGTAGTAGGCGTGGCCGCGGATGCTGCCGCGACGACGGTGACAGGATCGACCTACTTGTTCGATCAACAAGTGGCTCGATTCTTCACTACGCTGCCGCCTCCGGCTTCCGGGCCCAGCGCCGCCGAGGGTGTGGTATGAGCGCCGGATCGGACACGGCGGCAAACCAGCAGGAGCCGTTCGTCGCGACGCTCCGCTCACAGCCGGCGACGATTCGACTAGGGACCGAGGGAGAGCCGGCACTGACGCTTCGCGTGCAGATGCCCGAGGTGTGGGACGTGGTGCGGATGGATGTGCCTGCGACGACGCCAGTGCGCGTGGTCAAGCAGCGCGCGCTCGACATACTCTACCCCGACTTTGGCGACAGCGATGCCTTCGTGATGAAGCTCAACGGCGTTGAAGTGCGCAACGAAGACGCGACCGTATCGGATGCCGGCGCCAAGGAAGGCTCGATCTTTCTCCTTACGTTTCGACGTCGGCGGCCGGTAAGGTCGTAACGGATGCATCGGGCCACAGGCCACGCGGCGGGTGGTAAGGGGCGACGTCGGGGTGAACGGTGAGGATTTGAGACGTCCCCGTACATTCCACGGATGACCACGGCGTTCATTTCACATTCGGATTGCGGGCGGCACGACACCGGGTGGGGGCATCCGGAGCATGTGGGGCGGTTGCGGGCGATCCCTCGGGCGTTGCGTGACCGGCCGGATGTCTATCACGCGGTCCAGCACGTCGAGGGGCGGCATGCGACCGAAGCGGATCTGGAGCTCGCCCACGCCGCCGCCTACGTCGCGCAGATTCGGGAGCTCGCGGACGCTGGCGAGCTCGTACACCTCGACCCGGACACCGTGTTGAGCCCCGGGTCGTGGGCGGCGGCGACGGCGGCGGTCGGGTGCGTGCTCGACGGCATCGATCGCGCGATCGACGGCGAAGCCGTTCGGGGCGTCTGCGCGGTGCGACCACCAGGCCACCACGCTCTCGCCGAGCGGGCGATGGGCTTCTGTCTCTTTGGCAATGTCGCGATCGGGGCACGCCACGCGAGGTTACGGCGAGGCCTCGACCGCGTGCTGATCGTCGATTGGGACGTCCATCACGGGAACGGGACGCAAGCGCTCGTCGAGGATGATCCAGGCATCCACTTCGTGTCGATGCACCAGTGGCCCTGGTACCCGGGCACGGGCGCTGCGGAGGACCGAGGGCCGCATGGTACAGTCTGGAACATCCCGATGCCGCCCGACCTGCCGCCGAAGCACTACGTCGACGCGTTCGTGCGCGGCATGGACCTCGCGACGGCCGACTTTCGGCCTGATCTGGTGCTGATCTCGGCGGGCTTCGACTCGCTGCGCGGCGATCCTCTCGGAGGCTTTACCCTCGAGATCGACGATATCGACACCTTGACCCGGGAGGTCGTCGCACGTGCCGCGGTCTGGTGCGGCGGGCGCATGGTGAGCGCGCTCGAGGGCGGGTATGCGGTCGAGCGGACGGCGGCGGCCTGCGTCGCCCACCTGGCGGCAATGTTGTAAGTTGGCGAGATGAAGCGTCCGCACGGGCCGGCACCAGCGATGCGTCTGTATGGCATCATTGACAACGATGCCGGCGCGTCGGAGGCGCTGCCGGCCGGCGTGCAGCTGGCGAGCTACCGTGAGTTGGCCGCCGTCGTCGCCGAGGTGCCGGCCGGCCGACGGGGGCCTGCGCCTCCGGACATTCGATGTCCATCGGTCCGTGGTGACCGCGCTGTTCGCGCACCGATCGGTCGTGCCCGTGCCGCCGGGTGTTGTCTTCCGCCGCCTGGACACGCTCACGAACTGGCTCGAGCTGCACTACGCTCCGCTCATCGAAGCCGTGCGGTACGTCCACGGCCGGGCCGAGGCACGGGTCCACGTCCGTTGCGCGGGGCGAGCGGTCGAGGCTCGAAGCGGCCACCCGCACTCGCCGGGGAAGTCCCCGCAACTCGAGGGCCGAGCGTTCGAAGTCTTTCACGAAGTCAGCGATCACGCATTGGCTTGGTCGCTCGTGCCGCCGTCGGCGCAGCAGACACGTGACGTCGACGATATCAGTGCGTCGTTCCTCGTGGAGCGGTCACGTTGGCACGATTTCACCGAGGCCGTGGCCGTTGCGGCGCGACGGGCGTCGGGCCTCGAGATCGCGCTCAGTGGTCCGTGGCCGCCGTACGACTTCGTGCGCCTCGAGTTCGGAGGATAACACTCTGTTCTGTATCGACTGCGGCACGTGGAATCGCGCGGTCGCAGTCCAATGCACACGCTGCGCGAGTCCGTTGCCAGCCCTGGCTGCGACAGCCAGCGAGCCTCCGGACTCGGAGATTTCGCAACTTCGGCAAGTGACGGGCAACCGCTACCGCATTGTCCGGCGTTTGGGCAGCGGGGGTATGGCGCACGTCTATTACGCCGAGCATGTGTCGTTGGGCAGACCGCTGGTCATCAAAGGTCCTGCACGCGCAGCTGGCGAAGGAGCAGGAGATGCGGGAGCGCTTCCGGCGCGAAGCCGAAGCGGCCGCTCATCTCGTCCATCCCTTCATCTGTCCCATCGTCGACTACGGCAGCACCGACGACATCGTGTATCTCCTGATGCCATTTTTTGGTGGGGGCTCCTTGGCCGACCGCTTGGTCCGGGAGCGTACGGTGCCGGCGAATTTCGCGGCATCGACCGCCGCGCAGGTCGCGTGCGCCCTGGACTACGCGCACCGGCGTGGCGTGGTGCACCGAGACATCAAACCGGACAACATCCTTTTCGATGACGACGGTTATGCGATCGTCACAGACTTCGGCATCGCGACAGCGCGCCGCCACGGACGCCTCACGGGCACCGGCCGGGCGATGGGGACGCCGCACTACATGTCGCCAGAGCAGGCGATGGGACGCATGGTGGACGGACGGAGCGATCTGTACGCCGTCGGTGTGATGCTGTACGAGATGCTGCTCGGCTTTCCGCCCTTCGATGGCGCCGACTCGTATTCCGTGGGCTACAAGCACGTGCACGAGGCTCCAGTCGCTCCGGAAGTCGTGGATTCGCGCACGCCACCGGCCCTGGCGGCCGTGATCATGAAGTGTCTGGCGAAGTCGCCCGATGAGCGGTTTCAGCGGGGTATCCAGGTCGCAGACGCCCTGATTGCGTACCTCGCCCAGGTGGCGTCCCCGTCCGCGACACGGCTTTCCTGGTTGGCTCGAAAAACCGCTTCGGGTTCCCAGCCCCTCGCCCCGGACTCGCGCTCGGGGCGCTCGTAGACAGGGGAAAGGAGAAAGGAGAGAGGGGCCCAAATCGCGGCGTCGGTGGCTGCGGGGGCGCCATATTTCGTCAATGGCGTCGATTGCTGAGCCGGGCAGTGTTCGGGCGAGCGAGACCGAGCCGGGGTTGGTCTGCGAGCCGCCTGGCGCGCTCCAGACGGTCCCGCGGTTCGTCGAGATCGCGCTGGCGTTGCCGCTGTTCCAGACGTTCACATACGTAGTCGAGAGTGAGCCGGATCATCCGCTAGTGCCCGGGACGCGGGTCATCGTCCCATTTCGCTCGCGGCGTGTCGTGGGGATCTGTGTCGGTACGGCCGATGCACCGCCGGCCCGCGGAACGCCCAAGCCCATTCTTGACGTTCCCGATGCCACGCCGGTCCTCGACGCGCCGCTCATGACGCTATGCCAGTGGATGGCGGACTATTACGCCGTCCCCCTGGGGGTCGCGGTCCGCGCTGCGCTGCCGGCAGCCCTTACTGGAGCGGCGACACCGCACCCTACCCGAAAAACCCGCCGCGTAGTCGAGCTGCGCACCGATGTGCCATCGCTGCTCCAACGGGAGCGCCTTTTTGCCCGAGCTCCACGTCAGCGCGAAGCCTATGAGTACCTCGAATCGGTCGGCGGTCGCACGTCCGTCGAGCTGCTGATCGAGCAAGTGCGCTGCGCGCCCTCGGTGGTGCAGGCGCTGTACAAGCGTGGTCTGCTCACGCTGATCGACGAAGTGATCGATCGTGATCCCTTTGCCGCACGACGCGTTGATCCGCCCGCCGGCCACCGCCCCACGTCGGCACAGACTGCGGCGATCAGCACGCTCATGGCAGCGCAGCCTGGGGAGGTCTGTCTGCTGCACGGTGTGACGGGCAGCGGCAAGACGCTGGTGTACATCGAGCTGCTCCGTCGCGTCGTGAACGAGCGAGGGCCAATCGGCGATCGTGCTCGTACCGGAGATCGCACTCACGCCGCAGACGGTGGATCGGTTTCGCGCCGTGTTCGGCGACCGCGTGGCGGTGCTCCACAGCGCGCTCAGCGAGGGTGAGCGGTACGACGCGTGGCTCGCCCTCCGCGACGGCGCCAAGCGCATCGCTGTTGGCGCGCGCTCGGCCGTCTTCGCGCCACTCCCCGATCTCGGGGCGCATCATCGTCGACGAGGAGCACGAGAGCACCTACAAGCAGGGCGAGTCCCCCCGCTATCACGCGCGCGAGGTCGCGATCGTGCGGGCGCGGCACGCGGGTGCGGTCGCGGTGCTCGGGAGCGCGACTCCCAGCCTGGAGTCGTGGGTCAACGCGACGTCGGGCAAGTACCGGCTACCTGTCGCTGCCCGAGCGCGTCGGCGGCGGCGTCTTGCCGCGCGTGACGGTCGTCGATCTGCGGCGGCGGCCGGCGACCGGCGCCGATCCGGCGGCGCCGCCTGCCGACCCGTTTGCCGCGGTGATCAGCGCGCCGCTCGAGACCGCGCTACGCGGCACGCTCGCGCGAGGAGAGCAAAGCATCCTGCTCCTCAATCGACGCGGGTACGCGGCGTTCGTGCAGTGCGAGGCGTGCGGCGAGGTGGCCGTCTGCCCGCACTGCTCCATCACGCTCACCTATCATCGATCGCCCGAGCGGCTGGTGTGCCACTACTGCCAGCATCACGCTCCGGTGACGCACGATGCGAGCGGTGCGGCGAGTCAACGCTGCGCCGGCGAGGTCTTGGCACACAGCAGGTCGAGCGATTGCTGAGCCGAGCGCTTCCCCACCGCACGGGTGGCGCGCATGGACATCGATACGACGAGCGGCAAGTGGGCGCATGCCGAGATCCTCGATCGAGTCGGCCGCGGCGAGGTCGACATGCTGCTCGGCACCCAGATGATCGCCAAGGGCCTCGATTTCGCGAACGTGACGCTCGTCGGCGTCATCGACGCCGACGTCGGCATCAACCTTCCGGACTTCCGCGCGTCTGAGCGTTGCTTTCAGCTCCTCAGCCAGGTCGCCGGCCGCGCGGGGCGCGGTCCCAAAGGCGGCCAGGTGTTCATCCAGACGCGGGTTCCGGGCCACCACGCCGTTCAGCTGCGCCGTCGCCCACGACTACGCGGGTTTCATTGCAGAGGAGCTGGCCGGCCGGCACGCAGCCGCCGTATCCGCCATTGGTCCGGCTCGCCAATGTCGTGTTCAGCGGACTGACTGAGGCGGCAACCGAGGCCCTTGCCGCGCGCGGAGCAGATTGGCTGCGACGACTGCGTCGCGCGCGATGGCGGCGGGGACATCAGATCATCGGCCCGGCCCCGTGCCCGGTCGAGCGGATCAAGCAGCGATGGCGCTGGCACATGCTGGTCAAGGCCGAGCACGCCGGCCGACCTGACGCGGCTGGCGCAGTACTTCGTGCAGCGGTTTCCAGTCCCGGCCGCGGACGGCCTGCGGATGGCGTTGGACCGAGATCCCGTGGCGCTCCTCTGACGCGGCAGCCATTTTTCGGCTGGTGACGGCATTCTCGCCCCCCGATTTCCTCGCCCCGCGTTTCGTCGGCGCGCCTGACGCGACCTTCGTTCCCGCGCCGGCGGACGGCGTCCTCCCGGACGGCTTCTTTGCGACGACCAACCTGCCGACGTACGTCCGGATCGACGGCGGCTGGCGGCTGCCGCGCGAGCCGCGGATGGATGCCGCCCTCGTCCTGGATTCGGCGGGGAGCTGTGGGTGCGCGAGGGTCGCCGGGTCAAGGCGCGGCGAGCGCGTCGCCGTCGGTGTGGCCGAAGACGGCAGCGCAGGGTATCTACGTGCATGCCACGGCGTTCCTCGACGCCGACGGGCCGAGCGAGTTCAAGTTCATGACGAGCGAGGTGTCCCGCGAGAAGCCGATCGAGTACGCGATCATGGCTCGGCTGCTCATCGACGAGCGCGAGCGGGGCGGCTACCCGATCTGGGTCACCGGGCCGGCGCTCGTCCACTCGCGGGCGCGAGCCGACATGGTGTGGTTCATTCGAGCACGGATTCGTCGGCGGCGCTGCTCGCCGGCAACGCTGTCGCCGTCCACGACATCGAGGCATCGATCTTCGGCACGACGCTCGGTATCAGCGGCACGGGACAGGCGGCCGTCGGCGGCCACGGCCTGCACATGCGCGCGATCAATCAGGTTCGCGCGGCCGGGTCGATCGCAGCGGCGGTGCGGCAGAGGCATCATCACGATGGCATCATGCACGCATGCGTCGAGCACGGCGTGCCGTTCGTGCTGACGGGGTCGATCCGCGACGACGGGCCACTGCCCGATGTGGTCACCGACGCGATCGCGGCGCAGGACGCGATGAAGCGGCACACGACCAAGGCGACGATGGCGATCCTGATCGCCACGGCGCTGCACGCGATCGCGACCGGCAACATGCTGCCCGCGTTCGTCACGAACGCCGGACGGGTCGCTTGCGAGAGCTGACCGACGATCTGCGTCGACTCCTCGGAGTTCGTCGTGAGCAAGCTGAAGGACCGCGGCACGCATCAGGCGTTCGGCGTCGTCACGAATGCCCAGGACTTCATGCACATCCTCCGACTCTACGTCGAGCGCGAGCTCGATGCCCGCGGGCATCGGTGAGCCGGCTCCGGTAAGCACGTCTCGGTCTGGTACTCGCCAGGTGAGCGCCTTCGGCACGGCTCGCGTATCAGAAATCGCGGAGCGGTTCCTGCGAGCGATAGCGGAGCGTCTGGGAGCGGAGCGGATCATCGAGGTCCATCTGTTCCCACCATTGCGACAGGGCCGTTGGAAAGCGCGGTCGCGGTCGTCGTGGTCGACGACGGAGCGCCGGCGGCTGCCGATGACATCGTCGATCCTGCGCGCTCGGAGCCGCGCCACGCCATCTACACCGCCACCTATCGCTACACTCGGAAGGGGCGCGAGCGCGGCGCGTGGGCTGTGGAGATCGTCGTGCAAGCCGACGCACCGCTGGACGCGGTAGCTGCCGTGGTCCGCGGGGTCCAGCGCCGGTCGGATGGCGCGTGCGCCGGACTTCAGCTTGCGAGCGGGGAGGCCTGGTCCGACCCCGATCGACTGAGCGGGCCAGACTTCCGGGCCATCGTCGACGGTGTGGGCACGGACCCTCGGGGCGCGCCGCCCGCTCGGGATGTGGCGGCTCTGGAGGCGTCACCGCCGCCGCGACCGGCCACAGATGACATTTCCGGGCGCGTGGGCGCGGCGTAGCGCGACATGATGACGCGGTGAATGTCGCGGGCGTCCTCGATCGAGGCGCCCGACAGATCCGAGCTGCGGCGGGCGTAATCAGGAACGGGAACGCCTGGTCGCCGCCGACGCAGCCGTGGGCGCCCACCTGATCGTCGAACGAGACGATCTCGTCGGCCATCGTACGCGCCGAACAGCACGAGATCGCCGCCATTGGGTTGGCGGACCAGTGACTCCACGGCGCGCGACGGTGCGCTCGTCGGTCCCGTACGGCGCGAGCGGATTGGTCCCCGCGGTCACGTCGAGTCGCCCTGGCGGATGATCGCGCGGCCCCGCCGGCTCTCCACGTGCACGCCGTCGGCGATGCGCGTGGCGATGAGGCCGATGCCCGGGATGGGCGAGCAGCGCTGGAATAGAGATGGGATCGGCGCGGATCGCGCGTGACATCGGCGCGGGTGAGGGGCCGTTCGTCGTCCGCGAAGTACAGCTGCGCGAGGCAGGAGCTGTACGTCACGACCACCGCGTTGCGGGCATCGACGCGGTATTTCTCCGGCAGGATGATCTCCCGGAGTCCATAGTGGCGTCGCATCCAGTCGCGGGCGCGACGTAACGCATGGCGCAGGCGGCCGTAGTCGGGCGGCGCGACGAGCGCTGCCGCATCGAGGATCTGCGCGCCGACGTCGGCGTACTCGCTGTCTTCGGCGAAGCTCGCGACCGTGTGGAGCGAGCGGCGTCCGGGCCGCGGCGCGTCGCCGGCGAGGATGCCGGCGACGGTCGTGCCGAGCGACTCGCGGAACGCGACGCGGTAGCTCACGGCAGGCGTCATGCCGTGGTCCGAGAGGATCACGACATCGTAGCCGCGGCCCGCCGCCGACGCGAACCATGCGCAGCAGCTCCTTGAGTCGCGCGTCGGTGCGCTTCAGATCGGCCAGCGCCTGGCGACTCCTCGGGCCGAAGTGATGGGCCAGCTCGTCGTACTGCATGAACGTGCTGTAGATGATCGGGCACGCCGAGGTAGAGATCGAGCAGGATCGCCATCGTCTGGAGCTCGCGAACGACGACGTTGCTGAGGATGCGCAGGAAGGGGAAGATCCCCTCGGCGTGCGTCGTGCGCCCGCTCAACTCTCCCCACAGGCGCTCCCATTCCTCGCGCAGCCACTCCACGACCGCCTACCACACCATGCGGAGCAGCCGGATGGGGTGGAGCGCAATGAGCAGCAGCATGCGCGTGCCGCCCAGCCGCCGATACACCGACATGCGCTGCCGGGTCGCAACGGTGAACGCGACCGTTTGCGCGTCGCCGTCCAGCAGGTTGACGTAGCTCGATCCGCCGGCCAGCGCGCCGGGTGCCGTGATGCGGTCGCGGATGTACTGCACGCCCTCCGGCGCGTTGCAGGTGATGACGCGACGCAGGAGCCTTGTCGTAGAATCGAAACGCGGGAATGCCGGCGTTCTCGCCGTAGAAGATGCCGGCCTGGCAATACGGTGTCGCCGACGGCAGTCCGCAGAACCACCGGCGCAGCGTATAGCCTTCCTCGCGCAGCAGCCGGGCGATGGTCGGGCAGTATCCGCGGCGGATCGCGCGACGCAGATCGGCGTAGGCCAAGCGCGTCGATCTGGAGCGCCAGCAACCCGCGTCGGCCGTCGCGCGGGCTGCGCTCGCTCGCGGAAGGCGCGGTACTTGAGCGTGTAGTACCAGCGGAGCAACGGCCCGGCGCGGCGGTATGCTCCGCCGTTCGACGAATTGCGTCAAGCGAGCCACGCCGCGACGCGCCCGAGCAGCTCGCTTGGCTGGACCGGCTTCAGGAGCACCTCGCGGCACCCGGCCCGCCGACACGCCTCCGTCAAGGCGCGATCGTCGTGCCCCGTCAGCGCGACGGTGATCCGCGGGGTGGTGCCGGCGACCTTGGCCGTTGCCAAGGCGTCGAGTCCATTGCCGTCGGGCAGGGTGAGGTCGAGCAGCATGAGATCGACCGGGCGATCCGCACACGCACGCATGGCCTCCGCGACCGACGCGGCCACCCGCACGGTATAGCCTTGGGTCTCGAGCAACAGCCGCAGCGCATCGGCAGCGAGCACGTTGTCCTCGACGACGAGGACTTGGATATGGTGCGACGAATTCGCTGCGGACGGCGGGTGCGTCGTCATGCGGCGTCCTGCTCGATCGCGTCCAGGAGCTGCTGGCGGCGGAGCAGCGACCAGTACCGCCCCTCGAGTGCGAGCAGCTCCTCGTGGCGGCCCTGCTCGACGATGCGCCCGTCGTCGAGCACGATGATCCAGGTCGCGTCGCGGATCGCGCTGACCCGATGCGACGCGATCACGGCCGTGCGTCCGCTGACGGCATCCCGCAGCGCGTGCAGGATCTCCGCTTCGGTGTGCGTATCGACGGCCGAGAGCGCATCGTCGAGCAGGACGATGGCCGGGCGACGAGCGAGGGCGCGGGCGAGCGCGGCGCGTTGCTTCTGCCCGCCGGAGAGATTGATGCCACGTTCCCCGAGCATCGTGCCGTACCCGCCAGGGAACTGCATCACCGGTCTCGTCCAGCTGCGCGATGTCCGCGGCCCAGCGGGTCTGCTCGTCCGGCGTGCGAGGGCCGCCAATGGCGGCTATCCGAGCCACTCCGTGAGGCTCGGAGGGCCTTGCGGTCCTGGTCCGGTCGCCCGTAGGCGAGGTTCGCGCCGATCGTGTCGCTGAACAGCAGACTTTCCTGCGGGACGATCCCGATCTCGCGTCGAAGATCCGCGACGCGCAACTCGCGAATCGGGACGCCATCGATGAGGATCTCGCCCTCCTGCGGATCGAAGAGACGCGGGATGAGATCGATCAACGCGCTCTTGCCGCTGCCCGTCGCGCCGACGACACCCAACGTCGTGCCCGCCGGCACCGTGAAGGAGAGGTCTCGCAGGACCGGCCGGACGGGCTCGCCGGGTCGCGTCGGGTAGTGGAAGCCGACGTTGCGGAATTCGAGCGTCCGGCCGCGCGCCGTCGGAGCCAGCGGCGGCAACGCGCGCGGATGGGGCGGGTCGACGATCGTCGGTCGTTCGTCGAAGATCTCGTTGAGACGGCCCATCGATGCGGCGCCGCGCTCGAACAGATTGATGACGTAGCCAAGCGCAATCAGCGGCCACGTCAGCATGGAGAGCAGGATCGAGAAGCCGACGAACTCGCCGACGTTGATGGTGCCGCGCACGACGAGGGCACCCCCGGCGCCGAGCACGATGACAGCGCCCAATCCCGCGAGGAGCGTGAAGCTCGGATTCATGATGCCGTTGAGCACGGCGAGGCGCATGTTCCGAACGAGGTATTCGTCATTGAGTCCGGCGAACCGCGCGAGCTCGGCCGACTCCTGGCGATACGCGCGGACAATGCGTGTGCCCGAGAGGTTTTCCTGCGCACGCGTCGTCAGCGTACCGAAATGGTCCTGGACGGCCTCGAACCGCTCGTGAATCGCACGCCCGAGCCGAACCATCATGATCGGCAGGATGACCATCGGCAGCAACGCGAGGCCGGTCAGGCGCGGGCTGATTTGCAGCATGAAGCCGAGCGCGAACACGGCGCCCGCGATGGTGCTGACCAGATACATGATGGCGGGCCCGGCCGCCACGCGGACTGCGCTCAGGTCGTTGGTCAGGCGGGCCATGATGTCGCCCGTGCGCGTCCGGCCGAAATAGGCCGCGTCGAGGCTCTCCAGGTGCGCGAACAGCGCGTTCCGGAGATCATACTCGACGTACCGGCTCACGCCGTTGAACAGCTCGCGCATCGCGTAGCGAAACGGTGCGCTGGCGAGTGACGCAACGATGATCAGCGCGGCCATCCCGTAGGTCTGGCGCAGCGGCGCGTGCTGATTGAGATCGTTGGTCGCTTTGGTGAGAAACCAGGTGCTCAATGGCGCGAAGGGCGCCGCCGCGATCGCACAGCCGAGACCAAGCGCCAGCCGTACGCGCCACGGGCGCATGTACGGCCATAAGGAGCGAAGGGAACTCAGTCCTGGCATATGCTTTGCCCGCGTGTGCGTCGCCGCATCCCGGCGCTGACGATCGCGCCCACAAGTCGGCGCGCAGGCGAGGGATAAGTCAATGTCGCAATATATCGGGACGCAGACCCGACCGCTGGCCTTGTGCCTCGCGATCGGTGTCGCGCTGTGCGACGGCGCATGCGAGGCGTCGCGCGACGGCGGCGGACGTGCAGTGGGCGAAGCTCAGACGGTCACGGTCAATACTGGGAGTCTCGCGCTCAATGTATCCGCGGGCCCGCGAAAGCGTGGCGCCGTCCCATCAGGGGCGGCTGTCGTTCTGCTCTCGAATGTCAATGTGTGCGCTAGCGCATATCATCCCGGTGACAGCTTCATGGCAACTGTTGCGGACACCTCCCGCTCACCGAGCGGCGCGGTGATCCCTGCGGGCTCGCTCGCGACCTTCAGGGTGACGACAGTGACGCCGCCGAGCGCTGACCACCCTGGGACTGCACAGATCGGCATCGCGCTCGATTCGCTCGACATCGATGGCGTCCGTTATCCGGCGACCGCGCACATCAAGTCCGTCGTCACTCGGCGAGTCGCATAGACCACGAACGACACCCGACCCGACACGGACGGGGGGCCACCCGACGGGGGGCAGGCGTCCTGGGCGAACCACTTGGCCACGAACTGACACGTTCCGCCGCCGGCGCGGGGAGCGGTGACCACACCGCGGGCGCACCCCGGTCGATGCAGCTCGATGTCTGTATTCCCCGGCGCGGGCGAATTGCGACGGTGCTGGACGGGCCGTAGAAGAAGCGAAGGGGGAACCCCGGGGGTCGCGGTCGGCGCTCAGTAGCCGACGGCGCCGCCGGCGGCGCGGGGATCCACGGCGCCCGCCCAGCCGCCGCTCGTGCGCATCACGCGGTGCAGGTCCCACTCGCGGTGCCGGATATGGTGGTGTAGCCCATGGCGCTCAAGGAGTCGAGCACGGGCTGCGCCAGTGCCGCCGCGATCGTAGTGCAACGAGTCTGGACGCGCTTGGTCGTGGATGCGGGGAGCTGACAGCGCTTCCATGAGCCCCATGCGGTAGTCGATCGCGTTGATGATGACCTGCGCCGTGCTCGTAATGATGCGCGGTCCGCCGCGCGCCGCCGACGACGAGGAATACCGAGCCCGTCGAGTCCAGGACGATCGTGGGCGACATCGAGCTCAGCATCCGTTTGCCCGGTGCGATCGCGTTCTGGGGGCCCTCGACCAGACCGAACATGTTTGGCCGTCCCGGGCGCGTCGCGAAGTCGTCCATCTCGTCGTTGAGGAAGAAACCCGCGTCTCGAACGTACACCCCGGAGCCGAAGAGGTTGTTCAGCGTCGTGGTGGTCGAGACGGCGTTGCCGTCCACGTCGACGACGGAGTAATGCGTAGTCTGCGATCCCTCCTGTAGCTCCGGCACAAGCCGGTTCGTGGGCGTTGCGCGGTCTGGAGCTATCGTGGCGCGCACCTGTTGCGCGTACGCCTTGCTCGTCAATCGATCGAGTGGGACGTCGACGAAGGCCGGGTCGCCGAGTTTCCCGTTGCGATCGATGAACGCGCGCTGGAATGCATCACCCAACACGTGCACGTACTCGGTCGAGCCAAACGGCGGGAGTCGATCGAACGTCTCGAGGATATTGAGGGTCTCGAGCACCGTCACGCCACCGGATGAAACGGGCGGCATGGTCAGGAGGGTGTATCCGCGATAGCTCCCGATCAGCGGCGTGCGCTGCACGGGCTGGTATCGGGCGAGGTCCTCGGTCGTGATGAGGCCCCCGTCGCGACGCATCTCATCGGCGAGCGCTGCTCCAATCAGGCCCGTGATAAAAGGCGTCCGGACCTTGATCCGCGATCTGCTGGAGCGTCCGAGCGAGCGCCGGATTGCACGAAGCGAGACCCCACGGGCGGCGGTTCGCCGCCAGGGAGAAAGAGGGCGGCGCCCGCATAAGGCGTGATCTCGGCGCGGGAGCCCGCGATCGAACGGGCGAAGGGTGTGTCGACGATGAACCCAGTGCGCGCGAGGCGCAGCGCGGGGGCGATGACGGTGCGTAGCGGCAGCCGGCCAAAGGCCTGCAACGCCGCGGCCATGCCTGCGACAGAGCCGGGGACGCCAGACGCCTTGGGGCCGACAATACTCTCCCGAGACGGACCGCCATCTGGGCGCACGTACATGTCGCGCGTGGCCGCCATCGGCGCGACCTCGCGGTAATCGAAGGCCGCGGTTCGCCCGTCCGCCATCCTGACTACCATGAACCCGCCCCCGCCGATGTTTCCGGCCTCGGGGTGGGTGACGGCCAACGCGAATCCGACAGCGACGGCGGCGTCGACGGCGTTTCCACCTTGTCGGAGGATCTCCACGCCGGCGGCGCTCGCCAACTGACTATTGCTCGCGATCATCGCGTGCGGCGCGACAGTGGCGGTCCGCCCCTCGCCGAGCGTCCAGGTACTCGCCGCGGCGATCGCGGGACGGAGCGCGCGACGCGGAGGCGGGAGCCACGCCGTGCTGCGGCGGTTGTGACCGGCACTGCGGCGATGACGCCAAGGACGCCCACGCCCGCCGTCACTAGAACGGCGCGACGCTGGCGACTGCCGTGTGGCTTCGCCAAGCGTAATTGCTTGCGGGAGGCGATCATCGCCCGGTAACTTAGCCCCCACGCCAATGCCGCGACAGGCGAACCGCGTGGTGCATCCCGCCGACCTGAGTCTTACGGAGCGCCGCAATCCGCGCACGGTCGATATCGATCTCGCGTCCTCGCTCGAGATCGTCGACCTGATGGCCGCTGAAGATGCGGTGGTTCCGGCGGCCGTGGCGAGCCAACGTGTCGTCATCGCGCAAGCGATCGATCTGGCCGAGGCCGCATTCCGTTCGGGCGGCCGACTCTTCTATGCGGGCGCCGGTACGTCTGGCAGGCTGGGTGTTCTCGACGCCAGCGAATGTCCGCCGACGTTTGGAACGGATCCCGAGCTGGTGCAGGGTTTGATCGCTGGTGGTCTGCCGGCGTTGACGCGCGCGCAGGAAGGCGCAGAGGATCGTCCCGAGACTGGCGCGCACGACCTCGAGCATCGCGGCCTCACGGCCCGCGATTTCGTAGTTGGGATCGCCGCATCCGGGACGACGCCCTACGTGCTCGGCGCGCTGGTGTACGCGCGCGAGCGCGGTGCTCGGACCGCGCTCGTTGCTTGCTCGCCTCCACCGCCGGACGCGCTCGCCGTCGTCGATGTCGCGATCTTGCCCATCGTGGGACCGGAAGTCGTCACCGGCTCTACGCGGCTCAAAGCGGGTACGGCAACGAAGCTCGTGCTCAACATGATCAGCACCGGTGCGATGATTCGGTTGGGCAAGACCTATGGGAACCTCATGGTCGATCTACGCGCGACCAACGCGAAGCTTCGCGCCCGGAGCGAACGCATGATGGTCGAGGTATGTGGTATCCCGCGGCCGCAAGCGCGTGCGCTGCTCGCCGCGGCCGACGGTCGCGTGAAGACCGCAATCGTGATGCAGGCGCTCGGTATCGACCGCGCGGAGGCTGAAGGTCGACTCGAGGCAGCCGGCGGCGTCGTTCGACGCGTCGTTCCGGGCCCGCCGCCCAGCGTGGCGTGAGCCCGGCTCGTCGTCGCTTCGCCGCGGGCGCGCCGGCGTGCGCGCGGCGGGCGCGGCAGAATCAGCAACCCGCCAGGGGCGCGCGAGATGTTCGTCGGGCTCATGTCAGGGACGTCGCTCGATGGGATATCCGCGGCGGCCGTCGAATTTTTTGCGGGCGATCGGGGAGGGCTGCCGACGCAGTGTGAGCTGCTCGGCTCATCGAGTGCGTCCCTACACGTCGAGCGAGCGGCAGCGCCTCGAGCGCGCGATTCAGCAACCGGTCAGCGCGGCGGAGTGGTGTCAGCTCGGGTTCGATCTCGGCGGGTGGCTGGCGGACGCGGCCAACGAGCTCCTCGAGACCGCCCGCGTGCCGCGCACGCGCGTGCGCGCGATCGCGTCACATGGGCAGACCGTGTGGCACGAGCCAGGACGTTCGACGTGGCAGATCGGTGAAGCTGCAGTCATCGCCGAGCGAACCGGACTCGATGTCGTCAGTGACTTCCGCGTGCGCGACGTGGCTGCGGCGGGACAGGGGGCTCCGCTCGTCCCCATGGCGGACGCGGTCCTCTTTGGGTCGCTTCACGAGTGGCGCGCGCTTCAGAATCTGGGCGGGATCGGCAACCTGACGATCGTACCGCCCCATGGCGCGCCGCGGCGCGCCGGCACGGCACGAGCCAGAGGACAAGACCCCTTCGCTCTCGTGCGCGCGTTCGACACCGGTCCGGGGGTGATCGTCATCGATGGCGTGGTGCGCGCGCTGCGTCCCGATCATTGATATGACGAGGGCGGAGCCATGGCGCGGGGAGGAACACCGATCCCGGGCGTCGTCGAGCGCTGCTCGAGGACGCGTACTTCGCGGCACCGCCTCCCAAGACCACGGGGCGGGAGCATTTCGGCGCGGAGTACGCGTCGGCGTTTCTCGGGCGATGCCGGCGCGCGGCGCCGGCGGCGAGCGATGCGGACATCGTGGCGACGGCGGTGAGTCTGACCGCGCGCAGTGTCGCGGACGCGTACCGTCGTTTCGTGGGTGAGCCTGTGACCGAAGTGCTGCTCTCC
Source organism: uncultured Gemmatimonadales bacterium (assembly GCA_963805725.1). Classification (GTDB taxonomy): domain Bacteria; phylum Gemmatimonadota; class Gemmatimonadetes; order Gemmatimonadales; family Gemmatimonadaceae; genus Palsa-1248. Next base: position 836,946 of record CAWDVJ010000015.1, read on the forward strand.
GGCGGTGGCGCGCGCAATCCCGCGCTCGTGGATGCCTTGACGCGTGCGCTCGCGCCCCGCGTGGTGCGCCTGTTCGACGACGTGTACTTCGATGGCGAAGCCAAGGAGGCTGTCGCCTTTGCGTTGCTCGCCGCGCTCCACCTGGCCGGTCAGCCGGGCAATGTCCCCAGTGCGACTGGCGCGCTCGGACCGCGAGTGTTGGGGAAACTGACACCGGCTTAGACGTTCGACGTTCGAACAAACCTGAGGGCCAGCTACAGTGCATCCAGCTAGCCTCGAGGTTGGTCGTCGAACGTCGAACGTCTAGCGTCTAGCTCATCAGATACACGATGAGAATGATCACCGCGATGGCGGCGAGGATGAGGGGGAGCAGACGCGGGACCCGGATCGGGCTCGGGGCTTCGGCGGTGCGGCGGGGAGGGGCGATCTCGAGGGTATTGGTCCGCATGGGGCGCTTCGGCGGCTGCGCTGGGGCGTCGGCAGTAGCGGTACCATCGGCATCCGCCTGATTGACGTCGACGGCGCTCGCCGGCGGCGCAGCGACAGGATCGGTCGCTGGCTCGAGGTCGGTGACCGGGAAGATCTGGTGGCCGACTTGATCGGTCTCAGCGGCGTCTGAAAGGCCAGGTCCGTCGAAGTGCGCGATGACCACCGTGATGTTGTCCGGTCCACCTCGCTCGTTCGCTTCTGCGATCAATCGGAGACACACCGATCGAAGGTCAGGCTCCTCGAGGACTGCTTGTGCAATCTCCCGATCACGCACGAGGCCCGAGAGACCGTCGCTGCACAGCACGAGCGTGTCGCCGCGGCGGAGTGGTTGGTGCGTGATGTCGACTTTGACGACGGCTTCGGGGCCGAGCGCTTGCAGGATAATGTTGCGCCGTTCGCTGACCTCCGCTTCCTCGACCGTGATCTCGCCGGCCTCGATCAGGCGCTGCATGAGCGACTGATCCTTTGTCAGTTGGCGCGCCAGACCGTTTCGGATGAGGTAAGCGCGGCTGTCGCCGACCTGTGCGATGTACAAGGTGTCGCCGAGAATGCCGGCGACCGTGGCGGTCGTTCCCATCCCACGGTACTCGGGGTGGTCCTTGGCGAACAGGTGGATTCGGTCGTTTGCGGTACTCGTGGCGGATAGCAGCGCCTTTGCAAAGGCATCCGGTTCCGGCGTTGCCCCCACCCAGCGTGACTGGAGCTCCCGCAGCACGACGTCGACCGCCATCGAGCTTGCGATCTCGCCGGCGGCGGCTCCGCCCATGCCGTCGGCGACCATGAACATCGCGCCATGGTCGCCTGGCATTTCGGTGTAATCCTGCTGAAACGCGATGGGCGCCGCAGTCGCCAGGTCCGCGACGACAAACGCGTCCTCGTTGTGGTCGCGCGTGCGCCCGACGTCCGAGCAGCCGTACACTCGAACCACAACGGGGTCGGCAGGGCTCACGGCCGGCCCTCCGACACCACCCCCGGGACCGGCGTCATACGCGTATCAACCGCGGTGGCGCGCCTTGCCAGCGAGACCTGGTTGGAACCGCACGGGGAAGGAGGCAGGAGGTAGAGGGGGAGGGGGAAGTGGGGAGGGCGCAACTAACGGATACGGGTATCGGCGAGCGTGCAGTGCATCGCACTGTGGGAGTGAGAAAGTAACGTCCAGCGGGGCGGATAGGCACTAAGCGGACGTCAGGGCCACGAGACATCGAACGGGAGGCGGTCAGAGTCGTCATACATATCCTATGGGTCTCGAGTTGCTGCCGCATGGCTGCGACCCAATCATCGCTCCCTAACCCCAGATGCGTCACACCGTTAGTTTCCGCGCGATGTTGGTACGGTGGCAGAAGGGCGCGACGCTGAGCAGCGTGGCCATAGCTCTCGCGGCCTGCGCCGGAGGGTCGCGACCGTCGACGGCCCCGAAGCCTGCGGCCGGCTCGCCGCCGGTCACCGGATCCGCGGCAGCAGGGGGTAGCGCGGCGTCGCCCACGGCCGCCCCGCTTCCGTATATCCCTCATGTGACAGGGCCAGTCAGGATCAGCGTGGTCTATCCACATCCGGACGCAGTCATTGAGACGCGAGACTCCAACTTCATTCTGGGGTCAGTCGGCACGGGCGACGCCACGCTCATGATCAACGGTCATGCCGTGTCGGTGGAGCCGAACGGGGCGTTCCTGGCGTGGCTCCCCGTCCCGGACAGCACCCAACCCCGATACGACCTGGTGGCGGTGGCTGGGCCGGACACGACTCGCCTGTCGTACCCGATTCGACTCCTGCCGTCGAGGGCTGCCCAGGCAGACTCGGCGGCGAATTCCGCGGCGTCTGCACTCGACGAACCCTTCCCCGACAGCGGGCGATTCGTCATGCTGGCGGCGCGCGACTCGACGCTGCCTGATACCGATCGCTTCGTCATCGGCCGGCCGATTCCTGGGGGGACATACAAGTGGTTCCTCCTCCCCGGAACGCTGGTGGAGGTGACCGGCCGCAGCCCAGGGTACGAACGGGTGCGCCTCGACGACGCACTCGACATTCTGGATCTCGACGACGGACATCCGGCGACTTCCGATCTACGAGGACTGGCCATCGCCACCCCCTCCCTCTCCGAGTGGTGGGAAGAGATACGGTTCGCATACGCGACTCGTTTCGCCCAAGCGGCGCGGTCAATCACATGCCGCGCCCCCGGAGTCTCCCCCTCCTTCGCCCTCGCCGCTTCCATCGGCACCGACCTCGGTCGTTGCCGAATCGCTGCTACCGGGCGGCGAACGAGTCCCACCGCACCGGGTGATCGGGGTCGTGCGCGTTGCTCCGGCCAAGGACTGGGTAGATGTCACGTTCGCCGTCGACGACCGCCCGCCGTATCTGGTCGAGGAAAATGGCAACGACATCGATGTCACATTCTATGGTAGCGAGGGCTCGACGGATCTGATTCAGTACGTCGGCCGGCTCGGCGACACGCCTGGACCACCTGACACGCTGGTCAGGGACGTCGCGTGGGCGCAAGTGATGAGCGATCGTGCACGCTATACCGTGCATCTCTCGCGTGCACCGTTTGGCTATCTGGTGCTCTGGACCCCGGCCGGATTCGTGCTGCGAGTGCGCCGAGCGCCCAAGGTCGATCCTGCGGCACCGCTCCGCGGCCTCACGATCGCGGTCGATGCTGGCCACCCGCCGGCTGGGTCGACAGGGCCGACCGGCCTGTACGAGGGCGTTGCCACACTCGCGATCGCACAGCAGCTCGAGGCAATGTTGAACGCGCGTGGCGCGACCGTGATCATGACGCGGACAACCCAGGACGCCGTTGCCCTCACGTCGCGACCCGTCATCGCTCGGCGGGGGAATGTCAATGCGATGGTGTCGATCCATCTCAACGCCCTGCCGGATGGGATGAACCCGTTTACCTCGCACGGGACGGGCACCTACTTCTTCCATCCACAGTCGCTCGCCCTGGCGCGCGCGATACAAGCGGGGATGGTCACGACGATGGGCCTCCGTGACCTGGGGGTGCACTACGACAACCTGGCAGTGGTCCGCCCGACCTGGATGCCGGCCGTGTTGTGCGAGGGAGCGTTCGTGATCATCCCGCAGCAGGAGGCGGCGTTGCGGACGCTGGGCTTTCAGGCGCGGTATGCGGAGGGCGTCGCGGATGGGTTGACGGCGTACTTTCGTCAGCTGGGTCTCGAATCACCGCCCGAGACCCACCCGGCTACTTCGGCCTCACCTCCGGCCCCGGCATCGCCGTCCGCGTCGACCTCGGCTCCGCCCGGGCGCTGAGCCGACCGTGCGCCAGCGGTTTGCAGGACGGCAGGTCGCCGCTGCGGTGAGCTTTCGACAAGAGCGGGTCCTCTCGGGTCGCACGCGCATCGTTGCGCGACTGATCGCGACGACCGTAGCCTGGTCCTTTTTTGGCGCGGTTAGCCTTGGTGCGCAGGTCGATCCGAGCGCGCACTGGCGGACGCTGCGCACCGCGCACTTCAGCCTGCACTTCAATCCCGAACTCGAGGAGCAGGCGCGTCGTGCCGCGGCCAACGCGGAGCGTGCGTACGCACTGCTGGCGGCGGAACTCGAGCCGCCGCGGGGCCCGATCGATATCGTGCTCGCGGACAACGTCGACTACTCCAACGGTCAGACGACGCCGTTTCCGACCAATCGCATCGTTCTCTATGCGTATCCGCCCGTCGACGCGTCGGGACTGCGCTACTACGGAGATTGGAACGCACTGCTGATTCAGCACGAGCTGACGCACGTCTTCCATCTCGACCGCGCGCGCGGATGGTGGCGGATCGCTCAGCACGTCTTCGGCCGCAATCCGGTATTCATGCCCAATCTCTACACCCCCGCGTGGGTGACCGAGGGATTGGCGGTCTATTACGAGTCTCGGTTGACGGGATTCGGCAGGTTGAACAGCAGTGCGCACCGCACGATCGCGGAGGCGGCCGCTGCGGACAACTCGTTGCCGCGGCTCGATCAGGTGAGCTTGATCGCGCCACAGTGGCCCAACGGAGATGGCCCATACGTCTACGGCTCGCTGCTCTTCAGCTATCTGGCCGAGACCCGCGGAGCGGCGACCGTGCCCGCCTTCATTGAGCAGACCAGCGGGGCGCCAATCCCGTATCTACTGGATCACGTCTCCCATCAGGTGTTCGGCGTGTCGTTCGAGGACGCGTGGCGCCACTGGCGGGATTCCGTCACTCGCGCCGCGAGCACTTCGGCCGATCCTCATCCGCTCGCGCTTCGGATATTGAGTCACGAGGGCTATGACGCTGAGTATCCGCGTTGGGTGGACTCTTCGCACGTGATTTACGGGACCGACACGGAGCGCGATGTGCCGGGGGCGTACGAGGTCAGCGTGAGCGGGCGGGAAGAGCGCGTCGGGCGCCGGAACGGAGTGAATTACAATGTCCCGACGGTCGACGGGCGTGGTGTACTCGCAACTCGAGTACACATCGCCGTACGAGATGCGCATGGATCTCTATCGCAGCGCACACGGACACGATGCGCGCCTGACGAAACGGGGCGCGTCTAGCGAATCCCGATGTGCGTTCCGATGGCCGCATCGTCGCGGTCTGGGTGCATGGCGGCTCGACACAGCTCACCCTCGTGTCGCGCGATGGAGGCCAGCCGGTTGCCGGTCACGCGTTTCGCGATCGACACCGAGTGGTACCAGCCCCACTGGTCTCCCGACGGTACGCGGATCGCTGCGGTTCGGTGGGAGCGCGGCGGTTACATGGACGTGGTCGTAGTGGACACGACTGGAGCGATGGTGCGTGCGTTCCCACTCGAGCGTGCGGTCGTGTCGAGTCCCGCCTGGACGCCTGACGGGCGGTATGTGCTGTTCACGTCGGATCGCGCGGGTCGTTCCGATCTGTATCAGGGCGTCGGCTCGACGTCGCGCGCGGCGTCACCGATTCGAGCGTCACGCTCGTCGGCGGCTATGGCGCGGGGATCGCGGACCCTGCGGTGTCGCCTGATGGCCGATTCGTGGCGGTCGTGGCGATGCGCGGCGACGGTGAGCACGTCGCGGTGGCCCCATACGATCCTGCGCGGACGTTCGCGATGCCGCCCGACGCGGCGCCGGCGGACTCCGTCGTGGTACCGCCGGTCGCGCGCGACACGACGCCGGCCACGCGTTACTCGCCGTGGAGCGGTCTGATCCCGCGCTACTGGATGCCGGTCGCGGACTACTCCGATCAAGGGTTCTTCCAGCTCGGGGTCTACACCTCGGCCAACGACGTCCTGCAGCGGCATTCGTACGCATTGCAGGGGCTGTACGATTTTCGCCAGCCGTCGCAGGTCGAGTGGACGGGCGCGTACGAGTACCGAGGGCTTGGCTTGCCGGTGATCGACATCGGGGCGGCGGAGTTTTGGACGCACGATCCCATTGCGAACCCAGCCGGCCAGACCCTGGGGCTCCTCGCGCACAGCACGATCACGCCCTCGATTGCGGCGACAATTCTGCGGCCGCACTTCCGGACGAACCTGTCGTGGACTATCGGCGCCGCCTGGGAATTCCGGAACTACTCGACGAGCCCTGGCCGACTGCTAACGGACATCGATCCCTTCTACGCATCGCGTCCAAATTTCCCGTCCGTCTTCACGACGGTGACGTGGAGCAACGCTCGGGCGCCGGCCCTCGCGATTTCACCGGAGGACGGGATCGCTCTGAGCGGCACCGGCCGAATCCGTTGGCAGGATGCGGCGGAGGCGACGACCGAGCGAAGCGTGGTGGGGGTCTTCGATGCCTACAAGTCGCTTCCGTTGTGGGGATTCGCACATCACGTGATCGCGGCGCAGGCGGCGATCGGGCTCGAGAACCCAGGAGCGATTTCGACCTTTACCGCCGGCGGCCGGAGCGGGCAGACTCTGCAAGTCGTGCCGGGCTTCACCGTCGGCGATGAGCCCCAGGTGTTCAGCGTACGGGGCTATCCAGTCGGATCGGCGCAGGGGACGCGGGCGTTCGAGGGATCGCTGGAGTATCGGGCGCCGTTGTGGGAGGCGGGCCGGGGGTGGCACCTGCTGCCGGTGTTTCTGGGAACGACGTCGCTGTCCGTGTTCACGGATGTGGGCGAAGCGTGGTGTCCGAACCCCGGCGGCGTGTTGGCGAGCGTGTGCGCCGCGCCGGACGCCCAGCGCCGGCTGATGCACTCGGTTGGGGCGGAGCTCAACTTCGTGACGTCGCTGCAGTACGACGTGCCGTATCGGTTGCGACTTGGCGTGGGCGCGCCGCTGGCGAACCGGCAGTACTACGGCGCAGCGCCGGTGGATTTTTACGTGACGTTCGGGTTGCCATACTGAGGGGTTGGACGTTGGACGTTCGACGTTAGACTTTCAACGTCCAGCCGTTCGTGATTCCGGGCAAACAGGCGGGGTCGGCTTGGGTGCAGTGGCTGGAAGCGGGGTGAGCTGGCGCGCGCGAGCTCAGCTGGGCATCGGTGAGCGGACCTTATATAACATCTTAAATCACACTAGGTTACTACGTGTTGGAGCGGGTGCACTCGCTGGGGTGTGGGTGGTCCAGCGTTGTAACGGCGGAACCACGGCGCGGTAACGTGGATAAGAAGCCGAACTGTGCGCCAATGTGATATCAAAAATGTAACTCGCTGCGACGAGGTGCCTTAGCTCACTACTGGCGCGGATACACGAGGCCCGCTACAATCCCGCTCCATTTCAATCGGTTTGGACAATGGCGCGCGGGGTCGGTTGATGGTCCCGCGCGCCAAATGCCCTGATGGCCGAGTCGGCTAGCTTTCACGTTCTCGAGTTCGGAGCGTAGTCATGGCGTCGTCCAAGTCCCTTCCGCCCGCCGGTCCCACGCCGCTGTCAGCGAACGCGCGCACGGTCCTCGAGAAGCGATACCTCGTAAAGGACGCTGCGGGGAAGCCGACTGAGACGCCCGAGACGATGTTCTGGCGCGTGGCGACGACGATCGCCGAGGCGGATCGGCGGTATGGGGCGAGCGACGCCGCAGTGCAAAACATGAGCGAGGAGTTCTATCGGCTCATGACGGAGCGCCGCTTCGAGCCCAACTCGCCGACGCTCATGAACGCGGGGCGGCCGCTCGGGCAGCTGAGCGCCTGTTTCGTGCTCGGGGTTGCCGACGCGCTGTCGAACGGAAAAGACGGCATCTACGACACGCTCAAGTCGATGGCGCTGATCCACCAGAGCGGGGGAGGCACCGGGTTCGGTTTTTCACGCCTCCGGCCGAAGGGATCAATGGTGCGATCGACGACCGGCGTGGCGTCCGGCCCGGTGTCGTTCATGAAGTTGTACGACGCATCCACGGAAGCTGTGAAGCAGGGTGGAACGCGTCGGGGCGCCAACATGGGGATTTTGCGCGTCGATCATCCGGACATTCTCGACTTCATTACTTGCAAGGAAGACATCAACGAGATCACGAACTTCAACATCTCAGTTGCGGTCACTGACGAGTTCATGGCCGCCGTGACGGCCGGGAAGTCGTACAATCTCAAGGATCCGCACACCGGGGCGGCAGTCGGCCAACTGGACGCGAACACCGTCTGGGACAAGATGATCCAGGGCGCGTGGCGGACCGGCGAGCCGGGGTGCTTTTTCATCGATGAAGCGAATCGCTTCAATCCTGTGCCGCATCTCGGGAGTTACGAAGCGACGAACCCGTGTGGCGAGCAGCCGCTACTGGCGTACAATGTGTGCAACCTGGGCAGCATCAACGTCGGCTATCACGTGCGCGACGGAAAGCTCGATTGGGATGCGTTCCGTCGCGACATCCAACTGTCGACGCATTTCCTCGACAACGTGATCGATGCGAACCGGTACCCGCTGCCCGAGATCGAGACGTTGTCCAAGCGCATTCGCCGCATCGGCCTCGGCGTCATGGGGTTCGCCGATGCGCTCGTACGACTCGGCATCGCGTACGACTCATCCGAGGGCGTCGAGCTCGGACGCAAGGTGATGGCGTTCCTCGATCTCGAGTCCAAGCGCGAGAGCGAACGTCTTGCGCATGAGCGTGGTGCGTTCCCCGAATGGGCCCGCTCGATCTGGGGCCCCGACGATACTTGTGCGCGCGACGCCGCTGGCCGCCGGATCCGGCCAATGCAGCTGCTCCGGAATTGCAATGCGACGACGGTCGCGCCGACGGGCACGATCTCGATCATCGCGGGCTGCTCCTCTGGTCTCGAGCCGTTATTCGCCGTTGCGTTCATGCGGAATCAAGCCGGCGTCATGATGCCCGACGTGAACGAGGACTTTGTCGCGGTCGCGAAGCGCGAAGGCTGGTATTCCGAGCAGCTCATGGAGCGCATTGCGAAAGAGGGGCGAGTCGACTTCCCCGAAGTGCCGGTGAAGTGGCAGCGAGTCTTCGTGACTGCCAACGCCATCAAACCCGAATGGCACATGCGCATGCAGGCCGCCTTCCAGGAGCACTGCGACAGCGCGATCTCGAAAACGACGAACTTCGCTCACACGGCAACGGTCGGCCGATGTCCGTGCGATCTACGAGCTGGCTTACCAACTCAAGTGCAAAGGCGTGACGGTCTACCGCGATGGCTCGCGCGACAATCAGGTGCTCTCGACTGGTGCGACGGAGAAGGCGAAGGCCGAGCGCGAGAAGGGCGGTGCGGCCGCACCCGCCGCGCCGGCCGGAGACAAGCGTGAGATCGCCGAGTTAATGGGCACGCTCGCTGAGCGCGATGCGGAGATCGATCGGCTCAAGAAGGCACTGTTCGAGGCCGAGGCGGAGAACCTGCAGCGCCGGGCGAAGCGATCGCGCCCGGACAAGCTGCGTGGCACGACCGCGCGCTACGAAACGCCGCTCGGGACGATGTTCGCCAACATCACCGAGGACGATCGCGGTCAGCCGTTCGAGGTCTTCATCAACCTCGGCAAAGCCGGCGGGTCGGCCATGGCCGATGCCGAAGCGATGGGGCGGTTGATCTCGCTCGCGCTGCGCTCGGGGATCCCGCTCATGGAGATCCACCGTCAGCTCCGTGGGATCGCGTCGGATCGCGTCGTCGGACTCGGCCCGAAGAAGATTCTCTCAGTTCCCGACGCCATCGGCATGGCGCTCGAGGATTGGTGGCGCGACCACACACAGGGCGTCCAGCAGGACCTTCTGAACGACGCTGGCGCGAAATCCGCCTCGCCCCCGCGCGAAGCGCCAGTCGCCGCCGCGAGCACTCCGCCCGCCACCGTCGGCGCCGCCGGCCCCAACGGTGCGGCGTCACCGCAGGGCATGCCGGACCGCTACGCCGACGCGACCGAGTCGTTCATTGGCACCTGCCCCGACTGCGGATCACAGCTGGAGTTCGCGGAAGGGTGCGTGAAGTGTCACGTGTGCGGGTTTTCGGAGTGTGGGTAAAGGCTCGACGTTCGACGACAAATCTTGATACTAGCTGGATGCACCGCGGCCGGCCCTCAGGTTTGTTCGAACGTCGAACGTCGAACGTCGAACGTCGAACGTCGAACGTCCCTTCCTTGCTTCATGTCCCCCCGCACTTTCCCGGGGGCGGCGGGCTGACCGAGACGGTCGCCGTCACAGCGCTGGCCGCGGGCATCGTTGAGACAGACTGCACCTCGATCTGCGACGGGTCGACGCAATTGACGTTCGGCAGGCGTGGCGGTGGCAGCCGGGCGTCAGAGGCCGCGTAGGCGAGGTATTGCGCCAGATCGAATCCTGGCGACTGGTCGATCATCGACTCGATGCGCGTGTGCATGGCGTCAAGGAACGCGCGGAACGCCATGTCACTCGTCTCGCTCGCCGCTGCCGCCGTCTGCGTCATCACCACGTGATTGCCGCGTGTGGTCGGCACGCCCGAGATGATCAAGTCGCCTGCGATCGTCGCCGCGAAGAACTGACTCATGGCGTAGGTGCCGAGGAGATGTACGGAGAACACGATCCGCGGCCCATTAACGGACAGGTTGGGCGAGCTCAACGCGATATCCCGACCCCATGAGGAGCACGAGGGGTTTGTGCGGCATGGGTAAAACCGACCGGAGTCGATGAATACCTGGCTGCGAAGCGTGCTCACGAGCTCGCGCGTTGCAACCGTCAGTGTGTAGGTCGCGGGAGCGGGCGGCTTTTCGCGCCCGAGATTCGGGAGCGGAAACAGGAGAACCGAGAGGAATACCAGCCCACGAGGCGAAAAGGGTTTAGGCATCCCGGCACTATACCCCATTCGCGCCACAATGTGACAGCGCGACTTTTTACGGATGAGCGCTGATCTGACCTGCGGAGCTACGGCGGCTCGTAGCGGTCGGCGCCATGTCCATCGAGCGGCGGCACGGCAGCGTAAACGCAAATACGGACCCATCCGGCGGGAATTCGGCCCAGACGCGGCCACCCAGCGACTCCACCGTTTCACGCACGATGCTGAGCCCCATGCCAGTCCCACGGATGCGGGCGGAATGTTCCGCTTGGGCGCGGAAGAGTCGCTCGAAGAGGTGAGGCCGATCCGCCGGTGGCACGCCGAGCCCATTGTCTTGAACGGCGACAATGACCTGACCGCTCGACTGGTCCTCACCGCGATGCATCTGACCGGAGATCTCCACCCAGCGCCCGCCCTTGCCGGGATCCGCGTACTTGATGGCATTGGAGACCAGGTTCGTCAAGCACAACTCGACTGCCGCCGCACTCACCTCGACTTCCGGAACGTCGGCGGCCACCCGCACCTCGACGCTGGCGGCATTCGCTGCCTCTCGGAGCGATCGCGCGGCCTCGCGCGCGGCTTCGGGCAACCAGACGTGGCGCTGCTGTCGAGCATCCGCTTCGCTGACACGCGTCAGCTCCAGGAGGTTGTCGAGGATTCCCCGCATGGCGCCCAAGTTTCTCACGACGATCTCTGCTAGTTGGCGCCGTTTGTCGGTCGTCATCTCGCTCGCCGAGAGGAGCTCGCCCGCGCCAAGCGCCGCCCCGATCTGATTCCGGAGCTCGTGACTGAGCGCGCGGTTGAACAAGCGAAGCCGTTGTTCACGCTCTGCTACTCGCGCGCGCATTAGCTGATGGAATCGCGCGGCGGTCGTCTGCTCGATCACCGCTATGGCCTGGAACAGTCGGTGACAACAGGCTGCGAGCTCGCGCTTGGAGCACGGCTCCTCAATGTCCTCGACGGTGCGTGAAAAAAAGGTGAAGAGAATCCCGCCGAAGATCTCGAACTCCTTCAATATCTCGTATTCGTCGAAGCCCTGGGCATGACGAAGCGCCCCCAGCTCGCGCGCGCGGTCAATGATCGCAGATTCGCTCCGTACGACGTGGGCCGGTTCGGCAATGGAGTCCGCAATCCCTTCAATGAGCAACGGCATGTGGTCCAACAGATCCTCGCTCGGGAACAGCCGACGAGGCGCGATGTTGACGCGATCGGCGATGCGTGACAGCCATCGCGCCGTGAGCTCGTTACGGGACGCGCGCAACCGCTCCGCGAGTACGCGAGCCAGCGGGCAGTCGCCTTCAGGCTGCATCGGGGGACCCGACCCTGGGCGGTGGTCGCATACACCCAAGGCGCCAGGCGCGGGCTGCCCCAAGGAGGAACCGCCAGCCGGCAGCCGTCATAGTATTGGTATCAAACGGCAAGACGCATTCCAACAGCAGGGGCCGCGCTGTGGCGACCGGCAGCCTAACTTTGTGAGCATATGCGCCACCAGACAAGCGACCGCGCCACGGCGCACGAGCATCACATCACCGTCACACGGACGGCGCGCTATTACACGATCGGCGAGCCGGGGCCGAGTGTTCACGATGTCTGGGTCGCCTGCCACGGGTATGGCCAGCTCGCGGCTGAGTTCGTTGAGCGCCTGAGTGTCTTGAGTGCACCCGACCGCCTCCTGCTGGCGCCGGAGGGGCTGTCGCGATTCTACCTGGAGCGCACGCGCAGCGGCTCTCACGCAACAAGTCCGGTTGGTGCTTCCTGGATGACACGTGAAGACCGCGCTGCAGAGATCGCCGACCAGGTGGCGTATCTCAATGCGGTAGTGGAGACGTTCAAGGCGCGTTCCTCCGAGGCCTTTCACCTGACTGCACTGGGCTTCTCGCAAGGGGTTGCCACGATCTGTCGGTGGCTTGCGCACTCGCGGACCCGCGCGGACCGTCTGGTGTGCTGGGGCGGACTCGTGCCGGACGACGTGCTAGCCGGTGACCTCAGCATATTTCGAGCAACTCATGTCTGGCTCGTGGCCGGTAGTCGGGATGGGTTTGCAGCAACTGAACGACTTGCCGACGCGGCGTCGACTATGCGACGGGCCGGTTTGAACGTCAGCCAGCTAAGCTTCGAGGGTGGCCACCGCTTGGACGACGCGACGCTCGAGCGCCTGGCGACTGCTGTCGCGGCCCTTGGCCACGACGCACAGCCGGTCAACGCGACTGAACTCCCGGAGCGAACCGTGACGCGGGACCAGAGCACTGGCTAAGTTGGGAAACGGGAAGCGCCGGGTTCCGGTGTCGGGTACCGGCTGCTGCGCACGACGCCGAGACCGGTCAGTTCACAACAGACCAGAGCGAGTCGACACCGCCGATCTCAACACCTATGTCAGACCTCCGTTATCCGATTGGGCAGCCAGACCTGTCCGTCCCATCCGACCCTGAGCGCCGGCGAGCGTTGATCGGGGACATCGCGAAGGGGCCTGCTGCACTCCGCGCCGCGATCGCGGGGCTCTCGCCGACGCAACTCGATACTCCTTACCGCCCCGGCGGCTGGACGGTGCGGCAGGTCGTCCATCATGTTCCCGACAGCCACGCGAACGCGTACATCCGGTTCAAGCAGGCCCTGACCGAGGACGCACCGACGATCATGGCGTACAACGAGGCCAAGTGGGCGCAGCTGTGGGACACCACGGCTGTTCCGGTTGAGGTCTCGCTTGCAATGCTGGATAACCTGCACGCTCGCTGGGTCCCGCTTCTCGAGGGTATGCCGGCCGAGGCATTCGCTCGACGCTATATCCACCCCGAGTACCAGCGCGCCTACACGCTTGACGACGCGCTCGTCATCTACGCCTGGCACAGTCGCCACCACGTCGCGCACGTCACCGCGTTGCGGTCGCGCGAGGGCTGGCAGTAGCGTGGCGATGCGTCGCGCGCGCACCAGCCCACGTGCGCGCGCGGGATCTGGGGCGAATCGGCCTCGACGGGCGGCCGTCGGCCTGATACTCCTCGCTGCCGGCGGGTCGAGCAGAATGGGTCGGGCTAAGCAAGCCCTTCCAATCGCACAGCGAGAATCGGGTGGGGAGGGAGAAACCATGTTGCGGCATGCCGCGCGTGCCGCGGTGGAATCTGCTGCGCGACCGGTGGTCGTCGTCCTGGGTGCGGACGCAGACGCCCTGACCTCCGACATCGCGGACCTGCCGATCCACGCAGTGGGCCATTCGGGATGGTCGCGCGGCATAGGGTCCTCGATCAAGATTGGCCTCGAGTGCCTGACGGCGCTGGCCCCAGCGGTCGACGGCGTCATCGTCTCGGTGTGCGACCAGCCACACCTGTCTCCTGCGGTGTTGAGCCGACTTGGCCGGGCGTATCGCGGCTCCCAAGCCCTGATCGTTGCGTCCGCGTACTCGGGGATCGCAGGCGTCCCCGCGCTCTTCGACCGCGCGGTCTTCTCAGAGCTCCAAGCGCTTCGAGATCGCAATGGTGCACGCGCGCTGATCGAACGCGATCCCGAGCGCCTCGTCACGGTTCCGTTTCCGCTTGGCGCGATCGATCTGGATACACCGGAGGCGTACCAGGAGTACTTGAACGGCGGGGTCAGCAGCCAGGGGTCAGGGGGCGGGCGCTAAGGCGCCGAGAGAGCAGAAGCACAGAAAGTAGAGGAGACACGGACTGCAGGCATCGTTGCGCACGGACGACGGTGTCACGCCACCGATCGCACGATCGCCATTACATCGGCCGCGGGGACCGACATGCGTCGAGCGGTGAAGACGCGCAGCCACCGTGCGGACTGATAGAGCGCGTTCGAAAGGGACGGAAGGTTGATCGACCCGTCCAGGCCCCCGGCCGTCAGGCGTTGCACGAGCCCTGAACGTCGTTGAACCGGGATATCCAAACCCAACATCTGCGTCTTGACCGGGTAATCGAGTAGCAGCTCGCCGCGTGACAGCCCCAGGCGAGCGGCCAGCCGGTCGGCGACCGCGGACGCCTGCACCCAATCGGTTGCAATCCACTCGCCCGCTCCATCCGGCAGCTCCGCCGCCGGGCATTCGAAGGCCCGCTTGTACAACTGCCGGTGACGCAACGCATCGAGCAAGGCGGACGGTGCGTGCCGCGCCAGATGATCCAGCAGCCCCTCGTCCGTGAATCGGACAATGCTCTCGGCTCGGAGCACCCCCGCTGCCAACGCGTCGCTCACGAGTCGTTTGTACATCGCGGTCGCACTGCGCACAGCGTGATGCCAGTACACGTTTCGATACATCTGATATTTGGCGAAGAGCAGCGACTCGAGCGCAGCGAGTCCTTTCTCCACGACGCCGACGGTGGGCGCCCCGGTGTCGGGATCCGGTACCAGCACGAGCGAGTGCGTCAGGCGATCGACATCGATCTCGCCGTACGGCACGCCACACATGAGCGCGTCCCGCTTGAGGTACTCGATCTTGTCGAGGTCGAGCGAGCCTGAGATCAGTCCCTGCAGCGCACTTGGACTCCGGCCGCGGATCAGATCGAGTACCCGCCCTGGCGAAGCGGCACCGAGCTCCGACGCGAGGATGTCCGCGACCTCGCCCTCCGTGACGAGCGGCGCCGCAATGTCCTCATGGTTCGGCGCGCCGATCTCTTCGAGGGCGTGCGAGAACGGATAGTGCCCCACGTCGTGCAGGACCGCCGCGGCGCATGTGATCGCCGCGTCGTCGCCCTGTAGCACTCGACTGTCTCGCTCGGCCAGCAGGGCGAGGGTCCGGCGGGCCAGGTGGTACGTACCCAGTGCGTGCTCGAATCGCGAATGCGTGGCACCGGGATACACGAGGTATGCCAGCCCCAGCTGGCGTACGTAGCGGAGTCGTTGCACGACGCGGGAGTCGACAAGCCGCATCGTGAACGTGTCGACCCGGATGTTGTTCCACAGCGGGTCGCGGACGATTTCAAACGACGGGAACGGCAACCGACGGGTTCCGGGTTACGGGTTCCGGGACGGCAACAGCAACCGCAGGCGGCCGTCAGGCCGCCCCGGTTTCATATCGTCAGTCTGAGTTGGAACCGAATACGCCTGGGCGCGTCAGCCTTTCGGCCCAGCCGCCGCCACCCGAGCGTCGACAGTGTTGGCGAACTTCTCGAAATTGGATCGGAACATCCCGGCAAGCTTGCGAGCTTGCTGATCGTAGGCGGTCGGGTCGCTCCACGCCTCCCTCGGGCGCAGCACGGTGTCAGTGACGCCGGGCACGTGCCGTCGGGCACGGCGAGACCAAAAATGGGATCCGTCGCGGTCGCCGCACTGATCGAGCGCGCCAGAGAGGATCGAGCGCACCATCGTCCGCGTGTGTGCGAGCGGCATGCGCTTGCCGACGCCGTAAGGACCACCCGTCCACCCGGTGTTGACCAGCCAGACCTTGCGAACCATGACGTGCCAGCCGCTCACCGAGCATCGTGGCGTACTTCGTTGCAGGCCAGACGAGGAACACCGCACCGAAGCAGGCACTGAATGTCGCTTGAGGCTCCGTGACTCCCCGCTCCGTACCGGCCACCTTGGCCGTGTAACCCGAGAGGAAATAGTACATCGCCTGCTCGGGCGTGAGGCCGGGCGAGCGGGCGGCAAGACGCCGAACGCGTCGGCCGTCAGGAGGACGATGTTGCGCGGGTGACCGCCGCGTCCGCTCGCGACGTGTTTCGCAATGTAGTCGAGTGGATACGACGCGCGCGTGTTCTCCGTGATCGACTGGTCGCCGTACTCGACGGCGCCGCGTCATGGGATCGAGCACCACGTTCTCGAGCACGGTCCCGAACATTCTGGTCGTGCGATAGATGTCGGGCTCACCTTCGGGCGAGAGGTTGATCACCTTTGCGTAGCACCCGCCCTCGAAATTGAAGACGCCCTCGTCGGACCAGCCGTGCTCATCATCGCCGATCAAGCTGCGTTCCGGGTCGGCGGAGAGCGTGGTCTTGCCGGTGCCGGAGAGCCCGAAGAAGAGCGCGGTGTCGCCGCGGGCGCCGACGTTGGCCGAGCAGTGCATCGACAGCACGCCCGCCTTGGGCATCAGGTAGTTCATCACCGTGAACATCGACTTCTTCAACTCGCCGGCGTAGCGCGTCCCGCCAATGAGAATGATGACGCTGCTCGAGATCGACGACGATGAACGTGCCGCTGCGCGTCCCGTGGCGGGCCGGATCGGCCTGAAACTCCGGCGCATGCAGGACGGTGAAGTTCTCCTCGAACGCCGGGAGATCGCTGGGCGACCGGCCGGATGAACATGTTCCGCACGAAGAGTGCGTGCCACGCGTTCGGGCGTCACGTAGCGAACCCGCAGCCGGTGTGCAGGATCGGCGCCGATATAGAGGTCTTGAACGAAGAGATCAGGCGCCGCGCTCAGGTACGCCTGCACGTCGCCGAGCAGCACGTCGAAGTGCT
Organism: uncultured Gemmatimonadales bacterium; assembly: GCA_963805725.1. GTDB lineage: Bacteria > Gemmatimonadota > Gemmatimonadetes > Gemmatimonadales > Gemmatimonadaceae > Palsa-1248. Next base: position 853,934 of record CAWDVJ010000015.1, read on the forward strand.
GCGAGTCGATTGGCTGGTTCACCGTGCCCCAGTCGACGTCGGCGGCGGATGCGCCCGCGCGAACGAAAAACTTGTCTTTGGGTGATCGGCCGGTGTGCGGGTGAGGTGACACCGACGAATGGCCCCATTTCGGCCAGATGCCCCTCGCCCCGGCGGATAGCGGCTTCGACCAGGGTGGGTGGCAGCAAATTCCAATGGACTGCACCGCGGGGTTCGATGCCCTGCCGCTGCAGACCCTGCAGTGGCTCTCGCGGGCTCGGCCCTGCGCCCGGCTCGCCGGGCACTCGGATATGGGTCGTCATCTGTTAAGGCTAGTTAGGACACTGACTTGGCACAACGGGCGCTGGTGCGCCACGTCGCGAGGATTGAGGAGAAAAGAGAGGGAAACGGCACGCCCGCTTATGGTCCAAAGCCGCGTCGAGGGGACGTACTGCAATACCTACGCGCGGTCGAGCCCGACCGCTGGTCGTACCACCCCACGCATGGTTCGCGCCCCGGGGGCGACGCGTGGCGTCGCCCCTACCGGTCGATGGCGGGGTTCATCTTGCCCCGCGCCCCGTTCTCGGGCGTGTCAGCGCCCGCCGCGTACGCTCGGAGCCGAGCGAGCATCCGCGTGTCGGTCGCCGTCGCGTCGTCCAGCTTGGGCGTCTCGATGACTTTGGCGATGGGCGCGAGGCGGTCATCGGTCATGACGCGCCGGAAGACGCCCTCTCCGAGCTGACCCTTCGCCGATCAGCTCGTGGCGGTCGCGGTGGAGTGCCCAGGCCGAACTTCGAGTCGTTGAGGTGCATGAGGTGCAGGCGGCCGAATCCGATCGACGTCGCCGAAGTGCGCCCAGACGCCGTCGAAATCATTCACCAGGTCGTAACCCGCCGCGAAGACGTGGCACGTATCGGCGCAGACGCCCATGCGTCGCGCTGATGGGACGTGCCGACCGCGGTCGACCAGCGCCGACAACTCCTCGAATGTCGCGCCGAGGCCAGTGCCCGCGCCGGCGGTCGTCTCCATGAGCACCGCACGCGACCCGGGCACTAGCGTCCAGCGCCATCGCGATCGCGTCGGCGTTCCGCGCGAGCCCGCTCGCGCGGTCATCCATGTAATTGCCGGGGTGCGACACGATGTAGTCGAGTGCCCAGCGCTTCGCTGCGCCGCAGCTCCGCGACGAAAGAGGCCAGTGACGCGCTGGCGGAGCGTCGGATCGGGCGAAGCCAGATTGATCAGGTAGCTGTCGTGCGCGACGTGACGCGCACGGCGGTCGCGCCAGTGCCGGCGCGAAACGCGCGGCATTCGTCCGGCTCGCACGCGCGCTCGGCCCAGCGACTCGCCATGCTTGGTGAAGAGCTGCATGGCCGTCGCCCCGATCGCGCCGCGCGCGCTCCGGCAGCGGCTGCCGAACGCCGCCGGCGGACTCGAGACGTGCTGCGCCGCAGTGCGGTCGGCGGCGTCGGATGCGCGCTCGCTCATCGCGTGCTGTCCCTCCACGCAGCCACTCGAGCGGATCTACCGCGCGGCCCTGATCGCGCCGGATCTCGAAGTGGAGATGCGCGGGCAGGTCGGGATCGGTCCGGCCGACGGCAGCCGATCACATCGCCCCGCTCGACGTGCTGCGCCTTCCTTCACGTCGATGCGGCTCAGCGATCCGTAGACCGAATAGTCGCCGCCGCCGTGCTGGATGATGACGGTCGGTCCATAGGTCCCGATCGGCTCGCGCGACGACGACCACCCCGCTCTCCACGGCGCGTACGGCGGTGCCGAGCGGCGCGCCGATGCCGATGCCGTTCCAGCGCGTCGTCGTGTTGTTGGGGTTCACCACGCGGCCGAACCGGTAGAGGATCGTGCCGTCGACCGGCCAGTCGAGGCTGCCCGAAGTCGCGCGTGGTGAGCGTGCTGGCTGACGGCGGCGCTCGGCGCATTCGGGCGGCTCGCCGCCCGGCGCCGGGCGTCCTCGATCGAGTTGATGACCGAGCGAGGCGGGCCTCGGCGAGCGCGATCTGCGCCAGCCGGGTCTGCGTGGCCTGCTGCGCGCGCTTGGCCTGCACGAGGCTGTGCTCGCGCTCGACCGCCAGTGAGCGCAGCCGCTCCTCTTCATTGGTCTTCTCCTGGCGGTTGTCCTCGACACGTCTCTGCAAGCGACCAGCACCCGTCGCTGCCGGCCGACCTGATTGCGGCAGCTGCTCGACCCGGGCGACCAACGCGCGGTCGCGCAGCGCGAGCAGATGGAGGTACTTGTAGCGCGCGACGAGCGCGCCGAAGGACTCGGCCGTCAGCAGCGCCTCCGTCGTGTACAGGGGGCCCCGCTTGTAGATGTCGACCAGCCGATGCCGCAGCATCGCCCGCTTGATCGCCAGCTCATCCTCGGCCCGGACCAGCTGGCCGGTCGCGATCGTGCACTTCGGTGTTGATCGCCGCCGAGTTGCTCGTCGAGCGCGTGCACGCGCGCGCTGTGACATCGGCCTGCCGGTCGAGATTCGTCGATCTCGTCGGCGAGATCGTGGACGCTGCTCCGCAGCTCCGCCATGCGTTGCTCGAGCTGCGGCGCGCTCCGCGCGGATCTGGTCGAGCTCGTCGCGATCGGCGCGGAGCCTCGCCTCGGCGGCACGGTCGCGCCAGGCGGCGGAGCGGCGGAGCCTGGCGCGCGCCGGTCGTCGCGCGGGGCCCGGAGCGGGTTGCTGGGCGCTCGAGTGACGACCGATCAGACCACGAGCACCGGAGCGACCGATCGCCGGCGACAACGGCGAGTAGCATCAGCCACCGCCGCGGGCGCCGCGCGCTCAGACGCGCCGGAGATGGCGGCCGACCGAGAGCGCGCTGCCGGCGAGTCCGATCAGCGCGCCCCCCAGCACGCCGAGCGCGCGCAACGCCGGACTCGAAGAAGACGGTCTGGAACCCGAGTGCGCGGTCGATCAGCGAGCTGGCGAGCCAGGTGAGCAGCAGGGCCAGGAACCCGCCGCAGACACGCCCTTGACGAATCCTTCGATCAGGAACGGCAGGCGGACGAACGCGTCGGTCGCGCCGACGAGCCGCATGATCGAGATCTCACGCTCGCGCGCGAGCACGGCCATCCGAATCGTCGTGCCGATGATGATGACGGCGACCGCCGCGAACGCGAGACCCAGCACGAGTCCGACGACCGTCGCGATCGTGCGGAGCTGATAGAGCTTGGTGACCCAGTCCTCGCCGTAGCGCACGTCGTCGACGAACGAGTACGCGCCGACGCGCGCGGCGACGGCCTTGACCGACGTGGGATCGCGATAAGTCCGGCTTGAGGCGGATCTCGATCGAGCCAGGCAGCACGCCTGCCTCGAACACATCGGCGAATTCGCCGAGCTCGCGCCGGGCGCGGGCCAGCGCCGAGTCGGGCGAGACGTAGTCGACGTGGGCGACCTCGGGGAACGCGCCGATGTCGCCCATCGCCGTCGCGACGGCCTCGATCGGCGTCGCGTCGGCGATGAATGCGCGGATCTCGACTCGCTCTTCGACCCGGCGGAGGGCGTCCCGGATGTTGATCGCGACCAGTCCGAACAGGCCGAACGCGAAGAGCGAGAACGCGATCGTGACGACTCCCAACGCGCTGAGCAGCGGTGCGCGGCGAACCGCGAGGAGCACCTCGCGCAACGCGAGCTTCACGGCGCCGTCATCCGGAGATCGGCCGGCGTCGGCCGTGGATGTCCTCTCGCGTGACCGTCGCGTCGCCACGCGCGGCAGCGGCGTCGTCTTCGGCCGCCTGCGCCGCGGCGCGCTCCGCGACGGTCCGGATCCGCACGTGTCGGCAACGAGGCGCCCGTGCAGCATCTCGATCGTGCGGTAGTCGGATCGGCGCATCAGCTCGAGGTTGTGGGTCGCCATCACCACCGCCGTGCCGGCGCGCGTTGATCTCGCGCAGCAACTGAAACACGCCGCGCGTGGCGCGGTCGTCGAGGTTACCGGTCGGCTCGTCCGCGATCAGGACGAATGGATCGTTGACGAGCGCGCGCGCGATCGCGACCCGCTGCTGCTCGCCGCCCGACAGTTCCCTCGGAAACGCCTGGCCCTTGGACGCGAGCCCGACCTGCGTCAGCAGGCGGCTGACCTTGGCCGGGATCGCACGCCTGCGCCGCGCCCGTCACCTCGAGCGCGAACGCGACATTCGCATGCGCGGTCCGATCGTCGAGCAGTCGGAAAGTCCTGGAACACGACGCCCAGCTTGCGGCGGAGCTGCGCGACGTCGCCGCGCTTGAGCGACGCGGAATTGACGCCGCTGACCCGTACTTCGCCCGCGGTCGGCCGCTCTTCCATGAAGATCAGCTTGAGCATCGTGCTCTTGCCGGAGCCGCTCGGCCCCGTCAAGAAAGACGAATTCTCCCTTGGCGACGTGCAGCGAAACGTCGTCGACGGCGCAATCCGGTCCGCGGATACTCCTTCGAGACGTCCATCAGCCGGATCATCGCAATGCCTGCTCGAGATCCGCGATGAGGTCATCTGCGTTCTCGAGACCGACACTGAGCCGCATGAAATCCGTCCGGGATGCCGATTGCGGCACGCTCGTCACTCGACGAGCGATGCGTGCGAGTTGTAGCGCGGCTCGCACACGAGCGAATCCGTGCCGCCCAGGCTCGGCGCATGCGTCCAGATCGTGAGGCGCCGGATGAACCGGTCGGCCGCCTTGCCGCCGCCGGCAAGCTCGATGGCGAGCATGCCTCCGAAGCCATCGAGCTGCTGCTCGCACGCGACCGCGTGGTCCGGATGACTCGGGGAGTCCCGGATAATGCACAGCCTGGATGTCTTTGCGCGTCGCGCCCACTCGGCGATGCTGCATTGGGCCGTCTCGTTCTGGCGCTGCACGCGGACATCGAGCGTCTTGAGGCCGCGCTCGAGGAGCCAGCAGCCGAACGGGTCGGGCGCCTGACCCCACACCATCATCTTCTGACGAACTTCTTCGATGTAGGAGGCGGTGCCCATGACGGCGCCAGCCGAGGACGTCGTGGTGTCCGCTCAGGTACTTCGTGGCGGAGTGAATGACGACGTCCGCGCCGTGCTCGAGCGGGCGGAAATTGACCGGGGAGGCGAACGTCGAATCGACGACGAGCGCGAAGCCGGAATCCTTCGTCAGCAGCGTGACGGGCCGCAAGTCGAGGACGCGGCACGTCGGGTTGACCGGCGACTCGAGAAAGATCGCTCGGGTCTCCCGCCGCAGCCGCTTCCGCCACGCCCGTGTCTCCAGTCGGGTCGACCAGCGTGACGTCGATCCCGACGCTGGTGAACTCCTGCGGCGAACAGCTTGTGGGTGCCGCCGTAGATCCATGCACTCGCCAGCAGGTGGTCGCCGGGCCGCAGCAGGGCGAGGAGGGCGCAGGCCGTCGCCCCCATGCCGCTCGCCAACACGAGCGCCGCTTCCGCGCCCTCGAGCATGCGCCAGTCGCCGCTGGACGATCTCGGCGTTGAGCGAATTCCCGTACCGCGGGTAGCGCAGGCCCTCTCCGGTCCCGTACTCCTGCTGGTAGTTGACCGACTGGTAGATCGGCGTGACGACAGGGGCGTTGCCGGTCGGCGAGGCGTCTGTGTGTTCGTTCCCCCATGAACGGCGATCGTCGACAGGCCAAATGGCCGGGTCGGGCGGGGCATAGGTCGATGAGGCCGGAGTTAGGAGTTGGGGGTGAGGTGAGCGGCCGGTCCGGAGGGTGTTCGAACCGGGTTTAGCCAACGTTCCGCGGGGGCAGCTCGGTCTCGACCTTGCGCACCCGTACCACTTCGGACGGCGCGACGCCCGCCACGTCACGCACGACCACGGCGCCGCGAGGCAACTCATCGTCCACCCGCAGCACGGCGAACTCCTGCCGGCGCGGGCCCTCGATCCGGACAAGCTCGCCGTCGAGTCAGGAGCCGGACGGCGGCCTCGTCGGCGCGCATGCGCACCTGCGGTCCTCGATCCTGGTCGCCACGGCGAGTTGCGACATAGCCCACGACCTGCAGTGGCGGGCTATACGTCTCAGCCATTCCAGTTTCCAGGCGCGGCCACTGCGCGCGGCGGCGCCGGGTTTGACGCGAGGGGCAGATACTGTTGGTCCAGGCGCATCACCAGGCGTCGCGCCGACAGCGATTGAGAGGACCTGCTCGGCTGCCGGCGCCTCCGCTCCGACCGATGCGGCGACCGTCGCCGCGTCGGCCGCGCCGGACTGGTACACCGCTTCCCATATCCGGTGCTCGTCATCGGCGATGGCGCCGATCAACATCGCGGTGCCGTCTCCTGCTTCGAGCACGAGCGCGAGCCCATAGCGGATCCAGCGCGGCCTCGATCGCGTCGAGATGCCACTCCTGCATGCCCCGGAACACGAAATACGCGTCGCACGGCGCGACGCCGGGTCGCGAACCGCAGCAGCAGTTTGGCGACGACTTCGTCCGCGCACGAGTAGTCGAGCAGACCGACGTGTCGAGAAATCGATAACTGTGAGCGACGGGCTGGGTGTGCCGACCACGAGTTGCTCGATCTCGTAGCGCACTGCGGCGCCTGTCGGGCGGGTGACGAGGTTGGAGTACAGGTCGCACACGGACCGGCGCAGCACCGAGCTCAGGTCGATGTGGCGGATCACGAGCCGGTGTCCTCCGGGTGCGGCCCGCCGGTCTTTGCGCGTGTCGGCCTGTTCCTGCACCGCGCCGTCGAGCACACGCTCCGGAATCGTGATCTGGACCTGCGACCCGGGGAACGGGGGCAAGACCCTCGAGCAGCGGAGCATCGTCGTCCCACGGCGGCACGATCGCGATGCGAGCCGTCCCGCTGCGAACCGACAACTTGCCTTCCCACTTCCCCAGGAAATTGCGCGTTCCCGCGAGCCCTTGTCCGCGCCCGCGGTCGCGGAAGCGACTGACACCTCGGATGACCGCTTCCTCGAGCGCCATGCCGTCATCCCAGCGGTCGGTCAGGACGCGTCCGGGTGTGCTTTCGAGCGATCGGCGAAACCCGATGCCCGCGTCACACACAGCGATCTGGACCACGCGCCGCCCCAGCCGCCGCTGCCATCGATACGTCTGAACGGCGACCCATCCGCCGCGCCCGGCGTGCTCGACGACGTTCTGGCAGACTTCGGACAGCGTCATGACGAATCGGACAGAGGCTTGCGCATCGATATTGAGCTCGCGCGAGAGGATCTGCTGGGCGCGCTGCTGGATCCGATCAACGACCTCATGCACGTCCGCGCTTTTCGCGACCGGGGTGATCTCCAGCAGAACGTTTGACTCGGAGGTGGGGCGGGCGCGCGGCACCGTGCCGTGAACGTCGAACAGCTCCTCGGCGTAGCGGAAAAATCCGGTCCGGGTCCAGTACGACAGCGTTTCGTCCGCTTCGGGCGGCGTCAGACCTGGGACGGACTCTCGCGGGTCTGCGCGAGCGTGAGCAGCGCAGTCAGCCCGTACGGGCGAGGCCCACCGGGCATGGCGCGCATCGATGAGGATCTTGTCGTCCGGGCCGAGGGGCGCGAGCGCGTTCGAGCACCTGCTCAAAGGTGACGTCGTCCAGCGACGGGGGCACAGAAATGACGGTCGTCACCGAGGGCTCAACTCTCCGCGAAGGTGGTGGGCCAAGCCGGACGCGCCCCGGTGGCCGACGTTGCGGGCGGCGGCAATCACCGCTGCCTGCATCGCGTCGGCTAACTTATCACCTGCGAGCAGTCGAGAGAAATAGGTAGCGCCCCACACGTCGCCGCAGCCGGTCGGATCGCCGCGTCTCGCCGAGCGCTGTCGGCGGTGGCGCGGCCGGAATCAGCGCCGTCCGCACGGGACTCTGGCAAGGTACCGAACGCCGTGCGGTCGCGCCCGACGAGCAGAGGTCAGCCAGTCGATCGAAATCAGCCGGGGCGAAGTACACCACGCCGCGGCTCACCGAGCGTGACGCTCAGACATCGCACCCCGGCGCCCGAGCGCCGTGGCGGCCAGGCCCATCGCATCGGGCGCGAGCAGCGCCATCTCGTCCTCGTTCACCTGGAGGAGGTCCGCGCAGCGGCACCACTCGGCACGCCGGTGAGCGGCCGCGGCGTGCGGAGCCCGTCGGGTTGAATCGCGAGCAGCAATGAATGCAGATCACAATAGATCGGCCCGCGAAAGTACTGCCGCAGAGCTGCATGGTCTCGAGATCCATCTCGAGGCCACTGATGAAATTGACATAGAGCGCATCCAGATCCCGGAGCAACGGGACCAGGCCGGTCCACGTCCACGGCGGCACGCCGCCGGTGAGCACTTCGCTGCGTCGCTCCGCGCTCTGGTAGCGCAATTCGACGCGGTTGTTGGGCGCGGCGACCTCCACGAGTGCTGCGTCCGGCGCGAGCCGATGCAGCGTCGAGAGGTAATCGCGAGCCCGCCGCGCCAGATCGGACCCGACCTTGATGACCGGAACCACTTCCCAATCGCGGCTCAGCGCCGCGTCGAACGCGCTCAGCGCATACGTGATGCCGCCCCACTCCTCGACGGGACCTGACGCGCGGATCGCGACCATAGATGATGTCCCAGACGAAGGTGCCGAGCACGCCGACGCGTCGCCGGCCCGACCGGCGAGTCATTGGGATCGCTGGGCTGCTCACGCCCGTGGTCTTCCGGTCGATCAGATGACACGATCGCCCGCGACGCCCCCCATTCGTCTGCATCTTGAATGTGGCGACGGCGCCGACGACGCCGGCCGACCCGCCCAGCGCGCCGGGGACGATCCGGCATGCGTCGACCGCAGGCGCGAAACGCACGGCGCCGGACTTCTCCGCGGAGCGGCTCGAACAGCGCGTCGCCTGCGTCGGTCACGCCGCCGGCCAAGACGACAACGTCAGGATTGAAGATGTTGAGCAGGTTCGCGAGGCCGGCGCCGAGGAAGCGCGCCGTATCGCGCACGACCTCGCGCGCGATCGGGTCGCCCCGCGTCGATGCCTCGTAGACGAATCGAGCGGTGAGTCGCGAGAGGTCGCAATCGACGAGATCACGCAGCAGCGACGCTTCGCCGTCGTCGAGGGCTTCACGCGCTCGCTCGGCGATCGCCGGCCCGGACGCGTACGCCTCGAGGCAGCCATAGTTTCCGCACTTGCAGCGGCGGCCGGTCGAGTCGATCGTCGTGTGGCCGATCTCACCGGCGACGTCGGAGGCACCGTGGTAGAGCTTGCCGTCGAGAATGAGACCGCCGCCGATGCCGGTGCCAATCGTGACGCCGATGACGTGACGCGCGCCCGCGCGCGGCGCCGCACCACCATTCACCGACCGTGGCACAGTTGGCGTCATTGTCGAGCGTCGATGGCAGGCCGACTCGCGTGGCGACGGCGTCCCGCAACGGGAAGTCGCGCCATCCGAGGTTGGGCGTGATGATGACGATGCCCGTCTCGCGATCGAGCGGGCCAGGCGATCCGATCCCAACCCCGAGGAAGTCGGCACGCGCCGCCCCGGTCTCCGCGCGCGTCGCGGCAATGACGTCTTCGATCATCTGAGCGATTCGATCCACCACTGCGTTCGCCCCGCGCTCGGGCTGCGTCGGCTGTGACCGGATGGCGAACTGTCGACTGCCGTCTGCCTGCATGGCACCGACGACGATGTTTGTCCCGCCCAGATCTACACCGACGATGTAGCGGTCGCGCGGCTCCGAGGACATGCCCGCTCCGATTGGGGGGTGAGGCAGCTCAGGAAAGCTGCGGCGCGGACGCGACGCGCGCGACCAGGCGAGCAACATCGGCGACGCCAATTTCCCGCATGCATCGCCAGTGCCCGAGCGGGCAGCGGCGCGGTCCGTGGCGGTCACAGGGGCGGCAGGCGAGCCCGCGTAAGACCGGCGATCGCCTGACGAGGCGCGAGCGGACCGAATCCAAATTCGGGGACGGTCGGTCCGAAGATCGCCACTGTGGGTGTGCCCATCGCCGACGCCAGGTGCTGAGGCACGGAGTCGTTGGTGACCAACGCCGACGCACTGGCCGAGGAGCGCGGCGGTCGCAAGCGGGGTCAGACGGCCGGTGGCATCGATGACCCGGCTACGGTTGCGTCCCGCGGCCGTGATGATCTCCGCGGCCCGAGATTGGTCGGCCGAGCCGCCGACCACCACCACGCGCCAGTCCGACAGGAGCGCAGAGGTGAGTGCAGGGTAGTAGGGCCATCGTTTCGTCGCCCAGGCACTTCCCGGCGCGACCGCGACGAGTGGCTCGCCAGCACACCGCGCCTGCTGAAGCAAGCGGTCGACGGCCCGCATATCATCGGCTCCGGGATAGAGGCGCAGTTGACGCGCTTCGGCCGGCGGATCCGCGGCGCGTTCGCCGGCGCCGAGCTGCCAGAGGCGCTCAGCGTGGTGTCGGTGCGGGTCGTAGGCGACGCAGCGCGTATAGAGCGCGCGCGCCGCAGAGGTCTCGAAACCGACTCGCTCGTCGCAGCCGATGAGCAGCGCGAGGCTCGCGCTTCGCATCGACCCCTGCGCCAGGTACGCGACCGGCAAGCCCGTGTCACCGTTGTCACCAGCGATCATGTCGCCGATGTCGCGCGAGATATCGTTTGCGCAAAGTGCGGGCGAGGCGCCACAAGCCTGGCAAGCCGGCGGCGTCGCCTCGCTTGTCGTACGGAATGACCGAATGAACCGCGGGATGATTGGCGAGAATCGCGGCCGCCGCGGGCGTCGTCACGACATCCACGGGCCCGCGCCGCGCCAAGGCGGCGAGAAGCGGCGTCGTGAGAATGACGTCGCCAAGGAAGCTGGTCTGGATGACAAGTGAAAATGACGGGGTCCGGGGACGCGCGCCGTTCGGCCGCGTCGAGAGGCGGAGAGCGGGAGAGGAGAAAGGAGAGAACTGACCACTTGGGCCTCGCTTGACGCGCTGGGCGGTCAGTCCACCTGCAGGACGGCGAGGAACGCCTCCTGGGGGATCTCGACGCGTGCCGACCTGCTTCATCCGCCGCTTTCCTTCCTTCTGCTTCTCGAGCAGCTTGCGCTTGCGCGTGATGTCGCCGCCGTAGCACTTGGCGAGGACGTTCTTGCGCAGCGGGCGCACCGTGGTGCGCGCGATGACCTTGGTGCCGATCGCCGCCTGGATGATGACCTCGAACAGCTGGCGCGGGATCAGCTCCTTCAGCTTGTCCGCGATCTTGCGACCCCAGTCGTAGGCCTTGTCGCGGTGGATGATGACCGAAAACGCGTCGACGGGGTCGCCGTTGATCAGCATGTCGAGCTTCACGAGGTCGCTCTCGCGGTATTCCAGCATCTCGTAATCGAGGCTGGCGTACCCGCGACTGATCGTCTTGAGCCGGTCGTAGAAGTCGAGGATGATCTCGGCGAGCGGGAACTCGAAGTCGAACTCGACCCGCTGCGTGTCGATGTAGCTCATGTTCTTGTACACGCCGCGCCGCTCGTTGGCGAGCGTCATGATCGGCCCGATGTACTCGGCGGGTGCCACGATGCGTGCCTTTACGAACGGCTCTTCGACGTGATCGACCTCGGAGGCCGGCGGCATGCGCGACGGGATTCTCGAGCAGGAAGACGGAGCCGTCGTGCCGGTAGACCTTGTACTCGACGCTCGGCACCGTCGTCACGAGATCGAGATCGAACTCGCGCTCGAGCCGCTCCTGGACGATCTCCATGTGCAGGAGTCCGAGGAAGCCCGCGCGGAAGCCGAAACCCCAGCGCGGTCGAGGTCTCCGGCTCGTACTGCAGCGACGCATCGTTGAGCTGCAGCTTCTCGAGCGCGTCGCGCAGGTTCTCGTACGCGGCCGTGTCGGTCGGGTAGAGTCCCGCGAACACCATCGATCGCACTTCCCGGTAGCCGGGCAGCGGTGCCGCTGCCGGCCGGCTGGCGTCGAAGATCGTATCGCCAACGCGCGTCTCCTTGACGTGGCGCACGTTGGCGACGACGTATCCCACCTCGCCGGGCTCCAATGCCGGAGTCGGGACCTGACGGAGCCGGTTGCAGCCGACCTCGGCGACGTCGTAGCGCTCGCCGCCCGCGCCGAAGGTGATCTGCATGCCCGGACGGAGCGTCCCGTCGACCACGCGGACCGATGGGATCGCTCCGCGATATCGGTCGTAATACGAGTCGAAAATGAGGGCGCGCAGCGGTCCGTCGGGATCGCCCGTCGGGTGTCGGCACGCGCGATACGATCCGCTCGAGCAGCTCGCGGATGCCGATCCCCTCCTTGGCGCTGACCAGCAGGATGTCATCGGCGCGCGACGCCCAGGAGGTCCATGAGCTCCTGGCGCCGCCGCTCGGGCTCGGCGCCCGGCAGGTCGATCTTGTTGAGGATCGGGATGATCGTCGAGGCCCGCGTCGAGCGCGAGGAACAGATTCGACAGCGTCTGCGCCTGGATGCCTTGCGAGGCGTCGACGACGAGAATCGCGCCCTCGCAGGCGGCCAGCGACCGCGACACTTCGTAGGTGAAGTCGACGTGGCCGGGCGTGTCGATGAGGTTGAGCTCGTACTTCTGCCCGTCGGGCGCCGCGTAACTCATCCGCACGGCGTTGAGCTTGATCGTGATGCCGCGCTCGCGCTCCAGGTCGAGCGTGTCGAGTACCTGGTCCTTCATGTCGCGCTTCTCGATCGTGCCCGTCGCCTCGATCAGGCGGTCGGCCAGCGTCGACTTGCCGTGATCGATGTGGGCGACGATGCAGAAATTGCGGATGTGAGGCGAGCGATGTCACGATCCGCGAAATATACGGGGTGGCGTCCGGGCACGACGGACATCTACGTTTCGGGTCTCACATGGAAGGCACCTCGCGCGCGGATCTGTTCGACCCAGCGACACTCGCCTCGATGGGCCGCATTGAGATCGTCGCGCGCTGGGTCGTCGACGGATTCCTCACCGGCCTGCACCGCTCGCCGCGGAAAGGCTTCTCGGTAGAGTTTGCGGAGCATCGCCCCTATCAGCCGGGCGACGATCTGCGCTACGTCGACTGGAAGATCGCGGCGCGATGCCGACCGCTGGGTCGTCAAGCAGTTCGAGGAGGAGACAAATCTCCGCTCGCTGCTCGTGCTGGACGTGAGTCCCTCGATGGTCTGGCGCGGCGCGCCCACGCCGCCTCACAAAAATCGCCTATGCGGAGCGACTGACCGCCGCGCTCGCGCTGCTGCTGCTGCGCCAGCGCGATGCGGTGGGCCTGGTGTGCTTCGACGAGCAGCGTGCGCGACACGCTCGTGCCGAAGGCGCGCATGACGCAATGGCGGCCGGCTGGTGGCAGCGCTGGAGCGGCTGCGCGACGACGAGGGGGCTGGCGCCAGGCAATCAGTTGCTGGCGAGGCGCTGCTGCACGCCGGCCGCCTCATGCGACGGCCTGGTCTCGTGGTCCTCGTCTCCGATCTGCTGACCGACGTCGAGCCGGTCGATCGCGCGATTCGGGCGGTCCGGGCGGCCGGGCACGACGTGGTTGCGTTGCACATCCTGGATCCGGCGGAGCGGGATCTCGCCATTTCGGGCGATGCGCTCTTTGTCGACCCGGAGAGTGGACGACATGGTGCCAGCGGCGGTCGCCGACGTGCGTGAGGCCTACCGGGCGACGGTGGCGGAGGCGCTGGAGGAATGGCGGGCGGTGTTCGCTCGCAGCGGTGGGCGGTACGAGATCGGTGATGACGGACGCGCCCTTTGGCGCGCCGCTTCGGCGAGCTTTCGCGGCGCGGCAGGACACGGGTCACTAGGCGATCTGATCATGGGTTTCCTCTCACCGCTGTTCCTCGCACTTGGGCTGGGTGCTGCGGTGCCGTTGCTCATCCACCTGCTGCGTCGGCGCACGGGCCTGAGAGTCCAGTTCCCGGCCGTTCGCTATCTCGCGCGCGCGGAGCAAGAGCACAGCCGGCGACTCAAGCTGCGGAACATGCTTCTAATGTTGATCCGGGTGCTCGCCGTGCTGTGCATTGCGCTGGCGGCTGCGCGGCCCGTGAGCCGCGCACTGGGCTCGGTCGTCGGTGCTGGTCATGCCCCGGCGGCGATCGCGATCGTGCTGGATAACTCGCTCAGCACCTCCGTCATCGTCGGAGGCCAGCCGGTGCTCGCCGATTTGAAGGCGGTCGCCCGCCGCGCCACTGCGCAGGCGAACGCGACCGACCGACTCTGGCTGGTGACGGCCGACGGCCGCGTACAGGGCGGCGGGCCGGCGACGATTGCTGCGGCGATCGCTGTTACGGAACCGTTGGCAGGCGCCGGGAATTTGCCGCGCGCCGTGGCACGTGGGGCCGCCCTGGCGCGATCATCGGCGGTGACGGATCCGGTCGTGGCCGTCGTGACCGATGGTCAGGTTACCGCCTGGCCGGGTGTGACCGAAGTGAGTGGCGTGCGAGTCGTAGTCTATGCCCCTAGCGCGAGCGCGCCCGGCAATCGCGCCGTCACGGCCGCGGCGCCGCGGCCCGTGCGCTGGACGCCCCATGGTGAGATCACCGCCGCGGTCACCGGACATGTGCTCCCTGGGGGCGACGACTCCACGTCGTACCGGATTACACTGGGCACTCGCACGCTGGCGCGCGGCACAGTGGCAGTCGCCAGGGGGGACACGGCGAGTGCGGCGGGGGCGATCTCGGTGCGGGCCGCGCCGCCAGAACGTGGCTGGGTGGCGGGCACCGTCGAGCTCGAGCCGGATGAGCTCCGAGGCGACGACATCCGCTATTTCGCCTTGTGGATCGGCGAGCCGCCGGTCGTTGCCGCTGACTCCGGTGTCGGGCCATTTCTTCGAAGCGCCGTCGAGGCGTTGGTCGCGAACGGGCGCCTGGCGGCCGGCCCTGCGAAACCCCCGGCGAAGACCGTGACCATCGTGCCAGCGGACCGCCTGACAGATCTGCCGGCCTTCATCACCGCGCCGACCGATCCAGTGCGTCTCGGAGCGGCCAATCGTGCGCTCGAGCGCGCAGGCGTGCCCTGGCGGTTTGGAGCGCCGGCGCGCGGGGAGGCGGTCGTCGAGGGACTCACCTCGTCTGAGGGAGGAGTGGCGGCGCCGGAAAGTGCGAGCAGTGGCGGCGCCGTGACGGCGCAGATGCGGTATCCGCTGCAGGCGCAGCCGACTGCTCTCGCGGACACGTTGGCCCGGACGGGCTCCGCGCCGTGGATCGTGGCGGGTCCGGGGTACGTGATCGTTGCGTCGCCGGTCGATCCGTCGGTGACGACGTGGCCGCTGCGGGCCGCATTCGTACCCTGGGTTGGGGATGTGCTGGATCAACGGCTGGCGGGTTCGACCGGAATCCTCAGCGGGCGCGGCGCCGGCGTCCTCGACGTCGCGCCGGGCGCGACGATTCGGCGCCCGCTAGGCGCAGAGGAACTCGAAAGTGCAGACGGAAGCGTGCGCGTCCTCTCGGGGACGACGTTCGATGCGCCCGTGCGGCCCGGTGTGTACTTCCTCAGGCGGGCGGGGAGCCGCGTCGGTGCGGTCGTCGTCAATCCGGAGCCAAGCGAATCCGACCTCACGCGTATTCCGAGCAACGCATTGGCGAAGCATTTCAAGGGCAGCTCGGTGCATGTCGATACGGATCCGAGCCGGTGGGCGAGCGCCGTATTTGATGCGCGAGCCGATCGATCCATGGCGGCCTTCTTCATCGCGCTCGCGTTGGCGCTCCTGCTCACTGAGAGCGTGCTGACACGGCGACGCCCGGGAGGGGCCGCGTCCAGCGCCGCCTTGCGGCGCGCGGCGTAATGCGCGGTGCAGAATGACGACGCCCCGGCGCATTGCTAGATCGGTTTGGTGCGGGCGGCGCAGGCGGGCGACGCATGCGTCGCCCCTACCCGCCGCCCGATCGGTCGGGTGCGGACGGCGCCAATTTCCGACGCCGCGACCCATTTAAAGAAACGATCGTGGCCCTTCCTCTTCTGCTCGACGCGGTCGAACGCCTCCCGGCGTTTACGAGGCTCATCAACACCCTCCCGGGGCCGCGGCAGCGGCTACGTATTGCGGGGCTGCCCGGATCGTCCGGCGCGGTGCTCCTGGCTGCGCTCGCGCGGCAGCTGCCAGGGCGGTTCTTCGCCGTGGTCACGCAGGGCCTGCCCGAGGCGGAGCGATGGCTCGCGGATCTCCAGTCGCTGACGAGCGACACGGCTGTCGCGCTGTATCCGCCTCGGGAAGGGTTTGGCGAAGCGGAGCCACACGCCGAGGTCGCGGGCGAGCGGGTCGAAACGCTCGAGCGAGTCGGGCGTGGCGGTGTGCGCATTCTGTTGACGACGGGCCGCGCCGTGCTCGAGCGCACTCGGCTCCCGGGTGCGGTTCGCGAGGCGCGACTCGAGCTCCGGCGGGGCGACGTGACGCGGCCGCAGGATCTCGCGAGCCACCTCGAATCGATCGGGTTCGAGCGCGTGCCGATGGTCGAGGAGGTCGGCCAGTTCAGCGTCCGGGGCGGGATCTTCGACATCTACGGGTTCGGGATGGCGGACCCGGCACGGCTCGAATTCTTTGGCGACGAGATCTCCGAGCTCCGTCACTTCGACCTGTTGACGCAACGATCAACGCGTCCGGCGGAAGTGGCCATCGTGCTGCCGGTCGATGGTGCCGCATGCGCCGGCGCCCGGTACGGACTCGATCGATCGTGTCACTCTCACCGATCTGTTTCCGCCCGATACCGTCGTCGTGATCCCGACCGGTGCGCATCTGGAGCCGGAGCTCCGACGCACATGGGAGGAGGCGCAGCATCATGTGGAGCTGGCCCGACGGCGTGGCGAAGACGCGCCGCCACGCGAAGAGCTGTATCAGCCGCCTGAAGCGATGCTGGCTGCGCTCGAGACATTCGCGACGATCGTCGAAGAAGCCGATCCGGAAGGCGCGGACGTCCGGTTCCCGATCCGTGCCGCGGATCCGATCGATCGGGACATCGCCCGTCTCGGCCGCATCGTGCGCGATGGCGTGCCGACGCTGATCCTGTGTGACAATGCCGGCCAGTGCGAGCGACTCGATGAGCTGCTGGCCGACCGAGACACGCGATGGCATCGTCTCGATCGGCTCGCCCGCCACACTGGCCGTCGGCGTGCTGGACGGCGGGTTCGTCGTGCCGCCGACCGGCCCCGAGTCCGGGCTTCGCGTGCTGACCGACCACGAGATCTTTCGGCGCGAACGCCGCATTCGGCGCGCACGGCGCTATGCCGGCGGCACATCGTTGGAGACGGTCACGGCGCTCAAGCCGGGCGACTACGTCGTCCACCTGGAGCACGGCATCGGCATCTATCGCGGCATCGAGGCGATCTTCGTCAAGGAGAGCACCGTCGAGGTGGCGGTGGTCGAATACGAGGGCGGTGACCGCCTCAACGTGCCGCTCTACCGCATCGACCAGCTCGAGCGGTATCGGGCTGCGAGCGACGTGTCAGCGGACGCGCCCGCCTCCGCGGCTGCACCGGCTCGGCGGCAGGCGGTGGGCGCAGCAGCGCGATCGCACGCGCGCGGCGATCGAGGAGATGACGACGGAGCTGCTCGACCTCTACGCGCGCCGGCAGGTCGCGCACCGGCCGCCGCACGCGCCCGATGGGGCCTGGCAGCGACAGCTGGAGTCGTCGTTCCTGTTCGAGGACACGCCAGACCAGCGCAAGGCGACGGGCGATGTGAAGTCGGACATGGAGCGCGTCCGGCCAATGGATCGGCTGCTGGTCGGCGACGTCGGCTACGGGAAGACGGAGATCGCCGTGCGCGCCGCGTTCAAGGCGGTACAGTCCGGACGGCAGATCGCGGTGCTCGTGCCGACGACGATTCTCGCGGACCAGCACCTGCGCACATTCGGCGACCGGTATGCGGACTTTCCCCTCCGGGTCGAAGCGCTCAGCCGCTTTCAGACGGCCAAGGAGCAGCAGGCCATCCTGGCGGACCTCGCCGCCAAGAAGATCGACGTCGTCATCGGCACGCACCGATTGCTGAGTACCGACGTCAAGTTCGGCGATCTGGGGCTGATCGTGATCGACGAAGAGCATCGCTTCGGCGTGCGGCACAAGGAGCGGCTCAAGCAACTCCGTCTCGAGACGGACGTCTTGACGCTGACGGCGACACCGATCCCGCGGACGCTGCATCTCTCGCTTGCGGGATTGCGTGACATGACGCTCATGCAGACGCCGCCGCGGGACCGCTCGCCGGTGCTGACATTCGTCGAGCCGTGGGACGATGCACTGATCGAAGAGGGGATCGGTCGCGAGCTGGACCGCGGCGGCCAGGTGTTCTTCGTGCACAATCGGATCGAGACCATCGTCGCCATCGCGGATCACGTCCACCGCCTCGTGCCGCGCGCGCGCATCGCGGTCGGGCACGGGCAAATGCGGGAGCGGGACCTCGAGGACGTCATGCGCCGGTTCGTCAACGGCGAAGTGGACGTGCTGGTATCGACGATGATCGTCGAATCCGGACTCGACGTGCCGAACGCTAACACCATGTTCGTGAACCGAGCCGACACGATGGGACTGGCGCAGCTGTATCAGTTGCGCGGGCGCGTCGGCCGCTCACACCGGCGTGCGTACTGTTACCTGCTGGTGCCCGACGCGATCGACGATGAGGCGGACCGCCGGTTGCAGGTTCTGGAGCACCACACCGAGCTGGGCTCAGGCTACCGCGTGGCGCTCCGCGACATGGAGATGCGCGGCGCCGGCAATATCCTGGGGCCCGAGCAATCCGGCTTCGTGCAGGCGGTGGGTTTCGATCTCTATCTGCGGATGCTCGAAGAGCAGGTACGTCGCGTGCAGCACGCGGCAGGCGCGCCCAAGCCGGTGCCGGCCGATGTGTCGTTCGACGTGCCAACCTTCTCTGCCCGACGAATTCGTTCCCCTGCCAGAAGCCAAGCTCGACGTGTACCGACGCCTCACGCGGATCACCGAGCCGGCTGAGGTCGACGCGCTCAAAGCCGAGTTGCGCGACCGTTTTGGACTCTGCCGTCGCCCGCCGAGGCGTTCATGGCTCAGGCGCTGCTCCGGCTGGTCGGAGGCGCTCCTGCGGATCGAAGAGCATCCTGGTGCGAGGGGCGGAAGCGCGTATTACCTTTCGCGCCGACGCCATGCCCGCGGATGAAGACCATATCGGCCGCTTTCCACGACGTCCAGTTCCAAATCGAAGTTCGCCGCACACATCCGTTGTCGCTCCGATTAACACGCGCGGGCGGGGCGGAACTGCTCGATGGCCTGGTCCGGGCGCTCCGACTGAGCGCGGCGGTCTGAGGGCAGCGGGCAGTCGAGTCTGTTCGCTCACTCTTTCACGATCCTTCAATGTCACGTCCCTCGATCCTCCTGGCCGCTGCTACCGTCACCTTTGCCGGCCTTGCCGCATGCAAAGGTTTCAAGGATGCGATGACCGCGCACGTGGATGTCGTCGCTCGCGCGGGCCCGCAGGAACTGTCCGTCAATCGGCTCGCGACGCTCGTTGGCGACTCGCGATTGCCTACCGATCGGGAATTCGTTCACCAGCTGGCGATGATCTGGGTGGACTACCAGTTGCTCGGTCACGCGGCGGCGCAGGATGACTCGCTCAACTCCAGAAGACGATGGACTCGGCGTTGTGGGGCATGGAGACCAACGCGCGCGCCAAGAAGTGGTTCGATCAAGTCTCCAAGACGTGGGCCGGCGGCGCCGACACGCTCGGGCTATGCTTCGGCGTATGCGAGCGGCAAGGTGCTCGTCGCGCGACACATTCTCCTGACCCACCGCAGGGCGACACGTCGTCGGCGACTTCGGATTCGGTGCGGCGCAAGGCCGTGGCGCTTCGCGCCGGTGACGCCGGCGAATTTCGCCACCGCTGCGCAGAAGAACAGCAAGGATCCGGGCTCGGCTCGACACGGCGGCGATCTCGGTGTGTTCGATCACGGGCAGATGGTGCGCGCCATTCGAGCAGGCGCTGCTCGCGCTCAAGCCTGGCGAGATCTCGCAGCCGGTGCGCACGCAGTTTGGCTGGCACCTGATCTATCGGCCGACATATGCGGAAGCGCACGATGAGGTCGCGAAGAAGCTCGGAGCGGCAGGGATGCAGGAGAACGAGAGCGCCTACATCGCCCGGCTCGACTCGGCCTCGCAGTACAAGTTCCTGCCGTCCGGCACTGCCACCGTGCGTGCCGTGACGAAGGATCCCGACGCCCACAAGACCGACGAGACGGCGATCGCGACCTACTCTGGCGGCGAACTTCACGGCGGCGCGGCTCGCGCGCTGGATGGGCCTGTTCCCGCCGCAGATGCGGGCGCAGCTGGACGCGGCACCCGACAGCCAGATCCCGGTGTTCGTGCGGAACGTGGTTCGGAACGAGATGGTGGTCCGCCAGGCTGACAGCGCCGGCGTCAAGCTCGATTCGACCGAAGTTGAACACGCTGCGGCAGACGTATGTGCAGCTGATCACCAACGACTGGACGCTTCTGGGCATCGATCCCAAGGAGCTCGCGGACAGCGCCAAGACGGTTGGAGGCCGCGATCGGATCGCGGCGGCGCGCGTCGACGACTACCTCAATCGCATGGTGGCGATGCAGGCGCGATACGTTGACGTGCCGCAGCCGGTTGATCAGGCGCTGCGATCGACCTACTCGTCCGAGGTCAACGAAGCGGGAGTCGACCGGGCGGTGGCGCGGGCGACCGACATCCGCAAGCACAGCGATTCGGCGCGCGCGGCCAAGGCAGCCGCCGTCGGCCGTTCCGCTGCCCGGTGGACCGACCACAGGTGCGCCTGGGGCAGCAGCCCCAGCGCCCGGCGGTCCTGGTCGACCGGAGCGGCGCCTGGTGGCGCGACTCCGCCGGGTAGCACAAAGAAGTAGGCGCGGAAACCAGGGCGGCGCGTTGGGGTACAGACCGGTCGACGGCAGGATCGATCCCTCCGTCGGCCGCCGTCAATCGGCCAATCTGGACACAACGTCGCAGTCAGTTGCGCGAAGGGGGCGGGATGGCGAACCTATAAGGTTTGCGTTCGGGGACGCTCGGGTCACGCAACCCGACGATCGAGCCTGGCGGGCTGGGCGGGTGCAGTATTGCTGGCCGCGCTTGGATCGATTGTGGGCGCTCGGGGCGCTGCCGCTCAGGCTGGGGCCACGGTGCCTGCTCCTTCTGACTCGGCTGCCGGGTCGAAGGCGGCCGCGAGTGCCGGCGTCACTTCTGGGGCCGGTCATCCGGACTCGTCGCGGGATCCGCTGCCGCGCCGGCGGTCGCGTCATGACCCTCACGGTGCCTGCGGCCGTCGGTGGAACCATTGCCGCCGATAGCGCCCCGGCGATGGCTCCGCCAAAGTCAGCGGATTCGGCCGCGGGTAAGATCGCTGGCGAAGACGCCGGACGAGTTGAGGAAGGACTCTCTGGACAACGTGCAACGCCTGGAGCTGCTCTATCCGTCGACGCGTGACCGTCCCGCTGGACCGCGTCGCGGCAGTGGTCGGCGACGAGCCGATTCTTTGGAGCGAGGTGATCGAGCGGGTCAACGTCGAGCGCGGCGCAGGGGCTAAACGTTCCGACTGATTCCGCAGGTCAGATGCGGTCGCCCGCAACGTCTTGAATGAGCTCGTCAACGAGGAGCTGCTCGTACTGAAGGCGAAAGATCTCAAGGTCGAGGTCACGGACGAGGATGTCGCCCCTGCAGTGGACGAGCAGATCAAGCGAGTGCGGGCGAATTTCGCGTCCGACCAGGAGTTCCGCGCGGCCCTGAAGAAGGCCGGCTTCGGGAACGCCGAGGAGTACCGGAAGACGCTCGTGGACAACCAGAAGCGCGCCGAGCTCCAGCGCAAGGTGATCCAGAAGCTCAAAGAGGACGGCAAGCTGATCCCGGTGGGCGTGAGCGAAAAAGACATCACACGAGGCCTTCAATACCACGAAGGACAAGCTTCCCCGCCGGCCCGGCCACGGTGACGTTCCGTCAGATCGTCATCACCCCCAAGCCGACGCCGGAAGCCAAGGCGGCCGCCAAGGCGAAGGCGGACTCGATCCTCGCCGAGTTGAAGAAGAACGGGTCCGGACGCCGAGCAGTTCGCTCAGGTCGCAAAGCGTGAGTCGATGGACCAGACCACCAAGGAGCAGGGCGGTGATCTTGGGCTGGAATCGGCGCGGCAACATGGTGCCGGAATTCGACCGATGGATGTTCGCGCTGGCCCCCGGGCAGCTCAGTCCCGGTCATCGAGACCGTCTTCGGCTACCACATCATTCGCGTCGATCGGCGCAAGCCAGCCGAGGTGAACGCGAGTCACATTCTGATTCGTTGGAAGATCGACACCGGCAGACGTGGTTGCCGCGCACAAGCAGGCCGACAGCGTGCTGGCGCTCTGGAAGGGCGGGGCGAACTTCGACACGCTCGTCGTGCGCTTCCACGACGCCAACGAGGAAAAGGGAAGCCTGCAACCGTTCCCGCGCGACTCGCTGCCGCCGTCGTATTCGGCGGCGTTCTCTGGGCAAGGTCGCCGGAGACTTCGTCACGGCCGTTCCCGATTGCGGACCGCGGGACGCGGCCATCCCAAGTTCGTCGTCGCCCAGATCCTGACTTCGGACAACGGCGGTCGAATACACCGTGTCCGACTGGCGCGACCGGATTCGCGATCAACTCGCGGACGAACGCGCGATCGCGCGACTGCTCGATTCACTCCGGAAAGCGACGTACGTCGAAATCAGGATCTAACGCGGCGAGTCGGAGCCGTGACGCGGAGCGTCGCGTCCGGCTCGCCGTCACGATCGGTGATCCGCGCGGGATCGGGCCCGAGATCGTGCAGCGTCGCGCAGACGGACGCCACGGTGCGCGCGGTTGCCGAGCTCATCATCGTCGGGCCGACCGGGTGTGGCGTCGAAGTGCAGGAAGTGATCGGCGAGTGGCAGGTCTGGCAATAGTGCGACGCACGCCGGTGCGCTGGGCGGGCGGGCCATCGAGCGGGCGGTGGCGTTGGCGCAAGCGCACGAAGTGGACGGCATCGTAACGGCGCCGATCGACAAAGCGGCGCTCCTGGCGGGGGGGTACGACTATCCCGGCCACACGGAGATGCTGGCGGCGTTGACGAATCGGCGCGTCGCCATGATGCTCGCCTCCGACGAGCTGCGCGTGGTGCTCGCGACGACCCATATCCCGCTGCGCGACGTCCCCACGGCGTTGACCGAGTCGACGATCGTGGACGTTGCGACGGTCGCACGCGAAGGCCTGCGCGCGTGGTTTGGCATTGCGGAGCCACGTATCGCACTCTGCGCGCTCAATCCCCACGCCGGGGACGGCGGGCGTTTCGGGACCGAGGACGCAACGCTGCTCGCGGCGGCGGCTCGGGCGGCGCGAGATCATGGGTCCGTTTCCCGCGGATACCGTGTTCGTGCGGGCAATGCGTGGCGAGTTCGACGTCGTGGTCGCGCCGTATCACGACGTTGGTATGACGGCCATCAAGGTCGCATCATTCGGCCGCGCGGTGAACGTGACGCTGGGGCTGCCGTTTCCGCGCACTTCGCCGGACCATGGGACGGCGCTCGACATCGCGGGCCGCGGCCTGGCCGATCCTCGAGCTTCATTGCGGCGACTCTGTTGTGCGCGGAGATCGCGACGCGCATCGGGGCGCCATGGCGCACGCGCGGCGCCGGCGGCGCCCGAGAAAGTAGACCACAGAAAGTAGAAAGTAGACGACAACAAAACAGCCAGTAGACGTGGAGAAAGCGGAGAGTCGACAACCGTCGGTGAGCCGCTCGTCAGGTAGCGCCGATCGCTATTGGGGTCGCCATGGCGTTCGTCGCATGTTCCATTCATCGGCCGGGCGAGCAACCGGTGCCGATCAATGCGGGCGCGCGTGCACCGGCGACCGCCGCACTGCCTGACACGGCGGCGTCGGTCGCGCAGCTGCACCTGACCGTGCGAGCCGACTCCGCAATCGTGCGCGCGATCGTCGCCGAGGGCATGCAGCGCTCGCATGTCCGGCACCGATCTCGAGTACCTGACGCGACGTCATTGGTCCGCGTCTCACGGGGTCGCCGGGAGGCCGGCGGGCCACGGAGTGGACGGCCGGCAAGTTTCGCGAATACGGCGCGGACAGTGCGTGGACCGAATCGTGGCGATTCGGCAGACCGTGGGAGCGTGGGCCGATCGCGCTGACGCTGCTCGCGCCGCACGCGCAGCAGCTGTTCGGAGCGTCGTGGGCGTGGGCGCCAGGGACCGCCGGACCTGTGACCGGCGACGTGATCTACCTGGACGCCCGCACGCCGGCAGAGTACGACGCGCGAGTTCGCCGCGAGCGGTCAAGGGCAAGTGGGTCATGACGCGCAGCCCGAATTTCGTGTGGAACTCCGACGGGCCGCCAATGACCGCCGCCGACACCCTGACGGCGGACTCCACGGCGACGGCGTTCTCGTCGCTGACCTCGTCGCCCGATCTGGTCGAGTTCCGCGCGAACACTCCGAGCCGCCTCGCCCACGACGGTGCGCTCGGCATCCTGGGCGACGGCGCGAAGGAGTTCGGCCTGCTCACCATGAGCGGGTCGCCGACCGTCGCTGTATCCGCTGCCGTTCGTCGTGCTGCCGCACGAGACGTACACGATGCTGCATCGGCGTCCTCGCCGATCGGAAACCGTGCGACGCTTGCGGGCCGACATCGCCAACAGCCTCGGGCCGATACACGGTCGATGCCGCCAACACCGTGGCGGAGATCCGGGGCACCTCGCAGCCCGACCAAGTCGTGCTGATCGGCGCCCATCTCGACTCGTGGGACCTGGCGCACGGGCGCGACCGACAACGGCGCGGGCGCGATCGCCGTGCTGGAAGCCGCGCGCATCCTCAAGGCGGCCGGCGTGCACCCTGCGCGCACGATCCGGTTCGCCCTCTTCACCGGCGAAGAGGAGGGACTCCTGGGCTCGCAGCAGTATGTCGAACGGCATATGGGAGAGCTCAAGAACTATCAGGCCGTGCTCGTGGTCGACAACGGGACCGGGCGCGTGACGGGCATGTCACTTCAGGGGCACAACGACCTGCGCGACACATGGCGAGCGCTGTTCGCGCCCGTGGGATCGCTCGGCCCGTTCGCCGTCCGTGCCGCGGAACAAGACCGGGACCGACCATCTGTCGTTCGTGCCTTACGGCGTGCCGTCGTTCAACTACGATCAGGATACTCGCGCGGCTACAATCACACGCACCACTCGCAGGCGGACACCTACGACCACATCGTGATTGGGGATCTGCGAGCAGGTCGCGACTGTAATGGCGGTGAACGCGTACGAGCTGGCGATGATGCCGGACGTGCTCCGCACGAGGGCCGGCGCACATAGTGGTCGGGACAATGACGCGGGCGCTAAAGCGCCCGAGAAAGTGGACCTACAGACAAGTAGAAAGTAGACGACGGCCGTTCTAACCGGCGACTCGTTGGCGTTGGTCGATCTCGGTGCCAGAGTTCTCGGCATTGGCACGATCTCCATGCTCAGCGTCTCGACCCGCCGACCGTCCATCTCACGGACGATGAACATCGCGCCGCCGGCGGTCACACGATCGCCGACCGCCGGGACACGTCCGAGCGCGCCGAAGACGTAGCCACCGATCGTCGTGTACTCCTCTTCAGGCACCTTCAGCTCGTAGCGGCTGTTGAGCTCTCCGATGTTGGTGCTCCCGGCGACGATCAGCTCACCGTGCGTCGAGGCCGGGACTGATTGCGTGGGGCTCATCGTACTCGTCGAGGATCTCGCCAACGATCTCCTCGAGCAGGTCCTCCATGGTCACGATGCCGGCCGTTCCGCCGTACTCGTCGAGCACGATCGCCATGTGGTCCTTGAGTCGCTTGAAATCGGCCAGGACATCTTCGACCTCGCGCGAGCCCGGGATGACGTGCGCGGGACGCATGATCGAGGCAGGCGTGAAATCCGCTCGGTGTTCGCCGGCAATGGGCAAAAGGTCTTTGGCGAGCAAAATGCCGACGATGTTGTCGATCGTTTCGGTGTACACGGGATAGCGTGAGAAGCCGCCATCGAGCACGAATGGCGAGCGTCTCGTCGAGCGTGGCATCGCTGGGCAGCGCGACGATCTCGGTCCTCGGCGTCATGACCTCACGCGCGCTCTTCTCCGAGAACTCGAACACCGCGTCGATCATCGCCGCATCGTGACTGCTCGAGCGCTCCGCCTTCCTCGGCTTGTTCGACGAGCAGCCGCAACTCCTCGGGCGAGTGGACGCTGTCGTGCCCCGGGTCATAGGCCCGGCCCCGCGTACGGAGGACGGCCTGCGCGGAGCGGTTCAGGAGGGCCGTGAACGGCGTCGTGAGCCACGCCCAGGCCATGAGCGGCGGCACGAGCCATCGCGCGAGTGCCTCGGGATGGAGCAGGGCCGCGCCCTTTGGGGCGAGCTCACCGAAGACCACGTGGAGATAGGTGACTGCCGCAAGCGCGACCGTGGCGGCGATCGTCAACCTGAGCGGGACCTCGATGGCCCATGGGAGGTGCCCGAGGCCGTCTGCCACCCACCCGGCGACCGTCGATTGGGCGACCCAACCGAGGCCGAGGCTGGCCAGCGTGACGCCCAACTGGCTGGCCGAGAGCAGAGGCGGGATGTTAGATGTAGCGCGAAGGCCGAGCGCGGCCAGACGGTCGCCTTCGGACGCACGTGCCTCCAGCCGGGTGCGCCGCGAGCGGACCAGCGCGAACTCGGCGCCGACGAAGAACCCGTTCAAGCACACGAGCGCTATGACGGCGAGCACGCGGGCGAGCACAAACGGAAGGTACTAGCCATGTCCGCGTCCCACCACGGTAGCGGGCCCGGCCGAGGGCCCGACGGCAAGCGCGACGGCGACGGGTCGGCCGCCGGTGACGCGGGCGTGGATGCGAGCCAACTGCCGCATGGCCACGCACATGCGCATGGCGACGGCACGTGGCCACGACGACGATTCCCATGCCGGAGGCCACGACCACGCCCATTCGCATGGTCAGGGGTGGGGCACCACCATTTAAGCGCGGACAGCGACACCCGGGGGCTCAAGATCGCCCTGGTGCTGACCGCGGTGTTCCTGGTGGCCGAAGTCGTCGGCGGCGTGTTCGCCAACTCCCTGGCGTTGCTCTGCCGACGCGGGCCACATGCTGACCGATGTCGCCGCGCTGGGTTGTCGCTCTTTGTGGCGTGGTTCAGCCGCGAGCCCGAGACGCCGCAGAAGACCTACGGATATCTGCGCTGGGAGATCCTGGCTGCGTTCTTCAACGGCGCGACGCTGCTGGTGATCTCGGCTCTGGATCATCTCGGAGGCGGTCCTCCGCATCCGGCATCCGCGAGCCGATCGCGAGCGGTCTGATGCTGGGGGTCGCCGCTGGCCAGCGTCGCGACGAACCTCGTGTCGGCGTACGTGCTGCACGCGGGTCGCACGGAAGCCTCAATATGCGCGGCGCCTACATCCACGTCCTGGGGGACCTGCTGGGGTCCGTCGGCACGGTGATCGCCGCGGTGCATCGTGCGGTTCACCGGGTGGCTTTGAGGCAGACCCGATCGCGTCGATCGTGATGACGCTGCTCATCATGCGCGGGCGCGTGGCGCCTCGTGCGCGAGTCGGTGGACATCCTGCTCGAGTCGACGCCCGCACACATCTCGGCCGGTGCCGTTCGTACGCAGCTGGCGGCGATCCCCGGCATCGAGTCGGTGCACGACCTCCACGTGTGGACGGTGACCTCGGGAGTGATCGCCATGAGCGCGCATGCGATCGTCCGCGAGCCCGAGCGCCACCAGCACGTGCTGGAGCACATTCACGACGCCATGCGGCTCTTCGGCATCGAGCACGTGACGATCCAGCTGGAACGGCAGGAGATGTTTGAGCGGGAGGCACACTTGCATCAGTGAAGGGCTGGACGTCGGACGCTAGACGTTAAGAACTGGACGTTCGACGTTCGACCTGCGACGATAAACCTCGAGGCCAGCTACGGCGCGTCGAGCTGGCCTCGAGCGTTTTCTGCTCCGAACGTCGAACGTCCAGCCTTTGGCGTTGCCCCCCTCCCGGCTGGGCGTCTAGTTCGTGTTCAGTTCCATCCACCGTTCACTGCGTGCCCGGCATGACGACGGACTTCCGCATCGAGAAAGACCGCCGTGTTGTGTCGCTTCAAATGTTGGGGGGCGAGCAGCTGAACGGTGAGATGTTCGTGCAGCGGTTTTCACGGCACCATACGGGGAGCGAGGAGATTCCGGACGTCCTGAATGCGCCGGAGCCGTTTTTCCCGCTCGTCCGGGCAGGGGACACGCTGCTGATCGCGAAGAATCAGGTCCGCGAGGTGGAGTTCACGGACGATACGGGCCAGGAGGCGGCCGTCGCGCCGGTGGTTCGCGCGGAGGGGGTCGAGGTGACGCTCCGGGATGGCACGGTCCGGGCCGGGCGGTTGTACCTCGAGATGCCGGCTGAGCGTCCTCGCTTACTCGACTTTCTGAACCGGTACGCGCAGCGATTTCTCACGCTGTACAGTGCCGGCGGCATCCGTTTGATCAACCGTGAGTTGATCGAACGTGTGAAGACAATGGACTAACAGAAACCGCGGGCGACGCACGCGTCGTCCCTACAATCGCCAATCGCCCACATGGCTCAGCTCGACCGATTTCTCGATGTGATGGTGTCGAATCACGCCGACTCGATCAATCTGATCGAGAACGACGTGGCTGTCTTGCAGGTCGAGGGGGTACCGCGACCGATCACGCGCCAGGCACTCTCGTCCCAGCAACTCCTCATGCTGCTGCGGGAGATTGCGCCTGAGAGCGCGGCCGAGCAGCTCGCCGAGGGTTTGCCGACGGCGTTCCACTACACGCATGCCGGCACGGTGTTCTCCGTGCGGACGACCATCGATTCGGGCAAGTGGTACGCGTCCATCGATGTCTACGTACCCGGGCGCGACCTGAGCGCCGCGAACGGCGCTGCGAACGGTGACAGCGCCGAACCCAGAATGGCCACGCTCATCGTCGAGGGCGACAGCCACCTGGCGGTCGCGGAGACGGCGCCCGAGAAGGCGAAGGCGGCGCTCCACGACATGGACAGTCTGCTCAAGATCCTGGCCGAGAAGGGCGCGTCGGACTTGCATCTGCGATGCGGGGAGCCGCCGCTGATGCGATTGCACGGCGAGATCGTGCGGCTGGAGGGGTATCCGGAGATCGAAGATGAGTCGATGACCGCAATGCTCCGGGCGATCATGCCGCCGAGGAACCGTCAGGAGTACGCCGACAACTGGGACACCGACTTCGCTTACGAGCTCGAAGGGGTCGCGCGCTTCCGCGCCAACGCTCTCCGGGACCGACGGGGGTCGGCCGCGGTCTTTCGTATCATCCCGTCGAACGTCATCACCGTCGAGCAGCTCGGGCTCTCGCAAGAGGTGCAGAACCTCTGCTATCTCAGCAAGGGCCTCGTGCTGGTCACCGGGCCGACGGGCTCCGGCAAGTCCACGACACTCTGCGCGCTGGTGGACCTCGTGAATCGCGTGCGCAACGATCACGTGATCACGATCGAGGACCCGATCGAGTTCGTGCACAAGAACAAGAAGTGCATGATCACGCAGCGCCAGGTGGGTCAGCACACACAGTCATTCAAGGCCGCCCTGCGCGCCGCCTTGCGTGAGGACCCGGACATCATTCTCGTCGGCGAGCTCCGCGACCTGGAAACCGTCTCGATCGCGATCGAGACGGCGGAAACGGGCCACCTGGTGTTCGGCACCTTGCACACCACGACCGCCGCGAGCACGGTCGATCGCATCATCGATCAGTTCTCGGCCGATCGCCAGGAGCAGATCCGCGTCATGTTGTCGGAGTCGCTCAAGGGTGTCATCGCGCAGATCCTCTGCCGTAAGATCGGCGGCGGCCGCGTAGCGGCGCGCGAGATCCTGCTGGCGATTCCCGCACTGGCGAACCTGATTCGCGAGGGCAAGACGTTCCAGATCCCGTCGATCATGCAAACGTCCCGTCGCCTCGGAATGGTGACGCTGAACGATGCACTGGCCGAGCTGGTGGATGCGCGGCAGGTCGAGCCCAAGGAGGCGTATCTCAGAGCGCAGGATAAGACCGGGCTCGTGATGCTGTTGAAGAACCATGGGCACGACATGAGCTTCGCCGAATCCGACGACTCCAATTCAGCCTCGAAGTCGGGATCGAATCCGGCTACGAAGGGCGGAGCGGCGACGCCCAGGCCCGCGGGGAAGAAGTGAAGGGCTAGACGTTGGACGTTCGACGACAAACCTCGAGGGCCAGCCAGATGCACCATGGCTGGCCCTCGAAGTTTTTCCCAACGTCCAACGTCTAACGTCCAGTCTCTAGCCTCCGCAGTTCCATTTCCCACACCCGCTCGCTCGGATCGAGGGCGACGCCGGCTTGAAGGAGGCGGATGGCGGCGGCGGTGTCGCCCCGCGATAGGGTCAGGGTCGCGAGAGCGGTGCGGGCCCGGGCGCCGGTCGGGCCGAGCGCGACCGATCGCGACAACAGCGCAAAGGCGGCGGTGGTATCGCGCCGGCGAAGGGCGTTGGCGCCGGCCATGTACAGCAACGGCGGGTTGTGTGGGGTCAATGCGAGGGCGCGTGCGTATTCGATGCCGGCGCTCGCCGCATCGCCATGGCTGTCGTCGACCTTGGCCACCATGTAATGGCCAATAAAGCTCTCGGGGGAACGGTCGCGAATCGCCGTGAACGCTGATTCGGAGTCGTGCCATGCGCTGAGTGACTCGACGCCGAACACGGCGCCCATCGCCATGATGGTCGCCGCGCCGACGACGTGGAACCAGCGCCGGGCCGACCAGGCGGCGGCGAAGGCGGCACCGGCGATCAGGGCGACGCCAATGCTCGGGCTGTACAGGGTGCGATCGGCGACGACAACGCCGGTCCGCACGACGAGGTTGGAGACTGGCGCGAAGGTGGCGGCAGCGAAACAGGCGGCGAGGGTCCACGGATTCGGCCGTCGCGCGTGCCACAGCAGGACAGCGACGGCCGCGAGCGCGATGGCCGCGCCGGCAGCGACTGCGGCGGCTGGCGGGTGGAAAATGATCGCCTCGGCCGGTGAATAATCCAGGCGCGGCGGCTGCGGCACGAGCAGCAACCCGACGGCGGTCGGGATAGTCGCCAGGGCGAGCAGAACGGCGTGAATACCCGACACGAGCGTAAAGGCGTAGTGGGGCGCGTCGCCCGCGAAGGAACCGAGCACAATGAGGCGGGCGGCGATCAACACTAGGACGCCCGTGGCGGCTGCGCCGGTCAGGCGCCAGGCGCGCTGGGTGTCCCGACGCGGGCAGCCCCGAACGGGCGTAATGGCGGCAGCCCACACAATGCACGGCGCGACCGCCCCGACCTCTTTGCTCGCCATTGCTGCGGCAGCGAGCGCGAAAACCCACCACCACTCGCGTCGACGTGCGGGGGCATCGGCCGTCGGTCGATCGCTGGCGATGAGGGCCACACCCAGCAATGCCGCCGCGCAAACCAGCTCCGAGCGGCCCACGATATTCGCGACCGCTTCGGCGTGGACGGCGTGCACCGCGAACCACAGGCCGGCAAAGGCCAATGCCAGCGGCGACCACCAGCGGAGCGATAGGCGCACGACGAGCGCCGTCACCAGCGCGTGCCATCCGACGTTGATCAGATGGAACAGCAGTGGCCGACCTCCGCCCAGGACCCATTCGAGTCCGAAAGACAGCGTCGTCAGCGGACGATAGAGGTGGCCCTCGACGTACCAGTACGGAAGCGCCAGTGCCTGCGGGATTCCGCCCAGGGAGTGGATTTGCAAGTTGTCGCGGATGATCGGGCCATCGTCCAGGGCGAAGCCGTCGCGGAGCGCTGGCAGGTAGCAGAGGATGGCGACAATGATCGGAAGGGCCAAAAGGCTAGGTGACGGGTGCCGGGTGACGGGTGCTGGGAAATTGGCGCCGACCGTGAGTGGCGAGCCGCTGGCATTCGGATTCCGGTGCGCCGAGGGCGCAGAGCTACGGCGAAGGGGCTGGCGGGCGGGGGGCACCGCGTGCTCAGGATGTGTGGGCGGCTCGGTCGAGCGAGTCGAGCATCTTGCGCCATGCTCGCTGATCGGGCTCGATGGCGACGCCGGTTCTGAGCAACTCCCGCGCTGCTGACGTCTCGCCGCGGCCTACCTCCAGCAGCACCAACATGGTTCGCGAACGTCGTTGTGTCGGGTCTCGGGCGATCGATTGCGCGAGCCAGGTGAGGGCGTCGCTCGTGTCCCGAAGCTGCAATGCGTTGGCGGCGGCCTCATAGAGGAGGGTCGGGTCGCCGTCGAACAGCGAGATGGCTGTCGTGTAGTCGCGGTGCGCGTCGATCGGGGGCTCATGCGTGGCTGCACTCCGCATGCGCTCTTCCGCGCCGAGCATGTAGTAGCCGCGATAGCTGGCCGGTGATCGGTCGCGCATCGCCGTGAAGACCGATTGGTTGTCACGCCATACACCGACGGTCCTCAGCGTATCGGCGGCCCCGATGACGGCAAGGGTCGCCGCGACTGCGGCCAGAGCCGCAAGACCGCCGCGACGAACGACCATTCGTCCCCTGTCAGAAACGCGGATGCGTTCGGACAGGCGAGCAACGAAGGTGAACGCACCTGCGAGCAGGAGGGACGTGCCAATGCTGGGGGAATACAGCGTGCGATCTGCGAGCACGACGCCGGTATGCACGACGAGATTGGAGACCGGCGCGAACGTGCCGATCGTGAACACCGCGGCCCACGTCCACGGCGACGGCCACCGAGCGTGCACCGCGAGTATCGCGCAGGCGAGGATGACGAGTGCGGCGCCACACCAGACGAGCAGGAGATCGGGGTGGGCCAGTGCAATGGACGACGGGGAGTAGTCGATGCGGGGGAGGTGCGGGAAGAAAAGGAGCGACACGGCGCGCGGAATCGTCGCGAGCGCCAACGCCATTGATTGAGCGTGTGACCCTGCCATGAAAGCAGGGTGCGGGCTGTCGCCGGTCACGGTGCCCAAGACGAGGATGCGCTGCGCCAACGGG
The DNA here is from genome assembly GCA_963805725.1 of uncultured Gemmatimonadales bacterium. Classification (GTDB taxonomy): domain Bacteria; phylum Gemmatimonadota; class Gemmatimonadetes; order Gemmatimonadales; family Gemmatimonadaceae; genus Palsa-1248. The sequence goes on from CAWDVJ010000015.1 coordinate 886,662, forward strand.
ACGGCGATTCCCAGGACTGCGGCGCCCGTCATCCGACGCACATCGGCAGCAGACCGGTCGCGTCGGAGGCGAGCAGTTGCCCACACGATGAGCGGAGCGACGACGCCCGTCTCCTTCGAGCACAGCGCAGCGGCCGACAACAGGCCGATCACCACCAGGCGGGGTATGGAGAGCGGTCGTGGCGTCGAGGCGACGAGGGCCAGTGTGAGGAGCGCGGTGGCGGCGAGCAACTCTGCCCGTCCCACGACATTGGCGACGGCTTCGACGTGCACCGGGTGCACCGCGAAGAGAATGCCCGCGAGTGCCGCAGCGAGCGGCGGCCACCATCGGAGTGCGAGCCATGCGACGAGCGCTGCGTCGAGTGCGTACCACGCGATGTTTACCGCGTGAAACAGGAGCGGCCGGCCGCCGCTGAGTACCCAGTCCACGCCGTAGGAGAGCGTCGTGAGTGGCCGGTAGAGCGTGCCAGATGGCCAATACGGCAGCGCGAACGCGCGAGTGAGGACAACTCCGTGGCGGACCCAGTCATTGTTGGCGATCACGGCGAGGTCATCGTACGCGAAGCCGTTGGACAGCGCTCCGATGTAGATCAGGATCGCGACGACGGCTGAGGCGCCGCAGACGCTCAGGGACAGGGGTGAGAGGACCGCGAGCGGCGCCGTCGCCGTCGCCCGTGACGGAGACGGCCTCTTGGTCGTGTTCGGGGGTGCTTTTTTCCTGGGCGCGGTCGCGCGCGCGCGGGCTTGCAGCGGCATCGTCACGAATAACGCGCCATCGGCTTGGAAGTCACCCAACCCGCTATATTGCAAGGCTATGCAAATTAGGAACGTGGCCATCATCGCGCACGTCGACCACGGCAAGACGACGCTCGTCGACAAGATGCTTCGGCAGGCGGGGGCGTTTCGCGAGAACCAGGTCGTGATGGAGCGGGTGATGGACTCCAACCCGCTCGAGCGCGAGCGTGGCATCACCATCCTCGCGAAGAACACCTCCGTGCGGTGGCACGGGACCAAGATCAACATCGTCGACACGCCCGGTCATGCGGATTTCGGGGGTGAGGTCGAGCGCATCCTCCGAATGGTGGATGGCGTGCTGCTGGTGGTCGACGCATTCGACGGTCCGATGCCGCAGACTCGATTCGTGCTGCGGAAAGCGCTGGCACTGGGCCGTACGCCGATCGTTGTGATCAACAAGATCGACCGGCCGGGTGCGGATCCCATGCGCGTGCACGACGAGGTGCTGGATCTGTTCATCGAGCTCGAAGCGGACGCGGCGCAGCTCGACGCGCCCGTGATCTACGCCTCCGCGCGCGACGGGGTGGCAACGACGGACATCGACCTCCCAGCGGTCGATTTGACGCCGCTGTTCGAGTCCATCGTGCGACACGTTCCGCCGCCGTCCAGCAACGCGGCGGGCCCGTTTCAGATGCTCATCTCGACGATCGATCACTCGCCTTATCTCGGGCGGCTCGGGATCGGGCGCATCGAGCGCGGCACGGTGCACGTCGGAGATACCGTGGCGCTCTTGCCACTGGATCCGACGGAGCCGGCGCAGCGGGCGCGGGCGACCAAGCTGTACGGCTTCGAAGGATTGGAGCGAGTCGAGGTGGAGTCGGCGCCGGCCGGGGAGATCGTCGCGCTGGCCGGGCTCGAGGGCGTCGAGATCGGACTGACCGTGACGGATGTGGAGCACGCGGACCGCCTCGCGGGGATCGCGGTCGAAGAGCCGACGATCTCGGTCGATTTCCTCGTGAACAACTCGCCGTTCGCGGGTCGTGACGGGAAGTTCGTCACGTCGCGTCAGGTGCGCGAGCGACTGTACCGGGAGCTCGAACGCAACGTCGCCCTCCGCGTCGCGGACACGGACTCGACCGACACCTGGACGGTGTCCGGTCGCGGGGAGTTGCACCTCTCGATCCTGATGGAGACGATGCGGCGGGAGGGGTACGAGTTCCAGGTGTCGCGACCGCGGGTGATCACGAAGCGCGGTGCGGAAGGGGAGCGGTTGGAGCCGTACGAGGAGCTGTCGATCGACGTGCCCGAGGAGTACCTGGGCGTGGTGATCGAGAAGCTCGGGCAGCGGCGGGCCGAGATGCTGGAGATGAAAAACCCCGGGCAGGGGCTGGTCCGGCTTCTCTATCGGATTCCGGCCCGCGGGCTGTTCGGCTATCGGTCGGAATTCCTGACCGACACCCGTGGGACGGGAATCATCCACCATCGGTTCCTGGATTATGGGCCGTGGGCCGGGCCGTTGGCGGGCCGATCGCGCGGTACGCTGGTGTCGATGGAGGGGGGAGTCGTGGTCGCGTTCGCCTTGTCCAACCTGGCGGAGCGGTCGACCCTGTTCGTCGGCCCGGGGACGCCGGTGTACGAAGGGATGATTGTCGGGGAGAACTCGAGGCCGGGTGACATGGATGTCAACCCGACCAGAGAGAAAAAGCTGACCAACATGCGAACCAAGGCCAGCGACGACAACATCCAGCTGGAGCCCCCGCGGGAGTTGACGCTGGAGGGCGCCCTTGAGTATATCGAAGATGACGAGTTGATCGAGATCACGCCGCACGCGGTGCGGCTACGGAAGCGGTTCCTCGGCGCGAACGATCGGAAGAAGCTGTCGCGGGAAGCCAAACGGGAGCGGGCGTCGCTGTAAGACGCGAATCCACTCACTCACTCCACTACCGGTAACGGTCCTTCTCACAGCCGTACGGCGCGTGTCGTGCGCAAGCATGACTCCGCGCCACGTGTACGGCCCGGCTCACCGGCCTCGACCTGTCCGCCACCGTCCACCGCCATCTTCTTTCGCACGCTGTGCAGCGAATTGCTCAGGCAGTTTCAGCCGGCGGGGGCACGCGACGCGAGTCGGGCAGTTATTGCGGATCGCTGGGCGCGATATGACCCGTGTCTCGACGCAGGACCACCCTTTTCACGTGACGGAGAGCATTGCTATGTCGGACCTGTTCGACGCGCTGCCGAGCGGCGCGCCGCGGGCGGGTGTCGTGGACACGATGTCATGGGAGGAATTCTGGTCTCGTGTAGTGCGCGTGACGCCGGCGCACGACGCCGAAGGAACGGCCGAGCAACCGGAAGACGATGAGTTGGCGGTGGAATGGGTCTCGCCCGGCAGCGGCCGGTCGTCGCCACATCGACCGCCGGCCGATGAAAGCGCCGAAGATGAGGACGAAGACGAAGAGGATGATGACGACGAGGACGATGATGATGATGAGGATGATGACGAAGACGACGATGAGGACGACGACGAGGATGAGGATGAGCTCGATGACGACGACCTCGACGATCTAGACGACCTCGACGGGGTCGCCGTGGATGGGGACGAGGATGAGGACGAGGACGAAGACCTCGATGACGAGCTCGATGACGACGAATTCGACGATGATTTGGTGGACCTTGATGACGAGTATGATACGGACGACGAGGAACGACACCGCGGTGGCTCGGACTATGATGAAGGATGAAGGGCTTTGACGACCGGGGTCCGCGATTCGGGAACCGGGTAATTCGACGAAAGACAAGAGCTTGTTTGAATGGTGGGTGGTAGTGGGTTTGGGGTCGTGGTCGTTCGTGGAGTGAGGAGGCGAAGGTGATCGCGTTTGGCGATCGGGTCCGTGAGGCTCGGCAACGGATCCGGACAGCGGCTGGTGGGCGGCTCACGCAGAGTGACCTTGCAGTTGCGGTCGGTGTGGAGCGCAACACGGTGAGCCGTTGGGAGAACAGCGGCGTGTGTCCGAAGGATCCGCAGGTCATTCGCAAACTGGCTGCGGTTCTCAAGGTATCTGCGGACTGGTTGTTGGCGGACGACGATGGGGGACAGCCCTGGACGCCAGGGGGTCCCGACTCGGGCGGCGCCGCCGCTCGAGGGAACGGTGGCGGTCGCTCGCCGCGCGTGGGCGTAGGTGGCGCGGGACCGGCCAGCGAGGTGCTGGCGTACCGGATGCCGCCCGCGGCGTACGAGCGGGTGCACGGCTATATCGAGCGCGTCGAGCACGCTGGTGCGACGCCGGAGCAGGCTGAGGAGGTCGCGCGAGTCCTGGTAGACGCTGCGGCCACACGACTACGCGGGGCAGCGCCGCGGGATCGGCCCATAACGGCGGTGATCGCCGACATCAATGCGGCCTGGCGCTACGCTGCGAGCATCCTGCGCGCGGAGGGGATTACCGTGGATGTCACCGACCGACCGGCTGAAGTGACACCGCCAGTGGCTGACGGCTGACGAGCAACCGGCGGGTTTCGGTTGCACGGCAGCATGAAGAACGGTCAGGTGGTCAGGGTTGCACGTTCGTGACGACCCTGGGGTCCAGCCGTGCGAAGTGCTTGTCGTACCAGGCCATCTTGCGGTCGATCTGATCGACGATGTGCTTCGTTTCCGCGAAGATGTGTGCCTCCCGCGGATAGTGTACCAGCATCGCTTCGACGCCGACATCCCGCAACGCCGTGTAGTATTGCTCCGCTTCCTCGATCGGGACGATGGGGTCGCTATCGCCGTGCATGAGCATCGTCGGCGTGTGCACTTGGGCGACGAACCGAATTGGCGACCGCTTCCACGCGTCGTCTAAGGCCGTCCCCTGACGCAGGAACTGGCCGAACTCCATCTCCTCGTACTGATCGTAGTACGTCGTGTAGTTGTAGCTGATCAGATTGCTGGCGCCAGCGATCGACACGGCCGCTTTGAACTCATTGCTCTGGGTGACGAGCCAATCCGTCAGCTGCGCGCCGTAGCCGACGCCCTCAATGCCCATGCGCTCGCGATCGATCCACGGATTGCGGCGCACAGCCGCGCTGACGGCATACAGCACGTCCTGGCCCTCGCCTCCGTCCTGGTCAGCCGAAGACGGCGTCGGCAAACTGCTGACCGGCCCCGGTGGACCCGCGGTAATTCACATGCAGGGTCGCCCAGCCGTGTGCTGCGTACACCTGGTCCTGGAACGTGAAGGCCGGCCCGCTCTGGCCGTGGGGCTCAGCGTGCAGGTCGACGATCAGTGGGTATCTCGTAGCGGGCGAGGTGTCATCCGGGTGCTCAGCGAGGCCGAGTGGCTTCACCAGAAACGCTTGCACGCTGAACCTGTTGTCGTTGCTGATGAACGTGAACGAATCGACCTGGGCCACGCGCTTCGCCGTCAGCAGGTCCGTGTTCAGGTGCGTCAACTGATGGTGTCCGTTGCTCGCGGTCGCGACGTAGAGTTCAGCCATGTCGCCGGGGGTGGTCAGAGCATAGGCCACCGTGCCGCCGGTGGCGGGGGAGAATGCGCCCACGACACCGGGCTCGCCGACGACAATCTCCGGCTGCGACGCGATGCCGGTCGCCGAGATCGGTAGTCGCACGAGATGCGTGCTGCCAAGCTGCTGCGCGGTGAAAAACAGACTATTGCCGTCGCGCGCCCACAGCGGACGACTCTGGCGTCCGGGGATGCTGCGTCCCACATCGCGGGGGTGGCTCCCATCCGCATCCATGATCCAGACGTGTGCGTCTTCCATGGGTGACTCGCGATCCGTCAGCCCGCGCGTCGTAGCGGCGTAGGCGATCCACTTGCCGTTCGGCGACCAAACCGGGGCGTACTTTGTGGTTTCGGTCGCGGTCAGGCGACGGACCGTTCCGTCGGCGACCCGGATGGCGAACAAGTCGTAGTGAAAGAACTCGTCCGAGTTGTCCTCGTAGTTTGCGACGAAGACGATGTCCTTGCCGTCGGGCGACCATGTGATCGAGTGGACATCGCGTGTGCCATTGGTGAGCTGCCGGATCTGTTTCGTAGCGATGTCGACGACGAACAGCTCGAGCCGGCGATTGTCATTGAAGCCGAGGGCACCGGTCCCCGTCGTCGGCCGGTAGAGATAATGCGTGACGACGCCGGGGTCGCCGGTGCTGTCGTCCGGCTGGATTCCCGGAATCGCGCGGATGAACGCGATCTGTTTGCTGTCGGGTGACCATAGCACGTTGTCACCCTGTCCTGGATCGCGAATGACGAGGAGCTCGTGACCGAGCCAGCCGGGGAGTGGCAGATTGGGGTCGGTCTCGCGGCTCAGGAACGTCGGGTCCGATCCGTCGGCGTGCGCGAACCACAGGCCGCTTTGGGTGCCGTCGTTGCCGTCATAGGCCAGCCATTGGCCGTCGGGCGACCAATGGGGCAGCGATTGCGATGACTTCTCGTCTCCAACGCGCTGCGTCTTTTGCGTCGCGACGTCCATGATCCACATCTGCTGAGTTGGGCGGCCGGGGCGGTCGCGACTGGCAATTGTGTACGCCACGTGCCGGCCGTCCGGGGACAGCGCGACCTGGCCGATCGAGTGGAGTCGGTACAGGTCGCTGCTCTCGAAACCTTGGCATCGGGCCACGCGAGCTCCGATAGTGATTCCGCAGGTAAGGGCCGCGGCGATGGCGGCTAAATGGCATCGCGAGCGTGTGACCGAGTGGGCGGCATGACTGCCGCCCCTACGTGTCGGCGTGGACGGTGTGAGTCCGGAGTGCTCTACAGGTCGCAGTGTATGGGCGTCTCGATGTGGGCGGATCACGATCGATCTCCTTTCGGCAGCCGGATGTTGCGGTCCCAGCGGGAGTCATTATCTGTCCGCGGCGAACATGGCGTCGGCATATTGCCTGCGTCAATGAGAGCTCTTCCTCGGGGAGGAGACTCCAATGTTTCGCGCGCTTCTCGTCTCGGCTGCATTTCTGACGGGCTCCGCCACGGCTCTCGCGGCGCAGAATGATGGGACTGCCCTCCGTCTATCGCAGGTCGCGGGCACGTGGGATTACCGGGCCGTTGTCGGCGCGACGAGTGGCGTGCTGGTCGCGAGCGTCCTCACGGCCACGGCGAGCAAGGACGGCTGGACGATCCGGCACGCGAACGATCCTGCCATCCCGCTTCGAGTCCTGGTGGTGAGCGGCGACAGCATCGTCGCTGAGGCCGGCCCCTACCCGAGTACCGTGCGGCCGGGGCAGACCGTCGAGCGGAATCACATTATCCTGCACTACGATGGTGGCGACACCATGAAGGGTGCGTTCGAGGCTCGGTACGCTTCGGGCGACGTCGTCGGTGGGCGAGTGGACGCGGTACGGAGGCACTAATGTTCGACGTCGGTCCGGAGGATATGGCGGCTTTCGCGCGGGATGGGGCCGTGCGTCTGCGGCAGCTGCTTTCACCGGCCGACGTGGACACGCTGCGCAGCGGCATCGACGCCAACTTGACGCGACCCAGTCCACGGGCCAAGGTCGCGAGCCGGCTCGACGATCCCGGGTGGTTCATCGAGGATTTTTGCTGCTGGCAAGAGAACGATTGGTATCGGCGGTTCATCTTCGACTCGCCGATCGCGCGCGTCGCGGGCCAGCTGATGCACAGCACGACCGTGCGCTTGTATCACGATCACATGCTCACGAAGGAGCCCGGGACTCGGCAGCGGACGCCGTGGCACCAGGATCAACCGTACTACAACATCGCGGGTCGGCAGAACTGCAGCTTCTGGATTCCGGTCGACCCGGTGAGTCGCGCCTCGACCCTGGAGTTTGTCGCGGGCTCGCATCTGGGGCCGTGGCTCATGCCGAGGTCTTTTCTGAATGCACAGGCTAAGTGGTTTCCCGAGGGCACCCTGGCGAACCTGCCCGACATCGAGGGACGGCGCGAGGCATTCCCGATCATCGGGTGGGAGCTGGAGCCTGGGGACGCCGTGTGCTTCCACATGCTGACCCTGCACGCGGCAGCGGGTGTCGACGGAGGACGCCGCCGGCGGGTCTTTTCGCTGCGACTCTTGGGCGACGACATCATTCACGCGCCGCGCTCGTGGGTGACGTCGCCCGCGTTCCCGGGGCTCGCGGACGTGCTGCCCCCGGGTGTGCCGATGGAGCATCCACTGTTTCCGGTGCTGTGGCGGGACGGCGGACCGCGGCGGGTGGGCTGAATGCGTTTGGGCGGGCTGAAGCCCGCCCCTACAGGTTGCCGCGGTCGGTGGCGCGACCGAATTCGTCGGTCGTCAGTCATATGATGGCGCGCACCCCACTCCGCGGGCCGACGGGTCCGTGGCCGGTCTGCTGGCGCGGGGGCGTGTTATCTTAGTACGTCTGTCTGGGGCCTGTAGCTCAGGTGGTTAGAGCGCACGCCTGATAAGCGTGAGGTCGGTAGTTCAACTCTACCCAGGCCCATACCTCGTAAGTCGTGATTCTGTACCCCGTTCCGGCGTCGCTGCTGGGCGGGGTTTTGTGCTTGCTGAGACTTGGGGACAATTCGTGGGGACAATTCAGTCCGATAACCCAGCCGCGCGCAGCGTCTTTCTAGTTGTCAAAGCCCGACGCTGCGTGGCCTCGTCAGGTCGCTGGTAGCAGGTGAGAATCGTCGTCGGGCTCGACCATCCGCCCAGCGCACACAAATCGGTGAGCGGAATACCCTTCAACTCGCTCGCAAACTTTCGACGCAGGCTATGCCAGCCGTATCGCTCGCCTGTCGGCAACTTCGCCAGCTTTGCGAGTCGATCCCAGATCTGGCGCACGTAATAGCGCGACCACGGCTTCGCATCGCTCTTTCGCGACCGGAAGATCCACGTATCCCCGATCGCCCCATGCCACCGACGCCTCCGACGCAATGCGGCGCATGCCACCATCGAGAGCTGCGTAACATGCTGCCGGCCCATCTTGTCGTGCTCGGCCCGCCAGGTAATGCGCCTCGCCTTGAGGTCGATATCCGACCACCGGAGCTGACGCACCGCACCGACCCGATGCCCGGTCTCGTGACACAATAACAGAAGGAGATCGGCTCCTGGTCGGAGGGCACGTGCTGCTTTCCGTAACTTCTGGTATTGCTCCGCGACAACGACGGCTCGTCGCGGATTCGATTCGGCGGGGATTGGTAGCCCCTTTAATGGATTGCGGTCGAGGAGGACACCGCCCTTGCCATCGCCCACCGTGCACGCCCAGTTCAACACGGCGTTCAGGTGCTTGAGATCGTATCCGATAACACGATCGCCTACCGGCTCCCCCGCTCTCGAACCGCCAGCGTTGATAGTCCCGCGCCGGCGGCCGAGGATGAATCGGTCCCACTCACGCCGCGACAGAGTCCGGGGATCCCGATCCGCGCTAAACTCCTTCATGAACATTGTAGCGCATCGCGCGTCATGCTTGCGCTTCCCAACCCCTTTTTGGGGCGTCACACTCCTTTCATAGATGTCAAACAGCGCCTTCAACGTGAGCGGGGCGAGCTTGCCGGACTCACCTGCCACTGCGAATTGCGCGGCAAGCGTGTCTGCCTTAGTCCTCGCAGCTGCACGGTCGATGGCTCCGAGCGACTGCCGTACCTGATGCAGCTCTCCCACCACGTCCCGCTCTGCGTATTGGAGCAGGATTTCACCGGGACGGTCTGGCCGCTCGAAGACGCGCACGCGATTGCGTCGCCGCTCGCCTGTTGAGTACGACCACGGCCGTCCTTTCTTGGTAGCTCGTGCCATCGATCAATCTCCAGTGTCGGAGTGAGCGACGGCGCGCGCCATGCGCCTGCGTGCCTCGGCAAGATCGCCAAACTGGGCGCCGGCTATCAAGGGCTGCCTGCCCGGTTTTCGTGGTAGGTCAGCACGGCGGATACGTGGAGCGTGTGCCTTGCCGACGTTCGGAATTTTGCCGTCGCGGATGAGACGCGCGAGGTGATCGCGACTGAAGCCGGATTGGTTTGTGGAACCGAGCTACAGTCTCACGGGACTCCACGCCACAAGCAGCAGGTCCGTCGGCCTGACTAGTGGCGTCATCATTGGGTTGCCATCACGATAGCACCGTGGCTAGGGTTGCCATCACGATAGCACCGTGGCTAACCACACGGGCAACAGCAGCGATGCGGCTGGCCCTCACGCCGACGCGTGACCCGCAAATCGCGGTTACGCCCTTACGTCCAGCCCTCGCAGCGCCGCGGCCGAAATCGTGCGCGCGCGGGTTCGGCCACAACGGATATAGGCGTCGATGAATGTGTCGGCATCAACCCATCGTGGCGTGCGCAATCGGCCCTTGGTCAGAATGGCGAAGGGTGGGCGCTCGGGCACACTTGGGGAGTTCAATAGCTCAACCGGACGGCGAGGCAGCCAGCATTCGGCTCGAGCGACGAAGTCGACAGCCGTGCACCGGGGTGCCGTCCCGAATGAACAATCCGCCCCTGTGAGAAACGACTGGCCTGCGGCATGATTCCGCTCTTACAGCAGCCTCAAGCACCTCAACCGTTTCCCTTCTTATTCGTCCCATTTCCTCCTGCTTGTGAAACCGAGTGTGCGGCAACGAGTTGAACGCTATGGCGGGTCCCTCGTCGTCAGCGGGGGCGCGCTTGGAACGAGCGCGGCACTGGCACCTGTCATCGGAGATTCACCGTTTGCCGTGTTCTACATTGCCGTCCTGCTGAGCGCGTTTCTCTGGGGCTTGGGACCAGCGCTTGTGACGGTGGTCATCGGCGTCATGGCCGTTGACTATTTTCTGTTGCCCCCGACGTTTTCCCTGAATATCGAGAGTGCATCGACCGGCATTGAGGTCGTCACGTTCAGCGTCGTGGCGGTCACGACGACTGCGCTCGTGCAGGGCCTACGCGCCGCACGCGCGCGCGTCGAGCGCATGAACAAGAAACTCCGACTGGCCACCGTGGAGGCCGCGAGCGCCAACGTTGCCAAATCGCAGTTCCTCGCCACGATGAGCCATGAGATCCGCACGCCGATCAACGCTGTGCTCGGCTTCGCGGAGTTGCTCGATGTGGGCATCGGGGGATCGCTGACAGCGCAGCAGCGCGAGTACGTGCAGCGCATCATGGCGTCGAGTCGGCACCTGAGTGGACTCGTGTCCGATGTTCTGGACTTGGCGAAGATTGAGGCCGGGCGCATCGCGCTCGCTGAGCGTCCGGAGCAATTGGAGACTGCAGTGAAGCACGCCGTGGCCCTGGTGAAGCCGCTCGCTGAAGCGGGCCACCTCGATCTCGTGACGCGGGAATGCGACGTGGGGCTGGACACCTGGTACTCGGGCGACTGGCAGCGAGTAGAGCAAATCCTCATCAACCTCCTCTCGAATGCGGTCAAGTTCACGAGCAGAGGAGGTCGCGTCACCGTGACGTGCGCCACGGTCCAAGTCCCCATCAATGCGCCAGGTGCCCCGCCGGTCGGTCCTGGACGATGGATCTGCGCCCGAGTTGGGGACACGGGCTGCGGCATCGCGCCCGATCACCTCGAGCGTATCTTCGATCCGTTCGTCCAAGGCCAGGCCGGCCTGAGCGACCGCGCGCCGGGATCCGGATTGGGGCTTGCGATCAGCCGGCATTTGGCTCGGCTGATGGGGGGCGACGTGACCGTCGAGAGCACCCCTGATGTCGGGTCGACGTTCACGCTCTGGTTACCTACGCTCGCCGAGCGCGGACCTGCGGAATCGAGCGCCGACCAGGCGCAGATCACATAGCGACAAGACATCGGCAACCACCGCTGGTATGTAGCGGCCACTCGTCGAGCAACGCGTGGACGCTCGGTCGCCTGCCAAGTGGAGGGCGGTCGTTCGGTGGCATGTTGATGGCAGCCGGGCGGCCGGCTTGAGCGTGTGGCTGAGGAGACGGACAGCTAACGCATCTGCCCTCGTCACCGTCCTTCAGACAGCAGCGTGCTGTGGAACCGCCTGGACTTCGCTGAGCAGGCCCGTCTCCATGTCAAAGATAAAACCCCGCACAGGAACCTCTTTAGCGATCCACGGATGTGATCTGACCTTCTCGATCTGTTCCCGCGTGTGCTGTTCAGGGTCCTTGTAGGAGAAGAAGCGCATCGGAGCGGGCGACGCGTCCCCGGTTAATGTGGAGAGTTTCGCGTTCAGCTCATCGTCAGTGAATGTCGTGAACCCGCAACCGGTGTGATTGAGGAGCATGATCTCCCTCGATCCAAGGACACGGTTGGAAACGATAAGCTCTCCGAGCACATCATCGGTCACCGCTGGCCCGCCCGTTCGGATAACGTCGATGTCGGCCTGCGGCAGTCCCAGGATTGCAGGGAGGTCTGAAAGTCTGGGATCCATGCAGGTCACGACTACGACCTTGGGGCTTGGCGGACGTGCGCCCAGCTTTCGGTCGTACGTCTTGGCGTACGTCCGGTTTGCTTGTAGCGCATTATCGATAATGCTCATCGCGAATCTCCGTCTAGGGACGCGCAGGCAGCGTTGCGAATTGGTTAACAGCGACGTGTGGACCGCCTGCAAGAACATGGCCCCAACACCTGATGAAGGACGGTCCATAGCGACAACCTCGATCGCGCTCAGTCTCATCCGCGCCGGGCTGGAGGTCCGCCACCGCCTCCACCTTGGCGCGTAATTACCCGTTGAGCCGTCGAGGGGAGCGGTCTCTACGGATGCGTCATCTTTCGTTTGATACATACTTGGTATGGTCCGAGTCTACGTCGACCACGACGGCGTGAGCTACCGCGTGCACGATGCCATCTTCGGCGTCCCGCTCACGCTGTCGCGATCGCGTTCATAAAAGGTTGCAGGGGTGAACGTTCCCCGGTTGATTGACTCTGACCGATTTCGCCAGAATCCACTGCTCCCGCCACCACGGCGTGTGCGTGACGCGGCTCGATCGCTGATGCCGAATGCCAGAGGGACCTCGAACGAGTAGTCGCAAAACCAGGCATTCTCAGAGTGATGCCTGCCGAGTCATCGGAATACAGCGTCTCGATCGACGGCGCTGGAGCGTCGTTTACCACACAAGGGCAGAGGAGCCTCACGTGCATTCAATCTCGACTCTCGCAACCGCCGGTGTTTTGGCCTTAGGCCAACTCACGACGCCCACCTCCACCTACGCCCAAACCGGTGCGGCCGCCGATACCTCCATCCGACCGTTCCACGTCGAGACGCCGGAAGTGGCGCTCGTCGATCTCCGCCGACGGGTCGCGGCGACGAGGTGGCCTGAAAAGGAAACGGTCACCGATCGGTCGCAGGGTGTACGGCTCGCGACAATGCGTGAGCTTGCGAGCTATTGGGCGACCTCGTACGACTGGCGCAAGTGCGAGGCGAGGCTCAACGCCCTTCCCCAGTTCGTGACCAACATCGACGGGTTGGATATCCATTTCATCCACGTCCGCTCCAAGAATCCCAATGCGCTGCCGATCATCATCACGCACGGGTGGCCCGGCTCGATCATCGAGCAGCTCAAGATCATCGGCCCGCTCACCGATCCGACTGCCTACGGTGGAAAGGCGGAGGACGCTTTTGAATGTCGTAATCCCGTCGCTGCCGGGCTACGGGTTTTCAGGAAAGCCCACCGCGACCGGCTGGGACCCCGCTCGTATCGCGCGCGCCTGGGCGGTCCTGATGAAGCGACTCGGTTACAAGCGATATGTGGCCCAGGGCGGCGACTGGGGAAACGCGGTTACGGAGACGATGGCCCTGCAGGCGCCTCCGGGATTGATCGCCATCCACACCAACATGGCGGCCACCGTCCCGCCGGACATCGAGAAGGCGCTCCAAGCTCACCAGGCGCCGCCGTCCAGCCTCTCAGCCGAGGAGAGGCGCGCGTGGGACCAGCTCGACTTCTTCTATAAGCACGGCCTGGGATACGCCGAGGAGATGGCGGGGCGCCCACAGACGTTGTACGCGATCGCGGATTCACCGATCGGCTTGGCCGCGTGGATACTCGATCACGACGACGCGAGTGAGGAGCTTATCGCACGCGTTTTCGCCGGTCAGACCGAGGGGCTGACGCGAGACGACATCCTCGACAACATCACGCTCTACTGGTTGACGAACACGGCGGTCTCTTCGGCGCGTCTCTATTGGGAATACAAAGGTGGTTTTTTCGACCCGAGAGGTGTCCAGATCGCCACTGCGGTAAGCGCCTTTCCCGATGAGATCTATCAAGCCCCGAAGAGTTGGGCGGAGAAGGCTTATCCCAAGCTGATTTACTACAACCGACTCCCGAAGGGCGGACACTTCGCCGCGTGGGAACAGCCTGCCCTCTTCACCAGCGAGCTCCGCACGGCGTTCAGGCCGCTCCGCCAAGGCAACAACGTCTCAGGGGGCAAGGTTGGAACACCGTAGGCCGCGTTGATCTGCATGCTCCAGCTTTACCGGTGACTGCACCCGAGCACTCGATGACCTCAATGTGATGTTGCGCGAGGTCTTGGGCCCGTGTAAGTAGAGGCGGAAATCTCCGATGGCTTTCGAGCCGTGAAAGCAGCCAGAATTCATAGCTTCGGGCCGCCCGACGTCGTAGTGGTCGAGGATGTGCCGGTGCCGTCGCCGGGCCCCGGCGAAGTTCTCGTGCGCGTGATGGCTGCGGGCGTCGCTCCCTGGGACGCGCTCATCCGCGAGGGCAAGAGCAAAGTCAGCCCGCAACCTCCGCTCACGCTCGGTTCGGACCTCTCCGGTGTCGTCGAGAAGGTCGGCGCCGGCGTTACGGACTTCGGGCCGGCCAACGAAGTCTATGGCGCCACCAACCCGCAGTTCTGTGGCGCCCAGGCCGAGTTCGCGGTGGCCACGGCCGGGATGATCGCGCCCAAGCCGCGTTTGCTCAGTCACGTCGAAGCCGCGTCGGCGCCTGTGATCGCCGTGACCGCCTGGCAAATGCTCTTCCAATATGCACAGGCGATGCGCGGACAAACCGTAATGGTCGTCGGAGCCGCCGGGAACGTCGGCGCCTACGCCGTACAAATGGCCGTAGACGCCGGGATGCGCGTCGTGGCCATCGCCCACCTCGACGACGAAGCCCTGCTCCGTTCCCTGGGCGCGGACGCCATCGTCGACTCGAGCACGCCCACATTCGAGGAGGACCTTCCGCGGGTGGATGCCATCCTCGACACGGTCGGGGGCAGTACGCTTCAGCGCTGTATCGCTGCGTTGAAACCCGGCGGCAAACTCGTCACGTCGGTTTCCACGCAGCCGCCGCCGGCGGGGGCCGTTTTCTTTTACGCTGAGGTGACCACCGCACGCCTGCAGACGCTCACCCAATTGTTTGACAGAGGCAGAATCAAAGCGCGCGTGGGCTCAATCCTGCCGCTTTCGGAGGCGCGCCAAGCGCAGGCCATGCTTGCGGGCGCACCCCACAAGCCCGGCAAGATCGTCCTCGAGATCGGGCACCCAAAGCAGTATCCGTCTGCGCGGCGAAGTTTGTAGCCACGCTGATTGACGTAGATGCTTAGTCTGGAAGCATCGCGGCCAGACCTTGTTCCCACGAGACCACTGGGGCGACCGTGCTTCTCAGCGAGCGGGGGGAAGTCGGAGTGCTCGCCTTGGAAGCACTGGGTTGCCTGCGTCGGGATGAGTCTCGCTATAGGCGTGGCCTGCCCGCTCGCGGTCCGCTAATGAGTGGTTCTAAGCGGGGTCGATTCCAACCTGGCCTGCTTGTTCCACCCGTGGAAACGCGACAAGTCACCCGCATCCCATGCCGCGCGCAGTCCAGGGGTACTCAGGTCCCAGTCTGGGCGGATTTCGCGCGTCACGGCGCGCAGGTCATGCCAAAGATCGACGACCGACGGACGTCCCCAGAACCAATAACCGTTGTAGATGCTGTAGATCACGAGACCTGGCTTGAGCACAAGCGTGTGCGGAATCATTGGGTTGTGCTCGGGGTCGGTGTACTCTTGGATGTCAAGATCCTTCTGAATGGTCCGCTCGAGGTCGGAAAGGAAGGTCCATTGCGCTCCGACCGACGCGCGGAATTCCTGGAGTGTATGGTGGTCGTCGGTGGTGATGGTGACAATCTGAGTGTACGCCACGGCGATCTTCGGATAGAACGCGGCGAGCTCCAGATGCTGTTGGTGCTCCTTTGGGCAGTAGTGACCGCGCGCCAGCGTGAGGATCAGCGGATCGTCGCCCTGCAGCTCTTTGAGCTTGCGCAGGTTGCTCGTGTGATCGGGCAGTTCGTAGTTGGGAAAGACGCCTCCCGGCACAATGTCAGAGCGCATGGCTTAACTCCTCTGATAGAGGCGTCCTCCCTTCAGCCGGCAGATTGCCAGGGCACTGCCTCGACCTGAAGAGACGTGTTTTCATATCAAATACAAAGCTGCGCCCAGGGACCTCTTTCGCAATCCAAGGATGGGATCTGACTTTCTTGATCTGCTCGCAAGTATGCTGCTCAAGGTCTTTGTAAGCGACGAAGCGCATTGGAGCGGGCGACGAGCCGTTGGTCGCAACGAGCTCGCGTTCGTTCGCGATTAGCGGAGTGATCTGAAGCTCACCCGACGCTAGTGGAACACCAATCGCCGGCAATCCGCAGGAACGGTGGTAGTCGCGTGGAGGAGAGGCTAACCGGCCTCTCCGGTCGCGGTCAGAGAACGGCTTTGATTGCGTTTCTCGGCGTAGTGACACCACGAGCGACACCAGCGAACGCGCCAAATCAAAGGCCGTCCTGTTCTTCAGCGTATCAGCTGGGGCTGATTGAACACTGGCAAGACAGCGGACTCACAGTCCCGCCGGGTCCTACGACTGCCGCCCAATGTCGCTCCTCCGGCCAGGCCGTGTCGAGGTCCGCCTGAGGGGCGTCGGCGACGCCGACCGAGAGGATAATGTACCAGAACGCGCTCTTCGAATATGGACAGGCGCTCGGTTCTTGCGGCAAGCCTTTGAGCGCCCGGTCGACCAATTTGATTTGCACTCTGTGTGGGGGCCGTCGGGCTACACCGAACACCGGAAGGGGACATGACCGCAAGAGAGACACCAGGGAGCGCTGCCATGGCATGGCCGGAGCTGCCCTTCGCCGAATGGCGGGACACCTTCGACACACTTCACATGTGGACGCAAATCGTTGGCAAGACGCGACTCGCGCTCGCGCCGATGGAGAACCATTGGTGGCAGGTGGCTCTCTATGTCACCCCGCGTGGGCTTACCACATCGGCGATCCCGTACGGCGAACGAAGTTTCGTCGTCGACTTCGATTTCCTCGACCATCAACTGAAGTTGCAGACGAGCGATGGCGGGACGCACGAAATCCCACTGGTGGCGCAGTCGGTACGCGATTTCTATCGGACCTACATGGCGGCTCTGGGGGACCTCGGACTCGACATCGCCATCTACCCTATCCCCGTCGAGGTCGAGACCGCCGTCCCGTTCGCCGAGGATCGGAGTCACGCGTCCTATGACGCAGACGCGGCCCAGCGCTGCTGGCGGCTGCTCGCCCAGGCCGACCGCGTGCTCAAACGGTTCCGCGGGCGCTTCATGGGGAAGGCGAGCCCAGTGCACTTCTTCTGGGGAAGCTTCGACATGGCCGCCACACGGTTCTCAGGGCGTCGTGCGCCGCGTCATCCGGGCGGCGCACCTCACTGCCCCGACTACGTGATGGTGGAGGCCTACTCACGCGAGTGCAGTAGTTCTGGCTTTTGGCTTGGTGGCGGTGTGGTCGCAGAGCCTGCGTTCTACGCGTACGCGTATCCCGAGCCGGCCGGGTACGCAAACTATTCGATACCCTCCGACGGGGCGTCCTACAACCGCGATATGCGGGAGTTCATCTTGCCGTACGAAAAGGTTCGCTCGGCTGCAACGCCCGACGAAACGTTGCTCGAATTCCTTCAATCCACCTACGACGCCGCCGCCAACCTCGCCAACTGGGATCGTAGCGACCTAGATCGGCCGCCGACGGAGTGGCCGTGACACTCGCTGCGACCCGTCGGTCGCGGTGCACGCTTTCCAGACGCCTGGGAGTCCATTCATAGTCCGGCCAAAACGCCGGTTCTTAGAGTGACGACCTGCGGTTCCTGACTTGCAGAGAGTGCCCATGGCGGAAGCGGATAGCAGGATGCCATTCACGGTCGACGGTCTGGTTGCAATCGCGGACGCACTCCGCAACTACCCGCACGACGGTATCTGGTGGCTCGGACTCCTCCTTGTCGCTCCGGGATCCCGGGGGCACGGACTCGGACGGCGGCTTTATGCGGCGTTCGAATCATGGGCAACTGCTCAGGGCGCCACGGAGCTTCGCCTCTGTGTTCAGGCACAGAACACGCGCGCCCACGAATTCTGGCAAAGGCTCGGCTTCGTGGCTCTGCGTTCCCAGCCACTAACGCTGCGGGGACTCACCAGCCAAGTCACGATCTATTGTCGCTCCGTCGTTGGGTCGCCAGGGTAACGCCAATGCGGTGCGGCGATCTATTGCAGGTAGACCGTCGCGACCTCGTCAGTCATGTCCTGCATCACCGTTCGCCATGGTACAAGGCGTCCTCAACGAGCCATTCGGCTATCCAGCGATTGCTGCCGTTTAGCCTAAACACTCCAAGGCGGATTCCCTCCCCGACAATGGCACCGCCATTGGGCAGGCGCGCGACCCGCGTAACCCACTGATAGCCGAAGTCGTATCGACCCTCGTTGTACCAATCCTGCGGGACCATTTCTAAACGTGCCCGGGTATCGAGGATCCAGAGGCGGAGGTGCGGCGTGTCCCAATGACTTCCGTGACGCCCTCCGGCGTGCCGATGACCGCCGCGACCGCGCCACCGCCAGCCGGATGGCCTCCCTGATGGATGCCAGCGCTCACTTAGTCAGACGGGACGCTCCGTGCTTCCGTCAGAGACGAGCGGATGTCAGCCTGCCTCCACCCGAAGCGCATCCGCTGGGTCGAGCCGCGCCGCGCGCCGTGACGGCAGATACAACGCAATCAGAGCGACGATCAACACAAACGCAGATACCACCACAAACGTGAGGCCATCCGTCGGCCGGACACCGAACAACAGGTTCCTGAGCACGCGTCCTGTGGCAAGAGCGAGGAGCGAGCCTGACACGATCCCTCCACCAGCGAGCATGACTCCCTCCGCTGACACGCGACGCGCCAGCTGACCAGGGGTCGCTCCCAACGCCAGACGGACGCCGAGCTCGCGCTGCCGTTGTCGGACGTACGCAGCGGCGAGCCCGTAGATGCCCGCGGCAGCCAACACAAGCGCGATGATCGCAAACAAGAGCAGAAGTGAGGCGTCGAGTCGCGGGCGCGCGAGCGGGGCGGCATACACATCGGGAACCGGGACGAGGCCCAACAACCACACGTTGAGGTTGATGCTGCGGAGGGCAGCCAGGAGGGGCGCACGCAGCGAGGTCCCTGTCGCTAGAGTGCGAATCACGAGATACGTGGCGATATCGTCGGCTTGCGGATAGGGCAGGTAGATCGTAGGCATCGACTGCTCCAGGTTTCGATACCGAACGTCGCCCACCACGCCTACGACGGTGCGCCAGACATCGGCCTCGGGCACCGAATCTCGCCTCATGCGGATGCGGCGTCCGATCGGGTCGAGCCCCGGCCACGTTTGATCGGCGAGCGACCGACTCACAATGGCCAGCGGCACTGGCGACCGAAGGTCCGCAGCCGTGAATTCGCGGCCCCGAAGTACGGGGACCTCGAGCGTACGGAAGAAGGCCACGCCGACGCCATCCACTGCCGCCATCGGATTGGACCCGGCAAGCGGCGTAACCTGGTCAGCCGCCTCGTACGGAGAGCGCCACCCCGCGGTGCCCGACAGCGGCGGAATGATTTCAACTGATGCGCTCACGACACCTGGGACTACGTTGAGTCGCGCGAGGGCCTCTTCCAGAAATGCTGAGTAGTCGGCCGGCCCGCCAAACTGCGGGGCAGCTGGCGCAACTTGCGCCGTCAGCAGACGTTCAGCGCGAAACCCGATCGAGACATGCTCGAGGCGGAGGAAGCTATTGACTAGCAGTCCCGCGCCGACGAGTACGAGCTGCGCGAGACCGACTTGCATCGCGATGAGCGATCGCTTCAATCGTCGACCGCCCGTTGAGTCTCCGGCCTCACGCGATCCCGTGCGCAGCAATGCCAGGAGATCTCCGCGCGACAGCCAGAGCGCGGATCCGAGTCCGAATACCAGCATCGACGCCATCGCTGCCGCGATGCCCGCTGCCAGCACATGCCAATCAATGCGCATCTCGCTAAGCCGTGGAATATCCGGCGGCGCGATCGCGAGAAACACTCGGAGGCCGACGGCGGCCAACGCCAAGCCACTGACGCCGGCGGCGGCTCCGATCACCACATTCTCCGCGACCAGCTGCCTCGCCAGAGCGCCGCGCCGAGCACCAATCGCCGTCCGAACCGCCATTTCCCGCTGGCGAGCCGTACCACGGATAATGAGCAGATTCGCGACGTTGAGGCACGCGAGCAGCAGCAAGAGCGCGCTCGCCATTGTCAGCACGGCGACGACCGGCCCGGTATCCCCGGAGACGTAGTTGGTCAACGTGCGCATTTGGATACCCGCATTCGGCATGTCGTCGGGCATCGTCCGAGCGACTTCCTGGATGTAGGCGCCGAACTCGCCCTTTGCGCGAGTCACCGTTGCATCGGGCGCGAGGCGGCCGACCAATGCGAGGTAGGGCCACGTCGGCCGAGGTCCGGCGACCGGCGCCCAACCGGCGAGCGGCATCCACACATCCGACCCCAGCGGAATCGAGAAATGCTCGCCCATGACGCCGACGATCGATCGAAAGCGCCCGTTGGAGCGCAGGCTCCGTCCAAGCACTGCGTGTGATCCGCCAAACTCCCGCTGCCAGAGCCCGTAGCTGATGACGACGACGGACGGCGCGCCGATCGCATCATCAGAGGGCCTGAGTGTGCGCCCCAAGACCGCTTGCGCACCAAGCACGTCGAAGAAGTTGCCGGCGACGGGCACCACTTTGACATAGAAGATCCCCACGTCGCCCTTGACGCCCATCTTCGTAGCGCCGCCGGACAGCATCGCCGACACTCCGGCAAACGTCCGCGTGCCCTGCGCAAATCGCGTCAGCACATCCTCCGTGAAGGGCAGCTCGGACACCTGGCGCTGCGTGTCCGTACGCCACGCCAGGACAACGCGGTCTTGCTGCCGCACGGGCAGCGGCCGAAGGGCGAGCCCATTCAAGACGCTGAACATGAGCGTCCACGCGCCGATTCCAACCGCCAGGATCAAGACCGTGATCCCAACGAACCCGGGCTGTCGCAGGAATCGCCGCATGGCGTACCGAAGCTCGTCGCCTAAGAGCAACCAGCGCTCGCGGCGAGATCGGCGCCGAAGCACGCGTCGATCAATGATTTGCAATGCGTCTCGAGCGGCGGCTATATCCCCAAACTCTCGCTGAGCCTGCGCGATCGCCTCCTCCTGCGGCAGGCCGTTTCTCATCAGATCGTCTGTTCGCGAAACGAGGTGGAAGCGCACCTCGTCATCGACGTCGGCCGCGACGTCGGCACGCCAGAACCGAAGGTACCGGCGCCATTTCGCAGATCGAGGCAGTGCATCCATGGTCCGTTCCCGCGTCGCTCGCCCGCCGTCGCCGTCAGCCGGCGTCTGGCACGGCGCGCATGACGCCGGCCACCGCAGCGACGTATCGCTTCCAGGTTGCCACTTCGGTGCGCAGAGCGCGGCGACCCGCCGCCGTCAGCTGATAGAACCGCGCTCGCTTCCCCTTCTCCGACGTGCCCCACTCAGAGTCGACCAGTCCCCGCTCGGCTAGTCAATGCAACGACGTATAGAGCGCCCCATCCAGCACACGGAACTCGCCGCCCGATCCCTCGCGAATGAACTGCGCAACGGAATAGCCGTGCCGCGGTCCCCACTTGAGTGCGCGCAGCACCAACAAATCGAGCGTCCCTTGCAACGTGTCGAGGGTCGTATCCCCTGACGCCATGGGCCCACTATACCCTCAAGTGTTGATACAAGCAAGATGGACCTCCGCGCCCGGCGTTTAACGGATCCGAGATCACGATCA
>CAWDVJ010000016.1:0-5093 GCA_963805725.1 uncultured Gemmatimonadales bacterium
GAAGCTCGCCGGTGCGGGTGTGGGGGCGGTTGCTGGCCACGCGCTTGGCCACCCGATCGCCGGGGCGGTCGCCGGGGCGGTCATTCAGCACGAGCGAAACAAGCACAAACGGTGAAGGGTCCCCCGCCACTTGCATCCGCGACAGTCGAGTCGTACTGGTCTATCCAACGGCCGACTCCCGAGGCAAGATGAGCCCAACGCGAAAGCCGCCAGAAAACATCGACGAATACATCGCGGCGTTTCCGCCGGACGTCCGGGCGATTCTCCAGAAGATTCGCCAGACGATTCGGCGCGCCGCTCCCGCCGCGAACGAGAAAATCAGCTATCGGATGCCCGCGTTCGACCTGAAGGGCATAGTGGTCTACTTCGCCGGCTTCAAGAACCACATCGGGCTCTACCCACCCGTGAAGGGCGACGCACGGCTCAATAAGGCGTTGGCGCCGTACGCGAACGACAAAGGGAATCTGCGATTCCCGCTCGATCGGGCGATCCCCTATCGGCTGGTCGGGAGGATCGCGAAGCTCCGAGCGAAGCAAAACCTCGCTAGGGCAAAGGGCAGATCGTCGCCGAGTCGATCGGCGACGGATTGATGTCGGTGAGGATGGTGACGCGTCTCAGCGGTCTCTCACGGCCGTCTCTTGGCGACGCGATCAGTCGCGTCGGAGAGCCGCTCTAGATACGCTGTGACGGCTTCACCCTCTCGACGCGGCGGAAGTACGAACCGCCGGTCATCGGGCTCTCGCGCTTCAGCCGAGTGCACCGGCTCGTCGACCATGAGATCGCCGCCGTGACGCTCGACCGTACGTTCGAAGCGCTCGACTGCCTCGAGCAGCTCGCCGAGTTCCTCATCCGTTTCTCGCCCGGTGAGATGAATTCCCCGAGATTGTAGACGAGAGGCGAGTTCAGAGGTGGCCTGAGAAAACTGGACAGCTAGGATAAGTGGAAACCGGCGCTCCACGAGGCGACATTCTCGCCGACCAGGAGGCTGTTTCCCGATGCGACGACCCCGCCGAAATCACTCACCGGCGTTCAAGGCGAAAGTGGCCCTGGCCGCGCTCGAAGGCAACGCGACGCTCGCCGAGCTTGCCCAGCGCTTCGATGTTCACCCGAACCAGATCACGGAATGGCGTCGCCAGCTGGTGGCGCATGCGGCCGACGCCTTCGGCGCCGACGGCGAGCGGCGCGAGCCGGCGATCGACGTGAAGGCGCTGCACGCCAAGATCGGGCAGCAAGCGCTGGAACTGGATTTTTTGGCCAACGCGCTCGGACGAAGCCCCGGTCCGAGCGGAAAGCGATGATCGACCGGACGCACCGGCTCTCGGTCACGCGGCAAGCGCGGCTCCTGGCGCTCTCCCGCGCATCGGTCTACTACACGCCGACCCCGGTGCCCGAGGCGGAGCTTGCCCTCATGCGGCGGATCGACGCGTTGCATCTCGAGCTGCCCTTCACGGGGAGTCGGATGCTGCGCGATCTGTTGCAGGCCGAGGGCGTGGTGATCGGGCGCGAGCATACGAGGACGCTCATGCGGCGCATGGGGATCACGGCAATCTACCAGCGGCCGAAGACGACGCGGCGCCATCGGGCACACCCGATCTTCCCGTATCTGCTGCGCACGCTCACGATCACCCGACCGAATCATGTATGGGCCGCTGACATCACCTACATCCCGATGACCCGCGGCTTCGTGTACCTCGTCGTCGTGATGGACTGGGCGAGCCGGAAGGTCCTGACGCTGGCGGCTCTCGCCACGCTCACCAGTGACTTCTGCGTCGCCGCGCTCGAGGAGGCTCTCGACCGCTTCGGGACGCCAGAGATCTTCAACACCGATCAAGGCTCGCAATTCACCAGCGCCGAGTTCCTGAACGTCCTCCGCCGTCGCCAGATTCAGATCAGCATGGACGGCACCGGCTGCTGGCGCGACAACGTCTTCGTCGAGCGGCTCTGGCGCTCCGTGAAGTACGAAGAGGTCTACCTCCACGCCTACGAGACCGTCTCCGCCGTCCGCACTGGCCTCACCCGCTACTTCCACTTCTTCAATCACCGGCGTCCTCACGTCGCGCTCTCGCGTCGAACCCCGGCCAGTGTGTACTTCGACCAACTGCCTGAACTGCGAACCCCTTCACCCCGAGCCCGTCCACTTATCCCAGCCGCCTAACCTGTCGCGATCCGTTAGGCCACCTCTAGGAGACCTGCTCGCCCACATACAAGTCGTTGTGCTCGACCTGCGTTATGATCCATAAATCACTCGGATCATAGTAGAAGTTGCTCCCAGCCTCTTTCGCGATTAGACCGAGACCTACATTCGTGCCAGAAGTTGTCTGTGCGAACGAAGCATCTGCGACGTTGCAGTCATAGATGCCGCAGCTATAGCCCTGCGGGTCGTCCTTTTCGTTCCCAACGTAAGTGCCCAGCGGGGGTTGATAGAACGCATTGCCGTCATAGGCAAACAAATTCTGGGTGCAATGCGATGCCGTGAGAAATCCGGTTGTTGTGCCGCCATTTTGGTATTCTTGAGCCGTAAAGCCCAGCGTGCATTCTGCGCCGTTCGGCGGAAAGTTAGGATTGGCGATGCCTATTGATAAACCCGCTACCAACTGACTTGCACCCGACTGTATTGACTGGGTGGAAATGAAAGTTCTTGTGGTAGCTCGGCGGGCACGCGCGTCGCGGGACGTCATCAGGCTGGTGAAACTAAACCCCTTCGCCGTCTTGAAGTTCAGTGCCTTCGGGTCCACGCCGAGCGCGCCGAAGGCTAACGACAGTTGTTTCTGGTTGGCGGTAGCGAGCACCCCCATCGTGAGCCTGTTTTGTGCCTCATCCAGGTCGAGCGACACGGCTCCTGTTCCTGGTGTGTTGTCGACATAGTTACCGACGGTATCGCGCCACGCCGCAAGTTGCTGGAAGGTGAAATCCGCTTTCCTAATGATGACGCTGGGACTCTGTCGCTTGTCAGCACGCAAGCTGATCCGTCCGGAGAGATTCAGCGTCGATAGGGCAGACGCCGCAGCAGGCATATCGAGGGAATCGCGCACGAAGACCTCGATGTTTCCGGCAGCGTCGTATATGAATCCGGCGGAACTGGGAACAAGCTTCGCAAGTTCGTTAAAGGGTGCCTCGGCGGGGCGGCCGTGCTGAACGGCTGGACCGACGTCGCGCCTCACGCCTTGTGTAGCGCCACGCATCGGTGCTGTTGGGACGGATTCTCGCTGATCGCAGCCTGCGGCAACTATGACCAAAGCGATCGCGACACAACCGGCTGATGTCCAACGTCTGACGGTCTCAGGGTGTAGCGAGTGATAGTCCATGTACGATTCTCCGATGAATCTCCGTGACATTGGGGCTTGCATGGGTTGTTGGAAGCGGGGCCAACGAACAGCGTCGCCGATAGCAGTGTTCTTCATTCTATGAGTCGGCGACGTTTCCAACTGACCGCGCCTAGGCCGTGCGAGAGTATCGAATTCCTCATGCGGGCGCATTGGCTGAAATGCGACGCGCATTGGGCAACTTGCGACCTCTGAGTCAGCGCAAGGATCCGTCAGCTGCGCCGTCGCCGAGGAACGTCGCAAGCGATGCGCCGTAGGCCGTCAAGATGTCTCGTGCAAGCCGATCTGCCGCCCCTGCGGTCCGGAGCTCGCGCACGCTGAAGCAAGTCTCCCGCCTTGCCGCTTTGCAGAGCGCCGCGGTACAGGAAAACCTGAGCTCCGTCGCAATATCGCGCGACCTCGTATCTGGTGCGGCCGCCAGCTCGCGTGCAACGACGAGCCACCGCGTCAGGACGATGAGCCGGTGCGGTGGAGGCAACCAAGCCGCGAGAAACCGTCGCTCGAGATGCCGCCCCGAGTATCCGAGCCTTGCGGCGACAACATCTACGTTGGGTCGCTCGAAGGCGATGGATTCTGCGTCGCGAGCGACTCTATCGGCCAATGGGTGCAGCTGATGGCCGAGTTCCCGCTGCACGGATGCGATGATCGCGTTGCCGCGTTCCTGAGTCGATGCCAATCGCCACGCGCTCGATAGCTGATTGACCGGAGGGGGACCGGTGACCTCCGCAAGACGCGCCGTATCCGTCACCTGCAATCCTCGCCGTCATCAGCCAATCGATGATGCGGCTGCGTCGCCGGCCCTGAGACTTCACATTGTCAGTTGGACGCTTGGCCGGTGCAACGTGTTTCCGGCAGGGTCGCGCGCGTTTCTAGCTGTAGCCCGGCGCCGCACATGACACCGTCATCGGATGGCGGCCGGGTTGCGTTTAACACTAAAGTTACGGCGTGCTGGCCGCAAATAAAAACGCTATACATTCTCGATAGCTGTGCCATGGACTTCGCCCGACTTGGTGGACCCGTGAGTGATAGGAACTACGCTGCCTGACGTTGGTCCCGAAGGTAGGCAGCTCGCTGCTAGAATGAGCCCGCGTTTTCGGTCCGTCGTTCCTGACGGATTTTGATAGACTCGGCGGGGGTCAGGTCCCCGAGCGAGCCGTGTGGACGTACCTCGTTGTAGTCCTGCCGCCAGGCCTCGATCGTCGCGCGCGCGTGGTCGATCGACAGGAACTGATGCACGTTCAGGCACTCGTCGCGCAAGCGGCCGTTGAACGATTCGATGTGACTGTTGTCCGTGGGTTTGCCTCGCCGCGTGAAGTCGAGCTGCACGCCGCAGCCATGCGCCGATATGCCGAGCGCCACTCGGCGCGGGGGCCCTCGTGTCGAGACTAAAGCAATGTGCGGATCGGCGGCGAATCGAGAAGAGTACGGGCTGATCACATCCTCGCGGTCATGGGTTCGCCATGTCACTCGCCCTCACGCAGTGCCCGAGCCGGATCGATCCTGCTCGCGCGGTGTGCCGGGAGATACACCGAGACGGCACCGATCCCCATCCGCATGGCGCTAGCCGGCAGGGCGAGGAGCTTTCCTCGAATCGGCGGGCACGCCGCTCCCTGTAGTAGGTGGCTAGGGAGCGGCCGTGCCCTCGTGTCGTCATCACACGTTCCGAGACGGTCTCCCGCGGGGTCTCTCACGGCCGTCTCTTGGCGACGCGATCAGTCGCGTCGGAGAGCCGCTCTAGATACGCTGTGACGGCTTCACCCTCTCGACGCG
>CAWDVJ010000017.1:0-34490 GCA_963805725.1 uncultured Gemmatimonadales bacterium
TACCAGGTCAACAGCGCCGATTTCCGCAAGGGCGAGACGATGACCAACGCGCCACTCGTGGTGAAGAACGTCGTCATCACCGGCATCTCGGGCGGCGAGTTCGGCGTGCGCGGCCGCGTCACGGCGTTCGACGCCCTGGACGGCCACGAGCTGTGGCGGGCCTACAGCACGGGCCCCGACGCGGACGTCAAGATCGAGGGGGTCCCGAACGAGAACTATGAGTCAATGAAGGGCAAAGACCTCGGCGTCTCGACGTGGCAAGGCGACGAGTGGATGCGAGGTGGTGGCACGACGTGGGGCTGGTACTCCTACGACCCGGAGCTGAATCTCTTCTACTACGGCTCGGGAAACCCGGGTACCTGGAACCCGGATCAGCGGCCGGGTGACAACAAGTGGTCGATGTCGATCTGGGCGCGCAACCCGGAGACCGGCGTGGCGAAGTGGGCATACCAGATGACGCCGCACGATGCGTGGGACTACGACGGCGTGAACGAGATGGACCTGGCCGAGCTCACGTTCGACGGCAAACCCACGAAGGTGCTCGTGCACTTCGATCGCAACGGGTTCGGCGTATACGGTGGACCGGACGAACGGCAAGGTGCTCGTCGCGCAGCCGTTCGGACCGGTGAACTGGGCCAAGAGCATCGATCTGACCACTGGGCGCCCGGTCGAAGACGCCGACCAAGCGGACGACCGCGAAGGGAAACACCGAGGGGATCTGCCCGGCTGCGATCGGGTTCAAGGATCAGCAGCCGTCGGCGTACTCGCCCAAGACGAAGCTCTTCTACGTCCCGACGAACAACATCTGCATGGACTACGAGGGCGTGGAAGTCAAGTACCAGGCGGGCCAGCCGTACGTCGGCGCGATCGTCCGCATGTTCCCGGGCCCGGGTGGGAACCGCGGCGCCTTCATCGCCTGGGACGCGGTGAACGGCAAGAAGGTGTGGGAGGACAAGGAGAACCTGGCTGCGTACGGCGGGGCGCTGGCGACGGCCGGCGATGTCGTCTTCTACGGGACGATGGAAGGCTGGCTCAAGGCCGTGGATGCGCGAACGGGCAAGCTGCTGTGGAAGTTCAAGACCCCTTCGGGCATCATCGGCAACCCGATGACCTACGTCGGACCTGATGGCAAGCAGTACGTCGCCGTGCTCTCAGGGATCGGTGGCTGGGCGGGGATCGGCGTCGCGGCCGGTATCGGCGCGGAAGACCCGACGGCAGGACTCGGCGCACTCGGTGCGTTTGGCGATGCCGGCGGCTTCTCCACTCAGGGTGGCGTGCTCACCGTGTTTGCGCTCGACAATGCGGGCACCGCGAGCCACGCAGCTGCTGCCAAAGGACAGTAGGGACCAGGCCAGGGTCGCTCCGGCGACCCTGGCCGTTGCTCCAGTCTCGGAGCGGAGGCCGCAAGATTGCGTTGCAATCGGGTGCCGCGGAAGCCATCTCGCGGCACCCGTTCCTTCGAGGATAGGTGGCTTGCGGATGGTGATCCCGAAACGTGAGAACAACGCACGCGTGGTCGAATGTGCTGTGCACGGTTTGCCTTGGGGCCGCGGCGGATCGTTGCGTCGCTGCCCGCCGCGACTGCGCTCAGTGCTCAAGCGGATGTCGTCGGATCGCCTCGGGCGCCGCACGCGTTCCGCGTCTGCTCCGACCCCGACAATCTCCCGTTCTCGAACGAGCAACAGGAGGGATTCGAGAACAAGATCGCCGCCCTCCTGGCGAAGGACTTGGGCGACAGCCTCTCCTACGTGTGGTGGCCGTCACGCCGGGGCTTCGTGCGCATGACGCTGGGATCGTACCGATGCGACGTCATCATCGGCACGCCCCAAGGCTACGACCTCGTGCTGCAGACCAAGCCCTACTATCGGACAGCGTACGTTGCGTTGACTCGTCGCGACCGACGCCTTCGGATTACGTCGCTCGATGACTCGGTGCTCAAGTCGCTGACCATCGGCGTCAACACGATGGGCGACAACTATGAGAACACGCCTCCCGCTACACGCGCTTGGCGCGCGTGGGATCTATCAGCATATCGTTGGCTTCCCAACGATCTACAACGCCGAGCAACGACCGGGCGACATTGTCGACGCGGTGGCCAAGGGGACGATCGACGTGGCTCTGGTTTGGGGGCCGGTTGCTGGATACTTCGCCAAGCAATCCAGCGTCCCGCTCGAGATCACCGTGCTGCCGGACACCGACCGAGCGACAGGTTTCCCATTCTCGAGTGGGATGGCGATCGGAGTCCGCCGGGCTGATCAAGGATTGCGAGACACGTTGAACGCTGCGCTGGACCGTCGCCGCGCGGACATCGACGCGATCCTGCACGAGTTCGCCGTGCCGCTGCTGCCGCTGACGAGCGCGACCCAATGAGGTCAGTGCAGCGCAGTGGGGATGAGCTCGGCGCATTTGGCGTCGTGGTACCATTGCCCTGGCAGCGTCGGCTGCGAGCGGGCCAACGAATGCCGCCATCGATCGGCGATCTGAAGTCGATCCGGGCGTTTGGCGTTCGGGGTCACGCCGATCGATCAGTCCCGGCGGCGGGAACCGATTCGGTCGACCACCACGCGGTCAATGCGGTCGTGTACGGTGGATGGAAGATGTTCGAGGTCTATTGCACTCGATGCCACGGCGAGGACGCGGTCGGGAGCAGCTTCGCGCCCGCGCTCATCAAGTCCGTCGGGCCCGGAGGGGCTGATCAACCACCGCGCGTTCTTCGAGACAGTAACCCATGGGCGTCCGGCCAAGGGCATGCCGACCTGGGGGAATCTCCTGTCGCCGGAGCAAAAGGAGGATATCTGGAACTATCTGCGTGCGCGCGCCGTCGGCGGACTCGCGCCGGGCAGGCCGCACATCAAACCGGGCGTCAATCGCGATTCCACCGCGCTGCCCAAGGCCGTCGGCGAGGACACGACCTGGCCCGGTCCGCCCGCCAACTCGTAGATGACGGAACTTGACCACGACCTTCATTGTCCGGCAGTTGTCTAGCTTCCACATTCGGAACCGCAACTCTCGAGCGCGCGTCAGCGCCCGTTGCGTATGCGTTCGCCCTTCCCACCGCCTGCACCGAGCCTGGTGAACAATGACTATCCCACGTGTTGTTCGTGCTCTCCTGTCTCCTTGCCTGGCTGCCTTGGCGGCCGCGGCGTGCACAGGGGAGCCGCCGCGAAGCGCTTCCACTTCGCAGGCATGCAGAATCGCGACCGTCGCCAGCGCGTCGGTGCCGCAACACGTGACGCTCATGGTGAGCAACGAAGGCGGGAACTCGATTTCGGTCGTCGACGCAGCGGCCGACTCCGTGATCCAGACGATTCCGGTCGGGAATCGTCCGCGTGGCATCGCCTTGAGTCCCGACGGGAAAACGCTCTACACCGCCCTGGGGCGCGACAATGCGGTGGGCGTCATCGACATCGCTACGCGTCGGGAAACCGACAAGATCTCCGTGGGCGGTGATCCGGAGCAGGTGGCTGTCTCGCCGGACGGGAAGACGATCTATGTGTCCAACGAGGATCCGGGCAAGGCGACCGGTGTCGACATCGCATCCAAGAACGAGGTCTTCAGTGTGCCGGTCGGAAAGGAGCCGGAAGGGGTGCGCGTGACGCCGGACGGGCAGTTCGTATATGTCACCAACGAGACCTCGAGCAACGTCGTCGTCCTCGACGCCCGCACAGGCAAGCAGCGCGCTGTCTTTCCCGTCGGCGCCCGCCCTCGATTCGTGGCATTTTCCGCGGACGGCGCGACGGCCGTCGTGACGTCGGAGGCCGGCGGATCGGTCACCGTGGTCGATCTGCCCAAGAACGCGCCCCTCAAGACGATCCCAGTCGGGGATAGCACCAGGCCGACCGGCGTTGCGATTTCGCCGGATGGCCGTACGGCTTACTTCGCCAACGGCCGGGCCAACCGGGTGTCGATCTTCAGCCTGCCGGCCATGACGGTCACCGACACGATTCCCGTCGGTCAGCGCCCGTGGGGAGTCGCACTCTCCGCCGACGGCAATACACTCTACACTGCAGACGGTCAATCGAACCAGGTCAGCGTCGTCGACGTCGTACACAAAAAGGTCTTGCGCACGATACCGGTCGGATGAGCGGCCCTACGGGGTGGTCATTCTGAAGGGACCATGACGAGGGCGCTAAAGCGCCGGAGAGAGTAGAAGCACAGAAAGTAGAGAGTAGACAGGGGCCACTCGGTCTACTTTCTACTCTCTGTAGGTCTACTTTCTCGGGCGTTCTAGCGCCCGTGTGCCCACCGCCGTCCCCTACTCGTCCCCAGAGTACCTTGCCTACAGCGCCTGCCCCCGATCTCGCCTCACCACAGTCGCTGCTGCCGTTGCTCGTCGTGGACGACGACGAGGGCGTCCGCCGGACGTTCGCGCAGATCCTGGGGCGCGTAGGACACACCGTGGACACCGCCGAGTCTGGCGAGGCAGCGATCGAGGCGCTCGGTCGCGAGCAGTTCGCCGCTGTGTTGTGCGATGTCCGGATGCCGGGCATCGACGGGCTCACAGTCCTGCGGCATGCCCGTGCGGTCGATCCCCAGGTCATGCTGATCGTGGTCTCGGCCGTCGACGATGCGGCGACCGCGCTCGCAGCGCTCCGTGCTGGCGCCGCGGAGTATCTCACCAAGCCAATCGATCGGGCAGCTCTCGAGTCGACGGTCTCTCGGGCGCTAGCTGAGCGGGAAACCACGCAACGACGCACGACGGTCGCGATCCAGGAGGCGGTGGCGACGCGAACCGCTGCGCTCGAGCGCGAAAAGGCCGCGCTGCACCAGCGCAATGTCGGTATGGCGGAAGCACTCGTGCGCGCGATGGAGGCCAGAGATCCGTACCTGAAGGGCCACTCGCAGCGCATGGCCGCGGTGGCCGCCGACATCTCGCGCGCACTAGGCCTTGATGCGGACACCGTCGATGCCGTGAGTCTGGCGGCCCGACTGGCGGATGTCGGAAAGATCGGCACGCGCGAGAGCGTGCTCCACAAGCCGGGGCCACTCACGCCCGACGAGTACGATCACGTCCAGGATCACGTACGCATCGGCCTCGAGATTCTCAGCCCACTGGACCACCTGGGTCCGGTCCTCGACTACGTCCGCGACCATCACGAGCACTTCGACGGCAGCGGTTACCCACGGGCAGTGGAGCGGGAAGCCATCTCGATCGGGGGCCGCATCTTGACGGCCGCCGACGCATTCGTCGCCCTGACGTCTCGGCGATCCTACCGTGAGCCTTTGAGCTCGCCGGACGCGCTGCGGCATCTCCGGAACTACGTGGGTCGACTCCTCGATCCGACCGTCTTTGCTGCGCTGGTCCAGGTGATGGGTCGGAAAAGCGACGGCGCGAAACGGCGCGGTAAAGCGGTTACGTCGTAACCTCGACGCGCGCGCCGTCTCTGCTGAATCCCGCATCGAAGACCGCGGCGGACGGGAACCGGGTAGCGAGCCGTCGTACGAGCGCGGCACTCGCATCGGGATCGGGAACAATCGCATAGACAGCCGGTCCCCACGAGCTTTGTCCGATGCCAGGCGCACGCCACGCGGTGAGACATTCGATGATCGCCGTGCTCGCCCCTCGCGCGTAGGCGCCACCCTGCGCGGCACTGAACCACTGCCCATTGATCGCTTGAATCTCGCTCAACGCCTCGCCGAAGCCGACGAGGTCTCCGTCGGCGAGCGCGGGAAGCAGTGCCATGAGTACCAGGTGTGCGACGCGTTCGGCTTCGTGTGCCGGCGGAGTGCGAAGCGCCGCGAACGCCGCAGCCTCTGCGTCCCCACTCAGCCCCGGCTCGCCCGGAGGAACCGCCAGCACGCAGCGCCACGGGTCAGGGATCGACAGGCGCGCGAGCAATGGCGCCGGCCGATCGACACCGGGGCGTCGGCCGCCTTCGACGATGAAGCCGCCATGCTCGAACACATAGGTACCAATCGCGGAGCGCCGGGCGCGCCCGAGCAGCATGGCGAGGCCGAGCGCATCGTCTGGCAGGCCGTAGAGCCGGGCGACCGCCCGCGCTGCGGCGAGCGCGACTTGCGTCCCCGACCCCAGGCCGCGGTGGGCGGGGAGGACGCGGCGTAATCTGATGTGTGCGCGCTCTCTGATCCCGTAATGCTGCAGAATCCGCTGGGCGGCGTGCGCCGCCACTCCGCGCGCTTCCTCCGCTGCGCTCGACGCACCGATCTCGGGGGGGTCCGCGACGACAACGAGTTCGCGTGCGGATAACGCGGTGAGCGATACGGCGGGGGGCTGCACTCCGACACCTATGCCGCCGAACCGGCGCCCGAGCGATCCCGCCCAAGTCGAGCATGCCCAGGTGCACGCGTGCTGGCGCCTCGACCTCGACGCTACCGTGTCGTACGTCGACGCACTCCGTCATGTCGGACGAACAGGCGAAGTACGGACGAAGTCGGTGAGGAGCGCCATCGCCTCACGCTCGCGCGCTCCTGCGGTCTTGTCGACGATCGTCTGGAGTCGAGAAAGATCGGCGTCGATCTCGCCCCTCGGGATCAGGTGCAACCGCGTCGCAAGAATTGCCGCCTCGAGCACGGCATTGCGAGCGCGATTGAAGCCAATGAACTCCCGGCGCGTGCCGTGGTGCACGACCATCGTCTCGATTCGGGAGCGTGGGGGCGTCGCGTCGATCGCTCGCACCTCGAGCTCGCGCCACGAGCATGCGGCATCCAGCACGACCCCCCGCACGACGCTGGCCGGGAATGACGGGTATTGCGGATTGGAGATCGCCGCCTGGGCGAACAGCAAGACATCGTCGGTGAGGTTAACCACTGCGGCACCGGTCGCCCGCACGTTTCGAAACGTGGCGGTCTCGATGAACGGCTTGATGACGATCCCCGCCTCGCCCCATTCGACCCCCATGGGCGCGAAGTTTCGATCGGA
The DNA here is from genome assembly GCA_963805725.1 of uncultured Gemmatimonadales bacterium. Classification (GTDB taxonomy): domain Bacteria; phylum Gemmatimonadota; class Gemmatimonadetes; order Gemmatimonadales; family Gemmatimonadaceae; genus Palsa-1248. The sequence continues at coordinate 6,881 of CAWDVJ010000017.1, forward strand.
GCCAGCGGGTGATCCATCACCGTGGCTAATGCTATCGACTTCGACTGATCATGCGGAGGCCGCACGTTCGTCGCAATCAGCGACTGCCTCGGCGACCAATTGTCGGTACGCCTGCTGAACACGAATGGTCGAGTGGCCCGATCGCACCGCTACCGACTGGCCTGCCATCGACCGCAGTAACGGCCGCAATTTCGCGGAGCGAGCTGGTGAGAAACATCTCCTCAGCGACGGCCGCGGCGCCGGCGGGGACGGGAGATTCGTCTACCTCGATCGCGAGCTTCGCGAGGATGTCCAGCACTGCCGCCCGCGTGATGCCAAGCAAGACGCCGCATCGCGCGGGAGGGGTGTGAACCACACCGCGGATCACCACGAAGATGTTGCTCGAGCTGCCCTCCGACGAGATGTCCTTCCGTGTCGAGCAGCAATGCGTCGTCAGCGCCCTCGGCGCGCGCCGCCGACAGCGCGACCACGGCATCCGTGTAGGATAGGGTCTTCAGCCCCGCGGTCGGCGAGTACTCGTTCCGGCGCCCGCCGGCGACGCGCACGCGCAATCCTTGCTGCGCGGACGCGAGCGGTCCCAGAATGGTCGATCAACAGTACGGTCGTTGGCTCGGCGTCCCCACGAGGCGCAACGCCACTCCCGCGTCCTCGGGTCACGGTCAGCCGGACAGCTCGATCGGCTCGCGTCGCGCGGAGCTCGCGCACGGCGTCCGAGACTGCTGCATCCAAGTGTGCCGGGACGGGAAGCCCCAGCCGAGCTGCCGTGGACGCGAGCCGATCGAGGTGCGCATCAAGCCGGAAGATGATGCCGGTGTATGCCCGCATGGTCTCGAAGCATCCATCCGCGAGCGTGAAGCCGCGATCCATCACGGATATCGCAGGAACCCGCGGGTCGACCCGCAAGCCATTGACCCAGCAGAGAGGCGTGAGATCAGCGGGGTGTGGAGTGCGTGACATGGCCGTTCAACGGACGATGGTGACGGGCGGTGGAACCATGTCCAGTCCAGGCTCGTCCCCGTTATGCGTAGCGAACGGCGTTGGGACCGACCGCTGGCCGTCAGCTCGGTCCGGAAGCCCGGCGTGCCGCGCGTCGCGGTGTGCCAGCGGCCCGCGCAAGAACGTGTCGAGCACCGTGTATCCGTGCTCGGTGAGCGCAGACTCGGGATGAAACTGCACTCCGACGACCGGATGCGTGCGGTGCTCGACAGCCATGATTTCACCGTCGTCGCTGGTCGCCGTTATTCTCAGGCTCTCTGGGATCGTCGAGCGATCAATGACCAGCGAGTGATACCGTGTCATATGCAGCGGCGAGGGCAGCCCCGCGAAGACGCTCGTGCCGTCATGCGTGATGCGCGACACCTTGCCGTGCATCGGCCGCCCAGCCCGCACGATTCGACCGCCGTACGCCGCGCCGACGCATTGGTGGCCGAGGCAGACCCCCAGTATCGGGATGGTCGCACCGAAATGCTCGACCACCGACGTCGAGATGCCCGCTTCCGCCGGCGTGCAGGGCCCAGGCGACAAGACGATGTGTGTGGGGCGGAGGGCGGCAATGTCGTCCAGAGTCATAGTGTCATGCCGGCGAACGACCGGATCTCCGCCGAGCTCGCGCACGTACCGCGCGAGGTTGAAGACGAACGAGTCGTAATTATCGATGAGCAGGATCATAGTCGAGCGCGGCTATGAGCGCGCGCGCCTTGTCCAAAGTCTCGTGGTACTCTGCCTCGGGTTCGGAATCGGCGACGATTCCACCACCCGCGGAGAAATACGCGCGGCCGGCGCGGACCAGATATGTCCGGATGACGATGTTGGTATCGGCGGCGCCGGTGCCACTCAGATATCCGAGCGCGCCGCAATACACGCCCCGCCGCGAGGGCTCCAACTCCGCAATGATCTCCATCGCCCGCACTTTGGGCGCGCCGGTGATCGAGCCGCCGGGGAATGCCGCGCGTACGAGATCGATTGTGTCGTGGCCCTCCGCCAACTGGCCGACCACGGTCGATACGAGATGATGCACGGTGGAATAGTGCTCGAGGGCGAACAGCTCGGGCACCCGGACCGACCCCGGCTGACAGGCTCTCGAGAGGTCATTCCGGAGCAGGTCGACGATCATCAGGTTCTCCGCACGATCCTTCTCACTCTCGGTGAGCGCGCGGCCCAGGTGTGCGTCGTGCTCCGGACCAATGCCGCGCGGGGTTGTGCCTTTGATGGGACGCGTCTCGACTCCACCGCTCGCATCGACGCGGATGAAGCGTTCCGGAGAGGCGCTGACGATGGCGAATTGTGGTGCTTCGAAAAACGCCGCAAACGGTGCCGGGTTGAGAGTACGCAGGCGCTGGTAGAGCGAGAGCGCATCCGTGGTGACGGCCGCTTCGAATCGCTGCGAGAGGTTGGCCTGGAAGATGTCTCCGGCCAGGATGTACTCGCGCACGCGCGCGACGGCCTCCAGGTAGCCGTGACGCGAAAACGAGGATACGAGCCCGCCATGACCGGGCACGGGGAACACAGGAGGTTGGTGCCGGTCGCGGACGCCGGCCGCCGCTCGCGGCACCGCGTTCGCCGGCGCCAGGTCTGCCGTCGGCCGCCTTGAGGCGAACGCCCTGTCTTCCGCGAGTCGGCGACGCACCATGGCGAGTCGTTCGCTGGCCCGCGCGCGGCGTGCATCTGGATCGGTCTCCGGAGCGCCGGTCGAAAGGACCCACGCGCGGCCGGCACGATGGTCCCACGACACGACCCAGTCGTAGAGCCCAAGCACGACGTCGGGGATGTTGAGGTCATCGTAGCGCGGTCGCGGGAGCCGCTCGAGCCACGCCCCATAGTCGTACCCGATATACCCGGCGGCCCCTCCCTGAAAAGGCGGCAAATCCGGAATCGCCTCTGCATGGAACGGCCGCAACAGTTCACGCACGATCAGTAGCGGATCGTTGCCGGTTCGTCCCGCGCCGTTGCCAGGCTCCGTCACCCTCAACGCGTCACCCGTCATCCGGCTGTTGCTCTTCCCTGACCCCTGACCCCTGGGCCCCGACGCCGTCGCTCGCCTCTCCACTACCGTCCGCCCGTCCTTCGCACTCACGACCGCCGACGGATCGGCCACCAGAAACGAGTAACGCCCCAGGCGATTCGGATCGGTCGCGCTATCCAGCAGCAAGGGGTACGTCAGGTCGCGCACTCGATCGAGGGCCTCGAGCGGATCGGGGACGGGAGTGAGCTCGTCCAGTTCAACCGAGCGTCGCACGAGCGCTAGGACTCCAGATCCGTCCGTGCTCGCCGCGCAGTCACGCGGAGATGCTCGCGACGGGGGTCATCGGCCGGCGTGAGGTAGCCCCACGCAAGCGACCCTTCCTGTCTGTATGATTTCCCCAGTGTGATCGCGAGCTTTGCCTTCGCGAGCTCCTTGCCGAGGTAGAACGCGTGGGTCGCCTCGCTGACGCCGAGCTGCGAGAAGATTTCCTGGATATCGGTGCCGCGGACGAAGCGCTCGCTGTTGAGCACCGTGATGGTTTCGCGGTCGGTGAAGATACGAAAGTTGGCGTCGGTGATCGACGCCTGCAGCACGCGCAACTCGGCTTCGGAATACGCGAGGATGGCCGGATCCTTGACGGTTACCAGCCGGTCGTCGATATGCTTCGGTACCGTACGCTTCGTCACGGCGTAGTGCATCAGACGACGGGCAATATCGATTTCACGCACTGCGCCGCGCGCCCACGGGATCACTTCCGTCGTGAGCACCGCGCGAACGCCCAGCTCCTGACATATGGCAATGAGCACGGCGTGCACGCCGGTCGTGTCGGCCGCTGTCATCTCGCTGATGTTGCCAATGCCCATGAGGAGATCGGCGCCCGGGTATCGGCGATGCACTTCCGCATATCGCTCGATCGAAGCTGCGAAGCCGAAGCCGATTGGCTCGATGACCGGGTCAATGAGATAGTCGACCCCCCAGCGCTCGAGCGCGGCAATACTGGGGTCGAGCGTCTCGATCCCGCCGCCAAAGCTTGGGATCACGACGACGCGGGTTCCGGTCGCTGCGAGATCTTGTGCGACATCCAGATTGGAGTCGTTGACGCTCAACACCAGGCGGGCCCCGGCCTCGACGGCGCGGCGGATTTCATCGGCGTCGAAGGAGTCAACGCTCACGCGCACTCCAATCGCGACGAGCTCACGGACGACGTCGCTCAGACCGGGGAATGTCAGACCCGGGGTGCACCCGATGTCGATGACGTCGGCCCCCGAAGCGCGAAAGTAGTGCGCGATGTCCATGATCTGGCCCGGCTCGAGGCGCGGCGCGTTGTTGATCTCGGCCACGATCTCGATGTCCCAGTTCCCGTACGCGTCCGCGAGGGGCGCACGCCCAAAATATTCGGGGATCTCACGCAAATCCTTCGGACCGCGGATGACCTGCGCGTCGGGGCCGGCCGCGGCGATGACGCGCTGCGCCAGTGGGGTGAGATCGCCTTCACACAGGCCGGGGATCATCACAAGATCGACCTCGCTCGGTACGTCCAGAAAGCGGGCGATCCACGTCGTCGTCATGAGCGCCGCGACCGTGATCTTGAGGACCGCGACTGAGTAGCTGAACGGCGGCGCCATTTCGGCAAGAGTCGCGCGTAATGCTGGCTCTGCCAGCCGGCCTGTGACGAAGAGGACGTGGCGCGGGCCGGCCGCGGGCATGGGAACGCCGGTCAGCGTCGATCGCCGCTCTGCACGAACTTCTTTGGATTGCCCTCGAGCGCTCCGCCGGCAGCCGGACGCCACAGGACGGTCTCTTCGATCTTGCGCGCAAGATCGAAGTCCTTGTCGGTGATGCCGCCGGCGCTGTGTGTCTGGAGTTTCACGCCTACCCGCGCCCAGGTGACACTCAGGTCAGGATGATGATTGGCGGCCTCCGCGACGAACGCGACGGCGTTCACGAGCATGAGCGTGATCGGCCAGCCGTCTGTCTTGTAATAGCGGCGGATCCATCCGATCCTCGTAGTACCAGCCCGGCAACGCCGCGAGCTTGGTCTGGATTTCCTGCTCGGTGAACGTCAGTTCGAGTTTAGACATGGAGGGAAACCTGAACGTTAGACGTTGGACGTTCGACGTTCGATAACAAACCTTAGGGACAGCGGCGGCGCACATCCTGGCCTCGAGGTTTCTCATCGAACGTCGAACGTCGAGCTTTACCCCATTACCACCCCGCCATTCACAAAGATAGTCTGGCCTGTGAGAAAGGCCGCGGCGGGTGACGCGAGGTATACCGCTGCAGCGGCCACATCGTCGGCTGTTCCCCAGCGCCCAAGTGGCGTGGTCGCGGCGACCGACTGGCGGTGAGCCTCGTCCAGCTCGCTCGCAAACGCGGTGGCGATCCAGCCTGGGGCGAGCACGTTGACGCGGACCTTAGGCGCGACGGAGCGTGCGAGAGATTTGCTGAAGGCAAGCACGCCTCCCTTCACGGCCGCAAACATCTGCGGGTTCCGGCCTTTCATGCCCGTCAGCACATGGTCCCAACTCATGTTGATGATGAGACCGCCCTTCGGCTGCGCCTCCAGCGTGCGCGCTGCATGCCACGATGCGACGATCGTTCCCCGCAGGTCGACGGCAAGCAGGAGGTCGAGCTTGGCAGTTGCCGGCAAATCCGCCGCAGGTCCGGTCAAAATGTCGGCGCCGGCGTTGTTGACCCACACGTCGATCTTGCCGAGGTCGCGGTCGACTGCGTGCGAGAGCTCGTGCAGGCTGTGCTCGAGATGTGCGCCGTCGGCCAGGTCGAGACGTGCCACTGTTACCCGCCGGCCTGACCGATGAATCATCGCTGCCGTTTCCCGGCCTCCAGCTTCGTCGTGCGCAAACGTGAGCGCGACGTCGGCACCCGCAGCCGCAGCCGCGACGCCAATGGCGCGGCCAATGCCACTCGAGCCACCGGTCACTAGAACGGTGAGGCCGGCGAGGGAAAAGAGGGGATGGGAGGCATGGGGGGCATGGGGGGCATGGGCGCGAGACGTTGGACGTTAGAGGTTGGACGTTGGAAAACAAACTTCGAGGCCGGCTACGGCGCATCCGGCCGGCCTTCGAGGGTGGTTCCCCAACGTCTAAACGTCGAACGTCCAACGTCCAACGTCTTAGCTTCCCCCCATGCGCCTTCTCGTAAGCGTCCGTAACGCGGACGAGGCGGCCGTCGCGGTCGACGCGGGGGCTGACATTGTCGACGCCAAGGATCCAGCGCAGGGAGCACTCGGACCGGTGAGCGCCAATGCACTCGACGCGATCGCGAAGAGCGTGGCTGGCAGGCGGCCGGTCAGCGCCGCCCTCGGCGATCTGGGCACTGACGACCCGGCCATGGCGATCCAGGCCGCGGCGCGCGCCGCGGCGCGCGCTGGCGTCACGATAGCGAAAGTAGGTGTCGATCCGCGAACCACTCTTTGCGAAGACCTGACAGTCGTCGACCGTGTCTTTGCGTTTGAGCGGTGCGGTCAGCCGGAGACGGTTTGGCCCTTCGACGTGGTGCTTGGCCTCTATGGCGATATGCTTTCTGCGGCCCGGTGTCTCCCCGAGCGCCTCGTGGACACTGCGATCCAGTCGGGCGCCGCGGGGCTCTTGCTCGACACGACGCGCAAAGATGGCCGCTCGCTGTTCGACTTCATGGCGCCCAGCCGGGTCGCGTCCTGGGTGACGGCCGCACACGCAGCCGGTCTCTTCATGGCGCTCGCCGGCTCGCTGGGCGTTGGTGACGTGTCGGCCGCTCGCGACTGCGGAGCCGACATCATGGGTGTACGCGGCGCCGCGTGCTCTGGAGGCCGATGCGGCGGCATCGCGTTCGAGCGGGTGCAGGCGCTTGTGAGCGCCGTCAGGGGCGACTCGACCCCGTAGACCCTTGGGAATCTGGTTTCGGGCCGGCCCCGCTCAACGCGTTCTGGAATGTGGGATTGCTCCGCAGGGGATCCCATTCTGGATCGGCACGGAAGTACATTGCTGACTTCCCGGTCGGCAGCTGAAGGGTCCGAATTATTTGTGCAACCGCGTTCTTGCTGTCCCCGAGGTGGTTGTACGCGTCCGCTAGCGCTTCCACCTGTTCTGCAGCCAGGAGGCCGTTTGGATTGTCCAGCATCTTGGCGTCCTGCTGGATCCTAGCAATCCCTTGCTCGGCCACGTCCCGCCGGCCTGCCGCGGCGCCTGCCACGGCCATGACCAAGTGCGCGGACGGCGCGAGCGGCCCGGTAAAGGTGTGCCGACGCATGAAGAGCAGCGCGCTATCGGCGTAGGCTTTCTCGGGCGCGGCACGACGCTCGCGGTCGTAGAGATCCATCTTCGCGAGATAGAAATTCGCCGTATCGAAAATCTGCTGCGGCTGCACGTCGGCGAGCTGCAATGACTCAAGCCGTGGCCAATCGCCGGCACCCTGCGATCCAACCTCATTGTAGAACATCTGTACGTTCGTCCGCGGTATCGCGGCCCGCTCGCGATCGAGGGCCTTTCGCGCGGCAACCGTGTCGCCGTAGCCGTCGAAGGCGATATGCATCAATGTCGCGTAACCAGACCAGTCATGCGGCGCGACGGCAATCAGACGCTCAGCGTAATTCGTCGCCTCGTCGTACCGGCGGTACTGGTAGGTCCGATTCGCCACGGCTGCCAGCGCGTCGGCGGATTTCGGGTCGAGCTGCACCGCGCGCTCCAGATTGGCGATGCCCTCGGCGACTCGGCCGACGTGAATTTGGGCGTCACCCAAGTGCTGCAGAAGTTCGGCGTCGTTTGGACGCTCGGCCTGCGCGCGTACGAATTCGTCGTACGCCTCTCGCTGGTTGTGCTCGAACGCGAGCAGATACTGCGCCCGCTCCAGGTGTCCATCCGCGAGGTTGGGATCGAGGCGCAACGCGGAATCGAGCGCCCGTTTCGCCGCCACCTGCCGTGTCGTGTCGGAAAGGTTGAGCAGAGCCCACTCCACTTCGTCGCCGCCGAGCAACGCCAGCGCCTGCGCGAACTTCGGGTCGAGCTTGGCAGCCTCTTGGTACTCTTGGATGGACCGCTGTAAAAGCTCAGGTGAAAGACTGTGCGCCGAGTCCAGTTCGGTGTCGTAGTGACGGCCACGAAGATAGGCATCGTACGCGGCGGGCACGTGCGTCATTCTCCTCGTCAGTACCATCTCGTCGTGTTGCTCGAGCACGAGCCCCAACGCATCCGCGACCTTGGTCGCCACGTCGGTCTGCACTTGGAAGACGTCGGAGGGCTGCACGACATAGGGCCCCGGCGCCAGCTTGGTCGTCTCATCGCCCGCGTCGACGAGCGTCGGGCTGATCTGGACTTCCGGGGCGCCGGATGCGTTCGACGCCCAGCGTACGGTGCCTTCGAGGAGATATTGCACGCCCAGCTCGCGGCCGATTTGACGAGGTGTCGCCTTCGTATCCTTATATTGATTCGCGCTGCGCGGATCGATGACGCCGAGATGGTGAAGGCTCGCGAGGCGGTTCGTGATCGCCTCGGTCAATCCATCGGCGAAATACGCGTCCGAGGGAGGCCCCTCGTTCTGGAACGGGAGGACGACGATCTTGGGCTCAGCGGGTTTCTCGCGTGCCGCTCCCCGACTGCGAACGATTGCCAGCGTCGCGCCCACGATCGAGACCGCGCCGACGACCGCAAGCGCCGCGATCAGTGCGCGCGGCAGTCGCTTGGCTCGCGCAGTGTTGTCACGCGAAGCCGGCGCCGCTGCGCCGGTGTATGCTGGGTACGCCGAGGAGGGGATCGGCGTGACTGGCATGGTGTCGAGCGCCTGCACGATCCCAGACGCCGACTGGGGACGATCGGCTGGCCGCTTCTCGAGGCAGCGCATGACGAGCGTCGCGAGTGCGACCGGCACCGCTGGCCGCCTGCGGTCGACTGCCTCGGGCTGCTCGACAGCGTGTGCGGCCATGAGCGCTTGCGCAGGCCGCCCGGCGAAAGGTGGTTGGCCGGTCAACATCTCGTACGCCATCGCACCGAACGAGTAGATGTCCGCCCGCGCATCGGCGGTCGGATCAGCAGCGGCTTGCTCAGGCGCCATGTACGCAGGTGTCCCGAGCGCGATGCCCAGTCCTGTCAGCTGGCCAGTGGCGTTGGGCATGACTGCGGCACTGAGCGCTTTGGCGACGCCGAAATCGGTGACCATGGCAGCGCCACCGGAAATCAGGATGTTGTCCGGCTTGATGTCTCGATGGACGACACCGTTGGCGTGGGCGTACGCAAGTGCGGACGCCACTTCACGCAGGTACCGAATGGCGGTCTGGATGGGCAGCTCGCCCGAGCGGTCAATGGTTACCCGTAGAGACTCGCCCTCGATGAACGGCATGGTGAAGTAGGGCAAGCCGTCGGTTACACCCGCCGTCAGCAGCGGCACGATGTGGGGATGTTGCAGCCGGGCTGCGAGGACGATCTCGCGACGGAAGCGATCAATGTTGACCCCTGCGGCCAGATCAGGCGGCAACACCTTGATCACCACCGTACGGTCGAGCGCTGTCTCGCGTGCAATGAACACGCGGCTCATCCCGCCACCGCCAAGCTCGCGATCGAGCACGTAGGCGCTGCCGAGCGTTCGTTGCAGGGTGTCTTGCAGCCCGTCGGTCATTGTCGTCGATCGCTCGTCAGAAGTACGGTTCGCTGGACCATCGAGTTCTCACCCGGGGCGGGTTGGGCGCCGGCGTGTCCAGGTAGTACCGGACGGAGGCTGTAAGGTGCCGCCTGGTCTCTCTGGTCACGACGCGTGCGTTTCTTTGACGGTTTCAAACGCTCGAAGGAGCAGCGCACGGGGGCCCGTCACCTCAACGCGTAAGTTGCGTCCAGCCTTGGCGCCAGCCTCGATGACCGTATGGAAGTATGGGTCCGTTACGGCGTCCGCGGGGCCAGCTGTGGGCTTGATCAGCAGGAGCTCGGCCGCGCCGAGCTCGATCGCGATCCAGGCTGCAATGCTATCGCTCGTTACGGACCACGAGTGCGGCAGGGGGTCGCGCGCGCGTAGCCAGCGGTACGGGGCAAGCACGGGCAGGCGGTGCGCCTCATGGACCAATCGGGCTTCATCAGCCGACTCGACGAGAGCGCCTGCCGGAATTCGCGCCGCCAGCAAATGCGCATGCTGATCCATCCCGAGGATCGCCATCCAATGCGCTGCATCATCGCCAGCGGCAAGTTGCCAGTCGACCTCTCGGACCGCGTCAGCGAACGGACCTCCGCCGGGCACGACGAGCAGTGGAGGACCATCGCGACGGCGTGCGGCGAGCGACTCCAGGGCATCTATCACGCACGCGAACAATGCCGGATCCTCGATCAGGGCCCCGCCAACTTTGATGACAGTCTCGACGCACGCGTCCCTCATGCAGTGCGCTCTCGGGCACGGAGTAGCGCGACCGCCGCCGCGGGGGCGACGCGGGCGGCATCCATGCCCCATTCCCTGGCAAGGTGCATGACCTGGAGCCCTACTCGAGCGGCCGCGTCACCGGCGATGAAATCACCGACACCCATGACGACTGCCGTCCGGATTGCCGGGTGTCGCGAGGCCACGCGGGCGATGGCGGCCGCCGTGCGCTCGACTTGTCGCGCGGCGACTGCCGCCGCAATGCGATCGATGGCGGCATCATCCAGGAGGTCGCGGTCCCCGCACACGATTCGCGCGAGCCGCTCGCCCGCCGCCTCCTTCGAGGCTGGGCGCCCGTCGGGCGTTGGCACAGTGTAGGCGGACGCATGCAGGGTACCGCGCCAGAGGTGCACGTCGGCGGCGATGGCAAACGCCTCCGCACTGACGCACGCCTCCGAATCGCCTAGCGGTACGACATGGGTGATTGCTTCCACCGGCGTGCGGACAGCCCCCATGTACACGAGCTCGCCCGAACGAAGCCGGTCGGGATCGGTCAATCCTTCAGCCCGCATAGCGCCGTCCACGATCGGGATCACGTCGGTTGTCGTCGTTCCGATGTCGATGATCACCGCGGTCTCGACAATCCGGGCGACGGCTCGCGCGGTCGCGGCCCAATTGGCTGCGGCGACAGTCATCGGTCTTGCCCTGGCGTCGCCAGGCGAAACGAAGGCGCCCGTGGTCGTGTACACGCTTACTTCTGAGCGTGGGAAGGAGCGGGCGATGGCCCCGAGGATGAAATCGACGCCATCTCGCTTCCGCCGGAACATCTGTGACAGCTCAGCGGTCATTGTAACCGCGTGTGCATCCGAATCCGCAGCCCCGACGGCATCCGCGAGCGAGGTTAGAACGGCGGACAGAGCGTTGGGCTCGCGCTGGATCTCGAACGGGCGGATCGCGGTTCTGAGATCTGCGGTTCCGAGATCTGCTGAGGTGACCGGTCCAGATCGCAAGGCCGCTCGGTCCCGGACGCAGAGGCGCGCGACCTTGGTATTCACCCCTCCGATATCCCAGCCAACGACCGCCAGGCGCGAGCTCGACACTCTACGCAATCCCTGTCATTAGCGGCTCCTTACCCTGCCCGGTTGGTGCCAGGCGCAGTTCGCTGTGGTCTACGTTCGACTTTTTTCTGCGATTCTACTTTGTCGGCCGATTCATCGGCTGCGCATATTCCCGTCGTGCGCGTCATCGGCGTGATCGATCTCAAAGGCGGGAAAGCAGTCCACGCTCGCGGTGGTTCGCGAGATCTCTACGAGCCGGTGCACAGCGTGTTGCTATCGGAGGACCAAAGGGGGGACGCGATGGCGCTGGCCCGCGCATATCGCGAACGGCTCGGGCTGCCGGAAATATATGTGGCCGATTTGGACCGGATCACAAAGGGCGGCCCGTTGTCGGAGACCGTGGCCAGCATTGCCGCGGTCGGAGTTCCCCTCATGGTCGACGCGGGCATCACGTCGGTCACTTCGGCCGCGGCTGTCCTGGCAACCGGCGCACGCCGCGTGGTTGTCGGACTGGAGACGCTGACGTCGCTGGAGGAGCTGGCGAGCATCGTCGAGGCCGTTGGGCCTTCGAGAGTCGTCTTCAGTCTCGATGTGCGTGGCGAGCAGGCCATTACCCGACCGGCCGGTGCGCTGACCGGAGTAGAACCGGTCGCCGTGGCGCGCGAGGCAACGTCGTGCGGGATCAGGTCGGTAGTCGTTCTCGATCTCGCCAGAGTCGGCCGGAGTGGGGGGCCACGGATGTCGCTGGTCGAGCAGGTTCGTGGCGCCTGCCCGGATGTCGAGCTGATCGCCGGGGGTGGGGTGCGTGACAGGAAAGACATCGACCGATTGGCGGCCATTGGATGCGATGCCGCCCTCGTCGGAACAGCCCTGCACTCGCCCGCTGGCCTCGGCTCGGAGTGATCGCCAACACGCTGTCCCCGCGGAAGTTGCGTTTTACGAACTCATGCGGTCGAAATAATGTGACGTCCGTGAATCGGCAACGACCCCGATCCATGGCGCGCGAGTGGGCACGGAAGGTGAAAACACCGGAGTCGTCGAGGCCTAGAACGAGCGGCGCAGCCGCTGGGCGGGCGCAATGGTGCGCAGAGTTGGTTGGTTCGCGGGCGTGGTGATGAGAGCGGCTATGGTGGCGGGCGCATCGGCGCTCGGCGCCCAGACCGTCCGTTTGGGCGTCGTGATGGATGCCCCCCGACAGGTCCTGGAAACTGCCTGGACTGAAGCGCCTCGGCAGGTGGAGCGAGCGTACTGCGTGAGGGACTGGTCCTTTGGCGTCTACCACATTTCCAGAACGCCGCCGATCCAGGACGACACCGTGTTTCGCGTGTTTGCGATCGAGGCAGCGGATGCCAGCAACGCCGGTCCCATGTCAGTGGACTTCAACTGCCCGGCGGGAATGCCGGAGTTGCACATCCACACGCCGACCACATGCATGGGCGACGACCTGTCGACGTGCATGCCCGGAGGGCTCAACGCCTACAGTTGCCAGCCCAGTCGAGGCGATCTCGAGAAGCTGGTTCACCGGGGTGACCAATTCGCCGTACTGCAGTGCGACCAACGTGCATTCCGCTTCTATTATCCGTCCGAGTATGTTGGGCCGCCCGCGCTCACGACCCAGCTCGAGCAGGGGCGGCGCTCTGGGACTCTCAACGCAATGAAGCCGAGGCAATGAGGAAGGCCGGGTAACCGAACGGCCGGGTGACGGGTGAACAATCGCCCCTGACCCCCGCGTCCCTGCCTTTATACTATCCAGCATGCGCAACAAGCGAGTGCTGGTGGGCGTGGTGATCGTCCTGGCGTTCTTCGGGTACCTCCTATGGTCCACGCTCGCCTCGCAGCGCAGCGAATGCCGAGTGTGCGTGGCGTACAAAAATGGGCGCAATTGCGCCACGGCGTCCGCCGCATCGAAGTCCGAGGCCACGCGCAACGCTCAAACGACTGCGTGCGGTGTGCTGGTATCCGGGATGAACGACGCGATCGCGTGCGGGAACGAGGTGCCGGAGTCGAGCGAGTGCAGAGGCGGGCAGTAAGGTGACGCACCACACGTCCTACCGGGTCCACGTCAGCAAGGACTACCTCGTCTTTTCGTCCGCCCACTTCATCACCTTTGCGGGACATTGGTGTGAAGCGTTGCACGGCCACAACTATCGAGTTGGCGTTGCGCTGGATGGGGATCTCGACCCCGAGGGCTGGTATGTGGTCGACTTCTCGGTGCTCAAGAAGATCATGCGGCGACTCTGCGATGAGATCGATCACCGGGTGCTCTTGCCGCTCACCAACCCCAAGCTGACCGTGGCCGAGCACGGTGACGCCATATCGGTCGCGTACATGGGCGCGCCGCGTTACGTCTTCCCCCGCCACGACTGCGCGTTGCTGGCCGTGCCCAACACGACCGTGGAAATGCTCGCCCAGTATCTCGCGGGCCGGCTGCGCACGGAATTGCCTGACCTGGCTCGGGTCGTCGCGATCGAGGTCGAGGTGGAAGAGAGCTTCGGCCAATCCGCCGTGTATCGCGACCGTCTCAACCCGCCCGACCCGACCGAAACCAGATAGCGCGAGCGGGCCGTGCGACGAGAATGGGGAGTCCTTCTGTGTATCGCGATGCTCCAGCCAGTCGGCCGAGGCCTATCGCCGTCGGTAATCAGGATCGCACCGGCTGTTCGTGATTCGATCAATGCCATCTGGTTGCGCAACAACCGGCACTGGGACGAGCTGGCGCGTGTCAACACGCTTACGCAGATGCTCGGGTCAGGGCCGCCGACGCAGCGCGAGTACATGGGCTGTCTGATTGGCCATTCCACAGATGACACCGTGTGGGTGACCGCCTGGGTCCCCGCAGACCACCTCAAGCAATTGCAGTTCGCGGTGACCGGCTCCTGTGACCACGTGAACGATCTCGTCGGCACGTGGCATACTCATCCCTATCGCGCCGCGCTCGATGGCCACGCGCTGAAGGAACCGGTACTATCGGCCGGCGACCTGACGACGTTCAGGGGCGGTCACGATCGGGTGATCCTTGCCGCCTGGGATGTCGACTCGCTCGACGCGGCGGTCCGCGGGTCGGACGGGACGGTAGAATATCCGGTTCGAGTGGTCTGGGATGGACCGGACTCGAGATGAGGTGACGGAGGGATCGGGAAGCCCCGCGCGCTAGCGCTCGTGCCCCTCCATGAGCACTACGAACAGGGCCGCCGCCGTGAGGTCCGCTGTAGTGCCCGGGTTCATCGCGTTGTGCGGATCACGCAGCGCGAGGTCGAGCGCTTCGATCTCCCGTTTGCCAGCTGGGGTGCGGACGCCACCGGCCACGACGACCCGCGCCGCCTGCTCGCTCACATCGCGAGCCACATCAGCCCCCTGCTTGCGCGCAATCAACGTGTCGGGATGCCGCGCGAGCAGAGTGAGATACAGCTCGACCGTCGCGTCCTCCCACGTCAAGTCGCTCTCGCGAGCAGACCGCAGGGCAGGCACCGCGAGGTCGAACGTCGTCGCGAACCCCGTCGCGTACTCTCGTGCGATCGCGTCCCGCCCAGCGGCGAGGGACATCACCTCGCGCAGCGTGGCTGTGGGCTCTTCGTCCACATCCTGTGCCTCCGCGCGCCCCAGGCCGCCGGCGCGAGCCAGTCGGATCGCGGCGTAGACGGCGCGGGCATCGGCGATCGTGGTCGCTGCGAGCGTGGCCTCGACGGCGTCGCGCAGTCGCGCCGGGCTCGCCTACGATCGCCGCCCGCGCCAGCGGGGCGAAGAGCAGGATGATGCCGAGGTTGGTATTCGATGGCGACCAACGCACCGTTTCCTCGACTGCGGCGAGGACGGTCGGCCCGATGGGCCGCTCCCCGGCGCGCATCAGCGCCGGGCCGATCGCCGCGGCGCTGGCGAGAAAGTGCTCGTAGCGCGCGTCGCGAAAATGGCGAGTGGGCGAGACGTTGCCCGGTTTCGATGCGCTGACCTCGAGCAGGCAGGCGAGTTGGCCCGCGGTCGCGACGACGTCGGCAGCGAGCGCCATCTATGAACGTGCGTCGAGCCGCTGCATCAGATGCTCGACGATGGCCGCTGCGACATCGATGTGTGTCGCCGTCTGCATTCCTCGCCACCCTGGGATCGCGTTCACCTCGAGGACATACACCGTTCCGTCCCGCTCAGGGAGCAGATCGACACCGGCGTAATCCGCGCCTACCACATTCGCCGCGCACACGGCGAGCTCGGCCCACCGCTCGGGAAGCGCGAACGGGCTGGCGCGGCCGCCCCGCGAGAAGTTCGTTCGCCAGACGGGCCCGCGATCCGATGCGCGGCGCTCCATCGCGCCGATGACACGGCCGCCGACGACGAAGGCGCGCACGTCGCGGCCGCCATGATCGATCGTGCGTTGCAGATAATACACGCCGCGGATCGCATTCGAGCGCGCGGAAGACGCGCCACGCGGTCTCCTCGTCAGCCAATCGCACCATGCCCAGCCCCATCGATCCGAACAACGGCTTGACGATCACGTCAGCCATCGACCGGAACGCCGCGAGTGCGTCCTCGCTCCGCTCGCAAACGACCGTCTCCGGCGTCGGGATGCCGGCCTGTTGCAGCAGCGCCGAGGTGTAGAACTTGTCGACCGATCGTTCGATCGCGCGTGGGGAGTTCATCACGAGAATGCCCCGCTCCTCGAGCCAATGAAGCGCGTCCACGCGGAAAATGATCTGCTCGAGCGACCCGTTGGGGATGATGCGCGAGAGCACCGCGTCGGAATCGATGCCGAGGGGCGGACCGGCCGACTCGCCGCCGGAACGGTGTCCAATGCGCGCCACCAGGGTCTCGTAGGCGCGTACGCTGGAGTCGATGCCACGCTCCCCCATCGCGCGACGCAACTGGTCGGTGTGCCACCCCTCGCGGGCGCTCAGTAGCGTGATGTGCACGTCTGCCGCTATGTGAACAGCGATCGCTTCAGCACGTCCGGATTGAGCCGCCCAGCGTGAAACGTACGACCGCTTCGGCAGCTCGTGAGCCAGACCTCGGCCGGACTGAAGAGCAGTGGGTCGATCTTGTAGAAGTCGTTGTTGTACCGCGCAAAGATCTCGTGGAACGGCGTGCCGTAGTCGCGCGAGGCAACGGCCGGGAGCCGCTCCGCGAGAGACGCGAGCTCGATCATCGCTCGCATCCACGGTGTACCTCGCTTGCGCCCCGTACAGAATGCAGTCGTTGGTCCGTCCGATCGCGACGTTGTCCGCGGCGGGAACCGGCGGGACGGGCGCCGTGCCGACCCCGCTGACGACCCGCGTCACATCGAAGCCCAGGGAGTCCATTTTGTGCAGGCCCGTCTCCAGCGACCGTGCGACAATCTGTACACACCCCGCGATGCTTGCGGTCGGCGCCACCACCAGCGCGAGCTGGGATGGATCGAGCGCCGCTCGCTCCGCGATGGCGGCCGACACCCCCTCGGTCGGCATTTGCCGAGTCTCGAGCACGAGGACCCCGCGGCTGGCGATCTCCGTGTACCCGAGCTTCGCGAAGAGCTCGTGCTCGACCCGAGCGTGCGCGCGCAGTGGTCCCGAGCCCATCCCGAAAAAGCCACTCGTCTTCACCGCCCATCCGGCGTACTGCGAGGCCATGCAGCTGATCGCGGGATGATCGGTCCAGACCTGCACGCCAGGAAACGGCTCGCCACCGATGACCACGGGCTCGTAAGACACATGGCCAAGGCCGCCCATGCAGATTCGGACCAGCGCGAGTCCGGCGCCCAACCCGCCGCGCGCGTCGATGCCCGCATCGATGACGCGCGTGCCGTTTTCGAGGCGAGTCGAGGTTACGCGCAGCTCCGCAGAGCGGGCACTCATGTCGTCAGCGATACGCCACGCTCGATCGTTCATCGCGAAGTCGTCGATCGTCGGCGGGTGACTGATCGTCGTCATGTTGGATTCGCTCCCTGCGTGCCGCGTATGGGCTGCAGCGCCGGGCCAAGTCAACGGCTGCCGTTGCCTGCCCAGACCAGAAGTTCGCCCTTGCCCAGCTGTGAGATATCGCCGCAATACCGTGCGAAGCGCCCTGAGGCGATCCGGTCGTCGATCGAGACGGCGCGCGAGCGAAGATACTGAAATAGCAATCGAAGATAGGCTGGGCGATACGTGCACGCGTAACGATATGTCGACAGGGCCGTCGCACCGCCAAGGGTGATGATGGATCCTCGCTTGTTCCATTGGCCGACGGCGCCGGCAATCGCACCTCCGACGATCAGCGTGCCGGCGATCATTGCCTCACCAGCGTCAGCCGTGTCGCCACCGACGACCACGAGGCCCCGTCGCACCGCACTGGCCGCTCCGCGTCCCGCGCCGCCGCTGACGAATATCTCCCCTCCTGTCATTCCGCGCGAGGCACCTGGAAGGGATCCGCCGAGGCGCTCACCGGCGCTGCCGGATACCAGGAGGGTCCCCCCGGCCATTGCGAGGCCGGCGTCGGACCCGGCCGAGCCCAGCAGTGTGATCGCGCCGCCGCGCATCATGTAGCCCAAGCCCGACCCCGCGTCCCCGTCGATGGTCAGGCTGCCTCCACCCATCGTTGCGCCCAGCCGATCGATGGTGCGCAAGTCGCCTGATATCTGCACTGTCGACGCACGCTCGCCGCGGACGGCGAAGAGCTCGCCGAGCTGCGCCGTGTGACGAGTGGCGCGCTCGCCATCGATCGCGCCGCGTGACAGCCAGAGCGGGAGCGCTCCGATTTCGCGATTCGAGAGCGTGCTGAAGCGGTCGGGCGCCACCACGTCGGCGATCACCCGTCCGTCGGGCACCCCCTTGAGCGTGAGCGTGATGCGCTCAGACACGTCCGGCCATGATGCGTCGCAGGTAGAAATGATGGGGGCCCAACTTTCCCCCGAAGTTGCCGGCCGTGATGGTCCGGACCCCGGGACGACAAGCGGCGTCAATGCCGACGCGCATGGCCGCGGCGATCGAGGGGAAGTCGAGACCATCGAGCACGATCTCGAACACGGCGTTCACCCCGTCCGGCAGATCGCTCATGGTCAACGGGCGCAGCGTGGGCGCAAAGGCATCGTTGGTCGTCGCTACGAGTTTCTTGTAGCGCTTCGAGCCCACTTTGCTGCCGCTCCGGACGATGCCTCCGGGAAAGGGGAGAATCACACCTCGCATCCCCTGCATGGCCTGGACGGACGCCTCAGCGCCGGCGAGCGCCGCTTCTTCGCTCTCGCCGAGCACGAGGAAGTTGCCGCCGCCGATACCGCTCGCTCGGCCAAAGTCTTCCTCGATGAGGAACTCGCCTTCCATCACCGGGATGCGCCAGTAGCGGCGACCGCCGATCACTTTGCTCGCCTGATAGCCGTCACCGAACACCCTGAGCGCGCGGCCGACGCTCATGCGCTCGGCCGCGTCGGACAGGCCATCGAAGCAGGCCGTCGTGGGGCACGTGAGCACGGTCTGGCCGACTCGCTCGATGAGACGCGCTTGAAGTCCCGCCGTGTCCGTTGCGAACAGCAAGACACTCACGCCCGGGCGACCGTCGGGCGTCTCTCCGTTCGTCAGCTCACACTCGATCCCCGCCTCACATTTGCAGCCAATGACCGATGTCGCGAATCCGGTCATTGTCGTCGCAGCCTGCCGGGCCCACTGAATCGTCGCGGCGGTGATGACGATTCTCGATCCGCGCATCGGAAACGCTTCGGCGAAGGTATCGTCGATGTGGACTCCACGAATCGATGCCGGGCCGGGATCGGCCCCCGATGCCGCCGGTGCGGCAACGTCGCTCGAGCGAGTCTCCGTCATGCGCCGTAGTTCTCGAACGACACGGTGAGGTAGCGTTCCATGAATTCACGGATCGGTCGTTCGATGGCTCGGTCGTACGCCGGCCGCACCACGTGTCGGTGGCCCTGCGGAGCTCGGCGAAGGTGGCCCTCATCGACCACGAGCACGCCCGCCTTGAGGACGTAGCGCGGGGTCGAGAACATCCGCGTGCGATCGGCGTCCGGCGCGTAAATGGTGATGTCGGCGTCGGCGCCCGGGCCGAGATGTCCTTTCGTCGGGAGCCCGAGCAGCCGCGCCGGTCCGGCCCGGGTGATGATCGCGATCTCGTTGAGCGAATACTCGCGCGCGAGTCCGTCAGCGAGCGCGCTGCCGGCGAGCATCTTGTGATTTGCGCCCTTGAGCCGCTCGTCGCGATAGCTCCGATCCATCAGCAGGTGGATCAGCTCGGGATAACTGGTGAACGACCCTCCATTGGGATGGTCGGTCGACAAGACGAGTCGCCACGGGTCGCTGGAGAGCAGCAGCAGCTCGAGCCCTATGGCCCACTGGAGCGCACTGACGGCGGCACGATCGCGGTACGTGTACGGGACAATGCCGCATCCCGTCTCGACCTCGATGTCGACGTTGGTCCATTTGCGCCCGCTGCTGGCGTGGAGCAGATACTCGACCGGGCCGTCGGCCGTCACCGTACACGCAGGGCCGAACATGACCTGGCCGACGTCGCCGCTCAGCTCCGGATGCGTCGCGAGATATTCGGTGAGCTCTCGCGCGCCCGACGCCCACTGGCCGCGCGCTCCGCCATAACTGTGAAACTGCAGGTGAGTGAAATGCGCACGACGACCGTCGATGGCGCGCATGCTGTCCAGCGTCAGCGCGACGTTGCCGGCCACGCCCAGGTTGTTGCAGTGCATGTGGACCGGATGCGGCAACCGCAGGGAGGCTGCCGCGTCCGCGAGTGTTTCGAGTATTGCACGCGGCGTCACAGCGTGGTCGCCGACTGGGACGTCCAGGGACTCGACGTGACGGATGTTGCGCTTCCAGAGCTCGACGCCGCCCGGATTGACGACCTTGATCGCGTAGCCCTTGGCGACGGAGAGGAGCCAGGCTGCGTAGGCGTGGGCGCTCTCCTGCTCCTTCGCTGCGATCAGCCGATGCAGAAAGGCGTCGTTGCCCATCAGGATGAAGCAGCCCGTGTCGATAATCGGCGTGTCATCAAATTGCGCGTGCGTCTCGCGCGCGCTGATGGCCGCGACAGCCGCATCGAACACGGTCGTGTACCCAAGCCCCGCATACCGATACCCCGTCGTGAACGTGCTCGGCACCGTGCCGCCCGACCCGGAGCGCGGAATCACGATCTCGCCGTTGCAGTCCTGCAGAAGGGACGGGGCGGTCACCGGGTCGCGCGCCTGGTCTTCGGGCAGCAGGCGCCGAGCCTGATTGACACTGGCCGAGGCGATATGGGCGTGCATGTCGACGCCACCGGCCATGATGACCAGTCCGCGTGCGTCGAGACGCGATGCATCGGCGCTCACCGTCGGGACGATGCGTCCATCCCGTACGCAGATGTCGCGGACCGCGCCGTCGACCCCGTTGGCTGGGTCGTGCACGGTGCCTCCGACGATGCGCAGCGCAGTCATGAGGAGCGCGCCGCCCCGCCTGTCCCGTATTCCAGGCCAGCAATTGCCGCAAGCAACGCGCCGAGGACGAGGCAGGCGTCCTGAGGCCGGCCGCTCCGTGCGAGCGCGTCGCCCGTTGCCCCATCGAACCCGGGCGCCGGATGCTCGTAGACCGCGGACACGAGATCCGATTCCAGCGCGGGACGAAGCGGGAGCGGGACATCATCCATGCGCAAGACGCTGCCCCGCTCGTGAATGCCGGCCATGCCGGTGTCGATCGCGACCGCGACCGGATAGGAGCTCTCGGAGGCGCGTGGTCCGATCGCGACGCACGACACGCCGTTTGCGAGTCCCCGTACAACGGCCTCCGGCACGGCCCGCGCTGCACCTACCACGACCGCGACGTCGATCTCGCCGCTCTGGAGCAGCGCCGCGGCCGCGCGATCGGGTCGATAGCTCGGTGTCCCATCGGAGAAATCGACCGCCATCGGGAAGCCGGTCTGCCACGTCATAACGGCGTCCGCGCCGGACCGATTCCCGCCGCCCCGCAGTGTGCTGAGCGCACAGCGCATCGAGCGGTTGAGTGCCTCAACCAAGAGCAGCAGCGATTCACTGCGTTGCGGATCCCGTGCTGCCGCGGGTTCGCCGTCCGCGACGATCGTAGCGTAGCGGGCGGTGCGCAGGAGGCCGGCGACACGAGCCGCGCGCGCTTCGAGCGAGTGACCTCCGGCATCCGCCTCGAGAGCACCGGTCACCGCCGCACGTGCGAGCGCCAGTGCGGCTACCTCTTCGTCGGGCGTGAAGCTCACGCGCCCATCGGCGTCGGAGGGC
This sequence comes from uncultured Gemmatimonadales bacterium, assembly GCA_963805725.1. Lineage (GTDB taxonomy): Bacteria > Gemmatimonadota > Gemmatimonadetes > Gemmatimonadales > Gemmatimonadaceae > Palsa-1248. The sequence goes on from CAWDVJ010000017.1 coordinate 28,407, forward strand.
CCGCGGTCCTCTCCGACGTCGACCGCAATTACCTGCCGGCCCGCCCGTCCAAGCGGGACGTAGAGGCCGATCGGTTGCGGAGCGTAGCGGGAGGTAAATCGGGGATATCGCGCGGCCGGGTCCACGCCCCAAAACACAATGGTGTCCGCCCGGTTTCGGATCTCGCCGAGCGTCGCAGTGACGCGGCCACGCCGTTGCGCCGCAAGGATGCCGTCTCCCACCGTCGACGTTGTGATGCTGTCGAGCGCGGCACCGAGGACATCCGCGATCCCGATCGCCATGCGCTGCGATTCGCACGAGAGCTCCGTCGAGATGTACACGAGCGGTCGCCGGGCGGCAGCGGAGCAGCTGCGCCGCCTCACTGATGGCGTCGGCGACTGTCTCGCGGCCAGACCGCGACACGATTCGCGCCGATATGGCTCCGGTCCCGAACCAGTCGAGTCCCAGCGGGCATGCATTGCGCGCTTCTGCGATGCGCCCTGAGCGAGCGACTACGGTAATGTCGTCGCAGGTGCAGCCGCAGCCGAGGCAGGTGGCGTGCTCGACCGTGCGGTCGGGCGTCAGGCGCGAGTCATCAGCCACTGGGAGCGTCCGAAGGGTGGGCGCTGGGGAATATACGTTACGAGCGCTCAGTCTCGTCGTGGATCCCGGCGGCACGCGCCACGAGCGCCTCGTAGCACGCGTTCACCGTCTTCGCCATTGCGAACACCGTGCAGATGGGCGCGCCTTTGCGCACGCTGGTGCCGGCTGCTGGTACATCCCGAATGTCGGAGTCGGCGAGCCAGTGGTCGCCTGATGGCGTCACGACGTCGCGCCGTGCGAACACGATCGCTTTGCCGGCCGCTGCACTGACCGACGCCGGTTTGATGAGCGCTGACAGCTCGCCGGTACACCCGGCGACGTGTGTGTGGAAGATCGAGAGGCCGTCGCGGCGCTCGAGAAGCTCCATCGCAGCGGTATGTCGGGGATTGACCTCAATGGGGACCACCCGGCCACGATGCACCATGACGTCCACGCCGTTGACCCCGACGAGCCCGAATGCGCGCGTCAGCACCCCGGCGAGCAGCGCGCCCCGCTCGGCAAGGGAAGATCTCGCTCCCCACTCAGGATCCTCTGGCGGCGCGAGGAGCGAGCCGCAGTATCGAAACCCATGCGATCCGAAGCGTCGCTCGCCGACGAGTTGAAGAGTGACCCCGAGGACGATCGCGCGCTCGCCATCAGCTGCGAAAAGGACGGAGGCCGCGCGGCCGGGCATGCGCTGCTGCAGGACACAGGACCGCGGGACAGCGGCGCCGGGGGACCAAGGGACGATGCCGTGTCCGCCCCCTGACGCCCGCGGCTTGAGCAACCATCGTGAGACCGATGAAACTGGCACGAGGCGCGGCGGATGCTTGCGGACGAGCGCGGCCGGCAGTCCGGCCGCGCGCACCACCTCGGTGAGCGCCGCAGGATCGCGCGCCCGGGCGAGCACCTGCGGCGGATTGCCCCACAGCGTACGACCACGCTGCAACCGGTGAAGTGCGGCCGGATGATTCTCGAAGTTGGATACGTAACACACCACGTCCGCGTCAATGTCACGTGACGCGTTCGCAGCCGCAGCCGCACTGTACGGAATCACCCGGCGCACGTCGGTCGCGACCGCTTGCAGATCGAGATCATTGAACCCATCGACTGCGGTGACGCGATATCCGGCCCGCGCGGCTGATTCCGTCAAGCCACGCACGCTCACGCCGGCGATCAGCACGTCCTCACCGAACCTGCGCAAGGGGCGTCCGCTCTCCTCTTTCCTCTCTCCTCTCACCTGTCGTCCGTCTCCTCGGTGGCTGCGTTGCCGTGTCCAAGTCCGAGCGTGGCCCGTGCGCGTTCGGGTGTCACGACGTACAGCCAATCGAGAACTGAGCCCGTGGCGCCGCGTAGCTGGAGGAGATCGACCAGCGGTGCGTGTCGGCCGCCGGCCAGGCCGTCGGCAACGAGAGCCGCGCCTTGTGCGGCCTGTTTGGCGATGTGTGCGAAGCCGTCGAGTCGGCGCACCGGCGCGACATCCGCAAGACGCTCCGACAAAACTCGGAAGACGACGCTGGACCGTGCCAGTCGTCCCGACAACAGGATTTCCGGCGGGTGCGGCAACGTCACACGAAGCGCCGCAACCGCCTTGCAGGCTCCCTCCACGAAGGCGTCCCAGGCGAGCCGGCCGCGTGCGGTCGTGGGCTGCGCAACCGCATCGACGTCCGATTGGGGTTCGCCGCGCACATCAGCGACTCCGCCGCCGAACACCATCGCCTTGGTCACCCGTCCAGCCAGCACGGCGACTTCCGCGTCGAGGGCGCCGGACGCTTTCGCGCCGATCGGGCCGCAAGAGCCGCCGATGCCGTCGACGATGCGACCGCCGGCGACCGCGATCGCGGCCGTAAACGCCCCTCCCAACTCCAGGAGAATGAAGGACGTGTCAGTCAGCGGCACGCGAAGGCGCTGGGACTGATCGTCGATCGCCAGAGCGGCGGCGCACACCTTGTCTGCAGTCCCGAGGTCGACGCGATTGAGCTTGCGGTGTGCGGGCACCGTCGGCAGATGCACGACTCCGGGTGTGAACATGATCGGGAGCGCGGAACGGGCGAGGGCACGTAGGAGGCGTCCGAGTCCTCCGATGCCGCCGGCTTCGCCAGCTGGCGACAGGAGCGCGAGGCGGATCGCCTCTTCCGAGAGGTCTGCGCCCACCGTGAGCGGCAGTCCATATCCCGAAGGACCGACGATGCAGTGGAAGCGCCCCATTCCCGCGATGTGTGCGATGAGGTCATCGGGATCGGCCAACGCCAACCGAGTCGGCACGCTCTCGTCGACCACCAGTTTTCCATCATCGATCCCGCAGAGATCAATGGAGACAGTGCCGGGATCGAGACCGAGGCAGCGCAAGGGACGAGGCGTTGGACGTTAGACGTTGGACGTTAGAGACAAACCTCGCAGGCCAGCCACAGTGCGTCGATCCTGCCCCGAGGTTCGTTCTCCAACGTCCAACGCCTAACGTCCAACGTCCAGCTTCTGCAGTTCAAATATCTCCTCCGCGTCCAGCACCGCGTCGTTGACCTCGAAGAGGCGCGCGAGGCAGGCCTTGTGGATCTTCATCTTCAGGTTGCCGACGCCGAGGGCGCCAATGCATCGCACGCCATCACGCATCGCCCCGTCATCGGTCGGCTGGATGCCTTCGATGCCCGCGGGTGGGGCGGCGTTGAGATCGACGGCCACCTCGAGACCGGGTCGATTCGCCCACGCGCTGCGGGGCACCAGCTGCACGCCCGCGGGGCCACAATTCAGGAGTACGCGCGCGCCGTCCAGGCAGGCGGCGGCGCCGCTGGCATCGGTCAGGCAATCTGCGCGCACTTGTCCGCCGAAGCGTTCGAGGATCGCTCGACGTGCTCGTTCAGCGTCGTCACGTCGACGCGAGGTGACGTGCACCTCGGCGCCGCGCTTGGCGAGTAGTCCGGCCGCTCGCGTCCCGACGGGTCCGGTGCCTGCGGTGACCACAATCCGTTTGCCACCGACCGCGCCGCCAAGGGCTTCCATGATCTTCACGACCGCCGCGACCGCGGTAGTGTTGGAGCCATTCGAATCGAGCATCGTGGAGACGCGCATCGGGCCGAAGAACGTCTTTCGAACCGCATCGAGCATCGCGTCCCCGGCTGGCATATCTGTTCCGCCAATGAAGATCGCGGTGTTCTTCAGGTCCTTGGGGCCGCGTGTGAAGATGCAGCCATATACCAGGTCGCGGACATCGGCCGGTGTAACGCCGGACGTGCTCATGATCTCGTCGACGCCTGCGTCGTACGCGACGACTTGGTCGAAGACACTTGCGTGCCGGGACGAGTCGAGCTGTAGGAGGAGTTTTTTCATGCTGGGGGCGCGGGCGGCTAGGAACGCCCGAGAAAGTGGACCTTCGGAAAGTAGAGAAGTAGACGAAAGGGCGCCGATAGGCGCTGTCCCCTACTCTCCACTTCTGCCCTGCTACTCTCTCGGGCGCGAAGCGCCCGCCCCAAACCCGCCCCTTGGCTTAACCCTTAGCCCTCGGCGAGCGCCGCTGCCACTGGCCCTGCTTACTTGTCCGCGCCGCCCGCGAACGGATGGTGAGCCGTCTTGGCGCCCTGGATGACCGTGTCCACGGTCGGCAGACGCTTGAGGGCCCGCTCGATGGACTCCTTGGTCGCCCGGTAGTTGTAATCGAAGATTTTCTTGTCGTCCTTGGCGTCCCAATGAATGAACACGCCGACGCAAATGCAGTAGTCTTCGACCTTGTCCCGCGGGATGACGCCACTGGATACCGAGTCTACGACAGCGCGCGCGACCGCCGCTTGGGCTGGTCCGAACATCTGCACGGCCTGTTTGGCCCCCTTGATGGTCACCTTGTTGTACAGGATCGTGTCGGGCTTCGCCGGAAGGTTGGGCGTTACGACCGCGAGAAGCGTCGTGAAGCCATCTTTGTTGTTCGTCAACGCATTCGCGAACGCCGCGCCCGCATGCCCGCTCTTGGCACCAATGATGAGGTCAATGTGGGCCACTTCATTGCCGTCGCCGACTAGCGACTCGCCGAGAAAGAAATCCGCCGCCATGGATCCTGCCTCCGTCCTTTGGGTGGGGGGACTACCGCAGAGACCGGCGCGGGCGTGGCCACCGGCCAATCCAGACGAGCAGCCCTCGCGGGGCGCGGACGCACACCCCGCGAGGGCAGTCCCGCGACGATCGCGGGTAGCTCGTCGAGTTTTGGAGAATGCCCCTACCGGGATAGGGTGTCAAGGGGCGTAGACGGCGGGGTGAGCCAATGGGGGTCGAGCCTGCGCGAGGCGGCTGTGCCCGAGGACCGCGGCGCGGGGACCCCAGTTAGTTTCAGGGGCGCAGATGCTGCGGTACGCCCCTGAACTAGCCCGGCAGCTTGGCTTCAGCGCTCCGATCTTGGCCCCGAGTTTGTCCAACCGGAACACGAAACCCGGCCGTTGCCGTTCCCTCACCCCCTACTTCCATTCCCGGCCCTTTGCACCTCCCAGTCGAGACGTTTCGCCTTGCCAACGGCCTGTTCGTCACGGTCTCGGAAGACCACACAGCGCCGATCGTCGCCGTCAATCTGTGGTATCACGTCGGGTCGGCAAATGAACGGGCCGGGCGCACTGGCTTCGCCCACCTGTTCGAGCACATGCTGTTTCAGGGATCGGCTCACGTCGGGGCCAACGAACACTTCGAGTTGATCTCAGCGAGCCGGTGGGACGCTCAATGGCTCGACGTGGCTCGATCGCACGAACTACTTCGAGACCGTGCCGTCCAATCAGCTCGCGCTCGCGCTGTGGCTCGAGGCCGACCGGATGGGGCAGCTGCTGCCTGCCATGACGCAGCAGAAGCTCGACACGCAGCGCGACGTGGTGAAGAATGAGCGCCGCTGGTCGGTGGACAACCAGCCATACGGCACGTGGTGGGAGAAGCTGCCGGCGCTGGCGTTTCCGCCGGAGCATCCCTTCCATCACTCGCTGATCGGATCAATGGAGGACCTCTCTGCCGCGAGCCTCGACGACATCGCCGAGTTCTTCTCGACATATTACACCCCGGACAACGCGGTGCTGTCCATGGCCGGAGACGTCGACCTAGCCGAGGCCCGCCGGCTGGTCGAGGAGTATCTTCGGTCCCATTCCGCGTGGTCGGTCACGGCCGCCCTGCCCCCGATGGAGTGTCGCCGCGCTTCGGTGCACCGCGGCGTGAAGTCGTCGCCGACGACGTGCGACTCCCGCGCCTGTATCTCGCGTTTCGCATCCCTCCGTTCGGCACCGCCTGAGGTACACGGCGAGCGTGTGCGGCGCGGTGCTCGGCATGAAGCATGGCAGCCGGCTTCATCACACGCTGGTTCGCGAGCGCCAGGTCGCTGCTGATGCGAAGGCGTTCACATTCGATCTCACCAAGGGCAGCGACTTGCTGGTGGCCGACGTCACGGCGCGTCCGGGCATCACGTCCAGCGGCATGGAGGCCGAAGTCGGGGGCGATCGATCGGTTGCAGCAAGACGGCGTGTCGGCTCGTGATGTCGAGCGCGCCGTCGCGCTGATCGAGACGGATTT